>NZ_BBXA01000027.1 GCF_001014975.1 Novosphingobium sp. MD-1 | reverse complement strand
CAGGCGGGCGGAACGGCTGGCAAAGCGCCCGCCATGACCGAACAGACTCTCGACAAGACCTTCGAGCCCGCCGAAATCGAGGCGCGCTGGTACAGCCATTGGGAAACGAACGGGCTTTTCCGCCCCGAACGGCCCGAAGCGGTGCCGTTCACGATCGTAAACCCGCCGCCGAACGTCACGGGATCGCTCCACATCGGCCACGCGCTGGACAACACGCTGCAGGACGTGGTGATCCGCTACGAGCGGCTGCGCGGCAAGGATGCGCTGTGGGTGGTCGGCACCGACCATGCCGGCATCGCCACGCAGATGGTGGTCGAACGCCAGATGGAAGCGCGGCAGGACAAGCGCACCAACTACACGCGCGAACAGTTCGTGGAGAAGGTGTGGGAATGGAAGGCCGAATCCGGCGGCACGATCACCCGCCAGTTGCGGCGCCTCGGCTGCTCGATGGACTGGAGCCGTGAGCAGTTCACCATGGACCCGCATTTCACCAAGGCCGTGGTGAAGGTGTTCGTCGACCTCTATAATCAGGGGCTAATCTACCGCGACAAGCGGCTGGTGAACTGGGACCCCAAGCTCAAGACCGCGATCAGCGACCTCGAAGTGGAAACGCGCGAGGTGCAGGGCGGGTTCTGGCACTTCAAGTATCCGCTGGCCGACGGCGTGACCCGCAACGACGGGCTGGATTACATCGAGGTTGCCACCACGCGCCCCGAAACGATGCTGGCCGACATGGCCGTGGCGGTCCATCCGGACGATCCGCGCTACAAGAGCGTGATCGGCAAGGACATCGTCCAGCCGCTGACCGGCCGCCGGTTCAAGGTGGTGGCCGACGAACACGCTGACCCGGAACTGGGCAGCGGCGCGGTGAAGATCACGCCGGGGCACGATTTCAACGACTTCGACGTCGGCCGCCGCGCCGGCATCAAGGCGGGCGACATGCTCAACATGTTCGATGCCGAAGCGAAGGTGGTGCAGACGGCGGACGGGCTGGTGCCCGCCGAATTCGTGGGGCTGGACCGGTTCGACGCGCGCAAGCTGGTGATCGAGCGGATGAAGGAGGCCGGCTTCCTGATCCCGCACGTGACCAAGGACAAGGACGGCAACGAAGTCCTCCACGACGCCGAACCGCGCACGATCCAGACACCGTTCGGCGATCGCGGCGGCGTGGTGATCGAACCTTGGCTGACCGACCAGTGGTACGTCGATGCCGAAACGCTCGCCAAGGCGCCGATGGAAGCCGTGCGCTCCGGCGCGATCGAGATCGTGCCCAAGACCTGGGAAAAGACCTTCTTCAACTGGATGGAGAACATCCAGCCGTGGTGCGTGAGCCGGCAATTGTGGTGGGGGCACCGGATTCCGGCTTGGTATGGGCCTATCCGCAACTCCGATGGAGGGATCGGTCTCCATATCAAGCAAGTTGGCTGGTCGACCGAAATAGAGGATGAGGCTGTTTTCGTTGCAGAAAACGAAACGGAAGCAAAAGCAAAAGCCGCAGAATTCTATTCAACCTATGCCAAACCGGATGACATCAAGATCTATCCCAACGCGGATGCTGCCATATCTGCTCAGCTAAAGGCTATGGAAGAAGAGCGAAATGAAATTGCTCTCTTTCGCGATGATGACGTCCTAGACACCTGGTTCTCCTCCGCGCTGTGGCCGTTCGCCACGCTCGGCTGGCCGGAAGACGATCAAACCCAACCTCCGTTCGTGTCGAGCGCAGTCGAGACACCTGCGCACGGCATCTCGACTACGCTCGATGCGAACGGGAGTGGGGCAAAAGGGGCTGGGAAGAACTCCCTGCTCGCCCGGCACTACCCCAACGACCTGCTCGTCTCGGGCTTCGACATCCTGTTCTTCTGGGACGCGCGCATGGCGATGCAGGGCCTCCATTTCATGAAGGAAGTGCCGTGGAAGCGGCTTTACCTGCATGGGCTGGTCCGCGCGGCGGACGGGCAGAAGATGTCCAAGTCCAAGGGCAACGTGGTCGATCCGCTGGGCCTGATCGACCAGTACGGCGCGGACGCGCTGCGCTTTTTCATGTGTGCCATGGAAAGCCAGGGCCGCGACGTGAAGATGGATGAAAAGCGCGTGGAGGGGTATCGCAACTTCGCCACGAAGCTGTGGAACGCCGCGCGTTTCTGCCAGAGCAATGGCATCACCGGCGGCATCGGCGATCACACCGGCCCCGGCATCGCGCCGCAGCTTGCCGTGAACCAGTGGATCATCGGCGAAGTCGTCGACACCGTGGCCGAACTCGACAAGGCGATGGCCGACCTGCGCTTCGACGCCGCCGCCAACGCGATCTACCACTTCGTGTGGGACACGTTCTGCGACTGGTACATCGAACTGATCAAGGGATCGTTCGACGACGAGACCAGGGCCGTCGCGGGCTGGGTGCTCGACCAGATCCTCGTCCTGCTCCACCCGTTCATGCCCTTCGTGACCGAGGAGCTGTGGAACAAGACGGGCGCGCGCGCCGGCGAGCTGATCGTGGCGGCCTGGCCCCAGCCCAAGGCGGCGGTCGATGCGGCGGCGAAGCGTGAGGTCGAATGGCTGATCGCGCTGGTTTCCGCCTTGCGCACCGCCAAGAACGAGCTCGGCATCGCGCCCGGGGCCAAGCTGGACGCCTATCTGCCCGAACCCAGCGCGGCCACGCGCGCGATCATCGAGGCGAACGGCCCGGCGATCGACCGGCTGGCGCGGCTTTCGTCGATCCGCTTCGAATCGGCCCCAGCCGGTGCCGCGATGCAGATCGGTGCTGGCGATGCCAACATCGTCATCCCGCTGGAAGGTGTGATCGACATCGCCGCCGAAAAGGCCCGTCTCGAAAAGGCGCTCGCCGCCGCGCAGAAGGAAGCCAAATCGCTCGAAGGGCGGCTGAACAACCCGGCTTTCGTCGAGAAGGCCAAGCCCGAGGCGGTCGAGAAAGCCCGCGCCGATCACGCGCACCACAGCGCCGAGGCCGAGCGGCTGGCTGCTGCGCTGGCGCGGCTGGGGTGATGTGATGCCTGCTCCGTTCGTGTCGAGCAAAGCCGAGACACTCCGCGCGATGGTTCTCGACTTCGCTCGAACCCAACGGAGGTTGAATTGCGTCCGTTGGCCCGCGCCATGCTGACACTTGCCACCACCACGCCGGGCGAACCGGAAATCTTCGCCTCGTTGCAGGGCGAAGGGCCGTCAATCGGCCGCCCTTCGGTGTTCCTGCGCCTGTCGCGCTGCAATCTTGCCTGCCGCTGGTGCGATACCGCCTACACCTGGCGCTTCACCGGCGACAACCGGCCGCACCGTGACGCAATCGCCTTCGAGCGCGGCGAGAACCAGATCACGCTGGACGAGCGCGACGTGGCGCTGCGCCTGCTGGCCCATCCGCAGGACCGGCTGGTGGTGACCGGCGGCGAACCGCTGTTGCAGGCCCCCGCCCTCATCCGCCTGCTGACGATCCTGAAGGAAGCGCGGCCCCGCCTGCATGTGGAGATCGAGACCAACGGCAGCGTGCCCCCGACGCAGACGCTGGACGCGCTGGTGGACCAGTACAACGTCAGCCCCAAGCTGGCCCATTCGGGCAACCCGGCCGATCTGGCGCTGGTGCCCGAACGGCTGGCGCACTGGGCCATCGAACCGCGCGCCTTCTTCAAGTTCGTGGTCGCCACGCCCGACGATCTGGACGAGATCGCGGCGCTGCAGGCGCATTACGCCATTCCGTCGGACCGCCTGTTCGTGATGCCCGAAGGCACCGCCAGCGCCCCCTTGCGCGAACGGTCCGCCTGGCTGGCCGAAGCCGCGATGAAGGCCGGCTGGCGCTTCACCGACCGGCTGCACATCCACCTCTACGGGGATACCCGCGGCACATAGCAAAACCTCCCCGGCGGCGGGGAGGTTCGGAAGGTCAGAACGGGATATCGTCGTCCAGATCGTCGGAGAAGCCGCCGCCGGACGATCCGCCGCCGCCCTGGTTCCAGCCACCGCCCGAGGACGATCCGCCCCCGCGCGAGGAGCCGCCACTGCTGCCGCCTTCGTTCCAGCCGCCACCGCCGCCGCCCGAGCGCTGGCCACCGCCGAAGCCGCCGCCCCCACCGCTACCGCCACCGGCACCGGGCGCGCCATCCAGCATGGTCAGCACCGCGCCGGGGCCTTGCAGCACGACTTCGGTGCTGTAGCGGTCATTGCCCGACTGGTCCTGCCACTTGCGGGTGCGGAGCTGGCCTTCGATATAGACCTTGCTGCCCTTGCGCAGGAACCGTTCGGCCACGCCCGCCAGACCTTCGGAGAAGATCGCCACGCTGTGCCATTCGGTGCGTTCCTGCCGCTCGCCCGAATTGCGATCCTTCCACGTTTCCGACGTGGCGATGCGCAGGTTGCAGACCTTGCCGCCGTTCTGGAACGAGCGCACTTCCGGGTCAGCCCCCAGATTGCCGACCAGAATGACCTTGTTGACGCTGCCTGCCATCGAATCGTGTCCCGTGTGAATGTGGAGGCTGGCCTAGCCAATGCGCGGCGGCAGGGCGAGTCCGCCCCCCGTCCTTTCCACAACGCGGGGCAAAACTACCCCAACCCGAAGGCCCGTGCCGTCCAGAAGGTCACGCCCGCCGCCAGATAGGCCAGGCCGAACAGGTAGGCGAGCATGAATGCCGGCCATTTCCACCCGTTCGTTTCGCGCCGGGTAACCGCGATCGTCGACATGCACTGCGGCGCGAACACGAACCACGCCAGGAACGCCAGCGCGGTCGGCAGGGTCCAGTGCGCCTTGAGCTGATCCTCCAGCGCGTTCGCCTGCGCATCCTCGTCATTCGCGTTGTCCACGGCATAGGTCGTGGCGAGCGAGCTGACCGCCACTTCGCGCGCGGCCATGGCGGGGATGATCGCCAGCGCGATATCGCGGTTGAAGCCCACCGGTTCCACCACCACGGCCAGCCCGTTGGCGATGTGCCCGGCGATAGAGGCGTCCACCTGGCTCTGCCCCTCGCCCGCGCGGGGGAAGTTCAGCAGGAACCACAGCACCACCGTGACCGTAAAGATCATCGTGCCGGCGCGGCGCAGGAAGATCCACGCGCGCTGGAACAGGCCGAGCGCCAGATCCTTCACCGTGGGCAGCTGGTACTTGGGCAGTTCCATGATGAAGCCGCTGGCCGCGCCCTTCGTCACCGACCGGCGCAGCACCAGCGCTACCACCATCGCCCCCACCACACCGAACACATAGAGCCCGAACAGCACCAGCCCCTGCAGGCCGAAGCCGGGGCCGACCGTGCGGTGGGGAATGAACGCGGCGATGATCACGGCATAGACCGGCAGGCGTGCCGAACAGGTCATCAGCGGGGCGATCAGGATCGTGGTCAGCCGGTCCTTGGGATCGGTGATGCTGCGCGTGGCCATGATGCCCGGAATGGCGCAGGCGAAGCTCGACAGCAGCGGGATGAAGCTGCGCCCCGAAAGGCCCACCGTGGCCATCAGCCGGTCCATCAGGAAGGCGGCGCGGGCCATGTAGCCGGTCGCCTCCATCGTCAGGATGAAGAAGAACAGGATCAGGATCTGCGGCAGGAACACGATCACGGCCCCCACGCCCGCAATCACGCCATCGGTCAGCAGATCGCGCGCAAGCGAGGGCGGAAGCGCGGTCTTGACCAGATCGCCAATGCCCGAAACGCCCGCGTCGAGCACGTCGGCAAAGGGCGTAGCCCAACTGAACACCGCCTGGAACACCACGAACAGCAGCGCCAGCAGGATCGGTGGACCAAGCCAGGGGTGCAGCAGCACGCGGTCCATCCGGGCGTGAATGCGATGCTTGGCGGTTTCCGAAAGGATCGCGCCATGCGCCATCTCGTGCGCCAGCAGCCGCCGTTCGGGCAGCGTGACGTGGGCGCGCGGCGCGGTTTCGCCAGACACGCGATCGCGCGCTTGCGCAATCGCGGCGGACAGTTCTGCCAGCCCCCGCCGTCGTACCGCCACGGTGGGAATCACCGGCACGCCCAGCGCGGTTTCGAGCGCGGCCGAATCGAGCGTCAGCCCATCGCGCTCGGCAAGGTCCACCATGTTGAGCGCAACCACGGTCGGGCGGCCAAGCTCCAGCACTTCCTGCGCGAAAACCAGATGCTGTTCGAGGTTCGAGGCATCGAGCACGATCACCAGCACGTCCGGCTGGGCCTGCCCCACCTGTTCGCCCATGATGACCTTGCGCGTCACCTCTTCGTCGGGGCTGGTGGCGTTGAGGCCATAGCTGCCCGGCAGGTCGACCAGTTCCATCGGTTCGCCGCTGGGCAGGATCAGGCGCCCCGCCTTTCGCTCGACGGTGACGCCCGGATAGTTGGCGATCTTCTGGCGCGCGCCCGTCAGCGCGTTGAACAGCGCGCTCTTGCCCGCGTTGGGATTGCCGACCAGCGCGGCGACACAGGCGTTGCGGCTCATGCCGTTGCTCCGATCAGTTCGACATGCATCGCCCGGGCATGCACGCGCCGCAGCGCCACCGTCATCCGGCCGATCTCCACCGCCAGCGGATCGCGCGAAACAAATACGCCGCGATAGGCGAGGCGCACATGCGCCCCGGCATCCAGCCCCAGCGCGCGCAGCCGCTCCGCCTCTTCGGGCACGAGCAAGTCCCAATCGACGGAATCGATTCGCGCGGGCGTTCCAAGTGGGATCTGGTCGAGTGTCACGCTCACGGCGCTGCCATAGGCCGAAAGCATTTGCAAGGCATTCGCAATAAGGAGCCTGAAATTAGCATGGCTCCACTGGCGCGACCTTGCCACCGCGCGCATTGACGCCGGTCAAGTGGCTCTTATCGCGCGGGATACCGCAGGCGGCCGAACAGGCGCATCACGCTGAAGGTTTCCTCGCGCGGGCGGGTCAGCCGGGCCTTGGCCTTCTCGAAACGCATCACGCCCTCGATCCGCCGATCGAGGAACGCGCGCGTATCGGCATGGCCCTCGCTCTTGTCCTCGGCGTGGACGGCCAGCGTGGCGGCATAGATCGCCGCCAGCGTGGCGCGCTTGGTATAGTGGTTGTAGTCCGTCGCGGTATCGCCGGCGAGCCGCCACATCGCATCGGCGCTGTGCCAGCCGAGCTTCATGGCCGTGGGCACGTTCTGCGGCATGGCCATGATCGCCAGCGCACGGCGGAGCGCTTCCTCGCGGCCGGCCAGCGCATCGAGCCGGAACTGCACCAGCGTGCGGATGCGCTCGCGGATCGGCAGGTTGCCGATCCGGGCGGTCGGCAGGGCTTCGGCCATGTCGGCATCGATGCGCGCGATCCACGCCGCGATCATCGCCATGGGCTTGCCCCCGAACGCGAACGCCGCAACCGCCGGGTCCACCCCGGCCGCATCGGCAGCGCTGGCCACGGCGGCCTCGCCCCATCCATCGAACACGGCGGCTTCGGCCACGTGGGGCGCCAGTTGCAGGCGGATAGCGTCGAGCGTCGATTCAGAAGCGGATGTCATCGCCACGGCCCGATCAGAACGAAGGCCCGTAGGTGGGCTTCTGCGGGGCAGCCTTGGCGGCCTTCATGGCGTTGTCGATCTCTTCCAGCACGGCGCTGTTCTTGCCGTCGAGCGCGGCATAATCCCGCGCGGAACGGCCCGAATTGTCCGGTCGCTCCGGGTTGGCGCCGGCCTTCAGCAACATGCGGATGATCGCCATGTCGCGGCGATGCACCGCGTTGATCAGCGGGGTTTCGCCGGTGTTGTTCGGTTCATCGACGCGCGCGCCGCTCTTGATGAGGAAATCCACGCCTTCGGCAAAGCCCAGATCGACCGCCATCACCAGCGGCGTGGTGCCCTTCACGTCGCGGACGTTCACATTGGCGCCCTTGGCGACCAGGAACTGCATCCAGGTCAGATCGCGGCGGGCGGTCACGATGTGCAGCGCGGATTCGCCGGAGGTGACGTCGCGCGTGTTGACGATCTGGGTGCCGGGCTCGTTCAGCGCATTCTGGACCTTTTCGCCGTCCTTCTTCTTCACGGCTTCGAGGAACTTGTAGCTTTCCGAAAACTGCGCTTGCGCGGGCGCGGCGAGACCCAAACCCAGCCCGAGCCCGGCGATCATCGCCAGTCCCGCGAAAGCCGATCGAAGCCCGTTGTGCCGCCGCGTGTTCACGTCCCTGTTCCTTCTGCTGCGAGCCTGCCGGACTCGCCCCTTGCGGAACCCGTGTTAGCAGAGCATGAACCGTCCCGCCATGGCCCGACCGATCTTCCTTGCAGCGCTAACCGCCCTGGCCGCCACGCTTTCCGCGTGCGGCAGTTCCACCCCCACCGAAACCCCGCCGCTGGAAGGCGCGGCGATCGGCGGCGATTTCACGCTTGTCGACAAGGACGGCAAGACCGTTCACTTCAACGATTTCGCGGGCAAGTACCGCATCGTGTACTTCGGCTACAGCTTCTGCCCGGATGTCTGCCCGCTCGATCTCCAGCACGTGATGCAGGGCTATCACCTGTTCGCGAAGGATCACGCCGACCTGGCGAAGAAGGTGCAGCCGATCTTCGTGACGATCGACCCCGCGCGCGATACGCCGCAGGTCGTCGGCCAGTTCGCCGCCAATTTCGGCCCGGAACTGCTAGGCCTGACCGGCAGCGAGGCTCAAGTCGCGCAAGCGGCCAAGGCTTTTGCCGTCTATTATCAGAAGCGCCCCGGCACCGCGCCCGATGCCTATCTGATGGACCACAGCCGCGGCGTCTATCTGATGGCGCCCGACGGCAAGCCGATCGCGCTGCTGCCCGGCGAGAAGGACGGGAAGGCCGTCGCCGCCGACCTCGCGAAATGGGTCCGCTGACATGGCCGCGCTGGCCGACCGCTTCTGGGAAAAACCCGTCGAAACGCTGACCCGTGACGAATGGGAAGCGCTGTGCGACGGTTGTGGCAAGTGCTGCCTGCACAAGCTGGAAGACGAAGACACCGGCGCGGTCTATCACACCAACGTCGCCTGCCGGCTGCTCGACCTTTCGACCGCGCGCTGCGCCGATTATCGCCACCGCAAGGCGATGGTGCCCGATTGCCTGCGGCTGACCCCGCGCATCGTGGCGGAAGTGCCATGGCTGCCGGCGACGTGCGCCTATCGCCTGCGCGCCGATGGCCTGCCCCTGCCGGCATGGCATTACCTGATTTCGGGCGATCGCGATGCGGTTCACCGCGCGGGCGTCTCCGTCGTGGGCAAGGCCGTCAGCGAGGTGCTTGCGGGGCCGCTGGAAGAACATATCGTGCCGGAAGAGGTATGGCAGGCGTCGGGGGGATGATCGACTGGCTGCGCCGCCCCGCCGCGCCGCGCGTGGTGAAGCCGCGCACCCTGCGGATCGGCGGGCAGGATCTGCCGCTCGTGATCCGGCGGCTGCGGCAGGCAAAACGGATGACGCTGCGCCTTTCGCCCGACGGCAGCGAAATCCGCGTTTCCATTCCCGCCTGGGGCCGCGTCGGCGATGCCGAGGCCTTCGCGCGGGATCGCGCCGACTGGCTGGCGCAACAACTGGCGCGCCTGCCCGCGCAGCAGACGCTCGAACCTGGCGCGCCGGTGCCGTTCCGGGGCGTGGCGCGTCGGCTAGACTGGCATGCAACGGCCCCCCGCAGGCCATCCATCGGGGAAGACGCGATCATCCTCGGCGGCCCGCGCGAGGGGCTGGAAAGCCGGCTGCGCCGCTGGCTGGAACGCGAAGCGCTTGCCCTGCTTGCCGACGATCTGGCGCATTACTGCGCGCGCGGAGGCCACCCGGTGCCGCGCCTCGCCCTGTCGCGCGCGCAACGGCGCTGGGGCAGCTGCGCCGCCGACGGATCGATCCGGATCAACTGGCGGCTGGTCATGGCCCCCGATTTCGTCCGGCGGTCGGTCGTGGCGCACGAGGTCGCGCATCTGCGCCACTTCGACCACAGCCCGGCCTTCCACGCCGAACTCGATCGCCTGTTCGAAGGGAGCATCGCCGAGGCGAACCATTGGCTGAAGCGCGAAGGACGCGGGCTCTACCGCGCGTTCGGCTGATCCTGGCGCAGGGCACTGGCGGAATCGGCGGCCACCGCCTATCTAGGCGGCGATGAAGGACTTCTTCCGAAACGTCTCGCCCCGGCGCGCGATCATGGATCTGTGGCAGATCATGGGCGCGCCCAGCGAATACCGCACGCGCGGCCTGTTGCTGGCCGCCTGCGTGACGGGCGGAATATTCTACCTGATGGTCCAGCAGGAAGGGCGCGGCCTGCCCCGTCCGCCGAAGGTGCTCTACTTCGAAAGCTGGCGCGCGGACCGTTCCGACAAGGAGATCATCGCGGGCAACATCGCCGCGACGAAGAAGGCCCGCGCCGAAGAGGCGGAAGAGGAGCGCCACGCCGAAAACATCCGCCAGATGTACAAGGCCGTCGGCGCGGCCACGGGCATCGATACGGAAAAGATGTATCAGGAAGGCAAGGCAGAGCGCGAAGCCGAAAAGAAGGCCGAGCAGGAACGTGCCGAGAAGATCATCCAGCAGCATCGTGCCCAGCCCAGCCCCCAGCCCTGACGCTGAGCGGCCCGACCAGGACTGGCTGGACGCGGCAGCGGCGATCGCCGCGCGCGGCCGTCCGTTAAGCCGCCCCAACCCCGCCGTCGGCGCGATGATCGTGCGCGACGGGCGCGTGGTCGGGCGCGGCTGGACCCAGCCGGGAGGTCGCCCCCATGCCGAGGCCATGGCGCTGGCGGAGGCCGGCACCGCCGCGCGCGGCGCAACGCTATACGTCACGCTGGAACCCTGCGCCCACGCCAGCGCGCGCGGCCCATCATGCACCTCGCTGGTGCTGGCCTCGGGCCTCGCCCGCGTGGTCGTCGGTTGCGAAGACCCCGATCCGCGCACGGCCGGCAACGGCATGGCCGCGCTGCGGCAGGCGGGCATCGCGGTGGACCTGCTCTCGTCCCCGGCCGCGCGGACATCTCTGGAAGGCTACCTCACCCGTAGCCGGCTGGGCCGGCCGCACGTGACGCTCAAGCTCGCCACGTCGCTCGACGGGCGGATCGCGCTGGCGGACGGGACCAGCCAGTGGATCACCGGCGCGCAGGCGCGCGCACATGTCCATGCCGAACGCGCCCGCGCCGATGCGATCCTCGCCGGTGGCGGCACCTTGCGCGCCGATGCGCCGCGGCTGGACGTGCGCCTGCCCGGCCTGGAGGATCGCAGCCCGGAACGCTGGGTGCTGACGCGCGGCGCTGCGCCGGACGGGTGGCGCGCCGTGGCCGACATTGCCGCGCCGGATGCCTTTGGCGTGGCGCAATACCTGTTCGTCGAAGGCGGGGCCGGCGCCGCCGCCGCGTTCCTGGCCGCCGACATGGTCGACCGCATGCTGCTCTACCGCGCGCCCATCGTGATCGGCACCGGGCTTGCGGCGATCGGCGATATCGGCCTGGCCGCGCTGCCCGACGCGCACGGCCGCTGGCAACTGGCCGAACGGCGCCAGCTTGGCAGCGACACGCTCGACGTCTACCACCGTCTCCGTCCCACCCTTCCAGCCTGAAAGCCGCGCGCATGTTCACGGGTATCGTCACCGAAATCGGCAACATCATCGCCATCGAGGATCGCGGCGACCACCGCGTGACGGTATCCTGCGCGATGGACCCGGCGAAGATCGCGATCGGTGCCTCGATCGCCTGTTCGGGCGTGTGCCTGACCGTGGTGGACAAGGGCGGCGTGGCCGGCGAAGCGTGGTTCGCGGTGGACGTCTCGGGCGAAACCGTGTCCCGCACCGCGCCCGCGCAATGGCAGGCAGGCCGGCCGATCAACCTGGAACCCGCGCTGAAGCTGGGCGACGAACTTGGCGGGCATATCGTGACCGGGCATGTCGACGCGGTGGGCGAAGTCGTGGGCATCTGCCCCGAAGGCGCCTCGCACCGGATCGGCATCGCCGCACCAAAGGAACTCGCACCGTTCATCGCGCCGAAGGGCTCGATCACGGTGGAAGGGGTGTCGCTGACCGTCAACGAAGTGGCCGACCAGCCCGATGGCACGGCGCACTTCGCGCTGAACATCATCCCCCACACCGCCGAGGTCACCACGCTTGGGCGCCTTGCCCCCGGCGACAAGGTTAACCTCGAGATCGACGTGCTCGCGCGCTATCTCAAGCGTATGCAGAGCCTTGCCGCGCCGGCCTGAGGTCGGAACCTGTCAAGGCGGCGCTAAAGCCTGTCTGTCCGGCGCAAAAGCAAAGCTTGCGCTTGACGCTTATGACTCAACCAAATAAGTAGACATTCATCCCTCACGGGTTCCGGTGACCAGGCCGGCCGTGTCTTCAGAGGGTCCTGGTCCGCGGCATTTGATCGGGAAGCAGCTTGCTCCGCGTTACCAACCGCTAAAGCGCGCGATGCTGGGGCGACAGCGCCAGGCATCGTGTTCCCTCACGCCAAGTGATGAGGTGATACGATGCGTGCCATGAGCTTTATCTGACGTAACCCGCCGTGTCCGGCCGCGCCCTGCGCGCGGAGGGAGCCGGATCGCCCGGCCGGTTGCGCCCCTCACCAACCATACAACCGTCGCTTTATAACTGACGCGGTCACCATGCCCCGCGTTCCGGTCCACCGGACGCATGCGTGCGGCACGCCCGTTTCCATCTTCAGGTTTCAGGGATCAACTATGTCCGATTTCATTTCGTCCGCGCTTCGCGGAAGCCTTTCGCGCGCCCTTGCCACAGCTTCGGTCAGCCTCATCGCGCTCGCCGCCGCACCTGCCTGGGCAACCGCCGCCGATGCCCCGGGTGCCGATGCGCCCGCGGACAGCACCGCCGCGCCGGACGGGGAAGCCGCCGATGCCGGCAACGAGATCATCGTCACCGCGCGCCACCGCGAGGAGCGGTTGCAGGACGTACCGCTCGCCATCTCCTCGATCGCCGGCGGCGAACTCAACGCCCAGCATCTCGACCGCGTGGCGGACTATACGGTGAAGGTCCCCAACTTCGGCGCGATCCAGCAGAACACGCGCGTTTCGGGCCTCTACATCCGTGGCGTGGGCGGCAACGCCAACAACGACGGCGCCGAAGGCGGCGTCGGCCTGATCGTGGACAATGTGTTCTTCACCCACGTCGGCTTCAGCTGGCTCGATTTCGTCGATCTGGAAGGCGTCGAGGTCGTGCGCGGGCCACAGGGCACGCTGCTCGGCAAGAACACCACCATCGGCGCGGTGATCGTGCGCACCGCCAAGCCCAAGTTCGATCCCGAACTCAACATCAACGCCACTTATGGTGGCCGCAACCGCTTCCAGGTGCGCGCCAATGCCACCGGGCCGATCATCGCCGACAAGCTGGCCTATCGCGTCACGTTCGCCACCGATCAGGGCGGCGGCTGGATCCGCAATGCCTATGACGGGGCCAAGTATCTCGACAACCGCCGCTGGTCCGTGCGCGGCCAGTTGCTGTTCACGCCGGCCAGCAACATCAGCAGCCGCCTGATCGTCGAGCACTACGAAACGCGCGAATACAACAACTTCTACCCGGCCTCTGCCGACGTGAACGCCAACCTGAACCTCGATGGTACGGTGCGATCCGTCCGTGCCGGAAGCTGGACCAACAAGCTGAAGACGCTGTTCGGCTACACGCCCAGCTTCGACATCACCAAGAACGCCAATCTCAATTCGCAGCAGCGGCTGGTCTCGCGCACCAACGGCATTTCGAACGAGCTGAACTGGGACTTCGGCGGCGCGACGCTGACCTCGGTCAGCGCCTGGCGGCAACTCTATTTCCGCCCCTATAACGACAGCGACCTGACACCGCTGCCGATCTTCCGCGCCGGCTACGACGTCGGTGTCGACCAGTATTCGCAGGAACTGCGGCTAGCCTCGAACAAGGGCGGCCTGCTCGACTGGCAGGTTGGCGCCTATTACCTGCACGAAGACCTGGTCAGCGATTACCGCACGATCTTCTATTCCGGCGCGGCCGCGTTCCTGACCGGCAGCAACGCCACCCCCGCCGCGATCCTGAACGGCATCGATTACAGTAAGCGCGGCAAGCTCAAGATCGACAGCGGCGCGGTGTTCGGCCAGGCCACGCTGCATCTGACCGATGCCCTCTCGCTGACCGGCGGCGTGCGCTTCACCCGCGAACGCAAGCAGGTGAACGTCACCGGTTCCTATACCGGCGGCGCCACCCTGCCCTTGCCCGCCTTGAACACAGCCCGCTCGACCATTCTTGCCAGCCTTGGCGGCACCACGGCGGCGGAAGGCGGCCTTTTCTCCGTGGGCGCGGCCAATACGCGCAATTCTGTCGCCTGGCTGGTGAACCCGTCGTTCAAGGTCAGCGACAACATCCTGCTCTATGGCTCGGCCAGCTATGGCGAGAAATCGGGCGCGGCGAACACCACCGCCTCCACGCTCACGCAGTCGGTCATCATCACCCAGCCGGAAAAGTCGCTCGACTTCGAAGCCGGCTTCAAGACCACCTGGCTCGACCGCAAGCTGACGCTCAACGTCAATTTCTACAACAACACGATCAAGGGTTATCAGGCCGCGCAGGTCGATACGCAGCGCCCCACGCTCGGCTCCTACCTTGCCAACGTGGGCAAGGTGCGGCTGCGCGGGGTGGAGTTCGAAACCACGATCGCGCCGGTTCCGGGCCTCACCCTGAACTTCAACGGCGCCTATAACGACGCGAAGTACCTCAACTACGCGAACGCGCCCGCGCCGCTGGAATTCCAGGCCGCGCTGGGCGGCGCGACCTCGACGCTCAGCCTCACCGGCTACCAGATCGCCAACGCGCCCAAGTGGGTGCTGCAGGGCGGCTATAACGTCGAGCAGCCGATCGGCGGCAACCTCAAGCTGACGAGCTACGCCACGGTCAGCTATCGCAGCCGCACCGCGTTGATCAATCCGCGTTCGATCTACGGCTGGCAGAACGCCTATGCGCTGGTCAACGCCGGCATCGGGCTGCGGACCGAGGACGATCGCTATTCGATCCTGCTGTGGTCGAAGAACCTGTTCGACAAGCGCTACGCCGCGGCATTCGGCGCGGCCAGCGCCAACACCCCCATCATCACCATCCTGGGCGAACCCCGCACCTGGGGCGTGACCCTTTCCGGGAAATTCTGACCATGGCCGAACCCCGTCAAATGCGCCTCGGCGCATTCCTCTACAGCATCGGGCACCATGTCGCCGCCTGGCGCCATCCCGATGTCGATCCGCACGACGCCTTCCGCTTCGAGTTCTACCGCAAACTCGCGCAGAAGGCGGAAGCCGCCAAATTCGACGCTGTGTTCTTCGCCGACAACGTGGGCCTGCTGGGCGGGTCCGCCGAGGCGATCAGCTACGCCCCGCCGGTCTATTTCTGGGAACCGCTGACCCTGCTGGCCGCGCTGGCCACGCATACCAGCCGGATCGGCCTGATCGCCACGGTATCCAGCACCTACATGCCGCCCTACCATGTGGCGCGGAAGTTCGCCGCGCTCGACCAGTTGAGCGGCGGCCGCGCGGGCTGGAATCTGGTGACGTCGGGCACCAATGCCGAAGCGGCCAACTTCGGCCTGTCGCATCAGCTTGCCCACGCCGAACGCTATGACCGCGCGGCAGAGCATATCAGCGTGGTCAAGGGCCTGTGGGACACCTGGGACGACGATCCGCTGGTGCTGGACAAGGAAAGCGGGCGCTTTTCCGATCCGGCCAAGGTCCGCTTCCTGAACCACGAAGGCCCCTATTACAGCGTGCGCGGGCCGCTCCAATCGGGCCGGCCGGTGCAGGGCCATCCCGTGATCGTGCAGGCGGGATCGTCCGCCGACGGACAGAAGCTCGCCGCCGCTACCGCCGAAGTGGTGTTCACCGCGCAGCAATCCCTGGAGGAGGCCGTCGCCTTCGCGCAGGGGGTGAAAGACCAGGCCGAAGCCGCCGGGCGCAGCCGCGACAGCCTGCTGGTGATGCCCGGTGCCAGCATCTACGTCGCCCCCACGCGCGAGGAAGCGCAGGCCAAGTTCGACGCGCTCCAGCGCTTCGTCGACGTCAAGGCCGCCGCGCAGGGGTTCAAGACGTTCCTCGACTGGGACCTCAGCGAGGTCGATCTGGATGCGCCGCCCCCTCCCCCACCCTTCACCGAAGGCTGGCAAAGCCGGCAGCGGCTGCTCTACGATCTGGCGCTGCGCGAAGGCCTGTCGGTGCGCCAGCTGGTCGGCCGGATCAGCGCGGCGCGCGGCCATCTCGTGCTGGTCGGCACGCCCGCCGACATCGCCGACACGCTGCAGGAATGGTTCGAGGCAGGCGCCGCCGACGGTTTCAACATCCTCGCGCCCACGCTGCGCGACGGGCTGACCGACTTCATTGATCTCGTCCTGCCAGAGCTGCGCCGGCGCGGGCTGTTCCGCACCGAGTACGAAGGCACGACCCTGCGCGATCATCTGGGGCTGGCGCGACCCGCCGTCGCCGCGCGACCCGCCACCGCTGTCACCGAAGCGGCGGCCTGAACCAGGGACGGCCCGGCATGACACTCTCTCCGCAATCCGCTCCATCGGCTTGGCGCCTGATCCGCTTTGCCGCGATCGCCGTGCCGATCTACGCCGCGGCACAACCCGTCGTGGCCTATCTGCCGGCGATCATGGCCAAGGATTTCGGCTTGTCGCTGGGCACGCTGGGCCTGCTGATGCTGGCCGGCCAGATCATCAATTCGGTGCTCGATCCGGTGATCGGGACGTTGAGCGACCACACCCGCGCGCGGTTCGGCCGGCGGCGGACATGGATCGCGGCGGGTGGGCTGACCTTCACCGCGGGCGCCGTCCTGCTGTTCTTCCCGCCGCCCGGCGGCAGCATCGTCTGGCTCGCAACCGGCCTGCTCCTGTTCTATGCCGGCACATCCGCCGTACAGACGCCATTGCTCGCGTGGTCGGGCGAACTCAGCAGCGATTATCATCAGCGCACGCGGATCACCGCCTACATCACCGTGCTGGTCGCGGTGGCGCTGGTGGTGACGCTGGCCGTCGCCGCCGTGGGCGACCGCCTGTTCCAGGGCGACGGACGGATGCGGTTGGCACTGTTCGGCGCGCTCGTTCTCGTCACCGCCCTGCCTGGCCTGTGGCTGACGCTGACCGCCGCACCGGATCGCCCGGCGGAGCTGGTGGCGCGGGCGCCGTTTTCGCTGCGCACGACGCTGGGCGCGGTGTTCGGAAATAGCCTGCTGGTCCGCGTGATCCTGTCCGACGCCTCGGTCCGCACCGGACAGGGCATCCGCGGTGTGCTGCTGGTGTTCTACGTAACCTACTATCTGCGACGGCCGGAATGGGCGGCGGGGCTGTTCCTGTTCCAGTACATCTTCGGCATGGCGGCCGGCCCGATCTGGCTGCGCATCTCGCTCAGGCTCGGCAAAAATCGGACGGCCGTGCTGGCGGAACTGGTCCAGGCCGCCATCAACGCCGGCCTGTTGCTGACCACGCCCGACCGCTTCGGCCTCGTCCTGTTCCTCGCCTTCGCGCAAGGGCTGGCGCAGGGATCGGGCAACATCATGCTCCGCTCGATGGTGGCGGACATCGCCGACAAGCATCGCGCCGAAACCGGCGAGGACCGCGTCGGTCTCTATTACTCCGTATTCAGCGTCTCGGAAAAGCTGGGCAGCGCACTGGCCGTGGGCCTGGCCCTGCCGCTGGTCGCGGGGTTCGGCTTCGATCCCAAAAGCGCCGCCAACACCCCTCAGGCGCTGAACGGCCTGCTGCTCGTCTTCGCGCTCGGTCCGTCGATTGCTCACGCAGTGTCGGCCGCGCTCGTCGCTGGCTTCCCGCTCGACGGGAAGCGTCACTCCGAAATTCGCCGACAACTCGAGGCGCGGGACCGCACCAGCGCCGCCTCCCTCGTGCCCGCCGAATGATCCCTCCTGCCCCCTGTTTCAAGGAGACTGCATCATGAATGCCATCACCACCTACACCAACGCCCGCGATCCCAAATCCCCGCTCGATATCGTGCCCGTCACCGGCACGATCGGCGCGGAAATCCGGGGCGTGACCCTGTCCGGCGATCTCGATCCCGCCACCGTGCAGGCGATCAAGGATGCCGTCGTGCGCCACAAGGTCGTGTTCTTCCGCAACCAGCACGAACTGGACGATGCCCGGCACGAGGCCTTCGCCGCGCTGTTCGGCGATCCGGTGGCGCACCCCACCGTGCCCGTGGCCGAAGGATCGCGCTACCTGCTCGAACTCGACAGCAAGGAAGGCTACGCCGCGTCCAGCTGGCATACCGACGTAACCTTCGTCGACGCCTATCCCAAGGGATCGATCCTGCGCGCGATCACCATTCCGGAGGCTGGCGGGGATACCGTGTGGGCCAATGGCGAAACCGCTTACGAAGGCCTGCCCGAACCCTTGCGCCAACTGGTCAATACGCTGTGGGCCACGCACACCAATCTCTATGACTATGCGGCGGCGCTGGGCAATCCCGCGCGCGGCAGCGAAGACAGCGTGCAGCGAGAGCGCATCGCGCAGCACCGCAGCGTCTTTGCCTCCACCGTTTATGAAACCGAACATCCGGTGGTCCGCGTCCATCCGGTGTCAGGGCAGCGCAGCCTGCTGCTCGGCCATTTCGTCAAAGGCTTTGTCGGGCTGAACCAGGCGGATTCGCAGCGCCTGTTCCAGATCCTGCAGGACCACATCACCAAGCCGGAAAACGTGGTGCGCTGGCGCTGGCAGCCGGGCGATGTGGCGTTCTGGGATAACCAGTCCACCCAGCACCGGGCCGTCGCCGATTTCGGTCTCCAGCGCCGCACGCTGCGCCGTGCGACGATCGCCGGCGAAGTGCCGGTAGCGATCGACGGACGCAACAGCCGCACCGTCCGCAAGGAAAAGGCAACGCAGTACGAAGCCGTCTGACGATAATCCGCCTTCCCGTGCCGCGAATCCGTTCGACGGCACGGGAATGCGCTTCAGGCGATCGTTGGAATGATCCCGCCTTCCATGCGGACGGCAGCGCCATTGGTGATCGCGCCCAGCGGGCTGGCGAGCACCGCGACCTGCGCCGCGATCTCATCGGGTTCGATCAGCCGCCGGATCAGCGAAAGCGGGCGGAACCGGGCGAAGAACTCGGCTTCGCGTTCGGCTTCGGGCGCATCCTTGTTGTCCACGACCGAGCGGATGAAATCCACGATCCCTTCAGAGCGCGTCGGTCCGGGCAGGATCGCATTCACCGTCACGCCGGTGCCGCGCGTCTGCTCTGCCAGCCCGCGCGCGATCGCCAGCTGCGCCGTCTTGGTCATCCCGTAGTGAATCATTTCCTGCGGGGTGGCCAGCGCGCTTTCGCTGGACACGAAGATCACGCGCCCGGTGCCCCGCGCCAGCATTTGCGGGAAATAGTGCCGCGCCAGCCGCGCGCCACTCACCACGTTGACCTCGAAAATGTGATGCCAATCGGCATCGCTGATCGCGGCAAAGGGCTTGGCTTCGTAGATCCCCAGATTGTTGACGAGGATATCGACGTCGGGAACCGCCGCGATCAGCGCGGCCGCACCTTCGGCCGTCGCCGGGTCGGCCAGCACGCCCCGCGCGCTCCCCTTCGCGCCTATCGCCTGCACCGCGCGCTCCAGCTTTGCGGAATCGCGGCCGCTGATCGCAACCGCAACGCCTTCGGCGGCAAGCCTTTCGGCAATGGCAAGGCCGATGCCCGCCGTGGCACCGGTGACGAGAGCCGTCTTTCCGGCAAGGTTAAGATCCATCATGCGTCTCCATGAAACGGGATTGTTGCATGGTACATAGGCGCTTGAACAACTTGTGATTAGACATCACTGATGTATTTTAGAATTGATTTCAATTCATGAGTATCGCTTCATGGACAACCGTCTCGGCGAAATGGAAACGTTCCTCGCGGTGGCGCGACAGGGCAGCCTGGCCGGCGCGGCGCGGGAACTGCGGCTTACGCCGTCTGCCGTCAGCCGGGCGCTGGGGCGCCTTGAGGCGCGGCTGGGCGTACAACTGATCGCGCGCACCACCCGCGCCCTCGCCCTGACGCCCGAAGGCGAGGCCTATCGCGTGCGCGTGGCCGGGCTGCTGGAGGAAATCGACGAGCTGGAGCGCGATTTTCCGGCCACCGGGCAAAGCCCTTCGGGCCGCCTCCGGATCAACGCCTCGGTTCCGTTCGGTGTGCATTGCCTGATCCCGGTTCTACCCGAATTCCAGCAAGCCTTCCCGGCGATAACGCTCGATCTGGCGCTGACCGACGCGATGGTCGATCTGGTCGACGAACGCGCGGACATCGCGATCCGGGTTGGCCCCTTGCGCGATTCCGGGCTGCGCGCGCGAAAGCTGGGACACAGTACGATGGCCGTGGTGGCAGGCCCTGCCTATCTGGAGCGCCACGGCACTCCGCGTGTTCCCGCAGACCTCGAGCATCACACCTGCCTGCGTTTCAGCTTCCGCCGCTCGGTCGATTCCTGGCCGTTCCGGACCGACGGCGTAACCACGCATCAGGTCATGGATGGCCGGTTTCTGGGTAACTCGGGCGAAGTGGTGCGCATGATGGCCTTGGCCGGCGGCGGCATCGCGCGGCTCGCCCGCTTCCATGTCGCGGCCGATCTGGCGGCCGGCCGGCTGATCGAACTGCTCACCCCTTTCAACCCCGGCGATGGCGAGGACATCCACGCGCTGCACGTCGGGCACGATCGCCTGGCGGCACGCATCCGCGCATTCCTCGATTTTCTCGAAACGCGTATCCGCCTTTAGGGTCAAACCGCCAAACCGGGCGCTCCAACCGGGATTGACTACCCCGGGCAAACCGCGCATGAGCGCGGCTTCCGCGAAGGGCGGTTAGCTCAGTTGGTAGAGCATCTCGTTTACACCGAGAGGGTCGGCGGTTCGAGCCCGTCACCGCCCACCAGGACCACGCTTCACAGCGCCTCCCACTATCCCTGAAAATCCAGCAAATTCGGGCTACACTCGGCCTTGCCAGGTCCCCTGCGTCTCCGCAGATGCCACCACAACTCACCCATTTGGGAGCCTTTCCGGGGGCAGGTCAGGCCCGCTGGACGAACTCGCTGACCGAGACATGCGGCGGAATGTCGACGAACAGGTGGACGTGTTCCGCGCCCTCGGCGGGACTGGGAAATGGCTTCACCGCCGCGCGCTTGACAACGAAGAGGCCGACGCCTTGACAATTGCGGAGGCCAGGAAGACGGCCTTGCCGAGACAAGTTGGGAGAAAGGCGTGACAACCGCAGCGATTGATTTTGTCGAAGTCGGTCCGCGCGACGGCCTGCAGAACGAAAAGGCGCTCGTCACCACCGCGGACAAGCTCGAATTGATCCGCCGCAGCCTGCATGCCGGCGCGCGCCGGATAGAAGTGACCAGTTTCGTCAATCCCAAGCGGGTGCCGCAGATGGCCGATGCCGAAGAGGTCTGCGCCGGCCTACCGCAAGTGGAGGGTGCCAGTTACATCGGCCTTGTCCTCAACGCGCGCGGGGCGGAGCGCGCCATCGCAACCGGCCGACTGCATGAACTCGGCGCGGTCTGCGTCGCCTCGGAACGCTTTGCCATCGCCAACCAGGGGCAGACCAGCGCGGAATCGCTGGACGCCGCCCGCGCGATCGTCACCATGGCGCAGGCGGCGGGCCTCAAGGGACAGGTTACCATCGCCGCCTCGTTCGGTTGCCCGTTCGAAGGCGAGGTCGCCGAGGACCGTGTCGTCGCCATGGCTGCCACACTGGCCGAAGCCAGCCCTGCCGAGGTGGCGCTGGCCGATACCATCGGCGTGGCGGATCCGGCCCATGTCGCACGGCTCGTCCGCCGGGTGGCGGCGGCGATCGCGCCCTTGCCGGTCCGCGTGCATTTTCACAACACACGCGGGACCGGGCTTGCCAACGTCTGGGCGGCGATCGAGGCGGGAGCCAGCGTGGTCGACGCCGCGCTAGGCGGCCTGGGTGGCTGCCCGTTCGCGCCGGGCGCGGCGGGCAACGTGGCCAGCGAGGATGTGATTTACATGCTCGAGCGCGCGGGCATCCGCACCGGCATGGATTTGGCGAAGATGGTCGAGGCCAACACGTGGCTTACCACGTTGATGGGGCGCAAGCTGCCGAGCATGGTCGCGCAGGCGCCGGCCTTTCCCGGGATATGTGCCGAGGGTTGACGGGGCCTGCTTGCTTCCTAGGCGGCGTAGACAAATTCCGTAGTTGCGGCGCGTTGCGCGAGCAGCTTTCGGCTTAGCCATTTGAACGCCTCGACCGCACCAGCAATGCGTCCTGCCCCCAGGAACAGCGCTTTCCCGCAGCAATCATGGCGGGGCGCTCGCTTTCACATGTCAGAACTGGACGGACCGGAACGCCTTCAAAAAACGGTTGATAAATACATAGCATTCTAAGTATATTCAGCGCAGGTCAGGTTGCACTACCAGTCGGATCGGACGGAAGGATTGAATAAGCATGATCATCGGCGCTGGCGCACTGGAGGGAATCCGGGTGGTCGAAATGGGCCAGCTCATCGCCGGGCCGTTCTGCGGACAGTTGCTGGGCGATATGGGCGCCGAAATCGTGAAGCTGGAACCGCCCGAAACCGGTGACCAGATGCGCCATTGGGGCCAGGGGGACAAGCCGAGCTGGTGGCGCGTCATCGCCCGCAACAAGTATTCCGTGGGCGCCGACCTGAGATCGGCGGAGGGGCAGGATCTGGCCCGCGACCTGATCGCGCGGGCGGACATCCTGATCGAGAACTTCCGGCCGGGCACGCTGGAAAAATGGAACCTCGCCCCCGCGGATCTGCGCGCGGCGAATCCGGGCCTGATCATCGTGCGCGTTTCGGGTTATGGCCAGACCGGCCCCTATTCGACACGCGCCGGTTTCGGCGGCATTGGCGAGGCGATGGGCGGCTGGCGCGGGATCGTCGGTTATCCGGATCGCGCGCCCGCCCGCATGGGCGTGTCGATCGGCGATACGCTGGCCGCCACCTATGGCTGCCTGGGCGCACTGGCCGCCCTGCACCACCGCAACCAGACCGGCCAAGGGCAGATCGTCGATTCCGCGCTGTACGAAGCGGTGCTGCAAGTGATGGAATCGACGGTGTCGGACTATTCGGTCAGCGGCACCAAGCGTCAGCGCACCGGATCGGCGCTGCCCGGCATCGCGCCGTCCAATGTCTATCCCTGCCGCGACGGGGAATATCTGATCGGCGCCAATCAGGATGGCGTGTTCGCCCGGCTGGCCGCCGCCATGGGCCGCCCCGAACTGGCCAGCGACGAACGCTATGCCACGCACCGGGCGCGCGGCGCGCGGCAGGAAGAGCTCGATGGCCTGATCGGCGAATGGACGAAAACGCTGACCATCGCGGAACTGGAAGCGAGAATGATCGAGGCGGGGGTGCCCGCCGGCCGCGTTTACGATGCCGAGGACATGATGGCGGACCCGCATTTTGCCGCGCGTGACGCGCTGGTGAAAGTGGACGATGCCGAATTCGGCGAAGTCACCATGCAGGGCGTGTTCCCCAAGCTGTCCGACACGCCCGGCAGCATTCGCCGCCCGGCACCGCTCGCCGTCGGCCAGGATACCGCCGACGTCCTGCGGCGCTGGCTCGACCGCGAAGCCTGACGCGGCGGTCGCTTCCTCCTACCCGATTTCGTGAATGACGTGCCGCACCCCGAAGGCGGTGCGTTCCCCCACGCCGACCGCGAGCACCCCGTTCAGCCATTCCAAGCGCTTGCTCGCGGTTTCGAACACCATGGCGATGCGCAGGTAGTAGCGCGCCGGATCGACATCGGGCGCGGCCGGATCGGCGAAGGCGGCGCGCACCGGATCGGGAATGACGCTGCGCCCGGTGTAGGTCAGGTAGATCAGCTCATCCTCGTCCGTGCGCCATACCGCGCGCGCATCGAACGTGCCGACGGACGCGTCTTCTCCCAGGCGTCCGGCGCGAGACCAGTTGCCGCCGCCCGGAAGGATCGTTCCCGCGATTCGCGGACCGAAGAATCTTCCCCCGGTCACATAGCCCATGCGTTGATCGCCGAACGGCGAAGCACCGATCGCGATCAACCCGCCGGCAACCTCGAACTCCGCCGTGCAAAGCGGTTTGCTGGCCAGAATTCCGCGAACATCCGTCTGTGTTTCCCGCGTCACGCCGCGAATCCTCTCTTTCAAATGTGGTGGACACCGATAAAAACATTAGTATGCTAAGGGTCAATCAGATTCACGGTCCAGACGACACGGATCGGAACAACCTCAATGGGAGAGGGTGAACATGAAGGCTCAAAAACAGTTCCTGTTTTCTGGGGTCGCCGTGATGGCGATGCTCGCTGCCGCCACGCCCGCGATGGCGGAAGCGGAGGGAACCGCTTCGGGCGACGTGACCGACGCCAAGGAAATCATCGTCACGGCGCAGAAACGCGCCCAAAACCTGCAGGACGTGCCGATTTCCATGGAAGTGGTCAGCGGCCAGCGCCTGGCCGAATTCAACTCCAACGACATCAAGTCGGTGATGAATTATACGCCGAACGTGTTCGTGCAGTCCACGGCCGGCAACGACGTGATCTACATCCGCGGCTTCGGTTCGCCGCCGGCCAACTTCGCGTTCGACCAGTCCGTGTCGCTCTATGTCGATGGCGTCTATGCCGGCCGTTCGCGGCAGGCGCAGGCTCCGTTCTTCGACCTTGCCCGCGTCGAAGTGCTGCGCGGCCCGCAGGGTGCGCTGTTCGGCAAGAACACCGCCGCCGGCGCGGTGAGCGTGGTTTCGGCCGGGCCGACCAGCCACTTCGAAACGAGCCTGACCGCCAGCTACAACTTCGATTTCAAGGGGCCTGACGTTTCGGGCTACGTGTCCGGGCCGATCACCAGCACGCTCAGCGCGCGCCTTGCCTACAAGTTCATCAACCAGGATGGCTATATCCGCAACCTGGCGACCAACCACGATGATCCGCAGATCAAGCAGCAGGTCGCCCGCCTGACGCTGAAGTGGGAACCGAGCAGCAATTTCGACTACACGGTGAAGGCCGAATACGCCAACCGCGACGTGATCGGCGGGATCACCGTTTCCAGCCCGCTAACAAGCGCGCAGGCGCCCCATCTCACGCGCTACCTCGATCGTTCGGCGCTGGGCGATGAAGGCACCAAGACCAAGTCGGTCATGATCTCGGGCACCGGCAATCTCAAGCTCGGCGATTACACGCTGACCTCGGTCACCGGCTACAGCTGGTTCAAGGCCAACATCGTCAACGGCTTCGACCAGACGATCCCGAACAGCGGCGGCGCGTTCACCAACAATTCGGTGTACAACAGCTTCCCCGAACGCTTCGATCAGGTCTCGCAGGAAGTGCGCCTGCTTTCGCCGACCGGGCGCTTCCTCGATTTCATCGTCGGTGCCTACTATGACCACTCGACGTACCGGCTGGATCAGTTGCAGGGCTTCAACATCGCCAACCTGTTCGGCAGCCCCTACTTCGGCCGGATCGACAGCCGCTTCAACCAGAAGGCGGACTCGTTCTCGGTCTTCGGCCAGGGCACGGTGAACGTGACCAAGGCGCTGCGCGTGATTGGCAGCCTGCGCTATACCCATGTCAGCAAGGACGCCGATTTCGCGTCCAGGCTCGTCTATGGTCCTTTCGCCATCCGCCCGATCTCCAGCGCGGCCGGAAAGCGCAGCGAAGGCAACGTCGATCCGTCGATCACCGTCCAGTACGATGTGGCGCCGCACGTCATGGTCTATGGCACCTGGGGCCGTGGCTCGAAGTCCGGCGGATTCGTGTCAAACACGCTGGGCACCACCAACGCCACCTTCCAGTTCAAGCCGGAACGCTCGGAGAATTTCGAGGCTGGCGTGAAATCGACGATGCTGGACGGCAAGGTCGTGGCGAACGTCTCGCTCTACCACACGCAGTTCAAGAACCTGCAGGTCTCGGTCTATCAGCCGGCAACGTCCAGCTACCTGACCGGCAACGCCGCCAGTGCCACGTCGAAGGGCGTGGAAGGATCGTTCACGTTCTACCCGATCGACAACTTCGATATCAACGCGTCGGCCGCCTATCAGGATATCAAGTACGATGACTATCCGGGCGCGGCCTGCCTGGCATCGCAACCGACGACCTGCACCCCCACCACCAACAACCTCAAGGGGTATCCGGTGGCCTATTCCTCGAAGTTCACCGGCAGCGTCACCGCCCATGCCCGCTTCGACCTGTCCGATGCGCTCCGGCTCGACGTGACCGGCGTGGTCGCGGGCCGTTCCAAATACTTCGACTCCGACAACCAGAGCCCGATCTTCGGCGTGCAAAAGGGTTACGCCAAGCTCGACCTGCGCGTGCAACTGGCCGATCAGGAAAACCGCTGGCACATTGCCTTCGTCGGCAAGAACCTGACCAACCAGCTCACCACCGGCAGCGCGTTCAACCTGCCGGCGCCGATCACCGCCGTACCGCGCGCTATCCTCTATCTCGAACCGCCCCGGAACATCGCGGTCGAGGCTGGCATCAAGTTCTGACGATCCGGCACAGCTGACAGGGGCCGCCGCGTTTCTCCTTGGGGCGCGGCGGCCCCTGTCACATCAAGAACCCCCGTCACATCAAGAAAGGGCATCCTGATGATCGAGGTCTACTTCACCCCCACGCCCAACGGGCACAAGGTATCGATCATGCTGGCCGAAACGGGCCTGCCGCACCAGTTGCTCCGGATGAACGTGCTGGATGGCGATCACCTGACGCCCGAGTTCCGCCGCATCAACCCGAACGGCCGGTTGCCCGCGATCGTCGATCATGACCCGATCGGCGGAGGCGCGCCGCTGCCCGTGTTCGAATCCGGGGCCATCCTGCTCTATCTCGCCGAAAAGAGCGGCCAGTTGCTCCCCGCCGACCCGCGCCGGCGCAGCCAGGCGCAGCAATGGTTGATGTGGCAGATGGCCAGCTTCGGCCCGATGCAGGGGCAGGCGCACCACTTCATCCGCTATGCGCCCGAAGGGCAGACCTACCCGGTCGAACGCTATCGCAACGAAACGGTCCGCCTGCTGCACGTGCTCAACGGGCGGCTGGCCGAGGCCGAATACCTGGCCGGCGAATATTCCGTGGCGGACATCGCCACCTGGCCCTGGGCGCGCGCGGTCCGGGCGATCGGGCTTGCGCTGGAAGACTATCCGGCGGTGCAGGACTGGTTCGGCCGGATCGCCGCCCGGCCCGGTGTCATCGCCGGAACCAGCGTGGAGAATCCCGCCAACCTTTCCAGCGCACGACCGGTGCTGAACGAGGAGCAGTGGTCCAACCTGTTCGGCCGCAACATGCTGAACGCGCCCGCGCGCTGACGCCAAGGCCGGTTGGTGGGGCCGGTCAGGCGGGCCGGCTAAGCGGACCGGTCGTGCGCCCATTCGCGTTCGATGCGGCCGTCGATCCGGCGTATCGCCACCCAGTCCCCGCCCGGCAGACCATCGTCCGCGATCAGATCGATCACGCCTTCGGCAATATCCTCCGGTCGGCAGCTTTCGTTGCTGGCGAGCACCGCTTTCATCCAGTCCGATTTCCCGTTCGCTCCGGTGGTGTCGTGGATCGGCGTCTCGGTCAGCCCCGGCAGCACCCCGGCCACGCGCACGTTCCATCTGTCTTTCAGCATGGCGCAGGCCGTCGTGAACATCAGCACGCCCGCCTTGGTTGTGGCGTACATCACGTCGTAGAAGCCCGTGCCCAATGCGACCGTCGACACCGTGTTGACGATCACCCCGCCGCCGCGCTCGCGCATGGCCTGCGCCACGATCTGGGTGGCCGTGATCAGCGAGGTCAGGTTGACATCGACGATCCAGCGCAGCCGGTCCACGTCGACCTCCGGAAACTGCGGCTCGCCCGAAACCACGCCGGCGTTGTTGTGGAGGATATCGACATCGCCATGGTTCCGGAACCAGGCCTCCACGGCCGCCATGTCGGCCAGATCGAGCCGGTGGACTCCGGCCTGTGTCCCCAGAGCGCGCACCTGCCGCGCGGTTTCCTCCAGCCCGGCCACGTTGACATCGGCCAGCGCGACATGCGCGACTCCGTGCTGCGCCAGCAGGACCGCGGTGGCCCGGCCAATGCCACTGGCAGCACCCGTCACAATGGCGGACTTACCTTTGATCTCCATGCCTTTTCTCCCAAGTGGCTCCACTTACCGTAAAGCGTATTGACAGTTAAACTTACATATCTAAGTATTTTCGCAAGAGAAGAATCTCGGCCCGCTGGGGAGAGCCATTGACCAAAGCCGCCGCTCTTGATGCGCGCGCCGCGCCGCTGGGGCAGCCTTCCGCCCTGCGCCGGAATACGGCGCTGGCCATGCTGTTCCTGATCGGCACGGTGAACTTCGTCGACCGGCAGCTGCTGTCGGTGCTGGTCGAGCCGATCCGGGCCGATCTCCATTTCACCGATACGCAATTCGGGCTGCTGACCGGGCTTGCCTTCGCCCTGTTCTATGCCGCGATGGGCGTTCCCGTGGCGATGATCGCCGACCGCTGGCAGCGCGTGAAACTGATCGGCATCGCCTGCGTGGTATGGAGCGCGTTCACCGCGGCCTGCGGCCTGGTCGGCAACTTCTGGCAGCTTGCGCTGATGCGGTTCGGGGTGGGATCGGGCGAGGCCGGCGGAACCGCCCCCTCGCTGTCGGTCATCGCCGATCTCTACCCGCCCGACAGGCGCCCTCTGGCGATCGGCCTGTTCACTTGCAATGGACCGTTCGGCGTGTTCGTGGGTGCGGCGTTCGGCGCCTGGGCGGCAGCGCATATCGGCTGGCGCAATGCCTTTCTGCTGATCGGCCTGGTTGGCATCGTGGTGGCGCCGCTGCTGATCTGGACCGTCCCCGAACCCGCACGCGGCAGGATGGATGGAGCGGAGGGCGACATGCCCGATACCGCCCTGCCCGTCCGCCAGACGCTGGCGCTGTTCGTCCACCGGCGATCGCTGCGGATGGTGATGATCGGCAGCGGTCTCGCGGCCTTCGTCAGCTATGGCATGCTCAACTGGATTCCCGCGTTCCTGATGCGCACGCAGGGCATGCCCCTTGCCGCCATGGCCACATGGTTCGCCCCGGCCGCCGGCGTGACTTTCGCCATCGGCATTCTCGGCGGCGGATGGCTCGTCAGCCAGGCGGCGCGGCGTTCGCCCCGCGCCTATGGCTTGGTTCCGGCGCTGGCGAGTCTTGTCACCGTGCCCAGCTTCGCCGCCGCGTTGCTGGCGGGAAGCTGGCAGGTTTCGCTGGCGCTGCTGCTGCTGCCGATGGCGGCCTGCACCGCCTATGTCGCGCCCGCGCTGGCACTGGTGCAGAACCTTGCCCCGCCCCGCGCCCGCGCGACGGCCGCCGCCGTGCTCATGCTGATGTTCAACATCGTCGGCCTTGGCCTTGGCCCGCTGTTCGTCGGTATCGCCAGCGACGGTCTGAAGGCGCTCCATGGCGCGGACAGCTTGCGCTGGGCGCTCATGGCGCTGCTGCCCTTCGCGCTCGCCGCCGGCTTCGCCCAACTGGCGATGACACGCCACCTCGAACGGGATTTCCGCGCATGACCAGCATAGCCGGCAAGACGGCCTTCATCACCGGCGGCGCCAGCGGTCTGGGGCTGGCGACCGCCCGCGCGCTGGCGGCAAAGGGCGCCTCGGTGGTGCTGGCCGACATCGATGCCGATCGCGTTGCCGCCGCTGCCGAAGCGCTGTCCCGCGCAGGCGCCCGCGCCATGGGCCTGCAGCTAGACGTTACCGACGAGGCAAGCTGGGCCGAAGCCGGCCACAAGGCACGCGCCTTTGGCCCGGTGCGCATCCTGTTCAGCAACGCGGGCGTGGGCGGTGGCTCGGGTCCGTTCGAGCAATACGATACCGATGTCTGGCGCTGGAACTATGCCGTCAACGCGCACGCGCATCTCTATGCCTGCCGGACGTTCCTGGGCGAAATGAAGGCTTCGGGCGAGGCATCCCACCTCGTCATCACCGCGTCGATGGTGGCGATCGTGCCTCCGCCGATCTCGGTCGCCTACATCAGCTCCAAGTATGCCACGCTCGGCATCGCCATGGCGCTGCGCAACGAACTGGCCGAAAGCTGCGTCGGCATCTCGGTGCTGATGCCCGGCATGGCGGCCACGCGCATCGTCGAGACCACGCGCGATCTGCGCCCGGCGGTGGACGAGGTCGGCAAGGCCGCGGCGACCAGCCAGGCGATGCAGGGGGTGCTGGCCGGCGGCATGCCGCCCGATCGCATAGGGGAGCGCGTGGTCCGAGCGGTGGAAGCGGACGAGTTCTGGATATTCACGCATCCGGAATGGAAGGCGATGGCCGAACTTGTCACGCGCGACATGCTGTCCGCCTTCGGCGAATCCGCCGATCCGGCTTACAAGGGCGACGATATAGACGGCCTGATCGCCGCGAACGGCGGCCGCATGTTCGGTGCCGGAAAACCAGGAGAGAACGATGGCTGAACAGGACGACATCCGCGCCATGGCGCAACGCTTTTTCGACGCGATCGAGGCGGGCGACATCGAGACGATGCGCGACAGCTTCACGCCGGACGCGGAAATCTGGCACAATACCGACGAACTGATCGTCACCCGCGACCAGACCGCGCAGACGCTGACCGGCATGGTCGCGCGGATCAAGGAGCGCGAATATGCCGAACGGCGGCTGACGACCTTTCCCGGCGGCTTCGTGCAGCAGCACGTCCTGAAGGGCCGCCGCACCCACGACGATGGCGAAGTCCGCCTGCCCTGCGCCATCGTGTGCAAAGTCGAAAACGGCAAGATCACCCGGCTGGACGAATATTTCGATTCCGCCCACGTCGCCGCCTTCCGCAAGTTCGCGAACGCCTGAGGAGAGAAGCCCGATGCCCGTGCTGCGCCAGGTTCCCCGGTCCGAAGTGACCGACGAAACCGTCATCGCCTATTACAACCGCCTGTTCGGCGATCGCGATCCCGTTGCGGAACCCGGCACGGCCACCGGCACGCCGGGCGACTGGTGGACGGTCTATGCCCTGGCACCGGACATCTTCAAGCACGCGGTGGATGGCTTTGCTGTCTATCGCCACCCTTCCCGCAGGATCGACCCGGTTCTGCGCGAACTGGGACAGACGCGCGCGGGATGGGTCAAGGGCAGCCAGTTCGTGTTCTCGCAGCATTGCAAATCGCTGCGCGGCCTGGGCGTGAGCGAGGAGAAGATCGCCTCCATCGCCTTCTGGACGGTCGCGGACTGCTACGATGAGCAGGAGCGCGCCGTGCTCGCCTATGCCGATTGCCTCAGCCAGGCAGGCGGGCGCGTGCCGCTGGAAGTGTTCGCCAAGCTCAAGACCTTCTGGGACGACGAGCAGATCTTCGAATTCACATACATTACGTGCCTTTACGACATGCACGCGGTGATCACCCGTGCGCTGCGCATGGAATTTGATGCGCGCGAAGACCCCATCGTGGAAGTGGCCGCGCCCGAAGGCTTCAGCGCGGCGGACTTCCTCAGCGCGCCACGTCCGAACGGGGAATGAGCGCCTACGGCGAACCTGAAACCGTCGCCACGGGCCTCCGTTTTCCGGAAGGCCCGGTGGCCATGGCCGACGGTTCGGTGCTGCTGGTGGAAATCGCGCGCGGCACGCTGACGCGGATCGCACCGGACGGCCACGCCGCCACGGTCGCGGAGCTGGGTGGCGGCCCCAACGGCCTGGCCATCGGGCCGGACGGCGCCGCCTATGTCTGCAACAACGGCGGTTTCGAATGGACCGAGGCCGGACCGCTGCTGTTCCCCGGCCATGCCGCCCATGCGCGGGCCTGCGGCTCGATCCAGAAGGTGAACCTCGCCACCGGGCACGTCAGCACGCTTTACGACAGTTTCGAAGGCGAGCCCCTGAAAGGCCCCAACGACATCGTCTTCGATGCGCACGGCGGTTTCTGGTTCACCGACCACGGGCAGGTTCGCCCGACAGGCCGCGATCACGGCGCGATCTATCACGCGCTTGCGGACGGATCGAGAATCACCCGCCAGCGCGCCGAGATGATGGGGCCGAACGGGATCGGCCTGTCTCCGGATGGCCGCACGCTTTACGTCAGCGAAACGATGGCGGCGCGCGTGTGGGCGATGGACATCATCACCCCCGGTGTGCTCGCGCCGCCGCCGCAATGGGCACCGGGCCGCTTCGTGGGAACACCCCCAGCCTTCCGGCTGCTCGACAGCATGGCGATCGAGCAGGACGGCCGCATCTGCGTGGGCACGATGATCGAAGGCGGCATCACCATATTTGGAACGCATGGCGGTTCCGAGTTCCTCCCTTTGCCGGATGTGGGCATAACCAACATCGCCTTTGGAGGCGCCGACTTGCGCGATGCCTTCATCACGGCCTCGACCAGTGGAACGCTCATCCGCGTCCGCTGGCCGCGATCGGGCCTGAGGCTGGCATATTCGTCAACATAGTTGACATTTAGAATGCTAATTGCTTATATTCGGACGAGAGGAAGCCCATGAAGTTCTACAATTCCATTGGCCCCAACCCCCGCGTCGTGACGATGTTCATGGCGGAAAAGGGCATCGAGATCCCCACGGTCGCGGTGGACCTGCGCGGGGGCGAGAACCGGCGCGCGCCCTATAACGCGGACGTCAATCCGGCGGGGCAGACGCCCGCGCTGGAACTCGACAACGGCACGACCATCGCCGAAATCACCGCGATCTGCGAATATCTGGAAGAGCGCTTCCCCGATCCGGTGCTGATCGGCGCCACGGCGGAAGAACGCGCCAATACCCGCATGTGGACGCGCCGGGTCGATCTGAAGATCTGCGAACCGCTGACCAACGGCTTCCGCTATGCCGAGGGCCTGGCGTTCTTCGAACCCCGCATGCGCGTGCTGCCCGAAGCCGCCGCCGGCCTGAAGGCCCTTGCGCAGGACGGCGTCAAATGGCTCGACGCGCTGATCGCCGGCCGCGATTTCATCGCCGGCGACACGCTTACGCTGGCCGATATCGTGCTGTTCGCTTTCCTCGATTTCGGCGTGTCGGTGGGGCAGCCGCTCGATCCCGCCAACGCCAATATCCTGCGCTGGTACGAACGGGTGAAAGCCCGCCCCAGCGCCAGTGCCGGCTAGAAAACCAAAGGAGAAGGATGATGGCCTCGACCAATTCGGAATTCGATTTCATGGGCGTCAACCACCTTGCCCTGGTGTGCAAGGACATGGCGCGAACGGTGGAATTCTACCGCGACGTGCTGGGGATGCCGCTTACCAAGACCATCGACCTGCCGATGGGCCGGGGCCAGCACTTCTTCTTCGATATCGGCAATGGCGATAGCCTGGCCTTCTTCTGGTTCCCCGATGCGCCCGAAGCCGCGCCCGGCGTTTCCGCCCCGGCGGCGCTGCCCACGCGCGGCAGCTTCGTTTCCGCGCACGGATCGATGAACCACATCGCGTTCAACGTGCGCGCGGAAAAGTTCGACGAATACTACCAGCGGCTGATCGCCAAGGGCGTGGAAGTGACGCCGATCCTGAACCACGACAATTCGCCAATGCAGGCCTCGGCGGAAATGCACGACGATGTCTTCGTCCGCTCGGTCTATTTCTTCGACCCCGACGGCGTCTGCCTCGAATTCGCGGCCTGGACCAAGCAACTCGACGAAAGCGACGTGGCGCATGATCCGGTGCAGGCCGATGGCACCAAGCGCGAAGGCATGATCGTGGGGCGGACGCCGGTGCCGGTGAACTGAGCGCAGGAAGCCCACCCCGCTGCGACTAACGCCGCCCGAGGCGGCGCAAGTCTCACTCCCCTCCCGCATGCGGGAGGGGCTGCCCCATATTCTCCCCTCCCGCTTGCGGGAGGGGCTGGGGGTGGGCCTTCCACGCGCTCAAGTTTTCAAGCCAATCGCCCTTGCTACCCCACGGCGCGGGCGCGGCCTTCCCAGAACGGCTGGCGCAACTCGCGCCGCAGCACTTTGCCCGAAGGGTTGCGCGGCAGCGCCGCGATGAAATCGATGCTCTTGGGCGCCTTGTAGGCGGCGATGCGATCGCGCACCCAGGCGACGATCGCGGCGGGGTCTGGCTCGGCACCCGGCGCCGGAACCACCAGCGCTTTCACCGCCTCGCCCCACTTGTCGTCGGGCACGCCGATCACCGCCACATCGGCCACGCCGGGGCAACCCATGATCGCGCTTTCCACTTCGGCGGGATAGACGTTCTCGCCGCCCGAAACGATCATGTCCTTTATCCGGTCGTGCACGAAATAGAAGCCATCGGCATCGCGGAAGCCGGCATCGCCGGTATGCAGCCAGCCGCCCGCCAGCGTTTCCGCCGAAGCGCTTTCGCGGTTCCAGTAGCGCTGCATCACGATGCCGCCCCGGATCACGATTTCACCGATCTCGCCATCCGCCAGCGCCTGGCCTTCCGCGTCGAGAATGGCCATCTCGATGCCGGGCCACGGCCGCCCGCACGAGGTGAGCTTGCCCGGCAGATCGTGCGCGGACGGGGAGAGGCAGGAACCGGCCCCGGTCGATTCGGTCGATCCGTAGAACTGCACGAAACCGCATCCGAACGTGGCGCGCGCGCGGCGCAGCACGTCCTCGGCGATGGGCGACGCGCCATAGGCAATGGTACGCAGCGCCGCATAGTCTGCCGCCGCCGCCTCCGGCCGCTGCAGCATCATCAGGATCATCGCCGGGGCCAGGAAGGCGTGGGCCACCCGTTCCTGCTGCATCAGGCCGATGATCCCGGCCGCATCGAAATCGCGCACCAGCACCAGCCGCGCGCCCTGCGCCAGCCCGGATAACCCGATGTTGGTGCCCGCGACGTGGAACAGCGGCATGACGATCATCACCGTCTCGTCTTCGCCATAGGCGAAACCGTCGACCTCCGCCGCCATCTCCAGGAAACTGCGATAGTTCCGGTTGGCCAGCACGACGCCCTTGGGCCGCCCGGTCGTGCCGCTGGTGTAAAGCTGGAGCACGTCGTCATTGAGCTGCGGCGCATCGCCCGGCCGGCTGTCGGTAGCCGCGCCAAGCCATTCTTCCAGCGCGACCAGACCAGCGCCCGCGCCGTAAAGCGCCACCACGGTGGGCGGGTTTTCCAGATCGCCGATGGCGGCCCGCGCCGCATCGCAGAAATCCTCATCCACGAACAGGATGCGGGGCGCGGCGTCTTCCAGAATGAACGCGATCTCCGCCGTCGCCAGACGGCAGTTGACCGGCACGAGACAGGACCGTGCCTTGGCCACACCGAAGAACAGGGGATACCATGAATCGTGGTTCCGGGTCAGCACGGCCACCCGGTCGCCGGCGCGGATACCCGAAGCGATCAGGGCATTGGCGATGCGGTTGGAGCGGGCATCGAGCGCGGCATAGCTGGTCTCCCGCTCGCCGAATTTCACCGCGATGGCCTCGCCACGCCGGCGCGCCTGCGCCGTCGGAATATCCGCCAGCGTCCGGATCGCTTCCAGATCGATCATTCCGCTCTCCCCTTGTTTCGCATCCGGTCTGCGATCACCCAGCCGTGCCGTCAAGAAAGCCGGTCAGCAGCGGCACCACCACGTCCGGCGCCTCGATCGTGGCAAGGTGCCCAGCGCCGGGCACCACCGCCAGCCTCGCCCCGGGGATTGCCGCCAGCATCTCGTCCTGCTGCGCGCGGCTGGCAATCCCGTCGCCATCGCCCCACACCAGCAGCGTCGGCACCGCGATCTCGTGCAGGCGCGGCCGGCTATCGATCCGCGCCATGATCGCGCGCTGCTGGCGCAGGAAGGTTTCCGCGCCGGTATCGGCCGCCATCCGCCTAGCGATACCAAGCAGCCGCGCGTCGTCGCGGCGGCCTTCCGGGAACAGGATCGGGATACGTTCCTCGACCACATCGGCAAAGCGGCCGCTTTCCACGAGGTCGATATAGCCCTGCCGCCGTGCGGTCTGCGCGGGGCCATCGGCCGAAGCCAACGTGGCGAGCAGCGCCAGCCGCTCCACCCGCTGCGGCGCGCGGCGCATGACCTCGAAGGCGACGAAGCCGCCCATTGCATGCGCGACCAGCGCAAACCGCGGCGGCGCCATATCAAGCAGCCGCTGCGCGAAGCCCTCTATCGTATCGTCGCGGCGATTGTCCGCCACGATCACCGCGCGATCGGGCCATGCCTCCAGCAGCGGTTGCCAGACCGCCTCGGTCAGCAACTGGCCGGTGATGAGAACCACGGGAACCGGCATCACGCCACCTTGTGCAGCAGGGCCTCGCCGGTGGCGAGCCGACGGCAGTTTTCCCGGGCGACCTCAAGGCAGCGCACGAGCGTTTCCGGCGTCAGCCAGGCAATGTGCGGCGCCAGCACCACGTTCGGCAGCGCCAGCAGGGGAGTATCGGGCGCGACCGGTTCCTGCGCGAAGACGTCCAGCCCCGCGCCGCGCAGATGGCCCGAACGCAGCGCCTCCACCAGCCGCGCCTCGTCCACCAGTTCGCCGCGCGCGGTGTTCACCAGCACCGCCCCCGCCTTCATCGCCAGCGGATCGATCGCGCCGCGCGTCTCCTCGGTCAGCGGCATGTGCAACGACACGATGTCGCACTCCGCGATCACCCGCTCCAGCGGCCAGAAGGCATAGGGCACATCGCGCGGGGTGCGCGCGGCATAAACCACCTCCGCCCCCAGGGCCGCCAGCACCGGTGCCAACCGCTGCGCCGAATGGCCGAAACCGGCGAGGCCCACCTTGCGCCCGGCAATCTCGCCCACGCTGTCGAGTTCCGCGGGGTCGGCCGTCCACCCTTCCCCCGCGCGGGTGCGTGCGTCGAAGAAGCAGGTCCGGCGTAGCACCGCCAGCATCAGCGACAGCGCCATTTCCGCCACCGCCTGGCTGTTGGTGCCGGGCATGTTGCACACCGCCACGCCCTGCTCGCGCGCCGCATCGAGCGCGATGGTGTTCACGCCCACGCCCAGTTTCTGGATCAGCCGCAGCTTCGGCGCGGAGGCGATGAACGGCGGCGTCACCGGCGTCAGCACATGCAGCAGCACGGTGATGGCATCCGCCACGCCATCCAGCGCCTCGGCCTCGTCGACGTGCACCACCACGCCGGCACCGAACACCGCATCCACCGCCGCGCGGAAGCCGGGGCTGGGCCGGGCGTGCAGGACAATCATGCGAGCGCCGCCGCGATCGGCGCGGCGAAAGCGGACGCGCCGGCGAAAACCGCATCGCCGCCCATCGCCTCCTCGATCCGCAGCACCTCGTTCCACTTGGCCATGCGTTCGGACCGGGTGAAGCTGCCGACCTTGAGCTGCCCGGCATTCCAGCCCGTCGCCAGGTGCGCGATCGTCACGTCCTCGGTCTCGCCCGACCGCGCGGAGACGAGCGCGCCCCAGCCCCGCGCCTGCGCCGCGTCCAGCGCCGCTTTCGCCTCCGTCACGGTGCCTACCTGGTTCACCTTGATCAGCGCCGCGTTGCACACGCCCGCCTCTCCCGCCCGCGCGACACGGTCGGCATTGGTCACCAGCACGTCATCGCCGATAACCTGCACCCTGTCTCCGATCGCGGCAGTCACGGCGGCCATCGTGGCCCAGTCGTCCTGCCCGGCGGGGTCTTCCACGGAAAGGATCGGATAGCGCCCGGTCCATTCCACGATGCGCGCGCCCATCTCCTCGCCCGAAAGCCGCCGGTCGTCGAGCGCCAGCGTGTAGCCGGAGGCGTCGCCCAGTTCGTTGGCCGCAATATCGAGCGAGATGAAAACGTCTTCGCCGGCGCGATGACCGCTGGCCTCGATCGCTTTCGTCAGCGTATCCAGCGCATCCTCGTTCGAGGCGAAGTTCGGCCACCAGCCGCCTTCGTCCGCTACGCCCGTCAGCGGTCCTTTCGCCTCCATCAGCCGGCCCGCCGCGCGATAGACCTCGTCCGTGATTTCCAGCGCGCGACGGAACGATCCGGCGCGGGGGCACATGATCATGAAATCCTGCACGTCGGTCCGCCTCCCGGCATGGGCGCCGCCACCGAAGATCTGGATTTCCGGCAAGGGCACGCGCACCGTGCTTCCGTTCGCAAGGTAGCGCCACAGCGGCACGCCCGCATCAGCCGCCGCCGCGTGAAGCACCGCCATCGAAACCGCAACGATGGCATTGGCGCCCAGCCGCGCCTTGGCCGGCGTGCCGTCCAGTTCGCACAGCACGCGGTCTACCGCAGCCTGATCGCGCGCATCCATGCCGATCATGGCGCCCGCGATCTCGGCCCCGATTCCGGCAACGGCGCGATTCACGCCGAAGCCCCCGAACGCGCTGCCACCGTCGCGCAGATCGATCGCCTCATGCGCCCCGCGCGAGGCTCCGGCGGGCGCGATCGCCCGGCCGACCGCGCCCGAAGCGAGCGCGACTTCCGCCTCCACGGTGGGGCGGCCGCGCGAATCCCAGAGCTGGCGACCGGTGACGGAGACGATACGCGAAGTCATGCAACAGTCCTTTTCCAGTCGGCCACCAGCGCGCCAACGGGCCGGGGCGCGGCAACCAGCGCCCTCGCCTGTTCCCGCACGGCGGCAATATGTTTGGGGTCAGTGAGATAAGCAGCGGGCGACTTGCCCTCGACTCGCGCCAGCAAAAGCGCGGCCGTCAGCCGCCCCACCCGCGCCGCAAGACCGGCGGGGTCTTCCCAGTTCACGCCGGCGTGATAGGCATCGACCAGCGCGGCCGCCGCCTGCCGCATCCGCTCGTCGTCCCGCCACACGGTCTTGAGCAGCAGGTGCGTGACGCAAAAGGCCAGGTCAAACGCGGGATCGCCGAATACGGCGCATTCCGCGTCGAGGAACACCGGTCCATCCGGCCCGACCAGAATGTTCTTGGGGCTGACATCGCCATGGACCAGCGCCACCTTGCTGGCCGCAAGATCGGCGGCCATGGCTTCCAGCGGCCCGGCCAGCGCCGGCTCCTTCGCCGCGACATGCAGCAGGAACGGATCGATCCGCAGCGCGCGGAACATGGCGTCGGTGGCGAACATGGCCTGGTCCGAGGCGCTGCTGGCAGTCGCGGCGTGGACGGCGGCGATGCTGTGCCCCACCGCTGCCGCGAACCCGGCATCCACGCGTCCAGCGACAAGCTCGTCCTTCCATACCGGGCAATCCGGCAGGAACCGCATGGCGAAGGCGTGATCGGCAGGCATTTCCGCCAGAACCTCGGGCACGATCCGGGGATCGACCGACGCCGCCCGCTTCAGCCAGCGCACCTCGCTCGTCCCGCGCTCGACCGGGGCAAGCCATTCGGCCGCCACGCGCAATTGCGGCAGCGGCCGCTTGACCACTATCGGCCCGTCCCGCGTATCGACCTTCCACACATCGCACGAGACGCCACCGGCGAGCGGCTGGAACACCGGCGTCTCAGCGCCTCCGATCAACCCGGCGGCCTGCAACCCGTCGACGATGTTCGCGACCGCCGGTTCCATCACAGCTTTTCGCGAATCCATGCGCCGACGAGATCGGCCGCGTTCTGGCGCTCGGCTATCGAATCCTCGAAATAGTGCGCGCCCGGGATCAGTTCGATCGTCTTGTCCTTGCTTCCCAGGAAATCGAAGATCTTGCGCGCATCGCTGGGGAACACCCCGGTATCGGCCAGCCCCTGCACCACCAGCGCGGGCGTATCGTGCTTGGCAAGGTGCGGCGCGCCCTGGCAGGGCGAGGTTTCTAGGCTCCACATGTTGAGCCACGTCTTGAGCGTGTTCGCCCGGCCGATGCTGGGCGTGCGGTTGGCCACAGCGGGATCGCCCCGGTAACACCAGTTGGGCTTGCGCTCGGAAGGATCGAGCGCGGGATCGACGCAACGGATATCGCCCCAGCAGCGGAACATCGGGAAAATGCGGTCAGGAATGCCGGCAGCGTTGAGCCGCGCCAGTTCCGCCTTGGCCCAGTCCGTGATCCGCTGGTTGCGCGCGCGCTGGCCCGCCCGGTACTTCGCGACGAACTCCTCGGAATAGGGCTGCCCGTTATCGGGATTGAACGGATCGAGTTCCGGATCGGTGGCGACAGGATCGTTCTCGTCGATCACCGAGGCATCCATCCAGTCGGTCAGCACTTCGGGGCGCCCCTGATGCGCGTTGAACGAGATGTAGAGATCGCCCTTCACCAGCCGCGCCAGCGCATCCTGCCCCGCCGTGGGCAGCCGGTCGGTCAGGGTCGGCGCGATGGCTTCGGCCTGATAGGCACCCATCAGCGAACCGCCGCCCGAATTGCCGAGGATGACGATCGCCTCGACCCCGGCCTCCTCCTTCAGCCAGCGCATCCCCACGCCGATGTCGAGCACCGCATGTTCCAGCAGGAACTGATCCTCGAACCCGCGATAGCGCGTGTTCCAGCCCAGGAAGCCGAAGCCCTGCCGCGCGAAATAGGGCGCGATGTAGTGCTCGGAGAAATCCACGTTGTAGTGTGTGGCGATGATCGCCACCTTCGGCCGCTTGCCCGCCTCGGTCCAGTAGATGCCCTGGCAGGGATGCCCGCCCGCCTGGATGCGCGGGGCGGTCGGCGATGCAAGGCCGATGAAGTGAGCGTCCAGTCCCTCGATCCCGTTGGGGTCCATCGTTTTCTCTCCCGGTTGTCGTGTTGTGCAGCGCGTTCAGCGTGTGACCTCGAACGGCAGGGTATAGCCAGTCAGGCCGGCGCGGATCGCCTTCTTGTCGATCTTGCCAGTGGGGCCGAGCGGTATCTCGTCCACGAACAGCACATCGTCCGGCATCCACCAGCGCGCGATGCGCCCGTCGAGCCAGGCGCGCAGATCGTCCCCGTCGGCGCGGGCACCGGGCAGGAGCTGGCACAGCAGGATGGGCCGTTCGTCCCACTTGGGATGGGCGATGCCCACCACCGCCGCGTTGGCGACCGCCGGATGCCCCATGGCGATGTTCTCGATCTCGATCGAACTGATCCATTCGCCCCCGGATTTCACCACATCCTTGGCGCGATCGGTGATGTGCATGTAGCCTTCGCCGTCGATCGTGGCGACATCGCCGGTGTCGAAGAAGCCCTCCGCGTCCAGCACATCCCCGCCCTCGCCCCCGAAGTACGCGGACGCGATCGTCGGCCCCTTCACCATCAGTCGGCCCGGGGTGCGGCCATCGTGCGGCAGGCGGACGCCGGCATCGTCCACCAGCTTCATCTCCAGCCCGCACAGCAGGCGGCCCTGCTTGAGCTTGTAGGCCATCTGTTCGTCCGCCGGTTGCGCCGCGACCACGGCGTTGGGCACCGAAACCGTGCCGAGCGGGGAGGTTTCGGTCATGCCCCAGCCCTGGATCACGTCGACGCCGTATTCGTCGCGGAAGGTGCGGATGATCGATTCCGGGCAGGCCGAGCCGCCGATCGTCACGCGTTCCAGCGTGGTGAACCGCTTGCCGTTCTCCTGCACGTATTGCAGCAGCATCTGCCATACCGTGGGCACGGCGGCGGAATAGGTCACGCCTTCCTGTTCGATCAGGTTGTAGATGGATTCGCCGTCCATCCGCTGCCCGGGCAGGACCAGCTTCGCCCCCACGGCCGGGGCGGAATAGACCACGCCCCAGGCGTTGGCGTGGTACATCGGCACCACCAGCAACACGGTATCGCGCGCTGACAGCGCCAGCGCGTCGCGCTGCAGCGTCATCAGGGCGTGAAGGTAGTTCGACCGGTGCGAATAGAGCACGCCCTTGGGGTTGCCGGTGGTGCCCGAGGTGTAGCAAAGGCCGCAGGCCGCGTTTTCGTCGAACCCGCCCCACGCGAATTCGGCCGGCTCGTCCGTGATCCAGTCATCGAAGGCGATGGCCGGATAGTCGGTGTGCGGCAACGATGGGCCATCGCAGAAGAAGATCACCCGCTCGATCGACGGCACCTGCGGCAGCAGTTGCGCCACCAGATCGGCGGTGGACGGATCGGCGATCAGCAGCCGGTCGCCCGCATGGTTGGCGATATAGGCGATCTGTTCCAGGAACAGCCGGGGATTGAGCGTATGCAGGACCACCCCCATCCCGGCCGCACCATACCAGGCGGCAAGGTGGCGGCCGCTGTTCCAGCCCATCGTCGCGATGCGATCGCCCGGCGCGATCCCGGCCGCTGCCAGCGCGTTCGACACGCGGCGCGCATCAGCATGGATCGCGGCATAGCTGGATCGGCTGACATGCCCATCGGCATCGCGCGACACCACCTCGCGCGCGCCGTGCCAGGCCGCCGCGTGATCGATGATGCGATCCACCGTCAGCGGCACATTCTGCATCAGCCCGTCCATGCCGGCTCGACCTCTCCCCCTATCGTTCGCGCGAAGACGATCAGCCGCCGCGCAAGAAAGTTAGTATCCTAAGGACATTGCAAATGCAACAGCGCCGCGCCTTGCCTCGACGAAATCGTTCTTCTAGCGTGGCGGCGCCATCGAGGTGGCGAAATATCGGGATTTCCACCACTCTCCATGCTCACGAACCAGCTTATCATCGCCCTGTTCCAGCGCTTTTGCTGGCTCGATGAAGGTCTTCAGGCGCGCCTTCACGAACGCGGCTGGCCAGACGTCAATCGCCCGCAATCGATGGTCATGACCAATATCGTCAGCGGGATCGTGCGCCCTTCCGACATAGCCCGCAACCTGGGCATTTCCCGGCAGGCGATTCACCGCACGCTGAGCCAGATGATCGATCTGGGCATCGTCACGCTGGAGCCCGATCCCGATGATCGCCGCCACATGGTCGTGTCGCTCACCGAAACCGGCAAGCGTATGCGGCAGGACGCGCAACAGGCTATGGATGCGCTTTCCGAACAGATTGCCGGCGCGCTGGGCCAGGACCGGTTCGAGAACATGCTGGCCGCGCTTGAGGCCGATTGGGGAAGCAACGTCGCAAACGGGGGCTGATCGCCGCGCGGGTCAGGCCTTCACGTCCGTCAGGACCGAAAGCTTGGAGGTTTCCTCGGCCAGATTGTCGATCACCCGGCGCATCAGCGCGCGCAGCGTTTCCACTTCCTCGTCGGTCATCCCGCGCGTCGCCACGTCATGCACTTCCGCGTTCATCGGCGCGAGGATCAGTTCCAGTTCCTTGGCGTGCGGCGTCAGGTGGATGAAGGTCTTGCGGCGATCGTCTGCGGTCTTCTTGCGGGTGATGAATCCGGCTTTCTCCAACCCCTTCAAGGCCACCACCGTGGTCGGCTCACGCATGCCCACGCGCTCGCTCAACTCGCGCTGGGTGATGCCGTCCTCACGCCACAGCTGGCGCAGGAACCGCCACTGACCTGCCGAAACATCGTGCATCAACGTTTTGCGCTCGAGCAGGCGCGAAAACGAACGGAACACGATGCGCGCCAGATAGCCGATGCTGTTTTCCGGCACGGTGTAATGTTCCGCGGGATACCGATAGGTCTGGTTCTTCCTGGCCAATGCCGTCTTCCTCTTCGCCAAACCCGAAAGCCCAAGCCTGCAGGGTTGCACGCACTCCGGCGAACGCCTGTCCTTAAGGGGGCAGGAATCCCGCCGCAATGCTTCACTGCCGCATTATCCATGGACAATGCGCGCCTCGCCTTATAATTAGCATACTAATTATCTGGAAGGCTCCATGGAAAAGTTCGACCGGCTGACCGCCGTTGCCATCCCGCTGCCTCTCGCCAACCTCGATACCGACATGATCATCCCGGCGCGCTACATGAAGGCGCTCGACCGGGCCGGGCTGGGCACCCATCTGTTCCGCGAGCTGCGCTACAGCCCCGACGGTGCCGAGCGGCCGGACTTCATCCTCAACCGCGGCGAAGGGCGCAAGGCGCGCATCATCGTCGGCGGCAGCAACTTCGGCTGCGGCTCCTCGCGCGAACATGCCGTCTGGGCGCTTACCGATTTCGGCATCCGCTGCGTGATCGCTCCCAGCTTCGGCGATATCTTCGCCGGCAACGCGCGCAAGAACGGGCTGCTGCTGATCCGCCTGCCGGAAAGCACCTGCGAACGCCTGCGCGAAGAGATCGCGCTGTCGCAACTCGCGCCGGTCACCGTCGATCTTGGCGAACAGCGGATCACGCTGGCCTCGGGCGAGACAATCCCGTTCGACGTCGATCCGGACGACCGCCGCACCCTGCTGGAAGGGCTGGACGACATTGCCCGCACGCTGCGGCACGAACGCGCGATCACCCGGTTCGAAGCGGGCGCCTGACCCCGCCCCCCGCTGCTACGACAGGCTTGCGGGATCGGTAATGCAGCCGGCAATGGCACTGGCGGCGGCGGTGGCCGGGCTCATCAGGTGGGTGCGGCCGCCCCTGCCCTGCCGGTTCTCGAAATTGCGGTTCGAGGTGGCGCCGCACCGTTCGCCGGCCTGCAACCGGTCCGCGTTCATGCCCACGCACATCGAGCAGCCCGGTTCGCGCCAGTCGAAGCCGGCTTCGCGCAGGATCGCGTCCAGCCCTTCGGCCTCGGCCTGCCGCTTGACCAGCCCGGAGCCGGGGACGACCATCGCCCGCACATGCGGAGCAACCTTGCGGCCGCGCACGATCGCGGCGACCATACGCAAGTCCTCGATCCGGCTGTTGGTGCAGCTGCCGATGAACACGCGGTCCAGGCGCAGACCCCGGATCGGCTGGCCCGGCGCGAGGTCCATATAGGCCAGCGCGCGGGCAGCAGCCGCCGCGTCCGCCGGCGAGCCCATTCCCGCCGGATCGGGCACGTGCCCATCGACCGCCACGGTCTGCGCGGGGTTGGTGCCCCAGCTGACCATCGGCCTGATCTCCGCCGCGTCGAACCGTATCTCGCGATCGAACCGCGCTTCCGCGTCGCTCGCTAGGGCGCGCCAGCGCGCCAACGCCGCGTCCCAGGTGGCGCCTGTCGGAGCCGCCGGCCGCCCGTGCAGATAGGCGAACGTCGTCTCGTCGGGCGCGACCAGACCGGCCCGGGCGCCCATCTCGATGCTGAGGTTGCACAGCGTCATGCGCCCTTCCATCGACAGCGCGCGCACGGCCGGCCCAGCATATTCGATGACATGGCCGGACGCCGCGTCCACCCCCAGCCGCGAGAGCAGGAACAGCACCATGTCCTTTGCCTGGACATCAGGGGCAAGCCGGCCATCGATCGTGATCCGCATGTTGCGCGATCGGCGCTGGCGCACGGTCTGGGTCGCCAGCACGTGCTCGACCTCGGACGTCCCGATGCCGAACGCCAGCGCGCCGAACGCGCCGTGCGTGGAGGTATGGCTGTCTCCGCAGACGATCGTCATGCCAGGCTGCGAGCGGCCCTGTTCGGGCGCAACCACATGGACGATGCCGTTGCGCGGATCGCCCATCGGGAACTGCTCGATTCCATGCCTTCCCGCGTTTTCCGCCAGCGCCGCAAGCTGCGCGCGCGCCTGCACGTCGGTGACGGCGGCAACCCCGGCGGACTGCCCTTCGGTCGGCACGTTGTGATCGGACAGCGCCAGCGCCCGCTCCGGCCGGCGCACCGCCCGCCCTTCCCGGCGCAATCCGGCAAAGGCCTGGGGCGAAGTGACCTCGTGCAGCAGGTGCAGATCGACGTAGAGCAGCGTATCGCCGTCGTCCGCCGCAACCGCGTGCGCGTCCCATATCTTGTCATAGAGCGTGCGCGCACTGGTCATCGGATGTCACCAATCCGCCGCATAGCCCTGATTCCAATACGCAAACGCAAGCTCCCCGAAACGCCCGCATGGAACGGCTAAAATACTTCGATTACTAACTTTATAGGAATGCCGGCAAACCGGGACAAGTCCGTTTCGGATGACGACGCCACACGAGGGCACGACTTTTCATATCCGGAAGGCTTCGAAGCATTCCTCCGCAAACAGGTCCTCCGGCTGCAACCGGCGCGGCGAAAGGCCCTGTTCGTGGTGATAGCGCAGGAACGTATCGATCACGGCACGGTTGGCCTTGAAGCCATAGGGCCACCAGTCGCGCCCCAGCAGGGCCAGCGCTTCCTCGACCGCCGCGATCTGCCAGGGCAGCATCGTCTTGAGCGAGGCGGTGACCAGCAGTTCCTCATAGACTTTCGCCTGTGCCGCCTCGAACGCCGTTTGCAACGACCGCGCGATCCAGCGGTTCTTTTCGTACACGTCCCGCCGGATCGCGATCACGTGCATGATCGGGAAAATGCCGGTGCGGCGGTAATAGTCCTGCTCCAACGGCACGAAATCGGGAAACAGGCGGCGGACCTTGTCCGGCTCGCTGTAGAACGTGCTGGGCGTGCGCGCGGTGTGCAGCGCGTCGATCTCGCCATCGGCCAGCATCCGCGACAGCGTCTGGCCGGGACCGATCGGCCGCAGATGGAAGCGCTCCGGCAGATCGAGCTTCAGCTTCTCGTCGCGCCCCGGCTGCTCCTCGCCCCCGGTGTGATAGGTGACGCTGGCGGGATCGACGCCGTACTCGTCCGCCAGGATGCCGCGAATCCACACCGGCGCGGTCATCTGGTATTCCGGCACGCCGATGCGCTTGCCCACCAAGTCCTCCGGGCGCTCGATCCCGCTTTTCGCCGAGACGAAGATGCAACTGTGCCGGAACAGGCGCGACGGGAACACCGGGATCGCCACGAACCCCGGATCGGGCCGGGCGAGCGACACGCAATAGGACGAGAGCGACATTTCCGCCGCATCGAATTCGCGGTGCCGCAGCATGCGGAAGAACGTCTCTTCCACATCCAGCGTCTGCATGTTCAGATCGATACCATCGGGGCGGATCGTGCCGTCGGCCAGCGCCTGGGTACGATCGTAATTCCAGCAGGCGAGCGAGATCGATAGACGGCTCATAACGTTCTTTCAGATACTTTCGGAAAAAGTTCGGACGGCGTGACATCCCTGCCCTCGCGCGCGGACAGGAGAATGGCGTGGCATATCGCCAGGCTTTCCAGCCCCCAGCGGCCATCGAACGGCACCGGCCAGCCATCCAGCACGGCGTGTGCGAACGCTTCGGCCACGCCGGCGCGCGGGATGGATGGCAAGGGAACCGCCACGCGGCGCACGCCGTCGTCGGCGTGGATGTCGAGGCCTGATGGCGTCAGGGCAAGGTCGGCCTGTTCGCAGGTTATCAACACCGAGCCGAACCGCTCGTGATGTTTCGACGCGCCTGACGATACCGCGCCCGCCGCGAACGTGCGGGCAGCCTTGGCCTGCCGCTCGTCGATCGCCGCCAGCAGCGCGCGCGCCTGCCCGTGCGCCGCCGGGCTTTTCGCGCCGCCCATTTCGCCCACCCAGCCGGCCAGCGCATCGCTGTCATACCGCGCATAGCCCGAATAGGTCAGGTTCGCGACCGCGCCATTGGCGAAGAACAGCAGCGCAGTGAACGCCCCCTCCGTCGCGCGCGCGTCCCAGCCGCCCGTCCACGCCCGCACGGACGTGACCGGGCTGGCCGCGATCCGCCGCACCATGTCGATCTGGTGCGTCGCCTGGCTGAGAATCACGCCGCCGCCCCGCGCGGTATCCAGCTCGGCCGGGCGCCGGGGACGATAGAGAAAATCCGTGTAGTTGAAGGCATGGATCAGCCTGACGCCCCCCACCGCGCCGGACGCTACCAGCGCCGCCGCCGCCTCCACGGGGGGATCATAGCCATGGCTCGGCCCGACCATCAGCATGGTGCCGGCGGTTTCGGCCGCGCGGATCATTAACGCGGCTTCGGCCAGCGTCACCGCCATGGGCTTTTCCACCAGCACGTGCTTTCCCGCACCAGCCATCGCGAGGGTATGCGCGGCGTGGAACTCGTGCGGCGAGGCGATATAGGCGGCATCGAAATCGGCATTCGCCAGCAGCGCCTCGACCGTCTCGCAGGCTGGCACGCCGTGGCGAGCGGCAAACCCCGCCCGCGCCGCCGGGTCGGGATCGCAGCCGGCCACCAGCTCGATCCGCGCCTGCGCGGCCAGTGCTGGCACGGTCAACACCGCGCCGCGCCCCAACCCTATCACCGCCACCCGCAAGCCCATGCCGCTCTCCCGGCGCGGATCATATCCGGCACGCTCTTGAATTGCAAATTACTTAGTATTAAAAGTATATCTCCTTTCGCGCCGCCGCGCGCCTCAATGCCTGCCGGGAATTGCCATGACTCCACAACAGAACGACCTGCTCTGCCGCGTCGAGGGCGACGCGCCGATGGGCAAGGTCATGCGCCGCCACTGGATGCCGGTCTGCATGAGCGAGGAAGTGGCCGAGCCGGACGGCACCCCGCGCCGCGCCCGCCTGCTGGGCGAGGACATGGTGGTGTTCCGCGATACCGAAGGGCGCATTGGCGTGCTCGACGAGCGCTGCCCGCACCGGCGCGCCTCGCTGGTCTATGGCCGCAACGAGGAATGCGGGCTGCGCTGCCTCTACCACGGCTGGAAGTTCGACGTGGACGGCAAGGTCACCGACATGGCTTCCGAGCCGGCCGATGCGCGCCTGCGCACGGCGGTACGCACACGCGCCTATCCCGCGCGCGAGGCCGGCGGGTTCGTCTGGGCCTGGATGGGCGATCCGGAGAACCCCGCGCCGTTCGACGCGCCGGTGTGGACCAAGGCACCGGACGACCGGATCGCCATCGTGAAGATCCACGCCGAATGCAACTGGGCGCAAGTGCTGGAAGGATCGATCGATTCCGCGCACAGCAGCAGCCTGCATTCCTCCAACATGCCGACCGCAACCGACGTCAGCGGATCGACCGCCACCGCCAGGCAGTGGCTGCGCCCTTCGGCCGACAAGTCCCCACGCCTGCAGGTGGAGCGCGCGCCGTTCGGCTTCCGCTATGCCGCGATCCGCACGCCGATCCACGACCCCGACCAGCAGGACTACGTCCGCACCACGCTGTTCGTCGCGCCGTTCACCGTGATGATCCCGCCGACCGACCGCTACAAGCTGGCGCAGATGCTGGTGCCGATCGATGACGTGAACTGCATGTTCTACTGGATCGCCTGGCACGAGACGAAAGGCATCTCGTCCGAAGACTGGCGCCGGTTCTGCGACGCGGTGCCCGGGGTGGACGTCGATCCGGTCACCTTCCGCAAGTTCCGGAACGCGCAGAACGGCTACCTGCAGGATCGCGCGGCGATGAAGGCCGGGGATTTCACCGGCATCAAGGGCATCCCCACGCAGGACATGGCGATGTGGGAATCGATGGGGCCGATCGCTGACCGCAGCCACGACAGGCTGGGATCGAGCGACCGGGCCATCTTCGAATTCCGCAAGGTCATGCTCGGCCTGGCCATGAACGCCGATGCCGAACCGCCCGCGCGTGGCTATCGCAACAGCGATCTCTTCACCTTTGAAGGCATGGTCCGGCATGGCAACGACTGGCGGCTTGCGCAGCCACCCGAACCCGTCATGCCCTGACCGAGGTCAAGGCGCGGCGCGCCGGCATCAGATCAGCAACGGCCACAAATCTGGGCCGCTGGCCAGCCTCGGCGGAAATGTGAGCCCTCTGTTTCGCCTTCGCATTTCAACAATTTTAGGGTGGGCCGATGTGGGGGCCCACTCAAAAGCAGCTGTCTAAAAACGATTTTATTTCCGCATGTTAAATAATTTGTTCGAGCCCGTCACCGCCCACCATATTCCCGCCCCGACACCTCAACTGACGCAATCGCTCGATGTCACGATGATTTCTTCGGCGCGCCGCTTGCTGCTGGCAGAATAGGTCGCCCGTATCGTGGCGCCGCCTTGCAACAGCGGAACGAACGCGCGGCGTCCGCAGATGGCCCGGCTTGCGGACATGCGGGTGCCATCGGAAAATTCGGCCATGCCCTTTGGCAGCGCGGCCGTCAGACGCAGCTCGCTTCCGGATACGGCAAATTCCGAAATGACGGTGCCGTCATCCAATTCGGTGGGGCGTTCCATGTAGAGAGCGGTCTTGGTGATTAACGCGTTGATGTCCTGCGAACGGGCGCCGCCCGTTGCGGGTGCGGGTGCGGGCCGGGGCTGACGGGCCGGGTAGGCGGCCGCCGCCATGGAAGGTTCTGCGGATGCTTGGGCAGGTGCCGAATCGACGGCATGGAACACGGGCGCAGCGGTTCCCGCCTTGGCGAACTGGAAAGCGAATGGATATTGTTCGCCGTTCCACATCACCACGATGGAAATCCGCACGGGCCGCTCATCCAGCGGAATCTTCTCGAGCACGATCTTTCCGGCATAGCTCTGCTGGGGATAGAGCGTGGTGGTCTGCACGATCGAATCGCCCAGGACATCACGCGTCCGGTCCAGATTGTATTGTACGGCCGCGATGCCATGCGCGGCGCCGGCGGTGAGCGCAGTTGCCTGAAGCTGCCCGAATGCGCTGGGGCCACTGTAGGAACTGACATAGGACCCGCGTGGCGTGCGGATGTAGCCGTGATAAGTATCGGTCTGACTCGCTGCCACGCCGGCGGCGATTCCACCCAGCATGGCGATGCCGATCTGCGTCCACCGCGCGCGGGACTTCGCTTTTCTGACAAGCTGGTCGACGGAGAATACGCTGACCGGCTTGTCGCCGGCCTGCACGGTCAGGTTCTCGATCCCGAAATTCGCCGAACGCGGGCTAGCGTTGAACACCGCGACACTGAAGGCCGGGCTGCCGTGATCCAGTGGCAGCGGCCGGATCTGGACGCTGCCTTGCTGCCGTTGCAGATCGAGCGTCGGCACGCCCTGGTCGAAACGCAGCGTTTCCGCGCCGATCTGGATCGGCTGCAACACAGGTTCCGCCGAGGCGGCGGCCGGCAGAAGAACAGCGAACGCGGCACACGCCGCCACGATGGTAGAGCGCACGGTAAATCCCCCAAGTGTCGGGGAAATCATGGGGAATAGCGATTGAGGAGCCGCGAAGAATTGCGGTTAATTTCCGGAGATGGCGCCACGATGGCGGTAATCCGCACGGCGCGAAAGCCAACGCCTTCACGGCTTCGCCCCTACCAGGCCACCGACACGCCGAACCGCACGGTCAGCGGCTCCACGGGCACCGACTGATCGCGCCTGTACAGCAGCAGGGGGTTGCCCAGCGCGAAGCGGCTGGCGCGGGTATTGAAGAGGTTGGTCGCCGCCACGGAGAAATCGACCGGCCCCCGGCGCAGCCCGGCATGGAGGTCAGCCACGGCATAATTGCCCTGCGAGACATCGAACAAGGCCCCCGGCCCGAGCACCGATCGCCCGACGTAGCGCATGTCGAATCCAGCCCGATAGGTGGTGATGCCACGTCTCCAGCCGTAACGCAGGCTGGCGGCGGCTGAAAACGGTGGCGTATCCGGCAACCGCCGGTCGCGGCCGACGGACTGGGCGGGCAGCGCGCCAGTCGTGCGGTTCGAGGTGAAGAACACCGAGCTTTCCGCTTCCAGCCCCGGCACGATCACCCAGTTTCCGGTCGCTTCCAGCGCGAAGATCTTCGCGTCGCCAACGTTGGTGGTATAGGGCAACCCCTTCGCGCTCACCAGTTCGGCCAGGACGTTCTGCCACCGGGCATAGGATGCCGCAGCGGAGAACGAGAGCCCGGTCGGCCCTGATCGCGAACGGCGAAGCCCCACCTCCCCCATCACGATCGAATCTGCCTGGAACTCCGACACCTTGCCGACCCCGCGCGCCACGGAAACGCCGCCGTTGCGGTAGCTGGTCTGAAACCGGGCAAAAAGCGAAAGGTCGTGCAGGACCGGCCAGAGCAGCGCCACCGTGGGGTCGATACGCGAGGCGCCTTTGCCCTTGATCGGTGAGGAAACGCCGCCGCGCGATGGTTCGCTGTCGGTGCGCGCGGTGGTGGCACGCGCGCCCAGCGTCGCCTTGATCGCGCCCAGCAAGGGGAAGGTCACCTGTCCGAACAACGATCCGCTGCGGGTAACATTGGTCAGCTCGTCCAGTTCGGGCGGCGCCTCGGGCATACCAAGCGAGCGCGACTGGCCATCGCGCACCCGTTCATAGGCAAGCCCCAGCACCCACGTAACCGGCCGATCAAGCGGCCCCGACAAGCGCGTTTCCGAAGAAAACGTGCGGGTCGACCGCTGTGTCTGATACGCGCGCCGGGGGGAGCCCGGGGTGGTGGCGTCAAATGTATCGAGCGCCGACCGCGCCCCAAGGCTGGCGGTGGATGTCAGCCGCATCCCGTTCGGTGCGCTGTATTCCACATAGAGGCGGCCAAGCCCCAATTCGCTGGAATAGGGCTGCGCGATTGCCGCCCGATGCGAAAGCGCGCCGGATGCATCGGCATAAGGAGCATCCCGCGCATCGGTGCGCTGGTACAGCCCGCTGGCCTCGACGCGAAAGCCATCGCCCAGCCGGGCCGCCAGCGCGCCGCGCCCTCCCGCCACATCGACCACGTTGCGGTTGTGCCCCAGCCCCGGCACATCGATGTAGCCGCCATCCCGTTCGCGGTAGGCCACCAGCCGCACGCCCGCTTCCGAACGGAGCAGGGGCAGGTTGAGCATGGCCGAGCCATCCCAGCCCGTGGTGGCATCCGGGGAAACACTGACACCTCCCGTGACCGATCCCGCATAGCGATCGAGATCGACCGCGTTCGGCATGATGCGGATGACGCCGCCAATCGAGCCGGAGCCATAGAGCGTGCCTTGCGGTCCCTCCAGCACTTCCACCGATGCGATATCATGCAGCTTGAGGTTGGGCGTGGGGCTACCAAAGCCCAACAGCGCGTCGCCGAAGTAGATGCTCGTCGTGGGCTGCGTCCAACTGTTGAAGCTGCTGTCGGCAATGCCACGGATGAAGATCTTGTTGCGCCCTTCCCCGAAAGCCGTGGTCTGCAGGATAGGTTGCGCACGCGCCATGCTGTCCAGCGAGGACGGGTCGCCCAGTCGGGAGCTTTCTTCGCCGGGCATCCGCCCCACGCTTCCCGGATAGAGCATGATCGGTGTGGGAAACTTGCCTCCCACCACCACGATCGGTGGCTGCAATACCGTGGCCGGGGGAGAGAAACTGGCAGGCGCCGCGCGCGGACGCACGCGCGCAAGCGGCGCCCGTTCGATCCGGAAACCACGCGCACCGATCCTGACCGCGCGATAGCCGGTTCCCTTGAGCAGTTGCGCCAACGCGCGCGCGGGATCAGACCCTACCCTGAGCGCCGGCACGCGCACCGCCGCCACCGCGGGATCGACCGAAACAATCTCGCTGCCGGTGCTTTCGGCCAAGTGACGCAGGGCGACGGAAAGCGATCCGGCCGGCAAGGAAATGGCGGCACGATCGGCGGCGAAAACCGGCGTGAGCGGCAAGCAGCAGCCCAGCGCCAGCAGGGCGCTAGCTACGAACCTTGGACGGCGAAAGCACCCAGATTTCGCCTTCACGACGGCAATCAACTCCGACCAGACGCGCGAGATGTTCAACGTCGCGCGCTGTCTCACCCGAAAGCCTGACATTGCCAGTAAACGGGAGGGCCGACAACCCGCCCTCCAGCCGGATTTCCGCTCCATTCCGGCGATGGAAGGCGGCAACCACATCGGCCAGCGTCGCCCGATCGAAATCCAGTTCGCCGTTGCGCCAGCCACCGACCGACGCCGCCTTCCACCGCGTGGCAAGACCGCTTGCTTCGTCGATCGTCAAACCCTCGCCAGCGTGGAGGGCGAGGCGGGCGCCATCCGGATCGACCATGACGCTGCCTTCGCTGACCGAAACCATCAGCCGCCCGGCATCGCGCCGGACGTTGAACACGGTTCCGACATCGACAATGCGGTAGCGGCCCGCCTCCACCGTGAAAGGAGCATCGGCGCGATGGCGGACCGCGAACAGCGCTTCGCCACCATCCAGCCGGACAGAGCGTTCACCATCCCCCCGGGCCAGCCGCGTATCGCCATTGAGCACGATCGCGGTGCCTTCAGCGAGGCGCACGGTCTGCATCTTGCCGGCGGCCGTGGCGAAGGTCGTCGGCTGGCGATCACGCGGCAAAACCGTCCATAGCGCCACGCCGGCCAGCGAGGCCGCCAGCACCACTCCAGCGCCCGCGCGCCACCATCCGCGTCTCACCCGCATCGGCGGCGCCGGTACCTTTTCGCCAGACCGTTGGCGCAGAACCGGCGCTTCGGCCAGCAACCGATCCGCCGCCGCCACGCGGTCGAACGCGGCCTGATGCTCCGGTGCGGCTTCCAGCCAGGCGACCAGATCCGCCCAGCGCGCGGCGTCCATCGCGGGCATCTGCACATGCCACGCAATCGCCGCCTCCATTGCCCCGCCCTGGGCCTCGTGCGTTTCAGCGCTCATGGCAATCAACCTCATGCTGGCCGCGCTCCCCTTGCGCGGCAGGTTCCATCACGGGATCGGCAAGACCGGCCACCAACTGGCGGTAAGCCCTTCCCAGCAGTTTCTCGACACCCGACAGGCTCATCCCCAACTCTTGCGCGATCGCCTTTTGCGGCCTTTGTTCCAGGCGGAACATCACCAGCGCGTCGCGCATCCGCTCGGGCATCGCATCCAGCAGGCTTCCGACCCGTTGCAACTCGCCGCGCGCGATCAGACCGCGTTCGGCGTCCGGATACTCCCCGCTTTCGGGCTGCACCGCCTGCCACGCCTTTTCGCGCGCACCGCGGCGGCCCGCGGCGATGCGGCGGTCGGTGGCCAGGTTGCAGGCCATGCGGAACAAGTAGGCGGCCGGATCGGAAATCGGGCCGGGACGCGCATCCTGAAGCCGCAGCCAAAGCTCCTGCGCGGTCTCCTCCGCCTCGTCCCGGTTACCGAGACGGGCAGACAGCAATCGCAGGATCATCGGACGCTGTTCCATGAATACGCGCTCCAGCCCGGCTTCACTCACAGAGGCACCACCCGCTCTATCCGGGCCAGCCGTTCGGGCAGCGCCGCGGCGGCCAGCACGCTGGCTTCGCGAATGCGCGCGTCCGCGATCGTATCGCCATCGAGATGGCCGGCACCGGGATGACACATGACCACATGCATATCCGAAGGCGCGGCAAAAAAGCGCGGCAAAAGCGCGGCATAGTCGGTGGTGAAGTCGTAATGCCCGCCAAAGCTGCGGTTGCTCGCCACGCCGCGCCGGGACAGCAGCCGGCGGAAACCGGCCGCGTGGAGGCTCGATCCGATCGCCTTGTCGATGAACGGCCGGCGGCTCATCGCCCCCAGCCGGTCACCGGGGTTGCGCACCCAGGCGTGCGGCGCATGTTCCAGCACGGCATCGACCACCACTTCGCGCAGGCCCGGATAGACATGGACATGCTGGTGCGCGTCGACGAAATCCGGCGCCGCGCCCCGCACGGCCACGAAGGCCGCGATCTGCGCGTCGATTTCCGCACGGAATTCCGTCAGGTCCAGCTTGCGCCGGTGCGCCATCACCATCAGCGCATCCGCGCCCGGCAAGCGGCCATCGGCATCGGTGCAGGACATCCGCGTGATCGGGCGCTCGCTGGAAAGCGTAAGGTGCAGCCCCACGTGCAGCGGCCCATGGCGCGGATCGCGCACGCGCGCGGCCTCCACCAGCAGGGGTGCATCCTTCTCCCAGTTCGCGAAGGGCACCATGCAACTGACGGCGTTGATGCTGCCCGATGCCGCCAGCGAGGCGATCGTTTCGCTGATCCCGCGCGAGAGCGCGAAATCGTCGGCGCACAGGATGAAGCGCTCAGGCATGGGACAGCTGGCTTTCATGGCGTCTCAACCTCTCACTGCTGAGGGCACGCGCGCGCAGCTTTGCGGCAAGGTATGCGTGGAAGAACGCCTTGCGATTCGCCGCGCGCGAGCAATGGTACAGGATGCGTTCGTGGAAGCGCCATCCCGGTGCCGGGCCGGAGCCGGACCGCTCGAGCGGCGCGCATTCGAAGTGCCGGTGATAGGCGATGCGGCCCTGCTGCTCGATCCGTGCCATGATCTCGTGATCTTCCAGCACCCAGTTCCAGATCTGCGGGTCGAAGCCGCCCACCGCCCGCAGTGCCGACGTGCGGAACACCTGCCCCGCGCCGCCGTTCAGGCACTGCTGCGGCAGCAGCTTCGACGTCAACTCCAGCTTCCATCCCGCGAACCGCCGTTGCCAGCGCGAAGCGCCGGGCGGTTGCGTGGCCGCGACAGCAGCGACCGCGCCCCGGTCCAGCAGACTGGCGGCGCGCGCAAGATAGTCGGGCGGATAGAGCGTATCGGCATCGCACGTGGCGACGAATTCGGTGCCCGCCACCGCGAGGCCGGTCCGCAGCGCGGCAACCTTGCCGGGCTCCTGTTCGACCAGCAATTCTGCCGATACCCCCGCCGCCGCGCACGCCGCCAGCGCCACCGCCCCGCTGCCATCGGTCGAGGCGTTATCCACCAGCACCAGGTGAAACGGAACGTCCTGCCGTGCCAGGCTGGCGATGCAGGATGGCAGATGTGCGCGTTCGTTGAAGAACGGCACGATCACGGTCCAGCGCTCGGCGTGCCAGGCGTGGATGCCGCCCGGCCCTTGCGAAATGCCGCCCATCGCAGCGGGATCGCCCGATGCGTTCATGCCTGCCGTGATGCCCGTCGCGTCTCTCATGCACAGAACTCCCCGTCCGTGCATGAGACGACAGCGGGAGGCCATTCCCGCCTCCCGCGCTTTCAAAATTCGGTCAGATGGGCGCCAACAACGAAGGGGCCGGGGTCAAAGCCCCAGCAGCCTCCGGGCGACGGCGCGCACCTCGTCCGCCATGTCGGGCCGTTCCAGCGACAGCGCCAGCGTGGCCTCGACGAAGCCGGTCTTGCTGCCGCAATCGAAGCGGCGGCCGGCGAAGGTTACGGCATGGAACGGTTGTTGCCCGATCATGGCCGCCATGGCGTCGGTCAGCTGAATCTCGCCACCCGCGCCCTTTTCCTGCCCTTCCAGCGTGCGCATCACTTCCGGCTGGAGGATATAGCGCCCCGAGATGATGAGGTTCGACGGCGCATCCTCGCGCTTCGGTTTCTCGACCAGTCCCTTGACCTCGGTCAGCGTGCCCTGGCGCGCGCCCGGCGCGATTACGCCATAGCTCGAAACTTCCTCTTCCGGCACTTCCAGCACGCTGATGAGGTTGCCGCCCACTTCATGATAGGCATCGACCATCTGCTTCATGCAGCCCGGCGCGCCGATCATCAGTTCATCGGGCAGGAAGATCGCGAACGGTTCGTCGCCCACGATCGCGCGCGCGCACCACACCGCATGGCCCAGCCCCATCGGCACCTGCTGCCGCACCGTGACCAGATTGCCCGGCGGGATGCGCGTGGGTTCCAGCACTTCGAGATTCTTGCCGCGATCGGCCATCGTGCGTTCGAGTTCGAACGCGGTATCAAAGTGCTCGACGATCGAGGTCTTGCCGCGCCCGGTCACGAAAATCATCTGCTCGATGCCAGCTTCGCGCGCCTCGTCGACCGCGTACTGGATCAGGGGCCGGTCGATGATCGGCAGCATTTCCTTCGGGATCGCCTTGGTCGCCGGCAAGAACCGCGTGCCCAGCCCCGCGACGGGAAACACCGCCTTGCGGATCGGCTTGCGTTCGGTCGAACCCTTCATGCTCACTCCTCGATAGCGTTATGGCCGGGGCATCACCCGGAATTGGCCCGACATTGCCATACGACCCGCACTCTTTTGTACACCCCGCGCTTGCTGCGCCAAGGCTTTGCGCCCGCCGGTTCCACCAGGGGCACCAGACGCGGAATGGCTCCGCTACACCCTGCTTATGCGACACGGCCGTGACATAAGGCACAACGAATGTTGCATTGCAATAAAATGAAACGTCTTTTCTTAGCCGGCTGAAAGCGCTGCGATATTCCGTTCGCCGCCTATCGCAGAAGAAGCTTTGACATAGCGTTACCGCCCGCCGGAACGAAAAAGGGAGCCGCAAGGCTCCCTTTCCCGTTTCCATAGCAATCCCGCCCTGCCCGGCTTGCGCCAGCCCCAGGGATAGAGCGCCTTACTTGAGCGCTTCGGCCAGCGTTTCGCCCAGCAGGCTGGGCGAGGGGGACACGCGGATGCCCGCCGCTTCCATTGCCGCGATCTTGCTTTCCGCATCGCCCTTGCCGCCCGACACGATCGCGCCGGCGTGGCCCATGCGGCGTCCCGGAGGCGCCGAGCGGCCCGCGATGAAGCCGGCCATCGGCTTCTTGCGGCCCTTCTTGGCCTCGTCGATCAGGAACTGCGCGGCCTGCTCCTCGGCGTCGCCGCCGATTTCGCCGATCATGATGATCGACTTGGTGTCTTCGTCCGCCAGGAACAGTTCCAGCACATCGATGAAGTTGGTGCCGTTGACCGGGTCACCGCCGATGCCGACCGCGGTGGTCTGGCCCAGGCCGATGTTCGAGGTCTGGAACACCGCCTCATAGGTCAGCGTGCCCGAGCGCGAGACCACGCCGACCGAACCCTTCTTGAAGATGGAGCCGGGCATGATGCCGATCTTGCATTCGTCCGGCGTCAGCACGCCGGGGCAGTTCGGGCCGATAAGGCGCGACTTGCTGCCCGAAAGCGCGCGCTTCACGCGCACCATGTCGAGCACCGGGATGCCTTCGGTGATGCAGACGATCAGTTCCATCTGCGCGTCGATCGCCTCGAGAATGGCGTCGGCCGCGCCCGGAGGCGGCACATAGATGCACGAAGCGGTGGCGCCGGTGGCGGCCTTCGCCTCGGCCACGGTATCATACTGCGGCAGGCCGATGTGGGTGGTGCCGCCCTTGCCCGGGGTCACGCCCGCAACCATCTGCGTGCCGTAGTCCAGCGCCGCCTGGGTGTGGAACGCGCCGGTCTTGCCGGTCATCCCCTGGGTGATGACCTTGGTGTTCTTGTTGACGAGAATGCTCATGGTTCAGGAAACCTTCCGGACTTCTGCCACGATCTTCTGCGCGGCATCGCCAAGGTCGTTGGCGGGAACGATGGGGAGACCCGAGTTGGCGAGGATGTCCTTGCCCTGCTGCACGTTGGTGCCTTCGAGGCGCACGACCAGCGGAACCTGCAGGTTCACTTCCTTCGCTGCGGCCACGATGCCGTCGGCGATGATGTCGCACTTCATGATGCCGCCGAAGATGTTCACCAGGATGCCCTTCACCGCGGGATCGCGGAGAATGATCTTGAACGCCGCCGTCACCTTTTCCGTGGTGGCGCCGCCGCCCACGTCGAGGAAGTTGGCCGGGAACTCGCCGTTCAGCTTGATGATGTCCATCGTCGCCATGGCAAGGCCCGCGCCGTTCACCATGCAGCCGATGTTGCCATCGAGCTTGATGTAGGCGAGGTCGTACTTGCTGGCTTCGATTTCCGCCGGATCTTCCTCGGTCTCGTCGCGCAGCGCGACAACGTCGGGGTGACGGTAGAGCGCGTTCGAATCAAAGCTCATCTTGGTGTCGAGGACGAGCAGGTTGCCGTCCTTGGTTTCCACCAGCGGGTTGATTTCGAGCATGTCGCAGTCCAGCGCCATGAAGGCGTTGTAAAGCTGCTGCGCGATCTTCGCGGCCTGCTTGTTGAGGTCGCCCGTCAGCTTCAGCGCATAGCCCACGGCGCGGCCGTGGTGCGGCATGAAGCCCTGCGCCGGATCGATGGTGATCGTGGCGATCTTCTCGGGGGTCGAATGGGCGACTTCCTCGATGTCCATGCCACCTTCGGTCGAGACGATCATGGCGACACGGCCGGTGGCGCGGTCGACGACCATCGACAGGTAGTATTCCTTGGCGATGTCCACGCCATCGGTCACGTAGAGGCGGTTCACCTGCTTGCCGGCTTCCCCGGTCTGCACGGTCACCAGCGTGTTGCCGAGCATTTCCTTGGCGAAAGCCTCGACTTCCTCGACGCTCTTGGCCAGGCGCACACCGCCCTTGGCATCGGCCGGCAGTTCCTTGAACTTGCCCTTGCCGCGACCACCGGCGTGGATCTGCGCCTTGACCACATACAGCGGTCCGGGAAGCTGCTTGGCGGCAGCGACGGCCTCTTCGACCGTGAGCGCGGCGATGCCGGCGGGAATGCCGACTCCGAACTTCGCCAACAGCTCCTTGGCCTGGTATTCGTGGACGTTCATGATCCCTCCTGGGGTGGAATGGAAACTGCGAATCGGAAGCCCTCTCGGGCCTTAGAGCTTGCTCGTCAACTCCGGGACGATGGAAAAGAGGTCGCCCACGAGGCCGATATCGGCGACCTGGAAGATGGGGGCGTCCTCGTCCTTGTTGATGGCGATGATGGTCTTGGAATCCTTCATGCCGGCCAGGTGCTGGATGGCGCCGGAGATGCCGACGGCGATGTAGACTTCGGGGGCGACGATCTTGCCGGTCTGGCCCACCTGGTAGTCGTTGGGCACATAGCCCGCGTCCACCGCCGCGCGGCTCGCGCCCACGCCCGCGCCCAGCTTGTCCGCCAGCGGCACGATCGTCGCCGCGAACGTCTCCGCGTCCTTCAGCGCGCGCCCGCCCGAGACGATGATCTTGGCCGAGGTCAGTTCGGGACGCTCGCTCTTGGCGATCTCCGAACCGACGAAGCTGCTCGTCCCGGCATCGGCCGCGCCGCCCACCGCCTCGATGGCCGCGCTGCCGCCGTCCGCCGCCGCCTTGGCAAAGGCCGTGCCGCGCACCGTGATCACCAGCTTGGCGTCGCCGCTCTCCACCGTGGCAATGGCGTTGCCCGCGTAGATCGGCCGCGTGAACGTCTTCGGCCCTTCCACCGAGAGAATGTCCGAGATCTGCATCACGTCGAGCAGCGCCGCCACGCGCGGCGCCACGTTCTTGCCCGTCGTCGTCGCCGGCGCCACGAACGCGTCGTAGTCCGCCATCAGACCCGCCACCAGCGGCGCCACGTTCTCCGCCAGCGCGTTGGCCAGGCTCGCGTCATCGGCCGTGAGCACCTTGGCCACGCCCGCGATCCGCGCCGCCGCCTGGGCCACGCCGTCCACGCCCGCGCCCGCCACCAGCAGCGTCACCTCGCCCAGCTGCGCCGCCGCGCTCACCGCCGACAGCGTCGCATCCTTCACCGCCGAACCATCGTGTTCGACCCATACCAGTGCCTTGGTCATCTCAGGCTACTCCCAGTTCCTTGAGCTTGGCCACCAGCGCGTCCACATCGGCCACCTTGATCCCCGCCGACCGCACCGGCGGCTCCGATACCTTCAGCGTCTTCAGGCGCGGGCTCGTGTCCACCCCGTAATCCGCCGGCGTCTTATTCGCGAGCGGCTTGCTCTTCGCCTTCATGATGTTGGGCAGGCTGGCATAGCGCGGCTCGTTCAGGCGCAGGTCCGTCGTCACCACCGCCGGCAGCGCCAGGCGCACCGTCTCCAGACCGCCGTCGATCTCGCGCTTCACCACCACGGCGTCGCCCTCGACCGTCACCTCGTTGGCGAAGGTGCCCTGCGGACGGCCCAGCAGCGCCGCCACCATCTGGCCCACCTGGTTCGAATCGTCGTCGATCGCCTGCTTGCCCGTGATGATCAGACCCGGCGCTTCCTCGTCCGCGATCGCCTTGACGATCTTCGCCACCGCCAGCGGCTCCACCTCGTCGTCCGACTGCACCAGGATCGCCCGGTCCGCCCCCATCGCCAGGGCCGTGCGCAGCGTCTCCTGCGCCTTCGCAGGCCCCACCGATACCGCCACGATCTCCGATACCACGCCCTTCTCCTTCAGGCGGATCGCTTCCTCAACCGCTATCTCGTCAAACGGGTTCATGCTCATCTTCACGTTCGCAAGATCAACACCCGTCCCATCACCCTTCACTCGCGGCTTCACGTTGTAATCAATCACCCGCTTCACGCAGACCAGGGCTTTCATCGCAGCTTTCCTCTCTTCGACGGGCGGCAGGCGCGGCCCCGGATGATTTATTCAAGTTCCAGAATGATGGCGTCCACGGCCAGACTGTCGCCCGCCTTGGCATTGACGGCCTTGACCTTGCCAGCCTTTTCCGCACGCAGGATGTTTTCCATCTTCATCGCTTCGATCACGGCGAGCGGCTGCCCCGCTTCCACCGCATCGCCTTCGCCCACGTTCAGCGCCACGAGCAGGCCCGGCATCGGGCAGACGAGGTACTTGGACATATCCGGCGGCACCTTTTCGATCATGTGCCGCGCCAGATGTGCGATGTGCCCGGGCAGGACCTGGACATCGTGGATCGCGCCACGCGTGGTCAGGCGCAGGCCCGAAGCCTTCGCCTCCACCTTGACGATCAGCGCCTCGCCATCGGCCTCGGCATGGATGATGCGATCGCCCGGCGTGTATTCGAGCGCGAGGTCAATCTCGGCCCCGTCGACCGTAATCGTATCGCCGCCCACTTCCACCGCATGGGTTTCACCGGCGATCTTCACCGCCCACGCCGAAGGGGGATCGAGTTCGTCGCCCAACTGGCCGTCGATCTGACGCGAGCGGTCGGCCCGTGCGGTGGCGAGGAAGCCAGCCAGCCCCGCCAGCGTGCGCTTCAGCGCATCCGACGTCGCCGCGCCGTGGAAGCCTTCGGGATACTCCTCGGCAATGAAGCCCGTGGTCAGCTCGCCCGACCGGAAGCGCGGGTGCTGCATGATCGCGCTGACGAAATCGATGTTGTGGCCCAGCCCCTCGATCTCGAAGGCGTCCAGCGCGGCGATCTGCCGGTCCGCAGCCTCGTCGCGCGTCCGCCCCCAGGTGATCAGCTTGGCGATCATCGGGTCATAGAACATCGAGACTTCGCCGCCTTCATAGACGCCGTCGTCCACGCGCACGCCATCGACGCCGCGCCGTCCGTTGGCCTCGCCATCGTCGGTCCAGCCGGCCAGCGGCGGGTTGTAGCGGACCAGGCGTCCGGTCGAGGGCAGGAAGCCGCGATAGGGGTCTTCGGCATAGACGCGGTTCTCGATGGCCCAGCCGTCGATCTTCACGTCGTCCTGCGTCATCGCCAGCTTCTCGCCATAGGCGACGCGGATCATCTGTTCGACCAGATCGATGCCGGTGATCGCTTCGGTGACGGGATGCTCCACCTGCAGGCGGGTGTTCATTTCGAGGAAGTAGAAGCTTTCGCCCGTCTTGTCCGCGCCCGAAACGATCAGTTCGACGGTGCCGGCCGAATAATAGCCCACCGCGCGCGCCAGCGCGACGCACTGTTCGCCCATCGCCTTGCGCATGCTGGGCGTGACGAACGGCGAAGGCGCTTCCTCCACCACCTTCTGATGGCGGCGCTGGATCGAGCATTCCCGCTCGTTGAGGTAAAGGATGTTGCCGTGCTTGTCGCCGAGGATCTGGATCTCGATGTGGCGCGGATCGAGGATGAACTTCTCGATGAACACGCGATCGTCGCCGAACGAATTGAGGCCCTCGCGCTTCACGCTTTCGAAGCCCTCGCGCACGTCCTTCTCGCTGTAGGCCAGGCGCATGCCCTTGCCGCCACCGCCGGCCGAGGCCTTCATCATCACCGGGTAGCCGATCTCGTCGGAGATGCGCACCGCGTGCTCGGTATCCTCGATCTCGCCCACGAAGCCGGGCACGACGTTGACGCCCGCCTGCTTGGCCAGCTTCTTGGATTCGATCTTGTCGCCCATCGCGGCGATCGCGCCCACCGGCGGGCCGATGAACGCGATGTTCTCCGCCGCCAGCGCCTCGGCGAACGAGGTGCGCTCGGACAGGAAGCCATAGCCCGGATGCACCGCTTCCGCGCCGGTCTGCTTGCACGCCGCAATGATCTTGTCCGCGATCAGGTAGGACTGCGCGGCCGGTGACGGACCGATATGCACCGCCTCGTCCGCCATCTGCACGAACGGCGCCCGCGCATCGGCATCCGAATAGACGGCCACCGTCTGGATACCCATCCGGCGCGCGGTCTTGATGACGCGGCAGGCGATTTCGCCGCGGTTGGCGATGAGGATTTTTTTGAACATGCCTATCTTTCCGTCGCTGGAATTACTGTAATTCAGACCTGTTCGAGGGCCTGCGCCAAATCGGCCACGATGTCGTCGATGTGTTCAATGCCCACCGAGACGCGCACCGTGTCCGGCCCGGCGCCGGCGGCGACCAGTTCTTCCTCGCCCAGCTGGCTGTGCGTGGTCGAGGCGGGGTGGATGATGAGCGAGCGGGTATCGCCGATGTTGGCGAGGTGGCTGAACAGCTTGGCCGACTGGACCAGCTTCACCCCCGCCTCGTACCCGCCCTTCACCCCGAAGGTGAACACCGCGCCGCCCTTGCCGCCGAGGTATTGCCGGGCCAGCTGGTGATAGGGGTCTTCCGGCAGGCCCGCATAGCTCACCCACGCCACCTTGGGATGGTTCTGCAGCCACTGCGCGAGGTGCAGCGCATTGGCGCAATGCCGCTCCATGCGCAGGGCCAGCGTTTCCATGCCGGTCAGCGTGAGGAAGGCATTCATAGGCGCCATGGCAGGGCCAAGATCACGCAGGCCCAGCACGCGGCAGCCGATGATGAAGGCGATCGGGCCGACGGGCTTCAACGCCTCGGTCAGCACTGCGCCGTGGTAGCTGGGGTTGGGCTGGGTGAGCGAGGGGAACTTGTCGCTGGCCGCCCAATCGAACTTGCCCGAATCCACGATCAGACCGCCGATGGAATTGCCGTGGCCGTTGAGGAACTTGGTGCAGGAATGGACGACGATGTCCGCGCCGTGTTCGATCGGGCGACACAGCGCCGGGCTGGCCATGGTGTTGTCCACGATCAGCGGCACGCCCGCCGCATGGGCCACGTCGGCAATCGCCGCGATGTCCTGCACCACGCCACCGGGGTTGGCGAGGCTTTCGATGAACACGCCGCGCGTCTTGTCGGTGATCGCGGCGGCAACGGCGGCTGGATCGTCGGCATCGACGAACACCGCCTTCCAGCCGAACTTGGCGAAGCTGTGCGCGAACTGGTTGAGCGTGCCGCCGTAGAGCTTCTTGGCGGCCACGATCTCGCAGCCCGGCTCCATCAGGGTGTGGAACACGATGAACTGCGCGGCATGGCCCGATGCCACGCCCAGCGCGCCCACGCCCCCTTCCAGCGCCGCGATCTTCGCTTCGAGCGCGGCATTGGTGGGGTTCATGATGCGGGTGTAGATATTGCCGAATTCGGCCAGGGCGAAGAGGTTCGCCGCATGTTCGGCACTGTCGAACACGTAGCTCGCCGTCTGGTAGATCGGCGTGATCCGCGCCTTGGTGGTCGGATCAGGCTCGCACCCGGCATGGACCGTCAGCGTCTCAAGCTTCTGCGTCATGGCATCCTCCTTGGCATAGAGCACAGGACCCTATCACGCCGCTTCGATCTCGCTACCCTGCGGCGGCATGTTGTGGCCCAGCAGCCGCAGCATGTCGGCCGCGCATTCCACCACGTTGGAGCCGGGGCCGTAGATGCCCTGCACCCCCGCTTCACGCAGGAATTCATAGTCCTGCGGCGGGATCACGCCCCCGGCGACGACCTTGATGTCCGCCCGACCGGCGGCCTTCAGGTGCCCGATCAGTTCGGGGATCAGCGTCTTGTGCCCGGCGGCAAGGCTCGATGCCCCCACCGCGTCGACGTCCTTTTCCAGCGCCAGCGCGCAGGCTTCCTGCGGGGTCTGGAACAGGGGACCGCTGGTCACGTCGAAGCCCATGTCGCTGAACGCCGACGCGATCACGTTGGCGCCGCGATCGTGCCCGTCCTGGCCCATCTTGGCGACGAGCATCCGGGGCTTGCGGCCCAGGCGGCGAGTCACGGCCTCGACGCCGTCGAGCACCTGCCGGTAGCGGCTGTCGCCGGCATAGGCCGCGCCGTAGATACCCTTCACCGGGGTCGGCACAGTGCCATGGCGGCCGAAGACGATTTCCATCGCGTCCGAAATCTCGCCCAGCGTCGCACGGTGGCGCGCGGCCTCCACCGCGAGTTCGAGCAGGTTGCCGCCCGTCTTCGCGCCTTCGGTCAACGCATTGAGCGCGGCCCGGCACCGCGTTTCGTCACGCCCGGCGCGCACCGCCTTCAACCGCGCGATCTGCGCTTCGCGCACGGCGTGGTTGTCGACTTCGAGCGTTTCGATCTGGTCTTCGCTGGCAAGGCGATACTTGTTGACGCCGACGATCACGTCCTCACCACGGTCAACGCGTGCCTGGCGGCCGGCGGCGGCTTCCTCGATCATCGCCTTGGGCCAGCCGGCGGCAACCGCCTTGGCCATGCCGCCCTCGCTATCGACGCGCTCGATGATCTCCCAGGCCTTGTCGACCAGTTCCTGCGTCAGCGCCTCGATGTAGTACGACCCGCCCAGCGGATCGACCACCTTGGTCATCCCCGTTTCTTCCTGGATCACGATCTGCGTGTTCCGGGCAATGCGGGCGGAGAAGTCGGTGGGCAGCGCAATCGCTTCGTCCAGCGCGTTGGTGTGGAGCGACTGCGTGCCGCCCAGCATCGCGGCCATCGCCTCGATCGTGGTGCGGATGACGTTGTTGTAGGGGTCCTGCTCCTGCAGAGAGACACCGCTGGTCTGGCAGTGGGTGCGCAGCATCTTGCTGCGTTCGTCCTTCGCGCCCAGTTGCGTCATCACCCGGTGCCACAGCACGCGCGCGGCGCGCAGCTTGGCCACTTCCATGAAGAAGTTCATGCCGATGGCGAAGAAGAACGACAGGCGACCGGCGAACTTGTCGATGTCGAGGCCAGAGGCGACGCCGTACTTCACATATTCCATGCCGTCGGCAATGGTGAAGGCCAGTTCCTGCACCTGCGTCGCGCCGGCTTCCTGCATGTGATAGCCGGAGATCGAGATCGAATTGAACTTCGGCATCTCGCGGCTGGTGTAGCCGAAGATGTCCGAGATGATCCGCATCGAAGGCTCGGGCGGGTAGATGTAGGTGTTGCGGACCATGAACTCCTTGAGGATGTCGTTCTGGATGGTCCCGTCGAGCAGCTTGCGATCGACGCCCTGTTCCTCGCCCGCGACGATGAAGAAGGCGAGGATCGGGATCACCGCGCCGTTCATGGTCATCGACACCGACATCTGATCGAGCGGGATGCCGTCGAACAGGATTTTCATGTCCTCGACGCTGTCGATGGCGACGCCCGCCTTGCCCACGTCGCCCACCACGCGGGGGTGGTCGCTGTCATAGCCGCGATGGGTCGCAAGGTCGAAAGCGACCGACAGGCCCTTCTGCCCGGCGGCCAGATTGCGGCGATAGAACGCGTTCGATTCCTCGGCGGTGGAGAAACCGGCGTACTGCCGGATCGTCCAGGGCCGGCCGGCATACATGCTGGCGCGCACGCCGCGCGTGAACGGGGCAAAGCCCGGCAGGCCCGGATCGACGGTCGCGTCCTCGGCCGTGTAGAGCGGCTTCACGGCAATGCCTTCCGGCGTCTGCCAGGTGAGGTCCTTGCCCTTCACTTCCTTGGCGGCAGCGGCCTGCCAGTCTTCGATATTCACCATGATCTTGTCCCTAGGCCCGTTCGGTTCGAGCGAAGTCGAGAACCCTGCGCGCCCGTGTCTCGACTTCGCTCGACACGAACGGCGTGTGGTCAGTGCGCCCCCTTGGGCGTTTCCATGATCTCGGTCAGTTGCCCGCCCATGTCGCGGGGATGCACGAAGAAGATCAGCGTGCCGTGGGCGCCGATGCGCGGTTCGCCCAGCACGCGCTTGCCCTTGCTTTCGAACCAGGCCTTGGCCGCGTGGATATCCGGCACTTCGTAGCAGAGGTGGTGCTGGCCGCCGAGCGGGTTGGCGGCGAGCCACTTGCCCACCGCGCTGTCCGGGCTGGTCGGCTGGATCAGCTCGATCTGCGTGCCGGCGGTTCCGTCCTCGCCCGGCGTGTTGACGAAGCATACGCGCACCTGCTGGCTTTCCAGCACGAACGGCTCTGTGATGTCCGTCGCCCCCATCACGTCGCGATAGAACGCAATCGAGGCGTCGATGTCGGGCGTTGCCACGCCCACGTGGTTCAGGCGTCCCAGCTTCATGTCACACGCGCTCCACAACCATGGCGATGCCCTGCCCGCCGCCGATGCACATCGTAATCAGGCCGTACTTCCCGCCGGTGCGGGCCAGTTCGTAGATCGTCTTGACCGTCAGGATCGCGCCGGTGGCACCGATCGGATGGCCCAGGCTGATGCCCGATCCGTTGGGATTGGTCTTGGCGGGATCGAAGCCCAGCTCCTTGGCCACGCCACAGGCCTGCGCCGCGAACGCCTCGTTGCTCTCGATCACGTCGATCTGGTCGAGCGTCAGCCCCGCGCGCTTCAGCGCCACGGGCACCGCCTTGACCGGACCAAGACCCATCACGCCCGGTTCCACGCCGGCGTGGCCCCAGCCGAGAATCCGGGCCATCGGCTTGAGGCCCAGTTCCTCGACCGCCTCGCCGCTGGCCAGCACGACCGCGCCAGCACCATCGTTGATACCGCTGGCATTGCCGGCGGTGACAGTGCCATCCTTCTTGAACACCGGGCGCAGCGCGGCCATCGACTCGACACTGGCATCGGCACGGAAATGCTCGTCCGTATCGAACACGGTCACGCCCTTGCGCGTCTTCACTTCGACCGGAACGATCTGCTCCTTGAAGTAGCCCGCCGCCGTAGCCGCCGCCGCGCGCTTATGGCTTTCCACCGCCAGCGCGTCCTGCGCCTCGCGCGTGATCTGGTGGCGTTCGGCCACGTTTTCCGCCGTCACGCCCATGTGGATGTTCTCGAACGGATCGTGGAGCGCGCCGAGCATGGCGTCCATCATCACCTGATCGCCCATCTTCTGCCCGTTGCGCGCCGTCAGCACCATATGCGGCGCGTTCGACATCACTTCCGCACCGCCACCGATGGCAATCCTGTGCTCGCCCAGCGCGATGCCCTGCGCCGCCGAGACGATCGCCTGCAGGCCCGAGCCGCACAGACGGTTGACGTTCATCGCCGGACTTTCGATCGGCACGCCGGCGTTCACCGCCGCAACACGGCTGACATAGGCATCCTTGGGCTGCGTCGGCACCACCGTGCCGATCACCACGTTCTCGATCGTGTCCGGCGCCAGCCCCGCGCGGGCAATCGCCTCCTTGATCACGATAGTACCCAGATCCGCCGGGCGGAACGAGGCGAGACTGCCGCCAAACGTGCCGATGGCCGTGCGCGCGCCGGAAACGATGAAGATGTCGGTCATGGTCGGTCCTCAGCCCAGATCCGCGCTTACAGCGGAATGTTGTCGTGCTTCTTCCAGGGGTTCTCGAGCGCCTTGTTGCGCAGCTTGCGCAGGCCCAGCGCGATGCGGCGGCGCGTGGAGTGCGGGTGAATCACCTCGTCCACGAAGCCCTTGCTGGCCGCCACGAACGGGTTGGCGAAGCGGTCCTCGTATTCCTTGGTCTTGACCGCCTGTTCCTCGGTCGAAAGGCCGCGGAAGATGATCTCGACCGCGCCCTTGGCGCCCATGACCGCGATTTCGGCGGTGGGCCAGGCGTAGTTGAGGTCGCCGCGCAGGTGCTTGGAGGCCATCACGTCGTAGGCGCCGCCATAGGCCTTGCGGGTGATCACGGTGATCTTGGGCACGGTCGCCTCGGCATAGGCGAACAGCAGCTTGGCGCCGTGCTTGATGATGCCGTTGTGCTCCTGGCTGGTGCCCGGCAGGAAGCCCGGAACGTCGACGAACGTCAGGATCGGGATGTTGAACGCATCGCAGAAGCGCACGAAACGCGCCGCCTTCTTCGACGAATTGATGTCGAGCACGCCGGCCAGCACCATCGGCTGGTTGGCGACCACGCCCACCGTCTTGCCCTCGATCCGGCCGAAACCACAGATGATGTTGGCGGCGTGCCTGGGCTGGATTTCGAAGAATTCGCCCTCGTCCACCGTCTTGCGGATCACCTCGTGCATGTCATAGGGCTGCGCGGCGGACGCCGGGATCAGCGTGTCGAGGCTGTGTTCCAGCCGGTCGTAAGGGTCGGACGTCGGCCGTTCCGGCACCGCTTCCTTGTTCGACAGCGGCAGGAAATCGAAGAATTCGCGCGCCTGCAGCAGGGCTTCGATGTCGTTTTCGCAAGCGAGGTCGGCCACCGAAGTCTTGGTGGTGTGCGTCACCGCGCCGCCCAGTTCCTCCTGCGTGACGATCTCGTTCGTCACCGTCTTGACCACGTCCGGCCCGGTTACGAACATGTACGAGCTGTCCTTCACCATGAAGATGAAGTCGGTCATCGCCGGGGAATAGACCGCGCCGCCCGCGCACGGCCCCATGATCAGGCTGAGCTGCGGCACCACGCCCGAAGCCAGCACGTTGCGCTGGAAGATTTCGGCATAGCCACCCAGCGAGGCGACGCCTTCCTGGATGCGCGCGCCGCCGGAATCGTTGAGGCCGATCACCGGCGCGCCGACTTTCATCGCCATGTCCATGATCTTGCAGATCTTCATGGCGTGCCGTTCGGACACCGCGCCGCCGAACACGGTGAAGTCCTGGCTGAACACGAACACCAGCCGGCCGTTGATCGTGCCCGAACCCGTGACCACACCATCGCCGGGGATCACCGTGTCCGGCATCCCGAAATCGACGCAATTGTGCTCGACGTACATGTCGACTTCCTCGAAGCTGCCTTCGTCCAGCAGCACTTCGAGCCTTTCGCGCGCGGTCAGTTTGCCCTTGGCGTGCTGCGCGTCGACGCGCCTCTGCCCGCCGCCCATCCGTGCGGCTTCCCGACGCTTTTCCATTTCGGCGATATTCGCAGACATATCCTCGCCCCAAACTGACCTGATAATCGGCCGCGATGGCGCAAGGGAGCGGCAGAGTCCAATGTTAAGTTGCAAACTTGCAAAGCACGAATTTGCAAATTATCGACCAAAGGATGAGCAAACGCCGCGTCTTTGCCGGAAACCAGCTGCGCACATTGCGAACGCGGCGCGGTTTGTTGCAGACCGCGATGGCGCGCGCGCTGGGCATCAGCGCTTCCTACCTGTGCCAGCTTGAAAACGACGAGCGCCACCTCACCCCCGCGCTGGCCGACCGGCTGCGCGCGCAATTTCCCGTGGACTGGGAAGACCTTGCCCCGGACCGGCAGGATCTGCTGGCCGATGCGCTGCGACAGGCGGTAGCCGATCCGCTGCTGCCCGCCGCGTTGCCCAGCGAACAGATCGAGCGCGTGGCCGAACAGTTCCCCGCCTTCGCCGAACAGTTCGTGCGGATGCACGCCATCCACCGTCGCGACCGGCAGCGGCTGGAAATGCTGGACGAAGCGCTGGGATCGGACAGCGTGGCGGCGGGGATCACCGGTGGCCGCCTGCCGTGGGAGGAAGTGCGCGACTGGTTCCACCTTGCCAACAACTACGTCGATCTGGTCGACCGCCATGCCGAAATCCTGGCGCGGGAACTCGCGCCCGATCAGGCGTCGCCCTCGATCGACCGGATGGAAGCGTGGTTCGCGGCGCGCGGCGTGACCATCGACTACCGGCCGGGCGGCCCCTTGCGGCTGTTCGATCCGGCACAGCGGCGGCTGGTGATCGATTCCAGCCAGCCGGTCGAAAGCAGCCGGTTCCAGATGGCCTACCAGTTGACCGCCATGGCGCTGGAGCAGGACATCGCCGCGATCGTCGAGGACACGTTGCTGGCCAGCGATGCCGCGCGGGAACTGCTGACCGTGGGTCTGGGCAACTACGCCGCCGGCGCGCTGCTGATGCCCTACGAACAGTTCCGCACCGCCGCGCGCGCGCTGCGGCACGACGTGGACCGGCTGCGCCAGGTGTTCGGCACCAGCTTCGAACAGACCTGCCACCGCCTGTCCACGCTGCAACGCCCGCAGGCGCGCGGCATCCCGGTGTTCTTCTGCCGCGTCGACATGGCCGGCAACATCACCAAGCGCCATTCGGCCACGCGCCTCCAGTTCGGCCGGTTCGGCGGCGCCTGCCCGCTGTGGATCGTGCACGAGGCGGTGGCGATCCCCGACCGCATCCACGTGCAGGTGGCCGAGATGCCCGATGGCGTGCGCTATGTCTCGATCGCCAAAGGGCTGGTGAAGCCATCGGCCAGCTTCTACCGCCCGCCGCGCCGCTATGCCGTGGCACTGGGCTGCGAAGCGGCGCTCGCCAGCGAGTTCGTCTATGCCGACGGCCTCAACCTCCAGCGCGACGAGGCGGTTGCGCGGATCGGCGCCTCTTGCCGCATCTGCCCGCGCGATACGTGCGACCAGCGCGCCTTTCCCCCCAGCGACAAGGCGATCATGGTCGATCCCAGCCAGCGCGATCTGGTGCCCTACCGGATCGGGGAATAGCGGCAATCCAGCACCGGCAAATCCGCCACGACACTTGACCGGATTACGAGTTATCAAGACTTGGCCCTTAAATGCGCGGCGAAGGGTGAAATTCGCCATGATCCCAGTGCCTCGCACCGCTCATGCTATCCTGCGTTTTCTTGCGCTGCGACGTATCGTCCTAGGCGATTTGCCCAGCAACCCCGCCCTGCTGGCGTTGCTGTGGGTCGCGACCTCCGTGATCAACGTGATCGATGCGGTTATGATCCGGCGAGACGAATACATCCCGCCCAGCCTGGCCCTGCATTACAGCGGGAGCCTTGTCCTTACCGCACTGATCGCGGCTTGGGCTATCGGACGGCGAACCGATGCGATCCGGCTTGCGATCGCGTTCATGCTCGTGGGCCTCGTGGTGGCCGTTGGCTGGTTCACCATCGCTCTGCTGACGGGGGACGATTCGCAAGCTGGAGAACTTTGCCGCATCGGCCTTGGCCTATGGGCGGGCGCTGCGGCGATCACGCTGCTGCGAAGAGGCTGGGGACAATCCCGATCGCACCGGGGCACGGTGATCGCCCTGATATTCGCCGCGACGGTGGGCTTCATCACTATGGAGATGCCATCGTTCGACAGTTATCTCATGCCGCTATCGCCACAGTTCAGGGAAGCGCGCAACGAGATCGAGGATACCGCCCCCGTCAGTCCCGAGATACTGTGGCCGATGCAGCCCGAACTGGTGGAGGCGACAGCGATATCGTTGCGCCCGCAAGACATGGAACACCCGCCGGTGCGTGTTGTCGCGGTTGCCGCCGGGGGCAGCCAGCAATTGTTCGGTCGAGAGGCGAAGGCGGCTCTTACACTGCTGCGCGGCAGGTTCGGCCCACGTACGCCCGGCGCGTTGCTGTCCAACGCAAGGCTGGATCTGACCCATGTCCCACTCGCAACCAACGCCAATTTTTCGACGCTTCTCCGCCAGGCAACCATGGGCACCGACCTCGATGGTGACCTCATAGTCATCTATCTCGCAGGACATGGCAGCCGCGACGCGGCCCTGCGAACGGATTTGCCCGACTACCAGCCACTAATCCCAATATCGGCGCGAAGCCTGGCGAGATCGCTCGATGAAGCCGGCATTAGGCGGCGGATCGTCATCGTGTCGGCCTGCTATGCGGGGACATGGATCAAGCCACTCGCTTCGCCCGATACCATCGTTATCACCGCAGCCGCAGCCGACCGAACTTCGTTCGGATGCGATGATCGCCGCCAATACACGGTATTCGGCGAAGCATTCATCAGCGGACCGTTGCGTGGCGGAGCGTCGCTTCAGGAAGCATTCGAATATCTCAAGAAGCGCGTGGCGGCAGAGGAGGCCAAGGAAGGAGCGACGCCATCGCTGCCGCAAGCCTATGTCGGCGACCGGATGCGGGAAATATGGGCCGCAGCAAGCAGCGTCGCTGTCGATCGCTAGAGTCGATCAATCCACGTGCCCACCACGCCCCAGCGCCTCCCGCAGCGCGGCTTCATCCAGCTTGCCCTCCCAGCGCGAGACGACCACCGTCGCCACGGCGTTGCCGATGAAGTTGGTCAGGCTGCGGCATTCGGACATGAAGCGGTCGACGCCCAGGATCAGCGCCATGCCCGCCACTGGCAATGAGGGCACGATCGACAACGTCGCCGCCAGCGTGATGAAACCGGCGCCGGTCACCCCCGCCGCGCCCTTGGACGAAAGCATGGCGACACCGAGCAGCAGCACCTGTTGCCCCAGCGTCAGTTCCACGTTGCAGGCCTGCGCGATGAACAGCGCCGCCAGCGTCATGTAGATGTTGGTGCCATCGAGGTTGAAGCTGTAGCCGGTGGGCACGACCAGGCCGACCACCGCCTTGGGGCAGCCGGCGCGCTCCATCTTGTCGATCAGCGCGGGCAGCGCGCTTTCCGACGAGGACGTGCCCAGCACCAGCAGCAGTTCCTCCTTGAGATAGGCGATCAGCCGCAGGATCGAAAAGCCCGCCAGCCGCGCGACAACGCCCAGCACCACCAGCACGAACAGCGCCGAGGTAAGATAGAACGTGAGCACGAGGTGGAAGAGGTTCGCCAGGCTGTCGATGCCATACTTGCCGATGGTGAAGGCCATCGCGCCGAACGCGCCGACGGGCGCCGCCTTCATCACGATCGCCACCAGCCGGAAGAACGCGACCGACACGTCTTCCAGCAGCGCCACCACGCGCTCGCCCCGCGCGCCCGTGGTGGCGAGCGCGATGCCGAACAGGATCGCCACGACGAGGACTTGAAGGATGTTGCCCTCGCTCAGCGACGACAGGAAGGTTTCCGGGATCATCGCCATGAGGAAGCCGGTCACGCTCGCCTCGTGCGCCTTGGCGGCGTAGGCGGCGACCTTGCCGGCATCGAGCGAGGCGGGATCGATATTCAGGCCCGCGCCCGGCCGCACGATGTTGCCCACGATCAGCCCCACGATCAACGCCAGCGTGGAGAAGAACAGGAAATAGGCGAACGCCTTGGCGGCCACCCGGCCGACCGAGGCAAGGTCGCGCATCCCGGCAATACCGGTCACGATCGTCAGGAAGATCACCGGGGCGATCACCATCTTCACCAGCTTGATGAAGGCATCGCCGAGCGGCTTCAGCGCTTCGCCCGTGGCCGGCGCGAAATGGCCGATCAGCACGCCGGCGGCGATCGCGACCAGCACTTGCAGATAGAGGTGCCCATACCAGCGGCGCGGCGCGGCGGGCGCATCGGCCAGCGTTTCGTCGTGAAGTTTCATGGGCACGGACCATTGCCCAGTCCGCGCCGCTTGTCATCCGATCGCACCGTCAAAAACGTGCATACCCGGCGTTAACCCGGGCACGGTAAAAAGCGGGCCATGATCGACAAGATCACCGTCCTTGTGCCACATTTCCTGATGGCTCTGATGATCTGGCGCCTGCTGCACCGGCCTGATCTCGATCGCGATCCGCTGGTCGAAGGCAAAGGCGGATCGCCGGATGCGCAGGACCGCAAACCAGGCCGTTGGCGTCAAACGGTTTCCACGCCCGACAGCAAGCCATAGCAAAAGCAGGCGGCATAGCATTCCACCGCCTGCGCGGGATCGTCGAAACCCGCCGCCCAGCTCCGCAATTCGTTGGCGGGATTGATCGTCGCCGCCAGCACTTCGGCGGCGACCAGCGGATCGACCGGCAGCAGCGAACCGTCCGCAATCCCGTCCGAAAGCATCCCGGCGAACCGCCGCGCGATGCGCTGCGCGCTGTTCAGCACCGCGCCGCGCCGCTCCTGCGGCAGGGCCTGCAACGCCGTGGTGCGCAGCAGAGGCGTGGGATCGGAAAGCTGCAACGCCACCAGTTCGGCCACCGCGCTCGAAATCCGCCCCCAGCCGTTCCGCGGCAGCGTGGCGGCGGCGAACTGCACCGCCGCGATCCGTTCGTTGCCGTGTTCGAAGCAGGCCAGCACCAGATCGTCCTTGGCCTCGTTGTGGTGATAGAAGCTGCCCTTGGTCACGTTCAGCCCGCTGGCGATGCGATGGACCGAGGCGCCTTTGTACCCGCGCTGGTTGATCGTGAGCGTGGCCATGCGCAGGAATTCGCCGTGGGGATTGCGCAGCCCCGCCGGTGGGGTCCGCCATGGCGCCTCACCGCCGCCGAGCGTTTGCGGCTGCCATGCCGCATCGCGCGGCGCGATGCCGTCCGCCAGCACGGCCAGCAGCCGCTGTTTGAGGCGCGGGAAATCCTGCTCGGAATAGAGCGGCGTCCACGCCGGCAGCCAGAACATCACCTGCAACAGGATGTGCGCCCGTGCGGTGCGCACGGCATGATCGCGCTCCCCCGCCCCGGCCGGCAGCAGATCGCGCACCACGCGGAACAGTTCGATGTACCGTTCCTGCAACGGACGGTGCAGCGCTTCGGGCAGCGTGCGCATTTCCGACAGGACGGCGATACGCCCTTCCTCGCCCCGCCGGATCATCGCGCGCAGATCGACGTGTCCGTCGATCCAGCAGGCCAGCCGTGCGCGCGGGGTGGGCGCCTGCGCCGCGATCCGCGCCAGCGCGATCAGGCGGTCGATCGTGGCCTCGAACACCGCGTGGACAAGGTTCTCCTTGCGCCCGAAGTAGTAGGCAACGCTGCTGGTGTTGAGCCCGACGCGCGCCGCCACTTCGCTGAACGTGGTGCCCTTCACGCCCTTTTCGTTGATGAGGTCGGTCGCCGCGCGCACGATATCGCGGCGGCGGCGCTCGAACCGCCCGGCGTCGTTGTCGGGATGCGCCTCGCTTGCCATGCCGTTCAGGCGAAGTGCCGCCGCAGTTCGGACTTGAGGATCTTGCCGTTGGCGTTGCGCGGCAGCGTCTCGGCGCTGAACACCACGCGCACCGGCACCTTGAACGCCGCCAGCCGCGCCGCCACGAAGGCACGCAGTTCCTCCTCGCTCGCCTGCGTGCCCGGCGCAAGGTGAACCACCGCCGCCGGTTCCTCGCCCAGCGTGCGGTGCGGCATGCCCACCAGCGCCGCGTCGGTCACCGCCGGGTGTTCGTAGAGCACGTTCTCCACCTCGATCGAATAGATGTTCTCGCCGCCCCGGATGATCACATCCTTGGCGCGATCGGCGATCGTGCAGAAGCCTTCCTGGTCGATCCGGGCAAGGTCACCGGTACGCACCCAGCCGTCGACGAACGTCTGCGCGGTCGCGTCCGGCCGGTTCCAGTATCCCGCCACGATCATCGGCCCGCGCGCCCACAATTCGCCGATCTCGCCCGCCGGCAGCACGGTCACGCCATCGTCGGCACGCACCTCGATATCGGCGACGGCGACCGCCGGGCCGCAGCTCGACGGACGGTTAATGTAATCCTCCGCGGCATGGTGCGTCAGCGTCGCCATCGTCTCGGTCATGCCCCAGCCGTTGCCGGGCAAGGCGCCGAAGGTCTGCCAGATCGCCTGCACCAGTTCCGGCGCGGATGGCGCGCCGCCATAGGCGATCGCTTCCAGCGAGGAGAGATCGTACTTCGCTCGGTCGGGATGCTCGATCAGTTGCCAGGCGATGAAGGGCACGCCGCCGGTGGCCGTGACCTTCTCGCGCTCGATCAGCCGGAACGCCTCGACCGTATCCCACTTGTGCATCAGCACCAGCTTGCTGCCGCTGGCCAGCGAACCCATCAGCGTGGCGCTGCACGCGGTGACGTGGAACAGCGGGATCACCATCAGGATGGTGCGCGGCTGAGGCGCGGGCGGCATCTCGCCCCGGCGCAACGCGGATTGCGCGCCGCTGAAGGCACTGGACAGGATGTTGGTGGTGAGATTGCGGTGCGTGCCCAGCGCGCCTTTCGGCCGCCCGGTGGTGCCGCTGGTGTAGAAGATCGTGGCAGGATCGTCCGGAGCGATTCCGGCGTCGGGCAAGGGACGGTCGGGAAGCGCCGCATAGCCATCGGGACCGCCGATCACGTCCTCCAGCAAACGGGTGCCTTCCGGCGCCGTGGTGTCCTTGTCCGCGCGGCACACCAGCACATGCGCCAGACCCGGCAGGTCCGCACGATGGGGAGCGATGCGCTGCCACCGTTCGGCATCCGCGATCAGGACATGTGCACCGCTATCCGACAAAGCGAAGGCCAGTTCGTCGCCCTTCCACCAGGCGTTGAGCGGCACCGCGATCGCGCCGAGAACCGTGGCGGCGAACAAGGCCACCGTCCATTCGGGCAGGTTGCGCATGGCCATCGCGACGCGGTCCCCCTTGCCCACGCCCAGTTCCGCCAGATGGGCGGCTAGCGTGGCGACCGCGCGATGCCAGGCATCGAACGAAACCCGCTCCGTACCATACACAAGGAACGTGTTGTCCCCGTGCTGGCGGGCCAAGGCGGCCAGAGCGCCGAGATGCGGCAGGGCGTTCTTCCACACGCGCGTCCGCACGCCCCGGATCGTCACCGTCTCCATCTCGAACGGCATGCCCGGAGCGCAAAGCTTCGCCCGCACCTCCTCCAGCGACATCGCCGGCCAGCCGGCGGGGATGGCGGGCAAGCGTTCGTCTCTGGCCGCATGGTCGGTGGCATGGCGTTGCTCTGTCATGGTGATCCCGCCCCGATCGGGCCATCCTGCCCGGATTGTCGTTCGCCGCGCAGACTATCTGCGCCACCCCCGTTCCGGCAACCCGTCGAAGCAAATTTTCATGAATAGGGTATGGCCTGCGCGAAGCACCGGATTCCGTAACGTAAAGCATGAAATTATCTGTTTTTTGCATGAAAATGCCGCCTGCATCACCGTGCGAATCCCCTTTTCTGAAAAGACGGTATGGACTAGCCACGGGATGGGATTCGGGCTTAACGTGCCCGCGGGAGAGATTGCGTCATCATGAAACCAAGCCTGGAAACCTCCGCCGCATGAGCCTGCTGCCATGAGCATGGGCGCACTGATCGCGCGGCTGCAGCCGGATGGCACTGACAGGCTGGTCCTGTCCGACGCGGACGGCTGGATGCAGGGACGCACGATGTATGGCGGCGCATCCGCCCTGATCGCCTATGCGGCCGCGCGCAGGCAGCGACCGGACCTGCCACCGCTACGCGGCGCGCAAATCGGCTTCGTCGCGCCGGTCGGCAGCGATGTGGAAGCGCGCGTTGGCGTCCTGCGCGAAGGGCGCAGCGTGGCGCAGGTGACGACCGACCTGTTCTGCGAAGGCGCGCCGGTGCTGCGCGCGCTGTGGCTGTTCGGGGCCGCGCGGCCGACCAACGGCGGCGTGCCTGCCATGCGAGCCGACGAAACCATCCCCGTCGAAGAGGCCGCTCCCGTAACCGCGACCGGCGATGCGCCGCAGTTCATCCACAATTTCGAAATGCGCCGCGCGGAACCCCGGGGCGGGGCGCGACCGGGTGCCATCCGCCGCTGGGTGCGCCTGCGCGATCGCAAGGGTCTCGATCCCATCGCGGAACTGGTGGGCATCGGCGATGCCCTGCCGCCCGGCGCGGTCCGGGCCATGGAACGGCGCGGCCCGATCAGTTCGATCAACTGGTCGCTGACGCTGCTGGGTGACGCTCCGCAGACGCGCGACGGTTGGTGGCTGCTGGAAACCGCGTCCAACTACATGGCCGACGGCTTCAGCAGCGAAACCCTGCGCATGTGGAACGCCGATGGCGTGGAAGTGATGCGCGGCCTGCAAAGCGTGGCCATTTTCGGCTGATGGAGAACCAGCAAGCGATGGACCTGATCCGCCCCGAAGACGCCGGTTTCGACGCCGCCCGCCTCGCGCGCATCCCGGCCTTTCTCGAAGAACGCTACCTTGCCCCCGGCAAGCTGGCAGGAACCGACGTCCTGGTGGCGCGCGATGGCCTGCCGTTCTTCCGCGCCACGCTGGGCAAGGCCCGTGCCGATGGAACGCCGCTGCGCGAGGATGCCATCTTCCGCATCGCTTCGATGACCAAGCCGGTCACCTCCATCGCGCTGATGATGCTGGTCGAGGAAGGGCTGATCGCGCTTGACGATCCTGTCACCCGCTTCGTTCCGGAGTTCGCGAACCTGACGGTCTATGCGGGCGGCGGGGGCGAAGCGCCGTTCGTGCCGGGCAGGCCCGCCACGGGGATGCGGATCGTCGATCTGCTGACGCATATGTCGGGCCTCACCTATGGCATCCAGAACCGCACGAACGTCGATGCCGCCTATCGCAAGGGCAAGCTGGACGGGCACGCCAGCCTGCCGGGCAACGACCATTTCGTGACCGAACTCGCCAAGATCCCGCTGGAATACGCGCCGGGTACCGGCTGGAATTATTCGGTATCCACCGATGTGCTGGGCGTGATCGTGGCGCGCGTTTCGGGCCTGAGCCTGGGTGAATTCTTCCGCACGCGGATTTTCGAACCGCTGGGCATGGTCGATACCGCGTTCCATTGCCCGCCCGAAAAGCAGGACAGGCTGACCGACGCCTGGAACTACGTGCCCGGCAAGCCGCCCGAACTGCTCGACGAAGCGGCGAAGACCAATCTCACCCGCGAACCCCGCTTCGAAAGCGGCGGTGGCGGCCTGCTGTCCACCACGGCCGACTACCACCGCTTCTGCGCGATGCTGACCGGAGGTGGCGCGGCGAATGGGGCGCGGATCGTTTCGCCCAAGACGCTGCAGCTGATGGCGCGCAACTACCTGCCGGGCGGCGTCGATCTCACCCAGGTCTCCACCTCGCTGTTCAGCGAAGCGAACAACGCCGGCACCGGCTTCGGGCTCGGCTTCGGCGTACTGCTCGATCCGGCCAAGGCGCTGGTGCCCGGCAGCGCCGGCGAATTCTTCTGGGGCGGCATCTTCTCGACCGCCTTCTTCATCGATCCCGTGGAGAAGCTGCACATGGTCTTCATGACGCAGCTTCTGCCCTCCTCCGCCTATCCGATCCGGCGGCAGCTCAAGACCCTGATCTACGGCGCGATGGCGCAAAGCCGCGCCTGAACCCGCAACCAGACCCCATACTCAGGAGAGGTACATCATGTCCGACCCCATTTCCGGCGCCAAGGAACACATCGACGCGGCCCGCATCGCCGCCGCGCGCGTTGACGACATTCCGGCCGACACCCCGCTGCTGCCCGTAAACCGCGTAGGCGTGATCGGCGCGGGCACCATGGGCGGCGGCATCACCATGAACTTCCTGACCGCCGGCATTCCCGTGACGATCGTGGAAATGACGCAGGAAGCGCTCGATCGCGGTGTGGCCACGATGCGGAAGAACTACGAGAACACGGTGAAGCGCGGCAAGATGGACGCCGCGCTAGCCGAAGCGGCCATGGGCCGCCTCACGCCGACGCTGGACTTCGGCGCGCTGGCCGAAGCCGACCTCATCATCGAGGCGGTCTATGAGAACATGGACGTCAAGAAGGAGGTCTTCGGCCGGATCGACGGCATCGCCAAGCCCGGCGCGATCCTGGCCAGCAACACCAGCTATCTCGACGTCAACGAAATCGCCGGCGCCACGTCGCGTCCCGAAGCGGTGCTGGGCATGCACTTCTTCTCGCCCGCCAACGTGATGAAGCTGCTCGAAGTGGTGCGTGGCGCGAAGACCGGCAAGCAGCAGCTCGCCACGGTCATGGCTCTGTCGGTCAAGATCGGCAAGGTGCCGGTGGTTTCGGGCGTGTGCCACGGCTTCATCGGCAACCGCATGCTCTCACCGCGCCAGGCCCAGGCGCACGCGCTGATCATGGAAGGTGCGAACTACTGGGAAGTGGACGAGGCTCTGCTCGAATTCGGCTTCCCGATGGGACCGTACCAGATGTCGGACCTCGCCGGCGTCGACATCGGCTGGCACCGCGATCCCAACCGCATCGAAACGCTGCGGGATTCGCTCTGCGCGGTCGGCCGCTGGGGCCAGAAGACCAAGAAGGGCTTCTACGATTACGACGAGAACCGTCAGCGCACGCCGTCGGAAGAAGTGAAGACGATCATCGCCGAATGGGCCGCGCGCGAAGGCAAGCCCCAGCGCACGATCGGCAAGGACGAGATCCGCGAACGCCTGCTCTATCCGATGGTCAGCGAAGGTGCGCTTATCCTGGAGGAAGGCATTTCCCAGCGCGCGTCGGACATCGATACGGTCTGGCTGAACGGCTATGGCTGGCCAGCCTGGACCGGCGGCCCGATGTTCTGGGCCGACCACATCGGGCTGGATACGGTCGCCGCCGGCCTGGAAAAGTACGGCCTGCCGGTCGCACCGCTGCTGGCGCGCAAGGCCGCCGCCGGCGAAACGTTCAACGCCTGATCCACCACGGCGGCGGGAGAGAAGCCTTGCGGATCGAAGACATCGCCGAAGCGGAGTTCGTGCCGCTCACCACCATCCTGCGCGCGCACGCCGCGCGCAGGGGGGATGCCACCGCCATTGCCGACGAACATAGCAGCGTGAGCTGGGCGGAGCTGGACGCGCTGCTCGACCGCGTCGCCGCCGCGCTCCAGCGCGAAGGCGTGGGCAAGGACGAACCCGTCGCCATTGCCGCGCTCAATTCGGTGCGCACGGGCCTTGCCTTCCTCGGCGCGATCCGCGCCGGCGCCGTGGCCGCGCCGCTGACCTCCACCGCCGCGCCCGAAACGGTGCTGGCGATGCTGGCCGACAGTGGCAGCCGCGTGCTGCTGCTCGATGCCGAGATGGCGGACCGCCTGGCAGGGTTGCCGTTTCCCGCCGGCGTCCGGCGCATCGCGCTGGACGACAGCGCCGCCGGGGAACCCTTCTCGCGGTGGCTTGCCGCGGAAGGCGCACAGCCCGAGGAACGCCTGCCCGCGCCCGGCGATCCGTTCAACATCATCTATTCGTCGGGAACCACCGGATCACCCAAGGGCATCGTGCAAAGCCACAAGATGCGCCACGAATACGCGCGGCGCACGATCGTCGGCGGCTATGACGACGATACCTGCGTGATCTGCTCCACGCCGCTCTATTCCAACACCACGCTGGTCAGCTTCCTGCCCACGCTCACTGCGGGCGGCAAGGTGGTGCTGATGAAGAAGTTTGACGCGCGCGGCTTTCTCGAACTCTCCCAGCGCGAACGCGTCACGCACGCCATGCTAGTGCCGGTGCAGTACCGCCGCATCATGGAAGTGCCCGATTTCGACCGCTTCGATCTGTCGTCCTACCGGCTCAAGTCCTCGACCTCGGCGCCCTTCCCCGCCTGGCTCAAGGCCGATGTCTTGCGTCGCTGGCCCGGCGGCCTTACCGACGGCTACGGCATGACCGAAGGCGGCGCGACGGCGATCCTGGTGGCGCACCTCCACCCGGACAAGCTCCACACCGTCGGCCAGCCCAGCCCCGGCCATGTCATCAAGATCATCGACGAGGACGGCAACGAGCTGCCGCAGGGCGAAGTCGGCGAAATCGTCGGCCATTCCCCGATCATGATGAACGGCTACCACGGTCAGGACGAGAAGACGCGCGAAGTCGAATGGTTCGACGGCGAAGGGCGCCGCTACATCCGCCACGGCGATATCGGCAAGTTTGATGAGGACGGCTTCCTGATCCTGATGGACCGCGCCAAGGACATGATCATTTCGGGCGGCTTCAACATCTTCCCGACCGACCTCGAAGCGGAGCTGACCCGCCAGCCCGCCGTGCGCGAAGCAGCGGTGGTCGGCGTGCCCAGCGAAAAGTGGGGCGAAACCCCGCTCGCGGTGGTCGTGCTGGCCGATACCGCCGCCGATCCGCAGGCGATCCTGGCCGAAGCCAACAGCCGCCTCGGCAAGACTCAGCGCATCGCCGCCATCGAGGTGGTCGACGAACTGCCGCGCAGCCCGATCGGCAAGGTGCTCAAGCGCGAGCTGCGCGACCGCTTCGGCGGAAATCCCATTGCCCAAGCCACATCAATGACCCGGAACATCAAGGAGAACGACCATGCGTGATGCCGTTATCGTCGCCGCCGCGCGCACCCCGATCGGGCGCGCCTACAAGGGCGCGTTCAATGCCACCCCCGGCGCCACGCTGGGCGCGCTTTCGCTGCAGGCCGCCGTCGCGCGCGCCGGGATCGAGCCGGGCGAAGTCGATGACGTGGTGTGGGGCGCGGCGCTGCAACAGGGCGCGCAGGCCGGCAACATCGCCCGCCAGGTCGCGCTGCGGGCCGGCCTGCCGGTCACCACATCGGGCATGAGCATGGACCGCCAGTGCTCGTCGGGCCTGATGACCATCGCCACCGCTTCCAAGCAGGTCATCATCGACCGCATGGACGTGGTCGCCGCCGGCGGACAGGAATCGATCAGCCTTGTCCAGACCAAGGACATGCGCGTCATGCCCGACCGTTCGCTGGTGGAAATGCACAAGGCAATCTACATGCCGATGCTGCAGACGGCGGAAATCGTCGGCCAACGCTATGGCATCGGCCGCGAAGCCTGCGACGAGTACGCGCTCCAGTCGCAGCAGCGCACCGCTGCGGGGCAGGCGGCCGGCAAGTTCGATGACGAGATCGTCGCCGCCGATGCCTCGATGGCCGTGGTCAACAAGGAAACCGGGGAAGTCACCTATCAGGACGTCCACCTCGCCAAGGACGAAGGCAACCGGCCCTCGACCACGCTGGAAAACCTGACCGCGCTGAAGCCGGTGATCGAAGGCGGCATCGTCACCGCCGGCAACGCCAGCCAGCTTTCCGACGGTTCCGCCGCCGTGGTGATCATGGAAGCCGCCGTGGCCGCGCAAAAGGGCCTGACGCCGCTGGGCCGCTATGTCGGCATGGCGGTCGCCGGCACCGAGCCGGACGAGATGGGCATCGGCCCGGTCTTCGCCATCCCCAAGCTGCTCAACCGCTTCGGCCTCAAGATGGACGACATCGGCCTGTGGGAACTGAACGAGGCCTTCGCCGTGCAGGTGCTGTACTGCCGTGACAAGCTGGGCATCCCCAACGATCTGCTCAACGTCAACGGCGGCTCGATCTCGATCGGCCACCCCTATGGCATGACCGGGGCGCGTTGCACCATGCACGCCCTGATCGAAGGCAAGCGCCGGGGCGCCAAGTACGTCGTGGTAACGATGTGCGTCGGCGGCGGCATGGGCGCGGCCGGCCTGTTCGAAGTGCTGTGAACCACGCGGAGGGGGCGCAGCCGCGCTCCCTCCGATCGGCGCGCATATGGTGCGTTGGCGCCCCGTCCGGATGGGGCGCTGCGTGCAAAACCGTCGATGCTGGAATGGTGAGCCCTGCTGGATTCGAACCAGCGACCTACTGATTAAAAGTCAGTTTTTTGGGACTACGGCGGTTTGCCCCCGCTTACCTCTCCCCACCATGGAGTTACTGATTTTACGTAATTTTTCTATTCATACGGCAACGCCGCTTTGCCATTGAATGCCACCATATGCCATGTTGCGTGGTTGCTATGTGGTTGCTATTTGTGCGTCAATGAGCAAGCTAACCAAACGTGAAATCGATGCGCTGGAGGCTGGTGGCCCGGCTCCCGTCTTCCTCTGGGACGAGGCCGTACCCGGGTTTGGCGTCAAGGCTCTGCCCAGTGGTCAGAAGCGTTTCATCCTGAAGTACCGCACCGATGGCGGCGGACGCAGCGCCAAGCAGCGATGGTACACTATCGGCACCTACGGAGCGCTAACGCTGGATCAAGCGCGTGACCTCGCAAGGCAGGCATACGCAGAGATAACGCGAGGCGGAGACCCACAAGGCAAAAGAAGCCTGCTGCGCGCCGCGCCAAGGCTCAATGACGCATGGGCGCGATTCGAGAAAGAGGAACTGCCCCGGAAGAAGCCACTCACCCAGCGCGACTATAAGGCAATCTGGAACGACCTGATTGCCCCCCGGTTCGGGACCTCCAAGGTCGAAACCCTTGCCCGAAGCGACATCGATCGGTTCCACAAAGGATACCGTGACGCACCCTACCGCGCCAACCGAGCACTTGCCCTGCTCTCCAGATTGATGTCGCTAGCTGAAGCATGGGAATGGCGCTCCCAAGGAACCAACCCTTGCAAGCACGTTGCCCGTTTCGAGGAGCGGTCACGTACACGGTATCTGACCGGGACCGAACTCAAGCGCCTTGGCGCATCGCTGTCGAAGCTTTCAACGGACGGCACGATAACCCAGACGGCCCGGAATGCGATCGAACTCCTCCTGCTCACGGGCGCGCGCCTGAACGAGATACTGACCGCACAGTGGAAGTGGGTCGATCTCAAGCATGGCGTGCTGAACCTGCCCGATAGCAAGACAGGGGCAAAGCCGGTCTACCTCAGCGACCAGGCTAAAGTCGTGCTGAAGCGCCAGAAGAGCATATCCGGTCGGAAACTTTATGTTTTTCCCTCGGCCTCGGACCCCAAGAAGCCATTCGCCAACCTGCGCAAGCCCTGGCAGCGGGTATGCGTGGACGCAAAGATCAATGAAGTGCGACTGCACGATTTGAGGCACACAGCCGCCAGCATCGCGGTTTCGCAGGGCGCATCCCTGCCAGTCATCGGCCGCCTCCTCGGTCATTCGCAGGCCCAGACCACCCAGCGATATGCCCACGTCGACTCCGACCCAGCACTCAAAGCCGCGAACGAGATCGGGACGTTCATTTCAACCGCTTTTACTCCCGCAAAGAAGAGGGCCAAAGCGAAGGTGCGGGTAAAAAGGACCTCGGACGTGATTGAGATCATTTAAGCATCACGCCCCCCCTTTTGGAGACACGCTATCGAAGAATCTGGCGACCGTCGCGGCAGCGGGCAATTAACATCCATAATGGCAGGTAATTGCCTTACGGCATCCCATAATATTGACGCATCCCCATAATTTACTAACGATTAATCGAATGCACGGGAGTGCGTTGCAAACGGGGGACACAATGGTTCGTTCGGCTGCTCTGCTTTTGTTTGCCACCGCATGCCTGTCGGGTTGCGGCAGCGCCTTCGGCGAAAAACTCGGCTGCACCTCCTCCTCGGGCCAAGAGACTACGATATCGATCATTAAAGAGCAGATCGAAAAGAAGATTTCTTCTGAGAGTGAAGGAATTTAGGGATCGATTATTTCAAAATCAAAAATTCGAGCAGCTCTCGAACAGATCAAATTCGTGATAGAGGATGTGCGCACATCGAAAGAAGATCCGAACAGCACGAAGAAATTCTGCACCGGCAAATTGAAGGTCGTTTTTCCAGACGCGATGATTACGGATGCTGATAAAACACGAGAGATGCAAGGCCTGAACAAAGTCTCAGAATTGGCTGACAACAGCGGCGCTGAGCGTGAAGCCAATGCATTTAAAATTGATATCGATTTCAACGTGCAGCCGACCGATGATGGCCAGAAGGTTTATTCCGAACTCGAAAATGCTGACGCGACACCCACATTCATCAGCGCGATCTTGGGCGGACACCTCGGCTACAGGTCTATCCAGCAATCGCATCAACAAGAGCAGCAGCAGGCCCAACTCGCCGAACAGCAGGAACAAGCAGCGTTGACCGAGCAGAAGCAGGCCACACTCGGTGAGGCCAAGGCGGAGTTCGATCTTTCGAATCAGACGATCAACACGATCTGGGGAGCCATCCCAAGCGACCAACGTGATCAACTCCTTCCCGTCCAACGCGCATGGATCAAGCGGAAGACTGCAGACTGCAAAATCGAAGCAGCTTCGCAATCAATAGAGCCATCCGTGAGAGAAGCAGCGAGGCTAAATTGTGAGACGCGGATGAACAACGAACGGTCGGGACAGCTTCGCCGCTTCACCTATCACGATAACGACAATGGCTACTGAGCCCAGATTGCGCGCTCCCGTCGAAACGACACATCTGTTATATGCGCACGGAAAGTGAGCATGCATGACCTCACGCATAGCCTTTGGTAGAGGGCAATATTTGCAATGAAATTTCCATAAGTTATTGAATAGAATATCCTTTTTAGCGCCAGCAAACTGGCCATTTTTGACATTTTCGGCCCCCTCCGCTAGTATGGCGCAGCGCCAGCCATTGTCGCCGCCGGATGAACCGGGGTTGGCGCATTCTCGAAACGCGGTCCACGAAGGGGATGGTCGGGATGGTCCCGGCCGGGTCAATGTGCGTGCCGTCGGGGGATGTTCCCCGCGACCATCGCACCCTGCTGCAAGACCGGTGTCACACCGGAGGAGGTCCCCTTGGTGGCCTCCACTTCTGCAAAGGGATTGACAAACATGGACCACGAACACCGCGCCAAGGCCGCCGATCGGCAGGATCACGAATGGGCCGCCCGGGTGGTGCGCACCATTGGCCAGATCGAAGCGGACTTCTTCCACGCCGCCGGACCGTTGAGCGAGCGAATGATGACCGAGGGGCTGCTGGCGATCGAGAAGGTCGCCAAGGACCCGTGGCAGGTCATCGAGAACGATTGGATGACACAAGTGGTCTGCCCGGACTGGAAGATGACCCGGGGCGTCGGCACCGGCGACATGTGGCTGCAGGTGTCGGAGATTTCGGCAGACGAGGAAGGCAACGAGCATACCTGGATCGCCGCCGCGACCAAGACCGGTCCCTCGTTCCTGTGCGTCGAGCTGGTGTTCCGCAGGGGCCTGCAGGAATATGCCGAAGCGATCATCCGCGATGACAAGGCGGTGGCGGCCTTGTGGCAGCAGGGGTTTGCCCGGGACGAGGAAAGCCTCGCGCTGTTCGTGCCCATCCACATTCCCGCCGAGAAGTTGGCGCAGGCGTTCGAGCAGAACGACCTGACCGCGACCGTGGCCCCCTTCGGCAAGGCCATGGCGCAGGCCATCGCCGCCAAGCCCGCGCTCGACACGTTGCTCGAGCAGGTCCGCGCCGCCGCCAAGCGCAAGTAGGAATAGCGGGCCGCGCGGCGGACCGGTCTTCTTCATGGAGGCTCGTCCGCCGCGCGGCGTCTCCCCATCATTATTTGCCAAGAGGGATATTGATCATGGCTGGCCATGAGGATGTGACGCGCGATCCGAGGACGCGCAGGATACGGGAACTGAACGACCGGCTGCGCAAGACCGGGATCGGCGGGAAGTATGTCCTGACCCGGACGGTGACGGTGCGGGCGGCCGGGGAATTGCCCGAGCTGCTGCGCCTGATCCGCGCCTTTGACGATTTCAGGGCGGGCAACGACCCGTGGGGCGAACATGACTTCGGCGAGGTCACGCTCAACGGGGAGCGCTTCTTCTGGAAGATAGACGCCTATGACATCAATCTCGAATTCGGCTCGCCCGATCCGGCCGACGAGGCGGTAACGCAACGGGTCCTTACCGTCATGACCGCGATGGACCTGTGACCATGGGCCGGCGCCATCTTGAAAAATCGCGGCCTTCGCCGCATAGCACCCTTACCTGTGGTCAGTCCCACGGGGGAGGCCTAGTAACCTCAAACAGCGAACGCCGGTCGAGCTTTTCGGCCGGGCGGTCGTCCGCGCATGTCCAGGGCTCGCCTAAAGGCGGCGACGCCTTGGGTTCGCTCGGGGTTACTAGCGCCCGGCTTTGCCCGGCGCCTCCGTTGAACAGGGAGGCACGTGTGCAGCAGGGGTATCGTTCACGATCCAGTCCATTCGCCATCAGGTCTGACCTCCCCCACGCCGATGATCACGGTGGAGGCCGGTCATGGTGCTGATCCGAGCCTATGGCCACAACGCCGCCGTCGATCTGTTCGAGCATCATCTGGTGATCACGCGTCGACGCGGCAGCATGCTCTTCGATGCGGCCGCGTCGGAACAGTTCATTCCGCTCTCAAGCATCAAGTCGGTGGAATTCCATCCGGCCGGCTTGGTGGCGCGGGGACGGATGATCCTCACGCTTGCCGGCAACCCGTCCCGACATCCGGGAACGGAATCCGATGTCAACACCGTGTTCTTCGCCAAGGGGCAGGCGGACCAGTTCAAGCAGATCGTCCATGCCATCCGCGATGCCATCGCCACACCTTCGCTCGAACAACTGGCAATGGCGGCACAGCGCAACCGGGGACAGGATCGCGTATCGCAGGCACACCCTGCGCAGCGTTCCGGATCGGAGCCGACGCGCAACACGCTCCAGCGGATCGACGACCTTTCGTCTTCCCATGGCGGCGGATACGGCAACGCGGGTTCTTCCGGCCCTTATGAGTACTACAGGCAAGCTCCCCGGCAGGACACGCCACCGCATGACCCCATCGCCAGCCTTCCCACTGGGGGATGGTGGCAGGACATGCCCTTGGCGGGCAAGATCATCCTGATCGCCGTCATCGTGATCGCGGTCTTGGCAATGTGTTCACGCAATGAAGGGGCCACGCCAGATGCGGGTGAGCAAGCCTCTTCGGCCGCAACGGGAGAAGCCAGCGGTGAAGCCAGCGAGGCGGCGTTCAGCCCGGCCGAGGTTCCACCAGCCGTTTCTCAACTGGTCATGGATGGCGATAGCCGGGCCTGTGCCGACTCCGGAATAATCGAGACGGTTCGGAACATCCTCCTGCCCGATGGGCTGCGGCCAGAACCGTTCGGCTTGACGCCCGCCGAATTGAGGAAGGCCGAGCGCATGGCCACGACCGTGATCACGCAAGTGACGATGGATGACATACGCGATGACATTCACGAGATCAGATGCATTGGAAAGCTCGACTACGGGGACAGCGATGCCACGTCGATCGAGTTCACGTTGCGCCCAACCGCCGATCAAAGCGGTGACGTCATGGTCTTCGTCAAGGATCAACCGCTTCTCACCGGGCAGATTCTTGAAGGCCCGGTGAATGCCGTCCGAAGCCAGCGCCCCCAGTTGCAGCCTCAGGCGCCACAGCAGCCAGCCAACTCCGGACCGATGGGGCGGCCGACGCCCCGTCCTGCCGAGCCGACCGAGGACGACCTCTATGCGCCGCATAGCAACTGACTGGCGCTGGAGGACATGCCGATGCTCTTGAGCACCTTGGCCGTTCTCGCCGCAGGGCTACAGCCGGCCAGCGCCATCAGTCCCGCCAAGGCCGCGGACCTTTGTCTCGACAGCCGCATGCGCAAGGTGGCCGCCGATCTGGTCGGCGCGTGGTCGCAGAACTATCCCTTCGCCCGCGTCATCATCGGCAGCGATGGGCAGTATGGCGATCTGGGCGTGCCACACCCCGCCGTGACGGGGGCAAACTTTGTCGTGTGCGCGGCGTCGTACAACCTGATCAAGGTCGGCCGCGACGGCCGGGCCTACAGCGTCACGATGGATCGCTTCTACTTCCGCATCACCGGCACGGGCGAAGGCTATCAGGTCAGCCTCGAGGATCTCCCGGACTCGCTCGAGGGCACCGGCATGACCAGCCGCGAATTGATCGGGCGCTTCAAGATCAATGGCAGGCCCTACGCCGACATCCTGGCGGAGAACCAGCGGCGCATCGAAGGCAAAAGGCAGTGATGCCGGGCAACGGGTGTGATGCCAACGCGCAAAGCTGCGCCCTTGTCCCCCATGGCGCACGAACGCAGGAGAAAGAGCGATGCCATATGCTATCCTTGCCTTGTTGATCGCAAGCATCGCCAGCATACAGATGCATAGTCCGGACACCGCACGATTGACCCTAATCTTGGCCATACCTCTTCTACTGGCCCGATGGGCGCGCGAAGGTCTCCTTGGACCGGACTTGCACGCCATGGTCACAAGCCCCCCGGCATGGAAGATTTTGGCTGTTGCCGTTTTCATCATCGCCATCGAAGTGCTCGTGGATGGCCTTGCCTTGCCCCCGATGGTATCGCGCCACGTGCGTTCGGTGATGGGGCCGGTCAGCTGCGGCATCATCATCCTTGCTGGCGAAGTCGCGTATCATCGATACCGGCAAAGAAACATCGCGTCAGGCAAAGCTCAAAGCAACGGCGACACCTGGGAGATGTGACTGCTACTTCGCTCTCCAACAACAAAACCCTCCCCGGTAACCCAGGGAGGGTCTTGTGAATACAGAAGCCTCTGTATCAGTGCTCCAACAAGGAATTTCCCCTTCGGGATGATCCTTCACAGTGAAGCTCTGTTACCGTGGCTTCCCTACCGATTTGCCGCAATCACGATTGCCGATTGACCTTGCCGGGTCAAGGCGCTTCTTTCGAAAGAAAGGGGAAAGTAATGAACGGCCTCGTGTTTGGTATCGATCTGGGCATTGCATCTTGTGGGTGGGCCGCGCTGCGCCATCCCACCTCCGGTGATTCATCCGGCGAGATTGTCGCCATGGGATCATGGATGTTCGATGTTCCCGAAACCGACAAGGAACGGACGCCCACCAACCAGGTCAGACGCGGCAACCGCCTGCTGCGCCGGGTCATCCGTCGTCGCGCGCAGCGGATGGCAGAAATCCGCCGCCTGTTTACCCAGCGCGGATTGCTGGCTGGCAACGAACCGGATGCTCTGAAGCGCGCCGGACTTGATCCGTGGGAACTGCGCGCGCGAGGGCTGGACAAGCCACTTTCCCCCGCCGAATTCGCCGTTGCCCTGGGGCACATCGCCAAGCGACGTGGGTTCAAATCGGCCAGAAAGGGCAAGGAGGCGAATACCGCCGGCGACGATCAGAAGATGCTCAGGGCGCTGGAGGCGACCCGCGAGCGGCTCGGCCGCTATCGAACCGTTGGCGAGATGTTTGGCCGCGATGCAGATTTCCGTGATCGCAAGCGCAATCGCGATGGACTGTTTGACCGCACCCAAAGCCGTGATGATCTGATCCATGAGGTCGGAAAGTTGTTCGAAGCGCAGCGTCGCTTGGGCAATGATACGGCTTCAACCGCCCTTGAAGCTGAGTTCACTGCCATCGCTTTTCGCCAGTTGGAAATGCAGGACAGCGAAAAGCTGGTCGGCATGTGCCAGTTCGAGCCCAAGGAGAAGCGCGCCGCCAGATTTGCCCCGTCTTTCGAAAAGTTCCGCCTGCTCGGCAAGCTGGTGAACTTGCGCATTACTACGCCGGAGGGTGAGCGCCCGCTCACGCCTGAGGAGGTCAGACTGGCGACGGGCGATCTGGGCAAAACGGCCAAGCTCTCTGTCAAGGAGGTGCGCAAGCGGATCGGGTTGCCAGCGGATCAGCGATTCACCGCATTCAAGCCGGAGGAAGAAGCGCAAGACATCGCAGCGCGCACCGGCGAGGCGATGCACGGTACCAGGAAGCTGCGCGACGCGCTTGGCGAAGTGCTCTGGGTGGAATTACAGGACAAGCCGGAGCAGCTTGACCAGATCGCTCATATCATCAGCTTTCACGAAACGGCTGACAAGATTGGCGAGGAATTGCGCAAGCTCGGCCTTCGCGCCGCAGCGGTGGACGCGCTGCTGGAAGACCTTGCTGCATTTTCGCGGTTCAAGGGGGCGGGTCATATCTCCGCAAAGGCGGCGCGCGCACTGATCCCGCACCTCGAAGCGGGGCTGCGTTACGATCAGGCTTGCGAGGCCGTCGGATATGACCATGCGGCGTCCCGCTGGTCGAAGCGCGAGCAGGTAGCGGACAAGGCGGGGTTCAATGCGCTGGTCAAATCGATGGGCGACGAAATAGCCAATCCCGTCGCGCGAAAATCCCTCACTGAAGGGCTGAAGCAGCTTTGGGCGATGCGCAATCGCTGGGGTTTGCCCGATGCTGTGCACATCGAGATAGCGCGCGATGTCGGCAACAGCCTTGAAAAGCGCAACGAGATCAAGCGCGGCATCGACAAGAATACGGCAGAGCGCGAACGCCAGCGCGATGAAGTCCGCGAGCTGCTGGGCATTGAGGACGTGAACGGCGATACGTTGCTGCGTTACCGTCTATGGAAGGAACAGGCCGGGCGCTGCCCATACACGGACAAAGCGATTCCAGCGACGGCGATCATTGCAACCGACAACAGCCATCAGGTCGACCATATCCTTCCATGGTCGCGGTTCGGGGATGACAGCTACTCCAACAAGGTGCTCTGCACTGCGCGGGCAAATCAGGAGAAGAAGGGGCAAACACCCTTCGAATGGATCATGTCATCGCAAGGCGAGGATGCCTGGAATACCTTTCTAGCCCGGATCGAAGGGAACACCGCGTTCCGGGGCGCGAAGAAGCGCAACTACGTCCTCAAGAACGCGAAGGAGGCGGAAGAACGCTTCCGCACACGCAACCTGAATGACACTCGTTATGCATCGCGCCTGCTCGCCGAAGCAGTGAAGCTTTTCTACCCGGAAGGTGACCGGCAGGAAAAAGGCGGCAACCGCCGAGTGTTCACGCGGCCGGGCGGGCTGACCTCAGCCCTGCGCCATGCGTGGGGCGTCGAGTCCCTGAAAAAGGTTGACGGCAAGCGCGTCGAGGATGCCCGCCACCACGCTCTCGATGCACTCGTCGTTGCTGCGATCGGAGAATGGGAAGTGCAGCGGCTCACCCGGTCCTATCAGGAATGGGAACAGAAAGGCCTTGCCCGCCCGCTACGCCAGGTTGATCCGCCATGGGGCGATGCCGCCAGCTTCCGCCGGGAGGTCAAGGAAGCATATGACAGTGTTTTTGTCGCAAGGCCGGAACGGAGACGTGCGCGCGGCGAGGGTCACGCCGCAACCATCCGCCAAGTTAAGGAGCGCGATGGCGCGCTTATCGTCTATGAACGGAAGGCTGTGATCGACCTTGGCATGGAAAAGGGTAAGTTTTCCAAGGCCAAGGCTTTGAAGCAACTTTCAATGCTGAAGGATCGTGAACGCAACCTCGCGGTCGCAGAGGCAATCGAAAACTGGATCGAAAGGGGGCGTCCCGTGGAAAATCCTCCACTTGGGCTACCCGTTTCGAAAGAGCCCGACGCACCACGTCACCCCATTCTAAAGGTCCGCCTCGCTACAGAGAAGAAGCCAGCCGTGGGCGTTCGCGGTGGCGTCGCTGACCGAGGGGAATTTGTTCGAATCGATGTGTTCACCTTGCCAAACAAGAAGGGAGAGGACGAATTCTACCTAGTGCCGATTTACCCACATGAGGTTCATAGCAAGACTCCTCCGGCAGCCTTCATGACGACGGACGGCCAAGAGAAGTCTCTTACTTCCGATCATATCTTCAAGATGAGCATTTATAATCGAAGCTATGTTGAGATCGAGAAGCGGGACGGTCGGGTGGTTGCTGGATACGTGGTGTCGTTTGATCGATCTGTGGCAGCTCTGAAGATCTATGAGCACCATACACTCAAGCCAGTTGAAAAGAGCTCGGGTGTAAAGACCCTAAAAAGATTTTCGAAATATAATGTGGATCGCTTCGGCGTGCGTTCCGAAGTGAAATCCGAGGTCCGCACATGGCATGGCGTGGTCTGCACATCTCCAATCCCGCCAGACTGACGCATCGCAGCCGTCAGATCGTTGTCGATCCTGAAGATAGCGATGAGGTGCTCACCTTCCCGGTCGAAGACATCGCCTGGATAATTCTCGATACTCCGCAAGTCTCCGTAAGCGGCTCCCTGCTAAGCGCCTTGGCGGAAAACGGTGTTGCGATGGTGGTGCCAGACGCGAAACACCATCCGGCTGGAATGCTCATGTCATTCCACCAGCATCATGCGCAAGCCGCCATCGCCCACGCTCAGATCGGGATGAGCCAGCCGCTGAAAAAGCGGCTGTGGCAAAAGCTCGTTTCCGCCAAGATTGAAAACCAAGCCGCCGTCCTGCGCGGAATTGGAAGTGATCATGCAACCGCTCTGTCCGCCATGGCGGGACGGGTTGGCTCGGGCGATCCTGACAACCTGGAGGCCCAGGCTGCCCGTGCCTATTGGCAGCGCCTTTTCGAAGGATTCCGGCGCCATGACGAAGACCGGCGAAATGGCCTGCTGAATTACGGATATGCTGTGGTCCGCGCCGCTCTTGCACGGTCCTGCGCTGCATCCGGCTTGCTTCCCGCCTTCGGCATTCATCACAGATCCAGAACAAACCCATTCAATCTTGTCGATGATCTCATTGAACCATTCCGACCGGTCGTCGATCGAATGGCCCGTGCACGGGTAACCGCCGAAGAACGCGACGAGATGGACGTCGAGGATCGCCGCCATATGGCGGGCATCCTGAGCGAGAACACCTCGATCGGCGAAGAGCGCTTGACGATTCTTGCAGCAACAGAGGCGGTCGCCGCCAGCCTGGTCAGATCGATCGAAGCCGGCAACGCCACACCGCTAAACACACCGGCGCTTCCGCTGGCCCGGCGCAACTAAGCATGGAGGCCGACGAGGTACGCTTCATGTGGTTGATGGTATTCTTCGACCTGCCGGTGAAAACAAAACCGCAGAGACGGCGAGCCAGCCAATTTCGCCAGTTCCTCAAGAAGGACGGCTACATGATGCTGCAACTTTCGGTTTACGCGAGGGTCTGCCGGGGGCAAGATGCTGTGGATAAGCATATCCGCCGGGTGCGAAGCAGCCTGCCCAAGGAAGGCAGCGTGAGGACGCTCCAGGTTACGGACAAGCAGTATGGCAGAATGGAATTGATGTTAGGGACCGCGGCAAAAACTGAACAAGTCGGGCCATCCCAGATGGTTCTGCTGTGATTTCGGTGGAGTATTTCCACGAAAATCACAGCAGAACCAATCCGTTACCGTCGAGCAGTCCTACCATGGGCAAATCGGTAGGGAAACCACGGCGTGGCCGGTGCGGTGGTGGCATCGTTCGACGTCCTACCATGGGCAAATCGGTAGGGAAACCACGGCCCAGCGGTTCGCCGCCTTCGCCCGCCAGCCGTCCTACCATGGGCAAATCGGTAGGGAAACCACGGCATGCCGATGGAACAGTGCGACACGAGGTGGGTCCTACCATGGGCAAATCGGTAGGGAAACCACGGCTGCCGGCGAGGTTATGGCAGAACAGTGCGAGTCCTACCATGGGCAAATCGGTAGGGAAACCACGGCTTCGATTTAAGTATGCGGCTGGCGGGTATGGTCCTACCATGGGCAAATCGGTAGGGAAACCACGGCTTAACCCTTGCGATAGCGAGCGGCGCTTAGGTCCTACCATGGGCAAATCGGTAGGGAAACCACGGCCGTGGTACGCGCGCTGCGCGGCGAGGCGGTGTCCTACCATGGGCAAATCGGTAGGGAAACCACGGCAATATCCGACGCTCTATGCCGTGATTGAGAGTCCTACCATGGGCAAATCGGTAGGGAAACCACGGCAGCCCGAGCTGGCCAAGGACGATCTGTTCAGTCCTACCATGGGCAAATCGGTAGGGAAACCACGGCGATCAGCCGCGCGGCGTTGACGAACAGCGCGTCCTACCATGGGCAAATCGGTAGGGAAACCACGGCCCCGTTGCTGATGTTCAGCCGGTCGAGATGCGTCCTACCATGGGCAAATCGGTAGGGAAACCACGGCCCCGTTGCTGATGTTCAGCCGGTCGAGATGCGTCCTACCATGGGCAAATCGGTAGGGAAACCACGGCTCTTAACAGTATCCATGATATCGAAGATTTGTCCTACCATGGGCAAATCGGTAGGGAAACCACGGCGCACCGCAAGCGCGTTGCATGGCGACCGGGTCCTACCATGGGCAAATCGGTAGGGAAACCACGGCCGATCTGGCCGCTGGCGTGCAGCGTGCCTTGTCCTACCATGGGCAAATCGGTAGGGAAACCACGGCAGTTCCGCGCCAAGCCGGTTGATCGCGATCGTCCTACCATGGGCAAATCGGTAGGGAAACCACGGCGGAAAACGAGCGGCTGACCAAGGAGCGGGAGTCCTACCATGGGCAAATCGGTAGGGAAACCACGGCTGGAAGCGTTCGCTGATCGACGTGCGGCTGGTCCTACCATGGGCAAATCGGTAGGGAAACCACGGCGGCCGGCGTCATCGATGTAGTCCGCGCCGAGTCCTACCATGGGCAAATCGGTAGGGAAACCACGGCCGCCAAGGCGGCCGAGGCCAATGCACAGGCGTCCTACCATGGGCAAATCGGTAGGGAAACCACGGCCGCCTACACGGTCCATCCAATCCCGAAGATGTCCTACCATGGGCAAATCGGTAGGGAAACCACGGCCTGCGCGCAGGCCATGCTGGACACCCGGCGGTCCTACCATGGGCAAATCGGTAGGGAAACCACGGCGCAGAAGATGCAGTCCTGCGACTTGTCGTTGTCCTACCATGGGCAAATCGGTAGGGAAACCACGGCGGTTTGGGTGGGGCGCTAGCGCGAGCTGGGGTCCTACCATGGGCAAATCGGTAGGGAAACCACGGCAACGTTCGTGGGCATCCGGAACCGGGTGCCGTCCTACCATGGGCAAATCGGTAGGGAAACCACGGCGCGCATTCGCCCCGGCCGGAACAACGACAAGTCCTACCATGGGCAAATCGGTAGGGAAACCACGGCTCCGGGGCACCCAGCGGTGCGACGGTCCGCGTCCTACCATGGGCAAATCGGTAGGGAAACCACGGCCGTGCCGCCGGTGCTGGTGTCGATCGCGGAGTCCTACCATGGGCAAATCGGTAGGGAAACCACGGCCACCACCGGGGGCCGTAAGTCTGCCATCCTGTCCTACCATGGGCAAATCGGTAGGGAAACCACGGCGCACCATAAGCGCACACACCTGCGTCTCATGTCCTACCATGGGCAAATCGGTAAGGGAAACCACGGCATCATCGAGAGCGACAAGAAGCACAACAACGTCCTACCATGAACCAAGAGCATACCATCATCCGGGGCTCACTCATTGCGCCTGTTCAACACGCTGAATTGCGGAACGGCTAACCCCGAATGCCTTGGCGAGTTCGCCAAGCGATGCCCCCTCTTTGCGCCGCCTGCGGACCGCTTGCTGCTGCTCAACCGTCAAAGCGCTAGGACGACCCAGTTTCTTCCCTTGCGCCTTCGCGCGCGACAAGCCCGCTTGGGTTCGTTCGACCAAGAGGTCACGCTCGAACTCAGCCACAGCGGCGATCACCGCCATGGTCATTTTGCCGGCGGGGCTCGTCAGGTCCACGCCGCCCAATGCCAAGCAGTGAACGCGGACACGCATTTCAGCGAGCTTCTCGACCGTGGCGCGAACATCCATCGCATTGCGCCCCAGACGATCGAGCTTGGTCACGACCAACACGTCATGCCAGTCGAGCCGAACGATTAGCTTGCGAAAGCCCTCCCGCTCCATGGCTGGTGTCGAGCCCGAAACCGTTTCAGCGACGATGTGTCTCGGCTCGAGTTGGAAACCCGCAGCCTGAATTTCGAGAACCTGGTTTTCGTGGGTTTGTTCAACCGTGCTGACACGGCAATATGCAAATACGCGCGACATGACACACCTGTATTGAAAATGTGTCTCGAATTATGTATTGTATCGAAATTAGGAGCAAGCTACTTTTCGAAACGGCGCACTTCCCTGTATTGAAAATGCTCGTTTTCAATACATGAATTCACGCCCTTGATGGCTCACCGCTTCGATTCAATGGCAACTGCTGCGGTCATTCCGAAACGGCGGATTTGGAAACGCAGAAGGCCACAATCTGCCTTTCGTGCTGGCGCAGGCCTAAGTCAGTTTGTGACCAATTGCTGCCTCAATCCTCGCTCGCGCGGATGCACTGAGTCTGCGTATCCCGAACATGCGAGCGATCTCAACGGGATCATCGCAACCCGTCGCGCGTAGTTCAATGAGAGCAACATCCTCTATCTGCCTGATGTGATCCTCGCTGGCGGGGAACCGGGCGGTCACCCCCATGGCCAGCGCCTTCACGCTGTTCCATATGAATGCCTCGCGACCACCGTCCGACGCCACGTGATGTTGCTGGCGCGCAAGGTGCATCACCCTGTTGTGAATCCGGCTCCCGGAGCGCTGGAAGCCATGAGCTCTGGCAATCCGGTTCACCAGTTGGCTTTCGGCGATGGGGCCTTCGGCTTCAACAACTCGAGCGACCAGCTTGCGCAAGGTCGGATAGTAGCTGGGCTCATAGAAGGTGGCAGCGTCGATAAGGCTGGTCAGTTCACCGAAATCGGTAAACCTGAATACCCCGGGTTCCGAGCCTGATGCCGACGGAAACGCCATGGGCAGGAGGTCGTCGACCGTAGCCTGCTTCGCGTAAACAACGGCTTCCTCGTCTTGAGTGAAGTCATCGCGCGCATCTCCTGCCGCGTCTTCGGACTCCGCATCTTCCTGAGCCGCTTCCGTTTCGGCGGCCTCGGCTCTGGCCTTGCGGTCTTCTTCCAGTGCATGAAGCAGGGCCTGATGCAGCTGATCCGCGGCCCGCTCGCGGTTGAACCACCACTCGGTCGACCAGATGCGCAGCAGCTTCCAGCCCAATCCTTCCAGGATGGCCGCGCGCACCTTGTCACGATCACGGGCCGTCGCGGCACTATGGTAAGCCGCGCCATCGCATTCGACGCCGACCAGGAAATCACCCGGCCAGTCGGGATGGACGATGCCGAGATCGATGCGGAACTTCGAGACGCCCACTTGTGGAACCACCTGCCAGCCCCGTCGCTGCAGATCTTGGCCCACCGCTTCCTCGAAAGGCGAGTCATAACCGCCCTGTGATCCCCGGTCAGCCGACGCGATAGCGTCCTTGCCGCGATGGGCGAACTCGACGAACGCCTTGAGATCGCGCACGCCGTCGGCATTGGTGCGGGTCAGATCGATCATGCCGGGGTCGAACGAGGTGAACACCTGCATCTCGCGCCGCGCCCGGGTGACCGCCACGTTGAGCCGCCGCCAGCCGCCGTTGGGGTTCAGTTTGCCGAAGTTCATCGACATGGTCTTCCCGCCGGGTTCGGTGGGGCCGAAGCTGACGCCCAGCAGGATGACATCACGCTCGTCGCCCTGCGCGGTCTCCAGATTGCGGACGCACACCGGTTCCAGAGTGGCATCCGGATTGAAGTGTTTCTCGATGGCCGGATATCTGCTTCGGGCCTTGTCGAGCAGGTCTTCCACCAGCTTCATCTGCTGGATGTTCATGGTGATGATGCCAAGGCTCAGCTTTTTTCCCCGCTCGTCGACAAAGGCGGGATCGCGCAGCAGGCGCACGGCCTCGTCGACGATCGCCTGGGCCTCGACTCCATTGGTGCGCTCCTTGCCCTTGGCGAAAACGCCGTCGACGCGGCGCCACTTGACGGCACTCGGCCTAGTGTCGGGGGCGGGGAAAGTGACCAGACGGTTCTCGTAATAGCGGACGTTGGAAAAGGTGATCAGGCTCTCGTGCCGGCTGCGATAGTGCCAGTCGAGGTTGATCTGGGGCACCCCGGCGCCAAGGCACTCGTCGAGGATGCTCTCCATGTCCTCCTCGGTATCGTCGTCATCGCTAACCGAGTTGCCCTGCCGCTCGAAATTGTTGCTGGGCGGCATCTGACGCGGATCGCCGGCGATGATGACCTGCTTGCCTCGCGCCATGGCGCCAATGGCGTCCCAGGGGGTAATCTGCGACGCCTCGTCGAAGATCACGATGTCGAACAACGCCTGATCCGGCGGCAGATATTGCGCGATCGACAGAGGGCTCATCAGCATGCACGGGGCAAGGCGCGTGAACGCGTCGCCCATGTCGCTCGCCAACTGCCGGATCGGCTTGCTTGGGCGCTGAAGCTGAAGCTGGTGGCGCAGGACGCCATAGCCGCTGTTCTTGCCGACACCCTCCTTGTCCGGGATCGACCCGCAGATCTTTGCCCGGATATACTGCGAAGCCAGTTCGCTCATGCGGTCATCGATGTCGCGGAAGCGTTCTATGCGGTCGGCATGCTCGCCCGGCATGAAGTTCCGCAGCAGGGGTTCCGCGTCCATGCGATGGAACGCGAACCATCTGGCATAGCCGGTCTCGAACTCGCGCACAGCGTCGGCAACCGCGAAGTCCTCGTTTTCGAGTCCCTCCACCAGTGGCGACAGGTCGAGCCGGATCGCTTCCTCGACGACACGTTGCCAGTTCGCCCAGTCCCGCAAGCGCCGCTCTTGCGCGACAACTACAGAGGCGCGGGCACGAAGCTCCGCCAGACCTGCTTCGCTTTCCGCACGGCTCAGGCGGTCGAACGCTTCCACAGCCTCGGCCATCTCGGCCGTTGCCCGATCAAGGCGTTTCGCCGCTCGATCAATGGCGCCGTCAGGTCCAAGAAGTTCATTGGCGTCCACGACCAAGCGGGCCACAGCGCCCCGCAGGGCTATCAGATCATCTGCCCCGTAGGCCTCGGCGGCAAGCGAATGGCGAAGTTGTTCGCCCCGCTGGATCGCGACCTCGACATCCTCCCTCTTGGTGGCCAGTCCGTGCCATCCGGGTACCGCCGCGGCCTTTCCGGCCAGCGCCTCGATCCGTTCCAGCAGATCATGCATTGCGGTCAGATGTGGCAGGTCGCTTTCCGGATCGACCTTGCCAGTCGCGCCGCCAGCCTGGGCAAGGCCCCGCGCCACCTTGCGCTTCGCCAGCGCCGAGAGGAACCAGAACTTCGTGCCAGCCTGCGTCCAGGCCTCCCGCAGTCCCTCGAGATCGAGCCGCCTCGCCACCTCGGAAGCATAGCTGGCGCTCAGCGCGCGCTCCTCCGCGAGGTATGCCTCGACGAAATCGATTCCCTTTCGAGCCGCCTCGACCTTCTCGGCCATGTCGGGACTGAACGCGAAACGCAGATCGTGCCCGTGCGCGGCCAAGCACGCATTGGCCAGCACCATCAGCCGTTTGCCATCCTGCCGGCTGTCTCCATTAGTCGGAAGCTGACTGGCTTTTGCCAGCCCCGCCACCGCCTCCTCGAAATCGTCGAGGACGGCCGGCAGCGCGCGGGCGGACGCGACGATCTGTTCCTGCCAGCCGTTGGTCCAATCGGCATGGGTTACGCCATCCAGTTCGACCGGAAGGTCGCTCACGGCCTGATAGGCAATGCCCAGACGCCGCGCGACATCGCGCATCGCATCCATGTCCGCTTTCGAATGGCGGGCTGTGGGCGGGAAGTTGAATTTAGGCGTGTATTCCTTGCCGTCGCGGACGACGCGGCCGATCGCCTGATGGATGGTGTAGCCGTTGTAGTCCTGCCGGTGGAGCAGGGCGACGGTTTCGTTCAGTTGGTCCCTAAGCGATTTCGCCTGACCCGCGCGCATGTCCCAAACGGCCGCCGACATTTCATCGCGAGTATCCCAAGCTGTGCCGAGCTGCCTCAGGACAGCCGATTTGGTGGCCTTGGCGGAGTGCAGTTCGAGGCAGAATGGCGCCAGCCCCTTGTCCGTCAGGCGCCGGTGGACGACATCCAGCGCCGCCTTCTTTTCCGCAACGAACAGAACGCGCCGGCCAAGTGCCAGATTGTGTGCGATCATGTTGGCGATGGTCTGCGACTTGCCGGTGCCCGGAGGTCCGTCCAGCACGAAATTATGGCCGCGCGCCGAGGCGATCACGGCCCGTATCTGGGAGCTGTCGGCCGGCAGAGGGGTGAACAGCTCGGCCGGCGTGATATCCCGGTCCAGATCCTCGACACGCGGCAATCCGCCCTGATCGAGATTCACCGCGCCATCCCGATCTATGAGATGCCGTACCAACGGACTTTCGCGCAGCAGTGCCTCGCGATCCACGAGGTCTTTCCACATGAGGTATTTGGCGAAGGAGAAGGTTCCCAGCGCCACGTCCTCTACGACCTCGAAGCCCGGCATTTCCTTGACCGCATGGCGCACGGAGCGCCAAATCCGGGCGACATCGATGCCGGAGTGATCGCGCGGAAGCTCCCCCTCGAGTTCGGGAATGGTCAGCTCGAAATCCTGCCGGAGCAACTCCAGCAGAGTGAGGTTGAATCTGGGTTCATCCTCGTGCTGGACCATTACCACGCCGGAAAGGGCGCTTTTGCGTTCCAGCTTGACCGGCAAGAGAATCAACGGTGCCCTGTAGACCTTCGTTTCCTTGTCTGACTTCTTCCATTTGAGGAAGCCGATCGCGAGGAAAAGCGTGTTGGCGCCGCCCTCCTCAATATCGGAATTGGCCTTGCGGTAGAGGTCGACAAGCTGGCCATCCAGCTTGTCCCTAGGGATGAGCGCCAGCACCTCATTCCGGTCCAGCGCCTCCGCCGCGACCTCCCGCCGTAGGCTGGAGGTATTTTGCTGATTGTAGAGTTCCTCGTCGCGGTCGCCGGTATCGAGATCGGGCATGGGACGGATGCGGACCTTCTTGCCTGCGGCGAGCAGGTCTTCCAGCCTGCCGCAATCAGGGCAAAAGAGACGCACAGCTTTTGCAGTATCGGAGAGATGCAGAAGCCGGTTCGCAGTCGTCAGGTTAAGCAGTTTGCGTTGCCATTGGCGCACCCGGCCGCCGGGCGTGACAACCTCCTCCACGACGTCAGAGTCAAATGACGGAAGGGAGGGAGCTTCTTCGACCGCTTCCGCCACCGATATGGCCCGCTCCGTCGGTTCCTTCGGCGTTAGGGCAACGCCCAGCGGCCGGATTTTCTGCATCCGGGCGCGGCGGACATCGACCGCCATCTCGAATTCTTCATCTAACCTTTCGTTGAGCTTCCCGTGGCCAGCGGCGATAGCCTGTGAGAAACTGGGCGGGTGATCCTGGGTGATGAGCGTCGTTTCGAAGACGATAAGTTCATCGAGGTCGAACCGCCGTCTAATTGCCGCCGCTTCATCAATGATGAGCGAGCTGAACTCGGTCGGCTGAAGCCACACGCCGACGAAGGCGTGGCCCTTGGTGAGGATCACCAGGGGATTAAGGCTTGCCTGCTCCAGAGCGGCAGCGAAAAGCAGGGTCGTGTCGAGGCAGGTGGCCATCCGGCCGTCCAGAATCTGGGACGGCGTTCTGATCTTCTGCCCGCTGCGTTCGAAGCTGGCTGGCGGCAGGGCATAGGACAGCCGAAGTCCCGCCACCGCCGACCATATCGCGGCGGCTAGCTGCCACACCCGGGTCCGCTCCCGACTTTGATACCCATCGATCGTATCGGGTTTGCCGGTTCGCCGCAGGCAGTCGGACGCTGCTTTGAGAATTTGGTCAACAGCGGGATCATTCGGCATGACGAACGCCGGGATTAGGTCGGCCATTTCACCCACGCCGCCCCACTCGTTATGAGCAAGAAGTTCCAACGGCTGGCGGGCCGATGCAAGTTCATGATCGGCGGAGTCCAGCAGTGTAAGAATCACGGAGGCAGTCATCGCCTCGGTAAGCCCCGACAGCAGGGTGCCGTTGAGATGGACGTCGCGATCTGAAATGACGATCTCATCCAGCGCGGAAACTCGATCGATGCGCCAGGTCTTTTCGGCCAGAAAAGGTGGGTCCGCGCGCAAGATCACGCGGCATCCGTCAACTGGCCTGTCGCCCCCGTTGCGGATGATGAGATCCCGGATGACTGGCGCCGAGTTCTGATGCGAGGCAAAGCCGACTTTGCCGGAAATGGTTGCCTCGATCGATAACGTCATTTCTTACCCCTTCGTTCTACTGGTCATTCGAATGAAGGCGTAAGTAAAGGGCTATCAGCATCGCGAAATGACCTCGTTACAGCCGCTTTTGTGGCGGATGCCGAAAGCGCAGCCGGATCAGCGCTTCTTCTTGGCGATGGTGGACGTGAAATCGGGGTCCTTATTCGCTACCCAATCGACGAATTTGCGCACGGCCGGGTTGGCGAGCAGACCCTCTACTTCCATGCCGTGGCGCTGCAGTTCGGAATTGGTGAAATTGGTGATCAGCGTCTGCTGGCAAATGGGGTGCATGGGAACCACATCGCGCCCACCCCGGCTCTTGGGCACGGGGTGGTGCCAGACAATGGTCTTGCCGGTCGGTCGGCCACAGAGCCAGCAGAGCACCACGGCCTCGGGAGCCTCTTCGTCCTGATGGAGGTCCTCATAAGGGCCGTGCTTCGAATGTTTGCGGGCCATTGGTCTGCCTGAATTGCCTGAGCTTGTGGTAGCCGCCTCATAACGGGTGATGTCGGTATTGCCACACCCGTGTCTCCGACCGGCGCGATCTCCACTGCAAAGGCATCCCACTTCAAATGACCGCTATCGAACCGCTTCAAATCTACGTTGAACGACGGCAACCAAGGTGCCCTTCCCTGTCGCGCCAGACGGCTGGAGTAAGTCAGAGTCCTTCGTTATCAGCTTCAGTAAACACTCCAGAACTCTCAAGCTTGATGGGCGAAACACAGAGTATCATCGTGTATCGCCCATCACGGACATACTGCGCTTAGCAACTAATCCACGCTGAACGGCTTGTCGTAGCCAAAACGGCCACTCCTATGCCTTCGCTGCCAAAAATCGGCTAGGTCAAAGCGGCGACCTTTCCCATAGCGAAGCAATCTCTTTTGGTGCCAATCGACTAACTGCCGCTTCCAATCCAGCCGATAAAACCTTCCCTCTCCTACACTAAAAACAGCGTCGAAAATGGAATAGTGCGAGAGGCCTTCGGCGATCCTGAGCGCCAACCGATTGGGATAGCCCTGCAATGTCGGACGGAAGCGCCACTTGTCCTCGCCGACGGGTACACGAATTTTTCCGTCGTGCGGAAGCTTTGCCACATAGCAGGCGATTCGAAGGACATCGTCAAATTTTCTCAGGTGACGATCTTTCACAGGTTCGGCCCCGAACTTATTTTGCCAAGATCTTGATTGGTTGAGCGCCCTCTTCGCGGACCTGTAAGCCCGGCGAGATGTCGAGCCCCAACATAGAGCGTGAGCATGCAACATCAGCGTGCGCCCTTCACCAAGTGCAGGGTAGTTCAAGAGAGGCTGTATCTCGATGAAGACAAGCGCTGACAAACCCAGAGTTCGAATGGCCTTGTCCACCTTGCGCTTCAGAGCACAAAATCTCAGGAGCGGATAGCGGTCGGACGTTATGCCGATATCATCGATAAACGTGATATGGCGGAACTGGACGCCAGAGCTATCAAATCTAGCCCTCAAACCGCCGACGACGTCGAAGAGTATTTCGGCACTCTTCTTTCTTGCCGATACATCGCACAGACGCAAATCGGCACGGCATTCATTGACACCTAGCAGAGCATGCAACTTTCGACGCCCGAGCAAAGGTGGTTTGATAAGTTCCACCCCATGAAGGACACGGTTAAGGAATGCTTCTGCCTTCTGCTGCTGGTGATGCAAAGTGTCCCGGGGAGACCTCTTTGGGTATTTCTGTCAATCGGCGTCCAAAAGGGACCCCCGATCGGCGCGCAAAAGGGACCCCCTCTCAACGATGGCAGGACGGTCGAGGAACGCGCCTTGCGCTGCGCGCGGCGTAGGGAGGGCGGAGCCCGACCGGAGGCGCGCGCAGCGCAAGGCACCTTAATCCTGCGTGCGGCAGGGATCAGTTTCGGTTCTTGAAGCGCCAGCTGTCATTGCCGGTCTCGATGATGTCGCAATGATGGGTGACGCGATCGAGGAGAGCGGTGGTCATCTTGGGGTCGCCGAACACCGTCGGCCATTCTCCGAACGCCAGGTTGGTCGTGATGATGACGCTGGTTTGCTCGTAAAGTTTGCTGACCAGATGGAACAGCAACTGCCCGCCTGAACGGGCGAAGGGAAGATAGCCAAGCTCATCGAGCACGACGAGGTCGAGGCGAGAGAGCTGGGCGGCAAGCGCGCCGCTTTTGCCGATCCGGGCTTCCTCTTCGAGGCGGGTCACCAGATCAACGGTGTTGAAGTAACGCCCCCGCGCTCCAGCGCGGACGACATTGGCGGTGATGGCGATGGCCAGATGGGTCTTGCCGGTGCCGGTGCCACCGACCAGGACGACATTGCGCCGTGCGGGGAGGAACGCCCCGCCGTGCAGCGAACGGACCAGCCCCTCGTTGATCGGCGTCCCCTCGAAGTGGAAAGCATCAATGTCCTTCACCACCGGCAGCTTGGCGGCCGCCATCCGGTATCGGATCGAGGCGGCGTGGCGGTGCGTTGCCTCCGCACGCAGCAGATCGGTCAGTATCTCCATCGTCGTGCGCTGGCGCTGAAGCCCTGTGGTGACGGTCTCATCGAACGCGCCGGCCATCCCTTTGAGTCCGAGCCCGCGCATCGCGTCGATCATGTCATGCCGCTGCATGAAAGTTCCTCAGTTGGTCGTAACGGGCACAGTCGGCGATCGGCGGATGCCGCAGGGCATTGTCCTCCGACGTGACGATCGTCAGCGGTCGCGGCGGTTCGCGGCGCCGTGCCAGGATATTGAGGATCAAGTCGTCGCTCGCCGTGCCGGTTGCCAGTGCCTCCCGCACGGCGGCTTCGACGAGTTCCAGGCCATCGGTCAGCACGGCCGCCAGCACGCGCACGAACCGCCGATCGGCATCATCGCCGTTACCCAGCTTGCGTCGCAATCGGGCGAGCGCCGGCGGCAGTTCCCAGTCCTGGAAGGGTGCTCCGTTGCGTAAAGCGCCGGGCTTGCGGGCCAGCACCGGCAGATAGTGCCAGGGATCATAGATGGTGCGGTTCCGCCCGAAGAAGCGGGGATGCTCAGCGACGACCTCATCGCCGCATCGCACGACAATACGGTCGGCATAGGCCCGAACCTGCACAGTGCGCCGCGCCACTGTCGAGAGGACCGAGTAACGGTTGCGATCGTAGCTGATCAGGCAGGTGCCCGACACGCCGTGCTCGCTCTCGTTGAAGCCGTCGAACGGCCCCAGCATCGACTGTAATGCAGGACGTTCGATCTCCAGCATCTGCGCCACGGTCTGGTCGCCCTGCTCAGGATGGGCCTGCCGTTCGGCCCAGCGTCGGCACTCAGCTTCCAGCCAGCCATTGAGCTCCTCGAGGCTGGCGAACCGCAGACGGGGCTGGAAGAAGCGCCCTCGGATCGTCTGCACCTGGTTCTCGACCTGACCCTTCTCCCATCCCGCCGCCGGCGAGCAGGCCGTGGGCTCGACCATATAATGGTTGGCCATGATCAGGAACCGCCGGTTGAACACCCGGTCCTTGCCGGTGAACACGCTCGTCACCGCCGTCTTCATATTATCGTAGATGCCGCGCCGGGGCACGCCGCCGAAGAAGGCAAAGCCGCGCGCATGCGCGTCGAACAGCATCTCCTGGGTCTCGCGTGGATAGGCCCGGACATACACAGCCCGCGATGCGCACAGCCGCATGTGCGCGACCTTTACCCGCATCGGCTTGCCGGCGATCTCGACATCCTCGTGGCTCCAGTCGAACTGGTAGGCCTCGCCGGGCTGGAACAGCATCGGAATAAAGGCAGTCGTCCCGTCTCCGACATCCCTGCGCCGCTCGATCTTCCACCGTGCCGCATAGCGGCGCACGGCATCGTAAGAGCCCTCGAAACCCTCACGCACCAGAAGGTCGTGGATACGGGTCATCCGAAGCCGGTCACGTCGGCCCCGTAACTCGTTCTCTTCCAGCAGCACATCCAGCCGATCCTGAAACGGACCGATCCGCGGCAGCGGCTGAACCTTGCGCCGATAATCAAATGCGCCTTCCGGCGCCCGGATCGCCTTGCGGATTACCTTCCGCGACACATGCAGATCACGCGCGATCGCCTTGATCGCCTTCCCGCCGGCATACTCACGCCGGATACGAACCACTGTCTCCAAAACCAACATCCCGATCTCGCCGCATGAACTTCCACGCGGCTGTGTAAGCTATCGAAATGAGGGGTCCCTTTTAGACGCCGATCACCCCGCTAACGGGGTCCTTTTTGCACGCCGATCCACAGGTATTTCCGCATTTTGAAAAATCCCGCCAATGCAGGTGTAGCTCCAGAGCATCAGCAAAGCTCTGGAGAGCGTCAGACCTAGGAAGTTGGCCCCTTTAGGCTGCCCACCTGCGTATATTGCATGTGTCGACCAATTCGGAGGGGGCATTGGCCCCCTCCGATGATGCGCCGAGTTTACACCTTGATCGCGTGTTGCCTTGCAGTGCGGCTGGCGAAGGCATTCTCGGCTGCATATGCCCGAGCATCCTTCAGTCGATACCGAACATTTCTTCCAAAGTAGGTCACCATCGGTCCATCACCTTTGGAACGCAAATTTCGAAGGAACTTCACCGACACCCCCCACATGGCGGCAAGGGCCTTTTCGTCAACGTAATGCGGCCTTGGCGTTTCGCTCTCAACCGATGCGGTCAGCTTGGCTACCAACGCATACAGCCTGGTGAGCTCCTTTCGGCAATCGGCCTTACTTTGCATGACCGTTTCGATCCGTTCCGCAGCGGAATGTTTTGTCCGGCTGGCAGCCTGCAGATTCGCTTTGCCATCAAATGCAGCTACGATATCAGGCTTTGCCTTCCGCTCGGCCGATATCTTGCGATTCTCCGCACGCCGCTTTGCAGCAGCATTGCGCTTCCTACGGGCAGTCCGGAATGCTTCAACATTCTTGGCTGGTGCAAACTTCGATTTCATACTCAACTCCATTCTGTTGCTACAAAAGCGGAGCCCCGCGCGGGGCTCCGGATATTGTTTACCGAATGGGTTTTCGTCTTTGTGATTTTAGGTCTAAATATATATAATATAACGATATTATTTTATCTCTTTATGTCCTATCATATAAGGACATAAATCTGCGAAGTCTGGATTGTCCGCCTCCAAGAGGACATATTGTAACGAGAATTAATGTCCTCTATCGAGAGGACATTATGACACAACCGGCAAAACTCGTTACGAAAGGCAACGGCACGCGCCCGACGCCCGCGTTGGCTAAAGCGAATAAGGCTATCGCTGCTGAACGGAAGTTCATTCGGGACGGCCAGCGCCTGCTTCGGGAATGGTTAAAGCGGGTTGGGGAGAAAAAGCGCGTCAATGACAAACGCCAGATTCCTATCGAAGATCCGGATGATTGGATGCGGAGGACCACCTACCTCTATCTCAAACGAGTGATTGAGAAGACACCTCGAGTCATAACCCGGTTGCTGAAGGACTTGGATGGGAAGCACAAACGGGGGCCGAGCATCGCACGTCAACCCTTTAAGCAGGGCCTGCTTTTGATGCACGCTTTGCCGGCAATGAAACCGGTGGGGAGAGCCATCGCGAATGCAAACAGCCCTCCGAAGTTAGCAATGCCTAAGCTTCTCTCAGATCGGCAGCGGCGCGCTGATCTTGGCGACGCAATGGCATACGCCTACAAGCATGGTGTGACATCAAAGTACTTCAACGCGTTTTGGCGATATGTCGGCATGACACGAATCAAATCAAGGCTGCATTGTGACGAACTTGAGCCTGGATTTAGCCATCCCAAGAGTAAGGCCACAAAGGCAAAAAGGGCGCTTCCTAAGCGCTAACCATTTACCCTGGAGTACCCGGAGATGCCTTGCCGCGTGGTTGCCATGTGGTTGCTATCGACTTTGCGCAGCTGACCACGCCCTCCAGCAAGCTATTGATTTTAAATGGTGAGCCCTGCTGGATTCGAACCAGCGACCTACTGATTAAAAGTCAGTTGCTCTACCGACTGAGCTAAGGGCCCGACCAAGGCCGGTCACCTAGGGCGCGGGGTGCGGCGGGTCAAGCGGGCGTTGTGGTGTTTTATGCGCAAGCCGGTTTCGGGATCGCGCCAGCCGGGGGCGATGGCGGCGGCCGGGGTGAGGACGAACGTCCGCTTGCGGTATTCCGGGTGCGGAACGCGCAGAGCGGGGGTGGCGCCCGGCGCCTGCCGCCAGACACCCCCGCTCCACAGGATCACATCGAGATCGAGCGTGCGCGCTCGCCAGCGCTGGCCGCGTCGCACGCGGCCGAAATCGAGCTCGATCTGCTGGAGCAGCCGCAGCAGCGCGGGAGGCATCAGATCGCCAGCCACGATCGCCGCCGCGTTGGCATAGCGCCGGTGCGAAGGCCCGAGCGGAGCGCTGGCAATCGTGGGCGAAACCGCCTCCACTGCCAGCCCCTGCGCCGCGAGCGCGCGCACCGCGGCGCGCAGAACGGCGGCCGGGGCGCCATGCCGCGCGTGGCGGACGTTGGAGCCCAGCGCGACCAAGTAACGCTGCGGCGGCGAAGCGGTCACACGTCCTGCGCCAGCCGCGCGTAAAGCTGCGGGCGGCGATCGCGGAAGAAGCCCATGCCGGCGCGGTGCTTCGCGGCTTCGGCCAGATCGATGTCCGCCACCAGCACACCGGTTTCCTCCGCCCCGTATTCGGCGAGGAAATCGCCCCACTGATTGCTGATGAAGCTGTGCCCGTAGAACCGCTGTTCGTTCTCTTCGCTGCCGATGCGGTTGGCGGCGATCACCGGCATGCAGTTCGACGCGGCGTGGCCCAGCATGGCCCGGCGCCAGATGCGGCTGGTATCGAAGCTGGCATCATAGGGTTCCGAGCCGATCGCGGTGGGGTAGAACAGGAGTTCCGCCCCCATCAGCGCCATCGCGCGCGCGCATTCGGGATACCACTGGTCCCAGCACACGCCCACGCCGATGCGCGTGCCGAACACGTCCCACACTTTGAAGCCGGTGTTGCCGGGGCGGAAATAGAACTTCTCTTCGTATCCCGGACCGTCGGGAATGTGGCTCTTGCGGTAGATGCCCATGATCTCCCCGCCGGGGCCGATCATCGCCAGCGTGTTGTAGTAATGATGGCCATCGCGCTCGAAGAACGAGGTGGGGATGGCGATGCCCAGCGCTTTCGCCAGCTGGCGCATCGCGCGCACCGAAGGGTCCTGGTCGAGCGGATAGGCCAGCGCGAAGCGGGCTTCGTCCTCCGTCGTGCAGAAATAGGGGCCGGCGAACAGTTCCGGCGGCAGGACGACCTGCGCCCCGCGCGCGGCGGCCTGTTCCACCAGCGCGGCGACAGCGGCGATGTTCTGCGCTTCGCCGGCGTTGAGGGCGAGTTGCAGGGCGGCGACGGTGATCTTGCTCATGGCCGGGGACTTATTGCCCCCGGCCCTGCAATTCAACGGCAAGACTGTGACAAAGCGCCGCCACGGTCAGGACCTGGGGTCAGGGCCGCTTGCGGAACAGCAGCGTCATCCGGTCGCTTTCCCCCACGCCGGCAAAGCGCATGCGATCGGCATCCCCTTGCGAGAAAGTGGGCGGAAGCGACCAGACGCCGGCGGGGTGATTCGCCGGGTCCTTGGGGTTGGCGTTGATCTCGCTCTTGCCGACGAGTTCGAAACCGTGCGCCTCGACCATGGCGATCACGTCCTTTTCGCGCAGATAGCCCTTGCTGCCATCGGTGTAGGAGGCCGGGGCATCGGGCCGGGCGCGATGCTGGACGATGCCAAGCAGCCCGTCGGGCTTGAGCAGGCGGCGGATCGCCAGCAGATCGGGATAGAGCCAGCCCCCGCGCCACATGTTGTGCACTTCGCGGAAGATCAGCGCGCGATCGACCTTGCCGTCGAGATCGGCGGGCAGGCTGTCGGTATTGAAGGCCAGGATGCGCTCGGCGGGGACGCCGGTCCACTGCGCCGCCTTCGCCGGGAAGGTCGCGCCGAGGTTGCCGAAGGCCTGCTTCGTCCGTTCGGGCGCGTTGGCGACACCGGGATTGAGGCCAATATACTGGCCCTGCGGCCCGAGGTAGGGCACCAGGACGCGCGTGTACCATCCGCCCGACGGCAGGTAGTCCACCACCGTCATGCCCGGCTGCACGCGGAAGAAGCCCAGCGTTTCGGCGGGGTGACGCCAGATATCGCGGGCACGGTCACCATCGCGGCGCGGATCGGCCAGCACCGTCGCCATTGCCGGCGATGTTGCGGCGGGGGCCAGCGTTTCGGCCTGGACGGAGGTCTGGGGAACCAGGCCGGCGACCGCCATGGTCAGGCTGGCGGCAAGGGCTGTCAGGACAGTGCGCACGCGCAAATTCCTCTCTCGGTTGGGATCGCGCGCAAGGTAGCCGAGTGGGAAGCGATGACAAGCGCCGGTCGCCTTCCTATCTAGCCTGCATACAAACAGGAAAGGACAAGCGATGGCCCAGGCCATTTTCGCAGGCGGGTGTTTCTGGTGCACTGAAGCGGTATTTCGGGACGTGATCGGCGTCAGCAACGTGGAAAGCGGCTATATCGGCGGGGTGACGCCGAACCCGACCTACAAGCAGGTCTGTTCGGGCAACACCGGCCATGCCGAAGCCATCCGGGTGACGTTCGATCCCGATGCGATTTCCTACGGGCAATTGCTCGATATCTTCTTCGCCACGCACGATCCGACGCAGCTCAACCGGCAGGGCAACGACATCGGCACGCAGTACCGCTCCGCCGTGTTCCCGCTGGACGAGGAGCAGCAAGCCGAAACCGAAGCCGGCATCGCCCGTGCACAAGCCGATCGCGCGGAGCCGATCGTGACCACGATAGAAGGGCCGGCGGAATGGTATCCGGCCGAGGACTACCACCAGGAATACTGGGAAGGCGAAGGGCAGCGCAATCCCTATTGCCTGGCCGTGATCCCGCCCAAGCTGATGAAGCTGCGCAAGAGCTTCGCCAACAAGGTCAAGGCGTAAGCTTCAGAGCTTGCGCCAGCGGGCGGCGAAGAAGCCATCGATGCCGCCCGCATCGGCCAGCATCCCCGGATCGCTGCGCAACCAGCCTTCCGGCGTCGGCGCGATGCCGGCGGGAAGCTCCTCGGCAGCGATGGGATCGGGCGCCAGCGCGGTGAAGGCGCGGGCCTGCGCCTCGCCCTCCTCCGGCTCCAGCGAACAGACCGCATAGACCAGCACGCCACCGGGGCGCAGCCATTCTGCCGCGCGCGCGAGCATCGAGCGCTGAAGCACGGCCAGTTCCTCGATTGCCGGCAAGCGGTGCAGCACATCGGGATGCCGACGGCAGGTACCGGTGGCGGTACAGGGCGCATCGAGCAGGATCGCGTCAAACGGTTCCTCCGGCTGCCAGGCGTGCGCGTCGGCCGCAACGACCTGTGCCTCCAGGCCGGTGCGCTTCAGGTTTTCACGCAGACGATCAAGCCGGCGGGCCGATTTGTCGAGCGCGGTCACCTGCCAGCCGGCAGCCGCGAGTTGCATGGTCTTGCCGCCCGGCGCGGCGCAGAGATCGAGCGCGCGCCGCCCGGCCCCCTGCCCCAGCAGCCTTGCCGGCACGGTGGCGGCAAGGTCCTGCACCCACCACGCGCCTTCGCCGAACCCCGGCAGCGCTTCCACCGCGCCCGCGCGCGGCAGGCGAACATGGCCGGCCATCAGCGAGACGCCGCCCAGCCGCTCGGCCCACTCGGCGGTGGCATCCGGATCGCGCAGGGTCAGGTCGATCGGCGGCGGATCGGCCAGGCCCGTGGCGATCGCTCCCACTCGGCTGTGCCAGGCGGCTTGCCAGCGTTCGTCCACCAGCGCGGGCAGAGTTGGCGCCGCGGGCAGCTTTGCCGGACCGCGGATCACCGCCGAGAACACGCCATGGGCCAGCCGGCGCGGCCCACCCGCCAGCAGCGGCAGGCCGGTGGCCACCACGGCATGGGGTGGAAGCTCCAACCGCAGGGCCTGCGCGAGCATCAGCCGCAGCACGGTGCGCGCCTTGGAGTCGTCCGGCAAGCGCTGGCGCGTGGCCCCATCGATCAGGCGGTCGAGGTCCTCCATCCAGCGCAGCGTTTCCTGCGTGATCGCCATAACCAGCGCGCGATCGTCCCCACGCTCTATCCCGCGCAGGACAGGGGGGGCGATCTGGTCCAGCGGATCGCCCCGGCGCAGCACGGCATCGAGCAGGCGCAGGGCGGCGCGGCGAACCGGCAGGCCGGGCGTATCGTCTTGAACGGGGGGACGCGACATCGCGCGCCTATCGCGCGTCCGGCCGCGCTTGGCAATTGAACTCGGCGCCGGGAAGGTCGATATGGAGCGCATGGACAAGCCCCCCCCCCGCGCGACCAAGCGACCGGCCGGTTTCACGCCGCCCGACTACTGGACCAATCCGCCCGTGCCGGAACCGAAAGCGGCCGTTCCGACGGACGACCCCGACGGGCTCGATCCCACGCGCTTCGGCGACTGGGAAAAGAACGGAATCGCGATCGATTTCTGATCGCTGACGTCTGACTACTGACGCGATCAGCCTTCGATGATCCGCGTCTGCGGATGATGGCGGTCGAGATGCTTGCGGATGATGCGCAGGTTGCGCGTGTTCGAGCGGAACAGGAAATCGAAGGCGTCGCCGGCAACCGGCACCGCGCCCAGCAGCGCGTCGAACGCGACATTGGCGCCCATCCGCAACAGCTTCCATTTGGGCAGGCCCAGATTGCGGGCTTCCCACACGATCCACGCCCCCATCGCCGCCGTCACGAAATCCCCCACCACCGGGATCAGGCCGGCCAGCGCATCGAGGCCCACCGGCCGATTGATGCCGGGGATCACGAAGCTGCGTTCAAGCACGTGCTCCATCAGTTCGATGCGCTGGCGCACTGACGCCGGATCACGACCGGTGCCGGGCAGTTCGATGCCCATCCGCACGGGACGGGCGCGGGATCGGAATACCTGTGCCATGCCCCCTATTTGGGAAGCAGGGCCAGCGGCGGCAAGGGATGCCATCCCCAGGGGTTGGGCGCGAAGCCCGTCACGCGGCTGCGCACCAATGACCAGCGCAGCGGACGGGCGATGGGAATATAGCCGTTGACGGCGGTTATTTCCGCTTCGGCCTCCGCCAGCAGGGCGGCGCGCTGCTGCGGATCTTTCGCGGCGCGCGCGTCATCCAGCCGGGCATCGCCCGCCGGGCTGCACACCGGCCGCCGTGCGGCGCACGCCAACTGGTTCAGGAACCACGTGGCGCGACCATAGCGGGCGACGGAATCGATCAGGCGCAAGTCGGCCGGCGCGGTTTCGTCCACCCGCTGCACCTGAAGGCCGATGGCGGCGAAATCCGCGCGCAACCGGTCAAAAACGACCTGCGAACCGGGACCGCCGCCGATGGCGATGCGCAGCACCGGCAGCGGGTTGCCCGCCGCCTTCCAGCGCGCCACGCGTTCCGCCGCCGCCGCCCGGCGCTGCTCGATCCCCATTCCGGCCCAGCGTTCGCCGATGGTACCCAGATCGCCGGGCGTTTCCGGGGCCACGATCCGCGTGGTCCCCGACCAGCCGCTGACATTGAACGCGCCCAGCAACGCATCGCGATCGATCGCCATGGCCAGCGCCTCGCGATTGGCCGCCTCGCCCAGATAGCCCTGCGCGTTTTCGACCATCAATCCGAACAGGCCGCTGACGGGGTCTATCTGCACGTTGCCGCGGACCAGTCCGCCGACGCCCGCCAGCGGCAGGGAATCGATCCGGCCGCCCAGCAGAACGTCGATATAGCCGTCGTTGAAGCGGGCCACCGCCTTTTCGGCGGGCGCTACTTCGACGATTACGGAGCGAGCGCGGCGGGCGAAATCCTCCTGCGCCGGCAGCCCGCGCTTGCCGGGCGGGATAAGCGACAGCACCGCGCCCTGCGGGGTGCGCTGCATCGCCATAGGGCCGCCGCCCTGTCGCGCATGGGGAAGGCCGAGTTCGGGCTGCGCCAACAAGGTCAGCAGATCGGGCAGCGGGCTTTGCAAATCAACCTCGATCACGCGATCGGTCATCACCCGGATCTCGTCGATCGAGGCAAGGTCGAGGCCCAGTGGCGATCCGCGCAGGGCGGCCAGCGCGCGCCGCAGCGAAGCGGCGACATCTTCGGCATCGATTCTGGCGCCACCGGGCCAGGTGCCGTCGCGCAGGCGGAAGATATAGCTCTGGCCATCGTCGGTCACGATCCAGCGATCGGCCAGCCCCGGCACCACCCGCCCTTCGGCGTCAAACCCCACCAGCCCTTCCACCGTGGCGGCGCGCAATGTCTGCCCGGCGGGAGAAAGCCGCACGCCTTGCGCCTTGAACGCATCCGAATCGCCCACCAGGCCGAGTTGGAGCGCACCGTCACCGCGCCAGCCGCACCCCGATGCCGAAGCGGCAAGGGCAATGGCCAGGGCAAGGCGGGAAAGACGCGGCATTTCAATACCGACCTAGCAGAAGGCAATCAGGTGGTCAGCGGTCAAAGCCGAGAAATGTGCGCATGGCGGAGAACGCCAAATGGCGCGGGACGCCGATACCACTCAGATCTTGCGCATCCGGCCGCGCTCATGCGTCGGCAGCGGCGGTCGCACGAAGCGGGGAGTCAGTTCGTCCGCCGTGGGCCCTGAGGCGGTGGCGCGCACCACCTTGGGATCGATGTCCTCGATGAAGGCGATGCCGAAGCGGTTTTCCTGAATCCAGGCGACGACGCCTTCGACCCAGCCCAGATTGCGCAGGTTCACTTCCAGCCGTTTCCCGACAACCACGCGGACGTTGCCTTCGGCCATCATCCCGCCAGCCGAAAGGTTGCGGACCTTGACCTTGTGTTCGCCATCCACGCCATCAAGACGCAGATCCGCCATAAGGAACAGGCTGTCGCGCCCGATCTGACGATGCTCAAGCTCTGTCACGGCGAAACCGACCACTCCTGCAAACCGCCGAAAATGCTCCGCAATGGATTCCGAGCCGGCACCTTGGACAAATCGCATGATTCCCTCTCCACGTCCTATACGGATGTGGCAAAGAAATCGTTAAACGCACCCCGATTAACCAAGCAAACGTGCCATTTCCGGACAGTCCGCATGGTCCGGGGCGGAAAGGTTTGACTCACATATCGCGCGAGATTTTTTCCCGGCGTTCATGCGCTTCCTGCGCTTCGACGGTCATCGTCGCGATCGGGCGGGCGATCAGACGGCCCAGGCCGATCGGCTCTCCGGTCACCTCGCAGAAACCGTATTCGCCTTCGTCGATCCGGCGCATCGCGGAATCGATCTTGGCGATCAGCTTGCGCTGGCGATCACGCGTGCGCAGTTCGATGCCCCAGTCGGTTTCGCTCGAGGCGCGATCGTTGAGATCGGGTTCGCGCAACGGTCCGTCCTGCAATGCGGAAAGCGTGCCAGCCGACGCGGACAGGATCGATTTCTTCCATTCGAGCAGAAGGCGGCGGAAATAATCGAGCTGCGCCTCGCCCATATAGGGTTCGTCATCACTGGGAACGTAATCACCCGGCATGGCCCGGCGAGCCTTGGCCAGAACGTCAATCTCGTCACTCAAAACGCCAGCCATCCGGCCCTCCAGATAAACGCCTTCCGACCCGACCGGCAATCGCCGCGACGCATCGCGCGTTCCCGGTTTGTGGCGCCCTATAGGAGCCGCCCGGAACCGGCACAAGCCATTCCATGCGGGTGATGGCACAAGGAAGTTGAAGCCCGGCGGAACGCCAAAGCGTCAGAAATCGCCGTTTTGGCGGGTTTTCCGGAGCCGCCCCACCCCGGCGTTAACCATTTGTTGAGCAAACTTGGTGACTGTCTGACACGCCGGGACCCGTGAAAGGCCCGGATAACTTGGTTTTCAACCGGGGGTATTGGTAAATGGGACAAGCCTGGATCAAGCTGGTCGCCGATGACGCGGCCATGACATACGCCGAAAATGCCGGTCTGCACGAAGGCGCCGACCTTCTGGTGGCAACCTGCCTGGCCGCCGCCGCGCAAGGGGACACCAACGCACTGTTCGACCTGGGCGTGGCCTTTTCGACGGGCAGCCACGGAGTGGAATGCGATCTGATCGAAGCGCACAAGTGGTTCAACCTTGCCGCCGTGGGTGGCCATGACGATGCCGCGCAGTGCCGCGCCGACATCTCCGAGGAAATGACCGCGCGCGAAATCGCCGAAGCGCAACGCCGTGCGCGCGAATGGATCCGCGCCTCCAGCCGCCGCGCCGCCTGATCGACCTGTTGCCTGGTCTATCGGCCGGCACGCGCCGGACGGCTATCCTTTTCTGAAAGGCGTATGCTCGCCCAGCGTCAGCTGGTCCTGCGCCACACCCTGCCTTTCCCGCTCGAGAAAATCGGCGACGGCGGCCCGAAATCCCGGGTCCACGATGTAGTGGGCCGACCACGTGCGCACCGGCTCGTAGCCACGCGCCAGCTTGTGCTGGCCCTGCGCCCCCGCCTCCACCCTGCCGAGGCCCAGCGCGATCGCCGCGTCGATCGCCTGATAGTAGCACAGCTCGAAATGCAGGAACGGCCTGTCGACGATCGCGCCCCAGTACCGGCCGTAGAGCGCGTCCGCGCCGATGAAATTGAGCGCCCCGGCCACGGCCTGCCCATCCAGGAAGGCCAGCACCAGCAGCACCCGATCGGCCATGCGATCGCCCAGCAGATCGAACGCCTGCCGGGTCAGATAGGGCCGCCCCCACTTGCGCGCGCCGGTATCCTGATAGAACTGCCAGAAGGCATCCCAGTGTTCGGGCCGCAGCGCGTCGCCGGTCAGCGCCCGGATCTCCACGCCCTGCTGCGCCGCCGCGCGTTCCTTGCGGATGTCCTTGCGCTTGCGCGACGACAGCGCGGCCAGGAAATCATCGAACGAGGCATAGCCCCGGTTTTCCCAATGGAACTGGATGTCGGAGCGCAACAGCCAGCCCGCCTCCTCGAACAGCGGCAACTGGGCCGGTTCGATGAACGTGGCGTGGGCGGATGACAGTTCGTTGCCTTCGCACAGGCGCTCGGCCACGCGCAGCAACGACGGCGCAAGGTCGGGCCGGTCCCCCAGCAACAGGCGCGGCCCGGTGGCGGGCGTGAACGGCACGCTGATCTGAAGCTTGGGGTAATAGCTGCCGCCCGCGCGCTGCCAGGCATCGGCCCAGCTGTGATCGAACACGTATTCGCCCTGGCTGTGCGCCTTGAGATAGGCGGGCAGGGCCGCCGCCGGGCGGCCGGCCTCGTCCTCGATCACCACCGGCAGCGGGGACCATCCGCTGCGCCCGCCGACGCTGCCCGATTCCTCCAGCAGCGACAGGAAGGTGTGCGCGGTGAACGGATTGCCGCCGCCCGCCAGCCGATCCCAGTCTTCGGCCGCGATCTCGCTGATGGAATGATGGATACGCGCGGTGACGCTCACGGCAGGCCGGCGCCCTCGGCAATCGGGGCGTCGGCGTGGGCAGACGCCTTTTCCGCCAGTTCGGGCGAGCGCACCGTCCAGGTCAGCACCGGCAGACCCCGGCGGCGCTGGAGCGCGGCGAAACGGCTGGGGAGATCGCGCACGTCGTAGGCAAGGAACTGCGGCTTGCCGTGCCACAGCGCCAGATGCCGCCGCGCGCGCGCGAACAGGGTGCGGCGCCCTTCCTCGGTCACGACAAGGCCGTGGACGATGTGCGGCGAATAGCGGCGGAACCACGCCGGCACGCGCGGGTCGAAGCTCATGACCGCGACATCGCCGCGATAGCCTTCCAGCACCCGGCGCACCGCCAGGCACAACGGCGCCACGCGCAGATCGCGGCGCGACTTTATCTCGATCAGCAGCGGCGCGCGCCCGGCGACCAGATCGAGCATCTGGCGCAAGGTAGGAATGTGCTCCCCTTCGGCACCGCTCAGCGCGATCGCGCCAAGCTGGGTGGAACTGTGGTCGATAATCGCGCCGGCAGCGTCGGTCAGGCGATCGAGGTCCCAGTCATGGAACACCATCGCCTGGCCATCGCTGGTGCGCTGCACATCGCATTCAATCCCCAGCCCGCGCTCGATGGCGAGCGCGAAGGCGGCGAGCGAGTTTTCCGGCGCGCCCGCGCGGTGCAGACCACGATGGGCATAGACACGCCCGCGCAGCCAGCCGACCCGTTCCGCTGGCGGAACGGGGACGAGCCACCGGTCAAGCAGGGCGAACAGCAAATACAGCATCGACTTCCACGGCCGCGCCCAGCGGCAGGACAGGAACGCCAACGGCGCTGCGCGCGTGGCGGCCAATGTCTCCGAACACGGCGACCATCAGTTCCGACGCGCCATTGGCGACCTTCGGCTGATCGGTGAACGTCCCGGCGGAGTTGATGAACGCGCCCAGCTTGACGACGCGCTCCACGCGATCGAGCGAACCCAGCGCCGCCTTGACCTGCGCCAGCAGCATCAGACCGCAGGCCTGCGCAGCGACGACGCCCTGTTCGAGCGAGACATCCTCGCCCAGCCGCCCGGTCACCAGCTTGCCATCGACGAACGGCAACTGGCCCGACACGTGCAGCAGCCCCCCGACCTCGACCGTCGGCACATAGGCCGCAACCGGCGCGGCGGCCTGGGGAAGCGCGAAGCCCAGTTCGGCAATCTTCGCGGCAACGGCATCAGTCATCATTCGCTCCATGAATTTGCGCCAACAGCCAGGGCAGCGCGGCGGACCATTCGTCGATCCGGGCGTGCGCGTGCCCCTGCTGATGCGCGCAGTCGATATGGGGGGCCAGCATCGGCTCTCCGCACAAGTGCAACCGCGTGACATGGGGTGCCAGTTCGGCAACCGATCCATGGTGCTGCGGCAGATCGTCGATGAACACCGCGCGTTCCGGGCGGTATTCATCGAGAATCGCCTTGAGCGCCGGCCCCTTGGGTCCGGTGTTGGTGAAGACCCGCGCGTGGATGCCCACATCGCGCAACTGCCGCGCGCGATCCTCGCGCCGGTGGTCGCCCAGGTTGGTGAGGATCACCACGTCGGCATGTTCCGCCAGCGCGTTGACGCCCTCCACCGCGCCGGCGATCGGCTGCTGCCGGTACATCTCGGTATCGAAGAACAGGTTGAGCAGGCGCCAGATTTCGGCCGGTTCGACATACCCGCCATCGGCATAGCGCATGGCCTTGCCGAAATCGTTGCTCTGCATGGCAAAATCGATGCCGTGCCGTTCGGCCAGCCATTCCTTGTAGGGCGCGACCATGTGCAGCAGCACTTCATCGCAATCGCTGATGATCAGCGGGCGGCTCATCTCAATTTCTCCCGGATGGCGGCAAGGGCTTCGGGTGCAATGTCGAGTGCTTCCGCCGCCGCGACAAGGTCCGATTCATGGTTGGCGAGAAAATCCAGTACCGCGCCCAGCACGCCCGGATCGCCAAGGCCGGCGCGCAGGGCTTCGGGCGTCAGCCCCGTCAGCGCCAGGAACCGGTCGGCCCGGCCACTATCCGCCAGCACCCAGCCAAGCGCCTGCAAGGCCACGGTGCGCGCATCAGAAACCGGGGCGGGTTCACGAATGATTGTCAGGGCCTTTCCGGGTCAATAGAGGGTCAACGGCGCAGCCGGCTTCCGGCGCTCGCACCCGAGGGCTCAGTGGCAAAAAGAATTCTGGTTGTCGAGGATAACGACCTCAATCGCAAGCTGTTCTGCGACCTGCTGAAGGCCAACGGCTTCACCGTCGAACCCGTTGCCGACGGGCGCGAGGCGATCGAGCGGACCCGCCTGTTCGTCCCCAACCTCGTCATCATGGACATCCAGTTGCCCAACGTGTCGGGCCTGGAACTGATCGAGGCGCTGAAAGGCGACGCCGAACTGCGCACGATCCCGGTGCTGGCCGTGACCGCCTATGCCGGCAAGGGCGACGAGGAACGCATCCGCGAAGCCGGTGCCGAAGGCTATCTGGCCAAGCCGGTGTCGATCGGCCCGTTCATGGCGGCGGTGAACAAGCTGGTGTGAGCCGGCCCTGTCAGGAGGGCACGTAGGCGCGCAGGTGCTCGATCGCGAACGTCACGACCGTCAGGCACAGGCCGACCATGAACACGCGGTAGGCATAGCCGAGGAAGCGGTACTTCTTGCGCTGGAGCACCTGGCCGTTCTGGTAGATGTCGCGCAGCATCGTGCGGAACACGGTTTCATCGGCGTGGAGTTCATCGAGCACGCTGTCGATCCATTCCTCTTCCGCGACGTGGGTGAAATAGCCGAAGAACAGCTTGTTGGGCGACGACGGGCCAGCCTGCCCCCTGCCCGTCTTGCCTCGGTCTGGCCCGCCGATCGAGGGCAGCACCGCGAACACCGCGCACATCGCGGAAATGAACGCCGACATTGCCAGCACGCCCAGCGACCACGGCATCGTTCCGCTTTTCGCCTGCCCGACCGCGATGGTGAACACCAGAAAGGTGGCCCCCATCAGCAGCGAAGCCTTGGCATCGGCCATCTGGCTGAGCGTGAGGTTCATCTGCTGCGAGGTGCGCACGAGATGGATGGCGTGGTTGGAGAAACCCGACGGCGAGAGCGGCGAGGGCGTGGCGCGGACCGGCTGCGCTCCGACCGTATCCCCGGTTTCCGCTGAAGCGCCCGATGACGGTGGCGGCGGCAACGGCGACGGCTGGTTCAACGCATTTCCCCTTGATGCGGCATCGCGGCTGGGGATGACACAGGACGGTCCGGCTTGACAAGCGGACCGCGTGGCCGCTTTTCAGCCGCAATCGTCTGGCAGGGGGCTTGCCCCACAGTGGAGAATACCGATGGACCGCGCCGCAACCGCAAACCGGATCGCCGAGCTGATCGAGCCGTTCAACAAGAAGGGCATCGCGATCGCCGAGGATACGACCTTTGCCGGTGACCTTGAATGGGACAGCCTGACGGTGATGGATTTCGTGGCGGCGATCGAGGACGAATTCGACATCATCATCACCATGAACCAGCAGGCCGAGATCGAAACCTACGGCCAGCTGATCGACGCCGTGACCAAACTGCAAGGCTGACGCCCACGATGACCGATCTGTTCAGCAAGTTCGACCCGCTGATCGAACAGCGCCGCGCCCTTCTCGCCGGTGGCGTGGAAGACCCGTTCAACCTGGTGATGGAGCGCGTGCTCTCGCCCACCGTGGCCGTATGCAACGGGCGCGAGACGATCCTGCTGGGCACCTACAACTACATGGGCATGACGTTCGATCCCGACGTGATCCTGGCGGGCAAGCAGGCGCTGGACGATTTCGGTTCGGGCACCACCGGCAGCCGCGTGCTGAACGGCACCTATGCCGGGCACCGCGCCGTGGAGGACGCGCTCAAGGACTTCTACGGGATGGAGCACGCCATGGTGTTCTCCACCGGATACCAGGCCAATCTGGGCATCATCAGCACTGTCGCCGGCAAGGGCGACTACATCGTGCTCGATATCGACAGCCACGCCTCCATCTGGGACGGCTGCAAGATGGGCGATGCCGAAGTGGTGCCGTTCAAGCACAACGACATCGTGGCCATGGAAAAGCGCCTGAAGCGCATTCCCGAAGGCGCGGGCAAGCTGGTGGTGCTGGAAGGCGTCTATTCGATGCTGGGCGACATCGCGCCGCTGAAGGAAATGATCGCCATCGCCAAGGAAAATGGCGCGATGGTGCTGGTGGACGAGGCGCATTCGATGGGCTTCATCGGCCCCAACGGGCGCGGCGTGGCCGAAGAGCAGGGCGTACTGGACGACGTGGACTTCGTGATCGGCACGTTCTCCAAGTCGGTCGGCACCGTCGGCGGCTTTTGCGTGTCCAACCACCCCAAGTTCGAGATCCTGCGGCTGGTCTGCCGCCCCTATGTCTTCACCGCCAGCCTGCCGCCGAGCGTGGTCCACACCGCCGCGACATCGATCCGCAAGCTGATGCACGCGGGCAACAAGCGCGCCCACCTGTGGGAAAATTCGCGCACGCTGCACAAGGGCCTGCGCGACCGGGGCTTCCAGCTTGGCACCGAGGAACCGCAGAGCGCGATCATCTCGGTCATCATGCCCGATCTGGAGCGCGGCGCGGGCATGTGGGAAGCGCTGCTCCACGAAGGGCTGTACGTGAACCTGGCCCGCCCGCCGGCGACGCCCGCGGGGATGACGCTGCTGCGCTGTTCGCTGTGCGCGGAGCACACGGCGGAACAGGTGCAGACGATCATCGGCATGTTCGAACGCGCCGGCAAGAAAGCCGGAATCATCTGACCGTGATGGCTGGCCGGAGGATATTCCGGCCGGCCGGTTGGTGCCATTTCGTCAGTGCAGCCGGATCTCGCCGTCCACCGCCCGCCATTCGCTGGGGCGGATCAGGTGGTTGTGCGCCACGCGGACCGAATGGATCACCGCCTCGATATCGCGCCGCCAGAAATCGAGGAACCGTTTCAGTTCCGGGAACCGGGGTGCGACGTCGTAGCGCTGCAGGACGAATTCCTGCAGCAGGCTGGGATGATCGGGCATGTAGTAATGGATCTGCCAGGTGGCCAGCCCGTAACCGGCCAACTGAAGCCGAAAGTCGCTGTCTTCCATAGTCCTCCTTCCCCCTCGCTGGTGAAGAAATACCGGGAAGCAGCATGCTCCTTCATGGTTAACGGACCGTCAACGGGGTCCGCCGCCCTTTTTGTGCATTGCAGCAAGCAGGAACGCGCGTGGCTCAGGCGCTGGCGGTGACCGACTGCATCGTGGCGCCGCTGCATTCGTCGGCGCCCTTCTGCCCGTGCCCGCCCAGCATCGCGGCGGCGACGAAGCCGGCCAGGATCAGCGCGATGAACCCGACCACGGCGAGGCCGAGGTAGCGATCGATCCACGCCTTGATCGGCGCGCCGAACAGGCGGAACAGCACGCCCACGATCATGAAGCCGATGCTGCGCGAGATCAGGCTGGCGAGCAGGAACTTGCCGATCGGCATGCCGATGAAGCCGGCGGTGATGGTGATGAGCTTGAACGGGATCGGCGTGGCGCCCTTGGCGATGATCGCGAGAAAGCCCGCCTCGCCCCGCAGCTTGCACGCGGCGTAGGGGAAGCTCTGCGTCAGGTGCAGCGCCGAAAGCAGCTGTTCCCCCACGCTGGCGAACAGGAAATGGCCGATCGCATAGCCCAGCATCCCGCCGATGACCGAGGCGATCACGGTGATGGCGGCGAAGCGGACCGCCTTCTTCGGTTCGGCCAGGCACATCAGCCCCAGCAGCGGATGCGGCGGGATCGGGAAGAAGCTGGCCTCGACGAACGCGAACAGGGCAAGCCACCATTCGGCGCGCGGATGCGCGGCCTTGGCCATGGTCCAGTCATAGAGGCGGCGAAGCATGGGCAAGGCATCCGTTAACGCGGCTGAGTATCGCGCGGGTGCTTAGGGCAGCGGGCGGCAAAGTGCCATAGGCGGAATATCCGGCCCGCAGTTCGGCCTTGACAACGTGACGCTGAATGAGTACATAACAGGAACATCGCGAAAGACCGAGTCGCCAGCCCCCCGTCGCGACCGGTGCGAAACCTTCCCCAGATACGGATATTTCATGGCAGCCAGATCACCGGGCGCGTCGCTGACGCGTGCCGCAAAAGCGCGTGCGGGCGAAACGTCCGCGCGACGTGGACCCGCGCCGCCGCGCTGGGTCAAGCCGTTCCTGGCCGCGCTGGCCGACACATCCAACGTCGCCGCCGCCGCGCGCAAGGCCAAGATCGATACCTCGGCCGCCTACCAGCGCCGCCGCAACGATGCCGAGTTCAACCGCCAGTGGCAGATCGCGCTGTGCGAGGGATACGACAACCTGGAAATGGAACTGCTGCACCGGCTGCGCACCGGCGAAGTGAAGCCGCCCCCCGGCGCGAAACGGGCGGCCCGGTCGTTCGACAACGCCACCGCGTTCCGCCTGCTGGCCGCCCACCGCGAAAGCGCGGCGCGCCAGCGCGCCATCCGCGACCAGGTGAGCGCCGCCGACATCCGCGCCTCGATCGACCGCAAGGTCGAGGAACTGCGTCAGCGCGTGCTGGCCGCGAAGGCGCTTTCCGAACGGCCGCGCGATGCCAGCTGATCGGCTGGATTTCCTGCGCGAGGATCATGGCGGGCTGAGCGCGGACATCGGCGAGACCTTCGACCAGAGCGAAAGGGACGAATGGCACTGGAACTGGCCGCTGTGGGCGCGCGCCGCGCAACTGCCGCCCGAGGGCGACTGGCGCGTCTGGCTGGTGATGGCGGGGCGCGGCTTCGGCAAGACCCGTGCCGGCGCGGAATGGGTGCGGACGATCGCCGAAGCCGATCACGAGGCCCGCATCGCGCTGGTGGGCGCTTCCTTGCACGAGGCGCGGGCGGTGATGGTCGAGGGCGAAAGCGGGGTGATGGCGGTCTGCCCGCCGCACCGCCGCCCGCGCTTCGAACCCTCGCTGCGGCGCGTGATCTGGCCCAACGGCGCGCAGGCGATGCTCTATTCGGCGGGCGAGCCGGAATCGCTGCGCGGCCCGCAGCACAGCCATGCCTGGTGCGACGAGATCGCCAAATGGGATGACGGACAGGCGCAGGCCCGGCGCAGCTGGGACAACCTGTTGCTGGGCCTGCGCCTGGGCGAGTCTCCGCGCATCGTGGCGACCACCACCCCGCGCGCGGTGCCGCTGGTACGCCGGCTGCTGGAGCAGGCGGGAAGCGAGGCCGACGTGGCGGTGACGCGCGGCGGCACGCGGGAGAATATCGCGCATCTGCCCGCACGGTTCATCGCCGATGTCGAACGCGAATTCGGCGGCACGCTGCTGGGCCGGCAGGAACTGGACGGGGAACTGATCGAGGACCTGCCCGGCGCGCTGTGGACGCGCGCGCTGCTGGAACGGTGCCGTGATGGCGCGGTGCCAGCGATGACGCGGGTGATCGTGGGCGTCGATCCGCCGGCCAGCGCGCAAGGCGATGCCTGCGGGATCGTGGTCTGCGGGCTGGGCGAAGACCGGATCGCGCGCGTGCTCGCCGATGCAACGGTCGAGCGGGCCAGCCCCGAAAGGTGGGCCGGTGCGGTTCGCGATGCGGCGCGGGCATGGGGCGCGGACCGGGTGGTGGCCGAAGCCAACCAGGGCGGCGCCATGGTGGGCGCGGTGCTGCGCGCGGCCAATGCCACGCTGCCGCTGCGGCTGGTCCATGCCAGCCGGGGCAAGGTGGCGCGCGCCGAGCCGGTCGCCGCGCTCTACGAAGCCGGACGCGTGCGCCATGCCGGGATGTTCGCCCGGCTGGAGGACGAGCTGTGCGGGCTGATGCCGGGCGGCGCCTACCAGGGGCCGGGGCGATCGCCCGACCGGGCCGACGCCTGCGTGTGGGCGCTGACCGAACTGATGCTGGGCCGCGCGGGCGAACCGCGCGTGTGGTTCGACTGACACTTCCGACAGAAAGGCCGTTCATGTCCTTCTTTCAATCGCTTGCGGCCGCCTTCAAGGGTGAGCCGGTGACCCCGCGCGCGCCCTTGGGGCGCAGCTTCGTCTCGCCCTGGGTCGAGGCGTTCGATGGGCGCGGCGTGGCGGGCACGCGGACGCCGATCCACTATCCGACCGCGATCCGTGAAGCCTATCTGCGCAACCCGGTGGCGCAGCGCGCGGTGCGGCTGGTGGCCGAAGGGGTGGGCAGCGCCCCGGTGCGCGCCTCGCACCCCGAACTGGCCGTGCTGATCGCGGCTACGAGCGCGGGGCAGGCGCTGCTGGAAACGCTGGCCAGCCAGTTGCTGCTGCACGGCAACGGCTATGTGCAGGTGCTGCGCGACGCGGAAGGCAACCCCGCCGAATTGTTCGCGCTGCGCCCGGAGCGGGTGACGATCGTACCCGACGCGACGGGCTGGCCGGCGGCGTTCCTCTACAAGGTGGGCGAACGATCGCTGACGATCGACGCCGTGGACGACCTGGGCCTGCCCAACCTGATCCATATCCGCAGCTACCATCCCGGCGACGATCACTATGGCGCCGGCTGCCTGGAAGCGGCGGACGAGGCCGTGGCGCTGCACAACGCGGCGGCGCGGTGGAACCGGGCGCTGCTGGAAAACGCGGCGCGGCCATCGGGCGCGCTGGTCTATGATCCGGGCGAGCCGGGCGCGGCGCTTTCGGCCGACCAGTTCGAGCGCATCCGCGCCGAGCTGGCGAGCGCCTTTTCCGGGCAGGCCAACGCCGGGCGGCCGATGCTGCTGGAAGGCGGCCTGAAATGGCAGGCGATGGCGCTGACCCCGGCGGACATGGACTTCGCCACGCTGAAGGCCGCCGCCGCGCGCGACATCGCGCTGGCCTTCGGCGTGCCGCCGATGCTGATCGGCCTGCCGGGCGACAGCACCTATGCCAACTACCGCGAGGCCAACCGCGCGCTGTGGCGGCTGACGCTGTTGCCGCTGGCCGCCAAGATCCTGGACGCGCTGGGCGAAGGGCTGGCGCCGTGGTTCGCGGATGCCAGCCTTGCGGTCGACGTGGACGGGATTCCGGCGCTGGCCGAGGATCGCGAGCGGTTGTGGTCGCAAGTGAACGCCGCCGATTTCCTCTCCGCCGACGAAAAGCGCGCGTTGCTGGGCATCGCACCGGTGCAGCCGTGATGCGCGAGGAGATGCTGGCGCGGCTGATCGTGCAGGCGGAAGCGGAGGGATCGGACCTGGTGACGCTGCGCGCGGTGGTGGAGGAAGCCTGCGACCTGGGCGCGGCGCGCGTGCTGGAGCGGATGGGCCTTGCCGACGAGACCGCCCACGCCGACCTGATCGAGCTGCGGCAACTGCTGCAAGCCTGGCGCGATGCCAAGACGAGCGCGTGGCAGGCCGTGGTGGACTGGGCCGTCCGCGCCGTGCTGGCGCTGCTGCTGGTGGGGATCGTGGTGCGGCTGGGCCTGTGGGACATGATCCGGTGAGCGCCGCGCAAGCGCCGCTGCGCTTTGCCGGCTATGCCGCGATCTTCGACCGGCGCGACAGCGGCGGCGACGTGATCCGGCATGGCGCCTTTGCCCGCAGCCTGACGCAACGCGCCGAGCGTGGCGAGCGGCTGCCGGTGTACTGGCAGCACCGCCCGGACCGCCGCATCGGCTGGATCGATGCCGCGATCGAGGACGAGCGCGGGTTGCGCGTGACTGGCACGATCGACGCGGCGGCCGGGTTGCCGGCGCAGGCGCTCGCCACCCGCGCCGTGAACGGCCTGTCGTTCGGCTACCGCGTGACGGCGGGCCATGCCACGCCGGACGGGCGCGAGCTGCACGCGGTAGACATCCTGGAAGTCAGCCTCGTCTCCCACCCGATGCAGCCATCGGCGCGCGTGCATCTGGCAGGCTGAGCCGCTCGCTTCCCTCCCTTACCCCGTTTCTTCGGGCCGTCTCGTCGGGCGGCCTTTTCTTGCCGAAAGGACGTTCGACCCCATGAACAGCGAAACCCCCGCCCCCATCGAAACCAAGAACGACGCCTTCGATGCCTCGTTCGACATCGTCGCCCGCCAGGACGCCCAGGACGAGGCGCTCGCCACCATCCGCACCGACATCGAGGACGTGAAGGGCCGGCTCGACAAAGTCGGCCGCGCCGCGATCCGCCCGCTGCTGGCCGGCGGCGCACCCACCGGCGCCGAGATGAAGGGCTTCGTCGATGGCTACCTGCGCCATGGCCGCGAAAGCGAACTCAAATCGCTGTCGCAGAGCGTGGCGGCCGATGGCGGCTATGCCGTGCCGCGCGAGATCGACGAGGTGCTGGCGAAGCGGCTCGCCGAAATCAGCCCGATCCGGTCGATCGCGTCGGTCGTGCGCACCGGCACCAGCGGGTTCCGCCGGCTGATCTCGATCGGCGGCACGGCATCGGGCTGGGTTTCCGAAACCGCCGCGCGGCCCGAGACCGCCAGCCCCAAGCTGGCCGAGATCGCGCCGCCGTGGGGCGAACTCTATGCCAACCCGTCCGCCACGCAGGCCATGCTCGATGATGCCGCGTTCGACGTGGCGGAGTGGCTGGCCGGCGAGATCGCGACCGAGTTCGCGCGGGCCGAAGGCGCGGCCTTCATCAACGGCAGCGGCACCAGCCAGCCCAAGGGCTTCCTGACCGGCGCGACGAGCACCGCGGGCGATGCCGCGCGGACCTTCGGCACGCTCCAGCACATCGGCTCGGGCGCGGCGGCGGGCTTCGACACCAGCCCCGAAGCCAAGCTGATCGACATGATCTTCGCGCTGAAGGCCCCGCTGCGGCAGGGTTCGGTCTGGGTGATGAATTCGACCACGATGGCCACGGTGCGCAAGTTCAAGAGCGCCGACGGCGCGTTCCTGTGGCAGCCCGGCATCGCCGAAGGGCAGCCCAACCGCCTGCTGGGCTATCCGGTGATCGAGGCGGAGGACATGCCCGACGTGGCAGCCGGCGCGCTGCCGATCGCCTTCGGCAACTTCCAGGCGGGCTACCTGATCGCCGAACGCCGCGAAACCACGATCCTGCGCGATCCCTACAGCAACAAGCCCTACGTCCAGTTCTACGCCACCAAGCGCGTGGGCGGGCAGCTGCTCGACAGCGACGCGATCAAGCTGCTGAAGATCACCGCCTGATCGCGGGCACCCGCATGGCTTCCGGCGCGTTTCCCCTCCCCTGGCGCGCCGGCACTGGCGCCCGCGATCGGTCCCCCCTGCCGATCGCGGGCGTCCCTTCCGCCCTTCCCGACGACCATTTCCGGAGATTGCCATGATGCGGGCCATCGTCACGCCGCCCGTGCTTTCGCCGGCGGCGCTTTCCGAACTGAAGGCGTGGCTGGGCATTGCCACCGGCACCGACGACGCGGAGCTGACCACCCTTCTGATGACCGCGCTGGAACTGTGCGAAGGCTTCACCGGCACGATGCCGCTGGTGGCGACGTGCGAGGACACGGTGCCCGCCTGTGGCGCGCGGCAAGCGCTGTCCACCCGCCCCGTTCAGGCCATCACCGGCGTGTGGATGCTGGCGGTGGACGGAACCCGCACCACGCTGGCGGCCGGGGCCTATGCCATCGACATCGATGCGGACGGCACCGGCACGGTGCGTCTGCGCGCGCCCGGCGATCCGGCGCGGGCGGTGGTGCGCTATACCGCCGGGCTGGCCGCCGACTGGACCGCGCTGCCTGACGCGCTGCGCCATGGCGTGATCCGGCTGGCAGCCTATCATCACCGCGCGCGCGACGATGCGGAGGACGGCAAGGCGCCCTCCGCCGCTCCGCCCGCCGCCGTGGCCGCACTGTGGCGCCCCTGGCGGCGGATGCGCCTGTCGTGATCGCAGCACAGGCAGACTTCGCCGCCCTTCTCGCGCGGCTGACGCGCAAGGCCGATGCGATCGCGCAGGCCCGCGCAGCGCAGCGCGCGCAGGGGGCATCGCCCCGGCGCTGGCGCTCAGCCCGCCTGCTGTGGCCGCTGTTCGGACAGGAGTAAGCCATGGAAACGGCCTTTCGCGCGGTGCTGCTGGCCTGGCTGGCGGCAGACGTGGCGCTGGCGAGCGCTCTCAATGCCATCGTCGAGGAAGCACCGCTGCGCGCGGCGCTGCCCTGGCTGGCGCTGACCGCCAGCGCCAGCACCGACTGGAGCACCAAGGACGCCACAGGACGCGAGGTGCGGGTGGCGCTGGAACTCAACTATCGCGGCGACGATCCGCTGGCGGACAGCGGGCTGATCGCCGCGATCGAACGGCGCGTGGAGAGCCTGCCGGCCGAGCAGTCCGCCGCCGGCTTCCGCATCGCAAGCCTGCTGTTTCTGCGCGCCCGCGCCGAACAGCGTGGCGAAGCCTTGCGCGCGCTCCGCCTCGAATACCGGGCACGCCTGCTGGCCGCCTGACCCATCTTTGCCAAGGAGACCCGACATGGCAGCCCAGAAGGGAAGCGCCTTCCTGTTGAAGATCAGCGATGGGGCGCCGACGCCGACCTACAACACCGTGGCCGGCCTGCGCACCACGCAGATGTCGATCAACGGCGAAACGGTGGTTGTCACCAGCAAGGATTCGGGCGGCTGGCGCGAACTGCTGTCCGGCGCGGGCACGCGCTCGGTCACGGTCAGCGCGGCCGGCATCTTCCTGGGCAGCACGGCCGAAGCGCAGATCCGCGCCAACGCCCTGTCCGGCACGATCGCCGACTACGAGCTTTCGTTCGAGGGCGGCGAGAAGATGCACGGCCGCTTCCTGGTTCAGCGGCTCGACTATTCGGGCGATTTCAACGGCGAGCGCAACTACACGATGACGCTGGAAAGTTCCGGCGCGGTGGCGCCGGCATGAACGGCTCTGGCATGAACGATCCCGCCAATCCCCATCGCGGCGAAACCGCGCTGGTGCTGGGCGGGGTGAAACACGTGCTGCGCCCCAGCTTCGCCGCGCTTACCGCGGCCGAGGAGGAACTGGGGCCGCTGTTCGCGCTGGTCGAACGGGCGGGCGCGGGGCAGTTGCGCCTTGGCGAAATGATCGCGCTGTTCTGGCACTGCCGGAAGCGGCGCGACGACCTGGCGCGTGACGCCTTCGCCGAAGCGGTCTGCGCCGAGGGCCTTGCCGCCTGCACCGCGCCGTTGCGCGCGCTGCTGGTGCAGATCCTGCGCGGAAAGGCATGAGCGCCGATCCGGCCGACGCACGCTTCGGCCCTGGCGCAGCGCGGCTTTCCGGCCATGCCGCGCTGCTGCTGGGCTGGACCCCGGAAACGTTCTGGAAGGCCACGCCGGAGGAGCTTGGCACGGTGCTGGCGGCGTTCGCGCCGGCCGAGGCCGACGGCATCGACCGCACCACACTCAATGCCATGATGGAGCGCGATTGCGATGGATGAACTGGATTCGCTGGTAATCGACGTGCGCGCCAACACCGCCGGCTTCACCGCCGACATCGGCCAGATGCGCAGCAACTTCGATTCCGTGCTGGTCGACGGCTTCTCGCGCGCGGGGGACACGCTGGAACGCGGGTTGCTGGGCGCGATCCGGCGCGGCAGCCTGGGCTTCGAGGACTTGCGCCGCACCGCGCTGAACGTGGTGGGCGATATCGCCACGCAGGCGGTGCGCAACGGCGTGGGAGCAATCGCAAGCGGGGGCGGAACGGATGCGGGCGGTGGCATCCTGGGCCTTGGCAGCCTGATCGGATCGCTGTTCGGCCTGCCGGGCCGCGCGACCGGCGGGCCGGTGGCGCCGGGGCGCGGCTATGTGGTGGGGGAACGCGGACCGGAACTGTTCGTGCCGACCTCCGCCGGCCGCATCGATGCCGGCAGCGGCGACGGCGGGCGCAACGTCAACGTCTCCATCCGCGTGGTCTCGCCGGCGGGGAGCAGCCATCCCGAAAGCCTGCGCCGGTCCAGCCGCCAGGTGGCGCAGGCGGTGCGCCGCGCGCTGACCGACTATTGACCCCGCCTGCCACGGGAGCACGAGACATGAGCTTCTGGCTCGCCAAACGCCGCACGGTGCAGCAGACGGACACGATCCAGCGGTTCGACCCGCGCTTCTGGACGGTCGATTTCCCGCGCCCGGCGATGGCCGCCGTCACCACGATCGCACCCGACGGGCTGCGCGTGGACGCGGTGTTCCACAAGGCCGATGACATGGTCGGCCTGATCTGGGAAAGCGAGGACCGGTGGGATCATCCGCTGCTGTCCTACGAAACCAGCCGCGACTACAGCCGGCTGACGCTGGCGTTCCGCTGGCAGTCGTCGGGCGTGATGCCGCTCGACGCACTCAACGGCCCGACGCTGACGATCGAGGGGCGCGACGCGGCGGGAAGCCCGCGCACCTGGTACGTGCGGCTGTGGAACTATGCCTCGGGCACCCCGACCGACGCGCGGATTAGCTTGCGCTTCTCCGATCTTGCCAGCGGATTCCTGCTGCCGGCGGAAGCCGATGCGGTCCATCCGGCGGATATCGACCGCCTGTTCATCTCGCTGATGGCGCCGGGCTATGGCGTGGGTGACGAAACGCCGTTCGCCGCCGCCGCGAACGGCTGGGTGGAAATGACCGAAATCCGCTGCCAGGGGCACAGGCCCATGCTGACGGTGGGCGACGTGATGATGCCCCCCCACGGGTTGTCCATCGCGACCGGATACGACGATGCCTATAACCAGACCCCGGCACGCGTGCTGCGCGCGGTGCGGGGCCTCGGCTATCGGGGCAGCATCAACCACTACGTGGGGATGAGCCATTTCCTCGCGCTGGCGGCGGACGGCACGGGCGGCTTCGTGGTCGATCCGGATCTGCCGACGCTCAACGCCGCCGCCGAGGCCTGGCACCGAGACTTTCTGGCGCGGGCGAAAGCGGCCGGCCATGCCGTGATCCTCTCGCAATCCTACGAGGTGCTGGCGCAGCATTGCCCGGCGGACTGGCAGCAGCGCACCGCCGATGGCGAGCCGGCGCGGACCGGATGGTCGCCGCCGTCCGCGCTGCTTTCCCCGGCGAGTGCCCCGGCGATGGCCTGGGCGCGCAAGGTGGCGGTGGCGCTGGCCGGCCTGCTGCGCGATGCCGGGCAGCCGGTGCTATACCAGGTGGGCGAGCCGTGGTGGTGGATCACGCCGGATCGCCGCATCTGCCTGTACGACGATGCTGCGCGCGCGGCTTTCGGTGGCGATCCGGTGGACATTCCCGACATGGCGGCCGCGCTATCGCCCGCGCAGACAGCGCTGCTCGACGCGGCCGGCGCGCTGCTGGCGCAATCAACGGCGGACCTTGCCGATGCCGTGCGCGAGGCCGCCGGGAGCGCGGGCGCGACGATCCATCTTCTCGCGTTCCTGCCCGCCGTGCTCGATCCCGCCATGCCCGAGGCGCGGCGCGCGAACCTGCCCGTGGGCTGGGCATCGCCCGCGTTCGACGTGCTGCAGATCGAGGACTACGACTGGGTCACCGCCGGCGCCGAAGCCTTGCGGACGCAAGGCCGCGCCATGACGGAAGCGCGGTTGGGGTATCCCCGCGCGCAGCAGCATTATCTTGCGGGCTTCGTGCCCGATGCCGGCGGCGCGGAACGCCAGTGGCCGCGCATCGATGCCGCCGCGAGCGAGGCGCAGGCGCTGGGCGTGGCGCAATGCTTCGTCTGGGCCTTGCCGCACGTGTGCCGCGACGGCTTCACGCGGCTGCCCGATCCCGCCGTGCCGCTTCCGGAAACGCTTTCAGGCGAGGAACTGACCATGCAGGCTTTCGACGACGTGCTGTTCCCGCTGGCGCTGGGCCGTGACGCCACGGTGACGCCCGAATTCGCGACCAGCGTGACGATCACTGCATCGGGCTTCGAGCGGCGCAACAGCTTGTGGTCCGATGCGCGGCTGCGCTTCGATGTCGGCCCCGGCGTGCGGTCCGAGGCGGAGCTGGGCACGCTGATCGGTTTCTTCCGCGCCCGGCGCGGGCAGGCGCGCGGCTTCCGGTTGCGCGATCCGTCGGACCACAGCTCGTGCGGGATGACCGGCGCGCCAACGCCGCTGGACCAGCGGATCGGCACAGGCGACGGCCTGACCGCGCGCTTCGCGCTGGCGAAGCATTATGGCGAAGGCAGCGAGGCGCAGCGGCGGCGCGTGACCCGGCCACGCGCGGACAGCGTGACCGTAAGCATCGATGGCGTCACGGCAGGCGGGTGGTCGCTGGAGAACAAGGGCGTAATCCTGTTTGCCGAAGCGCCGGCCGAAGGCGCGGCGATCCGCGCGGGCTTCCTGTTCGATGTGCCCGTGCGCTTCGCGGAGGACCGGCTCGACATCTCCGGCGCAGCCTTTGCCGCCGGCGAAGCGCCGAGCGTACCGCTGATCGAACTGCGCGAGGACGCCTGACATGGCCGGGAGCACCCGCACCTGGTTCACCGGCCCACTGGAAACGGTGGCGACCTGGTGGCGCATCGAACGCGCCGACGGCGTGACGCTGGGCTTCACCAGCCACGACCGCGACCTGGCGTTCGACGGCCTGACGCATCGCACCGCGCCCGGTATGGTGCCGTCCGCCATCCGCCGGACGGCGACGTTCGAGGCCGACAGCGCGGAAATCACCGGCGCGCTGAGCCACGACGCCATCAGCGAGACCGATCTCGCAGCCGGGCGCTTTGACGGCGCGCGCATCGCCATGGGGCTGGTGGACTGGGAAACGCTGGAAACGACAACGCTGCACAGCGGCGCGATCGGCACGGTCGGGCGGGAGAGCACCGGCTTTTCCGCCGAACTGCTTTCGCTGAAGGACCAGCTCAACCGCGATGTGGTGCCCAGAACGGCGCCGACCTGCCGCGCCGCATTCTGCGGGGAAGGCTGCACGCTTTCCGCAGCGCGGTTCGAGCACGACGCCACGCTGATCGAAACCGCGGAAGGGGGGGACGCGATCCGGATTGCCTGCGCCGTTCCTGCGGATGCCCTGCTGTTCGGCGGCGTGCGCTGGATCGACGGGCCGAACGCGGGGTTGAGGCGGCACGCCATCGCACTCGATGACGACTGGATCACGCTGGACCAACCGGTTTTCACCGCCATGTCCGAAGGCGGTCGCTTGCTGGTACGCGAAGGATGCGACCACACGCTGCAGACCTGCGCGGACCGTTTCGGCAACGCGGTGAATTTCCAGGGCGAGCCGTTCCTGCCGGGCAACGATCTGCTGACGCGCTATCCCCCGGCATGAACGCCGATCTGGCCGCCGCCGCGCTGAACCTGATCGGCACGCCGTTCCGGCTGCACGGGCGCGATCCGGCAACGGGGCTGGATTGTGTGGGGCTTGTGGCCGAGGCGATGCGTTGCGCCGGTTTCCATCCGGTTCCGCCCGGCGGCTACGGCCTGCGCGCCCTGTCCGTCGACGCGCTGGTTCCCCATGCGGGGGCCAGCAGCCTCGTGCCCGTGCCGGACGATGGCGACGTGGTGCTGGCGCGCGTCAGCCCGGTTCAGGCGCACCTGCTGGTGGCCGCGCCCGATGGCTTCGTCCACGCCCATGCCGGCCTGGGCCGGGTAACCTTCCTGCCCGGTCCTCTTCCCTGGCCGGTGGCGCGCGAATGGCGCGTCCTGTCCGAAAGGCCCTGAACGATCATGGCAACGCTACTTCTGACTGCCGCCGGCACCGCGATCGGCGGGCCGCTGGGCGGCGCGATCGGTGCCCTCGCCGGGCGCCAAATCGATGCGGCGATCATCGGCACCCGCCAGATCGAAGGCCCGCGCCTGAAGGACCTAGCAGTCCAGACATCGAGCTATGGCTCGCCGCTGCCGCTGCACTTCGGCACGATGCGCGCCGCCGGGAGCGTGATCTGGGCGACCGACCTGCAGGAACATGCGACGCGCGAGGGCAGCAAGGGACGCCCCACCGCAACGCGCTACAGCTATACCGCGTCATTCGCGGTGGCGCTCGCCAGCCGCCCGGTCAGCGGGATCGGCCGCGTGTGGGCGGACGGCAACCTGCTGCGCGGGGCGGCGGGCGACCTCAAGGTGGGCGGCACCATGCGCATCCACGCGGGGCACGGTGACCAGCCGGTCGATCCGCTGATCGCGCAGGCCGAGGGAATCGACCGCTGCCCGGCCTTCCGCCACACCGCCTATGTGGTGTTCGAGGACCTGGAACTGGCCGACTTCAGCAACCGCATTCCCTCGCTCACGTTCGAGGTCATGGCGGACAGCGATGGCTGCACCATGACGCGGATCATCACCGCGCTGCTGCCCGGGACTCTGAACGCCGCCATCGACACGACATTGTCCGGCTTCAGCGTGGATCAGGGAACGTGCGGCGACATCCTTGCCACCCTGTCCGACGCGATCCCCCTCGCCTGCGTGACGCGTGATGGCATTCTGGACATCCGGCTGGCCGACGCGATCGGGGACCCGCCCGCCCCGCTGCTTCCCGAGCCGGCCGCGACGGGCGATGGCAGCCCCGACGATACCAATGGCGACGGATGGACGCATCGGCGCGAACCGCTGCCAACTGTACGCCAGTGCGGCGTGCGCTATTACGACCCCGCGCGCGACTACCAACCGGGCCTACAACGTGGCATCGGGCGCAGCGAGGCGGGCACGCTGGCGGTGATCGAACTGCCCGCGGCAATCGATGCCGCACAGGCCCGATCGCTGGCGGAGGCGGCCAGCCAGCGGGTGAGCCGCCCGCGCGACACCATGCGTTATCGCGTGAACGAAATCGGCCCCGCGACCACCCCCGGCGCGATCGTGCGCGTGCCGGTTGCAACCGGCCTGTGGCGGATCGAGCAGTGGGAATGGCAGCAGGACGGGGTGATGCTCGATCTTGTCGCGCTGCGCATGGGCGCCGGAACAGGCAGCGGGGCGATGGCCACCGATCCGGGGCGCAGCCTCGGCGCGATCGACTTGCCAGCCGCGCCCACGCGGCTGGTGGCGTTCGAACTGCCCTGGGACGGCATCGGGGATGGCAATACGCCCGCGCTGTTCGCCGGGGTGTCCGGCACGAACGCCGGTTGGCGCGGCGCGGCGTTGTTCGCAGCCACGGCGACCGGAAACGCCATGCGCCCGCTGGCCGGCAGCGGCCGGCAGCGCGCCATCGTCGGACGGGGCGAGTCGGCTTTGCCCCCGGCCTCGCCGCTGCTGGTGGACCGGCGCTCGACCGTGGATGTCCGCCTGGCCGCCGCCGATCTTGCACTGGCCGACGCAACGCTGGCAGGCCTGCTCGACGGCGCCAACCGCGCGCTGATCGGCGCCGAAATCGTGCAGTTCATGCACGCGGAGGCGCTGGGTGGAGCACTGTGGCGCCTATCGGGCCTGCTGCGCGGACGCGGCGGGAGCGAATGGGCGATCGACACGCACGCGGTGGGGGAGGACTTTGTCCTGCTCGACGACCGCATCATCACGCTTGACCCAAGGATCGTCGGCGACGCCACCAGCGCAAGCATCGCAGCCATCGGATCAGGCGACGAGGCGGCCGTCAGCGCGCCGATCGCGGGCGCCGGAACGACCTGCCGCCCGCTTGCGCCGGTTCACGGCGCGGTGCGGCAAAGCGGAACGGGCGGCATCACCCTGACATGGGTGAGGCGCGCGCGCGGCGCATGGGGGTGGCCCGAGACAGTCGACGTACCGCTGAACGAGGACGAGGAACGCTGGACCATAAGTTACGGCGATGCGGCGACACCGGCGGTGCGGTGGGAAACGGGTGTCGCCATGCTGGACCTCTCGACCGCGCAGGCCGAGTCGCTCCTTGCCACCGACGCGCCACGCCAATTCCATATCCGCCAGAGCGGGCGCGCCTCGCTCTCCCGGCCGCTCACCATTTTCCTGCCGGACTGAAACGCCCTTTCCTTTACGATCGGAGCACGACCATGACCGACCCGACAAATTTCGCGTCCAAAACGGCTCGATTTAACCTGCCGCTGCTCCATGCGGGGCAGGCGCAGAAGGAAGTGACGGTCAACGAAAGCCTGCTCCTGCTGGACGCCCTGGCGCACACGGCGGTTGAGGGAGAAACCGCGACGCCGCCGGAAACGCCGGAAAACGGACAGGTTTGGCTCGTGGCGACGGATGCAACGGACGCTTTCGGCGGGCATGACCATAGTCTTGCGATCTGGAGCGAAGGCGGCTGGCGCTTTCTTCCTCCGCGCGAAGGCATGCGGGTGTTCGATCGCGAACAGCGATGCTTCCGCCTGTTTGCGGACATATGGGGCGGGTTCGACCCACCGGCGCTGCCCACGGGCGGCAGCACGATCGACGTGGAAGCGCGCGCCTTCATCGCCGATCTGGTTCAAAGTTTGCGGGATTGCGGTTTGCTCCGCTGAAATCGCGGGAACAAACGCCCGCTTTAATCATTTCGGCGGAACATGAGGGTATTTCTGCCGCGGTTTACGAAGATGCGCAGCGCAACAGCGTTGTATTTTCGCAACACCTGGCAAGCGTGCCCGCTTGCATGAGCACTTGAGAACCGGTAGACAACCGCCACGACGTGGCAAGATTATCGCTAAAAGGGGAATCAATAATGCGGAAACTGGTCCTAGGCCTGGCCATGGCGTCGAGCGCCCTGGCTACGCCAGCTCTCGCCCGGGATAAGTCCTGGTACGTCGAGGGTGACGCGGGTGCCATGATTGTGGAAGACATCTACAATTTCACCGGCAAGAACAACGACGGCACGCTGGACACCAAGGCCGGCTACGACTTCGGCGGTATCGTCGGCTACGACTTCGGTCCGTTCCGCCTCGAAGCCGAAGCCAGCTATCGTCGCGCCGAGGAAAAGGGCTATCGCAGCTCGACCCAGAACTACAACGACGCCCAGCTGGGTGGCGGCGCCAGCGCGCTGAGCTTCATGGCCAACGGCCTGCTCGACTTCGGTCCCGATGACGGCCTGCAGGGCTTCGTCGGCGGCGGTGTTGGCGTTGGCCGCGTCAAGAACGCGGTGATCACGCCCGTGACCGGCCCGACCTCGGTGAACGTTGTCGATTCGGACACCGGCTTCGCCTGGCAGGCTCTCGCGGGTATCCGCGCGCCGATCAGCAAGCACGTCGACGTGGGTCTGAAGTATCGCTTCTACAACCAGGACCACAACGATCTGGTGAACAACGCTGGCGCCAACGTGCGCACGCGCTTCCGTTCGCACTCGCTGATGGCGACGCTGGCTTACAACTTCGGTGGCGCAGAACCGGTTGCTCCGCCGCCGCCCCCGCCGCCGCCGCCGCCCCCGCCGCCGCCTCCCCCGCCGCCTCCGCCGCCTCCGCCGGTGGCCGTGTGCAACAAGGGTCCGTACATCGTGTTCTTCGACTGGGATAAGTCGGACATCACGCCGGAAGCAGCGACCATCCTCGACAACGCGATCACCGCGTATGGCAACTGCAACAGCGTGCCGATCATGCTGGCCGGTTACACCGACCGTTCGGGCACGCCGAAGTACAACCTCGGCCTCTCGGCTCGTCGTAACACCTCGGTCCGTGCGTACCTCACCTCGCACGGTATCCCGGATGGTTCGATCACCAGCCAGGCCTTCGGTGAAGCCAACCCGCGCGTTCCGACCGCGGACGGCGTCCGTGAACTCCAGAACCGTCGCGTGGAAATCACCTACGGTCCGGGTTCGGGCATGTAATTTCAGGCTTTTTGCCGAAATCGAACGAGGGGTCGGAGCAATCCGGCCCCTTTTTCGTTATGGCTGACAAGGCACCATGCCGAGGAGGCCAGAGATGATCCGCTTGACTCGTTCCCTTACGCCGCTGTCATTGACCGCCGTTTCGCTGATAGCGCTGACCGCCTGCGCTACGACAGGACAGGCGGCTACATCCACGGTTCTTGCAACCGCGCCGCTGGCGACCGCGGACGGTCATCCCGCGGGGCGTGCGGAACTGGTGACCAGCGGCGATCATATCCTGTTGCATCTGACCGCATCGGGCCTACCGGCCGGCGCACATGGCGCCCACCTGCATACGACAGGGCGTTGCGAAGCCCCCGGCTTCACGACCGCTGGCGGTCATCTCAATCCGGCCGGGCATCAGCATGGCACCGAAAACCCCGCCGGCCCCCATCTCGGCGATCTGCCCAACCTGATCGTGAAGGACGACGGCACCGGCGAACTGACCGTGCCGGTCAGCGTGGCGCGCGCCGATTTCGATGCCCGCGTGTTCGACCCGGACGGCACCGCCATCGTCATCCACGCGGGGCCGGACGACTACAAGACCGACCCCAGCGGCAACAGCGGCGGCCGCATCGCCTGCGGCGTATTCGCACACCCCTAGGGTCAGGACCCTAGAGGCGCACCTTCAGAGGCCGTGGTACTGCTTGTACCACGCGACGAAGTTCGGCACGCCAACGTCGATGCTGGTGGTGGGCTGGTATCCCAGGTCGTTCGCGATAGCGTCGATGTCGGCAAAACTCTGGCGAACGTCGCCCGGCTGCATCGGTAGCAGTTCGACCTGCGCCTTGCGGCCGCATTCCGCCTCCAGAATCTCGACCACCTTCATCAGGTGTTCCGAGCGGTGGTTGCCGATGTTGTAGAGCCGGTGAGGCTTGAGGCTGCCCCCAGCCTTGGGCGCGCCATCATCGGGCGGCGGGTTGTCGAGGCACGCCATGACGCCGGCGATGATATCGTCGATATACGTGAAATCGCGGTACATATCGCCATGGTTGAACACCGGAATCGGTTCGCCGGCGAGAATCTTGCGCGTGAAGATCCACATCATCATGTCCGGGCGCCCCCACGGGCCATAGACCGTGAAGAAGCGCAAGCCCGTGAGCGGCAGGCGATAGAGATGCGCGTAAGTCTCGCTCATCAACTCGTCCGCCTTCTTGGTGGCGGCGTAGAGCGACAGCGGATGATCGACGCGATCATCGACCGAGAACGGCAGCTTCTCATTGCCGCCGTAGACCGAACTGGAGCTGGCATAGACCATATGCTCGACCCCACGGTGGCGGCCGATTTCCAGCAAGTTGAGATGGCCGACGAGGTTTGACTGCACATAGGCGTGCGGGTTCTCGATCGAGTAACGCACCCCGGCCTGCGCGCCGAGATGGACGATCCGTTCGAACTCCAGGCCATCCAGGGCGATGGTCACCCCTGCCATGTCCGCGAAATCCGCCTTCAGGAACGTGAAACGATTCCCGCCCAGTTCCTTGAGCCGCGCCAGTCGTGCTTCCTTGAGCCGCAGGTCGTAGTAATCGTTCACGCAATCGATCCCGATGACCGTATCGCCGCGAGCGAGCAGTTTCTGCGTCAGCGAAAAGCCGATGAAGCCGGCAACGCCGGTAACCAGTACGCGCATCGTGTTCTCCAGACCCCAAGCCGGGGCCGATCCATATGTCAGTCAAAACAGGTTGGGGACAACGCTGGCGAACAGGCAAAGTCTGCCGCGTTCCGCACGGTCAGAGCTTCCAGTCCGCCTTGCCGTTCAGAATGCCCTTGAGATCCGCCAGCGTGCCTCCGGGCGCAACGAGCGCCGCGATGGCATCTTCGCCCATGGCCAGATAGGCCTGATGCGGCACGGCGAGGAGGACAAGATCGTAAGTCCGTTCCAGCGCATCAGCGGAGAGGTCCAGCCCGTATTCGTGCCGCGCCTCGCCGGCATCGGCCATCGGATCATGCACCGTGACCGCGTGCCCCATGCCAGCCAGGGCGTGCACGACATCGGCGACCTTGGAATTGCGCAGATCGGGCACGTTTTCCTTGAAGGTCAGCCCCAGCACCAGCACGCTGCCAGCAGCCCCGCCGCGCTTGGCGTGCAGTTCGTCCGCCACCCATTGCGCCATGGTATCGTTGACGCCGCGCCCGGCAAGGATGACCTGCGGATCGTGACCCAGCGCCTCGGCCCGGTGCGAGAGATAGTACGGGTCAACGCCGATGCAGTGCCCGCCGACGAGCCCGGGCGTGAACGGCAGGAAGTTCCACTTGGTGCGCGCCGCTTCGAGCACGTCCCACACGGAGATATCCATTTTCGAGAAGATTTGCGCAATCTCGTTCATGAACGCGATGTTGATGTCGCGCTGGGCGTTCTCGATCACCTTGGCCGCTTCGGCCGCCTTGATCGAGGCGGCGCGGAACACGCCGCCGCTGGTGATCGCGCCATAGAGATCGGCAACCCGGTCGAGCACCTCGGGCGTCTGCCCCGATACCACCTTGGTGATCCGGTCGATGGTATGTTCGCGATCGCCCGGATTGATCCGTTCGGGGCTGTAGCCGAGAAAGAAATCCCGGCCGCAGACGAGCCCCGACGCCTCTTCCAGCAATGGCCCGCAAATCTCCTCCGTTACCCCCGGATAGACCGTACTTTCGAACACCACCACCGGTGCGCGCCCTTCCTGCACGGCGGCCGGCAGCAGCGCGCCGACCGTGCGCGAGGCGGCCTCGACAAGGCGCAGGTCCGGGCGATTCGCCGCGTCGATGGGGGTCGGTACGGTCACGATGTAGAAGTCGCTGGGCGGGCAGACCTGCGCATCGCTGGTGACCCCGAGACCCGAGAGCGAAAGCTGCCCGGCCTCGATCTCGCCCGTGCGGTCGTGCCCTTCGGAAAGTTCGGCGATGCGGCGGCGATCGATATCCAGGCCGGTAACGAAGAACTGCCGCGCCAGCGCCACCGCCAGCGGCAGCCCCACATAGCCCAGCCCCACCACGGTCACCCTTGTCGCCGCAGAGACGGAACCATCGGCCCGGGGCTGTGGCGTGGCGGCAATCGGCGGGTACATGGCAGTCACAGGCAAGCCTTTCCTTCGCGCGGCGCGCACGCCGCTGTTTGCCCGCTTTAGGCCAAGGCTCTTATTTCGTAGTTAATGGCCCGGCGCGATTTGCCGGCGGATCAGCGCCAATTCATACCGCAAGACGGTTGCCGCACCGACGGCCCCATAACACGGGTTTAACGACTGGGTGGTAAGAGCGTGCCGATGACCAAGACCGTCCTCGTCGTATTCGGCACCCGCCCCGAAGCCATCAAGGTGTTTCCCGTAATCCACGCCCTGCGCGCGGACGCGCGCTTTCGCGTGGTGACCTGCGTTTCGGCGCAGCACCGGGGCATGCTGGACCAGGTGCTGGAAATCGCGGGGATCGTGCCCGATCACGATCTGGACCTGATGCGCCCGGACCAAACGCTCGACGGGCTGACCGCCGCGCTGCTGACCGGGCTGGGCCGGGTGATGGACGCCGAACAGCCGGACTGGGTGGTGGTCCAGGGCGATACCGCCACGGCCATGGCCGGCGCGCTGGCAGCCTATTACCGCAAACTGCCGGTGGCGCATATCGAGGCCGGACTGCGCAGCCACAACATCTACCATCCCTGGCCGGAAGAGGTGAACCGCAAGATCATCGGTTCGATCGCGGCGCTCCATTTCGCCCCCACGGAAACCTCCGCCGCGGCGCTCCATGCCGAGAACGTCCCCGCCGACACGGTCCATGTGACCGGCAACACCGTGATCGACGCGCTGCAGTGGATCACCGCGCGGATCGGCGCCGAACCAGCGCTGGCGGCAGGCCTCGGCGAGCTGGAAGCACGCTTTGCCGGCAAGCGGATCATCGGCGTGACCAGCCACCGGCGCGAAAACTTCGGCGGCGGCCTGGAAAACATCGCCGAAGCGATCCGCCGCATCGCCGCGCGCGAGGACGTGGCGCTGATCTTCCCCGTCCATCCCAACCCCAATGTGCGCAAGGTGATGGACGCGGCGCTGGCCGGCCTGGCCAACGTGGCCATGATCGAACCGCTCGACTACCCGCACTTCGCGCGTCTGCTGGCGATCAGCGAGATCATGCTGACCGACAGCGGCGGCGTGCAGGAGGAAGCGCCCGCGCTGGGCAAGCCGGTGCTGGTCATGCGCGAGACGACCGAACGGCCCGAAGGCGTGGCGGCCGGCACGGCCAAGCTGGTTGGAACCGATGCGGACCGTATCGTTTCCGAAATCTTCACCCTGCTCGACGATAAGGCTGCCTATTCGGCCATGGCGCGCGCCCACAACCCGTTCGGGGATGGGCAGACATCGCGCCGCATCGTGGAGCTTTTGGGACATGTCGAACCAGCCCGGTAACCTCAAAGCCGGTGAAGTGAAGCCGGACGTCTGTGTTGTCGGACTGGGCTATATCGGCCTTCCCACCGCCGCGATCATCGCGCGCGCGGGCTGCCGGGTGCTGGGCCTCGACGTGTCGGAGCGCGTGGTCGAAACGATCAACCGCGGCGAAATCCATATCGAGGAAGTCGATCTCGACGGGCTGGTGCATGGCGTGGTCCAGCGCGGCCTGCTGCGCGCTGCCACGCGGATCGAGCCTGCCGACGTCTTCGTGATCGCGGTGCCCACGCCCTTCGAGAAGGACGAGCACCACACGCCCGACATCTCCTATGTGCTGGCAGCGGCGACCGAAGTGGCCGCCGTGCTGAAGGCGGGCGATGCCGTCATCCTCGAATCCACCTCTCCGGTGGGCACGACCGAGAAGATGCGCGATCTGATGGCCGGCCTACGCCCGGACCTGAAATTTCCGGGCCTGACGCGCGAAACGCCCGACGTTTCGATCTCCTATTGCCCCGAACGCGTGCTTCCCGGCCGCATTCTGGAAGAACTGACCAACAACGACCGTTCGATCGGTGGCATCACCCCGCGCTGCGCGCGCAAGGCTCTGGCCTTCTACAAGCGCTTCGTACGCGGCACCTGCGTGACCACCGATGCCCGTTCGGCCGAAATGACCAAGCTGGTCGAGAACGCCTACCGCGACGTCAACATCGCCTTCGCCAACGAACTGTCGGTGGTGGCGGACAAGATGGGGCTGGACGTGTGGGAAGTGATCCGGCTGGCCAACCGCCATCCGCGCGTCAACATCCTGCAGCCCGGCCCGGGCGTGGGCGGGCACTGCATCGCGGTGGACCCGTGGTTCATCGTCCACGGCGCGCCCGAACAGACGCCGCTGATCCGCACCGCGCGCGAAGTGAACGACGGCAAGATGCACCACGTGATCGCCAAGGCGACCGCGCTGCTGGAAGCGCATCCGGGCGAGAAGGTCGCCTGCCTCGGCCTCGCCTTCAAGGCCAACATCGACGATTTCCGCGAAAGCCCGGCGCGCTATGTCGCGGCGACGCTGGCGCGCCGGTTCGGCGATCGCATCAGCGTGGTCGAACCCTATGCCTCCGCCCTGCCGATCGAGTTCACCGACACCGGCGCCGCGCTGATCGACCTCGACACCGCGCTGGAGGATTGCGGCGTGCTGATCGTGCTGGTCGATCACGACGTGTTCCGCGTGGTGCCGCTGGCCGAACGCAGCGGCAAGGCGGTGTATGATACCCGCGGCATCTGGCCCGATCAGCCGGTAGCGGAAGCGCCGGCAGCCGGATCGCTGCGCCTCGCCAGCTAGAACCGCTCGACAGTTCCCCGAGAGGAAAGGCCGGAAGCAGGGTCACCTGCTTCCGGCCTTTGCGCATGGGCCAGCTTGCGGGCGAACCACCGGCACCGTTGGCGCCCCTTCCGCCGAGGGAGGAGAGGAGGGGGAAAGGGGCGCCGGGGATCGCGTGCGTCAGAAGCGCACGCCGAGCGTGAGATTCCAGGTGCGCGGATCGCCGTAGTACACGGTCTGGATGTTGCCCACCGAGCTGAACTCCTGCCCGTCGGTCTTGTAGAGCGCGTTGCCCACGTTCTTGACCATGCCGCGCAGGTAGAACCGGTCGTAATCGAGCTGGGCATAGACATTGCCCAGCAGATAGCCGTCCTCGGTCAGGCCGGGACGGTTGTCGACCGAAAGGTACTGCTTATCGACGAAACGGACATCACCGCCGAAGCTAAGCGAGGCTTCGCCCAGCGGAATGCGGTAGTCCGCGCCGATGCGCATGGTGAGCGGCGGCGCGAAGGCCGGCTTGCAGGTGATCTTCGTGCCGGTGGGGTTGCAGCTGAACGAAGGCGCGCGACGGCCGTCGTTGAACTCCTTGTACTTGGCATCGAGATAGCCGACCGACGCGGTCAGCGTCAGCGGTGTAGACGGGCGCACCGCCGCTTCGAACTCGAAGCCCTGGATGCGCAACTTGCCGGCGTTGATGACGGGGAAGCTGCCGCCGTTGATGCCGGTGTTGCCGCCGCCAACGCGCGCCTGGAAGTCCTTGTAGTCGGAATAGAACGCCGCCGCCGACAGCGAGACGCGCCCGTCCAGGAACGTGCCCTTGGCGCCGGCTTCATAGGTCCACACCGTTTCCGGCTTGAACGTCGGCACGATCTGCGTGGTGCCGTTCACCGCCAGCGTCACGTCGGCCAGGCTGTTGACGCGGCCGTTGAAACCGCCCGACTTGAAGCCCCGGCTGGCCGAGGCATAGACCAGTGTGTTGGTGGTCGGCTTGTAGCTGAGCGTGGCCGATGGCGTCCACGCATCATAGCTGACTTCGTCGAGCGTGTTGTACGGCGCCGGCAGGCTGGTGGGGAACGCGAACGTGCTGACGATGCGGATCGCCGGGAACACCGGGCTGGTGGTCGTTGCCGTCGTGGTGCGGAAGTACTTCTTCTTCTCGTGCGTGTAGCGCAGGCCCGCCGTCAGCGCGAGCTTCTCGGTGAAGTTGTAGGTCAGCTGGCCGAACGCGGCATAGCTCTTGGTGTTCTGCCGGTCATCGATCGTGCGCAGGAAGTTCAGCGGCGTGCCGACATACTGGAGGTAGCTGTCGGCATAGGCTTCCTGGTGCGAATTGACCTGTTCGTCGAGGAAGTAGAGCCCGACCACGCCCTTCAGCTTTTCGGTATCCAGCTTGAGCTGCAGTTCCTGGCTGAACTGGTGCTGGCGCGTGCCCACGAACACATCGCCCACTTCCGCCGCCGTGGCATCGATATCGACGTAGAAGTTCGTCTTCAGCTTGCGATAAGCGGTGATCGAGGTGAGCTGGAGGTTGTCGGTCAGATCGACATTGATCGTGCCCGAAAGACCCCAGTGATCGAGCCGCTGGCCTTCGCCGTTCTTGAAGCTGGTGGATGCCGTGTAGTTGTATCGGCCCGTCGGCGCCGTGGCGATGACGAACGGCGTGACGTTGGTGAACGTGGAATTGTAATTGAAGCCGATAAGGTTGGCCGTGGCCTGCCCCAGCGTGAGCGCGTTGCGCTGGCGGGTGTAGTCGCCCGAGATCAGCACCTCGACCCGGTCGGACGGCTTGGCGCGCAGAATCGCGCGGCCCGACAGGTTGTCGCGATCGTTGTACTTCTTGCCGGTGGCGGGATCGGTGACGATGCCGTCGCGCTTGTCATAGACCCCGGCCAGCGACAGCGCGAGCTTGTCGGTCACCAGCGGCGCGGTGACATAGCCCTTGGCGGTCACTTCGTTGAAGCGGCCATAAGTGAAGGCGCCCTCGCCCCGGATCGTGTCCAGATCAGGCTTCTTCGACACCACGTTGACCGCGCCACCGATGGTGTTCTTGCCGTAAAGCGAGCCCTGCGGCCCGCGCAGCACTTCCACGCGCTGCACGTCGAACAGGTTGAGCAGCGCGCCCTGGATGCGGCTGAGATAGACGCCATCGACATAGACGCCGACGGCAGGGTCGAAGGTCTGCAGCGCATCGGGCTGGCCGATGCCGCGGATGTAGAAATTGGCGGACGAGGCCGAGCCGCGCCCCTGCACGATGTTCACGTTGGGGATCGCGCCCTGAACGCCGGAAAGATCCTTGGCGCCGGCCTTTTCCAGCCCTTCGGTGGACAGGGCGGTGATGGCGATGGGCACGTCGACCAGGCGTTCCTCGCGCTTGCGGGCGACGACGACGATTTCGCCCGAATCATTCGCCGAAGCTTCAGATGCAGCGGCTTCCTGCGCGAAAGCGGGCATGGCGGGCAGCGCAACAAGCGCGGTGGTAGCGGCCGCAAGGGCGCGCACGCGAAAACGGTTCATGGATCAGGCTCCCTCTCACGGACCGATGAAAGGCCCGTCTGCCCGAACCGATATTGAAAGTTGAACCATGTTTCAACTTTTCATTTGAGGCGGATCGAATCCATCGATAGGACGTGGCGAAAGCGCAACAGCCCCGGCACTAAGGACCGGGCTCGGGCGATCGGAGGGACGATCGGCCACGGATGGGAGAGCAGGGTGTCGGTAGATCCGGAAAAGGCGAGCCCCGGCAAGGCTCCGCGTACCGCGCGCGGACGGGAAACGCTGCGGCGCCTGCTCGATGCCGCGGCGGCCGAGTTCGGCGAACGCGGCTTCCACGAAGCCTCGATCAGCGGGATCACCCGCCGCGCGGGAACGGCACTCGGCAGCTTCTATACCTATTTCGATTCGAAGGACGCGATCTTCACCGCGCTGGTGCGCGACATGTCCGCCCGTGTCGCCACCACCGCGGCCGCGGCCGTCAGCGCGGGAGCAACTGGGCTGGTGCGCGAGCGGGAGGCGCTGGAAGGCTTCCTGCGCTTCGCGCGCGAGCACAAGGAAATCTACCGCATCATCGACGAGGCGGAGTTCGCCGATCCGCAAAGTTACCGCGCGCACTACGAAGGCACCGCACAGCGCATCGCCGCGCGCCTGGACGATGGCGTCGCCCAGGGCACGCTGCGCGCAGGCGATCAGGAAGTGCGGGCCTGGGCGCTGATGGGCATGAACGTATTCCTGGGCCTGCGCTTCGGCGTGTGGGACGCCAGCCGCCCGGTGGAGGACATCGCCGGGGTGGCCGCGGACCTGCTGCGCGACGGGCTTTCAATCTAGAGCCCGTCGCCCAAAATCAAATCCCGTCATCCCGGCGAAGGCCGGGATCTCATGCCGGATTGCCTGAGGCCAGAGATGCCAGCCTACGCTGGCATGACGGGGGAAGATGGAGAGGCTTATAGGGGGTCTTGACGGTTGTCGCCCATTCTCGGTCGCTCCACTCGCTCCTGCATTTATCCACGCCGCATGGGGTCTCAATCCAAGCGCACGGCCCTAGGCCGTTCCCCGTCCGGCCGTTCGCGCCAGCGGTCCCGGATGCGGGCGGACGTGTCCCGGCTGCCATCATGGCTCCATCCCGGCTCGCGCAAGAGGTAGGCCAGCTTGTAGCGCAGCGGCGCAACCGCGAAGTCCTTCAACATGCCCGCCCACTCGTGGAACACCGACCACATCACGCCGAACGTGCCGAGCTGGCGGACGATGCCGTAGCGGATGCGTTCGTCCTCCAGTTCGGGCTGGAACGTCCGGAACAGGCGATCCCAAACGATCAGCGCCCCGGCATAGTTGCGATCGAGATAGACCGGGTTGGTTGCATGGTGGACCCGGTGATGCGACGGCGTGTTGAACACTGCCTCGAACCAGCGCGGCATCCGGCCGATCGCCTCGGTGTGAATCCAGAACTGGTAAACCAGGTTCACGGCCCCGACCGTCACCAGCATCGCCGGGTGAAAGCCGAGCAGCGCCGGCCAGATGCGGAACACGAACGACAGCGCCACGAAGCCGGTCCATGTCTGCCGCAGCGCGGTGGACAAGTTGTAGTGCTGACTCGAGTGATGGTTGACGTGGCTCGCCCAGAACCAGCGGATGCGATGCCCGGTGCGATGCGCCCAGTAATAGTTGAAATCGTCGAGCACGAAGCACGCCATCCAGGCCCACCAGGCGAACGGCACCGTGGCCACGCGATGCTGATAGAGCCACATCGCGGCGGCATAGACCACCCCGGCGGTCAGCGCGCCGGCAACCGTGCTGCCCAGCCCCAGCGCCAGCGAGGTCCAGGTATCGCGCGGTTCATAGGCTTCCGGCGCGCGGCGGCGCGCCCACGCCATTTCCGCGATCATCGCCAGGATGAAGAACGGCACCGCGTAAGTCACGATATCGAAAGGATGGATGTCCGGCGTCATGGCCCTATCCTTCCAGCCGGCGGAGGCTTGCCGCCCAGGCCTGCGCATCGGGACCAAGGTTGAGCGTGATCGTGCCGAAACGACTGTCCCCGGTGGAAACGGTCAGGAACTGCTGGTCGAGCCGAACGCCGGCGTGGCTTTCCAGAAGGCGCGCGGCGAAGTGGCTGCCATGGCGGCGAATCAGCATGACCCTGCCCTGCGCATCGCGCACCAGCGCGCCAATCCGCGCCTTGTCGAGCCCGACCGCCACCGGCACGAAGCCGCACATCGCCTCGTCGGCCAGCGCGCCCGCGTGATCCTCGTCGCGAATCCGCACGTCGCCGCCCAGATTCATCCAGCGCGCGAGTTGCACCACGAACAGCACCCCGACCAGGGAAGCCAGCGTCTTGAGCACGAGAAGCACGCCGGGTTGGGCAAGAAACGCCTGCACCACTTTCACGATCGCTGTCCCGGCTCAGCCGGCCTGCGCCGCGAGCATATCGACCTGCGCGCGAACCGGCGTGATGTCATACCCCGCGCCGGCCGCACCCGCCGCGATCCGCGACGGATTGCGGCCAGCCGCCGCCTCGGCCAGCGCCCAGAGCAGCGTGGAGCGCGTACCGGATCGGCAGTAGGCGAGCACTGGCTGGTCGCCCGCCTGGTCCAGCGCCTTGCGCATCGCCTCCACCTGCCAGGCGGCGAAGCCCGCGTGCGTCACGGGGATCGCGTGATAGGCGATCCCGGCCTCGCGCGCCGCTGCCTCGATCGCGGCACCCGGCGTCTGATCGTCGGATTCGTCCTCGGGACGGTTGTTGATGATCACGGCGATTCCCAGCGCTTTCGCCTCGGCCACGTCCGCCACCGTGATCTGCGGACTGGCATAAGTGCGATCATCGATCTTGCGGAACAACGGTGCCTACTCCCGGATTGAGGCTGACGACGGCGAATGCCGGTCGTGGCAGGACTCGTGCAGGTGATCGCGCCGGCTCGCCCTCCGAAACGGCACGCAATTGACAGTGCTTCTGCCCAAACCACTGGCCAAGAGCAAGCATTCGCAACCGCCTCCGGGATCGGAAAAATTGCCTCCGAAACGGCGGATCAACGAAAGTTCCCGGAAATCCGGTCTCTTTTGCCGATTCCATTCGCGCTATGGCTTTTTCTTCGCTATAGAGATGAGTGCAATGAAGAAGGTCGGCCTTTTGTCCGGCGCGGATTCCTTGTCGTGCCGCCGGTCTCCGCATCCGGCCCGCGGCGCCGGGGAAAGCAGGGGCGGAACGAAGGTCTATTGAAGTTTATGGGTTTTGACAGAGGGCGGCGGGGTCGCGGACGGGATAAGCGCGACGGATTCGGCGAAGACAATTTCGATCCCTACAGCGGCGGTGGCGGCGGCTTCGGCGGCGGTTACGATCGTGGCGGATTCGGCGGTGGTGACCGCGGCGGATTCGGCGGCGGCAACCGTGGCGGCGGCTTCGGCGGCGGTGATCGCGGTGGATTCGGCGGCGGTGGCAACCGTGGCGGCGGCTTCGGTGGCGGCGGCGGTGGTGGCGGCTTCGGCGGCCCCCGTGGCGGCGGCATGCCCGCGCAGGTCGTCGGCACCGGCAAGGGCAAGGTGAAGTTCTTCAATGCCCAGAAGGGCTTTGGCTTCATCCAGCGCGACGAAGGCGGCGAAGACGTTTTCGTGCACATCAGCGCGGTTGAACGCGCCGGGCTGGAAGGCCTGGCCGAAGGTCAGGAACTCGAATTCAACCTGGTCGATCGCGGCGGCAAGATTTCGGCGGCGGACCTTCAGGTCGTCGGCGACGTGATCGAGGTTGCCTCCAAGCCGGCCGCGCCGCAGCGCGAACTGACGGGCGAAAAGGCGACCGGCACGGTCAAGTTCTTCAACGCGATGAAGGGCTTCGGCTTCATCACGCGTGATGACGGCCAGCCGGACGCGTTCGTGCACATCAGCGCTGTGGAGCGTTCGGGCATGCGCGAGTTGAATGAAGGCGACAAGCTGGAATTCGATCTCGAGGTCGATCGACGAGGCAAGTACTCGGCGGTCAACCTGGTGCCGCGTCAGGATTGATCCGGTCCGCACCGCCCCCGGCATTTGACCGGGGGCCTGCAACACAATAAACGCGCGCAAATGGCGGCCAGTCGGCCGCCATTTGTCGTTTGCGATTCCCGTCTTCCGATTTGCGTGAATGAAACAGGAGCTGCCCATGTCGATCACACCGCTCATGCCCGTCTATCCCCGGTGCGGCGTGCGACCTGTGCGAGGGGAGCACTGCCATCTCATTGACGAGAACGGCACCCGTTATCTCGATTTCGCCAGCGGCATCGCCGTCAACCTGCTCGGCCATTCGAACGCGCACCTGATCGGCGCGATCCAGCAGCAGGCGGCGACGCTGATGCACGTGTCGAACCTCTATGGCAGCCCGCAGGGCGAGCATCTTGCGCAGCGGCTGGTCGATCTGACGTTCGCCGATACTGTGTTCTTCACCAATTCGGGCGCCGAGGCGGTGGAATGCGCGATCAAGACCGCACGCGCCTATCACCAGCATGCCGGCGACGATCACAAGTTCGAGCTGATCACGTTCAAGAACGCATTCCACGGCCGCACGATGGCCACGATCAGCGCGTCGAATCAGGACAAGATGCACAAGGGCTTCCTGCCCCTGCTGCCCGGCTTCAAGTACGTCGAGTTCGACGATCTGGAAGGCGCGAAAGCCGCGATCGGCCCCAACACGGCCGGCTTCCTGGTCGAACCGATCCAGGGCGAAGGCGGCATCCGCGATGGCTCCGACGCGTTCATCAAGGGCCTGCGCGACCTGTCCGACGAAAACGACCTGATGCTGGTGTTCGACGAGGTGCAGTGCGGCGTGGCGCGCACCGGCACGCTTTATGCCTATGAACAGTATGGCGTGCTACCGGATATCATGGCGACGGCCAAGGGCATCGGCGGTGGATTCCCGATGGGCGCCTGCCTCGCCACCGAAAAGGCCGCGCGCGGCATGGTCTTCGGCACGCACGGCAGCACCTATGGCGGCAATCCGCTGGCCATGGCCGCCGGCGAAGCGGTGCTGGACATCGTCGCCACCCCCGAATTCCTGTCCAATGTGCGCGCCACCGGCGAACGCCTGCGCGGCCGCCTGGAACAGTTCATCGGCAACTACCCGGATCTGTTCGAACTGGTGCGCGGACGCGGGCTGATGCTGGGCGTCAAGATGAAGATCGAGCCGCGCGCGTTCGTGGCGCATCTGCGCGACAACCACCAACTGCTGACGGTTTCGGCCGGCGACAACACCCTGCGCGTGCTGCCACCGCTGGTGATCGACGATTCGCACATCGATGAATTCATGGACAAGCTCTCGGCCGGCGCCGCGAGCTACAAGGTCGAGGCCACGCCATCATGACCCGGCATTTCCTGAACCTGACCGACGCGGGCGGCGATGCCCTCGCCGCGATGCTCAACGACGCGATCGACCGGAAGGCGGCGCGCAAGGGCTTCGCCAAGGGGCGTGCCGATGGCGATGCCCCGCTCGCCGGGCACGTGCTGGCCATGGTGTTCGAGAAGAACTCCACCCGCACGCGCGTGTCGTTCGACGTGGCGATGCGCCAGCTTGGCGGCAGCGCACTGGTGCTCGACGCCGGTACCACCCAGCTTGGCCGGGGCGAGACGATCGCCGATACCGCGCGCGTGCTGAGCCGCATGGCCGACGCCATCATGCTGCGCACCGACGATCACGCCAAGGTCGAGGAACTGGCGCACCACGCGACCGTGCCGGTGATCAACGGGCTGACGGACCTGTCGCACCCCTGCCAGATCATGGCAGACCTGCTGACCGTGATCGAACACGGCAAGGCCCTGCCCGGCCTGGAAGTCGCCTGGCTGGGCGATGGCAACAACGTGCTCAACTCGATCGTCGAAGCGGCGGGGCTGATGAAGTTCAACGTTCGCATCGGCGTACCCGAAGGCTATGAATCCGACGCCGGGTTCATAGCCCGCGCGCAGGCCGGCGGCGCGCGCGTCTCGCTTCACCGCGACGCCGCCGAAGCCGCGCGCGGCGCGGATGTGGTGGTGACCGACACCTGGATTTCGATGGGGCAGGCGCACGCCGAAGCCAAGCTGCAGGCCATGGCACCCTACCAGGTCAACGATGCGCTGATGGCGCAGGCGAAAGCGGACGCCCTGTTCCTGCACTGCCTGCCCGCGCATCGCGGCGAAGAGGTGACCGATTCGGTGATCGACGGCGCGCGGTCGGTGGTATGGGATGAAGCGGAGAACCGCATCCATGCCCAGAAGTCGGTGCTGCGCTGGGTTTTCGGCCAGATCTGAAGGCAACGGTGAACACGGCTGATGAGCGCTCCTGATATTCACGATGGCGAAACCGGCTTCGACCGGACGCTGCTGTTCACCGTGCCCGATCGCGACGCGCGCGGCCGGGTCGTGCGGCTTGGCCCGGTGCTGGACCGCATCCTTTCGGCGCACGCCTATCCCGCACCGGTCAAGCATCTGCTGGCCGAAGCGCTGGTGCTGACCGCGCTGCTCGGCTCGCTGCTCAAGGACGAGCAAGGCCAGCTGACCATGCAGGCGCAGACGCGGGAGGGCGTGATCGACCTGCTGGTCTGCGATTACCGGGGTGGCGAGCTGCGCGGCTATGCGCGGTTCGACAAGGCGCGGCTGGACGAGCTGGGGCCGGCCCCCACGCTGCACGCCCTGTTCGGCGATGGCTATCTGGCGGTGACCTTCGATCTTCCCTCCACCGACCAGCGCTATCAAGGCATCGTGCCGCTGGAAGGTTCGTGCCTGGCCGAAGCCTGCGAAGCTTATTTCCTCCAGTCCGAGCAGGTGCCCACGCTGATCCGGTCCGCCGTGCGCCACGATGCCACGGGCTGCGTCGGCGGCGGCCTGCTGCTGCAGCATCTGCCCGAAGGCGAGGAAGGCCGCGAGCGGCTGCATGCAAGGCTGGACCATCCGCAATGGGAGCATATCGCGACCATGGGCGGCAGCGTGAAGGCCGAGGAGCTGCTCGATCCCGCGCTGAGCATGGAAAGCATCGCGTGGCGCCTGTTTCACGAGGAGCGGGAAGTGCGCGTCGAACGCGGACCGGCGCTGGAACGCGGTTGTCGCTGCACCGTCGAGCACTACCGATCGATACTGTCGCGCTTTCCCGAAAGTGAGCGCGCCGAAATGCGCAACGAAGATGGCGTGATCGTGGTCGATTGCGCGTTCTGTTCGCGCGATTTCGCAATCGATCTGGATTGAGGTCATGCCGCGCCGGCGCGGGCCATTGAATCTGGTCCGGACCGCCCTATTTTTGTCATGAAATATTGTGAAATCCCGCACTGACAACGGACGTGGGGATGTCATTGTTAATGGCCATGAACTGGAACGAGCGAATCATTGCGCGCCTGGGGCGCGGTGCGGTCCTTGCCGGGATCGCGACGCTGGCCTTCGCCGCGCCATCGCTGCTGGCGCAGCGTTCGGGCCTGCTGATGCTCGATCGCTTCGAAGCCGGCCAATGGGACGTCCGCGTACGCGATACCACGACCACACGCAGTTCGCTGTGCATCGACAACGGACGCGACCTGGTCCAGCTGCGCCACGCCGGCGCCGCCTGCCGCAGCGTGGTGATCGAGGACACGCCCAGTGCCGTCACCATTCAATACACCTGCCCCGGCAACGGCTATGGCCGCACGCGCATCCGCATGGAGAACGCGCGGCTGGCGCAGATCGAAACGCAGGGCATCGCGCAAGGGTTGCCTTTCGACTACTCGGCCGAAGCGCGCCGCGTGGGCAGCTGCACGCCGCGCTGACCCTGTCGCGCATCCCCGTCCTGTTCGTGCTTGCCATTGCCAGCGCGGCTATGCCCCGCTAGCCCAAGGGGATGGTCGAACACGTTGACGTGCAAGTGAAGAATGCCGGTGCGGCTCCCCTGGCCGTGGTGCTGCTGTCCGGCGGGCTGGATTCGATGGTCTGCGCGGGGTTGGCGCTGGAACAGGGCTTCCGCGTGCTGGCGCTGACGATCGATTACAACCAGCGCCACCGCATTGAACTGGACGCCGCGCGCAAGATCGCCGCCCGGCTCCGGGTGGACCGCCACGTCGTGCTGCCGCTCGATCTGCGCCAGTTCGGCGGTTCGGCACTGACTGACGCCATCGATGTGCCCAAGGACGGCGTCGGGCCGGACATCCCGGTCACTTACGTGCCCGCGCGCAACCTCGTGTTTCTCTCGCTCGCGCTCGCCTGGGCCGAAGCGGCGGGATCCAAGGACCTGTTCATCGGCGTCAACGCGCTCGATTATTCCGGCTATCCGGATTGCCGCCCGGAATTCGTGGCGGGGTTCGAGGGACTGGCGCGCATTGCCACCAAGTTCGGATCGGAAGGGGGCACCGTGCGCGTCCACGCGCCGCTCCAGTACCTGACCAAGGCGGGGATCGCGCGCGAAGCCGTGCGGCTCGGGCTGGACACGAGCGAAAGCTGGTCCTGCTACGATCCCCTGCCCGATGGGACCGCCTGCGGCCTGTGCGACAGCTGTCGCCTGCGACAGGCGGGATTTGCCGAAGCGGGACTGGAGGACGGCACGCGGTATGGAGGATCCTGAAACCCCGGCGAGAGGCGAAAAAGCCCCCCGGATCGAACCCTATAGCTGGTACGCGCTGGGCGTACTGGTCATTGTTTATATACTCAACTTTATCGATCGCCAGTTGCTGACCATCCTTGCGGTGGACCTGAAGCGCGATCTGGGCATTTCCGACAGCGAATTCGGCTTCCTCTATGGCACGGCGTTCGGCGTGTTCTATGCGCTGTTCGGCATTCCGCTGGGCAAGTTGGCGGACCGCTGGACGCGCACCCGGTTGCTGGCGATCGGCCTCGCCGTGTGGTCGGCGATGACCGCGCTATCCGGCCTTTCCCGCAACTTCACGCAACTGGGCCTCGCCCGGATCGGGGTGGGCGTAGGCGAAGCTTCCGCCGGCCCGTCCGCCTATTCGCTGCTGTCCGACTATTTCCCGCCGCGGCGCCGCGCCACCGCGATCGCGATCTATTCCGCCGGCATCTACCTGGGCGGCGGCGTTTCGCTGTTCATCGGCAGTTCCATCGCCAATGCCTGGAACAGCGGCTTCGCGCCGGGCGCACATCCGTTCGGGCTGGCGGGATGGCAGGTCGCGTTCCTGGCCGTGGGCCTGCCGGGCCTGCTGCTGGCGGGATGGGTCAACAGCCTGCGCGAGCCGGCGCGTGGCCGCTACGATCCGCCGGCGCACCGCCGCGCGCCGCCGGAAGGGTCGCCGTTCAAGGCGTTCCTGGCGGACCTTGGCACGATCGTGCCGCCCTTCACCCTGATCGCCGCCGCGCGGCGGGGCGGCGGGGCGCTGACGGCCAACATCGCGGCCGCGGCGATCATCGCGGCGCTGGCGGCGGGCATCACCGCGCTGCTGGGCGATCCGGTGCAGTGGATCGCGCTGGGCGTGGGCAGCTATGCCATCTTCTCGTGGGCGGCGAGCCTGCGGGTGCAGGACCCGGCCGCTTTCGCCGCGATCTGGAAATCGCCTTCGGTGCTGGGCGTGACCATCGGGTACGGCCTGATCAGCTTCGTATCCTACGCCAATTCGGCGTTCGGCCCGCTTTATGCGATCCGCACCTTCCACGCCAGCACCGACGAAGTGGCGATCATGGTCGGCGGGCTGGCGGCGGCAGGCGGCGCGGCGGGCGTGATCGCCGGTGGCGCGATGGCGGACCGCCTGAGCCGGGGCCATGACAACGCGCGGCGCGTGCTGGTGGTCATCGGCGGGCTGGCGGCCGGTCTGCTGCCCTATGCCGTGATGCTGACCACCGACAGCAAGGCGGTGTTCTATGCCATGGTCTTCCCCACCTGGTTCCTGCTGAGCGCCGCGCTGGGCGGGGCTTCGGGGACGATCGTCAACATCGTGCCGCCACAGGTACGCGCCACGGCGACGGCGGCGTTCCTGCTCGGCGCGACGATGCTGGGGCTGGCGCTCGGCCCCTACGCCGCCGGCCGCCTGTCGACCGATTTCGGCAGCCTCAAGGTCGGGCTGGTGGGGGTGCTGGCCGTGGTTCCGATCGCCTTCGCCGCGCTGTTCATCGCATGGCGGGCGTTGAACCGCCAGCACCAGGGCGAAGGGTAGGAGAACGCTTCAGGCGGACGGCATCTGCTGGCTGGAACAGTGGAAGCCGCCGCCCCCCGCCAGCACGGCATCGGCCATCAGCCCCACGGTATCGCGCCCCGGAAACAGCGCGGAGATGGCGGCCACGCCTACGTCGTCATGGGGCGAACCGAAGACCGGAACGACCACCAGCTTCGTCGTGACGACGAAGTTCATGTAGCTTGCCGGCTGGACCATGCCGTCCCATTCGATCCGGCCGGGAGACGGCACTTCGGCCACCTCCACGCCCATCGCCCGCGCGCGCGCCGCGGCATCGGCATAGATCGCGGCGTTGGGATCGTCCGCCCCGGTCGCGCGCGGCAGGGCGATGCGGTTGGGCGCGACGAAACGGCCGAGATTGTCGACGTGCCCGTCGGTATGATCGTTGATCAGGCCATCGCCCAGCCACAGCACCCGGTCAAACCCGAGATCGCGCGCCAGCCGCCTTTCGAGATCGGCCTGCGAGAGATGCGGATTGCGATTGGGATTGAGCAGGCATTGCCCCGTGGTGGCGACCAGCCCGGTGCCGTCCCCATCCAGCGCACCGCCTTCGAGAATCCAGTCGCAACGATCGGCGGCCAGCCCCGCGCTTTCGGCCAGATCCGCGCCGATCAGCGTGTCTCCGTCCATCAGGTACTTGCCGCCCCAGCCGTTGAAGCCGAACAGCCGCGCCCGGCGGTTCCCCGCCGCATCGCGCACCACCAGCGGCCCGGTATCGCGCAGCCAGACATCGCCATAGACGCGCTGTTCCAGCCGCACAGAGCCGCTGACGAGCTGCCGCGCGCGCGCGGCGTTGGCTTCGTCGCGGACGATGAGGCGCACTTCCTGGCCGCTTTCCGCGACCGCGCTGGCGAAGGCGGCGATCTGCGCCTGCGCCGTATCGATCACGCCGGACCATTCTTCCGCCAGATGCGGAAAGCCGATCCACAGCCAGTCCTGCGGATGCCATTCCGGCGGCATCCGCATTTCATTCCCGCTCATCGTCCGTCTTGTCCCGTTACTTCGTCTTCACGCCCGCTTCGGCCAGGCTCCGATCCCGAATGGCCCGGAATTCATCGCCCGGATGCCAGTTCGGCCAGACCGTGCTGTCGGCCAGCGCGCGGCCGAGCCGGTAGTAGAGTTCCACTTCCTGCGCCATGCCGGAAAAGTCCCAGCTATCCGAATATTCGTCGCTGGGCTGGTGATAACGGTTGTTGGTGTAGTCCTCCGACGCGGCATCGCCTGCGGCCTTGCCGCCGACGACAAGGTCGGTGCCCCGGCCCACCGCGAACATCGGCACGCCGCGCTTGGCCATGCTGAAGTGGTCCGAACGGTAATAGTGGCCGCGCTCAGCGTGATCCTCGGGCGTTTCGACCAGACCCATCTCGCGTTCCACGCGCTGGAGGATCGCGGTCAGTTCGGACTTGTCGCCACCCGTCACCTGCACGTCGCGCGTCGGGCCATAGGGGGACAGCGCATCCATGTTCACGCCGCCCACCGTCTTCGCCAGCGGATAGATCGGGTTGCGCGCGTAGTATTCCGATCCAAGCAGGCCGGATTCCTCCAGCGTCACCGCCAGGAACACTTCGCTGCGCTGCGCCGGCCCCGCCGCCCGGTTCATCTTGACGAGCGCCGCCAGGGCAGCCACGCCAGTGGCGTTGTCGACCGCGCCGTTGCAGATGTCGTCCCCCTTGGCATCGGCCTGGCAATGGCCAAGGTGGTCCCAGTGCGCGGTATAGAGCACGTATTCATCCGGGCGCGTCTTGCCGGGCAGGATGCCGATCACGTTGTGCGAAACCGACCGGCGGATCGCGTTGTCGAACGAGAAACTGACCTTGAGCCCCAGCGGAACCGCCTTGAAGCCCTTCTGCTTGGCGGCGGCGGTGAGCTGCGCAAGGTTCTGGCCGGCCGCCGCGAAGATCGCTTCGGCCACCGGCTTCTGCACCCAGCCGTTGGCTTCGGTCTGGTCCATGCCGTCGTTCGGCGTCTGGACGAAATACTGCGCGCCGGCCCAGCTCGATTCCACCACGTTCCAGCCATAGGCGGCGGGGAAGGTATCGTGGACGATCAGCGCCGCTTTCGCGCCCTGCCCGGCCGCTTCCTCGAACTTGTAGGTCCAGCGGCCATAATAGGTCATCCGGCGCCCCTTGAACGGCCCCTCCTCGGTCGCGGTTTCATAGTCGGGATCGTTGACGAGGATGACCACCGTCTTTCCCTTCACGTCAACGCCAGCATAATCGTTCCAGCCCAGCTCCGGCGCGTTGACGCCATAGCCCACGAACACCAGTTCGCTGTCGCGCACGTCGGTCTTCGGGGTGATGCGGTAGCTGCCGGCGACGAAATCCTTGCCGCGCGTGAACGTCAGCGGCTGCGCGGCCCCCGTCACCACCAGCGGGCTGACGTTGCTTGCGGTGACTTCCACCGTGGGCACATCCTGCAGCCAGCCGCCCTTGTTGCCGGGTTGCAGGCCCGCCTGCTTGAAGCGCGCGATGATCGCATCGAGCACCTTGGGCTCGACGGCGGTGCTGGGGCCGCGCCCTTCCAGCGCGTCGGACGCCAGCGTCTTCACCATGTCGCGCATCAGCGTCTGGTCGACCGGCGGCACCTTGGGCGCGGGGGCGGCCATCGCGGCGGAAGCAACCAGAACGGAGGCCATCACACAGCCGGCGAAGCGCGCCGCAAATCGCGCGGACGAACCGCGAACCTTGCGATATGTCATTGAGCAACCTTTCGAAAATCGATCCTGCGCCAGAGCCCCTCCGGCGCGTAATGCGCGGACCTTGGCAGAGCGCGGAAAGGCGCGCAAGGCACGCGCTCGCTTGATCGCGTCGCCATCACGGGGCATCGCGGGGAGACACCGCGACGAGGGGGCGCAGAGACGATGACGGACTGGCAAGATGCGATCGGGCGCGCACGCGATCATGCCCCGTTCCTGTGCCGCGCGCTGGACCGCTTGCCGGACATCGAAGCCCTGCTCGCCGCCGGCCGGATCGAGGATGCCATAGCCGCCGCCACGGCCATGGGCGAGGGCATCGACGATACCGGGGTCGCGCTCCGGCGCGAGCGGCTAGCGCTGGCGCTGGCGCTGGGGATCGGCGATCTTGCCGGCGCCCTGCCGCTGGAGCGGGTGGTGGGCGAGCTTTCCTCGTTTGCCGACCGCGCGCTGGACGCCGCCATCGCGGCCGCGATCCGGCGCCGTGCGCCCGATGCCGAGCCGCGCGGCTTTTCCGCGATCGCGCTGGGCAAGCACGGCGCGGGCGAACTCAACTATTCGTCCGACATCGATCCCATCCTGCTCTACGATCCGCTCACCCTGCCCCGCCGCGATCGCGACGAGCCGGGCGAAGCCGCGCAACGCGTGGCGCGGGCGATCGTCGAAATCCTCTCCACCGTGAACGCCGATGGCTATGTGTTCCGGATCGACTTGCGCCTGCGCCCAGCGTCGGAAGTCAGCCCGCTCGCCCTGCCCTTCGAAGCCGCGATCACGCATTACGAATCGAGCGCGCTGGCGTGGGAACGCGCCGCCTTCATCCGCGCGCGCGCCGCCGCCGGCGATGTCGCCGCGGGGCAGGCCTTCCTCGACACGATCCGCCCCTTCGTCTGGCGCCGCAGCCTCGATTTCGGCGCGATCGCCGAGATCGGCCGCCTGACCACCCGCATCCGCGATCACTACGCCGGCGGGCAGGCGATCGGCCCCGGTTATGACCTGAAGCGCGGGCGCGGGGGCATTCGCGAGGTGGAATTCTTCGCCCAGACGCACCAGTTGATCCATGGAGGGCGCAATCCGTCCTTGCGCCTGCGCGGCACCCGCGCCTCGCTCGACGCGCTGGCGCAGGCCGGCATCATCGATGCCAGCGATGCCCGCGTGCTCGGCGACAGCTATGACCGCCTGCGCGTGCTGGAGCATCGCCTGCAGATGGTGGCCGACCAGCAGATCCACAGCCTGCCGACCGATGCCGCCGCGCTCGACAGCGTGGCCCGCCTCGACGGACTGCCGGACGGCAAGGCGCTGGTCAATGAATTGGCCGCGATTTCGGAAGCGGTCGGCACCCGGTTCGACGCGCTGATCCGCATCTATGCCCCGACCGGCGCGGTCGCGGTCGAAGCCCGGCCGCTGGTGGGCGAGCTGGAACAACTGGGCTTTGCCGATGCCGAAGCGCTGGCCACCCGCATCGAAGGGTGGGAAGGCGGCCAGTTCCGCGCCCTGCGCGGCGCCGAAGCGCGCAACGCCTATGCCCGGCTGCGCCCGCAGCTGCTGCGCGCGCTGGCCGAAGCGCCCGATCCGGAACGCGCCCTGCTGCGCTGGGAGCAATTGCTGGGCGGCCTGCCATCGGCGATCAACGTGTTCCGCCTGCTCGAAGCGCGCCCCGGGCTGCTGGCGGTGGTCATGCGCATCCTGGCCCATGCGCCGACGCTGGCCGACGAACTCGCGCGGCGCAGTGACCTGCTCGATACGCTGATCGACCGCTCCGCCTTCGACCTGCCCGGCAGCGTGGAGAAGATCATGGCCGAGCTGGCGCGCGGCGAGGCGGGCGACGATTACCAGCGCCTGCTCGACGCGGTGCGCGTGAAGGTCAGCGAGCTGCGCTTCGCGCTGGGCGTGCAACTGATCGAAGGGCAGCACGATCCGCTGGAGGTGGCCGCCGCGCTCTCGCGCGTGGCCGAAGCCGCGATCGAGGTGCTGGGCGCGGCCGCCGTCAGCGAATTCACGACGAATCATGGCGCGGTTCCGGACAGCCGGCTGGTGATCCTCGGCCTTGGCCGGCTGGGCGGCGCCGCGCTGACGCACGCCTCGGACCTGGACCTGGTGTTCCTGTTCAGCGGCGACCACATGCGCGAAAGCGACGGAAGGCGGCCGCTGGGCGGCACGTTGTACTACAACCGGCTGGCGCAGCGGGTCATCGCCGCGCTCTCCGTGCCGACGGCGGCGGGCGCGCTCTACGAAGTCGATACGCGGCTGCGGCCGTCGGGCGCGCAGGGGCCAATCGCGGTCAGCCTCGACAGCTTCGAGCGCTACCAGCGCGAAGACGCCTGGACCTGGGAACACATGGCGCTGTGCCGCGCCCGCCCGCTGTTCGGCACCGCAGACGACCGGGCGGAACTGCACGCGATCATCGACACGGTGCTGCACGCCCCGCGCGATGCCGCAAAGCTGCGCGAGGACGTGCTGCACATGCGGGGCGAGATGGCGAAGCACAAGCCGCCCAAGGGGCCGCTCGACGTCAAGCTGGCGCGTGGCGGGCTGGTCGACCTGGAGTTCATCGTCCACTATCTGCAACTGCGCGAGCACGCGGGGCTGGACCCGGATCTGGGCCGCGCGATCGAGGCGCTTTCCGCCGCCGGCCTGCTGCCCCCCGATCTGCGCGCGGCCTATGATCTGCTGGTGCGCCTGCTGATCGTGGTGCGGCTGGTCGCCCCCGATGGCATGTTCCCGCCCGAGGCGAGCCGCTGTATCGTCGCCAACGCTTGCTGCCTGGAAAGTGGCGGCGGTGACTGGAACGCGCTGCTTGACGCAGTGCGGCAGGCGCGGCAGCGCATCGCCGCCGCGTGGCAGCAGATGTTCGACGAAGAACTGGAGATCGAGGAATGAGCGAGAGACCCGGCCCGGGCGATGCCCTGCCTGACATGGCCCTGACCACGCCCGATGGCGGCACGGTGCGCACGTCCGATTTCGCGGGCCGCAAGCTGGTGCTGTTCTTCTACCCCAAGGACGATACCCCCGGCTGCACCACCGAGAACAAGGATTTCTCCGCGCTGGCCGGCGAATTCGACGCCACCGGCGTGGCGCTGCTGGGCGTGAGCAAGGACCCGCCCAAGAAGCACGCGAAGTTCATCGAGAAGCACGGCCTCGCCGCGCCGCTCGCCTCCGATGCCGAGGAAGGCGGCCTCTCCGATGCCCTGGGAATCTGGACCGAAAAGTCGATGTACGGCCGCACCTACATGGGCATGGAGCGCACGACCTACCTGGTCGGTGTGGACGGCCGGATCGCGCGGGTCTGGAACAAGGTGAAGGTCAAGGGACACGCCGAGGAGGTGCTCGCCGCCGCCAAGGCGCTCTGATGGCCGATCGCCCGAGCGTTGCCGCCGCGATCCGCGCGGCCATGCTGACCGCCGCGCCCGACGCCAAGGTCATGGCCACCCGGGCCGTGGCCCGCGACTGGGCGGCGGGGCGGCTGGCGTTCCGCTTCGAGGCCGCGATGCCCGAGATGCCGGCCCGGCCTGCTGCCCCCGTCCTGCTGCCGCCCAACGCCATGCCCAAGCGCGGACGCGGCGGATCGGAACGCGGCCGCATCGCCCTGCTCCACGCGCTGGCGCATATCGAATTCGTCGCGATCGATCTGGCGCTGGACGCCGCCGGGCGGTTCGGCGCGGAGCGGGGTCCGCAGTTTGTCTCGGATTGGCTGTCGGTGGCCGCCGACGAAGCGATGCACCACGCCCTGCTCGCCCGGCGGCTGCGCACGCTGGGCAGCTTCTATGGCGCGATGCCCGCCCACGACGGCCTGTGGGACGCCGCGCGCGAGACGGCGCACGATATCGCCGCGCGCCTGGCCGTGGTGCCCATGGTGCTGGAAGCGCGCGGGCTGGATGTGACGCCGACGACGATCGAACGCTTCACCGCCGCGGGCGATGAACGCAGCGCGCGCATCCTGTCCCGCATCCTGGCCGATGAAATTCGCCATGTGCGCTTCGGCACATCGCATTTCGCGCAAGTCTGCGAAGAACGGGATGAATCACCGCCAGACTTGTGGCGAACGCTGGTTGCGCGGCATTTCCGCGGCACTGTTAAGCCACCGTTCAACGACTCGGCGCGTCGATCAGCCGGTTTATCGTATGATTTCCTGGAAGGGGTTGCCTAACCGCAACACCCCCCTCTACCCCTTGCTTCACGAGATGGCGGGGGGGCTTCCGACCAACTCTGACACAAGAACCGATGGCAGCGGGCAATGCCTGTCTGCGGCCTGAGGGCAGAATTGTACTGGGGAAAATCGTGATCCGGACAGAGGCGCTACGCCTTCCTGCGGATCGGATAAAAGGGTTGTTCGGGTCGTAATGTCGCAAAACAAAACCTTCCAGTCGGTCTTCGGTGCTCTCGCTGCCGTAACCTTCGCTTTCTCGGCCGCTCCGGCTCTTGCCAACAGCGCCGCTGCCGCCGATATCGCCGCTCCGCTCCGCGCCGCGGAAGCCGCCAAGACCGGCGCTTCGGACAACGGCGACGAGGAATTTCACCAGCTTTTCGCCAGCTGGCAGGCTCTCGATACCGGTTCGTCGACCGCAGCGCCCGTGCGCCGCTCCGGCCCGGTTTCCATCCCCTCGCTGATCCCGGTCACCAGCAGCCGCTCGATGAGCAGCGGTTTTGGCCTGCGCGTCCATCCGGTTCTCGGCGGTCTGCGCGCCCACAAGGGCATCGATCTTCCCGCGCCCACTGGCACACCGATCCATGCTACCGCCGATGGCGTCGTCGGCCGCGCCGACTGGTTCAGCGGTTACGGCCTCTATGTTCAGCTCGAACATGGCGGCAACATGGAAACGCGCTATGGCCACATGTCGCGCATTGCCGTTGCCGAAGGCCAGATCGTCCACAAGGGCGACGTGATCGGCTATGTCGGTTCGACCGGCCGTTCCACCGGCCCGCACCTGCACTATGAAGTTCGGGTTGCCGGCGAAGCCGTGAACCCGCTGCCTTACATGCAGACGCCCGCGAGCGGCCTGCTTGTCACCAACGACCCGGCCGAAGGACGCGGCGGACCCGAATAACAAGCCGTCCCGGTTTTAAAGAAGCATCTTGGAGAGGGTGCGGAAAAAGGCGGCGGTGACGTCGCCTTTTTCTTTGGCGTTCGTATCGTCCTTGCCTTGAGCCTGTTCCTTCTGACAGCCCTCCGCCGGCGTTACACCCGAGGCCACCGGGATGTTCTTCCATAAATCGGAAGAATACATTCCTTTCCTGGCTGATTATCAAAGAGGTTTCCGGAGCGTACAACGACTCCCAACGCCGGCGACAGGGCCGGCGAACGGGGGTTCCCATGGCTTACGGCTTTCTCGACATCGCGATCACGCCCAGTGTGCGCGCGGCGCAGCGCGCCATGGGCAGCGCCGACATGTGGACCGATATCCGCACGGATCGCAGTTTCGATCGCTTCACCGAAGCGGAAGCCGCCTTCATCGCCGCGCGCGACAGCTTCTACATGGCCAGCACCTCGGAAACCGGCTGGCCCTATGTTCAGCACCGGGGCGGAGCACCCGGCTTCCTGCGGATGATCGACGATCGCACGCTTGCCTTCGCGGACTATCGCGGCAACCGACAGTACATCAGCCTGGGCAATCTGTCGGCCGATGACCGGGTTGCCCTGATCCTCATGGACTATCCCCGTCGGCGGCGCATGAAAATCTATGCCCACGCAGAGGTGGTGGCGCTCGACGCCGATCCGGAACTGACAGCCAAAGTGATCGAACCGCGCGACAAGGCGAAGCCGGAACGGATTTTCGTTCTGCGGCTGCGCGCCTTCGACTGGAACTGCCCGCAGCATATCACGCCACGCTACACCGACCACGAAGTGGCACTGGCCATCCAGCCGCTGCGCGATCAGCTTGCCACGCTCGAAGCGGAAAACGCGGCGCTCCGCGCCCGCATTGCCACCCAGGAAGGACACCACGATGACTGAACACCGCCCTCCGCTGCCCCCGTTCTCCGAAGAGACCGCCATCACCAAGGTACGGCTCGCGGAGGACGCCTGGAACAGCCGCGATCCCGCACGGGTGGCGCTGGCCTATACGCCGGACAGTCTCTGGCGCAACCGCGACACCTTCCTGCAAGGGCGCCCGGCCATTGTGGCGTTCCTGACCGCCAAGTGGCAGCGCGAGCAGGATTATCGGCTTATCAAGGAACTATGGGCCTTTCGGGAAAACCGGATCGCCGTGCGCTTCGCTTACGAATGGCGCGACCAGGCGGGGCAATGGTTCCGGTCCTACGGAAACGAGAACTGGGAGTTCGACGAACATGGGCTGATGCGGCGGCGCATCGCCAGCATCAACGACACGCCGATTGCCGAAGCCGACAGGCGCTTCCACTGGCCGCAAGGACGGCGGCCCGACGATTATGAGAACCTTTCCGCGTTCGGATTCTGATCGTCAGCCATTGCGCAATTTAATCGATCGCTTAAAGTGCTTCGCAAAGGAGTCCCCGAAGACTCCGCGCGAAGAAGGATGCCGATACGATGCAATACCATCCGACGTTCCATGCCCGGACCAATCCCGATCGACCGGCGGTTATCATGGGCGGGAGCGGACGGACCATCACCTATCGCGAGCTGGACGAAGCCAGCAACCGGGCGGCGCAACTGTTCCGCTCGCGCGGGCTGAAGATCGGCGATACGATCGCGATCTGCCTGGAGAACCATCCCGATTTCTTCTCCGTCGCCTGGGGCGCCCAGCGGGCCGGACTGGTCTATGTCGCGGTCTCCAGCCGCCTCACCGCGCCGGAAATCGCCTATATTGCCAAGGACAGCGGGGCGAAGCTGCTGATCGGTTCGGACTATCTCGCCCCCGTTCTCGATGAAGTCGCCGCGCTTGATCCGGGCCTGCCCCAATTGCGGTTCGGCGGAGAAGGCGATCTCAGCGCCGAAGCGGCGTTCGCGGCCATGCCCGCCACGCCCATCGCCGACGAGCGCGCGGGCTGTGACATGCTCTATTCCTCCGGCACCACGGGCAAGCCCAAAGGCGTGCGCGTGCCGCTGCCGGAAGACCCGGCAATCGGCGCGCCGAATTCGCTGCTGGCGCTCGCCTCGCAGGCGTTCGGCATCGGGCCGGACGCCGTCTATCTCTCCCCTGCCCCGCTCTATCATGCCGCGCCGTTGCGCTGGTCGATGACGGTGCATCGCCTTGGCGGCACCGTCGTCGTCATGGAGAAATTCGATCCGGAAAAGGCGCTGGAGCTGATCCAGACGCTCAAGGTCACCGACAGCCAGTGGGTGCCGACCCATTTCGTCCGGATGCTCAAGCTGCCGGAAGACGTCCGCGCCCGTTACGATGTGTCCTCGCTCAAGAACGCGATCCACGCCGCCGCGCCCTGCCCCGTGCCGGTGAAGAAGGCGATGATCGAATGGTGGGGGCCGGTGCTGCGCGAATACTACGCCGGCACCGAAGGCAACGGCTTCACGTTCATTTCCAGCGAGGAATGGTTGCAACGGCCGGGCTCGGTCGGACGCGCGCTGCTGGGCACGATCCGCGTCTGCGACGAGAACGGCGACGAGGTGCCGCGCGGCACCGAAGGACAGGTTTTCTTCGAAGGCGGCAGCGTGTTCAGCTATCACAACGATCCTGACAAGACGCGCGACGCCACCAACAAGCATGGCTGGACGAGCCTGGGCGACGTGGGCATCCAGGACGAGGAAGGCTATCTGTTCCTCACCGACCGCAAGAGCTTCATGATCATTTCGGGCGGCGTGAACATCTATCCGCAGGAGATCGAGAACCTGCTGGTGCATCACCCCAAGGTTGCCGACGCCGCCGTGATCGGCGCGCCCGATCCCGACATGGGCGAACGCGTGATCGCCGTGGTCCAGCCCGCGAACATGGCCGATGCGGGGCCGGAGCTGGCCGCCGAGCTGACCGAATGGCTCGCCCCGCAGCTTTCGCGGGTGAAGATGCCCCGCACGATCGATTTCCGCGAGGAACTTCCGCGCGAGCCCACGGGCAAGCTGTTCAAGCGGCTGCTGCGCGACGAATACCGCGCCACCGCCGAAGCCGCGAAATCGCCCGCCGCCTGAACACCTGCGCCTGATCGCCCGCAGACGGATACAAAGCAAGGAACCCGCCCTATGGCTTCCACCACCACGCCCGTAGCCCCCGCCGACTATGCGCGCGCCGTGATCGATCCGCACGCCTATGCCGCGTGGGACCCGCTGCTCGACCGGTTCGACTGGCTGCGCGCGAACATGCCGGTGGCGCGCATCGAGGCGCCGGACGATTCGCACGATCCGTTCTGGCTGCTCACCCGCTTCGACGACGCGATGAAGGTCAGCAAGGCCAACACGACCTTCCTCAACCACCCGCGCGCCAGCGTGTTCGGGCTGAAGTCCAGCGAAGCCCTGATCAAGGAGATCACCGGCGGCAGCCCGCATCTGGTCGAATCGCTGGTGCAGATCGACGCGCCCAAGCACCCCAAGCTGCGCCGGCTGACGCAGGACTGGTTCATGCCCAAGAACCTGGTCAAGCTGGAGGGCGAGATCCGCAAGATCGCCAACGCCACGGTCGATCGCCTGCTCGCGCATGGCAGCGAGGGGGATTTCACCAAGCTGGTGTCCTCGCCCTATCCGCTGCACGTCGTCATGCAGATCCTTGGCGTGCCCGAGGAGGACGAGGGGCGGATGCTGGTGCTGACCCAGCAGATGTTCGGCGGACAGGACGAGGACCTCAGCCAGTCGGGCCTCAAGAACCTGACGCCCGAACAGATCGCGCAGATCGTGGCCGGCGCGGTGAAGGATTTCGAAGGCTATTTCGCCGGACTCGCCCGCCATCGCCGCGCCAACCCGACCGACGACCTCGCCACCGTGATCGCCAACGCGGTGATCGATGGCGAGCCGATGAGCGACCGGGACACCGCCGGCTATTACATCATCACCGCCAGCGCGGGGCACGATACGACATCGGCCTCCACCGCGGGGGCAATGCTGGCGCTGGCGCGCGATCCGGAACAGTTCGCGCGGGTGAAGGCCGATCGCGGCCTGCTGGCGGGCATCGTCGAGGAAGCGATCCGCTGGACCTCGCCCGTCCAGCACTTCATGCGCACGGCGGCGGAAGATACCGAAGTGGGCGGGCAGGCCATCGCCAAGGGCGACTGGCTGATGGTCAACTACGTCGCGGCGAACCACGATCCCGAACGGTTCGAGGACCCGCGCCGGTTCGATGCCTCGCGCCAGGCCAATCGCCATATCGCCTTCGGCGCGGGCGCGCACCAGTGCCTGGGCCTGCATCTTGCCCGGCTGGAAATGCGCATCCTGTTCGAAACCCTGCTGGACCGACTCGACAGCATCGAACTGGCTGGCGAACCGCGCCGGGCAAGTTCCACCTTCGTGGGCGGACTGAAGGCGCTGCCGCTGCGCTGGAAGGCGTCCTGAACCGGCCGAAACCGCCACAACGGCAACGGTTCGCAAGCGGACGCCCGGCCTCGCGCCGGCGTCCTCTTGCGCGCCATGGCAAACCGGCTAAACGACCGCGATGGACAAGATCATCATTCGCGGCGGCAAGCGCCTTTCGGGTACGGTTCCGGTCTCCGGCGCGAAGAACGCGGCGCTGACCCTGCTGCCTTGCGCGCTGCTGACGGATGAGCCGGTCACCCTGCGCAACCTGCCGCGCCTGGCCGATATCGACGGCTTTCAGCACCTGATGAACCAGTTCGGGACGTCGACGTCGATCGCCGGTGCGCGGCCCGAAGACTTCGGTCGGGTGATGACGCTGCAGGCCACGCGGCTGACGTCCACGGTCGCCCCCTATGACCTCGTGCGCAAGATGCGCGCCTCGATCCTCGTGCTCGGCCCGCTGCTGGCCCGCGCCGGCGAGGCGACCGTTTCGCTGCCCGGCGGCTGCGCCATCGGCAACCGCCCGATCGACCTGCACCTGAAGGCGCTCGAAGCCTTCGGTGCGCAGATCGAACTCGCCGCCGGCTACGTCCGTGCCATCGCCCCCGATGGCGGCCTGCCCGGCGGGCGTTACAGCTTCCCCGTGGTCTCGGTCGGCGCGACCGAGAACGCGGTCATGGCGGCCGTGCTCGCCAAGGGCAAAAGCACGCTGCACAACGCCGCGCGCGAACCGGAAATCGTGGACCTGTGCAACCTGCTCGTCGCCATGGGCGCGCAGATCGAGGGCATCGGCACGTCCGACCTCACCATCCACGGCGTCGATCGCCTGCACGGCGCGACCTATATGGTCATGCCGGACCGGATCGAAGCGGGCAGCTATGCCTGCGCCGCTGCGATCACCGGCGGCGAAGTGACGCTGGCCGGCGCCCGGATCGAGGACATGGAAGCGACCGTGCAGGCGCTGCGCGACGCGGGCGTGCGGGTGGAGCCGGTCAAGGGCGGCATCCACGTGGCCGCCGACGGCCCGCTGCGCCCCGTGACCATCTCCACCGCCCCCTACCCCGGCTTCGCCACCGACATGCAGGCGCAGCTGATGGCCATGCTGTGCCTGGCCGAAGGCTCCAGCGTGCTGACGGAAACGATCTTCGAAAACCGCTACATGCACGTTCCCGAACTGAACCGCATGGGCGCGCGCATCGAGACCAAGGGCCGCACCGCGATCGTCCACGGCGTCGACAAGCTGACCGGCGCCGAAGTGATGGCGACCGACCTGCGTGCCTCTATGAGCCTCGTGATCGCGGGCCTCGCCGCCGAAGGCGAAACGCAGGTACACCGGCTGTACCACCTCGATCGCGGCTACGAGCGGCTGGAAGAGAAGTTCGCGCTGCTCGGCGCCGATGTGGAACGCGTCGGCGGGGACTGAGCGCGGCGCCTCAGCCGATCTCGATCCGCGCGGAAACGCGCGCGCCCGGGCCAATGCGTTCCGCGCGCTGCACCGCCACTTTCACCGGCAGCAGATAACCGCCGTCGCGCGGAAAGAGCGATGTGGTGAAGCGCGTGGTCCCGATCACGGCCGCCACCGGCACTACGCCCCAGCCGTAGCTCGCCTGACGCGCCGCGTGGGCGATCTCGCCATAATGATGATCGGCAATCGGTGCGAAAACGAAAGGCGCCGGGCCGCGCCATTCGATCAGGGTCGCTTCGAAATCGACGCGCACCAGCGGACCGCGCCTATCCGTCATGCGCAAGGCCAATCCCCACGCGCGCCACCAGCCACAGCCGGATGGCGCTGGCAAGGCCGGGCGGCGTGGGGCTGGCGATGCGTTCGGCATCGATGCGCGCCACCAGCGCGTTGATCGGCAGCGCTTCCGCCTCCGCTGTGGCGCGAAGCATCTCCCAGAACAGCGGTTCCAGGCTGATCGAGGTCTTGTGCCCGGCGATTTCCACCGAGCGCTTGACGGGAGGATGGTAGAGCGAAGCCACGCCCTGTTTTACCAGCGCCACGGGCGGCCGCAAAGCCGCCCGTGCAGCGATCAGTACATATGCTGGCCGCCGTTGATCGACAGCGTCGATCCGGTGACGAAGCCTGCCTCTTCCGAACAGAGGAACGCCACGCCGCGCGCGATTTCGGAGGCATGGCCCAGCCGGCCGACCGGAATCTTGGCTACGATCTTTTCCAGCACCGCCGGCGGCACGGCCGCGACCATGTCGGTATCGATGTAGCCCGGCGCGATCGCGTTCACGGTCACGCCGTATTTCGCGCCTTCCTGCGCCAGCGCCTTGGTAAAGCCGTGGATGCCGGACTTGGCCGCGGCATAGTTGACCTGGCCATACTGCCCGGCCTGCCCGTTGATCGAACCGATGTTGACGATGCGCCCCCATCCCCGGTCGCGCATGCCCGGAAATGTCGCCTTGGCCATGTTGAAACACCCGCCCAGGTTGATGCGCATGACCTCGTTCCAGTCGTCGAACGTCATCTTGTGCAGCACGCCGTCGCGCGTCACGCCCGCGTTGTTCACCACGACATCGACAGAGCCGAAATCCGCGGCCACTTGCGCGCACCCGTCAAGGCAGGCCTGATGATCACCGACATCCCAGCGATAGGCCTTGATGCCCGTGGCGTCGGTGAAGGCCTTGGCCTTCTCGGCATTGCCGGCATAGTTGGCGGCGACCGTAAAACCGAGATCCCGGAGTGCAAGACTGATCGCCTCGCCAATACCCCGAGTACCGCCGGTAACAATTGCAACACGCGCCATGTCAAAACTCCAGTAATCGCCCCTCTCGCCATCAAGCGTAAGGATATGGGCGCGGAGCTACAAGCGCTTTACGGATCAAAATCCAATTATTGCAGCGCGATATATTGCTGCATCGCGGCATAATGCTGCCAGCAATACTGCACGCGCGAAGAAACGTGCAAATAACGCGGCACCATCGGAAAGCCTCCGATGCGCAGAAACCGGCGATGTCGGGAAATCAGAAGTGGAACTGCGTTCCGACGTAGACAGCCTGGCTATCCTGCTTGCCATCCGTGAGGGGACGCAGGCGATCGCGCTCCGACGAATAGCGGATGCCTGCCATGACGTTGAGATTGCCGGTCAGGCGATAGCTGCCGCCCAGATCGACCTGGTAATCACCCTGGTTCTCAAGCGTGCGTGGCGCGCGCCCGGCACGTTCCTTCTGGTCCAGTTCCAGGCGCGGCGAAAGGCGGCCCGGTGCCGTCGGTGCAGGACCGGACAGCTTGAAAGCCTGGAAATCGGGCATTTCCAGACGCGCGGCTTCGCGCGGTTGCGATCCATCGATCGCAAAGCTCTGATAGCCGCGCGCGAGGCCCAAGTTATAGGCCGTTGGCGCAATCCGCACGGTGGCCGCGCCTAGCGTGGTCGCGGCGGCGGCAAACGCCTGACGAACGGATACGACGCGCGAAGTATCGTCGTTCACGCGAACCGCCACGGTCACCGCGCGGTCCGGCCGCGTTTCGGTGCCAGCGGGCGTGAACCGGAACAGCTTGCCATTCGACAACGCGCGCACGGTGATCTGCGCGGCAAGGCGCGGATCAATCGAGGCCGGCGTGAAAGAGCCGATCCCGCCACGCGCGGCAAGGCTGACGGGCGAAGCATCGAAATGGCTCGCGAAAGCGCTGCTGACAGTGGGAGCGATCAGAAGACCGGCGGACGCCGCCGCGCCGATCAGCAGGGGCGCACGCAAAATACGGCGCAAGCCGCGCTTTTTGCCTTTGCCGTCAACCCTGCCAGTCATCTCGAAACAGTCCCTCAGCCCTGTTGTAGAGCCTCCCTTGACGCGGAATATGTGATTCTCGTGACAAAGGCGATCTCTTTGTTTGTCCTTATAACCATTACGGCCCGAAGGCGAGTCTCCATGTGGGTCCGGCACCGCTTGTTGGCAAGCTGTTGCACGATGTCCACAACCCCCGCGACATTCAGGACCGGTTCACGCCGCGCGCCTGCTATGTGGACTCTTGTTTCATCGCGCTTGCGGCCCGCGGCGCCGGGGTGATAGAGGCCCCGGACCGGCGTGCCGCAAGCGCGCTTCATATCAGGACCGGAAGGATGCGCCAGCCGCTTCCCTCCCGCCAGCAAGGACGAAGTGTAGTGACCGTCAGCGCCTCTGGATTCCGCCGTGCCAAACGCCTCGCGTCCGGTCGCGTCCTTGTCACATGCGCCGTGCTCGGCACGCTGGCGCTCGGGCTGTCCGCCTGCGGTCACAAGAAGCAGCGCCCCCAGCTGGACCTTGCCGCCAGCAAGGTTACGACGATCGGCGTCAACGCCTATCTCTGGCGCGCCAGCCTGGAAACGCTGTCGTTCATGCCGATGCTGCAGACCGACAGCAACGGCGGCGTGATCGTGACCGACTGGTACGCCAACCCGAAGAACCCCGGCGAACGCGTCAAGGTTACCGTGTCGATTCTCGACCAGGACCTGCGCGCCGATGCCCTGCGCGTTGCCGCCAGCCGACAGGTTTCGCAAAACGGCCAATGGGTCGATGCGCCGGTGCAAGCCGCCACCGTGCAGAAGCTGGAAGACGTGATCCTGACCAAGGCGCGCGACCTGCGCCGCCAGACGATCAAGGGCTGAAGCGGCAAAATTAGAACACCGGCGGGGCTCTCCCGCCGGCAGAGAGCGCCTTGCACGTGCGCCCCGCGCTCCCTAGAGGAGCGGGCATGACTGCAGACCGTTTCGATCCTTCTTCCGCCGATATCCGCTGGCAGCGCGTCTGGGACGAGCGCGAAAGCTTCCGCGCCGACGACGCGAGCAACAAGCCGCGCAGCTACGTGCTGGAAATGTTCCCCTATCCTTCGGGGCGCATCCACATCGGCCACGTCCGCAACTACACGATGGGCGACGTGCTGGCCCGCTACAAGCGGATGAAGGGCTTCGAGGTGCTGCACCCGATGGGCTGGGACGCCTTCGGGATGCCGGCCGAAAATGCCGCCATGGAAAAGGGCGTCCACCCCGGCGGCTGGACGCGCGACAACATCGCCAACATGAAGGCGCAGTTGAAGCGCCTGGGCTTCGCGCTCGACTGGAGCCGCGAGATCGCGACCTGCGAGCCGGAATACTACGGCCACGAACAGGCCCTGTTCCTCGATCTCTACGAAGGCGGCTTGGTCTATCGCAAGGAATCGGCGGTCAACTGGGACCCGGTCGACCAGACCGTGCTGGCCAACGAACAGGTAATCGACGGGCGTGGCTGGCGTTCGGGCGCGCTGGTGGAAAAGCGCAAGCTCAACCAGTGGTTCCTCAAGATCACCGATTTCGCCGAGGAACTGCTGGAAGGCCTGGGCACGCTGGAAAACTGGCCGGAAAAGGTCCGGCTGATGCAGGAAAACTGGATCGGCAAGAGCCAGGGCCTGCAATTCGCCTTCACGCTTTCCAGCGGCGAGAAGCTGGACGTCTATACCACGCGCCCGGACACGATCTTCGGCGCGAGCTTCGTCGCGGTCGCCGCCGATCACCCGGTAGCACAGGCCGTGGCCGCCGGCAGCACCGCCGCGCAGGAGTTCATCGCGCTGTGCAAGCAGGGCGGCACCACCGCCGCCGAACTGGAAACGGCGGAAAAGCTGGGCTTCGATACCGGCATCACCGCGAAGCACCCGTTCACGGGCGCGGACCTGCCGGTCTATATCGCGAACTTCGTGCTGATGGATTACGGCGCCGGCGCGATCATGGCCGTGCCGGGGCATGACCAGCGCGACTTCGATTTCGCCACCAAGTATGGCCTGCCGATCCTGCGCGTGGTCGCGGCGGACGCGACCGATGCCGGCAAGCCCTTCGCGGGCGAGGCCGAAGCCGGCGATGGGCTGCTGGTGAACTCCGGCTTCCTCGATGGCATGGCCGTGGCCGACGCCAAGGCGGCCGTGATCGCCCGCGCCGAAAGCGAAGGCTGGGGGGAAGGCAAGACGGTGTGGCGCCTGCGCGACTGGGGCGTCAGCCGCCAGCGCTACTGGGGCACGCCGATCCCGTTCATCCATTGCGAAGTCTGCGGCGTGGTGCCGGTGCCCAAGAAGCACCTGCCGGTCACGCTGCCCGAGGATGTCGATTTCCAGACGCCGGGCAACCCGCTGGTCCGCCATCCCACCTGGAAGCATGTCGATTGCCCGCAATGCGGCAAGCCCGCCCGGCGCGAGACCGACACGCTCGATACCTTCGTCGATTCGTCATGGTACTTCCTGCGCTTCGCCAGCCAGCCGGCCGACCGTCCGTTCGATCCCGAACAGATCCGCCAGTGGATGCCGGTGGAGCAGTATATCGGCGGGATCGAGCACGCGATCCTGCACCTGCTCTATGCCCGCTTCTGGACGCGCGCGCTGTCCCGGATCGGCAAGCTGGACGTGAAGGAGCCTTTCGCCAGCCTGTTCACGCAGGGCATGGTGACGCACGAAGTATATTATCGCGCTAAGCACTCAGTTCAGAAGGATGAGAATGGGGTTATCAAGGGCGAGAGCGTCCTGGAATCCTACTATTCTCCATCTGAAATCGAGCGGACCGCAGATGGTGCTACACTGAAGACGGATGGCGCGCCGGTGGAGATCGGCCGCGTCATCAAGATGTCGAAGTCCAAGAAGAACGTCGTCGATCCCGATGAGATCGTCGGCCAGTACGGCGCCGACGCGATTCGCTGGTTCATGCTGTCCGACAGCCCGCCCGAGCGCGACCTGCCGTGGTCGGAAGCCGGCATCGAGGGCTGCGCGCGCTTCGTCCAGCGGCTGTGGCGCCTGTTCGCGCAATACGACGCTTCGGCCATCGGCGAGGACAAGGCCATCGACCGCAAGGCGCATCAGACCGTGCAGGCCGTGGCGCAGGACATCGAGGCGCTGGGCTTCAACAAGGCCGTGGCGCGCATCTACGAGCTGACCGGCGCGATCGAGAAGGCCGCGCCTTCGGCCAGCCGCTCCGCCGCGATCCGCGCGCTGCTGCTGCTGGTTTCGCCGATGATGCCGCACCTGGCCGAGGAAGCCTTCGCGCACTTCGGCGAAGGGCTGGTGGCCGACGCGGCCTGGCCCGCCGTCGATCCGGCGCTGCTGGTCGATGACGAGGTGACCGTGGCGGTGCAGGTCAAGGGCAAGCTGCGCGATACGCTGACCGTGCCCAAGGGCACCGCGCGCGAGGAGCTGGAACGCCTTGCCCTGGCCAGCGACAAGGTGCAGCGTGCGCTGGACGGGGCGGAAGTGAAGAAGGTGATCGTGGTGCCCGATCGGCTGGTGAACCTTGTCGCGTAACACGCCTCCCCTCCCCCGGCTGCTGGCCGGCGCGCTGCTGACGGCACTGCTTGCCGGGTGCGGCGGGCTCAGCCCGATGTACGCCGGAGGCGGCAGCGGCACCGTGGCGCGGGCGCTGAGCGGGGTGGAAGTGCCCTCGATCCAGGGCCAGTCCGGCTGGCTGGTGCGCAACGCGCTGGTCGACCGGCTGGGCGCGGGCGGCAAGGATGGCGCGCGCTACCGGCTAGACGTGCGGCTGGACGAGCGCCTGCAGGGCCTCGGCATCCTTTCCGACGATACCGTCACCCGCGAACGGCGCACGCTGCGCGCGCGTTTCCAGCTGGTCGATCTCGCCAGCGGCGATGTCGTGCTGGACGCGACCGCCGGCGCCGATGCCGGGCTGGACGTGGTCTCCAGCGAATACGCCGTGATCGCGGCGGAACAGACCGCGCTCGAAAACCTTTCGCGCGAAGTGGCCGACCAGATCGTCACCCGCGTCGCGGTCAAGCTGCGCAAGCCGCAATGATCCACGCCGCGCGGGCCGCCGGACCGGACCGCCGGCCGTGAAAGCCACGCAGAAGAACTTCGCCGGCACCGCCGCCCGCGCCGCGCGCGAATGCCGCGTGTTCTATTTCTGCGGCCCCGACGAAGCCGGCGCGGGCGATGCCGCGCAGAAGATCGCGGGATTGCTGGGCGAGGCGGAGCGGGTCGAAATTTCTGGATCGGAGCTGAAGCGCGATCCGGTGAAGCTGGCCGACGAGGCGCGTTCGGTCTCGCTGTTCGGCGACAAACGGCAGATTCACGTGCGGACCGCCGGAGACGAGGCCTACGACGCGGTGGAAACGCTGCTCGCCAGCCCGGTGGACGGCTGGCCGGTGCTGATCGTCGCCAGTTCCGCCACCGACAAGTCGCGCGTGGCCAAGCTGCTGGGCGACCGGCCCGATGCGCTGGTGGCGATGTTCCATCCGCCCGACGTCAAATCGGTGACCGAGGCCGTGCGTGTCATGGCCGATGCCGCCGGTGTGCGCCTGACCGGGGAACTGGCCGAACGCATCGCGCGCGGTACGGGGCTCGACACGCGCATGGCGCGCAGCGAGATCGAGAAGCTCGCACTCTACCTCGACGCCAGCCCCCAGGCCCCGCGCACCGCCGACGCCGCCGCGTTCGACGCGATCGGCGCGGTCAACGAGGACGATGGCTTCATGCCGCTGGTCAACGCCGTGCTGGGCGGCGATACCGCGCGCCTGCCCGGCGAACTGGCGCGGATGCGCGAAATGGCGCTCAATCCGGTCGGCCTGCTGCTCGCCTTCGAACGGCGCGCGGTGCAACTCGCCGACCTTGCCGGCCGGCTCGGCCACCGCAGCGACATGAGCGCCTTCATGGAAGACGAAGTGACCTCGCGCCGCGTGTTCTTCCGCGACCGCCAGGACCTCGCCAACCAGCTCCGCCGCTGGCGCGGCCGCAAGCTGGAACGCCTCCTCGCCCGCCTGCTCGCCCTGCACCGCACCCTGCTGGGCGACAGCCAGAACAGCGAACTGGCGCTGGCCCAGGGCCTGGCGGAGATTGCGCGGGTGGCGGGGCGGTGAATCGTAACCCCGATCATGGGGCGACATTTTGCTCCATTGGGTTCGGATGTCAGCGCCTTTTATACCGCGCGGTCGCGATACTCAGGCGAAAACTTGTTCCTCGTAACGCTCATCACAACTCCATCTCACAGATAGGAGACTCCGAAAAACCCGGGACGCTTCACTGACGCGAGGGCGCCGGACATGTCGGACTTGATTTCCGTTCGAGCGTGTGTGCCGCACGACGATCTCTCAAACGCTATGGACGTTATGTGTCGGCATCGCTAAAGCCGCATGCTAGTTAAGCTGCCAAACCAAAGGATCGTAACCTGCCCCGACCCTTTCCAAAGCGTTGGCTTCATGGATACGTTTAAAATCTTTGGAGCTGCACCATAACGAATCGCGGATTTAGGTGTGATGATTAGATCAGAGTTAAAGAAGGTCAAGTCTTTTGGGCTTCTTTTCTATTTCACGGTTCTTTTACCATTTATAGCAGCGGTGCTATACTTTGGTATTTTTGCGTCCGACGTTTACATATCGGAATCGCGTTTCGTGGTGCGGAGCCCGGACAAGCCTACGACCACCGGTTTGGGGATCTTGCTGAAATCCACCGGTTTCAACGGGGGTGGAGACGAGGTTTTCGTCGCGCAGGACTATGTGGTATCGCGGGACGCGTTGAAGGCACTCAACAGGGGCGATACTTTCCAAACGGCTTATACAAGAAGCCAAATATCGTTTTTCGATAAGTTTAACTCGCCGGTAACGGGGAGTTCTTTTGAAGATCTATATAAATACTACAAAAAGAAAGTCAGCGTAGAGCATGACACAACCTCTTCGATCACAACACTAACGGTTCGCGCGTTCACGCCGCAGGATGCACGCCGCTTCAATGAGCAGTTGCTGGAAATGGCCGAGGCGATGGTCAACCAGTTGAACATCCGCGGACGTCAGGACCTCATTCGCTTCGCACAGGCCGAGGTGGATGATGCAAAACAGAAGGCGCGCAATGCTGCGGCGGCCCTGTCGGCATATCGAAACCGCGAAGGCGTCATCGATCCAGAGCGCCAGGCGCAGGTTCAGCTGCAAATGATATCCAAGCTGCAGGATGCGCTGATCGAGACCAATAATCAACTGCTGCAGCTTCGTGCCTACACGCCGCAGAATCCCCAGATCGAGGTGCTTTCCACGCGGGCAAAGGGGTTGTCGCGCGAAATTGATCAGCAACTCGGCAAGGTTGCAGGCAACAGCAAGTCGCTTTCGTCGACGGCGGCGGAGTATCAGCGACTGGCGCTCGAGGCGCAGTTTTCCGACAAAAATCTCGCTAGCGCGATGGCATCGCTCGAAGAGGCCCGGAACGAAGCGCGGCGTAAGCAGGCCTATGTCGAAAGGATCGTCGAGCCCAATTTGCCTGACAAGGCGATCGAGCCGCGGCGCTTCCGCGGGATATTGGCGACGCTGGTCGTGGGCCTGATCATATGGGGCGTGGCCTCGATGCTGCTGGCGGGAATTCGGGAGCACCAGGACTGATGTCCGCTCCCTTTCCGCCCTCTCTGGCACGCTCTTTTCGTATCCAGCGCCGGGTCGTTCACGCATTGCTGATGCGGGAGATTCTGACGCGGTTCGGGCGGCACAATATTGGGTTTCTGTGGCTGTTCGTTGAACCTATGCTGTTCACCCTCGGGGTCACGGCATTGTGGACCGCGACCAAATCAGTGCACGGATCCAATCTCCCGATCGTCGCCTTTGCGATCACCGGCTATTCGAGCGTACTACTCTGGCGTAACATGCCGGGTCGCTGCATTTCGGCGATCGCCCCCAACATGGCGTTGATGTATCACCGCAATGTACGCGTCATCGACATCTTGCTGGCACGGCTCATCCTCGAGTTCGCCGGCGCGTCGATTTCATTTGTCATCCTGACCCTAGTATTTTCGTATCTCGACTGGATGAACCCGCCCGAGGACGTGCTTCAAGTGACCGGCGGCTGGTTCATGCTCGCTTGGTTCGGCATGTCGCTCGCGATGTTGCTCGGCGCACTCTCGGAGGAGTACGAACTGATCGAGAAGCTCTGGCATCCGTTTGCCTATTTGCTGTTTCCGCTGTCCGGAGCGGCGTTCTTGGTCGATATCCTCCCACCTAGCGTGCAGAATCTTGCCTTGTACCTGCCAATGGTGAACGGCGTCGAGTACCTGCGCGAAGGATTTTTCGGCTCCAAGATGGTCGCACATTATGACATGGCATACATGGCATTTTTTTGTGCGGGCCTAACCATCATGGCGTTCAGCCAAATTCGTAAAATCAGTGGACTGATCACCCCCGAATGATCTGGCTATCCAACATTCACAAAGAGTATGTGACCCGCAAAGGCCGCGTGCAGGTTTTGCGCGACGTATGCGCAACCATCGCCCCCGGGCAGAAACTAGGAATCCTGGGGCGAAACGGTGCCGGTAAATCGACGCTGATCCGTATTATCAGCGGCGCCGAGATGCCAACTTCTGGAAGCGTCACTCGCAGCATGAGCGTTTCCTGGCCGCTAGCGTTTGGCGGCGCCTTCCAGGGCTCGTTGACCGGGCTCGACAATATGCGCTTCATTTGCCGCATCTACGGTACCGACGCTACCGATAAGATTGAGTTCGTGGAGGAGTTTTCCGAACTAGGCTTGTATCTCAAGGAGCCCGTTCGGACGTACTCGTCCGGTATGCGCGCAAGGCTGGCTTTCGCGATTTCGATGATCGTTGAATTCGATTGTTTCCTGATCGACGAAGTCGTCGCCGTCGGCGACGCCAAATTCCACCAAAAATGTCACGTCGAGCTTTTCGAGAAGCGGGGTGATCGTGCCAAGATCTTCGTGTCGCACGATACGGGCTATGTCCGGGAGCATTGTGATTCCGCTTCGGTGCTGATCGACGGCAAACTGACGCATTTCGAAGATGTCGGGGAAGCCCTGGATTTCTATGCCCGTGGCCAAACTGCCTGAGCGTTGCTTTAACGATGATTTCCCGGTTGTTGAGCGCGCTGCTCCCTGAGCCTCGTCCGCCGTCTTCGCGCCAACCGATCACGCGCATCTTCCTCGATGTTTCAACCATCATTCATGGGGACGCACGCACCGGCATACAGCGGGTCGTTCGCGCAATATGCGAGCAACTCTCGGTCGGCGACCATGGGGTGCAGATCTTTGCCGTCGCGGCGTCGAAGCGATCTGCATTCCGCATCGTGAACACGCCCTATCTGCCGGAGGTGCCGTGCGATGAAGGTGCCGGTGGCCCATTGGCTCTTCGGGATGGGGATGCGTTCGTCGGCCTAGATCTCAGCGCACATCTCCTTTTCCGCCATCGTCGACAATTGCGGCGCTGGCGACGGGCAGGTGCCGTGGTAGGGATCGTCGTATACGATCTTCTGCCTTATCGGCGACCAGACTGGTTCAACGCCAGAACAAGCAAGGTATTCCGGCGCTGGCTGAGCGTGATCGGAAATCAAGCCGATTTGGTACTGCCCATCTCGCAAACGGTAGGCGCCGATCTTCGTGGTTATCTTGAACGGGCGTTTCCGCGACGTGCGCGACATATTCGCAGCGAGGTCTTGAGGCTGGGCGGCAGCATCAAGGGCACGATGTCGTCCTGCGGGATGCCGCAGAATGCGGTCGAGATCATCGATGCCCTGCGCTCCCGGTCGACAGTATTGATGGTGGGTACGATCGAGCCGAGGAAGGGGCATGCGGTGGCCCTGGCTGCGCATCACCAGCTGTGGAGCCGATCGCCTGCTTATGCGCCGTACCTGGTCATCGTCGGCAAGCCGGGTTGGAAGACGGAGTCCCTGCAGGAATCGCTATCTGCGCTCAGCCTCGAGAGTCACGGTGCCTTGTGGCTGCCCATGGTTTCCGACGAATTTCTCGATATGCTATATCGAGAATGCGCAATGGTATTGGTCGCTTCGTTCGATGAGGGCTATTGCCTTCCGGTGCATGAAGCCTTGGCCCATGGCAAGGCCGTGTTGGCCCGCGACCTGCCAGTGTTGCGCGAGTTCGACTCTCCGCTCATGCGCTTCTTCTCTGACGACTCAGCCACCTCCCTTGGGAAAGAGATTCTCGCCCAGAGCAAGTCTCACAAGGCCGCATCGCAATCGAGCGAAGACGATGGCTGGGAGCGCGCTGCCATGACGCTGGTCACAGCCGTTCTTCGTTTGCGGCAGTCCATGTCTCACGCGGGAGAAACTTCGGACCGTCCCGTGATCTGATACCTATATTCGGCAAGAGGGAGCGTCTACTTCCTACAGGGGCCTTGCGCCCCCGGCCCCGCGGCGGCTGTCGGGAGTGGCCAATGCGGCGAACTGCTGCTTTTCGTAGCCTTGGCGTTGGCGCTGCGGTCCTCTACAGCTTTCACCGGCGTCGGGCGATAGGCTCGGCGCGAGCGGGCGGTGCGGGAAGCGCGGCGGCTATGTAGGCCTGCGGTGATTGGAAGGCTGGTTTTGGGTACTAGACGTATCGCACTTACGGCGAACATCTTCCGGTTGGAGCTGAAAAACGGCAGTCTGGGCGGGCCGCAGTTTTCAAACGTCCGGTGGTTGGCTGGGTTGCTTGGCAGCACGCTACAAGACCGGGGGGTGCTAGACATTGTCTACCCGTCCGGCGACAAAGGCTTGCTCGCGTCCCTTTGTGATGATGCCGACTTGCAGCAACGCTATATCGAAGATCCCCAGTCCGCTTGGGTGGAAGCGATGGGCCGCGTGGAGTTGGATGGTTTCCAGCGCTGGCTCGACAGGTTGACGGCGTATGATCTCGTCGTGGGCTTCGAGTTACCGGCGAGAATGAAGCAGCATTTCGATCGATGTGGCACCAGCTATGTTAGTCTGTACCAGCATCCGCTACGCTTTTTGGCCGACCAGATCTTCGGCCTGACGACCAACGTCTTCGAGCTTGCCACCGCCCTTGCGGAAGATCCGGTGGAACTCGGCCTGCCGGCGCAGATCGCCCGACTGCGCGCTCTTTTCGGGCACCTCGATATAGCGCATGCACGGGTTGCTCCGGAACATTTGTTCGTCATCGGCCAGACCGACAAAGATGCGTCGCTCTTGCGGCGTGACGGCTTCGCACGGTGGAGTGACTTCGGAGCGGAGCTTTCGAAGCTAGCAGGCTCTAAAGAGGCCCTGTACTTCCAGCGCCATCCTTACGGGTCAACCGAGGGATTCCTAAAAGGCATCTTGGCCGCCGGCATTGAGATACCTGTGATCGTCAATCGCGGAAACAGCTACGCGCACCTCTTTCAATATGACCGAAAGCTCAAGGTGGCGACCTTATCCTCCTCGTTAGGCGTCGAGGCGGAGGCCGCGGGGCACGATGTAACCTTTTTACACGGAGACCCTCGGTCGAGCTTCCGCGACGCGGCGGTCGATAAGCTGGGCTATTTCGCGGTCGGCCATCAACTTCTGGAACAGCCCTTCTGGGATCTGGCGCTAGGATATGCCGCCCGCATCAACCCGGCCAGCACCTTTGCATTGGGCCCAGACTTCATCCGCTTCACGATGGACAAATGGGGATACGGGGTCCTGCAGAGTGGAAGCCCGGTGGAGGTCGCGCATAAAAGCCTTTTCCCGGGCAAAGTAGCGAAATTGCCGGAGTCGGTATTGAACGTCTTCGGGCACCATCTCGATTCAGCGAGAGACTCCATCCCCCAGCCCGGTATCGCCTCATTTCCAGATATTCGGATCGACTGCCATCCGAGCTGGCCGTCCCCCGGAAGTGGGTGGCGGCTTCCGCTCTGCACGCCGATTGGATCGGAATATCTTGAGGGATTTCATGAAATCGAGGGTACACACGTCTGGAGCAGCGCACGTGCGGCCGTAGTTCGCCCTCCCATCCCGGCCAGCGCTGCCGCCGGCGGAAGGCTTCGGCTGCGGGCGAGCATATCCGTGCTGGACGGAATCCTGCCGAGGTCGCCGGCGCTTTCCGTAAGCATCGACGGGAAGGTCGTGGCCTACGTGATGTTTAACCCCTTTACCGGCGCGCATGCGGAGATTGACATCCCGGTCGCACCCGCAACGCCTTGCTGCGCGGTGAAATTTGCATTCACGCAACTTGCCAGCCCCTCAATTTTGTATCAAAGTGAGGACAAGCGAGAATTAGGTATCTGCCTCAAGAATTTTGAGGTGTATGTCGCAGAAGAAGTGAGATCCTCGTCATTTCGCGACAGTTCGGCGAAGCTCATCTGGGCAGGCGTACAATAGCCGGAGGTTGCATTGACCAAAGCAATCTATGATGAACGAGATACTTTTCTTGTTCAGCTGGAGCAAATAAATTCTTGGGTTACCGGAATGTTACAGCGCATTGCCGATGATGCAGAGAATCGTCGCGCAGAGCTGTACGATAAACTTTCGGATGTGCGGGGGATCTCCACCAGAAACGAAGCCGCGCTTGATGCCATTCATGCCAAGATTGCCGATTTGCTCGGAGACCTGTCGGGCATCGCTCTCACTTTGAGCGCCCTCCCGTCTGTTGAAGATTTGGAGGCTCGAAGCGAGGTCGCAAGCTTGCGTGGCAGCCTCGGCAAGCTGGAGGTAGTTCTTGCGCATTTGACCGATGAGGTGCGACAGGTTCGCGCCCAGATCAGCGACCCGTCGGCAGTAGATGCGATACGATGCCAGTTGCGAGAAATCGATGCCGGCCAGCGCGCATTGGGGGCGGCCGTGGCGCAGCTCGGTATTCGGTTCGACGAGACGGATGCATCTGCGCAGGCAAGACAGGTTTCGCTGGCACTGCGCAATTTGGGTGCTGCTAGCGAGCGGCTGGAACGTCGGCTTTCTGATCTCTCGGGTCAGCTATCGGAGGTTAAAGAAGAACAATTGCGGGCGCTTGCGGCACGCGAGGCGCTGGCCCAGGATCCGATACTGGCGGAAAGGCCGGTTCCGGAGCTCGCGCTTGGCGACCTTCTCGCTGCCGAACCTGAGAAGTTCCTCGAATATAGCTACGAGCGATTATTGAACCGCCCGGTGGATGCGGAGGGCCGTGCATTCTTTTCCGATGCGTTGGACCGTGGAATGAGCCGGATCAGCGTCTTAGGGAACCTTGCTTTCTCGGACGAAGGCAGGGCAGCAGGAGCAGAACTGCAGGGACTAGAGGAAGCGCTTGCAGCGATCTCCGCCAGACCGATACGGGTAGCCACTGAAGCCACGGCAGAAACATCCTCGGTGGAAGAGGCGGCACCACCCGTCGAGCAAGTGCAGAGCGATTTCATGACGATCCACGATTTACTTGGTTATCACGACGAACAATTTGTGCGCCTGGCCTATCGGACGTTGCTCCGCCGCGATGCGGATCGGGAAGGCCTCCGCCATTATGTCGCGTTATTGCGCGGGGGTGAGAGCCGGCTGCGTGTGCTGGCGGATCTATCGCGCTCGGGTGAGGGACGACTCATCGATGCCACCGTGCCGGGCATGAAGCGGGCACTGCGAGCCTTTCGAGTGCGCCGCGCGCTCTCCGCGCCTCCTCTCTGGAATCGATGGTGGGGTGGTGTGGATCACAGCCAGCATACCAGACTGCGTGCGGTAGAAAATGGCGTGGCGCGCGCTTTGTCGGCGCTGGACCAGATGACCCAGTCTCGCCCGCGGACAATGATCTCTCCCGCGCCGCCCCCCGTTGCGCCCGCCCCTGCGGCTACGCGATTGGTCGACAGTCCCGCAATGGCACCCCTGCCGGATCCGCTCGCTGACGCGTCATTGGGCCAGGATATGGACTGCATCAGGCTCGATGCCGGGCGACGCGTCCCACTTCACATCTGGTCTCAAAACGCGCCTGCAATCCTCGATCGGCTCTGGCCCGCGACGACCGAACGGCCATCTGCGCGCGCTGGCGGATTGCTCGTGGTAGTATCGGGTGGCCCGGCCTCCGCACGATTGCAGCAGAGCCTGGAACGCCTGCGGCAAGCATCAGCCTTTACCATCAATGTCGTCGAACTGGGTGCCGCGCAGCGCGGGGTAGGAGCGCTCGACTTCGCATCGATCGAAGCGAAAGCCAGCGACGGCGATCTGCTTCTGTTCCTGGACGCGTCGGATGAAATAGATCCTCGTCTCGGCGAAACGCTTCTCAAGACCGGCGGCTGGTCGCGTGACTTCATCCTCACCGACCAAGGGATCGTAGAAAATGGCGACCTGCTCCTTGTCTCCTTCCATGGGATCGACCCACTTCATCTCAAGTTCGCCGACTACATGCAGTCGCGCTTCCTCCTTTCCCTTTCCGCCTTTCGCGCAGTTCGCGACAAGGCCGCGGCTTCCGCCTACCATGTTGCGCAGGTCGCGCTCGCACATATCGGCGATCGGCGCGACGCGCAGGCGCATCTTCCGTTTCCGTTCATTCTCAATGGCAGCCTGACGGACGAAGTTCTTCGCGCCCACCGCGTCGCGCTGCATCGCGATCTGCAGATTCCCGGGGATGCGGAAGCTGCTGCACCGGGCACCGTCAGCGCCATCATTTGTACCAAGGATAGTGGGTATCTGCTACGCGGGCTTGTCAGCCTGCTGCTCACGATGCCGCATATCAAGGACGTCGTGATCGTATCTAACAACACGTCGTCGGACTATTCGAAGACCTATCTCGACGAACTCAGTAGCGATGCTCGTTGCAAAATTTTGGTCTACGATAAGCCGTTCAACTTCTCGGAGCAGAACAATCTCGGCGTGCAGAGCGCCGAGGGTGAGTATCTGCTCTTCCTCAATGACGATATCAGTCCGATCGGGACGGATTGGCTCGATCGCATGATGGATCTGGTTCATGACGAACGTCCGCGTATCGTCGGCCCTTTGCTACTGTATCCGGACCAGACGATCCAGCATGGCGGCATGTACCTGGGCTTCAACAACTGTGCCGGGCACAGCTTCCGGCACCTCACCGCGCCGCATGATGCGCCGATGTTCGAGCTGGTGGCGCCGAGGCGGGTGAGCAGCCTGACGGGGGCCTGCCTGCTAATGAAGCGGGAAACCTTCGATAATCTGAATGGGTTCGATGCGCTGCTTGCGACGATGTTACAGGACGTTGATCTCTCGCTTCGCGCGCTCTACAGCGGCGTCGAATTGGTGTTGGACCCGCGGTCGATCCTTTTCCATCTTGAGTCTGTCTCGATCAAGAAGACACTGACGGACGAATCTGTCTTGCGGCGAAGGGACCGGGAATATGCGCTTTTCCGGGCGCGTTGGTCCGATGAAATTTGGTCAGACTATTATCATAATCGAAGCCTCGACCTGCAGGATGAAACCCTGAGGGCTGTCAAGGTGGCGAAGTGACTACTGAAAACGACATGCCGACTGTTCTCCTTTATTGCGGGCACACCGTCCGGCAGGACGTCCGTTCCGGCATCCAACGGGTGGTGGTGGAGGCTGCAAGGGCGCTGATCGGCCGCTGCAATCTGCGGCTAGTGAAATGGGACGTCCTTGATGGGCAGCTGCGGGATCTCGACCTGCGCGACCTGCGGGCATTGTTCCGCAGCGACGACCCACCGATCGGACCGCATCCCGCATGCCATCGCGTGCGCTATCGGTTCGTCGACACCGTCGAGAACCCTGAAACCGCGTGGTTGCTGAACCCGGAAATCTTCTATTTCGTGGATCGCGGCACCCTGCAGTTCGCGGCCATGCGCGCGCAGTGTGCGGAGGCAGGCATCCGTTCCGCAGCTGTCTTTTACGATCTGATTCCCGCGGTCGAGCCAGCCTATGCGGCGGGTCGACCGCCGCATTTGGAGTATATGGTCGAACTTGCGCTGTGCGACCGCATCTTTCCGATTTCGCACTTCTCCGCGGCGAGCCTGATGGAGTTTCTCGCGGATGAGACCGAGCTCAGCGTCAAGCAGCTCGACGCGATCCGTGCGCGCGTGATCCCGGCACCGCTCGGCGAATATCGCGAAGGCGAAGCCTGGGGGCAAACGCTGACCGTATCTTCTAGCGCACCGCTCCCACACATGGTGATGGTAGGAACCATCGAGCCGCGAAAGCAGCAGGTACGCCTGCTCAAGGCGCTCAACGATGCGCGCCGCCGGCACCCGGAACTCGAGAACCTGACCATCGACCTGTTCGGTTCGCTCCACCCGGATTGCGCAATGGCGCTCCATGCGGAGATTAGGCGGAACCCGAACATCCATTACCATCAATATGCCCCGGAGGTGGAAGTTGCGGCTGCCTACGAACGCGCCTCATTCAGCGCCTTCGTCTCGGCACATGAGGGCTATGGTCTTCCGATCGTCGAAAGTCTCCAGCGCGGCGTGCCCTGCTTGACCGCGTCCTTCGGTGCGATGGCCGAGGTCGCGAATGAGGGCGGCTGCCTGACCGTCGATACGCTCGACGATCAGGCAATGGTTCAAGGCGTCCTTCGGATGCTCAACGAGCCGGAATTGATCGCGGACTTAAAACGCGACATCGCCAAGCGCCCTCGCTTCAGCTGGAGCGATTACGTGGAATTGATGCTAGGCGCATTTCGCGACGCGACGGCGGCGCAGCAACGGGCGGAAGAAGCGTTCCGTGCGGCCGCACTCGAATATTGTTCTGCGCCGAGCGCGACCGCGCTGGCGACGGACCTGCACGGCGTTACCTGGAAAATCACCGATAACGCCGCCGATGCGGCAGCATCGACCGATCGCGAGAGTGGCGAACGCGCGAGCTTTCTTCTTTTCCGTGAACTGAATGGGGCGAATATTGAGGATGTGGCGGCAGCGGACGTATTGCTGACGGCGCATCCCGAAGCCGAAGCTACAATCATAGAGGCCGCGGAGAGGGAATCGGTTCGCCGTATCCTGCCCCCCAGCGCGTTTTTTGGCATGGCGGCGAGTGCCGAAGCCGTCGAACGCGCGATTGCAATGACTCGCCAGCGCGCCCGCGCGCTCGCGCTTCACGACAAAACCGATATGCGATGCACGATGCTGCGCGCCTTCTGGTCAGAAATCCCGCACCCGCCCGAAAAGCTCGCGATCGTGCTGTCCACCTTCAATCGCGCCGGCTTTATCGAGCATAACGTCGAGTGGTTGCTCAACCAGATCGATTCACGTGGTTTGTCGGTACGATGCGTGGTCGTCGACAATGCGTCGACAGACGACAGCTTCCATCGACTGCAGCGGTTCGTGCATCACCCCCGCTTCAGCCTTGTGGAAAATCCCAACAATGTCGGCATGCTCGGCAATCTGCATGTGTGTGGCGGCAGATTGTTCGCGCCTTATGTGTGGCTTACCGGCGATGATGACTATATCGTGCCGGGACGCATCGAAGCGGTGCTGGAGGCGATCGACAGCACGCCCGGCCTGCCGCTCATGGTGCACAATTTCGCCGTCTATCATCGCATGCAGTTTTCCCCGACCGATCATGCGACGCAATTTCTTGCGGAGATGCAACGGCTTGCACCCGACCCGCGTGGAGACGGGGTCCGCCCGATCAACAAGATTGCAGAAGAGCATGATAACATGTTCACCGCAATCTATCCGCTCGTTTTCCGGGCTGACGTCTTGGCAGCCTGTTTCGACTATCCGTTCACCGGCATACCGTTCGGCGACCTGACGGAATGTGTGCCGACGACGAAGCTTCTGCTTGGCAGCTACGCCTATTGCCCGGCGCGCTGGTTTGCCGAGGTGGGCATTGTCGGAAACGCGCACAACAGTTGGTCTGCGCATCGCCCGCGCTGGCACCTCGTGCTGATGCCACTCGTCCTACAACTGGCGCGGGATTCAGGTGTCGACGAGGAGAAGGTCTGGACGTGGCTCAAGGTTCACGATGCGCTGTTCGAGGATGCCGTCTCGATCTCGATCGATCGCAGCGAGACGGCGAACATCCATGTGCCCGAAGATTTAAATCGCGCACAATGGTGTTTTCGGAAGGCTTTTGCGCTGGACGAGAGGCTTGCTCTTGCGGCACCCGCCTCGATCAAGCAGTGGGTTTCGGGAGTGAAGGCGCCCGCCATCCACTGACCCCGCAATTTCGAACTGGTTGCCTGCCAGCTGACTGCGGGCGAGACTGCAATTTCCACGGAGAATCACATGAACTCTTACAAGACGATCGAAAGGTGTCGCGTCAGCCAGTCGGAGAACTTGGTTTCGGTTCTGAACCTCGGACTCCAAGAACTGACCGGCGTATTTCCCGGATCGGCGGAAGAAAGCGTAACGCGCGGGCCACTTGAGCTCGTTTGGGCCCCCGACAGCGGGCTTCTGCAGTTGCGCCACACCTACGAATCTTCGGAGATGTACGGCGACAACTATGGGTATCGCTCCGGTCTTAACCAGTCGATGGTGGACCATCTCACCTCCAAGGTCGCCTATCTGGAGCGTCTGGTTGACCTGAAGCCGGGCGATACGGTACTCGACATCGGCTCGAACGACTGCACAACGCTGAAGGCCTACTCGATCTCGGGTATCCATCGCGTCGGCATCGATCCGACCGGCCGGAAGTTCGCGCAATACTATCCGGATGATGTCAAGCTCGTTCCTGATTTCTTCTCGGCAGCTGCCTATGCGCAGACTGGTGCGGCGTCGGCGCGTCTGATCACCTCGATCGCCATGTTCTACGACCTGGACGATCCCATCGCGTTCGCCCGGCAGATAGAGCAGTCGCTGGCGAGCGACGGTCTGTGGCACTTCGAGCAGAGCTACATGCCGTCGATGCTGCGACTCAATTCCTATGACACGATCTGCCACGAGCACCTCGAATATTACTCGCTGGGCGTCGTTAAGCTGATCCTCGAAGCGGCGGATCTCAAGCTCGTCGATGTCATCATGAATAACGTCAACGGCGGCAGCTTCGCTGTGACGGCAGCCAAGAAGTCGAACACGGCAGTCCGCGTCAACGATGCAGTGATCAACTGGCTGCTCGAGCAGGAAGATCGGATGGGCCTCAACACGCCCAAGCCGTACCGGGATTTCGAGGAGCGCGTGTTCCGGCATCGCGACGATCTGACCCGGCTGATCCGTTCGCTGCGCGCGGACGGCAAGAACGTGCTAGGTTATGGCGCATCGACCAAGGGCAATGTTGCCCTTCAGTTCTGCGGCTTCACCCAGGAAGACATTCCTGCCATTGCGGAAGTGAATCCGGAGAAGTTCGGCCGCGTGACGCCGGGCAGTCACATCCCCATCATCAGTGAAGCTGAAGCCCGAGCTATGGATCCCGATTACTTCCTGGTTCTGCCCTGGCACTTCAAGGATTCGATCCTGCGCCGCGAAAAGCAGTACATGAATGACGGCGGAAAGTTCATCTTCCCCTTCCCCGAGATCGAGATTATCTAAAATGAAAAAAGCGCTTATCACGGGGTTGACGGGACAGGACGGCGCGTATCTCGCCAAGCTCCTGCTCAACAACGGGTACGAGGTATATGGTGCGTATCGGCGCGCTGCATCCACCAACTTCTGGCGCACGGATGAACTCGGCGTCACCCACCATCCGCAACTGAAGCTCGTCGACTTCGATCTCACCGATCTCGGTTCCATTCTGCGCCTCCTTCAGGCGGTGAAGCCCGACGAGATTTACAATCTTGCGGCGCAGAGCTTCGTAGGAATGTCGTTCGAGCAACCGGTAACCACGGGGAAGATCACCGGCATCGGCGCGCTGAACATGCTGGAAGCGCTGCGGCTGAGCGGGCTCGATACGCGCTTCTACCAGGCCAGCACGTCGGAGATGTTCGGCAAGGTTCAGGCCGTCCCACAGACGGAGGAAACGCCATTCTATCCCCGGAGCCCGTATGGCGTTGCGAAGCTGTATGCGCACTGGATGACACTGAATTATCGCGAGAGCTATGGTATGTTTGCGTCCAGCGGCATCCTGTTCAACCATGAAAGCCCGCTGCGCGGTCTTGAGTTCGTCACGCGCAAAATCACCGCAGGCATGGCCCGAATCGCCCGGAACAAGCAGGATATGCTGGTCCTCGGCAATCTGGACGCCAAGCGCGACTGGGGGTTCGCTGGTGACTATGTGGAAGGCATGTGGCGCATGCTTCAGGTGGACGAGCCAGATACGTTCGTGCTTGCCACCAACCGCACGGAGACAGTCCGCGACTTCCTGACGATGGCCGCTGCTGCCGCCGGGTTCGACCTCCGCTTCGAAGGAAGCGGGGTTGACGAGGTCGCGTTCGACAAGACGAGCGGCAAGCAGATCGCCCGTTTGGATGCCGCCTTCCACCGTCCAGCGGAGGTTGACCTCCTCATCGGCGACCCCGCAAAGGCCAAGAACGTTCTTGGCTGGGAGCCGACGATGACCCTCGAGCGCCTGTGCGAGATCATGGTCGAGGCCGATCTTCGCCGCGTCGAGCAGGGCTGGATGTTCTGACGATCCGGATCACGGGGTTGGCTCTACCGCTCTTGGGGAAGCGCCGGCCCCACTATCAGGTAGGTCGTGACAGAAGCATCTGGACGGCTGTGCATGTGCGTTCGCGGTTCATGCTGCGACGAGAATCGTTCAATCGGCCTCGGCCGAAGCGGAGGGAAATAGGTGAAGGCTCTCGTGACGGGCATTGCGGGTTTCACGGGCCGCTATGCAGTCGATGCGTTGAAAGCGCGCGGCCTAGAGGTCGTCGGCATCACGCATCGACCCGTCGTCGCGCACGGCGCGGATCGGGTGCACGTTGCAGACATCGCTGATGCGGAGGCCGTGACGAAGATCGTCGCGGCGGAGCGGCCTCACTACGTCCTTCATCTAGCGGCGATCTCGTTCGTGCTGCACGGCGACGTGGCGGAAATCTATCGTACTAATATCATGGGGACGCGCAATCTCCTAGGTGCGTTTGCGCAGTGCGCCCACCTGCCAAAGAACATTCTGCTCGCCAGCAGCTCCAATGTTTACGGCAACCGGAGCGGAGGTTTGCTTCGCGAGGGCATGCCACCCGACCCGGTCAATGACTATTCGGTCAGCAAGGTTGCCACGGAGATGGTAGCTTCCATGTTCGTGCAGCAGCTGCCGATCGTTACGGCGAGGCCGTTCAATTACACGGGGATCGGGCAATCCCGCGATTTCCTGATCCCGAAGATCGTCGACCATGTGCGCGCTGGCGCTGGAGCAATCAAGCTCGGCAATCTCGACGTCGCCAGAGACTTTTCGGACGTCCGGTTCGTGGTGGAAGCCTATTGCCGGCTGTTGGAAGGGGACTCGGCCATCGGCAAGACGGTCAATGTCAGCTCGGGCCGAGCTTATTCTTTGTCCGAAATCCTCAGCATCGTCGCTGACATCACCGGTCGCACGTTGGACGTTGAAGTCGATCCTGCGCTCATCAGGGAGAATGAGATCAAGCAACTCTGGGGAGATTCCTCCTTGCTGGACTCGTTGGTTGGCCCGCTTTGCCGCATTCCGCTGGCAGATACACTGCGTTGGATGCTCTCAGGCAGTCGATGACAAAGGTTTTATGCGTCGACAGTCTCGGCCCGCAACTCACCGGCATCGGCCGCTACTGTCTTGAACTCGCCAGATGGCTTCCCCGTTATCTGGGCGACGATCTGGTCTTCCATCGCGGGGGCCGGGAGATACGCGACCCTGAGGCGCTTCTCGCAGATGTCGGTGTCGCTAGATCCCGTTATCCGTTCCAGCGGCGAATCCAGCGCTTTTCGTTCCGGCACCGTTATCGTGACGCCCTGTTTCATGGGCCGAATTATTTCCTGCCGCCCTGGGCAGAAACAGGCATCGTCACGGTGCATGATCTCTCGGCGCTGCGTTTCCCGGACATGCATCCGGCCGAACGCGTTCGTCAGTTTGAACGCCGCTTTTCCGCAACGCTGGCGATCGCACGTCACGTGATCGCGGACACGGCCTGGAATCGGCAGGAGCTTATCGAAACGCTAGGTCTCGCACCCGACCGCGTCTCGGCGATTCCGCTGGGGATATCGCCTACTTTCCATCCGGAAGCCAGAGGACAGTCGTTGCTGCCAGCGGGGCTTACGGAGGGTGACTACGGCCTTTGTGTCGCTACGCTTGAGCCCCGCAAGGGCTTGTCGCACGCGCTTGCCGCATGGTCACTGCTGCCACCATCCCTTCGAGCGCGGTTTCCGCTGGTCGTTGCTGGCGCGGATGGCTGGCCGGATCCCGTTACTATTGCGGCGCTCGAACGTGCGGAACGCGAGGGATGGCTGAAACGCCTCGGTTACGTTGAGGAAGCGCATCTTCCCGCCCTTTACGCCGGTGCGCGACTTTTCCTGTTCCCATCGGTGTATGAAGGCTTTGGGCTGCCGCCGCTGGAGGCAATGGCGTGTGGCGTGCCTACAATCGTGGCCGATCGGGCATGCCTACCCGAGGTGACGGGCGGTGCGGCGGCATTAGTCGATCCGCTGGATACCGAGGCTTTTGCTGAGGCGATAGAGATCGGCTTGAGCGATGATCAATGGCGCGCCCGAGCGCGAGAAGCGGGTTTGCTAAGGGCGGCGCAATTCACCTGGACCGATTGCGTTCAGCGGACAGCGGCAATCTACCGCACGTTGACGTGATCCACGGCTGGGCTTCGCGGAGCGCGACTTGATCCCATTATCGGTCTCCGCCATAGCGACCATTGGGACGGTTCCTAGGCACGAAGAGTGTTGATGTTTATGATGGCAAGCAATCGTGTGTTGAAGCTTGGCGTGTCAGCGATTGCTTTGACGATGCTAGGTGCGTGCGCAATAGTGCCCGCCGTAGGCCCGTCTAGCCGGGCAGTGAATCGCGCAAATGGTCAATCGGTGACGAACGCCGGAATCGAGGTCGTAGACCTGAACGATGCGGCCGCACGTCGGGTGCTTGCTACGACGGAGCGTAGCTATTTCGCCGAAAGTCTTGGCGACGGCTATGTTGTAGGCGCGGTTGTCGGTAGCGGCGATGTCGTCGACATCGGCATCTGGGAGGCGCCACCCGCAGTGCTCTTTGGTTCGGCGGGCGGGGATGCTCGCTTGTCCTCTTCGAATTCGACCGCGCGTGGCACGACGCTGCCGGAGCAGATGGTCGGGCGTGACGGCATGCTGAACGTGCCGTTCGTTGGACAAGTGCGGGCGGCCGGGCGGACCACGCAAGAGATTGCCCGAGAGATCGATCGCCGCCTGGTGGGCAAGGCGCACCAGCCCCAGACGATCGTCAGGATCATCCGGAACGCGAATAACAACGTGACCGTCGTCGGCGACGTCTCCTCCAGCGGCAGGGTTCAGCTGACGGCGAAGGGTGAACGGCTTCTCGACGTCCTTGCTGCCGTGGGGGGCGTGAAGCAGCCTGTCGGCAAGATGACGATCCAGATCACCCGCGGCGACAGGCTGGCATCGATGGCATTGGAAACGGTGATCCGAGAGCCACGGCAGAACATCAGGCTCCAGCCCGATGACGTGGTGACCGCGCTGTTTCAACCTTTCAGCTTTACCGCTCTCGGCGCTACTACCCGCAACGAGGAGGTTCCGTTCGAGGGAACCGGCATCAACTTGGTACAAGCCTTGGGTCGCGTCGCTGGCCTGCAAGACTCGCGGGCTGACGTGAAGGGCGTCTTCATATTCAGGTTCGAGGATCCTGCCGCCATCGATCCGGTTTTGGCCGCCGGCGCGCGGTCCACTCCGGACGGGAAGATTCCCGTGATCTATCGCGTAAACCTCAAGGATCCAGCGACGTTTTTTGTCGCGCAATCGTTTCCGATCCGCAATCATGACGTCCTATATGTCTCCAACGCCCCGCTCGCGGATATCCAGAAGTTCGTGAATGTGATCTCGTCGACGATCCTGCCAGCAGCTACAGCGGCGACAATATTGCCCTAATAGGAGCAGAGATGTTCACGTGCCATGGATAGAACGTCGGCTGGCGATGCCCTCGATCACATCAGAAACGACGGCGTCTTTTGGATCTGGACCTGCGCAAAAATCGTACCAAGCCAAGTTCAGACCGGAAAGCTGCTTTTTGGTCTCGACTTCAACCGGAATGGGGATACGGATTTCATAGAATATCTTACGCTGCCTATGTAGAATCTCACGTCGAAACTTCATCACAGCGCCGTGAAAAGACAAATATAGCGGGGTCACATCTCTCAGTAGCCGCGTGATAGCGGCGTCAGACCAATAGCCCAATATCCGCTCCTAGCGACAACACGATCAGTCCAGCGGCGAACCAGGCCCCTGCCTGTCGAGCGGCTTAGCGCTACCCCTTCACCACCTCGTCAATCGCCAGCAGCTGCCGCATCAGAGGCTCGAAGGCGTCGAGCGGCAGGGCGTTGGGGCCGTCCGACAAGGCCTGGTCCGGATCGGGGTGGGTTTCCATGAACAGGCCAGCAATGCCCGCCGCCACGGCCGCGCGGGCGAGCAGGGGGACGAATTCGCGCTGTCCGCCCGATCGTTCGCCGAGGCCGCCCGGCTGCTGGACCGAATGGGTGGCGTCGAACACCACGGGGCAGCCGGTTTCCGCCATGATGGCGAGGCCACGCATGTCGGACACCAGCGTGTTGTAGCCGAACGAGGTGCCACGATCGCATAGCAGGAAGGCATCGGTCTCGTGCCCCGCCGCGCGCGCCGCGTTGCGGGCCTTGGCCACGACCTGGCGCATGTCGCCCGGCGCCATGAACTGGGCCTTCTTGATGTTGACCGGCTTGCCCGATGCGGCAACAGCGGCGATGAAATCGGTCTGCCGCGCGAGGAACGCCGGCGTCTGGAGCACGTCCACCGCCTGCGCCACCGCCGCGACCTGGCCGGCTTCGTGGATGTCGGTCAGCACCGGCAGCCCGGTCCGTTCGCGGACCTTTTCCAGGATACGCAGCCCTTCATCCATGCCGAGCCCGCGAAACGACTGGTCCGAAGTGCGGTTCGCCTTGTCGAAGGAGCTCTTGAAAATCAGGAAGAGGTCCAGCTTGTCGGCGGTGGCGGCCAGGCGTTCGGCCACGCTCAGGGTAAGATGTTCGTTTTCGATCACGCAGGGGCCGGCGATTGCGAAAAGCTTCGAATCAGCACCAACGTCGCGTTCACAAAGCCGCATGAGGAATTCCGCCACCTTTCGAGATCCGGGCGAGACCACCCGATTCAGATACGAATAAACTTGATTTCAACGATCTGGCCCTCATGGATAAGCAAGGCCATTTTGGCAATTTCTCTTGTTACAAATATCTGAAATACATGCAAAACGACCGCTCCGCACGGCACCTGGCAAGGCCTTGAGCGAACAGTGTAGAGAACAAGGTGGAAATGAAGATCGAGAATTTCCGGCCGGTTTACACGGCTTCCGCATTGAAAACGCTGGAGATCGAGCTTCAGGCACTGAAGACCTTGAAAGGCGTGCTGCAGACGCAGCGATTCGGGCACTCGCTCGACATGGCGATCGATGCCATGGTGCAGACCAAGGGCCGCGTCATCGTCAGTGGCATGGGCAAGAGCGGGCATATCGGCCGCAAGATCGCCGCGACCCTGCGCTCGACCGGCACCTCATCGGTGTTTCTCCACCCGGGCGAGGCCAGCCACGGCGATCTGGGCGTCATCACGCAAGGCGATGTCGTGTTGGCCATCACCTGGTCGGGGGAAACCGCCGAACTGCGCGACATCTTCGATTATTGCCACCGCCTCGGCTCCAAGCTGATCGTGGCGACGGCGCATCCCGACAGTTCGGCGGCGCGGGCCGCAGACATCTGTCTGGAACTGCCACAGGTGCGCGAAGCCTGCCCCAACGATCTGGCACCCACCTCGTCCACCACGCTGCAGCTTGTGCTGGGCGATGTGCTGGCGGTGGCGCTGATCGAAGCGCGCGGCTTCACCCCTTCCGACTTCCGGGTGTTCCACCCGGGCGGCCGGCTGGGTGCGCAGCTTTCCACCGTGGCACACGTCATGGGCACCGGCAGCGCGATCCCTAAGGTCACCCGGCACGCGACGCTGTCGGGCGCCACGCTGGAAATGAGCCGCAAGCGCTATGGCGCGACGGCGGTCGTCGACGATGCCGAGCGGCTGATCGGCGTCTTCACCGATGGCGACCTGCGCCGCTGCATCGCGGTGCATGACCTGAACGATGCGATCGGCCTGCACATGTCGCCCGATCCGGTAACGGTATCGCCCGACATGCTCTGCTCCGACGCCCTGCGCATCCTCAACGAAAACGCGGTGTCCGTGCTGTTCGTGATCGAAGGCGAACGGCTGGTGGGCGTGGTGCACATGCACGATATCGTCAGGGCCGGCATTGCCTGACTTAGGAGCCGGTTCCGGAAAGGATTTCGGTCCGGACATCATCGTCATCCCTGCCCGTTTCGGGTCCACCCGCCTGCCCGGCAAGCCTTTGCTGCCCATCGCCGGCCGAACGCTGCTGGACCGGGTCGTGGCCATCGCGCGGACGGCGGCGGCACAGGCCGGCGATTGCGAGGTCGTGGTGGCGACCGATGACGAACGGATCGCCGCGCATGGCCGCGACCTTGGCGTCGATGTCGCCATGACCTCGACCGATCTCGATTCCGGCTCAGTCCGCGCCTTCGCGGCGGCACGTGCACGCCCAGCCCCGCCCGCATTCGTCGTCAATCTCCAGGGAGACGCGCCGTTCACGCCCGCCGCGATCGTGGCCGGGCTGCTGGAGGTCCTGCGCCAGCGGACGGCCGGGGTCGTGACGCCGGTGTTCCAGCTCGACTGGGCACGGCTGGACCGCCTGCGCGCGCACAAGCGGACAGCCCCTTTCAGCGGCACGACTTGCGTGCGCGCCCCCCATGGGCGGGCGCTGTGGTTTTCCAAGACCATCCTGCCCGCCCTGCGCGGCGAAGACGGTTTGCGGGCACAACCGCTTTCTCCGGTCTGGCAACATCTCGGCCTTTACGGATATAGCTTCCCGGCCCTGGAATGGTTCGCATCGGCGCGGGCCAGCCAGTACGAGAAACTGGAAGGTCTGGAACAGTTGCGCTTCCTCGAACATGGATGGGCGATCGATACCATCGCCGTGGACGTCCCGCCGCATGTCCTTTCCGGAATCGACACGCCCGCAGACCTGTCGCTGGCCGAAGAAGCCATCGCCCGGTTTGGCGATCCCTATCCCGCGTAAGCGCCCGCGTGTTCGTCATCGTCCGCCACGGCAAAACCTTTGCCGCCGGGGAAGCGCCGCGCCGCATCGGCGCGCGCACCAATCTTCCGCTGACTGACGAAGGCGAACAGGAAGCCCGCCGGCTGGGCGACCACTTCGCCGAACTGGGCTGGCGTTTCGGCCGCGCGCTGGTTTCTCCGCTGCTCCGCGCCCAACAGACTGCAGTGCCCATCCTGGCGGCGCAAGGCACGGCCATCACGCCCGAGCCCGCCGATTTCCTTGCCGAGATCGACCACGGACCGGACGAGAACCAGACCGAGGACGCCGTGCTGGCGCGAATCGGCCACGCTGCACTGCACGCATGGGACCACGCCGCCGAACCGCCGTCCGGATGGATCGTGAATGCGCCCGCGCGCATCGCGGCCTGGGCGGATCTGCTTGCGCGCCCACCCGCCGATCCTGATGCCCCGGTGCTGCTGGTGACCAGCAACGGCGCCGCCCGCTTTGCGCTGCTCGCCGATCCGGCCTTGCGCGAGGCTGCCGCAGCGCTGCCTTCGCTGAAGCTGCCCACGGGCGGCTATGGCATGATCCGCCGCAGTTCGGACGGTCGGCTTGAAGTTCCCGTGTGGGGCCAGCGCCCTTGAGCGCAACCGCCCCCCAGCCCTTGCTGCGCGCGCCGCCGTTTCCGGGCCTTGATGCAGGAGTCACGATCGCCGGCATTGCCTCCGCATCGTCGGAAAACAGCGATCCGGCAGCGCTGTTCGCCCGTATCCGCGCGGCGCGAGTCGGCGGCGCGTTCTGGGAAAGGCCCGCCGCGCTTTCTCGCCCTGCCACGGTCGTCCTGCGCCCCCGCTCGCCCGATGAAGCCGCAACGCTGGCCAGCGGTCTCAACCAGCAGGAAGCGGCAGAGGCACTGTGGATCACACCCGCTCGCGCGGATGCAACCGATCCGTGGTCCGCGATCGACGGCGCGGGCTTGCTCGTCGCGCACGGCGATGACGAATGGGTCGCCCTGGCGTGCATCGCCGGCGTACCCGTGCGCGTTCTGTCGCCCGGCCCCTTCGGCGCACCGGGCGACGCGCAGGCCGAGCTGGAAACGGCCGCCCTGCGCGCGCTGACCACACCTTGCTATCGCGATCCGTTTACCGGCGATGCCACGACCCTCTTCGCGACGATCATGACCCTGGCCGAATGGCGCCGGATCATCGACGGCAACCGGGGCATCGTCGCGGCCTGCGGCATGGCGTGGTGGAAGCGGGAGGAAATCCGTCGCTTCCTTTGGTGCCCCGGCCAACCGTTGCGGATCGTCTCGCGCCCCGCCCGCGCGCTGGGTCTGGCGCAACGGCAGGACGGTCAGGTAGCCATCTGGCCATCGCGTGTATCGCCTGCGCTGCTGGCCGCAGCCGCAGACAAGGGCGTGCCGCTCGTGCGCGTGGAGGACGGGTTCGTCCGCTCGGTGGGCTTGGGCAGCAATCTGGTGCCCCCCTCCTCGATCGTGGTGGACCGCCAGGGCATCCATTTCGATCCATCCGGCCCCAGCGACCTCGAAACGGTTCTCGCCTCCACCCGCTTCGCGCCCGACCTGATCGCGCGCGCGTGCGCCTTGCGCGAAACGATCGTGGCCGCCGGGATCAGCAAGTATTCCACCGGCGCGGCCTCGTCCGCCCCTCCCCGCCAGCCAGGGCGGCGGCTTGTGCTGGTGCCTGCGCAAGTCGAGGACGACATGTCGGTGCTGGCCGGCGGCGGCGGGCTGCATTCCAATCTGGAGCTGCTGCGCCGCGTCCGCGCGCTGGAGCCGGATGCGGAAATCTGGTTCCGGCCACATCCCGATGTCGATGCCGGGCACCGCAAGGGCGCGGTGCCCGATGGGGAGGTGCTGCAACTGGCCGACCGTATCGTGCGCGAAGGCGGCATGGCCCCGCTGCTCGACGTGGTCGATGCCGTGCATGTGCTGACCTCGCTGACTGGGTTCGAGGCGCTGATGCGCGGGCGCGCGGTGACATGCCATGGCACGCCGTTCTACGCCGGTTGGGGGCTGACCCGCGATCTGGGCACGGTGCCGGACCGGCGCGGGCGCGCGCTGACGCTCGACGAACTCGTCGCCGGGGTGCTGATCCTCTACCCCCGCTATCTCGATCCCGTCACTAGCCTCCCCTGTCCGCCCGAAGTGCTGGTGCGGCGCATGGCGGAAAACCACGCGCCCAACCGGCTGGGCTGGGTGGCGCCCTTGCGCCGCTGGCAGGGGCGGTTCATGGCGATGTGGCGATGACCGCCGTCATTCTCGACATCTCACGCCTGATCTCGCGCGTGCGCCACAATACGCCGTCGGGCGTGGACCGGGTGGAGATGGCCTACGCGCGCGGCCTGTTGCAGCGCTATGGTGATAGGCTGGCCTTCGCCGCCGTCCATCCCGCCGGCCTTTACGGGCGGCTGCGGCGGGCGCAGGCCATCGCCTATCTCGACGAACTGGAACGGCGCTGGACGCAGGAAGCCGACGATCCGCACCAGCGCTCCCTGCCGTCCGTCCTGCCGCAGATGGCGGCGCTGTGGCCGCATCGCCCGCCGGCCCCGTCCGGCCCGGTGCCGCCCGTCTATGTCCAGGTCTCGCCCCATCACCTCACGCGCCAGGCGCAGGTGCGCCGCATTCTGCGGCGGGAACAGGCGCGCTTCCTGTGCATGGTGCACGATCTGATCCCGATCGAATTTCCCGAATATGCCCGGCCTTCGGGCGCGGCGCTGCATCGGCAGCGCATGGAAACGGTGGCCGCCTGCGCCGATGCGGTGATCGTCAATTCCGCCGCCACCGGCCAGTCGCTGCGCCCGTGGATCGAACGGAGCGGCCGGGGGATCGCCACGCATGTCGCCTTGCTGGGCACCGAAGACCTCACCGCCCCAGCCGCTCCAGCGACCTCGGCGGAGCGGCCCGCGTTTGTGTGCCTCGGCACCATCGAGCCACGCAAGAATCACCTCCTGCTGCTGCACCTGTGGCGCCATCTGGTGGAAACGATGCCAGCGCAGGCCGTGCCGCGCCTGGTGATCGTCGGCCGGCGCGGCTGGGAAAACGAACAGGTAATCGACATGCTGGAGCGCTGCCCGGCGCTGAAAGGCCACGTCGAGGAAATCAACGGCTGTTCCGACCAGCGGATGGCCACGCTGCTGGCGGGCGCCCGCGCGCTGGTGATGCCTTCGTTCGCCGAAGGGTTCGGAATGCCGGTTGCCGAGGCGCTGTCGCTGGGCGTGCCGGTGATCTGCAGCGATTTGGCTGCCTTGCGCGAGGTGGGCGGCAACACGCCCGACTACCTCGATCCGCTGGACGGCCCCGGCTGGAAAGCGATGATCCTTGACCACGCCCGTTCCGGCCCGGCCCACACCGCGCAGAAGGCGCGCCTTGGCCAATGGCACAAGCCGCTGTGGAGCGAGCATATGGATATTGTCGAAAAGGCGATCACCGGCCTTCGCCAGCCGACCGCCTGAGCGTCAGTTCCCCGGCTTGGTCGAGGTGATCGCGGTTCCGAACAGACGATCCCACAGCGGCGTCGTGATCGCGTAGTTGCCATGTTCGCTGATGTGGTGGTGGCGCATGTGGTGCTGCTTGATCGCGCGCGCCATGCGGCCGCGCATCGGCCACTGATGGCACGCGAAATGGGTGAAATCGTAAACCACGTAGCCCGAGATGAAGCCCAGGAACAGCCAGTCCCCACCCGGTCCGACCATCGAGACGCAGGCGTACCACACCGCCGCGGCGATCGGCACGCTCACGATCGGTGGCATCATGTTGCGCAGCCTATCATTGGGGCTCGCGTGATGATTGCCGTGCATGATGAAGGTAAAAGCCTGCAGCGGCTTCCACTTCAGCCGTAGGTGGAACAGGAAGCGATGCATGGCATATTCGAACAGCGTCCAGAGCCACAGCCCGCCCACGACCAGGCTGAACGCGGCAGCCACGCTGACGGTGCCCCAGCCCATCCAGACCAGGAAGGGGAGAAACATCCCCCAGATCACGCCGAAAGCGACGGGGGAAACCACGGTCAGCTTTTCAAGCCACGCGTTCCGAAACAATCTGATCGGTTGCAGATGCGAACTCCGGGCTGTCATAACCTTGACTCTGGACAGGACAGGCCTCCAAGTGTCAAGAGTCTAAAGTCCCCAAAATAGGCGAATGCACCCCTCCGGACGACAGGATGCCCAAACCGCCATCCCACTGAAAATGCGGTATTGGCGCGTGTGCAGTGCAGTAGAAATTGCATAAATCCACGGGTTCGCCCTTGGTTAGGACTCAGGATTACACCCCTATATGGCCAGCCCTATACGGTTTGATGGCAGTTTTGTTCCTGCCCCCCAGACAGGCCGGGTTCTTGTCGTAGGCGCATCGGGCGAACTGGGTGGCGCCCTCGCGCGGCATTATGCCCGCGCGGGCGCCCGGCTCTCGCTGTGGGGGCGCGACAGTGGCCGGCTCGATGCCGTCGCCGCAGCTTGCCTGGAGCTTGGCGCGGGCGCGGTGGATACCCGATCCCTGGACCTATCCGATACCGATGGCGCGCTGGAAGCCCTGTCGCGCGAAGAGGCCGACGAGCCGTTCGGCCTTGCCTTGTTCGCCGCGGGATGCGGCGATATCCGGGCGGCGGGCGCGTTGGTGGAGGACGCCGCGCAGGTCGCGCGTCTGGGGCAGGTCAATTTCGTGGCGCAAGCGGCCATGGCCGCCCGTTGCGCCCAAGCGATGGCCGCGCGCGGGCACGGCGCGATCGTCGTGATCGGTTCGGCCGCCGCCGATCACGCACTGCCTTTCGCCGCCGCCTATGCCGGATCGAAGGCGGGTCTGGCCCGCTTCACCGACGCGCTGCGCATCGGTGTGCGGCCTTACGGCGTATCCGTGACGCTCGTATCCCCCGGCTTCATCGATACGGCAGCAGCCCGGCGGGTTCCTGGCCCCAAGCCGCTGATTTTGAAGCCTGACAGAGTCGCCGCGCTGATCGCGAGAGCGGCAGCGCGCCGAAAGCCCCATGCCGTGCTGCCCTGGCCGTTTGGGCTGCTCCGGCTCATCTCGGCGATCCTGCCGCGCTTCCTGCGCGATCGGTTGCTGCGCGCGCTTACGCCGCCGGGAGTGTAGCCAGAAGATCGTGGACCGCGTGATGGAGCTGCGCCGGGGTCAGATCCACGCGCCGCCGCTCCCCCTTCACCACCGCGCCGAAGGCATCGAGGCGGACGACAACATACGGCGTGTGGCGCACCGGCCCCGGCGTGGTGACACCGGGGATGCTCGGGCGGTGATCGCCGAAGAAGACGAGGACCGAAGGCCGGCCAAGGTCAGCCAGCGCTTCGAGCAATGTCGCCAGCATCGCATCGCTGTTACGCACAAGGCGCAGATAGGAGGAAACGAGATCGCGCGGCCCCGATCCATCCTCGGGTGCCCAGGGGCCGTGATTCTCGATCGTCACGGCGTAAAGCACCGTTGCTTCCGTGGCCTTTCGTGCCAGATCGCCAATCGTTCCAGCCATGGCCGCGTCGGTTACGTAGCGCCCCTCTCCTGCCGAGGGCGGCGCGAAATGTTCCTCACCCACCATCTCCGCGAACCCGGCGGCGGGCATGATGCGTTGCCGGTTGTAGAAGCGCAGATCGTGCGGGTGCAGAAACAGACTCCGCCAGCCGCGCCCGGCCAGGCGGGCCGGCAAGGCGTGCGAGGCTTCGCCCACCGCGGTCAGGAACGGATCGAACCGGCGAAAGCCCAGTTCCTCCTCGTCCCGCCCAAAGATCAGGCCATATTCGGTGCGCATGGTATAGGCGCCGAACCCGCTGACGTTGAGATCGCCCCATTGCCAGGCGACCGAACGAGCGCGGGCCAGACCCGGCAATTCCAGCGCCGGATCGCCGAACAGCTCCACGGGATCGGCGAAGGATTCGCATTGCACGATCACCGCCAGCGGAGGTTCGGCTGCCGTCCTTCCAATCGCCACCTCGGGGTGCGCACGCGGCGCGGGATTGGCCGTCGCGCGCCAGCGCAGCCAATAAAGCAGCAGAGTCGCCAGCAAGCCATGGCGGCACACGTCCCCGTCCAGATCGGGCGCCGATGCAAGATCGCGCCATGGCGGAATCGCCATGACCCACCGCAACAGCACCAGACTGCCCGCCAGCAGCACCGCGCCGGCCAGATGGGCACCGATGTCGCCGACGAATAGCCACGCGAACAGCGCCAGCAGCACCGGTCCGCTGGCGATCAGCGCACCCTTTTGCACCGGGCTCAACGCCGACAGATAGAACTGCGGATGGCGCAACACCGCGCCGACAAGCACGAGGTCGGTAAACACCAGTGGTTCGCCCAGCATGGTGTGCTTGGCGTTGGAAACAACCGTGAACAGCGCCACCAGCGCCAGCGTCAGGATCGCCGAGGCCAGCGGATTGCCGCAGATGCCAAGGAACAACCCGAAGCCGCTGGCGACCAGCAGCATGTGCAGCACCATGCCGGCCGCGCTGCGCAAAGGCCAACGCGCATCGCCGCCCCGCCGGGGGCGAACCAGCCCGTCCAGCACCAACGACGCGGCGACAAGCCCCGAAAACAGCAGAAACGTGCCTGTCACAGCCCCTCGATAGAACATCCGCGCGGGCAGGGTGGCCGCTGCGTGAATGCCTTAGCCATCCCCGAAGGCAATGTCATGGGCGGCTCGTGCGCAAGTGGATGAAATTGATTGGTGGAAACCTGAACATGGCTCATCGACGCTTCGTGCGCTTCGCCCTAGGGACGTCTGGATGAGGTTCCGGAACACTTGCCGATGCCCGATGAAATAGTGCGTACCGGGGAACGGCGCCGGGTGCTGTTGCTGCAAGGGCTGATGGGGCCGCTGTTCCGCCATCTGGGACAAGGTCTGATCCGCGCCGGGCACACGGTTTACAAGGTCAATTTCAACGGCGGCGACCGGGCGTTCTGGCGCCTGCCCGGCGGCATCGACTATCGCGGCACCCTGCAGGACTGGCCCGCCGCGCTGGAGCAGATGCTGCGCGACCGGCAAATCACCGACGTGGTGCTGTTCGGCGATTGCCGCGATCATCACATGGCCGCAACGCAGGTCTGTCGTGCGCTGGACGTGCCGGTCCACGTCTTCGAGGAAGGCTATATCCGGCCGGACTGGGTCACGCTGGAGCTGGGCGGGGTCAATGGCCATTCGTCGCTCCCGCGCGATCCGCAGTGGTATCGCGATACTGCCGCCGCGCTGCCGCCGGTGCCGCAGCACAGCCAGGTGCCCTCCTCTTTCCGCCGCCGCGCGCTGGAAGGGCTACTCTACAACGTCGCCGACGTGTTCACGCGCTGGCACTATTCCAACTGGAACAACCATCGCCCCTGGCCGCCGCTGGTGGAAGGCATGGGCTGGCTGCGCAAGCTGCGCGCGCGCAAGCTGCGCGAGGCGCAGGCCGCCCGGTTGTTCGCGCGCATGGAAGCGTCGCCAGAGCCCTATTTCCTGTTCCCGCTCCAGCTCGATTCGGACGCGCAAATCCGGCTGCATTCGCCTTTCGCGGGCATTGCGGAAGCGCTGAACCTGATCATCGCCTCGTTCGCCCGGCACGCCCCGGCCGACACGCGTCTGGTCATCAAGGAGCATCCGCTCGACAACGGCGTGCGCGATTGGGAGCAGGCGGCGCGCGATCTGGGCGAACGCTATGGCGTGGCCGCGCGGATCGACTACCTGGCCGCCGGAGACATCGTGGCCGTTGCACGCGACGCGCGCGGCATGGTCACCATCAACAGCACCAGCGGCACGTTCGCGCTGGCGATGGGCGTCCCCGTCGTCGCGCTGGGCCACGCGGTCTACGATATCCCGGACCTCACCGCGCAGGGCGGGCTGGACGCCTTCTGGCAGAACCCGGTGCCGCCCGATCCCGAAACTTTCGCCGCGTTCCGCCGCGTCTTGATCGAACGCTGCCTGATTCCCGGCGGCTTCTTCTCGAAGGAAGCGCTCGACAAGGTCGTCCGGCACGCCATCGCGCGGTTCGAGGGAATGCCGCTTCCGCCCGAATAACCGGCGGGGAGACGCCCTACGGCTTGCTGTCGTTGCGCTTGGGCACCTTGAACGTGCCCGAAATACGCCCGCCGCCGTTGCCGGAACCGTTGACGCCGGGAACGGAGGAACCGCCCGAACGGCCATCCACGCTGGACAGGCCGCTGTCGAGGTCGATCACCAGCCGGCCGCCGTTCAGCGTATCGGTGCCACGCCGCAGCGCCACGTTGCCGACCATCGTGATCAGGCGGCGGTTCACGTCATAGACCGCCACGTCGCCGCGCGCGGTTTCGTCGCGCTGCGTCACCACCACGCCGCCGGTCGCGTCGATCCGCTGGATCTCGGTGTCACCGCCGGTGTTGGTATAGGCCATCACGGTGCGGGCCGAGCGCATCCGCATGTCGTCCTGCGTGATGTCGACGTTCCCCGTCAGGATCACGCGGTTCTGCTTGTCCTGCAGTTCGATGCGGTCCGCCGCGAAGTTGACGGGCGCATCGCTGTTCACCCGCGAGGCCGCGTGCGCGGAAAGGGCCGCAACGACGGCGCCAGCCCCGGCAAAGCCCAGCAGGAACGCCCGGAAAGGCCGGGCGGAACGGATCGTTTCGCGAAGGGACGTCATTTGCCGAGGTGCAGTCATGGCTTGCGCATCTTGCCCGGTTCCATGTGAAGACGTGCATGGCCGTCCAGCGTGACGGTATGCGCGGAGAGGTCGGCGAATATCCTGTCGGCCGAGAAAGTGCCAGCCGGAATGCGGCCTTCCGCCGGCCCCTTGCTGTGCAGGTTCTTGCCCCGCACATCGAACACCACGTTGTTCGCGGTCATGCGATAGCCGTCCGACGTCTGGAAATTGACCGGCCCGGCCACGTCCACCTGTTCGCGGCTGAAATCATAGTTGCCGGCATTGGCCGAAAGGATCGCCGGCCCGTCGTCCATCAGCATCCGCGCGGTCAGGTCGTTCATCATCACCACGGGAACCCGCGCCGAATGCTGGACGGCGGACCCGGCGGTGATCGAGAACGTGCGCCCGTCGTCGTCCAGGCCGCGATACATCGCGCTGGCGGCACGCAGACGATCTTCCAGGATGGAAACCTTGTTGCGATCGAGCAGGAAGCTGATCTCGCCGCGCGGGGAAAGCGGGGTCAGCACCATCACCGCCGCCAGCACGCCAATCGCGGCCGGCAGCGCCACCGCCAGGAACCGTACCAGACGGTCATGAAAGCCGCCCGGCGCCGCGAAATGCTGGCGGCGCGAGCGGATCTTCTCGGCTTGGACGGTCATCCCCGCAGCCTCATTCGTGACTGAAGATGTCCCGCTCGGCCCAGCCGGCCAGATCGAGGCGCGCCCGCACGGGCAGGAAGTCGAAACAGGCCTGCGCCATCTCGGTCCGCTTCTCCCGCGCCAGCCGTTCAACCAGAATGGTGTGCATGGCGTGGAGGTGGCGCACGTCGGACGCGGCATATTCCTGCTGCGCGTCGGACAGGACCGCCCCGCCCCAGTCGCTCGACTGCTGCTGCTTGGAAATCTCCTTGCCCAGCAGTTCGCGCACCAGATCCTTCAGGCCGTGGCGGTCGGTATAGGTCCGAACCAGCTTGGACGCGATCTTGGTGCAGAACACCGGCGCGGCGGTAATGCCCAGATAGTGTTCGATCGCGGCCAGATCGAACCGGGCGAAGTGAAACAGCTTCAGCCGCGCGGGATCGGCCAGCACCGCCTTCAGGTTCGGCGCGGCGTAGGCACTGTCCACCTGGAAGCGGACAAGGTGCTCATCGCCCTGCCCGTCGGAAATCTGGACCACGCACAGCCGATCGCGCGGGGTGATCAGCCCCATCGTTTCGGTATCGACGGCGACGATGCCCGGCGCCAGCGCGCCTTCGGGCAAATCTTCTTCATGCAGGTAGACGGCCATGGACCCCGCCTACGATGAATGCCGGGAAACGGCAACCTTGGGAATGCCGGGAAACGGCAACCTTGGCTTTGGCGCCCGGCAGGCTTGTGCGCCCGTTTCGAGTTGCGGTAGGAACGCCTTTCCTATGGCAACTCCCCTTCCCGAAAGCTGGCAGCCGGCGCTGGCCCCTGTTCTCGCCACCCGCCCGCTGCGGGCGCTGGGCGGCTTCCTCAACACCGAAGAGGCGGCCGGAAAGGCGATCTTTCCGCCACGCGGATCCCGGCTGCGGGCGCTGGAACTGACCCCGCTGGACGCGGTGAAGGTCGTGATTCTGGGGCAGGACCCCTACCACGGCCCCGGCCAGGCGCACGGCCTGTCGTTCTCGGTGCCGCAGGGCGTCAAGCCGCCGCCATCGCTGGTGAACATCTACAAGGAACTGGAAGCCGATCTCGGCCTGCCACGACCTTCCCACGGCAATCTCGAAAACTGGGCGCGGCAGGGCGTGCTGCTGCTGAACAACGCGCTGACGGTAGAGGCCGGGCAGGCCGGATCGCACGCCGGCAAAGGCTGGGAGGATTTCACCGACGCGGCGGTGGCCGCCGTTGCGCAGCGTGACGTGCCCACCGTGTTTCTGCTGTGGGGCAGCCATGCGCAGAAGAAGGCCGCGCGCGTGCCGGGCCTGGCCAATGGACCGCACCTCGTCCTCAAAGCGCCCCACCCCAGCCCGCTGTCCGCCCATGCCGGCTTCTTCGGATGCCGCCATTTCAGCCAGGCCAACGCCTTTCTCGAACAACACGGCCGGGGTGCGATCGACTGGCAGCCCTGAGCCGCCGACGTGGGCGCGCAATCGCCTCCGAAGCAGACGCAAATCCGGTTGCCGCATCCCCGGCGGCCGGTCACTCTTCCCGTCCGCGCGATGCGGGAGGGAGCCTGAATCATGACCAAGACACTGTCGTTGGCGCTGTACGGAGCGCTGTACGGGGCGCTCTGCGCGGCCGCGCTGGCGCCTGCCGCCGCACAGGTGCCCCCGCCGGGAGCAGGGATCCCGGGCGGCTGGGCGCCCGCCGGCGTCAACGATCCGCAGGTACGCCAGGCCGCCGATTTCGCGGCATCGCAATTGCCGGGCGGGGGCACGGTCAGAAGCGTCGATTCGGCCAGCCAGCAAGTCGTTGCCGGCATGAACTACCGCATCGAGCTGACGCTCGCCGATGGCAGCCGCTGGGCGGTGACCGTCTACAGGATGCTATCGGGCCAGATGCGCCTGAGCGAATCGACGCGGCTGGCAGCCGCCGCGCCACAGGTGGCGGCCAGCCTGCGCCTTGCCCGGAACGGGCTGCAGGTGCGCCGCGCCGGGGCGGCGCCGATCGTCCTCTCCTTTGGCATACCCCGCGCACGGGTGCTGGAAGCGCTGCGCTTCCGCCCGGCCCCACGGACCAGCACGAACGGCGAATGCGGCGCCGGGCCTGTTGATTTCGCGCAGTGGCAGGATGGCGTGAGCCTGCTGTTCCAGCATGACCGGTTCGGCGGCTGGGTGCTGAGCGGCCGGAACACAACCATCGGCACGACCGACGGCATCCGCATCGGCACCACCCTCGCCGAGCTGCGCAAAAAGCGCGGCTTCCGGCTGGAACGCACCACACTGGGCCACGAGTTCACCGTGGGCGCGATCAGCGGCATCGTAAACGGCACCGGCGCCCGCGCGCGCGTGACCGACCTGTGGGCCGGCCTCTCCTGCGCCTTCCGCTGACGCGGCGCGCCTGGGGGCATGCCAGCGTTATCTTGAATCGTCATTGCGAGCGGTACGCGAAGCAATCCAGAGCCCCACATGCTGCTCTGGCCTGCCCCTGGATTGCCGCGGGGCTTCGCCCCTCGCAATGACGAGGCCGAAACGGAAAAGGGCGCCCCGCACGGAGCGCCCTTCCTGTCTTGTCCCGCAGAACCGGCCCGATCAGCGCGGCAGTTCGGAAACCCCCATCAGCGCTTCGTCCACCGAACGCGCGCACTGGCGGCCTTCGCGAATCGCCCACACGACGAGGCTCTGCCCGCGCCGCATGTCGCCGCAGGCGAACACGTTCTCGACGCTGGTCTTGTAGTCCACCACGTTGCCCTTGACGTTGCCGCGCGGGTCCAGTTCGACGCCGGCCTGTTCCAGCAAGCCCTGCTTGCGCGGGCCGAGGAAGCCCATCGCCAGCAGGATCAGGTCCGCCTTCAGCGTGAATTCGCTGCCCGGCACTTCCTGCATCTTGCCGTTCACCCATTCGACGCGGACGCATTCCAGCCCGGTCACGTCGTTTTCGCCCACCGCCCGCTTGGTCAGCACCGCGAATTCGCGCTCGCAGCCTTCCTCGTGGCTGGACGAGGTGCGCAGCTTGAGCGGCCAGTTGGGCCAGCTCAGCGCCTTCTCTTCCTTTTCGGGCGGCCGGGGCATGATTTCCAGCTGCGTGACCGACAGCGCACCCTGGCGGTTCGACGTGCCGACGCAGTCCGAACCGGTATCGCCGCCGCCGATCACCACTACGTGCTTGCCGGTGGCGAGCAGCGAACCGCGCGGCGCGGCGCGGATTTCATCGTCACCCGCGTTGCGCTTGTTCTGCTGCGTCAGGAATTCCATGGCGAAGCGCACGCCGGGAAGCTCGAAACCGGGAATGTCGAGCGGGCGCGGGTCTTCCGCGCCGCCCGCCATCACGATCGCGTCGAAGTTTTCCTTCAGCGAGGCGACCGAAACGGTCACGCCCACTTCGACGGAAGTGCGGAACTGGACGCCTTCGGCCTCCATCTGCACCATGCGGCGGTTGATGACGTGCTTTTCCAGCTTGAAGTCCGGAATGCCGTAGCGAAGCAGCCCGCCGACGCGATCGGATTTCTCGAACACCGTCACCGAATGGCCGGCGCGGGCCAGCTGCTGCGCGCAGGCGAGGCCAGCCGGGCCGGAGCCGACGACGGCGACCGACTTGCCCGTCTTCTTCGCGGGCACCTGCGGCTCGATCCAGCCTTCCTTCCAGCCCTTGTCGACGATCGCGCATTCGATCGATTTGATCGTCACCGGCTGGTCGACGATGTTCAGTGTGCAGGCCGCCTCGCACGGAGCGGGGCAGATGCGGCCGGTGAATTCCGGGAAGTTGTTGGTCGAATGGAGATTATCGAGCGCCTCGCGCCAGTCGTTCTCGTAGACCAGGTGGTTCCAGTCCGGGATCTGGTTGTTCACCGGACAGCCGTTGTGACAATACGGAATGCCGCAGTTCATGCAGCGTGAAGCCTGCCCCTGCAGCCCCGCCGCATCGTGCGGGATCACGAATTCGCGATAGTGCTTCAGCCGTTCCGCGGGGGAATCGTAGGTACGGTCCTTGCGGTCGACCTCGAGAAAGCCGGTTGCCTTGCCCATGATGTTTCCCTGATCCCTGTTCTTATTCGGCCGCGACGTTGGCGGCGGCGAGGCGCTCGGCCTCCATCTGGCGGAGCGCGCGCGCATAGTCGCGCGGCATCACCTTGACGAAGCGCTTCACCTCGTCGGCCCAGTTGTCGAGAATCGCGCGCGCCCGCTTGCTGCCCGTGTAGAGATGGTGGCGTTCGACCAGCACCTTCAGGCGTTCCGCATCGTGGCGGAGCATGTCGCCCATGCCGTAGTCATAGACGTCATGCCCGCGCTGCTGCGGGCGACCGGCTCCGTCATCCTCGTCGCGGTCGGCCGAAACGGGGATCAGGTCCACCATCGCTGGGTTGCACAGCTTTTCGAACTGGCCATCCGGATCATAGACATAGGCGATGCCGCCCGACATGCCCGCCGCGAAATTCCGGCCGGTCCGGCCAAGCACGGCCACCACGCCACCGGTCATGTATTCGCAGCCATGGTCCCCGGTGCCCTCGACAACCGCGATCGCGCCCGAATTGCGCACGGCGAAGCGTTCGCCGGCGACGCCGTTGAAGTAGGCCTCGCCCGCGATCGCGCCATAGAGCACGGTGTTGCCGACAATGATGTTTTCGGTCGGCTCGCGATCGACATGCGCCGGCTGGCGCACGATCACGCGGCCGCCCGAAAGGCCCTTGCCCACGTAGTCGTTGGCATCGCCCACCAGATCGAGCGTGACGCCGTGGGCCAGGAAGGCGCCGAAGGACTGGCCGGCAACGCCGGTGAAGCTGACCTGGATCGTGTTGTCCGGCAGCCCCTTGTGGCCATACTTCCGGGCCACTTCGCCCGACAGCATCGCGCCCACCGTGCGGTTGACGTTGATCACCTTGCGTTCGAGCCGGACCGGCTCGCCCGTGTCCAGCGCGGGCGCGCTGGCGGCGATCAGATCGTTGTCGAGCGCGGCCTCGAGGCCGTGATCCTGCGTGCCGCTCCAGTTGAGCGTGGTGCCGGGCACCGGATCGACCTGGTGCAGCAGCTTCGACAGGTCGACGCCCTGCGCCTTCCAGTGCGCCACCGCCTTCTTGGTATCGAGCCGGTCGACCCGGCCGACCATTTCCGCGACGGTGCGGAAGCCCATCTCGGCCATGATCGCGCGCAGTTCTTCCGCCACGAAGAAGAAGTAGTTGATGACGTGTTCCGGCTGGCCGGTGAAGCGCGCGCGCAGCACCGGGTCCTGCGTGGCCACGCCCACCGGGCAGGTGTTGAGGTGGCACTTGCGCATCATGATGCAGCCGGCCGCGATCAGCGGGGCGGTAGCGAAGCCGAACTCGTCGGCGCCGAGCAGCGCGGCGATGGCCACGTCGCGTCCGGTACGGATGCCGCCGTCCGCCTGCACGCAGATGCGCGACCGCAGGTTGTTGAGCAGCAGCGTCTGTTGCGTTTCAGCCAGCCCGATTTCCCACGGAGACCCGGCGTGGGTCAGCGAGGTTAGCGGCGAGGCGCCGGTGCCGCCTTCGTAGCCCGAGATCGTCACGTGATCCGCGCGCGCCTTGGAAACGCCCGCCGCCACGGTGCCCACGCCCACTTCGGACACGAGCTTGACCGAAATGCGCGCGCGCTGGTTGGCGTTCTTGAGATCGTGGATCAGCTGCGCCAGATCCTCGATCGAATAGATGTCGTGGTGCGGCGGCGGCGAGATCAGGCCGACGCCCGGCGTGGAGTGCCGCGTCTTGCCGATGGTCTTGTCCACCTTGTCGCCGGGCAGCTGGCCGCCTTCGCCGGGCTTCGCGCCCTGCGCCATCTTGATCTGGATGTCATCGGCATTGACGAGGTATTCCGCCGTCACGCCGAACCGGCCCGACGCGACCTGCTTGATCGCCGAACGCATCGAATCGCCGTTGGCCAGCGGCTTGAAGCGCGCCGGATCCTCGCCGCCTTCGCCGGTGTTCGACTTGCCGCCGATGCGGTTCATCGCCACGGCCAGCGTGGTGTGCGCTTCCCAGCTGATCGAGCCATAGCTCATCGCGCCGGTGGCGAAGCGCTTGACGATCTCGCTCGCCGGCTCGACCTCGGCAATGTCGATGGACTCGTCGGCCTTCTTCAGATCCATCAGCCCGCGGATCGTCAGCATCCGTTCGGACTGGTCGTTGATCGACTGGGCGAATTCCTTGTACTTGTCCGGAATGTTGCCGCGCACCGCGTGCTGCAGATTGGCGATGTTCGAGGCCGTCCAGGCGTGTTCCTCGCCGCGCAGGCGCAGCTGGTACATGCCGCCAACGTCCAGCATCTTGCGGTAGATCGGGTTGTCGCCATAGGCCGCCGCGTGGCGCCGCACGGTTTCCTCGGCGATCTGCTCGATGCCCACGCCCTCGATCGTCGTGGCGGTGCCGGTGAAATACTTGTCCACGAAGGCGGAGCTGAGGCCCACCGCGTCGAAGATCTGGGCGCCGCAATAGGACTGGTAGGTCGAGATGCCCATCTTGGACATGACCTTGAGGATGCCCTTGCCGATCGCCTTGATGTAGTTCTTCTGCACGTCCTTGGTGGTGAGCGGCAGCTCCTTGTCCACCCGGATCGCTTCCAGCGTCTCGAACGCCAGGTACGGGTTGATCGCTTCCGCGCCATAACCCGCCAGCACGCAGAAGTGGTGGACTTCGCGCGCTTCGCCGGTTTCGACGACAAGCCCGGTCTGCATGCGCAGGCCCTGCCGGACGAGGTGGTGGTGCACCGCCGCCGTGGCCAGCAGCGCCGGCATCGGGATGCGGCTGTCGCACTGGGCGCGATCAGACAGGATCAGGATGTTCTTGTCCGCCAGCACGGCCTCGGTCGCCGCCCAGCACATTTCCTTGATCGCCAGTTCCAGCCCCTGCGCACCGGCAGCGGCATCCCAGGTGGTGTCGATCGTGGCGGTGCGGAACGCGCCGTCGAGCGCGGCCTCGACCGAACGGATCTTGGCGATATCGTCGTTGGTCAGGATCGGCTGGTCGACTTCGAGCCGCTTGTGGCTGCCAGCGTCGCGGCCCAGCAGGTTCGGGCGCGGGCCGATCATCGAAACCAGGCTCATCACCAGTTCCTCGCGGATCGGATCGATCGGCGGGTTGGTGACTTGCGCGAAGTTCTGCTTGAAATAGTCGTAGAGCAGCCGTGAGCGGCTGGACAGCACGGCGATCGGGGTGTCCGTGCCCATCGAACCGATCGGGTCGTCGCCATAGACGGCCATCGGTTCGAGGAACTTGGTCACGTCCTCCTGCGTGTAGCCGAACGCCTGCTGGCGATCGAGCAGGCTGGTCGTCTCGACCGGCAGCGCCGCCAGTTCGGGCTCGACCACTTCAAGCTCCTTGAGCTTGTATTGCGCCGATTCCAGCCAGTCCTCGTAGGGCTCCGCCCCGGCGAGTTCGGCCTTGATCTGCTCGTCCTCGATGATCGCGCCCTTTTCCAGGTCGATCAACAACATGCGGCCGGGCTGGAGCCGCCACTTGCGCACGATGTCTTCCTCGCGGAACGGCAGCACGCCGCTTTCCGAAGCCATGCAGATCAGGTCGTCGCGGGTGATCGAGAACCGCGCGGGGCGCAGCCCGTTGCGGTCGAGCGTGGCGCCGATCTGGCGGCCGTCGGTAAAGGCAACGGCGGCCGGGCCGTCCCACGGCTCCATCAGCGCGGCGTGGTATTCGTAGAAGGCGCGGCGCTTGGAATCCATCAGCGGATTGCCCGCCCAGGCCTCGGGCACCAGCATCATCACCGCGTGCGCCAGGCTGTATCCGCCCGCCAGCAGCAGTTCGAGCGCGTTGTCGAGGCTCGCGGTATCGGACTGCCCGTGCGGGATCAGCGGCCACATCTTGTCGAGATCCGGCCCCAGCAGCTCGGATTCCATTGTGCGACGGCGCGCATTCATCCAGTTCACGTTGCCGCGAACCGTGTTGATCTCGCCATTGTGGGCGATGAAGCGGAAGGGATGCGCCAGCTTCCAGCTCGGGAAGGTGTTGGTCGAAAAGCGCTGGTGGACAAGGCCGAGCGCGGAAACGCAGTCCGGATCGCGCAGGTCGTCATAGAACGAGCCAACCTGGTTCGCCAGCAGCAGCCCCTTGTAGACGATCGTGCGCGTCGAAAAGCTCGGCATGTAGAGTTGCGTCACGCCCGGAAGCCCGTGCTTTTCGGCCATGGCGGCAAGCGGGTTCTGCGTCTGCTTGCGGATCGCCAGCAGCTTGCGCTCGAACGCGTCCTGGTCGGGCGTGCCCTCGCCGCGCTTGATGAAGCACTGGCGCACCACCGGCATCGATTCGATCACGGTCTTGCCGAGGCCGTCGAGCGTGACGGGCACGTCGCGCCAGCCGATCAGTTCCTGGCCTTCCTTGGCGATGAACTTCTCGAAGAACTCGGTCACGAAGTTCCGCGACGGCTCGTCCTGCGGCAGGAAGCACATCGCCACGGCGTAATCGCCCGGCGCTGGCAGTTCCTTGCCCTGCGCGGCCGCCCACTTGCGGAAAAGCTGATCGGGCAACTGGATCAGGATGCCGGCGCCATCGCCCAGCAACGGGTCGGCACCCACCGCGCCGCGATGGTCGAGATTTCGCAGAATTTCCAGCGCCTGCTCGATAATCGCGTGGCTTTTCGCCCCTTTGATATGGGCAACAAAGCCCACACCACAGGCGTCATGCTCATTACGCGGATCGTACAGGCCCTGAACCGGCGGAAATCCCATATCGAAGGTCGTCCCTACATCCAGAATTGGAAATATCGCACGAATCGCGCCGCCCCCCTTGGCGACGAAAGTTGCGCGAATATCCCCCATGACTGCAGGAAAGTTATTTTGCAACCGCGAGCGTCATTTCCCGCGCCGATCCGCGCGGGAAATACGGTTGCACCCTTCAAAACGGGCAGGATTCCGTCGAAAATGGCTACATTCAGGACCGATTGCGGACGTGGTTAGCCCTTGGCGGTCATTCTCTGGAGCGTGGCGAGGGCCGCGCGCAAGGCGCGGTCGGCCTCTTCGGGATCGCTGAACGCGGGAACGGCCCCGGCGGGCGGCGCGAAGGCCGGCGGCGCGGGTTCCGTCACAGACGATGGCATGGCCCGTCCACGGCTGGCCAACGGCGTATCGGGGCGGGCAAACGGCGGATCCACCGGCGCGTCGTCATGGCGGCGCGGCGCGGGGGACGGCATATCGACCAGCGAGGGATAGCGGTGTTCGGGCAACGGTGCCTCGCCGGACACGATCGCCAGGAAAGGCGGCGCATCCGCCTCCCCACCTGCTTCCGCGTCCTCCACGCCCTGTTCGACCGCGTCCGCGGCGTGCGTGGCTGTACCAGGCGGCAGCGTGGCGTCGACTTCCGCCTCGGCCCGGGGATCCTGTTCCGCGTGTCGCGCCAGTTCGTCGCGCCGGACCGCGATCGCCATCGCCAGCCGCTCGATGAGCTGCACGAGACCCAGCGATTCCAGCGGCGCGGCATCCATCGCGGGCGCATCCGCGCGTGCTTCCGCCGCATCGTTGAAAATGCCGGGCGCGGGCAACGTCGGATAGGGCTGCACAAAGGGACGTTGCGTGTCGGAGGCCAGCGGTAGCCGCGCATCATCTTCGCCGGGCGGAGCCTCTAGCCCTGCAAGATCAAGGTCCGCATCGGCCGATGGCTCGTCCGCCAGCGCGGCAGGCAGCGCAAGCAGCGGCGGCGCAAACGGTCCGTCGTCGATCATCGGCGCGGCAAGGCGCGCGGGAGCGCCAACTTCGTCCGCAAGCACGTCGTCTTGCCCGGCCGTTTCGTCCGGATCCGCCGCTTCAAGCGCCGTTCGGGACAAGTCCGCACCATCGACGGGCACCTCCGCGCCCCAATCTTCCGCGATCACGGGCTGTTCAAGCTCGCCACCCGGCTCCGGGTCCTCGAGCGCCGGCACCGTCGCCAATTCCTCGCTCAGCACCAGCGGCCGGCGCGGCGGGGCATCGGGGTGCGCGTCGCGCGCGCGGATTTTCACGGCACGTTGGGATACCGCCACGGCGGGCGCTCCGGATTCCATCGCCTCGTCGCGATCGGGCGTAGCCGGCATGTCGAGCTTGGCCGCCTTGCCCCTGCGCAACCGCGCGGCGATGACAAGGCCGATCAGCCCGCCGACCACGGCCAGCGCGAAAGCCACCAGCACGCGGGCGGTGAAACCCAGCGGCGGCGCGGCGGCCGGCAGGACCTTGGGCAGTCCGCTCGCCACGACCAGGCTCGCCAGCATCCGGGGCGGCACGACGAAGCTCGTCAGCCCCAGCAAGGCGGCGAACCACACTATCATCACCACCGGGAACAGGCGGTGCGCCGAAATCGATGCGGCCTGCTTGCGTTTCGCCTGCTTGCCCTGCGGAATGGTCACGTGCGTATCGATCCGTTCAAACCTGGCAAGTGCCCCACGCCATCAGGCGGCGACACCCGCAATTGTACCTTTCCCGGCTATCACCTTTTGGTAAACAGCTTGATAACGACGAACATTGCCGGCCCAGTCGTGCTCGCGCTCGACGAACCGCCGCGCCACCGCGCGCCGTTCCAGCCATGCGCTCCGGTCGCCCAACAGCGCGATCATTGCCTTCGCCAGCCCGGCAGGATCGTCGGCGGGAAACAGCGTGCCGGTCACCCCGTCCTCGATCAGTTCCCTGTGCCCGCCCACGTCGCTCGCGGCAACCAGTTTGCCTTGCGCCATCGCCTCCAGCGGCTTGAGCGGCGTGACAAGGTCCGTCAGCCGCATCGCCTTGCGCGGATAGCACACCACATCGGCCAGCGCGTAATAGCGGTCGACCTCGGCGTGCGGCACGCGGCCGACGAAGCGGATCGCGTCCGCAACCGACGAAGCCTCCGCCTGCGCGCGCAAGGCATCGCCCGCCGGGCCGCCGCCGACCAGCAGCAGCCTGGCTCCCGGCACCCCCTCCACGATCGCCGGCATGGCCGCGATCAGATCGTCCAGCCCTTCATAGGGATAGAAGCTGCCGAGAAAGCCGATCACCGGCCCGTCGCCCAGCCCCAGCGCTTCGGCCAGCGCCGGATCGCGCGGCTGTGCCTGCCCGAACATGGTCAGATCCACGCCGTTGGGCATGATCGACAGGCGATCGCGCGCAACGCCCCGCGCCGCCAGATCCTCCAGCAGGCCGCGGCAGATCGTCACCACCGCATCGGCGCCGGCAACCACGCGGTTCTCGAGCTGGCGGGTCAGCCAGTAGCGCGGCGAACCCTCGCGGCCGGTGCCATTGCCCACGGCGGCGTCTTCCCAGAACGCGCGGATTTCATAGACCACCGGAATGCCGAGCCGCCGCCCGGCGCGCACGGCGGCAAGGCCGCACAGCGCCGGCGAATGGGCGTGCAGCACGTCCGGCCGCCACGCGCGGGCCACCGCTTCGATCCGGCTGGCCAGAGCAACCACCTCGCGCCACTCGCGCACCCCCACGATGCCTTCAGCTTCCCCCGGCGTGCGATGGAATTCCAGCCCGTCGATCTGTTCGGGCGCGCCGTCGTCCGCCACCAGCGGCCCATCCGGCAAGCGGTGACGCTGCCCGGTGATCGCGCGCACCTCGATCCCTTGCGCCTGCTGGGCCTTGAGGATCGCGCGCGTGCGAAAGGTGTAGCCGCTGTGCAGCGGCAGGCTGTGGTCGAGAACGTGCAGAACGCGGGTCATGCCCCTTTCCTGCCACGCAAGCCTTAACGCGCCGTCAACCCCGTTCCGCTAAGCCCGCGGTCCCGGCAACGATCATCGCGCGGACATGACCCTGACGCCCTCCCCCCTGTCGCACTGCCGTTTGCCGCGCCTGCCCGGGACGTTGCGCCGCCAGCGGGGCCGCCGTGCTTAACCTGTTCCTTACCGCCTTCGTGCTGGCTTTCCTGGGCGCCGGGATGCGCCGGCCGTTCCTGCTGGTGCTGGCCTATACCTATATCGACATCGTCGCGCCGCAGAAGGTCACCTGGGGCTTCCTCGCCCATATCCCGATCTCGCTGATAGCGTTCGTCTGCGCGTTCGGCGCCTGGATGGTGGCCGAAAACAAGCAGGGCATCCGCTTCTCGTTCCGCCAGTTCCTGCTCCTGCTGCTGCTGGTCTATTGTGGGCTGACCACCCGCACCGCCGATTTCCCTGTGGAAGCGGCGGAAAAGTGGGGCTGGGTGTGGAAGGCACTGGTCTTCGCGATGTTCCTGCCGCTCACCCTGCGCACGCGCCTGCGCATCGAGGCGCTGGCATTGGTGATGGTGCTGTCCATCAGCGTGATCGTGATCGGCGGCGGGATCAAGACGCTTTCCTCCGGCGGCGGCTATGGCGAACTGAAGCTGCTGGTGAACGATAACACCGGCCTTTACGAAGGCAGCACGCTGTCGATGGTGGCGGTTGCGATCATGCCGCTGATCTACTGGCTGGCGCGGTACGGCACTATCTTCAAACCGGGAAAGCTGGTCACGCTTTATGCCCTGGGGCTCGGCTTTGCCTGCCTGCTGATCCCGGTGGGCACGCAGACGCGCACCGGCCTGCTGTGCGTGCTGTTGCTGGGCGTGCTCGTGCTGCGCACCACCAAGCGGCGCTTCACCTATCTCGCGGCAGCGGGGGTACTGGCCGTGGTGGCGATGCCATTCCTGCCCAAGAGCTATACCGATCGCATGAGCACGATCGAAAATCACCAATCGGATCAGTCCGCCTCCACCCGCGTGGCGGTGTGGAAATGGACGTGGGAATTCGCCAAGCACAACCCCTTCGGCGGAGGCTTCGAAGCCTATCGCCAGAACGAGGTGAGCTACAAGACCGTCAACACCGACTATGCCGGCAAGAACAACGCCGCGCTCGAAACCAACGATATCGTGGAAAAGGGCCGCGCCTATCATTCGGCCTACTTCGAGATGCTGGGTGAGCAGGGCTATCCCGGCCTGGGCCTTTGGCTGACGCTGCACCTTCTGGGGCTGTGGCAGATGGAGCGGGTGCGCGCACGCTGGACCAAGCGGGGTGGCCCGCAGGAGAGCCTGCCCGATGCGCGATGGATCGGGCCTCTGGCCAATGCGCTGCAACAGGGGCAGTTGGTCTATATGGTCGGCGGCAGCTTCGTCGGCATCGCCTTCCAGCCCTTTATGTACATGCTGATCGGGCTGCAGATCGGCCTGCGCGCCTATGCCATGCGGATCGACCCGAGCCGGGAGACGTTCCGTCCGCTTCGGCGGGTTAACGCGCCGTCGCGCGCGGCGACACAGGGCAGTTCGGGGCAGCCCCCGCTGAGCGCCCCCAGATGAGCGAGCCCCATCTCCACGAACCGAGCGAACGCAGACCACGCCATCTCGACTCGCTGACCGGCCTGCGCGGGATAGCGGCTTGGCTGGTGGTCCTCTATCATATCCGCTTGTCGCTGGTGTCCATACTGCCCCCAGGCGTCATCGCGGTCCTGGCGCGCGGCTATCTGGCGGTGGATCTGTTCTTCGTCCTGTCCGGCTTCGTCATGTGGTACAATTATGCCGTTCCACTGGCGTCGGGTGGGCCACGCGCCGCCGCCCGTTTCCTGTGGCGAAGGATGGCGCGAATCTGGCCGTTGCACCTGTTGATACTCGGCGGCTTCGTGTTGTTCCGAGCGGCACTGAACGTTTCCGGGCGCCCCGTAGAGGGGCTACCACTGGACGAATTGCCGCTGCAGGTGCTGCTGATCCAGAACTGGGGCTTTACGCACGAACTGGCCTGGAACCACCCGGCCTGGTCGATCAGCACCGAATTCGCCGCCTATCTGGTGTTTCCCGCGATTGTCGCGGCGGGCCAGCCGATCATGGGCCGCCGTCGCCTGGCGATCGCGATCGCGGCGCTGCTGCTGGCGGGAGAATATGCGCTGTTCACGCACCGGGGTCTGCGCACGCTGGGCGCGGACATCCCCACCATGGGGCTGTGGCGCTGCCTGATCGGCTTCATGCTGGGCACGCTGGCCTGCGTGATCTGGCAAGCGGCACGATCACCGCGCGCCTGGCCCTGGGCGCTGTTCGCGACGGGCTGGATCGCGCTGGGGAGCGTGGCCGGCTGGCCCGAAACCGCGATCGTCCCGCCCGCGATCGTCACCGCGATGCTGGCGCTGATTTATGATAAGGGGCCGCTGGCACGCTTTCTCGCCAGCCACGCGGCGGTGTGGCTGGGAGAGGTGAGCTATTCCACCTACCTCGCGCACGCCTTTCTGTTCCTGGTGTTCAAGCTGCTGTTCGTTGATGCCTCGCTGCAAATCGGCTGGGCGGAACTGGCGGCCTATCTCCTGCTGCTGCTGATCGCGTCGTGGGCGCTTTATCGCCTGATCGAAAAGCCGGCCCAGCGCTGGCTCAATGCGCGAACGCCGGGCTGGACCCGTCCCTTGCCCGCGTCGCCCGCCGAATAGCCCATCCGTCCTGACCGGATTGCGCCCGGTTGCACCTTTGCAAGGGTCCGTCCATGATGGCGGAACAAGAGAATGCAGGAGAGCAACGGTATGGCGAGGATCATTCCCGCGACAGAAATCAAGGCGCTGGCAGGCACGATCGTGGGCACATCGGAATGGGTCGAGGTCAGCCAGGAACGAATCAACCAGTTCGCCGAAGCGACCGGTGACTTCCAGTTCATCCACGTCGACGAGGAAAAGGCCAAGCTGACGCCGTTCGGCGGCACGATCGCGCACGGCTTCCTCACACTGTCGCTGATCCCGCTGCTGACACAGCTCAGCGATTGTCCGCGCCCCGAAGGCATCAAGATGGGCGTGAACTATGGCGGCAACCGCACCCGCTTCCTCACCCCCGTCCGTTCGGGCAAGCGCGTGCGCGGCGTGTTCAAGCTGCTGGAGATCGAGGAAAAGCGTCCCGGCCAGTGGCAGCAGTCCATGGAAATCACGGTCGAGATCGAAGGCGAGTCGAAGCCCGCCCTGATCTGCGAGTGGCTGACCCAGTTCTTCGTCTGAGAAGCGGCGTTTCGGGACGGTGCGGGAAGTCTTCTTTCCGCACCGTCTGTCTTCAGGCGACGGCCGTCAGCTTGCGGCCCTTGCCCCGGCCTTCGTGGCGCACGATCCACGCATCGACCACCGGCGCGATCTTGGTCCGCCAGCGCGATCCGTTGAAAATGCCGTAGTGCCCCGCCTCGGCGGCGAGGAGGTACTGCTTCATTTCCTCCGGCACGTTCGGCGTCACCTTGAGCGCGGCCTTGGTCTGGCCGATGCCCGAGATGTCGTCCCGCTCGCCCTCGATGCACAGGATCGCGGTGTCGTGGATCGCGCCCAGGTCGACCGCGTGCCCGCGATGGACGAATTCGCCCTTGGGCAGCGCGTGGCGCTGGAACACGACATCCACGGTCTGCAGATAGAACTCCGCCGGCAGATCGCAGACGGCGCGGTATTCGTCATAGAACGTCTTGGTCGCCTCGGCGCCTTCGCCATCGCCCTGCACCAGGTGCTTGAACAGCGAATAGTGGCTCATCATGTGGCTGCCGAGGTTCATCGACATGAAGCTCGCGAGCTGGACGAAGCCCGGATAGACCTGCCGCCCCTCGCCCGGATAGTTCACCGGCACCGTGGTGATGACGTTGTGCTTGAACCACACATAGGGCTTGGTGATCGCGTGATCGTTCACCGCCGTGGGCGATTCGCGGGTATCGATCGGCCCGCCCATCATCGTCAGCGTCACAGGTCGGCACGGATGGTCTTTGGCCGCCATGATCGCGGTGGCGGCAAAGGCCGGCACCGAAGGCTGGCATACCGCCATCATGTGCGCGCCGGGGCCGATATATTCGAGGAAGCCGACCAGATAGTCGATGTAATCGTCCAGGTCGAAGCGCCCTTCGGCCAGCGGCACGTATTTCGCGTCGGCCCAGTCCGTTATGTAGACCACGCAGCGTTCCAGCATCCGTTCCACCGTGCCGCGCAGCAGCGTGGCGTAATGGCCGCTCATCGGCGCCACGATCAGCAGGCGCGGCGCGTCGGGCGGAAGCCCTTCGTGCGTGAACTTCTTGAGATCGCCGAACGGGCGATGGATTTCCGTCGATTCCCGGACCGCGTGGGTCGTGCCATCGACATGGATCGTGCGGATGCCGAACGCCGGCTTGCCGCGCGGGGCCGCCGCGTGGGCGAACACTTCCAGCGCCGATGCCATCATCTGGCTGGGGCCGAAGCCGCTGAACGGAAGCCGGGGATCGCCCAGCAGGTCCGCTGTCATCGACGCCATCGCGCTGCTCGCGCTGAGCAGAGAGCGCTGGATTTCATAGGCCTTGTAGAGCACGGCCGTTGTCCTTGTTCTGTTGCCCGGCAACACCGGGACTCGCTTGCCCCCAGATTGCCGCGATTCGTTGCCTTGTGCAACGCAACATTGAAGATCGCGCTCCGACCGGACCAAACCGGACCCTAATCCTCGCCTCGATCGCGCGGGATGGACTGCGGAAAAAGCATTGCCGCGCCTTACCGGCATGCGCCCCCTTCCTGCGCGGGCGCGCTTCGGCTAGGCGAGCGGAATGGACGAGGGAACCCAGCCTGTCGAAGCCCCGCGCCCCGCGCGCACCCTGACCCCCTTGCGCATGGTATGGCGCCAGGCGCTCGACTATCCGGGACGGGTCGCCGCCGCCGCTGCCGCGCTGCTCGTCACCGCCAGCGCCACGCTGGCGATCCCCTCCGGCCTCAAGCTGATCGTCGACAAGGGCTTCTCGCAAGGGGCGGACATCACCGAGATCGGCCGCTGGTTCCGCTATCTGCTGCTGGTCGTGCTGGTGCTGGCCGTCGGCACCGCCTGCCGGTTCTATTTCGTGTCCTGGCTGGGCGAGCGCGTGGTCGCCGACATCCGCCTGAAAGTGCAGGCCAACCTGCTGCGCCTGCCGCCCAGCTTCTTCGAAACCAACAGCCCCCGGGAAATCTCCTCGCGCATGACGTCGGACACGGCGATCATCGAACAGGTGGTCGGCACCACGGTTTCGGTGGCGCTGCGCAACGCGATCATGGCGCTGGGCGGCATGATCTACCTGTTCGTGCTGGCGCCGAAGCTGACCGGCGCGGTGATCATCGGCATCCCGCTCGTGGTCCTGCCGATCGTGTGGTTCGGCCGGCGCGTGCGCTCCGTTTCGCGGTCGAGCCAGGACCGCGTCGCCGCGATCGGCGTGATCGTGTCGGAAACGCTGGGCGCGATGAAGATCGTCCAGGCCTTCGGGCAGGAAAAGCGCGAGCTGGAGCGGTTCGGCGAGCGCGTCGAACGCACGTTTGACGTGGCCCGCCGCCGCATCATCCTGCGCGCGGTGATGACGGCGATCGTCATTCTGCTGGTGTTTGGCGGCATCGTCCTGCTCGTGTGGGAAGGCGCGGTGGGTGTGGCCGAAGGCACTATCAGCGGTGGCACGATCTTCGCGATCGTGGTGACGGCGGGCCTCGTCGCCGGCGCGCTGGGCGCGCTGACCGAGGTCTATGGCGACCTGCTGCGCGGCGCCGGCGCGGCCAGCCGCCTCAACGAACTGCTGCTGGAACAGCCAGACATCGCCCCGCCCGCGCGGCCGACCGCGCTGCCCGTGCCGCCGCGCGGCCAGCTGGCGTTCCAGAACGTCGGCTTCCGCTATCCCAGCCGCCCGGAAGTGGCGGCGCTGGAGGATTTCTCGCTGACCGTCGAACCGGGCGAGACGGTGGCGATCGTCGGGCCTTCCGGCGCGGGCAAGTCCACGCTGTTCCTGCTGGCGCAGCGGTTCTACGATCCGCAGGCAGGCACCGTGCGCATCGACGGCGTGCCGCTGCCGTCGGCCGATCCGGCCGAGATTCGCGCGAGGATGGCGCTGGTGCCGCAGGACGGCACGCTGTTCGCCGCCAGCGCGCGCGACAATCTGCGCTATGGCAACTGGGCCGCCAGCGACGAGGACATCTGGGAAGCGGCGCGCGCCGCCAACGCCGAAAGCTTCCTGCGCGCGCTGCCCGAAGGGCTCGATACCTTCCTGGGCGAGGACGGCGCACGCCTTTCCGGTGGCCAGCGCCAGCGCATCGCCATCGCCCGCGCGGTGCTGCGCAACGCCCCGATCCTGCTGCTTGACGAAGCGACCAGCGCGCTGGACGCCGAAAGCGAACAGCTGGTGCAGGCCGCGCTCGACCGGCTGATGAAGGACCGCACCACGCTGGTCATCGCGCACCGGCTGGCGACGATCCGCGCGGCCGACCGGATCATCGTGATGGACGGCGGCAAGATCGTCGAACAGGGCAACCACGCCAGCCTGACCGCCGCCAACGGGCTCTACGCCCGGCTTGCGCGGTTGCAGTTTCAGGATGCCGCCGCCTGATCGCGTGTGCCCCGCAAGGCATTGCCGAAATTTAAGGTTGCCGAACGCCGACCGCCCTTGACACCGTGCTGCGGTGCGGCAACGCCCTGCGCATGGACAGCACGATCGTTACCGCCGTACTGCTCGGCATCGTCGAGGGCCTCACCGAGTTCCTTCCGGTCTCCTCGACAGGGCACCTCATCCTTGCCACCGAACTGTTCGGCTATGACGCCGCGCAATGGGCCATGTTCAACGTGGTGATCCAGCTGGGCGCGATCCTGGCGGTGGTCGTGCAATACTGGCGCACGTTCTGGGCCGTCGGCATGGGCCTGCTCCGGCTGGAGCCGCTGTCGCTGCGCTTCCTGCGCAACCTGCTGGCCGCGTTCATGCCCGCCGCGGTCATCGGCCTGCTGCTGAAACACCAGATCGAGGGTCTGCTCGGCAGCCCGCTGGTGGTGTGCTGGGCGCTGATCGTGGGCGGCATCGGCATTCTCGTGGTCGAACGCTTCGCCAAGGGCGGTGAACCGACCGGGATCGGCCAGTTGCCGCTGCGACAGGCCGTGGGCGTGGGCTTCGTGCAGTGCCTGGCCATGATCCCCGGCGTCAGCCGTTCGGGCGCGACCATCATGGGCGCGCTGGCCATGGGCATCGAGCGCCGCACCGCCGCCGAATTCAGCTTCTTCCTGGCCATCCCGACGATGCTGGGGGCGACCACGCTGGAACTGCTCGACAAGCGGCACGAACTGGCCGCCGGCACGCTGGGCGTGGGCTGGGCGGAGATCGCGGTGGGTTTCTTCGTCTCGTTCGTGGTGGCGCTGGCGGTGATCCGCTTCTTCGTCGCCTATGTCAGCCGGCACGGCTTCACGCCGTTCGCATGGTACCGCATCGTGGCGGGCGCGGCGGCGATGTTCTGGCTGCTGCGCGCCTGACCGCCCCACCGGTCCCCGCCCCACCGATTCTCCCAGCCGCCGATCAATCGCGCCATAACGGCGGGGTTTCCGGAACCAAATCCCCGCCGCCGGATTGTGAAAGGCATCAAGGCAACAATGGGGATGTCCGGAACATGGGTATCATCGTCCTTCTCATCGTGGGTGGCATTCTGGGCTGGCTGGCCAGCATCGTGATGCGCACCGACGCACAGCAGGGTATCTTCCTCAATATCGTGGTCGGCATCGTCGGCGCCATGCTCGGCGGGTTTCTGCTCACGCCCTTCATCGGCGGCGGCAGCATCACCCAGGGCATTTCGGCGGGCAGCCTTATCGTGTCGTTCCTCGGCGCGGTGATCCTGCTGGCGATCGTCAATCTGGTGCGGCGCGGTTCGGTTCGCTGAACGCTACGAATTGGAATCCCGAGAGAAAGGGGCGGCCACTCGCGGGCTGCCCCTTTTTCGTGCACGCTCACCCTCCGTTCGAATCGCACAGGCACGGGCTCCATGGGTGAACTGAAGAAGAAGGACTACGAAGACCTGCTGGAACCCATGCAGGAGGAACTGACCTGCATGGCGCGCTGGGTAGCAAAGACCGGCGCGCGCGTGCTGGTGATCTTCGAAGGGCGCGACACTGCGGGTAAGACCGGCGTGATCCACGCCATACTCCAGCGGCTCAACCCCCGCCAATGCCGCGCCGTGGCGCTGCCCAAGCCAACCGAGCGCGAACAGGGCCAGTGGTACTTCCAGCGCTATATCGCCAACCTCCCCGCCGCCGGGGAGATCGTGCTGTTCGACCGCAGCTGGTACAACCGTGCCGGTGTGGAGCGCGTGATGGGCTATGCCAGCGAGGATCAGGTGCGCGCGTTCCTGGCGCAGGCGCCCGCGTTCGAGAAGCTGCTGGTGACGGACGGCCTGCTGCTGTTCAAATACTGGCTGACCTGCGATCAGGAGGAACAGGAACGGCGCTTTGCCGAGCGCCGCGACGATCCGATGAAACGCTGGAAGCTCTCCCCGGTCGATCTGGAGGCGCGCGGCAAGTACGCGGCCTACACCGAAGCGCGTGAGGCGATGCTGGCCGCCACCCACACGCCCGAATCGCCGTGGACGCTTGTGGACTTCAACGACCAGCGCCGGGGCAGGCTGACCGTGATCCGCAACCTGCTGGACCGTATGCCCGATACCCGCGTGGATGTGCCGCCGCTCGATCTGCCGCCGCTGAAGGACAAGCCGCTCAAGGAACGCTTCGGTCTGGTGGAACCGCTGCACCCTTATCCCAAGGCTTGACTTTCGCGTGATTCTCCCCCAACGCCCGCGCCCTGCGAAGGCGGCGTGGCAACGCGCCGCCGCAATAGTTTTCAGCACGCGCGCGCAAGCTAGTTCAGGATTGTTAGAGCCATGGCAAAGCCCACCACCGTCAAGATTCGTCTGGTCTCGACCGCCGACACCGGCTTCTTCTATGTCACCAAGAAGAATCCCCGCAACAGCACCGAGAAGTTCAGCTTCCGCAAGTACGATCCGGTGGCGCGCAAGCACGTCGAATTCAAGGAAGCCAAGATCAAGTAAGGCGTTCCGCCTACCGTTCGCCGGAACCTTCCCGGTTCACGGCGAGTTCAACGCCGGTCCTGCAACAAACGGCGATGAACACGATGCTTGATCTCTTCCGCCTTCCCGGCCGATCCCGCCTGATGCACGCCGTCGCGGTTTCCGCGATGGCGTCCGCTGGCCTTGGCGCCGTGATGGCGCCGGCCCCGCTCGCGGCGCAGAACGCGCCCGCGCCGGCTCCCGCCAACGACGTCGACCGTGCGGTGGATGCGCTGCGCGCGATCACCACGATGCGCGCCAACTTCGTCCAGACCGACCGGTCCGGCCAATCGCTGTCCGGCGTGATGACGATGAAGCGCCCGGGCAAGATCCGCTTCCAGTACGAACGCGGCGTGCCTTTGCTGATCGTTTCGGACGGGCGCGCGCTGACGCTGATCGACTACGAGGTGCGGCAGGTCCAGCGCTGGCCGATCCGCAACAGCCCGCTGGGCGCGTTGCTCGATCCCAGCAAGGATGTCGCCCGCTTTGCGCGGCTGATACCGACCAACCATTCCAGCGTGGTCAGCATCGAGGTGCGCGACACGCGCCACCCCGAATACGGCACGATCACGCTGATCTTCATTCGCAAGGCTTCCGCGCCGGGCGGACTCGAACTCGACAGCTGGGTTGCGCTCGATTCGCAGAACAAGCGAACCACCGTGCGCCTGTCGGGCCAGCAATACGGCATCGATGTGCCGGAAAACACGTTCCGCTGGAACGATCCGCGTCCCAACTCGCCCAAGCACTGACGCGGTCTGCCCGCGATCCCGGCGACCCGTTCTTTACCGGACGGGCGTTCCGGCCGTTCGTCGCCGGCACGCGACGCTTCGGCAACAACCTGTGCGCGGCACGCGACAAGCTGCGACAAACTTGTCGTTTCCGTTCATCCGCCAGCAAGCGCGGCGGTCCTAGAACGGGTTCAGACGAGGCGGTCGAGGCGGGTTTCCCCCCTGTTGCCCGGCCTTCGAAAAGCCGCCGCGTCTAAGCGTGACGAACGCAGATGGAACCCTCGCCCCCAATGCCCCCGGGGCGAGGGTTTTTCCTTGCCCCTTCAGGCAGCGATCACGAGACAGCGCTTCGGGCTTGCACCGGCTACCGGCCTGCACCTAAAGCCTTGGCCATGGTCTCTATCGCTACCTGGAACATCAATTCCGTCCGCCTGCGCATCGATCAGGTCGAGCGCTTCCTGGCCGAACAGGCGCCCGACGTCCTGTGCCTCCAGGAAATCAAGACCGCCGAGGAACTGTTCCCGCACGAAATGTTCGAACGGCTGGGCTATACCCATCGCGCGGTGCATGGGCAGAAGGGCTACCACGGCGTCGCCACAGTCAGCCGCGTTCCCTTCCGCGAGATCGGCCGGCACGACTGGCAGGACAATGGCGAGGCGCGCCATGTGGGCGTGGAACTGCTCGGGCCCGGCCAGGGGATGTTGCTGGAAAACGTCTATATCCCGGCGGGCGGCGACATTCCGGACCGTGAACTCAACCCCAAGTTCGGGCAGAAGCTCGATTTCCTCGAACGGATGACGCGCTGGGCGGACAAGGTGGACCGGCCCACGCTGATCGTCGGCGATTTCAACATCGCCCCGCTCGAATCGGACGTTTACAGCCACAAGGCGCTGCTCAAGGTGGTCAGCCACACCCCGATCGAGGTCGAAACGCTGGGCCGCTTCCGCGACGCGCACGGCTGGATCGACCTGGGCCGCAAGCATATCCCCGCGCCAGAGCGGAACTACAGCTGGTGGAGCTATCGTTCGTACTGGCGCAACAAGGATCAGGGCCGTCGGCTCGACCATATGTGGGCCTCGCCCGATCTTGCCGGGCAATCGACGAGCCACCGCTTCGTCGAGGAAACGCGCAAGTGGGACCAGCCTTCGGACCACATTCCGCTGGTGACCGGGTTCGACCTGTGAGCGATACGCGCACGGTTGCGCGCGCGCTGGATGCGCTGCGCCATGGCTGGGCCGTGCGCGTCACCGCCGATGATGGCGCGCTGGACCTGCTCCCGGCGGAAACCGGCTTTGTCCAGCCCGGCGTCTATGCCGCGAACCTGCTGATATCCGCCGCCCGCGCGGCCACGCTGAAGCTCGCCAACCAGCGCGAGGCGGCCGTGCCCGAGGCCCCGGTGCTGATCCACGGCGCCGACCCGTTCACCCAGCTCAGTGCGCGCGAGCTGGCCGATCCCTCGCTCGATCTGGACCGCCCGCTGCGCGGCCCGTTCCGCGCCCTGCCGATCGCGGCGCACGCAGCCGCCGTCACCGCGATGGAACTGGCGCGGCTGGCCGGCATCCTCCCCGCCTTTCTGGTGGCGACGGGAGTGGAACCGGCGGTCACGGTCTCCGCCGCCGACCTCGCGGCGTTCAAGGACCCGCTCAACCTGACCATCCAGGCGCGCGCGCGCCTGCCGGTTCACGCCTGCGAACACGCCGAGATTGTGGCGTTCCGCGCGCGCGACGACCTGCGCGAACACGTCGCGCTGATTCTCGGCACGCAGAGCGGCGAGCGCGTGCCGCTGGTCCGCCTGCACAGCGAATGCCTGACCGGCGACGTGCTGGGCAGCCTGAAGTGCGATTGCGGCCCTCAGCTCGACGCCGCGCTGGCGCGCATGGCGGAGGAAGCCAACGCCGGCGGCTGGGGCGTGCTGCTCTATCTGCGCCAGGAAGGGCGCGGCATCGGCCTGATCAACAAGCTGCGCGCCTACGAACTGCAGGACCAGGGCTTCGACACCGTGGACGCCAACGAGCGGCTTGGCCTGCCCAGCGAGGCGCGCGACTTTCCTGTGGCGGCGCGGATGCTCGATCTGCTGGGCGTCACCACGATCCGGCTGATGACCAACAATCCCGGCAAGGTCGCCGCGCTGCAGGGACTGGGCGTGGACGTGGAGGAGCGCGTGGCGCACCAGTTGCCCGCCAACCCGCACAACGAACGCTACCTCGCCACCAAGCGCGACCGCACCGGCCACCTGCTGCGGTAAGGCAGGCGGCTGCGCGCCGCCTGCCTGCGTCCCGCTACAGCGCCCGGAACATGATCAGGCCGACGCACAGCACCAGCACGGCCGCGCCGGCGACGCCCTTCATCACGTCCTTCAGCGTGAACCGGTCGATATGATCGCCGCGGAACCGGGCATAGCCGCTGGCGATGGCGGGATTGCTGGCGATCATGCCGATGTCGAGCGCATTGGCCTCGCGCCGGAAATAGGAGACGAGCACGCCGTGCTCCTCGGTGGATACGTCGGGGTAGGCCGCCAGCAGCGCCTCGATATGCGCGCGACGGGCGAGAGCAGCGGGGCTGCTTTCCTGAATGGTCATGTCGGTATTCCTGATATGCGTGAAGTCTGCGCCCGAACGTGGGGCGCGGTGGCACATCAGGGGGTGGGCGGACCTCGTGGCGCGATCTTGCGCGCCAGCGGCGCGGGAAGCGGCGGGCCGGTCTGGTCGGGCCAGGCATGGGGAATCGCCGCAACCAGCGGCATCGCCGGCAAGACGACGGCCGACACCGTCGGCAGCACCGGCGCGATCTGCACGACGTGGCGCTCGACCGCGGTCTTGCGCGCGGGCGCGATGGCGACTTCCGCCGTGGCCGCGCTGAACGCCGATCCGCTGCGCACGACCAGCGGCGCCTCGAAAGGCGTGACCGCATGGAACGCCACGGTCAGGACCAGCAGCGCGGCCCAGAACCGCGCCGCCAGCCGAGAAGGAAGCCGGCTCAGCACCCGGCCAACGTAGGGATTGGGCGCGCGAACGGCAAGCGCGCGGGCCGGTTTCGGCGCCCCGCCCTCACCCTTGCCCAGCCGGGGACTTGAAATCCGGAGCGATTCGGTCCATAAAGAGATTGCGGGACCGGGCCCCTCTGGCTTGGCGCGCTGGCCCATTCGGGCAGCCGCCTTGCGATGTCGGACCGCATCGGGTGACACCGATGCCTGCCGGTCCGGGTTCCTTCCCATTTCCCGCCCATGGACCGCAGGGCTTCGGTGCGCCCGATCGAATCAACCGTTTCGATCGAGGAGCAAACGATGTCCGACATTACCTTCCGCCTGATGGAGCGCCACCAGCAGATCGACGAGGCGCTGCGCGCCGAGCGCCGCCGCCGCTGGCCCGATCCGCTGGCAATCCTGCGCCTGACACGCGCCAAGCTGGCGCTGCGCCAGCGCCTTGGCCGCCTGATGCGCCGCCGCATCGCCCTGCACGGCTAAGGCGGAGAGCGACCATGGAAATTCTGTTCGCGGACTGGCTGGGCACTCCGGCCTGGTTGTGGCTCGTCTTCGCCGGCCTGGTCATCGCGCTCACCGCTTTCGACCTTGGCGTGCTGCACAAGGACGACCGGGCCATGGGCATCGGCGAATCGCTGCGGCTGACCGCCTTCTACATCACCATCGCCCTGCTCTTCGGCGCCTGGGTCTGGGCCGAAAAGGGCGCCGGTTCCGGCATGGCCTGGTACACCGGGTTCTTCATCGAAAAGGCGCTGTCGATCGACAACGTCTTCGTCATCGGCCTGATCTTCGGCACCTTCGCGATTCCGGCGAAGTACCAGTACCGCGCGCTGCTGTGGGGCATCATCGGCGTGATCGTGCTGCGCGGCGCGATGATCGCGGCGGGGGCGGCGCTGGTCTCCGAAGCCTATTGGGTGCTCTATCTTTTCGCCGCCTTCCTGATCTTCACCGGCGTGAAGATGCTGCTGGGCGGCGATCACGAACCCGACGTGGCCAACAACCCCGCCGTGCGCTGGATCAGCCGCCATATGCGCGTGACACCCGCGCTCCATGGCCAGCGCTTCTTCGTGCGCGTGCCCGATCGCCGCACCGGCCGGCTGGTGCTGGCCGCGACGCCGCTGTTCCTGGCGCTGGTGGTCATCAACGTCGCCGATCTGGTGTTCGCAGTGGACAGCGTGCCGGCGATCTTCGCGATCACCACCGACCCCTTCATCGTCTATACCTCGAACATCATGGCGGTGCTGGGCCTGCGCGCGCTCTATTTCGCGCTCTCGGCGATGGTCGACCGCTTCCAGTACCTCAAGGTCTCGCTGGCGGCGGTGCTGGTGTTCATCGGCGCCAAGATCTTCGTGTCCGACTTCCTGCTGGGCGGCGCGAAGTTTCCGCCGCTGGCCAGCCTGGGCGTGACCTTCGGCCTGATCGCGGCGGGCGTCCTCTATTCGCTTTGGAATACGCGCAGCGCGCAACCTGCGCTCAATGCTGCCGAATGACCTCGAGGAACTGCTCGCCATAGGCGTCGAGCTTGCGCGCCCCCCCCCCGCCGATCCCGCCCAGTTCGGCGCGGTTGGCGGGGCGGGTTGCCGCCATCTCGCGCAGCACCGAATCGTGGAAAATCACATAGGGCGGCACGCCCTGTTCCTGCGCCAGATCGCGGCGCAGCGCGCGCAGCGCGTCGAACAGCGGATCGCCCACCGGGTTGAGCGCGGCACCGGCCGCCCCCTTGCGCCGCCGGCCGCCGCCTTCCTGACGCGGCGGCAGGATCAGGTCGACGCGCACATCGCCCTTCAGGATTTCGCGCGCATCGCCGCCCAGCGCCAGCCCGCCATGCTCGGTGGCGACAAGGCTGCCGCGCGCCTGCAAGGCCCGCGATAGCACACGCAGCAACGGCGCGTCCTCCGCCGGCACGATGCCGAAGACCGACAGCTGATCGTGCCCGCGCGCGGTCACCCGTTCATCGGCGCGGCCGGTCAGCACTTTCTCGATATGCCCGAAGCCGAAGCTCTGCCCCGTGCGATAGACGGCGGACAGGAACTTGCGCGCCAGTTCGGTGGCATCGGTCTGCGCGGGCGGAGACAGGCAGTTGTCGCAATTGCCGCAGGTCGGCGGCGGGTCCTCGCCGAAGTGGCGCAGCAGCACCGCGCGGCGGCCCCCGCCGGCCTCGACCAGCCCGGCCATGGCATCCAGACGCTGGCGCTCGCTGGCGCGGCGGTGTTCCTCGACTTCGCCGATCCGCTGGCGCGCGCGCAGGAAATCGTCGGCGCCCCACAGCAGCAGCGCCACCGACGGATCGCCATCGCGCCCGGCGCGCCCGGTCTCCTGGTAATAGCCCTCGACCGACTTGGGCAGCGCGGCATGGGCGACGAAGCGCACGTCCGGCTTGTCGATGCCCATGCCGAAGGCGACCGTCGCCACCATCACCATGTCCTCGCTGGCGACGAAGGCGGCCTGGTTGGCGGCGCGCACTTCGGGCGGCAGGCCGGCGTGATAGGGCAGCACCGGCCGCCCCTGCCCCGAAAGCTGCTCCGCCAGCCGCTCCACCCCGGCGCGGGTGGGGGCATAGACGATGCCCGGCCCCGGCTGCTCCGCCATCAGGCGGGTAAGCTGGCGCAGCGGATTGTCGCGCGGGGTGATGGCATAGCGGATGTTCGGCCGGTCGAACCCCGCCACGATCAGCCCGTCTTCGGCGATGCCGAGCTGTTCGAGGATGTCGGCGCGCGTGTGCCGGTCGGCCGTGGCGGTCAGCGCCAGGCGCGGCACTGCCGGGAACATGTCCATCATCGGCCGCAGCAGCCGATAATCGGGGCGGAAATCGTGCCCCCATTCGGATACGCAATGCGCCTCGTCGATGGCGAACAGCGCCACGCGGCCCTGCGTCAGCAATTCGCGGAAATGCGGCTGGCTGGCGCGTTCGGGCGCCACGTAGAGCAGATCGAGATCGCCCGAGAGGAAGCGGTCGATGGTCTGCCCCCGGTCGGTATCGACGCTGGTCAACGCCGCCGCGCGGATGCCGTTGGCCGTGGCCGAGCGCAACTGATCGTGCATCAGCGCGATCAGCGGCGACACGACGACGCACGTGCCCGCCATCATCACGGCCGGCAACTGGTAGGTCAGCGACTTGCCCGCGCCGGTGGGCATCACCGCCAGCGTCGATTGCCCCGCCAGCACGCGCGCCACAACCTGTTCCTGCACGCCCCGGAACGCCGAAAACCCGAACACCGCGTGCAGTGCCTCGGCCGGATCGGCCCAGACGGGGGCAGGCGGGGCTGACGCAGCGGACGCGGCTTCGGGAAAGAACAGGCCGGGGTCGGTGAAGTCCCGCTCGTCCTCTTCGGCGTAGTAGGAATAGGTATGGGGTTCGTCAGGCAAGGTCACGCCCGCCGCTATGGCAGAGGAACGGGCCGCAGGGAACCTGCGCGCGGCCGCCTGCCATGGGAAAAAGACGGCGCGACCGCCGCAGGATTACTGCTTCGCCGCCAGCCAGTCCGCCAGCTGCGCGATCTCGTCCGGATCGAGCACCCACGTCCGCGTGGCGCGGCCTTCGCGGTGCACCGGCACGGTCAGCAGCACGCGCGCCTGGGTGCGGGCGTGGGGCTTGTAGAGCGTGTAATGCATCGCGCAGTCGCGGATCGTGCCGATGATCGGCGCGCGCCCTTCCAGGTCGATCATCGTGGCCGCCTGATCCCACGGAATGCTGGATGTGAGCATCGGATCAGACGTCCAGATTGGCGACGTTGAGCGCGTTTTCCTGGATGAAATCGCGGCGCGGTTCGACGATGTCGCCCATCAGGCGGGTGAAGATCTCGTCGGTCACGTCGGCGTCTTCCACCTTGACCTGCAGCAGCGAGCGGTTGTCCGGATCGAGCGTGGTTTCCCAGAGTTGCTCGGCGTTCATTTCGCCCAGCCCCTTGTAGCGCTGGATCGACAGACCCTTGCGGCCGCCAGCCAGCACCGCATCGAGCAGCTCGGACGGGCGCGTGATCGCGTCCTTCGGCTCGGCGCGCGGCTTGGCCGCTTCCTGCTCGCTCTCGTCGGCGGTGACGGCCGGTTCCGGTTCAACCGCGGCGGCGGAGGCGCGCACCAGCCGCGCGGTGGCGGAATAGACCTCGGCGGTTTCGGCCGTCAGCCGCGCCAGCTTGCGCGCTTCGGCGCTGGTCAGGAAGCCCGGCTCGATGATGTGGTGGTCGGTCACCCCGCGCCACTGGCGCTGGATGTGATAGCCACCTTCTTCCGAAAGCCCCGCGCTCCAGCGTGCTTCGGTATCGCCCCGGTCCAGCCAGCGGGCCGTGCGCGCCAGCGCTTCGACGCGGGCATCGGCGGACAAATCGGGATCGAGCGCTCCGGCCAGCGCCAGCGCCTCGATGATCGCCGGATCGTAGCGGCGCGGCACGAAGGCCATCAGGTTGCGCATCCGCAGCGCGTGTTCGACCAGCGCATCGAGTTCCACGCCGCCCCGCGCGCCGCCGGCGGTTTCCAGCACGCGCCCGGCCAGCCCCGCTTCGATCAGGTAGCGATCGAGCGCGGCATTGTCCTTGAGATAGACTTCCGACCGGCCCTTGGCGACCTTGTAGAGCGGCGGCTGGGCGATGAAGAGGTGCCCGGCACGGATGATGTCGGGCATCTGGCGGTGGAAGAACGTCAGCAATAGCGTGCGGATATGGGCACCGTCGACGTCGGCGTCGGTCATGATGACGATCTTGTGGTAGCGCAGCTTTTCGAGATTGAACTCGTCGCGGATGCCGGTGCCCATCGCCTGGATCAGCGTGCCCACTTCCTTGGACGAGATGATCCGGTCGAACCGGGCGCGCTCCACGTTCAGGATCTTGCCCTTGAGCGGCAGGATCGCCTGGTAGTGCCGGTCACGCCCCTGCTTGGCCGAACCGCCGGCCGAATCCCCTTCGACCAGGAACAGTTCGCACTTGCTGGGATCGCGCTCCTGACAGTCGGCCAGCTTGCCGGGCAGGCTGGCGATGTCCATCGCGCCCTTGCGCCGCGTCAGTTCGCGGGCGCGCTTGGCCGCCTCGCGCGCGGCGGCGGCGTCGATGATCTTCTGGATCACCGCCTTGGCGTGGGCCGGGTTTTCCTCCAGCCACTCGCTCATCTTGTCACCCATCAGGCTTTCGAGCGGCTGGCGCACTTCCGAGCTGACCAGCTTGTCCTTGGTCTGCGAGGAGAACTTGGGGTCGGGCAGCTTGACCGAGACGATCGCCGTCAGCCCTTCGCGCATGTCGTCGCCGGTCAGGCTGACCTTTTCCTTCTTCAGCATGCCCGATTTTTCGGCATAGCCGTTGAGCGTGCGCGTCAGCGCCGCGCGGAACGCCGCCAGGTGCGTGCCGCCATCGCGCTGCGGGATGTTGTTGGTGAAGCACAGCACGTTTTCGTAGTAGCTGTCGTTCCATTCGAGCGCGACATCGATGCCGATGCCGTCGCGCTGCGCGGAGATCGCGATCGGATCGGGAAGCAGAGCCACCTTGTTGCGATCGAGATAGCGCACGAAGGCCGCGATGCCGCCCTCGTAGAAAAGGTCGTGCTCCTTGACCTCCTCGCCGCGCTTGTCGCGCAGCAGGATGCGCACGCCCGAATTGAGGAACGCCAGTTCGCGGTAGCGGTGTTCGAGCTTTTCGAAATCATAGACGGTGACGTTCTTGAACGTCTCGTCCGAGGCGAGGAAGGTCACGCGCGTGCCCTTCTTGCCTTCGGGCGCCGGCCCGCGCACCGCCAGCGGCGCGACCGCATCGCCATGGGCGAACTTCATCCAGTGTTCCTCGCCGTCGCGCCAGATGGTGAGTTCCAGCCATTCCGACAGCGCGTTGACCACCGAGACGCCGACGCCATGGAGGCCGCCCGAAACCTTGTAGGCGTTATCGTCGCTGGTGTTCTCGAACTTTCCGCCGGCGTGCAGCTGGGTCATGATGACCTCGGCCGCCGACACGCCCTCTTCGGCGTGGATGCCGGTGGGGATGCCGCGCCCGTTGTCCTCGACCGAGACCGATCCGTCCGGGTTCAGCTCGATCAGCACCAGGTCGCAATGCCCGGCCAGCGCCTCGTCGATCGCGTTGTCGGAAACCTCGAACACCATGTGGTGCAGGCCCGACCCGTCGTCGGTATCGCCGATGTACATCCCCGGCCGCTTGCGGACCGCATCAAGACCCTTGAGGACCTTGATCGAATCCGCGCCGTAGGAATTGGTGTTCGGGGTGTTTTCTGAAGAGCTGGCCATACCGAGCATATAGGCAGAGCCGCGCCCAAGCCCAAGCGAAAGAGCCCTGATGCGGGGGATTTTCCACAAGGAATGGTCACAAATCCGCACGGTTTGCCGCGATCGGCACCGCGCGCGCGAAAAAGGCATTGCCGGGCCGCTTCCCAAGGGCCGGGAATGATGCTGAAACGGGCGCCATGGAAACGCTTTTTCAGGGGATAGGAATGCGTTCGTTCCGCTTTGGCGCCCTGGCCGCCAGCCTGCTTGCCGCCACACTCATGACACCAGCCGCCCACGCGGCCGACGCGCCCGCACCACTGCGCGCCGATCAGGCGAAGTTCCGCGAACTCTACAAGGAATTCGTGGAGACCGACACGTCGATCACCACCGGCAGCTGCACCGCGCTGGCCGACAAGATCGAAGGCCATCTCAAGGCCGCCGGCTTCGCCGACACGCAGATCACCCGCTTCGCCGTGCCCGATCATCCCAAGGAAGGCGGGCTGGTCGTGGTGCTGCCGGGCAGTTCGAAGACGCTCAAGCCCATCCTCCTGCTTGGCCATCTCGACGTGGTCGTCGCCAAGCGCGAGGACTGGACCCGCGATCCCTACCAGTTCATCGAGGAAAACGGCTATTTCTATGGCCGCGGCGTGGCCGACATGAAGGCGATGGACGCCATCTGGGTCGACATGCTGACGCGCTTCAAGAGCGAAGGCTATCGTCCCAAACGCACGCTCAAGCTGGCGCTGACCTGCGGCGAGGAGACGAGCTGGGCGTTCAACGGGGTGCGCTGGCTGGCGGAGAACCGGCGCGACCTGATCGACGCCGAATTCGCGCTGAACGAAGGCGGCGGCGGCCGCACCGACGGATCGCCCGAAGGCAAGGTGATCCAGCAGAACCTGCACGTCGGCGAAAAGGTCGTCGCCAACTTCAAGATCGAGGCGACCAATCCCGGCGGCCACAGTTCGATACCGATCCGCGACAACGCGATCTACGAACTGTCGGACGCGCTGGTGAAGCTGCGCGACTACGAATTCCCGCTGATGCTGAACGATACCACGCGCGGCTATTTCGCGAAGCTGGGCGCCACGCGCAACGACGCGATCGGCAAGGCGATGCTGGCGATCGTGGCCAATCCGGCCGACAAGCAGGCCGAAGCCACGCTCAACACCGACCGCTCGTTCCATTCGATGCTGCGCACGACCTGCGTCGCCACGCTGCTCGAAGGCGGCCACGCCAACAACGCGCTGCCGCAGCGCGCGGCGGCCATGGTCAACTGCCGCATTTTCCCCGGCGTCTCGTTCGAAGCCGTGCAGAAGACGCTGACCGACGTGATCGCCGATCCGCGCATGACGGTGACCAAGATCGACGATCGCGGCCCGCTGCCCAAGGCGCCGCCGCTGACTCCGCAGATCCTGGGTCCGGCCGAGAAGCTGGTGGCGAAGTACTATCCGGGCGTACCGCTGGTCCCGGTGATGTCCACCGGCGCCACCGACGGCATCTACCTCGAAGCGGTGGGGATTCCGTCCTATGGCCCGCCGGGCCTCTATGGCGATCCCGACGGCAACGGCGCGCACGGCCTCAACGAGCGGATGCGCGCCAAGGCCGTCTATACCGGCCGCGATTTCCTGACCGATCTGGTCAAGGCCTACGCAGGCTGAGGGCAACGCGGGCATGAGCGGGCAAGCAGGGGGAGGAACGATGACGAAGCGATCCGGATGGCGCTCCAGGGTGGCCGGGCTGGCCCTGGCGGGGCTGCTGATGGCATCGACCGGCGCGCAGGCGGCGGAAGCGCCACTGCGGCCGGACCAGGTACGGTTCCGCGACCTGTTCCGCGAATTAATCGAAACCAACACCACGCTTTCAGCGGGCAGCTGCACGCTCGCGGCCGAGCGCATGGCCGCCCACTTGCGCGCGGCCGGGCTGCCCGAAAGCCAGATCACGCTGTTCAGCACGCCCGAACACCCCAAGGACGGCGGCCTCGTCGCGGTCTATCCCGGCACGTCGAAGACGCTGAAGCCGCTGCTCGCGATCGCCCATATCGACGTGGTGGAGGCCAAGCGCGAGGACTGGGAGCGCGATCCCTTCAAGCTGGTCGAGGAAGACGGCTACTTCTATGGGCGCGGCACGGGCGACGTGAAATCGATGGCGGCGATGCTGGTCGATACGCTGATCCGCTTCCGGGAAAGCGGCTACAAGCCCGCCCGCACGGTCAAGATCGCGCTCACCTGCGGCGAGGAGACCAACGGCGCGTTCAACGGCGCGGAATGGCTCGCCGCCAACCGGCGCGACCTGATCGATGCCGAATTCGCGCTGAACGAGGGCGGCGGCGGCACCACCGACGGACGCGCCGTGGCCGCCGGGGGCAAGGTGGTGGAGCAGACCATCCAGGTCGGCGAAAAGACCTTCGGCAACTACCGGCTGGAAACGCGCAATCCCGGCGGCCATAGTTCGGTGCCCCGGCCGGACAACGCGATCTACCAGCTCGTCCACGCGCTCGACCGGGTGGAAGCACATGAATTTCCGGTGGAATTCACCGATACCACACGCGCCTATTTCCGCGCGGCGGGCACGGCGCGCAACGATGCCATCGGCAAGGCGATGGTCGCGCTCGCGGCCAACCCGGCGGACAAGGCGGCGGAAGCGGTGGTCAATACCGACCCGTTCCTGCATTCGAACCTGCGCACGACCTGCGTCGCCACGATGCTGGATGGCGGCCATGCCCGCAACGCGCTGCCCCAGCGCGCCGGCGCCAATATCAACTGCCGTATCTTTCCCGGCCATTCGGTCGAAGCGATCCGGGGCGAACTGGCCGCGATCATCGGCGATCCCGGCGTGACCGTCACCGCGCTGGCGCCGCTGCGCCCCTCGCCACCCCCGCCGCCCTTATCGCCCAAGGTGATCGATCCGGCGCGCAAGCTGGTGGCGAAGTATTTCCCCGGCGTCCCGCTCGTGCCGGTGATGGCCAACGGCTATACCGATTCCACATTCCTGGGCGCCGTGGGCATCCCGACCTATGGCGTTCCCGGCATGTGGGGTGATCCCGACGGCAACGGCGCCCATGGCTTGAACGAAAGGATCGAGGTGCGCTCGCTGTTCGTCGGCCGCGATTTCCTGTTCGATCTGATCAAGGCCTATGCCGGCTGAAGGCAGCGCCACCCGACGCTGCCCGGCGCCCTCCCTGCGGGACAAGCTGTGGATAGCGCGGGGACAAGGCTCTTGACGCATCCCGCCCTGCCGTGTTCCTTGGCTGGCATGCGTCACGAAGCGGTCACGCAGATTTTCCACATACCCACGCAGGCGGGCATTCCTCCTGCTGCCGCTGCCCGCTCTGGCAGGCCCTGGTTCGCCGAACCGGAGCCGGCAAGGCAGGTTTGCGGGAGACGCGCCGGAGCATGCTTCATACCGCGTTGATAGAGCGGGCGGCTGCGGCCAGGCCCCATAGCGGCGATGCCGCGCGGAACCTGTCGGGTTGCCCCGCGCTTGTCCTCAATGCCGATTACACCCCCTTGAGCTACTATCCGCTCAGCCTGTGGCCGTGGCAGACCGCGATCAAGGCCGTGTTCCTGGAGCGGGTGGACATCATCGCCACGTATGACCGCGAGGTGCACAGCCCTTCGCTGGACATGAAGATCCCTTCCGTGATCGCGCTGCGCCAGTACGTGCGGCCCAGCGAGTTTCCGGCCTTCACCCGCTTCAACCTGTTCCTGCGCGACCGGTTCGTGTGCCAGTATTGCGGCAGCCCGGACCAGCTGACGTTCGATCACGTGGTACCCCGCCGCCTGGGCGGCCGCACCACCTGGGAAAACGTGTCGACCGCCTGTGCGCCGTGCAACCTGCGCAAGGGCGGGCGGACGCCGAAGCAGGCCCACATGCGGCTGATGGAGGAACCGATCCGGCCCACCACCTGGCAATTGCAGGAAAAGGGCCGGGCGTTCCCGCCCAACTACCTGCACGCAAGCTGGCGCGACTGGCTGTACTGGGACGTTGAACTGGAAAGCTGAAGGTTCAGGCCGCCGCCTGCCCCGCATCCCGCCCGCTGTCGCCCTGCTGATCGCAGATGATGCACAAGGCATGGATGATCGCGCGGACCACCGGGTCCTTCAGGCTGTAGAACCGGGTCTGCGCCTCGCCACGGATTGCCACCACGCCTTCCTCGCGCAGCATGGCGAGATGCTGCGACACGGCCGATTGCGACAGGCCGGTCAGCGCGACCAGCTCGTTCACCGATACCTCGCCCTCGTCCATCCGGCACAGCATGAGCAGCCGTTCGGGATGGCTCATGATCTTGAGCCGCTGGGCCATACGGTTGGCGTTGGCCTTCAGGTCGGAGAGGTCTGCTGGCTTCATGACTTCCGTGACGTAAGTGTTTCGCGACGCCACACAAGCCCCGCCACCGGCACAAACACACCAAAATCCGCCTGATCGGTCAAAAGAAGGGGCGGGAAGCCGCACAGGCCCCCGCCCCCAGCGCGCGGGACCATGACAGTCCCGGCAGGGTCCGGATCGGTTGATCGCGTCAGATCGCCGGATCGTCGTCGATCGGCGAGTTGAATTCGTGCCACATGCCGTTGATGATGCCAAAGGCCAGCGCCAGGCCCAGGCCGAGAATCCACGAAAAATACCACATCGGTCCGTATCCTCAGTAGAAATCGGGGTTGGTGCGGACATCCTCGATCGTCACGCGGCCGAACAGCACGCTCATGACCCAGCTTGTATAGGCCAGCACGATCGGCAGGAGAATCACCGTCACCAGCAGCATGACGAACAGCGTGAGGTGGCTCGACGAGGCGTTCCACACCGTCAGGCTCGATCGCGGATCGATCGAACTGGGCAGGATGAACGGGAACATCGACAGGCCGACGGTGGCGATGATGCCCACCGTCGCCAGCGCGGACCCGATCAGGTTCAGCACGGAACTGCGCCCGCGGATGCCCGCCAGCGCGATCGCCGGACCACCAAGGCCCAGCAGCGGCGCGACCAGCATCCAGGGATGCGCACCGTAATTGGCCAGCCATGCGCCGGGCGCCGCCGCCGCGCTGGAAAAGCGCGGATTGGAAGGCCCGGCGGCGTCGATCAACCCGTCCAGGCGGAAACCCAGTCCGCCCTTGGCCACGATCAACCCACCCGCCGCGAACAACACGATCGAGCCGATTGCCGCCCAGGTGCCGATCCGCCGCGCGCGTTCCATCACCGGGCCGTCCTCGATCTTCACCGCCAGCCAACCCGCGCCGTGGAGCACGACCATCGTCACCGACAGCAGGCCGGTGAGCAGCGTGAAGGGCGTGAACAGGCCCAGCAACGTGCCTTCGTAGGTTACGCGCAAGTCGCTATCCAGCCGAAACGGCGCGCCGGCCAGGACGTTGCCCACGGCCACGCCGAATACCAGCGCGGGCACGAAGCCGCCGATGAACAGCGCCCAGTCCCACCGCGCGCGCCAGCCCGCATCGGGCTTCTTGGAGCGGTACTTGAACGCTACCGGTCGCAGGATCAGCGACGCCAGCACCAGGAACATGGCGAGGTAGAAGCCGGAGAAGCTCACGGCGTAGACGAACGGCCAGGCGGCGAAGATCGCGCCGCCGCCCAGGATCAGCCATACCTGATGGCCTTCCCAGTGCGGCGCCACCGCGTTAATGACCAGCCGGCGCTCCTCGTCGTCCTTGCCGACGAACGGCAGCAGCGCCGCCACGCCAAGGTCATAACCGTCGGTCAGCGCGAAGCCGATCAGCAGCGTGCCCAGCAGCACCCACCAGATCAGGCGCAGCGTTTCATAGTCGAGCGGGATACCCATGCGCCTGTCTCCTTATTCCGCCGGCAGCGGCGCGAAGCCGCCGTTCATGCCGTGCTGCGCAGCCGGCGCGTGATGTTCGACCGGTCCCTTGCGGATCGACGCCAGCATCAGCCGCACCTCGATCACCGCCAGCGTGCCGTAGAGCAGCGTGAAGCCGGCGATCGTCGCCCAGACCTGCGCGACCGTCAGCGAGGATGCGCCAAGGAAGGTCGGCAGCACGCCGTCCACCGCCCACGGCTGACGGCCGATTTCCGCCAGCACCCAGCCGAACTCGATCGCCAGCCACGGCAGCGGAATGATCGCCACCGCCACGCGCAGGAACCATGTGCGGTTGAACTGGCAGACCGATGCGCACCAGAAGGCCGCCGCGAAGAAGGCGATGAAGAAGAAGCCCAGCCCCGCCATGAATCGGAACAGCCAGAACATCACCGGCACATTGGGCACGGTGTCCCACGCGGCCTTGAGTATCTGCGCGTCACTCGCCTGGCGCGGATCGGCCAGATGCCGCTTGAGCAGCAGGGCATAGCCGAGATCAGCCTTGTGATTCTCGAACGTTGCGCGCGCGGCGATGTCGTTCCGGTCGGCCTTCAGCTTCTCCACCGCGTCATAGGCGATCAACCCGCTGTGGATGCGCTGGTCGGCGCGCAGCACCAGTTCGTTGATGCCGGTCACCTCGCCCGTCAGGCTGCGCGTGGAGATCAGGCCGAGGACATAGGGGACCTTGATGTCGAACCGCGTTTCCTGCGCCTGCATGTCGGGGATGCCGAACAGCGAGAGCCCGGCCGGCGCCGGTTCGGTGTGCCACATCGATTCGATCGCGGCGAGCTTCATCTTCTGGTTGTCGGTAAGGGCGTAACCCGATTCGTCGCCCAGCACGACGACCGACAGCGACGAGGCAAGGCCGAACGCGGCCGCCACCATCATCGACCGGCGGGCGATGTTGGTCCACTTGCCCTTGAGCAGGTACCACGCCGAAATGCCCATCACGAAGACCGAGGCGCAGACATAGCCCGCGCTGACGGTGTGGACGAACTTGGCCTGCGCCACCGGATTGAACAGCACCGTATAGAAGTCGGTCACTTCCATGCGCATCGTGTCGGGATTGAACGTCGCGCCCACCGGGTTCTGCATCCAGCCGTTGGCGATCAGGATCCACAGCGCGGAAAGGTTGGTGCCCAGCGCGGTCAGGAACGTCACCAGCAGGTGCCCGATCTTCGACAGCCGGTCCCAGCCGAAGAACATCAGGCCCACAAACGTCGCTTCGAGGAAGAAGGCCATCAGCCCCTCGATCGCCAGCGGCGCGCCGAAGATGTCTCCAACGTAGTGGGAATAGTACGACCAGTTCGTGCCGAACTCGAATTCCATGGTAAGGCCCGTGGCCACACCCAGCACGAAATTGATTCCGAACAGCTTGCCCCAGAAGCGCGTGACGACGCGCCAGATCTCCCGCCCGGTCATCACGTAGATGCTCTCCATGATGACGAGCATGAACGAAAGGCCAAGCGTAAGCGGCACGAAAAGGAAGTGGTACATGGCCGTCAGCGCGAACTGAAGGCGGGAAAGCTCTACGACTGCCATATCCATCTGGCATGTTCCCCGTTAATTGGCCGGCAGATTGCGGGGCGGCATGGTTGGTGCCACTGGGCCGGCGCCGGAGGTTTGACTCAAACCCTTGATCAATTACAATATTTACTAATATAAGACTTTACGAATATGTCAAGCAGCGCGATTTCCCAAATGCCTGAAAGAAAACGCCGCGGCGCGGGTCGCGCCGGCGCCTGGTGGCTTCTGGACAGCGCGGGCGCAGTGGCCGTTGCCCTTGCGCTGGCCATCATCGTGGGCCGGCGGGCGGAAGGACATCATGCTTTGGTATGGGTCTTGCTCCTGCTCGCGGGTGGAGCGTTGCGCGCCTTCGCTGTCGCCCGCGCCCGCATCAGCGGGCAAATCGCCGCCAATGCGGAAAAACGAATGGTGCGACAGGATCTCCACCGCGCGCTCCTTCCGACAAGGCTGCAACGCGCACGCCTTGTCGGCGAGGACCTACACCTCGCCGTGGACGCGGTCGATGTGACAGAAGGTCTCACCGCGCGCTTCTCCCCCTTGCGTCTGGCGGCAGCCATTTCGCCCTTTCTTATCGCGCTTGCGGCCGCGCCTGCAAGCATGATCGCCGCCGGCATCATGCTGATAACACTGGCGCCGTTCGGCCTGGCCATGGCGCTCGCCGGATCGGCCGCGCGCCGCGCCGCCGATGCCCAGCACCAGGCGCTGTCCCGGCTTTCGGGCCTGTTCGTCGACCGCGTCCGCACGCTGCCGGCGATTCTTGCGTTCGGGGCGGAGGCGCGCGTGGCCGCGCACTTGGGCACGGCGTCCACCGATGTCGCGCGGCGCACGCTGGCCGTGCTGCGCATCGCTTTCCTGTCGAGCGCGGTGCTGGAATTCTTCGCGGCGCTCTCGGTCGCGCTGGTGGCGGTCTATTGCGGCTTTTCGCTGCTGGGCCTGCTGCCCTTTCCCGCGCCGGAAAACCTGACCCTGACGCGCGCCTTCTTCGTCCTCGCGCTCGCACCCGAGTTCTACCTGGGGATGCGCCGCCTTGCCGCCGCCTATCACGACAAGCAGACCGGCGAAGCCGCGCTGGCCGCGATCGCCGCAGAGCGCGCGCGGATGCCGGCCCCGGTGGCAACGCAGGCCATCCCCTCCGCAGCAACCATGCTGGCCACGCGCGGGCTGGTGCTGCGCCATCCCGAAGGCGCGGCCATCACGGTGCCCGACGCGGACTGGCGCGGCCCCGGCTTCCACGCGATCACCGGCCCCACCGGCGCGGGCAAGTCCTCGCTGCTGCTGGCGCTGATCGGCCATGTCCCGGTCGAACAAGGCACCCTCGCGCGCGACGGAACGCCCTTCGCGCCCGGCGCGCTCAATCCGGCGATCGGCTGGGCGGGGCAAAGCGTCGCGCTCGTGCCCGGCACCCTGCGCGACAATCTGGTGATGACCGACACGCCGCTCGACGAAGCCGCCACGCTGATCCTGCTGGGGCGGCTGGGGCTCGGCACGATGATTGGATCGCGCGGCGGGCTGGACGCGCCGCTCGATCATCGCGGCAGCGGACTTTCGGGCGGGGAACGCCGCCGCATGGGGCTCGCCCGTGCCATCCTCAGCGGCCGCCCCATCCTGCTGCTGGACGAACCGACCGCCGATCTCGATGCCGACACCGCGCGCGCGATCCGCGCGATCCTGGCCGATCAGGCCGCGCGCCGCCTTGTCATCGCCGCCACGCACGACGCCGACCTCATCGCCATAGCGGGGTCCACATGCCGCCTCTCCTGATCGACACCTTGCTGACCGAAGCCGCCCGGCCCCAGCGCGCCACGCTGCGCCTGGCCATGCTTTGCGCCGTGCTGGCCGCGGCGGCCGGCGTAACACTGCTGGCGCTGTCGGGCTGGTTCCTGGCGGGCGCGGCGATCGCCGGGCTGGGTGGCATCGCGGCGGTGCAGGCGTTCAACTACCTGCTGCCCAGTGCGGCGATCCGGGGCTTGGCGATCACCCGCACCGCCACGCGCTATGGCGAGCGGCTGCTGGGCCACAAG
>NZ_BBXA01000026.1 GCF_001014975.1 Novosphingobium sp. MD-1 | reverse complement strand
CGGCCCCACGCCCAACGGCCCGGACATCAAGGGCGAAACGCTGACCATCGCCGGTGCGGCCTGCACGGGCGGCGCGCGGCTGCGCATCGCCGGACGATCGGGCGCGGGCAAGACCCGGCTGGTCGAAACGCTCGCCGGCCTGCGCGACGATGCCCCGCAGACCATGGCAATCGACGGCATACCGTTGACCGCCATCGCCCCCGAAAGCCGCCGCCCGCTGTTCGCGCTCGCCGCGCAGGACGCGCCGCTGATCGCCGGCTCCATTGCCGACAATCTGCGCCTTGCCGCGCCCGGCCTCGACGAAGCGCGCATGTGGGACGCGCTGCGCGTCGCCTGTGCCGACGACGTGGTGCGCGCGCTGCCCGAAGGGCTGGACCAGTGGCTGGGCGGCGATGGCGCGCGGCTTTCGGGCGGCCAGCGCCGCCGCATCGCGCTCGCCCGCGCGCTGCTGGCCGGCCGGCCCTGGCTGGTGCTCGACGAACCGAGCGAGGGACTGGATGCGGAAACCGAGGCGCTGCTCGTCGTGCGCCTGCGCGACTGGCTCGATACGAGCGGCAGCGGCCTGATCCTCGTCAGCCACCGCCCGGCGATGGCCGCACTGGCGGAGCAGACCGTTCCGCTCGGCTGAGCCTCAGGCGCGCGGCGCGCGCAGGCCGGCAATCAGGATGTCAACCATAGCGCGTGCCGCCGCCCCGCCACCGTTATCACGCTCATTATCGCAGTCGTCATCGCGGCCGAGGCTGGCGACCCCGCCCAGCGCGCGCAGCAGATCGAACGGATCGCCATCGAACCGCATCTCGCCCGCGTTCACCGCCCGGCCGATCAGCGCGACCATCGCCTCGCGCATCACGGCGCCCGATGCCGCATAGAGCTGGCCTGGGCCGGCCGGCATCGCGTTGAGCAGGTCGGTCATGCCCTGCTTGGTCGCCATGTAGTCCACGAAGGCCAGCATCCAGGAGCGCAGCGCCGGCAGCGGTGGCAGTTCGGCGGCCAAGCGCCGCGCCGCTTCGCCAAGCTGGTCGGTCTCGTTGCGATAGACCGCCTCGATCAACGCATCGCGGGTGGGGAAATGGCGATAGAGCGTGCCGATTCCCACCCCCGCCGTGCGGGCGATCGCCTCCAGGCTCGCGTCGGCGCCCTTCGCCGCGAAGACCGCCTTGGCCGCATCCAGCAGCCGCGCGCGATTGCGGGCCGCATCGGCACGCGGCCGCCGGCCGGCTTCGGCACCGGAAACTTTTTCGACCGTCGCCACACGACGCCCCTTGATAAACGGAGGATGCCTCCGTATTAAAGCGGAGGAACCCTCCCTTTCATATACCCTCAACCGGCGGCAGGCAATGGGCCTTCTGGCGGCGGGAGCGGTGCGCCCCAGACAGGAGTCCCTTTCATGTCCCAGACCTTCGGAGCCACATCCACCACCGACGACGTGCTGGCCGGCATCGATCTTTCCGGCAAGCGCGTGCTGGTCACCGGCGTTTCCGCCGGCCTCGGCGTCGAAACCGCGCGCGCCCTGGCCGCGCATGGCGCGCAGGTGGTGGGCGCCGTGCGCGATCTCGCCAAGGCCGAAGCCGCGACCGCCGTGGTGCGCGAACAGGCCGCCAACGGTGGCGGGCTCGACCTGATCGAGCTCGATCTGGCCTCGCTCGCCAGCGTCCGCGCCGCGGCCGACGCGCTCGTCGCCGATGGACGGCCGTTCGACCTCGTCATCGCCAACGCCGGCGTCATGGCCACGCCGTTGGGCAAGACGGCGGATGGCTTCGAGACCCAGTTCGGCACCAACCACCTTGGCCATTTCGTCTTCGTCAACCGCATCGCCGGGCTGATCGCGCCGGGTGGCCGGTTCGTCGCCGTCGCCTCGTCGGGCCACCGCTTCTCCGACGTCGATCTGGACGATCCCAACTTCGATCGCACGCCGTATACGCCCTTCGAAGCCTATGGCCGCTCGAAGACCGCGAACGTGCTGTTCGCGGTGGAATTCGACCGCCGCCACCGGGATCGCGGCGTGCGCGCCACCGCGCTGCATCCGGGCGGCATCAACACCGAACTGGGCCGCCATATGGGCCAGGACGCGCTCGATGCGCTGGTGGAACAGATCAACGCCGATCTGGCGACGGAAGGAAAGCCGCCCTTCGCCTGGAAGACCATTCCGCAGGGCGCGGCGACCTCGGTCTGGGCCGGCATGGTCGCCAGTGCGGACGAGGTCGGCGGGCGCTATTGCGAGAACTGCCACGTTTCCGAAGTGACCGACGGACTCATCAGCCCGGTGTCCGAAGGCGTGCGTTCCTACGCGCTCGATCCGGACAACGCCCGCGCGCTCTGGGCGAAGAGCGAGGAAATGGTCGGCGAACGGTTCTGAAGCCGAAGGTGGCGCGGGGCTTCTCTCCCGCGCCGCCGCGCTATCCGACGAGCGCGTGGAACAGCAGGTAAAGCCCGCCCGAGAGCAGGATCGAGGCCGGCAGCGTCAGTACCCAGGCCATCAGCAGGTTGCGGATCGTGCCCATCTGCAGGCCCGACCGGTTGGCCGCCATCGTGCCCGCCACGCCGGAGGAGAGGACGTGCGTGGTCGAAACCGGCAGGCCCAGCATGTCCGCGCCGGCGATCGTGCCCATGGCCACGAGTTCGGCCGAGGCACCCTGCGCATAGGTCAGGTGCGATTTGCCGATCTTTTCGCCCACCGTCACCACGATGCGCTTCCAGCCGACCATGGTGCCCAGCCCGAGCGCCACGGCGACAGCCACTTTCACCCAGGTCGGGATGAAGCGGGTGCCAGCGTCGAGCGAGCCCTTGTAGGCGGTCAGCGCCTTGGTGCTCGCTTCGGGCAGCGCGGCCTTCTTGTCCTTGCCCAGCCAGCGGATCGCCTCCGAAGCAAGGTACATGTCGTTGCGGATGTTGCCCACGGCAGCGGCCGGCACCTTGGCCAGCGAACCGTATTCGCTGACCTGCGTGTCGACATCGCGGATCAGCACGCCCAGCGCCGGCAGCGTGGCGGGCGTGAACTTGCGATCAGCGATGTAACGCGTGATGGCCTCGCGGGCCTGTGCGGGCGTGGTCCCGGAAGCGGCGGGCGCACCCAGCACGCCGGCGGCGGCCAGGGTATTGGCATGGAACTCCGCCATGTAGCGATCGGGCACCGCGCGGTTCAGCGCATAGGCGGTGGGCACCGTGCCGATCAGGATCAGCATGATCAAGCCCATGCCCTTCTGCCCGTCGTTCGAGCCGTGCGCGAAGCTGACGCCGGTGCAGGTGAAGATCAGCAGCCCGCGAATCCACCACGGCGGCGGCACGCCGTCCTTCGGTTCGGCATAGAGCGCGCGGTTGCGCACCAGCACTTTCATCGCCAGCAGCAGCAGCGCGGCCACGCCGAAGCCGATCAGCGGAGACAGCAGCAGCGCCTGCCCGATTTCGGTCGCCTTGCCCCAGTCCACGCCCGAGGTGCCGCTCTTGCCATGCAGCAGCGCGTTGGCGACGCCGACGCCGATGATCGAGCCGATCAACGTGTGCGAGCTGGACGAAGGCAGGCCGAACCACCACGTCGCGAGGTTCCACACGATCGCCGCGATCAGCAGCGCGAACACCATCGCGAAACCGGCGTTGGACCCCACCTTGAGGATCAGTTCCACCGGCAGGAGCGAAACGATGCCGAAGGCGACCGCGCCGGAAGACAGCAGCACGCCCAGGAAATTGAAGAAGCCGGACCACACCACCGCCGCGTGCGCGGGCATGGCGTTGGTGTAGATCACCGTCGCCACCGCGTTCGCGGTATCGTGGAAGCCGTTCACGAATTCGAAGCCCAGCGCGATCAGCAGGGCCACGAACAGCAGCACGAACGGCAGGTAGGTCGTCGGCTGCACGCCCGAGGCCGCGGCGTCGGAATAGATGCTCCAGGCGACATAGGCGACGGCCGCAGCGATCGCGCCGACGAAGGCGATCATCCCCACCCGGCCCAGGCCGCGGTCAAGATCGGGCCGCCCGGCCGGCTTGGAACCGCCGACGCCGGAAGCGGCGCCGGACATGGTAATCGATGCGTTCATGAAACCCGAATCTGTGGCCCTGAGCATTCTTGCTCAGACTTGCCGTAGGCGCGCCACATGACACTTTTGTTTCAATGTTACAGCGCCCCCGCCGCGCGGAGACCCGATCGTCACCGGTCAGGTGTCGGGCTGCTCGCCGTGCCGCGTCAGTTCGTCGCCTGCCAGCGTGACCACGTGCAGCAGGTTGGTCGCGCCCGGCGTGCCGAAGGGAACGCCGGCCAGCGTCACCAGCCTGGCACCGGCCGTGCCGAAGCCGTGGCGCAGCGCCATGCGCTTGCCCTTGGCGATCATCTCCTCGAAGCTGCCGATGTCGCGCGTGGTCACGGCGTGCGCGCCCCACAGCAGGCCTAGCTTGCGCGCGGTCTTCACCGACGGCGTCAGCACCAGCATCGGCACCGCCGGCCGCTCGCGCGCGACGCGGCGCGCGGTCGATCCCGATCCCGTGAACACGATGATGCCCGAGATCGGCAGCGTATCGGCAATGCTGGCGCAGGCTTGCGACAGGGCGTCTGCCGTCGTCGGATCGGGCAGGGTCTCGATGAAATGGACGCGCGCGGCATAGCCGCGATCGGCTTCCACTTGCGCGGCGATGCGGTGCATGATCGTCACCGCTTCCTCCGGCCAGGCGCCGGCGGCGGTTTCGGCCGAGAGCATCACCGCGTCCGCGCCGTCATAGACCGCGTTGGCCACGTCGGAAACTTCGGCGCGCGTCGGCGTCGGGGTTTCGATCATCGATTCGAGCATCTGCGTGGCGACAACCACCGGCTTGCCCTGCCGCCGCGCGAATTCGACGATGCGCTTCTGCAGCGGCGGCACTTCCTCGGGGTTCAGCTCCACGCCCAGATCGCCGCGCGCCACCATGATGCCGTCGGAGAGTTCGATGATCTCCTCCAGCCGCGAAATCGCCGCCGGCTTCTCGATCTTGGCCATCAGCGAACCGTATCCGCCCATCAGGCGACGCGCCTCGGCCACGTCCTCGGGCCGCTGCACGAACGACAGCGCGATCCAGTCCGCGCCATGCTCCACCGCGAAGGCCAGATCGCGGCGGTCCTTGTCGGTCAGCGCCGGCACCGGCACCACCGCATCGGGCACGTTCACGCCCTTGCGGTCGGAAATCACCCCGCCGACCTCGGCCGAACACAGGATCGCGTCCTTGTCCGCGCGGATCACGCGCAACCTCAGCTTGCCGTCGTCGATCAGCAGGCGCTGGCCTTTTTCGAGGATGCCGAACAGTTCGGGATGCGGCAGGCAGACGCGCGTCTCGTCGCCCGGTTCGGGATTGCGGTCCAGCGTGAAGTGGCCCGAATGGCGGATCACCGCGCGGCCTTCGCGGAACGTGCCCACGCGCAGCTTCGGCCCCTGCAGGTCGCACAGGATCGTGATCGGCCGGTTGACCTTCTTTTCCAGCGCGCGGATCGAGGCGATCGTTTCGGCGTGGGTGGCGTGATCGCCATGGCTCATGTTGACGCGGAAGGCGTCGGCGCCGGCACGGAACAGCTTTTCGAGCATCTCGGGCGCGCGGCTGGCCGGGCCTACCGTCGCCAGAATCTTCACCTTGCGGCCCCGGGGATCATGTTTCGCCACGCGTGGCTCCCTAGCTTTTGCGGCCCTTACGGAAAGCGCCTCTTCAATGGCCCCGGCCTATGGCCTATGCGACGGGAAAACCCAAGGGAATGATTGCCATGGATACGAATGCGACACCCGGTGCCGGCGATACCCCCGCCGACGCGCTCGATACCCTGCCCGATGCGGTGGCCGCCGCCGCGTTCCGCCGTCTGGTGCGCCACCTGCGCCACCGCCACGATGCGCAGAACATCGATCTGATGGGCCTGGCGGGCTTCTGCCGCAACTGCCTGGCCGACTGGATCAACGAGGCCGGCGCCGGACTGGACAAGGCCGCCGCGCGCGAAGCGATCCACGGCCTGCCCGCCGCCGAATGGAAGGCCCGCTTCCAGACCGAAGCGACGCCCGAACAGCTGGCGCGCATGGAGGAAAGCATGAAGAAGAACGCCGGACACTGACGATCCGCCGATAGTTCCGCCGCCAGCGGAGAGGATTTCCACAGCCGCCGCTTTGCGCGAACCGGCGCGCCCGCTATCAGCGCGGCCGACCGATTCACCATAACCTTTTCGGAGTTTCCCGATGGCCGAAGCCGCCGATGATCGCCTGCGCCTCCTGATCGAGCGCATCGAACGCCTTGAAGAAGAAAAGAAGGGCATCGGCGACGACATCAAGGATGTCTACAACGAAGCCAAGGCCGTGGGCTACGACGCCAAGATCATGCGCCAGATCGTCCGCCTGCGGAAGATGAAGCCCGACGACCGCCGCGAGATGGAAATGGTTCTCGAAACCTACAAGACCGCGCTGGGCCTGGGCTGACCCCGAACCGACGCGGAACCACCGCGCGCGCAAACACCGACAACAGCGGGAATTCCGGGGGCGGTTGCTATCGCCCCCCCGCGCGGTGTAAGGCGCGCGCAACCGGGGCGCCGAGGATGCCGGAAGCTCCGCAACTCGCAGACTTCCGAAGGTTCCCATGGCAGGCCATTCCAAATTCAAGAACATCATGCACCGCAAGGGCGCGCAGGACAAGAAGCGCTCTGCCCAGTTCTCCAAGCTCAGCCGCGAAATCACCGTCGCGGCCAAGATGGGCATGCCCGATCCGGACATGAACCCGCGCCTGCGCGCCGCGGTCAACGCCGCCAAGGCGCAGTCGATGCCCAAGGACAACATCCAGCGCGCGATCGACAAGGCCAGCAAGGGCGATGCCGAGAACTACGAGGAAATCCGCTATGAAGGCTACGGCCCCGGCGGCGTCGCGCTGATCGTCGAGGCGCTGACCGACAACCGCAACCGCACCGCCACCAACGTCCGCACCGCCTTCGCCAAGAACGGCGGCAACCTGGGCGCCAGCGGCGCGGTCAGCCACGGCTTCGAACGGCTCGGCCTGATCGAATACCCCGGCAAGGCCGGTGACGAGGAAAAGGTGCTCGAAGCCGCGATCGAGGCCGGCGCCGACGATGTCGAAAGCGACGAGGAATCGCATTCGATCTGGGTTGCGGTGGAAAACCTCCACGAAGTGGCGCGCGAGCTGGAAAAGACGCTGGGCGAAGCCGAAGGCGTGAAGCTGGCATGGCGGCCCAACCTCAAGACCGAGGTTTCCGCCGACGACGCCGCCACGCTGCTCAAGCTGATCGACGTGCTGGACGACGACGACGACGTACAGACCGTGTGGGGCAACTACGAAATCCCCGACGAAGTAATGGAAAAGCTTGGGTAATGGAAAAGCTGGCCTGAGGCCTCCCCCCTCCCGCCTGCGGGAGGGGTCGGGGGTGGGCCTTGCGGGGCGCGGCGCCGGACCTTCCCACCCATTGGCCTCCCGTCTGCGGAAGGGGCAGGAATGATCATCCTCGGCATCGATCCCGGCCTCACCTGCACCGGCTGGGGCGTGGTGGCCAAGGCGGGCAGCCGGCTGAGCCACATCGCCAACGGCCAGATCCGCACCGATGCCAAGGCCAGCTTGGCCGAACGGCTGGTGGAGCTGGACGCCGCGCTGACCGATGTGATCCTGGCCCACCGCCCCGATACCGGCGCGGTCGAGGAAGTCTTCGTCAACGTGAACCCGCAATCGACGCTGAAGCTGGGGCAAGCACGCGGCGTCGCCATGCTTTCGGTGGCGCGCGCGGGCATTCCGGTGGCGGAATACCCCACCAAGGTGATCAAGAAAGCGCTGGTCGGCACCGGCGGCGCGGAAAAGCTGCAGGTTCAGGCGATGCTGAAAGTGCTGCTCCCCGGCGTGAAACTGGCCGGCGAGGACGCGGCGGACGCGCTCGCCGTGGCGATCACCCACGCCAACATGCTGGGCAGCCACCGGTAAACGCCCGTCAGGCTGCCCTTGCGGACGCGACGAGGTTGCGGAGTTTGGGCACGCAAAACCCCGCTCGTCCTGAGCCCGTCGAAGGACCCGCGATACGGTTGATATTGAGGCGGTTTACCGCGCGCGGCCAGCACGGAGCGCGTCCTTCGACAGGCTCAGGACGAGCGGACATAGGGGATTGCTCGCGAACCGCATCCCTCCCCGAATACCCCTACCGCCGCTTCGCCTTGCCCTTCTGCCGGATCAGCCGCAGGTAGGTATCGGCCACCGCCTGGTTGATGCGGTCCCAGCTGAACTCCAGGCTGCGCGCCTCGCCCGCTGCGCCGTGGCGCGCGCGCAGGTCGGCGTCCTCGACATAGGCGCGCAGGGCCTCGGCGAACTGGCGCACCGCGCCGGGGGCGATCAGCCGGCCGGAAACGCCGTCGTCGACCAGGCTCTGGCTGCCCGTGGCCGCCGCCGCGACCACCGGCACGCCGCAGGCCATCGCCTCCAGCGTGACGTTGCCGAATGTCTCGGTGATGGACGGGTTGAACAGCACGTCCATGCTGGCGACCGCGCGGCCAAGGTCCGCGCCGCCCTGGAAGCCGGTGAACACGGCTTGCGGCAACCGTTCGGTGAACCAGTCGTGCGCCGGCCCTTCTCCTACCACCATCACCCGGTGCGCCACGCCGCGCCGGGCAAGCTGGTCGATCGAATCCGAAAAGACGTCCAGCCCCTTTTCCATGACCAGGCGGCCGAGGAAGCCGATCACCACCTCGTCATCGGCGATGCCCAGGCTTTGCCGCCAGGCGGTATCGCGGCGGCCAGGATGGAAGACATCGCGGTCCACCCCGCGCGACCAGATGTCGATGTCGTAGTTCATGCGCTGCGCGCGCAGCACTTGCGCCATCGATTCGGACGGCGCGACCAGCGCATCGCAACGGCGATAGAAACGGCGCAGCACGGCCTCGAGCACCGGTTCCAGGAACGCCATGTTGTAATAGCGGGGGTAGGTCTCGAACCGGGTGTGGACCGAGGCGAGGATCGGCAGGCGGTGCCGGCGCGCCCAGCTGACCGCGCGGTGGCCGGCGATGTCGGGCGAGGAAACGTGGACCACATGCGGCGCGAACGTGGCCAGATCGCGCCGCACACGCGGGCTGAGCGCGATTGGCAGGCGGTATTCCGCGCGGCCGGGAATGGCGATGGAAGGCACCCCGACCAGCTTACCCTTGGACGGGAACGCGGGGTTGGCCACCTTGGGCGCATAGACGCGCACTTGCGCGCCCTGGCGCTGGAGATAGCCGACCAGCCGGTTCAGCGCCTGGTTGGCGCCATCGCGGACATAGTTGTAGTTGCCGCTGAACAGCGCCACGCGCAGCCCTTGGGTCGTGGCGGGCAAGGACCCAGTATCGGTGGAGTCGACCATCGCGTCCCCTTAGCCGCCCCTTTCGTGCTTGGCGAGTACACGAAAGGTAGCGGCCGAGGCAAACCGCGGTGCCTTTACCAGCCGCGGCGGTATCCGTGGTGCCAGCCGCCGTGCCAGCCCCAGCCGCCGCGATAGACCACCACGGGCGGCGGGGGCGGCGGCGCGTAATAGTAGCTGCGCGGATAGACCGGATAGGCGGGATAGACCGGCGCCGGATAGGCCGGATACGCCGGGTAGTCGGCATAATAGCCGCGATCATAGTAGCGGTCGCGGTGGTTCGACGCGATGGCCGCGCCGACCGCCAGGCCGACGATGCCGCCCGCGATCGCCGCGCCCGTGCTGTCGCCACCACGATGGCCATAATAGGGGCCGCCGTAGTAGGGGCGTGCCTGGGCCGGAGCCGCGGCCGCCAGCGCGGTGGCCGCCAGCGTCATCGCAACGATGCCTTTCTTGAGATGGTTCACGACTGTTCTCCTCATCCGCCGTGTCGGTCCCTGGCACGGACTGTTGCCTTTTCATCTGCCCGGCTCGCGCTGAACGGAGCCTGAAAAATCCCGTCACACGGCGTTATCGGGGCACGATCCGTCGCAAAACGGGACGGGGTCGCCCCCGTCCCGTCCCCCCGGATCAGTTGCCGTAGGGATAGCCACGCGGATCGCCGCGATAGCCGTCCCGGTAGTCGCCACCGTAGCCGTTGTTGTAACCCTGGTTGTTGTAACCCTGGTTGTTGTAGCCGTCGCGCCCGTAGTAGCCGTTGTCGTTGTACCCGCGGCGGGCGTAGTAGCCCTCGTCATCGCAGGGCCGGCCGTTCTGGTCATAGCGACGACCGTCACGGTCCCAGTAGTATCCGTCGCGCCAGGTCCAGCCGCGATCGCGGTAGCGGTCGTGCTTGTTGCTGTTGGCGCTCGAGGCGATCAGCGCGCCGATGGCGATGCCGACGATCCCGCCGACGATCGCGGCGCCGGTGGCGTCCCCACCACCGCGATGATAACCGCCGCCATAGCCGCCGCCGTAATAGGGCCGGGCCGAGGCCGGCGCGACGCTGGCAAACGTGGTGGCGGCCAGCGCGGTGGCGAGGATCGCCTTCTTCGCGAATTGCATCATGAGCGTTCTCCCGGAACGGTCCCTGGAAAGCCCCGTGCCTTCCCCGATGTGCCGCCGTGAGAAGCGGTCTAGGCGATTCGCGCTGAACGAAACCGGAAAGGAACTGGCAGCTTTTGTTCAGGTTCATTCCGGGTTTGATGAACAAATATGCGACCTCGGGGAGCGGCGGAAACTGTGTGCGTTTTGGCGGTACGGGTTGCGTTGCCGCAAATAATTCGCCCTACTTCAACACGCTGACGCGGGTCCGCCAATGGCGCACGCTCGCTGATACGGGGGCAAAGACGCATGGGCAGAATCGATTTGGCGGGTGTTTCGGCCATGGCGGCCGTGCTGCTGGCGCAACCCGCCGCAGCCGGCGAAACGCCGCTGTATCAACCTTCGCCCGCCTGGATTCACCCGGTTTCGCTGCCCGCCACGCTGGCCAGCGACAGTGCGTTCGCGCCGCTTTACGATTGGCAGGTGCGGATCGCCGATGGCCGGGTGTGGAGCTATTTCGACATCACGGTCAAGATGACCAACGCCGAAACGATCGCCAGCAACTCCACGCTCGCGCTGCCGTGGCTGCCGGACAAGGGCGATCTCATCGTTCACGAAGTAGCGATCATCCGCAACGGCGCGACGATCGATCTGCTCAAGGACGGCAAGCGGTTCGACGTCCTGCGGCGTGAACAGCAGCTGGAACAGCGCCAGATCACCGGTCTCCTGACCGCCACGATGGAGCCTGAGGGCCTCCAGATCGGCGATACCCTGCACGTGCGCGCGTCCGTTACCACGCTGGACAAGGCGCTGGGCGATCGCGCGCAGTGGCAGGCGCCGCTGATCGCGCTGCCCGCCAAAACCAGCGGCGCGACGATGGCGTTGAGCTTCCCGTCCAAACGGCCGCCGCACTGGCAGATCGTGGGCGCCACCCCGCAAACCACCACGGTCACGCGCGATGGCTTCACCACCGTATCCGTGGCGCTGCCCACGCCGAAGAAGCCGGAAATGCCCGGAGACGCGCCCCTGCGCTTCCGCCAGCCGGCCTTCATCGAAGCGTCCGATTTCGCGTCTTGGCGCGAAGTCTCGAAAGTGATGAGCCCGCTGTTCGCCACCGAAGGCACGATCGAGAAGGACGGTGCGCTGGCGGCGGAAATCGAAACGATCCGCAAGGCGAGCGCCGACCCGCTGACCCAGGCCGCCCTGGCGCTGCGCAGCGTGCAGGACAAGATCCGCTATGTCGCCGTCCAGATGAACGGCGGCAACTACGTTCCGCAGGCACCGGAGCGGACATGGTCGATCCGGTATGGCGATTGCAAGGCCAAGACGCTGCTGCTGCTGGCCATGCTGCGCGCGCTGCAGATCGATGCCGAACCGGTACTGGCCAGCGCGACGATGGACGATCTGGTGCCACAGCACCTGCCTTCGGCGGGGGCGTTCGACCATGTGTTCGTGCGCGCGCGGATCGGCGGACGGTCGGTCTGGCTGGATGGGACCGACACGGGCACGCGCCTGCCCGATCTCGGCGATACGCCCACGATGCGGCAGGTGTTGCCGCTGCGCGCCGACGGGGCGGAGCTGGAAGCGATCCAGCGAACCGCGCCCGCGCGTCCTACGGTCGATATCACGCTGGACATCGATGAAAGCACCAGCACCGATTTGCCCTCGCTGACGCAGATCAACGCCGTCTTCCGGGGCGGCGCGGCCACGCTGATGAATACGGCCAGGGAACAATTGGCCGAGAAGGAACACGAACAGTTCCTCGCAACGATGCTGCAGCGGCTGCTCGGAGAGGGCCAGTTCGCCGATCTGGCGGCAAAGCCCGATCCAGACCTTGGAACGGTCGCCGTGTCCGGCAAGGCCGTGTTCACCACGCCGTGGACCACCGAGGACCACTTGCGCAAGCGGCAGGTTGCGCGCCTGACCGGTGACCAGGAATTCAGCCCGGACCGCGCTCGCACGTCCTGGGCGAATATCCCCGTAACGACCGGCACCCCTGATCGCATGCACTACAAGGCCCGCATCCGTCTACCGGAAGATGGCCGGGGCCTGACGGTCGAAGGCGCACGCCATCTCGATACCGAGGTAGCCGGGCGACACCTGCAGCGCAGCCTCTCGCTGGAGGGCGCCGTGCTGACCCTGGACGAAACGATGACCATGGCCGGCACCGAAGTGGCGCCCTCCGCCGTCGCCGGCGAACGGGATCGGGCGGCCGCGGTCAACGCGCAGGCGCCAAGGCTGATCGCGCCGCTCGATACACGGCGGCGCTGGCAACTGACCGAAGCGGCAACCCGCGCCTCGTCCCAGATCACCGGTATCAACGCCATCTATGAACGCGCGATCGCAACCGCCGAGGCGGACGATACGCTGCCGTGGAGCAACCGCGCGAACTATCGCAAGGGCATCGGCGACCGGAAGGGCGCCATCGCCGATCTTTCGCACGTGATCGCCACGCACCCGTCGGTGGACGAGTACCTCGTGCGCGCCGACCTCTACGACACCATCGGCGATTATGCCTCCGCCGAGAAGGATGCCGATGCGGCACGGGCGATCGATCCGTCATCGCTCCCGGCGATCGGCCGGCTCGCCTACTATGCGGCGAAGCAGGGCAAGGTGGACAGCGCGCTGGCCCTGCTCGATGAAAAGATCGCGCTCGGCGGCCAGACGCGCTTCGACTACCAGCTCTCGCGCGCGCAGATTCTCGGCGAGTTCGGCGATCCGGCGGCAGCGATCGGGCAATATGATGCGCTGATCACGCAGAAACCGGGCAAGCCCAGCCTGCTGAACGGGCGCTGCTGGACCAAGGCGCTGCGGCAGGTGCAGATCAACACCGCGCTGAAGGATTGCACCAGCGCCATCGAGCTGAGCGACGACACCTCCGAAATCCTCGACAGCCGCGCGGTCGTCTGGCTGCGGCTTGGCAAGTTCACCGAGGCGCTGGCGGATATCGACGCCGCGCTGGTCCAGTCGCCCGGCCTGGCGCAGAGCCGTTACATCCGCAGCCTGATCCTGCGGCATCTGGACCGCGGCGCCGAAGCCGACAGCGAACGCGAACAGGCCCTGCGCATCCTGCCCATGGTCGAGAAGGAATACCGGCGCTACGCGTTGTAGGGGAGCGCCCGATAGCCCATGAAAAAGGCGGCGGGACCGATGCCCCGCCGCCTTTTTCGTGTTCCGATGGCCGGGAAGCCGAGGCTTACGCCGCTTCCTTCTTCCGGCTGGCCTTCTTGCGCTCGTTCGGATCGAGGATCGCCTTGCGCAGACGGATCGTCTTCGGCGTCACTTCGACCATTTCGTCGTCGTCGATATAGGCGATGGCCTGTTCCAGCGTCATGATCTTGGGCGGGGTCAGGCGGATCGCATCGTCCTTGCCGGTCGAGCGGAAGTTGGTGAGCTGCTTGGACTTCATCGGGTTGACTTCGAGATCTTCCGGCTTGGCGTTCTCGCCGATGATCATGCCTTCGTAGATCTTGTCCTGCGGCCGCACGAACAGGATGCCGCGATCCTCAAGGCTGTTGAGCGCATAGCCCACTGCCTCGCCGGTGCCGTTGGAGATCAGCACGCCGTTCAGCCGCCCCTCGATCGGCCCCTTGTGCGGGCCGTACTTCTCGAACAGCCGGTTCATGATGCCGGTGCCGCGCGTATCGGACAGGAATTCGCCGTGATAGCCGATCAGGCCGCGCGACGGGGCGGAGAAGATGATGCGGGTCTTGCCCACGCCCGAAGGCTTCATCTCGGTCAGTTCGGCCTTGCGGCGCTGCATCTTCTCGACGACCGTGCCCGAGAATTCGTCGTCCACGTCGATCACGACCGTTTCGTAAGGCTCGGTGCGCGCGCCCGTCTCGTCGGTATCGAACAGCACGCGCGGGCGGCTGATGCCGAGCTCGAAGCCTTCGCGGCGCATCGTCTCGATCAGCACGCCCAGCTGGAGTTCGCCGCGCCCGGCCACTTCGAAGCTGTCCTTGTCGGCGCTTTCGGTCACGCGGATGGCGACGTTGGTTTCCGCTTCGCGCAGCAGGCGGTCGCGGATCATGCGGCTGGTCACCTTGTCGCCCTCGCGGCCCGCGAAGGGGCTGTCGTTGACGGCGAAGCGCATCGCCAGCGTCGGCGGATCGATCGGCTGCGCGGTGATCGGCGTGCTCACCGAAGGATCGGCGATGGTGTTGGCCACGGTGGCCTTTTCCAGCCCCGCAAGCGCGATGATGTCGCCCGCGCGGGCTTCGTCCACCGGCACGCGGTCCAGCCCGTTGAACGACAGCAGCTTGGAGGCGCGGCCGACTTCGATCACCTTGCCTTCGGCATCCAGCGCGTGGATCGGCTGGTTGACCTTGATCGTGCCCGACTGGACGCGGCCGGTCAGCACGCGGCCCATGAAGTTATCGCGATCGAGCAGCGTCGCCAGGAACGAGAACGGGCCGTCCACGTCCAGGGTCGGCGCGGGCACGTGGGACACGATCTTTTCGAACAGCGGCTCCAGCGTGCCTTCGCGGGCGGCTTCGTCCTCGCTGGCGTAACCGTTGCGGCCCGAGGCGTAAAGCACCGGGAATTCGAGCTGTTCGTCGTTGGCGTCGAGGCTGACGAACAGGTCGAACACCTCGTCCAGCACTTCCTGCGCGCGGCCGTCGGGACGGTCGATCTTGTTGACCACCACGATCGGCTTGAGGCCGAGCGCCAGCGCCTTGCCGGTGACGAACTTGGTCTGCGGCATCGCGCCTTCCGAGCTGTCGACCAGCAGGATCACGCCATCGACCATCGACAGGATGCGTTCCACCTCGCCGCCGAAGTCGGCGTGGCCGGGGGTATCGACGATGTTGATGCGGATCGTTTCGCCCGACTGGGGCGACGTCCATTCGACCGAGGTGCACTTGGCCAGAATGGTGATCCCGCGTTCCTTTTCGAGATCGTTGGAATCCATCGCGCGCTCTTCCACGCGCTGGTTGTCGCGGAACGTGCCGGACTGGCGGAAAAGCTGGTCGACCAGAGTGGTCTTGCCGTGGTCGACGTGGGCGATGATCGCGATATTGCGCAGGGCGGACATGATGGCGCTTTCGGTAAGGCGGATGTTCTGGGCTCGGACCCGCGCGCCGCAAAGGCGCGGGCCGGTTCGGGCGCGCGCTTAGCCGGAATTGTGCGTTGCGGCAAGGACAGTCTGGCATCGGGCTGGCCCGCAGCCCCGCTTCGCGCCCGCGGTCACCCCAGTTGTTACCGGTGTGCCACAGGCCCGGCAAGAGCCGTAGCGGGGCGGGAAAAACATCAAAATGCCGATTGTCTCGCGCCGTTCAGGCTCATATTGGTCCTTCCCAGAAGGGATGAGGGGTGTCGATTTCCCGTCGGAATGGACGGAAGGCTTTGTTCCGGGGCGTTTTTACCGCCATCCGGTTCCGGCTTCGGCCACGGGCCTCCACCGCGCCTTCTCCCGTTACCAGCTCAGCTACAGGATTGGTTGCCACATGAAATTTGCCGAACTCGCCCGCGCGGGCCTGCTCGTGGGGGTCTGCGGTTTCACGGTGACGGTGCCCGCCGTCGCTTTCGCGCAAACGCAGGCGATGCCGGAACAGGCCGCCGCCCCCGCCGCCGACGGGGAAGAAGCCCTGCCCGCGCCCGAGGAAGAGGCGAAGCCCGCCACCGACCGTGGAGAAGACACCACGCAGGGCAACGAGATCGTCGTCACCGCGACCAAGCGCGAACAGACGCTGCAGGACGTGCCTGTTGCCGTCACGGTCACCAGCGCGCAGACGCTCGAGCGCGCGCAGATCCGCGATCTCAAGGATCTCGCCAGCGTGGTGCCCTCGCTGCGCGTCAACCAGCAGCAAAGCTCGGCCAATACCAACTTCATCATCCGCGGCTTCGGCAACGGCGCCAACAACGCCGGGATCGAACCGTCGGTCGGCGTTTTCGTCGATGGCGTCTATCGCTCGCGCTCGGCCGCGCAGATCGGCGATTTTCCCGATGTGCAGCGGATCGAGGTGCTGCGCGGCCCGCAATCCACGCTTTTCGGCAAAAACGCTTCGGCGGGCGTCGTCTCGGTGGTCACGCAGGCGCCGCAGTTCAAGTTCGGCGGCAATCTGGAGGCAACCTACGGCAATTACGATGCCGTGGTGCTCAAGGGCGTGGTCACCGGCCCGGTGGCCGATAACGTCGCGGTCAGCCTGGCCGGCGGCTACAACAAGCGTGATGGCTACATCCACGATCTGGGCACCGGACACACCGTGAACGACCGCAACCGCTGGTTCGTGCGCGGGCAGACGCTGTGGGAAGCGAGCCCCGCCCTGCGCGTGCGGATCATCGGCGATTACAGCCGCATCAACGAGAACTGCTGCGCCGCGATCAATCTCCAGCCTTCGGCCGCCACCACGGCGATCCGCGCGCTGGGCGGCAAGGTCAACAACGCGGCGGACCGCTATGCCGACGTGACCTACAGCAATTTCGATTCGTCCAACGACATCCGCAACTGGGGTCTTTCGGCGCAGGCCGACTATGACCTTGGCCCGCTGACCTTCACCTCGATCACCGCCTATCGCCGCACGGACGCGCTGACCAACCAGGATTCGGACTTCACCAGCGCCGATCTCCTCGGCGAGAATTCGCAGGACCTGCGGATCAAGACCTTCACCCAGGAATTCCGCATCGCGACCAATATCGAAGGTCCGCTGAACTTCATGCTGGGCGGGTTCTATTTCAACGAGAAGATCGACCAGTCCAACCGCGTCGCCTATGGCTCGCAGTACCGCCCCTATGCCGATCTGCTGATCCGCTCGGGCACCGGCGGCGCGCTCAACGCATCGTCGCTCGAAGCGACGATCAGCGGGCTGACCGGCCAGAACTACGCCGGCCGCTTCTTCGGCGCGGGGCAGGGGCTGGACGAACGCTATCGCCTGAAGAACGAGGCGTTCTCGATCTTCGCGCAGGCCGATTTCAAGGTGCACGATCGCCTGACCATCACCGGCGGCATCAACTTCACCCGCGATACCAAGAATTTCTCCGCGCAGGTTTCGTCGAGCGACGTGTTCTCGGGCCTTTCGCTGGCGGGCATCGGCCAGACCGGGCTGACACAGCAGTACCTCGCCACGGCGGTGGGCACCGCGCTGGGCCTTGGCGCGGCGGCCAATGCCGCCCAGATCCAGGGCTTCGCCACGGCCCAGCCCGGCGTTTTCGGCGCGCTGCGCACGCAGGCGGCCGCCTTCGGCGCGGCCAATGCCAACATCACGCCCGCGCAGGCGGCGGCCAGCGGCAATCCCGGACTGGTCGGCAACCCGCTGCTCGCGCTCAAGAGCCTTCAGTTCCTGCCCCCGTTCCTGGGCGTGCCCAACGGGGTGGAGCCTGGCCGCACCAGCGACAGCAAGTTCACCTATACCGCGCGGATCGCCTACGATCTGACGCGGCAGATCAACTTCTACGCCAGCTTCGCCACCGGCTTCAAAGCCAGTTCGATCAACCTTTCGCGCGATAGCCGGCCCGCCGCCTCCGACGCGGTGGCGCTGGCCGCCGCCGGGCTGACTCAGGTCAACCAGACCTACGGCAGCCGCTTCGCCGGGCCGGAAAGCTCGACGGTGCTGGAATTGGGGCTCAAGGCCAACTGGGGGCTGGTGACGATGAACGTCGCCGCCTTCCGCCAGTCGATCAAGGGTTTCCAGTCCAACATCTTCACCGGCACCGGCTTCTACCTGTCGAACGCCGGCAAGGAGACGGTGCAGGGCTTCGAGTTCGAAGGCACCGCGCGCCCGGCGCGGGGCGTGCAGCTGTCGATGGCGGTGACCTACCTCGATCCCAAGTACGACAGCTTCGGCCTTTCGGCGGTGGGCGATCTTTCGGGCACGCGGCCGGCGGGCATCCCCTCGATCTCGGCCACCTGGGGCGCGCAGATCGACCACGCCTTCCCCAACGACGATCACCTGATCCTGCGCGGCGATTTCCATTACGAAGCGCAAGTGCAGATCCAGGAAGGCCTGCCCGGCTTCCTTTCGGGGGGCACCGACGCGGCGATCGCGGCGGCGCAGCCGTTCACGCGCGAGGTCAGCGAACTCAACGGCTCGCTCACCTGGGCGATGCACAACGGCATCGAGTTCTCGGTCTGGGGCCGCAACATCCTCAACCACCGCTGGCTGCTCAACATCTTCGATTCGGTGGCGCAGCCAGGCTCGATCTCGGGCTACGTCAACCAGCCGCGCACCTGGGGCGGCACGGTGCGCTACCGGTTCTGAAAGACCGCTCCACAATCGCGCCGAAGCGGAGGAGGAAAGGGAGGCTGCGGCCTCCCTTTTTCTTGCGGACCGCAGAAAATCGTGCCTTCCTCCGCATTACACGCCGCCAGCTTGTCAGAGCGGCCGAAGCAGGGGATTGTCCGATGGAATGGATGTTGATGCCGTACCGGCGCTATGCCGATTTTTCCGGCCGTTCGCGGCGCAAGGAATACTGGATGTTTATCCTGTTCACGGCCATCGTCTACGCAGTCGTTTTTTCACTCATGATGGCTGGCGGCTTCAGCTTTTCGCCCGATGGAACACCCTCGCGCGGGCCACTGTTCTGGCTGGGCGCGCTGCTTCTGGGGTTATTCGTACTCGGCAGCTTTATCCCATCGATAGCCGTGCAGGTCCGTCGCTTTCACGATCAGGACAAGTCCGGCTGGTTCGTGCTGCTGGCCTTCGTGCCTTACGTCGGCGGTTTGATCGTGCTGGTCTTCATGTGCATCGAAGGCACGCGCGGCCCCAACCGCTTCGGCCCCGATCCCAAGAATCCCAACCAGGCGGACGTCTTCGCCTAAAGCACGTCCACCGTGTCCCCGACCGCGATCGCGCCGGGGCCATCGGGAATGGCATTATGGCCGAAGACCGGCATCTTCTGCCAGACGCGGCCCATCGCCTTCAGCGTGCGCAGCGGTTCGGGGCCGGTGCTTTCGCCGGTCTCCACGTTCTGCGTGGTGATGACGCAGCGCGTGCAGGGCTTGACCACGCGCAGCGTCAGGCCGCCGATGCGCAGGCGCTGCCAGCCGTCCTCGGCAAAGGCCGCACCCGCGCCTTCCAGCACGATGTTCGGCCGGAAGCGGCCCATGTCCAGCGGCGCATCGAGCCGCGCGTTGAGCGCCGCGAGCGATTCGACCGTGGTGACCAGCAGCGGAAAGCCATCGGCGAAGCTGACCCGGTCGCCCGCCGCGCCATAATCCGGGTGGACCGGGCGCACCGTTTGCTCGGCCATGTGGACCAGCCGCACCGGGCGCCCGAACAGCGCGGAAAGCCATGCGGCGGCAGCGGGGCCGGCATCGTGGCCGATTACCTCGTCTCCCCACACGCGCACCGGCCGTTCGGGAGCGCCCGACAGCGGCACCGGCACGTCCAGTTCGCTTGCGGCATCGACGCCGGGCACGTGATGGCGCAGGCGCAGCCCGTGCTCGGTCGGCTGTGCCGAAACCAGCGCCATCGCCGGCAATTCGCGGCGGGTAAGGAAGCGGCCGTCCTCGCGCACCATCATCCAGCGCCGGTCGCCTTCCAGCCCGCGCGACGTGACCATGGCCCGCGTCATGGCCTCTCCGCCCATCGACTTGACCGGGTAGCGATGCAGGGAAACCACTTTCATTCCGCGCGCGTCCATATCCAGGTGCCCGAAATCGCCATGACTGCCGCCGGGATCAGCACCCAGGGCCAGCCGGCGGTCAACGCTGTGATGCCCACGCTGATCGCCATGGCCACCAGCGCCGCCTGCTTGGCCCGACGCGAGATGGCGCGGCGTTCACGCCACTGGCGCAGCGCGGGGCCGTATTTCGGGTGATCGAGCAGGCGCTGTTCCCACGCCGGATTGCCCTTGGCAAAGCAGAACGCGGCCAGCAGCAGGAACGGCACGGTCGGCAGCAGCGGCAGGAACGCTCCCACCGCCCCGATCGCGACGAAGGCAAGGCCGGCCCCCGTCCAGAGATGCCGGCTCAGCACGGCGCTATCCGGCCGCGATCCGCGCGGCGTGTTCGCGCACCAGCGCGATCATGTTGGGCACGCCCTGCGTCCGGTTGGAGGAAAGCTGGTTCTTCAGGTCGAATGGCGCCAGCCTGGCGGCGATGTCGGTCCCGGCGACGTCCTGCGCCGGCTGGTCCTGCACCGCGGCCAGCACCAGCGCAACGATGCCCTTGGTGATCGCCGCGTTGCTATCCGCCAGGAAATGCAGCTTTCCGGCCCCTTCATTCTCGATGGGATAGACCCAGACGCTGGCCGAACAGCCGCGCACCAGCGTGGCGTCGGTCTTGAGCGCGTCGGGCATCGGCTCCAGTTCGCGCCCCAGTTCGATCAGCAGGCGATAGCGTTCGTCGCCATCGAGAAACTCGTATTCTTCCAGAATGTCTTCAAGGCTGCGCATCAACTGTCTTGCCGTCCACGGTCCGTCTTGCGCGCCGGGATAGGCGCAGGACCGTTACAGGTCCACCCCGCTTGCGATGGCTTCCAGCTTGCGGATGCGCTCCTTGAGATCGGCCACTTCGATCAGGCCGACCGCCGGAATCTCGCCGTGGCGGTGCTGCAGCTCCAGCCGCTTGAACGCCAGCCAGCCGTTCCAGGCGCGCAGCAGCGCGGCGGCGACAATGACAAGGCCCACCAGCGCGGCGGCTGCGATCAGGGTGGGATCGGTGAACAGAGTCGTGTCCGGCATCTTGGTTCTCCGGTAGGGCGGGCGCCTTAGCGGTCGCGCAGCGCCTCGATCTCGCTGGCCAGACGGCGCGTATCGTGCGCCTGGCTGGTGCTGGCGTCGGTCACGATCCGCTCCAGCACTTCCAGCCGCTTGCGCAGGGTTTCCACCTCGCGCTCCAGTTCGGCGGTATAGGCGGCATCGGCGGGCGAGCCGGCGCGATACCCTTCGTTTTCATGCCAGCGGCGATGCATCCGCATCCGGGCAAAGGCGAGGATGGCGACGATGGCGACCATGGCGCTCCAGAAACTCACGGGCGTATTTCCTTGTACCTGCGGTTGAATACCTCAGTGGACTTCGGTTTCGCGCAGCGCCTCGATCCGCAGCGCGAGGTCCGTGCCGGAATCGGTGACGAGCCGTTCCAGGACGCGCACGCGCTGTTCCAGCCGCTCGTTGTGCGCGATGTATTGCGCGGTCTTTTCCGCCGTCTGGCGCGACAGCAGTTCCATTTCCCGTTCCTTGAACGCCAGGCGGCGCTTGTAGAGGTCCGAGACGATGCCGAGCGTGACGGGCAGGCCGATGACGATGCCCAGCGCGGCGAGAAAGACCGATGGCATCATGGCCGCAACTCCGGCCGGGCCAGGGCTTCGGCGGCCAGGATGCCAGCGCCGTCGGAACGAAGCGCCTCGATCTGCGCGGCCACGTCATAGCTCTTGTCGGTCACGATGCGTTCCAGCACGCGAACCCGCTCCTCCAGCGCCTTGACCTGCGCCGCGGTGGCGCCGTCGCCCTGCACCGCACCCGCTTCCACTTCACGGATGCGCAGTTCGGCCATGCGGCGCTTGTGGCGCGTGACGATGGCCACGATCGGGATGCTAAGCGCCACGATCGGTATCGAAATCGGATCGAACATCGGTCATTTTCCCCTCAACGCTGCCCCGGAATGACCGGATTTCAGCGCAATTTCTCGATCTCGGCCGAAAGGCGCGGATTGCTGCTGACATAGAAGCTTTCCACTTCGGCCAGCCGGCGGTCGATATCGCGGAACTGGGCGCGGACTTCGCGGGCGGTGCGCGCCGGCGACTGGCGGACACCCTGCCAGAACTTCTGCTCCTGCCGGTCGCCGTAAAGGTAGCCGGGCTTCTTTTCGGACAGGAAGCCGAGCGCCAGGTACACGAAGGGCAGGAAACCGAGGCCGCAGAACGTCAGCACCACGAAGCCCAGCCGGACCCACAGCACGTCCACGCCGGTGTAATCCGCGATGCCCGCGCAAACACCCATGAACTTCCCGTTAACCTTATCCCGGTAGAAGCGGGTTCGTGGACTATTCACTTCGACATCCCCTTCTTTTCGGCGAGCATGCGATCAAGCTCTCGCAGCTGCTGGTTGTCTGTTTCGCGATCGTGCTGAATGCGCGCGGGGCGGAATTCCGGATTGTCGGACGCTACCAGCCGCTCCACCGTATCCATCCGCTCGTCCAGGCGGCGCGCCAGCTGGTACAGTTCGTCCAGCAGCGCCTCGTCGCCCGTGGTCAGCGTGGCGGCGGTCTTCCAGCGGGTTATGTAGTGAAGGATGATCCAGGGTAACCCGACGAAGATTCCCAGGATCGCAACGAGCGGGATGAGCACCTCTTCCATGGATCAGTTGCCTTTCGCCAACGCGCGCTTCATCGCTTCGAGTTCCTCATCCACCTTGTCCTGCCCGGCCAGCGCGGCGATCTCGTCCGCAAGGCTCGGCGCCTTGCCATCGGCCAGGTTCAGCGCATCGGCACGGCCTTCGGCATAGTCGACGCGGCGTTCGAGCTGGTCGAACCGGGCAAGCGCCTCATCGACGCGCTCGTTGGTGAGCAGGCTGCGCAGGCGGACGCGGTTCTCGGCGCTTTCCAGCCGCGCGGCGATCGCCGTCTGGCGGCTGCGCGCTTCACGCAAACGGGTCTGGAGCTTCTCGATGTCCTGTTCGTAGGCGCGCATCGCATCGTCGAGGACGCCGATCTCGGCCTTGAGCTGTTCGGCCATGTCGGTCGCCTTGTTCTTCTCGACCAGGGCGGCGCGGGCCAGATCCTCGCGATCCTTGCTGAGCGCGAGCTGGGCCTTTTCCGACCAGTCGGCCTGGAGCCGTTCCAGCTTCCCGACGTGCCGCTGCATCTCCTTCTGATCGGCGATGGTGCGCGCGGCGGAAGCCCGCACTTCGACAAGCGTCTCCTCCATCTCCATGATGATCATCCGGATCATCTTGGCAGGATCGTCCGCCTTGTCCAGCAAGTCGTTGAAATTGGCAGCAATAATATCGCGCGTCCGCGAAAAAATGCCCATCAGGTTGACTCCGTTGGTGAAGATGGGACGCGATTGGCCATTCGCGTCCTGGAAACGGGTGTTGGCGCGCAGCGCATCCAGCTCCGCATCGAAGCGGGACGCGCGCGACCCTTCCGGTCGTACCGGGGTCAGGTCTTCGGTCACGCCAGTTCGCCGGTAATCGCGGCGCTGGAGGCCAGCACCTGCGGCGCGGCCTGAATCTGCTGGGTCAGTGCGAAGCAGTTGAGAGCCAGCATCGCGCCAATGCTGGCGAGCGCTGCGCGGCCGAGCTTGGTCGAAAAGAAGCGGGCGGTGTACATCTGCATTCTCCGTAAAAGCGTGGCCGAAGATACCGGGCCAGTGCGTTTGTTCACCCTTCAGCAAGCCGCGTGCCAAACCGCAAAAAGCGCGTAAATCCGCCATTTTTACACCCGTGCCGCACCTATGACATGGCATCCGTTGCCTTGATTTGGTGAAATATGCTAAAACTTGGCCATGGATCGGGAAGTTCAGTTCATCGGCCAGTCCGGCGCGTTTCTTGACGCCGTCGAACGCGCCAGCCGCGCCGCGCCCATGCGCCGTCCCGTGCTGGTGATCGGCGAGCGCGGCACCGGCAAGGAACTGATCGCCGAAAGATTGCACCGCCTGTCGACCCGCTGGCAGGAGCCGCTGATCACCCTGAACTGTGCTGCACTGCCAGAAACCCTTATAGAAGCTGAACTTTTTGGCCACGAAGCCGGTGCTTTCACCGGCGCGACGCGCGCCCGCGCCGGCCGTTTCGAGGAAGCGGACAAAGGCACGCTTTTTCTCGACGAACTGGCGACCTTGTCGATGAGCGCGCAGGAAAGGCTGCTGCGCGCGGTCGAATATGGCGAAATCACGCGGATCGGCGCCTCGCGTCCGGTGCGCGTGGACGTCAGAATCGTCGCCGCGACCAACGAAGACCTCCCAAAAGCCGCGGAAGAAGGCCGTTTTCGCGCCGATTTGCTCGATCGGCTCAGTTTCGAGGTCATTACCCTGCCCCCGCTGCGCGTGCGCGAGGGCGATATCGCGGTTCTGGCCGATTACTTCGGACGGCGCATGGCCGCCGAGCTGCACTGGGATTCCTGGCCCGGCTTTGCCCCCCACGCGGCGCGGCAGCTGGAAGACTATGCGTGGCCCGGAAACGTCCGCGAGTTACGTAACGTAATCGAGCGCGCGGTCTATCGCTGGGACGATTCTGGTGCCCCGATCGCGCATATTCAGTTCGATCCGTTCGAAAGTCCATGGAAGCCGGCGTCTCTGCCGCGCATCGCGGAGGCCCCGTCGCCCGCGCCGGCAGCCTCGCCAAGAATGGCACAAGATTTTGATTTTATTGACGATCTTCGCGGCGCTGTGGACGCGCATGAGCGCGCGATCCTGGAACACGCGCTCGGACGGCACCGCTACAACCAGCGCCAGACCGCAAAAGCGCTGGGCCTGAGCTACGATCAGCTCCGGCACTGCCTGAAGAAGCACGGTCTGCTCGAAAAGGGCGATTAGTTACGTAACGAAACGGATTTTGTTACGTAACAATAGGCCATTTCATCACGTAACGCGCGCTGCCAGACCCGCCAGCGCCGAAATCGGTTCCCCCCTGCCTGTACGATGTTCTAAGCCGCCGCCATGTCGCTCACCCGCCTCACCTTGCGTCATTTTCGCAACCACGTGGCGACGCGCCTGGAAGAAACGCGCGATTTCAATATCTTGGTCGGCGAGAATGGCGCCGGCAAGACCAACGTGCTCGAAGCGGTCTCGCTGCTGGCGCCCGGACGCGGTTTGCGCCGGGCGCAGCCCGCCGAAATGGCCGGGCGCAGCGGCGATGGAGGCTTCGCCGTGGCGGCGGAACTGGAAGATGGCGCGGTCACGCTCGGCACGGCCAGCACGGAAGACGCTCCAAACCGCCGGAATGTAAGGATAAATGGTGCGGAAGGGCCGGCAGCACGGTTGGCCGAGTGGCTCTCCATCACCTGGCTGACCCCGGCCATGGACCGCCTCTTCGCCGAAAGCGCGGGCGGACGGCGCCGCTTCCTCGATCGGCTGGTGCTGGCGCGCCTGCCCGGACACGCCCGAAATGCCGGCCGTTACGAGACGGCGTTGCGCGAACGCAACCGCCTGCTGGCCGATCCGGACGATCCCGATCCGCTGTGGCTGGACGCGCTCGAAAGCCAAATGGCTGAAAACGGAGCATTAGTTGCTGCGGCCCGGCGCGATCTGGTGGCCGACCTGACGCGCGCCATCGCGGTGCTGCCGGAGCGGCCTTTCGCCCGTCCGGCGCTCGAATATGCCTCCGAAACGCCTTCGGACGGCGAAGAATTGCGCATTTTGTTACGTAACAACCGCCGCCGAGACCGTGCGGCGGGGCGCAGTTTGACCGGTCCGCACCGCGATGACCTGGCCGTGACCCTCGCCGCCAAGCAATCGCCCGCCGCGGACTGCTCCACGGGCGAGCAAAAGGCCATGCTCATCGCGATTGTGCTGGCCCACGCACAGCTCACCGCCGGCGAGCGGCCCCGCCTGCTGCTGCTGGACGAAATCGCCGCGCATCTCGATCCGCTGCGCCGCGCGGCACTGTTCGAGCGGTTGGCGGCATCGGGCGCGCAAGTGTGGATGACCGGCACCGAACTCGCCCCGTTCGAGGAAATCGCAGGCGGCAGCGCGGTGTGGCGCGTGGCGGACGGCGTGGCCACGCGGGCCTGATCAGGCCCCGTGCCTGTCCTCCGCCGCCTTCAGCGCCTTCGCCACATCGCCCTGCGTGGCCACCACGATGCGATCGATTCCTTGCGCGTTTGGGTGGATATTATCGCCCAATAACAACGCTTTGTTGCCGATCACGGGTTGCAGGAAGAACGGCACCAGCGGCACGTCGTACTTCTTCGCCAGCGCCGGCCAGATCGGGTTGAACGCCCGTGTGTAGTCCGCCCCCATGTTGGGCGCGGCGAGCATTCCGGTGAGCATCGCGGGCAACCCGCGCTTCTTCAATTCGGCCAGGATCGCATCGAGATTGGCGCGGGTTTCGGCCGGTGGCAGCCCGCGCAGCATGTCGTTGCCGCCCAGCCCCACCAGCACCAGCGCGGGCTTTACGGGCTGGTTGTCGAGCGTGAACGCCAGCCGTTGCAAGCCGGCCGCCGTGGTATCGCCGGAGACGCCCGCGCCCACCACTTTCACCGGCGTTCCCGCCGCGTTGAGCGCCACCTGCAGCTTCGCCGGATAGCTCTCGTCCTGCCGGAGCTGGTATCCGGCGTAGAGGCTGTCGCCGAACGCCAGGATCACCGGCGCGTTGGCGGGAACGGGCGCGGCCGAAACCGCCGTCGTTGGGGACGCGGAAGGCTCTGAATCCGCAGTCTTTTCGCCCGAACAGGCGGCCAGCGACAGGACAAGGGCGATAACGAGCGGGAAACGGCGCATGGGGGCTTTCTGGATCGGACGGCACAGGTTGCGAAGCGCAACCAATCTATGCCACTCCTGCGCGGTGACAAGCACCTCTCCGATCATCTCCGCCCGCAACCTGACCCTCCATCTCGGCTCCGGCGAGGGCCGCGTCGACATCCTGCGCGGCATCGACCTCACCGTCGGTGCGGGCGAGATGCTGGCGCTGCTCGGCCCCTCCGGATCGGGCAAAAGCTCGCTTCTGGCCGTGCTCGCGGGGCTGGAACGCGCCAGCGGCGGCGCGCTGGAGGTGGCGGGCGCCGATTTCACCGCGCTCGACGAGGACGGCCTTGCTGCCGCGCGGCGCGGGCGAATCGGCATCGTCCTGCAGGCGTTTCACCTCCTGCCGACGATGACCGCGCGCGAAAACGTCGAAACGCCGATGGAACTCGCGGGAATGGCCGGGGCCGCAGCGCGGGCGGAGGCCGAACTCGGTGCCGTGGGGCTGGGCCACCGCCTGAATCATTATCCCGCGCAGCTTTCCGGCGGGGAACAGCAGCGCGTGGCCATCGCCCGCGCGCTGGCGCCGCGCCCGGCGATCCTGTTCGCGGACGAGCCGACCGGCAATCTTGACGCGGCGACCGGCGCGGCGGTGGCGGACCTGCTGTTCCAGCGCGCGCGGGAAGCCGGGGCGACGCTGATCATGGTCACGCACGACGAGGCGCTGGCCGCCCGCTGCGGCCGCGTGGTGCGGCTCGCCGATGGCGAAATCGTTTCGGATTCAACACGATGACGGCAAGCCGGATGGGCTGGGGCACCGCCTGGCGGCTGGCCCGGCGCGGGCTCGACTGGCGCTTTCGCGGCCTGCGGCTGCTCCTCGTCTGCCTGGTGCTGGGCACCGCCGCGCTGGCCGCGATCGGCACGCTGACCGGCGCGATCGAGCGCGAATTGACCAGCCGGGGCCGCGTGCTGCTGGGTGGCGACCTGCAATTCACGCTGGCGCAACGCGCCGCGTCGGACGCCGAAATGGCGGCGATGCGCGCGCTGGGCACGGTTTCGGCCGGCACGCGGCTGCAGGCGATGGCCCGGCTGCCGCAGGGCGACGACGTGGCCGTTCCGGTGGAACTGAAAGCGGTGGACGCGCGCTGGCCGCTCTATGGCGCGCTCACGCTGGAAGGCGGCCGCCGGGCCGGCGCCCCCACCGGCATGACCGCGTGGATCGCCGCTGGCGTGGCCGACCGGCTGGGCGTGACGACCGGCGGAAAACTGCGGATCGGCGATGCCCTGCTGACCATCGGGGGGGTGATCGCGGACGAGCCGGACCGGCTGTCCGAAGGGTTCTCGCTTGGCCCCACCGTGATCGTCAGCCCGGAGGCGCTGGTCGCTTCGGGGCTGGTCCAGCCCGGATCGATGATCCGCGCGAAATACCGCGTCCGCCTGCCCGCCGGTGGCGCGGCCGCCGATCCGCAAGCGCTGGCCGATGCCTTCACCGCGCGCTTCCCCGTGGCCGGGTTCGAGGCGCGCACGCGCGACAAGGCATCGCCGGGGCTGGACCGCTTCGTCGGGCGCATGGGGCAGTTCCTGGTGCTGGTGGCGCTGGCGGCGCTGTCGATCGCCGGGATCGGCATCGGCAACGGCGTGTCCTCCTATCTCGAAGCGCGACGCGGCAGCATCGCCACGCTCAAGATCCTCGGCGCAGAAAGCGGCGATATTGCAAGGATTTACCTGCTGCAGATGGCCGTCGCCTCGGCCATCGCGATCGCCGCCGGGCTGCTGATCGGCGTGGCCACCACGCCGCTGCTGGGCCGCGCGCTTTCCGGCCTGCTGCCGGTGGAAACGGGCGTGGTGATCGACGCGAAAGCCCTGCTGCTCGCCGCCGCCTATGGCGCGCTGATCGCGCTGACCTTCGCCGCGCCGCCGCTGATCCGCGCGCGCGAGTTTCCGGCGATGGCGCTGATGCGTGCCCGCGTCAGCCCACTGCGCACGCGGTGGCGCGCGGCGGTACGGTCCATGGGCTTGCCGGTCGGGGCGGGGCTTGCCGGCATCGCCGCGCTGGCGATCGCAACCGCGCCGCAGAAGGAACTGGCGGCGGGCTTTCTCGGCGGATCGGCGGCGCTGTTCGTGCTGCTGGCGGCCCTCGGACTGGGCCTCGCCCGGCTCGCCGCGCGCCTGCCGCGTCCGCGCGGGGCCATCGCGCGCATGGCGCTGGCCAACCTGCACCGCCCCGGCGCGCAGACCGGCGCGCTGGTGGTGGCGCTGGGCTTCGGCCTGTCCGCCTTCGTGCTGCTGGCGGCGGTGGAGACGAGCCTCGATGCCAATATCGCGCGGCGCGTGCCCGATCGCGCGCCAGATTACTTCGTGCTCGACGTGCCGCGCGATGGCCTTGCCCGTTTCGAAACGGTGGTGCGCCACGCCGCACCCGGTGCGACGATCCGCACCGTCCCCGCGCTGCGCGGTACGATCGTCGCCTATGGCCCGCAAGACCGGATGGTGCGCGTGGCCGATCTCAAGGAACTGCCCGAGAACGCCTGGGCGCTGCGCGGCGACCGGGGCCTGACTTATGCCGAGACGGTGCCGGAGGGGAACACTCTCACCGCCGGGCAGTGGTGGCCGAAGGACTATGCCGGCGAACCGCTGGTCTCGGTCGACGCGGACCTCGGCAAGGCGCTGAACCTGAAGCTGGGCGACCGGATCACGGTGGGCCTGCTGGGCGTGGAGCGCACCGCCACGATCGCCTCGTTCCGGCAAATCGACTGGGAAAACATGGGCTTCAACTACGTGCTGGTGTTCAGCCCCAACGCCATTGCCGATGCCCCGCACAACCTGGCCGCCACGATCGAGCTGCCCCACGCGGCGAAATCGCCGGGCGTGCGCCGCGCGATCCTGTCGGGCCTCGTCCGCGCGCTGCCATCGAGTTCGGTGGTGGAGATCGGCCCCGTGCTGAACCAGGCGCGCGACATCCTCTCGCAGATGGGCACGGCGATCCTCGCCGCCGCGAGCGTCGCGATCCTGGCCGGCATGGCGGTGCTGGCCGGCGCGATCGCCGCCGCGCGCGAGAGGCGACAGTACGACAACGTGATCTTGCGCGTGCTGGGCGCCAGCCGGCGGCAATTGCTCACGCTGATCCTCGCCGAATACGCGCTGCTCTGCGCGGTATTGGCCGTGATCGCGCTGGCGCTGGGCTGCGGCGCCGGCTGGCTGGTGATCGTGCGCCTGTTCGACTTCGCGTGGATGCCCGGCTGGACGCGCATCCTGGCCGTGCTGGGGGCCGGGGTCGCGCTGGTGCTGGTGCTGGCGCTGGCCGGTTCGCTGAGCCTGCTCCGCACGCGCCCCGCGCAGGCTTTGCGCGAGCTTTAGGGCATGACATCCGTTCGTCATTGCGAACGCACGTGAAGCAATCCAGAGTGCCGCGTGCGGCTCTGGATTGCCACGGGGCTTCGCCCCTAGCAATGACGATACCGCCCGATCTCGCAGGTGACCTATGGATTTCGACGACCAGATGCGCCGCTATTTCGGCACGACCGAGCTGGAAACGCTGACCCCGGCGGCGCTGGAGAGCGGGAAGGAGCGGCTGGCGGTCGAGTTCGGGCTGGAGCGCGACCGGGGCCGGCGCTTCGCGATGTGGGCTCTGATGCACATCCTGGGCAACGCGCCCGATCTCGACGTGGCGTTCAAGGACCCGGCGGATCAGGACATCGCCCGCGATTTCATGGACATGCTGGCGCAGGCGAGCGGTGGTTAGGGTCAGGACCCATTACTGGCGCGGTCGAGGCGTCCAAATGGCGAACATATCGGGCCGAAATGCGCGCCGCGAAGGCTGGTTGCCTTTGCAAGCGCCTTTCGGTTCGAGATGGAAGCCATTTGGACGTCCCGCAGGGATTTGATCAAAATGGCCCGCTGCGGCGTCGAGAGGGCTTGAAATATTGACATATTCCTGCGCCCTCTCTCCTTGCAACAGGCCATTTTGTTTCAAACCTCGATCGCGCCAGTAATGGGTCCTGACCCTATCCCCATTACCGGCCGCGATAGGCGGGCACGCCCTGGTCGGGCAGCCACAACCCTTCCGGCGACGCGCCGGACTGCCAGAACACGTCGATCGGAATGCCGCCGCGCGGATACCAGTAGCCGCCGATGCGCAGCCAGCGGGGGCGCATCTCGTCGAACAGGCGCTGGCCGATGCCGACGGTGACATCCTCGTGGAAGCCGTTGTGGTTGCGGAACGAGCCGAGGAACAGCTTGAGCGCCTTCGATTCCACGATGGTTTCGCCGGGGGCGTAGTCGATCACCAGATGCGCGAAATCGGGCTGGCCGGTGACCGGGCAGAGCGAGGTGAATTCGGGCGCCGCGAAGCGCACGAGATAGAGCGCGCCGGGGCGCGGGTTGGGCACATAGTCCAGCACCGCCTGTTCGGGCGAGGCTGGCAGCGTGCTCGTCTGGCCGAGGTGGAGGGGTCCGTTTGCAGCCATGGGGCCTTCCTTGGGAACTAGGTCTATGGCCGCAGCCCATGCACCCGCCGTCGAACAAGGGCAAGCCGGCGGATTGCCTCGCGCGGGCAAGGCGCTATTCAGGCGCGCTTGCGTTCCGCTGGCGCGCGAAGCGGCGGACACACGGCAAGACCATACGGACGGGACGAATGACGGCAGGGTTCAAGGGCGGTAGACGGTGGAAACGCGCGGTGGCCGGGGCGGCGATGGCGCCGGCGATCGTGGCGGCGCTGCTGGCGCACGGCCCGGCCGCGCGGGCGCAGCAGGACTACCAGTTGCCCAGCGCCACGCCGACCCCCACACCGCCACCGCGCGCCGCCGGTCCGGTGGCGGAAGGCGCGCCGCCGCCCACGCCGGTCGCCTCGCCAACCGGGACGCCACCCGTCATCGTGCTGCCGACACCGCGCGCTACGCCCAGGCCTGCCGCATCCCCATCCCCCGCAGCAGACCGGCGCGCCCCACCCGAGGCGCGCGCGCCGGAACCGCGATCGGCAACGCCTTCTCCCACCCCCTCCCTCACGCCCTCCCCGGCCGCTTCGGCAACACCGGAGCCGCTGCCCGAAGCTGCGGCCTCCGCCGTGCCCGAACCCGAAACCGCGCCTTCAGGGGCGCCTGTCGCCAGCACGCCGGATACCAGCGGATGGCTGCGGTGGGTCGGCGGCGGCGCGCTGGCGCTCGCGGTGCTGGCGCTGGCTGCCCGGGCGCGACGGCGGCGGCCAGCCGCTCCGGACGAGCCGGCGGAAGTGCAGGAGGCAGAGGCGGAGAGAGCGCCTTCGGTTGCAGCGATGCCGGTCCCCCACCCCGCGCCAACGCCCCTTCCGCCGCCGCCTGCGCCCGCACCTTCCCCCGTGGCGCCCGCAGCCGCTCGTGGCCTCGTGCTGACACTCGAAGCGGTGCGGCTGGGCGCGACGCTGGTCAACACCACGCTTGCCTATCGCCTGACCGCGACCAACGCCGGGCCGGACGCGCTGAGCGACATCGCAATCAGCGGCGACATGATCGCGGCGCACGCCTCGCGCTCGATGGAAGAACAACTCGGCATCGCCGGGCCGGAACTGCCGCCGATCGGCCGCATCGAACGGCTGGGGCCGGGCGAAAGCGCCGTTCTGGAAGGCGAATTCCGCCTGCCGCTGGCCGCGGTCACGCCGATTCGCCATGGCCAGGCGCAGCTTTTCGTGCCGGTGGCGCGGTTCGATGCCTGGGCCAGCGACAGCGCGCACCGCGCCGTGTCGGCCCGGGCCGCGTTCCTGGTCGGGCAGGATAACGCTACGGCATCCGACCGTCTCCAGCCGTTCCGGCTCGACCTTGGTCCGCGCGTGTGGGACGCGATCGGGCAGCGCGCGCTCGAAATACCCGAAACGCTCTGAATCGTTCGTTTTTCAGTCTCGACGCGTCTTGGCCGCCTGCCTAAGTATAAGGGGAATCCGCGATAGACGGATCACCCATGCAGGCAGGAACAACCACGATGGATCCCTTGGTCTCGACCCAGTGGCTCGCGGACGAAATTGGCGCGAGCGATTTGCGCATCGTCGACGCGAGCGCGTTTCTTCCCGAGCAGAAACGCAATCCCGCGCTGGAATACGAAGCCTGCCATATTCCCGGCGCGGTCTTCATGGACCTCGCCAATCTGGTCGACACCACCGCGCCGGTGCCGAACACCCTGCCATCGGCCGAAAAGTTCGCCAGCCGGATGCAGAGCCTGGGCCTGGGCGACGGCAGCCGCATCGTGCTCTACGACGACAGCCCGGTGAAGAGCGCCACGCGCGCCTGGTTCATGCTGACCATGTTCGGCGCGCAGAACGTCGCGCTGCTCGATGGCGGCATCGCCAAGTGGAAGGCCGAGGGCCGCCCCTGCGCGCAAGGGCGCGAAACGCTGCGGCACCGCCACTTCACGGTGTGGAGCGACGAAAGCCACGTCCGCTCCAAGGCCGACGTGCTGCGCAACCTGAAGGACCGGCGCGAACAGGTGATCGACGCGCGCGGCGCCGGGCGCTTCACCGGCGAACAGAAGGAAACCAACCCGGCCTTGGCCAGTGGGCACATCCCCGCCTCGCGCAACGTGCCCTATGCCAGCCTGTTCCGGCCGGACGGAACCTGGAAAAGCGCCGACGAGATCCGCGCGCTGTTCGACGCGGCCGGAGTGGACCTGTCGCGCCCGCTGATCAGCTCGTGCGGATCGGGCATGACCGCCAACGTGCTGATCTTCGCGCTGCACCTGATCGGCAAGGACGACGTCTCGCTCTACGACGGCAGCTGGTCCGAATGGGGCGCCGATCCGGCGACGCCGAAGGAAACCGGGCCGCAGCCCGCCGTGCAGCCGGCCTGAACCTGCCTTCCTGATCTTGGCCGCCTGAACTGGCGCCTCGAAAGCCCGCGCAAGGTTTGCTAGGGGCCAGCGATGAGCAGCACGCGCGACGATCGCCCCCTGAAGCCCGCCACCCGCCTCGCCGCCGCCGGCCGGCGGCCCGAATGGACCGGCACCGCCGACCAGCCGGGCGCGGTGGTCAGCCCGGCGGTATGGCGCGCCAGCACCCATCTCTACCCCGACATGGCCGCGCTGCGGCAGGGCGGCGCGCGCAACGACGACGGGCGGTTCTATTACGGACGCCGCGGCGCGCCGACGCAATGGGCGCTGTGCGAGGCGCTGACCGAACTGGAGCCGGGCGCGGCCGGCACGGTGCTCTATCCCTCGGGCGTGGCCGCCATTGCCGGCGCGCTGCTGACGGTGCTGCGCCCCAGCGACGTGCTGATGCTGACCGACAACGCCTATGAGCCCAGCCGCGCGATGGCGCGCGGACTGCTGCGCGATTTCGGCGTGGAAACGCGCTGGTTCGATCCGTGCGACACCGTCGCGTTCGAGGCGGCGATCTGCGAACGGACGCGCGCCGTGCTGCTCGAATCGCCCGGCAGCCTGACCATGGACGTGCAGGACGTGCCCGCCATGGCAGCGATCGCCCGTGCGCGCGGGATCGTCACCGTGTTCGACAACACCTGGGCCGGGCCGCTTGGTTTTCCGGCGCTGGAACGAGGCGTGGACATCACCGTGATGTCGCTGACCAAGCATGTCGGCGGCCATTCCGACGTGATGATGGGCAGCGCTGCGGCCGGGGCGGAGTGGTACCGCAAGCTGCGGCTGCGCGCGCAGGGGCTGGGGCAGGTCGTCTCGCCCGATGACGCGGCGCTGGTGCTGCGTGGCCTGCGCAGCATGAACGTGCGGCTCGACCGGGAGACCGCAAGCGCGCTGGCCATCGCGCAATGGCTGGAAACGCGGCCCGAAGTGGCGCGGGTGCTGTGCCCGATGCTGCCGGGATCGCCGGGGCATGATCTGTGGACGCGCGATTTCACCGGGGGCTGCGGCCTGTTCAGCTTCGTGCTGAAAGGCGGCACCAGCGCGGCGCGCGACGCGCTGATCGATGCGCTGGCGCTGTTCGGCATCGGCTATAGCTGGGGTGGCTTCGAAAGCCTGGCAACGCCGGTCGATCCCGCCAGCATCCGCACCGCCTCCGCCTGGCCGCTGCCGGGCATGGACGCCGCCGACCGCTTCGGCGTGCGCCTGTCGATCGGGCTGGAAGACGCCGGCGACCTTATCGCCGACCTGGAAGCCGGGCTGGCGGCCTGGGCGGCGGCGCTGTGATGCTCAATTCCGCCATGCTCGCCGCGGTCATGTCCGATTCCGCCGTCCACGGGCAGGTCGTGCACGGCTGGGCCAAGTTCCGCCGCGATGCGCGCGCGTTCATGGACGTGCTCGACGATTACGGCTTCGACATCGGGCACTATCACATCTCGGTGTTCAACGCCGCGAAGATGGTGCTGGTGGTCGTGGCGATGTTCATGATCGCGCGGCTGGGCAGCCGGATCGCGCGGCATCTGTTCTCGCGCATGACCAGCCTCGACAGCGCGCAGCAGGTGCTGGGCGAAAAGCTGGTTTCGCTGGCGGTGTGGGTCTTCGCCTTCCTGCTCGGCATCGACCTGCTGGGCATCAGCCTGACCGCGCTGACGGTCTTTTCCGGCGCGTTCGGCCTTGCCATCGGCTTCGGCCTGCAGAAGACCTTCGGCAACCTGATCGCCGGGATCATCCTGCTGATGGACCGCTCGATCAAGCCGGGTGACGTGATCGCGGTGAACGACGGCAAGGGCAGCAGCTTCGGGCAGGTCCGCAAGATCGGCATCCGCGCGGTCTCCGTCGCCACGCGCGACAACCGCGAATACCTGATTCCGAACGAAAACCTGATGACCAGCCAGGTCGAGAACTGGTCCTATTCCTCGCGCGAGGTCTCGATCCAGATCCCGGTGGGCATCGCCTATGGCAGCGACATCGACCTGGCCGAACGGCTGATGCTGGAAGCCGCGCGCGGGGCGAACCGGGTGCTGGCCGACCGACCGCCCGGCGTACTGCTCAGCGCCTTCGGTCCCAATTCGATCGACATGGTCATCGTGTGCTGGATCGGTGATCCGGAAGAGGGCGTGGGCAACGTCCGCTCCGAAGTGCTCAAGCGGGTGTGGCACCTGTTCCGCGAGAACGGCATCGAGATCCCCTATCCCCAGCAGGACGTCTCGCTCAAGGATTCGGAAGGGCTACGCCGGCTGGCCGATGCGCTGGCGGCGCGGCATGAGTCGCGCGATCCGCCCGAAACCGGCCCCGCGCAGTGAACCGGCAGGGCGGGATAGTTCGCCCCTAAAGTTCGCCCCTAAAGTTCGCCTAGGCCGCCCCCAAACCATTCTCGCTGGTGCGAAAGGGCGGGGGCGCCCATCTGGCCCTCATGAAGAATCCCGCCCCCACTCCCGGAACGGTCTATCTGGTCGGTGCCGGCCCCGGCGATCCCGACCTGCTGACTCTGCGCGCCGCGCGGTTGCTGATGCGCGCCAAAGTGGTGGTGCATGACGGGCTGGTCGATCCTGCCGTGCTGGCCATGGCGCCGCGCGGCGCGCGGTTCGTCTCGGTGGCCAAGCAGCGCTCCCGCCACACGATGAAGCAGAGCGACATCAACGCCCTGCTGGTGCGCGAGGCGCGGCAAGGGCACGACGTGGTGCGGCTGAAAGGCGGCGATCCGTTCGTGTTCGGGCGCGGCGGCGAGGAAATGGAAGCCTGCGAGGCCGCCGGCGTGCCGGTGGAAGTGGTCCCCGGCGTCAGCGCGGCGCTGGGCGCGGCGGCGGCGGCGCGCATCCCGCTGACCCACCGCGAGAACGCCAGCATCGTCAGCTTCGTGGCGGGCCAGTGCAAAGGGTTATCCGACCAGAACTGGGCGGGCCTTGCCGGCGTGGGCCGCACGCTGGTGATCTACATGGGCGTCGCCACCAGCGAGGCGATCGCGGAGAAGCTGATCGCGGACGGGCTTGCGCCCACCATGCCGCTGGCCGTGGTCGAGAACGCGGCGCGGCCAGACATGCGCGTGCTGCGCGGGCCGCTCGCCGGCCTGGGCGATCTGGTCGCGCGCGAAAAGGTCAAGAGCCCGGCGCTCATCATCATCGGTGAGGTCGCGGCGCGGGGAGAAACGATGGAACTTGCGAAGATGGCCCGGGCGGCCGGGGAGACGGTGCTGTGAAAGTCCTGACCGGCAACGATCTCAAGACCGGGGACGTGATCTGGTGGACCGGCGAAGGCTGGTCGCGCCACGTCAACGATGCGGTGGACGCGGGCGAACACCCCGAAGCGATCCTCGCGCGCGAGGAAGCCGCGCAGCGCGTGGTCGGCTCCTACGCCATCGACGCATCGGTGACCGGCGAAGGCGTGCGCCCCGCGCATATCAAGGAACGCATCCGCGCGCTTGGCCCCACCGTCCGGCTCGACCTTTCCCTCAAGCCCGCCGACCCCGCCGCCGGCAACTGGGTGATCTGACATGTACCAGTATGACCAGTACGACCAGGCCATGGTCGATGCCCGCGTCGCGGAGTTCCGCGATCAGGTGAACCGCCGCCTGGCCGGGGAAATGACCGAGGACCAGTTCAAGCCGCTGCGCCTGAAGAACGGCCTTTACCTCCAGCTGCACGCCTACATGCTGCGCGTGGCGATACCCTATGGCACGCTCAATTCCGCGCAGATGCGGATGCTGGGCGATATCGCCGACAAGTACGACCGCGGCTATGGCCACTTCACCACGCGCCAGAACATCCAGTACAACTGGATCAAGCTGGAAGACGCGGGCGATATCCTGGCTGACCTTGCCAGCGTGGAAATGCACGCGATCCAGACCAGCGGCAACTGCATCCGCAACACCACCGCCGACCAGTTCGCCGGCGCCGCCGCCGACGAACTGGAAGACCCGCGCCCCTATGCCGAACTGCTGCGCCAGTGGTCCACGTTCCATCCGGAATTCGATTACTTGCCGCGCAAGTTCAAGGTCGCCATCATCGGGTCCGACACCGATCGCGCGGCGATGAAGCTGCACGACATCGGCATCCAGATCGTGAAGAACGCGGCGGGCGAGATCGGCTGCCGGTTCTACGTCGGCGGGGGCATGGGCCGCACGCCGATGATCGCCCCGGTTATCGGCGATTTCGTGCCGCCGCTGCAGATGATCAGCTACCTGGAAGCGTGCCTGCGCGTGTACAACCGCTATGGCCGGCGCGACAACAAGTACAAGGCGCGGATTAAGATCCTGGTCCACGAGATCGGCGCGGACGAATACCGCCGCCAGGTGGAAGAGGAATTCGCCCATATCCTGACGCTGGGGCTGGAACCGCCGCCGGCCGAGCTGGAGCGGATCAAGGGCTATTTCGCCGATCCGGGCTTCGAGACCGGCCTGTCCGGGGACATCGACCGCAGCGATCCCGATTTCGCGCTGTGGCTGGACCAGAACGTCCATGCGCACAAGCAGCCGGGCTATGCCATCGTCACCATCAGCCTGAAGCCCACCGGCGGCATTCCGGGCGATGCCAGCGCCGACCAGATCCGCCTGATGGCCGATCTCGCCAAGGCGCATTCGTTCGACGAACTGCGCGTGACCCACGCGCAGAATATCGTGCTGCCCCATGTGAAGAAGGCCGATCTCTACGCGCTGTGGCAGAAGCTGGACGCGGCGGGCCTCGCCAGCGCCAACTTGGACCTGATCAGCGACATCATCGCCTGCCCCGGCCTCGATTATTGCAGCCTCGCCAACGCCCGCTCGATTCCGGTGGCGCAGAAGATCAGCGAACGCTTCGCCGATCTGGGCCGCCAGCGTGAACTGGGCGAGCTGAAGCTGAAGATTTCGGGCTGCATCAACGCCTGCGGGCACCACCACGCCGGCCACATCGGCATTCTGGGCGTGGACCGCAAGGGCGTGGAGAACTACCAGCTCCTGCTCGGCGGATCGGAAGGCGCGGACACCTCGCTCGGCACGATCACCGGCCCCGGCTTCAACGAGGACGGCATCGTCGATGCGGTGGAGAAGGCTACCGACGTCTATCTGGCCCAGCGCACCGACGGGGAGCGCTTCCTCGATACCTACCGCCGCATCGGCATGGCCCCGTTCAAGGAGGCGATCTATGGTTGAGAACGCGCTGCGTTATCGCGATGACGAACCTGTGGCCGATCCGGCCGTGACCGTGGACGCCTTCGCCGAACAGACCAACGCCTCGGCCGTGCGGATCGAACCGGGCGACGATGCGCGCATCCTGCTGCCGCATCTTGGCCGGTTGAGCCTCGTCGAGGTGAATTTCCCCGCCTACACCGACGGGCGCGGCTATTCGGCGGCGCGCATCCTGCGCGAACACGGCTATGACGGCGAACTGCGTGCGGTGGGCGACGTCCTGCTGGACCAGCTTTCGCACATGCGCCGCTGCGGCTTCGACAGCTTCGCGCCCAATCAGGCGATCGATCGCGCGGCGGCGGACAAGGCGCTGGCTACCTGGCCGGAGGTCTACCAGAAGACGGTCGATGGCCGTGCGGCGATCTGGGCCAAGCGGCACGGGCTGGCCTGACATGGCGGAAACGGCGGCGCGCAAGCAGGATGCCCGGGCGCAGGGCCGGCGCGTCGATCGGATCGACACCGCGCCGCGCTTCACCGAAACCGACGCGATCCGGCTGAACAACCTGTTCCGCGGCAGCGACACGCAGGACATGCTGCGCGGCGTGCTGCGCGACCGGCTGGCCGGCGATCTTGCCGTCGTGTCCAGCTTCGGCGCGGAAAGCGCGGTGCTGCTCCACCTGATCGCGCAGATCGATCCGGCCACCCCGGTGCTGTTCCTCGAAACGCACAAGCATTTCCCGGAAACGGTCGCCTATCGCGACGAACTGGTGGCGCACCTGGGGCTGACCGGGCTGCAGATCGTGGAGCCGGACGCCGAGGTGCTCGCGAAGAAGGACGACAACGGCCTGCGTTGGTCGTGGGACCCGGACGGCTGCTGCGAAATCCGCAAGGTCCAGCCTCTGGCGCAGGCGCTGCTGCACTTCGATGCCTCGATCACCGGCCGCAAGGGCTTCCAGTCCGCCACGCGCGCGGGGCTGCCCCGCTTCGAGATCGACCATTCCGACGCGCAGGGCCGCCTGAAGATCAATCCGCTGGCGAGCTGGACCAAGGACGACCTCGAAGGCTGGATGGACCGGCATGGGCTGCCGCGCCATCCGCTGGTGGCGCTGGGCTACCCCTCGATCGGCTGCGCGCCCTGCACCAGCAAGGTCGCCCCCGGCGAAGACCCGCGGTCGGGCCGCTGGAAGGGCTGGGACAAGACCGAATGCGGCATCCATGTGCCGGGATCGACCGACAGCAGTTCCGGCATCGACGACGTGCCACCGGGATACGATCCGATCTTCTGATATGCTTCCCAGGGCCTGGGCAGCGCTCAACCGAGCGCGTCCAGCCATTCCGCGATCATGCGGCGCCCGGCGGAAACCGCGCCCGGCCCATGCGCCTCGTGCGCCGCGCGCAGCGTTTCCGGGCTGTGGCCGGCCTCCGCGACATCGTCCGGCGACTGTTCGATCCAGGCGTCGAAGCGGGGGTCCTCGCCCATCTCCGCGTGGAATTGCAGCGCCAGCAGATTGCGCCCGCGCCGGAACGCCTGGTGGCGATAGACGTGGCTCGACGCCAGCAGTTCCACGCCTTCGGGCAGGTCGAACGTATCGCCATGCCAGTGCAGCACCGGCACGCCTTCGACATGGCGCAACGGGCTGTCCCCGGCGTGGACGCTGACCGGATGGAAGCCCACTTCCCGGGCGCCGCCGGGATAGACAGCAGAGCCCATGGCGGCGGCGATCATCTGCGCGCCGAAGCAGACACCCAGCGTGGGCCGGTCCGCTTCCAGCCGCAGCGCCAGCCGGCGCATCTGGCAACGTATCCACGGGTGGTCCTCGTGTTCGTAGACCCCCATCGGGCCGCCCATCATGATGAGCAGGTCGGGTTCGCGCAGATCGAGCGAGCCAAAGGCCGGGTCCGACACGTCGATACGGTCGACCGCGTAACCCGCCTGCTCGATCGGGTCTCGATAGCCCGCCACCCCCTCGTGGGGAACGTGGCGAATGATCAGCGCTGTCTTCATCTTGCCTTTGGTCACCCATCCGCAATCTGGTGTCAAAACCCCGTTTCCGGGACCGGCCAGCCTACAGGCCGAGCCGGTCCCAGAAGTCGGTCGCCGTGACCGCCGCCGGCCGGGGGCGCCCTTCGCCACTGTCGCCACGCGCCCATGAGGGATGAGGCAATGGCGGCACGGCCCGACGGCGCGGAATGCGCGCCAGTGGGCCGGACCGGGACGGGGATGGTGACGACTGGGCTGCTCTCGACATTCGCATTCTCCTGTTCACGGAACACGAAGCTGGCGAGGTCGCCCGGGTTCGTGCGCTTTAGCCGTTGGTGACGCGGAGCAAGCTGACATCCATCAAAAGCCGCGGTCCGGACGGCGAAGGGAGAGGGAAGCGTCGCCCGGACGCGTTATATCTACCTAATCAGTTGAGTTTATCAAGAACAGGCTTGCTTGGGCCGGGCAAAGCCTGGCTTTGCCCACGCCGATTCCTGCGGAACATGGTTCAGGTGCCACCGCGAGCAGCAGGGCTTCGCGGCGCTCTGGCGGGGCAAGCAATGGTAAACAAAGGTCTTTTTCGAGCACGCCGCACGGCCCGCTCTTAACCACTTTTTAGCCAGACCTAGTGTATCCCCATTAAACACAATCCTGCGGAACAACACCGATGGTCTCTGCCGAATATCAACAGGTCGATTTGAGCCAGCGCCGTAAGGCGCGCCGCACACAGGTGGCTGCCGACGCCAAGGTGAGCGGCGACATGCTGGGCAGCGCGCTGTGCAAGATCGTGGACATTTCCACGCACGGATCGCGGATCGAAACCTATTCCGAACTCAGCCCCAACGCCGACATCTGCCTGCGCATTCCGCCGAACATCCTGGTCGATGCCAAAGTGGTCTGGACGAACGGCTATGTTTCCGGTTGCCAGTTCCTCAAACCCATCGCCGAGGACCTGCTGGAAGCCGTTTTCGGCATCCTCCCTCAGGGTCGCGCCCACGCGCATTGACGTCCGACCTTCCCGAGCTTCCTCCCGAGACCCCTCCGGATCACCGTCTGGAGGGGTTTTTGCATGGCGATCGCCGCGAAAGGGCGGGAAAGGGGCCAAAACGCGAAGGCCCGCCACGCGGGCGTGCGTGGCGGGCCAGCTTTCCTCCCCAGGAAAGTTCCGTGCGGGATCAGCGCCCCATCGCGCTGCCGAGCCGGTGGTAGAGGTTCGAGAACTTCACCGATTCCGGCTGGTCCTCGATCGCCTTCAGATAGTGCAGTACGGCTTCGCGGATCAGCTTGAAGTCCTCGGTCGAGAGGACCGCGCGGGCACGTGCAGGTTCAGCCATGGTGGGTCTCCTTCTTGGATCTTCGGGGCTTGATTGCCGCGAGGATTGCTTTGCCAGTCCGCCGGGGCTTAGGCGGCGAACTGGTTCATCGTGTTGTGGGCGCCGCCGGCCTTGAGCGCGGCTTCCCCGGCGAAGTATTCCTTGTGGTCGTCGCCGATGTCGGAGCCGGCCATGTTCTGGTGCTTCACGCAGGCGATGCCCTGGCGGATTTCCTCGCGCTGGACCTGCTTCACGTAGCCCAGCATCCCCTCTTCGCCGAAATAGCGCTTGGCGAGGTTGTCGGTGCTGAGCGCGGCCGTGTGATAGGTCGGCAGCGTGATGAGGTGGTGGAAGATGCCCGCCTCGCGCGCCGCGTCCTTCTGGAAGGTGCGGATGCGCTCGTCGGCCTCGACGCCAAGCTCGGTGCCGTCGTAGTCCACGCTCATCAGGCGCGCCCGGTCATAGGCGGAAACGTCCTTGCCGGCCGCTTCCCAGGCGTCGAACACCTGCTGGCGGAAGTTCAGCGTCCAGTTGAAGCTGGGCGAGTTGTTGTAGACCAGCTTGGCGTTGGGGATCACCTCGCGGATGCGGCTGACCATGCCGCCGATCTGGCCGATGTGCGGCTTTTCGGTTTCGATCCACAGCAGGTCCGCGCCGTTCTGGAGCGAGGTGATGCAATCGAGCACGCAGCGGTCCTCGCCGGTTCCCGGACGGAACTGGTAGAGGTTCGAAGGCAGGCGCTTGGGCTTCACCAGCTTCCCGTCGCGGGTGATCAGGACGTCGCCGTGGCCAAGGTTAGCGGTATCGACGTCCTCGCAATCGAGGAAGCTGTTGTACTGGTCGGCGATGTCGCCCGGCTCGCGGACGAAGGCGATCTGCTTGGTCAGGCCGGCACCCAGCGAATCGGTGCGCGCCACGATGATCCCGTCATCGACGCCCAGTTCCATGAAGGCATAGCGGACGGCGCGGATCTTCGCGAGGAAGTCCTCGTGCGGAACGGTGACCTTGCCGTCCTGGTGCCCGCACTGCTTCTCGTCCGAGACCTGGTTCTCGATCTGGATGCAGCAGGCGCCCGCCTCGATGAACTTCTTGGCCAGCAGGTAGGTCGCCTCGGCATTGCCGAAGCCGGCGTCGATGTCGGCGATGATCGGCACAACGTGGGTTTCGAACTCGTCGATCTTGTGCAGCAGGCGGTGGGTGTTGACCGCGTCGCCCGCGGCCTTCGCCGCATCCAGATCGCGGAACAGCATGCCCAGCTCGCGCGCGTCGGCCTGCTTCAGGAACGTGTAGAGTTCCTCGATCAGCGCGGGAACGCTGGTCTTTTCGTGCATCGACTGATCCGGGAGCGGGCCGAACTCGCTGCGCAACGCGGCAACCATCCAGCCCGAAAGATAGAGGTAGCGGCCCTTGGTGGTGCCGAAGTGCTTCTTGATGGAGATCATCTTCTGCTGGCCGATGAAGCCGTGCCAGCAGCCCAGCGACTGCGTGTAGTTCGCGGGATCGGCGTCATAGGCAGCCATGTCGCGGCGCATGATCTTGGCAGTGTAGCGGGCGATGTCGAGACCGGTGTGGAAGCGGTTCTGGAGGCGCATCCGCGCGACCGATTCCGGTTCGATGCCATCCCAGGTCTGCTGGAACGGGCCGATCGCCTTGCCGGCTTCGACGATGGTCTGGTGGTAGGTCATGGTATCCGATTCCCTTCCGCGTCATGCGTCTGTGCTTGAGGCCGGGATAAGGGGTCGAATCCGCGCGCGGAACCGGGCGCGCGGTGCTGTTGTCAAACTTTACAGATTTTCGTTGTAAAGTTGTACAGGCATGACAGGATGCCGCCCATGGCCAGCACGCCCCCTTCCGCCAAGTCCCCCGCCCGCCCGCTCTACCTGGGGCCACGCATCAAGCGCCTGCGCCGCGAGCTGGGCCTCACCCAGCAGGCCATGGCAGAGGAACTGGGCATTTCCCCCAGCTATATCGCCCTGCTGGAACGCAACCAGCGCCCGCTGACCGCCGACCTGCTGCTGCGCCTGGCCCGCGCCTACAAGCTCGACATGGCGGACCTCGCCGCCGACGAGCGCGACGATTACGCGCGGCGGCTGGGCGATGCGCTGCGCGATCCGATCTTCGCCGATATCGACCTGCCCGCGCTGGAAGTCGCCGATGTCGCCACCAACTTCCCCGGCGTGACCGAGGCCATGCTGCGCCTGCATGGTGCCTACCTGCGCGAACAGCAGGCGCTGGCGGCGCAGCGCGGCCAGGGCAGCGGCGATCCGGCGGCGGACCCGGTGGGCGAGGCGCGGCGCTTCGTGGCGGCGCGGCGCAACTATTTCCCCACGCTCGATTCGAAGGCCGAGGAACTCGCCGCGGAGATCGAGCGCGCCGGCGGTGGTGCGGAATGGCTGCGCCAACAGGGCGTACGCGTGCGCTTCCTGCCGCCCGACGTGATGATGGATGCGATCCGCCGCTATGACCGGCACAACGAACAGTTGCTGCTCGACGATACGCTGCCGCCGGCCAGCCGCGCCTACAACATCGCGTTGCACATCGCCTATACCGCGCTGCGGCCCGAAATTTCGACGATCATCCGGGGGGAAAGCTTCGCCAGCCCCACCGCCGCCAACCTCGTGCGGCGCGCACTGGCGGGCTATGCCGCCGCCGCGCTGGTCATGCCCTATGACCGGTTCGCCCGCGCGGTGGAAGCGCGGCGCTATGACATCGAGGCGCTGTCGGGCCTGTTCGGCGCCAGCTTCGAACAGGTCGCGCACCGCCTGACCACGCTGGGCCGGCCGGGGCAGGAGCGCGTGCCGTTCTTCTTCCTGCGCGTGGACGCGGCGGGCAACGTGTCCAAGCGGCTGGACGGCGCGGGCTTTCCCTTCGCCGCGCATGGCGGCGGCTGCCCGCTGTGGAACGTCCACACCGTGTTCCGCACGCCCGGCGAGATCGTCACGCAATGGCTGGAACTGCCCGACGGCCAACGCTTCTTCTCGATCGCGCGGACGGTGGTTTCGGGCGGCGGCGGGCACGAGCGGCCCCGGACCACCCGCGCCATCGCGCTCGCCTGCGCCGCCGAACACGCCGGGAAGCTGGCCTATGCCGCCGGCGCCGATGCCCAGGGCCTATCCGCCACACCCATCGGCGTCACCTGCCGCCTCTGCCACCGCGCGCAGTGTACCGCGCGCGCCGAACCGCCGATCGGCCGCGAGATCCTGCCGGATGACTACCGCCGCGCGGCCGAGCCCTTCGCGTTCGCGGAAAGCTGAGAGCCGGGACCGGCTGCGCGCGGTGTGGCCAACCCCGCCAGCGCTTGCAGCGGGGGCAGCGGGGGGCTATCGGCCGCTTCCCTGTCCGTTCCGCCGCAAAGGCACCCCCATCCCGTGTCCAAGATCATTCCCCTTGCCGACGTCGATCCCGCGCTGGTCGAGCAGCTGCTCGATACCGCCTTCGAGCCGGAACGCCGCCAGCGCACCGCGTACAAGGTGCGCGAGGGCACCGAATGGCTGCAGGGCCTTTCGTTCGCCGCGCTGGACGATGACGACATGCTGGCGGGCACGATCCAGTGCTGGCCGGTGGCGCTGAACGATGGCGCCGGCCGCGCGCATCCGATGATCATGGTCGGCCCGGTGGCGGTGATGCCCGCGCTGCAGGGCAAGGGCTATGGCCAGGCGCTCGTCACCGCCAGCCTGACCGCGATCGATCCCCGCGCGCCGCTGCCGCAAGTGATGATCGGCGATCCGGAATACTACGGCCGGTTCTTCGGCTTCGCCAACGCCCACACGGGCGGCTGGCGCCTGCCCGGTCCCTATGAGCAGCACCGCCTGCTGTGCCGCACCGCCAATCCGGCGGTGTTGCCGGCGGAAGGCATGCTGGGGCCTTGGCGCGGCTGATCCGATCTGGCATCGGAATCGCGATGCCCTATACCCCGCCCCCCGAACTCGCGGCCATGTCGCTCGCGGAACTGGCCGAGGCCCACGCCGACCGCCGGTTGCCACCGCTCGACCAGTGGGCGCCCGCACGCACGGGCGACAGCCACATGCGGATCGCGGCGGACGGCACGTGGTTCCACGAAGGATCGCCGATCCGCCGCCCGGCCATGGTGCGCGCCTTTTCCGGTCTGCTGCGGCGGGAAGCGGACGGCGGGCACTGGCTGGTCACCCCGTTCGAGAAGCTGTCGATCGCGGTCGAGGACGCGGCGTTCGTCGCCACCGACATGCAGGTGCGGCACGAGGACGGGCGGAGCCGGCCGGTGCTGGCCTTCCGGCTCAACACCGACGACGTGGTGCTGGCCGGGCCGGAGCACCCGTTGCGTGTGGCCGGCACCGCCGAAGTCCCCGCGTTCTACCTGGCGGTGCGCCACGGCGCGGAAGCGCGGCTCAACCGCAGCACCTATGGCCAACTGATCGATCACGCGCTGGACGTGTCGGGAGACGGCGCACTCGCGGTGGAAAGCCTGGGTGCGCGCTTCCCGCTGGTGCCCGCCGCATGAACGCATCGCTGCTCGACCGGCTGACCGCGCTCTACGCCGACGGGCACAGCCGCGCGCTCGACGACTTGTACAACGACTGGCGCGCCCCCAGCGATGGCGCGCTGCGCGATGCCGCCGTGCTGATAGCGGTGACCGACCGGCGGGACCACCCCGACGGGCCGGGCGTGCTCGTCACCCACCGCCCCTCGCACATGCGCGCGCATCCGGGGCAGGCGGCGTTTCCGGGTGGCAAGCTGGAACCCGGCGAAACCCCGATCGAGGCGGCGCTGCGCGAGGCGGAGGAGGAACTGGGCCTTCACCGCCGCCATGTGGCCGTGATCGGCGCCACCGATTCCTTCCGCACCGGCACCGGATACCACATCACCCCCGTCCTCGCGGTCGTGCCCGAAGGGCTGGCGCTGGAACCCAATCCCAACGAAGTGGCCGAATGGTTCGAGCCGCCGTTCGGCTTCGTGCTCGACCCCACCAACCACACCCGCAAGACCGGCTTTCACAACGGCATCGAGCGCGCCTACCTCGAAATCATGTGGCACCAGCATCGCATCTGGGGCGTGACTGCCGGAATCATCGCCAACCTTTCGCGCCGGATCGCGTGGGGCGCATGACCGGCCATCTGCCCGCCGCCCCGTGGACGCAGCGCGCGGACCTCGCCGCGCTGGTCGCCGCGCTCGATCCGCTGGCGCAAGGCAATTGCCGCTATGTCGGCGGCGCGGTGCGCGACACGCTGCTGGACGCCCCGGTCAAGGACATCGACATGGCGACCCAGCTGGTGCCGCAGGAAACCATGGCGCGGCTGGAAGCGGCCGGCATCCGCACCATTCCCACCGGCATCGTCCACGGCACCGTCACCGCGCTGCTGCCCGAAGGCGGGGTGGAGATCACCACGCTGCGGCGCGACGTGTCCACCGACGGCCGCCACGCCACGGTCGCCTTCTCCACCGCATGGCGCGATGACGCGGCGCGGCGCGATTTCACGATCAACGCGCTCTATGCCGATCCGCGCACGCTGGCGGTCACCGATTTCTTCGGCGGGCTGGACGATCTGGCGCGGCGCCATGTCCGCTTCATCGGCGAGGCGGAGCAGCGCATCCGCGAGGATTACCTGCGCATCCTGCGCTATTTCCGCTTCCAGGCGCGCTTCGGCACGCTGCCCGCCGATGCCGAGGCGGAACGCGCCTGCGCGGCGCTGGCGGCGGGGATGAAGGGCCTTTCGCGCGAACGTATCGGCTGGGAACTGCTCACCCTGCTCGGCCTGCCCGATCCCGCGCCCACGGTGCGGCGCATGGCGGAGCTGGGCGTGCTGGCGCAAGTGCTGCCGGAAGCGACAGCAGCGGGCCTCGACAGCCTCGCGGCGCTGATCGCCAGCGAACGGCGCGAAGGGCTGACGCCCGACGCCCTGCGCCGTCTGGCCGCGCTGCTGCCCGCCGATCCGCCCGTTGCCGAACAGGTGGCGGCGCGGCTGCGCCTGTCGATCGCTCAGCGCAAGCGGCTGGCCACGGCGGCGGCGCGCGACGGCGCGGTGTCCGATCCGCGCGGCCTTGCCTACCGCCTGGGGCGCGAAGAAGCGCTGGACCGGCTGCTGCTGGCGGGCGTGTCCACCACGCCGCTCACCGGCTGGGACGTGCCCCGTTTCCCGCTCAAGGGCGGCGAAATCGTGGCGCGCGGGATCGGCAAGGGGCCGGACGTGGCGCGCATCCTGCGGGCCGTGGAAGCGCGCTGGATCGCGGAAGGCTTTCCCGACGCGGCGCGCGTGGGCGCACTGCTGGACGCGGAACTGGGCTGACCTGACCTTTCGGTTTCGCGCGGAGGCGTGAAGGTGGCTTGAGCGCCTGCAGAGCGGCCTAAGGGGACAACATCGCCCTCCATCGTCATTGCGAGGGGCGCAGCCCCGCGGCAATCCAGAGTGGCATGCACGCCGGGCTCTGGATTGCTTCGCTGACGCTCGCAATGACGAAGCAGGTAGAAAGGCTACAAGCCGGTCATCACGCCTCTGCGCCTCCGCGCGAACCGAGACGCACTACCCTCGCCACTCCCGCCGCTCCTCGGCGGCGCGCAGCACTTCGTAGGAGAGTTGCAGGGCATGAAACGCCTTGGCGGCTTCGGCATCGCCCGGCCGCACGTCGGGGTGGACTTCCTTGGCCTTGGCGCGCCAGGCCTTCTTCACCGCTTCGAAATCGGCGTCCGGGTCCAGCCCCAGCACTTCCAGCGCCCGCAATTCGTCGCGGCTGCGCGTGCCGTCGCCCGATCCGCCCCACTGGCTCCACGCCGACTGGCGATAGGCCTCGCCCGTCGCGCGCTCGGACTGCTCGCGCTGTTCGGCCTCTTCCTTGTCCAGCCCTTCGAAATAGTTCCAGCCGGCGTTGTATTCGGCCGCGTGCTTTTCGCAGAAGTACCAGCGATCCGGGCTGTTGGGCGATTTGGGCGCGGGGCAATCGCCCTTCTCCTCGCACCCGGCGCGATCGCACAGGCGCACGGTCGCCGCCTCGCTCGCAGCGCCATACCCGCGCCAGCGCGGGAAACCCCAATCCACCGATCGTCGTTGACGGGCCATCACTTCTTCTTTTCGTACCAGTCCAGATAAGTGCCCAGCTGGGCATCGGAAGGGCTCAGCGCATTGCGCGCCAGCCGCGCCCAGTATTTGGCTTCCTTTACCGATACGGCAACCCCCTTCCCGGTGGCATAGAGCCAGGCCGTGGCGGCCATGGCCACCGGCCGGTTGTCCTGAGCCGCGCGCAGACAGTTGGCGAAGACCGTTTCGGGCTTCTGCTCGGGCGCGGTGCCGGCTTCAAGCTGGCAGAGCCAGTTGTCGGCCGATCGGCTGCCGGCGGCCGCCAGCGCCGCCAGCCGCGTCCGCGCCGCATCGCGTTCACCGCCATAGTACCCCAGCGCATAGGCCGCATAGGGGTAGTCCGCCCCGGCCGCGGTCCGCCACAGGGCCATCGCCCGCGCCCGGTCCTGCTCGGGCGGAGAAGCGGTATAGAGCATGTAGGCGAGGTTCGACTGCGCCTTGGCATAGCCGGCCTCCGCCGCCTGGGCATAGACGCGCAGGGCTTCCGCGCGGTCGCCGGGACGATCGCCCAGGAATTGCAGGAAATAGGCATAGACGGTCAGCACCGCCGGGTTTCCGCCCCGCGCCGCATCGGCCAGAAAGCCCCGCGCGCCGGCGAGATCGCGCGGCACGCCAAGGCCGAGGTAGAGCATCGTGCCATAGACATACTGCGCCATCTCGTCGCCGCTGCCGGCAAGCGCGGCAATCTGTTCAGGCCTCGCCCGCTTGAGCACGCGGGCGGCCAGGATCGGGCCGTCCTCGCGCGCCAAATCGTCGGGCGTAATGACCGCGATCGCCGCGCGGGCTTCGGCCATCGCGGACGGGGCGGCCGTCGGGGCGGGCGCGGCTGCGACCGCCGCGGCGCGGCGCAGGTAGAACCGGTTCTGGTCCGGCAACTGGCCATAGGGAATCGGGCTTTGCACCCCGTAGGGAAACCGCTGCGTGCCCGACTTCACGTCTTCCATCACGAAGCCGATGTAGTCCGTCAGGTTCACGCCTGGCGTGGCGAGCCAGTCGACCACGGCGCTGGCGAAGGGGCTGTTGGTCCCGGTGGGGAACGGCCGCGCATCATAGGCCACGCTGCCGCGCGCGGTGGAATAGAACACGACCCCGCTGAACCGGTCCGGCAGGCCGATGAAGCCGGGCGGGCCATCCGGCCCTTTTTCGTCGGCATCGACGATGCGCACGATCGCGGCGCGGCTGCGACAGGCATCGAGGAAGGCAACGGGGTGTCTGGAACGATTGGCGGCGGCCAGCGGCTCCGCCAGATTGACGAACAGGCCGCGCAAGTTGGCGCGGCTGGTTTCGGTAGGCGCATCGGACGGTACGAGGTAGTTGTCGCCCGCATATTCGAAGCCGTGCCCGGCGAAATAGAACACCGCGGTCTCGGCCTTCTCCGCCAGATCACCGAACAGCGCGACGGCCGCCGCAAGGTCATCGCGCGAGGCATCCTCCAGCAGGATCACGCGGAAGCCGCTGGCGGCGAAGGCCGCGCAGACCTGCCGCGAATCCGATCGGGCGTTGTCGAGCTGGTCCCAGTGCTGGTCGAGGTAACGGCGATTGCCGACGACGAGCGCCACCCGATCGCTGGCGATGTCGGCATCGCACCGCGGCGACGGCGGCGCGGCCGCCATGGCCGGACCGGCCAGCGCCTGCGCCAGCAGGAACAGGGCAAATGCCAGAACCTTCCGGATCATTCCTGCATCTCCATGCACGCCACGGCCTCCCGCTTGCCGCGCCCCCTCCAAAAGCAACGTCCCGGGGCAAGGCTTGTCAAGCCATGCCCCGGGACAGCCTTAGTTGGGAAGCCATTTTATGCCGCCGCCGCGATGGGTCGCGGCGGCAAACGCAGGAAACGGCTTACTGCACCGTCACCGTCACCGCGCGGCGGTTCTTGGCCCAGCTTTCCTCGTCAGACCCCAGCGCGATCGGGCGTTCCTTGCCATAGCTGACCGTGGTGATGCGCGAGGCATCGATGCCCACGCTGGTCAGGTAGTTCTTGGCGGCATTGGCGCGGCGTTCGCCCAGCGCGATGTTGTAATCGCGCGTGCCGCGTTCGTCGCAGTGTCCTTCGAGGGTGATCTTCTTGTCGGGATAGCGCGCCAGCCACTGCGCCTGGCTTTGCAGGATGGCCTGCGACTGCACGTCGACGTTGTAGCGATCCGTGTCGAAATGGATCGTGTCGGACGTCACCGAAGCCACGAAATCCTCCTGGCTGCCGGGCATCGGGCCAGCCGGGGTCGTTACCGGGGGCGTGGTGGTGGTCGTCGTCGTGGTTGGGGCCGGCGGCAGTTCCTTCGGCGCCTTGGGCGCGCAGGCGGCGAGCGTCAGGCTGGTGACCAGGGCACTGGTGATCAGGATCTTGCGATGCACAGCATTCTCCTTGTGCAAGAGAGGGTACGGGGGAGGAAAAAGCGGGACGAACGCAGATGTTTGGCAATAGGTACGATGGAGCGAGAGAAAAGTGCGACGGAAAGCGCCTTGATACAACCCCCTGCGGCCCGTTGCGTTCCGTTACGGCAGCACCGGCCCCCAGGCCGGGTCCGATCCGTCAACAGGGGTGTTGAGCTTGCGCTCGTTGCGGCCGGTCAGGTCGACCTGCCAGATGCCGGTCCGCCCGCTGTTCCGTTCGGTGCGGAAGAACTGGATGATGCGGCCGTTGGGCGACCAGGTCGGCGCCTCGTCCTGCCAGCTGTCGGTCAGGTCGCGCAGGCCGGTGCCGTTGGGGCTCATCACCGCGATGCGGAAATTGCCGGCGATGTGCGTGAAGGCAATCTGGTCGCCGCGCGGGCTCCATTCGGGCGTCGCCGCCCGGCCGCCGAAGAAGCTGATGCGCTTCTGGTTCGATCCGTCCGCGTCCATCACATAGACCTGCTGGCCGCCCGAACGGTCGCTTTCGAACACGATCTTGCTGCCATCGGGCGAATAGCTGCCGCCCACGTTGATGCCCGGCGTGTTGGTCAGCTGCTGCGATGCGCCGCCGTTGGCCGAGACGCGATAGATGTTGGTGTTGCCGCCGGTGGCCATCGAATAGAGAATCCACTTGCCATCGGGCGACCAGCGCGGCGCGAAGGTGGGGTTGGTGCTCTGCGTCACCAGCCGCTGCTGCCCCGTGCCGATATCGTAGATGTAGATGCGCGGCGCGCCATTCAGGTAGCTGAGATAGACGATCTGGCGATAGTCGGGCGAATAGCGCGGGGTCAGCGCGGTGGCCTGCCCGTTGGTGATGAAGCGGTGGTTCGCCCCGTCCGAATCCATGATCGCCAGCTGCTTGCGACGATGGTCCTTCGGGCCGGTTTCGGCGATATAGGCGATCTTGCTGTCGAAGAACGGGCTTTCGCCGGACAGCCGCGAATAGACCATGTCGGCGCACTTGTGCGCGGCGCGACGCCATTCCTCGGGCTTCACGATATAGCCCTGCCGGCCCAGCTCGCTGCCCAGCTGCACGTCATAGAGATAGCAGCCCACGGTCAGGCGGCCATCCGGGTTGCCCTTGACGAAGCCCTGCACCAGCATTTCGGCCGAACGCCCGCGCCAGCCGTCGAACGCGGGCGCGGTCACTTGCGCGAAATCGATCGCGGGCAGCGCGTCCGGCCCCACCGGCTTGAACAGGCCGTTGTTCTTGAGATCGTTGTAGATCACCCGCGCCAGGTTCTTGCCCAGCGCGGCGGTGTTGCCGCCATCGGCCGACGTCGGCACCGCCTGGTCGGTGGCGAAGGTGGGAATGGCGATGCCCAGGTCCTGCCAGGCGTTGTCGTCGGTGACCGAGCCGGTCAGGCCGCCATCGTCATGCGGTGCGCCAGAGGAATTGGGGGCGGGTGTAGGAGCGGCCGAGGGCGGCAGCAACTGCGCCTGCGCGAAAGCCGGCGCGGCGATGCCGAGCGGCAGCAGGGCGAGGCTGAACAGAAGGACGGTCTGGCGCGAGGTCATTGGGACAACTTCCTGTCGAAGCGGAACTGCGCGATGCGCTTCCAGCCATTGTAGTATTGTGCGGGGAGGTTGAAAGGCGCGGCAAGCTGCACCGCGCGGATCGCCATTTCGGCATGGCGCTGCGCCTGCGGGCGGTTGGCGTCGGTGATGCCGGATTGCTGGACGACGCGCGGCCGCCCGGCCAGCGAACCATCGGGATTGAGATCCCAGGCCAGGATCGTCACCAGCAGGTCGGCATCGGCCCCCTGCGGCGCGGTCCAGTGCGGCTTGATCTGGCGCGAGATCGAACTGGCGAGCGACGAGCGCACCTCCGGCCCAAGCGTAGCGGCGGGCGGCGTGTGCGCGGTGCCGGGGGTGGTCGCGCCGGCCACGCCCTTGAGGAAATCGCTGCCGACGAAGCTGCCCCCCGCTGGCGCATCGGGCCGGCGGCGCGGACGGTCGTCACCGGCTCGCGCGGCGTCAGCCTGCGGGCGCGCCGGGGTGGGACGAGCCTGTGGCGCAGGTTTCGGGGGCGCGGGTTTGGGGGGCGCGGGCCTCGGCGGTGCAGGCCGGGGAACCGGCCTTGGCGGCGCGGGGCGTGGCTGCGGCGCCACGGGCTTCGGTTGCGGCTGGGGCTTTGGCTCAGGTTGCGGCTTGGGCTGCGGCTGGGGTTGCGGCGCCGGCTGCGGCTGGGGTTGCGGCTGGGGTTCCGGCTGCGCTTCCTGCGCCGGCTGCGGTTCTCCCAGCGCGGGCGCGACATCGGGCGCGGCCTGCGCGTTGGGATCGGGCGAGGTCGATTTGTCGGCGATCTCGTCCGAGAACGTCACGGTCATGCGTTCGGGCGGCGGCTGCAGCTTCTTGCCCGGAGGTGACAGCGTCAGCGCCAGGATCAGCGCGGCATGCGCCGCCACCGCAATCGCCAGGGCGACGCCTTCTTCCTTCGAGAGGCCCGGAGCGGAGGGATCGCGCATCGTCGATAGCGCCTATGGCGTGGCCGCTGAACCGTTGGTGACCAGCGAGATCGACTTGAACCCGGCGTTGTTCAGTTCGCCCATCACCGCCATCACGCGGCCGTAATCAAGCCCGCGGTCGGCGCGCAGCGTGACCAGCGGCGGCTTGCCCACGCCTTCGGCCGGGCGCATGGTCATCAGCCGATCGCCCAGTTCGCCGGGGGCCAGTTCCTGATCGCCCAGGAAGATGCGCCCGTCCGCATCCATCGACACGGTGATTTCGTCCTGCTCTTCCTTCAGCGCTTCGGCCTTGCTGTCGGGCAGGTCGATCGGCACGCCAGCGGTCAGCATCGGCGCGGTCACCATGAAGATGATCAGCAGCACCAGCATCACGTCGACCAGCGGGGTGACGTTGATCTCGGACATCGGGCCGCCCCGGCCCCGCCCGCGCCGGCCGCGCCGCCCGCCGCCGCCCGCCGAAAGGTTCATCGCCATCGCCTATTGCTCCAGCTCGCGGCTCAGCGACGCCTGGAAGCGATCGGCGAAGCGGAACAGCCGCGCTTCGAACCGGTTCACCCGGTGCGAGAAGCGGTTGTAGGCGACGACCGCCGGAATCGCCGCGAACAGGCCGATCGCGGTGGCCAGCAGCGCTTCGGAAATACCGGGCGCGACCACCGCCAGCGACGAATTCTGCTGCGCGCCGATGTTGAAGAAACTGTCCATCACGCCCCACACGGTGCCGAACAGGCCCACGAACGGCGCCACCGAGCCGACCGTGGCCAGGAAGTTCAACCGCCCGGCCAGCGCGTCGCTTTCCGCCGTCACCGCGCCTTCCAGCGCCAGGCTGAGCCGCTGGCGCGTACCCTCGCGGTCGATCGTGCGGCCCGAGGTGGACCGGCGCCATTCGCCCAGCGCGGCGTTGACGACACGGGCGGAGGCCACATCGCGCTTGCCGTTCTCCTTCTGGAACGCGTCAATGTCGTGCGCGTCCCAGAACTCGCGCTCGTACTTGTCGCACTGGCGCTGGACGCGGCCCATCTTGATCCGGAAGCCGACGATGATCGTCCAGACCCAGACGCTGGCGAGCACCAGCCCGCCCATCACCGCCTTCACCACGATGTCGGCGTGAAGGAAAAGCTCCACCGGATTGAGCTGGGTCGGCGCGCCGGCGGCGCCGCTGGCGAGAACTTCGAGCATCATGCGGAAATCGGGCCTTCCTGTTCGGATGAGGTCGCTTCGGATGGAGCAACGAGGACAGTGTGGAACGCATCGACCCACGCGCGCGGCTGGCGGCGGGGCCGGCCAGTGGGCGCAACGAAGGCGACACGCACGGTCGCCTGGGACAAGAGCGCGTCTTCCCTGAACGCACGCTGGACGATCCGGCAAGTCGCGGGGGAAATATCGGAAACCTCGCTGCGCACCAGCACCGCATCGTCCAGCCGGGCGGGCCGGAGATAGCGGATCGCCAGGTCGGTCACGGCATAGGCGCCCTCGCCCGCGTCGTGCGCGCCGCGCTGGTCGATGCCCAGGCAGCGCAGCATGTCGGACCGGGCGCGTTCGAACCAGCGCAGGTAGTTGGCGTGATAGACCACGCCGGAAAGGTCCGTGTCCTCGAAATAGACGCGGACCGGGAAAAGATGGACGGCGCCGTCGAAACGGCCGGAAGGCGGCGCGGGCGGGAGCATGGGCGTTCCGTTTCTAGCCGTGCGACGAGTCGAAGGGCAAGGTCGTGCGGCGAACTTTGTTAAGCATCAGGCGAACCGAAGGACAGAACCCGAAAACGCCGCCGCTACGCCCTCGCTCGCTCAGCGCGTCACCAGCATCGGCCCCAGCGAACGGCCCGCGAAGACGTGGACGTGCAGGTGCGGCACTTCTTGGTGGCTGTCCGGCCCGACGTTGGCGAGCAGGCGATAGCCCGGCTCGATCACCCCCGCCTCGCGCGCCACCGTGCCCACCGCGCGCACGAAGCCGCCGATCTCCGCGTCAGACGCCTTGGCCGAGAAATCGTCCCAGCTCACATAGGCGCCCTTGGGGATGACCAGGATGTGCAGCGGCGCCTGCGGGTTGATGTCGTGGAACGCCAGCGCCCATTCGTCCTCATAGACCTTGCGCGAGGGGATCTCGCCCCGCAGGATCTTCGCGAACACGTTCTGGTCGTCGTAAGGCAGGGTGGCGTCAACGGCCATGGCCGGCTCTCCTCTTGGCGTTTCTTGTCGGAATGGCGGGTCTTTCGAGGTCGCTTACTCCGTCGGCCGACTGGCCTTTTCGGCGATGCCGGAAACGCCTTCGCGCCGGTCCAGTTCCGCCAGCACGGCGGCCAGCGGCACGCCCCGCGCGCCCAGCAGGACGAGCAGGTGGAACAGCAGGTCCGCCGCTTCGCCGGTCAGCTCGTCGGCGCTGCCCGATAGCGCGGCGATCACCGTCTCGGTCGCTTCCTCGCCCACCTTCTGCGCGATCTTGCCCAGCCCCCGCGCGTGGAGCTTGGCGACATAGCTGGTCGCGGGATCGGCGTTGCGCCGCGCCGCGATGGTCGCTTCCAGGCGCGCGAGAGTGGTGGCGTGGTCCATGGCGCGGGGGATGGAGCGGCCGGGCCTCCGGGTCAAGAGGCCCGAATCCCGGTCAAGCGCGCGCAGGAAGGCCCGCCGCCCGCAGTGCGGCGTGCGCCTCGGCGATGGAATGCGTGCCGAAGTGGAAGATCGACGCCGCCAGCACCGCGCTGGCGTGGCCCTCGGTCACCCCGGCGACGAGGTGGTCGAGCGCGCCCACGCCGCCGCTCGCCACCACCGGCACGCTGACGGCATCGGCGATCGTCCGCGTCAGTTCCAGGTCATAGCCCTGCTGCGTGCCATCCCCGTCCATCGAGGTGACAAGCAGTTCGCCCGCGCCCAGGTCGGCCAGGCGCACGGCATGGTCCAGCGCGTCGATCCCGGTCGGCTTGCGGCCGCCGTGGGTGAAGATTTCCCACTTCCCCGGCGCCACCCGCCGCGCGTCGACAGAGCCGACCACGCATTGCGCGCCGAAGCGCTGGGCAATGTCCGCCACCAGTTCGGGCCGGGCAACGGCGGCGGAATTGACCGCGACCTTGTCCGCCCCCGCCAGCAGCAGCGCGCGCGCGTCTTCGGCGCTGCGCACGCCCCCGCCCACGGTCAGCGGCATGAAGCAGACCTCGGCCGTGCGCGCGACCACGTCGAGCAGCGTGCCGCGCCCTTCGTGGCTGGCCGAAATGTCGAGGAAGCACAGCTCGTCCGCCCCGGCCTTGTCATAGGCGCGCGCCTGCTCCACCGGATCGCCGGCATCGCGCAGGTCGACGAAGTTGACGCCCTTGACCACGCGCCCGTCGCGGACATCGAGGCAGGGGATCACGCGGACGCGGACGGTCATCGATCAGCCCCTCGCCGCCATCTGCAGCGCGGCGCGCAGGTCCAGCCGCCCGTCATAGAGCGCGCGGCCGGTGATGACGCCCTCGATCCCGTCCTCGGCGTGGAGCGTCAGGACATGGATGTCGTCCAGCCCTTTCACCCCGCCGCTGGCGATCACGGGAATGTCCACGCGCCGGGCCAGGTCCACCGTCGCCTCGATGTTCACGCCCTTGAGCAGCCCGTCGCGGCCGATATCGGTGAACAGCAGGCTGGCGACGCCGGCGTCCTCGAACCGGCGGGCGAGATCGACCACCGAAACGTCGGACACGTCGGCCCAGCCCTCGGTCGCGACCATGCCGTCGCGCGCGTCCACCGCCACCACGATGCCGCCGGGAAATTCCTTCGCCATGTCCTTGACGAATTCCGGGTCCTTCAGCGCGGCGGTGCCCATGACCACGCGGCTCACGCCCAGGTCGAACCAGCCCGCCACCGCTTCGCGCGTGCGGATGCCGCCGCCCAGCTGGACGTGGCCGGGAAAGGCTTCGAGAATGCCTTCCACCGCCTCGCGGTTTTCCGCGCGGCCGGCGAACGAACCGTCGAGATCGACGACATGCAGGTGCATCGCGCCCGCTTCGGCGAACAGCAGCGCCTGGGCCGCCGGGTCGTCGCCATAGACGGTCGCCCGGTCCATATCGCCTTCGGCGAGGCGGACGACCTGCCCTGCTTTCAGGTCGATGGCGGGAAAGACGATCATGTCAGGGCTTCCATTCCAGAAAACGGGCCAGCAGCTCCAGCCCGTAGGACTGGCTCTTTTCGGGGTGGAACTGCACCCCCAGGATGTTCTCGCGCGCGACGGCGGCGACGATTCCGCCGCCGTGGTCGGTCATCGCCGCCACGTCCGCGCCCGCTTCGGGCACGAAGTGGTACGAATGCAGGAAATAGGCCTCGCCCGGCTCGATCAGGCCCGCCGCCGGCGCGCCGGCATGGTGCGCCGGGGCAACGTCGTTCCAGCCCATGTGCGGCACCTTGATCGCGGGATCGGTCGGCTCGATAAGGCGGACCTCGCCGCCAATCCAGCCCAGCCCAGGCGTCACGCCGTGCTCCACGCCGCGATCGGCCAGCAGCTGCATCCCCACGCAGATGCCCAGGAACGGCGCGCCGCCCACCAGCACGCGCTCGCGCATCGCCGCGACCAGCCCCGGCACCGCCTCCAGCGCATCGATGCAGGCCTTGAACGCGCCCACGCCGGGCAGCACGATGCGGTCCGCCGCCCGCACCACGTCAGGATCGGCGGTCACCGCGACGCCTTCCGCCCCCGCCGCCTTCAGCGCATTGGCCACCGACCGCAGGTTGCCGGCGCCGTAATCGACCAGCGCGAGGACTTCAGCCACCGAGGATGCCCTTGGTGGACGGCACCGCATCGCCCTTGCGCGGATCGATTTCCACCGCCTGCCGCATGGCGCGGGCGAAGCCCTTGTAGATGCCTTCGATGATGTGGTGGTTGTTCGAACCATAGAGCGATTCGATGTGCAGGGTGATGCCGGCCGCCTGGCTCACCGACTGGAACCAGTGCTCGAACAGCTCGGTGTCCATCTCGCCCAGGCGCGGCTGGGTGAACGCGGCCTTCCACACCAGCACCGGGCGGCCCGAAATATCGAGCGCGACGCGGCACAACGCCTCGTCCATCGGCGAATAAGCGGTGCCGTAGCGGGCGATGCCCTTCTTGTCGCCCAGCGCCTGGGTGATCGCCTGGCCCAGCGCGATAGCGCTGTCCTCGGTGGTGTGGTGCTGGTCCACGTGCAGGTCGCCCACCACGCGCATCGTCACGTCGATCAGCGAATGGCGCGAAAACTGTTCGACCATGTGATCGAGAAAGCCGATGCCGGTGGACACGTCATAGGCGCCCGTGCCGTCGAGGTTGACCGAGACCGCGATGTCGGTTTCCGCGGTCTTGCGCGCGACCGATCCGGTACGGGACTGCTGCATGGTTTGGTCCTGTGCTGTCTGGGCCTGCGTATCCGAGGCGGACTCAACTGCGCCGCCTATAGGCGGGTGCGAACGAGAATCAATCTTTGCGCGCAACAAGGCCATGTGGAGACATGCCCTCTTGACCGCGCGGGCGGCCAAGGCCAGTTGTGGCGACGATGAACGATACGCCCGACAGCCTGATCCCCTATGACGAGATCGTGCAGGAGGCCCTGCGCGCCGTCGTCGGCCGCGTGCTGGGCGAAGTGGAAGCCTCTGGCGGCTCGCTGCCCGGCAACCACCATTTCTATATCACCTTCAAGACCCAGGCGCCCGGCGTCTCGATCCCGGCGCGCCTGAAAGAGCGTTTCCCCGACGAGATGACGATCGTGCTCCAGAACAAGTTCTGGGATCTGAAGGTGGAGAGCGACCGGTTCAGCGTGGGGCTCAGCTTCAACCAGGTGCCCGCCATGCTGGATATTCCGTTCAGCGCGATCACCGCCTTCGTCGATCCGGCGGTGGATTTCGGCCTGCAGTTCCAGGCGATCGCCGACAGCGACGACGAACCGCACGAAAGCGCCGAGAACGATTCGCCGGAACAGGCGGAGCACCCGGCCGTTGAACGCAACGAGGACGGTTCCAACGTGGTGACGGTGGATTTCGGCCGCAAGAAATAGCGGCGGGGCCTGCCGCAGGATGTCGGCCCCGGCGGGAATACCGAAGGGCAAGGCATGACGATCAGGGACAAGCTGGCAAAAATCAAACCCGGCCGGATCACCGGGAAAGGCGGCACCGCGCCTGTCGGGAAGGCGGCCGATGAAGCAGGGAGCGGCCCCAGCATTCCCGGCCCCAGCACCAACGCCATGACCAACCTGATCCTGGCCGACATCGCGCTGCGCGCCGGCGGCGCGCTGCTGCGGCGCGGGGTGGAACGCGGGCTGCTGGGCAACAAGACCGGCACGGCCAAGGCGAAAAAGATCATCCGCGGCCGCACCATGGGCGAAACGCTGATCGGCACCGCGCTGGCCCGCGTCGCCACCCGGTCGGTACCGGGCGCGATCATGGTCGGCGGCGGCCTGCTGGCCAAGACGCTGTACGATCGCCGGCACGGCAAATCCGCGAAGGCGGAAGGCGAGGCAGCCGTGGATGCGAAGGCGAAAAAGGGCGCGAAGGAATAGCCCGGCGGTCCGCCTGCAGCCGTCAGCGAAGCCGGGCCGAAAGCTCCATCAGTTCCAGCCGGTTGCCGAACGGGTCGTCGACATAGGCGTGCTGGTAGCCATCGCGCGACGCCTCGTCGCGGATCACGTAGCAGCCGGCATGTTCCAGCTTCCGCACCAGATCGCCAAGATGCGCCACGATGAACGCGACGTGGGCTTTATGCACCGGGCGGAAGTCGGGATCGACGCCGAGGTGGACCTTGACGGCATCGCGTTCGAACCAGCAGCCGCCCAGCTTCGCCAGATGCGGCGGCTTGGGCACTTCACGAATGCCCAGCACGTCGCGGTAGAACGCCCGCGCGCGGTCCTCTCCGCCCGGTGGCATGGCCAGTTGCACGTGATCGAGCCTCTGAATGTCCATCCCTTGCTCCCGCCAGCGGCTCGCCGCCCAGTAACGACCCTGACCACGACCCTGACCACGGCCTTGACCACCGCCTTGTCCATGCGCCACTAGCACGCATGGCCGATAGCACCACGCATACCACGGATACGCTCCATCGCAGGGGGCTGATGTTCATCCTGTCATCGCCATCGGGCGCGGGCAAGACGACGATCGCGCGCAAGCTGCTGGACGAGGACGACGAGATCGCGATGTCGGTGTCGGTCACCACCCGCCCGATGCGGCCGGGCGAGGTCGACGGCAAGGACTACTACTTCGTCAGCCAGGCGGAATTCGACCGCATGGTGGAGGAAAGCGCGTTCTACGAATGGGCGCATGTCTTCGGCAACAGCTATGGCACGCCCAAGGCGCAGATCCGCGCGGGCCTGAAGGAAGGGCGCGATTTCCTGTTCGATATCGACTGGCAGGGCACGCAGCAGCTTTACCAGAAGGCGGAAACCGATGTGGTGCGCGTGTTCATCCTGCCGCCCAGCCTGGACGAGCTGCACCGCCGCCTGACCGGGCGCGGCACCGACAGCGCCGAAGTGATCGCCAGCCGCATGGCCCGCGCGCAGGCCGAAATCAGCCACTGGGACGGCTACGACTATGTCGTGGTCAACGATGACATCCAGAGCTGCTTCGACAAGGTGAAGCAGATCCTCGCCGCCGAACGGATGAAGCGCGCGCGCCAGACCGGGCTGATCGGCTTCGTCCGCGAACTGACGCGGGGATAGAGCGGGCGCGCCGGCAGGCGGGCAACCTGCCGGCGATCGGCCTCAGTGCCCCGAAGGCCGGCTCAATGGCCCGAAGGATCGACGAAGTCGCTCGGGATCCAGGCGTTGACGATGCCGCCGTCGATCGGGATCGTCGTGCCGACGACATAGTCGCCCGCGCGGCTGGCCAGGTAGATCGCACCGCCGGCGATATCCTCGACGCCACCGATCCGCCCCGACGGGATGCCGCGTGCCGATTCCTCCGGCTTGCGCGCCGCCACCTTGTTCATTTCCGAAGGGTAGGCGCCGGGTGCGATGCAGGTGACGACGATGTTGTCCTTGATCAGCCGTGCCGCCATGCGGCGGGTCAGGTGGATCACCGCCGCCTTGGACGCCTGGTAGCTGTAGGTTTCCCACGGGTTGACCCGCATCCCGTCGATCGAGGCGATGTTAATGACCTTGGCCGGCTGCCCCGCCGACGCGGCCGCCTTGAGCAGACCGTGCAGCTTCTGCGTGAGGAAGAACGGCGTCTTGACGTTGAGGTTCATCACCTTGTCCCAGCCGCCTTCGGGGAAGTCCTCGAAGTCCGCGCCCCACGCCACGCCGGCGTTGTTGACCAGGATGTCGATCTTGGGCTCCAGCTTCGCCAGATCCTCGGCCAGCGCCTCGATCCCGGCGAGCGTGGAAATGTCGCCCGGCAGCGCGATCACGCGATCGCCCAGTTCGCGCGCGGTTTCCTCTACCACCGCCGCCTTGCGCGCGGTGATGTAGACCTTCGCGCAACCGGCGGCGAGGAACCCCTCGGCCAGCATCCGGCCGATCCCGCGCGATCCGCCGGTAATCACCGCGACGCGGCCTTCAAGGCTGAACAGCTTGCTGAAATCCATGTCAGTGCCTTTCGCTTTCCTTCCGCACGGGAAGGGCAATCAGGGTCAATATCCGCTCAGCTTCGCCACGCGCTCGGCATGGTAGAACGGATCGCCGGTGAATTCGGACAGCGCGCGGTCACGCTTCATGTACAGGCCAATGTCGAACTCGTCGGTCATGCCCACGCCGCCGTGCATCTGCACGCCTTCGCGCACGGCCAGGTTGCAGACCTTGCCCGCCTTGGCCTTGGCCACGGCCACCATCAGTTCCGCCTTGTCCGAGCCGGCATCGAGCAGTTGCTGCGCCTTGATCACTGCGGCCTCGGCAATCTCGATTTCCGAATAAAGATGCGCGGCGCGGTGCTGCAGCGCCTGGAACTCCCCGATCAGCTGGCCGAACTGCTTGCGCGTCTTGAGATAGGCGGTGGTGATGTCGAACGCGCCGGAAGCGACGCCGATCTGCTCCGCCGCCGCGCCGACGCGGCCGGCATCGAGCACCCGGTTCAGCAGCGCGCGGCCGCCATCGACCTCGCCGATCACGCAATCGCCATCCAGCTCCACGTTGTCGAACGTGACGTGGCTGGCCATGGCGCTGTCGACCAGCCGCACCACGTCATGCCGCACGCCCGCGGCATCCTTGGGGACCGCGAACAGGGTGACACCATCGGCATCGCCGTCGCTGCCCGCGGTGCGCGCGGCCACGATCAGGGCATCGGCCGAGGCGCCGTGGACCACGAAGTCCTTGCGGCCAGAAAGGCGGAAGCCATTGCCCGCCTTCTCGGCGCGGCAGGCGATGCGTTCGGGGCGGTGCTTGGGACCTTCGTCGATCGCCACGGCCAGCACCGTCTCGCCCGCGATAACGCCGGGCAGCCAGCGGCCGCGCAGCTCGTCCGATCCGGCGGACAGCGCGGTCACGCCCATGACCGCCGTGGTCAGGAACGGCGAAGGGGTGAGGTTGCGGCCGATTTCGGTGAGAACGATGCCGGCCTCGACATGGCCCATCGCCAGCCCGCCATCGGCTTCGGCGGCGAGGATGCCGGTCAGGCCCAGCTCGGCGAACTGCTTCCACAGCGCATGGCCGAACCCGTCCGGGCAGTTGATGTCGCGCCAGTGGCGCAGCTGCTGCTTGATCCCGCCTTCGTCGGCCATGAAGCCGGTGACGGTTTCGGCGAGCATCGCCTGATCTTCGGTATGGTAGAGCGGCATGTCGTTTGCTCCGTTTCCCCTCCCGCTTGCGGGAGGGGTCAGGGGTGGGCATGGCTTGGGGGGCGCCTCGTTCGGCCCACCCCCGGCCCCTCCCGCAAGCGGGAGGGGGGATCGAAGCGTCAGGCCCCCGGAAGATCCAGGATGCGCTTGGCGATCACGTTGAGCATCACCTCGCTGGTGCCGCCCTCGATCGAGTTCGCCTTGGTCCGCAGCCACGATCGCGCGGGCGTGCCGCCGCTGGTGGCCTCGCTTTCCCATTCCAGCGCGGTGCTGCCGCCGGCGGCCATCAGCAATTCGTGCCGGCGCTTGTTCAGCTCGGTCCCGGCATACTTCATCATGTTGGGCTGCGCCGGATGCGCCTTGCCCACCTTGATCTCGTCGAGGAACTTCTCGCCCATCGCGGTATAGGCCAGCGCATCGACATCGAACTGCGCCAGTTCGGCGCGCAGGATCGGGTCTTCCAGCCCGTTCCGCGCGATCACCGCGCCGATCGTGGTCAGCCGGTCGCTGCCGCCCGCGCCGGAGATCATCTCGCGCTCGTGGCCCAGCAGGTATTTCGCCACGTCCCAGCCGCGGTTGAGCTGGCCGACGATCTGCGCCTTGGGCACCTGCACGTTGTCGAAGAACGTCTCGCAGAACGGCGAACTGCCCGAAATCAGCTTGATCGGCTTGGTGGTGACGCCGGGGCTTTCCATGTCGAACAGCAGGAAGGAAATGCCCTGGTACTTGTTGGTCTTGTCCGTGCGGACGAGGCAGAAGATCCAGTCGGCCTTGTCGGCATAGGAGGTCCAGATCTTCTGGCCGTTGACCACCCAGTGGTCGCCCTTATCTTCGCCAAAGGTCTGGAGCGAGACGAGGTCGGAGCCCGATCCGGGCTCGGAATAGCCCTGGCACCAGCGGATTTCGCCACGCGCGATCTGGCCCAGGTAGTGAACCTTCTGCTCCTCGGTGCCGAACTTGAGCAGCGCCGGGCCAAGCATCCAGATGCCGAAGCTCGACAGCGGCGGGCGGGCGCCAATGCGGGCGCACTCCTCGCGCCAGATCTTGGCTTCGGCCGGGGACAGGCCCGCGCCGCCATAGGCCTTGGGCCAGTCCGGCACGGTATAGCCCTTGGCCACGCAGCGTTCGAGCCAGGTCTTCTGGGCCGCGTTCTTGAACTGGAAGCGCCGCCCGCCCCAGCATATGTCCCCTTCGTCGCGCACGGGCTCGCGCATTTCCGGCGGGCAGTTGGCTTCCAGCCACGCACGGATTTCCTGTCGGAAACTGTCGAGATCAGACATGTTCGGGCTCCTCTCTTAATCGCAAGGTTAAGGCGAGTCGCCGCGCTTGCGCAAGCGCGGATTTCCAAGGGTTTGCGCGATGCAAGGATGCCGTAGCGTCAAGCGCCAAGGCATTGACGAAGACCCATTCGCGCCTAAGCTCCCGGCCAAACAGACAGACCGGAACACGGTCCAGAACACAGGCCCGACCGGGCCGGGAGAGAACCATGCGCTTCGAAGGAAAGACCGTTGTCGTAACGGGTGCCGCCTCGGGAATCGGCCGCGCCACCGCGCTCAAGTTCGCCGCGGAAGGCGCGCGCGTCTATGCGGCGGACATCGACGAACAGGGCCTTGCCGCGCTGGCGGCGACCACCAACGGCAGCATCGCCACCGCGCGGTGCGACGTGACCCGGACCGAGGATATCAAGGCGCTGATGGACCGCGCTGCCGCCGAAACCGGCGGAATCGACGTGGTGTTCAACAATGCCGGCGCGGGCGGCGATCGCGCCACGATCGACGAGATCGAGCCGGCCGGCTGGGACCGCACGATGGACCTGTTGCTGCGATCGGTGGCGTTCGGCATCCGCTATGCCGTCCCGCACATGATCGGCCGCCCGGGCGCGGCGATCGTCAACACTTCCTCGGTCGCGGCGGTCGGGCCGGGCTATTCGCCCACCGCCTATGCCGTCGCCAAGGCCGGGGTGCTGCACCTGACCAAGTGCGCGGCGGCGGACCTCGCCAAGCACCAGATCCGCGTCAACGCGGTGCAGCCGGGCTTCATCAACACCAACATCTTCACCCGTTCGCTGGACATGCCGGCCGAACTGGAAGCGCAGGCCAAGGGCGCGATCGCGATGATGTCGCAAAGCGCACAGCCGGTGGCGCGCGGCGGCCAGCCGGACGACATCGCGGACGCCGTGCTGTTCCTGGCCAGCGACGCGGCCGGCTTCGTCACCGGCACCTCGCTGATCGTCGATGGCGGCATCACCATCGGCCCGCGCCACAGCTGGGATCCCACCATGCCGGGGATGTTCGACGCCCTGCAGCAGATGGCAGACGCCGGGCAGCCGGCGTGATCCCGATAGAAGGCCGCGTTCCGACGCGGACCGCGGCGTTTGCCGGGCTTGGCAGCGTGGCCTACGGGATCAAGGACAACGGCTTCTCCACGTTCCTGCTGCTGTTTTACAACCAGGTGCTGGGCATGGACGCCCGGCTCGTCAGCCTTGCGCTGCTGATCGCGCTGGTCTTCGACGGGCTCGTCGATCCGCTGGTCGGCCATGTCAGCGATCGCACGCGCACGCGTTTCGGCCGCCGCCTGCCGTTCCTCTACCTTGCCCCGATCCCGCTGGGGATCGCGTGGGTGCTGCTGTGGTCGCCCACCGGCGCGCCCAGCTTCGCCACGCTGCTGGTCTCGGCCATTCTCGTGCGCGGGCTGGTCGCGGCCTGCGAGGTGCCCTCGGCCGCGCTCGTGGCCGAAATCAGCCGCGATTACGACGAGCGCACCCGCCTCACCCGCTTCCGCTTCGTGTTCGCCTGGGGCGGCGGGCTGCTGATGCTGCTGCTGGCCTATGGCGTGTTCCTGCCCAACGCGATGCTGGCCCGCGAAGGCTATCGCGCGTTCGGCATCGCCGGCGCGATCCTGATGGCAGGCTGCGTGCTCGGCTCGGCGATCGGCCTCCACCGCACCATCGCCGGCTGGCCGCCGCAACAGGCCTCATCCGGCAAGGGACTGCTCGGTTCGCTGGGTGAAATCCGCGAAAGCTTCTCGCACCCCGCCTGCCTGGTGGTGATGGCCGGCATCGCCTGCGCCATGACCAGCCAGGGCATCACCTTCGCGCTGTCGAACTACCTGTACCTCTACGTCTGGCGCTTCACGCCCACGGCCTTGCAGATCTTTCCGGTCGTGCTGTTCGGCAGCGTCATCGGCGCCTCGCTGCTCGCCGGGCCGGCACAGCGGCGCTGGGGCAAGGCGGGCGCGGTGGCGGCCACCGCGCCGCTGGGCATGCTGTTCTGGGTCGGCCCGCTGCTGCTGCGCTATGGCGACCTCTGGGCGGCGGACGGCAGCACGCCGGCGCTGGTGGCGATGTTCGTCTGCACGCTGCTGGCCAACACCTTCACCGTGACCTCGTCGATCGCGCTGTGGTCGATGGTGGCCGACGTGGTGGAAGCGTCGGAGGAACAGACCGGGCGCCGGTCGGAAGGCACGCTGTCGGCCGGGGCGTTCCTTGCGTCCAAGTGCGCCACCGGGCTGGGTATCTTCGCCGCCGGGCTGCTGCTCAGCTATGCGCAGTTGCAGCCCAACGCGCGACCGGACGCGGTGCCCGCCGCGGTGATAGACCGGCTGAGCCTGGCCTATGCCGTCTGCACCGCCCTTCTCGCCGTGGCCACCGCCCTGATCGCGCGCCGGTTTCCGATCGATCGCGCCGCCCACGAAGCGCGGCTCGCCCTGCTCGACAAGCTGGCGCACAGCGATCCCGACGCGGGAGGGCTGCACCCCTGACGCTGGGGCCTGAAGCCCCCGGGACCGGTTTTGCTCCGGATCAAGGCCCGCTTTAACCGCACAGTTAGTTTTCGCTTGAATTCGCCCGATGCCCGGTGAATTCTTCCCGGACGCAAGGAGAGGACAGATGGATTTCGACCCCACAGAACGCCAGGTCTATTGGCGTGACCGCGTACGCCAGTTCATCGAGGACCGTGTCCGCCCGCGCAATGCCGAATTCAAGGCCGAGAAGAACAGCGGCGAACGCTGGAAAGTGATCCAGGTCCTTGAAGAGGAGAAGGCCCGCGCCAAGGCGCAGGGCATCTGGAACCTGTTCATGCCGCCGCAGTCGGGCCGCGCCCATGTGGACGACAGCTTCGCGTTCGAAGGCCCCGGCCTCACCAACCTCGAATACGCGCTCTGCGCCGAGGAAATGGGCCGCGTGGGCTGGGCCAGCGAAACCTTCAACTGCTCCGCGCCCGATACCGGCAACATGGAAGTGCTGCACCGCTATGGCACGCGCGACCAGAAGGAGGAATGGCTCAAGCCGCTGATGAACGGCGAAATCCGTTCCGCCTTCCTGATGACCGAACCGCAGGTCGCCTCGTCCGACGCCACCAACATCGAAACCTCGATCCGCCGCGAAGGCGATGAATACGTCATCAACGGGCGCAAGTGGTGGTCCTCGGGCGCGGGCGATCCGCGCTGCAAGATCGCCATCGTCATGGGCAAGACCGATTTCGAGGCGAAGCGCCACCAGCAACAGTCGATGGTGCTGATGCCGCTGGATGCGCCGGGCGTGACGATCGAGCGCTTCCTGCCGGTGTTCGGCTATGACGACGCGCCGCACGGCCACATGGAAATCCGGCTCGACAACGTGCGCATTCCGGCGTCGAACATCCTGCTGGGCGAAGGGCGCGGGTTCGAAATCGCGCAAGGGCGCCTCGGGCCGGGCCGCATCCACCACTGCATGCGCACGATCGGCGTGGCGGAAGAAGCCATCGCCAAGATGGCGAAGCGCCTGCAATCGCGCGTCGCCTTCGGCAAGCGCGTGTCCGAACATTCGATCTGGGAACAGCGCATCGCGCAGGCCCGCATCGACATCGACATGACCCGCCTGCTCTGCCTGAAGGCGGCGGACATGATGGACAAGGTGGGCAACAAGGCGGCCGCGCTGGAAATCGCGATGATCAAGGTGCAGGCCCCCAACATGGCGCTGCGCATCATCGACGACGCGATCCAGGCGCACGGCGGCGGCGGCGTGTCCGAAGACTTCGGCCTGGCCGAAAGCTATGCCCACATGCGCACGCTGCGGCTGGCGGACGGGCCCGACGAAGTCCACAACCGCGCCATCGCGCGCATCGAGTTCGCCCGCCACGCGGAAGGCCCGCAGGGCGATCGCGGCTTCAGCTCGGGCGATCTGGGCGTGGCGCGCTAGGCCTCTCTGGCGCCAACTCCCCCCTCCCGCACGCGGGAGGGGGTGGGGGTGGGCCGGTCGGGCGCTCCGCCGCAAACGCTCACCCTGCTCCGTCCCGATGGGGACCACAAAGGAAAAGCACACATGAAAGCCGCCATTCTCGAAAAGCCCGGCCAGCCGCTGGAAATCGACCGGCTCGCCATTGCCAAGCCCGGCCCGCATGAGGTGCTGATCCGCACGGCGGCCTGCGGCCTGTGCCATTCGGACCTCCATTTCATCGAGGGGACCTATCCCCACCCGCTGCCCGCCGTGCCGGGCCATGAAGCGGCCGGCATCGTCGAAGCGGTGGGCAGCGAAGTTCGCACCGTGAAGAAGGGCGACGCGGTCGTCACCTGCCTGTCCGCCTTCTGCGGGCACTGCGAGTTCTGCGTGACCGGCCGCATGGCGCTGTGCCTGGGCGGCGACACGCGGCGGGGCGCCGGCGAAGCGCCGCGCCTGACGCGGGCCAGCGACGGCAGCGCGGTCAACCAGATGCTCAACCTGTCCGCCTTCGCGGAAATGATGCTGGTGCACGAACATGCCTGCGTCGCGATCAATCCGGAGATGCCGCTCGATCGCGCGGCGGTGATCGGCTGCGCGGTGACCACCGGCGCCGGCGCGGTGTTCAACGCCTGCAAGGTGACGCCGGGCGAAACCGTGGCCGTGGTCGGCTGCGGCGGCGTGGGCCTTGCCACCGTCAACGCCGCGAAGATCGCCGGCGCCGGACGGATCATCGCCGCCGATCCGATGCCGGAAAAGCGGGAACTGGCGAAGAAGCTGGGCGCGACCGACGTGGTCGATGCGATGGCCCCCGATGCGGCCAAGCAGATCCTCGAACTGACCAAGGGCGGTGTCGATCACGCGATCGAGGCGGTGGGGCGGCCGGCTTCGGGCGAACTCGCGGTCAAGTCGCTGCGCCGGGGTGGCACCGCCACGATCCTGGGCATGATGCCGCTGAACCACGCGGTCGCCCTGCCGGCGATGGACCTGCTTTCGGGCAAGAAGCTGCAAGGCGCGATCATGGGCATGAACCGCTTCCCGGTGGACCTGCCGCGCCTGGTCGATTTCTACATGCGCGGCCTGCTCGATCTCGACACGATCATTGCCGAGCGCATTCCGCTGGAAGGGATCAACGAAGGCTTCGAGAAGATGAAGCAGGGCCATTCCGCCCGTTCGGTGATCGTGTTCGACCAATGAGCGAACCGGCCCCGATCGACGCCCAGGCCGCCTTTACCGGAACGGTCGTGCCCGAAGGGGCCGACCGGCTCGACGAAGCGCGCCTGACCGAATGGTTCGCGGCCAACGTGTCGGGCTTCCGGGGGCCGCTGACGGTGCGCAAGTTCAAGGGCGGGCAATCCAACCCGACCTACCGCATCGACGCGCCTTCGGGCAGCTACGTGCTGCGGCGCAAGCCGTTCGGCAAGCTGCTGCCCTCCGCGCACGCGGTCGATCGCGAACACCGCGTCCAGGCCGGGCTGGCCAAGACGGGCTTTCCCGTGGCGCCGCAATATGGCCTGTGCACCGACGATTCGGTGGTCGGATCGATGTTCTACGTCATGGGCATGGTCGAAGGCCGCACGATCTGGGATGGCGCCATGCCCGGCGCCACGCCCGATTTCCGCCGCCAGACCTATCATGCCATGATCGACACGCTGGCGGCGCTACACAGCGCGGACATCGAGGCGGCGGGGCTTTCGGATTTCGGCAAGCCCGGCAACTACTTCGGCCGGCAGGTCGATCGCTGGACCAAGCAGTACAAGCTGGCCGAAACCGAACACATGGACATGATGGAGCGGCTGATCGCATGGCTCCCCGCCACGCTGCCCGAACAGACGCGCACCTCGGTGGTCCACGGCGATTACCGCATCGACAACATGATCTTCGCGCCCACCGAGGCCCGCGTCGCCGCCGTGCTGGACTGGGAACTGTCCACGCTGGGTGATCCGCTGGCCGATTTCACCTATGTCGCGCTCGCCTGGGTGACCGAGAACGGCGGCCGGTCGGGCGTGATGGACCTTGATCGCAAGGCGCTGGGCATTCCCGAACTGGAAGAGATCGTCGAACGCTATTGCGCTGCCACCGGGCGCGATGGCGTGCCCGATCTGAACTGGTACTTCGCCTACAACTTCTTCCGCCTGGCCGGGATCATCCAGGGCATCAAGAAGCGCGTGATCGATGGCACCGCTTCCAGCGCCCATGCCCGGCAGATGTCGGAACGGGTCACGCCGCTCGCCGAAACGGCGTGGTCCTTCGCGGTCAAGGCGGGCGCCTGAACGTTACGTAACCAGGAACCAAAGCGGCGCTTCGGCGTAGATGGGCATCGAAACAGGAAAGCGCCGGGCGGCTCTCAGCAGACGACCCGGCAGCACCCGAAAAAGGATGCCAACCATGCTGATGACCATCGCCGTCGTGCTGCTCGTGCTGTGGCTGCTGGGCGTATTCGTGTTCAAGATCACCGCTGGCCTGATCCACCTGGTGCTGGTGGTGGCGATCGTCGTGGGTCTGTTCCAGCTGTTCACCGGTCGCAGAGCCTAGCCGGAGACTGAACCAATTGTAACCGGCACGGTCCTCTGCCAACGGGGGTTCACCCCGCCCGCGGCAGCGGCTACACCGGTTACATATGCAACAGCTTTCAGCGACAGAACGTGATCTCGTCGGCCGGTTCAATGCCGACGCCATGCTTTCGCAGGTGCAGGCGTGGAGCGCGGTCAACACCGGCACGCGCAATCTCGATGGTCTGGCGCGGCAGTGGGACCTGTTGGCCGGTGCCTTTTCCGATCTGCCGGGAGAAATCCGCAAGGTTGAACCCGCGCGCGTGACCGCCATCGCGGCGGACGGGCGCGAGGAAGAAGTGGGCCACGGCGCGCATTTCGTGCTCTCGGTCCGCCCACAGGCCGCGCGGCGCTATCTGCTGACCGGGCACATGGACACCGTGTTTCCGGCCACCCACGCCTTCCAGCAGCAGCGCTGGCTGGACGACGAGACGCTGAACGGCCCCGGCGTCGCCGACATGAAAGGCGGGATCGCGGTGATCCTGGCCGCGCTCGCCGCGTTCGAAACCAGCGTGGCGGCCGGCAACGTCGGCTACGACGTGATGATCAACTCGGACGAGGAGACCGGCAGCCTCGCCTCCGCCGCGCTGATCGCGGAACTGGCGCGCGGCAAGGCGGCGGCGCTGACCTATGAACCCTCTGCCTTGCCCGATGGCACGCTGGCCGGCGCGCGCGCGGGCAGCGGCAACTTTTCGCTGATCGTCACCGGCCGCTCCGCCCACGCCGGGCGCAATCCGCAGGACGGGCGCAACGCGATCGTCGCGGCCGCCGATCTCGCCCTGCGGCTCAAGCACATGGAAACGGCCACGCTTTCGGTCAATCCCGCGCGGATCGACGGCGGTTCGGCCAACAACGTGGTGCCCGATCACGCGGTGCTGCGCTTCAACATTCGCCCGCGCGCGGTGACCGATGCCGATCGCTTCGCCGTGGCGCTGCGCGGCCTGATCGCCGAGATCGAGCGCGAGCATGAAGTCTCCATCCACCTCCACGGCGGCCTCTCGCGCCCGCCCAAGCCGCTCGATCCCCCGGCCGAGGCGCTGTTCGGGCTGGTCCGCGATTGCGGCGCGGCGCTGGGGCAACCGATCCGCTGGCAAAGTTCGGGCGGGGTCTGCGATGGCAACAACATCGCCGCGCTGGGCGTGCCCGTGGTCGACACGATGGGCGTGCGCGGCGGCGCGATCCATTCGCCCGACGAATTCCTGATCGTATCCTCGCTGGCGGAACGCGCGGCCTTGTCCGCGCTGGTCCTTCACCGGCTTTCCGGAGGCAACTGACCGTCATGACGCACCGTATCCGCGCCGCCAGCGCGCAGGACCTCCAGCACTTGTACGAGATGGCCAAGCTGACCGGTGGCGGCTTCACCAACCTGCCGCCCGACCGCAAGGCGCTGCAGGCCAAGCTCGACCGCTCGGCCGAAGCCTATGGCACCGAGGAAACGGGCGGCGACGAGCTGTTCGTGCTGGTGCTGGAGGACATCGAGACCGGCGAAGTGCGCGGCACCGCGCAGCTCTTCACGCGCGTCGGTCTGCAGTGGCCGTTCTATTCCTATCGCATGGCCACGCTGACCCAGCATTCCAAGGAGCTGGGCCGCACCTTCCGCGCCGAAATGCTCAACCTCGTCACCGATCTCGAAGGGTCGAGCGAGGTCGGCGGGCTGTTCCTGCACCCGTCCGAGCGCGCGGGCGGCCTCGGCATGTTGCTGGCGCGCAGCCGCTACCTGTTCATCGCCATGCACCGCGCGCGCTTTTCCGACCGCATCCTGGCCGAATTGCGCGGCATCATCGACGAACGCGGCGGATCGCCTTTCTGGGATGGCGTGGCCGGGCGCTTCTTCGGCATGAGCTTCCAGGAAGCGGACTATTTCAACGCCATCAATGGCAACCAGTTCATCGCCGATCTGATGCCCAAGCACCCGGTCTATATCGCGATGCTGCCCGATTCGGCGCGCAGCGCGATCGGCCTGCCCCACCCTTCGGGCCGCGCCGCGATGCGCATGCTGGAAGGCGAAGGCTTTGCCAACGAAGGCTATTTCGACATCTTCGATGGCGGCCCGACGATGACCGCGCGCACCGACCGGGTGAAGTCGATCGCCGAGGCGCGCCATGTGAAAGTGGTACGGGTCTGCCCGCCCGACAATCCGAAGAAGGCGCTCGCCGCCACCGGCCACCTTTCCACCTTCCGTTGCACCTTCGCGGAAATCGGGGAGGATGGTGACGGGGTGACGCTCGATCCCATGGCCGCCGCCGCGCTGGACGTGCGCGAGGGCGATAGGATCTGGCATGTGGAACGCTAAGGCCGCGCGAACCGGACGGAGTCTCCTGTGAAACTGGTGGAAATCAACTTCGACGGCATCGTCGGCCCGAGCCACAACTACGCGGGGCTGAGCCTCGGCAACCTCGCCTCGGCCAGCCATGCCGGCGATGTCTCCTATCCGCGCGCCGCCGCGCTGCAGGGCGTGGCCAAGATGCGGCACAACCTGGCGCTGGGGCTGGCGCAGGGCTTTTTCGCGCCGCTGCCCCGGCCCAATTCCACGCTGGTGGAGGCCATGGGCCTGACCGCGATCGACGAAGGCGATCCGGTGCAGCGCCGGCTGCGCGCGGCGGCCTGGTCGGCCTCGTCGATGTGGACCGCCAACGCCGCCACGGTCAGCCCCGGCCCCGATACCGCCGACGGCCGGTGCCACCTGACCCCCGCCAACCTCGTGACAATGCTCCACCGCTCGCAGGAATGGCCGGACACCGCCCGCCAGCTCGCGCTCGCCTTTGCCGACACGGCGCATTTCGCGCTCCATGGTGCGGTTCCGTCGTGCTTCGGCGATGAAGGCGCGGCCAACCACATGCGCATGGCCGCGCGGCACGACGCGCCCGGCATCGAGATCTTCGTCTATGGCCGCACCGGCGGCGCGTTTCCGGCGCGCCAGCACGAACAGGCGAGCCGCGCCGTCGCCCGGCTGCACGGCCTCGATCCCGAACGCGCGCTGTTCATCGAACAGGCGCCCGAGGCGATCGCCGCCGGCGCCTTCCACAACGACGTGGTCGCCGTCGCCAACGAACGCGTGCTGTTCACCCACGAACAGGCCTTCGCCGACCCCGAGGGCGCCTATGCCGCGATCCGCGCGAAACTGCCCGAGGCGGAGATCGTGATCGTGCCCGCCGCCGCCGTGAGCCTGGCCGACGCGATCCGCAGCTATCTGTTCAACGCGCAGTTGCTGACACTGCCCGATGGCGACATGGGCCTGGTAATCCCGCTGGAAGCCTGGGAAAATCCCGCCGTGCGCGGCTGGCTGGACGGGATGCTGGCCGGCAACGGCCCGATCCGCCGCGTGCTGCCGGTGGACGTGCGGCAATCGATGGCCAACGGTGGCGGTCCCGCCTGCCTGCGGCTGCGCGTGGTGGCCGATCCCGCCACGGTCGATCCGCGCTTCCTGCTGGACGAGGCGAAGGCCGATCGGATCGAGGCCCTCATCGCCCGGCTCTGGCCCGAACAGATCGATCCGGCCGATCTCGGCTCCGAAACGCTTGCCACCACGGTGCGAGCGGCGCGCGCGGGCCTGCTCGATGCGCTGGACCTTGGTGCGCTGGCCTGACGCCACAGCGGGATCACTCCCACATTGGAACATCGGGACCCGCAGATTTCCTTACCTGTCGCCGCGTTTTACAGTTACCATCCAGTTAACCTTGCCCTTTCCCGGAAATCCGGGGCTGGCACGATGATTGCTGACTGGTGGTTGTAAAATGGCGCCGGCCGTCCCCGCAGAGAAGGACGCAGCGGCGCAGGGGATAACAATGTTCGGAAAGCTCGGTCGCCTTTTCGTCATCAAGACTCGCTTTGAGGCCTGCGCCATCATCTATGCGCTGGCGCTGGGCGCGGTCGAGCGCGGGCAGGTTTACCTGTCGGTCTATCCCGGCTTCGGCGGCAAGCTGCTGTTCCTGGCCTGCACCGCCGCCGTGTTCATGGCAGGGTCGAAGATTTTCGACTGCCTGCGGCACGAACAGGCCGGCCGGCTCCGGCTTTAGAACCAGGCGGTTCCACCCCGGCATCGTCAGTGCGAGCGCAGCGGAGCAATCCAGAGTTCCACGTGCCGCTCGGGATTGCCGCGGGGCTGCGCCCCTCGCCATGACGATGTAACCAACGCATTCGCTGCTACAGCACGCGCCAGACCCACAGCTTGATGCCCAGCGGGAAGCGCGCGCCCGAACAGATGAAGATCGAGCGGTTCATCCATTCATACCGGCCCTTGGGCGCGATGAATTCCGGCACCGTGCGGAAATAGTACTCCGCCGGATCGACCGCGTCTCCGGCGGCGAGCCGCTGCATCACCTCGGGCGGGCCGTGGCGCAGGCCACGGTTGCGGATCTGGATGACCACGCCGTCGTCGGTCTCCAGTGCATAGATCGCGTCGGCCACCGTCACTCCGTCGGGGCGGGTCAGTTGCCAGTCCGCCGCGTTGCCAACCAGCTTTCCGCTGATCAGCGGCCCTTCCACGCGTCCGCCACCCACGATCGGAATGATCCGCCGCGTCCCGTCATAGGTTTCGCCGATCGGGCGCGGCGGTTCGAGATCGCCCGTGGCCTCGTAGACGAATTCGAGGCCGGGCGGGCTTACCGGCGGATTCACGCGGCCTCCGCTTCCAGCAGGCCGATCTCCTCGGCATTGGCCCAGTTACCGTGCAGGCCGAAGCGCAGGCGGATGGGGACGTGGATCGTGGCGATCGGCCCCTTCTCGATATCGAGCGCGTCGAAGATCAGCAGATCGCTGCGCTGTTCCTCCAGCCGGTTGCAGACCTGCACGATCCAGCCATCGCCTTCGGGCGCGTTTTTGGCGCGCGGGACGAACGCCGGCTCCTGCAGGCTGCTGACCGGGCCGCACCACCAGTGCTGTTCGGCACCGGTCTCGAAGTCCTTGAGGAACAGGCAGTTCATCAGCAACCCGCCGGCACTGCCGCCGCGCAGCTCGACCGGTCGCTTCATGTCCATTTCCAGCCCCCAGCCATAGCGCGTCTTGCGGCCGGTGAAGCGGTCGTCGATGCGCGGAAACTCGCTGGCGGTATCGGTCAGCGGACGGATTTCGGCGAAATCCTCGCTGTTGGAGGCCATATCGACCACCCAGTCGGTCAGCCGGCTCATCGCCTCCATCCCGTTGAACGGCGCACCGTGGACATCGGGGAAGAACGGGAACATGTTGTTCTTGGCCTCGGGCACGATGAAGTGGATCTTCGTGCCTTCCTGCCAGGCGTTCAGCACGTGGCTGGCGAAGCAGTTATCGCGCTTGAACCAGCGGATGTCGGCGTCGGTCACGCCATCGCGGCGGGGGATGATTCCCAGATAGACCGGCAGCGTCGTATCGAATCCGAAGTGCGGCTTGCCCTGTTCCAGCCGTTCCCAGCTGCCGATCGAGGGCACGATGTGCAGCACCAGGTAATCCTCGGTAATGCCGAAGTCGTGCATCATGCAGTAATAGGGCACCTTGAACCAGATCTCGCGCACCAGTTCGCCCGTCGGGCTGACTTCCATGTAGGTCACGTCGTCGGTGCACAGGCCCGATGCGGCATAGCCGATCGCCACCATGTTGCCGCTCGCCGGGTCCACCTTGGGATGCGCGGTGAAGGTCTGCCCGGTCATCTTGCCGCCGAACTTCTCGAAGCCGAAGCTTTCCATCGTCGCCGGGTCCATGACCAGCGCGGGGCTGTCCTCCTTCATCGCCCACAGCTTGCCGCCGAAGATGAAGGCGTTGGTGTTGGCGGTGGAGCGGATCTCGCCCTTCACGCTCTCGTCATCGGTCAGCGGGTTGCGATAGGCGCCGAACAGCGCCTTTCCGGCCTCGTTCTCCAGCTTCCACTTGTCCGTCTTCGCCCAGCGCTGGCGGAAATCGCACTGGCCGTCATGGATGTGGAACCGGGTGATCATGCCGTCGCCGTTGAAGGCGATGTCGTCGCCCAGCCGCGGCGGAAATTGCGGGTCGGGCTGGACGCGGTAGAAAGCGCCGTTTAACTCCTGCGGGATCGTGCCATCGTGGGCCAGATCGGCGATATCCGCCTCCACCCGCGACGGCGTGTTGAAGCCCGTGAAACTCGGGGTTTTTGGAAATTCGGCCATGACATCCTCCTTGTGATATTTGTATGCGACACTAACAAATAAGCAAGGGGCATCGGGGGTGGATCATTGATCAAGGACAAATTCGAGGACGCGATTGCGCCGGCCGACCCGGAATCCGGTGATATCGGCGCGATCAACGATATCCTGGGGTTCCACATCCGCCTGGCCCACGGCGCCTGCCTGCGCCACTTTACCGAGACGTTCACCGATCTCGATCTGACGCAGAAGCAGGTTTCCGTGTTGTGGCTGGTCGATGACCACCCCGGCATCGCCCAGACCGATCTGGCGCAGCGCCTGCGCATGGACCGCGCCACGACAATGGCGATCATCAACCGGCTTCAGGCCAAGCACCTCCTGCGCCGCGACCGTTCGCCGAAGGACGGGCGCAAGCAGGCGCTCTATCTGGAGCCGGCCGGCAACGAGATGCTGGCCAGCGCCAAGCGCGCGATCGGTGAGCACGAAGCATGGGTCAAAAGCCGCTTTAGCGATCGCGAAGTGAAGATCCTGCTGGAATTGCTGGCGCGCATTCATGAATGAGTTATAGGAAATAACAGTTTCGCCGCCGGCAGGGACCGATCTGGCGCGAAGGGGAGAGTGATGGCCGATTCGAGCACCGATCCACGCAGCATCCTCGACGATGCCCCGATGACCGCGCGGCAGTGGATCGCGGTTGTCATCACGATCTTCCTCAACGCGCTGGACGGCTTCGACGTGCTCTCGAGCGCCTTCGCTGGCCCCGGCATCAAGAAGGAATGGCACCTCGCGCCCGACGGGCTGGGCGCGGTGCTGTCGATGGAACTGATCGGCATGGGCCTCGGCTCGCTGCTGCTCGGCGGCGCGGCCGACCGCTTCGGCCGGCGCCGGACCACGCTGGCCTGCCTGCTGCTGATGGTAGTGGGCATGTTCATGGCGACCACCGCCACGTCGCCGGTCGGCCTTTCGATCTGGCGCATCATCACCGGCCTCGGCATCGGCGGGATGCTGGCCGCGATCAACGCGATCGCCTTCGAACTGTCCAGCCGCAAGGCGCGCAGCATGGCGATGTCGCTGATGGTCATCGGCTATCCGCTGGGCGCGTTCCTGGGCGGCCTCGTCGCGGCGCAGCTGCTGAAAGCGCACGACTGGCGTTCGGTGTTCCTGTTCGGCGGGACGATGACGGCCATCTGCCTGCCGCTGGTCTGGTTCCTCGTGCCCGAAACGCCGGCGTGGCTGATGCGCGCCCGGCCCGCCGGCGCGCTGGAGAAGATCAACCGCGCGTTGGCCGCGCTGCGCCAGCCGGCGATCGGCGCGCTGCCGCCGCCGGCGCCGAACGAACAGAAGGCCAGCCTGGCCGACATCTTCAGCCCCGCGCTGCGCAAGGCCACGCTGATCCTCTCGCTCGGCTATGCCGCGCACGCACTGACGTTCTACTACATCCTCAAGATGACGCCCTCGATCATGTCCGATCCCCAGTTCGCCGGACAGAACTTCACCCAGGCGCAAGGCGCAGGGGTGCTGGCCTATGCCAACCTCGGCGGCGCGATCGGCGGGGCGGCGTTCGGCTGGTTCATGCACCGTTTCGGGATCAAGCAGGCGACGCTGGTGGCGCTGGCGCTGTCGGTGCTGCTGGTCGCGCGCTTCGGCTTCGGCGCCAACAGTCTGATGGGCTGGACCCTGGCCGTGGTCTCGGTCGGCCTGTTCACCAATTCGGCGATCGTCGGCTTCTATACCGCTTTCGCCGCCGTCTATCCCACCCACGTCAAGGCCACCGGCACCGGCTTCGCGCTCAGCATCGGCCGCGCGGGTGCAGCGCTTTCGCCTTATCTCGCGGGCACGTTGTTCAAGGCCCAGCTGGGGCTGATGACGGTTTCGGTGATCATGGCCACCGGTTCGCTGCTCGCGCTCGCGCTGATGCTGTTCCTGCCGCTGCGGCGCGACCAGCACTGATCGCGGCCGCGGGCAGGCCCGGCGCTCACATCGCGGAAATGCCGCCGTCCAGCTTCAGCTCGGCGCCGGTCATGAAGCGGCTTTCGTCGCTGGCAAGGTAGAGCACGCCCGCCGCGATATCGTCGGGCTGGCCCACGCGGCCCAGCGGGATCTGCCGCGCCAGCTTGCCCATCACCACGTCCTTGTCGAGATTGGCGTTGGTGGCGATGCCATCGAGGATCGGCGTGTCGATGAACGTCGGGTGGACCGAGTTGCAGCGCACGTCCCAGCCGCGCTTGGCGCAATAGAGCGCCACCGACTTGGACAGCATCCACACCGCTGCCTTGCTGGCGTTGTAGCCGGGCATGGTGTCCGAGGCGATCAGGCCGGCGATCGAGCTGATGTTGACGATCGATCCGGGCTGGTTGTCCTTCAGCAGCGGCAGCGCCTTCTGGCAGCCCAGGAACACGCTGTCGACATTGATGGCGAAGCCGCGCCGCCAGTCTTCCAGCGTGCAGGTCTCGATATTGCCGCGCACGCCCACGCCGGCGTTGTTGACCAGCACCGACAGCCCGCCCAGCGCTTCGCCCGCCAGCGCGATCGCGGCGTCCCAGTCGTCGGGGCTGGTCACGTCGTGGCGGATCGCGAAGGCGGTGCCCGCACCCAGCTCGGCGTTGATCGCCTCGGCCTGCGCCGCCGCTCCCGCGCCGTTGATGTCGGTCAGCAGCACCTTCGCGCCCTCGCGCGCCAGCATCCGTGCCTGAGCCGCGCCCAAGCCCTGCGCCGCGCCGGTCACCAGCGCCTTCTTCCCCTGAACCCTGCCCATTTCATCCTCTCCGTTATGGTTTTCAGGTGCCGCCCAGCAGGCGCGGCCCCAGCAGCATGAGTATGCGCACGTCTATGCCATAGCCTTCGGCCCGGCGCGCGGCGATGAACCCTTCGATCTCCGCCAGCGGCACGTGGTGGACGGTGATGCCTTCGCCTTCCACCCCGCCGCCATCGGATACGCGCTCCAGATCGTGCGCGCGGAACAGCGTGAAGCTTTCGGAGACCATGCCGGGGGAGGAATAGAACTCGCCCACCGCCTCCATGCGGCCGGGGCGATAGCCGGTTTCCTCCTCCAGCTCGCGCGCGGCTGCGGCGACCGCGTCCTCGTCCGCGCTGTCGTCATGATCGCCGATCAGCCCGGCCGGCAATTCGATCGCCGGCTTGCCCAGCGGCACGCGGAACTGTTCGACCAGGATCGCCCGTTCCGCGCTGTCGATGGCGAGGATCACCGCCGCGCGGATGTTGCGCGTGCGGCTGACGTATTCCCAGCGCCCGCGCGTCTTGGCGACGATGAACCGCCCTTCCCAGCGCACCTGTTCGGGTTCGTCGCGATACTCGTCTTCCAGGCTCATACTTCGATCAACCGGTCCGGCAATTCGTTCACGTCATCATCGGCGCGCGGGAGATGTTCCGCAAGCACCGCGCCCACGCCTTCCACGGCGGCGATCATCCCGTCGGCCACGCGGCCCTGCCGGATTTCGGCCAGCAGCGCGTGCATGGCATCGCCCCACACCTCGGGCGCGACCCGCGCGGCGATGGCCTGGTCGGCAATGATCTCGGCCCGGTGCTCGGCCATCGACAGGTAGATGAGGATGCCGGTGCGCCCGGTGGTGCGGCTTTCGGCGCCGATGCGGAAGCAGGTCAGCGCGCGGGCATGGACGCGCGCGCGCTTGATCGGCCGCGGCACCAGCCACAGCCGCAGCGGCTCCCACGCTTGCAGCAGCAGCATGGCCAGGAACTTGATCACCGCCACGGTCAGCGCCACCCCCAGAACCGCGCGCGGGCTCCATTCGGTCGCCCACAGGCCCAATACGCGGTCGATCAGCGCGAGATAGAAATGCGGCGCGAATTCCAGCGCGGCGAGCGCGAGGAACGCCACCGCCGCCGCCCAGGCCAGCGCCACGTCGCGATAGGGATCGGACCGCGCGGTCACGATCGTCACGATCTCGCCCGCGCTGCGCAGCTCGGCGGCGGTGACCGCCTGCGCGATGCGCGTCCGGTCGCTGTCGGTCAGGTGCACAGCCGCCATCCTACCAGTCCCCCGAAGCGCCGCCGCCACCGAAGCTGCCGCCACCGCCGGAGAAGCCACCGCCACCGCCGCCGCCGCCCCAGTCGCTGCCGCCCCAGCTGCTTCCACCGCCACCGCTGCCCCAGCCACCGCCGGGGAAGATCATCACGCCGGGGCTGCTGCCATAGCGCCGCCCGCCCCCGCGCATGGCGCGGATGAACGGCAGCACGAAGAACAGGAAGAAGATCACCAGGAACACCACGGTGCCGATGTCGAACCGCGGCGCGCTGCCCTTGCCGGCCCCCGCCTGGGCCTGTTCGGCCACCTTGCGCGCCTCGTCATCGGGCAGCTTCAGTTGCGCGATGAGCTGGTCCACCGCCGCGTCGATCCCGCCGGCATAATCGTTCTGCTTGAAGCGCGGCACGATCTCGCGCTGGATGATCACCTGCGACAGCGCATCGGTGAGAATGCCTTCCAGGCCATAGCCGACCTCGATCCGCACCTTTCGCTCGTTGGGCGCGACGATCAGCAGGGCGCCATCGTTGCGCTGCTTGTCGCCCAGCCCCCAGGCGCGGCCGAGCTGGTAGCCATAGTCCTCGATCGGCATGCCTTGCAGGTCGGGGATCGTCGCCACGACCAGCTGGCGCTGCGACTGCTGCTCCAGCGCGGCCAGCTTGGCATCGAGCGCGGCGACCTGCTGCGGATTGAGCAGATGCGCGTCATCGACCACGCGGCCGGTCAGCGGCGGAAAAGTCTGCGCGAAGGCCGGGCCGGCAACAAGCGCCAGCACGGCCATCAGCGCGATCAGGAAACGCCGCACGGCGCGGCAATCAGTTGAAGTTGACCTTGGGCGCCTCCTGCGCCCCCGGCGTGGTCGCCTCGAACGGCACCAGCGGCTTCGCGCCATAGATCACCTTGGCGCCGATCACCGCCGGGAAGGTGCGGATCGTGGTGTTGTATTCGCGCACGGCCTCGTTGTAATCGCGCCGCGCCACGGAGATGCGGTTCTCGGTGCCTTCCAGCTGGCTTTGCAGCGCCAGGAAGTTCTCGTTGGACTTGAGGTCGGGATAGGCTTCCACGTTCGCCATCAGGCGGCCCAGCCCCTGCGACAGCGCGCCCTGCGCCTGCTGGAACGCGGCCATCTTGGCGGGATCGGTCAGGTCGTCGGCGGAAACCTGCACGCTCGTGGCCTTGGCGCGCGCCTCGGTCACCTTGGTCAGCGTGTCCTGCTCCTGCTTGGCATAGCCCTTCACCGTCGCCACCAGGTTGGGGATCAGGTCGGCCCGGCGCTGGTACTGGTTCTGCACGTCGGCCCACTTGGCCTTGGCGTTTTCCTCGGCGGTGGGGATCGAATTGACGCCGCAGCCGGCCAGCGTCGCCGCGGCGGCGGCCACGAACGCGAAACGCGCCAGGGGGCGGGAAAGGCGGCGGAACAGGGAAGCGGCCATCGGTCGGAATACCCTTATGTCATCCTGCCGGGCGCGCGGCCCCGGCAGGGCCGCTCCGGCGTTGCTGTCCAGGAACATAGCGATAGCCGGTGACCGTTCAAGGGCAGGACCGGGTTGCGGCAACCTGCACCATTCTGGAGAAACCCGCAGCACGTTTGCCGCTTGTCGCGCCCGGCGGCGGGTGGCAAGCAACCGGTAACAGGGCCGTCAGAACTACGGGGAAGCTCATGGGCATGTTGCAGGAATTCAAGACGTTCATCGCGCGCGGCAACGTGCTGGACCTGGCCGTTGGCGTGATCATCGGCGCGGCGTTCGGCAAGATCGTCACCTCGCTGACCGAAAACGTCATCATGCCGGCGGTCGGCTATTTCACCGGCGGCGCCGATTTCTCCAAGTATTTCATCCGCCTCGGACCGATTCCGGAAACCTACAAGGGCAAGCCGGACGATTACGCCGCGCTCAAGGAAGCGGGCGTGGCGATGATCGGCTATGGCGATTTCGTCACCCAGATCGTCAACTTCGTGATCCTGGCCTTCGTGATCTTCCTGATCGTGAAAGCCGCGAACAAGGCGTTCGCCAAGCCCGAGGAACCGGCCGCTCCGGCCGCGCCCGCGGGGCCGAGCGAAGTGGAACTGCTCGCCGAAATCCGCGATGCGCTGAAGAACCGGGTCTGACCGGTCTTTCTCCGCGCGCGGGCATCCGGGCACGGCAAGGGGCGCTTCGGCGCCCCTTTTCATTTGGCGGGCGATCCCTATATGGGGAAGTGCCGGCTTGCCGGCTATGGTGATAAACTGCGGCGTGCAATAGGCGCAGCGGACCCGGGGGCGGTACCCGGCGGCTCCACCACCTTTCCCGTACTGCCTCCTTTGGCGGCAGGCGGGGCAGATGACGGGGCCGAACTAGGATCGACGTGTGTTGAAAAGCGCTGTTTTCGCCCGGGCTGAGTAACCCGTTCAAGGCTCAAAACCAACAAGTGCCAACGACAACGAAGCACTTGCTCTCGCGGCGTAATTCTAGGGGCTAACGCCCTGAAGTTACAAAGCCAGAACGCGGTTGGACCCACCGGTCAACAGAAGCGGATTCCAGCGGCTTGGGGGGTGCCGGGCAACAGAAACCCCCTACCGTTTCCCCGATTTCACGCGGCTGGCGCACGATGGCTGCGTTTTGATCCGCTTCGTCATTGCGAGCGCAGCGAAGCAATCCAGTGCCCCGCGCGCCGCTCTGGACGGCCACGGGGCTTTGCCCCTCGCCATGACGAGAGGCCATGTCATCCGACTTTATGCGGAACCCGCACGCTCCAGCAGCGCCGCCTCGTCGCGCGCGGCCCGGCGGGCGATCAGCAGCATCAGCACCACGATCGGCACGGCCACCGCGTTGATGCTCAGCATCGAGGCGCGCAGGTTGCCGGTCGCGTCGGACAGCAGCCCGACCAGATAGGGGCCGATGCCCATACCCAGGATCGTCATCGCCAGCAGGTAGAGGCTCGCGGTCAGCCCGCGCATCCGCGGCAGCACCTGATCGTAGAGGATGGCGTAGAGCGGCGGCATCCAGCCGGTCAGCACCAGGCTGTAGAGCACGAACCGCCCATAGAACGTGCCGGCCGCTGGCGCGGTATAGACCCAGAACGACAGCAGCGGCGAAACCGCCATGGCGAACAGCGCCACGCCCGCGCGCCCGCCGCCCGGATAGCGGCGGTGCAGCCAGTCCGACAGCGGCCCCCACAGCATCGGGCCGACGATGCCCATTCCGGCCGAAACCATGCCGAACTGCAGCGCGGTTTCGCGCATCGACAGGCCATAGCTCTGGATCAGGAACGTGGGGTTGAACGCCATCATGCCATAGTTGATCGCCGACTGGAGCGTGCCCACCGCGATCGCCATGATCAGCGTGGGCGATCGCGTGATGACGCGGTGCGCCTGCGGATCGGACAGCCGCATCCCCTGCACCAGATTGACGATCACGAACACGCCGAAGCCGATCACGGTCCATTGCAGCGCGTGCGGGTTGATCGCCAATCCGCCGATGACGAACGGCGGGCGCGGCGAAACCGCCATGCTCACCCGCGTCAGCACCGCCATCAGCGCCACGATCGCCACCAGCCCCGCCAGATTGCGCAGCACCGTGCCCCGATCGCCGCCGCGCCGGATCATGCCGATCCAGTGCAGGCCGGGCAGCACCGATCCGAGCAGTTCCAGGCTGGCCGCGAAAGGGCGCGGATCGGGCGCGGTCGGCAACCCGTCCATCACGCCGCGTTCCGGTTCGCGCAGGCGCAGCAGGAACAGCGCCAGCACGAAGCCGGGGGCCGAGGCGACGAGGAAGGCGAACTGCCAGCCCTTCAGCCCGAACGGCGCCACCGTGCCGGCGTAGCGCTCGGTCCATGCCTGCGCCGCCACCCCGCCCAGCACCAGCGATCCGCCAAGGCCCAGCGCAATGGCAGAGGCCAGCACCGCCATCACGAAGCCCCGGCGCGGCTTGGGCCAGTAGTCGTAGATCAGCGAGGTGCCGGCCGGCTGCGTCGCCGCCTCGCCGATGCCCACGCCCAGCCGCGACAGCGCCAGCGTGGCGAAGCTGCCGGCCAGGCCACCCAGCGCCGTGGCGGCGGACCAGAAGGCGATGCTGATGCCCAGCAGGCGCGTGCGCACCCAGCCGTCCGCCAGCCGCCCCACGGGCAGCGAGAACAGCGCGTAGAACAGCGCGAAGACGGTGCCATAGAGCAGCCCCATCTCGGCATCGCCGATTGCCAGGTCCTTCTTGATCGCGGGCGCCAGGATCGCCAGGATCTGGCGGTCGAGCAGGCTCATCGCGTTGGTCAGCGCCACCAGCGCGAGCGCGTACCATCCGCCCTTGGCGACTGCGTTCACCGGCTCTCCCTTTCCACCTGCGGCGCCCATGCCGGTTCAGATACCGAACCAGCGTTCGGCGTTGGTCTGGAAGAACTTCTTCTTGAGTTCGGGGGAGATGTCCATGGTGTCCATGTCGCGCACCTCGCGCGCCTCCACCTGATAGGGATAGTCCATCGCGTACATCACGCGGTCCTCGCCCACCACTTGCTGCGCGAAGCGGATCGCCGGCTCCCACGCCATGCCCGAATTGGTGATGAGCACGTTCGAGCGCATGTATTCGGCGATGGTCTTGTTCAGCGGTTTCATCCGTTCGTAGCGCTTCGACCGCACGCCGGCCTGGTGCATGTAGTCCAGCCGATAAAGCCAGTAGGGCAGCGCCTCGCCCATGTGGCCGACCATGATCTGCAGATCGGGATAGCGGTCGAAGATGCCGATGGTGATCAGCCGCAGCAGGTGCATCCCCGTCTCCACCCCGAAGCCGAAGATCGCGCCGTCGAGGCCCGATTCGAGCAGCGGGTCGATCATCGCGTCCGGCGGCGTGGCGGGATGGATGTACAGCGGCTGCCCGGTATCGGCGAGCGCGCGGAAGATCGGGTCGAACTTGGGATCGTCGAGATATTCACCCTGGGTGTGGCTGTTGATCTGCACGCCCTTGAAGCCCAGCTCGCCCGCGCCGCGGCGGATTTCGGCGGCCGACCATGCCGGGTCCTGCGGCGCCACGGCGGTCAGGCCGATGAAGCGGTCGGGATGCGCGGCGCAGCGTTCGGCCAGATAGTCGTTGGCGCGCGTGGCGATGCCCTTGGCCTCGGCAAGGTCGAGCATCGGCTGCACGCCGGGCGAGGTCAGCGCGAGCACCGCCTTGTCGATGCCATAGGCGTCCATGTCGGCCAGCCGCCGCTCGCCCAGGTCGAGCAGGCGGTCCATGATCTGCGTGGCGCGTTCGGACGGCGATTGGGCATAGAAGCCCCACAGCGAGAGCATGCCCTTGTCGGCCGTGCCATCGCGCACCATGCGCAGGTAGACGTCGACCTGTTCGCGCGTGGCGAAGGCTTCCTCGGTGGCGATGCGCAGATAGCCGCGGTCGCCGCCGGTCCTGAGGGGGTGGTCACTGGTCATGGGCTGTTCCTTTTCCGAAGCAGCCCGGCGACGGTCACCTGCGCAGCGACAGCGAAAGGCTGATAACGTGGTTCATGCGGTCCGGCTGCCGATAACGGGCGATGTATTGCCCCATGTAGCCGGGTTCGATGGCGATTCCCCTGGCCACCGGCAAGGAGACGCCGGCAAAGGCGCGCACCTGGTCGAAGCCCGCGCGCTGGCCCCAGCCGGTGGTGTTGAAGCTGACGAAGGGTTCGAGCGTGGAGACCAGCGCCACGCCCCGGTCCCCCAGCGGCAGCGTGCCGCGCACCTGCTGGCGCAGCCGCCAGCCGGTGTGGCCGGTCCAGCCCTCGACGAAGCGCTGCTCCAGCCGCGTGCGCGCGGTCAGCGTCGGCCCCTTGCCGTCTCCGGCGATGCGGAATGTCAGTTGCTCGAACACGCGATGTTCGTCGGTCGGCGTGCCGCCCAGCGGATCGGTGGTGACGAAGGCATAGCCGAGATAGGCGGCCGTGGTCTTGTTCAGGTAGACGCCGATCGCCGGCCGGATCAGCACCTGCCCCTGGCGCGAGGCGCCGTCGGTCACGCGGTACTGGACGTCGAACGCCGATGTCACCCGGCCGCCCAGATCGACGGTGCCCTGCACCACGCCCCAGACCTGGTGATCGTTCTGCGCGGCGTGGGCCGGCAGCGCGGGCAGAGACAGAATCAGCCACGGCACGGGCAGGAACAGGGCACGGCGGGGCAATCGCGGCATGGCATTCTCGCTGAGGGAACCGGAAAACGGTCCGTTCAGCTAGATTGCCCATGTTTCCAAAGGATTGCCCGGCCATGACGTTGCGCTGCCCGGTCAGCCTTCGTGGACCGCCTTGGTGACCATGCAGGCCATCACGCCTTCCGGGCCGTCCTCCGCCCCGTGGCCCGACCACTTGACCCCGCCGAACGGCGCATCCGCGCCACCGATCATGGTCGTGTTAATGCCCACCATGCCGCTTTCGATCTCGCGCGCCACGCGCTGCTGGCGCTTGCCGTCCTGCGTCCAGGCATAGGCGGCCAGGCCATAGGGCAGGCGGTTCGCCTCCTCGATCATGGCGTCCTCGCCCCGGAACGGGTTGAGCAGCGCCACCGGGCCGAACGGCTCCTCGTTGAGAACCGCGGCATCGAGCGGGATTTCGGACAGCACCGACGGCGCATAGAAGAACCCGGCATTGCCCACGCGCTCGCCCCCCGCGAGCAGCTTCGCGCCGCGCGCCGTGGCATCGCCGATCAGGCGCTCCATCGCCTCGGGCCGGCGCGCGTTGGCCATCGGCCCCATCTGCGCGCCCTCGTCCAGCCCGTTGCCGACGCGGATCGCCTTGACCCGTTCGACAAAGCCGTCGCGAAAGCGGTCGAACACGCTTTCCTCAACGATGAAGCGCGTGGGGCTAACGCAGACCTGCCCGGCGTTGCGGTACTTCGAGGTCACCATGGTATCGAGCGCGCGGTCGATGTCGGCATCGCCGAACACCAGCACCGGGCCATGCCCGCCCAGTTCCATCGTCGTGCGGATGCAGTTGTCGGCGGCCAGCTTGCTCAGGTGCTTGCCGATCACGGTCGATCCGGTGAAGCTCAACTTGCGGATCACCGGGCTGGCCAGCAGGTGCCGGCTCACCTCGTCGGGCACGCCGAACACCGCCTGCGCCACTTCCTTGGGCAAGCCCGCGTCGAGCAGGCACTGCAGCACGCCCAGCGCCGAGGCCGGCGTCTCTTCCGCCGCCTTGAGGATCACCGAGCAGCCCGCCGCGATCGGCGCGCCCAGCTTGCGGCCCGGATTGCCCAGCGGGAAGTTCCACGGGGCGAAGGCGGCGACCGGGCCGACCGGCTCGTGCGTGACGGTCGAGCGCATACCCGCCGGGCGCACCAGCGTGCGGCCATAGAGCCGGAACACTTCGCCCGCGTAGAAGTTGAACAGCCCCACGTTCATCATCACTTCGATGCGGGCCTCGGGCAGCGTCTTGCCCTCTTCCAGCGTGGCGATGCGGGCCAGGTCGTCCTGCCGCTCCAGCATGAGCCGCGCCGCGCCCTGCAGCACCGCCGCGCGCTGCTGCGGCGTCGAATCACGCCAGATGCGGAACCCCTTGCGCGCGGTTTCCAGCGCGCGGTCGAGATCGGCCGGCTCGGCCAGCGGCAGTTCGCCGATGGTCTCGCCGGTCGCGGGATTGACGACCGCGTGCGTGCGGCGCCCGCCGCCGGCAACGCGCTCGCCATCGATCACCATGTGGAGGGCAGGATAGGCCGTCATCGGGTCAGCCTTTCGCCTTTGCGCGGGCTTCGTCGCCTTCCCAGCGCTGCGCCACGATTTCCTCGCCCGTCACCGGGTGGGGGAAGTGGAACGGCGTCAGCTTGTGGGTCGGCCACAGCCAGTGGCCTTCGATCAGCTCGTCCGGCCCGGTCGGGTCGGTGGGATAGGTTTCCTTGGGGAACGGCACGTATTCAGGCCTGGTGTTGGCCCAGCCGGTTTCGAAATCGGCGTGCCAGATCGGCATGTAGTTCAGGATGTGGATGCGCCAGGTGCCGTCCACCTTCTTGTAGGTGTTCTCGTAGATGCCGCCTTCCCACCATTGGCGGCTCTTGAGCCAGGGCTGGTCGCCTTCGAAGTCCTTGTGGCGCCCCGCTTGCATCATCGAACGCGCGCGGGCCAGCGCGGTCACGCCATCGGGCTGCACGTTGATGATGTCCTGCAACTGCGGGTGTTCGAGCAGGAAGCCGTCGATCGGGCCGTTGTTGCCATACGTGAAGCGCTTCTGGAACCGTTCGACATAGAGGCGGCGCACGCCTTCCTTGCCTTTCCAGACGCCGCCGAAGAAGCGCACTTCGCCATCGTCGGTGAACAGGTCGGCCGTCTCGTTGTACAGGCACTTGTCGATGAGATAGCCGTAGAGGTGCTGGAGCTTGCGGATATCAAGCTCGTCCTCGCGCACGGTCAGGCGGCGGCCAAGCTCGGCGACCTGCGCTTCAAGCGTGGCGATACGATCGGAATCGGACATCTGGAAACTCTCCCGAATTGTACGTGTTGCAAACAAACTGCGGCAACTTCATTGAACTGTCAACGACCTTCCGCTTCCAGCCGCGCCACTTCGGCGCGATAGGGGCGGATGGCCAGCACCATGCACAGCGTGGCGATCGGCAGCAGCGTGCCGGCGGTGATCACCAGCGCCTTCCACAGCTCCGCCTCCACGCCCACGATCCGCTGCGCGACCACGCCGACCACGAAGCTGCCGAGCGCGCCGAAGAACGTGAACATGAACAGGTAGATCGCGGTCACCTGCCCGCGCATCTCGTTGGGGGCGATGCGCTGGATCGCGGCGTTCTGCGGCACCGCGCCGGCCAGGCCGAACACCCCGCTCAGCGCGAACACCGCCAGCGCCATCTCGCCCGTGGGCATCAGCGGCGCGGTGATCGAGCAGATCGTGACGAGCGCGAACAGGATCGCCGCGCAGCGCACGTTGGCATCGGCATGGCGCTTGGCCATCCATTCCACGAACACCCCGCCCAGAAACACGCCGGCTAGCTGCGAAACCAGCAACATCGGCGCCATGACCAAGCCGATCCGCCCCTCGTCCCAGCCATAGGTGCGGATCATGAATGGCACGCGCCAGAACATCAGGCCGAACGTTTCGATCGCGCTCAACGCCAGGCCGCCGAACAGCGGGTAATAGACCCGCCCGCGCGCATGGATCGCCCTGGCCGCGTCCAGCCCGGTGAAGGCCAGCACGCGCCGGCCCAGCCCCTGCCGCTCCGGCACCGGCACGCGCCCTTCCGCCGGCGCACGGACGAGGCGCGGCGGTTCCTTGACCAGCAGCAGCAGGCCGGCCGCCAGCAGCCCCAGCGCCGCCTGCCCCACGAGGATCAGCTGCCAGCTGTGGACACGCAGCCCCAGCACGTGCGCCTCGCTCCAGCCCGCCAGCGCGACGATCAGCTTGCCGCCGGCCAGCACGCCCGCGGTCGTCCCGCCGATGAAGCCCAGCTGCAGCAGCGCGAAGGCGCGGGTGATCTTCTTCGGGGGGAAATAGTCCGCGATCATCGAATAGGCGGCCGGCGCGTGCGCCGAACCGCCCGCGCCCAGGAACATGCGGCTGCCGATGAACTGGCCGAACCCCTGCGCGATGCCGCCCAGCCCCATGATCACGCCGGTCGCCGCCATGCCGCCGGCCAGCACCAGCTTGCGCGGATAGATGTCCGCCAGTCGGGCCAGCGGAATGCCCACGAACACGAAGAAGATCACGCTGGCGGGGCCGCCCAGAAAGCCCAGCTGTTCGTCGGTCAGCCCGAAATCGATCTTGATCCGCTGCGCCAGCATGCCGAACACGGTCTGGTCGAAAAAGTTCAGGAACGTCGCCGCGATGATCGCGAACAGCGCGAAATAGGCCGAGGCGGTTGACGGCCAGCGCCGTTCGGCGCCCCCTCCTTCCGCCTTGCTTTCAGATACTTCCGGCGCACCGGTCATCGCCGGGGATGCTGCTCCCGCCATCTGCTCTCCTCTCCCGGCCAGTCGATTCTCCGACCTGTTTTTCGCACCGGATAATTGTTAGTCTTGCATACAATCTCGCGCTGGTGAATAGAAAAGACGATAACGAATGGTCGCATGGCCCCGGCACCCGGCTCCGCCCCTGAAACGGACCGTGGCAACCGGGCGGGCGGCGCAGCATGGAGAGAGGCAAGGATGCAGAATCTTCCGGGCAAGACGGCTTTCATCACGGGCGGGGCCAGCGGCATCGGCCTCGGCATCGCCAAGGCGCTGCTCGGCGCGGGGATGAACGTGACCATCGCCGACATCCGCCAGGATCACCTCGATTCGGCCGTCGCCGAGCTGGACGGGGGCGACCGCGTGCTGGCGGTGCAGCTCGACGTGACGAATCGCGCCAACTTCGCCGCCGCCGCCGACGCCACTGAAGCCAGGTTCGGCAAGATCCACATCCTGTGCAACAACGCCGGCGTCGCGGTGGTCGGCCCCACCGATCTCGCCACCTTCGCCGACTGGGACTGGGTGATGAACGTCAACCTGGGCGGCACCATCAACGGCGTGGTCACGATCCTGCCGCGCATTCTGGCGCACGGCGAAGGCGGGCACATCGTCAACACCGCCTCGATGTCGGCGCTGGTGCCGGTGGGCGGGACCACGATCTATTCGACCGGCAAGGCCGCCGTCACCGCGATGATGGAATGCATGCGCCCCGAACTGGAGCCGCGCGGCGTGATCTGCTCGGCCTTCTGCCCCGGCGCCGTCCAGTCCAACATCGCCGATGCCGGCAAGACCCGCCCGGCCGACCTTGCCGAAACCGGCTATGCCGAGGCGGACAAGCGCCGGCAGGCGGGCGGCAGCTTCATGCACCTCTACCAGACCAAGGAGGAAGTGGGCGAACGCGTACTGCGCGGCATCCTCAACGACGAGCTCTACATCCTCACCCACAGCGAGTTCCTGGCCGGCGTGCGCGAACGCGGCGAAGCGACCACGGCGGCGGTGCAGACCCACTTGCCGGAAAACCCGGAATACAAGGAAACCTTCGCCATGCTGTTCCGCAACCCGGCGATCACCGCCGAGATCGAACGGCAGAACCGGCTGCGCGCCGGCGCCTGACCATAAACCCCTCCCGCGGGCGGGAGGGGTTTGGGGTGGGCAATCCCACGCACATCACATTTCAGGGAGAGGCCCACCCCCGGCCGCTCCCGCAAACCGGAGGGGAGACATATGAAGGATTTCGCAGGCCGCACCGCCTTCGTCACCGGCGGCGCCAACGGCGTCGGCATCGGCCTCGTGCGCCAGCTGCTCAACGAAGGCTGCAAGGTCGCCATTGCCGACATCCGCCAGGATTCGATCGACAAGGCCCTGGCCGCGCTGGACAACCGCGAGGTCATGGGCGTGCAGCTCGACGTCGCCAGCCGCGAAGGCTTCCGCGAGGCCGCCGACCGGGTCGAGGCGGAAATGGGGCCGGTTTCGATCCTGTGCAACAACGCCGGCGTGAACCTGTTTCAGCCGATCGAGGAAAGCTCGTTCGACGATTGGGACTGGCTGCTGGGCGTGAATCTGCACGGCGTGATCAACGGCGTGATGACCTTCGTGCCGCGCATGGTGGAACGGGTGAAGGCGGGCGAGCAGAAGGGCGGCCATGTCGTCAACACCGCCTCGATGGCCGCGTTCCTCGCGGCGGGCACGCCGGGCATCTACAACACCACCAAGTTCGCGGTGCGCGGCCTGTCGGAATCGCTGCACTATTCGCTGCTGCAATACCAGATCGGCGTGTCGGTGCTCTGCCCGGGCCTGGTGAAGAGCTACATCTACGCCAGCGACGATATCCGCCCCGATGCGCTGAAAGGCCAGATGAAGGCCGTGGACAAGGCGGCGGTCGATCGCCTTGCCGGGGTCCACGAGTTCGGCATGGAGCCGGACGTGATCGGCGCGCGGGTGATCGACGCGATGCGCCACAACCGCCTGCACATCTTTTCGCACCCCGATCACAAGGACGAGCTGCGCACCATCTTCGACGAGATCATCGCCGAATATCAGGACTATCCGAAGGATCCCGGCTTCGACCAGCGCGTGGCCTTCGAGAAGTTCCGCCACGATGCCTTCGCCGAAGCCCGGCGCAAATCGCGCGCGGCGGATTTCTGAAACAAATAGCCCTCTCCCCTTCAGGGGAGAGGGTTGGGAGAGGGGAATGCGCTCAGCTGCCCCGCTCGACTCCGAGGGGGAGAGAACGGTCCCGCACGGTCAGATCCCGTGCTTGCGGTTGTACTCGTGAATCCATTCGAGCGTCTTCACCAGACCGCCGAACGGATAGAAGTGCAGGCGCACCCGGCCGTGTTCCGGCCCCAGCCCCTGGGCGAAGGCGTTCACCAGCTTGTCCGGCCCGGCCGAGCCGAGCAGGTTGGTGACTGAGATGCCGTACTTCTTGAGGACCGACGTGGACGCGCCCACACCGCAGCGCGCGGCGAACGCGAGCAGGCGCTTGATCCCCGCCGGCCCCGGCACGCCAATGCGCACCGGCGCGTCGATGCCGCGCGCGCGCAGCTCCTTCAGCCAGGCGAGGAAGGCATCGGGATCGAAGCCGAACTGGGTGACGATCAGCGGGGCCATGCCGCGCCGTTCGATTTCCGCCACCTTCTTTTCCAGCACGGCCCAGCATTCGGCCACGGTCATGTTGGGGTGGCCTTCGGGATGCCCGCCCACGCCGATCGCCTTGATCCCGGCGCGCTCGAACGCGCCGGTCGCGATCAGCGCGGAGGTATCGAAATAGGGGCCTTGCGGCTCGGGCGGGTCGCCGGCCACGATGAAGCAGCGCTCCACCCCGGCCTGTTCGACCACGGCCTTCAGATAACCTTCGAAATCGTCTTCGGACAGGATGCGGCGGGCCGAGAAGTGCGGCATCGGCTCGAAGCCCAGCTCGCGCACCGCCACGGTCGCGGCGACACGGGCGGCCACGTCCTCGCCCGGCAGGAAGGTAACGGCGATCGGCGTATCGGCGGGGATGAGCGGGGCGGCATCGCGCAGCGAGGCCTCGTCCTTCGCGGTCATCTCCAGGCTGAAGCCGTCGGTGATCCCGTCGGGCGCCTTGTCCCAGTTGGGATGGATCAGGGGTGTTGCCATAGCGGGATCCTCTTTTGGTGGAAGGCCATCCGCCCGGCCGCCTTTGCGGCGATCCGGGCGGGGCCAGTCTTCATCGCGTCAGCGGGCGGTGCGCCAGCCTTCCGCGTAGGCTTCACGAGCGACGCGGCTGTAGGGCACCGGCGAAACGATCGCGCGGACCTCGATCTGCTTGTGCGGCTCGACGGTGGTCTTGCGGGTGCCGCCGTTCTCTTCGCCCCACACCACGCGCAGCTCGGTGCCGACCGGGATTTCCGGATCGATCGTGGCGAGCGAAAGCGCCTGCTTCTCGTTGTAGGAATAGCCCGTGAACATCGAGAAACCGACGGTCTTGCCGCCCGCATCGACCACGCGATCGTAGTTCGACGAGGCATAGTTGGCGAGCGGGGTGTCGAAGAACTTGTACTGTTCGCCATCGGGGTTGAACAGCGAGGCCACGATCTTGGTCATGTCCTCCGGGTGCCACGCCAGCGTCACCTTCTTGCGCTGGTCGGCCGGGTTCAGGGCTTCCAGCGCCTCGCGGCCGTGGAACTCGTGGTCGAACTTCACGAAGTTGCCGTAACCCAGTTCCCACGGGTTCAGGTAGTAGTCCTCGATGTTGTCCGAAACGAACGAACCACCGATCGAACCGGTCGCTTCGTAGCTGTCGGCCCCCAGCCATTCACGGAAGCCCTTGAGCTTTTCGCCGGTGTAGATGGCGGGCAGCGGCGAGGGGATCCAGCCGGATTCGAGCGTGTTCGACGGGTAGGCGCGGCTGCCGCAGGCGATCAGGCCGAATTCCTTGCCGGCTTCGAGGATCGCGGCGCGGATTTCTTCCTGCTCGGCATAGGGACCCCAGATTTCCAGGCCCGGCGCGCCCGACATGCCGTGGCGCAGCGTGCGCACGGTCTTGCCGGCGATGTTCATCGTGCTCATGTTGAAGAACTTGAGCTGTTCCAGCGGCCCGCCGTGCAGCTTCTCGATCACCGCCCAAGCGTTCGGCCCCTGGATCTGGAAGCGCCATTCCTTGCGGGTGACGGGCTTGCCCATCGGGCGCATCGGCGAACGGTCGTCCAGCTCGATCTCGCAGTCATAGCCGCCGGTCGCCGCGTGATAGCGCAGCCAGTTCGAGGCCGGCGCGCGGCCGACATAGGTGAACGATTCCTCTTCTTCCCAGAAGATGATGCCGTCGCCGATGACATGGCCATAAGGCGTGGTCGGCACGTACTGCTTGGCCTTGTTGACCGTCCAGCCCTTGGGGGTGTTGATCATGGTGTCGGACAGCAGCTTCAGCGCATCCTTGCCACGGATATAGAGGTTCACCATGTGGTGCGACTGGTCGAACAGCACCGCGCTGTGCTGCCAGGCCCACTGCTCCGAACGCCAGTTCGAAAATTCCGGCGCGACCACCGGATACACATACGCGCCAAGCTGCGAATTGCGCAGCATTTCGACGATGTTGCCGCCCGCGTTGAGGACTTCTTCAAGATTCTTGGCTGCCATGCCTTCTCTCCCGACAAAAAATGGCTGGTTGAAAATTTGTATGCAACACATACAATATCAAACGAGATTCGCAATCGGAAATCGTGCGCCCTATGAGGCCCACGCAGACGGGAGAGACTTTTGATGAGTGCACCGCTGATTTTGACGCTTTCGTGCGAGGACAAGCCGGGCATCGTCGCCCGCGTCACCGGCAACCTGTTCGAATCGGGCGCCAACATTCTCGAAGCGCAGCAGTTCGACGATACCGAATCGGGCCGCTTCTTCATGCGCGTGGTGTTCGATCCCGGCGAAGCGGGCGCCGACGCGCTCCGTTCCGCCTTCGCGCCCGTGGCGCAGCAGTTCGCCATGGACTGGACCATGCGCGATACCGCGGCCAAGCGCCGCACCATCCTGATGGTCTCGAAGTTCGATCACTGCCTGGGCGATCTGCTCTACCGCACGCGGCTTGGCGAGCTGCCGATGGACGTGGTGGCGATCATCGGCAACCACCCCAAGGAAGCGCTGAACATCTCACTGATCGGCGACGTGCCCTATCACCACCTGCCGATCACGCGCGATACCAAGCCGCAGCAGGAAGCCGAAGTGAAGCGCATCGTCAACGAAACGGGCGCCGAATTCGTGGTGCTGGCGCGCTACATGCAGATCCTCTCGGACGATCTGGCGCGGTTCCTGTCGGGCCGCTGCATCAACATCCACCATTCGTTCCTGCCCAGCTTCAAGGGCGCCAAGCCCTATCACCAGGCGCACGCGCGCGGCGTGAAGATGATCGGCGCCACCGGGCATTACGTAACGGCGGATCTCGACGAAGGCCCGATCATCCACCAGGACGTGGAAACGGTCAGCCATGCCGACACGCCCGAGGATCTGGTGCGCAAGGGCCGCGACATCGAACGCCGCGTGCTGGCCGAAGCGGTGCGCCTGCACCTGGAGGACCGCGCGCTGCTGAACGGCAACAAGACCGTGGTGTTCAAGGGCTGATGCGGTCGCCGGGCGGCGGGGTCACCAGCTCCCCGCCCGGGGCCGCCTCCGGTCCGGTTTGCGAGAGGAGAAGGCCATGCGCGTCAACGCGCTCGATCACGTCAACATCATTACCGACCGGCTCGACGAAACCGCCGAATTCTACCGTTCGCTGCTCGGCCTCGAACGGCGCGACGCGCCTGCCCCGCTCACGCCGCGAAACGCGCAATGGATGTACGACGATGCCGGCCGGGCGATCATCCACATCAATTCGGAAGACTGCCCCCGCGCGTTCGACCGCACCGTGCGCCCCGGCGACCTGACCGGCGCGATCCACCACGTCGCGCTCAACTGCGCCGGCTATGACGAAATGATCGCCCGGATCGAGGCGCGCGGCATGGCCTATCAGGTCAATACCGTCGCCGCGATCGCCCTGCGCCAGATCTTCACCGCCGATCCCAACAACGTGCTGCTGGAACTCAATTTCTTCGGCGATTGAACCCCGCCTGCCGCGCGGAGCCGCCCGTCTCAGGCCGGAACGCTGCTCTCCAGCGCATCGGCCAGCTCGACCGGGCGCGACAGATAGGGGCTATGGTCCGCATCCAGCGTCACCACCCGCGCGCCCGGCGAAAACTGCTGCATCTTGCGCTGGCTGTCGATCGGGATCGTGCGGTCCTGCGTGCATTCCACATAGGTGCGCGGCAGGCTGCCCCACCGTTCCGGCGTTAACGCCAGCTTTTCCGAGCGCGGGCCGTGCGGCTCGGCGATCAGGCGCGGCAGCACCGCCGCCACCCGATCGGGCGGGGAAACCTGCGCGAAGACCGCGCCCGCCGCCGCCGGATCGACCACCGTACCCACGCCGCCGTGGACCGGGCTGATGATGGCGTCGAACGCCGGATTGGGGCCTTCCAATTTCTTGAACTCGGCGCGCGAGAGGCCGTCCGGCAGCATCATCGCGCAGATATAGACCAGCGCGTCCATCGCCCGCGGATCGCGCTCCGCCGCCGTGCTGACCACCAGCCCGCCCCGGCTGTGCCCGGCCAGCACCACCGGCCCGCCGGTTTCGGCGCGCAGCCGGCGGCAGTGTTCCAGCGCGAAATCCGCCCAGCCTTCGAGCGTGACCGCCGCCAGTTCCTCCGCCGTGCCGCCCATGCCGGGCAGCGTCGGCGCCAGCACGGCATGGCCCCGCGCGCGCAGGATCTCGGCGACCGGATCGAAGCACCAGCCGCCGTGCCACGACCCATGAATCAGGACAAAACCGGCCATGTCGTTCCCATTTCTCCCTTTCGCCGCGCCTTAGCGGACATGCCCGGTCCAGGTGCGCAGCCCCGGCGCGGTACGGTCCTCGCCGCGCAGCGCTTCGGCCACGCCGGGGCGCGCGGTCATCCGCTCGCGCCAGTCGACCAGGCGCGGCGCGCGCTTCGCGATCTCCAGTTCGGGGAACATGCGCTCCACCATCATGCCGCAATGGGCGTAGAAATTGATGTCGGCCAGGGTGTAGGCATCGCCCGCCAGCCACGCCGTTTCGCCCAGCTGTTTTTCGACCTTGTCGACCGCGTATTCGATCTTGGCCGTGGCGTTGGCCAGATCGGCCTCGGAAAAGCCCGATCGCGCCGTGGCCCATTTCTTGCGCTGGTCGGGCAGCGGAATGTTCTCCAGCAGCTTCTCGAACTCCCCGTTCTCGATATTGCGCGCGATCACGCCGATCATGCGGTGCCAGCCGTGCATCGAGACGAAGTTCATCACGTGCTCGTCGACGAACTTGTTCCAGTAACGCATCCGCGCCGCCCCCAGTGGATCGCGCGGGCGCAGCGGGCCGGAGGCGGGCTGCGCATCGGGGAAGGCATCCTCCAGATATTCGTTGATGACCGTGGTGTGGGTAATCACCGTGCCATCGTGGTCGAGCACCGGCACCTGCCCTTCGGGATTGATCGCCACGAACCACGGCTGATGCTGTTCGAACTTGTGCAGATCGACATAGACGCTTTCGTAGGCGAGGCCCTTTTCCTTGAGCGGAATCATCGACTTGAGCGAGTTCGCCACCGGCTCGGCGTGGTAGTATTTCAGGGCCATAGACTTCTCCCGTGGGCGCGTTCAGACGCGCATCGTTCCCAGCATCCCGCCGTCCACCGCCCAGGCCTGCGCCGTGACGTGGCTGGCCGCATCCGACAGCAGGAACGCGGCCACCTCGGCCAGTTCCGCCGCCGCGCCGGTGCGCCCCTGCGGCACCGCCCGCGCCATCTGCGAGGCGGCTTCGGGCGGAAGCCCTTCCAGCATCGGCGTATCGATCAGGCCGGGGATGATGCAGTTGCAGCGCACGCCGAACGCGGCCGCCTCGCTGGCGACGGCACGCGACAGGCCCAGCACCGCGTGCTTGCTGGCGACATAGCCCACGTTCATCGGCAAGCCGCGTTCGCTGGCCAGGCTGCCCGTCACCAGGATCGCGCCCGCGCCGCGCCGTTTCATGTCCGGCAGCACATGCTGGATCGCCCAGAGCACGCCCTTGAGGTTCACCGCCAGCACCGCGTCGAAGGCGTCGTCCGGATAGTCCTCCACCGGCGCGAAGGTGCCACCCACCCCGGCGTTGAGGAACAGCCCGTCGATCGGCCCGTTCGCAGCGACGGCGGCGTCCAGCGCGGCGGTGAGCGCTGCCTTGTCGGCCACATCGGCGACGGCGAAGGCCGCGCGCGCGCCGGTTTCGGCCCGCAACGCGGCCGCCGCCTGTTCCAGCAGGTCTGCGCGGCGCGCGATCAGCGTCACCGCCGCGCCGGCCTGCGCGCAGCGCGTGGCGCTGGCGCGGCCGATCCCGGTCGATGCCCCGGTGATGACGACATGCTTGCCCGCAAGGTCGGTCATCGCGCGGTCCCGGCGATGAAGGCGGCCCAGACTTTCGCCTCGGGCCGGTCGCTGCCGTCGGGCGACCACTGGCGCTCCATGATCGCGCGCGCTTCCGGTTCGGCCATACCGCGATGGTCGCGATTCAGCCGGTAGAGGAACGCCGAAACGCGCCAGTTCATGATGCAGTGGACGTGGACCGGGCGCGGGCCTTCCTCCACCGCCTTGCGAAAGGCGGCGAAGTGATCCTCGCCCGGCGCGTCGAACGGCACCGGGATGTGGGTATAGGCGATCCCCTGCCCGGTCAGCTTGGCGCCTTCGTCCGCCAGCGCCTCGGGATGGGTTTCCAGCGCGAGGTTGACGACGTGGCGCACGCCCAGCGCCGCCAGCCGCGCCACATCCTTGTCCTCGATCCGGCCGGAGGTGGTGATCTCCGCGTCGAGCCGCTGCCAGGCGCGGATGTCTTCGGGATCGCCAGCCATGGCCCCCTCCGTCAGGCCAGCCCGAGCACGCGGGTGGCGTTGTCCTTCATGATGCCGGGCAGGACCTCCTCCTTGAAGCCGACCTTCAGGGCCGCCTCGATCCACTTCTGCGGATGGATCAGCGGAAAATCGCTGCCGAACAGCATCTTCTTGCGCAGCTGCGTGTTCGCGTACTGGATGATCTGCGGCGCGAAATATTTGGGCGACCAGCCCGAAAGGTCGATGAACACGTTGTCCTTGTGCAGCGCCATCGACAGGCTTTCGTCCACCCACGGCCAGCTCGGATGGGCGAGGATGATCTTCATGTCGGGAAAATCGACCGCCACGTCGTCGACCAGCATGGGCTGGCCGTACTTCAGCCGCACCCCGCCACCGCCGCGCATCCCCGTGCCCATGCCCGAATGGCCGGTGTGGAAGATCGCGGGCAGCTTGTATGCGTTGATGACCTCGTAGATCGCGTAGCCGACCTGCTCGGCCGGGTGGATGTTCTGCATGATGTGGTGGAACTTGAAGCCCCGCACGCCGTGGTTCTCGATCAGATCCCGCGCCTCGCGCGCGCCCAGCTTGCCCTTGTGCGGATCGATCGAAGCGAAGGGGATGCAGATATCGTCATGCTTCGCGGCGAATTCGGCGATCTCGTAGTTCGACAGGCGCTTCGCGCCGATGCCGCTCTCGCAATCGACCGTGAACAGGCAGAAGGCGATCTGCTGTTCGCGGTAGATCTCGACGATCTCGGGCATCTTGGGCCGTTCGCGCGGCGCCTTGAAATAGGCCGAAGCCGCATCGAAGAACTTGCCCATGATCGGGTCTTCGGGATCGTGGCACGAAACCTCGGCATGGACGTGGACGTCGATCGCCTTGATCTTGGTTAGGTCGATGGGCATGGGGCTACTCCTGAAAAATGTGGATCTGGACGGCCCACCCCCAACCCCTCCCGCAAGCGGGAGGGGAGCGAGACTTGCCGGGCCGCAGGGCCGGCTAGTCGCAGCGGGGTGGGCATTGCGCCCCGTTCGTCACGACGGGATCATCACCGTCTTCGTCTTGGGATAGGACCTTGATGCCCTGGTGGCCCGGTCGTCCATCACGCTTCCGCTCCATGAAATATTCAAGTCCGTGAAAAATGCGTGGTAAGCGAGACCTATCCCTTTTTCCAGCGCAAACCGACGCGGTACGGGGGCGACGCCGGACCGCCCCCGTCCGCCGTCTTGTCAGCCGCCTTGCGCGGCCAGCGCCTTGTCCTCGTTGGCGCGCTTGATCACGTAGAGCCGGATCGTCTCGATCTGCGCCGGCGTCAGCACCGGCGACCAGGCGATCATGCCGTTGTCCTTCAGCGCGCCGTCGTGCACGATCATCTGCCACGATTTGGGATCGGCCAGGAAGCCGCTGCGGCGCAAGTCGGGCACCACGCCCCCGCCGATCGCGGCATCGCCGTGGCAGACGTTGCAATAGCGGCCGAAGTGCTGCGCGCCTTCCGCCACTTGCGCCGGTGTGCCGGTAAGGGCGGGCGGATCGAGCGGCAGTTCGTTCAGCGACGGGGCCGGCGGCAGGCTGGCCTTGCCGCCGATCTTGAACACCAGCAGGCGGCTGACGTTGCGCACCGGGCCGGATTTCTCGGCGAGGATGCCGGTCGCCAGCGGCCACACCCCGCCCCAGCCGGCCAGTACCGCGACGTATTGTTCGCCGCCGGCCATGAAGGTGACGGGCGCAGCGACCACGCCGGTCTGCGCGGGGAACGACCACAGCTCCTTGCCGTCCTTGATCGAATAGGCCGCGAACGTGCCCTTGGCGTTGCCCTGGAACAGCAGGCCGCCGCCGGTGGCCAGCAGGCCCCCGTTCCACGGGCCGGGGAAGCTGACGCGCCAGCGTTCCTTCTGCGCCACCGGGTCCCAGGCGATGATCGCCCCGGTGGTGGCGGCGCGCGCCTCGGCGCGGACCTTGGCGTCGGCCGGCATCGCGCTCGCCGCCTGATCGATGCCCACGTTGAAGCCGACGGGCGAAGGCTTCCAGTTCTTGTCCGGAAAATAGGGGAACGCGGCAAACTGCGCGGGGATGAACACCAGCTTCTGCGCGGGATCGTAGGCCATCGGGTGCCACGAATGCGCGCCCGCCGCGCCCGGCGTGCTGATGAAGGGCTTGCCCGTCTTGTCGTAGCGCGAATCCGGGTTTTCGATCGGCCGGCCCGTCACCGGGTCCAGCCCGGTCGCCCAGTTCACCGGCGCATAGTTGTTGCCCGAGATGAACTGGCCTGTCACGCGGTCGATCACATAGAAGAAGCCGTTCTTCGGCGCGTGCATCAGCACCTTGCGCACTTTCCCGCCGATTTCGAGGTCGGCCAGCATGATGTGCTGCGATGCGGTGAAGTCCCAGGTTTCGCCCGGCGTTTCCTGGAAGTGCCAGACATACTGGCCCGTCTTCGCGCGGATCGCGACGACCGAGGACAGGTAGAGGTTGTCCCCGCCGCCCGGCGAACGGTACGACTGGTTCCACGGGCTGCCGTTACCCACGCCGATGTAGAGCAGATCGGTGGCCGGGTCATAGGCCATCGAATCCCAGACGGTGCCGCCCCCGCCCAGCTTCCACCATTCGCCGTGCCAGGTGGATTCGGCCTTCTTGAGGTATTCCTCGGTGTTCTTCCCCGGCTGATCGGGCACGGTATAGAACCGCCAGACCTGCTTGCCGGTCTGCGCGTCATAGGCGGTGATATAGCCGCGCACGCCCATTTCGGCGCCGCCGTTGCCGATCAGCACCAGCCCGTTGATCACGCGCGGCGCGCCGGTGATGGTATAGGCCTTGGTCTGGTCGACCGTCACCGTGGACCACACCTGCCGGCCCGTGGCGCGGTCCAGCGCGATCAGCCGGCCGTCCAGCGTGCCGAGATAGAGCTTGTCGCCCCATGCCGCCAGGCCGCGGTTGACCACGTCGCAGCACGCCTTCACCGCGGTTTCGCCGGGCACCTTGGGATCGAACTCCCACAGCAGCTTGCCCGATACCGCGTCATAGGCCTTGGCCTTCGACCACGCCGTGGTGATGTAGATCTTGCCGTCGATCACCAGCGGCGTGGCTTCCTGCCCGCGCGCGGTATCCATGTCGGCGGACCAGGCCAGCCCCAGCGAGCCGATGTTGCCCTGGTTGATGCGGTCGAGCGGGCTGAAGCGCTGCTCGTCATAGGTGCGGCCATAGGAGAGCCAGTCCACCGCGCTGGCGGCCTGGATGCGCGCGGCGTCCACCACGCTCCCGACTCCACCGTTCGCCGCCGTCACCATGTCGCTGGCGGTCAGCGATGCCAGCAGCACCGCGCCCGATGCCAGCACCCACCGGATTCCACGCATCATTCGCATCTCGCATCCTCTCCCGTCGGCCGGCTTCCGGCTCGGATTCGCGTCCCGTTCAAGGGGTTAGGTCGTAAACTCATAATCAGCAGGCTCGAGGCGTCCAAATGGCGAACATATCGGGCCGAAAGGCGCGCCGCGAAGGCTGGTTGCCTTTGCCAGCGCCTTTCGGTTCGAGATGGAAGCCATTTGAACGTCCCGCAGGGATTTGACCAAAATGGCCCAGCGCGGCGTCGGAGCGGCTTGAAATATCGACATATTCCTGCGCCCCTCCTCCTTGCGCCGGGCCATTTTGCTTCAAACCTCGAGCCTGCTGATTATGAGTTTACGACCTAGTTAACCATCCGCTGGGCGTCACCCCAATACTTCACGCGCAGCGCCTTCTTGTCCATCTTGCCGGCGGCGGTGCGGGGAATGGCGTCCACGAACTCGACCGACTTGGGCGCCTTCACCCCGCCCAGGCGATCCTTGGCATAGGCGATGATCTCCGCGCCGGTGATGCCCTCGGCCACCACCACGGCGTGGACCTGTTCGCCCCACTTCTCGTGCGGGATGCCGAACACGCAGGCCTCGCGCACTTGCGCCAGTTCGGTAACCGCCGCCTCGACCTCGGCGGTGAACACGTTGAACCCGCCGGAGACGACCATGTCCTTCTTGCGGTCGACGATGTACAGGTAGCCGTCCTCGTCGAACTTGCCGACATCGCCGGTGTGGTGCCAGCCGAACTTGCGGACTTCCGCGGTTTCCTCGGGCTTCTCGAAATAGGAATGGCTGACCAGCGCCCCGCGCGCGCAGATCTCGCCCGCCTCGCCACGCGGTACCTCGCGGCCGTCATCGTCGAGCAGCGCGACCCGGATCGAGCGCGTGGGCCGGCCACAGGCGGCCAGTTTTTCGGGCGCTTCCTTCGCGAACCGCGCCACGTCCTCGGGCGGGAACCACGCCACGATCATCGGGCATTCCACCTGGCCATAGGACTGGCACATGCACGGCCCGAAGATCTCCACCGCCTGGCGCAGCTTTTCCGGGCTGCACGGCGAACCGACCAGGATGAAGATGCGCAGGCTGGAATAGTCGTGATCGCCGATCTCGGGCGATGCCATCAGCTGGTACAACGCCGTCGGCGGCAGGTACATGTGGGTGACCTTGTACTCCGCGATGGTCTGCAGCACGCGCTCGGCATCGAATCCGGGCAGGATCACCTGCGTCGCGCCTAGGCTCAACGTGGACAGCGCGATCGGCCCTGCCGCGTGCGTGATCGGCGCGGAAACCAGCGCCACCGGGCTGTCGGTGCGCCCGCCCATGCCGTCGGCCGCCGTCTCGATCATCGTGCCCCAGCCCAGATTGGTGACGTTCGCGCCCTTCGACGGGCCGGTGGTGCCGCCGGTGGGGAAGATGCCGACCAGATCGGACAGGTTGCCGAAGGCATCGACCTCCGGCTCGACGAAATCGGCGGCGGTCACGCCGGCCATGAACTCCTCGAGGCTGGGATCGTCGCCCATCCGCTGGTCCAGGCAGACGAAGTGCTGCATCACCGGGCAGCGGTCCTTGAGCTGCTGGACCTCGTCCGCCTTCGACGAATGGTAGACCAGCCACTTGCAGCGCACGTAGTTGATGTAGCCGGCGTTGGCATCGATGGCGTTGCGCGTGTTGACCGGGATCCACTTGCCGTTGGCGCGCCACATGGCCAGCAGCACCACCAGCAGCATTCCGTCGTTGGGGCCGTACAGGCCCAACAGGTCCTGGTTCTCGAACCCGCCGCGCTGCAGCGCCGCCGCGATCCGTTCGGACAGTTCCTTGGTCTCGGCGAAGGTCAGCTTCAGCCCGGTTTCGGTGTCCACCACCGCCAGCCGCTGCGGATCGCGATCATGGCCCCGGTCGAAATAGTCGATTGCACGCATCGTCGGCTTACCCCCAGCGATTGATTTCAGGCCCCGGCGCCCAGGCGCGGAGCGGTTCGGATACGGTGGCGCGCGCCAGCGCGGCGGCCACGGCGGGCCGCGCCTGCACGCGCGCCAGCCACGCGGTCGTTTTCGGCGCGGCGGCGAAGGCTTCGGGGCGCAGCAGTTCCATGCCCGCGAGCCAGGAGAACGTGACGATGTCGGCGATCGAATAGACGCCCATCAGCCAGTCGCGCCCGTCGGCAAGCTGGCCTTCGCACCGCGCGACAGCCTGCGCCACCTTGGCCTCGCTGTCGGCCACCTGCGCCGCGTCGATCGTGCCATCGTGCAGCGCCTGCCAGCGCTGGCGCAGATCGTCGGACGGGATGCTGGCCGTGATTCCCGCGAAATCCGCCGCGCCAATGGCGGCGATTTCCGCCTGCGAGGAGGCAAGGTTGCCGAGCAGCGCCGCCGCCGGCGAAAGCCGTTCGGTGATCTGGCGGCACCACATCATCATTTCCCAGTGCGCGTGCGAATCCGCCGGCTGAAGCCCGGCGCCGCCCGCCAGTTCGTCGATGTATTGCGCCAGGAACACCGACTCGGTCATCGCCTCGCCATCGATCACCAGCACCGGGCCTTCGCCCTCGATCCCCATGTCGAGCGCGACACGTTCGGAAAGGCCGGGGATGCGGTGCCGTTCGCCGGCCAGCAGGTCGATCGGCCGGCAGGTAATGCCCAGCGCCGCTTCGCCGCCCGTTTCTGCCCCAGCTTCAGCAAGCGCCGCCAGCACCGTCAGCGAGGCGCCGTTCGGCTCGCCGTGATAGAGAACCGCGCCCATCAGTCGATGCCTTCCATGATCAGGCTGTAGCGGTGGGCGAGATCGGTGCGCCCCATCGCCCAGGTCTTCTGCACCGCCTCGCGCTGGTACACCCGCTTGAGCCAGCGCATGATGTTGGGCGTGCGGTCCTTGCCGGCGAGGTCCGGCTGCGACAGCGGCAGCGAATAGGTGCTGTTGAAGATGTTGATGTCGGCCAGGCTGTATTGGTCCGACCCGACATAGGCGCGCTTGCCCAGCTCCTGTTCGAGCAGGCCGATGCCCAGCGCCACGCGGCGGCGGCTTTCCGCCATTTCCGCTTCGCCGAACTGGCCGCTGATCGCCTTGCGCCAGGCCACGCGGCGTTCGGGCAGCGGGATGCGCTCGATCGCCGCGTCCAGTTCAGCGGGATCGCGCTGGCGCACCATCGGGCCGACGAACACGTTCCAGCCGATCATCGAGAAGCTGGGGCCAAGCCACTGGTCCATGAACTTCATCCACCAGCGGATGCGCCAGCGGTCGCGCGGATCGGCGGGCATCAGGGCCGGCCCGGCGAATTCCTCGTTCACGTATTCCATGATCGCGGTGCTTTCGGTCAGCACGCGCGTGCCCCACGCCCCGCTGTGCGTCATCGCCGGGATCGTGCCCTGCGGGTTGATCGCGAGGTAGCCGGGCTTGTGCTGGTCGAACTGGAGCATGTCGATGTAATGGCTGTCGAACGACACGCCCTTTTCCATCAGCGCCAGCATCGGCTTGCCCGAATTGGCGTTGGGTTCCCAGTGGTAGAGCGCGATCCCGCTCATGCCGTGCCGCCTGCCCGAGGGAGCGGCTCCACGCCGCCTTGCTGCACCATCGACTCTCTCCCGATCGGGCCATCCCGATTTTGTTAGTGTTACATACTAATTTGGACCGAGAGTCGGTCAAGAGCCATCGCGTGAAAATTTGCGGCACTTTGGGGCAGCCGCGCGCGCCGCGCCGCTCCCCTTGCGGCATGATTTCATGGAGTGAAACCAAAAGGCGCTATTGCGGCGGACACGGAAAACCCCGCGCCGGGGCGGCGCGGGGTTCCGGGGATCAGCAGGGAATGGTCAGGCGGCGTCGACCATCACGATCTCGCTGTCCTCGATCGCGGTGATGCGCACCACGTCAAGATCGCTGATCGCCGCGCCGTCGCGGGCGTTGACGCGCACGTCGCCCACCTGCACCGCGCCGCTGGCGGGCACGAGGTAGGCCTTGCGATCACGGCCCAGCGGGTATTCCGCGGTTTCGCCGGCCTTCAGCGTCGCGCCCACCACCCGCGCGTCGGTGCGGATCGGCAGCGCGTCGTTGTCGTTGTCATAGCCCGAGGCGAGCGTGACGAAGTGGCCGGAACGGTCGTCCTTGGGGAACGGGCGCGAACCCCAGCTCGGCGCGCCGCCATCGCGCGTCGGGATGATCCAGATCTGGAAGATCCGGGTGGTCACGTCCTCCAGGTTGTATTCGGCGTGGCGGATGCCGGTGCCGGCGCTCATCACCTGCACGTCGCCCGCTTCGGTCCGGCCCTTGTTGCCAAGGTCGTCCTGGTGCGTGATCGCCCCTTCGCGGACATAGGTGATGATTTCCATGTCGCGGTGGGGGTGCGGCGGAAAGCCGCTCTTGGGCGCGATCGTATCGTCGTTCCACACGCGCAGGTTGCCCCAGTGGACACGCGCGGGATCGTGATAGCTCGCGAACGAGAAGTGGTGCTTGGCATCGAGCCAGCCGTGATTGGCGCCGCCAAGGCTGTCGAAGGGACGCAGTTCGATCATGGTATGTCTCCGCTGGCGCGCCGGAAAAGGCCGCGCCGTCAGGCTTCCATTTAGGCGTTGCCATCCTTTCCGCTCAGTCAGATAAAATGCGGCAATTCATTCGAGGAATCGGAAAAGTGAGCAATCCCGGCACCCCCACTTTCGATCAGCTGCGCATCTTCCTCGCCATCGTCGATACCGGCAGCTTCGCCGCCGCCGGGCGCAAGCTGAACCGCGCGGTTTCGGTCATCAGCTATGGCATCGCCAATCTCGAAGCCCAGCTCGGCCTGGAGCTGTTCGACCGCGAAGGCACGCGCAAGCCGCAGCTGACCGTGGCCGGCCGCGCCCTGCTGGCCGAAGTGCGCACGATCTCGCAGGGGATCGACGGGCTGCGCGCCAAGGTGAAAGGCCTGCTCGACGGGCTGGAGGCCGAAGTGGACCTTGCCATCGACGTGATGCTGCCGCCCGACCGGTTGGGCCGCGTGCTGCGCGCGTTCAAGCAGGAGTTCCCCACCGTCCAGCTCAAGCTGCACATGGAAGCGCTGGGCGCCATCGCCGCCATGGTGCTGGACCGCAAGGCCATCGTCGGCATTTCCGGCCCGCTTTCCGCCGGCGTGGAAGGGCTGGAATCGCGCATGGCAGGGTCGGTGGCGATGGTGCCCGTCGCCGCGCCCGATCACCCGCTGGGCCGCGCCAAGGAAATCTTGCCCGGCATGGGCCGCGAATATACCCAGCTCGTGCTGACCGACCGTTCGCGCTTCACCGAAGGCCGCGATTATTCGGTCACGAGCCCGCAGACCTGGCGCCTCGCCGACCTTTCGGCCAAGCACGCCCTGCTGCGCGAAGGGATCGGCTGGGGCAACATGCCGCTACCGATGATCGACGGAGACCTTGTGGCGGGAACGCTGGTGCGCCTGCACATGCCCGATCACGTCGGCGGCACCTATCGCTTCAACGGCGTGTGGCGGCGCGATACCCCGCCCGGCCCGGCCGCCTCGTGGCTGCTCGACCAGTTCGTGGAACTGGGCGCGCAGGACCGCGAGCTCGAAGGGCTGGGCGACATCTAGCGCCGGGCAATCTCGCCCGCACGACATCGCCCTTCCCCATCGTCATTGCGAGCGTAGCGAAGCAATCCAGGGCACCACGTGAGGCTCTGGATTGCTTCGCTACGCTCGCAATGACGAAACAAATGCCATCATGCCCGGCGCGAAAACGCCCGCCGGACCTTTGGGACCAGCGGGCGCTTCGGAGGGCGGGGCGTTCAGCGCCCTGCCGGTTGCATCACGGTGGGCGGCTCCAGCGCCGTCCTGGCCGCCGGCAGCGCCTGTTCACCGAGCAGGATTCCCGCCAGCCCGACCAGCGCGATCACCGGCGGGGCGGGGGATTTGACCCCCAGCAGGCCATAGACCATGCCGGCCAGCGTTCCGGCGCCAAGCGAAAGGAGCATGGCCTGCATGGCGGTCACTCCTCCTCAGGCCTTGATGAAGGCCAGCAGGTCGGCGTTGAACCGGTCCTGGTGCGTCGCGGTCAACCCGTGCGGCGCGCCTTCATAGACCTTCAGTTCCGCGCCCGGCACCATCTTCACCGCCAGTTCGGCCGCGTTGCCGATCGGCACGATCTGGTCGTCGTTGCCGTGGATGAACAGCGTGGGCACGTCGATCGCCTTCAGGTCCGGGGCGTAATCGACTTCCGAGAATTCGTGGACGCACAGGTACTGGCCCACGATCGAACCCTGCATGCCCTGCCGCCAGAACGACTGGCGCAGCCCGTCGCTGACTTGCGCGCCTTCGCGGTTGAAGCCGAAGAAGGGCGTCGAAAGATCAAGATAGAACTGCGAACGGTTGTCGGCCACGCCCTTGCGGATGCCATCGAACACGGAGAGCGGCAGGCCGCCGGGATAGATGTCGCTGACGGCCATGCGCGGCGGGACCGCGCCCACCAGCACCATCTTCGCCACCCGCGCCGTGCCATGCCGGCCGACATAGTGGGCGATCTCGCCACCGCCGGTCGAATGGCCGACCAGCACCACGTTGCGCAGGTCCAGCGCCGCGATCACCGCCGCCAGATCGTCGGCATAGGTGTCCATGTCGTTGCCGGTGTCGGGCTGGTCCGAACGGCCGTGGCCGCGCCGGTCATGGGCGATCACGCGATAGCCCTGCTGAAGCAGGAACAGCATCTGGCCGTCCCAGGCGTCGGCCGAAAGCGGCCAGCCGTGCGAAAAGACCACGGGCTGGGCGTCCTTGCTGCCCCAGTCCTTGTAGAAAATGCGGGTACCGTCTGCGGTGGTAACAAAGCTCATGGGAATTCTCCTTGGGATCACAGGAGGTTGGCAGGAACGGCCGGGCGGGAGGGATCAGGGAGAGCCGCCCGGCCGCAGGGGAAACAAGGGGTTCAGTGCGCGCCTTCCGAGGCGTTGAACATCGCGCGGGCATAGGTGATGCCCAGACCGTAGCCGCCGCCCCACTTGCGGGCGATGCCGGTGGTCAGGTCATAGGTTTCCGCCCGCGCCCAGTCGCGCTGGAGTTCGAGCAGGTATTGCAGCGAGGTGATCGGCTTCGCGCCGGCCTGGACCATCCGCTCCACCGCACGCTCGTGCGCTTCGTCGGAAATATCGCCGCTGGCGTCGGTGATGACATAGGTCTCGAAGCCCTGTTCCAGCGCCGACAGCACCGGGCCTACGATGCAGACCGAGGTCCACAGGCCGGCGAAGACCAGCCGTTCCTTGCCGATGCGGTTGACCTCGTCGATCACCGCGGCGTCTTCCCAGGTGTTCATCGACGTGCGGTCGAGCAGGGGCTGGCCGGGGAAGGCATCGGTGATTTCGCTGAACATCGGGCCGGAAAAGCTCTTTTCGGCCACCGTGGTCAGGATCGTCGGCACCTTGAAGCCGGCGGCGGCATTGGCCACCAGCGCGGCGTTGTTGCGCAGCAGTTCGGGCGCGATCGACTTGGTGGCGAAGGCCATCTGCGACTGGAAGTCGATCAGGACAAGCGCGTGGTTGGCCGGATCGAGCAGGGCCTTGGCGGGGGTGGGCGTTGCGGTGACGGTCATGGCGGTATCCTTCTGGGAAAGCTCTGGAAAGTGCGTTCGTTCGCCCCGGGTCGCTGGGGTGAGTGAAGGAATACGGCGACTCGGCCTTTCAATGCAGAGGCATAATCTGGATTTGAACGTTCTATATTTTGGAAAAGTTCGCGCTTACTGCGCGGCGACCTTTTCCGCTTCGGCGCGGGTCATCACTTGCGCCAGCACATAGCGGATCGCTTCCGGGCGCACGCCGGGCGCCAGGCTTTTCGGCGGCGGCACGGTCAGCTTGCGGGCCATGAACGCGCAGGCATCGCGATCGACCGCGGCGCTGCCGCTCGATTGCAGGATGTCGCAGGCATGGATGTGGCCCGTCTCGTCGAACGCCACCTGCGCGCGCACGGACTGGCGATAGTCCTCGGGCAGCTTCGCCGCCTGCAGGGTCAGGCGGATGTTCGAGGAAGCCATGTGCTCGCCCATGCCCCACGATGTCGAAAGCGCGAACCGCCCGGCCACCGGCTGCCCGGCGGCATCCTTCGCCGCCTCGAACCGCGCGCGGTTCTGCAACAGCGCGCACGTCGCCGTGTCGAGCGCCGCGAAGCCGCTGCTTTCGGTCACCGCGCACGCCGTCGCGCGCCCCTGCGGCGAAACCTCCAGCGCCACCGAGACCACGCCGAATTCCTCGCGTTTCAGCGAATCCTTGGGGTAATCGTCACGCCCGATCATCCCGGCGGGATTGCGCAGGCGGGGCGGTTGATCGGCCTTCGCGGGCGCGGGACCGCCCAGGGCCAGCGCCGCGAGAAACAGCAAATACGCCATCCTCTCCATCAGGCCATGCTACGCCTGCGTGCCGCATAATCAACGGCATGTGACACCCTGTCACAAAAACTTCTTATTTCTGGCAGGTGCGGCAGAAGAACGTGGAGCGGCCGCCCTGCACCACGCGCTCCACGGTGCCGCCGCAGGGGCATACCTCGCCCTCGCGGCCATAGACGCGCCAGTCCTTGGCGAAATAGCCCAGTTCGCCGTCTGGCCGGGCATAGTCGCGCAAGGTCGATCCCCCCGCCGCGATCGATTCCTCCAGCACCGCGCGGATCATCGGCACCAGCCGCTCCAGCGCCTTGCGTGTCACCTTGCCACCCGCGCGCTCCGGGTGGATGCCGGCGCGGTTCAGCGCCTCGCAGACGTAGATGTTGCCAAGGCCCGCCACGATGCGCTGGTCCAGCAGCAGCAGCTTGACCGCCGCGATGCGATCGCGAAAGGCGGCGGCGAGGTGCGCGGCGGTCAGGCCCGCGCCCAGCGGCTCCGGCCCCAGCGCGGCGAAGGCCGGCCAGGTTTCCAGCAACGGGGTATCGACGAGATCGACCGAGCCGAACCGCCGCGCGTCGTTCAGCGCCAGCACGTGCCCGTTGCCGGTTTCCAGCACCAGATGATCGTGCTTGCCGATGTCCGCCGGATCGATGCGCCAGCGGCCGGACATGCCCAGGTGGAACACCATCGTCCGGTCGCGGTCGGTGTGGACCAGCCCGTACTTGGCGCGCCGCCCCATCCCGGTCACGCGCGCGCCGGTCAGCGCCTGCGCCAGATCGGCGGGGAACGGGCGGCGCAGATCGGGCCGGTTGACGCGCACGCGCGCGATGGCCTGCCCTTCCAGCACGGTGGCCAGCCCGCGAACGGTGGTTTCGACTTCGGGTAGTTCGGGCATGATGTTTCTTTTTTGCGGGGATGCGCGCGGTGCCGGCCCCCTCCCCTAACAGGCTTTGCCGTCCGGACAATTCCCCACTAAAGGCGCTTGGCATGAACACTGGCACATCGGGCACCGAAACGGACACCGCCGGAACGGGCAACACGCAGGGCGAAACCGCGTCCTTCGGCTACGAAGACGTTCCTGCCGAAGAGAAGGTCGCCCGCGTCGGCGCGGTCTTTTCCAGCGTCGCGCGCAAATACGACGTGATGAACGATGCCATGTCGGTCGGGATGCACCGGCTGTGGAAGGACCGGTTCGTCAAGCGGGTGAAGCCGCGCGAGGGCGAATCGATTCTCGACATGGCCGGCGGCACCGGCGACATCGCCTTCCGCATGGCGGCCTCGGGCGCGGCGATCACCGTGTCCGACATCAACCAGGACATGCTCGACGTGGGCATCGAGCGGGCGATGAAGCGCGGCATCGACGGCCTCGTCTGGTCGCGCCAGAACGCCGAGGAACTGAGCTTCGGCGATCGCTTCTTCGATGCCTACACGATCGCCTTCGGCATCCGTAACGTTACGCATATCGACAAGGCTTTGGCCGAGGCTTTCCGCGTGCTCAAGTTCGGCGGGCGGTTCTTCTGCCTGGAATTCTCGACCACCGAATGGCCGGGCTTCTCCGAGGTCTATGACGCCTATTCGCACAAGCTGGTGCCGAAGATCGGGCAGGCCATCGCCGGCGATGCCGACAGCTATCGCTACCTGATCGAATCGATCCGCCGCTTTCCGCCGATGCCGCAATTCGAGGGGATGATCCGCGCGGCGGGCTTCCGGCACACCAAGGTCGAACCGATCCTCGGCGGCCTTGTCGCCATCCATTCAGGCTGGAAGGTCTGAGGGGACGCCGGCCTTGACCCTGCCCGCCACCCATATCCGCCGCCTGCTGGGCTGGGGCCGCGTGCTGGCGCGGCACGGCGCGCTGCGCCTGCTCGAACAGAGCCCCAACACGCCCGCGCCGGTGCGCCGCCTGTGCCGCATCGCCCGGTTCGGCACGCGCCAGCCGGCGGAGCCCGACTACGCCGGCGCCTTCCGCGCGATCGGCCCGGCGGCGATCAAGCTGGGGCAGACGCTGGCCACACGGCCCGATCTGGTGGGCGAGGAAGCCGCGCGCAACCTGCTGAGCCTGCAGGACCGCCTGCCCCCGGTGGCGTTCAAGCACATCCGGCACGAGATCGAGACCACGTTCGAGCGCCCGCTGGAAGCGATGTTCGCCGAATTCGATCCCGAACCGGTCGGCGCCGCCTCGGTCGCGCAGGTCCACCGCGCCACCACCACCGAAGGGCGCGAGGTCGCGGTCAAGGTGCTGCGTCCCGGCGTGCGCGAGAAGTTCACGCGCGATATCGAGACCTACGAATGGGCCGCCGCGCACCTCGAAGCGCTGGGCGGCGAGGCCAGCCGCCTGCGCCCGCGCCTTGTCATCGCCAATTTCAAGCGCTGGACCGTGCGCGAGCTGGACCTGCGGCGCGAGGCCGCCTCCGCTTCCGAACTCGCCGAACAGATGCACGCCTTCCCCGGCTATCGCATCCCCGCGATCGACTGGGACCGCACCAACGGCCGGGTGATGACGCTCGACTGGATCGACGGCATCAAGATCAGCGACAACGCCGCGCTCGACGCTGCCGGCCACGATCGCAAGGAACTGGCCAGCCGGCTGGTGCTCGCCTTCCTGAACCAGGCGATCAGCGGCGGCTTCTTCCATGCCGACATGCACCAGGGCAACCTGTTCGTCGAAGCCGACGGCACCATCGCCGCGATCGATTTCGGCATCATGGGCCGCATCGACCGGCGCGCCCGCGCGTGGCTCGCCGAGATCCTCTATGGCCTCACCACCGGCAACTACCGCCGCGTGGCCGAGATCCATTTCGAGGCGCAATACGTGCCGAGCTACCATTCGGTCGACGAATTCGCGACCGCGCTGCGCGCCGTGGGCGAACCGATGCGCGGCAAGCCGGTCAGCGAGCTTTCGGTGGGCCAGATGCTCGACGGGCTGTTCGCGATCACCCGCGATTTCGACATGCAGACCCAGCCGCACCTGCTGCTGCTGCAGAAATCGATGGTCATGGTCGAAGGGATCGCCACCCAGCTCGATCCCGACATCAACATGTGGGATACCGCCGCGCCGTTCGTGCGCAGCTGGATCCGCGACGAACTCGGCCCCGAATCCGCGATTGCCGATCGCATCCGCGAGGATGCCGAAACGCTGCTGCGCCTGCCCGCGCTGGTCCGCCGGATCGAGGACCGCTTCCCCGCCAAGGGCGGCGCGCCCGAACCGCCGCCACTGCCCGCCGTGGAACTGATGTGGGAACGCAAGCGGGGCACCTCGTCCGGCGGCTGGGCGGGCTATGCGCTGGCCTTCGCGGCGGGCGCGGGCCTCACGCTCGCCGGCAGCCTGCTGGGCTGGTGGGGATGAACGCCGCGCCTCCTTCGGCGAAAGGCCGCCTGCGGCTTTCCAAGAGGCACTTCAACGCCCTCGATTTCTCGCGCCTGCTCGCGGCGGTGGCCGTGCTGTTCTGGCATTACCAGCACTTCTTCGTGCCGCCGGTCGAATACGGCTTCCACGTCCGGCGCTCGGCGGTGGTGCCGCTCTACCACGCGCTCGCCTGGCTCTACGACTACGGCCACACCGCCGTGCAGTATTTCTGGGCGGTTTCGGGCTTCGTCTTCGCGCACGTCTATCTGGCCGACACGCAGGGGCGCGGGCGCTTCTGGCTGGCGCGCGTGGCCCGGCTGTGGCCGCTGCACCTGCTGACGCTGATGCTCGTGGCGGTGCTGCAGGCGGCCTATGCGGGCCTCAACGGCACCGATTTCATCTACCACCAGAACAACCTCAAGCACTTCCTGCTCAGCCTGCCGCTGATGCAGTACTGGGGATGGCAGGATAACCAGTCGTTCAACGGCCCGTCGTGGTCGCTCTCCACCGAAATGCTCGCCTATGCGGTGTTCTGGCTGACGCTGCCCGCTTTGCGCCGCGCGCCGCTGGCGCTGGGGCTGCCGATCGCGGCAGGCTTCGTCTGGGCGGTGTTCGCCAAGCTGCCCGACCGGGACGTGATGGCCTGCATCGGCTATTTCTTCGGCGGGGTGGCCGTCTATGGCATGGCGCTGCGCGGCTGGTTGCGCCCGGCCACGCTGCTGCCGCTGGGCGCGCTGCTGGTGGCGGGGGCGTTCTGGGCCTGGAACGGCTGGCAATCGCGCGACATGGTGATCCTTGCCGGCACCTTCGCCGCGCTCTGCCTCACGCTCGCGCTCGATCTGGCCGACCGCAACGATCGCTTCGCCATCGGCCGGCAGCTGGGCGATGCCTCCTATGGCATCTACCTGTGGCATTTCCCCTTGCAGCTCATGCTGGTGTTGCTGATCGACGAGACGGTGGGCACGCGCCGCATCGCCAGCCAGCCTGCGTTCCTCGTCTTTTTCCTGGGCCTCGCCATCCTGGCCGGCTTCGCCTCGCACCGCTGGTTCGAACGGCCGGCGCAGCGCTGGGTGTTCCGCATGGCCAAGCGGCTGCGCGACCACCACCCGGCGCACGCCTGAGCCACGCCTGGATAGCCCTAAAATGCCCCTGGACGGCTTCTAAGCGGCGATGTCGCTGATCCGGTGGTGTGGCAGCAGTCGCCACGCCGCAAGCGCCAGAGCGACGTGGAAGGCCTCCACGCCCATCGGCAGGGGCCATTGCGGATAGGGACCGACCATCGCCACGTTCACCGCGCGGCCCACGAACGAGACGCCGAACAGCAGCGCCGGCACCAGCAGCAGGTCCGCGTTGCGGCGCCAGGCGCCCCACATCATGCAGAACGCGCCGACGCCGAAGAACGAGGTGAAGTCCGCGCGGATCGTCGAAAGCCCCGCCGCCGCGCCCTGCGGCCCACCGGCCATGCCGATCGCCGCCACGCCCAGCCCCGCGCCGGCACTGCCGGGATCGAGCAGGAACGAAACCGCCATGAACAGGTCGAACAGGCCCGTCAGGAAAATCAGCGCGGTCACTACAAGACGCATATCGGTCCCTCCGTTTCGGGCCGGTGTGCCGCAAGTTCGCCTTTCGCGCAAAAGGATTGCGCGCGGGCGAACCGCATTGCACAAGCGCGGGCGATGAACGGACCGCGCATTCTCCTGATCGTCGGTGGCGGAATCGCCGCCTACAAGGCCGCCGAACTGGTGCGGCTGATCCGCAAGGAGGGCGGCTCGGTCACCTGCGTCCTGACCGACGGCGGATCGCACTTCGTCACGCCGCTCACGCTCGCCGCGCTCAGCGAGAACCCCGTGCACACCACGCTGTGGGACCTCAAGAACGAGGTCGAGATGGGGCACATCCAGCTGTCACGGCAGGCCGATCTCGTCGTCGTCTGCCCGGCGACGGCCGATCTGCTCGCCCGCATGGCGGCGGGCGTGGCCGACGATCTGGCCACCACGCTGCTGCTAGCCACCGACAAGCCGGTGCTGGCCGTGCCGGCGATGAACGTGCGCATGTGGGGGCATCCCGCCACGCGGCGCAACGTGGCCACGCTGCGCGCCGATGGCGTGACCGTGCTGGAGCCGGACGAAGGCCCGATGGCCTGTGGCGAATTCGGCCCCGGCCGCCTGCCCGAACCGCCCGCGATCTGGCAGGCGATCGCCGGCATGTGCGGCCCTGGCGCCCGCCGTCTGGCCGGCAAGCACATCGTCGTCACCGCCGGCCCCACCCACGAACCGATCGATCCGGTGCGCTACATCGCCAACCGCTCCAGCGGGAAGCAGGGCTTCGCCATCGCCGCCGCCGCCGCGCGGGCCGGTGCGCGGGTAACGCTGGTGGCCGGCCCGGTCCAGTTGCCGACGCCACCGGGCGTGGACCGCGTGGACGTGGAAACCGCGCGCGCGATGGCCGCCGCGGTCGAGGCCGCGCTGCCCGCCGACGCCGCCGTGATGGTCGCCGCCGTGGCCGACTGGCGCGCGGCGGACGAAGCGCCGCAGAAGCTCAAGAAGGACGGCTCGGGCGAAATTCCGCCGCTGCGCCTTGCCGAAAATCCCGATATTCTCGCCACGCTCTGCCGTTCGCCCGCGCGCCCGCCGCTGGTGGTCGGCTTCGCGGCGGAGACCGAGACCGTGATCGCCCACGCGCAGGCCAAGCTGGCGCGCAAGGGCGCCGACTGGATCGTCGCCAACGACGTGTCGGGCGACGTGATGGGCGGCGCGTTGAACGCGGTCCACATCGTCACCGCCGCCGGGGTCGAAAGCCTGCCCGAAATGCCCAAGGACCAGGTCGCCTCCGCGCTGGTCGAAAGGATTGCCGATGCACTCGCCTGAAACCGCCGCCGTTCCCGTCCGCGTCAAGCGCCTGCCCGGCGGCAAGGACCTGCCGCTGCCCGCCTATGCCACCGCCGGCGCGGCGGGCATGGACGTGGTTTCGGCCGAGGACGTGACCCTGGCCCCCGGCGCGCGCCATGCCGTCGCCACCGGCCTTGCCGTGGCGATTCCGCAAGGGTTCGAGATCCAGGTCCGTCCGCGTTCGGGCCTCGCGCTCAAGCACGGCGTCACCGTGCCCAACACGCCCGGCACGATCGATTCGGATTATCGCGGCGAACTGAAGGTCATCATGATCAACCTGGGCGCCGAACCCTTCGCCATCCGGCGCGGCGATCGCGTGGCGCAGCTGGTGCTCGCCCCGGTGACCCAGGCGAGCTGGCTGGAAGTGGACGAACTGGACGAAACCGCGCGCGGCGAAGGCGGCTTCGGATCGACCGGCGGGGTCGTTGCCTTCAGCGGTTAGGGCAGGGCGCACCGGGACCGGGGCATTTCGTCATTGCGAGCGCAAGCGAAGCAATCCAGCGCTCCGGGTGCCGCTCTGGATTGCCGCGGGGCTTCGCCCCTCGCAATGACGAGCTAGGGGACGACTTAGGGGGCGATTTCAGGACGGTTTTTCCGGCTTCAGCCGCGCGCGTTCAGCGCGGCTTCGCTTTCCGCCAGCAATTGCGCGATGATCGCGGTGACGGGTTCTTCCTTCGTCACCATGCCCACCGATTGCCCGGCCATGATCGATCCGCGCTCAACATCGCCGTCGATCACCGCGCGGCGCAGCGCGCCGGCCCAGAAATGCTCGATTTCGAGCTGCGCCGCCGCCATGTCCACCGTGCCCTGGTCCAGCAGCCGCGCCACTTCCACCTGCTTGGCGGTGAATTCCTCGGTGCCCTTGTTCTTCAGCGCGCGCACCGGGATCACCGGCAGGCGCGGATCGACCTGGACCGAGGCGATCGCATCGCGCGCGTTGGCGCGGAAGAACGCCTGCTTGAACGCGGGATGGGCGATGGATTCGCTGGCGCAGGCAAAGCGCGTGCCCAGCTGCACGCCGCTGGCGCCCATTTCGAGGTAAGAGGCGATCATCTCGCCCCGGCCGATGCCGCCGGCCACGAACACCACGTGGTCCTCCGCCAGCGCCGGCAGGAATTCCTGCGCCAGCACGCTGGTGGAAACCGGGCCGATATGGCCGCCGGCCTCGCTGCCTTCGATCACCAGCGCGTCCGCGCCCGAACGCAGCAGCTTCTTCGCCAGCGCCAGCGTGGGCGCGAAAACCAGCACTTTCGCGCCGAAATCCTTGATCGCTTCCACGCTGCCCTTGGGCGGAATGCCGCCCGCCAGCACCACATGGCCCACGCCGTGCCGGGCGCAGACCGCGATCAGGTCGAACAGCTGGGGGTGCATGGTGATGAGGTTCACGCCGAACGGGCGGGCCGTCAGCGCCTTGGTCCCCGCGATTTCGGCATCGAGCAGTTCGGGCGTCATCGCGCCGCAGGCGATCACGCCGAAGCCGCCGGCGTTGCTGATCGCGGCCACCAGATTGCGTTCGGAAACCCAGCTCATCGCCCCGCACAGGATGGCGTGTTCGGTGCCGAGGAACGCCGCGCCGCGCGCCATCAGCGCTGAAGTCTTCACAGGTGCCGTCATCAGGGTTCCCATCGTCCGTGCCAGAGCGGCAGCCCCTTAGGCCGCGCGGCGTGCGCCGACAAGAGCGGGCGGCAAGAGCAGGGTGCGATACGGACAATGATCGGCCCAAGCGATGACTGTGACCGCTTTATCCCGTTTTACCAATCAGAGGGCAGGGCCTATACCGGTTTCGACACGAAGCAACCCCGCTTCCCCGTTCCGGACTGGCACCATCCCCTCCCCCAGAGCCAGTCGGGTCGCGCCCCGCCTCCGGTTTATCCCCCCTATCCGGAGGCGGGGTTTCGCTTTCAGAAACAGTCCTTTACGCGGCGTCCAGCCCATAGGCGGTGTGGAGCACGCGCACCGCGAGTTCGGTCTCGTCCTCGTCGATCAGCACGGAAACCTTGATTTCGCTGGTGGAAATCGCCTGGATGTTGATCCCGCGATCGGCCAGCGCCTTGAACATCGTGCCGGCCACGCCCGCGTGGCTGCGCATGCCCACGCCCACGACGCTGATCTTGGCGACCTTGCTGTCGGCGATGATCCGGTAATAGCCGATCGTGTCCTTCTGCTCTTCCAGCAGCGCCTGCGTGCGCGCCAGGTCCGCCTGCGGCACGGTGAAGGTCACGTCGGTCTCGCCCTTGTCCTTGGCGACGTTCTGGATGATCATGTCGACGTTGATGTTGGCTTCGGCCAGCGGGCCGAAAATGGTCGCCACCGCGCCCGGCCGGTCGGCAATGCGCGTCAGGGTGACCTTGGCGTCGTTCTTGTCGGCGGCGATGCCGGTGATCAACTGACGTTCCATTTCCAATCCTTCCAGTTCCCCGATCAGTTCATCCTCGCTGACGATCATCGTGCCGGGGATGCTGTCCGCCGGCGGCGCGTCGTCGTCGATGAAGGATGACAACACCTGCACCCGCACGCCTTCCTTCATGGCGAGGCTGACCGAGCGGGTCTGCAGGACCTTCGAGCCGACCGAGGCCAGCTCGAGCATTTCCTCGAACGTCACGTTCTTGAGCTTGCGCGCCTTGGCGACGATGCGGGGGTCGGTGGTATAGACGCCGTCGACGTCGGTATAGATGTCGCAGCGGTCGGCTTTCACCGCCGCTGCCACGGCCACCGCCGAGGTGTCGGAACCGCCACGGCCCAGCGTGGTCACGCGGTTGTCCGCGGTAAGTCCCTGAAAACCGGGGATAACGGCGATCTCGCCCGCGGCCATCGAGGCCAGCAGGGCGTCGGAATCGATCGTTTCGATGCGGGCCTTGGCATGGGCGTCGTCGGTGCGGACGGGCAATTGCCAGCCCAGCCACGAACGCGCCTTGCAGCCCAGCGCCTGGAGATGCATCGCGAGCAGCCCCGACGTCACCTGTTCGCCGCTGGCGACGACGACGTCGTATTCGGCAGGATCATACAGAGGATTGGCTTCGCGGCAGAAATTGACGAGGCGGTCGGTCTCCCCGGCCATCGCCGAAACCACCACCGCCACTTCGTGCCCGGCCGCCTGCTGGCGCTGCACGATCCGCGCGACACGGCGGATGCGCTCGGTGCCGGCCATTGATGTGCCGCCGAATTTCATCACGATCCGGGCCAAGGGGGTACTCCTGCCTGTGGGCGCAACGCACTGCGCAACAATCTTGCCCGCACAGCCCCTCGCCGTGCGGCGGGCGTCCTGTTAGGGATGCGTCATGAGCAATGCAACACCCTCGGCACTCGCGCCCACCATTCGCCCGGAGGAGGCGGCGCATTTCGGCAAGCTCGCGCAGGACTGGTGGAACCCGAAGGGCTCCTCGGCCATGCTGCACCGTCTCAACCCGGTGCGGCTGGGCTTCATCCGAAACGCCATCGATTCGCATTTCGGTACCAATCCCCGCTCGCTTAAGCCACTGGCAGGCCGGCGCGCGCTGGATGTAGGCTGCGGCGCCGGTCTGCTGTGCGAACCGCTTGCCCGGATGGGCGCGGCGGTTACTGGCGTCGACGCGGCGGCAGAGAACGTCGCGGCGGCGCAGACCCATGCGGCGGGCGGTGGCTTGGCCATCACCTATCGCCTGGGAGAGATCGGCGCACTGGACCTTGCCGGTTTCGACCTCGTCACCGCCATGGAGGTGATCGAGCACGTGGCCGACAAACCTGCCTTCGTCGCGGCGCTAGCGGCAGCGCTGGGCGAAGACGGGCTGATGGTCCTTTCCACCCCCAACCGCACGGCAGCTGCACGCCTGCTGCTGGTGGAAGGGGCGGAAACGCTGGGCATGGTGCCCCGCGGTACGCACCACTGGGACGATTTCGTCACCCCGGTGGAATTGCATGACCTGCTCTCCGAAGCAGGCCTGGTCATGGGTAATCCAATCGGTATCGCTTACAGTCCGACCAAGGGCTTGCACTTGTCGGATAATCTCGCACTCAATTACATAGTCACGGCAAGAAGGGGCTGATTCCATGGCCGAACGCTTTGAACGGCACAAACAACCCTGGACTGCTGATGAAATACATAAGCTACACACACTCGCAAAGAAGGGCATGGCGCTGAAGGCTATTGCCAAGGCGCTCACCCGCAGTGAGGAATCGGTGAAAATTCGGGCCAAGAACGATGGCCTGGGTATTGTGAAACTGCGCTAGACGCTCAGGGCGGCAGCGGTTTGGAGAGAGCCCAGACCTTCCAGCCGGCAAGAGCCGTGACGGGCGGGAACGGGTTGACGTGCAAGACGCGCGGGAGCAGTTCCGTGTGGGTCTTGTGGCGAAACAGGCTGCTCCAGAGCGACGCCCCCAGCGTTCCACGAAGGAACGCCAGATGCAGCAAGGTGCCCTCGCTGATGCGCGAGCGCCTTGCGCGGGCTTTCCATTTCAGGATGCCGAACAAGGCCACGGCCAGCATGGACAACGCTACGAGCGCCTTCGCGAGGAAGGCTGGCGTCAGCAGCAGCGCGATGATTGCAGTAGTCATAAGCGGCATGGTAACCGCATATGGTTAACAATCGGTTTTACCGGATTTCGGGGCGCCGCGTCATTCGCCCGAAGGCAGGAACTTTTCCACCAGATCGCGCGCCAGCCGGGCCGGGCGGTGCGTCACCGCGTCCACGCAGCACCAGCTGGAACGGACTTCGGCCAGCACGTCCTCGCCGCGCTTGATCACGGTTTCGTAGAAGGCCTTGGCGCCCTGCACCTTTTCCAGCACGACATGCGCGATCACCGTATCGTCGAGAAACGTCGGCCGGCGATAGGTGATTTCGTGCTTGAGCGCGACCCACAGGTGCCGCGCCACCGCTTCCGCCGGGGCCAGCGCCTGCCAGTGGTCGATCACCGCCTCCTGCACCCATTTCAGGTAGCTGGCGTTGTTGACATGGCCCATGAAGTCGATGTCCGCCGGATCGACATTGATGGGATAGAGATGGGGATTCGCGTTATTCACAAGAATGTAGATAACACGAATCGCGCCGGGCCAACAGGGCCGCGCGCCACTCTTTATCGCGCCGGCGGCTTCGGCCCGGCGCGGCGCAACGCTTCCTCGATCGCCGCCACCGCCTGCGCCTCGCGGAACGGCCAGTCGCCCGCGATCCGGCGATAGGTCACGCCCGTGCGCACCAGCATGTCCTCGGCGATCGCGGCGAAGCGCGCGCGCTTCTCTTCGGTGCCGAAAAAGCGCGTGCCGTCGGCCACCCACGGCACGTCCGGCTCGAACAGCAGGTACAGATCCGCCTTGGGATAGGCCAGCAGCGCCTCGGGCACGTCGTCGAACAGCATCTGCGCCCAGGCCGCCGTCATCAGCGGATCGGTATCCAGCACCAGCACCTGCGGCTGGAGCAGCGCCGCCCCCCGCACTGCCCGGTCGTGCCCCTCGGCGATCTCCAGCAGGTCGCCCATGGTCAGTTCCAGCCCCATGGTTTCGCAGAACGAACGCCCGTATTCGGGCACCCACGGCCAGCCGAATCGCTTGCGCAACCGGTCGGCCAGCACCGATTTGCCGGTGCTTTCGGCGCCATGAAAACAGACCTGGATCACGCAAACACCTCATTCCCCGCCGGCCGCCGCGCCGCGCCGATCCACGCGCGCAGGCCCACCGCCGACATCACCAGAAACGCGCCGTACAGCGCCGCCAGCAGCGGCAACCCCCGCGCCAGATAGAGCGCGATCGAAACCACGTCGATCGCGATCCACAGCACCCAGTTCTCGATCCGGCGAAACGACAGCAGGAACTGCGCGGCGATGCTCGCCCCCGTCACCGCCGAATCCGCAAAGGGCAGCGCGGCATTGGTGAAGCGGTGCATCGCCCAGCCCAGCGACAGGCTGAGCGCCGCCGTCACCCCGGCCCACGCGATCCGCTGCCGGGCGCTCATCCAGCCCACCGGCACGCCAGCTTCCTCGCCGCCTTTCGCCCGGCTCCACAGCCACCAGCCCCAGCCGTTGACCACGAAAAAGAACGCCTGCAGCCCGGTTTCGCCGTAGAGCCGCGCGCGGAACAGCACGAAGGCCGTGGCCGTCACCATCGCCATGGCGGCGGGGAAGTTCCACACCGACCGCCGCACCAGCAGGGCGATGTTGATCAGGCCCAGAACGGCGGCCAGGGCCTCGACGGGGTTCACCGGCGCGCGCCGCTCAGCCCAGCGCCGCCGCCCATTCGGCGTCCTTGAACCCCACCAGCAGCCCGCCGGGATATTCCACGATCGGCCGCTTGATGGTGGAGGTATGCTCCGCCATCAGCGCCACCGCCTTGTCCGTGTCGAGATCGGACTTGGCCGCGTCGTCCAGCTTGCGGAAGGTGGTGCCCGCCTTGTTGAGCACCTTGTCCAGCCCCGCCTGCGCCACCCAGCCCGCGATCCGCGCCGGGTCCGCGCCCTGCTTCTTGTAGTCGTGGAAGGTATAGGCGATGCCTCTGGTTTCCAGCCAGACGCGCGCTTTCTTCACGGTATCGCAGTTGGGAATTCCGAACATTATTAACATCATGACATGTCCTTAACATCCGAAGCGATGGGTGCGTATAGGTCAAAATCGATAGCCAGCCCGCGTTCAGCCAAAAGCATCAGTGCACCTGGTTCCAGAGTAAGGCCGCCGGTCCAATCGCGGAAATAACCGCCCACGCTCACATGGCAGTGGAAACGACTCGTCACCGATTTCCAGATCGTCAAATCCTGGGTCAATCGCTCAAAGAGCGTCGCAATCTGATTCCCGATGATGGGAGCGTTCTCCCAATCGCCGCCAAACCGCCACATGCCCGTTCTGGCCGTAATCTGTTTTCCATCGTAACTGGTAAATGTTTCCCCTTTGCGCACGCCCAGTTGAGGCTTGGCCGCAAGGAGGGTTGTAATTTCATCGGGATCCAGCTCGTCCTCGGTGATCGATAAGGACACGATTGCCCGCTGCAGGGCATCGGTCACCCTGAAAGCACCACTTTTCCGTTTGCATTGGAAATAGATTGGTCCCCGTTGGGAATGCCGTAAACCATCAGGGCCACGCGCCGATCCTTTGCGTCAGACTTTCCAGTCCCTTAGCGTCGATCGGCACGGGCGGCAAACGGCGCGATTGCGGATGCGGCGCTAAGCCCCGTCCCGGCAGAAGCGGCGCGTCCGCGTGGGGTTGCCGGCATAAAGCGTGTAATCCTGGTAGTAGGCATCGCGCGAACGCCCCTGCACCTCGATGTGCGCCACCTGCCGCCGCCAGCCCAGCGCGGCCTCCTCGCTTTCCCATTCGGACAGCGCCAGCACCTCGCCATCGTCGGCGTGATAGCTCTTGAACGAGACGAAGCCGGGCTGCGTGCGCGCCAGGCGCTCCATGCGCGCGGCATCGACGGAATAGGCATCGGCATCGATGTCGGCGCGCTTGCGGTTGCGGAAAACGACGATGAACATGCGCGCTTTCTAACAGAATGTTACCAAAATGGGCGCAAATTCTGCGATAGCCGCAAAGTGCGGCGATGAATATCGCAGACAAGCATGCCGGCATGGACATTTCCGGCGAATCCCGACAAAGCCGCAGCCCATGAGCCTGAACAGCTTCGGACACGTCTTCCGCTTCACCACCTGGGGGGAAAGCCATGGCCCCGCGCTTGGCGCGGTCGTCGACGGGTGCCCGCCCGGCATCCCGCTGACCGAAGCGGACATCCAGCCGTTCCTCGACGCGCGCCGCCCCGGCCAGTCGCGCTTCACCACGCAGCGGCAGGAACCGGACCAGGTCCGCATACTCTCCGGCGTGTTCGAGACGGCCGACGGCGTGCGGCGCACCACCGGCACCCCGATCAGCCTGATGATCGAGAACGTGGACCAGCGTTCGAAGGACTATGGCGACGTGGCCAAGGCCTATCGCCCCGGCCATGCCGACTATGCCTATGACGCCAAGTACGGTTTTCGCGATTATCGCGGCGGCGGGCGGTCTTCCGCGCGCGAAACCGCCGCGCGCGTGGCGGCGGGCGCGGTGGCGCGCCAGGTGCTGGACGGCGTGGCGATCACCGGCTGGGTCAGCGAAATCGGCGGCGACGCGATCGATCCCGCCCGGTTCGATGCGGCGGAAATCGGCCGGAATCCGTTCTTCTGCCCCGATGCCGAAGCCGCCGCGCGCTGGGAAAAGCGGGTGGACGAGGCGCGCAAGGCCGGCTCCTCGCTGGGCGCGGTGGTCGAATGCGTGGCCACCGGCGTCCCCGCCGGCTGGGGCGCGCCGCTCTATGCCAAGCTCGATGCCGAACTTGCCCACGCGATGATGGGAATCAACGCGGTGAAGGGCGTGGAAATCGGCGATGGCTTCGCCGCCGCGCGCAACACTGGCGAAGGCAACGCCGATCCGATGCGCCCCAAGCGGCCGGACGAGGGCAACGACGGCCCGGCGTTCCTCGCCAACCATGCCGGCGGTGTGGCCGGCGGCATTTCCACCGGCCAGCCGGTGGTGGTGCGCGTGGCGTTCAAGCCCACATCGTCGATTCTCACGCCGATGCCCACGATCACGCGCGAGGGCGAGGCGACCGAGCTGTTCACCAAGGGCCGCCACGATCCGTGCGTGGGCATTCGCGGCGTGCCGGTGGTGGAAGCGATGATGGCGCTGGTGCTGGCCGACCAGAAGCTGCTGCACCGCGCGCAGACCGGGCGCTGAGGCGGCAGAGACCCGCTTCACCCCCTCCCCGTTATCCCGGGCTTGATCTGGTATCCCACTGGAATAGCGGAAAAATCGGGATACCCGATCACGTCCGGGATAACGGCCGTGCAATCCGTTACGAGACGGTCACAGGAAGCCTACCGCCCCTGCCATTCCGGCGCGCGCTTTTCGGCGAAGGCGCGCGGCCCTTCGGCGGCATCGGCGCTGTTGAACCACGTCCCGAACGCGGGATAGCGCGCCTGGTTGGCGAGCGCGGAAGCCAGATCGGGTTCGTCCAGCCCGCGCATCACCGCCTGCTTGGACGCGCGGACGGAAAGCGGCGCGCCTTTCAGGATCGCCGCCGTCCAGCGCTCCACCGCCGCGTCCAGGTCGCCATCGGGCACCACCTCGGTCACGAAGCCGAGCCGCTCGCCCTCGCGCGCGTCGACCCGGCGCGAGGCGAGGATCATGCCCATCGCCTGCTTCAGCCCGATCTGGCGGGCAAGGCGGTGCACGCCACCGCCCAGCGCCACCGCGCCCACCAGCGGTTCGGGCAGGCCGAATCCTGCGCTTTCCACCGCGATGATGATGTCGCAGGCCAGCGCCAGCTCGAATCCGCCGCCCAGCGCCAGACCGTTGACCGCCGCGATGATCGGCTTGTCGCAATCGAACCGCTGGATCAGGCCGGCATAGCCGTGCGCCGGATAGGGCTTGCGCCCTTCCGCCACCACGGATTTCAGATCGGTGCCGGCGCAGAAGGCCCGGCCCGCGCCCGTTACCACGCAGATCCACTGTTCCGGATCGGCGGCGAAGGCGTTGAATGCCTGCTCCAGTTCGTCATGCATCGCCGCGTTGATGGCGTTCAGCACCTCCGGCCGCGCCAGTTCGATCCGCGTCACCCGTCCGCGCCGCTCCACCCTGATATGCTGCATCCCATCCCTCTTTCCTGATTTTCGCGGAGCAACCTATGCACCTTTGTCGTGGATGAACACCCGCCGATGGCGTTGCGGGGGGCGGATACGGCCGTTAGTCTCAGCCGCAACAACTGCAGCGACATTTCAGCGGGAGCGATCGTCCCTTGGCCAAGCGCCTTACCCTCTACATCGTGATCGGCATGATCGCCGGCATTCTCGTCGGCTATGCGCTCAACCGCGCCTACCCCGCCAGCGATCCCTCGCTCGCCTTCTATGCCGATCTGCTGAAGCTGCTGCCAGAGATTTTCCTCCATCTTATCAAGATGATCATCGCGCCGCTGGTCTTCGCCACGCTGGTCAGCGGCATCGCCGGCATGGGTGATAGCGCCGCGCTCGGGCGGATCGGCGGGCGGGCGCTGGGCTGGTTCATCACCGCCAGCCTCATCTCGATCGGGCTGGGGCTGGTGCTGGTCAACCTGTTCCAGCCCGGCGTCGGCCTCGCGTTCGAGGCGGCGGGGCCGGTCAAGGATCTGGCGACGGCGGACTTCACGCTGCGCCACTTCATCCTGGCCGTGTTCCCCACCAGCATCATCGACGCGATGGCGCGCAACGATGTGCTGCAAGTGCTTGTATTCTCGCTGTTCTTCGGTGTCGCGCTGTCGGCGCTGGGCAAGAAGGGCACGATGATCGTCGAAGGGTGCGATGCGCTGGCGCAAGTCATGCTCACGATCACCGACTACGTGATGCGCCTTGCCCCGCTTGCGGTGTTCGGTGCGCTCGCCGCCGTGATCGCCACCAAGGGCCTTGGCATTATCATTACCTACGGCGTGTTCGTCAGCGAATTCTATTTCGGCCTGCTGCTGCTGTGGACGCTGCTGTTCGCGATGGGCACCGCGTTCCTGGGCAAACGCGCGCTGCTGTTGGCGCGCTACATCCGCCAGCCGGTGCTGCTCGCCTTCTCCACCGCCAGTTCGGAAAGCGCGCTGCCCAAGCTGTTCGAACAGCTCGACCGCTTCGGCGTGCCGCGCCGCATATCGGGCTTCGTGCTGCCGCTGGGCTACAGCTTCAACCTCGACGGGTCGATGATGTACACCAGCTTCGCCACGATGTTCATCGCGCAGGCTTACAACATCCCGCTCTCCGCCGGGCAGCAGATCGCCATGCTGCTCACGCTGATGGTCACCTCGAAGGGCATCGCCGGCGTGCCGCGCGCCAGCCTCGTCGTGATCGCAGCCACGCTGACGCAGTTCGGCCTGCCAGTGGAGGGCGTGGCGCTGCTGCTCGGCGTGGATACCTTTCTCGACATGGGGCGCACCGCCACCAACGTCGTCGGCAACGCGGTGGCCACTTCGGTCATCACCAAGTGGGAAGGCATGTTGCAGCCCCCGCTCGATCCCGACGCCGAACCGCCGATGCCCCCGCACGGCACGCCCGAACACGGCCGGAAGGGGCTCAATCTCGATCCGGATCAGTAGGCCCGATCAGGAGGGGTTCGGCGCAACGCTAAAGCGCCCGGACTCCCCGAAATGAGACCCCGAACCGCGCAAAACGTAACGTAACGACGTGTCCGAGGTGACGTTACAGGAAGGGTCTGGCGCCAGGCCTCGCCCCCGCCCCGCCGCCAGAAAAACCCTACTTTTTCAGCTTTTTCGCCAGTTCCACCGGCTGGAAACTGCCCAGCCCGCACGATCCGCGCGGGCCGCCGCCACCGCCCGTGGCGATCACGGTGATGATGTCGGTGTTGCACAGCTGCGACAGCGAGGTCGCGTAGCTGAACGCCCGCTCGAAGCCCAGCGAACTGCAGCGATAGGGCAGCGTGTTGCGGTACCACTTGTTGCCCGCCGTGCGGAAATCGATCGTCCAGTCGTCGCGCACCTGGCTTTCGCGAATCCCGACCAGCGGAATGCAGCTGACCGCCGGGCCGGTGGGCGTGGCGGCAGGCACGTCGCGCCGGTGTCCGTCGGTTGAGGTAGTGCGGGTGGTGGGAGTGCCGGCGGCCATCCCCATCGAACCGCCGATCGCGGTGGCGGCAGCGGTGGCCAGTATCAGGCCGGCGGCGTATCCCGTGCGCTTCATGGCGTGCTCTCCTTGCTTGCCCGCGTTTTCGTGCGCGCGGCGGGCGCTTTCGCGGAGTCGGGCTTCACGCCCTTGGCCGGAGTTTTCGCCTTGTAGGCGCAAAGGTCAATCACCGGGCAGCGCCAGCATTCGGGCGTGCGCGCCTTGCAGATATAGCGGCCGTGCAGGATCAGCCAGTGGTGCGCGCCCACGCGGAACGGCTGTGGCACCTTCTTTTCGAGCTGCTTCTCCACCGCCAGCGGCGTCTTGCCCTTCGCCAGCCCCGTGCGGTTGCCCACGCGGAAGATATGCGTGTCGACCGCGAACGTCTCCGCGCCGAACGCGCAGTTCATCACGACATTGGCGGTCTTGCGGCCCACGCCGGGCAGTTCGGTCAGCTTGTCGCGGTCGGCCGGAACCTCGCCGCCGTAATCGCGCACCAGGATTTCGGACAGCGCGATCACGTTCCTGGCCTTGGCGTTGAACAGGCCGATCGTCTTGACGTGCTGCTTCAGCCCTTCTTCGCCCAGATCGATCATCGCCTGCGGCGTCTTCACGTCGCGAAACAGCGCGCGCGTGGCCTTGTTGACGCCCACGTCGGTCGCCTGCGCCGAAAGCACCACCGCCACGAGCAGCTGATAGGTATTGCCGAATTCCAGCTCGGTCTGCGGATCGGGGTTGGTTTCCGCCAGCCGCCGGAAGAACTCGAAGATCGCGTCCTTCTTCAAAGCCCCAGCACCTCCGGCATGGTATAGCGCCCGGCCGCGCGCCCGATCAGCCATTCCGCCGCGCGCACCGCTCCGCGGGCGAAAATCGCCCTGTTTTCCGCGAGATGCGACAGAGAAACACGCTCGTTGTCGGCCAGGAAATGCACGGTGTGATCGCCCGCCACGGTGCCGCCGCGCAGCGAAGCGAAGCCGATCGTGCCCGCCTGCCGCGCCCCGGTGATGCCATCACGCCCGCGCACCGCGGCTTCCGCCAGCGACACGGCGCGGCCCTTCGCCGCCGCCTCGCCCAGCAGCAGCGCGGTGCCCGAAGGCGCGTCCACTTTCATGCGGTGGTGCGTCTCGACGATCTCGATGTCCCAGTCCTCGCCCAGCCGGCTCGCCGCCTCGCGCACCAGATGGGCGAGCAGCGTCACGCCCAGCGAGGTGTTGCCGGTCTGGAGCACGGCCACCGCATCCGCCGCCACATCGCACAGGAAATGGTGGCGTTCCTCCAGCCCCGTGGTGCCGATCACGATCGGCACGCCCGCCGACACCGCCGCATCGAGATTGCCTTCGAGCGCCGCCGGAGCCGAGAAATCGACCAGCACGTCGCTCGCCCGCGCCAGCGCCAGCACATCGCCGCCCCGGTCGATTCCGCCCGCCAGATCATGCCCCGCCGCCGCAACCGCCGCGCGCAGCGCCTGCCCCATGCGTCCTTCACTGCCGATAATTCCGATTCTGGCCATGGCTCACCCCGTTTGCGCGGAGCTTCATGGGCGCGATGCGCGCACTGCGCAATATCGTCGTCCGCCCCGGCGCGGGCATCTGCACGGCGAGCCTGCGAAACCCGGAGATGAGCTGGTGACTTCTGAAAATGATATTAAATCAAAGGTTTAATTGTGTCAGAAGCCACCGCTGCGGAAGGGCCGTCGCACCCACGGCAAAGTTGCAGACGGTTTGTTAACCACGCCAATCTATAAAACGCTCATCGCACTTATCGAATCACGTCATTTATTCGTTTCATCGACCCAAGCGGGTCGATTTTTGCCTACCGCTTTGATTGAGAGCGGCGAGACTTGGATGTCAGACCTTCGTGGGGCAGGATGACCTTGTGAAGGTATTGGTCTCACTTCACACGCAATTCAGCCAAATGCCTCCCGATGCGGTTTGGCTTATCGAGAGTCCTCATAACCGTGCGTGGTTCAACCTGCACCATCACGAAGTCGATGCGAATAGCGCGACCTTCCGGGATTGGTGCGAGCCGACGGACATAATTTCGGCCGTCATCGACCATCATCCGGCTTGGGGGCAAATCGTCGTTGAGGGGCTTCCCTTGACGCTCGACCTGGCGGAAGCGTTTGCTCGGTATGGTGAGGTGCTTGCCCTGCAAGACGGCTTCACAATCACATCGATGAAAGACAATAGCCATTAGTCGCGAACGATCGTGCTTGCCTGCATCAGGATTTTTGGGGGCGCGCGCGTTCATAATTCGGAGGGCATAACTCCCAGATGGCAGCCATTCGCAACATCGTGATCCTCACCGGTGCGGGCATCAGTGCGGAAAGCGGCATCGATACGTTTCGCGGAGCGGGCGGGTTGTGGGAGAACCACCGGGTGGAGGACGTTGCCACGCCCGAAGCCTTCGCGCGCGATCCCGATCTCGTGCTGCGCTTCTACGACATGCGCCGCGCGGCGATTCAGACGCGCGACCCCAATGCAGCCCACGCCGCGCTCGCGCGGCTGGACCGGGAATGGCGGGGCAACCTGTTGATCGTGACGCAAAATGTGGATGACCTGCATGAGCGCGGGGGCGCAAGAAGAGTGCTCCACATGCACGGCGAGCATCTCAACGCCTGGTGCACCGCCTGCGACGCGCGTTCGCGCTGGACCGGGCCGCTGATCGACCGCCCGCCCTGCCCGGTATGCGGCGCCCCGGCGCTGCGGCCGGACATCGTGTGGTTCGGCGAGATGCCCTATCGCATGGAAGAGATTTACGACGCGCTGCGCGCGGCGGACCTGTTCGTCTCGATCGGCACCTCGGGCGCGGTCTATCCCGCCGCCGGCTTCGTCCGCAACGCGCGCGATCTGGGCGCGGCTACGCTGGAGCTCAATCTCGAACGCTCGCAGGGGTCCGGCTGGTTCGACGAAAGCCGGCTCGGCCCCGCGACCGAACTGGTCCCGGCCTGGGTGGACGAAATGCTGGGCTGACTGTGGAGAGCATGATGACTCAAGCTTGATCCGCTTCGTCATTGCGAGCGTAGCGAAGCAATCCAGAGCCCCCCGCTCAACCCTGGATTGCCGCAGGGCTTTGCCCCTCGCAATGACGATTGAAGGCTATGTCATCAGATTATAGGTCGCGCAGGGATCGCAGAGGGCGCGGAGGAGTGGTCGGCTTCGACGACGCGCTTTCCGCGATCCCGGCGCGAACCCTATTGAACGCCGCCACACCCCCCGCATTCGGGGTCTTTCGCGATGCGCATCGCCCGCAGCGAGGGCTTGAGGCCGTCGAACACGTGCAACTGGCCCCACTGCGGATCGCCAAGCGAGGCCACGCCTTCCAGCAGCGCGCGCAGGGCGTGCATCGCCCCGAACGCGCCGATCATGCCCACCATCGCGCCCAGCACGCCCAGATCGGCGCAGGAATCGCAGTCCTCGGCGTCGAAGGCATCGCCCACGAAGCAGCGGTAGCAGGAATGCCCTTGGCGATGGCCGGCGAAGTTCGCCACCTGCCCCTGGAAGCGGCCGAGCGCGGCGCTGGTGAGCGGAATGCCCGCCGCCACGCAGGCGTCCGACACCGCCAGCCGCGTGGCAAAGTTGTCGCAGCCATCGAGCACGAGGTCCGCTCCGGCGATCAGTTCCGCCGCGTTGCCCCGGTCGATCCGCGCCACGCGCACGTCGAAATTGATTGCGGGATCAAAGGCTTGCAACCATTCGCCCGCCACCTCGGCCTTCGGTCGCCCGATCGCGGCGGGGGTAAAGATCGTCTGGCGCTGGAGGTTCGACGCCTCGATCACGTCATCGTCGATCAGCGTGAAGCGCCCGATTCCAGCGCCCGCCAGGTATTGTAGCGCGGGCGAGCCGATTCCGCCCAGCCCCACCAGCACCACGTGCGAACGCACCAGCTTCGCCTGCCCCGCCCCGCCCACGTCGGGCAGCACGATATGGCGGGCGAAGCGGTCCAGTCTGTCCGGCGCCAGCGTCATGCCGCGAATCCGGCGGTCAGGCCGCCTCGGCCTTGCTGCCCGCCAGTTCCAGGTTGAGCATTTCCGCCAGCAGGAACGCCAGTTCCAGCGATTGCCCGGCGTTGAGGCGCGGATCGCAATGCGTGTGATAGCGGTCCGCCAGCCCTTCCTGCGTGATCGCGATCGCGCCACCGGTGCATTCGGTCACGTCCTTGCCGGTCATCTCGATGTGGATGCCGCCGGCATGGGTGCCTTCGGCGCGGTGGACGGCGAAAAAGCCCTTCACTTCCGAGAGGATACGGTCGAACGGACGGGTCTTGTAGCCGTTGTCCGCCTTGATCACGTTGCCGTGCATCGGATCGCAGCTCCACACCACGGGATGCCCTTCGCGCTTCACCGCGCGCACCAGCGCCGGCAGGCCGGCTTCGACCTTGTCGTGCCCGAAACGGCTGATCAGCGTGATGCGGCCCGCCTCGCGCGCCGGATTCAGCGTGTCGAGCAGGCGCAGCAGCGCGTCGGGCGCCAGGCTCGGCCCGCACTTCATGCCGATCGGGTTGCCCACGCCGCGCAGGAATTCGACATGCGCGGAGCCGTCGAACCGCGTGCGATCGCCGATCCACAGCATGTGCGCGCTGGTGTCGTACCAGTCGCCGGTCAGCGAATCCTGCCGCGTCATCGCCTGTTCGTACTGCAGCAGCAGCGCTTCGTGGCTGGTGTAGAAGCTGGTCCCCTGCAACTGCGGCACGCTCGACGGATCGACGCCGCAGGCCTGCATGAAGTCCAGCGCCTCGCCGATCTTGTCGGCCATTTCGGTGAACTTCGCCGCCCACGGGCTGCGGCCGACGAAATCGAGCGTCCACTGGTGGACCTGGCGCAAATTGGCATAGCCGCCGCCGGCGAAGGCACGCAGCAGGTTCAGCGTCGCCGCCGACTGGCTATAGGCGCGCAGCATCCGGTCGGGATCGGGAATCCGCGATTCGGGTGTGAAATCAATGCCGTTGATGTTGTCGCCGAGGTAGCTGGGCAGTTCCACGCCGCCCTGCGCTTCCACTGGCGAGGAGCGCGGCTTGGCGAACTGCCCGGCCATGCGGCCGACCTTTACCACCGGCTGCTTGCTGGCGAAGGTCAGCACCACCGCCATCTGCAGCAGCACGCGGAACGTGTCGCGAATCGTGTTCGGATGGAATTCGGCAAAGCTTTCGGCGCAGTCCCCGCCCTGGAGCAGGAAACCCTTGCCCGCGCCCACTTTCGCCAGCTCGGCCTTCAGCGCGCGTGCTTCGCCCGCAAAGACCAGCGGCGGAAAGCTCGTCAGGGTCGTTTCGACCTCGCCCAGCTTTTCGGCATCGGGATAAGCCGGCATGTGCCGCGCTTCTTGTCCCCGCCATGAATCCGCAGTCCAGTTGCTTGCCACGTTTCCTTCCTTTCAAGGGGCGGGGCCATACGCCTCCCTGTGGACAATTGCAAAGGAACCGTTGCGATCACCGTGATCGCTTTCCGCACCGTTGCGGACGCGCGCTATTGGCCCTTCTTTTCCGGCACCACTTCCAGCCGCCAGCTCTGGTCCTTGCGCAGATAGCGCGCGGCCATGGCCTGCATCCGTTCGGGCGTGGTCTGGCTGTAATCGGACAGGATCGAGCGCAAGTCGGCGAACTTCTGCGGCTCGGTCGCCCCGCCTTCCAGCTGGAACATGTAGAAGCCGTTGCCCGTGCTGGCCCGCGTGATCAGCTGCTTGAGCGGCTCGGTCACGCGCGCGATCTCGTCGGCGGTGGGCGGCGTGGCGGCCAGATCGGCGGCGATCTTGTCGGCGGCGGCGAAGAACGCGGGCAGGTCCTGCGGGCGCAACTGCACCGTGGCGGCGAGGTATCCGCCGGTGGGCAGGTCCAGCGGCCAGGTCGAGGCCACCTGCGGCGCATAGCTCGCCCCGATCTTCTCGCGCATCTCGTCGAACAGGCGGTTGTTGATGATCTGCGCCAGGAGTTCGAGCTGGCGCGATTCGTGGACGCCGGCGCGCCCGCCGCCGGTCGGCCAGGCGACCAGCGCGGCGGCGGTGTTGGCATCGCCGCGGTGCGTCAGCACCAGCGGCTCCTCGTTGTGCGCGGGGATGTGCGGGGCCAGCGTGGACGCGGGCGCCGGATCGCGCTTCGGCAGCGCGCCGAAGGTCTTTTCCAGCGCGGCGATCGCGTCTTCCCGCTTGAAATCGCCGAACATGTCGATCTCGATCGGCCCCTGCTTCAGCAGCGGCTCCCACACCTGGCGGAAGCCCTCGGGCGTCGCCTTGTCAAGCTCGGCGGGGGTCGGCACGGCATAGCGCGGATCGCGGTTCTTGAGCAGCCAGTTGGCATCGCGCGTCAGCACCGACTGGGGCGAAGCGGCATAGCTTTCATACTGCAACCGTGCCGCCGCGCGGGCGCGCAGCACCGGATTCGCGTCCCAGCGCGGCGTGGCCAGCTTGCCCGCCATCAGGTAGAGCTGGTCGGCCATGTCCGCCGGGCGCGTATCGGCCGTCATCGTGAAATCGGTATCGTCGATATCGAAGTTCAGGCTCAGCTTGCGGCCCGTCGCCAGCCGGTCCAGGTCCTCGCGGCTCAGGTTGCCGAAGCCGCTGTCCATCAGCGCCGCCTCGGCCAGCGGACCATAGACCGCGTCCTTCGGATCGATCGCGGCATAGCCGCCGCCGAAGCGCACTTTCATGATGATCCGGCCCGGTTCGGCATCGTTGGGCCACAGCAGCACCTTGACCCCGTTCGAGAGTTCGAGCTGCTCGATCTCGAGAATCCCGGTCTTCTGCGCCGAAGCCACCGTGCCCGGCGTGCCGATCGGCGGCAGGTCGGCGAACTTGATGGTGGAGGCGGCCAGGCGGCTGCCCTTGGCGGCATCGACCGGCGCCAGCAGCGCGGTGCGCAAGTCGGCGGCGGTCGCATCGCTGGCCGATGGCGTGATCAGCACCGGCCGCACCACCGTGCCGGTGAACAGCGTGCGCGTGTGCTGGAGCACGGCGGCCGGCGTGAACAGCGGAATGCTGCTCTTGAACACGTTATAGACCGTTTCGGGCGATGCCACCGTCTCGCGGATGTCGACGGCGTTGACGATATCGTCGGCCAGCTTCGATCCGGCGAGCGTTTCCTGCGTTTCCACCGGCACCTTGAAGGCCACGTCGAACTCGGCGACCTCGCGCGCGATCTCTTCCTTGCTCGGCGGCGTGGTCAGCGCATCGGCGATCACCGCGCGCACGTCGCGCACCGCCGCCTTCCAGTCGTCACCCAGCGGGGTGACGTTGACGATCGTGGCGTCGGTGGAGCGGGAGATGTCCTGCTGTTCGACCGAGGCCGCCAGGAAACTGCCGCCCGCGCGCGCCTTCGCCTCCAGCCGGCGGTTGATCAGCGCCATCGCCAGCCGGTCGACCATCAGGCCCTGGTTATAGGGGATAGTGTCGTTTACCTTCACCCACGGGCGCAGGATGGCGTAGTTGAAGATGCGCGGCAGGTCCGGCTCCACCAGCACGCGCGCATCGCCCACCGGGTTCTTCGGATCGGCGCCGGCGGGCGCCGCCGGCTTGCCGAAATCGGGCTGCGCCGGCTTGGGGCCGGTGCCCTTCCACGGACCGAACCACTGCGTGATCTCCGCGATCAGCGCCTGGGGATCGGCATCGCCGGCCACCACGATCACCGCGTTGTCGGGCCGGTACCACTTGTCGTGGAACGCCTTGACGCTTTCCGATGTCGCGGCCTGCAGCGTCTCCACCGTGCCGATGGGGGACCGCGCCGCCAGCAGCTGCCCCTTGAAGAACAGCTCGCGCGTGCCGTCCAGCGCGCGGGCCTGCGCGCCGGACCGTTCGCGCATTTCGGCGAGCACGATCGGCACTTCGGTCTTGACCCCCTGCGGCGTGAAGATCGGCGCGGTGATCATGCCCGACAGCAGGCGGAACGTTTCGTCCAGCTTGGGCGGCGTGGCATCGGGAATGTCGAGCTTGTACACCGTCTGCGTCGCGGTGGTCTCGGCATTGGTGTCGCTGCCGAACGTCGCGCCCAGCCGCTGCCAGGTCGGCACCGCCTCGCCCGACTTCAGGTACTTCGAATCGCGGAAGGTCAGGTGCTCGATCAGGTGCGCGAAACCGCGCTGGCTGTCGGTCTCGTAAAGCGAGCCGGCATCGACCAGCACGCGGATCGAAACCTGCCCCGGCGGCACCCCGTTGCGGCGCACGGCATAGCGCAGCCCGTTGGGCAGTTCGCCGAAGATCCATTCCTTGTCCTGCGGCACGTCGCTGCCGCGATAGAGCCACGGCACCGGTGCTTTCGGCGCGGGCTTCGCCGCTGTGGCCGCGCGGCGGGCCGGGGCCCTCGCCTCGGCGACGGTGCCTGTCAGCAGCAGGACGGGAAGGATCAGGCAGAGATGGCGGGCGCGCCGGGAGAAGGACGTCATCCCGCCTCTATAGGAAGCGCGTGGATGAAGGGCCAGTGAATAGGACCGGCCCCGTTTCCGGCGCGATCGGTCAGGGCTGCGGCGCGGCGGCGGCGCCCGGCGCGCCCTGCTGGGCCTGCGCCGCCTTGCGCATGGCTTCCACTTCGGCGGCGGACTTGTGGTCCACCAGTTCCACCTGGAACACCAGATCGGCGTTCGCCGGGATGTCGCCCGCGCCCTGCGCACCGTAGCCTTGCGCCGACGGCACGCACAGGCGGTAGATCGCGCCCTGCGGCAGCAGCTGCAGCCCTTCGGAAAAGCCCGGGATCACGCCGCCCACGGGGAACGCGGCCTGCATCCCCTGATCGAACACCGCGCCGGTCGCGGCGATATAGCCGATGTAGTTGACCAGCACGAAATCGTCCTTGGTCGGCTTCGCGCCGTCGGCGGGCTTGAGCACGGTATAGCCGAGGCCCGACGCCGTCTTCAGCGCGCAGGCGCGCTGGCTGGCCGGGATCACGGGATTGAGCGGCAGCGGGATGATCTGCCCCGCGGCAGCCGGCGCGGCGGGGGCCGCCGCCATGGCGAATCCCGGCGCCAGCGCAAGGGCCAGCGCGGTGAACGCGCGGCCGGCGGAAACGAAAAAGGCGGAGGGGCGCGGCGCGCGGGAGAAGGTGCTCATGCCGTCGCTATAAGGGCACGGGCTGGCGTCGAACAGTCGCGATTTGTCGCATATCGACCATCGGGATCGGGATTAAGACCTGCTTAACCATGGCCCGCCAGAAAGGCTTAACCACGTCATGGGAAAACCATGAGGCCCACAGCGAAGGCAGGAGCGAGTCGACCGGATGACGATCAGCAGCGATTATAGTTCTCCGGTCTGGGTCAATGGCTTTTCCTGCCGCAATTGTTCGGAAGTGGCGCTGGCCCAGAAGAACGTTGACCCCGCGAATCCCACGGCGGGGCCGTTCGGCGTCAACGATCCGAAGAAGGCCGATCGCAACGTTCTGTCGGCCGATCCGGCGCAGCATGATCGCATGAAGTCCATCCATTACGAGCTTCAGGCCTCGCAAGGGTCGTCGATCAGCGCGGCCTACAGCGGCGTGGCCACGGTCGCGCCGGGGCAGTTCGTCAACGTCACGGCCTGAACGCAGGGCCGGAACCCCGCCGCCAACCGGACACCGGCCTCACGCCCGGGGCTTGACCCCCTCCGCCGCGCGCCTACATGCACAAGTATGTTCATCGAAACCGAAACCACGCCTAACCCGGCCACGCTGAAGTTCCTGCCCGGCGAGCAGGTCATGCCGTCGGGCACGCGCGAATTCCTCTCCGAAGAGGAAGCCGCCGCTTCGCCGCTGGCCGAGGCGCTGTTCACGCTGGGCGATGTGACCGGCGTGTTCTTCGGCCGCGATTTCGTCTCGGTCACGATCGCGCCGGGATCGCAGTGGTCGGATGCCAAGCCGCAGGTGCTTTCGGTGCTGCTCGATCACTTCGTCAGCCAGGCCCCGCTGTTCGCGCCCGGCACCGCCGCCGGCATCGTCGTTCCCGGCGAGGAGGCTGACGCGGACGTGGGTGACGATCCGGCCGACGCCGATGTCGTGGCGCAGATCCGCGAACTGATCGAAACCCGCATCCGCCCGGCGGTGGCGAACGACGGGGGCGACATCGTCTATCGCGGCTTCCGCGAAGGCGTGGTCTTTCTGCAGATGCAGGGCGCGTGCTCGGGCTGTCCGTCGTCCACGGCCACGCTCAAGCACGGCATCGAAAGCCTGCTGAAGCACTACGTGCCCGAAGTCAGCGAAGTCCGCGCCGCCTGATTTCGGGGGCTGCCGGCCCCAGGGCTGGACCCCGCCACTGCCCGAACAACGCCCAGGAGTCCTCATGTCCCAGCCGCTTGCCGATGCCGCGCTCGATCAGCTTTTCCGTACCGCGCGCACCTATAACGGGTATCTCGACAAGCCGGTGACCGAAGCGCAGCTTCACGCGATCTGGGACCTGATGAAGATGGGGCCGACCTCGGCCAACCAGATGCCCGCGCGGCTGGTCTGGTGCGTCACGCCGGAAGCCAAGGAAAAGCTCGCGGCGCTGGCCGGCGGCGCCAATCCCGACAAGATCCGGCAGGCCCCGGCCACCGTGATCATCGGCATGGACCTCGATTTCCATGAACAGTTGCCCTGGCTGTTCCCGCACACCGACGCCAAAAGCTGGTTCGACGGCAATGAGCCGCTGCGCCAGATTTCGGCGATGCGCAATTCCACGCTGCAGGGCGGCTATTTCATCCTCGCCGCGCGCGCGCTGGGCCTGGATACCGGGCCGATGTCGGGCTTCGACAACGCCGCCGTCGACGCCGCGTTCTTCGCCGATACGCCGCGCGTGAAGTCCAACTTCATCTCCACGCTGGGCTATGGCGATCCCGCCACGATCTTCGAGCGCAGCCCGCGCCCGGATTTCGGGACTTTCAACACGATCGCCTGACCGGCGCCTGACCGGCGGACCAACCCTATGAGACGTCTCGTCATCGACAGCGCGACGGAAGATTGCTCGGTCGCGCTGTTCGACGGGGATGACCTGATCGCGGGCGAATGCCTCGCCCTGGGGCGCGGCCACGCCGAACGGCTGGTGCCGATGATCGCCGCCCTGCCCGGGAAGGGCCGCGCCGATGCGATCGCGGTCGATTGCGGCCCCGGCAGCTTCACCGGCATCCGCGTCGGCCTTGCCGCCGCGCGCGCGCTGGCGCTGGCGTGGGGCGCGCGGATCGAAGGCTTCGAAAGCCTGGCGCTGGTCGCCGCCATGGCGCGGCGCGATCATCCGCAGGCCGCCATCGATGTGGTCATGACCGGCGGGCACGGCGAATGGTTCTTCCAGTCCTTCGACGCGGCGGGCCGGCCGACCGAACCGGTGCTCTCGCTCGCGCCCGAGGACGCCGTGGCCCGCTCCACCGCGCCGCTGGTCGCGGGCAGCCAGGCCGAAGCGGTGGCGGCGCGGCGTGGGGAAACCGGCGCGGCGCCTCTCGCCCTGGTGCTGCGGCCGGATGCGCGCGCCTTCGCGCTGCTGCCCGAACAGGCGATCGCCGCCGATCCCGCCCCCCGCTATGGCCGCGCGCCCGACGCGAAGCTGCCCCAACCGCGATGATCGCGCCCGAAGACGATCTCGACCGGATCATCAGCGTCATGGAGCGGGCGTTTCCGCCCGAATACGGCGAGGCCTGGAACCGCCGGCAGGTGGCCGACGCGCTGCTGCTCGGCCGCTGCCGCTACGGCCTGATCGCAGCCGACGGCGGTTCCGCCGTCGAACCGGGTGACGAAACCGCCGGCTTCTTCCTCGGCCGCAGTATTCTGGACGAAGAAGAACTTCTGCTTTTCGCGATCGCTCCCGAATACCGCCGACGGGGACTTGGCCACCGTCTTTTGTCGCGGTTCATCGACGAAGCGCGCGCGAACGGGATCAAACGCGTCTTTCTCGAGATGCGGCATGGCAATCCCGCGATGCATCTCTACACCGCGCATGGATTTACCCCGGTGGGCATCCGGCGCGCCTATTACCGGACGCCGGGCGGCGAACGGCTCGATGCGATCAGTCAGGAACTCGTATTGGACTGAGGCAATACGGCCGGCATGAAAAATCATTCATATTGCGGCCTTTCATGTAACAATGCGTTGTCTTGAAAACGAATGGTTCTATAGGAATTGATCCTATATGGTCCCTGGGACAACCATATCAAAATACGCAAAACCAGAAAACTCAGAAGGTCGACATAGAAATGAGTGAAATCGAAAACGACATGCGTGAAACGCTGATCACGCTCACATCGGACATTGTTGCCGCGCACGTCAGCAACAACAGTGTCTCGGTTGGCGATCTGCCCACGCTGATCTCGAACGTCTATTCGGCGCTCGCGGGCCTGAACCCCGGCGAACCCGCTCCCGAACCCGCGCCCGAGCCGGCGGTTTCGATCCGCGCGTCGGTCAAGAACGATCACATCGTCTGCCTGGAAGACGGCAAGAAGCTGAAAATGCTCAAGCGCCACCTCGCCACGCGCTACAACATGACGCCGGAACAGTACCGCGCGCGCTGGAACCTGCCCGCCGACTATCCCATGGTCGCGCCGGCCTATGCCGAAAAGCGCCGCGAACTGGCCAAGAAGATCGGCCTGGGCCGCAAGCCCGCCACGCCGGCCCCTGCCGCGCCCAAGCGTGGCCGCGCCAAGGCCGCCTCGGCGTCCTGAACCTGCCGCGTCTTCGCAGGTTGAAGAATTGGCCCGCCGGTCTATGATCGGCGGGCCAATTGCATTCTTATCCGGGTAACACGTGCACCAACCGATCGACATCGAAGCTCTCTGCGCGGAACGGGGCCTGCGCATCACCGACCAGCGGCGCGTGATCGCGCGCGTCCTGTCGGAAAGCGAGGATCACCCCGACGTCGAAAAACTGCACGAACGCGCCGCCGCCATCGATTCCCGCATCTCGATCGCAACGGTCTATCGCACCGTGCGGCTGTTCGAGGAGGCCGGCATTCTTGACCGGCACGATTTCGGCGACGGCCGCGCGCGCTACGAGGCCACGCCCGAAGCGCACCACGATCACCTGATCGACGTGGAGACCGGCAAGGTCATCGAATTCGTCGATCCCGAACTCGAAGCGCTCCAGCGGCAGATCGCCGAAAAGCTGGGCTATCGCCTGGTCGATCACCGCATGGAGCTTTACGGCGTCCGGCTTGAACGCGACGCTTGAACTGCCGCACCCGGCGGGCATTCCGCTGGGCGGCCGCCTGCGCATCCTCGCGCGCCTGCTCGCCATGGTGGCGCTGCTGCTCGCCTGCGTGCCGCTCTACTATGCCTGGCGCATCGCGCGGCGGCGCGACAATCCCTGGCCGCGCCGGTTCCTGGGCGGAATCGCGCGGATCGCCGGGGTGCGGCGACGGCTGGCGGGAACGCCGGCGCGGCGCGGCGCGTTCCTCGTCGCCAACCACGTCAGCTGGCTCGACATTCCGGTGCTGTCGGGCGCCACCGGCACCGCCTTCGTGGCGCACAGCGGGCTGGCCGGGCACGGGCTGCTCAAGTGGCTGTGCGAGATGAACGATACGGTCTTCGTCGCCCGGCATGACCGCACCAGCGTGCAGGCGCAGGTCGCGCATGTGCGCGCGGCGCTGAGCGATACCGGCGCGCTGGCGATCTTTCCCGAAGGCACCACCAGCGACGGCACCGGGATGCTGCCGTTCAAGTCCTCGCTGCTCTCCGCGATCGATCCGGTGCCGCCGGGCATCGTGGTCCAGCCGGTGTGGATCGATTACGGCCCCGAGGCCGCCGCGATCGCCTGGGTGGGCGACGAACATGGCGTCGACAATTTCCTGAAGATCCTTGCGCGGCGGCGGCCGATCCCGGTCACGCTGCATTTCCTGCCGGTGCTGACCGAAGCCGAAACCGCCTCGCGCAAGACCATCGCGGCGCAGGCACGCGCGCGCATCGCCACAGCCATCGCCGCGGCCATGGCCCGCTGAATAGACGCGGCACGGTTTCCAAAAGCCCGAAATTCCCGTATCGGCCGGCGCCATGGCTTCCCCCACCTCCCCCCGGACCTTCCACGTCAAGAGCTTCGGCTGCCAGATGAACGTCTATGACGGCGAACGCATGGCCGAACTGCTCGCGGCGCAGGGCATGACGCCCGCCGACGCGCGCGACGATGCCGATCTCGTCGTGCTCAACACCTGCCACATCCGCGAAAAGGCCACCGAAAAGGTCTATTCGGACATCGGCCGCCTGCGGCGCGAGGACGGTTCCTCGCCGCTGATCGCGGTGGCCGGCTGCGTCGCCCAGGCGGAGGGCGAGGAGATCATGGCGCGCGCGCCCTCGGTCCGGGTCGTGGTCGGCCCGCAAGCCTACCACCGCCTGCCCGAGATGGTCGCCGAAGCCGCCGCGGGCAAGCGCGCCACCGAAACCGACATGCCGGCCGAAGCCAAGTTCGCCGCGCTGCCGCGCCGCCGCCGCTCCGGCCCCAGCGCGTTCCTGACCGTGCAGGAAGGCTGCGACAAGTTCTGCACCTATTGCGTGGTGCCCTATACGCGCGGCGCGGAAATCAGCCGGCCCTTCGCCGATCTGGTCGAGGAAGCGAAGCTGCTGGTCGAAGGCGGCGCGCGCGAAATCACGCTGCTGGGCCAGAACGTCAACGCCTGGGCGGGCGAGGACGCGAAGGGCCGCGCCACGGGGCTGGCGGGCCTTGCCGCCGAACTCGCCGCGATCCCCGATCTGGCGCGCATCCGCTACACCACCAGCCACCCGGCCGACATGGACGAGGCGCTGATCGAAGCGCACGGCACCAACGCCAAGCTGATGCCGTTCCTGCACCTGCCCGTGCAATCGGGCAACGACCGCGTGCTGAAGGCGATGAACCGCAGCCATACCGCCGAAAGCTACCTGCGCCTGCTCGAACGCGTGCGCGCGGCGCGGCCGGACATCGCGCTCTCGGGCGATTTCATCGTCGGTTTCCCCGGCGAGACCGACGCCGAGTTCGAAGACACGCTGCGCATCGTCGATGCCGTCGGCTATGCCCAGGCGTTCAGCTTCAAGTATTCCCCCCGCCCCGGCACGCCCGCCGCGACGATGGAGGATCATGTCCCGGCCGAGGTAATGGACGAGAGGCTCCAGCGCCTCCAGGCCGCGCTCAACCGCGATCAACTCGCGTTCAACCGGGCCAGCGTCGGCCGGCGCTGCACGGTGCTGGTCGAACGCCGGGGCAAGCATCCGGGGCAATGGCTGGGCAAGTCGCCCTGGCTCCAGTCGGTCCACTTCACCGGCGATGCCGCGATCGGCGATCTGGTGGAGGTCGATCTGGTGGACGCGGGGCCGAACTCGCTGGCGGGGAAGCCGGTAGGGTAGCGGGGGCGACCTCCGTCAGGACCGCCCCCGGAAACCACTGTTTTCGTTACAAAAAGAAGCTGCCGATCACCTGTAACGTTACGCCGCTGCGCGTGTCGATCAGCACCACGTCGTTACCGTAACGCACCCAGCGCTGGTAGCCGTAGCGCGGCGGGGTCAGGCGATAAGCCCAGGGGTCGTTGATCCAGTAGCGCTGCGCGTAATAGGGCGCGGCGAAGCGGTAGCCGGGACGGACCGGGCGATAGGCATAGCCACGCGGACCGTAGTACCCGCCCCGGCGATAGACGTCGCCATGGGCGCGGCGATAATCGCGCCAGTCCTCGCGGTATTCGCGGCGGTCTTCGCGATATTCGCGGCGATCCTCGCGCGCCTCGCGGTGATCGCCCCGGCGCATGTCGTGGCGGATCTCGGCGCGGTCGCGCTGCATTTCGCGGCGATCGTGATGCAGTTCGCGCGCGCTCTGCGCGCTGGCGGCGGTGGGGGCCACGGCGGAAGCCAGGGCGCTGGCGGCCAGCGCGGCCATCATGATCTTGCGCATCGTTCGTCTCCTTCAACGGATGGTCCGGCCGGGATTTCCGCGAAGGACCGGGGCCGGACATCTGCACCGCTTATTGTCCGATTCGGGTGAACCGGTGCGGAACCCTGCTGTCAGCAACGCGAAAGGAATCCCTTTGTTTCAGCACCCTGCGACGAGCGCCCGGTTTTCCCCGACAAAAGCCGTGTGATAGCGCCCCGTCCCGCTTGCGCCGCGCCCCGGGCGATCTATCTTGAATCCACGGCCGCAGACGCGGCCCGCATGAAAGGAGCGCATGGCCCGCAAACTGCATCGTGCCCATGATGAGGCGCAGCATCGCCCCGAAGCCAGCCGGCCCGACCACAACAGGCGCGCCCGGGTGGAAGTCGAATTCGACGAACAGACCGTGCTTGGCGCCCTGTTCGGCCAGTTCGACACCAATCTCGTCCAGATCGAAAACCGGCTCGGCGTCTATATTTCGGCGCGCGGCAACCGCGTGCTGATCGAAGGGCCGGAAGATGCGGTGGCCCGCGCACGCGATGTGCTGAAGGCGATGCACCAGCGCCTGCTCACCGGGCAGGACATGGACGCCGGCGCGGTCGAGGCGCTGATCGCGATGAGCAATGAGCCGACGCTGGACGGGATCATCACCGGCACGCCCGGCGCGCCGCCGCCGATCCTGATCCGTACCCGCAAGAAAACCATCGCGCCGCGCTCGGTCACCCAGATCGAATACATGAAGGCGCTGGTGCGCGACGATGTGATCTTCGCGCTCGGCCCGGCGGGCACCGGCAAGACCTACCTCGCGGTGGCGCAGGCGGTGGCGCAGCTCATTTCGGGCAGCGTCCAGCGGCTGATCCTGTCGCGCCCGGCGGTCGAGGCGGGCGAACGGCTGGGCTTCCTGCCCGGCGACATGAAGGAGAAGGTCGATCCCTATCTCCGCCCGCTCTACGACGCGCTCTATGACTGCATGCCGCCCGAACAGGTCGAACGCCGCATGGCCTCGGGCGAGATCGAGATCGCGCCGATCGCCTTCATGCGCGGCCGCACGCTGGCCGATGCCTTCGTCATTCTGGACGAGGCGCAGAATACCACGCCGGCGCAGATGAAGATGTTCCTCACCCGCTTCGGCCAGAACAGCCGCATGGTGATCTGCGGCGATCCGAAGCAGGTCGACCTGCCCGGCGGCACCAACGCCAGCGGGCTGGCGGACGCGGTGCAGCGGCTGGAAGGCGTGGACGGCATCGGCGTGGTCCGCTTCAGCAGCGCCGACGTGGTCCGCCATCCGATCGTGGGCCGCATCGTCGAGGCCTACGAAGGGAAGGACGCGTGAGCGCCCCCACGCTCGAAATCGATATCGATCCGGTCTGGGGGCAGGACACCGACTGGGAAGCGCTGGCCAACCGCGCGGCCGAGGCCGCGGCGCGCGCCGCGCCGGAGCTCGCGCGCGACAACCTGATCGTCAGCCTGGTCCTGGCGGACGACGACGAGGTCCATGCGCTCAACAAGCAATGGCGCGCCAAGGACAAGCCCACCAACGTCCTGTCGTTCCCGATGCTCGCCCGCGCCGAAGTGCTGGCGGCCAGCGCCGACGCGCCCGAAATGCTGGGCGATCTGATCCTGGCGCATGGCGTGTGCCGGCGCGAAGCGGCGGAAAAGGGCGTGCCGGTGGAGCACCACGCCACCCACCTCGTCATCCACGGCCTGCTCCATCTGGCGGGCCACGATCACGAGCTGGGCGAGGGCGAGGCGGAGGAAATGGAGAATCTGGAACGGAAGGCGCTTGCCATGCTGGGTATCGCGGACCCATATGCGGACCGCTGACAGCGAACGGTTCGCGTAACAGGGGAGTGCAGACCAGTGCCCGAGGGCAACGGGTCCGGCGGCGACAGTCGCTCGGGCGAAGGGGACAGTAACGGCGCGCTGTGGCGCGCGATCAGGGCTTTCTTCAAGGGGCCGGACCAGGACCAGTCGCTGCGTGCGCAGATCGAGGAAGCGATCGAGGAGCACGAGGGCGAACATGGCTCGCCCGGCGGTTCGGACGGCGATCTGGTGGCGCTCGAACGCCAGATGCTGAAGAACCTGCTCCATTTCAGCGAACACGATGCCGATGACGTCGCCATTCCGCGCGGCCAGATCATCGCCGTGCCCGCCTCTGCCACGTTCGAGGAGCTGGTCGGCGCCTTCGCCGAACACGGCCACAGCCGCCTGCCGGTCTATGGCGATTCGCTCGACGAAATCGTGGGCATGGTCCACGTGAAGGACGTGTTCGGCATCGTCGCCGGCATCGCCCTTTCCGGCAAGCCCGCGCCCAAGGACTGGGCCGGCCTGATGCGCCAGCCGCTGTTCGTGCCGCAGGCGCGCGGCGCGCTCGACGTGCTGGCCGACATGCGCGCCAGCCGCACGCACCTGGCCGTGGTGATCGACGAATATTCCGGCACCGACGGCATCATCACGATCGAGGATCTGGTCGAGGAAATCGTCGGCGAGATCGAGGACGAGCATGACGATGCGCCGGAGGAACTGCTCAAGCGGCTCGATCCCGATACCTGGGACGCCGATGCCCGCGCGGAACTGGATGACGTAGCGGAAATCGTCGACCCCCGGCTTGCCGAAGTGGAAGAAGACGTCGATACGCTGGGCGGCCTCGCGGTCGTCCTCGCCGGGGAAGTCCCGCCCGTCGGGCGCGTGCTGGAACACGGCAGCGGCTGGCGGATCGAGGTGACCGGCGGAGACGAGCGCCGCCTCACGCGCCTGCGGCTCCACGCGCCGCGCACGCAAGAGGACGGGGAAGAGGACTAGGTCGGATCGGGTCCGGCACGGGCCGGCACCTGTCCGGAAGGGAATACGCCACCCGGCGGATTGCTCCGCTCTGACGGGAATGGCACTGTGGGAGGATGCGGATCGCGTCCGGCCCGCACGGAATGCAACGCAACTGAAGTCCGGGAACGAAGATACCGATGATCCGCCGCCTGCCTCCGCTGCGTTCGCTCGAAGCGTTCATTCGCGTCGTGCGCGCCGGCTCGGCCAAGACCGCCGCCGCCGAACTGGCGCTCAGCCCGTCGGCCCTCTCGCGCCGGCTGGGCGCGCTGGAGGATTTCGTCGGCAAGGCGCTGTTCGAACGCAAGCACCAGATGCTCAAGCTGACCGAGGAAGGCCAGCATCTCTACGACGCGGTCGCCCCGCTGATGGACGAGATGACCGACCGCATCGACCGGCTGGTCGATACCGGCAAGGTCATGCGGTTGCGGCTCGGCGTGCTGCCGCTGTTCGGCAGCCAGCGCCTGTTCCCGCGCCTGGGCGAGTTGCGCAAACTGCACCCGCAGCTGCATATCGACATCGACAGCTCGCACGCCGCCGAAACCAAGCTGGGCGATACCATCGACGCGGCGATCGTGCTGAGCGAAGGACCGGACGGCACGCTCCATTCGGTGCGGCTCGATCACAACCGCGTCCACGCCATCACCTCGAAGGAACTGGCGGCGGAGCTGGGCGAACGGCCCGACATCGCCAAGCTTTCGAAGCAGACCTTCCTGGTCCACAACGATCTGCCCGCCAGCTTCGAGGCGTGGAAGCGCGCGCTCCATCTCGAACGGCTGGAGCCGGCGGCAGTCGATCACTTCGATTCGGGCCAGCTCATCCTCGAAGCCGCCGCGCAGGGCCTTGGCATCGCGATCATGCACGACGACCACTACAACCGGTCGCACGATCCGCGCCTCGCCCAGCTCTACAACATCGAGGTGGACAGCCCCTACAGCTACTGGTTCGTCTGCCGCCCCCGCGCGCTGCAATCGCGGCCCGTGCGCCTGTTCCACGACTGGCTGATCAAGGCGGGGCTGTAGAGGCGCTCCACGGGCGCCGAATAACATCCCCTTGCACCGTCATTGCGAGCGTAGCGAAGCAATCCAGGGCGGCACGCGAGGCTCTGGATTGCTTCGCTACGCTCGCAATGACGAGGGGCGGGTCAACCTGACGTCATCCCGCCCTACCCCGCCCAGCGGCGCACCAGGTTGTGATAGACCCTGGTCAGCCGCAGCGCCTGCGGATCGCCGCTGCCTCCGCCCCCACTCCCGCCCTGGCGCACGTTGAGCGCCTGGATGGTCTGGTCGAGATCGAACAGCACCTCGCGCGCGGCGCCATCGCGCACCAGCGATTCCACCCAGAAGAAGGCGCAGATGCGCTCGCCGCGCGTCACTTCGTTCACCCGGTGCAGGCTGGTCGCGGGGTAGAGCACCATGTCGCCGGCGGCGAGCTTGTAGGCCATGCGGCCGAAATCGCCGGCGATGGCCAGCTCGCCGCCGTCGTAGTCCTCGGACAGGAACAGCGTCGCCGAAAGGTCGGTGCGCAGCCGCGCGCCGGTGGCGGGATCGATCCGCAGCGCGTTGTCGACATGGTCGCCATACTGCTCGCCGGGGCCATAGCGGTTGAACAGCGGCGGATAGATCGCCTTGGGCAAGGCCGCCGACAGGAACAGCGCGGAGGCCGACAGCGCCTGCTGCACGCGCTGGCGCGCGGTTCGGGCCGCCTCGCCGTCCTCGGGCAACTGGCGGTTGCGCTTGACCCGTGCCGCCGCCGGGCCGCTGGTCACGCTGCCGTCCACCCAGTCGGCCGCGGCGATCGTCCGGCCCAGCGCCAGCGCCTCGTCACGGGGCAGAACCTGGGGGATGATCGTCAGCATCGCGTGTCCTTCGGCATCGCCATGGATGGCGAACCAGCTTAGAGGCCAGCATAGAGGAACCAAGCGCCCGAGTTCCAGCAGGAGATTGCCGCGATGGCCGATGCCGATTTCACCGATCCCCGCCCCTGGCCGCAGGAAGGGCGCGAACGGATGATCTATCCCTCGCCGGTGGGCTGGAAAGGCACCGACTTCGTCGACAACGAGGCCGAACTGCTCAAGCGGCTCAACCCGAAGACGGTGTTCATGATGGGCGACAACCCCGCGCTGCCGCGGATGCCCGAACGGCCGCGCCTGCTCGATTTCTTCCGCTGCCGCTTTGGCGACATCACCGTGCGGCACCTGCTGGTCAGCGCCAAGCGCGCGCTCGACGACGGGCAGGACGAAAAGGTCGTGATCGCCTGCCTGCTGCACGACATTTCCAACGGCTGCCTGATCCGCGCCGATCACGGATACTGGAGCGCGCAGCTCGTCGCGCCCTATGTCAGCGAGGAAGTGGCCTTTGCCGTGAAATATCATCAGGCGCTGCGCTACGTGTCGGACGAAAGCGTGGGCTATACCTACCCCGAAAGCTACGATCGCTTCTTCGGCCCGGATTACGCGATGCCCGAATACCTCCAGCGCGATGCCGACTACGCGCGTGACCACAAATGGTACGGCACCGCGCGGCAGGTCACGCTTTACGACACCTATTTCTTCGACGATTTCCCGCCGGTCGATCCCGAGGAACTGACCGACGTGATCGGCCGCCACTTCCGCGAGCCGGAGGAAGGACTCGGCTTCGACGCCAGCCCCACCGCGCACATGTGGCGCACGATGATCTGGCCCAACAACTTTCTCTAGCGGAATCAGGCGCGCGCGGCGGGACAGTCCGGAACGGGCCGTTCCCCGCTTTGCGCAAGCGCGGACAGCGGCAATAGTGCCCCGACGGAACCGGCGAAAACGGTCTCCGGGCGCGGATTGCACGCGGACCGCCCCGGGGCTTCGCCCGATACCCGAAGGCCCGTCCCGCGCCCCCGCGGCGCCTCACGTCGACGACCGGGCCGTCCAGGCCACGGTGCCTCCCCCCCGAGCGCCGTGGCCTCTTTTTTGGCGTTTATGTTTTTTGCAAACTCACCATCGTCATTGCGAGGAGACGCAGTCGACGAAGCAATCCAGAGCCACGCTTAAGCCGCTCTGGATTGCTTCGCTACGCTCGCAATGACGAACGCGTAGGGCAAGAGTTTGCAAGCGACATAACCGTCTTTTTTTTGGCAGTCGCGCTCCCCTCCCGCTTGCGGGAGGGGTTGGGGGTGGGCGGACTCCGCCCTACCAGTGCCGCCCCAGCCAGATCAGCAGCAGCGCGCCCAGCACCGAGGCGAGGCAGCCGGCGCGATTCACCCCTTCGCCGAACGTGCTGCCCGAACGCCAGCTGGCGAAAACCCCGGCCACGATCGATCCGCCGATTCCCAGCAGCACCGTCTTCACGAACCCCAGGTCCACCGGGCCGGGATAGAGGATTTCCGCCAGCAGCCCCACGAAGAAGCCGGTGATCACGATCGAGATCAGGTTGAACACGCTTTTCGCCTCCGCCTTCCACAGCTTTTTTCCTGCTTCGCGGGGTGTGCCCGATCCGGCGCGATTGTCCACAGGATGGTGGTTCGGAGCGAAAATTTTTGGACCCGTCACGATTTGGTCTTGAAGTGCCGTTTTCCCCGCGCGTCGCTGCACTGCACAATGACTTTCGCTGCGACGAAGCGAATCGGGATTACGACGAACCGAATCGTCAACTGATGGTTTACCCTCTTGTGTCTGAATCCCGTTGAGGCACTATGGATAGTGGTCGGACCGTGTGGGGGCCTCTAGACCTTGTTGAGAACGGAAGCGCGCCCTTTGGCGCGTGGCGGCTGCCGGCTTCGTGCCGGCGCCCGCTTCCGTGCCTGCGCAAGGGGCGCGAGACCCGATTTCATGACCCGCGCGGGCCATCTTGTGGTAGGATTGGGGTCTTGCTCCCGATTCGAACGGAAGCGGAACATTCGGACCGGCCGGAACAGGCCGGCGGGTGTCCGGCCAGCAGATTTGGACGACCGGCCGGGTTTCGGTCGGGCGGTGGTGAAACCGGGGGTTAGACGTGGATTTCAGGACTGGGGACGGCTCCGTGGCGGCGCAGGACGAATTGGGCCTTGATGGCGCGACTCTCGAAGGCGCGTCGCCGGCAGAAGGCAGAACGGCGATGAGTTTGAATACGCAGGATTCCGGGACCGAGGCGCTGGTCGCCGCCGTGGCGGCGGCCGCGGCCGCCAGCGTTCCCGCGCCCGAGAAGGAAAACTCGCGCACCGTCCGCGCCCGCCGCTTCGGCATCGTCACCGATGAATCGCGCGATGCGCTGCTCACCGCGTTCGGCAAGGACACGCTCGACGACCGCTACCTGCTGCCCGGCGAGAAGTACCAGGACCTGTTCGCCCGCGTGGCCGATGCCTATGCCGATGACGAGGCGCACGCCCAGCGGCTCTACGACTACATCTCGAAGCTGTGGTTCATGCCCGCCACGCCGGTCCTCTCGAACGGCGGCACCGGGCGCGGGTTGCCGATCTCGTGCTACCTCAATTCGGTGGACGACAGCCTGGAAGGCATCGTCGCCACCTGGAACGAGAACGTCTGGCTGGCCAGCCGGGGCGGCGGCATCGGCACCTACTGGGGCCAGGTGCGCGGCATCGGCGAAAGCGTGGGCCTGAACGGCAAGACCAGCGGCATCATTCCGTTCGTGCGCGTGATGGACAGCCTCACGCTCGCGATCTCGCAAGGGTCGCTGCGGCGCGGGTCGGCCGCCGCCTATCTCGACGTCTCGCACCCGGAAATCGAGGAGTTCCTCGAAATCCGCAAGACCAGCGGCGATTTCAACCGCAAGGCGCTGAACCTGCACCATGGCGTGCTGCTGACCGACGACTTCATGGAAGCGGTGCGCGATGGCGCCGAATTCCCGCTGCGCAGCCCCAAGGACGGTTCTGTGCGCGGCAAGGTGGACGCGCGCAGCCTGTTCCAGAAGCTGGTCGAAGTGCGCCTCGCCACGGGCGAGCCCTATCTGGTGTTCTCCGACACCGTGAACCGCATGATGCCCAAGCATCACCGCGATCTCGGCCTCAAGGTCTCGACCTCGAACCTCTGTTCGGAAATCACCCTGCCCACCGGCCGCGATCACCTCGGCAACGATCGCACCGCCGTGTGCTGCCTGTCCTCGCTCAACCTCGAAACCTGGGACCAGTGGCACGGCGACAAGCACTTCGTCGAAGACGTGCTGCGCTTCCTCGACAACGTGCTGCAGGACTATATCGATCGCGCCCCCACCGAAATGGCCCGCGCCAAGTATTCGGCGATGCGCGAACGCTCGGTCGGCATGGGTGTGATGGGCTTCCACTCGTTCCTGCAACAGAAGGGCATCGCCTTCGAATCCGCGATGGCCAAGGCGTGGAACCTCAAGATGTTCCGCCACATCGCCGCCAAGGCGGACGAGGCCAGCCTGCTACTGGCGCAGGAACGCGGCCCCTGCCCCGATGCGGCGGACATGGGCGTGATGCAGCGCTTCTCGTGCAAGATGGCGATCGCGCCCACCGCGTCGATCTCGATCATCTGCGGCGGCACCTCCGCCTGCATCGAGCCGATCCCGGCCAACATCTACACGCACAAGACGCTGTCCGGCTCGTTCGTGGTCGAAAACCCCTATCTCAAGGCGCTGCTCCAGCAGAAGAGCAAGGATTCCGCCAACGTGTGGAATTCGATCCTCGAGAACGGCGGATCGGTCCAGCACCTCGATTTCCTCAGCCCCGAGGAAAAGGCCGTGTACAAGACCAGCTTCGAGATCGACCAGCGCTGGCTGCTCGAATTCGCGGCGGACCGCACCCCGTTCATCGATCAGGCGCAGTCGCTCAACCTCTATATCCCGGCCGACGTCGACAAGTGGGATCTGATGATGCTCCACTTCCAGGCGTGGGAGAAGGGCATCAAGTCGCTCTACTACCTGCGCTCGAAGTCGGTGCAGCGCGCCGGGTTTGCCGGCGGGGTGGAGGCGGACAACACCGCCGAAGCGCCAAAGATCGAACTCAGCGCCGGCGACCAGACCGACTACGAGGAATGCCTCGCCTGCCAATAAAAAGAAAAAGATAGGTTTCTTCTGTGGAAAAGTAGCCCAGCACTGAAGCCCTGATTCGTCCGGGCTCAGGTAAACGGCTATTCATAATATTCGATTCGAACTCAACAGTAAGAATCGGATTGGGGGCAACCTTGCGGTTGCCCCCAGCAAGCTGAACGGCGGTGCGTTCGAGGCCTGCGTTGCAACCTCTGACTCGCACGTACCGCCGTTATGGTCAACCTGAACTCTCCGGTTTCAGGTGGTATGGGCCTGTGGATAAATCGGTGGACTAGCAATTTCGTTGCAACCCCACCCTTCACCACAATTCATCGACCTTGCTTGCAACAGTTCGTGTGGCCTCCTTCTCTCAAAGGAGGTTGCGCGGGCTATTCGTCGGACGAAGGCGCTCGTCCGGAGAGCGGCGCCGCAAGAAGGTACAGCAAGATGATTACACGTACACGTAAGCCTATCGGAACGACCGCACGCACGGGCGAAACTTGCCCGGAATCGGGGGTCTGGCAGTCACTTGACGCTCCGTCCACGACTGCGCCGATCGCCATAGGTAACCGCATGCCGCCGCACAACGGAAGGGCGGTGACCTGGAAGCTCATTCGTTATGCGTGAAAATGCGAAGGGCCGGCTAACGCCGGCCCTTCGATAAAAGCGAATTTCACTAAACGCATGTGCGAGAGTGCTTCAACCCGAGGTCAGAGCATATCAATATGTTGAAGGTATGTGAGGATTCCCGCCACTTTCACACCATATGTAGATTATCGAAGCTGTGGACGAAGCCAGTCGATAGCTCCCTTTAAAAGAATTTTCGGCTATCATTGCCAAATGACTAATGTCGTAGCCCCATCCTCCTTACATTCCGCGACATTTTGCGGCTTGCCCGCAAGCGCGGCGGCGTGTCTGGAGGCCCCGGATCGTTTGCATTCGGGAGTATCGGGCAATGCGCAAGTGGCACCGCTGGACCACGGTGTTCTTCGGGATTTTCATGCTGTGGATGGCGGTGACGGGCATCGCCAGCCACGTCACCGCGCTGTGGCCCGGGGGCGAAGCGCCGCCAGCCTCCGCGCAAATGGCCGCGCCCGCCGGCTTCCACTGCCCCGAAACGATGACGTGCAGGCCCAAGGCGCCCAAGGGCGGGATGCGCGCATGGGTGGGCATGTTCCATCACCTGCATTCGGGCGAGACGTTCGGGCCGCTCGGCACCGCGATCTCGCTGCTGACCGGCTGCGCGCTGCTGTTCTTCAGCATCTCGGGCCTGTGGATGTACCTCCAGATGTGGCGCAACCGGAAGCAGCGCGGCCTCAAGCCCGGCTGGTTCTGGCAGTAACGCTTCGGGCGGGGGATAACCGCCCTTCATACCTGGCGCGCCCGGCGGCCCCTTGCCAGCCTCGCTTCCGCGCGCGCTTCATCATGCCTATCTCTCGCAGACTCACTGACAGGACTCACGCCCATGCCGCTTCTTGAAGCCCGCAAGACCTACAAGCCCTTCGAGTATCCGTGGGCCTACGAATACTGGAAGCGCCAGCAGCAGGTCCACTGGCTGCCCGAGGAAGTGCCGCTGGGCGAGGACTGCCGCGATTGGGCGCAGAAGATCAGCGATCACGAGCGCAACCTGCTCACGCAGATCTTCCGCTTCTTCACCCAGGCCGACGTGGAAGTGCAGGATTGCTACCACGAAAAGTACGGCCGCGTGTTCAAGCCCACCGAGGTCAAGATGATGCTGGCCGCGTTCTCCAACATGGAGACGATCCACATCGCCGCCTATTCGCACCTGCTCGACACCATCGGGATGCCCGAGACCGAATACGGCATGTTCCTCGAATACGAGGAAATGAAGGCCAAGCACGATTACCTCTCGACCTTCGGCGTGGAGACGGACGAGGACATCGCGCGCACGCTCGCCATGTTCGGCGGCTTCACCGAAGGGCTGCAGCTCTTCGCCAGCTTCGCCATGCTGATGAACTTCCCGCGCTTCAACAAGATGAAGGGCATGGGCCAGATCGTGAGCTGGTCGGTGCGCGACGAAAGCCTGCACTGCGAAGGCATCACCCGCCTGTTCCACGCCTTCGTCGCCGAACGCGGCTGCCTGACCAAGGCGGTGAAGGAAGACATCATCGATTGCTGCCAGAAGACGGTGCGGCTGGAAGACGCCTTCATCGACCTGGCCTTCGAACAAGGCCCGGTGCCGGGCATGAGCGCCAAGGAAATCAAGAAGTACATCCGCTATATCGCGGACTGGCGGCTGGGCCAGCTCGGCTTCCAGCCGATCTACATGATCGACGATCACCCGCTGCCCTGGCTCGCCCCGCTGCTCAACGGCGTGGAGCACGCCAACTTCTTCGAAGCGCGCGCCACCGAATATTCCAAGGCCGCCACGCGCGGCAACTGGAACGACGTCTGGTCCAGCTTCGACGCCCGCCGCAAGGCCAAGTCGGCCGCCAACGCTGACGTGAGCCTGGAAAGCGAGGAAGACATGTTCAAGGCGGCCGGAATCGCGGCGGAGTAAGCAGCGCAAGGACATCCCCCTCCCGCTTGCGGGAGGGGTCAGGGGTGGGCCTGCTCCCTCCCCTCCATCACCGCGCCGCGAATGGCCACAACCACGCCCTCGATATTCCCCAGCACCGCGGCATTGGTAAAGCGCAGCACGCGATAGCCATTCGCCGCGAACCAGCGGTCCCGCGCGGCGTCTTGCTCCAGCCGCGCCTCGTGGCTGAAGCCGTCGAGTTCCACCACCAGCCGCATCTCCCGGCACAGGAAATCGGCGAAGAACGGCCCGACCGGCATTTGCCGGCTGAACTTCGCGCCCGTCTGCGCCCGCGAAAGGTAGCGCCAGAGCAGCCGTTCGGCGGGGGAAGCCGCATGGCGCAGTTCACGCGCCCTTGGAGTATCGCGCGGCTGGAAGGCCATCGGTGGAAAATGACCCACCCCCAACCCCTCCCGCAAGCGGGAGGGGAGAAGAAGATACGACCGATTTGGCATTTATCCTCCCCTCCCGCCTGCGGGAGGGGCCGGGGGTGGGCCTACCCCCTCTCCCCTTGACAAAACGAACCAAATAGGTTAATCGCCCTCCCCACGGATCGGGAGCAGGGCTTGGCCGGCCTTGCCCGCGCTCCTTCGGGCCTGGCGCCACGCGCGTTCCGGCCCGGCGCGGCCGGTGTGGGGCGCGGGTTCAAGGCGGGGCGTTTGCCAAGTCCCTGGCCCAGGCACACCAGCACCGGACGGGAAGCGTGGATGTGGCGCGGTGGTTCAGCCGCTGCCGGCACGGGGCCGTACCTGCGAGCCGCCGCCCCTGCCGAAGCGCCTTCCCCTCATGGCCGAGCCGGACCGGGCCTGCTGCCCCGCCGGCTGTTCGCGACCGCAGCCTTCGACACGCCCTTCCCGCGCACCTTCCGGGTGCCGCACCGGTCGCGCGTTTCCGTATCGTCCTTTCAGGCCAGAGTCCGGGTTCGCCGCCGGATGCGGGCGCTGGTCTGCGGTTCAGCCCCGCTCGCGCCCCATCACCCGCGTCGGCACGCCCTGATAGCGCAGGCCCGGCAGCAGGCGTTCCTGCTTCATGATCACGCTGTGCCCGCCCACGCGCGCGCCATCGCCCACGTCCGCGCCATAGAGCGGCACCGTGCCCGCGCCGATCGTCGCGCCTTTGCCGATGAACACCTTGTCCACTTTCAGCACGCGGTCCTCGAACGTGTGCGCCTGGAACATCGCGGTCACCGTCGCGCCATCGCCGATGTGGATCATGTCCGGGTCCACCACTTGCGCGAACTGCGGCCCCAGCACCGCGCGCTTGCCGATGGTGAGGCCCATCACGCGCAGGAAGCCCAATAGCAGGAACGTGCCTTCCAGCCGCTGCAGGATCAGGTTGGCATACTTGGCCCAGGCGACATAGACATAGTCCCACCGGCTGCACCAGCACGACCACAGCGCGTGCTGGCCCGGCTTCACCCGCCCGATCAGCGTCCACTTCAGCGCCCAGACCGCCACCAGCAGCGCCACGACCGGCGCGAGCATGGCCCCCGGCAGCACCAGCAGCGCGAAGGCGGCGTCACCGGTCAGGCCACGGCCGCGCGCCACCATCGCGTACCACAGCGCGGAGAGCAGCAGCGGCAGCACCGGCAGGGCAAAGCGCGCCACTTCCCAGAACACGCGGTTCCAGTAGCGCACCGGCGAGGGATCGTGGGTGAGGCTGCGGTCCATGTCCACCACCTCGCGCCGGGGCAGGTCGAAGCAGGGATGGCCGAAGCGCGATTGACCGGCGGCGATCCGGTCGGGCCGCGCCACGGTGGCGATGCCGATCAGGATATCGTCGGGCAGGCGCGTGTTCGCCGGGATCACCGCGTGGTTGCCCAGGAACGTGTTGCGCCCCAGCTCCACCGTGCCGAGCGTGACCGTGCCCGCGCGCACGTCCGCGCCGCCGAGGTAAATGCCGTCGGCGAAGAACGTCTCCGCGCCGATCTCCACCAGCTCGGGCACCACGTCGATGATCGTGCTGATCTCGCAGCTGGCGCCCACGCGCATTCCGCTGAGACGCAGCCACTTCGACCAGAACACCGTGCCGCTCAGCCATTCGCCGGCGGCGTGGAGCATCCCGGTCTTGATCCACACCCGCACATAGGCCGGGCTGAACCGCCCGATCGTGCCCGGCTTCACGCGGCCCATCGCGCGCAGCATCAGCGCGCTCCACACCAGCGTCAGCGGCACCGCCGCCACGGTCAGGCCGATCAGCACCAGCCCGGTGCGCGAAAGCGGCGCGGGGTGCGCCATCCACGCCCACATCGCGTCATAGGTCACGCCGGCCCGGCGCATCACCGCCAGCGACAGCAGTTCGGCGGGCAGCGCCGCGACCAGCGCCGCCAGCCCTTCGGCCGCCAGCAGCAGCGCGCTGTGCAGCGCGGGCGAAAGCGCCGTGCCTTGGGCCGGTGCCGGCGCTTGCGGCGCGGGGCCGACGCGGCTGGCGGGTACGCCGTCCCACAGTTCGCCCGGCGGGATCGTGCCCCCGGCGTTGAGGATCGACAGCGCCGTCAGCACGCTGCCCGCGCCGACATGGCAATCGCCCTCCACGCCCGCGCGCACGCCCAGCGTGGCGCCTTCGCCGATCGTCACCGCGCCGAACACGATATCGCCCCGGTCGAGTTCGGACAGGCCGATATGCGCGTCCTGCCCCAGCGCGGCGTTGTCGCCGATCGTCAGCAGGTCCCACCCGCCGCGTCGCAGGTCCACCCCGCGCGCGATGTGGACGTTGCGGCCGATCCGCGCGCCCAGCGCGCGCAGCGCCGCCTGTTGCACCACCGTGCCCTGGATCAGCGGCCAGGGGATCAGCCGCACCGCCTGGAACACCACCCAGTGGCGCAGGTAGAGCGTGCTCCACACCGGCGCGCGCACCGCGCGATAGCGGCCCACCGCCAGCCGCTTGACCAGCACCGCGAACAGGATCGCCGCCGGCACATAGAGCGCCAGCGCGCCCACCGTCGCCAGCGGGGCAAGCAGGACGAAGGCGGTCATGCTCATGTGCCCGAACAGGCGGGGGATGACCTGGAACGCCGCGAACCACGTCAGCCAGCCGCCCGCCGCCAGTTCGCCCAGCAGCCAGCCGGTCTGCACCGCTTGCGCCAGCAGCGGCCGCGCCACGCCTTCGCGCACCAGCGGCGCCTCGTCGGCCGCGTCCGCCGCCGGCATCGCCCGGTCGGCCAGCCGCGCCAGCGCGCGCACCGTCCGCGCCTCGTAGATGTCGGACACGGTGATCCAGTCGGTGCGCGGATCGTCGCGCAGCAGCGTCACCAGCAGCGCCGCGCTCAGCGAATCGCCGCCCAGATCCTCGAAGAAATCGTCCTCCACCGAAACGCCGTCGCCGCGCTTGAGGATGTCGGCCATCCCGGCGGCGAGCAGGCGCTCCATCTCGCTGGCGGGTTCCGCCCGGCGCCCGCTGCCCGTGGTGGCGCCGGTGGCGGGCGCGGCGATGTCGATCAGCGGCAGCGCCGCACGGTTGAGCTTGCCGCCCACCGTCGTCGGCAGGTCATCGATCAGCGCAATCTCGCGCGGGACCATGTAGCGCGGCAGGGTGGCGAGCAGATCGCCGCGCAGCGCGTCGAGGTCGGGCGGCCGGCGCGGATCGTCGGCCACCACGAAGGCGACGAGTTCGGGCACGCCGCGATGGTCCTGCATCCGGCAGCCGGCCGCGCGCACGCCCGGCAGTTCGGCCAGCCGCGCCTCGATCTCGCCCAGTTCCACGCGGTATCCGCGCAGCTTGACCTGCGCGTCGATGCGCCCGTGGTAATAGAAATTCCCGTCCGCCTCGCGATGGACCAGATCGCCGGTGCGGTAGATGCGGCCCAGCCGGGGATGATCGCAGAACTTCTCGGCGGTCAGGTCCGGCCGGTTGCGGTATCCGCGCGCCACGCCCGCGCCGCCCATGCACAGTTCCCCGCGCATTCCCTCGGCCACTTCATCCAGCGCTTCATCCAGCACCCAGGCGTGCATGCCCGGCACCGGCGCGCCAATGGTGATCGGCTTGCCCGGCACGATATCGCCGCGCAGGCAGGTCACCGCGCATTCGGTGGGGCCATAGCCGTTCACCAGCCGCCGGCCCTTCTGCCACAGGTCGGCGATATCGCGCGGCAGCGCCTCGCCACCCACGTAGAGCAGCTTGAGGTCGGGCAGCGCGCGTTCGGGATCAGCGCAGCCGCTGGAACGCAGCAGCGTCGGCGGCGGGCAGAACACGGTGGCGCGCTCATCGCGCAGCCAGCCGACGATGTCCGGCCCCAGCCGCGCCGCCGCATCGTCCATCACCAGCAGCGTGGCGCCGGTGGCGAAGGCGAGCCACGTTTCCTCCAGCGAGGAATCGTAGGCGGAGGACGATCCCTGCACCACGCGGTCCGCCGTGGTCAGGCCGAATTCGGCGATGTCGGACGCGACGAGGCTGGCGATGTTGCGATGCTCGATCATCACCCCCTTGGGGCGGCCGGTGGTGCCCGAGGTGTAGATCACATAGGCCAGCCGGTCGGCGGCGAAGCCCTCCGGCAGATCGCCCGCCGGGGGGTCGCGCGCCAGCAGCGCGTCCGCGTCGAACAGCCGCGCGGGATCGGCCACCAGCGGCGCCAGCCGCGCCAGGCCCTCGGCGTCGGCCAGCACGGCCACGGGCTCCGCATCCTCCAGGATTTCGCGCATCCGCTCCTCGGGGAACGACGGGTCCAGGCAGGTGAACGCCGCCCCGGCCTTCAGCACCGCCAGTTGCGCGACATAGAGCAGTGGCGAGGTGCGCGGCAGCAGCAGCGCGACGATCGCTTCCCCGGCGATCATCGGCGCAAGGTGACGCGCCAGCCGGTCCGAAGCGTCCGCCAGTTCGGCATAGGTCATCGTCGCGCGCACGGCGCGGTCGCGGCCCGGCGGGATGTCCAGCGCCATCTGCCCCGGCACGCGCGCGACGGTATCCGCCAGAAAGGCGTGCAGCAGGCGGCCGGTCTCGTCCGCCGCGCCGCGCGCCAGAATTGCGCTGTCCTCGAAATTCATATGGTCCCCTGCTTCCGACCCGAAGCGGCCCGCGGGTGCCCCGCATGACGCGCTCCGCCGGAGCGGGGCGCCATGCCGATACAATCCGCGATTTTCCAGCAATAGATGCGGGCTATCGACTGCAAAGTGACCGTCAAATTAAGGTCCGGTAAGGAAGGCCCCGCACCACCTTTCGATAATCTCGAACACTTTGGCCCACATTATCCGGATCATTCCGACTCGGGCTTTGCGGCATAGTGACCACATCGCACGATGGAGACGACGCCATGCTCAAAGCCCTGCTCGACACCGCCACCCCGCGCCTCAGCCCGGCCGAATGGCAGGATGTGAAGGCCGCGCTCAACGCCGTGGCCGATTGCCCCTGCGGCCAGCCCCCGCTCGCCGGATCGCTGCGCGACCGCGTGGGCCGTGCAGTTGGCGCGATCACCGGCCACGTCGTCAAGCCGCGTCCGCGCGCCGCGGCCGACACCATTCCCGCCCATCTGCGCCCGGTGCGCGATTTCCTGTGCGAAAGCCACCGCACCCGCGCCCTGGCCCGCCAGCACATCCCCGCGCTCGCCGCGCAGGGCTATTCGCCGGCCCAGATCGAAGCCATGGCGCTGCTCGGCGCCTGATTTCCCCGTACACCGCTCCCTCCCCACACCAAGGAATCCCGCCATGACCACCCGCACTTCCACCGTCGACGGCGTCGATCTCGTCATCCTTCCGCCCGTCCGCGATCTGGGAGACGGCTTCCAGGTTCGCCGCGCGCTGCCTTCGGCGCACCGCCGCATGGTCGGGCCGTTCATCTTCTTCGACGAGATGGGGCCGGCCACGTTCGACGCCGGCGAAGGGCTGGACGTGCGCCCGCACCCGCACATCGGCCTCGCCACGATCACCTACCTGCTCGAAGGCGAGATCCTGCACCGGGATTCGCTGGGCTCGGTCCAGCCGATCCGCCCCGGCGAGGTCAACTGGATGACCGCCGGCAGCGGCATCGTCCATTCCGAACGCACCGCGCAGGAGCAGCGCAGCCACGCCAACGCGCTGTTCGGCCTGCAGACCTGGGTGGCGCTGCCCACCCAGGCGGAGGAAGTCGATCCCGCCTTCGTCCACCACAAGGCCACGGAGATTCCGGTGATCGAGGACGCCGGCACGCGCCTGACGCTCATCGCCGGCACGTCGGACGGGCTGGTCTCGCCGGTGAAGACCTTCTCCGACATGGTCTATGCCGATATCGCCCTGGCCGATGGCGCGCGCTATCAGGTGAAGGCCGAACACATCGAGCGCGCGATCTACGTGGTCGGCGGCGAAGTGGAAGTGGTCGGCCAGACCGGCACTTTCGCCAAGGACGAACTGGTGGTGTTCAAGCCCGGTGCCGAAGTGATCCTGCGCGCCCGGGGGCAGACCCGCATCATGCTGCTGGGCGGCGAACCGCTGCCCGAAAAGCGCAACATCTTCTGGAACTTCGTCTCGTCCTCGGCCGAACGGATCGAGCAGGCCAAGGAAGACTGGAAGGCCGGCCGCTTCGCCCGCGTTCCCGGCGAAAGCGAATTCATCCCCCTGCCGGCCTGACCGCCCGCCCGTTTTCAGGAGAAATCCCATGGTTCACGGCACCGCCCATATCGGCAAGGACCGCTACCGCACCGAGATCGAGGTCGACGGGCACCGCATCGTGGCCGACGAACCGCCCGCGCTCGGCGGCGCCAATGCCGGCCCGGCGCCCTATGACCTGATCCTGGCAGGGCTCGGCGCCTGCACCGCGATCACGCTGCGCATGTATGCCGATCGCAAGCAGTGGCCGCTCGAATCGCTCGACGTGGCGCTGCGCCTCAGCGGCGGCAAGGACGACCGCCGGATCGAACGCGTCCTGACCATCGCCGGGCTGGACGCGGACCAGCAGGCGCGCCTGGCCGATGTGGCCGAACGCACCCCCGTCACGCTCACGCTGAAGGGCGGCATCACGATCGACACGCGGCTGGCGTGAGCGGCCCGGCCCGGCTTTAGCTCTCCCGCCTTTCGTCATTGCGAGGGGCGAAGCCCCGCGGCAATCCAGAGCGGTATGCGGGCCAAAGCGGCACGCGGGGCACTGGATTGCTTCGCTTACGCTCGCAATGACGATGCGGATGCCGTCCGCCTCTATCCCGCCGCCAGCTTGCGCCCTTTCGCCCCGGCCGCCACGGTGAAGCGCACCAGCCGGCTTTCGGTATAGCGCGGCTCCAGCACGGTGGAGACGGCCAGGTAGTCGGCCACGGCCTGCGCGGGCGTCAGCGTCAGCAGGACATAGCCCTTGGCGCGCTGGTCGCAGAACACCACTTCGGGGCTGGCTTCGCGCAGCATCTCGGCCAGCGGCACCGCCGGCATCTCGTCGCCGATCGAGGGGCTGGTGATCGACGAGGTGCCGAATTCCACGGCCACCGCGTTGCCGGCGTCGTCCGCCAGGTTGGTCGCCCAGAAGGCATGGCTGTCGCCCGCCAGCACCAGCGGTTCGCTGCCGGCGCGGCGGAAGCTGGCATAGAGCCGCTCGCGCGCCGCCGGATAGCCGTCCCACGCATCGAGGTTGAACGGCACCCCGGCGCGGTAGCCGGCCTGCGCGGCTTCCGCCCGCCGCCGCGCGCGGGGCGACATCGCCGCCAGCATCGCCGCCGCCTTGTCCGGCCCGAACTGCTTGTCCAGATCGGGGCCGTTGATCCGGCCCATGTTCACCTGGTTGCCGATCACCTGCCAGGGCGTGCCCGCCTTGACCGACCCGGCCAGCTCGCGCTCCACCCAGGCGCGCTGCGGTTCGCCCAGCATCTCGCGGTCCGGGCGGTTGCGCTCCGCCAGCACGGCGGCGATGTCCTCGGCGGCCGGCACCCCGTCCTTATGTTCCGCCTGATGGCTGCGCGCCAGCAGTCGCGTTTCCACCATCAGCAGCGTGGCCAGATCGCCGAAGGCGAAGCTGCGGTTGATCGCTTCCCACGGCTGGCCCGGCCGGGGATCGCGGATCGGCAGCCATTCGAAATAGGCCTGCATCGCCGCCGCCTTGCGCTTGCCCCAGTCGCCCTCGGTGGCGGGCTGGTGGTTTTCCGCGCCGCCGATCCAGCTGTCGTTCGCGGTTTCGTGATCGTCCCACACGCAGATGAACGCGGCGCGGGCGTGGGCGGCCTGCAGCATCGGATCGCGCTTGTAGAAGGCGTGGCGCGCGCGGTAGTCGGCCAGCGTCACCACTTCGTGCGCCGGCTCCACGATCCGGCCGATTTTCCGCCCGATCGCCGCGCCATAGCCGTCCGCGCCGTATTCGTAGATGTAATCGCCCAGGTGGATCACCGCGTCCAGCCGGTCGCGCCTGGCCAGCGCGTCATAGGCGTTGAAGAACCCGCCGGGATAGAGCTGGCAAGTCACCACCGCGAAGACCACGTCCGCGGTCGCGCCCCGGGGCAGCGTGCGGAAGCGGCCGGTGGGCGAGCGGGTGCCATCGGCCAGCTCGAACCAGTACCAGTAATCGGTGCCCGCCTGCAGCGTGGCCGGCTCCACCTTCACCGTGAAATCGCGCGCCCCGCGCGCGTCGGCCGCGCCGCTTTCCACCGGCGTGCCGCCCTCGCTCGCCGCCACGTGCCAGCGCACCGGGATGGGCGCAGTGGCGGCGGCATCGTCCGGGGTAACGCGCGTCCACAGGATCGCGCCCGTGGTCGTGGGATCGCCGCTGGCCACGCCGTGCAGGAACGCCGCTTTCGGCGCGGCGGCTTCGGCGGCGAACGCTGGCAGAATCGCGCCGGACCCAAACATGCCCAGCGCGGAACGACGGTTGATTTTCATGCCTTGTCTCCAGTCCCGATTCGCATGCTACGCCGGAATGCCGCGCTAGGCGCGAAGTTTGAAACGGGCGTGACAGCAAGCAGGCACGGACTGGCCGCCGGTTGGCACTGGACAGGAACCGCGCCCGCGCGCATCTGGCCGCCATGATCCGCAAGCTCGCCGCCCTTGTCGAACCGTTCATCCTCGCGCTGCTGGGCACTGTCCTCCTTGCCAGCGTGCTGCCGGCGCGGGGGCAGTGGGCCACGGTCGCGGAAAAGGCGGCGGACGCCGGCATCGTCCTGCTGTTCTTCCTCCACGGCGCCAAGCTCTCGCGCGAGGCGATCTGGGACGGGATGCGCAACTGGAAGCTGCACCTCGCCACGCTGGGGGTAACGTTCGCGCTGTTTCCCGCGCTGGGGCTGGCCTTCGGCAAGCTGCCCTTCGTGCCGCCGGCCTTCGCCACGGGCCTGCTGTTCCTGACGCTGCTGCCCTCCACGGTGCAGTCCTCGATCGCCTTCACCGCGATCGCGCGCGGCAACGTGGCGGCGGCGGTCTGCGCCGCCTCGTTCTCGAACTTCGTGGGCATCTTCGCCACCCCGGCGCTGGTCGCGCTGCTGATGGGGGGAACCACCGGCGGCATTTCGTGGCAGTCGGTCGAAACGATCCTGTTGCAACTGCTGCTGCCCTTCGTGGTCGGGCATCTGCTGCGCCCGTGGGTCGGCGCCTTCGTTGCCCGGCACAAGGCGCTGGTGGGCCGGGTCGATCGCGGCTCCATCCTGCTGGTGGTCTATTCGGCGTTCGGCGCGGCGGTGGTCGAAGGGCTGTGGCAGCGCGTCTCGCCGGAAAGCCTCGTGGTGCTGTCGATACTGTGCGTCGTGCTGCTGGGGATCGCGCTGCTGCTCACCACGCTGCTCGGCCGCGCGATGAAGCTGCCGCGCGCGGATGCGGCGGTGCTGCTGTTCTGCGGCTCCAAGAAAAGCCTGGCCAGCGGCGTGCCGATGGCCGGCGTGCTGTTCGCGCCGGCGCAAGTCGGCATCGTGCTGCTGCCGGTGATGCTGTTCCACCAGTTCCAGCTGATCGCCTGCGCCATGATCGCCCCGCGCCTCGCCGCCGCGGCGGAGAAGGACGCGGGCCAAGCGGGCAGCCGGACTTCCGTTTAGCCCGCTTTCGTCATTGCGAGCGCAGCGAAGCAATCCAGTGCCCCGCTAGCCGCTCTGGATTGCTTCGGGGCGGTGCCCCTCGCAATGACGAGGGAGGGCGATGTGCTCCCGCTCCAGGCGACGCGGGCGCCGCCTAGTACCCCGCCTCCACCGCCACGCGGATGGCGTCGGCACTTGTCTTCACGCCCAGCGCGCGGAACATCGCGGCGCGGTGCATCTTGATCGTGCGTTCCGACAGGCCAAGATCCCAGGCGATCTGCTTGTTCAGCTTGCCCCGCGCCATTTCCAGCAGGATTTCGCGCTGGCGATCGGTCAGCGCGTCGATCCGCTGGCGCGCGGCGGCATGCGTGCCCTCGCCGGGAGCGGCCTTCGCGCCTTCGTCCGGCACTTCCATCTGCGAGCCGAGGAAGTATTCGACCTCGCCATCCGCGTTGAAGATCGGCGCGATCATCACCGCGTTGCGGAACGGCGTGCCGTCCTTGCGGTAGTTGCGGATTTCCACGAGCGCGGGCTGGCGGGCGACGACCGCCGCGCGCAACGTGTCGGTCAGTTCCACCTCGGTCCCCGCCCCCCGCAGGAAGCGGCAGTTGCGGCCGATGATCTCCTCGCGCGCATAGCCCGTCAGGCGGATGAACGCCGCGTTGCAGGAAACGATCGGGTTGTCCGGCTGGCGTGGATCGGTCAGCACCGCGGCGGTCGCACTGTTCTCTATCATCGCGTCTGGCACCATGCGTCCACCCTAGCGCCAGACGGGCGGTGCAGGCAACGGGGAGACTGGCAAACGGGGAGACTGGCGTCGCTGCCCGGCATGGCGTTAGGTTCGGTTCATGAACCGCCGATTCGTGCTTGCCGCCCTGCCCGTGTTCCTCGCGCTCACCGCCGCCGCGCCGCATCGCGCCAAGGCGCCCGCGCGCCCAGCCCGCCCGCCGGCGGAAATCCCCCTGGCCGATACCGTGCGCGTGGCGATCAACACCGAACTCGGCGCGATCGTGCTCGATCTCGATGGCAAGCACGCGCCCGTCACCACCGCCAATTTCCTGCGCTATGTCGATCAGAAGCGGTTCGATGGCGTTGTGTTCTACCGCGCGATGCACCTTGCCTGGGGTGAACAGCCCAACGGGCTGATCCAGGCCGGCGTGCGCGGCGATCCCAAGCGCGTGCTGAAGCCGATCGCGCACGAGCCGACGAACGTCACCGGCGTGCTGCACAAGGCCGGGGCGATCTCCATGGCGCGCGGCGCGCCGGGCACGGCGACGGGCGATTTCTCGATCATGCTGTCCGACATCGCCGGTCTGGACGCCGATCCCGCCTCCGCCAACCCCGAAGCGCAGGCGGGCTATGCCGCGTTCGGCAACGTCGTCTCGGGCATGGACGTGGTGCGCAAGATCTGGGATTCGCCGCTGTCGCAAACGCTGGGTGAGGGCGCGATGCGCGGGCAGATGCTGGAAAAGCCGGTGAAGATCCTCACCGTGCGGCGCGTGCCGCTGCCGGCGGTGGCGCCGGCGCAGTAGCACCCACTCCCCATCCGTTCGTCCTGAGCCTGTCGAAGGACGCGCGCGATGCTCGCCTTCGCGTGGGCAACCGCTTCAAGGCCCAACCGTATCGCGCGTCCTTCGACAGGCTCAGGACGAACGGGGCTCCTTGTGGTCAAGGCCGCCATCGCACCGGAGAGGGCTAGTACAGCTTCAACTCGAGACAGAATTGCAGCAGGTTGTGATTGATGCCTTCCAAATCCAGAGCCTTGGACAGACCTTCGATATCCTGCTCATGGTCCCATTGCGTAAAGGTGCCGTCGGCCGACCAAGGCTCCTCAAGAAAGGTGCGCGGAATAATGACATGCGCAATTTCTCGGTAGCGGAATGGCTGGCCCCAACAGCTTCCGTCAGCAACCGATGTTTCATGTAGCTCTGACTCCCAAGGCAGTTCAGCGGACCAGTAAACCGTATCGCATTCCAGCCTACCGAAAGTCGTCCAGCAACTCCATGACCGCATTCTGTGCGGCGCGTTTCCATTGCAGTGTTCGGAAAGGGACGACCGTGCTGGCCGTGACAGATGGCGTGTTGCCGTAAGCAGAAAATTTCGCACGTCGATCATCGTCGCCAACCATCGCAGCTATGGATTGCTGTCTGCTTAACTTTCGGCATGTCCGCGATCGCGCCACGTCCGGAAAGGCCGGTTTAAGCGCAAAGGCGTCGAAAGCGAATACTTCTCCCTACGCCTTCAGCCCCATCACCTTGGCGAAGGCCGTCTTGAACGCCGCCATTTCCGCCGGCGTGCCGAAGCTGATCCGCATCCAGTCGGGCATGTGCTTGCGCGATCCCGAGGTGAACACGCGCTCGCGCGCCAGGGCCGCCTGCACTTCCTCGCCCGGCCGGCCGACGTGGAGCATGGCGAAGCTGGTTTCCGACGGCAGGGTGCGGATGCCGCGTTCCTTCAGCCAGGCGAACACATCGTTGCGCACGGCGGCGGTATAGGCCTTGCGCGCGGGGACCAGCGCGGGATCGAGCAGGCTGGCCTCGGCCGCGATCACCGCCGGCATCGGCGGGATGTTCACGCCATAGTCCATCAACCGGTCGAGCAGGTCGCGCCGCGCGGCGACGAGGCCCAGGCGCAGGCCGGCGAGGCCATAGATCTTCGAGAATGTGCGCAGCACCAGCACGTCCGCGCCCTTGGCCACCAGATCGAGGCACGACTGCGCGCGGTCGCTGTAATGGATATAGGCCTCGTCGATCAGCAGCAGCGATCCGGCGGGCTTGTTGGCCAGCAGCCATTCGATGTCCGCGCGCGGAGTGACGAGGCCGGTGGGGTTGTTGGGATTGCAGATGTAGAACAAGCCGGCATCGGGCGCGGCGGCCAGCAGCGCGCGCACGTCGAGCGCGAAATCGCCGGCCAGCGGCACGGTGACGGCGCGCGTCACCGGCTGGCCATTGGCGCCGTAGAACCCGTCCGAAAAGGTCGGTTCGGCATAGGCGATCGGCCGGTCCTTGCCGGAAAAGGCCAGCATCGCGTTGCGCAGCGGCGCGAACGAGCCGGGGTGGATGGCAATATTCTCCGCCTTCAGCCCGTTCTGCGCGGCGAACAGCGTGGCAAGCCGCGCGGACAGCGGAAAGCCATAGCGCCCGCCCAGCTTTTCCAGCCCGGCCAGCGCCCGCAACGCGCTTTCGCCGGGGCCGAGCGGGTTCTCGTTGGCGTTGATGAACACGCCGTCGGTCAGCGAGGCGATCATCCCCGCCGGGTCCTGTGGCGGCAGCGGCATCGCCGGTTGCGCCCGCGCGGGGGCAAGGTGCGCCGAAAGCGGCAGCGCGGCCGCCGCGCCCAGCGCGCCGCGCATCAGCATCCGGCGCGAAACGGTGCCTGCAAGATCGTCGGTCATGGCTTTCCCCTGTGGCCCCGTGGCTCGTACCGCCAGAGTGCCGCGTGCGGCGCACAATGCAATGGCCTTCTTGGCGGCGGCGCTTGCGGCGCGTGGAATGCCCACCCCGCTGCGGCTAACGCCGCCTGCGGCGGCGCAAGCCTCGCTCCCCTCCCGCATGCGGGAGGGGTTGGGGGTGGGCAGCGCGCCATCGCTTGATAAGCGACCTGTTCAGCCCCGCAGCACCACCGCCACCGCGTCGGCGATCGCATCGTGGACCCGCGTCAGGTCTTCGGCGGAAATGCAGTAGGGCGGCATCACGTAGATCGTGTTGCCCAGCGGGCGCAGCAGCACGCCGGCTTCGCGGAACAGCGCCATCAGGCGCGGCGCCAGTGCGGAAAGATAGCCGCCGGCGGGGTCTTCCACGTCCAGCGCGATGATCGTGCCGCAGCGGCGCGGGTTGCGAATGCCGGGCAGCGCGGCCAGCCGGTCCAGCCCCGCCTGCTGGCGCGCGCCCAGCGTGGCGATGCGCTCCCGCACCGGCTCCTCGCGCCAGATCGCCAGATTGGCGCGCGCGGCGGCGCAGGCGATCGGGTTCGCGGTATAGCTCGACGAATGGTAGAACGTCTTCGCGCGGTCGGTGGACCAGTGTGCCTGGAAGATCGGCTCGCGCGCCAGCGTCACCGCCAGCGGCATCGATCCGCCGGTCAGCCCCTTGGCCAGGCACAGGATGTCGGGCACCACGCCCGCCTGTTCGCAGGCCAGCAGCGTGCCGGTGCGGCCCCAGCCGGTCATCACCTCGTCGGCGATGAACAGCACGCCGTGGCGGCGGCAGACATCGGCCATCCCCGCCAGCACGCCCGCGCCGTACATCATCATGCCCCCGGCGCCGAGCACCAGCGGTTCGACGATGAAGGCGGCCGGCCTTTCGCGGCAGGCCGCTTCGAGCGCTTCGATCGTGTTCGCCCCGTCGCCCACCGGGAACGGAATGCGGCCCACGTCGAACAGCAGCGGATCGTAGGGCGCGTTATAGACCCCGCGCTCCCCCACCGACATCGCGCCGATGGTGTCGCCGTGGTAGCTGTGCTCCATCACCAGGATGCGGTGGCGCGGTTCGCCACTGTGCGCCCAGAAGCCCAGCGCCATCTTCAGCGCGACTTCGACCGAGGTGGAGCCGCTGTCGGAAAAGAACACCCGGGTCAGTTCCGCCGGCAGGATTTCGATGAGGCCGCGCGCCACGTCTTCCGCCGGATCGTGCGTCCAGCCGGCGAAGATCAGCTGGTCGATCTGCCCCGCCTGATCGCGGATCGCCTCGACGATGCGCGGGTGGCAGTGGCCGTGCGTGGTCACCCACCAGCTCGATACCGCGTCGATCACGCGGCGGCCCTCGGCGGTATAAAGCGCCGCCCCTTCCGCGCGGGTGACGCGGGTGACCGGTTGGCCTAGCCCGTGTTGCCAGAACGGATGCCAGACGGGCGATTCGCTCACCGGAAGTCCTCGATGCGGAAATGCGTGGCGAAGGCGGCGGCCACCGTCTGCGCCTTCAGTTCGGCCAGGCGCGGCAGCCGCCCCAGCCGCCGCACTTGCCCCATCGCCGCGATCGTCGCCTCGCTGTCCTCGTTGCCATCGCCCACGAAGGCCACGCCCAGCACCGGCACGCCCCGCCCGCGTAGCACCTCGATCGTCATCAGGCTGTGGTTGATCGTGCCCAGCTCCGTCCGCGCGACGATCACCGTCGGCAGGTTCCACCACGCAAACACATCGGCATAAGTCGTGCCGCGCGTGACCGGCACCAGCGCGCCGCCCGCGCCCTCGATCACCAGCGGGTCCACGGCGGGCACCGCCAGTCGCGCGGGATCGATCACCACCCCGTCGATCTCGGCCGCGCGGTGGGGGGAACAGGGCGTGGTCAGGCGATAGGCTTCGGGCAGCACCCGGTCGGCGGGCAACCCGCCCAGCCGGGCCACGTGATCGCGGTCGGCGCCATCCTCCAGGCCGGACTGCACCGGCTTCCAGTAATGCGCGCCCAGCGCCCCGGCGAGCGCGGCGGAAAACACCGTCTTGCCGATGCCGGTATCAGTGCCGGTGACGACGATGCGGGTCATGCCAGCACGCGTCCTAGTGTCTGCGCGAGCGCGTCGATGTCCGCGCAGGTAACGTTGAGCGTCAGCGAGATGCGCAGGCGGCTGGTGCCCTGCGGCACGGTGGGCGGGCGGATGCCGCGCACGTCGAACCCGGCCTGCTGCAAGGCTTCCGCCACGCGCATCGTCCGCGCATCCTCGTGCAGGATCAGCGGCAGGATCTGCGATCCGGTGGGTTCCACGCCGAACGGCGCCAGCGCGCGCTCGGCATGGCGGACCAGCGCGGTAAGGTCGTCGCGCCGGCGCGGTTCGTCCGCCAGCATCCGGATCGCCTCGCGCACGGCGGCGCAGACCAGCGGCGATGGCGCGGTGGAGAAGATGAAGGCGCGGCCCCGGTTGACCAGGAACTCGCGCACGATCCGTGGCCCAAGCACCAGCGCGCCCTCGCAGCCCATGGCCTTGCCGCAGGTGCGCAGCACGATCGTATCGGGCCGGCCTTCGAGATGGGCGGCCAGGCCGCGCCCGTCTGGGCCGAACACGCCGGTGGCGTGGGCCTCGTCGATGAACATGATCGCCTCGTGCCGCCGCGCCACCTCGGCGAAGGCATCGACCGGGGCGATATCGCCGTCCATCGAATAGAGCGTTTCGAAGGCGAGCCAGATGCGCCCGGTGTGGCCCCGCGCGCGCCATTCGCGCGCCGCGTCGTCGAACGCCTGCGGATCGTTGTGCGCCGCCGCCACGGCCGTCGCGCGCGTCAGCCGCAGGCCTTCGTGCATCGAGGCGTGGACCAGTTCGTCATGGACGATCAGATCGCCGCGCTGGGGCAGCGTGGACAGCAGCGCGGCGTTGGCGGCATAGCCGGCGGAGAAGAACAGCGCGGCTTCGCTGCCGAAGAAGGCGGCGGCTTCGGCCTCCAGCGCCTCGTGCTCGGGATCGTTGCCGCGCAGCAGGCGCGATCCGCCCGATCCCAGCGGCACCCCGCGCGCGACGGCGCGTTCCACCGCCTGCGCCAGGCGTGGCGCGCGCGCCATGCCGAGGTAATCGTTCGAGGCGAAGTCCACGCCCCGGCGCGGCGCCAGCGCGCGCAGCCGCGCGCGTTCGCCCAGCGCGGCAAGGTCCGCCGAATGCACGCGCCACAGCGACGCCGCGCTCAGCGTGTCGCCGCCCTCCGCATCGATCCTGGCTTCCCTCTCCATCCCGCGCTCCGGTTCAGGCGGCGCAGGCTCCGGCGCAGGAGCGCTCGGCTTTCGCGGCGCGGGCCGGTTCCTCGCCTTCCATCGGCTTGAGGCCAAGACGGGCAAACAGCGCCGCGTCGGCATCGTCGCCGGCGTTGGCGGCGGTCAGCAGGCGATCGCCGGTGAAGATCGAATTGGCCCCGGCCAGGAAGCACAGCGCCTGCGTCGCGTCCGACATGCTTTCGCGCCCGGCGGACAGGCGCACCATGCTCAGCGGCATGGTGATCCGCGCCACCGCCACGGTGCGCACGAACTCGATATCGTCGATCTTGGCCAGCGGCGTATCGGCCAGCATGTCGCCCAGCACGGTGCCCTTGATCGGCACCAGCGCGTTCACCGGCACGCTTTCCGGGTGCGCGGGCAGCGTGGCCAGCGCGTGGATGAAGCCCACGCGGTCGGCCCGCGTCTCGCCCATGCCCACGATTCCGCCCGAACAGACGTTGATCCCGGCGTTGCGCACGTTCGCCAGCGTATCGATACGGTCGGCGAAAGTGCGGGTGGTGGTGATCTCCTCGTACCGTTCGGGCGAGGTATCGATGTTGTGGTTGTAGTAATCGAGGCCGGCGTCCGCCAGCTGCGCGGTCTGCGCCGGGGTGAGCATCCCCAGCGTCATGCAGGTTTCCATGCCCATCTGGCGCACGCCCTTGATCATCTCGATGATCGCCGGCATGTCGCGGTCCTTGGGGTTGCGCCAAGCCGCGCCCATGCAGAAGCGCTGCGACCCCGCGTCCTTGGCCTGCGCCGCCGATTGCAGCACGGCCTGCACGTCCATCAGCTTGGTCGCCTTCACGCCGCTTTCGGCGGAGGCCGATTGCGAGCAATAGCCGCAGTCCTCGGGGCAGCCGCCGGTCTTGATCGAAAGCAGCGTGCAGAGCTGCACCTCGTCCGCCCGGTGGTGCGCCCGGTGCGCTTCCGCCGCGCGGAACAGCAGGTCGGTGAACGGCAGGTCGAACAGCGCCGCGATCTCCTCGCGCGTCCAGTCGGTGCGCGGTGCCGGCCGGGTTGCGGGGCGAATGGCGGTGTCCTGCATACTGCGGTTCCCTTACGCGATTGATTCCCGCGCCCTTAACCCAAAAGCCGCCGGGGTGCCCTCAAAAAAAGCGGGGCGTTGTCCAGCGTGGAAAGCGCGCGGATTTTCAGGCGCCTGCCGGCGCTCCTGTCGTCTCCCAGGGGCGCCGTTCGAGCAGGAGCGCCAGCGCGCCGCGGTTGAGCGCCGTAGCCTCGGCCTCGCTGTCGGCCTCGGTATAGCAGCGCAGTTCCGGCGCGTTGCCCGAAGGGCGCAGGTGGATCACCGCGCCGCCGGTAAAGGTCATGCGGAACCCGTCGGTCCGGTCGATCGTGGCGATCGGTCCGGCAATGGGGCCGAACAGGGCTTCAGCCCGCGCCTTCTGCGCGGCATCGTCGCCCGCGGTCAGCACGGCGATCAGCGCCTTGCTGTGTTCGACCGGGAAGTCCTGCAACCGATCGGAATAAGTCACGCGCGGCGGCAGGGTGGCGAGCAGGTCGGTCAGCGTGCCCGGCCGCGCCGCGTGGATCACCGCCAGCATCGGCAGCACCGCATCGCGCGTGGCCAGCGCGGTCAGCGTCGCGCCGTCTTTCGCGATGGCATCGCCCAGCAGGAAGCCGCCGTTCGCCTCGTACCCGCAGACGCGCGTGCCGCCGTCCGCGCGCGCCTGGTTCATCGCCGCGATCACATAGGGCGATCCGATGCGCGTGCGCAGCGTGTGGGCGAAGCTGCCCGACCGTTCCAGCACGGTGTTGCTGCTGACCGGCGTGACCACGCGGTCCGCCCCCAGCGCCCGCGCGCAGAGCACGCCCAGCACGTCTCCACGCAGCCAGGTGCCGGTATGGTCGGCCAGCAACGGCCGGTCCGAATCGCCGTCGGTGGACACGATCGCGTCGAGCGGCTGTTCGGCGGCCCACGCCTTCGCCAGCGCGATATCCTCGGGGCGCACGGCCTCGGTATCGACCGGGATGAAGCTGTCGGCGCGGCCCAGCGGCACGGCTTCCGCGCCCAGCGCCTCGACGATCCGGGTCACGATATCGCGCCCCACGGCGGAATGCTGATAGACCCCGATGCGCAGGCCGGCGAGCGCGTCCGCGCCGAAGAAATCGCGATAACGCGCGAGATAGGCGGTCTCGACATCGACCGGCTCCGGCAGCGGCGCGGGCACGGCGAGCATCCCCTCGTCGGTGAACTTGCCATCGGGCAGCGTCACCGCCTGCTCCTTCATCCCGGCCTCGTCGTCCTTCAGCACTTCGCCGGCGGGGCGGTAGAACTTGATTCCGTTGCGGTCGGCCGGGATGTGGCTGCCCGTCACCATCAGCGAAGGGATGCCCTCGGCAAAGGCGTGGAGCGCCAGCGCGGGCGTCGGCACATAGCCGCAGAACACCGGCTCCGCCCCCAGATCGCGCACCGCTTCGGCGCAGGCGGCGAGAATGCGCGGCGTGCTGGGGCGCAGGTCGCCCGCCAGCGCCACTTGCGTGCCGGGCGCGAATTCGCCCAGCCCGGCCAGATAGAGCAGGAAGCCCTGGGTATAGCCGTAGCAGACCCGGTCGGTCATCGCGGAGACCAGCCCGCGCGCGCCGCTGGTGCCGAAGGCGACACCCGATTGCGTCATGAGATCCTGGACGGAAGGAGATGCTGGCTGGTTCATCGTGCCCTGATACTGGAAAGAAGGACTTGCGGCAGGTCCGCATGGACCGGCTTGCCGGCTATCGCAATGCCGCAGACCGGTTACCATTTCGAAATGGCTCGAAGATCGTATCGTTCCGATCGGCTGTGCAAAATGGCGAAAATCGCGCTAAGGCGACCGCCAGCGAGCGACACGCTTGCCCCCATTTGTATGTGTTGCATACAATAACGCCGCGCATTAGGGTACGACGTATGGAGAGGTTCGCAGAGATCATCGCGGCGCACGCGGGGCGTGAGGGGGCGTTGCTCCCGATCCTGCACGATGTGCAGGCAGCGTTCGGGCACGTTCCGGAAGAAGCGGAGCGCGCGATTGCGGCGGCGCTGAACCTGAGCCGCGCCGAAGTGCACGGGGTGGTGAGCTTCTATCATGATTTCCATGCCGAGGCGGATGCGCGGCCGGTGCTGAAGCTGTGCCGGGCCGAGGCCTGCCAGGCGCGCGGTGTGGAAGCGCTGGCGGCGGCGCTGCCCGAGCAGAACCGCGTGAAGGTCGAAACGGTCTATTGCCTGGGCCTGTGCAGCGTGGGGCCGAACGCGATGGTGGGCGACAAGGTCCACGCGCGGCTAGATGGCGCGAAGCTCGCCGCGCTGGTGGAGTCGCTGGCATGACGGTTACGGTCCGCATTTCCGATGACGCGCTGGCGCTGGCCTGCGGGGCCGACGAAGTCGCCGCCGCGTTCGCGAAGGCCGGCTGCACCGTCGAACGGGTGTCGAGCTGGGGGATGCACTGGCTGGAACCGCTCGCCGAGATCGACGGGGAAGGCTTCGGCCCGTTGACGGTGGACGACGTGCCGGCCGTGCTCACAGGCACCAGCCCGCTGGGCATCGGACCGATCGCCGACCATCCCTTCATCGCCCGCCAGCAGCGCTTCACCTTCGCGCGCGCCGGCAAGACCCGGCCGCTGAACCTGGGCGACTACGCCGCCAGCGGCGGCTGGGCGGGCTTGCGCAAGGCGCACGACATCGGCGCCGAGGCGACGATCGCCGAAGTCACCGCATCGGGCCTGCGCGGGCGCGGCGGCGCGGGCTTTCCGGCGGGGATCAAGTGGATCACCGTGGCCAAGGCGAAGGCGGCGCAGAAGTACGTGGTCTGCAACGCCGACGAGGGCGACAGCGCGACCTTTGCCGACCGCATGGTGATGGAAGGCGATCCCTTCATGCTAATCGAGGGCATGGCGATCGCCGCCTATGCCGTCGGCGCGACCCGGGGCTACGTCTATATCCGCAGCGAATATCCGCACGCCATCGCCAAGATGGAAGCGGCGGTGCGGGCCTGCGCGCATATTATCGCGCCGTTCGTGCTGGAAGTGCGCACGGGCGCCGGCGCCTATGTCTGCGGCGAGGAGACCTCGCTGCTCAACAGCCTGGAAGGCAAGCGCGGCGAAGTGCGCGCCAAGCCGCCGCTGCCCGCGCTGGAAGGGCTGTTCGGCAAGCCGACCGTGGTCAACAACGTGCTGACGCTGGCGGCGGTGCCATGGATCCTGGCGCACGGCGGCACGGCCTATGCGGCGGTCGGCTTCGGCCGGTCGAAAGGCACGATGCCGATCCAGCTGGCCGGCAATGTGAAGCACGGCGGCCTGTTCGAAGTGGGCTTCGGCATCACCCTGGGCGAACTGGTCAACGCTGTCGGCGGCGGCACCGCCAGCGGCCGGCCGGTGCGCGCGGTGCAGGTCGGCGGCCCGCTGGGCGCCTATCATCCGCCGTCGGATTTCCACCTGCCGTTCGATTACGAAAGCTTCGCCGCCGCCGACGGGCTGATCGGCCACGCCGGCCTCACCGTGTTCGACGATACCGCCGACATGAGCGCGCAGGCCCGCTTCGCCATGGCGTTCTGCGCGGCGGAAAGCTGCGGCAAGTGCACGCCCTGCCGCATCGGCAGCACGCGCGGGGTGGAACTGATCGACCGCATCCGCGCCCGCGCCCCGCGCACCGCCGACGCCGTCGAGCGGCTGCCCCAGACGCACAACGCGCGCAAGGGCGCCCGCACGCTGGCCGAGGAAATCACCCTCCTCGAAGACCTGTGCGAGACGATGAAGTTCGGCTCGCTCTGCGCGCTGGGCGGGTTCACGCCCTATCCCGTGCTGTCCGCGCTACGGCACTGGCCGGAAGACTTTGGAGCGGATTTTGGGACGGTGGCTTCGGCGGACGCGGCCGAATGAGCGGCGACGTCGCGCGCGCCCTTCGACAGGCTCAGGGCGAGCGGGTTTGGGGTATAATTTCATTCCCAGCTCCACTCATGCTGAGCTTGTCGAAGTATGCGCGCCAACCCCGGTCTCGCACGCCATGATCCTGGGCGCCGTCCTGGCCGGCGGGCAGTCCTCGCGCTTCGGCAGCGACAAGGCGCTGGCCGAACTCGATGGCCGCACCCTGCTGGCCCGCGCGGTGGAAGCGCTGCAGGCGCAGTGCGACGCGGTGGTGGTGGTAGGGCGCGAGGATGCCCCGGTGCCGACCCTGCCCGACCGCCCGCGCCCCGGCATGGGGCCGCTCGGCGGGATCGCGGCGGCGCTGCACCACGCGGCAGAGGCCGGCTATGACGCCGTGCTGACCTGCCCGGTCGATGCGGCGGGGCTGGCCGGCACCGTGGCCGCCGATCTTGCTCCTTCGCCCGCCTATTGCGCGGACCAGCCGGTGATCGGACTGTGGCCGGTCAGCGCCCGCGCGCCGCTCGATGCGATGCTGGCGGGCACCGGCACGCATTCGATGCGCGCCTTTGCCGGGCGGATCGGCGCGCGGGCCGTGCAACTCCCTGTCCTTCCTGCTAATATCAATACACCGGCGGACCTCGAGTCCGCGGAGAGGCGATCCCATGGGTTATGAGCGTCAGGCCGATTTCGGCACCCCGGAAGTCCGTTCCGACACGCAGGTCACCTGCACCATAGACGGGCGCGCGGTCACGGTTCCCGCCGGCACCACCGTGATGCGCGCGGCGGCGCTGACCGGCGGCGCGATCCCCAAGCTCTGCGCCACCGACAACGTCAAGCAGTTCGGTTCGTGCCGGATGTGCCTGGTCGAGATCGACGGGATGCGCGGCACGCCCGCCTCCTGCACCACGCCCGTGGCCGAGGGGATGAGCGTCCACACCCAGACCCCGCGCCTGCAGAAGCTGCGCAAGGGGGTGATGGAACTCTATATTTCCGACCACCCGCTCGATTGCCTGACCTGCAGCGCCAACAACGATTGCGAATTGCAGGATACGGCGGCGCAAGTCGGCCTGCGCGACGTGCGCTATGGCTATGCGGGCGAGAACCACCTCGATCAGCCGGCCGATACGTCCAACCCCTATTTCGATTTCGATCCGTCGAAGTGCATCGTCTGTTCGCGCTGCGTGCGCGCGTGCGAGGAGGTGCAAGGCACCTTCGCGCTGACCATCGACGGGCGCGGCTTCGGCTCGAAAGTCTCGGCCGGCCTCGCCTCGGACAGCTTCCTCTCGTCCGAATGCGTCTCGTGCGGGGCCTGCGTCCAGGCCTGCCCCACCGCCACCCTGCAGGAAAAGGCGGTCAAGGAGATCGGCAAGCCCGAACGCGCCGTCGTCACCACCTGCGCCTATTGCGGGGTGGGCTGCACCTTCCGCGCCGAGATGCGCGGCGAACAGCTCGTGCGCATGGTGCCGTGGAAGGACGGCAAGGCCAACCGCGGCCACTCCTGCGTCAAGGGCCGCTTCGCCTGGGGCTATGCCCAGCACCAGGACCGCATTCTCAAGCCGATGATCCGCTCCAGCATCGACGAACCCTGGCGGGAAGTGAGCTGGGAAGAGGCGCTGGGCCACACCGCGCGCGAACTGAAGCGGATTTCGGAAAAGTACGGCCGGCAGGCGCTGGGCGGCATCACTTCCAGCCGCTGCACCAACGAGGAGACGTTCCTCGTCCAGAAGCTGATCCGCGCCGGGTTCGGCAACAACAACGTCGATACCTGCGCGCGCGTCTGCCATTCGCCCACCGGCTATGGCCTGAAGACCACGTTCGGCACCTCGGCCGGCACGCAGGACTTCGATTCGGTCGAGGATTCGGACGTGATCCTGGTGATCGGCGCCAACCCCACCGACGGGCACCCCGTGTTCGGCAGCCGCATGAAAAAGCGGCTGCGCCAGGGGGCGAAGCTGATCGTGATCGATCCGCGCCGCACCGATCTGGTGCGCAGCCCCCATGTCGCGGCGGACTACCACCTGCCGCTGCGCCCCGGCACCAACGTGGCCGTGCTGACCGCGCTGGCCCACGTCATCGTCACCGAAGGCCTCGCCGACGAAGCCTTCGTGCGCGCACGCTGCGATTGGGACGAATACCGCCACTGGGCCGATTTCGTGTCCGACGCGCGGCACAGCCCCGAATTCCTCGAACCCGTCACCGGCGTTCCCGCCGAAGCCTTGCGCGGCGCGGCGCGGCTTTTCGCCACGGGCGGCAACGGGGCCATTTATTACGGCCTGGGCGTGACCGAGCATTCGCAGGGTTCGTCCACCGTCATGGCCATCGCCAACCTCGCCATGGCGACGGGCAACATCGGCCGTCGCGGCGTGGGCGTGAACCCCCTGCGCGGGCAGAACAACGTGCAGGGCGCCTGCGACATGGGCAGCTTCCCGCACGAACTGTCCGGCTATCGCCATGTCTCCGATGCCGGCGCACGCGCGCTGTTCGAGGCCGAATGGGGCGTGAAGATCGATCCCGAGCCGGGCCTGCGCATCCCCAACATGCTCGATGCCGCCACCGACGGCGTGTTCAAGGCGCTCTACATCCAGGGCGAGGACATCCTCCAGTCGGACCCGGACACGAAGCACGTGTCCGCCGGCCTCGCCGCGATGGAATGCGTGATCGTCCACGACCTGTTCCTCAACGAGACCGCCAACTACGCCCACGTGTTCCTGCCGGGATCGAGCTTCCTCGAAAAGAACGGCACCTTCACCAACGCCGAACGCCGCATCCAGCCGGTGCGCAAGGTGATGGAACCCCTTAACGGATACGAGGACTGGCAGGTCACGCAGGAACTGGCGCGCGCGATCGGGCTGGACTGGAACTACACCCACCCGTCCGAGATCATGGACGAGATCGCGCGGCTGACGCCCACGTTCTCCGGCGTCAACTATGCCCGGCTCGATGCCGAAGGCTCGCTGCAATGGCCGGTCAACGCCGCCGCGCCCGATGGATCGCCGATCATGCACGTCGATGGCTTCGTGCGCGGCAAGGGCAAGTTCGTGGTGACCGACTACGTGCCCACCGACGAACGCACCGGCCCGCGCTTTCCGCTGCTGCTGACCACCGGCCGCATCCTCTCGCACTACAACGTCGGCGCGCAGACGCGGCGCACCGCCAACGTCGCCTGGCATCCCGAGGACCTCTTGGAAATGCACCCGACCGACGCCGAGAACCGGGGCGTCAAGTCGGGCGACTGGGTCCGCCTCGCCAGCCGCGCGGGCGAGACTACCCTGCGCGTGACGGTGACCGACCGCGTCGCGCCCGGCGTCGTCTACACCACGTTCCACCACCCGGCGACGCAGGCCAACGTCGTCACCACCGACTATTCCGACTGGGCCACCAATTGCCCCGAATACAAGGTGACGGCGGTGCAGGTCACCCCCAGCAACGGCCCCACCGACTGGCAGGAAGGCTACGAGGAACTGACCCGCCGCTCGCGCCGGATCGAGGGCGGCGCGATGGAGGCTGCCGAATGAGCAGCCACACGCCGGAAAAGCTCGCCTACATGGTCAACCAGATCGCCCGCAACCTCGCGCTCGATCCCGATCCCGTCGGCATGGTGGCGCAGCACATCCAGGACTTCTGGACGCCGCGCATGAAGCACATGGCCTTCGCCCTTGACGGCGCGAGGCTGGACCCGGTCGTCCGCGAAGCCCTCGCCCGACTGGCCGGGCAGTACGGCGCCGCCGCCGCGTCCTGATGTCCAGCCCGGACGGCGCGCGCGCGTTTCCGTTTCGCGAACATTTCGCCGATGGCCGCCCGCCGCGCGCGATCGACCGCGCGCTGGCGGTGGAAGCGCCGGTCGCGATCGAGATCAACGGCATCGGCTATGCCGTGATGATGGCCACGCCCACCGATCTGGAAGACTATGCGCTGGGCTTCTGCCTGTCCGAACAGCTCATTGCTGCGCCGGACGAGTTCGAGTCGGCGGACGCGCACGCCATCGACGGTGGCGGCTGGATGCTGCGCGTGCAGATCGCGCCGTCCCGCGCCGCGCCGCTGCTCGATCGCGCACGGCTGCGGCTGGCCGAGGGCAGTTGCGGGCTGTGCGGGATCGAAAGCCTGGAACAGGTGCTGCGCCCGCTGCCGCAGGTTACGGCCCGGCTCGACGTGGCGGACACGGCGCTGTTCGCCGCGCTGGCCGCGCTGCCGGACCATCAGCCGCTGGGCCAGGCGACGCGCGCCGCCCACGCCGCCGCGTTCTGCGCGCCCGATGGCACGATCCTGGCCGCGCGCGAGGATGTCGGCCGCCACAACGCCTTCGACAAGCTGATCGGCGCGCTGGCGCGCCAGGGGCTATCCCCCGCCACGGGCTTCGTCGTGCTGACCGCGCGGTGCAGCTACGAACTGGTGCAGAAGGCGGTGATCGCGGGCTTTCCGCTACTGGTCACGGTCTCGGCGGCGTCGACCATGGCGGCGGAGCGCGCCGCGGCGCACGGGCTGCGGCTGTACAGCCTTGCGCGCGGAGACAGCCTGCTCGAATCCTGACCGGCCAAATCCTGGCTGGCCGCATCCTGGCCGGCCGCCTCTTCAGGCCATCCGCGCCAGCGCGTCTTCCAGAGCCGCCATCGAAACCGGCTTGGACAGCAGCGGCGCATCGGGCGCACCCGTGCCGGCATCCAGCGTGGCATGGCCGCTGAGATAGCAGAACGGAATGCCGGCGTCGCGCAACTGCAGCGCGACGGGAACCGAATTGCCGTCGCTGCCCAGCGAGAAGTCCAGCAGCGCCGCCTCCACCGGGTTGTTCGTCAGCAGCCTCAGCGCGTGTTCGGCGCTGGCGGCCGGCCCGACCACCTGATGCCCCAGATCGATCAGGCTTTCTTCCAGCATCATGGCGAGCAACGGCTCATCTTCGACCACCAGCACGCGCATGTCTGTTCCCCTGGCGGTCGTCGCCGCGTCCCCGTTCCGGAGGGATACTGCATTGCGATGAAAACGGATACAATCCCATTGGGTGACTAACATATGAGGGTCCACAGCATTAACATGAGTCCGCCCGCAACCCCGCCGACGCCCTCGGCCCCTTCCGCTCCGGCCCGTTTCGACGCGGCACCGGGGCTGGATGGCCGGGCGCGGCTGGGCGTAGCTCTGGGCGTGGCCGTGCTGCACGCCGTGGCGATCTGGGCGGTGGTGCGGGCGTTCGGCGGCCTTCCCGCCGTGCTGCGCGAGGCGGGGCTCGAATCTGTCGTGGCCGCTTACGACGTTCCTCTCGACAACCCGCCACCATCGGCGACCGCCACGACCACCGAGCCCGAAGGGGCGGAAGGGGCATCGGGCCGCAAGGCGAAACCGCGCGAGATCGTGGCCGCCCCCGCCAGAATCCCCAACACGGCGCCGCCGGCCGCGCCGGCCGCGTCGACGGGCAACGATACCCGCTCCGGCGCCACCGCGGCGGGCGCTGGCACCGGCGGGGGAACGGCGGGCGGCGGCACGGGCAGCGGCGGCAACGGCGACGGCGCGGGCGGGCGCTTTGTGGCGCAGAGGGCGGTCAAGATCGCCGGCGACATCACCTCCACGCGCGATTACCCCGCCGCCTCGCGCGCCAGCCGGCTGGGCACCAGCGTGATCGTCGCGCTCACCGTCGGCACCGATGGCCGGGTGAAAGGCTGCACGGTGCGCAAGCACAGCGGCGATCCCGAGGCGGATGGCATCACCTGCCGCCTCGCCATCGACCGTTTCCGGTTCCGCCCGGCGCTGGACCAGAATGGCGATCCGCTGGAATCGGTCTACGGCTGGGAGCAGCGCTTCTTCGCGCCCTGATTCCCGGATTATCCCGGCGCCGGGCGGGGCGGGGGCGCGGTAATTCGTATCCCCACCCCTTGCGGCGCGGCGCGCTTGCCGCGAAACTGGGTCCATGATCGCCCAGACCATCCAGCTCGCGCTCGCCCCGGTCTTCGTGCTGGTGGCGATCGGCAACATCATGAACATCCTGACCACGCGGCTGGGCCGGATCGTCGACCGTTCGCGCGCGCTGCAGAAGCTGCACGCCGAAACGCACGGGGCGGAGCACGATCGCGTCGTGGTGGAACTGCGCTATGTCGACCGGCGCATCCAGCTGATCGGCCACGCCCTGCTGCTGCTGGTCTGCTCGGGGCTGGCCATCGGGGTCACCGTCGGCACGCTGTTCATCGGCGATATCAACGGGTTCGAGCTGCGCCACGTTACCAGCGTCACGTTCTTCCTTGCCATCGCCCTGCTGATGGTGGCGCTGATCTACCTGCTGCTCGAAACCCGGCTGGTGGCGCAGACGCTGCGGCTGCCGCAGGAACTGCTGGAACTGGAACGCCGCGATCTGTGAGCGGCCATGACGCGGCCTGATCGCGGTCTTTCTACGCCAGCAGCTTCTCGCCCTTTTCGCGGATCACGCCCTCGATCATCCGCCGCGCGAAGCCGAGGCCATCGGGCATGGTCACGTCGATCACCAGTTCCGCCTCTTCCAGCGTGACCGCGCAGGGGACGGTGAAGCCCATGGCCGAGACGTCCATCGCCAGATGGTCCTCGTCGCGCCAGGCCATGTCGACCGAGGCCAGGCTGCCCAGCAGATCGCTGGCCTTGGCCGAAGCCTTGCCGGCCTTTTCCTGCATCCGGCGCCGCACTTCGTCCTTGCCGAGCGAATGGGGAATGGCGACGCGCATCAGGTGTTCTCCGGCGGGGCGGCGGGGGTAACAGGCGCGGCCAATTGGGGCGCCGCATCGGCCTCTCCCAGCCCTTCGCCATAGCGGTAGTCAAGGTAGCGTCCCCGCACGGCCAGATCGTCGATGTCGCCGGCGGCCAGCTTGCGCGTGATCTCGTCGATCTCGCGGCTGATCTTGCCCAGGCCATCGGCCAGCTGCTGATCGGCGTTGCGCCCGCCGCGTTCCTCCCGCTTCAGGTGCGCGGGAATGCGGCGATAGCTTTCGACCATGCCCGGCAGGTGTTCGCCCACCAGCTTGCGCACTTCGGCGACGGCGGGTTCGGCCGGGTCGATCCCTTCGAGCTGCACCCCCAGCCCGTCCAGCTGCACGCCAATCTGGTCGACAAGCTGCACGGCCGGCGCGGGCAGGGCCGGGCGCTGCGCTTCCAGCCACAGTTCGGTGCGCCCCACCATCGAACGGACGTTGCCGGTGTTCAGCGCGGCCAGATCGGGCACTTTCAGGCGCGGATAGCGGCCGAAGAAGAACAGCGCCGCCGCGATCGTCAGAACCATCAGCATCAGGCCGGTCACGCCGATCCCGTCGATGGCCAGGCCCACGCCCATCGCCGCGACCAGGATCACGCCCACCGCCATGGCCATGCGCGCCGCCTTGCGCGCGACATGCTGGCGCTTCATCTCGGCCGAACGCTGCCCGATCGAGCGCCCGCCCACGCGCCGCCCGCCGGCCTGCTGGCGGACCAGCGAAGCCCGTGCTTCGGTCAGAATGCGCTGACTGTCATGCGATTCGCCGGCCATCGTCCGGTCCATCAGCCTTCAAGGCTCAGCAGCGGCGAGGTTTCGGGGCCGGCGAGCTTGGCCTGCGAAGCGCCTTCGGCCCGCGCGATATAGCCCTTGGATTTCTCGACCTCGCCCGAAAGCGTCGTCACCGTCTGCTTCATCGCGTCGAGCGCTTTCAGCTTGAACGTGTCGATGGTGTCCATCGTGTCGTAGATGTTCTGGAACGCACGCTGCAGCGTTTCCAGCGGGATCGTGCTGGAAGCGGCCATCTCGTGAATCTTGCCGGTCTGTTCGCGCAGCAGCTTGCCGGTGGAATCGATGATGTTGGCGGTCGTCGTGTTCAGCGCGGTGATCTGCTGCAGCACCAGCCGCTGGTTGGTCATCGCCTGCGCCACGGTAACGGCGGTGCGCAGCGCGGCGACCGTGGTGGTGCTGGCGCGGTCGACGCCCTTGACCAGTTCGACGTTGTTCTTCTTGACCAGATCGAGCGCGAGATAGCCCTGCACCGTCACCGCCATCTGCGTCAGCAGGTCCTGCGTGCGCTGGCGGGTATAGAACAGCGCGGATTCGCGGATCGCCTTGGCCTTGGCCGGATCGGTCGCGTCGAGGTCGTTGGCGGCGTCCTCCAGCTTCTGGTCGAGCGTCTTCGAGATGTGGATCATCTGCTCCAGGTTGCCCATGGCTTCCCACAGCTTCTGCCGCTCCACGTCGATCGCGGCATTGTCCATCAGCAGCTCGTCCTTGCCCGAGGCGAGCCGGTCGAGGATCGACTTGATGTGCCCCTGCGCCGAGGTGTAGCCGTCGAAGTAGTTCTTCAGCTTGTTACCGAACGGGATGATGCCGAGGAACTTGCGCGGCGAGGAGAGATTGCCCTGCCGGCCGGGATCGAGGTCTTCCACCGTCCGGCGCAGCTGGGCGAGATCGGCGCCGACGCCGCTGTCCTTGTCCATCGCCCGAATCGGCCGGTCGAGAAAGCGGTTCGACATGCCCGCGGCGGCCACGATTTCCTTGCGGCCCATGTTGGTGAGCTGGTCCACCCGCTTGCCGAATTCGGGGCTGGCCGCGTCCTGCGCGACCAGATCGGCGACGAAGGCATCGACCTTGGCTTCCAGCTTGCCGCGGTTCTCGTCGGACACGGGCACCAGGCCCGCCGCCTGCGCGGGCGCGACGACCGGCACCGGATCGGGCGGGGTCAGGGTGATCGGGCTGATGGTTTCGGTGGGTGTCGTGGCCATGGTCGTTTCGCTCGTTGAGGGCGGTTATGCCACGATAGATGGGGAAAGCCGTTCCGTCACGCAAGCTGTATTATGCAAATAACACAGCCTCACCGGCTGCGAAGCCGTATCGACCTTGCGCCCGAACGGGCGTAGCGATGAAGCGCACCGGGGGCCTAGGAGGGAACAGCGATCAGGTTCGATCCGAAAGACCTTGTCGCCGGGCTGGCCGTGGCGGGGCTGATGATTCCCGAAGGCGTGGCCTATGCCGGCATTGCCGGGCTGGACCCGGCGCGGGCGCTGGCCGCCGGAATCGCCGGCGGGTTCGCCTATGCGCTGGTCGGGCGCAGCCGCTTCGCGATCGTTTCGCCCACGTCCTCGTCCGCCGCGATCCTGGCCGCCGCGCTGGCCAGCCTGCCGGGCGATGCCGCCACGCGCGCGGTGCTGGCGACGGTGCTGGTAGGCATGACCGGGCTGATCTTCCTGGGCGCGGCGCTGTTCCGGCTGGGCAGCCTGTCCGCCTTCGTCTCGCGCGCGGTGCTGCGCGGCTTCGCCTTCGGCCTCGCCATCACCATCGTCATCCGGCAATTGCCCAAGCTGCTGGGCATCGCCGGCATCACCGCGGGCAACATCGCGGCCATGGCGGCGGAGATCGCGGGCGGGCTGCGCCGGGCCAATCCCGCCAGCGCCCTGATCGGCCTGGCCGCGCTGACGCTGCTGGTCCTGGTGCGGGCGCGCTGGCCGCGCGTGCCGGTGACGCTGGCGGTGCTGGCGGCGGGCATTCTCGCCAGCGTGGGGCTTGACCTCTCGGCGCACGGCGTCGCGCTGGCAGACACGATCCGGCTGAGCGCGCCCGCCTTCGACCTGCCCGTGCTGGCGCCGGGCGACTGGGCGCGGATGGCGCAGCTGGCGGTGCCGGTCGCGCTGATCCTCTTTGCCGAAAGCTGGGGCACGATCCGCACCATGGCCCTGCGCCACGGCGATACGATCGAATCGAACCGCGAACTCGTCGCGCTGGGGGTGGCCAACATGGCCTCGGCGCTGGTGCGCGGGATGCCCGTGGGCGCGGGTTTTTCCGCCGGCGCGGCGAGCGAGGCGGCGGGCGCGCACTCGCGCCTCACCGCGCTGACGGCGGCGCTGGCGGTGCTGCTGCTGGCGCTGTTCGCCGCCGGCCTGATCGCCGCGATTCCCGAACCGGTGCTGGCCGCCGTGGTCATCGCCGCGCTGGCCCACGCGCTGTCGCCAGGGCCGCTCGTGCGCCTGTTCCGGCTGGACCGCGACCAGTGGATCGCGGTGGGCGCGGCGCTGGGCGTGCTGACGCTGGGCGTGCTCAACGGGATGCTGGCGGCGGTGGCGCTCTCGGTCGCCGCGCTGCTCCACACTTATGCGCGCCCGCGCATCAGCGCGCTGGGGCGCGTGGGCGACGGGCACGATTTCGTCGACATGCGCCAGCACGCCGATGCGCGCGGCCTGCCCGGCGTGGGCATCTACCGCCCCAACGCGCCGCTGTTCTTCGCCAACGCCGAAGGTGCGCTGGCGGAAGTGGCGCGGATGGCCGCGCGCGACGGCGCCCATACCGTCGTACTCAGCCTGGAACAAAGCGCCGACCTAGACAGCACCGCCGTCGAGGCGCTGGGTGAATTCGTGGGCGCCGAGGGCAAGGCGGGCCGCCGCGTGATCCTCGCCCGGCTGCACGATCGCGCCCGCGCGGTGCTGGCGGCCAGCGGGCTGGACGGCGTGGCCGCCACGGGTACGTTCAGCGTCGCCGATGCGGTGGCGCAAGCAATGCGGGAGCAATGACGATGGCGATGGCCCAGAGGATAGAGCCGCTGCTGCATCCGGTCGAACTGCGGCGGCTGCGGCCCACGCAGATGACGGTTGGCTTCATCGAGGTCGAACGCAAGCAGCACGCCTGGCGGCAGCAGGTGGCGGAAGCGGGCGGCGAATACCTCGGCCGGCACATGATCCCGGTGGTGATCGGGCCGAAGCAGGTGCCGTGGCTGATCGATCACCACCACCTGGCGCTGGCGCTGCTGCGCGAAGGGGTGGAGCACGTGCTGGTCAGCGTCGTCGCCAAGCTCGATCACCTCCCGCGCGACCGGTTCCTGACCTTCCTCGACAACCGCAACTGGCTGCATCCTTATGACGCCAAGGGGCAGCGGCAGCCGCTGAAGGCCCTGCCCAAGCGGCTCGACGATCTGGCCGACGACCCTTACCGCTCGCTGGCCGGCGAAGTCCGTCGCGCCGGCGGCTACGCCAAGTCGCCCACGCCCTATGCCGAATTCCTATGGGCCGATTTCCTGCGCGGCCGTGTGTCGACCAGGCAGATCGCCCGCCACTACCCCCGCGCGCTGGCCAAGGCGCTGGACGCAGTGCGCTCGCACGAGGCGGCGTATTTACCTGGGTTCGCGGGGGTGGAGGAGTAGGAACGTATCGCTTGCAGACCCGGAGCGCGGAAAGCCCACCCCGCTGCGGCTAACACCGCGTGCGGCGGCGCAAGCCTCGCTCCCCTCCCGCTTGCGGGAGGGGTTGGGGGTGGGAACCCCTCGCTTCCAGCCCTCAGGCCGCCAGCCGGTAAGGTTCGATCTCGCCCGCCAGATAGAGCTTCTTGGCCTTGGCGCGGCTGAGCTTGCCGGAGCTGGTGCGCGGCAGGGTACGCGGGGGGACGAGTTCCACCACGCAGTTCATGCCGGTGATCGAGCGGACCTTCTCGCGGATCTGGTCGCGCAGCTTCACCCGCTCCACCGGGTCGGAGACGCGGCAGTGGACCAGCACCGCCGGCGCTTCCTCGCCGTTCTCGGTTTCCACCGAGAAGGCGGCGATATCGCCCTGGTGGAAGCCCGGCAGCTGTTCCACCGCCCATTCGATGTCCTGCGGCCAGTGGTTCTTGCCGTTGATGATGATCATGTCCTTGGCGCGGCCGACGATGAACAGGTAGCCCTCGGCATTGAGGTAGCCCATGTCACCGGTATCGAGCCAGCCATCGACCAGGCAGGCATCGGTCGATTCGGGATCGCGGAAATAGCTGTGCATCACCGACGAGCCGCGGCACCACACCTTGCCGATGTGATGGTGCGCCAGCGCACCGCCGTTCTCGCCCCGGATCGCGATGTCCATGCCCTTCACCGGCACGCCGCAGTTGACGATGGCGCGGTAGCGCGCGGGGCGCGACAGGTCGCGCGGGCAGCCGGACAGGCGCTCTTCCTCGACCAGTTCCACGCGGATGCCTTCGCCCGGCGGCATGATCGTCACCGCCAGCGTCGCTTCGGCCAGGCCATAGCTGGGCAGGAAGGCGCTGGCCTTGAACCCGGCCTCGGCGAAGGCGTTGACGAAGTTCTGCATCACGTCGGGCCGGATCATGTCCGCGCCGTTGCCCGCCACGCGCCAGCGCGACAGGTCGAAGCGTTCGGACACGTGGCTCTGGCTGGAAATGCGGCGGGCGCAGATGTCATAGCCGAAGGTGGGCGAATAGGAGAGCGTGGTGCCCGGATTGCGGCTGATGAGATCGAGCCAGGCGAGCGGGCGCCGCGCGAAGTCCTCGGTCTTGAGGTAGTCCACCGAAACCTGGTTGGCGATCGGCGACAGGAAGCAGCCGACCAGCCCCATGTCGTGATACCACGGCAGCCACGAGATGCAGCGATCGGGCGTGGTGATGCCCATGCCGTGCGCGTGGCCGGCCAGGTTCGCCAGCAGCGCGCGGTGCGTCACCGCCACGCCGTGCGGGAAACGCGTCGATCCGCTCGAATACTGGAGATAGCAGATCGCGTCGGGATCGGCCGGCGGCAGCGGCTGGTCCGAAACCGGGCCGGCGTGGAATTCGTCCCACGACAGGCCCTTGCAGCCCTGCCGCGCGGCGGCCTCGCCGGCCATGGCCGCGATCTCGCCCGGGAACAGCAGCATCAGCGGGTCCGAGCTGGCGAGCTGGACCGCGAGCTGGTCGATATAGCTGTCCTTGCCGCCGAAGCTGGTCGGCAGCGGCAGCGGCACCGGCCAGGCGCCGGCATAGATCGTGCCGCAGAACAGCGCCGCGAAATCGGGGCCGGTTTCGGCGACCAGCGCGATCCGGTCGCCCGGCTTCACGCCCATGGCCAGCAGCCGGCCGGCCGCCGCCAGCGCGTCGGCGCGCAGTTCGGCGTAAGGGTAGGGGCGGGTCAGCGTGCCACGCGGATCGTGGAAATTGAGGCCCTTCTCGCCCTGCGCGACATAGTCCAGCGCATCGCAGAAGGTGTCGAAATCGGAATAGCGACGCGGCAATGCATCGTCGTTCGGCGTGGGAACGAGAGCCGCCTTCTCCACAACGGCGTCCGTAACGGTCATGCGATACCCCGGTTTCTCTGTCTTTTTCCTGCCGGGCGTTTCTGCTCCGGCAGGTGAACGGCCCATGACTGTGTCCCGGTTCCCCTTGCGCGGGGTACGGGTGCGGACGTTCTCATTTAATCCTGACTGTGGCACGAATGTGGCGCGATGAATCCGCAAGGTGTTCCAGACCGGCGCAAACGGCCGCCCAAACCGCTCGATCCGGCGCGGATGGAGGAGATGGCGCTCGCCTATGTCGCGCGCTTCGCCACCAGCGCGGGCAAGCTCGCCGCCTATCTGGCGCGCAAGCTGCGCGAACGCGGCTGGGATGGCGCCGCCCCGCCCGACGTGGACGGGCTGGTCGCGCGGTTCGTGCGCGCGGGTTATGTCGACGATGCCGGCTATGCGCGGGCGAAGGCGCAGGGCCTGCTGCGGCGCGGCTATGGCGCGCGGCGGATCGACCAGGCGCTGGGGCACGCGGGCATTGCCGAGGACATGCGCGCGGAGGCGCGCGGATCGGAGCGCGACCGGCGCCACGCCGCGCTGGTCATGGCGCGCAAGCGGCGCTTCGGCCCGTGGGGCGAGGATCGGGGAACGGATGGACCGAAGATCGATCCGGCCCGGCGCGAACGGCAGGTCGCCGCGCTGCTGCGCGCCGGGCACCCCCTTGCATACGCGCGCCGACTGGTCGATGAGCCTAGCATCGAGGCAGCGGAAGAATGGGTCGATGAAATTCTGGATTAAGACCGCCGCACTGGCGTGCACCGTGGCCGTGATCGGCTGCTCCCCCGTTGCGGCCGATACGGGCGGAAAAAGCGCCGCGCGGCCCGCCGCTTCGGCGCCGGCGACGCATCCGGTTTCCGGCCTGCCGGTCGTCACGCTCACGGTCAGCGGGACCAAAGGACCGCACACCTTCCGCGTCGAAGTGGCCCGCACCAGCGAGGAACAGGCGCAGGGCCTGATGTTCCGCACCACGATGGGCGCGGACGAAGGCATGATCTTCCCGATGGACCCGCCGCGCGACGCCGCGTTCTGGATGAAGAACACGGTCATCCCGCTCGACATCATCTTCATCGGCCCGGACCGGCGCATTCTCAACATCGCCGCCAATGCGGTGCCTTATGACCTGACCTCGCTGCCCTCGGACGGCATCGCCGCGGGCGTGCTCGAACTGAACGGCGGCCGCGCGGCGGAACTGGGAATCAAACCGGGCGACAAGGTGGCGTGGTAGGAGCGGGCCGGCGCTGCGGTTCCGACGATGGCCGTTTCGACCATTTGCCGTGGGGGCAAGCCGTGAAAAGGGGCCTATCCCGGCTTGCGGAATCCCCCCCTCAGGGGCTAAGCGGCCCCCACCCTCGCGAAAGATGACGGCACCATGAGCTTTCTCGGCAAGATCTTCACCTGGTGGGACGGCGCCACCATCGGCACCCTGCTCGACAGTTCGCTGAAGGGCGAGCTGGTGGGCACCGACGCGCAGGGCAACAAGTACTACCGCTCGCGCAAGCCCTATCCCGCCGGTCATCCGCGCGCGGGCGAGGAACGCCGCTGGGTGATCTACGATGGCGCCAACGATGCCAGCCGCGTGCCCGCCGAATGGCATGGCTGGCTCCACGGCGGCTTCGACGGCGTGCCCGAAAGCAATCTGCCGCCACCGCGCATCTGGGAAGCGGACTACACGCCCAACGCCACCGGCACCGCGCTGGCCTATCGGCCGCAGGGCGCGCTGGAACGCGGCGGCAAGCGCGCGCCCGCGACCGGCGACTACGAAGCCTGGTCTCCGGAATAAGCGCCGTCCGGCCCCGATGAACCGTCTTTCCCGGCCGCTGCTTCCGCTTGCCGCCTGCGCGGCGCTGGCGGCTCTTGGCGGGTGCCAGCGCCAGCCCGAAGCCGCGCCCCCGCCCGAAGCGACCGAAACCGGCGCGCCGGCGGCGGCTGGATCGGGCGGCGTGGTCGAAAGCGAATACGGCACGCCGGTCAAGGACCGCGTCGCCACGCTGGGCTTCCTCAACAAGCGTAACAACATCACGCAGGTGCTGGTGATGAAGACGGGCGAATCGCGCCGCATCGGCAACGCGATCGTCAAGCTGGCCACCTGCGAGCGCACCGCGCCGTGGGAAGACCCGCAGGAAACCGGCGCCTTCGTCCAGCTGTTCGTGGAAGAGCGCGCGACCACCCAGGAAAAGCTGGCGTGGCACAAGATCTTTTCGGGCTGGCTGTTCAAGAACTCGCCCTCGCTCAACGTCGTCGAGCACCCGGCCTATGACGTGTGGGTCAAGGACTGCGCGATGAAGTTCCCCGGCGAGGAAGACGATCCCGCCTCCGCCAGCAGCGCGGCGAAACCTGCGGGCAAGCCGAGCACCGCGCCGGCGCCGGCCACGGCACCATCCCCGGCCGCAACGCCTGCCGCCCCCAAGCCCGCCACCCCGAAGCCGGCCACTCCGAAACCGTCTGGCGCCAGCACCGACGAGTGAGGCCGCTGCGCGTGGCGCAGCATGTCGAGGTATCGTTCCTGCGGAATTTCGACCGCGCCCAGCGAGGCCAGGTGCGGCGTGGTGAACTGGCAATCGAGCAATTCCGCGCCCGATCGCCGCAGGGCCGCCACCAGCCAGGCCAGCGCCACCTTGGACGCGTCGTTCATCCGGCTGAACATGCTTTCGCCGCAGAACACGCGGGCGAAGCCCACGCCATAGAGCCCGCCAACCAGCCGTCCGTCGGCCCAGGTCTCGATCGAATGGGCGTGCCCGACCGCTTGCAGCTTGCGGTAGCTTTCGCGGATGCGCCGGCTGATCCAGCTTTCCTCCGCATCCGGGCGCGGCGCGGCGCAGGCGTCGATCACCGAATCGAACGCGGCGTTGCACGTCACCGTGAACCGCCCGCGCCGCAGCGTGCGCGCCAGCGAGCGCGACAGGTGGAACCCGTCGAGCGGCAGGATCGCCCGCATCCGCGGCTCCACCCAGAACACCTCGGGATCGTCGCGACTGTCCGCCATCGGGAAAATTCCCGCGCGATAGGCCTTGAGCAACAGCTCGGGCGGGATGATCGGTTCGTCGGGCGGCGTCATCGTCGTCGAAATGTCTTTGAGTCGGTTGCACTCGCGCCGTCAACCCACTAAGGGCGCTTTTCCGAGCACAGGAGTGTAGCTCAGTTGGTAGAGCATCGGTCTCCAAAACCGAGGGCCGCGGGTTCGAATCCTGCCACTCCTGCCATCCTCTCCGCCCCGGCGTAGAGAGGTTTTCGTTTCCTTTCAGGCTTCTGCGTCCGCATGGGCGACGCGCGCGACCCGTTCCCTACCGGTCCCGCGGCACGGCGGCGAAGGGTCCGGACCGGACGCAATCGCGCCGCCGGCAAACCGCCGCCCGCCGCCCCGCGAATCGTCGCGATCCGCCACCGCTCTCGCCGCTCTTGCCAATCCGCCGGCTTGCGCCTAGATATCGGCCATCTTCCGACATCGGAAACATCGCCTGCCCCTCCCGGACCTGTCCGGGGCGGCGATGTCCCCTAGGCGGAAGACAGGATTTCATCAGGTAGCGAAAGCGGCAAGGATCATGGCGAAGACCAGCCCCGGCGAATTCATCAACCAGGTACGCGCGGAAGCGCGCAAGGTGGTCTGGCCGACGCGGCAGGAAACCACCACCACCGCGATCTTCGTCGGCATCATGATGCTGATCCTGGCGGTGTTCTTCCTCGGCATCGACAGCCTCTTCGGCTTCGTCGTGCGCTGGCTGCTCTCGCAGGCCTGAAGCCTGCCGCCTCCCTTCGGCACCTGACAAGACTTCAAGGATTTTCCATGGCTCGCTGGTACATCATCCACGCCTATTCCGGTTTCGAAAACAAGGTGCGCGATTCGATCCTCGCCGAAGCGGAACGGATCGGCCTGTCGCAACTGGTCGAGGCGGTGGAAGTGCCGACCGAAACCGTGACCGAGGTGAAGCGCGGCAAGAAGGTGCAGGTCGAACGCAAGTTCATGCCCGGCTACGTGCTGGCCAAGCTTGCGATGAACGACGACATCTACCACCTCGTCAAGAACACGCCCAAGGTCACCGGTTTCCTCGGCACCAACAACAAGCCGCAGCCGATTTCCGACAAGGAAGCCGCCCGCTACTTCGGCGCGCGCGAACAGGCCGCCGCCGAACCGCGCAAGAACGTGGCAGTCGATTACGAGATCGGCGATTCGGTCAAGGTCAACGCCGGCCCGTTCGCCTCGTTCAACGGCACGGTGGAAGAACTCGATTTCGAAAAGCAGCGCGTGAAGGTGGCCGTGTCGATCTTCGGCCGCGCCACGCCGGTCGAACTGGCGTTCGAGGAAGTCGAACTGGTCAAGTAATTCCACGGACGCGCCGGCAGGCCGGACCGGCGCGCTTTCGCCGCGCGCTGGCCGCTGACCGGAGAGTCCGTTGCTGACCACCCTGATCCTCGCGCTGGCGGCAGCATCCGCGCCGGTCGCGGAAAGCGCCGCGCCACGCCGGCCTGCCCCCGTTCCCGCTTCCGCCGCCAAAGCGCCCGGGGAACTGGCCAGAGAACTTGAACGCCTGCTGGCCTCGCGCCGGTTCGCCGCCGCGCGGGAGGCGTTGCGCGCGGATCATGCCCGGCTGGTCGACGATATCGTCACCCTGACCGAAATTCCCGCGCCACCGTTCGGCGAGGAGGCGCGCGGCCGCGCCATGGCCGCGATGATGCGCGCGGGCGGCCTGCCCGATGCGGCAATCGACGGCATCGGCAACGTCATCGCCACGCGCCGGGGCACGACGCCCGCGCTTGCGCCGCTGATCGTGGCCGCGCATCTCGATACCGTGTTCCCGGCCGGCACCGACGTGAAAGTCCGCCGCGAAGGCACCCGCCTGATGGCGCCCGGCATCGGCGACGATACTCTGGGCCTGGCGGTGATGCTGGCGATGGTCCGCGCCATGGACAAGGCCGGCATCCGCACCGAACGCGATATCGTGTTCATCGCCAACGTGGGCGAGGAAGGGCCGGGCGATCTGCGCGGGATGCGCCATTTCTTCGCGCAGGACCCGCGCGCGAAACAGGCGGCCGGGTTCATCACCATCGATGGCGCGGGCGCGGGCTGGATCACCACGCGCGGAGTGGGATCGCGGCGCTGGCGCCTGGTGTTCGACGGACCGGGCGGGCACAGCTTCGACAAGTTCGGCATCGTCAACCCGCTGGCGGCGCTGGCGCGCACCGTGACCGGGCTTTACGGCATCCCCGTGCCCGCGCAGCCGCGCACCACCTATTCCGCCAGCGTCGTGGGTGGCGGCACCTCGGTCAACACGATCCCGGCGCAAGTCTTCCTCGATGTCGACATCCGCTCCGAATCGCCGGCGGAAATCGACCGCATCGATACCGCGCTCCATGCCATCGCCACGGCGGCGGTGGACGAGGAGAACCGCGCCCGATCGACCGACGGCGGCCGAATCGCCGTGACCTTCAAGCCGATCGGCAATCGCCCCGCCGGCACTACGCCCGAAACCGCGCCGCTTGCGGTGATCGCGGCGACGGCGGCGCGGGCGGAGGGGTTCGCGCCGCACTTCGTGCCCCTGTCGACCGATGCCAACGTGCCGATGAACCTCGGGATTCCGGCCATCGCCATTGGCGCGGGCGGTGATGGCGGCGGTGCGCACGCGCCGAGCGAATGGATCGACGTGGCCGAAGACGCCAGCGTGCGCGGCGCGGCGGCTGCCATGGCGACGGTGCTGGGGGGCGCCAACGCGCTGCCGTGAAGCGCGGCATGCCGCGTCCCCACCCCGAATCCCCTTGCATTTCGCGCCATTTGCGCTAGTTGCGCGCGCTTCCGGGCAACTGGAAATCCGTGCGGAAGAGGGTTCGCCCTCGTCTGACCGCTCACTCTGAGGAGCCGGAACTTCCGGTCTCCGACAGGAAGAAAGGAGGCCAGCAATGGCCAAGAAAATCGAAGGTTACATCAAGCTGCAGGTCGCCGCCGGCGATGCCAAGCCTGCACCGCCGATCGGCCCGGCCCTGGGCCAGCGCGGCGTGAACATCATGGAATTCTGCAAGCAGTTCAACGCTGCCACGCAGGAACTCGAAAAGGGCATGCCGCTTCCGACCATCATCACGGTCTATGCGGATCGCTCGTTCACGTTTGTCACCAAGACGCCGCCGGCAACCTACCTTATCAAGAAGGCCATCGGTCTCAAGTCCGGCTCGAAGACGCCGGGCAAGGAATCGGCCGGCACGATCAAGCGCTCGCAGCTCGCCGAAATCGCCCAGGCCAAGATGCAGGACCTGAACGCGAACGACATCGACGCGGCGACGAAGATCATCGAAGGCTCCGCGCGCGCGATGGGCCTGCAGGTTGTGGAGGGCTGATCCCATGGTGAACCTGACCAAGAAGCAGAAGTCGCTCACGGAAAAGCTGGGCGACAACCAGAAGCTCTATGGCGTTGACGAAGCGATCCAGCTTCTCAAGGACCTCCAGAGCGCCAAGTTCGACCAGACGCTCGAAGTCGCGCTGAACCTCGGCGTCGATCCGCGCCACGCCGACCAGATGGTTCGTGGCATGGTCACGCTGCCCTCGGGCACCGGCAAGGACGTGAAGGTCGCCGTGTTCGCCCGTGGCGACAAGGCCGAAGCCGCTCTCGCCGCCGGCGCCGACAAGGTGGGTGCGGAAGACCTGCTCGAAGACATGCAGGCCGGCAACCTCGACTACGGTCGCGTCATCGCCACGCCCGACATGATGGGCATCGTCGGCCGCCTCGGCAAGGTGCTCGGCCCCAAGGGCCTGATGCCGAACCCGAAGCTCGGCACTGTCACGCCGAACGTTGCCGAAGCGGTCAAGGCTGCCAAGGGCGGCCAGATCGAATTCCGCGTCGAAAAGGCCGGCATCATCCACGGCGGCATCGGCAAGCTCTCGTTCTCGAACGAAGCGCTGCGCGCCAACTTCGACGCGTTCGTCGATGCGATCGTCAAGGCGAAGCCGGCTGGCGCCAAGGGCAAGTACGTCCGCAAGGTCGGCCTGTCCTCGTCGATGGGCCCGGGCCTCAAGATCGACGTCGCGCAGGTGCACGGCGGCTGATTTCCGGCCGATCCTGACCAATCGCGAAAAAGGCCGGGGGGCATGTCTCCCCGGCCTTTTTTCGTGGCGATCATGGTATCCGCCACCGATGGCGCGCTGCCCACCCCCAACCCCTCCCGCAAGCGGGAGGGGAGCGAGACTTGCGTCGCCGCAGGCGGCGTTAGTCGCAGCGGGGTGAGCCGCCTGCGCGTTACTTTGGCAAACGATGCCACGGCTTTTTTCGCAAGCGCGCTATCCTTGCCGGCGGCGCTGGTGCAGGAGGCGCGCATGGCCGACGATCCGCTTCGCAGCAATCCGCCTTCCGACCCGGCCGGCAATCCCGTGCGGCGCGCCCGCGCCATGGTGGAGGCTGAAGTACCCCCTGCCCGGCGCGGCCCCGGCTGGGACCGGCACTGGCGCGAACTGGAAGCCTATGTCGAGGCGCAGGCGGGCGTCTGGACCGGCGCCGGCGCCGGGAAAGATCCGTTCGCCCGGGACGATTGATCTTTCGGCAGATTGACCGGCTGACCGCCCCCGCTCTAACGCGCGCTATCGCGAATCGCGCGATGCGGAAGGGGCCGCGCGTTGGGGATCACACTGTCCGGAAGGACCAGGCCGCTGTGGCGGCGAGCGTCCACCGCCTCCATGGCTATCGCGATGACGGCGTCCGTGACGGCACCCGCACGCGCGGCGGAAGCGGATGACGGTCTGCGCGTAACCGGCAACGTGCGCTTGCGCGTGGAGGCGATCGACGGTCAGGCGCGCCCCGGCTTCGACAGCAGCGATACGCTGGTCAACCTGCGCACGCAGGTGCTGGCGCAATATCGCAGCGGGTCGTTTCGCGTGGTCACCGAAATCCACGACAGCCGCGTGTGGAACGCCGATCCGGGCACCCCCGTGACCACCAGCGAAGTGAACACGCTGGAACCGGTGCAGGCCTTCGTCGGCTATGATCTGGGGCCTGTACTGGGGCCGGGCACCAAGGTTTCGGTGCAGGGCGGGCGCTTCACCCTGGCGCTGGGATCGCGCCGGCTGATCGCGGCCGACGAATACCGCAACACGGTCAACAGCAATACCGGCGTGCGCGTGGACATCGCCGGGCGGCGCGGCTTGCAGGCCACGCTGATCTATGCCCTGCCGGCGATGCGCCTGCCCGACGATGCGGCATCGCTGCGCAGCGGCAAGGTGGAGCTGGACCGCGAAAGCTTCGACGCGGTGCTGTGGGGCGGGATCGTCAGCCGCTCCGTCTCACGCGCGGGCGCGGCGGTTCCGATCACGGCTGAGCTGGGCTTCTTCCATTTCGGCGAACGCGACGCCCCCGGCCGCCCTACCCGCGACCGGTCGCTGAGCACGGCGAGCGCGCGCGTGATCGCCGATCCGCGCCCCGGCCATGCCGATGGCGAGGCGGAGGTGATGGTCCAGTGGGGGCACACCCGCACCTCGCTGGCCGCCACCGCGCCCGAATTGCCGGTGCGCGCCACGTTCTTCCATGCCGATGCGGGTTACACGTTCGCCGGCCCGTGGCGCCCGCGCCTGTCGATCGAGTTCGACTATGCCAGCGGCGCGGGCAGTGGTGGCCGCTATGGCCGTTTCGATACGCTGTTCGGGATGCGGCGCGGCGATTTCGCGCCTTCGGGCATCTACAACGCGGTCACGCGCGCCAATATCGTGACGCCCGGAATCCGGCTGGAAACCGCGTCCGACCGGCGGCTGGACCTGCTGGCGACCTATCATCCGATGTGGCTGGCCGACTCGCGCGACAGTTTCGCCACCACTGGCGTGCGCGATGCCAGCGGCCGGTCGGGCTCCTTCGCCGGGCACCAGTTCGACGCGCGGCTGCGCTACTGGCTGTTGCCGCGCCATCTGCGGCTGGAACTGGATGGCGTGCTGCTGGCCAAGGGCCGCTTTCTGACCGACGCGCCCAACGCGCCGCCGGGGCGGACCACGCGCTACGTCTCGTTCAACCTCAGCGCGCTGTTCTGACCGGCGCCAGATTGGCGCGGGTGTAGCATTCCACGACCAGGCTGATCGCGGTTCCCTCACCCAGACGCAAGACCGCGCGGTGCGACAGGACCGTACCGGCAGGGCATTCCGCCGCCCGCCCACGCCGCGCCTCCAGCCGTTCGCGCCGGAAGCCGAGCGGCATGACGACTTTGCCGAACGGCATGTCGGTCGTCTCCAGCGTGCGGTTCATCGCCGCCGTCAGCCGCGCCGGCACGTACCAGTTGCGCGCATCGGACAGCACGGTTCCACCACAGTCCAGGCGGACATGGCGATAGGCGACCGGCTCGTCCGCCGTCACCCCCAGCGCCTTGCGCACGGCGGGCGATGGCGCATCGCGCGCATCCCGGTCCGCCATGGCGCGGATCGTCGCCGGTTGCGCGATACCGCGCGCCGCGCACCATTCGCCCAGCGCCTGCGTCGCGCTGTCCTGCGCGGCCAGCGTGGCCTCGAAACGGTGCAGCGTGGGGGAGCATCCCGCCATCGACGCCGCCGCCAGCACGGCCACGGCGCCCGTGCGGTGTACGGTCAAATGCCGCCTGCCACCGCTTCCCGCCCGGTCGCTTCCAGCCCGGCGATCAGCGCCGCCGCGCAGGCTTCGAGCTGCGCGGTATCGGTCGACCGGATCACGAAGTTCGCGCCCACCCGGCCTTCGCGGAAGAACGGATAGCTGCCGATCTGGCACCCGTCGAACGCTCTCTCGGTCTTGCTGAGAAGCTCGGCGATCTCGCTTTCGGGAACCCAGCAGCCGATCGTTGCCGATTGCAGCGGCAGCCCGCCTTCCAGCGTGCCGGTCAGCCCGTCGAGCATCTGCGCGGTGATGTGCGGCACCCCGGCCATCAGGAACACGTTGCCGATGCGGATGCCCGGCGCGCCCGACATGCGGTTCTCGATCAGGTTCGCCCCCGCCGGCACGCGCGCCATGCGCAGCCGGCCCTCGTTCAGCCCGCCGCGGGTGGCGTAATAATCCTCCAGCACCTTGCGCGCATCGGGGTGGATTTCCACGTCCACGCCCAGCGCCTGCGCCACCGCGTCCACGGTGATGTCGTCGTGCGTGGGGCCGATGCCGCCGGTGGTGAACAGATAGTCGTTGCGCGCGCGCAGCGTGTTCACCGCCTCCACGATCGCATCCATCACATCGGGCACCACGCGCACTTCGCGCAGGCGAATGCCCTGCACGCCCAGCCAGGTGGCGATCTGCGCGATGTTCTTGTCCTGCGTGCGGCCAGACAGGATTTCGTCGCCGATCACGATCAGCGCGGCGGTCCAGATGCGGGTTTCGTTGGTCATCGGGAAGAACCGATACCGCAAACCCGCGCCAGTGCAAGCGTGCCCCGGCCGCGATGCCCCAAAGGCCGCGCGGGTCCGGAGCGGACGATCGCTATTCGGCCGCTTCGAGCTGGGGCTGCGCCTGCGCCGCCGGCTGCGCGCGGCCGAGCGCCAGGATGCCGTCCTCGATCGGCGAGGCCTTCATCCACGCCTTGTCGTAAACGTAATCCTGGTTGAGCCGCCAGGGCAGCGCGGCCGCGCTCTTGGGCATGATAGTCAGCGCGCGCTGGAGATAGCCCGACGAGAAATCGAACACGTTGTCCTCGACCAGCCCGTGATCGGCCGCCAGCACCGGCGTCGCCACGTGCGCGCCCTTTGCCTTCATCGTGTTGAGCAAACGGCAGGCGTAATCGGAAATGAGGTCCGCGCGCAGCGTCCACGAGGCGTTGAGATAGCCGAACACCGCCACCAGGTTGGGCACGTTCGAGAACATGCAGCCCTTGTAGTAGAAATGGTCGGCGAAGTTCATCGGCACGCCATCGAGGCTCAGCGCGATCTTGCCGCCCATGGTCAGGCGCAGGCCGGTGGCCGTGATGATCACGTCGGCATCGAGATGGCGGCCGGACTTGAGCTGGATGCCGGTGGCGTCGAAGCGGTCGATGTGATCGGTCACGATATCGGCCTTGCCCGCCTTGATCGCCTCGAACATGTCGGCATCGGGCACCAGGCACAGGCGCTGGTCCCACGGATCGTAGGGCGGGGTGAAGGTCTTGGCATCGTACTTGTCGCCCAGCGCGGCCTTGATCTTCTTGGTCAGGTAGTCCTTGACCTTTTCCGGCTGGCTGCGGGCGCGCTTGAACACCAGGTTCTGCAGCCGCACGTTCTTGAAGCGGGTGATCGCATAGGCGACCTTTTCCGGCAGGATGCGGCGCAACGCGTTGGCCAGGGCATCGCGCGCAGGGCGGATCGCGTACCACGTCGGCGTGCGCTGCAGCATGGTGACGTGCGCGGCCTTGTGCGTCATCGACGGCACGATCGTCACCGCCGTCGCGCCCGAACCGATCACCACCACGCGCTTGCCCGCATAGTCCAGATGGCTCGGCCAGAACTGCGGATGGATGATCGTGCCCCGGAAGTCCTCGCGGCCGGCGAACTGCGCGTCATGCGGGGTGTCGTAATCGTAATAGCCCGAACCCAGGTACAGCAGCCGGGCGGTCACGCTCCGGCGGGTGCCCGCCTCGTCCTCGGTCATCACCGTCCACAGCGCCCGCGCGCTGTCCCAGTCGGCGGACAGCACCTTGGTGCCGAAGCGGATATGCGGGCGGATGCCGCGCTCGTCGGCGATGCGGTTCAGATATTCGAGAATGGCCGGGCCGTCCGCGATCGATTTCTCGTGCTTCCACGGTTCGAAGATGAAGCCCAGCGTGTGCATGTCGCTGTCGGAACGGATGCCGGGGTAGCGGAACAGATCCCAGGTGCCGCCGATCTGTTCGCGCCGCTCGAGGATGGCATAGCTGCTGCCGGGGCACATCATCTGCATGTGCGCGGCCATGCCGATGCCCGAAAGGCCGGCACCGACGATCGCCACGTCGACGTCCGGCGTCGCGCTGGTCGCCGGTCTTTCCGTCTGCCCTTCCGGCTTCAACGCGGCTGCACCCATGATTCCAAACCCCTCCAGTTTCTGATTGCAACCGAACCTATCGCAATCCCCGCGAATTGCCAGCCCGATTCGCGCCTTCAGCGGCTTGCCGACTCGGCCCGCCGCGATGGACCAGCCAGGGGCGATTGCGCGCGACTGCGGGCTTTGCCACAAGCAGGCCCATGCCGATCATTGCGTCCCGCCGCTACAGCCAGGGCCAGGCCCACGAAGTCGACATCGTGCTCGATGGCGTGCCGCGCGCGCCGCTGCCGCCCCAGACGTTCGACTGGATCGGCCTGTGCGAACCGACCGTGGAGGAGATGGAGCGGGTGCGCCGGCAATACGGGCTGCATCCGCTGGCGGTGGAAGATGCGCTCAATCCGCGCCAGCTGCCCAAGGTGGAGGCCTACGGAAAGCAGCTGTTCGCAGTGGCGCGCACGGCCAGCCTGCACGATGGCGAGATCATCTCCTATGGCCAGACCGCGTTCTTCCTGGGGGCCGACTTCATCATCTCGGTGCGCTTCGGCAGCACGCGCGCGCACCTGACGCTGCGCCAGGAACTGGAGGCCAGCGCCGAACGGCTCGCCGAAGGGCCGGACTACGTGCTGCACGCCATTCTCGATTTCATCGTCGATGGCTACCAGCCGATCACCGATGGGCTGGAAGACGTGGCGCAGGACATGGAGGAGGCGGCGATCGAAACCTTCCCCGGGCCGGCCACGATCCGCCGTATTTTCCGCCTGCGCCGCCAGTTGCGCCGGTTCGAACGGGTGATCGGGCCGATGCAGGAAATGTGCGCGCGGCTGGTCGAGGCGGACCTGCCGACGATCGATCCGGCGGCGCGCATCTGGTTCCGCGATGTGCTGGACCATGTGCACCGTGCGCTGACGCGGGTGCGCGGCGTCAAGGAAACGCTGGCAGCGATCGTCGAGACCGCCAGCCTGCTGGAACAGCACCGCCAGGGCGAGATGACCCGCCAGCTCGCCGCCTGGGCCGCGATCCTGGCGGTGCCCACCGCGATTGCCGGCATCTATGGCATGAACTTCGAATATATCCCCGAGCTGAAATGGCGCTTCGGCTATTTCCTGGTGTGGAGCGTGATCCTCTCCGTCTGCGGCGGGCTATGGTATCGTTTCAAGCGGATCGGCTGGCTGTGATTTTCAGAATGATGAAAAAGAATGCGGCATTGTGAAAATCATAGCCAGCAGAACGCGGCGCGTGGGTAGCCCACCCCGCTGCGACTGACGCCGCCTGCGGCAGCGCAAGTCTCGCGCCCCTCCCGCAAGCGGGAGGGGATTCGCATATTCTCCCCTCCCGCTTGCGGGAGGGGCCGAGGGTGGGCAACGCACCGCCGTTCCACAAACATCCTGTCGCCCATAAAAAAGGCCGCCCGCCCCGATGAGGGGGCAGGCGGCAGGCTCATGCATGCGGAAAAAGGCCGATCGTCAGGCGATCAGAAGGCAACGGTGCCCGAAACCACCACCGCCGCGCCGGCGATCGAGGAGCCGTTCTTGGTCTGCGAGAAGTTCGGCTGGAGGTAGAGCGCTTCCTTGTTGCTGATGTCGGTATCGACATAGGCCACGCCCAGCACCACCGGGCCGACCGCCACGTCGGCGCCCAGCATCCAGTCGGCATACTTGCCCGTGGGCGCGACCGAGGTGCCGTTGGGGCCAAGGCCGGCGTTGCCGTCCGAATAGCCGACGTGCGCCTTCAGCGTGACCGGGGTGTTGGGGATCGCCGCGCTGGCGTCGGTCCAGACGTAGAGGTTGTCCGACTTGGCGCCCGGCGCATCGGGCACGCCGGTGGCGTAGGACGCCCCGCTCAGATACCAGCGGCCCAGCGATTCCTGCTTGGGCGCATAGGCAACGCCCGCCAGCAGGCTGACCGGGCCGACGGTGCCCGAAAGCTTGACGTAAGGCTCGGCGAAGTCGGTCTTGTCCGCGCCGCCCGGATACATGTACCAGGTCAGGCCCACGTCCACCGTGACGCCACCGATCGGCATCTTGTAGCCGCCGTAGATGTCCAGTTCGGTGTTGGAACCGCCGAAGGTGCCCCAGCCCGAAAGGTTGGAGGCCCAGGTGCCGACATAGAGGCCGCTTTCGTGCGACACGGTCAGACCGGCCTGCACGGCCAGCGCGCGGTCACTCTGCGACACGCCACGGAAGCGATAGTCCGAAACGATGGCGGCAGACCCGGAAACGGTAATGGGCTTGGGGGCTTCCTGGGCCAGCGCGGGGACCGAGAAAGCAAGCGCGGCAACCGCCGCCGCGACACGATAGAACATTGGAACGTCCTCCCTGGACTTGTCTTGGGAACGTTCCGCCTGCGTCCGCCGCGCGCTGCCACTCTGTCTGGTGTGGGGCCGCTTCACGCCGGAAACGTTGGGATAGGCAGCCATTTTTGCCCCCATTTTGCCTTCGTGTAAGGAAACATTGCTGGCTCGCGCGCCGCCGCGCCGGTGGACAATATGGCACGTTCATATTGAGAGAGGCGGGCAACTCTCCTAGTGCGCGCGACGAGCACCGCGCAGACCGCGATTCGCTCCAGGGACAGAACTTTTTACGGAAGCGATAGCGATGTTCGGCTGGTTCCAGCGCCTTCTGCCCAAGTCCGGCGATTTCTTCGACATGTTCGAACGCCACGCCGCAACGCTCGTGGCCGCCGCCGAGGCGCTCTCGCGCCTGACCCGTTCGGAAGGCAATGCGGCGGAATACATCGCCACGATCCGCAAGCGCGAGCATGAGGCGGACGATATCATCCGCGAAGTGCTCTACACCGTGCGCCGCACGTTCCTGACGCCGTTCGATCGCGGCGCGATCACCTCGCTGATCGCCGCCATGGACGATACGATCGACGAAATGCAGGCCGCCGCATCGGCCATCGAGCTTTACGAAGTCGCGAAGTTCGAGCCGGAAATGCAGGCCATGGCCGACAAGATCGTCGAAGCCTGCGACCTCATCGCGGAAGCGATGCCCCTGCTGCGCGACGTGGAACGCAACGGCGCGCGCCTGCACCAGTTAACGGAGCGCATCGTCAAGCTGGAAGGCGCAGTGGACCTTGTTCACCAGGCGGGGCTGAAGGCCAACTTCATCACCCGGCGCGGCGATGGCGATCTGGTCGCCTTCATCGTCTCGCGCGAAATCTACAAGCACCTCGAAAAGATCGCCGACGCGTTCGAGGATGTCGCGAACGAGATCGACGCCCTCGTCATCGACCACGCCTGATCGGCCGGCCGGGAACGCGCACCATGCACGAAATCGCCTTTCCGCTGCTGGTCGGCCTCATCGCGCTGGCGCTGGCCTTCGATTTCCTCAACGGGTTGCATGACGCGGCCAACTCCATCGCCACGGTGGTTTCCACGCGGCTGCTTTCGCCGGTACAGGCGGTGCTGTTCGCCGCCGTCGGCAATTTCGTGGCCTACTGGATGGTGGGCCTGCACGTCGCCGAAACGGTGGGCAAGGGCATCATCGACAAGGACGTGGTGACGCCGGCGGTGGTGTTCGGCGCGCTGATCGGCGCGATGTTCTGGAACGTGCTGACCTGGGTGAAGGGCATTCCCTCCTCGTCCAGCCACGCGCTGATCGGCGGCCTGCTGGGCGCGGGCATCATGCACGGCGGGTTCGGCGCAGTGGAAAGCTCGGGCACCAGCAAGACGATCGTCGCGATCTTCCTGTCGCCGATGATCGGCTTCGCGCTGGCCATGCTGATGGTGCTGATCACCAGCTGGCTGTTCCGCGGATACCAGCCGCGCCGGGCGGAGCGCGTGTTCAAGTCGCTCCACCTGGTCAGCAGCGCGGCCTATTCGATCAGCCACGGCGGCAACGACGCGCAGAAGACGATGGGGATCATCGCGGTGCTGCTCTATTCCACGGGCACGCTGAAAGGCGAATTCCACGTGCCCGAATGGGTCGTGATCGCCTGCTACGCCGCGATTTCGCTGGGCACGCTCTCGGGCGGCTGGAAGATCATCCAGACGATGGGCAGCAAACTGACCCAGCTCAATCATCACACCGGCTTCTGCGCCTCCACCGCCGGCTCGATCGTGGTGTTCGGCGCCAGTGCCATGGGCATTCCGGTCTCGACCACGCACGCCATCACCGGCTCCGTCGTCGGCACCGGCGCGGCCCGCCGCGCCAGCGCGGTGCGCTGGGGCGTGGCGACGCGCGTGGTCGTGGCGTGGTTCATCACCATTCCCGCCAGCGCCGCCGTGGGCGCCGCGTTCTACCTGCTCACCCGCCTGTTCTGAACGGCGGGCTGTTCTGAGCATAGGCCCGTTCGGGCTTTGACAGCCGGCTTCCCGCGCGACACTCTGCGTCGGCGCGGGGTTTGGCGCGTGGCAACAGGGGCATGGGCATATGGCGGTTCGCGCAGGTTTTCGCGCACTGATGGCAGGCGCGGGGCTGGCGGCCACGGCCCTGCCCCTTGCCCCGCTTGCCACCCCCGCCCGCGCCGCGACCCCGGCGGAAAAGATCGCGGCGATGGACGATGCCGCGCTGTTCGACCGGTTCGGCAAGGAAGTGGTCAAGCTGGGCAAGCCCGCCGTCTGCGAGGCCGTGCCCTATACCGACGAGATGGCGCGGCGGCGTCCGGCGCAGCGGCTGATGGCCATTGCCGCGCTGCTCCGTTCCAACTGCGCGCTGTTCCAGGACCGCTATCCCGATGCGCTGCGCGAGGGGGAGGAGGCCGAAGGGTTGGGTTTCGGCCGCGACGGGGACGAACTGCGCGTGCTGGTCGATTTCCTCGCCATGCAGGCCGCCCTGCGCGCGGGCAACGGCGATGCCTATGCCGAGCACCTTGGCCATGTCGCGGCGCGCGGCAACGCGGCGGAGTTCGCCGGCCTGCAGCGGCCCGCCATCTTCGTCGGCCTGCGCACGGCCGCCATCGGCAACCAGGATCGCGCGGTGCTGGCGCTTGCCCGGTCGCCGGCGTTTCCGTCTCTCACCCCCGAGATGCGCGGCTCCGTGGCGGCCGAGGCTCTGCGCCCGGCGCTGGCGGCGGGCGATACCGCCGTGGCGGAGATGCTGGTGGGTCAACTGCGCGACGCCGAGCCCACGCTCGATATGCTGGTGGATCGTGACTACGAAAGCGGCTGGCCCATGCTCGCTCGCCGCGTCGGCCCCCATGCTCAAACGATGCTGCTGCAGGGCGTGGAGACCGCCACCGCCGATCTCTCCAAGGCGCCAGAGGACCGCCGGGTGCTGTCGCGCCTGGTGGATGCGCTGGTCGATGCCGGACGGTTCGACGAGGCGATCGCGGCGGCGCAGCGGATCGATCATACCGACAAGGGACTGCGCAAGGCGGGCGAGTACGACGGCTGGATCATCAATGCCGAGGTGCGCGCGCTCGACGCGCTGGGCCGCACGGCCGAAGCGGACGCCCTGTTCGACCGGCTCACCGCCCTGCCGTGGCGCGAGCGCGGCTGGATGGTCAATTTCGTCATCAACAACGCCGGACGGCTGGTGCGCCACGGGGCGTGGGACCGGGCGATGCTGGCCGCCGCGCTCGCAACCGAGGTCGCCAACGAGCAGGGTTCCCCCTATGCCCGGCTTTCCGCGTCGGCGTTGCGCCTCTGCGCGACGCACCACGCCCAGCCCGGCCAGGACCAGCGCCTGCTGCGCGAGGCGGTCTATGCCCACTGGCGGGATGCGGTGACAGCGTCGGTGCGGGCGGCCCAATGCCTTGGGGACGAGACGGCCGCGCGGCAGTTTCTGAAGGACGGCCTCACCGATCCGAAGATGCGGACCGACGTGCTGACACTGCTCCAGCCAGAAGACACGGACCTCGTACCCGATCCGGCCAGGACCTTGCCCCGCGCACGCGAACTCATGGACGCCGACGCCGATCTGCGCGCCGCCTACGATCGCGCAGGCCGCGATCTTCCGGAAGACCTGCGCCCCGCGCGGCGCTGACGACGCGATCGCGCGCGGGAAGTGGCCAAAAAAGGGCGTGGGATTTCCGGGCATTGCCCCTTGGCAAAGCGCGCGGCGATGGCAGGATGCAGCCTTGTCCATTCCGGCCCGAACCCTTCCGGGGAGAACCTTTTCCATGTCCAGCCGTCCTGCCTTTCGTGGTGCCCTTCGCGCCGCCGCCGCGCTCTCTGTCCTGCTCGCGCCGCTGCTGCCCGCGCCCGCGCTGGCCGGGCCGGCCGAGGACGCCGCCGTCGCGCGGATCATCGATGAAGGCATGAACCGCAGCGCGGTGATGACCACCGCCAGCCAGCTGATGGACGGCATCGGCCCGCGCCTCACCAATTCGGAAAACCACCGCAAGGCCGAACGCTGGGCGATGGACGTGCTGCGCGGCTATGGCCTGACCAACGTCCACGCCGAACCGTTCAACTTCGGGCTGGGCTGGAACGCCGACGGCTGGTCCGCCGCGATGGTCTCGCCCCGCCCGCTCGCGCTGACGGCAATTCCGGTGGCGTGGTCGCCGCCGACCACGGGCGCGGTGCGCGCGCCGGTGATCGTCGCGCCGATGAGCCGGGAAGAGAACTTCGCCGAATGGAAGGGCAAGCTCGCCGGCCGCATCGTGCTCGTCTCGCTGCCGGGCGCGACCAGCGAATCCAAGGACCCGGTGTTCAAGCGCTACACCGATGCCGAGATCGGCGAATTCGACAAGTTCGACCAGCCGCGCTTCGATCCCGAAGCCGCAGCGCTGCAGATCCGCAACCGCAGCTTCCTGCGCAAGCTGACGGAATTCCTCAAGGCCGAAGGCGCGCTCGCGCTGGTGCGCATGAGCTATCGCGATGGCAAGCTGGTCCATGGCGAAGGCTATGACTTCGTGCCCGGCAAGACGCTGGCCGTACCGGCGATGGAACTGGCGCAGGAGGATTACCGCCGCCTCGTCCGCCTGGCGAAGACCGGGGCCGCGCCCGAAATCGAACTGAACATCGAGGCGCGCTTCGACGACAAGAACCTGATGGCGGAGAACGTCATCGCCGAAATCCCCGGCACCGATCCCAAGGCGGGCTATGTCATGGCCGGCGCGCATTTCGACAGCTGGATCGCGGGCGATGGCGCCAACGACAACGGTGCCGGCAGCGTGGCGGTGATCGAGGCCGCGCGGCTGATCGCCAAGCTGGGCATCCGGCCCCGGCGCACGATCCGCTTCGCGCTATGGAGCGGGGAGGAGCAGGGCCTGCTCGGCTCGCGCGCCTATATCGAACAGCACCTTGCCTCGCGCCCGGTAGATCCCGCGCTGACGGGCATTGAATCCTACGTGGCGTGGCGCAACGCCTTCCCGATCACGCCGAAGGCCGAATACACGGCGCTGAAAGCCTATTTCAACATGGACAACGGATCGGGCCGGTTCCGCGGCATCTATGCCGAGGGCAACCTGGGCGCGGGCGCGATCCTGGGCGACTGGCTGGCCCCGTTCAAGGCGATGGGCGCGGGCCGCGTCGTCGCGGAGAAGACCGGCGGCACCGACCACGTCTATCTCCAGTCGATCGGCCTGCCCGGCTACCAGTTCATCCAGGACCCGCTCGACTACGACAGCCGCGTCCACCATTCCAGCATCGACACGCTGGACCACATGCGCGCGGACGACATGCGGCAGGCCTCGGTGATCCTGGCGGGGATGCTGTGGCAGGCGGCCAACAGCGACAAGGAACTGCCGCGCAGCCCACTGCCCACCCAGCCCGCGCCGACCGATCCGTTCAAGGTGGCGGACCCGAACCAGTAGGAGCGGGAGATCGCTTCAGGCGATCACGCCATAGAGGTCGTGCGCGTCGGCATCCTCGATCCGCACCTGCGCGAAATCGCCCGGCTTCAGCGTGGCGGGCACGTTGCGCAGATAGACCGCGCCGTCGATTTCCGGGGCATCCGCCTGGCTGCGCGCGGTCGCGCCCAGATCGCCGTCCTCATCCGGCTCGCCCACCTCGTCCACGATCACCTGGATCGTGCGGCCGACCTTGGCGGCGAGCTTGGCCGCGCTGATCGCCTCGGTCTTTTCCATCAGCCGGGCGTAGCGTTCCTCCTTGACCTCCTCCGGCACCGGATCGGGCAGATGGTTGGCGCTGGCGCCATCCACCGGTTCGAAGCGGAAGCCGCCCACCCGGTCGAGCTGGGCCTCGTCCAGCCAGTCGAGCAGGTACTGGAAGTCCGCCTCGGTCTCGCCGGGGAAGCCGACCACGAAGCTCGACCGGATGGCAAGATCGGGCGCGATGTCACGCCATGCCCTGATGCGCTCGAGCACCTTCGCTTCGTTGGCGGGGCGCTTCATCGCCTTGAGCACACTGGGCGCGGCATGCTGGAACGGGATGTCGAGATAAGGCGTCACCAGCCCTTCGGCCATCAGCGGGATCACCGCGTCGACGTGGGGGTAGGGGTACACGTAATGCAGCCGCACCCACGGTACCTCGCCCTGCGGCGTGCGCAGCTGGCCCAGCTCGCGCGCCAGATCGGTCATGTGGGTGCGCACGGGATGCCCCTTCCACGCGCGCTCCTCGTGCCGCACGTCCACGCCATAGGCCGAGGTATCCTGGCTGATGACCAGCAGTTCCTTGGTCCCCGCCGCCACCAGCTTCTCCGCCTCGCGCAGCACGGCATCGATGCGCCGGCTGGCCAGCTTGCCGCGCAGCGACGGGATGATGCAGAATGCGCAGGCGTGGTTGCAGCCTTCGGAAATCTTGAGATAGCTGTAATGCCGCGGGGTCAGCTTGATCCCGCCCTGGTCGTCCAGCGCCTGCGGGATCAGGTCGATATACGGCCCCATGCTGGGCGGCGCGGCTTCGTGCACCGCTTCCACCACCGCCTCGTACTGGTGCGCGCCGGTCACGGCCAGCACGTCGGGGAACTTCGCCCGGATCAGCTCCGCCTCGTTGCCCATGCACCCGGTCACGATCACGCGGCCGTTCTCGGCGATCGCCTCGCCGATCGCGGCCAGGCTTTCCTCCTTGGCCGAATCGAGGAAGCCGCACGTATTGACCAGCACCACGTCGGCCCCGGCATAGTCCGCGCTCATGGCATAGCCATCGGCGCGCAGGCGCGTGAGAATGCGTTCGGAATCGACCAGCGCCTTGGGGCAGCCAAGGCTGACCATGCCGACGCGCGGCGGTTCGGGAAGCGTGAGCGGGGAATCCTGGGATGTCATGGCGACCGCGCCTTACGCGGATTCGCGCCGCCCGTCATCATGCGGCATCATCATTCGGCGTCATCAGCCATCATCGCAGCGCCCGCGAATTGCCAATGTGACGTCATCTCGCTACCGTCTCGCGAGGCGGGAAGCGAGGAAAGAGCAGAATGGGTCCGGTGAACTGGCTGGCGGTGTTTCTCGCTATGCTCGCCGCGTTGACGGTGACCGCAGTGTGGTATGGGCCGCTGTTCGGCCGCGCCAAGCTGGAGGAGGTCGGCCCTGGCGGCCTCGGCACCCGCACCGCACCCGCGCGCACGCTGGCGATCACGGCCGCGCTGCTGCTGGTGACGGCATCGATGATGGGGCACATGTTCGCGCGCGTCGGCCCCGAAACGCTGGCGGTGAAGCCCTGGCTCTATTTCATGATGTCGGGCGGCCTTGCCGGTGCCTTCGTGATCCCGTCGCTGTGGATCAGCTATACCCAGCAGCGGATTTCCACCCGCCTCGCGCTGATTGATGCCGGATTCTGGATGGTCGCCTACCTGGCGATGGGTCTGGTGTTCTTCCTGATCCGCTGATCGCCCGTAACCGTCAGGCCGCAGCCCCGCCGACAGCGCCATCGGTCGGCGCCGTAGGCACGATTTCCACGATCATGTCGCCAGGCGCCAGTTGCCTGCTTTCCTCTTCCCAGAAGCCATAGGCCTTGCCCCCGCGATAGATGCGCAAGCCCTGCCCGCCGGATGCCAGGCGGGTCAGCGGCTGGCCCACTTCCTCGTCGCGCACCGGCCGTTCGACAAGGTGGACGCGCCCGGAAATGGACGCGAGATCGGAAAGATAGCCGGCCGTGTGCTGCCCGTGCGCGGTGCCGGCGAGCAGTTGCCCGGTGAAGCGCACCGGGTTGATGACGTTGGTAGCGCCCGCCTGCTGCGCCAGCACTTCGTTGTCGGCGGCGCGAACCACGGTGCTGATCGGCACGCCGGGCGCCAGATGCCGCGCCGTCAGCGTGATGAGGATCGAGGTATCGTCGCGCCCGGCGGAAATCAGGACCGCGCTGGCTCTGGCGATGCGCACGTCGATCAGCGTGGTGTCGCGGGTGGCATCGCCGGGCAGCACGTTGCACCCCATGCGTTCTGCTTCCGCCAGCCGCCCTTCCGCCCCGTCGACCACCACGATCGTCGCGGGATCGGTTCCGCGCGCGATCAGTTCGGCGACCGCCTCGGAACCCGATATGCCAAAGCCCAGCACCACGACGTGACCCGACAGGGCATTCTGGATCTGCGCCATGCGCCACCTCTCCCAGCTGCGCTTGATGATGAAGTTGTAGGCTGTGCCCACGAAGATGAAGATCACCGCCAGGCGGATCGGCGTGACGATCACCGTTTCGATCAGTCGTGCCCGATCGCTAACCGGCGCAATGTCGCCGAACCCGGTCGTGGTGATGGAAATCATGGTGAAATAGACCACGTCGAGGAAACTGACGTGTCCGTCATGGTTGTCGGCCAGCCCTTCGCGATCGATCCAGTGGATCAGCACCACCAGCGCCAGCAGCGCGAAGGCGGCCGATAGCCGCAACGCGATGTCGGCCCACACCGGAACCCGGATCAGCCGGCGCAGTGCCTGGTGCCCGACCGGCCTCACAACCGGACTGGCAGGTACACGACCGGATCGCGCGGATCGTTGTCGCGGCGCAGCTCGAAGTGCAGCGTCGGCCGCTTCGCCTCGCCACTCTTGCCGATGCTGGCGATCGCTTGCCGCGCCTTCACCACATCGCCCTCCTTCACCCGCACCTGGCCGAGATAGGCATAGGCGGTGGCCCAGCCCTGCCCGTGATCGATGACGATCAACTGACCGAAGCGTTCGGGCTCGTTGCCGGCGAAGATCACGGTGCCGGCACCGGCGGCGCGCACCGTCAGCCCGGCGTAGGCGGCCAGATCGATGCCCCGGTTGCGCTGGCCGGAAGCGACCGACCCTGATGGAACCGGCGTGCCGAAGCGGCTCAGCACCGCGCCCGATACCGGCCAGGACAGCGCAGGCGCGCCCGCCTCGCGCACGTGGGGCGCCGGCGCGGGGCGCAAGGGCGGCGCCGGGCGCGGCGCTGGCGCGGGCCGGGGCGTCGCCTTGGGTGGCGTCGATGTCTGCGGAGCCGGCGTCGGCACGGGGGCCGGGCGCGGCGGCACCGGCACCGGATCGGGCCGTTTCAGCACCTGCCCCACGCGGATGATATAGGGCAAAGGAATGCCGTTGGCCCGCCCCAGCGCTTCCATGGTCACGCCCATGCGCTGCGCGATGGCGCGGAAGGTATCGCCCGGCTGGACTTCGTAGGTCCAGGCGATGATCGGCGCGCCAGCCCCGGAGCCGGCGGCGTTCTGGGCGAACGATGGCGCGGCCGGCGCCGCCGCCAGCAGCAGCGCCGCGAATCCGGCGGCCGTTCGCCGCGCGCGCATCAGCCCTGCGGCACCAGCCGCGTCAGCCCGCCAAGGTAGGGGTGCAGCGCGGCGGGCAGGTCCACCGATCCATCGGCCTGCTGGCCGTTCTCCAGCACCGCCACCAGCGTGCGCCCGACCGCGAGGCCCGACCCGTTGAGCGTATGGACGAACTCGGTGCCCTTCTGCCCTTCCGGGCGATAGCGCGCGTTCATCCGCCGCGCCTGGAAATCGCCGCAGTTGGAGCACGAGGAAATCTCGCGATAGGCTCCCTGCCCCGGCAGCCAGACTTCGAGGTCGTAGGTCTTGCGCGCGGTGAAGCCCATGTCGCCGGTGCACAGCAGCACCTTGCGATAGGGCAGTTCCAGCGCCTGCAGCACACCCTCGGCGCAGGCGGTCATGCGCTCGTGCTCGGCCTCCGAATCCTCGGGCCGGGTGATCGAGACCAGCTCCACTTTCTCGAACTGGTGCTGGCGGATGAACCCGCGCGTGTCACGCCCGGCCGCGCCGGCCTCCGAACGGAAGCACGGGGTCAGCGCGGTCATGCGGATCGGCAACGCGGCCTCGGCCAGGATCTGCTCGCGCACCGCGTTGGTCAGGCTGACCTCGGCGGTGGGGATGAGCCAGCGGCCGTCGGTGGTGCGGAACAGGTCTTCGGCGAATTTGGGCAACTGGCCGGTGCCGAACACCGCCTCATCCTTCACCAGCAGCGGCGGGATGCATTCGAGATAGCCGTTCTCGCCGGTCTGCCGGTCCAGCATGAACTGCGCCAGCGCGCGGTGCAGCCGCGCCATCCCGCCCTTGAGGAACGTGAAGCGCGCGCCCGAAATCAGCGCGCCGGTTTCGAAATCGAGGCCCAGCGCGGGGCCAAGATCGGCGTGTTCGCGCGGGGTGAAATCGAACGCGCGCGGCGTGCCCCAGCGGCTGACCTCGACGTTCTGCGCCTCGTCCTCGCCCGGCGGCACGTCGTCGGCCGGGCAGTTGGGCCATGCCGCCAGCGCATCGGCGAGCTGCGCGGTCAGCCGGCGCTCCTCATCCTCCAGCGCGGGCAGTTCGGTCTTGAGCGCGGCGACTTCGGCCTTCAGCGCCTCGGCCGTGTCCTTGTCGCCCTTGCCCATGGCCGCGCCGATCGCCTTCGACGCCTCGTTGCGGCGGGCCTGCGATTCCTGCATCCGCGTCGCCACATCGCGCCGCGCGCTGTCGAGCGCGAGGATGGACTGCGCCACCGGCTCCACGCCCCGGCGGGCAAGGGCGGCGTCAAAAGCGGCGGGGTTTTCGCGGATCAGGCGGATATCGTGCATGGTCCGGGGCTATGCCGTCTCGGCGCGGCCCTTGCAACCCGATCGGGAACAGGCCGATCGGAGAAACGGGCCTATCACGGAAACGCGGACGCCTATCGCCGGGGGCAGGTGTTCACGCCGATCAGCGAATAGAGCGGGCAAACACGGAACAGCCCGGTCAGCAGCGGCACAAGGCCGATCCAGCCCCAGCCGGTTTTCGGCCCAACGAAGACCATCGCGATCAACACCAGCCCCAGCACGACCCGCAGCACGCGATCGATGCCACCCACGTTGAAGTTCAGCATGAAACCTCTCCTCCAGTTGCGGCGCCGTTCTGGACGCAGGGAGAAGCGCGGGCATTGATGCCCGTCAAAGCCGAAATGTGTGAGGACCGGGGAAGTGGTGGGCGCGACAGGGATTGAACCTGTGACCCCACCCGTGTGAAGGGTGTGCTCTACCGCTGAGCTACGCGCCCACTTCCGTTGCGGAAGCGCGCCCTTAGACATCCGCGCGTCAATTGACAAGCGGGGAAAGCGGGATAGAGGCGTTTTCCCATGAACGACCACGCTTCCGACCAGACGCCCGAAACCGCAACCGGCACCCCGACCACTGGCGCGGACGTGCCGCCGGACCGACTGGCCATCAACCCGCGCAGCGCGCATTTCGATGCCGACAAGCTGCGGCGCGGCGTGGGCATCCGCTTCAAGGGCACGGTGCGCACCAACGTCGAGGAATACTGCATTTCCGAAGGCTGGGTGCGCGTGCAGGCGGGCAAAACGATGGACCGCAAGGGCAATCCGCTGACGCTCAAGCTCAGCGGCCCGGTCGAAGCCTGGTACGAGGATCTGGGCGAGGACGCGCCGGTCGCGAAAGCCTGATTTTCCGGGTTCGCCTGCGCGAACCCGATCATCCTCTACCCCGGCAGGAGCCGGCCCCGCTCCGCCGCCACGATTCCGGTCAGCCAGTCCTTGAACGCGCGCACGCGGGCAAGGTTGTGCGTGTCCTTGTGCGTCACGACCCAGAACGAGCGGGTGATGCGCCGTTCGGGCAGGATCGGCACCAGCGCCGGATCGTCATCGCCGATGAAGCAGGGCAGCACACCGATGCCGGCCCCGGCAGCGATCATGCGGTATTGCGTGATGATCGACGAACTGCGCAGCGCGGCGGACAGGTCTGGCTCGATCTCCGCCAGATAGCGCAGTTCCGGCGCAAACAGCAGATCGGGGACATAGCCGACCAGCCGGTGCCGGGCGGTCAGGTCCGCGGGGCGTTCGGGCGCGCCGTGCGCCGCAAGGTAGGCGGACGAGCCATAGAGCCGCAGCGCATAGTCCGAAAGCTTGCCCGCGATCACCGGCCCGGCGCGCGGCCGCGAGAGCGTGACGGCAAGGTCCGCCTCGCGCTTGGACGGGCTGAGGAAGCCGGTGGAAGCGACAAGGTCCACCATCAGGCGCGGGTGCGCTTCGGTGAAGCCGTGAACGCGCGGCGCCACGAACCAGGTGCCGAAGCCTTCGGACAGGCTCACCCGAAGCAGGCCCGAAAGCCCGCCCGATACCGCCGCGCTTTCGGCGATGCGGCTGGCGGCCTGCTCCATCGCCTCGACATCGACGAGCATCGCCTCGCCCGCCTCGGTCAGCACCTGCCCTTCGCGCGTCTGTTCGAACAGCGTGGCGCCGACGCGCGCTTCCAGCCGGCGCAGGCGACGGCCCATGGTGGTGGCGTCCACCCCCATGGCCGATGCCGCGCGCGCCAGCTGCCCGGCGCGGGCGATGGCGAGGAAGGCCTGATAGTCGTTCCAGTCGGATGGCTGCATGATTGCAGGTAGAACTCGCATAATCGCCGGTTGCCTGCAACTGGTCCGGAGTGCAGGACAGCGCCGAGGTCACTTCGATCCCGTCAGGAAGAGGATTCGCGCAATGCGCCTGATCGATCATTTCATCGTCGGTGGTCCCGGCGGCGCCCCCGCTCGCAAGAGCGACGTCTTCGATCCCAACAGCGGCGGCGTGCAGGCGCAGGTCGCGCTGGGCGACCAGGCGGTGCTCGATCGCGCCGTCGCCGCCGCGCAGGCCGCGCAGCCCGCCTGGGCCGCCACCAACCCGCAGCGCCGCGCCCGCGTGATGTTCCGCTTCAAGGAACTGGTCGAAGCGAACATGGACGAACTGGCCCGCCTGCTCTCGTCCGAGCACGGCAAGGTCATCGCGGATTCGAAGGGCGACATCCAGCGCGGGCTGGAAGTGGTGGAATTCGCCTGCGGCATCCCGCACGTGCTGAAGGGCGAATACACGCAAGGCGCCGGGCCGGGCATCGACGTCTATTCGATGCGCCAGCCGATCGGCATCGGTGCGGGCATCACCCCGTTCAACTTCCCGGCGATGATCCCGCTGTGGATGTCGGCCGTGGCCATCGCCTGCGGCAACGCCTTCATCATCAAGCCTTCGGAACGCGATCCGTCGGTGCCGGTGCGCCTGGCCGAACTGTTCCTGGAGGCCGGGCTGCCCGAAGGCATCTGCCAGGTGGTGCAGGGCGATAAGGAGATGGTCGACGCGATTCTCGATCATCCCGCGATCGGCGCGGTCAGCTTCGTCGGCTCGTCCGACATCGCGCACTACGTCTATAACCGGGGCGTGGCCGCCGGAAAGCGCGTGCAGGCGATGGGCGGGGCCAAGAACCACGGCATCGTCATGCCCGACGCCGATCTCGACCAGGTGGTGAACGATCTGGCCGGCGCCGCATTCGGTTCGGCGGGCGAACGCTGCATGGCGCTGCCGGTGGTGGTGCCGGTGGGCGAAGACACCGCCGAGCGCCTGAAGGCCAAGCTGATCCCGGCGATCGAGGCGCTCAAGGTTGGCGTCTCGACCGATCCCGACGCGCACTATGGCCCGGTGGTGACGCAGGCGCACAAGGAGAAGATCGAGGGCTGGATCGCGAAGTGCGTGGAGGAAGGCGGCGAACTGGTCGTCGACGGGCGCGGCTTCACGCTGCAGGGCCACGAGAACGGCTTCTTCGTCGGCCCGACGCTGATCGATCACGTCACCGCGGAGATGGACAGCTACCACAACGAGATCTTCGGCCCGGTGCTGCAGATCGTGCGCGCGAAGGACTTCGAGGAAGCGCTCGCGCTGCCCTCGAAGCACCAGTACGGCAACGGCGTCGCCCTGTTCACCCGCAACGGCCATGCCGCGCGCGAATTCGCGGCGCGGGTCAATGTCGGCATGGTCGGCATCAACGTGCCGATCCCGGTGCCGGTGGCCTATCACACCTTTGGTGGCTGGAAGCGGTCGGCATTCGGCGATACCAACCAGCACGGCATGGAAGGCGTGAAGTTCTGGACCAAGGTCAAGACCGTGACCCAGCGCTGGCCCGACGGTTCGCCGGACGGGGGCAACGCCTTCGTCATTCCGACGATGGGGTAAGGCGCCAGATGACCGACCAGTTCCAGCTTACCGAGGACCAGCGCGCCATTCAGGAGATGGCGCGGCGGTTCACCGCCGACGCGATCACGCCCTTCGCCGCGCAGTGGGACGAGGAACACCTGTTTCCACGCGAAACGATCAAGGCCGCCGCCGAACTGGGCTTCGGCGCGATCTATGTCAGCGAGGAAGCGGGCGGCATCGGCCTCGGGCGGCTGGAAGCGGCGCTGATCATGGAAGCCATGGCCTATGGCTGCCCGGCGACCAGCGCGTTCATCTCGATCCACAACATGGCGGCGTGGATGATCGACAAGTTCGGTGGCGACGCGATCAAGGCGCGCACGCTGCCGGGCCTCGTCACCATGGACCTGATGGCCAGCTACTGCCTGACCGAGCCGGGTTCCGGTTCGGACGCGGCGGCGCTCAAGACCACCGCCCGCCTCGAAGGCGATCACTACGTCGTTACCGGCACCAAGCAGTTCATCTCGGGCGGCGGGGTGAACGATCTCTACGTGACGATGGTGCGCACCGGCGACGATGGGCCGAAGGGCATCACCTGCCTGGTGATCGAGAAGGACATGCCGGGCGTCAGCTTTGGCGCGCCCGAGAAGAAGCTGGGCTGGAACGCCTCACCCACCGCGCAGGTCATCCTCGACAACGTGAAAGTGCCCGTCGCCAACCGCGTCGGCGCGGAAGGACAGGGCTTCGCCATCGCCATGGCGGGGCTGGACGGCGGGCGGCTGAACATCGGCGCCTGTTCGCTTGGCGGGGCGCAGCGCTGCCTCGACGAGGCGGTCGGCTACGTCAAGGACCGCGCGCAGTTCGGCAAGGCGATCGCCGAGTTCCAGAACACCCAGTTCACGCTGGCCGACATGGCGACCGATCTGGAAGCGGCGCGCGCCCTCCTCTACCTCGCCGCCGCCAAGGTGACCGCCGGCGCGCCCGACAGCACGCGCTTTTCGGCGATGGCCAAGAAGCTGGCGACCGACAACGGGTCCTCGGTGGTCGACCGCGCGCTCCAGCTGTTCGGCGGCTATGGCTATCTGCGCGATTACCCGATCGAACGCTTCTGGCGCGACCTGCGCGTGCATCGCATCCTGGAGGGGACAAACGAAGTGATGCGCCTGATCGTGGGAAGGGACCTGTTGAAGTGACCGATGACGTTCTGATCCGCACCGAAGGCGCCGCCGGCTTCCTCTCGCTCAACCGCCCCAAGGCAATTCATGCGCTGACGCTGCCGATGGTCCACGCCATGACCGCAGCGCTGCTGGCCTGGCGCGACGATCCGGCGGTACAGGTGGTGATCCTGGACCACGCAGTTGCGCCCGATGGTGATCCCAAACTGTCGCGCGGGTTCTGCGCCGGCGGCGACATCGCCTTCCTGCGCAATTCCGCGCTGAACGATGGTGGCGCATCGGGCCGCCAGTTCTTCTTCGACGAATACCGGCTCAACCACCTGATCTTCACTTATCCCAAGCCGGTGGTGACCTTCATGGACGGGATCACCATGGGCGGCGGCGTGGGCCTTGCCGGGCCTTCGCAATACCGCGTGGCGACCGAGGCGACCAGGCTAGCCATGCCCGAAACCGGGATCGGCCTGTTTCCGGACGTTGGCGGCGGCTGGTATCTTTCGCGCCTGCACGGCCGGCTGGGTCCGTATCTGGCGCTGACCGGGGCGCGGCTGGACGGCGCGGAATGCCTTTGGGCCGACCTTGCCACGCACTATCTGCCGTCCGCCGCCACGGCGGAGGCCAAGGCGCGCATCGCCGCCGATCCTTCCGCTGTCGCTGCGACGCTACACGCGTTGGCCGCCGTGCCGCCCGAAGCGAAGATCGCCGCCGTGGCCGAAACGATCGCGCGGACGTTCGCGTCGGACCGGTACGAGGACATCCTGGCCGCGCTGGCGGCCGAGGACGGCGACTGGGCGCGCGCGACGCTGGAAACGCTGGGCCACAAGAGCCCGCAGACCTGCAAGGTGGCGCTGCGGCAATTGCACGACAGCCTTTCGCTGACCGATTTCGCGGACAACATGGCGATGGAATATCGCGTGGCCAGCCGCGTGCTGGTCCGCCCCGATTTCGCCGAGGGCGTGCGCGCGGTGATCGTCGACAAGGACCACGCGCCGCGCTGGAACCCGGCCACGCCCGAAGGCGTGACCGACGACCTGATCGAGGCGATCTTCGCCCCGCTGCCGGCGGACGAGGAATGGACGCCATTGCCTTGAGCGCCGCTTCCCGCGAGAGCGGGTGGCTGCCCGCCCGGGCGACACATCTGGAGACTGCTGAGATGGCCGAATACGAAACGATCCTGGTCGAACAGAAGGGCGCCGTCACGCTCATCACGCTCAACCGCCCGCAGGCGCTGAACGCGCTGAATTCGCAGGTGCTGGAAGACCTGATCGGCGCTTTCGCGGCGTTCGAAGCCGATCCCGCGCAGCGCTGCGCGGTGCTGACCGGATCGGGCGAGAAGGCCTTTGCGGCCGGCGCGGACATCAAGGAAATGGCGGAAAAGCCGGCGGTCGATTTCTACAACCAGGATTTCTTCGCGCGCTGGACCAGCCACCTCGTCAAGACCACGCGCAAGCCGTGGATCGCGGCGGTGAACGGCTTCGCGCTGGGCGGCGGCTGCGAACTGGCGATGATGGCGGACTTCATCATCGCGGCCGACACGGCGAAGTTCGGCCAGCCGGAGATCAAGCTGGGCGTGGCGCCGGGCATGGGCGGATCGCAGCGCCTGACGCGCGCGGTGGGCAAGGCCAAGGCCATGGAAATGTGCCTGACCGGGCGGATGATGGGCGCCGAGGAAGCCGAACGCTCGGGCCTCGTCGCGCGGATCGTGCCGCTGGCGGACCTGCTGGCCGATGCGCTGAAGACGGCCGAGACGATCGCCGCGATGCCGCCGGTCGCGGCCATCGCCAACAAGGAAATGGTCAACGCCGCGTTCGAGACCACGCTCGATCAGGGCCTGCTCCACGAACGCCGCCTGTTCCAGATCCTGACCGCCACCGAGGACAAGGCCGAAGGCATGGCGGCATTCATCGAAAAGCGCCCCGGCGTCTGGACGGGGCGGTAAGGCCTGAATTGCCAGCGATAGGGGAGAAGCATGAAAATCGCGTTCATCGGTCTCGGCAATATGGGCGGCGGCATGGCCGCGAATCTGGTCAAGGCCGGGCACGAGGTTCATGCCTTCGACCTTTCCCCCGATGCGCTGGCGCGGGCCAGCGATAACGGCTGCGCGACCTATACCTCGGTGCGCGAGGCGGTGCGGGGCGCGGAGGCTGTGGTCTCGATGCTGCCCAACGGCGCGATCGTGGACAGCGTCTATGGCGCCGACGTGATCGGACAGGCCCCGCAAACAGCGCTGCTGCTCGATTGCTCGACGATCGACGTCGCCACCGCGCGCAAGGTCGCGACAGCGGCCTCGACCGCCGGCTATGCCATGGTCGACGCCCCCGTCTCGGGCGGGATCGCCGCCGCGAACGGAGGCACGCTGACGTTCATGGTGGGCGGCGATAACGCGGCTTTCGCGCGGGCGGAGCCGATCCTGGCGGCGATGGGCAAGGCGGTGATCCATGCCGGCGGCAGCGGCGCCGGACAGGCTGCCAAGATCTGCAACAACATGATCCTGGGCGCGACGATGATCGCCACCTGCGAAGCCTTTGCCATGGCGCAGAAGCTCGGCCTCGATCCGCAAGTGTTCTATGATATCTCGTCGAAGGCTTCGGGCCAGTCGTGGTCGATGACCAGCTATTGCCCGCTGCCCGGCGTGGGGCCGCAGAGCCCGGCGGACAACGACTACCAGGGCGGTTTCGCCACCGCGCTGATGCTCAAGGACCTCAAGCTGGCGGTTGCCGCCGCGCGCGATGCGGGATCGCAGGTGCCGATGGGCACGCGGGCGGAAGAACTCTACGAAGCCTTCGCCGCCGCCGGCAACGGCGGGCTCGATTTCTCGGCGATCATCCGCACGCTCTGATTCCGGCAACCTAGACCGGAAGCGCCGCGCGGATCAGCGCATCCGCGCGGCGATGATCCGGCCGATCGGGTCGCTATCGCTTCCCGCCAGGCGCGTGGACGTCGCGCGGGCCGGAGCCGTTCGCGGAGCGCTGGTGGCAAGGCTCTGCCGGGCCGGGCGCCGCGACGCCGGAGTCTGCGCGGCGCGCGATTCGGGTATGACACCCTTGAGGAAGTCCGCGCCGATACCGCGGCCAGCCGCGCTCCGCGCGGGCTCGGTGCGCGCCATCAGCGGCGCATGCGCCGGGGTGGCCGTTTCTGCCGACGCGAGCACCGTCAACCGCTCGTTCTTGCGCGGCTTTTCGTTATAGATGAAGCCGTTGACCGGCCAGCGCGTGGTCCCGAGATCGGCGATCGGGGCATACCACACGCGCACTTCGCTCCAATCGTTTTCGGGCGAAACGTCGACCGCGCGCACGTCTTTCTCGATCTGCCCGCGCCGGCCGTTGATCGGCGACCAGTTGGCATGGCGCAGCAGCACCGTGCGCGAATCGATAATCCGGCTGACTGCCGCGACATGGCCCAGTTCCATGCCGCCATAGGGGCGGAAGCTCATCACCGCGCCCACGCGCGGCTGGCGGCCACGGGCATAGCGCCCCGCCGCCTGATCCCACCAGGTCAGCGCATCGCCATAGATGCCGATGCCGGAAACCTGCCGCGCATAGGGCACGCACTGGAGATAGGGCAGCGCGTCCGAATCACCATCCGCATCCTGCTGGCGCGTCATCGCGGCCGCGCCCGCTGCCTGCAACGCCGCGGGCGCGGCTTGCGCCACGTTCGCTGAGCCCCATACGGCCCCCGATACGGCCAGTGCCGCGATTTTGCCGGTCAATCCCTTCATGCCGGCAATTTTCTGCCGGTAAGGTAAGAATCACCCTCACCGATGTAGTTAACATGCGTTTAAGGCGATGAACGGCGATTACGGAGGTTCGGAAAGGCCGGTTTACGGGCGGTTCGCGCCAAACCGTCCTTGCCATCGCCGCGCGCGCGGGCCAACGGTGGGCGATGCATCCGCAAGTTATCATCATCGGCCGCCCCAACGTCGGCAAGTCCACGCTTTTCAACAGGCTTGTGGGGAAAAAGCTGGCGCTGGTGGACGATCAGCCAGGCGTCACGCGCGATCGCCGCTTCGGCGAAGCGACGCTGCTCGGCCTCGAATTCACCATCGTCGATACCGCCGGCTGGGAAGACGAAGATCCTTCCAGCCTGCCCGGCCGGATGCGCCAGCAGACCGAGGCTTCGCTGACCGGCGCCGATGTGGCGCTGTTCGTGGTGGACGCGCGCGCCGGTATCACCCCGCTCGACGAAGAGATCGGCCGCTATCTGCGCGAACATACGCTGCCGGTGATTCTCCTGGCCAACAAAGCCGAAGGGCGCGCTGGCGAAGCGGGGCTGCTGGAAGCCTATTCACTGGGCTTCGGCGATCCCGTGGGCGTTTCGGCCGAACATGGCGAGGGCATGGGCGATCTGTTCGAAGCGCTCTACCCGCTGATCGGCGAACCCGAAGCCGATGCCGACGACGGCGAGGAAGACGGTGAAGAACCTGAATACGATCCCGAATCGATCCTGAAACTGGCCGTGGTCGGGCGGCCCAACGCGGGCAAGTCCACGCTGATCAACCGCCTGCTGGGCGAGGATCGCCTGCTCACCGGGCCGGAAGCGGGCATCACCCGCGATTCGATCGCGATCGATTGGGACTGGAACGATCCCAAGAGCGGCAAGGCGCGCCCGATCCGCCTGATCGACACGGCCGGCATGCGCAAGAAATCGCAGGTCGTCGAGAAGCTGGAAAAGCTGTCGGTCGCCGACGCGCGGCGCGCGATCGATTTCGCCGAAGTCGTCGTCCTGCTGCTCGATGCCACGCGCGGGCTGGAGCATCAGGACCTCAAGATCGCCTCGATGGTGCTGGAGGAAGGCCGCGCGCTCGTCATCGCGATCAACAAGTGGGACGTGGCCGAGGACGCCAGCGGCCTTTTCAACGGCGTGCGCGCCGCGCTGGACGAAGGGCTGGCGCAAGTGCGCGGCGTGCCGCTGGTGGCCGTATCGGCGCGCACAGGCAAGGGGCTGGACACCTTGCTGTCCGTGGCCTTCGACATCCGCGATTCCTGGAGCCGCCGCGTGCCGACCGCCGCGCTCAACCGCTGGTTCGACGATGCGCTATCCGCCAATCCGCCGCCGGCCCCCGGGGGCAAGCGGATCAAGCTGCGCTACATTACGCAGGCCAAGACGCGCCCGCCCGGCTTCGTGCTGTTCGGCACCCGGCTGGACATGCTGCCCGAAAGCTACCGGCGCTATCTGATCAACGGCATCCGGCGCGAGCTGGGGTTCGATGCCGTGCCGATCCGCCTGACGCTGCGCAGCCCGAAGAACCCGTTCGCGAAGTAACGCGGACGCGCGCGCTCAGTCGTGCGTCTGCACTTCCCAGGTGGCGTGGGCCACTGCGTGCGTCCGTTCCAGATGCGCGGCGATCGCATCGAGATCCTTCTCGGCGGCCGCCGTGCTGACCAGGCGGGCACGGACTTCGACCGTGTCCTCGGCACGTTCGACCAGTTCTGTATCGGCGACCGGATAACGCATCAGTTCAAGGTGATCGACCAGCAGGTCGCGCAGCCTGTCGGCGCTGGCCGCGTCCGTGGTGACCGTCACCCAGTATGTCGCTTCCAGCGATGCGGCGGCCAGCGGGATGCGGTTGATCGCGTTCACGACAAAACGCAGCAGCGTGTTGCCGGCCACCACGAACACGGTCAGCGTTGCGGCTTCGGCCAGCATGTCGGTGCCCGCACAGGTGCCCACAGCGGCCGAGCACCAGAGCGTGGCGGCCGTGTTCAGGCCGCGCACGTTCTTGCCCTCCTTCATGATCACCCCGGCGCCCAGGAAACCGACGCCCGAAACGACATAGGAGATCACGCGCACCGCTTCGGCATCGCCGGCCAGGCGCTGGCCCAGATCGACGAACGCCGCCGCGCCCAGCGCCACCAGCGCGTTGGTCCTGAGGCCCGCCGTGCGCTGGCGATACTGCCGTTCCGCCCCGATCAGCGCGCCGAACAGCAGCGCCGCCGCGTAGCTCACCAGCGAATCGAGGTAGGGCGTCAGATGAAAGGTTTCCTGAAAGCGCATCCCGCACCGCCTTTTCCGTGGCTATCCGCCGGCGAATCCCCGACCCGCCCATGCGACAGGACTGTGACGGTGAAAAGACCCGCCGTCAGCGCCGCCGCGCGCCCGCGCGGCCCGACCCCAGCGCGGACAAGCCGCGGGTGGCGATGAAGGCGGCGAAATCCCCGCCCGGTATGGGGCAAAGGCCCGGGTGCAGCGGCCGGTTGAACAGATAGGCATCGGCGCGGACGGTGCCCTGTCCCGGCACATGAACGGTCACCGTGCGCCGGCGATATTCCGACCGCGCGGGCCGGCGCGGATCGCAGTTCTCGTAGGAATCCAGCAGCCGCAGCGTGGCGCGGGTGAAGCGCGGCCCGCTGTCATAGACATAGCCGAACACGCGGCCGGATACGCTGCCGGCGCTCACGGGCGTCAGCACCGGATACCAGCCTTCGCCGTGGCGCACCGCGTGCAGCCGGCCGCGCACCCAGCCCCGCCGCGCCGGGCCGAGCAGCGGCAGCACGGCGCGCGTCACCGGATTGTCGTGGGCATGGGTCAGCGTGCCGTAGAAGAAGAACCGCTTCTTCACCGCGCCCGCCCGTTCAATGCCACCGGTTCAAGGTCGCTGGTTCATGGCCGCCGCGCTCAGTGCCCGCAGGCCAGCGCCTCGACCACGTCGTCGAGCCGCGCCGGATCGCCCAGCGCGATGACATGGCCGTCCGACCCGGCGTGGAGCGGGTTGCCGTTCCAGTCCGCCATGGTGCCACCCGCGCCTTCGACCACGGGCACCAGCGCGGCCCAGTCGTGCAGTTTGAGGTTGGCCTCGCAGACGACATCGATGTGCCCGGTCGCGAGCATGGCGTAGTTGTAGCAATCGCCGCCCATCACCATGCGCTTGTGGTCGGTCTTGGCGGCCAGGCCCATGAAATGCGCGCCATCATGATCGTCGAAATAGTGCGGGCCGGTGGTGGCCAGCGTAGCATCGGCCAGGCTGCGGCAGGCGCGGGTGCGCACCGGTTTACCGTTCAGCGTGGTCGGACGGCCGGTCGCGCCCACCCAGCGTTCGCCGGAAATCGGCTGGTCGATCACGCCCAGCACCGGAAAGCCTTCCACCACCAGCGCGATCAGCGTGCCGAACAGCGCGCGGCCGGCGAGGAAGCCGGTGGTTCCATCGATCGGGTCGAGCACCCAGCTCCGGCCGGAAGAGCCGGTGGTCGCGCCGAACTCCTCGCCGATCACGGTATCGCGCGGCACTTCGGCGGTCAGGATGCGGCGCATCGCTTCCTCCGCCGCGCGGTCCGCCAGCGTCACCGGGGTGGCATCCCCCTTGCGTTCGGCTTCGACAGAGCGGAAATAGGGGCGGATGGCTGCGCCGGCGGCATCAGCAAGGCGCAGGGCGAGGGCGATATCGTCGTCCAGTTTCATGGGCTCTGTTTTGGCCCGGCGCCGGCGCGCCGGTCAAGGACAACGCGGCGAACGTCATCGAAAGGACGTGCCCCCTGTGCGCAAACGCACCGGCAGGCAGTGCGCCAGATCACCCATGTCGACCGGGAAGCTATTGACGGCGCAAGCAAACTTTTACCATGGGCGTGACCGGTGCCACAGACGCGGCTATGGTGGGGGAGTAGGTGGCGGACGGCGAGCTGTTCGTCATTCGGGGAGCAACAATGTCACGCAATTCGAGGCCGGCGATCGATCGGTCGATCGCGTCCGCGGCGGGGGTGTCGCGCGACGGCCAGCCATTGTCATACAACCGCGCGCCCGCGGCGGATCTCGCGCCGTGGATCGGGCGTCTCTATGTGACCGTCGTGGAGATGCCGGACGATTATCTCCTCGATTGCGGCCTGTTCAACGATACCCCGTTCATTCGCATCCAGTTGCGTGGTCAATGGACCGCCGATACCGCCGACGGGCGCCTGCATTCCGAAGGCGATGCGCTGTTCTTCGGCCCGCACACCCGCCGTATGCCGGTTTCGGTGCGCGGCAGCTTCACCAGCGTAGGCCTCACCCTGCGTCCGGGTGCCTGCCATGCGCTGCGCGGTCCGGGCGCGCGCGACCATCTCGACCGCATCTGCCCGCTGGACGACATGGGCCTTTCCAGCAAGCGCTGGCTGGACCTGTTCGATCCCGACGGGACGCCGGAGGACTGGTGTCGCGCGATGGAAGACGAAATGCGCCAGATCATCGCGGGGCGCGGTGGTGAAATTCCCGAATTGCTGACCGCGCGCTTCGAGGCCGAGGCTTTCGTCGATCCTTCGATCACCGTCACGCGCTTTGCGCGGGAAATGGGCGTGGAGCAGCGCCGGCTGGAACGGTGCGTGCGCCGGGATTTCGGAATGCCGCCCAAACAGGTGCTGCGCCGCGCCCGCGCGCTCGACATGGCAAGCCACCTTCGCGGCGTGGCCGACCACGACGAAGCCGAGGCGCTGTCGCTGCGGTACTACGACCAGAGCCACCTGATCCGCGAGTTCACCGACCTGTTCGGCATGTCGCCGCGCCAGTTCGTGGCGCGGCCGCAACCGCTGATGACCCTGGCGCTGGAAACGCGCCAATCGCGGCGGCTGGAAATGATCGAACGCATTCAGCCCGGGCAAATCCGCCCCTGGCAGTAAACCGCGCGGCGCCACGCCGGCGGACGGCGCGGGACCAGATCAGTCGAACAGGCTGGAGACCGAGCTTTCATCGGCAATGCGGCGCACCGCCTCGCCGATCAGCGGCGCGATGGTCAGCACGCGGATGCGGTTGCATTCCTTCGTCGCATCGGTCGGCAGGATGGTGTCGGTGATGACCAGTTCCTTGAGCGCGGACCCCGCCACGCGCGCGACCGCGCCACCCGACAGCACGCCGTGGGTGATGTAGGCCGAAACGCCGACGGCGCCCGCGTCCATCAACGCCTGCGCGGCGTTGCACAGCGTGCCGCCCGAATCGATGATGTCGTCGATCAGGATGCACATCCGCCCCTTCACGTCGCCGATGATGTTCATCACCTCGGACTGGCCGGGGCGGTCGCGCCGCTTGTCGACGATGGCCAGCGGTGCGTTGTCCAGCCGCTTGGCCAGCGCGCGGGCGCGCACCACGCCGCCCACGTCGGGCGAAACGACCATCAGCGGCTGCCCGCCGTAGCGCGTCTGAATGTCCGCCGCCATGACGGGGGCCGCATAGAGGTTGTCGGTCGGGATATCGAAGAAACCCTGGATCTGACCGGCGTGGAGATCGACCGACAGCACGCGGTCCGCGCCCGCCTCGGTAATCAGGTTGGCGACGAGCTTGGCCGAGATCGGCGTGCGCGGCCCCGGCTTGCGGTCCTGGCGGGCATAGCCGAAATAGGGGACAACAGCGGTGATCCGGCGGGCCGAGGCGCGGCGCAGCGCGTCGATGCAGATCAGCAGTTCCATCAGGTTGTCGTTGGCGGGGTAGCTGGTCGACTGGACGATGAACACGTCCTCGCCCCGCACATTCTCGTGGATTTCGACGAAGACTTCCTCGTCGGCGAAACGGCGCACCGAGGCGTCGGTCAACGGCAGTTCGAGATAAGCCGCGATGGCGCGCGCCAAAGGCAGGTTGCCGTTGCCGGACATGATCTTCATGCGTCGTTCCCCAATGAGCCAGAAAGCGTGGACTGACAGAATGAACCAGACGGACTGATGGTCTTTCCCGCGCCCTTAGCCCAAGATGACAGCTTTGCAACGGCAGAGACACATTCGTCCCCACCCTCGGCCCCTGTCGGGCCGCCACCCGCACGTCATTCCGGGCTTTGCCCTCGAACGAACGCATACGGACGCATGGTGACTTGCCCGCGCAGGGCGTTGCCGCCTAGGAACGGGGCATGGCCGATACTCTCACGATCACCCTTGCCCAGTTGAACCAGACCGTTGGCGATCTTGCCGGCAATGCCGACACGATGCTGGCCGCGCGCCGCCGCGCCATCGCGGAGACGGACGGCGCCTGCGATCTGATCGTGTTCCCGGAAATGCAGCTTGTCGGCTATCCGCCCGAGGATCTGATCCAGAAGCCGGCGCTGATCGAGCGCGCCGCGCTCGAGCTCACCCGGCTGGCCGAAGCCACGGCGGACAGCGGCCCCGCCATGCTGGTCGGCTCTGTCTTCGTGCGCGACGGTGCGCTGCACAACGGGGTGGCGCTGCTGGATGGAGGCAAGGTCGTCGCCACGCGCTTCAAGTACGAACTGCCGAACTACGGCACATTTGACGAGAAGCGCTATTTCCTGCCGGGCCCGTTGCCCGAGCCGGTGCTGTTCAAGGGCGCGATGCTGGGCCTGCCGATCTGCGAAGACATCTGGCACCCCGACGTCTGCCGCCATCTGGCCGAACTGGGCGCGGACATCTTCATCTGCGTCAACGGCAGCCCCTACGAGATCGACAAGGATGTGTTGCGGATCGATGGCGTGGCCAAGCGCCGCGCGATCGATACCGGCATTCCGCTGGCCTACCTGAACCGCGTGGGCGGGCAGGACGAGATCGTGTTCGACGGGGCGAGCTTCGTGGTCGGCCCCGAAGGCGCGCTGTGGGCGCAGCTGCCCGACTGGGAAGAGGCGATTGTCCATACCCGTTGGAACCGCGTGCCGGTGGGCGCCGGCTATCGCTGGCGGTGCGAGCCGGCCGAGGTCAACGAACCGACCGAACATCCCGAGGACATCTATTGCGCGATGGTGATGGCGCTGCGCGACTACGTGGAGAAGAACCGCTTCCCCGGTGTGGTGCTGGGGCTGTCCGGCGGGATCGATTCGGCGTTGTGCGCGGCGATCGCGGTCGACGCGCTGGGCGCGGACCGGGTGTGGTGCGTGATGCTGCCCAGCCGCTACACCAGCGCCGAAAGCCTTGAGGACGCGGCCGAATGCGCGCGGTTGCTGGGATGCCGGATCGACACGATCCCGATCGAACCGGCGGTGGCGGGCTTTGCCGAGATGCTGGCCCCCGCTTTCGCCGGCCGCCAGCCCGATCTGACCGAGGAAAACATCCAGTCGCGCATTCGCGGCGTCACGCTGATGGCGCTGTCGAACAAGTTCGGACCGATGCTGGTGACGACTGGCAACAAGAGCGAAATGAGCGTGGGCTACGCCACGATCTACGGCGACATGAACGGCGGCTACAATCCGCTCAAGGATGCCTACAAGACCACGGTCTTCGCGGTTTCGCGCTGGCGCAACACGCGCAAGCCCAAGATCGGGCTGGGGCCGGAGGGCGCGGTCATGCCCGATCGGGTGATCATCAAGCCGCCCAGCGCCGAACTGCGGCCCGACCAGAAGGATTCGGATTCGCTGCCGCCCTACGACGTGCTGGACGCGATCCTGTTCGGGCTGGTGGAGCACGAACAAAGCGTGGAGCAGCTGGTTGCCGAAGGGTTCGACCGCGATGTGGTGGTGCGGATCGAGCGGCTGCTGCACGTGGCCGAATACAAGCGGCGGCAGGCGCCCCCCGGCGTGAAGCTGGGAATGCGCAACTTCGGACGCGACCGGCGCTACCCGATCTCGCACGGCTTTCGCACGGCCTGATGTTTATTGCGAATGATTCGCATTGACTGATGCGATGAGTGCGCATACCCTTTGTTGCGAATTGATCGCAAGAAGGGGAATCTCGATGCCTGCCCAGACCCACGGTACCGGCGCCGGAGCGCCGGGCGCGTTGCCCCAACGCTTCGCTGAAACGGTACGCGCGCTGGCCCGCCCGCAGGACATCCGCGCCCTGTCGCTGATCGGCCTGCACGTGGTGATGGCGATGCGGCTTTGCGCCCTGTTCGAACGGGCCGCGCGCGATCCGGTGCCGGACCTTGCCCAGCGCTACCGCAGCGTCGAGGCCGCCGTGGGCGTGCACGATCTGGTTCGCGCGATCGTGGCGACCTGGCCGGAGGCCTTCCTGGTCAACCGGCCGTGCTGCCTTGCCATGTCGCCCGACGAGGCGACGCTGGCCGAATTGGTGCGCTCCACCGGCCTCGGTGACCGCGCGCGTTTCGACGCGACGATCGCCGGCTTCGTGCGAAGCGACCGGCACGAACGCCTGTTCGACGCCACCGTGCGCGCCGTCGCGCTGTTGCAGGCCTGCCCCGCCTAGCGGCGCGCGCTTTCCCAGCGCGCCTGTACGCGCCGCTCCAGCGCGCGGAACAGGGCATCGAGGTCCTCGCGGTCGATGTCGAGCACTTCGTCCCACTCCGCGAGCACCGCATCGAGATCGGCGATGTCGTACGTGCCGGCCCAGGTATCCCGTGGCAGGGCGCGCGCGGGCGCGGAATGATGCGGCCAGGGGTGGCCGGTCAGCTTGTTGTAGAGCCACCCGGAAGCCGCCAGCGCCAGCACGTTCGGGGCCAGGGGCATCAGCAGGAACGACCAGCCCCAGCCGTTCGCGCCCGCGCCCAGCGCGCAGAGCAGCGCGCAGGCCCCGCCCGGCGGGTGCAGGCAGCGCGCCAGCGCCATCAGCGCGATCGCGCAGCCCACGCCAAGGCTTGCGGCGAGCCATGGCTCGGCGATCCAGTGGCCGGCCGCGAGACCCACGGCGGCGGAGATCATGTTGCCTCCGATTACCGGCCACGGCTGCGCCAGCGGGCTGGCCGGCACCGCGAAGACCAGCACGGCGGCCGCCCCCAGCGGCGCGACCAGCCAGGGCAGACCGGCCACCCCCGTCCCGAACAGGCTTGGCCCGAACACGCCCGCCTGCGCGATGGACTGTTCGATAAGGCGCGTCAGCACACCCGCCACGGCGATCCCGATCAGCGCACCGATGGCGCCACGCGCCCAGCCCAGTCTGCCGCCGGCGGCGGGAAGGAAGGCCATGGGTTACTCCGCTTGAGACAGGACAACAAAAAAGGGGCCGGCAAGCGCCAGCCCCTTTTTCGAAATCGACCGTAAGGCCGAAAGACTTAGCGCTTCGAGAACTGGAAGCTGCGGCGAGCCTTGGCCCGGCCGTACTTCTTGCGCTCGACCACGCGGCTGTCGCGGGTGAGGAAGCCGGCGGCCTTGACGGCGCCACGCAGCGCCGGCTCGAACTTCGACAGCGCCTGGGCGATGCCGTGCTTCACTGCACCGGCCTGACCCGAGAGACCGCCGCCCTTGACCGTGGCGATGATATCGTACTGGCCTTCGCGACCAGCGACCTGGAAGGGCTGGTTGATGACGAGGCGCAGCGTCGGGCGGGCGAAGTAGACTTCCTGATCGCGGCCGTTGACCACGATCTTGCCCGAACCGGGCTTCAGCCACACGCGGGCCACGGCGTCCTTGCGGCGGCCGGTGGCGTAGGAACGGCCATAGGCGTCCACTTCGCGATCGCGCAGCGGCGCGGGCGGAGCGGAGGGAACGACCGGAGCGGCATCATCCGAAGCGGCCGGAGCCTCTGCGGCCGGAGCGGCAGCGGTCAGGTTCTTGAGATCCGCCAGGCTCGAAACGGAATCGGTGGAGTTGGGGGTATCCGACATTATGCGCCCACCTTGTTCTTGCGGTTGAGCGAAGCGACATCGAACGCTTCGGGCTGGTTGCCGCCGTGCGGATGCTCGGTACCGGCATAGAGGTGGAGCGCGCGCATCTGGTCACGGCCGAGCGGGCCGCGCGGGATCATGCGTTCAACCGCCTTTTCGAGCACGCGCTCGGGGAAGCGGCCGCCCAGCACCTTGTCGGCGGTGACCGCCTTGATGCCGCCGGCATAGCCGGTGTGCTTGTAATAGGTCTTCGCCTTGAGCTTGTTGCCCGTGAGGCGCACCTTGTCCGCGTTGATGACGACGACGTGATCGCCGCAATCGACGTGCGGGGTGAAGCTCGGCTTGTGCTTGCCGCGCAGGATGTTGGCGATGATGACGGCGAGACGGCCAAGCACCAACCCATCGGCATCGATCAGATGCCACTTCTTTTCAACCTCGGCCGGCTTAATCGACCGGGTGACCTTGCTGAGAGCCTTCATGGCTGGAACGGTTCCCTAATCTGTGCACCGCACGCAGACAAAAGGCCCGCATCGCAGTGAGGAAGCGCGCCTTTGTTGCAAGAGCCCTGCCGAGTCAAGCATTCGTGCGGGTTTTCGAGGAGGTAAAATAATACCTTCCCGCTTCAACCCTGCTCTTGCGCGGTGTTTTGAGCGTTTTTACCGGTCTCCGCGACCAGCCAGGCGAGCGTGGCCGGTGCCGCCCCATCGGCGCGCCAACCGACGATCGCGGGGCAATCGTAAGGATGGATTTCCGCCAGTTTCGCCACGGCAGCTTCAAGCGCGGCAGCGGTCGTCTTGCCCAGCATCGCCACTTCCTCGCCAGCGCCGCGCTCGCCCTGCCAGGTATAAAGCGAGATCATGCCCGGCAGAATGTTGGCGCAGGCGATCAGCCCGGCATCGAGCAGCGCACCGGCGGCCGCTTCCGCGTCGGCGCGGCTGGCGAACGGGCACCAGATCAGCGCCGCGCCGTCCGCCATCGCGGATCAGCGCTTCTGGCCGAGCGCGTGCGCGCCCCACGTCGTCGCGGCTACCAGCAGTGCGCCAACCAGCTGGTGCGCCACCGCGATCCAGATCGCCACACCGCTCATCACCGTGGCGATGCCGAGCAGGATCTGCGTGCCGAAAGCACTGTGGATGGCGATCGCGGCGGGCCGCGCCTGTGCCTTGCGCAGCTTGCGCCCCATCACCACCAGCACCGCCACCACCGCCCAGGCCCACCAGCGGTGGACGAAATGGACGAGGAACGGATCGGACAGGAAAGCATGGGCCCCGCCCTGCGACCAGTCGATGCCGGCGGGAAAGAAACTGCCCTGCATCAGCGGCCAGGCGTCCCAGTTGAACCAGCCGCCGCCTGCGGCCGTGCCCGCGCGCAGGCCCGCGAGCAGCGCGCCGTAGAACAGTTGCAGCACCAGCATCGCCAGCGCCAGCCCTGAAAAGCCGGTCAGCCGCGAGCGCGCCCGGCCCCGCGCCAGAGCGCGCAGGTCCAGCGCGGTCCATACGAGGCCGGCCAGCGTGACCAGCGCGACCAGCAGGTGCGCGGCCAGGCGAAAGTGGCTGACCTTGACGTCGTGGACGATGCCGGACTTCACCATCCACCAGCCCACCGCGCCCTGCAGCCCGCCCAGCGCCAGTAGCGCCAGCAGGCGCGGCTTGTAGCCCGCCGGAATGCGCCCCTTCACCCAGAACCACGCCAGCGGCAGCGCGAAGACCATGCCGATCGTGCGCGCCAGCAGACGGTGGACCCATTCCCAGAAGAAGATGAACTTGTAGTCCGCCAGCGTCATGCCCGCCGGGCCGTTGACCAGCAGATATTGCGGCGTCTGGCGATAGGCGTCGAACTCGGCCTGCCACTGCGCATCGGTCAACGGCGGCAGGGCGCCAGTTACCGGCTTCCATTCGGTGATCGAGACCCCCGATTCGGTCAGCCGGGTGATCCCGCCGACCACGACGATCATCGCCACCATCGCCGCCACGATCAACAGCCAGCGGGCAATGGCCAGCGGCGCGGCGCGTACTTCGCGCGGGGCAGCGAACGGAGAGGGGATCGCGGATTCCATGGGCCTCAGCCTGTCCCACCGACATCGCTCCAGCGCAAGCGGGAATCCCGCACCGGAAACGTGATGCCCTCTTGTGCAATGATACAGTGTAACATATATGCGCTGTCATGAATCACTCGCTGCAGGCCCTGCGTTCCCGGCTCGACCGGTTCGGCGTGCTCCTTTCGGGGCTGTGCCTGCTGCATTGCCTGGCGGGCGTGTTCCTGGTTGGCCTGCTGGGCGTGGGCGGCGGCGTGCTGCTCGACCCGGCGATCCACCGCATCGGGCTGGTGCTGGCGCTGACGGTCGGCGCCACCACGATCGGCCTTGGCGCGCTGCGGCACGGCCATGTCCTGCCGCTGGCCGTGGGCGGAACCGGCCTGGCGCTGATGGCGGCGGCGGTCGTGACCGGGCACGGCACGCAGGAAGCGGTGCTCACCATCGGCGGCGTGGTGCTTGTGGCGACGGCGCACCTCATCAACATGCGGCGCGGCTGCTGAGCGGCTACTGCCGTTCCTGCCCCTGAGCGCACGCTTGCGCGCCGCGCCCCGCACGCTAAAGCGGCGGGCATGGATGCCAGCCCTTCCCCCGCTTCGCTTTCTATCACCGTCAATGGCGAACCGCGCCGCGCCGCGCCGGGTTCGATCGCCGATCTGGTGCGCGCAATCGGGCTCGATCCGGCCAAGGTCGCGGTCGAGCGCAACGGCGAGATCGCGCCGCGTTCGACGCTGGCCGACGTCGCGCTGGCGGATGGCGACGTGCTGGAAATCGTCCACTTCGTGGGCGGCGGGCAAGAGGAAGGAACACAGGCCGTGAACGACGACGACAGCTGGACCGTGGCAGGCCGCACCTTCCGCTCGCGCCTGATCGTGGGCACCGGCAAGTACAAGGACTTCGCGCAGAACGCCGCCGCGGTCGCCGCCTCGGGCGCGGAGATCGTCACCGTCGCCGTCCGCCGCGTGAACATTTCCGATCCCAAGGCGCCGATGCTGACGGACTTCATCGATCCGAAGAAAATCACCTACCTGCCCAATACCGCCGGCTGCTTCACCGCCGAGGACGCGATCCGCACGCTGCGCCTGGCGCGCGAGGCGGGCGGCTGGGATCTGGTGAAGCTGGAAGTGCTGGGCGAAGCGAAGACGCTCTATCCCGACATGCGCGAAACACTGCGCGCCACGGAAATCCTGGCCAACGAAGGCTTCCTGCCGATGGTCTACTGTTCGGACGATCCAATCGCGGCGAAGCAGCTGGAAAGCGCCGGCGCGGTGGCGGTGATGCCGCTGGGCGCGCCGATCGGTTCGGGCCTTGGCATCCAGAACCGGGTGATGATCCGCCTGATCGTGGAAGGCGCCAGCGTGCCGGTGCTGGTCGATGCCGGCGTGGGCACCGCTTCGGACGCGGCGGTGGCGATGGAACTGGGCTGCGACGGCGTGCTGATGAACACCGCGATCGCCGAAGCGAAGGACCCGGTGCGCATGGCGCGGGCGATGAAGCTGGCCACCGAGGCCGGCCGCGAAGCCTATCGCGCCGGGCGGATGGGCACGAGGAAGTACGCCGATCCCTCCAGCCCGCTCGCCGGCCTGATCTAGGGCCAGGAGCCTTTAACGACCCTGGGTCCGGAGCCTAGGCGGCGGCGGAAACGGCCTCGCGTTCGTCGCGCGCCAGCCGTTCGACCAGGCGGTTGTACAGCACCACGCCCTTGTCGAACGTCACCGGAAGGATCGGGCGGGCGGGATCGCGGTCGATCACCTTCTGCTGCGCCTCGATCATGGTCTTGTCCTCGGCGAAAGCCATGGCCGCCACCCCCATCAGCCGGTCGCGTAGCGCTTCATCGCCATGGTCGCGGTGCGGCCCCCAGCTGAAGAAATAGCGGCTGGTGCTGTCGGTCAGCGCGGTCACGGCCTGGCTGGTGAAGGTGACCCCGGTCCTGGGCACATCGGGCGGCGGCGGTGCATCGCGCAGCCGGTCGGCGGTTCCGGCGGGATAGCTGGCGCTGGGCATCAGCAGGATGCCCGGCACGTGGTATTCGTAGCAACTCCACAGATCGACCGGCTCCAGGCCACCGTTGATCGTGCTGCGGTTCTGCCCGCGCACCCAGCGTTCGAACCGCACCCCGCGCGGAAGCTGGGTGACCTTGGGCCGGGTGCGCGCCCATTCCTCGTCCGCGCCGAAGCTGTTGGCGTGAACGAAGGCCAGATGCGTGAAATCGCACAGGTTGTCGTGGATCAGCCGGGCCTGCGCATCATAGTCGAGCTGGCCCCGGCCGAGAATGTAGTCCGGATCGTCGAACCCGACGGCCGGCGGGATCAGCCCCGGATCGGCCCGCTTCGGATCGCCGAGCCAGACCCAGATCCAGCTGTGCCGGTCGACCACGGGATAGCTGCGCACGCGCGCCGTGGCGGGGATCGTATCCTGCCCGGGGATCTCGCTGCACCGGCCGTCCGCCTCGAACTTCAGGCCGTGGTACAGGCAGCGCAGCGCCTCGCCCTCGCACCGGCCCAGCGACAGCGGCGCCAGCCGGTGAACGCAGCGGTCCTCCAGCGCCACGATGCGCCCGCTCTCGGCGCGGAAGATCACCACGGGATCGTTGGCCATGGTGATCGCGAAGGGCCTGCCCGCTTCCAGGTCCATCGACCAGCAGGCCACGTGCCAGGTGTTGCGCACATGAATCATCGGGCTTCTCTCCCAAAAACCGATGGCGCGAGTTTACTTAACGTCGTTAAATTGTCAAACGGGAACGATGGCCCGTCACCGCGACATTGCGCTCGATCGCTCCGGCATCGTTGCCGCCGCCTTTGCCCTGCTCGACGAAGCGGGGCTGGATGGCGTGACGATGCGGGCGCTGGCGGCGCGGCTGTCGGTGCAGGCGCCGGCGCTGTACTGGCACGTGCGCGACAAGGCCGCGCTGGGCGGGCTGATGGCCGAAGCGCTCTACGCCGAAGCGCGCGCCGGCCTGCACGACGGCCTCGACGCGCGCGCATGGCTGCTGGCGTTGGGCCGGGGGCTATGCCGCAGCCTGGCGCGCCATCGCGATGCCGCCCGGTTGCTGGCTTCGGCGCGACCGCTCGCGCAGGCCAGCGACGAAACGGCCGCGGGCATGGCCGCGCCGCTGGTGCAGCGCGGGTTCAGCCGCGAACAGGCGCTGGAAGCGCAAGCCGCCGTCCTGTCGCTGTCGCTGGGCTGGTCGATCTATCGCGAAAACGCCGCGATGCACGCGTTCCTGACCGGAATGTTCGATCTGGAGGAAAGTTTCGAGCACGGCCTGCGGGTGCTGGTGGACGGCCTCGTTGCCGAGGCCGTCCCCGCTTCGTCCTGATCCCGCCCCGGCGCTATTGCGCCACGCCCGCCGCCGCGAGCACGGCCAGCGTGAGGATGTCCGGCGCGATCGCGGTCATCGGCGCGATCTGCACGGGCTTTTCCATGCCGAGCAGCATAGGCCCGATCACCGCGTTACCCGCCAGTTCGCGCAGCAGCTTGGCCGAGATGTTGGCCGATTGCAGCCCCGGCATGATGAGCACGTTGGCCGGCCCCGACAGGCGGCTGAACGGGTAGTTCGCCATGACCTTGGGGTTGAGCGCGGCGTCGGGCGCCACTTCGCCTTCGTATTCGAAGCCGGGGTTCGCCTCGTCCAGGATCGAAACCGCGCCACGGATCGGCTCCACCCAGCGCCCCATCGGGTTGCCGAACGTGGAGAACGACAGGAACGCCACGCGCGGTTCGTGGCCCATGCGGCGGGCGACGTCCGCCGTTTCGACGGCGATATGGGCCAGGTCTTCGGCGCTCGGCCGCTCGTTGACAGTCGTATCGGCCAGGAACACGGTGTAGTTCTTGGCCACCATCAGGTGGATGCCGAAGGGCACCTTGCCCGGCGCGGGATCGAGCACCTGCCGCACTTCCTTCAGGGTCTGCGAGAAGGTGCGCGTCATGCCGGTGATCAGCGCATCAGCATGGCCAAGCTTGACCAGCGCCGAGGCGAAGACGTTGCGGTCCTGGTTGACCATGCGGCGCACGTCGCGCTCCAGGAAGCCCCGCCGCTGCAGCCGTTCGTAGAGCATCTCCACCATCGCCGGCACGTGCGGGCTGATCGCCGAATTGTGGATCTCGTAGCTGTCCGGATTGCCGATGCCGAGTTCGACGAGCTTTTCGCGCACCACCTGGTCGCGGCCCACCAGCACCGGTTCGCCATACCCGAAATCGCGGAACTGCACGGCGGCGCGCAGCACCACCTCGTTCTCCGCCTCGGCGAAGACCACCCGCTTGGGGTTGCGCTTCACCTGCGCGTAAACGTTGGTCAGTACCGAGGTCGTCGGGTTGAGCCGGGCCTTCAGATCGTGGCGATAGACATCGAAGTCCTCGATCGGCTTCATCGCCACGCCCGAATCCATCGCCGCCTTCGCCACGGCGGAGGAGACCACTTCCATCAGGCGCGGATCGAACGGCGCGGGGATGATGTAGTCATGCCCGAACTGCATCGACTGCCCGCCATAGGCGGCGGCGACTTCCTCCGGCACCGGCCGGCGGGCCAGCTCCGCGATCGCTTCCGCGGCAGCGATCTTCATCTCCTCGTTGATCGCGGTCGCCCGAACGTCCAGCGCGCCGCGGAAGATGAAGGGGAAGCCCAGCACGTTGTTGACCTGGTTCGGATAGTCCGAACGGCCCGTGGCGATGATGCAGTCCGGCCGGGCCGCCTTGGCTTCGGGCGGAGTGATTTCCGGATCGGGGTTGGCCATCGCGAAAATGATCGGCTGCGGGGCCATGGCCTTGACGTATTCCGGCTTCAGCGCGCCGGCGGCCGACAGGCCCAGGAAGATGTCCGCGCCCACCAGCGCCTCTTCCAGCGTGCGCGCCGGGGTATCGACGGCGTGCGCGCTTTTCCACTGGTCCATGCCATCGGACCGGCCGCGCCAGATCGTGCCCGAACGGTCGCACATGATGACGTTGTCGTGGCGCACGCCCATCGCCTTGATCAGCGCGGTGCAGGCGATCGCCGCCGCGCCCGCGCCGTTGACCACGACTTTCACGTCCTTGAGATCGCGCCCGGTCAGGTGGCAGGCATTGACGAGGCCGGCGGCGGTGATGATCGCGGTGCCGTGCTGGTCATCGTGCATCACCGGAATCTTCAGGCGTTCGCGCAGCGCCTGTTCGATGATGAAGCATTCGGGCGCCTTGATGTCTTCGAGGTTGATGCCGCCGAAGCTGGGTTCGAGCAGCGCCACCGCGTTGATGAAGGCTTCCGGGTCTTCGGTGGCGACTTCGATGTCGATCGAATCGACGTCGGCGAAGCGCTTGAACAGCACCGCCTTGCCTTCCATCACCGGCTTCGAGGCGAGCGCGCCCAGATTGCCGAGGCCCAGGATGGCGGTGCCGTTGGAGATCACCGCGACGAGATTGCCCTTGGCGGTATAGTCATAGGCCGTCGCGGGATCGTCCGCGATGGCGCGCACGGGAACGGCCACGCCAGGCGAATAGGCAAGGCTCAGATCGCGCTGCGTCGCCATGGGCTTGCTGGCGATGATCTCGATTTTGCCGGGCCTGATCGTGTTGTGGTAGAACAACGCCTCGCGTTCGGTGAAACGGACGTTGCTTTCCTCTGACATGCAAATGCTCCCACGCTGGGTGGACCGGACAGGGCCGGCCGGGCGGTGTCAGAAGTCCCTAGGCTTCCAGTTCGGAAAACCCAAGGGTCTGACGGCAAAAAGCAGACTGCGCCCATCCTGCCATACCAGCTGGAGGCGCGGATCGGGGCGGCGCGGCAGGCCGGTATCGATCAGCCAGACATAGTCCACCCGCTCGATCGGCGCGTACTTGAGCGCGGAATCCACGCTGCGCAGACGGCCGCTCTGGCAATTGGGCGACCACACGAATTCGGATGGATCGGCGGTGAAGTTGCGGCCGGGGCGGAAGCGGGGCACCACCATGTGCAGCCCCGGCACCGCCCAGTTGTCGTTGACCCACGCCTGCCGGTAGAGGCTGGCAAGACTGGCCAGGTGATCGCGCCGCGTGCTGCGCCAGCTTTCCTCGATGCAGGTATGTTCGACGAAAGCCAGCACGCGGCTGCCGGGCTGCACGTGATGCAGCGCGGCAAGCTGGCGCTTGTAGTCCTGCGCGTAGTCCGCGAAGCTGGCCCCGGTGACCACCAGGCGCACGCCCAGCAGCGCCATGCCGATATAGGCCACGGCGCGGGCATAGGAAGGCTTCGCCCGGCTCCAGTCCTGCAACGCCAGCAGCAGCATCGCCGCCACCGGCAGCAGGCGGATATCCACGAAGGCGCTGCCGTTGATATCGCTGGGAATGGCCACGAACAGCAGCAGCACCAGGAGGCCGGGCAAGCCCTGCCGCCAGCTCCACCGCGCGCCGGCCAGCCAGCCGCACAGGATCAGCCCGAAGCAGGCGATCGTCGTCGCCGCGTCGAGCACCAGCGACTGGTCGCGCAGCGTCAGCACGAACGACCACGCCTTCTGGTCCCAGCGCCAGCGGTTCATGCTGGCGACCGGTTCGGGCGAGAACGTCTTCCACAGTACCACCACCAGCACCGTGGTCAGCAGCGGCCAGCAGGTGACGAACAGGCGCTTGGCGATCGCCTTCCAGTCCAGCTCGCGCGCCAGCGGGCGCCAGCGCGAAGGCCGCCAGCTTCCGGCGGGGAGCCGGTCGATCTCGCGCCCCAGCGCCGCGCCGCCGACCAGCAGCGCCAGCAGCACGCCGCCGATGGCATGGCACAGCATGGCGACCGGCTGCGCCACGATCAGCATCGCGGCGCGCTTCTTCGGCTGGTTTTCGAGCCAGACCGAGGCGGCGAAAGCCGACAGCGAAAGACCGGTGGCAAGGATGTAGTTGAGGAAACCTGTCAGCAGCGGAAAGCTGAACACGAACATCAGCGCCCAGGCGGTGGCATGGCCACCGCGCGGATTGAGCACACGCGCCGTGGCAAGGCCGCCGCCGGCGAACAGGCCGGTCGCCAGCACCGTGCTCCACCACCCGGCGGCCAGAATGCCGAACTGCGCGCCCAGCAGCTTCATCAGCACACCGCCGCCGATGTTCAGCGTGAACACCCATTTCCAGGTGAAGTAGCGTTCCAGCGGATTGCCGGGGCCGGCGGCCTCGATCGCGGCTGCGCCCATGTGGCCCGGCACGTCGATCAGCGGCGGCACTTCCACCAGCGCGAACGGCAGGCACACCAACAGGACCGTGAGCACGATGCCCGGCGCGGAGAGCCACGGGAGCGCCGCGGCATGCCAATCGAACGACCAGGCCTTGGGACGGCCTCTTTGCTGGCTTTGCATGAGCCCCTGTCGATATCCGGCTTCGATGGTTTGTGAAAACCCCGCGCTTCGTCTAGCCACTCGCGCCGTGACGCCAAATGCCCCAACTCCGATGATGGCGCAATATCTAGCGCTCAGACAGCAGGCGGGAGACTGCCTGCTGTTCTACCGGATGGGCGATTTCTTCGAGCTTTTTTTCGACGACGCGAAAATCGCCGCGCAGGTGCTGGACATCGCGCTGACCAGCCGGGGCGAACACGGCGGCGCGCCGATCCCGATGTGCGGGGTGCCCGTGCACTCGGCCGAATCGTACCTCGCCCGGCTGATAAAGGCCGGCTGCCGTGTCGCCATCGCCGAGCAGGTGGAAACGCCCGAGGAAGCGAAGAAGCGCGGCGGATCGAAGGCGCTGGTCGCGCGCGATATCGTCCGCTTCGTCACCGCCGGCACCCTGACCGAGGAAGCGCTGCTGGAACCGCGCCGCGCCAACGTGCTGGCCGCGGTGTGCGAGGTGCGCGGGCTGATCGGCATTGCCGCCTGCGACATTTCCACCGGCCGCATGGAGCTGGAGGAATGCGAACCGGCGGCGATGGGCGCGGCGCTGGCCCGGCTGGGCGCGAGCGAGATCGTCGCCAGCGAGGACTGGGCCGATGCCCCGTTCGACGCGGTGCGGCGGCCGGGGCGCGGGTTCGACAGCAACGCGGGCGAAGCGCGGCTCAAGGAGCTGCACGGCGTGTCCACGCTCGATGGCTTCGGCGCGTTCACCCGGCCGATGCTGGCGGCGGCGAACGGGCTGGTCGATTACCTCGACCACGTCGGGCGCGGCCGCCTGCCGCTGCTGCTGCCCCCCGTGGCGCGCACGGCGGGCGGGCACATGGCGATGGACGAGGCGACGCGCGCCAGCCTGGAAATCCTCGTGTCCACCGGCGGCACGCGCAAGGGCAGCCTGTTCGAGGCGATCGACCGCTGCGTGACCGGCGCGGGCGCGCGCCTGCTGGCCGAAGACCTGTCCGCGCCGCTGACCGATGCGCCGGCAATCCGCGCGCGGCTGGAACTGGTCAGCTGGCTGCACGATG
>NZ_BBXA01000025.1 GCF_001014975.1 Novosphingobium sp. MD-1 | reverse complement strand
GTGCTGCTGGCGCAGGCGGGCGGGTTCGTGCCCGCCGAGGCCGCGACGATCGGCATGGTCGACCGGCTGTTCAGCCGCGTCGGCGCGTCGGACAACCTTGCGCGCGGACGATCGACCTTCATGGTCGAGATGGTCGAGACCGCCGCCATTCTCGCGCAGGCCAGCGAGCGCAGCTTCGTCATCCTCGACGAAGTGGGGCGCGGCACCTCGACTTACGACGGCCTGGCACTCGCCTGGGCGGTGGTGGAGGCGGTGCATGAAGTGAACCGCTGCCGCTGCCTGTTCGCCACGCATTACCACGAACTCGCGCGGCTGGCCGAAAGCTGCGATGCACTGTCGCTCCACCATGTCCGCGCGCGCGAATGGAAAGGCGACTTGGTGCTGCTGCACGAACTGGCCGACGGGCCGGCGGACAAGAGCTATGGCCTCGCCGTCGCCCGGCTGGCCGGCGTGCCCGCGCCGGTGGTCAAGCGCGCCAAGGCGGTGCTCGACAAGCTGGAGAAAGGCCGCGCCTCCACCGGGGGCCTCGCCGCCGGGCTGGGCGACCTGCCGCTGTTCGCCGCCGCGATCGAGGCGGTGGAGGAAAAGGTCGATGCCTTGCGCGCCCGGCTCAACGGGCTGGACATCGACGCGCTGTCCCCGCGCGAGGCGCTGGACCTGCTCTACGAACTGAAGGCACAGGCGAATGGTTGAGCTTACCACGGTCGGCTCCCGGCGCGTGCTGTTCGTGATGGCGGCGGAACCGGAATACGGCCCGCACTTGCGCGCCCGGTTCACGCCGCTGATCACCGGCATCGGCCCGGTCGAGGCCGCGCTGCACACCGGCGTGGCGCTGGCCCGGCTGGAAGCGGCGGGGCAGTTGCCGGACCTGATCGTCTGCCTCGGCTCGGCCGGATCGCGCCGCTGCGCGCTGGGCTCTGTCCACCAGATCGCCAGCGTCTCGTGGCGCGACATGGATGCCTCGCCGCTCGGCATCGAGCCCGGCGTGGTGCCCTATCTCGACGAGCCGAAAGAGCTTCCACTGGAAACCCCGCTGGACCTGCCTGTCGCCACGCTGTCTAGCGGGGGCGACGTGGTCAGCGGCGACCACTGGGACCGCGTCTCGGCCGACATGGTCGACATGGAAACCTACGCCGTCGCCCGCGCCGCGCGCACCTTCGACGTGCCGCTGATCGGCCTGCGCGGCGTCAGCGACGGCCCCGGCGAACTGGCCGGCGCACACGACTGGCACAAGCTGCTCGGCTACCTCGACGGCGAGCTGGCCAAGGCGGTGGATCTGCTGCACGAACTGCAGGGCGCGTAGCCGCCCGAGGTCCCGGCCTTCGCTGGGACGACGAGGATAAAATAGAAACGTCATGCCAGCGCACGCTGGCATCCCGGGCCGTCCTCTGTACCCTCGACTCATGCGCAAGGGCGGCTGGACCTACATCATGACCAACAAGCCGCGCGGGGTGCTCTACATCGGCGTCACCGCCGATCTGGCGACCCGCATCGTCCAGCACCGCGAGGGGCGCGGGTCATCCTTCTGCCGCCGTTACAACCTTCAGCGCCTCGTGCTGGCCGAGGAACACGCGACGATCGAGGAAGCGATCCGGCGCGAAAAGGCGCTCAAGGCGTGGAAGCGGGACTGGAAGATCGATCTCATCGAGACAGCCAACCCGGCATGGGCCGATCTTTTCGCGGCCCTTCTGTAGCCGCCCGAGGTCCCGGCCTTCGCCGGGACGACGCGAATGAGATCGAAAGCGTCATGCCAGCGCACGCTGGCATCTCGGGCCTCATCTCAAACCACCGGGGGCATCCCAGGCCCCCGCGCGAAACCTCACAACGACAGGAACAATCCCGCCAGCGCTGCGCTCATCAGGTTGCTCAGCGCGCCGGCCAGCAGCGCGCGGATGCCGAGTTTGGCGATCATCGGGCGCTGGTTGGGGGCAAGGCCGCCGGTCACCGCCATCTGGATCGCGATCGAGCTGAAATTGGCGAAGCCGCACAGCGCGAACGTGACCAGCGCGACGCTGACCTTGGACAAGCCGGTGTCCTGCCCCAGTTCGATGAAGGCGACGAATTCGTTGAGCACGATCTTGGTGCCGAACAGGCCGCCCGCCTGCATCGCTTCCGCCCAGGTGGGAGAGCCAAGCAGGTAGAACATCGGCGCGAAGATCGTGCCGAGGATCTGCTGGAACGAGAGGTCGGGATAGCCAGCCAGCCCGCCCAGCCAGCCGAGGATGCCGTTGGCGAGCGCCACCAGCGCAACGAAGGCCAGCACCATCGCGCCCACCGCCACGGCCAGCTTGACCCCGGTCTGCGCGCCCTGGCTGGCCGCCATGATGAGGTTGGCGGGGCGTTCCTCGTGTTCTTCCGCCACCGGTTCGCCGCTGGCGGCGACGCCGGGCTGGCTGGTCACGTCATCGCGGTTCAGCGCGGCCGCGGCCATGCCGGCGGGCGGCACCAGCGTGGGCGGATCGTGCGGGTTGGGCAGCGGATCGGCCGCGACGTCGGCTGGCGTCGGCGGCTCGTCGGGCATCATCGTCTTGGCCATGAGGATGCCGCCGGGCGCCGACATGAAGGCGGCGGCGACCAGATAGTCGATGCGGATACCCATGCTGGCATAGGCGGCCAGGATCGTGCCCGCCACGCCGGCCATGCCCACGGTCATCACGCAGAACAGCTGCGACGGATTGAGCGCGGCGAGATAGGGGCGGATCACCAGCGGCGCCTCGCTTTGCCCGACGAAGATGTTGGACGCGGCGCATAGTGATTCGACCTTGCTGATGCCCGTGATCTTTTCCAGCCCGCCACCGATCCAGCGGATCACCAGCTGCATCACGCCAAGGTAGTAGAGGATCGAGATCAGCGCGGCGAAGAAGATGATCACCGGCAGCGCCGAAATGGCGAAGCTGGTGCCGCCGATCTCGGGCTTGGCGAGCGGGCCGAACAGGAACGTCACGCCCGCCTTGGCAAAGCCGAGCAGGCGCTCCACGCCGTGCGCGGCGGCCTGCAGCGCGGCGTTGCCCCACGGCAGATAGAGCACCAGCGCGGCGAAACCGGCCTGCAGGGCGAAGGCTGCGCCCACCACGCGCGGGCGGATCGCGCGGCGGTTGGTGGAAAGCAGGAAGGCGACCAGCAGGATGATCCCCATCCCGACGAGGCTCAAGACAACGCGCATCGGGGGCTATCGGCTCCGGACGATGAAGGAGGGAAAGACGAACTGGTTTCTCCCGCTCCTAAACGGGATTTGGCGGCCGGTCAAAATCCCGCTATCGCCCGTCCATGCAAGAAACCGCCCCGCACCGGGCCGCACCGGCGTCACATCCCCCGATCCCCTCTTCGATCCCCCGCTCCCTGTTCGCGTTCGCGCTGCTCTATGGCGGGCTGGCCGTGCTGGCGGGCGTGCTGGGCACCAAGCTCGCCTCGCTGGGCCACTGGCCGCTGCTGGGCGATCTGGCGGTCGAATCCGGGATCTTCGCGTTCCTGCTGCTGGTGATCCTGGCCAGCGCCGTGGCCGAGCTGTTCGGGCAGGACATGGCGAACCGGCTGGTGCGCTTCGGCTTCGTGCCGTTGATCGTGTCGATGGTGCTGCTTTCGCTGGTCATCCATGTGGTGCCGCCCGCGCCGTTCTGGTCGGATCAGGAGGCCTTCGCCCGCCTGCTAGGGCAGGGCGCGCGGATGCAGTTCGCCGGGCTGATTTCCTACGGCACCTCGCAGACGCTCAACGTCTATCTGTTCTCGCGCATTGCCGGCGGTCAGGGGCGGCTGCTGATGCTGCGCGCGTGGATCGCCAGCATGCTGTCGCAGATCGTCGATACGGTGCTGTTCATCACGATCTCGTTCTACGGGCAGGACCTGCCGATCGGCGCGATCATGGAAGGGCAGATCATCTCCAAGCTGGTGCTGTCGACGATCATGGTGCCGCCGGGCATCTGGCTGTTCGTACGGCTGGGGCGCTGGCTGGACGCGCCGCGCTGACCCGCGCGCACGAAAACGCTTTAATTTCGCGCCAAGGGGCGTAAGGGCGCGGCCATTATGGCCACGAACCACGAAATCTCCGATTCCTATCGCGCTGCGATGCTCGCCAAGGCGGAAACGCTGACCGAGGCGCTGCCCTATCTCCAGCGCTATGCCGGCAAGACCTTCGTGGTGAAGTACGGCGGGCACGCCATGGGCGATCCCGAACTGGCCCACGATTTCGCCGAGGACATCGTGCTGCTGAAGGCGGTGGGCATCAATCCCGTGGTGGTCCACGGAGGCGGGCCGCAGATCGGCCGGATGCTGAAGGCGCTGGGCATCGAATCGCAGTTCGTCAACGGCCTGCGCGTCACCGACAAGCAGACCGCCGAAGTGGCCGAAATGGTCCTGGCCGGCGCGATCAACAAGGAACTGGTCGGCTGGATCGCCCGCGCGGGCGGCAAGGCCATCGGCATTTCGGGCAAGGATGGCGGCATGGTCGTGGCCCGCAAGGTCCAGTCCAAGGCGCCCAAGGCGATCGAGGACGACGGCGAGCCGCTGGTGGTCGACCTGGGCTTCGTGGGCGAGCCGGACCGGATCGACACCACGGTGATCGACACCATCTGCGCCGCCGGCATGATCCCGGTGATCGCGCCCATCGGCGTGGGCGAGGACGGCGCGACCTACAACATCAACGCCGACACCATGGCCGGCTGCATCGCCGCGGCGCTGGGCGCATCGCGCCTGTTCCTGCTGACCGACGTGCCCGGCGTGCTGGACAAGCAGAAGAACCTGCTGACCGACCTGACGCCCGCCGACATCGCGGAACTGGCGCAGGACGGCACGATCAGCGGCGGCATGATCCCCAAGCTGGAAACCTGCGTCCACGCGGTGGAGGCCGGATGCGAGGCGGTGGTCGTGCTCGACGGGCGCGTGCCGCACGCGATGCTGCTGGAAATCTTCACCTCGCGCGGCGCCGGCACGCTGATCCGGGCGTGACCGGGCGAAAGCCGGGAACGGAACCGGCGGTCGTGCGTCCCTTTTCCATGGTGCGCTCTCGCATAGTCCCCTCGCTCGCCCTGCTGCTGGCCGCCTGTGGTGGCACGCCGCCCGCGCCCGAACCGAGCGACACGGACAGCGATGCCATCGCCGAGCTGGCATCGGAAGCGGTGCCGGCCCCCTCGCCGACCCCCACCGCCGAGATCACCGAACGCGGCGTACCATCGGCCTCGCGTGATCCCGCCGAGGTGATGACGGCCTGGGGCAAGGCCGTGGAAATGCGCGACTGGGAGACCGTCCGCGCCTATTGGGGCGACAAGGGTGCCCGCAGCGGCTTGGACGAACGCGCCTTCGCCGCGAAGTGGAGCACCCTGCTCGACCCGCGCGTGACCGTGGGCAAAGGCGAAAGCGAGGGCGCGGCAGGCTCTCTCTACTACACCGCCCCTGTCACCGTGACCGACGGCACGCGAGTGCTGAAAGGCGATGTCGTGCTGCGCCGCGTGAACGACGTGCCGGGCGCGACAGAAGAGCAGCTGCGCTGGCATATCGAGAGCACCACGCTGACTCCGTAGGGATCCGCCACAGGCTCCGGTTGCCTTTCCGCCCGTCTCTCGGCTAACAGCCGTATCGACCGTCGGAAGAAGAAAGCGCCCATGTTCCTGTACACGCTCGTCGCCATGATCAGCTACCTCGTGCAGATCATCACCGTGGTGGTGATCGTACAGTTCGTGCTGGGCCTGTTGATTTCGTTCAACGTCGTCAACATGCACAACAATGGCGTTGCCGCGATCTGGCGGGCGCTGAACGCTATTCTCGATCCGCTGCTCAACCCCATCCGCCGGATCATGCCCGAAACCGGATCGATCGACCTGTCGCCGATGGCGCTGATCATCGGCCTCAACCTGCTGATGATCCTGCTGAGCGGCCTTGCCGCATCGGGATATTGACCTCCCGCCACCAGACGGAATGGCTTGAAGGAATTGCAGAGATGACTGCTGCCGTGATCGACGGAAAGGCCTTTGCCGCGAACCTGCGCGGCGAAGTGGGCAAGCTGGCCGCCGCGTTCGAGCAACAGGCCGGCCGCAAGGCGGGCCTTGCCGTGGTGCTGGTGGGCGAAGACCCGGCGAGCCAGGTCTATGTCCGCTCCAAGGGCAAATCGACGCTCGAGGCCGGCATGGCGAGCTTCGAGCACAAGCTGCCCGCCGATACCGCCGAGGCGGACCTGCTGGCGGTGGTGGAACGGCTCAACGCCGATCCCGCCGTCGACGGCATTCTCGTCCAGCTTCCCCTGCCCGGCCATATCGACGAGCAGAAGGTGATCGCCACGATCAACCCGGACAAGGACGTGGACGGCTTCCACGTCACCAACGCCGGGCGCCTCGCGGTGGGGCAGCCGGGCTTCGTGCCCTGCACCCCGCTGGGCTGCCTGATGCTGCTCAAGGACCGGCTCGGCGATCTTTCCGGGCTGGACGCCGTGGTCATCGGCCGTTCGAACATCGTCGGCAAGCCGATGGCGCAACTGCTGATCGCCGAAAGCTGCACCGTCACCGTCGCGCACAGCCGCACGCGCAACCTGCCGGACGTGGTGAAGCGGGCGGACATCGTCGTCGCCGCCGTCGGCCGCCCGGAAATGGTCAAGGGCGAATGGATCAAGCCCGGCGCGACCGTGATCGACGTGGGCATCAACCGCGTGGCCGGAGCCGAGGGCAAGACCCGGCTGGTGGGCGACGTGGACTATGCCGGCGCGGCCGCCGTGGCCGGCGCGATCACCCCGGTTCCGGGCGGCGTCGGCCCGATGACGATCGCGGTGCTGCTGCGCAACGCGCTGGTCGCCGCCTATCGCAACGCCGGCATTCCGCTGGCGGACGGCACGATCTGATTTCTCCACCACGGGTTTGACCGGGCGCGGCTTTGCTTTAGGTTCAAGGGCATGTCGCGTCCCGTTCGTGCCGCCCTGGCCCTTGCCCTGTCGTTCTCGCTGCTGTCCACGCCGGCGCTTGCCCAGCGCCCGGGGCGTGGTAGCATGCCGGGCGGCGGGCTGACGCCGGCGGGGAACCCCAGCGCGCTGATCGCCGCCGAAATCGCCTTTGCCCGGCTGGCGCGCGAAAAGGGCCAGTGGACCGCGTTTCGCGATACCGCCGCCGACGATGCGGAAATGTTCACGCCCCGGCGCGTGGTGGCGAAGGACTGGCTCAAGGGTCGCAAGGACCCGGCGCAGGCGGTGCAGTGGGAAACGCACCGCGCCTACGCCAGTTGCGACGGCAGCTTCGGCGTGACCTATGGCGGCTGGACCGGCGGCACGGACGCCGGCTGGTTCAGCACGGTCTGGCAGCGGCAGAAGAAGAAGGGCGCGTTGAAGTGGGTGCTCGATCAGGGCGAGTCGCTGGCCCGGCCGCTCGCCGCGCCCGACTGGATCGAGGGCAAGGTCGCCGATTGCCCCGCGCGCCGGACGCATTTCGTGGCGCCAGGGGGGCCACTGCCACCTGGTGCGGCCGACCGGCCCGCGACGAAGGACCTGCCCGCCCAGCGCCCGCTCGCCGGGCCGGTCCCGCCGCTGGCCGCCCCCGCCGGATCGGACAGCAAGGACGGCCAGTCCGACGATGGCACGCTGGCCTGGCGCAGCACCGTGCTGCCCGATGGCGCGCGCGAATTCACGGTGTGGATGTGGAAGGACGGCAACATGGCCCAGGTGCTGCACGAAACCGCAGCCGCTCCCGCGGCCCCTGCCACGACACCCACCACGACACCCGCCACCGCTCCGGGACAAGGATAAGCGCGCGATGTGGGAACTGTTCGTCTCCGCCTTCGTCACGCTGTTCGTGGTGATCGATCCGCCCGGCTGCGCGCCGATCTATGCCGGGCTTACCGCCGGGGCCAGCCCCGCGCAGGCGCGCAACATGGCGATCCGCGCCACGCTGATCGCCACGGGCATCCTGCTGGTCTTCGCGCTGTTCGGGGAAAAGCTGCTGTCGGGCCTGCACATCGAGCTGGCCAGCTTCCGCATCGCCGGCGGCATCATGCTGTTCGTGATCGCGCTCGACATGGTGTTCGAAAAGCGCACCGAACGGCGCGAACAGCGCGCGGAAAAGGTCCGCCATACCGAGGTGGACGACGTGTCCGTGTTCCCCATGGCCATGCCGATGATCGCCGGGCCGGGCTCGATCGCCACGGTCATGCTGCTGACCAGCCGCGCGCAAGGCAACGAACAGACCATGGTCGTGCTGGGCGCGCTGGCCTGCGTGATGGTGCTGATCCTCGCCGCGCTGCTGGCCGCCGGCCCGCTGATGCGGTTGGTGGGCCAGCAGGCCGAAGCGGTGGTTACGCGCCTGCTGGGCGTGCTGCTCGCGGCGCTGGCCGCGCAATACGTGATCGACGGGATCAAGGCGCAGTTCTGAGCGCGTTTACTGCAGCGTCACCTGGTTGTCGTCGCTGTCGCGCCGGCCAAAGAATTGCAGCAACTGCACCAGCAGTTCGCAGCGCGTGGCGAGATCAGGCGCTTCCAGCAGCGCCTGCTTGGCGGCGATATCGAACGGCACGATCTGCGACACGCCGTTGATCAGCGCCATGTCGTCCAGCCGCGTCACCGATTCCCAGTCCACGGCATAGCCCTGCGCATCGGCGAAGATACGCGCCTCGCGCTCGAACGAGGCGCGCTCCACCGCGCTCAGCACCGCATCGGGATCGTCCTCGATCAGTTCGGCCTCGACCTGCCGGAACGGCGTGGTCACATCCAGTTCGCGCAGCACGCGGAAGCGCGAAAGACCCTGCAGCACGATGTTGTAGCGTCCGTCCTCCAGCGCTTCGACCTCGCCGATCTTGCCGACGCAGCCCACGCTGAACAGCGGCGCGCCTTCGGCCGGGGCCTGCGGCTGGATCATCGCGATGCGCCGGTCGCGCGCCAGCGCATCGGAGACCAGCGCGCGATAGCGCGGCTCGAAGATGTGCAACGGCAGCTGCAGCCCCGGAAACAGCGTGGCGCCGGGGAGCGGGAAGATCGAAAGCCGCGTGGTGTCGATCGTTCCGCCCATGGTCAGCCGAACAGCACGGTCGACAGCTTGCGCCGCGTCGCCGCGACCCACGGGTCTTCCAGCCCGATCGCCTCGAAGATCTGGAGCAGGCGGGCACGCGCCGCGCCTTCGCTCCACTCACGATCGGCGGCGATCATGCGCAGCAGCGTCGCGGCGGCAGCATCGCGATCGCCACCGGCATAGAGCGCGTTGGCATAGGCGAGCTGCGCGGCCATGTCCGCCGGATCGGCCTCCGCCGCGGCGCGCAGCCCGGCCAGCTCGCCGGCCTCGGGCGCGTCCTCCGCCAGCGCCAGCGCCGAGCGGGCCTGCGCCAGCGCCGGATCGTCCGCCAGCCCGGGATCGAGCGCGGCCAGCACCTCGGCGGCTTCCTCCTTGCGGCCGGCCAGCAGCAGCGCGCGGATCAGCCCCGCGTGCGCGGGCGCGCTGTCGGGCGCGATCTCGATGATCTGGGCGAAGATGTCCGCCGCGCGATCGCCGTCACCGCCGGCCAGCACTTCTTCGCCCATGTCGAGCAGCGGGGTGATGTCCTGCGCCGGCTCGTCACCGGCCTGCACCGGCACCTTGGCGAGAATCTGGTCGAGGTACTGCTTGAGCTGCGATTCGGTGCGCGCGCCGGTCAGGTCGGCCACGGGCTGGCCCTGGAACATGGCATAGACGGTGGGGATCGAGCGCACCTGGAACTGCGCGGCGATGAACTGTTCCTCGTCCACGTTGACCTTGGCGAGCACCACGCCCTTGTCCGCGTATTCGGCGGCGACCTTTTCCAGCACCGGCGTCAGCTGCTTGCACGGGCCGCACCATTCCGCCCAGAAATCGAGGATGACCAGCTTGGTCATCGACGGTTCGACCACGTCCTTGCGGAACCGGTCCACCGCCTTCTGTTCTTCCAGGTTCAGGCCAAGGCTTGCCAATGTCGATCTCCGATGCGCGCGAACAATGCGATACGTCCGACCACCATGTGGGAATGCGGCGCCGTTCGGCAAGGGGTTTGTCCCCTTTCCACAGGCCATCGGCGGGCGCGCGGCGAGAAAGTGCATTTTTGGTGTTGCGGCTCTCCCGAGTCGATGCTAACGGCGCGCCTCACCCCGGCCGGAAGGGGATTTTTCCTCCGGTCCGAAACGCACGAGCGGGCGTAGCTCAGGGGTAGAGCACAACCTTGCCAAGGTTGGGGTCGAGGGTTCGAATCCCTTCGCCCGCTCCAGTTTTCCTCGGAAAACCAAGGGTTTATCAGAAACCCTGTTCCCAAAAATCCGAAAAAATAGCATCTTCGGATCGTGTTCGGATATTCCGGGCCGTGTTCGGATTTCGGGGAAGATGGGTCTCAAAGATTCCGCGTCAGATGCAGAGGTGGCGAAACCTCGCGAATCCTCCAAGGCCACGGTCACGCAGAGCAAGACGTTCCGTGACGGCGTGATCTACCTCTACCAGCGCTCGGACTTCAAAAAGCCGACATGGATGTGCCGGGTGAAGGTTCCGGGCGGCAAGGGCTACGTCAACCGCAGCACCGGCACCGGAGATGAGCACAAGGCGTTCAAGTTCGCCGATGACCTCTACAACCAGCTTCTGGTCAAATCGCTGACCGGCGAGGCTCCTGTCGGCAAGCGGATGGGGCCGGTGATCGATGCCTACGTGAAGCGGCTGGAACCCCAGAAGGACCGGCTGTCGATCCACTACAAGATTCTGCTGATGAAGCGGGTCAAGCCGTTCCTCGACCGCAAAACGTTCGAGGAGCTGACCACGGCCACGCTTTCCAAGCTGGTGGACGATCAGGCCAGCAAGACCAAGAAGGGCGCGCTATCGCCCAACTCCGTCAAACGGATGTTCTCGGACCTCAAGCACTTCTTCAACTGGTGCGTCGAGGAAGGGCACCTTGCGGCAATGCCCAAATTCCCCAAGATCAACGGCGACCAGAAGCGCAGGCCGCATTTCAACCGCGAGGAATGGAACCAGCTACTGCGGGCGGTGCCGGACTACCTCAAGGAAAGTCCCGGTTCGGTCCAGCGGGATCGCAGGTTGATGTTGCATTACGTCCTGGTCCTTGCCGAAACCGGGATTCGCGTTGGCGAGGCACGGAACCTGCGATGGCGTGACATCCGCCCCATCAACAACAGCAAAGACCCCAACGTCCCGAACGTCGCGCTCACCGTGAAGGGCAAGACCGGCATACGCGAGGTGGTCGCTTCCGGTCCTCTGGTTCGGCAGGCGCTCTATCGAATCCTCGAAATGCGCCGGAAGGACCTCAAGGACGAAACGTCCGACATCTTCGAGAAGGACGACGTTCCACCCGACAGCTTCGTGTTTTGCGACAAGCACGGCAACGCCATCGAGTCCTTCAAGAAGTCGTTCGCGGCATTCATCGAACACGCGGGCCTCACGTTCGACACCTTCGGCCAGCGGCGGACGATCTATTCCCTCCGCCATACCTACGCCACCACACGGATCGAGGCGGGCGTGAACCACTACGCCTTGGCCCAGAACATGGGAACGTCAGTGGCGATGCTGGAGCAGTACTACGGCCACACGACGAACGTCGGCATGGTCGAGGAACTGACCAAGCCCAAGACCAAGCGCGTTGCCAAGGCCAGCGAGGAAGGCGGATCGGCGTTGGGGTGGCTGGGGAGCAGGAAGTGACTGTACGGCACTAGGTGGATTGCGATTCCCCCTTTATGCAGAGGCCATGGCAATTCCTCAGATCAAAGATGTAGTGATTCCGCGCCCCGGTGACTTAGGCGGCGGGGAATGGCGCTTGAATAGCCTAACCAGCCTAGTGGCTGTTTTCGGAAAAAATGGCTCAGGAAAGAGTCGGCTGCTTCGAGCTTGGCGAGACAGCGCGCCGGACAGCACTCATTATATCATTCCGGAGCGCACCGGAGAGTTCGACTACAACGCGAACTTCATCCAACAGCAGGTGTCTGCACAATCAAGGCGGAATGAAAGTCAGCGGAACTTTCACGAGAATTACCGTCGCCAGATCGTTGGCCGTATTCAAGCTTACCTTATGTCGCGCGGTGGTTTCTCAGGCGAAGGCCCAGCACCGTGTGCTCCACCTGAGTTGCACAAGGCCATCGGAAGGCTCCTCCCAGATTTTGAACTCACTCTGAAACCATCCGCCACTCCTCCGTATGAGCTGAAACGCGCCGGCAAAGATCAAACTATCACGCAGGTCGATCAGTTAAGCAGCGGAGAGGCACAGCTTCTTCTTCTCGGCCTCGATATTTTGACCGTGGCCAGCATGTGGGAAATCGAAGGAACGCAGCAGCGACTGATGCTGATCGATGAACCCGATGCCCACGTTCATCCAGACCTTCTTGTAAGATTTGCGGACTTTCTAACGGAGGCTGCAAATCGGTATAAGTTTCAAACGATTGTAGCGACTCATAGCCCTTCACTTCTCGCTGCTTTAGGTCAGTTCGGCGGGAGCGATGCCAGCGTGCTTTATCTCGACAGAGTCGGGGTCCACTTTACCGCGCTTCCATTCAACGATGTACTTAAAGAATTGGCATCATGCTTAGGCGGTCACGCCTTGATGGGGCCACTCTTTGGAGTTCCCTTGCTGCTCGTTGAGGGGGATGACGACTACCGCATTTGGAGCCAAGTACCCCGGCATCACGTTGTCAGTTTCTCTGTATTGCCGTCAGGCGGACAGAAAATCCTAAACCACCAGCGCGCACTAGAACGCGTACTCAATGCATTGCGGGAGCAAGGAGGTCCGAAATCCGGATTCGCCTTGGTTGACGGCGACAAGGGCAAGCCAAAGGAAAATGCTGAGACCCCACAAGAGCACATCGGCTTCATTCAGCTCAATTGCTACGAAAGCGAAAATCTCTTTTTGACTGATGAGGTTCTCGCCACGATGAATCACGATTGGCCATCTGCTCAGATGAAGATCCAGGAGCAAGCCGAGGGCTTTGGGGGCAAGGCCGAACTTCTACAGGCTATCATCGGTTGCGACCGGCGGACGCATGATCTCAAACAAGTCATTGAGCAACTTTCTCTAATCCTCGATCCTAAGCGTATCCATTGGACCGTCCGCGTTGCCTCGGTTATCGGAAAGGCGCGGCCTGTCGGTCAAATTGGTGAGTTTCTGGGAGATGAGGTGGTTACGGCGCTTTGGGGGCATCCGCCCGTTAGCAAAGCCGATGATCAAGGCGATCTTTCGCTTTCCGTGGTGCAATGAGCAGCAAATTGAGAGCTGATCACGTCAGCAAAGTTCGGGCTGAGGATCAGGCGTGACGGAAATCGCCACGACGTGATCATGGAAGCATGGGACATGGCCGGATCAGCAGGAGCATTTTGATCTCCTGCTGCATTTCAATGACGGCGAAGCTGAAAAGCTACGGCCGGCATGAATCGCACAGCGGTCAGAGGTTGAGGTCTAACGCTTCGCCCTTCAAGTGACGCTCCAGAAGTGCGACAGCCTCGTGGGACCACTTGCGTGTCATGCTGGTGTCCTTCGTCCCCGTCTTGATCTTACAGTGGTAGCGGTTGTCAGTGGAGCGAAGGTCAGTCCCTGTAGCATCCTTGATTTCGTTGATTATCTTATTGGCAGCTTGCCAGTTCGGCAGTTTCAACCGCTTTGCCACTTGGGTCAGCGTGAAGGGGTGTGACTGGTTTGCGTTCTCGACGGGCGTGATGCCGAGAAGCTTCGGCAGTTCATTCCCGTCGCCTGCTACTCGTTCTAGAACATCATAATCCACCGCGACGCTGCCAGACGGAATATCGTGACGGATTAGCCTCATGGTCCGCGCAGCGAGCGCACGAACTAGCTTCGGATTAATCGACGTTAGAGCGGACTGGCTGCGGAGCGCTTTGAATACCCACAATAGGTCGTTCGTGTGGATCGCCTGAGTCCGATATTCTTGTCCATCGACGGCGAAGACGGCTTGCTCGGGCGGCTTAGGCCCAACCGGCTCTGGATGCCAGATGACCTGATAAACGTTCTCAATCAGGCCGTTTTCGTCCGCGACTAGCTCACCGATGTCGCGCAGTATCGCTTTCACGTTATGATCGCCCAGACCGTATCCAAGGATAAACACGGGATGCTCGGCGAAATACGTCAGCAGTTTAGCCGAAACGTATTTTTTCTTCTCCGCCCAATCCGCATAGTCAGGTGAGGTCAGCACCAGCGAGCTTGGATCGGATACGTCACCATGAATATGGAAGATTTCACCGAAGCTGTTGGTGTTGTAACGAATAATCGTCTGGCCGGTGATGGGTTCATAGCCTTCGAGAACTTGCTCGAGGAACGGATCGTAGTTGGTCGTGATGACTGCATGAGGCTTAATCTCCGAGAGGGCTGCGACCTCTTCCTTGAGAGGGGATTGCAACGGTGCTGCGTTGGCCAGCATCTCTTCCAAGTGCTTGCACACGAGGTACTTTAAGAAGGTGTCTTTGCGGACCCCGCTTTGGAACATCTCGGTCGGGAAGTTACCTTTCCCCTCCTTCCATGCCCATTCAAAAACGAGGTCTGACAGGACGGTGCCGATCGCCACCGGATCATCGCTGTGCTTCTGGCGATTATACTCGTAGCCATCCGCTCCATCCGGCAACTTCTCGAACATCGCTTTGAGCAATGCGTGCCAAGTGGGGGCGCCGAAATATCGCTGCGCCAAACCGCTCCCAACGAAAAGAATTGGCTGGCATTCAAAGCGCAGAAGCGTTTCGCGGATCGAAACGTCCGCTTTCTCAATGTAAGTTGCCTCTGCTGCCATTACATGTCCTCGCATTCAAATCGCATTGACACTTAGCGATTTTCTGCACTTCAGCGCAACGCCCGACAAGGCGCAAGTGGGGGCTGATGACGTCTTTCTGTCGTAGGTCGAGATAGCCCGTGGACCTTCAGTCCGGCTGACGGGAGCCGGGGCATATCAACAATGGAGATATGCCCCATGGAACTCAAGTTCGTCGCTACCACTCGACCGGAAAAGCTCAGCCCGACCGTCCAGCGTCGGCAGAAGCTGGTTCGCCGGATCGACCAGCAAATTGGCTACGTCCGGCAGATGATCGAAGGCCAGCAGCCCCGCGCGGCGTGGGTCTGGATGTCAATCGGCGTCCAAAAGGGACCCCCGATCGGCGCGCAAAAGGGACCCCCTCTCAACGATGGCAGGACGGTCGAGGAACGCGCCTTGCGCTGCGCGCGGCGTAGGGAGGGCGGAGCCCGACCGGAGGCGCGCGCAGCGCAAGGCACCTTAATCCTGCGTGCGGCAGGGATCAGTTTCGGTTCTTGAAGCGCCAGCTGTCATTGCCGGTCTCGATGATGTCGCAATGATGGGTGACGCGATCGAGGAGAGCGGTGGTCATCTTGGGGTCGCCGAACACCGTCGGCCATTCTCCGAACGCCAGGTTGGTCGTGATGATGACGCTGGTTTGCTCGTAAAGTTTGCTGACCAGATGGAACAGCAACTGCCCGCCTGAACGGGCGAAGGGAAGATAGCCAAGCTCATCGAGCACGACGAGGTCGAGGCGAGAGAGCTGGGCGGCAAGCGCGCCGCTTTTGCCGATCCGGGCTTCCTCTTCGAGGCGGGTCACCAGATCAACGGTGTTGAAGTAACGCCCCCGCGCTCCAGCGCGGACGACATTGGCGGTGATGGCGATGGCCAGATGGGTCTTGCCGGTGCCGGTGCCACCGACCAGGACGACATTGCGCCGTGCGGGGAGGAACGCCCCGCCGTGCAGCGAACGGACCAGCCCCTCGTTGATCGGCGTCCCCTCGAAGTGGAAAGCATCAATGTCCTTCACCACCGGCAGCTTGGCGGCCGCCATCCGGTATCGGATCGAGGCGGCGTGGCGGTGCGTTGCCTCCGCACGCAGCAGATCGGTCAGTATCTCCATCGTCGTGCGCTGGCGCTGAAGCCCTGTGGTGACGGTCTCATCGAACGCGCCGGCCATCCCTTTGAGTCCGAGCCCGCGCATCGCGTCGATCATGTCATGCCGCTGCATGAAAGTTCCTCAGTTGGTCGTAACGGGCACAGTCGGCGATCGGCGGATGCCGCAGGGCATTGTCCTCCGACGTGACGATCGTCAGCGGTCGCGGCGGTTCGCGGCGCCGTGCCAGGATATTGAGGATCAAGTCGTCGCTCGCCGTGCCGGTTGCCAGTGCCTCCCGCACGGCGGCTTCGACGAGTTCCAGGCCATCGGTCAGCACGGCCGCCAGCACGCGCACGAACCGCCGATCGGCATCATCGCCGTTACCCAGCTTGCGTCGCAATCGGGCGAGCGCCGGCGGCAGTTCCCAGTCCTGGAAGGGTGCTCCGTTGCGTAAAGCGCCGGGCTTGCGGGCCAGCACCGGCAGATAGTGCCAGGGATCATAGATGGTGCGGTTCCGCCCGAAGAAGCGGGGATGCTCAGCGACGACCTCATCGCCGCATCGCACGACAATACGGTCGGCATAGGCCCGAACCTGCACAGTGCGCCGCGCCACTGTCGAGAGGACCGAGTAACGGTTGCGATCGTAGCTGATCAGGCAGGTGCCCGACACGCCGTGCTCGCTCTCGTTGAAGCCGTCGAACGGCCCCAGCATCGACTGTAATGCAGGACGTTCGATCTCCAGCATCTGCGCCACGGTCTGGTCGCCCTGCTCAGGATGGGCCTGCCGTTCGGCCCAGCGTCGGCACTCAGCTTCCAGCCAGCCATTGAGCTCCTCGAGGCTGGCGAACCGCAGACGGGGCTGGAAGAAGCGCCCTCGGATCGTCTGCACCTGGTTCTCGACCTGACCCTTCTCCCATCCCGCCGCCGGCGAGCAGGCCGTGGGCTCGACCATATAATGGTTGGCCATGATCAGGAACCGCCGGTTGAACACCCGGTCCTTGCCGGTGAACACGCTCGTCACCGCCGTCTTCATATTATCGTAGATGCCGCGCCGGGGCACGCCGCCGAAGAAGGCAAAGCCGCGCGCATGCGCGTCGAACAGCATCTCCTGGGTCTCGCGTGGATAGGCCCGGACATACACAGCCCGCGATGCGCACAGCCGCATGTGCGCGACCTTTACCCGCATCGGCTTGCCGGCGATCTCGACATCCTCGTGGCTCCAGTCGAACTGGTAGGCCTCGCCGGGCTGGAACAGCATCGGAATAAAGGCAGTCGTCCCGTCTCCGACATCCCTGCGCCGCTCGATCTTCCACCGTGCCGCATAGCGGCGCACGGCATCGTAAGAGCCCTCGAAACCCTCACGCACCAGAAGGTCGTGGATACGGGTCATCCGAAGCCGGTCACGTCGGCCCCGTAACTCGTTCTCTTCCAGCAGCACATCCAGCCGATCCTGAAACGGACCGATCCGCGGCAGCGGCTGAACCTTGCGCCGATAATCAAATGCGCCTTCCGGCGCCCGGATCGCCTTGCGGATTACCTTCCGCGACACATGCAGATCACGCGCGATCGCCTTGATCGCCTTCCCGCCGGCATACTCACGCCGGATACGAACCACTGTCTCCAAAACCAACATCCCGATCTCGCCGCATGAACTTCCACGCGGCTGTGTAAGCTATCGAAATGAGGGGTCCCTTTTAGACGCCGATCACCCCGCTAACGGGGTCCTTTTTGCACGCCGATCCACACCTGCATCCTGCAATCGCAGCCAAGCTTGGGATTCCGGCCTACGCGGCGAGGTAATCGTTCACCGCACTGTCGATGGCCGTCACCTTTCCGGCCCTCGATGGGGGATGAGGCTGCGCCTTCCGGCGCAGCCTTTATCTTGTGCGCGCCTAAGAATGTCTCAGGACTCGGCTGGGGTGACGTCCACCTTCCAGAGTACCCGCTTGCCATCGCCGTTCCCGAGCACCACCTGCCATTTCAGAAAGCATGCAGTCTGATGGGGTGAGCACAGGGGCAAGCCGTCGAGTATGGTAACGCCAGCATTTCTGGTATGAAATTGACCTTTGAATTCAACGGCAAGGGTCAATTCGCCCTGCGTTCGCGCCATTGAGCCCCTAGGCGCACGCCAGCCATCTGAGGAATGCAGACTAGTCTCATCCAGTTCAATGCGGACGGCTGGAATGAGGAGGCCTTGCCAATTGTCATTATCATCGCACTCGAACGCAAAAAAGCGCCCGACACTGTTAAATTCCTCCAGACAGACGCAGACCAGCTTTTCCTCTTTCGGCACGATCAGGCACGCGCGCTCATATTGGCTGCGCGGCAGAACCAGCGTCAGCCCATGTGCGGCTAAAATAGGGCCAGCAAAGCATTCGGAGGGATCAATCATCGCCCGGGATTCCTAGCGTTGCTGGAGGGGGGCTATGAGCATGGCCCAGTAGTGCTCGGCTGCCCCTTCCTGAGATAGCTTGTCGTCGGCGTTGCCATGGAAGCTCATTCCCATCGCCTTCAGGTAGAGCATTTGATCGTCTGCCCCAACGCTCAGGCTTTCGTTCCATGAATTGCTCGCGTCGGTGTCGGTAGCTGAATACGCAATTCCCCCGCCGAAATGCCCGCCACCCATGAATACCGTACAGCGGGCGACTGATTTTCCATTTCGGTAGATCACTGCGCTGAAGCGATTGGCGTCAATGCGTCGGAATGTGCCCTCAATGCCGGGATTGCGGGCCTGAAGTTCCTGCAATGACCCCTCGAAGAAACGTGCGATGAAATCGAACGTCTCAACCTTGAACCTATCTTTGTCGCTCTCGGTGAAAGCTTGCGCGAGGCGGAGGTTGCTGGAGCGCGGGGCGGTGATGGAAACCTGTCGAGACATCGACTTCACCTCAAACGCCGGAGCAACGTCCGGCCGGGCACCGTCGTCAGAGCGCAGCTTCTTGGCGGCTGCGCGAATCGCCTGCGCCACGTCCAGAAAGGCCTGATCCCGATCCGCCCACTGCGTAACAGGCTTACCGTCCGTTGGAGTGGCAAGGAGCTTACCAAATGGCGATCCGTGCCAGTCGCATGGGCGAAGGATGACGGGTATGACAACAGCATCGCGGGCGGCGTGGCGCGCCATGGCACGTTGCATCTCAATGTCGTAGCAGTAGTCTGATGCGATGAAAGCCGGACTGACGAGGAGCAGGATGATGTCAGCCGACTCCAGCTCGTTGGAGATCGCGTGATCAATGTCCTCGCCTACAGTGATGCGCCGATCATGCCATGTCGATATGACGTTTTGGCGCTTGAGCATGGCGAGTTGCTGCTCCAGCTGGTTGCGAAGCTGCTCATCCTCGTGGGAGTAAGAAAAGAAAACCGTTAGCATCGGGACCCCGTGGCGTGTCTCCCATGGTGTAGAACAAAAGCAGACTTTGCAAGGGTGGCCCCGCTGGGACATCGCTTGAATACGCCGCCATCGCCCGATGTGGTCATCGCCGACGTATGGTCGGCGGAGATCGCAATGCACATACTGAACGTGCTGGTTCAGCGCGCTGCTGGGCCGCTTGCAGCATCCGAAGGTCAGGAGGAAAGTGCGGCGGGATATCGCCGTTCTGAGTTCGGCGGGCAGGGTCCCTTAAGCAGGCGCGCGGAATTCGCTGGGTCGAACTTAGGTGAGGTCGAAAGCTTCAATGCCAGCGCGACCGGTTGTGCCCGCATGGCGGTAGCTATCGAGGTGGGCTAGACGATAGCGGTTGAACGTCGCCATAGAACCCGCAGCGACAATGGCGCTGGACGGCGTGTTTTCAACGTGCACCAGACCCAAGGCCGCCAAGATGGAGAGCCCGGGGCGGATGGTCTCCCGGCTTATGCCAGTGCGTTGGGTGATCTTGTCATAGCTGATCTGGGCATAGTTGCTGTCGTTGTCGCGGAATGCAGCAAAGAGCAGGTACATTTTGAGCGCCGCTAGCTCATTCTTGTTACGTAGCGTGAGGTGCTGGAACGCTGCTACCACGTTGCCGGTATAGAGGCCTTTGGCAGGCAGCTTTGCCCACCCCGCCGCAGGGTTGAAGTTCGCGAGGCCATACGTCCCGCGCCCTGCCACGGTGCGATCAATCAGATTGCGGTCATCGAGGATATCCAGCGCAGCTGAAACCATTGCGCGACTGATACCCGCCTTGCTGCTCAGCTCGTCATAGGTAAGCTTCGCTACCCCGGTCGAACCGTCGCTGTGGTGAGCTATGACCGTCAGCACCAGCAGTGCGGCGGTCTCTTGGCCCCCACACTCCGCCTTCCACCTGAACGCACGTAGTTCGCCAGCCTCAATCCAGGCTGTCGGCAGCCGGACCCACTGCTGCAGCTTCGCGCTGGACCAAGCGCCAGCCATTACTTGTCGCGCCGCTTGGCGAGGTTGACGACTTCATGCACCGTGAAGCCGGCCAGTCCCACGACAGAAAGAGCCAGAACGACAAGGAGGTGAGGGAGGGGGATGCTGGGGATCAGCGAGAGGACTTGAGACAGGGCGGGCACGATCAAACTCCAAAAATCGACGATCGGCAAAAAATGAACCCTATCACAATTCTAATCTAGAATCAGTTTCCGGGAGTTTTGGGTTGATGAGCGCCAAAAGTATCGCAAAACCGATGAAAAATCGCCTCGAAAAGAGGCTTTGGCAAGGACGGAAACAGTTCATGAATCTTGCGCCGTGAACTGAACGGCGTGCTTTGGCGTCCGCCACCTTTAGCATGCGCGCTGAGACGGTTGCGTTCGCCGTAGTCCAGATGCAGCGGCCTCCGACCCTCACTGCATCACGGACTCCGAGAGTGACAGAGCGGGCATCAAAGTCTGATGGGGACGGACAATCTCGGGCGGTCACCTCGTCCATTTGACCTTAGGGTCCTTGTGCAGGTGACCCACCCGGCGGACCTTGAGGCGATCCCAGCCGCTGTAACCGTATTCCGCATCAAACGCTGCCTTGAGCCTGTTCAGTGCGGCGAGTGTGTCGGTCGCTTGCGCCTGGCACTCTGCGAGCTTGTAAACACGCTCACCGTGGACCAGCTTGTTGCGCATCTTGGCGGTTGCATCGAATGTTGCCCAATCGGCACCGATCAGGGACGGCAGCTTGCGGTGTTTGGGGTCATATATCTCCCAAGTATCCTTGAGCCTTTCGAGCCCGCCCAGACCTTTGACGATCTTCTCCGCGTCAGTGGACCTGAACCCGGCCGAGACCACTAGCTGCCGCAGCGTCCGCCGAAGCGTCTTCTCGACCGTGAAGGCGGTCGTAACGAGCGCCTCCGCGTGATGGCCGTTGCTCATCAGGTCGTTGATCCGCTGGACTGCTCCTGCGTAGCCAATGCTGACTGGATACATATTTCCCCCTCACCTAGTCCTTAAGGGCATAGTGGCCCAGTGGCAAAGGTGACAGGGGCGGTCGCACTGCATAGGCAGGCATTCCGCCAAACCCGACTGGGAAGGACAAGAGTCGCCTACGAAAATGTTTTGAAAACAAATTGATAGGCGTGCGATGATATTCGGATCATGCTCGGATTTCTGATAAACTTTATAAACATCTGAAATTATATTCGAATTTCATCGGGTCGAATCTTGCCAAGGTTGGGGTCGAGGGTTCGAATCCCTTCGCCCGCTCCAGTTTTCCGACACAAAATCGATATCTTAACCGCATTATGCGGCATCGTTGTCGTGCGACCCGGTTCCAAAGCAAGGACCGGCAAAGGACGTTCAGCGGACGACTTCCCCGTCTTCCTTGGTGAAGCTGGCGGGTCTGCTTTCCAGCAATTCCAACACGACTTCGGACGGGCGGCATAACTTCGTGCCTTTCGGCGTGACGACAATTGGCCGGTTCACAAGGATGGGATGCGCGACCATCGCTTCGATGATTGATTCGTCGGATGCGCCGTCCAGCAAGCCCAGTTCGGCGGCTGGCGTTCCCTTCTCGCGCATGACGTCGCGGGGCGTTGCGTCCATCGCTGCGAACAGCCCTTGAAGCTGCGAATGAGTCCAGCCGACGACGCGATATTCGACGACCGTCGGGGCGTATCCGGCGGCTTCGATCATCGCCAGCGCATTACGCGACGTGCCGCAATCGGGGTTGTGGTAGATCGTGACGGGGAAAGCGTCGGTCATCTCGATGTTTCCTCTTTGAACAGCCAGCCGAAGAACGCGACCGCTGCGACCGTGCCCACAAGCTGCGATACGATGAACAGCGGGGCCGATGCGGGCGCGATCCCGGCGAAGGTGTTGGATAGGGCGCGCGCGACCGTGACCGCCGGGTTGGCGAACGCCGTGGACGCGGTGAACCAATAGGCGGCGGTGATGTAGAGGCCGACCGCAACCGGCGTGAAGGCAGGCCGCGAACGTTCGATGCCAAGTATGGTCCCGATCAGGCCGAAGGTCGCGATGAACTCTGAAAAGCCCTGCGAAGGTCCGTCGCGAAGCTTGGTCGAAATCTGCAAGAGCGGTTCGGCAAACATCATGTGGGCAACCCAAACGCCGATGATCGCGCCGACGAATTGCGCCGCAATGTGGACCGCCGCCGTTGGCAAAGGCAGTTCGCGGCGAAGAACGGCCATCATCGTGACGGCGGGGTTGAAGTGCGCGCCGGACACTTGGCTGAATATGTGGATCAACACGACCAAGGCCGCGCCGGTCGCAATGGTGTTGCCTAGCAGCGCAATGGCGACATTTCCGCCAGCGAGGCTTTCGCCCATGATGCCGGACCCGACGACGACGGACAGCAACAGGGCCGTGCCGACGCATTCAGCGGCGAAGCGTCGAGCGTGGTTCACTTGTCGCAGCAGCTTTGCGCCACTTCAGCGAGGGGCGCGCATATCTCCGGTCGCCCGGCGCAGCAGTCGGACACAAGGAAGCCTAGCAGGCCACGCATTCCGTCGTAATCGGCGGAGTAGATGACGGAACGACCTTCGCGGCGCGATTGGATCAATCCGGCGTGACCAAGGATGGTCAAATGCGTGGACAGGGTGTTGGGCAACACGCCAACTTCGCGCGCGATTTCGCCGGCTGGCAGGCCGTCCGCCCCGACCCGCACCAACAGCCGGAAAACGCCCAAGCGGTGCCCGTGGGCGAGCGCGGACAGGGCATCGACGGCTTCGGGCAGCAGCATCAGCAGCAAGCCGCCCTGGGCGCGCAGCAGGCGCTATCCGCCGGATCGGGCAACACTTCGTCTTCGCCGTAGGATGTAGCTTCGCCGTGCGTGAAGAACGTTTCCCAGCGAACGCCCGCCGTATCCGTCACCCAAGACTTATCCGAATTGGCATAGCAACACGTCGTCGCCTCTTGATCGAATGTCGTATTGCCCGCCGCCTTCAAGCGCGTAGCGAGCGCGGCCAATTCGTCGGGGGCGTCAACCTGAATGCCCACATGATCTATGCCGGTTCCACGGGCGCGCGACGATACGGCGAGATTGACGCGCGGGTCGTCTAGCATCCATTTCGCATAGTCGTCCTTCACGACGACCGGCGATGCGTCGAACAGCGTCGTATAGAATGCGACGGCCTGCTCGATGTTGGGCACGCTAACGTGCATGTGCAAACGCTTCATGCCAGCTTCTCCGCTTCGTTCGATATTTCGACTATCGGCGAAATGTCGATTCGACAAGCGGATTTCGCTCCGGTCCTGTGCCGGTCCTTTCCACTATCGCTGCGGTGAACGACGCGATAGAATATCTAATTGAAAATACGTCACTAATTCCGATTCCCTGCGGCTAGGCCGTCACCTTCGACGCGTTGCGGCATGGGCTTTGACAGGGAGCGGCCAGGGTATTTGAGCGCCGACGCCGTAGGCAGGTAACAAGCGGTGCTGCGCAGACCGGCAAGACAGACGCCAACAGCCTCCCCAAAGGGGAACCGCATTCGCTCGCGATTTTCAGGATGATTGGTGCGGTCGAGAAGACTCGAACTTCCACGGGTTTTCACCCACAACGACCTCAACGTTGCGCGTCTACCAATTCCGCCACGACCGCAAAATCAACGGAACCGGTCCTCTGCGAGGGGGGTCCCGTGGGGGGGTAGGAGCGGGCCATTAGCAAAGGGGTTTGCGGGGCGCAACTGCCATGATGCGGTTTTTTCCCGGAGCTTCCGGGCCATCGCCTTCCGATCCACGCCCATCCGCTCCCGGGCGGGGAATCAATCGGGCTTCCAGCCGATTTCCGCGATCTTGGCGTCCCTGGGCACATCCGTCACCGCTTCGTTGATCGTCACGCTCTCCCCGGGCGCGAGCGTTTCCTTGGGCGGGGTGACGTTCCAGGTATAGACGATGCGGTCCTTGCCATCGCGCAGCACGATCAGGATCGGCGGCACCGTGCGCACTTCCTTGCCCACGTTCGTCACCGTTCCGCTCGCGCCGAAATATTCGGTGCCGTTGGGCAGGGTGCGCCGGTCCTGCCGTTCCGGCGGGAACGACAGCGCCAGGTCCGATGGCGCGGCGCCGAAGGTGGGGTGCGCCACGGGCAGCCAGTCCGGCATGCCGAAATAGCTCACCGCCCCGATCAGCGCGGCCACCGCCAGCGCGAACGTGGCCGCAGCGGCCGTCCACAGCCGCGCGGGGTTGCGGCGCGGGCGGAACGGCGGTTCGTGTTCGAAGCTCGAGAGCATCGACACGAATTCCTCGACTTCCGGCTCGGCCCGCAGGGCGGCGAAGGCCGGCGGCGGCGCGGACGCGTCGCTTTCGTCGAGCCCGTCGTCCTCCGCTTTCGCTGCGATGCTTTGGTCGCCCTGCGGATCGCCATCGCTGGCGGGCGATGCCACCGCCGGTTCGGGCCGGGGCTCCTCCACCACGGGCGGCTGGGCAGCGGCTGCCTGAGGGGCGGCTGGCTGAGCGACGGCTGGCTGAGGGGCGGCCGGTTGAGCGTCGGGCGCGACTGGGGCAGCAGGGGGTCGCAGCATTCCATCGCCGCGCGGGGGCAACTCCGGCCCCTCCTGGAACCAGCTATGGCGGCAGCGCGCGCACCGCACGGTGCGACCTTCCGCACCGATCGCGCTGTCGGGAACGACATAGCGCGTCGAACAGGCTGGACAGGCGATGATCATAATTGCGGTTAAGCATGGCGAAGCGGATTGAAACAATAGGCGCGCACCCTAGAGAAGGGCGTCCACAGCCTTTTTTCCACATCGATTGACGCGTATAGCCGCTCAGGCTGCGAAAAGAGCGCATTACAGCAATCCGGGGACGCCTGTTTCATCATGACCCAGCCAGACGCCGAGATCGTTCAGTTCGACAATGTCGGGCTGCGCTACGGCACCGGCAAGGAAGTGCTGACCGATGTCAGCTTCACGCTTTTTTCCGGCAATTTCTATTTCCTCACCGGCGCCAGCGGCGCGGGCAAGACCAGCCTGCTGCGCCTGCTCTATCTGGCCCAGCGCCCCTCGCGCGGGCTGATCCGCATGTTCGGCACCGATGCGATCACCCTGCCGCGTGACCGGCTGCCCGGCTTCCGCCGCCGGCTGGGGGTGGTGTTCCAGGATTTCCGGCTGGTGCCGCACCTTTCCGCCTTCGACAACGTGGCGCTGCCGCTGCGCGTGGCGGGCATGGTGGAGAAGGACATCGTCCGCCCGGTGAACGACATGCTGGACTGGGTGGGCCTGGCCGACCGGCGCCACGCCCAGCCCGCCGCGCTTTCCGGCGGGGAGCAGCAGCGCGTGGCGATTGCCCGCGCGGTGATCGGTCGGCCCGAACTGCTCATCGCCGACGAACCGACCGGCAACGTCGATGCGGACATGGCGTTCAAGCTGATCGGCCTGTTCCAGTCGCTGAACGGGCTGGGAACGACCGTGGTGGTCGCCACCCACGATCCGCAACTGATCCGTCAGGTGCCGGATTCGCTGATCATGCGGCTCGACAAGGGCAAGCTCCTCGATCCGACGGGCGCGCTGCGCTATCCCCCCCGACGGTCCGCGCCGGCGGCTGCAGCGGGGGTGGCGGCGGCGGCGGGCCAGCCCGGGCCTGAAAGCGTCGCACCATGAACGTCTTTTCCTGGCTTGGCGCGGCGATGGCCGATGGCCGGCGCGATCGTGGGGGCAACAACGAGGCGCGCCTGCTGCCCGAAGCACGCCTGTCCGGCCCGATGCCCTGGGTGATCGCCATCATGATCGCGCTGACGGTGGTGGCGGCGGCCAGCGGCCTGGCCCTGCGCAACGCCGCGCAGACCGCGAGCGCGGACGTCGAAGGCGGCGTCACGGTCCAGGTCGTGTCCGCCGCGCCGGCCGAGCGCAACCGGCAGGCGCTGGCCGCGCTGGCCACGCTGCGCGGCGCGCCGGGCGTGGTATCGGCGCGGGTCGTGCCGCAGGAGGAACTGAACGCGCTGGTCGAACCGTGGCTGGGCACCCGCCCCGGCGACGATGTGGAAGCCCTGCCCATCCCCGCGCTGCTCGACGTGCGCCTTTCCGGCCATGCCACGCCGGACCGGATCGCCGCGCTGCGCGCGCGGGTGGCGCGCAACGCCCCGGCCGCGCGCGTCGATGCGCAGGCGGGCTGGCTGACCCCGGTCTTTTCCGCGATCCACGCGCTGCAATGGCTGGCGGGCGGCTTGATCGCGCTGCTGGCGCTGGCCACCGTGGCCGCCGTTCTGCTGGCCTCGCGCAATGCGCTTGGCAATCATCGCGATACGATAGAGATCGTGCACATGCTGGGCGGCACCGACAACCAGATCGCGCGGATCTTCCAGCGCAGCATGGCGATGGACGCGGCGGCGGGCGGCATTGTCGGCCTGCTGGTGGGCCTGATCGTGGTGGTGCTGCTGGGCCGCCAGTTCGCGGCGCTCGGCTCGGGCATGACGACGTCCGCCGGGCTGCTGTGGAGCGACTGGATCGTGATCGCCGCGATCCCGCTGGCGGGCGTGGCGCTGGCGGTGGTGACGGCGCGTGTTTCGGTGCTGCGCAACCTGAGGCGCATGCTGTGAGGCGGCTGCGCAAGCCTCCCGGCCTGTTCCGGCGCATCGCGTCGCTGACGATGCTCGCCTGGGTGCTGGGCTTCCTGTGGTTCGCGCTGCTGCTGCCCCAGCCGGCCGACGACCGCACCACCGACGGCATCGTCGTGGTGACCGGCGGCGGCGGTCGCATCCCGCGCGCGCTGACGGAACTGCGCGCCGGCCACGCGCGCAAACTGCTGATCGCCGGGGTGGACCGCGAAGTGAAGCCGGGCGAATTCGCGGCCGAATACGGGGTGGAACCGCGCCTGCTGCAATGCTGCATCACGCTGGGCTACGATTCGGTCGACACCCGCTCCAACGGGCTGGAAGCGGCGCGCTGGGTGGCGGCGCAGCGCCTGCATTCGATCCGCCTCATCACCACCGACTGGCACATGCGCCGCGCCGCGTTCGACCTCGCCGCCGCATTGCCCGACGATATCGTGATCGTGCGCGATGCCGTGCCGTCGCGCCCTTCGCTGCGCATCCTGTTCCTAGAATACAACAAGCTGCTTGCCCGCATCGGCGCATGGGCCGCCGGCTGGTAACAAGGACAAGCGCCACCATGACGTCTCCGATGGCACCGCCGCAGCCGCGCGGCAGCATCCTCGATATCCCGCGCAGCCTGGCGTTCTACCTGGTGTTCTACACGGGCACGGTGTTCCTGGTGATCTGGGTGGCGCTGATGATGTCCGTCTCCGAACATCGTTTCCGCTCGGCCATCCGCAGCTGGGGCAAGTATCACCGCGCCTGCTGCCGCTATCTGCTGGGCATCCGGCGCGAAAGCAACGTCGCCCACCCGCGCGGCGGCGTGCTGTACGCGATCCGGCACGAATCGTTCTACGAGGCGATCGAGCTGCCCGCCACGTTCGATACGCCGGTGGTCTTCGCCAAGATGGAATTGATGCGCCTGCCGCTGTGGGGCAAGGCGGGGGTCCGCTATGGCCTGATCGGGGTGGAGCGCGATGCCGGGGCAAAGGCCCTGCGCACGATGCTGACGGAGGCGCGCCGGCTGATCGCCAACGGCCGTCCGCTGGTGATCTTTCCCGAAGGAACGCGCGTGCCGCACGGTTCGGCCGCGCCGCTGCAATCGGGCTTCGCCGGCCTGTACAAGCTGCTGAACCTGCCGGTGATTCCGGTCGCGGTGAACAGCGGCCCGCTCTACCATCGGCTGTGGAAACGATCGGGCACCGTCCGCTATCACTTCGGCGAGGAGATTCCCGCCGGGCTTCCCCGCGACGAGGTGGAGGCGCGGGTTCTGGCGGCGCTCAACGTGCTGCATGACTGACGCCCCCGAGCCGCCCGAAGAAGCCGGCGAAGAAGCGCCGCCCCGCCGTTCCCCTCTCGCGGTGCTGGGGCCGGGTCTCGTCACCGGCGCGGCCGACGACGATCCCAGCGGCATCGGCACTTACAGCCAGGTCGGCGCACAGTTCGGCTATGGCATGGCGTGGACGCTGCTGTTCAGCCTGCCGTTGATGACCGCGATCCAGGAGATTTGCGGCAGGATCGGCGCAGTATCGGGGCGGGGCATCGCCCACAACCTGCGCGACCATTACCCCCGGCCGCTGCTGCGCGGCGTGGTCATGCTCCTGCTGATCGCCAACGTCATCAACCTGGGTGCCGACCTGGGCGCGATGGGCTCGGCGCTCACCCTGATCCTGCCTGGCCCCGACATGCCGTTCATCATCGGCTTCGGGCTGCTCAGCATCGCGCTGGAAGTGTTCGTCAGCTATGCGCGCTATGCCAGCATTCTCAAATGGACCACCCTGTCGCTGCTGTCGTATTTCGCGGTGGCGGCCGTGGCGCACGTATCCTGGGACGATGCGGCCCGGGGCGTGCTGATCCCGCACCTGGCCTTCGACAAGGCCAGCGTGATGGCATTGGTGGCGGTGCTGGGCACCACGATCAGCCCTTACCTGTTCTTCTGGCAGGCCGGGCAGGAAGTGGAAGAACAGCGCCGCCGCCACACCAAGCCGCTCTGCGTGGCGCCGCGCACCGCCGGCGCGGAGCTGCGCCGCATCCGCATCGACACGCTGGTGGGCATGGTCTTTTCCAACCTGACCGCGATCTTCATCGTCATCGCCACGGCGGCAACGCTGCACCGGGCAGGCATCACCGAAATCGACAGCGCGGTGCAGGCCGCCTCCGCGCTACGTCCGCTGGCCGGAGACTTCGCCTTCGTGCTGTTCGCGCTGGGCATTGTCAGCACCGGCCTGCTCGCCATTCCGGTGCTGGCCGGCTCGGCCGCCTATGCCGTCGCCGAAACCTTCGACTGGAGCGAGGGGCTGGATCGGCGCCTGCGCGAAGCCAAGGCGTTCTATGCCGTGATCGCGCTGGCCACGGCGGCGGGCATCGCGCTCAACCTTCTGGCGATCGATCCGATGCACGCGCTGTACTGGGCCGCGGTGGTCAACGGGCTGCTGGCGCCGCCGCTGATGGTGGTGACCATGCTTATCGCCCGCAATCCGCGCGTAATGGGCGCCTTCGTCATCTCGCCGGCGCTGGCGCTCGGCGGCTGGCTTTCCACCGCCGTGATGGCGGCCGTAGCCCTGCTATTCCTGCTGGCCTGACCGTCGGTCCGTGCCCTCGTCGTGAACGCGGCCGAAATCGGGGCGCGCATCGTCCTGGCCCTGCTCGATGATCGAGCGGCGGATCGCGCGGGTGTGGGTGAAGTGGTCGAACAGCGCCGCGCCATCGCCGACCCGGATCGCTTTCTGCAGCCCCATCAGATCCTCGGTGAAGCGCTGGAGCATGTCGAGCACGGCATCGCGGTTGTTCAGGAACACGTCGCGCCACATCGTCGGGTCCGACGCGGCGATGCGGGTGAAATCGCGGAAGCCGCCGGCCGAATACTTGATGACCTCGCTCTGCGTCACCGCCTCGAGATCCGACGCGGTGCCGACGATCGTATAGGCGATCAGGTGCGGCAGGTGGCTGGTCACGGCAAGCACCAGATCGTGGTGTTCGGCATCCATGATATCGACGCGCGCGCCCAGCGTTTCCCAGAATGCGGCCAGCCGCGCCAGCAGCGCCGGATCGGCATCGGCGGGTGGCGTCAGGATGCACCAGCGGTTGCGGAACAGCGTGGCGAAGCCCGCGTCCGGCCCGCTCTGCTCGGTCCCGGCAACCGGGTGCGCGGGGATCACCGCATGGCCCGGCAGCGCGTCCGCCAGCGCGCGCGCCACGCTGGCCTTGCTCGATCCCACGTCGGTCACCAGCGCGCCCTGCGGCAGGTCCGTCGCGAGTGCCCGTGCGGCAGCACCCATCGCGCCCACCGGCACGCACAGTACGACAAGGTCCGCTTCGCGCACCGCCTCGCCCGCGCTTTCGGCGATCGTATCGTACAGCGCGATCTCCCGCGCGCGCCGGCGCACGGCGGCATCGGCGTCGAAGCCGCTTACCGTGGCATCGGGCGCGTAGGTCTTGACCGCGCGGGCGACCGATCCGCCCAGCAGGCCCAGCCCGATCACCGCAACGTGGCGGAACGGCGCGGGCGCGGACGTCGTCACTTCGCCGTCTCGCACATCTGCCGCAGCGCGGCCGCGATCTCGTCCATCTGCGCTTCGGTGCCGATGGTGATGCGCAGCGCCTGCGGCAGCCCCTGCCCCGGCAGCCAGCGGGTGATGTAGCCGTGCTCCATCAGCCCCAGATAGGCCGCCTCGGCGCTCAGCGCGCCTTCGAACAGGATCAGCACGAAGTTCGCCTCGCTCGGCAACGGACGGATGCCGTGGTTGCCCAGCGCGTTGAGCGCCGCCACGAACTTCGCGCGCTGCGCGGCATTGTGCCGGCGCGATGCCTCCACGAAGCTTTGGTCCGCCACCGCTGCCAGCCCGGTTGCCTGCGCCGTCAGCGACAGGTTGAAGGGGCCGCGAATGCGGTTGAGCATGTCGACGATCGCGGCGTCGCCCGTCGCCCAGCCGATGCGTTCGCCGGCCAGGCCATAGATCTTCGAGAACGTGCGCGTCACCAGCACATTCGCCGCGCTGACCGCCAGGGCAAGCGCGCCATCGTCATCGTCCGGCGCGACATATTCGGCATAGGCCTGGTCGATCACCAGCAGCACGTCCGGGCGCAGCGCGGCGTGGAGCCGGGCGATCCCTTCGCGGGGCAGGAAGCTGCCCGTGGGATTGTTGGGATTGGCGAGGAACACCACCCGCGTCCGCTCGGTCACGCAGGCCAGTAGCGCGTCGACGTCGGTGCCATAGTCCGCGTCTGGCGCCACCACCGGCGCCGCGCCGCACCGGCGCGCGGCGATGTCATAGACCGAGAAGCCATAGCGGACGTAGACGATCTCGTCCCCCGGCCCGGCGTAGGCCTGCGCCGCGATGTGCAGCAGTTCGTCCGAACCGGTGCCCATGACGATGCGATCGGCGGAAATGCCGTGCAACGCGCCCAGCGCGGCGCGCAGATCCTTGCTGTCGGGATCGGGATAGCGCGAAGGTTCCCCCGCGCCGTGCCCTGCACCACCACGCGCCGCGAGCACGGCCGCGCTGGTGCCCAGCGGGTTCTCGTTCGCCGAAAGCTTGATCAGCGGACGCCCGTCGGCCCCGGTGGACTTGCCGGGAACATAGGCGTGGATCGCCTTGATCCATTCCTTGGGTTGCGGCCGGTCCGGGGATGTCTGCGCGTCTGCCATGATGCGCCGGGCATTAGGCGGCGTGGACAAATTCCGCAACGGGTAGCCCGCGCCTGCCGTTCAGGCCGCCTCGGTGCGCAGGGCGGCTCCGTTCCATTCGCTCGCCAGGCTGAACGCGGGCAGCATGACGCGGCCGTCCTCGCTGCGGGTGATCAGCATCGGCCCGGCATGGCCCGGCGTCTGGGTCAGGCCCGCCGCCGTCAGGGCATAGGGCGAAACGCGATGGCGCGTACACAGCCCGCCATTGCCATCCGCCACCATTTCCTGTTCGAACTCAACACCTTGCTGGTGCTTGCGCGAACGGCGCACCGTGGCGATGACCAGCTGGCCGTCACCCAGATCGAGCACGAATTTCGTGCCCAGTGGCACGTCCACCATGCCCTCGATCAGCGCGCCGGATACCGACAGGTTGCGCAGCACGATCGGATAATAGTGATCTTCGTGGATCGCGCCGATCCGGCGGAACATCGCCTGCCGGTCATGCCGCTGCCGCGCGGGTCCGGACGGGGCGATGATCCATCCATCGCCATCCAGCCGGGCCAGGAAATCGTCGTTGGTGATCGCGGGGCTGTAGATGAAGCCCTGCACATGGCTGACTTCCAGGCTTTTCATCAGATCGAACTGGTCGAACGATTCGACGCCTTCCGCCGTCGTTTCCATGTCCAGCGCCTTGGCCAGCGCCACGATCGCGGCGATGATCGCGCGGTTGCGCGATCCCGAACCCGTCGCGCCGCGCACGAAGCTCTGGTCGATCTTGATCTTGTCGAACGGCGCGGTCTTCAGATAGGCGAGCGAGGAATAGCCGGTGCCGAAATCGTCGAGCGCCAGGCGAACGCCCAGATCCTTCAGCGCCCGGAACATCGCGTCGGTGGTCCCGCCTTCCTGCAGGAACACGCCTTCGGTGATTTCCAGTTCCAGCCGGTCGGGCTCCAGCCCCGACGACGCCAGCGCACTCGCCACCAGCGCGGGCAGCGACGAATCCGCGAACTGGATGGGGGAGACATTGACCGCCACGCGCGCGTCGCCCGGCCATGAGGCCGCGTCTTCACACGCCTTGCGCAGCACCCATTCGCCGATGCGGCAGATCAGGTGCGATTCTTCGGCGATCGGGATGAACCGCGCGGGCGAAATCCAGCCCTGCTCAGGATGATTCCAGCGCAACAGCGCCTCCATCCCGACGATCTGGTTCGACGTGGCTTTCACGATCGGCTGGTAGTGCAGTTCGAGCTGGCCTTTCGGCAGCGCGTCGATGAGGTCTTCCTCCAGCACGCGGCGATCTTCGGCCGCCTTCAGCAGATCGTTCGAAAAGAAGCGGAACCGGCCGCGTCCGCTGCCCTTGGCGGCATAGAGCGCGAGATCGGCGTTGCGCACCAGTTCCTCGCTGGCCTGCCCGTCGAACGGCGCGACCGCCACGCCCACCGACGCGCCGATGGTGCAACGGCTGCCTTCGATCGAATACGGCTGCGAGATGCTGCTGATGATCGAGGTGGCCATGTCGCCCAGCACGCCGCGATCTTCCTGATCGGGCAGGATGACCTGGAACTCGTCGCCGCCCAGGCGGCAGACCTTTTCCTTGTCGCCCACGATCTTCACCAGACGATCGGCCACCTGCTTGAGCAGCGCGTCACCGGCGGCGTGGCCCAGCGTATCGTTGACCTGCTTGAAGCGGTCGAGGTCGATCAGCATGATCGCGCAAGAGCGCCGCTGCAGTGCGTAGGCGGTTAGCGTGCGTTCGAGCACTTGCGTCATGCGCCGGCGGTTGAGCAGCCCGGTCAGCGGATCGTGCATGGCCAGCCGCGAGCTTTCCTCGGCGGATTCGCGCTCGCCGGTAATGTCGGCACAGTGCCCGCGAAAACCCGTGAAGGTATTGCCATCGCTCTGCGGTTCGCCCGAGATCGACCACCAGCAGCCCCGTCCCCCGGCCTCGCTCCGGGCGATCACGCGCTCGAAGCGGCCCCGGCGGGCCAGCGCGAAGGACAGCGCCCGCTGGCTGTCTCCTTCGGCTTCGCGATCGGGCGGCAGGAACAGCTCCAGGAAAGGCCGGCCAATGAGGCCGTCCTCGCCGCCGCCGAGCAAGGCCTGCGCGGCGGGCGACATGTAAGTCAGCCGCCCCTCGCCATCGGTCGTCCAGAAACTGCCGAGGCCCAGATCCTCGTAAGCGAAACAGAGAGCCGCCGCATCCCCTTGCGACATGCGCCGCGCCCGGGAGTTTCCTTCTCCCGCACCGGACCGACGCCCCAACAGACTTCTTAGCTTGTTGCTGCCCACTACGTAGTCTTTCGTATGCTCTGGGTGTTGAGCCGAAGTGACCTCAGTATCGACCAGCGGTTGCAAAGCTCTTAAGCGCCGCGCATTTTTCCGACGGTGGACCTTTCCGGGCGCCTGTCGCGCCCTCCTTTTGCGCCAGACAATAAAAGAGGCCGGAGTGGGCTAGCACTCCGGCCTTAGTCTGTTCGCAGGAGGAACATCGTCTGGCGGGGTCGGGGGAGAGAGGGAGAGGATCACACCCCCCGCCCCGCCAAGCTCGGTAACTCAGTAGTTGTAGGCGCGTTCGCCGTGCTCGGTGATGTCGAGGCCTTCGCGTTCAGCCTCTTCGCTGGGACGCAGACCGATGGTCTTGTCGAGGGCGAAGAAGAGGATCGCGGAGACACCGCCCGAGAGGACCAGCGTCAGCAGCACGGCCTTGATCTGGGTGAAGACCTGGGCCGCCATGTCGTACTTGCCGGCAACGGCGGGGAACACGGTGTAGTCCACCCAGCCCTGGCCGCCGAAAGCCGGGTTGGCGACGATGCCGGTGCCGATCGCGCCGACGATCCCGCCGATGCAGTGCACGCCGAAGACGTCGAGCGTATCGTCGTACTTGAGCGCGTTCTTCACGGTCGAGACGAACAGGAAGCAGATCGGCGAGACGACGAGACCCAGAATGATCGAGGTCATCGGCGCCGCGAAGCCGGCGGCCGGAGTGATCGCGACGAGGCCGGCGACGGCACCCGAGGCGGCACCCAGCATCGAAGGCTTGCCGTGCTTGATCTGCTCGACGATCGCCCAGGAAACGGCGGCGGCGGCCGTGGCGACGAAGGTGTTGATGAAGGCGAGCGCGGCCAGGCCGTTGGCTTCGAGGTTCGAACCGGCGTTGAAGCCGAACCAGCCCACCCACAGCAGCGAGGCGCCGATCATGGTCATGGTCAGCGAGTGCGGCGGGGTTGCTTCCTTGCCATAACCCACGCGCTTGCCGATCACGAGGCAGCCGACGAGGCCGGCGATGCCCGCGTTGATGTGAACGACGGTGCCGCCCGCGAAGTCCAGCGCGCCCCAGCCATAGAGCAGACCGGCATCGGTCGGCGCATCGGCCAGGAAGTCAGGACCGGCGAAGTACCACACCATGTGGGCCATCGGGAAATAGACCAGCGTCAGCCACAGCACCGTGAAGATCATTAGCGGCGTGAACTTCACGCGTTCCGCGAACGCGCCGACGATCAGCGCCGGCGTGATGCAGGCGAAGGTCATCTGGAAGATGACGTAGGCATATTCGGGAATGTAGACGTTGTTCGAGAACGTCGCGGCGTAGGTCGAGGCCGAAACGCCGGCCAGGAACATCTTGGAAAGGCCGCCGAAGTACGGCGAACCGCCGGTGAAGGCCATCGAATAGCCCCAGCTCACCCAGCACAGGGCGGCGACCGACACGATCATGAAAACCTGCATCAGCACGCTGAGCATGTTCTTGGTGCGGACGAGACCGCCATAGAACAGCGCGAGTGCGGGAATGCTCATCAGGAGGACGAGCGTGGCCGAAAGCAGCATCCAGGTGGTGTCACCCTTGTTGACCATCGTGGCCATCTGCTCGGCGGTCGGCGCCTTGATCGGGCCGGCCTGTGCGAAAGCGGCGGTAGAAGCGAAGAGCGATACGCCCACGCCCGCAACGCCACTGATCATCTTACGGATCATATGGGTTCCCCTCGTGTCGGAAATCAAAGCGCGGTGTCCCCGGATTCACCGGTGCGGATGCGCGTGGCGGAAGCGAGATCCAGAACGAAGATCTTGCCGTCGCCAATCGCTTCGGTGCTGGCGGTCTGCTGGATCGTCTCGACGATCTGCGGAGCGAGGTCATCGCTGGCCGCAATCTCGATCTTCACCTTGGGCAGCATGTTGGTGGAGTACTCGGCGCCGCGATAGATTTCGGTTTGCCCCTTCTGCCGACCGAAACCTTTCACTTCCGACACCGTCATCCCTGCCACGCCCAGAGCCGACAGTGCTTCACGCACTTCGTCCAGCTTGAACGGCTTGATGATGGCGATGATGAACTTCATTCACGCCCCCCTTTCCAGGCCTCTACGCCGGGCGACCCGCCGGCGAGATTTCTCAAAGCAAAGGGCGTGCCATTTACCGAAAGTTCAGGAATCCGAGGATTTTTGGACGCAAATTCGCCCACGCCGGCCACGATCAGCCCGAATCTTGTGCAAAACGGACCTTTTGCCTAATTTTTAGGCAGGCCGCAGCGCCAGGCGCGCCCAAACGGGCAGATGATCGGAACCGACCGCCGACAGCGCGCTGTGGTGCACGCCCAGGTCTTCCACCTGCCATTCGCCGCTCACCACGATCCGGTCGAGCTGGGCCACCGGCCGCCGCGCCGGAAAGCTGCGTCCCGGTGCCAGCAGGCGCCAGCCTTCCTCCAGCCCGCGAAAGGCGCCGCGCGCCGCCGACCATTCGTTCATGTCGCCCATCAGCACGGTGGGCGCCGCGCCGGCGCAGCGCTCCACATGATCGCAAATCGCCTGCAACTGGTGCCGCCGGCGCAAGCCCGACAGATCCAGATGCATCCCCACCACCCGCAGGCGGGCCTGCCCCACGCGCAGGTCCGCGCAGATCGCACCGCGCGGTTCCAGCGTCGGCAGCGGCACCGCGCCCACCGCGTCCACCGCGATCTCGCGGCGCACCAGCAGGACGTTGCCGTGCCAGCCGATGCTCGCCGGGCGGGCGCCACCGCCGCGTCCGGTCATCGCCCCGTTCGGGGCGATCGGGCGCCAGGGGCTGTGCTCGAGGATTGCCTGGCGCGAAAGCACCGCCTCGCGCGTGCCGAACCGGCGATCGGCTTCCTGCAGCGCGATCACGTCCGCGTCGATCTCGCGCAGGATGCCCAGGATGCGATCGGGATCGCGGCGCCGGTCCAGCCCTACGCCCTTGTGGATGTTGTAGCTGGCGAACGTAAGCCGCACCGCCGGGGCCGCAGTCAGCGCAAGGCGTTGAGCGCCGGCACGACCGGACCGGCGATCACAGGAAGTCCTTCAGCGTCTTCATGAAGCGGCCGAACTGGTCGTGGTGCAGCCAGTGCCCGGCGTTCTCGAACTCGATCACCGTGGCGTCGCGGAAATGCCGGATGCGCCCGTCGCGCTCGGGGTTGCCCGCCCACGAATCCGCACCATTCAGCAGCAGCGTGGGACAGGTGATCGCTTCCCACAGCTCGTGCTTGCGCTCGTTGCTGATGTCGAACGGATGGTCGAGGTGGACGTAGGGATCGAACTTCCAGGTGAACGTCCCGTCCTCGTTGCGGTTGATCCCGTGCTTGGTCAGGTGCCGCGCCTGCTCGTCGGTCAGATAGGGGTTTTCCGCCTTCATGCGCGCATAGGCGTCTTCCAGCGTGGGATAGCGGCGCGGCAGGCGGCCGGCGGCCTTGCGCTTTTCGGCGATGTATTCGCGGATGCGCCGCGCGAAGGGCACGTCCTTCATCCGCATTTCCCATTCGGGCGTGGGGAAGATGCCCTCGATCGCCACCAGCTTGCGCACGTCTTCGGGAAAAAGACCGGCATAGCGCAGCGAGACGTTGGCGCCCCACGAATGCGAGACGATCGTCACCGGCGCCAGGTTGAGCTGGTGGACGAGCTGCGCCACGTCATAGACCATGTCCATGGTGCGGTAATTGCCGTCGGAAACCCATTCGCTGTCGCCATGGCCGCGGTGGTCCATGGCGATGACGTGCCAGTCCTCGCGCAGGGCCTCGGCCGTCCAGTCCCAGCTGCGGCAATGGTCGCGCCCGCCGTGGATCAGCAGCAGCGGCGGCTTTTCCGTGTTGCCCCAGTCGACATAGTGCAGCCGCAGCCGCTGCGAGACGAAGCTCTGCGAAGTGGGTCCCAGCAAATCCATCCTTCCCTCCTGCCTTTTCGTTGGGTGCAGTGCAACAGGAGACGCGCCGGAAGTCCACCCTTATGGCGGCGGCCGGCGGCTATCTTTCCTTGGTCGCGGAAAAGGCCAGCTCGGGGTTGCGCTCCTGCTGGTAGCCCACGTCCCAGGCCGAGCGCGCCAGGAACACCGGATCGCCATCGCGGTCCTTGGCAAGGTTCGACAGGTTGAAATCGGCAAAGGCCTTCAGCGCCTCGGGCGAGCCTTTCAGCCAGCGCGCGGTGTCGAACGGCGATGGTTCCAGCACCGCTTCCACCTTGTATTCCGCCTCCAGCCGCGAAATCAGCACGTCGAGCTGGAGCTGGCCGACCACGCCGACGATCCACTGCGCGCCGATTTCCGGGTAGAACACCTGGATCACGCCTTCTTCGGAAAGGTCGTCCAGCGCCTTGCGCAGCTGCTTGGTCTTGGTCGGGTCCTTCAGCGCCACGCGCCGCAGGATCTCGGGCGCGAAGTTGGGCAGGCCGGTAAAGCGCACGTCGTTGCGTTCGGACAGGGTATCGCCCACGCGCAATGTGCCGTGGTTGGGAATGCCGATGATGTCGCCGGCTTCCGCCGTATCGGCAATCTCGCGGTCCTGCGCGAAGAACAGGATCGGGGAATGGACCGCGATCGGCTTGCCGAGCCCCGACGGAGTCAGCTTCATCCCACGCTTGAACGTGCCCGAAACCATGCGCATGAACGCGATGCGATCGCGGTGCTGCGGGTCCATGTTGGCCTGCACCTTGAACACGAAGCCGGTCACGTCGGGCCGCTCCGGCGTGATCGTGCCCTGTTCCGACGATTGCGGGCGCGGCGGCGGCGCGTATTTCGCGATCGCGTCGATCAATTCGGCCACGCCGAAGTTCTTGAGCGCCGATCCGAAAAACACCGGGGTCAGGTCGCCATGGCGATAGGCTTCGAGATCGAATTCGGGATAGCCCGCCTGCGCCAGCTCGATCTCCTCGGCGATGTCATCGGGAATATCGGCCGCCGGCTCCACCTTGCCCAGGAATTCGCGGCTGTCGCCCTCGGGCCGGCTGATCTGGTTGGTGGCGAGGTTCAGCACGCCCTGGAACAGGCCGCCCATGCCGATCGGCCACGCCATCGGCACCACATCGAGCGCCAGCGCATCGGCCACTTCATCCAGCGTCTCGAACACCGAGCGGCCTTCGCGATCGACCTTGTTGACGAAGGTGATGATCGGCACCGAACGCATCCGGCACACTTCGAACAGCTTGCGCGTCTGCGGCTCGATGCCCTTGGCCGCGTCGATCACCATGATCGCCGAATCGACCGCGGTCAGCGTGCGGTAGGTGTCTTCGGAGAAGTCCTCGTGGCCCGGCGTGTCGAGCAGGTTGAAGACGATGCCGTCCTTCTGGAACGTCATCACCGAGGACGTGACCGAGATGCCGCGCTGCTGCTCGATCTTCATCCAGTCCGACCGCGCGCGCCGCGCCTGCCCGCGCGCCTTGACTTCGCCCGCGAGATGGATCGCGCCGCCTTGCAGCAGCAGCTTTTCAGTCAGCGTGGTCTTGCCCGCGTCAGGGTGCGAAATGATGGCGAAGGTGCGGCGATTGGACATGGGATGCGCCCCTAGCCGAGGGGCCGCCCGGCGTCCATCGTCCAGCGGGCCAGGACGCTAACGCTGGCCACCCAGACAGGCTTTCAGCGCCGCCGCTTCCCCGGCATCGAGCGCGCGACCGCCTTGCGCCGCGATTTCAAGGCGACGCCGCGCACCCTGATCGATCACGTCCACGCGCAGGGTCCGCGCCGCGTTCCACGCCCGCCGATGCCCCTTCGTCTCCGGTACGGCGCTCCAGCCGCCGGCCAGCGGCACGCGCTGCATCATGCAGCCTTCGAGCTGCGCCGCCGCCAGCGCCGAATTGGCGAACAGGACGTTGCGGATCTCCGTCTCCTGCCGATGCCGGCCGTAGGTGCCGGCGAAGACCAGCAGCACCGCCAGCACGCCCAGCAGCAGTATCCACGTCCGTCTGGCCGAGCGCGGCGGCGCGGTTTTGGTGGTGACCTCGCTCACGCCGCCCGCACCGTCACGTCCATGCGAAAATGGCGCCGCTCGCCCGGCGGCAGCAGCACCATGCCCGGCCGCTCGCGGAAATCGCCGGCGAAGCCCACCGCATCGGCATGGCCCTGCCACGGTTCGATGCACAGGTAGTTCGCCCCCGGCTTCTGCCACAGCCCCAGCATCGGCGTGTCCGGAAACGCGATGTCCAGCCACGATCCGCCGTCCGCGCCATAGCACAGCGCCCGGCTGGCGAGGTCGTCCCAGATCAGCGCGTCGGCGGCGAACAGGTCGGGCGAGAGCGCCAGTTCCCGGCCCTTTACCGGGGTGGCGCGCGGTTCGGGGGCTACCAGTCCGCTGGCCGCGTCGAGTACGCGCAGGGCGGCCGGCTCGTCCCGTTCGAACACCACGCGGTGCGCCGCCTTCGCCGCGCCGCCGGGCAGCGGCCAGGCGAACGCGGGGTGATACCCGAACGCGAACGGCAGCGGCCTTGCGCCGGGGTTGGACACGGTGGCGGTCATGCGCAACGTCGCGCCGTCCACCACGAAGGCCATCTCCAGCACGAAGGCGAAGGGATAGACCGCGCAAGTCGCCGCGCTGTCGGTCAGGCGAAAGGTGACGCGATCGTCGTCCCGCGCCGCCAGCTCGAACGGCATCCGCCGCGCGAAGCCGTGGCGCGGCAGCGTGAAGGTATCCCCATCGATGCGATAGCGGTCCCCCGCCAGCGCCCCCACGATCGGGAACAGCAGCGGCGCGTGACCGGTCCAGAACGCCGGATCGGCATCGGTCATGAACTCGCGGCCCTGGGCATCGCGCAGCGACCACAGTTCCGCGCCCAGCGGATGGACCCGCGCGGTCAGCGCGCCGGACGCGATGGTGACGAGGTCTTCGGGTACGGGATTTTCAGGCATGGTCCCTCACGGCAAGCCGTCCTCCTGCGCAGGTGCAGCATGGCGGCTTGCGCGTGATCTGTCGACCTATCCGCGCAGCACGCCGCCCAGTTTGCCCGCCGCCGCGACCACCTTGTCGGCAATCGCCTTGAGCGCGGCATCGTCGTAGCTCTTCTCGCCCGGCTGGAGCGTGACTTCCACCGCCAGCGACTTCTGCCCCTCGGGCACGCCCTGGCCGCGGAAATCGTCGAACAGCCGCGCCGCGACGATGTTGGCCTTGTCGGCCCCCTTCACCGCGCGGACGAGGTCGCCCGCCGGCACGCCGGCAGCGACCAGGAAGGCGAAATCGCGCGTCACCGCCTGCAGCGCGGGCGGCGCATAGTGCGGCCGGGCGAAGCCGGGCGCGGCCTTCTTCGGGGGAATACGATCGAGGAACAGCTCCACGGCGGCGACCGGCCCGTCGAGATCGAACGCCTTGGCGGTCGCCGGGTGCAGCATGCCAAAGCGTGCCAGCACCGTCTTCGGCCCCAATCGCAGCGTGGCCGACTGGCCCGGATGGAACTGCGGCCCGGCCTCGCCCATCACCTGCAGGTTGTCGACCGGCGCGCCGGCTTCGGCCAGCAGGGCCAGCGCCTCGGCCTTGGCGTCGAAGGCATCGAAGGCCTGCGCCTTGCCGCTCTTCCAGCCGCGCGGGGTCTTTTCCCCTGCCAGCACCACCGCGAGGCTCAACTTCTCGTCGCTCGCCCCGGCCTCACCGCGCAGATAGCGGCGGCCGATCTCGAACAGGCCGACGGACGCCGCACCGCGATCGAGGTTGCGCCGGGTCGCCGAAAGCAGGCCCGGCAGCAGCGACGGGCGCATCGCCTTGAGGTCTTCCGAAATCGGATTAGCCAGCACCCACAGCCCGCCATTGCCTTCGGCGAAATGCTCCGCCTCGCCTTCGGGCAGGAACGACCAGGTGACCGCCTCGTTCAGCCCGCGCGCGGCGGCCGCGCGGCGCACGCGCCGTTCCACGATCTGCGCCGGCGTGGCGGTGGGCTTCGCAACCCCGTCCGCGCGCGGCAGCGGGGTGGAAGGCACCGCATCCAGCCCGTGCACGCGGATCACTTCCTCCACGATGTCGGCCGCGCCATCCACGTCCGGGCGCCAGGTGGGCACGGTCACGGTCCAGCCGGACCCTTCGCCCGCCGCCGCCTCGAAGCCCAGCGCGGCAAGAATGCGGCGCTGTTCATCCTCGGCAACCGCCACGCCGCCCAGCCGGCCGGCCAGCGCCGGATCGTAAGCCACGGTCTTGCGCGCCAGCGGCGGCGCGCCCACGCGCAGCACCTCGGACGCTTCGCCACCACAGATGTCGAGGATCAGCCGCGTCAGCAGCTCGATCCCGGCATCGAGGAACGCCGGGTCCACCCCGCGTTCGAACCGGCCGCGCGCATCGCTGGTTAGCGCCAGCGCCTGCCCGGTGCGGGCGATGCGCGCCGGATCGAAATAGGCGACTTCGAGCAGGACATCGGTGGTATCGTCGGCGCAGCCCGAATGTTCGCCGCCCATGATGCCGGCCACGTCGTGCACGCCCGCCGCATCGGCGATCACGGTCATCGTCGAATCGAGCGTGTATTCCTTGCCGTTGAGCGCGACGACCTTCTCGCCATCGGTGGCCCGGCGCGCCACGACCGCACCGTTCAGCTTCGCCAGATCATAGGCGTGCGCCGGGCGGCCATAGGCGAGCATGACGTAGTTGGTCACGTCCACCAGCGCCGAGATCGGGCGCTGGCCGGCGCTCTTGAGCCGGTCCTGCAGCCACTGCGGCGAAGGGCCGTTCTTCACGCCCCGGATCACGCGGCCATAGAACGCGGGGCAGCCTTCGGCGTCCTCGATGCGGATGTCCACCGGGCACGCGAACGCGCCCGCGAAAGGCGTGGCATCCACCGGCTTCAGCGTGCCCAGCCCCGCGGCGGCCAGATCGCGCGCGATGCCGTACACGCCCATGCAATCGGGCCGGTTGGGCGTGATCGCCACGTCAAACACCGGGTCCGACCCCAGGTAGTCGGCAAAGGTCGCGCCCACCGGCGCGTCGGCCGGCAGTTCGATGATGCCATCGTGTTCCTCGCCAAGGCCCAGCTCGCGCGTGGAACACATCATGCCGTTGGATTCGACGCCGCGAATGGCCGACTTGCGCAGTTCCATGCCATTCGCGGGCACGACCGCGCCAGGCAGGCCCAGCACACCGACCAGCCCCGCGCGCGCATTGGGTGCACCGCAGACCACCTGGAGCGGCGCGCCGTCTCCCAGATCGACCGACAGCACCTGCAGCTTGTCCGCCTGCGGATGCTTTTCCGCCGTCAGCACGCGCGCGATGCGGAACGCGCCCAGCGCAGCGGAGGCATCCTCCACGCCTTCGATTTCAAGGCCCAGCGCAGTCAGCTTGCGCGCGATGGCATCCGCGTCGGACCCAGTATCGAGGTGGTCCTTCAGCCACGAAAGCGAGAACTTCATGCCTTCACCCCCACGCCGCCGGAAAGCGTCGGCACATCGAGCGCGCCGAAACCGTAGTGCCGCAGCCAGCGCACATCGCCATCGAAGAACGCGCGCAGATCGTCCATACCGTATTTCAGCATGGCCAGCCGGTCGACGCCGGTGCCGAAGGCGAAGCCCTGCCATTGATCGGGATCGAGCCCGCCGAATTCGATGACGCGGCGGTTGACCATGCCCGAGCCCAGCACTTCCATCCAGCCGCCGTTTGCGACGTCACCGCCGCCGCCAACCACGCGCTTGCCGTTGACCACGGTATAGCCCACGTCGACTTCCACCGACGGTTCGGTGAACGGGAAATAGCTCGGGCGCAGGCGCAGCACGATGTCGTCGCGCTCGAAGAACGCCTTGAGAAAGGTTTCCAGCGTCCACTTCAGGTGACCAAGGTGGATGCCCTTGTCGATCACCAGGCCTTCGATCTGGTGGAACATCGGCGTGTGCGTGGCATCGCTGTCGCTGCGATAGACGCGGCCGGGCGCGATCACGCGCAGCGGCGCGCCCTGTTTCAGCATCGCGCGGATCTGCACCGGCGAGGTATGCGTGCGCAGCAGCATGGCGCGCCCTTCCGCATCCTTGTCGGGGAAATAGAAGGTATCGTGCATCGCCCGCGCCGGGTGCGTTTCGGGCATGTTGAGCGCGGTGAAGTTGTGCCAGTCGTCCTCGATCTCTGGACCGGACGCCACCGCGAAGCCCATGTCGGCGAAGATTTCCGCCAGCTCGTCCATCACCTGGCTGACCGGATGGACCGATCCCCTGGGCGCTTCGGGCGCGGGAAGCGAAAGGTCCACCGTCTCGGCCGCCAGCCGCGCATCGAGCGCCGCTGCCTCAAGCGCGCCCTTGCGCGCGGCCAGCGCGACGGTCACCGCTTCGCGCGCGGCGTGGATCTTCGGGCCTTCGCTCTGGCGCTGTTCCGGGGACATGCCGCCCAGCGTCTTGAGCAGGGCGCTGACCCAGCCCTGCTTGCCGAGCGCGGCTACGCGGATCGCCTCGACCGCTTCGGGCGTCGCGGCATCCGCGATCGCGCCCAGCGTTTCGGCCTGCTGTTGTTCAAGCTGTTCCATCGCCGGTGCCGCTAGCGCCAAACGGTGCGGAATCAAAGGGCGAAACGCAGCGCCCCCGTTGCATCAGTCCCCGGTCCGCGCCGGCAGGTGCAGCGCCTGCACGGCCGCGCCGGCCGCCTCGAAGCGCGCGCGCATCACGGCCGACAGCACCGGACGCGGATGCGCCACATAGGCGCGCGGCGTCATCCCCATGAACCGCCGGAAATCGCGAACGAACTGCGCCTGATCGTGATAGTGCCCGTCGATCGCGCCGATCCACTTGAGTTCGGGATCGAGCATGTACTGCGACAGGCTGCGCATGAAGCGCTGCCGCCGCAGCAGCAGGCGCGGGGCGAAGCCGAAATAGCGGCGGCAGATGCGCTCGATGGTGTACGAAGCCAGGCCCGTCGCTTCGGCCACGTCCGCCACGGAGCCCGTTTCCGGATCGACGATCGCGCCATGGATGGCCACGATCCGGTCTTCATCGGGCGCCGGCATGTCCGCGCGCGCCGCGAAAAAGGCGGTGATCCGTTCCAGTTCCGCCGCTTCGTCCACGCACGCGCCGAATACGCCGTCGATCAGCGGACCGAACTGGGCGAAGTCAGGCTCCGCGCAGGGATCGAAGATGCGATCGGCCCAGAGATGCGCCGGCGCCCGCGCGAACTTGGCCCAGCCCAGCGGCAACAGGCCGATGCCCCATATGCGGCAGCGGCCGGCGGTGAAGCGGATGGTCGTGCTCGTCGGCCCGGTGCCGATCGCGGCAATGCCGGGCGGCCCCTTGATCCCCGCGATCTCCGCTTCGGGCGTCACACCCTGGAACAGCCGCAGGTTGGCCCATTCGGGATGCAGGTGATCCTGCACCCGCTGCCCGTCGGGAATGTCGATCTCGGTGAGGTAAAACGTCGTGAAATAGGGGCGCAGCGCCAGGGGCGGCTGATGGAAACGAACCTTTACGCGGCAATCCGCTGGCAATCGCGCGACCCTTCGGAATCGTTGCTAGGTAGCAATCCGTTACAAATCGCCATAATCGTTTGTTGCGCGCTGCAAAAGCCTCCAGATCGGCGATATTGTCACGCAGGTTAGCAGAATCGGGGGTAGTTTCTGATTTTCCAGCAAAAAGGGCATTGGTCCAGAACGGACCAATGCCCTTTGATGCGGTTCGCGATGCGAACGGCTCAGGCGGCGGGAAGCGCTGCCTTGGCCTGCGCGATCACGGCGTTGAACACGCCGCCTTCGTTCATCGCCAGATCGGCCATCGCCTTGCGATCGAGTTCGATCCCGGCGAGCTTCACGCCGTGGATGAACTGCGAATAGGTGAGGCCTTCGGCGCGGACCGCGGCGTTGATGCGCTGGATCCACAGGGCGCGGAAGGTGCGCTTCTTAACCTTGCGGTCGCGATAGGCGTACTGGCCGGCCTTTTCGACGGCCTGACGGGCGACGCGGATCGTGTTCTTGCGACGGCCGCGGTAACCCTTGGCCTGGTCCAGAATCCGCTTGTGCTTGGCACGGGTGGTAACACCACGCTTGATACGGCTCATAAGTCAGCGCTCCTCAGTTCAGCCCGTAGGGCGCCCACTTCTTGATCACCTTCGCGTCGGCGTCGGAAATCACTTCCGTGCCGCGGTTCTGGCGGATGTACTTGGCGTTGTGGCTGATCAGGCGGTGGCGCTTGCCGGCAACGCCGTGCTTCACCTTGCCGGAAGCGGTGATCTTGAACCGCTTCTTCACGCCGCTCTTGGTCTTGAGCTTGGGCATTTTCGTCTCCTAGATTCGACGCGCCAGATTCGCCGTGGCAGCCCTTTCAGCCAGGCGAATCCCGAATGGTGTGTCGGTTGAAGGAGGCGCCCATAGTCAGGTCCGCCCGGAAAGGCAAGCGGGCGCTGGCTTTGATGCCGCACCTACCCCTTCCTGGCGCCCCTTCCTGGCGCCCCTGCTCAGCGCCCGCCCACGTCGGCCAGATCGAACGGCGTGGTCTGGTAGGTCTCGTTGATCCAGTTGCCGTAGAGCAGGTGCCCGTGGCCGCGCCAGGTGTTGGCGGGCGCGGCCTGCGGATCGTCGCCGGGGAAGTAGTGCCGCGGCAGGTAGTGCCCTTCATCGCGCGCATATTCGCCCGCCAGGGTCAGCGTATCGTATTCCAGGTGGTTGAACATGTGCAGCGCGCGGTGGGCGGGATCGTCGATCAGGCACAGCCCGGTCTCGGCGCTATCGGCCAGCACGCGCAGCCCGCGCCCTTCGGGCAGGTCGGTGGCGCGCACTTCGCTCCAGCGCGAAACGGGCACGTCGAACACATCGGGCAGCCCGCGCATCCACGGGCTGGCCGGCGCGCGGTTGTCATGGCGGAACACGCCCGAGGCCTTGGCCGCCAGCCCGTGCTTGGGCACGCCATGGAAATGGTGCAGCGCCGCCATCGCCCCCCAGCAGACGTTGAGCGTGCGGTGGACGTTGACCTGCGACCAGTCGAAGATGCGCCGCAATTCGTCCCAGTAGGTCACTTCCTCAAACGGGATCTGCTCCACCGGCGCGCCGGTCACGATCAGCCCGTCGAAGCGTTCCCCGCGCACGTCCGCCCAGGGGCGGTAGAATTCGGCGATGTGCCCGGCCGAGGTGTTCTTGCTGACGTGGTCGGAAATGCGCAGCAGTTCCAGTTCCACCTGCAGCGGCGTGGCGCCCAGCACCCGCGCGATCTGGGTTTCGGTGGTGATCTTGTCGGGCATCAGGTTCAGCAGCGCGATGCGCAGCGGGCGGATATCCTGCCGCGCGGCTTCGGTTTCGCCCATCACGATCACGCCTTCGGATTCGAGCGTGCGGCGGGCGGGCAGGTTGTCGGCAATCCGGATCGGCACTGTCCTGGCGTCTTTCTTCTCGTCCTGTGGGGAAAGACGCCGCGCGTGTCCGTGTCCGTTTGGTTGCCGGATCGGCCACATCCTCCTTGCGGAGCGCCACCTTGCCCGGATCGGCAGGTTGGCGTCGGGGCGTCCACCCCAACTCTTGATGCGGGAGCCGCTCTATCGCGGAACGCAACGCTTGGCAATCGGGACTGTCCCGGAGGGCGATGCCAAGAGGATATTCACGGGCAGCCCTTGCTATTGAGACTGCCTCGCATTAAAAGATGTTCCGTCGATCGAGAGAATCGGGTGTCCTGATGTACGTCTGCATCTGCAATGCCATTCGCGAGAAGGACCTGCGGGGCGCCGCGCGGAGCCATTCGGGCGATGCCGAAGCGCTCTACGCCCGGCTGGGCTGCCAGCCCCAGTGCCGCCAGTGCCTGGACGATGCCGAGGATGTGGTGGCCGACGAGCGCGCCTGCGCGCTTGCCTGACCACTGGCGCCTGACCGCAAGCGCCTGTCCTTACCGCCGCCCTTCGCGCGAATCGTTCGCGCTTGGCCGATGGGCGCGGGCCGCATAGGCTGCAGCCCACCCCGGACGTTTGAAGGAGCCGCGCCATGAAGGGCGACGCCAAGGTCATCGAATTTCTCAACAAGGCGCTGTTCAACGAACTGACCGCCATCAACCAGTACTGGCTGCATTTCCGCCTGCTCGACAACTGGGGCATCAAGAAGCTCGCCCAGTTCGAACGGCACGAATCCATCGACGAGATGAAGCACGCCGACCAGCTGGCCGACCGCATCCTGTTCCTCGATGGCCTGCCCAATTTCCAGGCGCTGGGCCGGCTGCGCGTGGGCGAATCCGTGGAGGAAATCCTCAAGGCCGATCTCGCGCTGGAAATGGAGGCGATCCCGCTGCTCAAGGACGCGATCGCCCATTGCGAAAGCGTGCGCGATTATGTCAGCCGCGATCTGTTCCAGCACATCCTCGAAAGCGAGGAGGAGCATGTCGATACGCTGGAAAAGCAGTTCGACATGATCGCGCGCATGGGCCTGCCAAACTACATCCAGCTCAACAGCGAAGCGCCCGAGGACTGAGCCCATACCCGCGACATTGCGAGCGCAGCGAAGCAATCCAGGGTTCCGCGTGACGCTCTGGATTGCTTCGCTGCGCTCGCAATGACGAAGCAGGAAAACCGGACAACTGCCAGCAAGGAAGGGCGGTGCGGAAGGACCGCCCGGCCAGACGCCAAGGCATCTGGCCGGAGCTTTTCAGTCCTGCGGTTGCTCCTGACCGGCTCATGCCCGCGAAAGGCGGACGCGCCGCCAGCCCCGGAACATGCCCCGTGCCGAACAGGTCGACCGGACAACACCAATTAGGAGCATACCACAAATCGGCCCGGAAAACAGCCGGTTTTGGTGCGATGGCGTGTTTAGGGCCGGGTGGCCGGGCCTGTTGGCTGGCGCCGACGGACAGGAGAGAGCCGGCAACCGGATATTAACTGTCAGCGTCGAACGAAAACCGGAACTTGCCGTTGCGGGCGGGGATTGATGCGAGCCGACGGCTCGGGATGCCTATTGGCGATGACGCGCGCCTGACAATACAGGAATTCTCGCGCTATATCCGTTTTGGTGCATTTCTGCGTGCGACAATCTTGCCCGAAACGCCGCCATTCGCAGCGAATCGAATCGATCCAAAGGGCACGTTAGCAAACGATTTAGAAAAGGGTTTAGCGCGAGGGCGCAGACATCCTGATAGTCTTGGCCTCGGACAAGCCCGTCACTATCATCCGAGAATGTCTGACCCGAAACGTCATCACTACTTGCCCGAATTCTACCAAAAGGCTTGGATGGGTAATGACAACAAGGTCACTGTCTACCGGCGACGCCACGCAGGGAAGCTCGACATCCAGCGCAAAGCCCGGAAGTCAGTTGGTTGGGAGAGGGAACTCTACTCCGATCTCAGCGAAGCAGACCCCGAACTACGTCAACGAGTAGAAAGCGGCTTTTTCAAGCAGGTCGATGGCCTCGCCTATGAGGCACTCGCGGAGATGCTGAGCACAGCAGCGCCTCCCATTGACCAGCTAAGGGCGAACGCATGGGCGAGGTTCCTTATGTCGCTGCTGCACCGCCATCCGGCTAGGATGGCACTACTCCGCCGGGCCGTCGAACTCAACATGGAGGAAACCTTAGAAAGAGCCCGCCAACAATATCCGTCCCTCAAAGGAGAGAACGACCCGGAGAGTTTCGATGAGTACATCTCGGCTTCGCGCGGGCGACTTCAGGAGAATGTACTGGCGCTACTCTTGCCCCGCATCGTCGACTCACAAAAAGTCGGCAACGCGCTTCTCGAAATGACCTGGGGCGTGGGCGCCGCCCGGGGAACCAGATTCCGATTCCTGACGAGCGATCGTCCATTGATGACGAGCAACGGCCTCGGCCACCGCGAAAGTTTTCTCGTGCTGCCGATCTCACCGGCGTCATACTTCATCGCAGCCAGACGCAGGGAGACGATTGAGGCTTTCCGGCTCTCGAAGCCGGACGCTGTCATTGCAGGCGTTAATCACGCCGTCTGTCTCCAAGCCGAGGAGTTCGTCATCAGCTACGACGAAGCGCAGACAACGTTCGTCGACAACCGACTGGGCGGATCTCCCTTTCACCCGGTTGTCCGTGACAGCCAGGGATCGATTTTTTGGGACAATCCGTATAGGTTAGATCCGTGGATCACATGACGGGAGTCCGGTCGGTAATTGAAAGATTGGGATGTGCACGCTCTTAAATATAGGCCAGCTACGCCGGCTGCATACGCCCGGAAGCTCCACTAACCCAACTCCTCCGCTCGACACCTCGATCCCTCGACTAGCCCGAACGGCTTCGGCCTCAACACCCCTCACAACCCAATCCCCCGCGTAACCCCAACCGCGTCCCGAAACGCCGCATCATGGCTCACCAGCAGCAGCGCGCCGTCGTAGCCGCGCAGGGCCTGTTCGATCACTTCGATGGATTCGATGTCGAGATGGTTGGTCGGCTCGTCGAGCAACAGCAATTGCGGCACTTGCGCGCCGGATAGCACGCAGGCGAGGCCGGCGCGCAGGCATTCGCCGCCGCTGAGATCGCGCACCGGCCGGTCGCCCTCCACGTTGCGGAAGGCGAAGCGGGCGAGCGCGGCGCGGGCGGCGTTTTCGGTGAGGTCCGGGTTGCGGCGGCGCATGTTCTCCACCAGCGTCGCCCCGCGATCGAGCAGGCTGACCGTCTGGTCCAGCAGGGCGAGCGGC
>NZ_BBXA01000024.1 GCF_001014975.1 Novosphingobium sp. MD-1 | reverse complement strand
CGATGGCGATCCGCGTCCGCTCCCCGCCGCTGAAGCTGGCCAGCGGGCGGGCGAGATCGAGCGGAGGCAGCCCGGCAGCGGCCAGCGCGCCTTCCAGCCGGTGGGGCAGCGTCCAGTCGGCTTCGGCGAAATCGCGTTCGGTGCCCGCGCCGGCCTCGATCCGCTCCAGCCGAGCCAGCGCGGCGGCGACGCCCAGCGCCTCGGCCGCAGTTTCCCCGCCCGGCTCCACCACCTGTTCGAGCAGGCCGACGGTGCCGTGGACGGCGATCGTGCCGGCCTGCGGCGCGATCTCACCCAGCACCGCGCGCAGCAGCGTGGACTTGCCCGCGCCGTTGCGGCCGACCACGGCGACGCATTCGCGCCCCAGGTTCAGCGACAGGCCGGAAAACAGCGACCGGCCGGACGGCGTGGCCAGCGCCACGGAATCGAGCGTGAGAAAAGAGGACATGACGGCACCGGAATTGACTAAGGGACGGGCGGTTTCAGCGCGTCTTCCGGTCCATTTCATGCTCCTGCGGGTTGTGCGGCTCATGCCGCGATTTCCGGGACTTACCAGATTGGCGCGCGGCGTGGAAGGCCCACCCCGCTCTCCCTCATTCTCCCCTCCCGCATGCAGGCGGGGTTCTTCTCCCCTCCCGCACGCGGGAGGGGTTGGGGGTGGGCTTTTCCCATCCCGCTGCCCGCTTTCGCAAGAGCACGATGGCACCCGCCCGCCGGATGCGGTATCGGCAGGCAACGTGCAAAAACAAAACACGGGAGAGTGGCATGAAACGGTGGCTTGGAGGCTTCCTGGCGGGCGGTGCGGTGCTGGCGCTGGCGGCGTGCGGGATGAGCGGCGTGGGCGGCGGGGCCGGCAGCGCGGGCGGATCGCTCGACGATGCCGAAAAGGCCAGCGAGGCGCTGCTCAAGACCGGCGGCAACGGCGATAACTGGGCCGGCATCGGCTATGGCTATGACGAGCAGCGCTACAGCCCGCTGGCCGACATCAACGACCGCAACGTGGGCGAGCTTGGCATCGCGTGGTTCGCCGATCTGGACGACGCGCGCGGGCAGGAAGCGACGCCGGTGATCGTGGACGGCGTGCTCTATGTCAGCCACGCCTGGTCGAAGGTGGACGCGTGGGACGCCGCGAGCGGCAAGAAGCTGTGGTCGTTCGATCCCAAGGTGTCCGGCGAACGCGCCGTCAGCGCCTGTTGCGACGTGGTCAACCGTGGCGTGGCGGTGTGGGGTGGCAAGGTCTTCGTCGGGACGCTGGACGGCCGCCTGATCGCGCTGGACCGCAAGACCGGCCAGCAACTGTGGTCCACCCAGACCTTCGACACCACCAAGCCCTATACCATCACCGGCGCGCCGCGCGTGGTGAAGGACATGGTGCTGATCGGCAATGGCGGCGCGGAGTTCGGCGTGCGCGGCTATGTCACCGCCTATGATGCCGATACCGGCAAGCAGCGCTGGCGCTTCTACACCGCGCCCAATCCGGACAAGGCCAAGGACGGCGCCGTCTCGGACGATATCTTCGCCACCAAGGCCAACGCCACCTGGTCCGACAAGGGCGAATGGAAAACATCGGGCGGCGGCGGCACGGTGTGGGACGCGATCGTTTACGACAAGGATCTCGACCAGATCTACCTGGGCGTGGGCAACGGCAATCCTTGGAACCACGGGCTGCGCTCGAACGGCGAAGGGGACAACTGGTTCCTCTCCTCGGTCGTGGCGCTGGATGCCACCACCGGCCGCTACAAGTGGCACTATCAGGAAACCCCGGCGGAAAGCTGGGACTACACCGCCACCCAGCCGATCATCCTGGCCGAACAGGCGGTGAACGGGAAGCCGACCAAGGTGCTGTACCACGCGCCGAAGAACGGCTTCTTCTTCACCATCGACCGCACCACGGGCAAGCTGATCGACGCCAAGCCCTATGTCGACGGGATCAACTGGGCGAGCGGGTACGACCTTGCCACCGGCCGCCCGATCGAGAAGCCTGAGGCGCGCTTCTACAAGACCGGCAAGCCGTTCATCGCCATCCCCGGCGCGCTGGGCGCGCACAACTGGCACCCGATGAGCTACAACCCGGCGACCGGCCTCGTCTATATTCCCGCACAGCAGATCCCGCAGGGCTACCTGCAGGACATGGACGAGCTGGACCGGCGCAAGGTGCTGGGCTTCAACATCGGCACCTCGCTCGACAAGACGATGCTGCCGGACGACAAGGCGGCGTTCAAGGCCGCCATCGCCGCCACCACCGGCCGCCTCGTCGCCTTCGATCCGCGCACCGGCAAGGTCGCGTGGGGCGTGGACTATCCCGCCGCGTGGAACGGCGGCACGATGACGACCGCCGGCAACCTCGTGTTCCAGGGCACCAGCACCGGCCGCTTCCGCGCCTATGCCGCCGATACCGGCCGGCAGCTGCTCGATCTCGACATGCAATCGGGCATCGTCAGCGCGCCGGCGACGTTCCGCGTGGGCGGGGTGCAGTACATCGCTTTCCAGACCGGCAAGGGCGGCGCCTTCCCGCTCGTCGCCGGGGTGGCCGGCGGGGTCACGCGCAAGCTGCCCAACCTGCCCCGGCTCGTCGTCCTGCGGATCGGCGGCACGGTGAAGCTGCCCGCCCCCCCGGCCACGACCGCGCTCGCCTGGAACCCGCCGCCGCAGTTCGGCACCCCGGCGCAGGTCGCTTCGGGCAAGGCGCATTTCGGCCGCTATTGCCAAGTCTGCCATGGCGACAGCGCCATCGGCAACGGCTTCACGCCGGACCTGCGCGTCTCGGCCCTGCTCGCCAACGCGGAGGCGTGGAAATCGGTGATCGCCGACGGCGCGCTGAAGGACCGGGGCATGGTCAGCTTCGGGCGCGTGCTGACCCCGGCCGACATCGAGGCGATCCGCGCCTATGTCATCGACCGCTCGATCTGGACCAAGGCCAACCTGGCCGACGTGGCCCCGCCGGTGGGGCGGTAAGGGGGCTGGGGTTGCAGCAGGCGGGGGCGCGATGGCGCGCGCTCCCGTTGGGGGGAAGTAAGCGTGTTGCGGATTTCGACCAACTCTCGCCGTTGAGCTGCAGGCGCTGGGGCATCGGCTTACGCTAAACCTGTCTTCCAGTAGTTGGGCCGCAGCCGGTCGGTTACCGCGCCCAAATCGGTCATTGACGTTCGGGCATCGGTTTTCCTAAACCTGACTTTCGGCAGGATCCTTTCTGATGGCAGTAGGTCCTTCGCGTAGGCACTTTATGCGCATTCTTTCAATCGCCATCGCACCATGGATAGGACACAATAAAATGTTGGGGGCGGTCTCGGTCCGTATACAGAGCGCACGCAATGTCATTTAAGCCAATCGGCGAGCGGCACGCTATCCAAGAAGTCGTGTTCATTGTCGGGTTCGCCCGGAATTTCACACCCGACGAGCTTGAACGCGTCGTTGCGCATCATTCGCTTTGGAAGTCGGACCTCCCGAAGCTGGAACGCATGAACGTGATCCAGATTGCGTTTGGCGATGAACCGCTCGATCAAGCGCCACCGCTTGCAGGACCAGCGGTCTTCAAGGCCTTCAAGCGTGATGGCTCCGTGGATTGGCAACTGCAAGTTCGTGATAGTTGGCTTGCGGTGAACTGCCTAAGCTACTCTCGATGGGATGCGGTGTCTCGCCAAGCGAAGTCACTCCTAGAGAAGGTTCTGGGACTCGTAATTGACGAAAGCAATCTGCTATCCCATATTAGCCTCCAATACATCGACACTTTCGTCTGGGATGGCGACGCGCGGGAATATGACATCGATCTTTTGGTCAATCGCAGTTCGGGTTTCTATGCGGACGGGTTTCGGCCAGTGTCAAAATCTTGGCACTATCATCAAGGCGAGTTTGAATTTCCCGACGCCGAGCCAACCCACCGAATCTTAAAGCGCATCCACTTAGATGCGACCGAAGACGAGGCAGGCGCAAAGGTTAAGATCGACACAGTTTTGCGAACAGACTTTGACAGCGGCATCTTGCCCACAATAGAAGGCGTCAGAGGCTTGGTGGATCGAACGCTCAATGATCTCCATACCAAAAACAAGACCATACTTGCGACATTGATCAATCAGAACGCGCAGGATAAGATTTCGCTTAATAAGGAGGCATAAGTGGAAATGAGTGCCACAACTGCATGTGCTGACGAAATCGGCAACTGGTCGATTGCGTCATCGCCAGGCATTGGGCGTTCAATTCACAAGCCCACCCGGTCAGGAGTAACATACTTCGCCGGTGCAGCAATCCTTGCAGCCACTTCTACACTTACTCCCGCTGTCCATGCAGCCGACAAAGAGCAGTCAATCTATACGATCAGCGATGGCGGCTACTTTCAGGATGAGCGGTCTTTGCTCATTGATGAATTGCGCCAATATGAACAGCTGGAAAATGGCTGGGACGGCGCAGGCGATGATATTGCGCCGTCGCGTGTGGCAATCGACGAAGCCATTCATTTCGTTGAAAATCTTCCGCCGTTCGTTGACCTGCCTGAACCAATGGTTTCTAGTGATGGTCAGGTAGGCTTCTTCTGGCACGACGCAAATATATATCTCGATATTGGATTCAGGGGGCAGGGCGAGTGCACTTTCTTCGGCAAGTTTGGCGACTTGAAGATCAAAGGCAAAGAGGCTGTCAACGGGTCCGAGCCCGTCCCTGCAAGCGTTTTGCGGTTTCTCGCAAAGGTGGATCATCTCGATGAGGTGCTCGTGTGAAGCTGAGGCGCGCGGCCCACACGGACCGGTAGCCGATAGCGAACCGCTTTACCGAGCCGCGTTCTCACCCCACCACCTTGATAAGAAGGGGCGGTTGAAGCCGTCGGTATTTCCCCCGTCGCACATCGCCAACAAAGGCCTGTCTTTAGTTCGAACGCAAAAAGTCGAGGAAACAGCCTTAGCTGAATTCTGCAACGCTTTGTCCGCTATGCAAGAGGGGCGGCAGTGGTGCGGTGGTTTTCAATTCTGCTGTTCGATCCTGCGCAATATTCGAGACGAAGATGGTCGTCTCATCTGTGTCTTCGATGATCCGACAAAAGCTGAGAATGGTGTGCCTGCAAATGACGCACATACGATAGCAGTATCACACAATGGGGCGATGAGCGACGAGGACGCAATGGAGGTCCGAGCTATGATCATCGAAAATGCGGAACAGATTCTACTGGTAAAGTAGGTTTGAGCTGAATGTTTGGATAGGTGCCTCAAGGAACAGAGCCGGGCAGTCTCCTCACGGCTCAACGTTCCGGTAGCCCGGCGCGGCTTGCCGCCTTTCAAAATGTCCGGTGCCAGGCTGAAAGCCGCCCTTTCGATCCCGGCCCGCAAACGACGGCTTCGTCCCAAAAAAACAGCCGAAGCGCCCAAAAGCGCCCCGGCCGTTTCCGCTTTCGCCGTGAAGCCCGGTTACGCCCCGAAGCCGCCGTCGATGGTCTGCATCGAGCCGGTGATCATGCCGGCGTGCGGCCCGGCGAGATAGGCGGCGAGTTCGGCGATTTCCTCCGGCCGGGCGTGGCGCTTGATCGCCATGAAGCTGTGCATCGTGGCGGCCATGGGGCCTTCGGCCGGGTTCATGTCGCTGTCCGTCGGCCCCGGCTGGATGGCGTTGACGGTGATCCCGCGATCCCCGAAATCGCGCGCCAGCCCGCGCACCATGCCCTGCAAGGCGGACTTGGTCAGCGCATAGGCGGCGCCGCCGGCAAACGGCATGCGATCGCCGTTGACCGAGCCGATCACGATGATCCGGCCGTCGGCGTTCATCCGCCGCGCCGCTTCCACCGAAGCGTGATAGGGCGCGCGCACGTTCACGTCGATCATGTGGTCGACCGCGTCGGGATCGAGGTCCAGCGGGTTGCCCATCGCCAGCGTGCCGGCGTTGACGACGATCACGTCCAGCGCGCCGCGGCCGGCGACGACGGAAGTGAGCGCATCGCGGTCCGCGCTGTTCGCCTGGATCGCCTGCGCGCCGGTTTCGTCGGCCAGCGCGGCGGCGGCGTCGCGCGATCCGGCATAGGTGAAGGCCACCGTCGCGCCTGCCGCGCGGAAGCGGCGGACGATCGCGGCGCCGATGCCGCGGCTGCCGCCAAGGACAAGCACGTTCTTTCCGGTAAAGTCATTCATGGTCTGTCTCCTCTGGGTCCGGAGCCAGCGGGGCAGGCCGTGAAGGTGGCCGATCCGTCTCGCTCTCTGGACCCGAAGATGCCGATGATGCATCGTTCGCACTAGCCAGCCGATCCCGGAACTGGCTGACGGAAAATCCGAACGATGATGAAGCTGGATGGCCTGGCCGCCTTTGTCGCCACGGTGGACGAAACGTCGATCAGCGCGGCATCGCGGCGGCTGGGGCTGGCGAAGTCGGTGGTCAGCGAACGGCTGGCGGAACTGGAACGGGCGCTGGGCGTCACCCTGCTCCAGCGCTCCACGCGCCGCCTCACCCTGACCAGCGCGGGGGAATCGCTGCTGCCGCGCGCGCGGCGCATCCTGCGCGAGCTGGAGGAAGCGGCGGCCGAAGTCGACGCCAGCAGCGGCAAACTGGCCGGGCCGCTGCGGATCTCCGCGCCGGTGGGGTTCGGCGTGCTGCACCTTGGCCCGGCGATCGCGCGGTTCCTGCGCGACCATCCGGACATCGAGATGGCGCTGGAACTGGACGACGGTTTCGTCGATGCCGCCACCGGCGGGTTCGATGCCGTGCTGCGCCACGGCGCGATCGGCGACGGGCGGCTGATCGCGCGCCGGCTCGCCACCAGCCGCCGCCTGCTGGTCGCCTCCCCCGCCTATCTCGCGGCGCACGGCACGCCCGCCTCGCTGACCGACCTCGAACGCCATCGCGGCGTGCTCTACGCCAACCGGGCGAGCGACTGGCGTTTTGCCGCGGGGTCGGCATGGTCGGTGGTCCGGCCCAAAGCCGCCCTGCGCGTCAACAACGGGCTGGTGATGCGCGATGCCGCGCTGGCCGGGCTGGGCCTCGCCCTGCTGCCGACGTTCTTCGTCCACGCCGAGATCCGCAGCGGCGCGCTGGTGGAGGTCGACATCGGCTGGCCGGCGGAAGGCGCGGAACTGTTCCTGACCTACCCCCGCGATCACGGCGCCGCCCCCAAGATCCGCGCCCTGGGCGACAGCCTGCGCCGCAGCTTCGGCGATCCGCCGTACTGGGAGGTCGGGTAGGCTCCCGCCGCGGGGCGAGCCGGGCGGAGGTGTCGCGTATTTGGTGGGAGGATGGCGCACCCGACAGGATTCGAACCTGTGACCTCTGCCTTCGGAGGGCAGCGCTCTATCCAGCTGAGCTACGGGTGCAACGGCGGCGGTGCCTAGCAGCGAGCCGCACGGCTGGCCAGCGGTTTTTGCCCTGCGGTTTGCTCTCCGGATTTCCCGTCCCGGGCGGGTTTAGCGATTTGGTAGGGACAGCGGGCGTATCCCGCGCGGCATGGCATGGGATTCCGCCAGCGGCGCAGCGGCGCCCGATGGCGCGCCGGTGATGGGCGCGGCGATCGCGGATTCGCCGTCCGGTGCCGCTTCCCTCACCGACACGTGGCACGCCCTGCACGAAGCCGCCGCGATCGTCGGCGCGCTGGCCGGCCGGTCCGTTGCCGAGGACGCCGGAGCTTCGCCCGCGGCGATCGAAGCCTTTCCCGAGACGATCTTCCACGCCGGCGGCTGGCGGCTGGCGCTGGCCCAGCAAGGTCTGGACGATCTGGCGGCGATC
>NZ_BBXA01000023.1 GCF_001014975.1 Novosphingobium sp. MD-1 | reverse complement strand
ATCGGAGACCGGGGTTTCCGCGCTGCTGGCGGTTTCCGCGCGCGGCCGCTCGCCGGCCTGCGCCGCGGCGGCCTTGCACGACGAGTTCCGCGCGGCGCGGGCGGGTCTGCTCGCCCTGGTGGCGCCCAAGCCGGTCCGCCATCCGGTCTGACCGCGCGGCCACTTTACCTGTTCCATTTTTGTTCTTACGGTGCCGGGCATGATCGATTCGTCCGTCATCCCGCTCGCCGATCTGCCGGCCAGCCCGCGCGAGGCGCAGGCCGTGGCCCGTGGCATCGCGCGGCTGTTCGCCCGCAACGACATCTGGTGCCTGCCGGAAATGCCGCTGCGCTCGGGCCGGCGCGCCGACCTGATGGGGATCGACGCGAAGGGCCACGTGGTGATCGTGGAGATCAAGGTCAGCCGCGCCGATCTGCTGGGCGACGGCAAGTGGACCGACTATCTCGACCATTGCGACCGGTTCTACTGGGGGCTGGCGCCGCATCTTGACCGCGCTTGCCTGGAAGGACCGGATTTCCTGCCCGGGCGCTGCGGCGTGATCGTGGCCGATGGCTATGACGCGGAGATCCTGCGCCCGGCGCCCTCGCACCCGCTGGCGGCGGCGCGGCGCAAGGCGGAAGTCGAACGGCTGGCCCGCGCGGCGCTGCGCCGGCAGGTAGTGGGGCTGGACCCGCACTGTGCCGGCTGGGGCGAAGGCTAAGCCGCCGCCTTCGCGATCCCGTCAGACCGGCCCGCCCGTCAGACCAGACCGCCCATCAAACCAGACCGGCGGTCTGCGCCAGCAGCCAGCCGCCGATGGCGATGAACAGCACGGCCGCCACCATCCGCACCACGCCCAGCGGCACGCGGCGGATCAGTTCGCTGCCCAGGAACACCGCGGGCACGTTGGCGATCATCATCCCCAGCGTGGTGCCCGCTGTCACCGCCAGCGCATCGTGGAAGCGCGCGCCCAGTGCGATCGTGGCCACCTGCGTCTTGTCGCCCATCTCGACGAGGAAGAACGCCACCAGCGTCGTCAGGAACGGCCCGAAGCGGCCGGGCTTCTCCTCCTCGTCATCGAGCTTGTCGGGGATCAGCGTCCACAGGCCCATGGCGATGAACCCCGCCGCCACGGCATAGCGGAACCACAGGCCATCGAGCAGCGAGGCCGCCGTGGCGCCGACCAGCGCGGCGAGGAAATGGTTGGCCAGCGTGGCACAGAGGATGCCCAGCACGATCGGCCAGGGCTTGCGGAAGCGGGTGGCGAGTACGATGGCGAGCAACTGGGTCTTGTCGCCGATTTCCGCGAGCGCGACGATCGCGGTGGAAGTGGTCAGGGCTTCGATCATGAACGGTTCCGGGGCCGGGCAGCGGTTCGACACAACGGCACCGCGCCCTCCCGCCCGGCCTGAGCGGAAAGCATGGTGCCATTGGTCTCGCCCGGAAGGCCCCCGCAAGGGCCGCTCCGCCTGCGCCATGGCCTCTCGGCCAAGCATGTTGACGCGCCGTCTCCGGCATGGGACCGCGCGATGTCCTGATGGCAGGACGGGCGCGGTGGCTACTCCCCAAGTAACGGGAGCCGGTTACGCCCCGCGCGCGGCGGACGCAAGCCCCAACGCGCTCACTTCTTCCCGACGGGCTTCACCGCCTTCTCGCGCGAAAGCCGCGTCATCAGCAGCGCCGCGCGCTTGGCCTGCCGCCAGATGCTGGGCACATCGGTGGTTTCGGCGGGCGAATGATCGCCGGTGCTGGCGGGGCCGAGGCCGACCAGCCCGTCGACGTCGGCCGCCACGAACGAGATGTCACCCGCGCCGCGCTTCAGCGGATCGAGCGGGGCCATCGCCGGCAGGCCCAGCGTTTCGTTCACGCCGTTGAGCCGCGCCAGCAGCGCCTGGTTGCCGGGCGTCGGCGCCATCGGCGGATAGCCTTCCTCGAACGTGATGGCCGCCTGCGCGCCCGGCCAGGTGCGCGCCACGATCGCGCGCATCCGCTCCATCGCCCGCCGGTCCTGCTCGGGGCTGAGCGAGCGCAGGTCTCCACGCGCGATGGCCTTGGCCGGCACGATATTGGTCTTGCCCGCCGCCGCAACGTGCGCCGCGTCGGGCGCGAGCGTGGCCTCGGCCCCGCCCGCGATCAGGCCGACGTTCAGCGTCAGGTTCGGTTCGGGCACTTCCTCGCGGATCGCGGCGATGATGCGCGCGGCGGCATAGATCGCGCCATCGCCCATCGCGGGCGAGAACACCGCGCTCGAATGGCCCGACTTGGCGGTGACGGTCAGCGTCCACGAATTGGACGAACGTCGCGCGATCGATCCCATGTCCTTGCCGTCTTCGCGCGACAGCCCCTCGAAATCGAGCGCCGCGTCGGCGCGCCGGCCGGCCGCGACCAGATCGGCACGCGCCACCGTGGTCGGCTCGCCCGCGTCCTCCTCGTCGCCGGTCAGCACCACCTCGATATTGGCGTCCTTGAGCGTGCCCGCCGCCTGCATCGCGCGCAGCGCGGCGATCATCACCGCCATGCCGCCTTTGTCGTCGGCCACGCCAGGGCCGGTGGCTTTGTCGCCCTTCAGCGCGAACGTCTGGAACGGCGAATCCGGTTCGAACACGGTATCGAGATGGCCGATCAGCAGCAGGCGCTTCGTGCCCTTCGCGCCCTGGTGCGTCAGGATCAGGTGCCCGGCGCGCCCGGTCTGCTCCATCGGCACCCAGCGCGCGGCAAAGCCCAGCGCGGTGAATTCGGGCGATACGATGTCGCGCACCTTGCGCACGCCTTCGAGGTTCCGGCTGCCCGAATTCTGGTTCACCATTCGTTCGAGCAGCGCCAGCGTGCGCGCCTGTTCGGCATCGACGGTGGCGATCATGCGCTGCTCCGCCGGCGTGGCGGGCGCGGCCAGCGCCGGCCCGCTCCCCAGTGCGCCGACAACCAGCGCTGCGCCGATGATGGAACCCGCAAACTGATGATACCGCATCGAAATCCCCGTCCAGTTCAGCGGCGCACGTTGCCGCCCGGTCCGGCGGCGGGCAAGGCCCTTTGCGCAATTTCCTTGCTTTTCGAACCAATCGCGCTTATGTGCGCCGCAGCAAGACCGGCGGCCCCGTGCCGCAAGCCGCGTCAGCGTGAGATTCCGCCTCCATTTGCCAAGGGCATTTGCGAAAGGCGCGATCCGGCCCGGCCCCACGGTCTCTTGCCTCACGGCTTCCCCTTTCACGCATGGGTCGCATGGTACGACCCCTGCCGCGCCCGCGATTCTTCGCGGAGCGCCAACGAAAGCATTGTTTTTTCATGTCCTATTTTAGCGATCTCGGCCTTGCCGAGCCCATTCTGCGCGCGCTCGAAAGCAAAGGCTACAACGATCCCACCCCCATCCAGCGCCAGTCGATTCCGGCGCTGCTCGAAGGCCGCGACCTGCTGGGCATCGCCCAGACCGGCACCGGCAAGACCGCCGCGTTCGCGTTGCCCTCGCTCCACCGCCTTGCCGCCGATCCCAAGCCGCGCAAGCCCGCCTCGTGCCGGATGCTCGTGCTTTCGCCCACCCGCGAACTCGCCGCGCAGATCGCCGACAACATGAAGGGCTACGCCAAGAACCTAAATCTCTCGGTCGATTGCGTGTTCGGTGGCGTGCCCATCGGCAAGCAAGCCCGCCGGCTGGTGCCGGGCATCGACATCCTCGTCGCCACGCCGGGCCGCCTGCTCGACCTGATCGACAACCGCGCGCTCACGCTGGGCCGGGTCGAGATCTTCGTGCTCGACGAGGCCGACCAGATGATGGACCTCGGCTTCATTCACGCGCTGCGCCGCGTTGCCAACCTGCTGCCCAAGCAGCGCCAGAGCCTGTTCTTCTCGGCCACGATGCCCAAGTCGATCGAGGATCTGGGCAAGCAGTTCATCAACAATCCGGTGCGCGTGGAAGTGGCGCCGCAATCGACCACGGCGGAACGCGTCGACCAGTTCGTCACGCTCATCAACCAGGCCGAAAAGCAGGCGTTGCTGACGCTGCGCATCCGCGCCATGCTGGCGGACAAGTCGCTCGACCGTGCGCTGGTGTTCACCCGCACCAAGCACGGCGCGGACCGCGTGGCGCGGCACCTTGCCGGCGCCGGCGTGGAAGCGCGGGCGATCCACGGCAACAAGTCGCAGGCGCAGCGCACCGCCGCGCTCGAAGCCTTCCGCCAGGGTTCGTGCCCGATCCTCGTCGCCACCGACATCGCGGCGCGCGGCATCGACGTTTCGGGGGTGAGCCATGTGTTCAACTTCGAGCTGCCCAACGTGCCCGAACAGTACGTCCACCGCATCGGCCGCACCGCGCGCGCCGGCGCCGATGGCGTGGCGATCAGCTTCTGCGCGCCCGATGAGAAGCCCTATCTGCGCGATATCGAGCGGCTGACCGGCGTTAAGCTGATGCCACAGGCGCTGCCGGAGAACTTCATGCAGGAAGCCGCCCGGCTGCCCGCGCCCGCGCGCCGGCCGCAGGAAGACGACGCTCCGCGCCACCAGCAGGCCAATCGCCGCGATGGCGGCCAGCGCAACGGGGGGCAGCGCAGTGGGGGGCAGCGCAGCGCGGGGCAGGGCGCCGGAGGTCAGCGCACTGGCGGTGGCCGTGGCGACCAGCAGGCCCATGGTGGCCGCGCGCAGGGTCGCGACGGCAAGCCGCGGGACGTGAGCCAGCGGCAGGAACGCCGCGACGGCCAGAACGATCGGGGTCCGGTGCGCAATCCGCTGCATACCGAGCGCGCAGACCGTCCCGAAGGCGAACGCGCAGGGGAGCGCGACGGCCAGCAGCGCCGGTTCCGCCCGCGCGGCCCCGGCAATGTCGGCCAGCACCGCAACCGGGTGCGCCGCGCCGGATAAGCGGCGACACATTGCGGAAATACAATAATGCGACGCCGGCACTGTCCCACAGTGCCGGCGCTTGGCATAGGAGAGGCATGACTCGTCGCACGCCCCCATCCGCTTCCGTGCCTTCCGCGAACGGAATGCCGGTGTGCGAGGGAATGCGCTGGATCGTTCCGGCTTCGTCCGCAAAAGGCGGAGCTTCATGAACAGCATCGGGCTTTCCGCGCTGGCGATGACGCTGATCGTGGGGGTGCGCTATCTCCTCACCAGCGGCCTGTTCGCCGCGCTCACCGGGCGGAAACGCCCGGGCCTCTATCGGGGGCTGACCCCGCAGATCCGCAAGGAAATCGCCTGGAGCCTCGCCTCGTCGGCGATCTACGGCATTCCCGCCGGCATCGTCGCCTGGGGCTGGCAGACGCACGGCTGGACGCGAATCTACACCGATCCGCGCGCCTGGCCGCTGTGGTGGATGCCGGTCTCGCTGCTGCTCTACCTTTTCCTGCACGATACCTGGTTCTACTGGACCCACCGCTGGATGCACCGCCCGCGCGTGTTCCGCGCGGTCCACGCGATCCACCACGCCAGCCGCCCGCCGACCGCCTGGGCGGCGATGAACTTCCATCCGGCCGAAGCCGCGCTGGTCGGCCTGCTGATCCCCGCGCTGGTCTTCGTGATCCCGATCCATGCGGGCGTGCTGGGCCTGGTGCTGCTCGTCATGACGGTGATGGGCGTCACCAACCACATGGGCTGGGAAATGTTTCCCCGCCGGCTCGTTCATTCCCGGGTCGGCCAATGGCTGATAACCGCAAGCCACCATCAACGGCATCACGAGCAGTACCGGTGCAACTACGGACTCTACTTCCGCTTCTGGGACAGGCTGTGCGGCACCGACAAGGGGCTGGGCACGCTGTGAAATCCGCCTTGATCCTGCTGCCGGCCGCGGTACTGCTGGGCGGCGCGGTGGCGCCGGAGCACGCGTCGCTCACCGTGGGCGTCACCGGGCTGCGTTCGGCCAGGGGGCTGGTGCAGGTGTGCATCACCACCGATCCGGCGACATTTCCCGATTGCCAGAAGGACCCCCACGCCCGCCATCTTTCCGTGCCGGCGCGCAACCCCGCGATCATGTTCGCCAATGTCGCGCCCGGCCGCTATGCGGTGGCGCTGTTCCATGACGAAAACGCCAACGGCAGGCTGGACAAGGTGCTGATGGTGCCTAAGGAAGGCTTCGGCTTCTCGCGCGATGCGCCGGTGCGGTTCGGCCCGCCGCGCTTCTCGGCGGCAGCCCTGACCCTTGGCGAAGGCGAGGTGCGGACGGAAATCCGCATGCGCTATATGCTGTGACGGAGAGCTGTCGATGCTGAAAGCGATGCACCGCGGCGGCGCGCTGGCGCCGTTCCGCTATCCCGCTTTCCGATCGATCTGGACCGCCAACCTCTTTTCCAACGTCGGCTCCACCATCCAGTCGGTCGCCGCCGCCTGGCTGATGACCGACCTGACCAGCAGCCACGTGATGGTCGCGCTGGTGCAGGCTTCGGCCACGATCCCGATCATGCTGCTGGGCATGATCGCCGGCGCCATCGCCGACAACTTCGACCGCCGCCGCGTGATGCTGGCGGCGCAGACGGCGATGCTCGCGGTGTCCGCCCTGCTCGCCGCGCTGGGCTATGCCGGCATGGTCGGCCCGTGGTCGCTGCTCGCGCTGACGCTGATGGTGGGCATGGGCACCGCGCTCAACGGCCCGGCTTGGCAGGCCTCGGTGCGGCTCCAGGTGGGCAAGGACGATCTGCCGCAGGCGATCGCGCTCAACGCCATCTCGTTCAATCTCGCGCGCAGCGTCGGCCCGGCCATGGGCGGGTTGCTCATTTCGATCTGGGACGTGAACCTGGCCTTCGCGCTCAACGCGATCAGCTATGTCGGCATGATCGTGGTGCTGTGGACGTGGCGACCGCACCGCGCGCATACCCCGCAGCGCCAGCCGATGTTCGCCTCGATCAAGGTCGGCATCGATTTCTGCGCGCGTTCCGCGCCGATCCGCAAGGTGCTGCTGCGCGGCTTCGCCTTCGGCTTCGGCGCGGCCGGCTTTTCTGCGCTGATGCCCACCGTTGCGCGCGATCTGCTGCGCGGCACCGAACTGGACTATGGCCTGATGCTGGGCGCCTTCGGCATGGGATCGATCGTCACCGCGCTGTGGGTGGGCAAGGCGCGGCGGCGCTATGGCGCGGAAGCGGTGGTCTCGGCCGCGACGCTGGCCTTCGCCGCCGCGCTCGCCTCGCTCTCGTTCACCGCCTCGGTGCCGCACGCGATGCTCACCGCCTTTCTCGGCGGGTCCGGCTGGGTGGCCGCGATGACCAGCCTCAACGTCGCCATGCAACTCCGGTCGCCCGAAACGATTCTCGGCCGCTGCCTGTCGATCTACCAGGCGGTGACGTTCGGCGGCATGGCGCTGGGCGCCTGGGCCTGGGGCAGCGTGGCCGATCTGGGCGGGCTGCAGGTGGCGCTGCACGCGGCCGCGGCGTGGCTGCTCGCCTCGCTGGTGCTACGCGTGCTGGCGCCGATGCCCACGCGCGAGGAAGGACGGCTCGACATCGTACAGGAACCCGCCAATGCCAAACCCTGAAACGTCCCCCGACGCCCGTCCGCTGCGCTCGCTGCTCTACATGCCGGCCAGCAACCGCCGCGCGATCGACAAGGCACGCGGCCTCGATACCGACGCGGTCGCGCTCGATCTGGAAGACGCTGTCGCGCCGGAGATGAAGGCCGAGGCGCGCGGCGTGCTGCTGGAGGAACTGACAGCGGGCGGCTTCGGCCATCGCCGCCTGATCGCGCGGATCAACGCGCTGGACACGCCGTGGGGGCACGACGATCTCGCCGCGCTGGCCGCCGCGCCGGTGGAAGCGGTGCTGGTGCCCAAGGTGGACGACGCGGACGACGTGATCGCGCTTTCGCGCGCGATGGACGCGGCCGGCTATGCGCCCGGGGTGAAGCTGTGGGTGATGATCGAAACGCCGCGCGCGGTGCTGGCGCTCGAACGCATCGCCGCCTGCGCCGCCACCACCCGGCTGGCCGCCTTCGTGCTGGGGCTCAACGATCTCGCCAAGGATAGCGGCATGGCGCAACTGCCCGGCCGTGCGGTGTTCCTGCCGGTGCTGACGCTGGCCGTGCTCGCGGCGCGCGCGCATGGCCTCGCCATTCTCGACGGCGTGTGCAACGCGATCGACGATTCGGCCCGGCTCGAAGCCGAATGCGTACAGGCGCGCGATGGCGGATTCGATGGCAAGACGCTGATTCACCCCGCGCAACTTGCCGTCGCCAACCGCGTGTTCGCCCCCGCCGAAGACGCCATTGCCGAGGCACAGGCCATTGTCGCCGCCTTCGCCGATCCCGCCAACGCCGGCCGGGGCGCGCTGCGCGTGAACGGGAAAATGGCGGAATTGCTGCACCGGACGCAGGCCGAACGCCTGCTGGCGAAAGCCGCCGCCATCGCCGCGCGGTGAAGGCCGCCCCGCGCCGGGCGGCGGGATCGTGCGTGGATCGCACCGGCGCAACTTAAACAAACCTTTACCATGTTGCGCCAGAACGGTCACAAACGGATGGCAAGGGCGCCTTTCATGGATGGATTGCGAGAGTTGGGCGGCGACGGTTTCGGCATGAACGCGCCTGACTATATTTCTCTGGACGACGACGCGATCGTCGAAGCGCCGCCGCCGGTCGTCGGACAGGACGAACGGCGCCTGCAGGTGCGCGCCTACAATTTCTGGACCGGCCTGCTCGATGGCGCCCCCTTCCCGCCGGTCGCGCCGCTGCTTGCCGGCCACCTGCCCGATTTCGCCGATCGCTCGGTCCTGCTGCATTTCGACGAAGGCTATGAAGATCCCGCGATCGTCCAGCTGGGCGCGTTGCTGGCCAGCGAATGCGGAGACGGGGCGACGCCGGCACGGCTCAGCGATGTTCCCGGCCGCACCCTGCTTTCGCGCATCACCGACCACTACATGCAGATCATCGCCAACGAGGCTCCGATCGGCTTCGAGGCGGAATTCGTCAACCAGGACAGCCGCAACATCCTCTATCGCGGCATCCTCCTGCCGTTCTCGTCCGACGGCGAAAAGATCGACTACATCTACGGGGTCATCAACTGGAAGGAACTGGCCGACCAGCAGACCACCGACGATCTCCTGCTGCAGATCGGTCAGGCGCTGGCCGCGGTGCCGGCGCCAAGGCCAAGCGGCATGGGCATGCTTGATGCGCTGAATGCGGCGGAACCGGCGGACCGGGCCGGGGTATGGGCCGATGGCCCCCGCGCGCTGGCGTACGGCGCGGACGAGGAGGAACTCGACCTTGCCGCGATCGGTGCGGAAATCCTGCCCTTTCCCGGTTCCATGGACGAGGATGAGGCGGGGAACCTGCCGATGCCCGGTTTCGGCGCCAATGGCGTTCCCGGCGACGATGACATCATGGACCTTGCCGGGCTGGAGGAAGTGCTCTCCGATCTCGACGAGGCCGTGCTCGCGCCCTCCACCCCGATTAACGACGATTTCGGCCTGGCCGACTGGCTGGCTTCGGCACGTGAGCTCGCCCATGCCGCGCACACCAGCGAGGATCGCACGCGCGGCGCGCTCTATGCCGCGATCGGCCGCGCCTGGGATTTCGCGCTGGCCACGCGCGATGCGCCGGAAGACTATGCCGACATGATCGCCGACGCCGGCCTTTCTATGCAGGCCCGCGCGCCACTGATCCCGCTGGTCAAGCTGGTGTTCGGCGCGGAATACGACAAGACGCGCCTGACCGAATACGCGACGGTGCTGGGCCATGCCGAACGCATCGGGCTGCAGCGCGGCGAACTGGGCGGCTTCCTGGCCAGCGCGCCGGGCGGCCTCAAGGGCGTGGTTTCCACCGAACGCCGGCTGCGGCGCGAGGAAAGCGGCAAGGCCCGCGTACCCGATGCCGCCGAAGTGCTGGCACAGGGCCTGCGCGCGCTGCCGGCCCGGCCGCTGGCCGATCTCCCCGCCGAAGGCCCGGAATTCGCGCTGGTGATGGTCCGCCGCCAGGGCGATGGCACCGTGGCGCTGCTGGGCGACGTGACCGGCGACCAACCTCTGTTCGAACGCGCCGCGCGCAGGCTGGTTGGTTAAGCCGCCTTGACCTGCCAGGCGGCGTGGACAAATTCCGCAACGCCACAGCTGGAGGCAAAAGCCGCCAGTTCGAGGAGGCGAGGCGAAGGAATATCGGCCATATTTCGAGCCGAGCCGACGCTGAAATGGCGGCTTTTGGTCCAGCCCCGAAGGGGTTGCCCTGAAACAGGCCCTGGCCACGTTGCTCGGCCTTGAAAGAGACCCGCTCTTCCTGCGGCCTCGCGCCTTGCCAGGGCCTGTTTCAGGGCAACTGTGGTGTTGCGGAATTTGTCCACGCCGCCTAGCCACGCGTCCATGGCGGGTGGAACGCAGGAAAGGACGCGCGTGGCATTTCCCGGATGGGGCTGGCTCGGCTGGAGCCTGGCCATGCTGGCGTTGATCGTCGCGGGTGGCGGCACGGCACTCGCCCTGGCGCTCCGGACCAACGCCGTTGCCGTGCTGGACAATGCCGACTGGCTGCTGCGTGGCGGCGGCGACGTGGTTCTGGCAGCCAGCGAACGCTATGGCCCCGATCCCGCGCAGAAGCTCGAGATGTTCGTGCCACGCGGCGCGCATGGGCCGCTGCCCGTCATCGTATTCATCCACGGCGGCAGCTGGGCCAGCGGCGATCCGCAGAACTACCGCTTTGTCGCCCGCGCGCTCGCACCACAGGGCTATGCCGTGGTGCTCGCGGGCTACCGGCTCTATCCGCGGGTCCGCTATCCGGGCATGCTGGAAGATGGCGCGCTGGCCCTGCGCTGGGTGGCAGACCATGCCGCGGCCCACGGCGGCGATTCCTCGCGCGTGGTGGTGATGGGGCATTCGGCCGGCGCTTACAACGCGCTGATGCTTGCGCTGGACCGGCGCTGGCTGGCGGCGCGCGGCCTGTCCGCCGATGCGCTGCGCGGCGCGGTCGGCGTTTCCGGCCCCTACGCCTTCTACCCCTTCGATACGCCCGCCGCGATTCACAGCTTCGGGCAGGCGCCGGACCCGCAGGATACCCAGCCCGTGGCCCACGCCCGTGGCGACGCGCCGCCGCTGCTGGTGGTGACGGGCGATGCCGATACCGTGGTCAAGCCGCGCAATTCGATCGCGCTCGCCCGCGCAATGGCCACCGCCGGCGTCCCGCTCCACGCCATCCTGCTGAAGGGCGCCAGCCACGAGGACACGATCAAGATGCTGGCCCGCCCGTTCGACCGCGACCGGCGCGTGCTGGACGCGATCCTGCCGTTTCTGGCACGCGTGACCGCGCCCGCTTCAGGCGCGGTTCAGGCGGCGGCGCAATAGGCTGGAGGGTGACGATGCGCATGGCTACCCTTCGCACGATAGCGTCGCGCGCCACCTCGCTGGCGGGGCGAATCGCTGCCGGTTTCGCCGCGCTTTCGCTCACGGTGCAACCGGCGGCGGCGCAATCGGTGCTGCGCGATGCCGAAACCGAGGCACTGTTCCGCGACCTGTCCGCGCCGCTGATCAAGGCGGCGGGCCTCGAACCGCGCAACGTCGATATCGTGCTGCTCAACGACGGCTCGATCAACGCCTTCGTCGCGGGCGGGCAGGCGGTCTATGTCCACAGCGGGCTGATCGGCGCGGCCGACCATGTCAGCGAAGTGCAGGGCGTGATCGCACACGAGCTGGGCCACATCACCGGCGGCCACATCATCCGCAACGACGAAGGCGCGCGGCCGGCTACGGGAATCACCATCCTCAGCCTGCTGCTGGGCGCGGCCGCCGCCGCCGCTGGCGCGGGCGAGGCGGCGATGGGCGTGTTCATGGCCGGGCAGCAGGCGGCGCTGGGCAAGTACCTCGCCTTCAGCCGCGCGCAGGAATCCTCGGCCGACGCGGCCGGCGCGCAATTCCTCTCGAAAGCCGGCATTTCCGGGCGTGGCTCGATCGATTTCTTCAAGAAGCTGCAGAACCAGGAGTTCCGCTATGGCTTCACCCGCAACGCCGACAGCGAGTTCTATTCCTCGCACCCGATGACGGCGGACCGCCTGACCACGCTGCAGGATACCTACGAACACGATCCGGCGTGGAACAAGCCCGAAGACCCCGCCTTGCAGGCGCGCTTCCTGCGGGTGAAGGCCAAGCTCTATGGCTATCTGGCCGAACCGCAGGCGACGCTGAACGCCTATCCGGAATACCTCAACGACGTGCCGGCCCACTACGCCCGCGCCTATGCCTACCACAAGGAGGCATTCATGGACAAAGCGCTGGCCGAAACCCAGGCGATCCTGAAGCAGCAGCCGAACGATCCCTATGCGCTGGAACTGGAAGGGCAGATCCTGCTCGAATCCGGGCATCCCGCCGATGCGCTGGAGCCGCTGCGCCGCGCCACCGCGCTGACCGGCAACGAACCGCTGATCGCCACGACGTTCGGCCACGCCCTGCTCGCCACCGAGAACAAGGCCAATTTCGACGAGGCGGAGAAAATCCTGCGCACCTCGATCGCGCGCGACCGCGAGAACCCGTTCGCCTGGTACCAGCTTGGCGTGGTCTATGAAGCCAAGGGCGATACCGCCCGCGCCCGGCTGGCCAGCGCGGAACAGCAATTGATGTACCTTGAACTGCCCGAGGCCATGCGCAACGCCGAAGCCGCCGAAGCGGCGCTGCCCAAGGGCTCCGCCGACTGGCTGCGCGCGCAGGATATCGCCTATTCGGCGCGGGCGATGATTGAGCGGCAGGGCAAGAAGAAGTAGCGCAGGTTCATGGCTTCCCCGTTATCCCGCATCCGCCCGTTCTGGCTTCTCGCCATCGCCCTGCTGGTGGCCGGCACCGGCCTTGGCTGGTGGTACGAGCGCCACCGCACCGCGAGCGAAGCGGAGGCCGGCAGAGACGCCCAGCTTGAAGACACGCTCGCCAACGCCGGAATCAGCGCAAAGCAGCGCGCCGCCATGGAAGAGCTGGTGCGCGCCTATATCCTCGATCATCCCGAAATCCTGCCCGAGGCGATGGACCGGTTGCAGCAGCGCGAAGCGCAGGCCCGGATCGCGCCGATGCGCGGGGCGCTGGAAACGCCGTTCCCCGGCGCGATCATGGGCAATCCCGCCGGCAAGGTGACACTGGTCGAGTTCACCGATTTCGCCTGCACCTATTGCCGGCGCAGCGTGGGCGATGTCGATGCGCTGATCGCCGCCAACCCCGACCTGAAAGTGGTGGTGCGCGAACTGCCGATCATCGCGCCCGCCAGCGAACCGGCCGCACGCATGGGACTGGCCGCCGCCGCGCAGGGCAAGTATGCGGCCTTCCACAAGGCGATGTTCGCGGGCGACGCCCCCGGCGATGCCAGCATCGCCGCCGCCGCCGGTGCCGCCGGGGTCGATGTGGCCAAGGCCCGCGGCTTCGCGCGCGATGCCGGGGTCGATCAGGAAATCCAGCGCAACCTGGGCCTGGCGCGGCAGCTGGGCATCAACGGCACCCCGGCGTGGGTGATCGGCAACGAGCTGCTGTCGGGCGCGGTGGGCAAGGAACGGCTGCAACAGGCGATCGACGCCGCGCGCAAGGGCTGAGACCGCGCCCGTTCCCCTTCCACCGTCAGTCGGGCTTCTTGTACATGCTCGCCAGCGGCTTCGCCATCACCCGGCGCAGCATCGGCTCGAAGAACGACAGCGGCAGCGTATCGTAGTCCGGATCGAACGCGGCCTGATCGTACTTTTCGCAGAATTCGGCGCAGGCATCGAACCACGGATGATCGCGGAACCGTTCGCGCAGGTTCCGGTCCAGCCCCAGGTAGTGGAAGTAATAGTAGCCCTGGAACGCGCCGTGATTCTGGCAGATCCAGTGTTCCTCTTCCGTCACGAACGGCTTGAGGATCGCGGCGGCGACTTCCGGGTGGTTGTAGGTGCCCAGCGTATCGCCGATGTCGTGCAGCAGCGCCATGACGACATAGCGTTCCCCGCGCCCATCGCGGTGAGCGCGCGTGGCGGTCTGCAGGCTGTGCTGGAGGCGATCGATCGGAAACCCGCCGAAATCGCCGTCGAGCAGCCGGAGGTGGGTCAGCACGCGGTCGGCCAGGTGATCGGCAAAGGCGTAGTAGTCGCGCCCGATGATGTCCCAGTCCTCCTGGGTGCCTTCGCGCATGGCGCGGAAGCGGGCGCGTTCGGCGGTATCGGTGGTAGCGGTCATAGGCTTCTTCTCCCGCCCCGCAGCTTACGCATCCGGCGGCTTTGCGCAACCGTGCGCTTGGCGCTACAGTGCCGGCATGGCCGTGCTGCCGTTTCAACCGACGCCGTTCTTCGGCAACAAGAACCGCGCCTTCTGGCGCCTGCAATTCCTTGGCTGGGGCGGCGCCATGCTGCTGCGCGCGATGTCGATCATCGCCAACGCGCAGCCATGGTCCAATCTCGTCATCCTGCTGATCGTGACGATCACGGGCTTTTCGATCTCGCTGATCCTGTCGGTGATCTACCGCGCGCTGATCAACCGGCGCCCGATCATCACCTGGGGCGTGACGGCCGTGGTGCTGGCCATCGCCGTGGGCATCTATGCCTTCATCGATTCGTGGGTGCTGAGCCTCTACCGCCCGAACAGCGAGGCCGGCTTCGCCCAGCGCTTCGTGGGCGTGTTCTACCTCGATCTCACGCTGCTGGGGGCGTGGTCGGCGCTCTATTACGCGATCAACTTCTTCCTTCAGGTGGAGGAACAGAACGATCAGCTGCTGCGGCTGGAAAACCAGGCGACATCGGCGCAGCTCGCCATGCTGCGCTATCAGCTCAACCCGCATTTCCTGTTCAACACGCTGAATTCGATCTCCACGCTGGTCCTGCTCAAGCAGACCGAGCCGGCCAACGCGATGCTGAGCCGGCTGTCCTCGTTCCTGCGCTATACCCTGGTCAACGAGCCGACCGGCCGCGTCACCGTGGCGCAGGAGGCGGAGACGCTGAAGCTCTACCTCGATATCGAACGGATGCGGTTCGAGGAACGGCTGCGCACCGAGTTCCGTATCGAGGACGAGGCGCGCAACGCGCTGCTGCCTTCGCTGCTGCTGCAACCGCTGGTGGAAAACGCGATCAAGTATGCCGTCTCCCCGCTGGAGGAAGGCGCGCAGATCACCATCGCGGCGCAACTCGTCGGCCCCACGCTTCGCGTCACCGTGTCGGACACCGGGCCGGGCTTGCAACCGGGCACCGACCCCACGAAATTGTTCGGCGTGACAAGCGATAGCGGCGACACGACATCGGTATGGAACGGCGGCCACGTTTCCACGGGGGTTGGCCTTGCCAACATCCGTGACCGGCTTGCCCAGGCCTATGGCGAAAACCAGCGGTTCGATATCGCCAACGGCCCCGAAGGCGGCCTGACGGTGGTGATCGAGCTGCCCTACGAGGCGAAGGAAACGCCTGCGCGGCCGGCACGCCCGATCGCCGGCTCAGGCACGGGTTTGGCCGCCAGCCTGGCTTCCGCCGGGTGAACATCCCCTCCCTGCCGTACCGCCCCTGTCGCGGCTCCTCCAAGACAAGCAAGGGTTACGCATGACCATCCGCACGATCCTCGTCGATGACGAAAAGCTGGCCATCCAGGGGCTGCAACTGCGCCTGGAGGCCTTTCCCGACGTGGAAGTGATCGACACCTGCTCCAACGGGCGCGAGGCGATCCGCAAGATCAAGACCGAGAAGCCGGACCTGGTGTTCTGCGACATCCAGATGCCCGGCTTCGACGGGTTCAGCGTCGTGCAGGGCGTGATGGAGATCGATCCGCCTCTGTTCGTGTTCGTCACCGCCTATTCCGAGCACGCGATCCGGGCGTTCGAGGCCAACGCGGTCGATTACCTGCTGAAGCCGGTGGAGGAAGACCGCCTGGCCGACGCGCTGGACCGCGCGCGCACCCGCCTGGCCGAAAAACGCGGGCTGGAAGAGGCCGAGAAGCTCAAGAACGTGCTTGCCGAAGTCGCGCCCGATGCGATGCCGGACATGCCCGAGGAAACCGAGCCGACGGCGGGCCGGTTCGAGAAGCTGATCAACATCAAGGATCGCGGCCAGATCTTCCGCGTCGATGTCGACACGATCGAACGGATCGAGGCGGCGGGCGACTACATGTGCATCTACACCGGCGACAATTCGCTGATCCTGCGCGAAACGATGAAGGATCTCGAACGCCGGCTGGACCCGCGCGTGTTCCAGCGCGTCCACCGCTCCAAGATCGTCAATCTCGATCAGGTCCGGCAGGTCCGCCCGCACACCAACGGCGAATGCTTCCTCGTGCTCGAAAGCGGCGCGGAAGTGAAGGTCAGCCGATCCTACCGCAACGTGGTGGCGCGCTTCGTGCATTGACCCATACCCGCGCTCGACACGGTCGCACGCAGTGGTAAGGGACAGGGCATGACAGACTTCGCCCTCCCCGGTTTCGACCTTTCCGCCTTCGTTTCCGCCACGCTGGACGAGGATTTCGGCGTCGGCCTGCCCGGTGGCGGGCATGACGTAACCAGCGAAAGCGTGATCCCGGCCACGGCGCGCTTTGCAGGCGTGATGGAAAGCCGTGATGCCATCACCGTGTGCGGCCTGCCGATCGCCGCCGCGTTCTTCCGCGCGCTCGATCCGGCGATGGCGGTGGAGATCCTCGTCGAGGAAGGCGCGCGCGTCGCGCCCGGCAGCGCGCTGATGCGGCTGGAAGGCAACGCCCGGGCGATGCTCACGGCGGAGCGCAGCGCGCTCAACACCGTGCAGCACTTGTCCGGCGTCGCCACGCTGACGCGCACTTATGTCGACGCGATGGGCCAGACCCGCGCGGTGCTGCTCGATACGCGCAAGACCATCCCCGGCCTGCGGCACCTCGAAAAATACGCGGTGCGCTGCGGCGGGGGGAGCAACCACCGCATGGGCCTGTGGGATGCGGCGATGATCAAGGACAACCACGTCCTCGTCGCCGGCGGCGTGGGCGAAGCGGTGCGCCGCGCGCTGGCCGCCGGGGTGAAGGACGTGATCTGCGAAGTCGACCGCATCGACCAGATCGCCCCCGCGCTCGATGCCGGCGCCACCCGCCTGCTGTTCGACAACATGGGGCCGGACCTGCTGCGCGAAGCCGTGGCGCTGGTGAACGGGCGCGTGCCCACCGAAGCCTCGGGCGGCGTCCGGCTCGATACCATCGCCGCCATCGCCGCATCGGGCGTGGACTACGTGTCGGTCGGCCGCCTGACGCAGAGCGCGCCGGCAGCCGACATCGGCCTCGATTTCACGCAGCTGGACTGACCCGATGATCCCGCCGCGCCGTCCCGCCCTGCTGGTTTCGCTGCTGGTGGCCTGCGCCGCCACGCCCGCATTCGCGCAGGCCGGCCAGTGCAGCGTGCCGGCGCAAGTCGACGTGCCCACGATTCCCGCGCCCGATGCGCCGGCCCATGCCGTGCCCGTCACCGGTTATTCGCTGGCGCTGACCTGGTCGCCCGAATTCTGCCGCACCCGCCAGTCCGATTCGCGCCATGCGATGCAGTGCGGGCGTGGGAACGGGTCGACCGGGGGATCACTCGGGCGATTCGGCTTCGTGGTGCATGGCCTGTGGCCCGAAAGCGATGGCGCCACGCCGCCGCAATGGTGCAGCACGCGCCCAGCGCCGCTTACCGCACAGACCGTCCGCCGCAACCTGTGCATGACGCCCTCGCCCGCTCTGCTGGCGCACGAATGGGCCAAGCACGGCACCTGCGCCTGGCCAGACCCCGACGCCTATTACGCCAGCGCCCAGCGGCTCTACGGCGCGGTGCGCATCCCCGACATGGCCGCGCTTTCGCGCCGGGGAGACCTCAACGCGGGAGATCTGCGCCGCGCGCTGGCCGCCCGCTCTCCGGGCCTGTTTGCGCAGGCGATCCGGGTGGAGGCGAATCGGGCAGGGTGGCTTCAGGAAGTGCGCATCTGCTATTCGCGCGTGCTGCGCCCCGTCCGCTGCCGCGATGCAGGCCTGCCCGACCGCGCTCCCCTGAAAATCTGGCGCGGCGGCAGCTAGCGCCGTTCGCGGAAGAACGCCCGCAGCAGGTCGGCCGCTTCGCTTTCCCCCATGCCCGAATAGACCTCCGGCCGGTGCAGGCAGCCGGGCTGGTCGAACACGCGCGCGCCATGTTCCACCGCGCCCCCCTTGGGATCGGGCGCGGCGTAATAGACCCGGTCGATTCGCGCGTGGACGATGGCGCCCGCGCACATCGCACAGGGCTCCAGCGTGACCCACAGGTCACAGCCATCGAGCCGTTCGCGATCCAGCACGCGCGCCGCTTCGCGAATCGCCAGCACTTCGGCATGGGCGGTGGGATCGCGCAGCGTCCGCGGGGCGTTGTGCGCGGCGGCGATCACCGCGCCATCGCGCACGACCACCGCGCCGATCGGCACCTCGCCCGCATCACGCGCGCGCAGGGCGGCGTCCAGCGCCTCGCGCATCGGGGGGGGGAGCGGCCAGCGGGTCATCCGGGCGGCGCTAACCCGCCCCGGCACGCCGCGCAAATCGAATCGCCGTGCGAATCCTTGACTTCGCGCCGCAAATGGATAATTGCCGCGCCTTCCCGATAGACATATCGACTTTTGAAGCGAGTTTTATCCATGTCGCGTATCTGCGAACTGACCGGCAAGGGCCGCCAGATCGGCCACAATGTCAGCCACGCCAACAACAAGACCAAGCGCGTGTTCCTGCCCAACCTGCAGAACGTGACGCTGATGAGCGAGAAGCTGGACCGCAGCTTCAAGTTCCGCGTCTCGACGCACGGTCTGCGTTCGGTGGAGCACAACGGCGGCCTCGACAACTGGCTGCTGAAGCAGGCCGACGCCAAGCTGAGCCCGCGCGCCCTCAAGGTGAAGCGCGAGCTGGTCAAGGCTGTCGCCGCCTGATCACGGCGGCCCGCAAGGGCAATCCGCCGATGCTTCCGTCTCGGGCCGGGCTTTTGCCCGGCTCTTGTCGTGTCCGGCTGCCGTACCCGGCTTACCTCACAAATCCGATAGGCGCTGGCCGGGCCGCAGGCGCAGCTTGAGCAGCAGCGTCCGCTGCGCCCAGACCATCAGGTTGCTGTCGGCGATCAGCCAGACCGCCACCGCGCCATCGGCATCCCGCGTCACGGTCATTCCTTCGTAGTTCTCGCGCAGGCGCGGATCGGTGATTCGCGCCAGTTCGCGCGTCGGCAGCACGCCGCCGGGACGAATCGCGGCGGGATCGGCGATCGAGATCGTCGTGCGGAAGCCCGCCAGCGTCAGCTTGCGCCCCAGCACCAGCAGCCGGCCATCGGGCAACAGTGCCAGTTCGGTGGGCCGGAAGCCCTCAGGCATCTCCACCTCGAACAGAGCAGGCATTTCATCCGGCCGGGGCATGCCCGGATAGAGCAGCGCCGGATGCAGCCGCCGGCTGAACCAGCGCGCATAAAGCTCCCCGATCACCACCACGCGCCCGTCGGCAAGCCGCGCCATCGCTTCCGGCCCCTGATTCCCGTTCCACCGGTCCAGCACCGGCGCGGGAATCGTCTCGCGCCACGAAAGCGTGCGGCTGAAGTGATAGTAGTAGGGCGACCCTTCGTAGCCGACGAACAGGTCCTGCCGCACCGGATCGATGTACAGCGATTCGGCATCGACATCGATATAGCCGCGCCGCGAGCTGCCCTCGATCGGCCGGTACATTTCCGCCCGCCACGGGCCGGGCCGGTCGGGCGGCGTAAAATAGAGCGCGTCGTTGCGGTCGCCAAAGGCGATCAGCGTGCCATCCGCGAACTGGCCCAGCGCGGAATAATTGCCGAACAGCGCGTTGTCGCTGGCGAGCTGCCACGCACCGGCCAGCGCGAACGGCCCCAGCTCCCGCGCGATCCGCCCCCGGTCCTCCGCCCGCAGCGATGGCATGAGATCGGTGATCGCGATCCTTGGATCGTTGTTCGGAACCGGCGCCGGGCCGCGAAGCCATGTCAACGGCAACAGCGTGCAGGCCAGCAGGAGAGGGACAATGAGGGAGGGCTTGAGGAAGCGCATCGCAGCGGCGATTGCCACACCGGCCGGCGCCGCGAAAGGGACGGCGGGCCACGCCGCCGAACCATGCACAGCTTATCATGGTTAACGCGGCGATCCCGTGTTCCGGCCCTGTTTTTCGGGGCGATTGCGGCCGTTTGCGAACGCAGAGCGTGAAAAGCCCACCCCACTGCGGCTAACACCGCCTGCGGCGGCGCAAGCCTCGCTCCCCTCCCGCACGCGGGAGGGCTGGGGGTGGGCAGCGTGTTTCAGGCAGGCCGGAATTGCAGCGCGTCGCCGTTCATGCAGTAGCGCAGGCCGGTCGGCGGCGGTCCATCCTCGAACACGTGGCCGAGATGCCCGCCACAGCGCAGGCAGTGCACTTCCGTCCGCACCGTGCCGAACGACCGGTCGACCGAGGTTCCGACGGCACGCGGCAGGGGGCGCCAGAAGCTGGGCCAGCCCGTGCCGCTATCGAACTTGGTGGTGGAAGCGAACAGCGGGTTGCCATCGGCCGCGCAGACGAACGTGCCGCGGCGGTGTTCCCCCAGCAGCGGCGAGGTAAACGGACGCTCCGTCCCTTCCTGCCGCAGGATGTAGAACTGTGCGGGCGTCAGCAGCCGGCGCCATTCGGCTTCGCTGTGCTGGACCGGGAAGGTGCCCTTGGATCGCGCCGGGGCGGCGCTGCAGGCCGAGGTGACGGACATCGCCGCCGTCGCGCCCAGGAAGGTCAGGAACTGGCGGCGGGCGACTCGGGCAGGATCACGCGGCATGGTTGGGTTCCGCAGCTTTGGGAAAGCTCGTTCCGCCGGGGGCACCAGAGGGGGGGCAGGGTAGGCGCGCGCCCCGGCGGAACGCACGCCTTCTAACCCGCGCCAGATGAACCGCGCGTGAGCGCGATCACACTTTCACCAGCGTTCGACTTCCACTTCCATGCGGCGGAAGCCATGGACGAAGTTCGCGCGCACGCGTTCGACCGCGCCGGCAACATGGACGCGCAGGCGCCGCTTGTGCATTTCCTCCAGCAGGATGCGCAGTTGCAGCTCGGCCAGGCGCGCGCCCACGCAGCGGTGGATGCCATAACCGAACGCCAGGTGGCGGCGGGCATTCTCGCGCGTGACGATCAGCTTGTCCGGGTTCTCGAACACCGTCTCGTCGCGGTTGGCGGAGATGTACCACATCACCACCTTGTCACCCGCCTTCACCTCGTGCCCGAACAGTTCGGCATCGGCGGTGGCGGTGCGGCGCATGTGCGCCAGCGGAGTGACGAAGCGGATGCATTCCTGCACCGCGTTGGGGATGATCGACGGGTCCTTTTCCAGGATATCGCGCTGATCGGGGAACTGGTCGAGCGCGTGGACGATGCCCGACATGGTGTTGCGCGTGGTATCGTTGCCGCCCACGATCAGCAGCACAAGATTGCCCATGAACTCCTGCGGGCTCATGTGCTTCATCGCCTCGGAATGGATCATCATCGAGATCAGGTCGGGCGTCGGCTCGGCGTTGACGCGCTCCATCCACAGGCGCTGGAAGTAGTGCGCCATCTCGCGCAGGATATCGAAGCGCATGTCTTCCATGCCCTTCGCCAGCGCGATTTCGAGATCGCCCGCCCAGTCCGACCAGAACGTCAGCAGGCGGCGGTCGTCCCACGGGAAGCCGAACAGGATCGCCAGCATCCCGGTGGTCAGCTCGATCGAGACCTTGTCCACCCAGTCGAATTTCTCGCCGATCGGCAGCGTATCGAGCACGCTGGCGGTGCGCTGGCGGATCTCCGTCTCCATCCGCACCATTTCGGCGGGCGTGAATGCGGGCGCGACCGTGCGGCGCTGCCCGGTGTGTTCCGGCCGGTCCATCGCGATGAACATCGGCATCTGCCGCTCGGCAAGCTTCGCCGGATCGATATCGGCCGGCGGATCGCCGATGGTGATGCCGCCGTGCTGCCACGACGAGGAGAACAGTTCCGGCAGCGATTCGACGTGGCTGATCGCCTTGTGCGACACCACGTTCCAGTAATCGCCATAGGGCGTGCCGGTTACCTTGTTGACCGGGGCCTTGGCGCGCATCTCCGCGAAGATCGGCTGCCAGCGGTCCTCGGTATAGATGTCGGACCGGCTGACGTCCCAGGGATCGGTATGCACCGGCCGTTCCAGCGGGTGTTCACGCTGCCATGCGCGGTGCGCTTCTTCCACGGTGGGCGAACGGCGATAGGTGAACGGCGCTTCGGGCGCGAGCTGGGTAGCCATGGCAATCCTCCGTTGCGGTCCCTTCCGAACGGGACTCTGCGCAACGGTACTATCCCTGCAACCTACACTCGTGTCAATAAGCGTTCGTCACCGGTGCCTCACGCTTCGTCGCAACCCGCGCGAACAGCCTGGAAAACAGCCTGCCGCCCTTGCGCGCGCCGCCCGATTTCATCACGTTGCGCCGGAACAGCCGCGCGCCCATGCGCACGATCGCCAGCACCCACGCGCCCTGCCAGGCGAGCGCCACCAGATGCGGCCACAGCGCCGGCCCTTGCGCCGCCCGCGCCAGCATGGCGAAAGGCGAACTGAGCGGGAAGACCACCGCGCTCCATTCGATCGCGCTGCCGGGATGGGCCAGCGCATAGCTGGCGAAGAAGAACACCATCAGCTGCATCATCGTGACGGGCATCGACAGCGTCTGCACCTCGCGCACGGTGCTGGCCATGCCGCCGATGGTCAGAAACACCGATCCCAGCAGCAGATAGGCCATCGCGAAGTAGAGGAAGCCCAGCAGCAGGAACACCGCCCAGCCAACCGCCGGCGTCGCCAGCAGCGGCAGATGCCTTGCCCCGCTCAGCACCAGCACGCCGCCGGCCATGCCCCACACCGCGATGCCGACAAGGCTGAACGCCAGCATCGCGAACAGCTTGCCCAGGAACAGCGAATCCATCGGGATCGCCGCCGCCAGCACCTCGATGATCTTGTTGCTCTTTTCCTCAACGAGGTTGGACAGGACCATGCCCGCCAGCAGCATCGTCAGCAGGAACAGCAGCGTCTGCCCGGCCTGCGCGGTCGCGACCTGGCCGTTGCGCGTCTGGTCGGCGCTGGTCGCCACGACTTCGGCCTGCACCGCCGGGAACGTGCCGGGATGCGTTTCGCGCGCGCGCGCCGCGAAGGTGGAGACAATGCCCTGCCACATGTCGACGCGCTCCGGCGTGCCGGTCAGCACAGGGTGTTCCAGCGTGCCGGTCACCACGGCCGCGAGCCGGTCCGGCCCCTGGCGCAGCGCGGCGCGGCCATCGAAGCGCTCGCCGGGCACAAGCCGCTTCAGCTCCACGAAATCGGGCACGCCACCGGCCATGCGATCGGCCATCGCGTTGCGCGCGGCGATCAGCGCCTGCCCCTGCACGCCTTCCATCGCCACGCCGATTTCGGGACGATCGAGATCCTTCTGCACTTGCGCGCCGATGCTGCCGGCCATCACGCCGATCACGATCGGGAACAGCGGCCCCAGCAGGAACAGCAGGAACGTCTTGGAGAAGATCACCGCGGTGAAATCGCGACGGGCGACGACGAAGGCCGCGCGCACCTTTTCTGCCATCATCGGCGGCGTTCCTCTTCCTTGTCCTGTTCCAGCGCCCGCGCGGCGGCCTCGCCGGCAATGGCGACGAAGGCATCGTGCAGGCCGGCCCGCTCGATCGACAGGCTGAGAATGCCCGCATCGCCTTCGATCAACGCGCGCAGCAGCGGTTCGACCCCGCTGGCCGGCAGCGTGAAATACCAGAATGCGCCCTCGTGCCGCGCATCGGCCGGCAGGGCGGCGCGCCACGGCCCGTCCTGCGCGCGGGTTTCCAGCCGCACCTGCGGCGCCAGCCGGTCGCGCGCGACATCGACAGGGCCGGCGAACGGCACCTTGCCGCCGGCGATGATCGCCACCTGATCGCACAGGCGTTCGGCATGGGCGATGACGTGAGTGGAAAAGATCACCGTCTTGCCGCGTTCCGCCAGCCCGCGCATCATGCGTTCGAGCTTGCCCTGGTTGAGCGCGTCGAGGCCGGAGAACGGCTCGTCGAACACCACCAGATCGGGATCGTGGACCAGCGTGCCGAGCAGTTGCACCTGCTGCGCCATGCCCTTGGACAGCTGGCGGATTGTGCGATCGGCGGCATAGCCTAGCCCGTGCGCTTCCAGCAGTTCGCGCCCGCGCCGGCGCCCCTCCTTCAGCGGCACGCCGCGCAGCGAGGCCAGGAACGCGATCGCCTCGGTCGCCTTCATCGCGGGATAGAGGCCGCGCTCCTCGGGCAGATAGCCGATTCGCCGCGCGGCATCGGTGGGATGATCGCAGCCCAGCACGCGGCGATAGCCGGCGTCGGGATCGATGATGCCCAGCAGCATCCGCAGCGTGGTGGTCTTGCCCGCGCCGTTCGGCCCGAGAATGCCGTAGATCGCGCCTTTCGGCACGGAAATGTCCACGCCGTCCACGGCGGTAAAGCCATCGAACCGCTTGACCAGTCCGCGCGCCTCGATCGCCAGTTCCACGCCCGAGGCGTCAACCTCATTGCCCGCCACGGGCCATTCGCCTAGCTCCATCCGCATGCGACGTGGCCTAGACGCTAAGCGATGAACGAGCGGGACAGCAAGCATGGTTAACACCGATGCAATCCTGCTGGTGCAACGGCTGCGCGCCGAAGCCGCCCGGATCGGCTTCGCGGCCACGGGCATCGCCCCGGCCACCGACGACCCCTTGCGCGCGCGCCGCCTGGAGCAATGGCTGGCCGATGGCTGCCACGGCACGATGGAGTGGATGGAAACCCGCCTCGATCACCGGCGCGGCCCTCAATCGCTGTGGCCGGCGGCGCGCAGCGTGATCGCGCTGGGGATGAGCTATGCCCCGGCGGCCGATCCGCTGGCGCTGGCGGACCACCCGGAGCGCGCGCGCATTTCGGTCTATGCGCAGGGTGGCGATTACCACGATACGGTGAAGAAGGCGCTGAAAGGACTGGCGCGCTGGCTGGTGGCCGAAGCCCCCGGCGCGGAAGTGAAAGTCTTCGTCGATACCGCGCCGGTCATGGAAAAGCCGCTGGGCGAGGCCGCCGGTATCGGCTGGCAGGGCAAGCACACCAACCTCGTCAGCCGTCGCCATGGTTCGTGGCTGTTTCTGGGCGCGATCTACACCACGCTCGATCTGCCGGCCGATGCGCCCCACGCCGACCGCTGCGGATCGTGCCGCGCCTGCCAGGACGCCTGCCCGACGCAGGCCTTCCCCGTGCCCTACCGGCTCGATGCGCGGCGCTGCGTGTCCTACCTGACGATCGAGCACAAAGGGCCGATCCCGCACGACCTGCGCGCAGGCATCGGCAACCGCATCTACGGCTGCGACGATTGCCTGGCCGCCTGCCCGTGGAACAGCTTCGCGCAGGCCGCCTCCGCCAACCGCGCGTTCCTGCCGCGCGCCGAACTGGCCGCGCCGCGCCTGGCCGATCTGCTGACGCTGGACGATGCGGGATTCCGCCGCCTGTTCGCGGGATCGCCGATCAAGCGGATCGGGCGCGACCGTTTCGTGCGCAATTGCCTGATCGCGGCGGGCAACAGCGGCGACGTGGCCCTGTTCGGCCCGGTGGCCGCGCTGGTCAACGATCCCGACCCGGTGGTGGCCGAGGCGGCGAGCTGGGCGCTCGACCGCCTCGTATCGGTTATGCCAGTTCCTTGAGCGGCGTGCCGGCGTCAGCCAGCCGGTCGGGCGCGATTTCGGCGCGGGCTTCCACCAGCTTGCGGCCCTGCACGTAGTCCTTGACCATGTTCACGCAATCGAGCGCGACGATGCGGCCCTGCTTGAGGTAGATCACCGAGAAGCTGCGCGTGGCAGGATCGCCGCGCAGCACGGTAGCATCGTGACCGGCGGAAAGGCCCACGGTCTGGAGCCGCAGGTCGTACTGATTCGACCAGAACCACGGCGTCGCCTTGTAAGGCTGCGGGTCGCCGAGAATCGACTTCACCGCCGTCGTCGCCATGTCGTTGGCGTTCTGCACGGATTCGAGGCGGATCACCGCGCCTTCCGCGAAACCGTTGGCGTGGGCCGCGCAATCGCCGATCGCATAGACATCGGGCAGCGAGGTGCGGCAGAATTCGTCGACGTCCACGCCGTTGCCGCCGGCCGCGCCCGCCGCCAGCAGCGGACCGACCGAGGGGATGATGCCGATGCCGACGATGACGAGGCCCGCCGGCAGCACGGTGCCATCGGCCAGCTTCACGCCGGTCACCTTGGTCCCGTCGCCTTCCAGGCAATCGACAGCCACGCCCGTGCGCAGATCCACGCCGTGCGCGCGGTGCTCGTTCTGGTAGAATTCCGAAAGCGCCTCGCCCGCCACGCGCGCCAGCACGCGCGGCAGCGCTTCCAGCAGCGTGACATGGCAATCGAGCTTGGTCAGCACCGCCGCCGCTTCCAGCCCGATATAGCCGCCGCCGATCACCACCGCGCGGCGCGCACCGGCATCGAGCTCGCCCATCAGCCGGTCCACGTCCTCGCGCGTGCGGACCGCGTGGACGCCCGCCAGATCGGCGCCGCTGCACGACAGGCGGCGCGGATCGCCGCCGGCGGCCCAGATCAGCGTGCCGTAGCCGACCGCATCGCCAGAGGCGAGCTTCAGGACTTTCGCGGCGGGATCGACCGCCGTCACTTCGTGGCCCAGCATCAGCGTGACGGCCTTGTCGTCCCAGAACTGCGCCGGCCGGATATAGAGACGCTCGAAGGTCTTTTCGCGGGCAAGGTATTCCTTGGACAGCGGCGGACGCTCGTAGGGCGGCTCGGGCTCGCGCCCGATCATCAGAATCGTGCCTTCGAACCCGTTCTGGCGCAGCGCGATCGCGGCCTGCGCCCCGCCATGACCCGCACCAACAATGACGACGTCTGCCTGATCCATCCGAATCCTCCCGATTGCCCGGCGGGATTTGGGGAAAAGACCGGCCGCGTCAACCACTCCGGCGCAAACTTGGCCCCATTTGCGCAGTCTTCCGTCGCAGTGGCCCGCCGCCGTGGCCCGCCGCCGTGGTCCTCCGAACGCCTACCGCGCGAGCAGCCCCCGCGCCTGCCCCGCGATCTGCGCCAGCATGGCCGCGCCGACCAGCGGAGCGGCCTGCGCACGGGCGACGAGCGCCCGGAAACTGGCAACCGGCGCGGCATTGCGCCCGGCCCATTCCGCAACGGCCGCCCCCGGACCGGCCGTGCCCGCGCGCGCCAGGAAATCGAGGCGCATCTGCTGGAAATCGCGGGCCAGTCCGGCGGCAAGCAGGCGCTCCCACGGATCGGAAGGGTTGAGACGGCTGGCCGCCTGCTGCGCCCAGTCCAGCCCCAGCCGCTCGCCCAGGTCGGTGAAGGCGCGGGTCAGCGCGGCCGCGTCGATCCCGCTGTCCGCCGCCAGTTCGGCAAGCCCGATCCCGCCGTCCATGTCGGTCAGATGGCGCACGCGCTCCGCCGCGTCGGCAGGCGCCCCCGCTTCGGCCAGTTCCGCCGCGATGCGCTGCGATTGCGCGCGCGCCTCGGCGTGGAGCAGATCGGCAATATCGCGCGTCAGCGCTTCGACCCCGCCCGCCAGCCGCGCCACCAGCACGCCGGGCCGTTCCTCGCCCTTGCCCGCGCGCAGCAGGTCCGCGACATGGCCGCGTAGTGCCCGCGCCACGCGTTCGAACAGCATCAGGCGCACGTCTTCCGCCATCGGCGCGCTGTCCAGCAGCGCCCAGGTGGCAGGCAGGTCGAGCAGGCGTTCGGCGGCGGCGAAAGCCGCGGCCACCTGCGCCAGCGTGACGCCTTCCTCCTCGACCAGTTCGAACGGATTGACCGGACCCAGCCGGTTGACCAGCCGGTTGGCCAGCTTGGTGGCGATGATCTCGCGCCGCAGGCGGTGGCCGGTGATGTCCTCGCGGAAGCGCTCGCGCATCGGCGTGGGGAACGCGGCAAGAAGCTGGTCTTCCAGCGCCGGATCATCCACCACCGTGCTGTCCTCCAGCGCGCGCTGCAGCACCAGCTTGGTGCTGGACAGCAGCACGGCGAGCTCGGGCCGGGTCAGCCCCTGCCCGCTGGTGGCGCGCCGCGCGAAGTCCTCGGCACTGGCCAGCCCTTCGGTCTTGCGATCCAGGTCGCCGGCCTCCTCCAGCACGTCCATCAGCCGCGCGAACGAAGGCACGGCCGACGCGCCTGCGCGCTGCGCGATCGACAGAGCCAGCGCCTGCAGGCGGTTGTCCTCCAGCACCAGATGCGCGACCTCGTCGGTCATCGAGGAGAGCAACGCAACGCGCTCCTCCTCGGTCAGCCGCGCGGCGCGCTTGGCCGAAGCCAGCGCGATCTTGATGTTGACCTCGTTGTCCGAACAATCGACGCCGGCCGAATTGTCGATGAAGTCGGTATTGATGCGGCCACCCTGAAGCGCGAACTCGATGCGCCCGGCCTGCGTGGTGCCCAGGTTGGCGCCTTCGCCCACCACCTTCACGCGCAAGTCCGCGCCGTTCACGCGCAACGCATCGTTGGCGTGATCGCCCACATCGGCGTTGTTCTCGGTCGCGGCCTTCACATAAGTGCCGATGCCGCCGAACCACAGCAGATCGGCCGGCGCCTTGAGGATCGCGGCGATCAGCGCCTCGGGATCGAGTTCCTCGGCCTCCACGCCCAGCACCGCGCGCACCTGGGGCGAAAGCGGGATCGCCTTCATCGTGCGCGGGAACACGCCCCCGCCTTCGGAGATCAACGCGGAGTCATAGTCCGCCCAGCTCGACCGGGGCAGCGCGAACAGACGCGATCGCTCGGCCCAGCTTGCCGCCGCATCGGGATCGGGATCGAGGAACACGTGGCGATGGTCGAACGCCGCCACCAGCTTGAGCGCCTTCGACAGCAGCATGCCGTTGCCGAACACGTCGCCCGACATGTCGCCGCAACCCACCACGCGGACCGGATCGGCCTGCACGTCCACGCCCATTTCCAGGAAATGGCGCTGCACCGAAAGCCACGCGCCGCGCGCGGTGATGCCCATCGCCTTGTGGTCATAACCCTTGGACCCACCGCTGGCGAAAGCGTCGTCGAGCCAGAAGTCCTTCGATTCGGCGATGGCGTTGGCGACGTCGGAGAACGTGGCCGTGCCCTTGTCCGCCGCGACCACGAAATAGGGGTCTTCGCCGTCGAGGATCACCACGCCCTTGGGATGGACCACCTTGCCGCCGACGATGTTGTCGGTGAGCGAAAGCAGGGTGCGGATGAACACCTGGTAGCTGGCCTTGCCTTCGGCCAGCCAGCCATCGCGATCGCGCGCGGGATCGGGCAATTGCTTGGGATAGAACCCGCCCTTGGCCCCGGTGGGCACGATCACCGCGTTCTTCACGCGCTGCGCCTTCATCAGCCCGAGGATTTCGATGCGGAAATCGTCGCGCCGATCGGACCAGCGCAGGCCGCCGCGCGCCACCGGCCCGGCGCGCAAGTGAATGCCTTCCACGCGCGGGCTGTACACGAATATCTCGCGCCATGGCACGGGCCGGGGCAAGCCCGGCACCAGCGCCGAATCCAGCTTGAACGCCAGCGCCTCGGCCGCCGCCGGGGCGAAGGCATTGGTCCGCAGCATGGCATCGACCAGCGCGCGGAACTGGCGCAGCAGGCGATCGTCGTTGATCGCGGCCACGCCGGCAAGGCCGGTGCGGATGCGCTCGGCCGCCGCGTCCGTCGCCGCCGCGCGATCACCGGCAAAGGCGGGATCGTGCCGCGCGACGAACGCCGCGATCAGCCCGTGCGTCACGTCGGGCGCGTTCTTCAGCGCATCGACCACGGTGGCAATGCCGAAGGTCATGCCGCCCTGCCGCAGATAGCGGAACCAGGCGCGCAGCCAGTTCGCCTCGCGCGCGGACAGCCCGGTGGCGACGATCAGCCGGTTGAACGCATCGTCCTCGGCCGCGCCGTTGAGCACGCCCGCCAGCGACGTCTCGATGGCCTCGGCGCGCTCCAGCAACGCCTCGGGCGTCACGTCCGCCGGGTGCGCGACCAGGAAATCGTGGATGTAGCCCAGCCGGCCCTTGTCGAGCGGCGTCGGCACTTCCTCCAGCACGCGGAAGCCGAAGTTCTCCAGCACCGGCACCGCATCCGACAGGATGATCGCGCCCTCGCGCTGGTAGAGCTTGAGCCGCACCCCGCTTTCGCCCGGCTGGCGATAGAGGCGCGCGGCGCGGCGCGGCGCGTTCTCGCCACCCAGCGTGCGCAGCACGCGGATGTCGCGCGCCGCCTCGCCCGCGCCATAGGCGCCGCGATAACCGACGGGAAAGGCATCGGCGAACCGGGCGGCGATGGCCGCGGCGCGCGATGGCTCCTCGCCCTTGGCCAGCTCGGCCTCGACCGCGCCTTCCCACCCGCGCACCAGCGCCTGCACCGCGGCATCGAGCGCGGCCTCGTCGGGATCGGCATCGCCATCGCGGATGTCGAGCACGAAGCGGATCAGGGCGAGCGTGCTGCCTTCGACCTGCAGGCTCCAGTCCAGCACTTGCGCGCCGGCGGCCGCTTCCAGCAGATCCTGCACCTGCATCCGCATCGCGGTCGACTGCGCATCGCGCGGCAGCCACACGAAGGCATAGAGGTGGCGGGCCAGCGGCGCGCGAACCAGCGCCAGGCGCGGACGCGGCCGATCGACCAGGCTCATCATCGCGGTGGCGATGCGCTCGATGTCGGTGTCGGAAAAGCTGATGAGCAGGTCGTGCGGCAGCGCCGTCAGCGCATGGACCAGCGATTTGCCGGCATGGCCGCCGGGATCGAAGCCGAATTTCCCGGTCAGCGCGGCCAGCTGGCTGCGCATCCGGGGCACCCGATCGGGCGGCGTCGCCAGCGCGGCGCTGGTCCAGACACCCGCATGGACCGACAGCGCGACAACCTTGCCGTCCTCGACCTCCGGCACGATGAACAAGTCCAGCGGCACGCGGCGGTGAACGTTGGCGATGCGGTTGGCCTTGACCACCAGCGGCGCGCGCACCGCGTCCTCGTCCTTGCGGCCCGCGCGATCGAACCACGCGAAGGCGCGGTCATAGGAGGAATCGGCGAGCAGCTTGGCGGCGCTGGCGCGGCAGATGCCGAGCGGCGCGGTCTGCGTGCCATCGCGATGGCGCACGACATGGCCGAGCTGGGTGAGCATCCCGTCCGCCAGCCAGCGCAGTAGCGCCGCGCCTTCCTGATCGGGCAGCCCGCGCGCATCGCGCTGCATCGCCGCCTGCATCAGCGGCCAGTCGGCCACGGCGGCGTGGACATCGGCCAGCGTCGCCTTCAGCGCTTCGGCCAGTTCGCGGCGCTGGCGCGCGTCGGCGCGTTCGGTTTCGAGGTAGATCACCGATTCGCGCCGTTCGCCCACGGCCTCGCCTTCGGGCAGCGCCAGCAGCGTTCCCTCGGGATCGCGGCGCACCGCGACCACGGGATGGACCAGCCGGTCGATCGTCAGCCCTTGCGCGGTGATCGTCGCGCTGATCGAATCGACCAGGAACGGCATGTCGTCGTTGATCACGGCAATGCGCAGATGCCGTTCGCCCGACGTACCACCCACGCTTTCGATCGTCACCGCCGGTTCGGCGCCGGGGCGCCGGCTGGCCGTGGCCAGCGTGAAGCGGACGGCTTCCGCCAGCCGCGCACCATCGAAATCGCCGATCTCGCCCGGCAGCAACGAGGCCATGAAACGGGCGGCCAGCGCGCTTTCGAGCGGGCCGCCGGTAGCAGCGGAAGAAGAGGAAACGTCAGGTGCGGACTTGGTGGCCATTGCTGTCATCCCGCGAGTGGCGGCGTAAAATAATTATGCCGCATTATAATTTTATATCCGCTTCTTGAACGAATAATACCAATGCTACTCCGGCCGACGCCGCAGGGCAAGCCGATGGTTTCGATTGATACCGGTCAGGCCGGTTCTGCCAAACTTTCGGCCGCCTGCATGGTCAGTTCGAGCGAGCGGCGGCGCAAGGCCGGATCGAAGGTGGAGCCGGACACGATCAGTTCGTCCGCCCGCGTCCGCTGCTGGAACGCGGCCAGCCGCTCGCGCACGGTGGCGACGCTGCCGATCGCGCTGACCTGCCGCATGTGCTCCAGCATGGCGCGCGCGGGGGCGGGCAGCGTGTCGCGGTAGCCGGGCACGGGCGGCGGCAGCTTGCCCGGATTGCCGCTGCGCAGCCGCACGAACGACTGGTCCATGGAGGATGCGAGCAGCGCGGCCTCCTCGTCGGTATCGGCGGCGATCGCGTTGATCGCGGCCATGACATACGGCTTGGCAAGTGCATCCGAAGGCTGGAAACGATCGCGATAGAGCGACAAGGCCGCATCGAGATGATCGGGCGCGAAGTGTGAGGCGAAGGCATAGGGCAGCCCCAGCGCGGCCGCCAGTTGCGCGCCGAACAGGCTGGAGCCCAGGATCCACAATTGCGGCTTTGCCCCCGCGCCGGGCGTTGCCTGCAACGGCACCTGACGGTCGCCGGCGAACTGGGCCTGCAATTCCACGACGTCCTGCGGGAAGTCCTCCGCCGCGCGATTCACTTCCTTGCGCAAGGCGCGCACGATGCGCTGGTCCGCGCCCGGCGCGCGCCCCAGGCCCAAGTCGATCCGCCCCGGATAGAGCGCATCCAGCGTGCCGAACTGTTCGGCGATCACCAGCGGGTTGTGGTTGGGCAGCATGATCCCGCCCGCGCCCAGCCGGATCGTGGAGGTATGGTGGCCCACATGGGCAAGCGTGACCGCCACGGCCGCGCCGGCGATCCCTTCCATACCATGGTGTTCGGCCACCCAGTAGCGCTGATAGCCGCAGCGCTCGGCCACTTGCGCCAGCAGGGCCGCCTCGGCGAGCGCCTGGCCTACCGTTCCGCCCTCGACCACGGGCACGAGATCGAGGACGGACAGTTTCATGACGGTTTCTTCTCCGGCTGCGTCGCCCCGGACGCAGGGCTGGCGGAAGGGGTGCCCCCTGATGTGGGCGCTGGTCCCAGTTGTTCAAGATAGCCTTTGGCCGTCTTCGCCTCGTCGCTGTCGGGCGCGGTGCGCACCACCGATTCCCAGCTCTTGCGTGCGGCCTCGTCGCGGCCGTCGAGAACCGCGATCACGCCCGCCTCCAGGCCAATGGCCGGGTCGGTCGCGTCGAGGTGCGCGGCCACTTCGATATCGCGTTGCGCGCGCGGCATGTCCTTGTTGCGGCGGGCGAGCGTGGCGGACAGCAGCCAGCCTTCGGCCAGATCGGGGGCCAGCCGGTGTGCCTCGTCCAGCGCGGTCGCCGCTTCGGCCGGGCGATCGAGCGCCACCAGCGCCCGCGCGCGGTCGGTCTGGATATCGCCCAGCGCGGCGTTGTCGGCATAGCCGCGCACCGCCACCGCCTTGTCCAGCCAGACCAGCGCGCGATCGGGATGGCCGCCCGCCAGCGCGGCGTTGCCCGCCATCGCCATCAGCGGCACCGCGGCCACTTCCTGCAGCATGGGCACGCCGGCGATGGCATCGGCGAAGGCCTGCTCGGCGGGATCGAACTGCCCATGCTGGGTCAGGATGATGCCAAGGCACTGGTTGGCGCGCACGCGCTGTTCCGGGTTCTGCCCTTCCGCCAGCCAGCCGCGCGCTTCGGCCAGCCCCATCGCCGGATCGTGCAGCGCCTTGGCGAGGCAGACCGACAGCCGGTCCGGCGCGCGCGGTTGCGGCGGGCTGGCGGGCGCGGGCGAAGGCGCGGAATCGGCGGGACGGTGGCGGCGGGGAATGGGCAAGGCGGCGCCTTCCTGGGGCGAGGGGTTGGGGCCGATCTGCATCAGCGCGGTGACCGGCATATGAAACCCGGCAGAAGCGGGAACAATCTGCGGGGTGAGCATCAGGATCGGCAGGACCAGCATCAGGCTTCCTTCAGGGGGCTTCCGCCACGCCCGCCCCCAGTGCCGACAGCGTATCCAGCAGGATCGCGATGTCTGCGGGGCGCGACAGGCGGTGGTCGCCGTCCTTGATCAGATGCACCTGCACGTCGGCTGAACGCAAGGCTGCTGCCAGCTTCAGCGAAAGCTCCCACGGTACGTCGGGATCGCGCTGGCCGTGCAGCAGGCGCACCGCGCCGTCGAAGGCGATGGTGCCGTCCAGCATCCGCCGCGCCTGCCCATCGGCCCAGAACGCCGGATGAGTCGGCGTGGGGTCGGGGCCATAGGGATTGTCCTCGAACACCGGCCGCCCCGCCGCCAGTTCCGCCTTCTGCGCGGCATCGTATCCCCAATCGGTGAAGTCCGGCGCGGCGGCGATGCCGACCAGCGCCTCGACCGTGCCCGGCAGCGCCTGGGCCACCAGCAGCATCAGCCAGCCGCCCATGCTGGACCCGATCACCACCGCGCGGCCGATCGCGTGCGCGCGGACCAGCGCGACCACCTCGTCCCGCCAGCGCGACAGCGTGCCGTCGGCGAAATCGCCCTCGCTTTCGCCACAGCCCGAATAGTCGAGCAGCAGGCAGGCCCGCCCCGCCCCGCGCGCCCAGGCCAGCACCGCCTGCGCCTTGCCGCCGGCCATGTCCGACATATAGCCCGGCAGGAACACCAGCGCCGGCTCGGCACCGGGCAGGAAGCGACAGGCGATGCGGCGGCCTTCCGGGCCATCGACCCTGGCGAGCGGAGCGATATCCTCGATCATCGCCGGCAGGGTTAGCCGGAAAGGCCACACAACGCCATCTTAACCCGGCCCTGCTAGCGCCGGATCATGACCCAATCCCGGACCATCGCGCTGCGGCGCTTCGCGGAAAGCCGCGCGGCGCTGGCGCTGCTCCTCGCGCTGTTCCTGGTGCCGCGCGCGCTGCTGATCCTGCTGGCGGTGGAGCCGACATCGGACGCGGCCTGGTACTATTCGCGCGCCGACATGCTGGCGCACGGGCTTGGCTACCTCGGCGATCATGGCGAACCGACCGCCTACTGGCCGGTGGGCTGGCCGCTGACGCTGGCGCTGGCGTTCCGCGCGTTCGGCACCTCGATCTGGACGGTCGGCCTGTTCAACCTCGCCTGCGCCGGCGTTACCGCGTGGCTCACGCTCGACCTTGGCCGTCGCCTTTCGGGTTCCGAACTGGCGGGCCGCGCCGCGCTGCTCCTGCTGGCGCTCTATCCCAACAGCGCGTTCTACGTGCCGCTGGCGCTGACCGAGGTGTTCTACACCATGCTGCTGCTCGCGGGTTGCCGCCTGCTGATCGCGCGGACGCCGATGGCGCTGATCGCGGCGGGGCTGGTGTTCGGCGTGGCGACGCTGGTCAAGGCGCAGACGCTGGTCGTCGTGCCGCTGGTCTTCGCCATCGCGCTGGGACGCGCGCCGGGCTTCTGGAAGCGCCTGCCCGCCGCCGTGGCGCAGGCCGCGCTGGTAATCGCGCTGGCCGCCGCCGTGGTCGCGCCGTGGACGGTGCGCAACCACCGCGTGCTGGGCGAATGGGTGGCGATCTCCACCAACGGCGGCATCACCCTGCTGACCGGCAACAACGATACCGCGCGCGGCGGGTTCACGCCCGAAGACCCGGTGGTCAAGGCGCTCGACGCGCGCACCGACCTCACCGAAACCATCTATGACGCCGAAGCCAAGCGGCTGGGCGTGGCATGGATCAAGGCCCATCCCGCCGCCTTCGTCACGCTGATGCCGCGCAAGCTGGCGAAGCTGTGGGGGCCGGACGGCGAAGGGCTGTGGGCCTACGAGACCGGATCGAAGGCCTGGGCGCGCGCGCCGCTGGCCTTCCTTGCGCTCAGGGCCATCAACCAGCTGTGGTATTTCGCCCTGCTCGGCCTGTTCGCCGCCGCAGCCGTGATCGAGCTGCGCCGGCGCGCGCGCGCCGGGCTACGCCCGATCGACTGGTGGGTGCTGCCCTATGGCATCGCGCTCTATCCCAGCGCGATCGCGATGGTGTTCTCCGGCCAGTCGCGCTTCCACTATCCGGTGATGCCGTTCGTCTGCGTCACCGCCGGGTGGTTGCTAGCCCAATGGCTTGAGCGCCGCGCGAACGCGCCCGTCGCCAATTCCGCGCATGACTTTGCGCCCGCGGCCCGCTAAGAAGCCGCGCATGACGACGCTTCGCGCCATCACCACGACTACCACCACCCCGGGCAACCGGGGGCGGTTTCGCCTGCGCGCCTGACGCCGCAGCGATGCCGCCGCCCGGTTCGGGCGGATGGCGTCTCCTCCCGGACCGGCCTAAAGTTCCTGACGCCGCCCCTTCCGGCGCGCGCGGCCTTGTGCCAAAGCGCCAGACGCTGACAGCCAGAGAGAGCCCATGTCCGAGCTTCTGAAGATCACCCTGCCCGACGGTTCCGTGCGCGAAGTGGCGCCGGGCACCACCCCGGCGGACATCGCCGCCGCGATCGGGCCGGGCCTGGCCAAGGCGGCCCTCGCCGCGCGCGTCGATGGCGAGCTGCGCGACATCACGCGCCCGCTCGAAGCCGACGCGCAGCTCGCGCTCGTTACCGCGAGGGACGAGGCGGACGCGCTCGAACTCGTCCGGCACGATTACGCGCACCTGCTGGCGGAAGCGGTACAGGCGCTGTTTCCGGGCACGCAGATCACCTTCGGCCCGGCGACCGACGACGGGTTCTACTACGACTTCGCGCCAAAAGACCGCCCCTTCACCGACGAAGACCTGCCCGCGATCGAGGCGAAGATGCGCGCGCTGATCGCCGCCGACAAGCCGCTGCGCCGGGAGGTCTGGAGCCGCGAGCAGCTGATCAGCCGGTGGAAGCAGCAGGGCGAGACGTTCAAGGCCGAATGGGCCGCCGAACTGCCCGGCGACGAGCCGCTGACGGTCTACTGGTCGGGCGACGACTGGCTCGACATGTGCCGCGGCCCGCACCTCGCCTCCACCGGCAAGCTCGATCCTCAGGCGTTCAAGCTGACGCGCGTGTCCGGCGCCTACTGGCGCGGCGACCAGAAGAACGCGATGCTGAGCCGCATCTACGGCACCGGCTGGCTGAACAAGAAGCAGCTCGATGCCCACCTGCTCCGGCTGGAAGAGGCGGCCAAGCGCGATCACCGCAAACTGGGCGGGGAAATGGACCTGTTCCATCTCCAGCAGGAAGCGCACGGCAGCGTGTTCTGGCACCCCAAGGGCTTCCGCGTGTGGCGCGAGCTCGAGGCCTACATGCGCCGCGCGATCGACGCCGCCGGCTATCGCGAGGTCAAGACCCCGCAGGTGATGGACGCGCGCCAGTGGGAGCAGTCCGGCCACTGGGGCAAGTATCGCGAAAACATGTTCGTGATCCCCGACGAGGTGCCCAACACCGAGGACGATGGCCCGGTGATCTCGGGCGAGGCCGACTGGATGGCGCTCAAGCCGATGAACTGCCCGGCGCACGTGCTGATCTTCCGTCAGGGCATCAAGTCGTACCGCGATCTGCCGCTGCGGCTCTACGAGAACGGCTGCTGCCACCGCAACGAACCGCACGGCGCGCTGCACGGGCTGATGCGCGTGCGCCAGTTCACACAGGACGATGCCCACATCTTCTGCCGCGAAGACCAGATCGTCGACGAAGTCCGTGCGTTCTGCGCGCTGGCCGACCGCATCTACAAGGACTTCGGCTTCACCTATTCGATCAAGCTGGCGCTGCGCCCGGAAAAGCGCTTCGGCACCGAGGAGATGTGGGACAAGGCCGAAAGCGAGCTGCGCGACGCGGTGGTGCGCGCGGGCCTTGCCACCGCGGAATACGGCTGGGAGGAACTGCCCGGCGAAGGCGCGTTCTACGCGCCCAAGCTGGAATGGCACCTGACCGACGCGATCGGCCGCACCTGGCAGGTCGGCACGATCCAGTCGGACCGCGTGCTGCCCGAACGGCTGGACGCGAGCTACATCGCCGAGGACGGCGAGAAGCACCGCCCGGTCATGCTGCACCGTGCGATCTTCGGCTCCTACGAACGCTTCATCGGCATCCTGATCGAACACTTCGCCGGCCGCCTGCCGGCGTGGCTTGCCCCGGTGCAGGCGGTGGTCGCCACGATCGTGTCGGAAGCCGACGACTATGCCCGCGATGCGCTGGCCCAGTTGCAGGCCGCCGGCATTCGCGCCGAAACCGACCTGCGCAACGAGAAGATCAACTACAAGGTGCGCGAACACTCGCTGCAGAAGGTCCCGTACCTGCTCGTCGTGGGCAAGCGCGAGGCGGAGGAAGGCACCGTCGCCATCCGCACGCTGGGCGAACAGCAGCAGAAGGTGATGCCGCTGGCCGAGGCGATCGCGCTGCTGAAGGGCGAGGCAACGCCGCCCGATTTGCGGTAGGATTAGGGGGCCATTGATCTCCGACCCCTTGGTTGGCGATTATATCCTCTTGCAAACGCGAAGCGTGAAAAAGCCCGCCCCGCTGCGACTAACGCCGCCTCCGGCAGCGCAAGTCTCGCTCCCCTCCCGCTGGCGGGAGGGGTTGGGGGTGGGCGACGCCTATTGTCGGCAAAGGCTGCAAGCGCCCGTTAGGTAATCCGCCTCAGGCTCTCGCCTCGAGCGTATCGTGCTCGACGCCTGTGGAGTTGTGCCGGAGGGCGTTGAGGACGGTATCGACGATCTGGGGGGCGTTGAGGCCGGCTTCGTCGTACTGTTTGTCGGGGTTGTCCTGGTCCTGGAACACGTCGGGCAGGCGCATGGTGCGGATCTTGAGGCCCCGGTATTCGCCATTGCCATCGGTCAGGCCCTGGTCGCTGGCCATGGTCAGCACGTGCGCGCCGAACCCGCCGATCGCGCCTTCCTCGATCGTCACCACCACTTCGTGGCTCGCCATCAGCCGCCGGATCAGGTCCTCGTCGAGCGGCTTGGCAAAGCGCAGGTCGGCAACCGTGGTGGCGAGGCCCTTGGCTTCGAGCTGGTCGGCCGCCTTCAGCGCCTCGGCCAGCCGCGTGCCCAGCGAGAGCAGGGCGACCTTGCCGTGCGGGCGCTCGCCGCCC
>NZ_BBXA01000022.1 GCF_001014975.1 Novosphingobium sp. MD-1 | reverse complement strand
CCCGTCTGCCCCACCGCCCCGATCATCTCCGCCCGGACCTCGTCCGCCAATGCCCGCAAACGCGGCAACGGCCAGCCCCGAAAATCCGATGGCGCTTCTACTCCCTCCAGCAAGGGACGATCTCGTTCTAACGACATCCCTGCGCCTTACACCCTTGCCCCCGGCCTGTCGATTGTGACAAGCCGGCAACGTCCGATGGAAAAATGCGATAAATGACCCGTCCATGACCGCGAAACCCGCCACGGGCGCCACCATCAGGCCCGCGCGCCTGGCCGATCTTGCCGCGCTGCAAAGCGTGATGGACCTGGCGATCGGCACGCTGCAATCCGCGTTTCTTGCCCCCGCCCAGATCGCGGCCAGCCGGGCGGTGATGGGCCTGGACCGGCAGCTGGTGGCGGATGGCACCTATTTCATCGCCGAAGCCGATGGCGCGCTGGCCGGCTGTGGCGGGTGGAGCCGGCGCGCGACGCTCTACGGCGGCGATCACAGCGCGGGCTTGCGCGAACCGCGCCTGCTCGATCCGGCCACCGAGGCCGCCCGGGTCCGCGCGATGTACACGCATCCGGCGTTCGCGCGGCGCGGCATCGGCCGGGCGCTGCTGGCCCATTGCGAGGCGGCGGCCCGCGCCGAAGGCTTCGCGCGCTGCGAACTGATGGCGACGCTGGCCGGCGAACCGCTTTACCGAGTGGCCGGGTACGTTGTGATCGAGGAGATCGTGGACGATCGCGGCGGCGCCCCCGTGCCGCTCAAGCGCATGGGGAAAGTGCTTTAACCGCAATCCCCGCAGCGGCCGCGGATTTCCACCACCGGCCGCACATCGGCGAAGCCCGCATCCTGCGCCGCCTGGCGCAAGGCACCGGTCAGGCGATCGTCATCGATATGGATCGTATGCCCGCACGAATCGCAGATCAGGAAGATGCAATCGTGCCGGCAACCGGGATGGCTGTTCGCGACATAGGCGTTGGCGCTTTCCACCCGCCGGGCCAGGTTGGTGCGCACGAACAGGTCGAGGATGCGATAGACGCTGTTGGCGGCCACACGCTTGCCCCGCCGCGCGCCCACGGTTTCGGCGATGTCATAGGCCGAGGCGGGCTTTTCCCGTTCGGCCAGCGCTTCGAACACGTCGGCGCGCATGTCGGTCCATTGTTCGCCCGAGGCGACGAGAACGTCACGCGCGGCGCCGACCAGCGTGTCTCCGACATGTTCGTGATGATGATGCCCCGGCATGTGCCCTAGATAGGAGCGCCGCACGCCCGGTGCAATCGCCCCGGAGCCGCCGCGCCCGCTACCTTCAGTTCACCGTGAACGATGCTTTCCAGAACTGCGGGAACGTGCGCTTCAGCGCATCGACCTTGGGAACGTCCCAGCGGCGGATATAGCCGTGATCGGGGTTCCGCAGCATGAAATCCTGGTGATAGGCCTCCGCCGCGTAGAACCCGCGGTTGGGCTCGATCGCGGTGACGATCGGCGCGCGCCACAGGTTCGTCCGCCGCAGCTGCGCGACATAGGCGGCGGCCACGCGCGCCTGTTCCGGGCTCTGCGGCACGATGGCGTTGCGATACTGCGTGCCGACGTCCGGCCCCTGCCGGTTGAGCTGGGTGGGATCGCTGGCGACGCCGAAGAATATCCGCAGCAGCTCGTCATAGCGGATGCGCGCCGGATCGTAAGTGATCCGCACCGATTCCGCATGGCCGGTGCGCCCGGTGCTGACGGTTTCGTACCGCGCCTCGCGCGCGCCGCCGCCTTCGAAGCCCGATACCACGCTGGTCACGCCCTTCACGTGGCTGAACACCGCCTCCATGCCCCAGAAGCAGCCGCCGGCGAATACCGCCGTGCGCCGTCCGGGCGCCTCGCTGGCCTTCACCGCCGCTTCGGGCGTGGCGACCACGCCTTCGGCCTGCGCGGGCTGCTGGCAGGCGGCCAGCACGAGGGCAAGCGCAACGGCCAGGCCCGGTGCCCGCCGCATTATCACCGCGCTCCGGACGCGGGCGCGGCGGCCTGCGCCCCGCCTACCGCCACGCCCGCCTTGGCGCTTTCCGCGCGCACGTCCGAGCCGATCGAAAGCGCCATGCCGGCCGTACCGATCAGGAAGCCGACGAGGAGAGCACGGAAGAAGTCAGGCGTGAACAGGCCCATGAGGGGATCTCTTGGCAATGGCGGCAGGGCGCCCTGGGAACGTATGTCGATCATGCCCGGTTCTTCGCCGCCGCGCTGTGAAGCGTTACACAGCCGGCGACATTTTGCGGAGCAACACGGCGCGGCCCACGTAGGGAGCCTTGTCGGCAGGACAAGAGGCATTCGACGATCGACATGGTCGATCCGGTCCAAATGCGACGAACGGAGGATGCCGGAAGCGGCCTTTCAGGCGCGCAGGCTGACCCATATGGGCGCGTGGTCGCTCGCCTTCTCGCGCCCGCGATAGGCCTTGTCGACTCCGGCCGCCACCAGCCGGTCGGCCAGTTCGGGCGAGAGCAGCGCGTGATCGATGCGGAAGCCGTGGTCGCGCTGCCACGCGCCGGCCTGATAATCCCAGAACGTCCACACCCCGCCGCGCGGGTTGTGCAGGTCGATCGCGTCGATCCAGCCATCGTTGATCAGGCGGCGATAGGCATCGCGCGATTCGGGCTGCATCAGCGCGTCGGTGGCCATCGCACGGACCGAGAACGTGTCCTTGTCCTCGGGAATCACGTTGTAGTCGCCGATCACCAGCGCGGGGATCTCCTGCGCGGCAATCTCGGCCATGCGGGCGCGGAGGCGCTCCATCCAGCGCAGCTTGTAATCGAACTTCGGCCCCGGCTGCGGATTGCCGTTGGGCAGGTAGATGCACACCACGCGCAGCCCGAACACGTCGGCTTCGAGATAGCGCGCATGTTCGTCGTCCGGATCGCCGGGCAGCCCGCGATGCGCTTCCACCGGCTTCTCGCCATCCGCCAGGATCGCCACGCCGTTGAAGCCCTTCTGGCCGTGCCAGATGGCGTGGTAGCCGATCTTCTCGAACTCCGCGGCGGGGAAACCTTCGTCCTGCGTCTTGATCTCCTGCAGGCAGGCGACCGCGGGGCGGGTTTCCTCCAGCCATTCGAGCAGGCGCGGCAGGCGCGCCTTGATGCCGTTGATGTTGAAGCTGGCAACCTTGAGCGTGTTCATACCGCGAAAGAGGAGCCGCAACCGCAGCCCGATGCCGCGTTGGGATTGGTCACGCGGAAGGCCGAACCGCCCAGCGATTCGACATATTCGACCACGCTGCCCGCCAGCAGATCAAGGCTGACCGGATCCACGACCAGCCGCACGCCGTCGGTCTCCGCGATCGAATCGTCGTCCTGCGCCGCTTCGTCCAGCCCGAAGCGGTACTGGAAGCCCGAACAGCCGCCGCCTTCCACCGAAAGCCGGAGAATGGCGGGCTTGCCCTGCTTCGCGGCGATCGCGGCGATGCGGGTGGCTGCACTGGGTGCAAGCGAGACGGCGGGTTCGGTCATGCCCGACAAGATAGGCATGGTCGGCCCGTCACTCAAGCGGCGCCGTCAGACTCCCGGATTTCAGGCTCCGCTTCAGGCCTGCTGGATATAGACCCGCATGGCGTCCGCTTCGGCCTCGATGCGGTCGATGCGGTACTTCACCAGATCACCGATCGAGACGAAGGCGACCATCCGTCCGTTCTCGACCACCGGCAGGTGGCGGAACCGCCGCCGCGTCATCAGCGCGAGCGCTTCCATGACCGACGTGTCCGGCGCGATCGTGATCACCGGCGCGGTCATCACGTCGCGCACCTTCATCCGCAGGGCGTCGGCCCCGTGGTTCTGCAGCGAATAGAGCACATCGCGCTCGGAGAAGATGCCGGCCACGCCGTCCCCATCGCCATCCTGCACGGGAAGCGCGCCGATGCGCTTCTTCGCGAGCACTTCAACCGCATCGGCCACGGTATCTTCGGCATGGCACCGCCACACCTCCGCTCCGCGCCCGGCAATCAGCCTGGCAATGGTCATGACGCTATCCTTCCCCGTTAGGTGCAACCTCTTCCTGATCCGGGCTTGCCGGTCCCCGCCCTGGCTTGCGCCATCGCGGTTCGCTGCCCGTTCGATCGATCATGCCACCATCGCGGTGACAGTAAAGAGCGTTGACGGCGAAAGCGATTGCCAGCCCCTGCCGCGCGGCGCATGGAGAGCCGCGATATGCCCAGAATATCCCCGCTCGACGACCCCGCGAACGCCCGCTTCGCCTGGGCGCGCTATTTCCGGCTGATGCGCTGGATGGGGCTGGTCACGCTGTGCGTGATCGCGATGGTCGCGACCTATCTCTACGAGGTGGTCGGCTTCGTCTCGATCCATCTCTACATCGCGATCACCCTGGGCATCGGCCTGACGATGATGCTGATGGCGGCGCTGATGGGGCTGGTGTTCCTGTCCAGCGGCACCGGGCACGACGAGGCGATCGAAGACCCGTTCGAGCACGACGAAGGGTGGGGCGGATAGGCTTCAGCCTGCCGGCGGATTGAGCCGGTAATCCTCCACCGGCACGCCGCCGATCAGGTGTTCCTGAAGAATCCGCTCCAGCACCGGCGGCGTGCAGGAATGATACCACACGCCTTCCGGATAGACGACCGCCACCGGCCCGGCGAGGCACACGCGCAGGCATCCCGCCTTGTTGCGCAGCACGCCCGACGATCCGCCCAGCTTCAGTTCGCCCAGCCGCTTCTTGAGGAAGGCCCAGCTTTGCTGCCCCACTTCGCGCGGGCAGCACTTGTCCTTTTCCGGATCGACGCAAAGGAAGATATGCCGGCGCGGCGCGAAGCCGCCCAGCTTTTCAAGCGCGCTTTCGGCCTGGGCCAGTTCTTCGGGCGAAACGGTCATGCGCGGAGCATCCATTGATCGATCGCGGCACGCGCCGCATCGGGGAGCGGGTGGGGCCTGTCCCCGTCGGCGCAGACGATCACGGTCCGCGCGGTGGCGACGGCGGCATCGCCCTGCACCAGCAATTGCTGCACGGTCCAGCTCGTCCGCCCGACCGCGACCGCGCCCACGTGGCAGCGCAGCGGCTGCGGGTAATGCCCCTGCGCCAGATAGTCGATCGAAACGCTCGCCACCATCGCGCGCAGCGGGCGGATTACGGTGCGGAAGCCCAGCGCCTCGTTGAAGCGCACGCGCGCATCTTCCAGCACCGCAGCTATGGCCACATTGTTGATGTGGTCGTTGGGATCGAGATCGGCGAAGCGGGTCGTGATTTCGAGGTCGAACGGATAGCGCGCGGCATTGAGCAGCGCCGGATCGGGTTTCGCCACGGCTCAGTCTGCCTTCCCGCCGCCGACAACGCCGTCACGATGCAGCCAGCGATCCAGCCAGGCGAACACCGTCTCATGCCATTGCAGTGAATTCTTCGCCTTGAGCACCCAGTGGTTCTCGTCGGGGAAGACCAGCAGTTCGGACGGGACCTTGCGCATCTGCAACGCGGTGAAGGCGGCAAGGCCCTGGGTATAGGGAATGCGGAAGTCCTTCTCGCTCGTCACCACCAGCATCGGCGTCTTCCACTTGGCCACGTGGTTCACCGGGTTCCACTTCTCGAACTCCTCGGGCGCCTCATAATAGGCGTGTCCGCCGTGTTCCCATTCGTCGAACCACAGCTCCTCGGTTTCGTAGGCCATGGCACGCGCGTCGAACACGCCATCGTGCTGGACGATGCACTTGAACTTGTCGGGCCACTGGCCCTCGATCCAGTTCATCATGTACCCGCCATAGGATGCGCCCATCGCGCAGGCGTTGCCATCGTCGATCTGGGGATCGGCCGCCGCCGCCGCGGCCAGGCCCTTCTGCAGGTCCTCCAGCGGCTTGCCGCCCCAGTCGCGGTTGATGGCATCGACGAAGGCCTGGCCGTAGCCGGTGGAGCCGTGGAAATCGATCGCGACCACGGCATAGCCCTGGCTCGCCACGACACGCGCGTTCCAGCGGTTGGACCAGTCGTCGTTGAACGAGCCCTGCGGTCCGCCATGGACATAGAGGATCGCCGGCAGCTTGCCGGTGGTACCGGCGGGCTTGGTCACCCAGCCCCAAACGGTATCGCCGCTCGCGCCCGTGAAGCTGAGGCGGCGGGTCACCACCGGGGCGCGTTCAGCCATGGTCGTGGCCGCCACGTCGGTCACGCGCAGTCCCGGCTTGCCCGCCTTGGCCACGTAGAGCTCGGCCGGCGCGTCGATCGTATCGCGCAGGAACACCACCCTCCCGTCTTTGAGCGGCAGAACGTTGCTGATGTGCCCTTCGCGCGCCTTGTCGGGCGACAGCGCCAGCCGCGCAACCTTGCCGCTCGCCGCGTCGATGCGGAACGCGGGCGTATCGAGCACGTCCTCGGCCGTGGCGATCAGGGCCTTGCCGTCGGGCGTCCAGGTCAGCGACGCGACCGAACGGTCCCAGCCTTCGGTCAGCGCGCGATCCTCGCCAGTGGCCAGGTTGCGCAGGTGAACGACCAGCCGGTCGCTTTCATAGCCGGGCCGCGCCATCGCGGCATAGGCCAGCCATTTGCCGTCGGGCGAGACCGCCGGCATCGTGTCGGTCGCCGCGTTGGCGGCGGTCAGGTTCTTCGGCGCGGAACCATCGACCGGCGCCCACCACAGGTCGATGTTGGTCGAATGCGGCTCGTTCCGGTCGGCCTGCCGCGCGGCATAGATCACCGCGCGTCCATCGGCGCTCCACGCGATTTCTCCGCCATCGCCGAACGGCTTGGTCGGCGCATCGCCGACAAGGCCGCCCTGCGCCGGATCGCCATCGAGCGCGCGGCCGCTGTCGGTATCGATCCGCCCGTCGGCCCCCAGCGCGAAGGCGAACACGCGGCTGTAGTTGCCCGGTGTCTCCCATGCGTCCCAGTGCCGGACGAACCCCACGCCGTCCTTGTAAAGCCGCCCCGTGCCCGGCCCCGGCAGGCTGATGTTGCCATCGCCGGCGCACCCGCCGAACGTGGGACAGCTGCGCGCGATATCGCCCCACACGGCCAGCCGCCGGCCATCGGGCGAAAGCTTGAACCCGGCGACATCGGCCTTGAACGCCGTCACCTGCCGCGCGCTGTCGGGCGTGGCCGGCCGCACCGACCAGACTTGCGTGGTCGCGGCTGTGTCCGTGGCCGCACCGGCGGGCTTGCGGTCCGACAGCAGCCACAGCGTGCCGTCCGCCGCGAAGGCCGGATCGTTGACCGATCCCTCCCACGCCAGCTTCACCGGCGGCGCCTTGGCGTCGGTCAGCGATCTCAGCCAGATTGCCGTGGTACGCTTGTAGGTGACGGGATCGGTGGTGGTCACGGTATAGGCCGCCCATGCTCCGTCGGGCGAAACCGTGGCCGAACCCAGCCGGTTCAGCGTGACGAGGTCCTGCGCCGACATTGGCGGCGGAGCGGCTCCGGCGGCAGCGGATGCCGTGTTGGCGAAAAGGGGCGAAACGAGGCAGGCGGCCAGCAGCGCCGCGCGAAGCGAAACGGTTTTCATGGAAACCGGGTTAGCGGCTCCGCCATCGAAGGCAAAGCGAATCGGCAGGAACGCGAATCGGGTTCCGGCCTTTCCGGTCCCTCCGAACCGGACGGCGGGTCAGCTCTTCTTGCCGACGATCCGCGTGATTTCGGCGGCGACCATCCGTTCGACCATGCCTGGCAGGTTCTTTTCCAGCCATTCGGACAGCATCGGGCGCAGCATGTCGCGCACCATGCCTTCCAGCGAAGTCTCGCCCGAGCGGACGATCTGCGGCTGGGCGCCTGGTTGCGCCAGCATCGACAGAGCCGCCAGCGAATCGCGCATGGAAACCGCGGCCGTTTCCGGAAGCAGCGGCGCGTCGTCCTCGTCCGTCATGGCATCGCCCTCGTCTTCGCACGCGCCCCCCGCCAGCAGGACCTCGGCGTCCTCCTCGGCAAGATCCAGAACATCGGCCGGGCGCGCGGCAAGAGCGGCGGGTGTCGGTACGGGCGCTTCGCGCCGCGCGCGCGCCTGCGCGGATTCAGCACGGTTATCCCGCGCGATCACCTTCTTGATCGATTCGAGTATTTCCTCGACCGAAGGTTCACCAGCCTGCCGCATCGCCTTTTCGCACCCCTGAAACAGACGCTCCGAATCCCCGCCGTTACGGAGCAGTCTGAGCAGGAATTGTCGCATCCTGGGCCGGTGTGTCAACGGTGCGTGTGGATTGGGCGACAGGTGCGGGATCGTGTGCCCAGTCCCATATGTTGTTCCGGACCCGGTCGTAGTTGACTTCGGGATCGTAGAGCACGCCGCCGTCCAGCCCCAGATCCTTGGCCTGCGCCTTGCCTATGGCGGACAGCAGGTTGAAGCCGGCGACATAGGCATTGCGCCGCGCGGTAACGAGCTGGACCTGCGCGTTGAGCAGTTCCTGTTCGGCGTTGAGGATGTCGAGAATCGTGCGGTTGCCCACGGTGTTTTCCGCGCGCACGCCTTCCAGGCTGAGCGCCGCGGCGTCCACCGCCGTCTGGTTCATCGTGATCACGTCGTTCGCCGCCTTCCACGAGGAATAGGCGGCGCGCACGGTGGCGATCACCTGCCGTTCGACGCCGATCTCCTGTTCCAGCGCCGCGCCTTCGCGCGCCTGCGCCTGGCGGATCTGCGCGGCGGGCAAGCCGCCCTGGAACAGCGGGATCGTGGCCCGCACCCCGGCCTGCGCCGTGGTGTAGGGCTGGACCGACACGACCTGGTTATTTTCGGCAAACTTCAGCGAGTTGACGTAGTTGTAGTAATCGCCCGTCGCGAACAGCGAGAGCTTGGGCAGGCGCGATGCGCCGGCCGCCTTGGTGTCGAAGCCGGCGGCCTTGCTCTGTTCCTGCGCGGCCTGGAGATCGGGATTGTTGGCCAGCGCAATCTGCACCGCATCGTCGGGCGTGGCCGGCAGGCCGGGCAGCGGCGGCGGCGCTTCCAGATCGGCCGGCACCTTGCCCACCACCTGGATGTAGGTTTCGCGGCTGGTAACGAGATTGGCCTCGGCCTGCCGCAACTGCCCGCGCGCCAGCGCGAGGCGCGAGTTCGATTGCGCGACGTCGGTCCGCGTCACGTCGCCGATCTCGAAGCGGTCGCTCGTCGCCTTCAGGTTCACTTCCAGAACCTGCACGTTGCTGCGGTTGAGGCCGACGATCGCCTGATCGCGGATCACGTCCATATAGGCGGCCACGGTCTGGCTGAAGACGCCCGATTCGGTGCCGCGCAGGCTGGCCTGGCCGGCCAGCACGCGGGTTTCGGCGGCATGGACCGAATTGCGCACGGACCCGCCCGAATAGACCGGCAGACCGGCGTTGACTTCGCCCACCAGCACGCGCGCCGGCGCGGTGAACGAGACCGGGCTGTTCTTGACGAATTCGGTATAGGTCGCGGTACCGGCCAGGCTGGGCAGGCCCGGAGCCTTGGCGGCGGCGACACCCGCGTCGGTGGCGCGCTGGTTGGCGCGCGCGGCCTGCAGCGTGGGGTTGGTGTTATAGGCCCCGACCAGCGCCTCGCGCAGGTCGTCCGCCAGGGCAGGGGCGGCCGGAAGCGCCAGCGCCGATCCGAACGCCGACCCCAGCAGGGTCGCGCGCCGCCAAGCGCTTCCTCGTCCGGCCCTGTCCCTCCCCATTTTCGTCATGACGTTCAGAAGCTCCACTTCTTCGGCGCGGCATAGTCGGCCAGCGCCGCGAAATCCGCTTCGCCCAGGCTGGCGAACGCGATTTCGCCCGCCACCTTGCGGCCGATGGCCAGCCGCGCCACGCCGCGTTCGATCAGGCCGGTAACGACACGGCCGTCGTCGGCGAGCGCCGCCACGAGCGCCGCGGGCGCCACTTCGATCGCGCCATCGATCAGGATCAGCGAATAGGGACCGCCCTCCACGGTGGCACCGGGCGCGGCCAGCGTAACGCTGCCCACCAGCCTGCCCACCACGGCGGCGAGATAGGCGCCGGGCTTGCCGATCACCAGCACCGTGTCGGCAGGCTCCGGTTCGGCGGCGGTCAGCATCTGCCCATGCGTCAGCGCGGGGGCCAGCACCGTGCCATCGCCCAGTGGCACCGCGCGATCGGCATAGGCCACCGCGCGCCGTTCCGCCGGCACGAAATCCTCCCGCGGGATCGCGGCGAAAGCGGCGAGAATCGCCGGATCGTTGACGCCGCTCACCCGGAGCTGGCTGTCGATCATCGCGCGCCGCGCCGGGGCAAGGTCCGCACCGGTCTCGGCGCCCATCGGCCGATCTTCCACCACTGTCATGCTATCCCTCGTAACTGGCCTGCAAAAGCGACCCGCCACTGTATTACACCATCAATACACCAGTGCAACGCCGGTGTCGGGGCATTCCAGTCCGGGCTTCCGGGCACCGCCTGTAGAATATCGCTTTCCCCACGCCAAGCGCTTTGCACGTCGCCCGTCGGCGCGTAAGGGGCGCCCATCGATTCAACCGGCCAATCGGTCCGGCCGGCGCCGATCGGGCAGCGATCGGCCGGTAGCGGCCAGCCAGCGACGAAGGAGTCAGCGACAATGGCGGAAATGGTGACAATCCGGGAAGAAGACCTGATCGAAAGCGTCGCCGACGCGCTGCAATACATCAGCTACTTCCATCCGATGGACTACATCCGTGCGCTGGGCGAAGCCTACAAGGCGGAACAAGGCCCGGCGGCGAAGGACGCCATCGCCCAGATCCTGACCAACAGCCGCATGTGCGCCGAAGGCCACCGGCCGATCTGCCAGGACACCGGCATCGTCAATGTCTTCATCCAGTGGGGGCAGGATTGTCGCCTCGAATCCGACCGTTCGCTGCAGGACGTCGTCGATGAAGGCGTGCGCCGCGCCTACCTGAACCCGGACAACAAGCTGCGCGCCTCGGTGCTGGCGGACCCGGCCTTCACCCGCCGCAACACCAAGGACAACACGCCCTGCGTGCTCCATGTCGATATGGTGAAGGGCGGCAAGGTTTCGGTCGATGTCGCAGCCAAGGGCGGCGGGTCGGAAAACAAGTCCAAGTTCAAGATGATGAACCCCAGCGATTCGATCGTGGACTGGGTGGTGGAGATGCTGCCCCAGATGGGCGCCGGCTGGTGCCCGCCGGGCATGCTCGGCATCGGCATCGGCGGCACGGCGGAACATTGCGTGCTGCTGGCCAAGAAGGCGCTGATGGAGCCGATCGACATGGCCCAGCTCAAGGAGCGCGGGCCGCAGAACGATATCGAGAAGCTGCGCATCGAAATCTTCGACAAGGTCAACGCGCTCGGCATCGGCGCGCAGGGCCTGGGCGGGCTGTCGACGATCCTCGACGTCAAGATCATGGACGCGCCGTGCCACGCCGCCGGCAAGCCGATCGCGATGATCCCCAACTGCGCCGCCACGCGCCACGCGCACTTCACGCTCGACGGCTCCGGCCCCAGCTTCCTCGAACGCCCCAAGCTCGATGAATGGCCCGAAGTCCACTGGGCGCCCGACAGCGCGGCGAAGCGCGTCGATCTCGACAGCCTGACGCCCGAAGAGGTGCAGGGCTGGAAGGCGGGCGACCGCCTGCTGCTCAACGGCCGCATGCTGACCGGCCGCGATGCCGCGCACAAGCGGATCAAGGACATGCTGGCCAAGGGCGAGGAACTGCCCGTCGATTTCCGCGGCCGCGTGATCTACTATGTCGGCCCGGTCGATCCGGTGCGCGACGAAGTGGTCGGCCCCGCCGGCCCCACCACCGCCACGCGCATGGACAGCTTCTCCGACCAGATGCTGGACCTGGGCCTGCTGGCCAGCGTGGGCAAGGCGGAGCGCGGCCCTTCGGCCACGCAATCGATCGCCAACCACAAGTCCGCCTACCTCATGGCGGTCGGCGGCGCCGCCTACCTTGTCGCGCGCGCGATCAAGGAAGCGAAAGTCGTCGGCTTCGCGGATCTGGGCATGGAAGCGATCTACGAATTCACCGTGCAGGACATGCCGGTGACCGTGGCCGTCGACAGCGAAGGCCAGAACGTCCACCAGCTCGCCCCGCTGGTGTGGAAGAAGAAGATCGCCGAGGAAGGCCTGCTGCCCGCCTGACGCGGTTTGACGCAATGCAGGGCCGGGGGTTCGCACGGGACGCCCGGCCCTGCGCCGCCGAATGCTCGACCAACCGCAGACTCCCCCCGACCAGCCGCGCTGGCGCTGGCGCTTGAACGCGGTGTAGAAGGCGGCAATGGCTTCCAGTTCCGCCTATCCCATCGGAGAAGCAGACACGCTCTCCGCCCGCCCCCATGTTCCCGCCCGGCAGGTCGTGCTGTCGGCGGCCGCGCTGTGGCTGTGCTACTTCCTGCTCGTTACCGTGCGCGGCATGGTGGTCGAACTGGGCGAATTCCAGGAACTGCTGTGGCGGCGCGCGCTGGTCACGCTGGCCGGAATCGTGGTCACGCTGCTGGCCTGGCCGCTGCTCCGCCGCTTCGACGGGCGCGGCATCGGCCTGCGCATCGGCGCGTCGCTGGTCATCATGCTGCCCGCCGCGCTGGCGCTGGCGGTCATCAACCAGCAGGCCTTCGCCTCGATCGAACAGCGCATCATGGAGCGCAAGCTCAACGAGGAAGCGGCGAAGGAGCCCGGCAGCGCGCGCCCCACGGCGCCAACCGATGCGGGCAGCCCGTCACCCGCGCCGGGGCAGACCACCGCTGCCGCACCTTCCGGCGGCATCAGGATGCGGCATGACCTGTCGGGCAACGTTCTGGTCGACCTGCCCGATCCGGTCGCGCCGAAAGCATCCTCGCCGCCGCCGTCGCCACCGGAACCACCGGCCGCGCAGGTTCCCCCCGCCCCGCCACCGGCGCCCGATTTCCCGCTGACCGTGCGCCGCAACGCGGATGGCAGCTCCGAGATGATCGCGCCGGGCGGCGTAATCGTGCGCCATAACGCGGACGGCACCGCGCAGGTCCGCGCCGGCCGGATGACGGCGGATGTCGATGGCGACGACGCTGACGACATTGCCCGCGCAATCGAGAACGCGCGCCGCCAGGTCGGCGATGGCCGCGCGCAGGGCGCCGAAGCCCGCCGCATCGCTTCCATGGAACGCCGCAAGGCCATGGAGGAAGGCCGCCGCATCGCCGCCGAGGAACGGCGCAAGGCGTTCGAGGAAGTCCGCCGCGAACTGGCGGAAGCGGGCATCACCGTTCCGCCTCCGCCGGCCCCGGCCGCCGCGATGCCGGCGCCGCCCGCGCCGCCGGCTCCCACGCGGGCGGCATCCGCGCCCGCCAGCAAGCCATCGCCCACGCCAGCCGCCACGAACCGCCCGGCAGCGCCCGCGCACAAACCCCATGCGGCTGCAACGCGGACAGCACCTGCCACCAGCCCTTCTCCCTCAGCGTCTGCTTCCCCCGCCGCTGCCGCATCGGCTGTCGCTCCTCCGCCACAGCCGTCGGCACCGCCTTCCGCAAGCGCCAGCGCCGAACCCTATGAATTCGCCATCGTGCGCAACGCGATGCACGAGGAAGGACTGTGGCGGCAGCTCACCGATGTCGCGCTGGGCCGCTATTTCCTGCTGATCGCCTGGGCCGCGCTCTACCTCGCGCTCGGCAATGGCGAGATGGCGCGCGCCGCCGAATGGCGCGAGGGCGAATACCGCCGCGCCGCCAAGGCCGCGGAGCTGCGCTCGCTGCGCTATCAGGTGAACCCGCATTTCCTGTTCAACACGCTCAATTCGCTGTCCGCGCTGGTCATGACAGGGCGCGGCGAACAGGCCGAACGAATGATCCAGACGATCTCCAGCTTCTACCGCCACAGCCTGGCCGCCGATCCCACGTCGGACGTGCCGCTGGCCGACGAGATCGCGCTGCAGCGCCACTACCTCGAAATCGAGGCGGTGCGCTTTCCCGACCGGCTGCGTACCGAATTCGACGTGCCGGAAAACCTTGCCCAAGCCTGCGTGCCCGGCATGATCCTGCAGCCGCTGGTCGAAAACTCGATCAAATATGCTGTCTCCGCCACCACGCGGCCGGTCACCATCCGCATCAGCGCGCGCGAGGCCGACGGGCTGCTGGTGCTGACCGTGGCCGACGACGGGCCGGGCAAGGCCAGCGGAAACGGTGGCACCGGCATTGGCCTTGCCAACGTGCGCAACCGGCTGGCCGCGCGCTTCGGCGATTTCGCGCATGTCGATAGCGGCCCCCTGCCGGCGGGGGGCTATGCCACGGTGCTCACCATCCCCCGCGTGGACGGCGGGAACTGCTGAACGGGCATGGAAGAACAGACGGGAGGAAACGGTATGCGAACCCTGATCGTGGACGACGAGCCGCTGGCGGTGGAACGGATGCAGATCCTCTGTTCGCGCCTGCCCGCGATCACCGTGGTCGGCACTGCCAGCGATGGCGCGGCTGCACTGCGGCTGGTCGAGGCGTTAGCGCCCGACCTGATCCTGCTCGACATGACGATGCCCGAAGTGGACGGCCTTTCGGTGGCGCGCCAGCTTTCCGGCCAGGCGCAGCGGCCGGCGGTGATCTTCGTGACCGCGCACGATCACTTCGCCGTGGAAGCCTTCGACCTCGATGCGGTGGACTATGTGCTGAAGCCTGTGGCGCAGGACCGGCTGGAACGCGCGATCGAGCGCGCGCTCGCCAGGATCGCCAATGGAGCCGCCACCCCCACCACGGAACCATCGGCCGCCGCGCCGTCCAAGGGTGACTGGATCGAGGAATTCTGGGTGCCGCACCGCTCCGAACTGGTCCGCGTCGCCGCCGCCGACATCGAGCGCATCGATGCCGAGCGCGACTATGTGCGGCTGCACGTGGGGCCACGCAGCTACCTGATGCTGCACACGATCCAGGGCCTGGAAAACCGGCTCGATCCCGATCGCTTCATCCGCCTGCACCGCTCGACGATCGTGCGACGGGACCGGATCAACGGGTTGCGGCACGATGGCCTTGGCGTCTGGTCGGCGGAACTGGCGGATGGCACGCCGCTCCGGATCGGACGCACCTATCTGGCCAAGGCCAAGGCGATGGCAGGGCGCTGATCCCCGGCGTCCGGGATTCTCAGCGTTTCGCTTCCGGCACATGCCGGCCCTTGCAGATCTCGCAGCGGCGCCAGCAGGTGACGCCCGGCATGGCATCGGCGGGCTTCAATCCCGGTACCGGGCGCAGCCCTTCGAGGATCCATGGCGCCACGCCCTCGGGCGCGGCCTTGCTGTGGCAGAGCAGGCAGGTCTTGCGGTAGGTTTCGCGGGTGAGGCCCGAATGGTCCTCCTGCGCGCCGACGGGGCCGGACCACAGGGCGAGCGGCGCGATCGCCAGAGCCGCCATCATCGATGCCCGAATCCCGTTTCGTCCCAATCCGCGCACCCTGCCACTCCTCCGGACAATCGCCAGCGAGAGGAGAGTTGCCGCAAATTCGGACGATCGTCCAGCTTCAAGACGTCACGCGCGCGGCGCCATGCGGCGATAACTGAGCGCTTCGGCGACGTGGACGCGGCTGACCGTCTCCGAGCCGCCGAGATCGGCGATCGTGCGCGCCACACGCAGCATCCGGGTATAGCCCCGCGCCGACAGCCGCATCGCTTCCGCCGCCTGCAACAGCAGCCTGCGGCCCGGCTCGTCCGGGGTGGCGTGGCGATCGAGCAACTCGCCATCGAGCTCGGCATTGTTGCGCCGCCCGCTGCCCGCCAGCCGCGCCGTCTGGATCGCGCGCGCGGCCGCCACGCGGGCGGCCACCTCGTCCGATCCTTCCGCCGGCGGCGGCAAGGCGAGATCGGCCGCGGACACCGGATCGACCTCGACATGCAGGTCGATCCGGTCGAGCAGCGGGCCGGACACCTTGCTCTGGTAATCCGCCGCGCATTTCGGCGCGCGGCTGCATCCCAGCGCCGGATCGCCGAGATGGCCGCAGCGGCACGGGTTCATCGCCGCGACCAGCTGAACGCGCGCGGGGAAGGTGACATGGGCATTGGCCCGCGCCACCGAGACTTCGCCCGCTTCCAGCGGCTGGCGCAGCGAATCGAGCACCGCGCGCTGGAATTCGGGCAGTTCGTCGAGGAACAGCACGCCCAGGTGCGCCAGGCTGACCTCGCCCGGCCGCACGCGCAGGCCCCCGCCGGTCAGCGCCGCCATCGAAGCGGAATGGTGCGGGCTGCGGAACGGACGCGCGCGGCTGATCCGCCCGTCCTCCAGCAGCCCGGCGACCGAGGCGACCATCGAGACTTCCAGCGCCTCGGCCGGCGTCAGTTCGGGCAGGATACCCGGCAGGCACGATGCCATCAGCGACTTGCCCGCGCCGGGCGGGCCGATCATCAGCAGGTTGTGCCCGCCCGCCGCCGCGATCTCCAGCGCGCGCTTGGCGGTTTCCTGCCCTTTCACCTGCTTCAGGTCCGCCATGCGGCGCGGCGGATCAGCCTCGCCCGGCGCGGGCGGAGGCAGGCGCTGCGTGCCTTTCAGGTGGTTGAGCAACGACACGAGGTTGGGCGCGGCGATCACGTCGATCCCGCTGGCCCAGCGCGCCTCGGTGCCTTGCGCCGCCGGGCAGATCAGGCCCTTGTCCGCCCCGCTGGCATGAAGCGCCGCCAGAAGTACTCCGGGGCTGGCGATGATCCGCCCGTCCAGCGCCAGTTCGCCCACGGCCAGATAGTCCGCGATCTGTTCGCGATCGACCACGCCCATCGCCGCCAGCAGCGCCAGCGCGACCGGCAGGTCGTAATGCGAGCCTTCCTTGGGCAGGTCGGCCGGTGAAAGGTTGATGGTGATGCGCTTGGGCGGCAGGGCCAGCCCCAATGCGGCGAGCGCGGACTGCACCCGCTCGCGGCTTTCGCCCACCGCCTTGTCGGGCAGGCCGACCAGCCGGAACGCGGGCAGGCCCGGCGCGATCTGGCACTGGACTTCCACCGCGCGGGCGTCCAGCCCCAGATAGGCCACTGTCGAAACCAGCGCGACCATCGGTCCCCCGTCGCTTCCAAACGGCACCGCGTGGCCGGGCGGGAAGCATTGCGGAGCGCCATGGCGATGCCAAGACGCCAGCGGCCGACACCGCCAAATCGGACCCAGTTGTGCCTGTCCGCCCCGCCGGGTGGGTCAGCCCGCGTCTTTCGCGATCGCGCGCGTCATGCCCAGTTCGTTCGCGGGCCGCGCCCGGCCGATCAGGTAGCCCTGCCCCTGCGCACATCCTTCGCCACGCAGGTAATCCAGCACCGTTTCCTCCTCGATGCCTTCGGCGGTGACGGTCAGGCCCAGGCTGTGGCCCAGACCGATGATCGCGCGCACCACCGCCTGCGAATTGGGCTCCTGATGCAAGTCGCGCACGAAGGACTTGTCGATCTTGATCTTGGTGAAGGGGTAGCTCAGCAGATAGCTGAGCGAGCTGTAGCCGGTGCCGAAATCGTCCATCGATATGCCCACGCCCAGCGCGCGGATCGATGCGATCATGCCGGAAACCTGCGGCCCCTTTTCCATCAGGACGGCTTCGGTGATTTCCAGCTCCAGCCGTCGCGGGTCCATGCCCGCCGACGACAGCGCCTGCACCACGATGCCCAGCAGGTTGGGCGAACGGAACTGGATGGGCGAGACATTGACCGCCAGCTTGACGTGCGCGGGCCACATCATCGCCTCGCGGCAGGCACTCTGCAGCACGAACTGGCCGACCACGTCGATCAGGCCGATTTCCTCGGCCAGGCCGATGAACGCGTCGGGCATCACCATGCCGCGCACGGGGTGGTGCCAGCGCACCAGCGCCTCGTAGCATTCGACCTCGCCGGTCGCGAGATCGATCAGCGGCTGATAGTGGACCGCCAGTTCGCCCAGCCGGATCGCCTTGCGGAAATCGGCCTCCAGCAAGCTCTTTTCCTGCGCGGCGACGTCCATGTCGCGCACGAAGCGGCGCATCGTGCCGCGCCGGTCGGCCTTGGCGGCATAGAGGGCCAGATCGGCGTAGCGCAGCAGCGTTTCCGGGTTGGCGGTATCGTCGGGTGCCGATGCCATGCCGATCGTGGCGCCGATATGCAGCGAACAGCCGCTGACGCTGAAAGTCTCCTTCATCGCGGTGATGATCGCCTTGGCGACGTAATCGACCGTCGTGCGCGACTGCCTTTCGAAGATCACCGCGAATTCGTCGCCGCCGATCCGGCACAGCAGGCCATCGTCGGGCACCAGGCTGGCCATGCGCCGCGCCGCCTCCGCCAACAGAGCATCGCCGACGAGATGGCCGAACGTGTCGTTGATCGGCTTGAAGTGATCGAGATCGATCAGCGCGACGGTCACCGACCGGCCGTTCTGGCGCACCCCGGTCAGCAGATCGCGCAGCCGCTCGCGGCAGTGCGCGCGGTTGGCAAGGCCGGTCAGCTCGTCATGCCGCGCCATGTGCGCGATGCGTGCCTCCACCTTGCGCCGCTCGGTCACGTCGAAGACCGAGGCGATCGTGGCCAGCCGGCCATCGAGCATCGACTGCCGCGTGAACAGGACCGATTCGAGTTCCTGCCCGTCCTTGCGCAGCTGACGCCAGAAGCGATCCTTCTGCGATCCGGTCGTCGCCAGCAGGCGCTGCGCCTCACTCCATTCCTCGGCCGCGAACAGGCGTTCCGCCGGTAGCCCCGCCAGTTCGGCAAGGTCATAGCCGAAATGATCGGCGGCGGCGGCGTTGGCCGAAACGATCGCGTCCTCCGCCGGATCATAGACCAGCAGCGGCACCGGATTGCTTTCGAACAGCAGGCGAAACGATTCCTCGCGCTGCTTCATCTCGGTGATGTCCACGCGCAGGCCGATGGTGCCGCCATCGCTGGTCTTGCGCTCCTCGATCATGATGCAGCGGCCGTCGGACAGCCATTGTTCGTGGCGATCGGCCGCGTGTTCCAGCCGGTCGAGCCGGTCGGCCAGCCATTCCTCCTCGCGCCCGTGCGCTTCGGGATAGTCGCCCCGGGCAATGCCTTCGCGCAGCGTGTCGACCAGCCGCGCCCCGCGCCGGAACAGGTCGGCAGACCGGTGATAGATGCGCGCGTATTCCTCGTTCCAGTGGATGTAGCGCCCTTCGGCATCGAGGAAGACGATGCCCTGCGGAAGCGCGTCCAGCGCCTCGCGGAACCGCTGCTCGGCCTGTCGCGCGGCTTCCTCGGCGGCGGCAACGGCGCGGGTGGCATCAAGCAGGAGGCCGGCTTCCCAAACCTCCTGTCCGCCACCCTCGTCGCCGTCACCCCAGTCGTTTGCCGGGAAACCACCCATCGCGTCCATTCGCCGCCCCTTCGGCCCGTTGCGCCCGGAGCAGGAAAATAGTCCGAAGTGGTTAATTATTTTCGCATTGCAACAAGCACTTGCAGACCGTTACCGCGATCAGTGCGCCGCGCCCCAACTGGCGCCGGTGCCGATCTCGACGCCCAGCGGAACCGAAAGTTTTACAGCGGGTTCCGCAGCGCCCGCCATGACCCGCTCGATCACCGGCTTAGCCGCCTCGACATCGCCTTCCGGCACCTCGAACACCAGTTCGTCGTGCACCTGCAGCAGCATACGGACGCCACCTAGCCCAGCCTCCTCCAGCGCGGGCATCATGCGCGCCATGGCCCGCTTGATGATGTCGGCGCTGGTGCCCTGGATCGGCGCGTTGATCGCCGCGCGCTCGCTACCTTGCCGCTCGGCCTGGTTCTTGGAATTGATGCGCGGGAACCAGGTCTTGCGGCCGAACAGGGTTTCCGAATAGCCGCGCTCGCGCACGCTCTCCAGCGTCTCGTGGATATAGCGCTGGATGCCGGGGAAGCGCTCGAAATAGCGATCGATCATCGCCTGCGCCTCTTCGGCGGAGGTGCCGAGCCGGCCGGCCAGGCCCCACCGGCTAATGCCATAGAGAATCGCGAAGTTGATCGTCTTGGCGCGCCCGCGCGTGTCGCGGTCGACATGGCCGAACATCTCGGTCGCGGTGCGCGCGTGGATGTCCTCGCCCGCCGCGAAGGCATCGCGCAGCGCCGGCACGTCGGCGATGTGCGCGGCCAGCCGCAATTCGATCTGCGAATAGTCGGCCGCCAGCAGCACATTGCCCGGCTCCGCCACGAACGCCTCGCGGATCTGGCGGCCGATCTCGGTGCGGATCGGGATGTTCTGGAGATTCGGCTCGTTCGACGAAAGCCGTCCGGTCTGCGCGCCGACCAGGCTGTAGCTGGTGTGGACGCGGCCGGTCACCGGATTGATCGCGGCCTGCAGCGCTTCGGTGTAGGTCGACTTGAGCTTGGACAGCTGGCGCCATTCCAGCACCAGCGTGGCCACTTCGGCGCCCTGCGCGGCCAGCCCTTCCAGCACGGACTGGTCGGTCGAATACTGCCCGGTCTTGCCCTTCTTGCCGCCCTTGTAGCCCAGCCGGTCGAACAGCACCTCGCCAAGCTGCTTGGGACTGCCGATCGTGAACGGGCCGCCCGCCTTGGCGTGAATCACGGTTTCCAGTTCGGCGATGCGGGCGGCAAACTCGGCTGAAAGCGCGGCCAGCCGCTCGCGGTCGACGCGGATACCGTTGCGCTCCATCATCGCCACCACCGGAATCAGCGGCCGGTCCACGCGCTGATAGATGCGCGTGCCGCCCTCGTCGGACAGGCGAGGCTGGAACAGGCGGTGGAGCCGCCAGGTGACGTCCGCGTCTTCCGCGGCATAGCGCGTGGCATCGGCCAGCGGCACTTCGGAAAACGAGATCGCCTTCTTGCCGGTGCCGCACAGGTCCTTGAACTTCATCGTGGCGTGGCCGAGGTGCCTTTCCGACAACTCGTCCATGCCGTGCCCGGCCAGGCCGGTTTCGCTGCGCCCGGCATCGAGGCAGAAGCTCATCACCATGGTATCGTCGATCGGCGCAACCGCGATGCCGCCGACCGCTTCTCCGGCCGCCTCCCCCGCGCGCGCGAGGATGGTGAGGTCGTACTTGATGTTCTGGCCCACTTTCAGCACCGCGTCGCTTTCCAGCAGCGGCTTGAGCGCGGCCAGCGCCGCGTTCCGGTCCACCTGCACCGGCTTTTCCGCGAACATGTCGGTGCCGCCATGGCCCAGCGGAATATAGCAGGCATCGTTGGGGCCAAGCGCCAGGCTCACCCCCACCAGATCCGCCGCCATCGCATCGAGCGCGCTGGTCTCGGTGTCGATCGCCACCACGCGGGCCTCGAACGCGCGGGCGATCCATTGCTCCAGTTCGCCGATCGACTGGACGCAGGCATAGCGGCCCAGATCGGGCGCGGGCCATTCGGGCAGCGGCTGCCGGTTCGCGCTTTCGGGCTGCACCGGCGCCACGCCTCCGGCCCCCGCGCCTTCCCCGGTGATCGGCGCGGCGGACACGGGGGCCAGCGCGCCGACGCCCAGCTTGCGCAGCAGGCTGGTGAAGCCGTGTTCGCCCAGGAACGCCGCCAGCGGATCGGGCGGAATCGCGCCCAGCGTGAAATCGTCGAGCGGCAGCGGCAGGTCACAATCTTCCTTCAGCGCCACCAGTTCGCGCGAAAGGCGCGCCATCGGCGCCTGTTCGATCAGGCTTTCGCGCAGCTTGCCGGCTTTCATCGCCGGCGCGGCGGCCAGCGCGGATTCGAGATCGCCATGCTCCTGGATCAGCTTCGACGCGGTCTTGGGGCCGATGCCGCGAATGCCGGGCACGTTGTCCACCGCATCGCCCATCAGCGCGAGGACATCGCCCACCTTCTCCGGCGGCACGCCGAATTTCTCGATCACTTCGGGCACGTCGATCCGCTGGTTCTTCATCGTGTCCAGCATGTCGATCCGCGCGCCGTTGGCGGCGGTGCCGACCAGCTGCATCAGGTCCTTGTCGGACGAAACGATCGTCACGTCCCACCCGCGCGCGGCCGCGGCGCGGGCATAGGACGCGATCAGGTCGTCCGCTTCCAGCCCGGCCTCCTCGATGCAGGGCAGGCTGAACGCGCGCGTGGCATCGCGGATCAGCGGGAACTGCGGCACCAGATCCTCGGGCGGGGGCGGGCGGTTGGCCTTGTAGGCCTCGTACAGATCATTGCGGAACGAGACCGAGCCCTTGTCGAGAATCACGCCCAGGTGGGTCGGCCCGTCCGCCTTGTGGAGATCATCGGCCAGCTTCCACAGCATCGTGGTGTAGCCATAGACCGCGCCGACCGGCACGCCCTGCGGGTTGGTGAGCGGGGGCAGGCGGTGATAGGCGCGGAAGATGTAGGCCGAGCCATCGACCAGGTAGAGGTGCTGCCGGGAACTGTTGGTGCCGTCCATCGCGGCGGTGTACCCGCTTGCGCGGCGGAACGGAAGGTGCAGGAGGCCGGTTGCGGAGGGAACGGCTCGCCGCTTGTACAGGGCGGACTATCGCACACGCTACCGACGAAAAAAGCCTTCCTCCTCCGCGCGATGCACGGTGAAAGGCATTTCATGTTCGTCTTATGCTTGCAAGGGAATGAATTGCCGATTAATTGAGGTCCCGAAGTCTACCCCACGAGTAGGCTTTGCGGCGGGCTGCTTGCCCGGCGCGGTTCACTTCAATCCAGGGATTGTAACGCATGCGCAAGCTCATCCTCGCCGCTGTCGCCGGCACCGCTTTCACCCTCGCCGGCTGCGGCGAAAAGGCTCCGGAAGCTACCGAAGCCGCCACCGAAGCCGCTGTTGAATCGTCGGACGTCGCTGCTGACGCCTCGGCTGAAGCCAGCGCTCCGGCTGCTGACGCCTCGGCTGAAGCGAGCGAAGCCGCGAAGATGTAATCCCCGCCCGCAAGGGCAGGATACAGATAGAGGGGCGTGGCCTTGCGGCCGCGCCCCTTTCTCTTTGGCGATCTGAATCGCGCGCGGACGCGGAGCATGAACAACCCACCCCGCTGCGACTAACGCCGCCTGCGGCAGCGCAAGTCTCGCTCCCCCTCCCGCATGCGGGAGGGGCTGCCCCTTATTCTCCCCTCCCGCTCGCGGGAGGGGTTGGGGGTGGGCAGCAAACGCCATGACCGCCAACAAAAAAGGCGCCGCTTGCGCGACGCCTCCCTTGTTTCGCGGTGCGATGCCTCAGCGGCGCGCGACTTCCTGCAGCGAACGGCCCAGCGGCTGGCTATAGCCATCGTACAGAACGCGCGCGACCTGCGCGATCAACGCCGAGTGCGGCCCGTGGCCTTCCGGCCCCGCCACGAACACCACCATGGCAAGGTGGCGCCCATCGGGCAGCCGCACGATGCCGACGTCGTCGGTCACGCCGGCCAGCGTGCCGGTCTTGTGCGCCACCAGCGTCCCTTCGGGGAGGCCAGCGCGAATGCGGTTGCGGCCGGTGCTGGTGCGCGTCATCGTATCGAGCAGAACCGCGCGGCTTTCGGGATTGAGCGCACCGCCGCGGTCGATCGCGGCCAGCAGCGCCAGCATGGCGCGCGGTGTGCTGCTGGTGCGGGTATCGATCACCGTCGCCGGGTTGACCTTGCCATCGTCGCGCACCAGCGTCGCCATCGTGTGGTCGAGCCGCTGGCCGACGATCCCCTTGCGCGTCAACCACTGGTTGACCGGGGCGATGCCGCCGATCGCGGCGATGATCCCGTCGGTCGCCTGGTTGTTGCTGCGCGTAATCATGAGTTCCATGAGTTCCTGCGCGGTCATCACCGGCCCGGCGCGCACCGGAGCGATGGGGCTGCGCGCGCCGGCGCGTTCGGCCACCGACAGCATCATCGGGAAACGCTGATCGAGGCGGAAACGCCCCTGCTCCACGCCTTCGAGGAACGTGGCCGCCACCGCGATCTTGGCGGTGCTGGCCATGGGGAACGGCATGTCGCCATTGAGGAATATCTGCCCGCCACCATCGAGGTCCATCGCGGCCACGCCGATCCGGCCCCGGCTTTGCGAGGCGATCGCGGCGATCTGCTGCTGGATGATGATGTCACGCTGATCCTGCAGCGTGACGGGCGGACGTGACTGGACCGCCGGCGTGGCGCCCAGCGCCGGCAAGGCAAGCGCAGCGGCGGCCAGAAGCTTGGTGAAGCGACTCTTCATGTGACCGTTATGACCCCGACCCGATTTACCCATCGTTACTGGAATCTAACTTATTGCAAATGTTAGGCGAAGATCGTTTCAAAACGGTCCGTCGCCTCTCTCGCCCGGCTGGTCGGCGTTTGGCGCGGCAAAACGGCGACAGTCGGCAATCGGCGGTTCCCGCTGGACTTTAATCGATCGATTAAGATAATGCTCCCGTCCGGCACGAACCGGACGATGGAGAGGGCGAATGGCAGGCACGGATTCCGACGATGAAGCCGGAAGCGCCGCGGCCGATTTCGTCGCGCGGCTCGGGGCCGTCATGGCGCGGGCGGGGCTGGCCGGCACGATCGTTTCACCGCAACGCCTGTCGGGCGGCGCCAATATGGAAAGCTGGCTGTTCGGCTGCGCGGGGCCGCAGGGCGAAGGACGATTCGTGCTGCGCCGCGCGCCTTCGGCGGAATGGCTCGCCACGCGCGCGCTTCACATGGACGGAGAGGCCGCGCTGGTCCGCCATGCCCATGCCGGCGGTGTGCCCGCGCCGGAAATCGTCGCCGAGCTGACACCGGAAGACGGTTTCGGCATCGGCTTCATCATGCGCTGCCTGCCCGGCACCGCCAGCCCGCCGGACATTCTCGCCCAGGCGGCGGACGGGTTGATAGACGAAATCGCGGGTGCGCTGGCCGCGATTCACCGGCTCGATACCGCGCCGCTCGGCTTTCTGCCCCGGCTCGATCCCGCCGAAGGCGTGGACGGGCTGGCCGCGCAGTTCGAACAGGCCGGCGGTGACCGCCCGGTGATCGCGCTCGGCCTCGCCTGGCTGCGCGCCAACCTTCCGCCGCCATGCCCGCCGCGCGTGGTCCACGGCGATCTGCGGCTGGGCAATATCCTGGTCGATCAGGGCCACCTCTCCGGGGTGCTGGACTGGGAGCTGGCGCATCTGGGCGACAGCCACGAGGACCTTGCCTATGGCTGCATGACGGTGTGGCGCTTCGGCCGGCTCGACCGACCCGCCTTCGGCCTGGCCGCGCTGGAGCACTATTTCGCCGCCTACCGCGCCGCCGGTGGGGAAAGCGTCGATCCCGTGCGCTTCCGCTTCTGGCTGGTCTATCGCACCGTGTGGTGGGCGCTCGGCTGCATGGCGATGGCGCAATCCTGGCGCGCGCGCACCGACCGTTCGCTGGAGCGCGTCGTCATATCACGCCGCACCAGCGAGCAGGAGCTCGACTTGCTGCTGCTGCTCGAAGAAGGCGCGCCCGAAGCCGAACGTGCGCGCGCGCTGCCACCTCCCCCTCCGCCCGCCGCCGGTTCCGCTGGCGAGGCGAGCGCGGCCGAAATCCTCACCGCGATTTCCGAATGGCTGGGCGAAGCAGTCAAGCCCAGGCTGGACGGGCGCGACCGGTTCGATCTGGCCGTCGCGCGCAACGCGCTGGGCATCGTCCAGCGCGAACTGGCCGGTCGCCCCGATCCGGCGGACCGCGCGCTGGCCGACGATGTGCTGGCCGGACGCGCAACGCTCGCCACGCCGGGGCTGCTCGCGCGCCTGCGCCGCGCCGCGCTCGACCGGCTCGCCGCCGACATGCCGAAATATCCGGCGCTGGCCCCGGCCCGCGCGCAATGGGAGCAATGCTGATGGATTTCGATCTCCCGGCCGATCTGGTCGCCTACCTCGCCGAACTCGACGCCTTCATCACGGCCGAGATCACGCCGCTGGAGCAGGCGGACGACAATATCCGCTTCTTCGACCATCGCCGCGAATGGGCGCGCACCGATTTCGAGAACGGCGGCTTGCCCCGCCACGAATGGGAGGAACTGCTGACCGAGGCCACCCGCCGCGCCGACGCCGCCGGCCACTGGCGCTTTTCCGCACCGAAGAAGTACGGCGGCAAGGACGGCTCCAACCTGTGGATGGCGGTGATCCGCGAACACTTTGCTGCCAAGGGGCTGGGCCTGCACAACGATCTCCAGAACGAGCACTCGATCGTCGGCAATTTCCCGTTCGTCGCCATGTTCGAACACTTCGGCACGCCCGAACAGCAGCAGGAATTCATCTTCGGCGGGTTCGAACGCCGCCGCCGGGTGGCCTTCGGCCTGACCGAGCCGGAGCACGGTTCCGACGCGACCCACATGGAAACCCGCGCGGTGCGCGAAACGCGCGATGGCGTGCCCGGCTGGCGCATCGATGGCGAGAAGATGTGGACCACCGGGATGCACGTCGCCACGCATTGCGCCACGTTCGCGCGCACCAGCGGGCAGGACGGGGAAGCCAAGGGCATCACCTGCTTCCTCGTACCCAACCCCGCCGACGGGCTGGTGATCGAGGAATACCTGTGGACCTTCAACATGCCCACGGATCACCCGCGCGTGTCGTTCACCAACGTCTGGGTGCCCGATAGCGCGGTGCTCGGGCCGGTCGACGGCGGCCTCGCCATCGCGCAGAGCTTCGTCCACCAGAACCGTATCCGCCAGGCCGCCTCCTCATTGGGTGCGGCCACGTTCTGCGTCGAGGAAGCGGTCCGCTACGCGCGCGAACGCAAGCCGTTCGGCGAGGATCTCGCCCGCAACCAGGCCATCCAGTTCCCGCTGGTGGAGCTTGCCACCCAGTGCGAGATGCTGCGCCTGCTGATCCGCAAGACCGCGTGGCAGATGGACCGGATGGAGCACCGCCAGATCGAGCGCGAGCTGTCCGACAAGGTCTCGATGTGCAACTACTGGGCGAACCGGCTGGTCTGCGAAGCGGCGGACCGCGCGATGCAGGTCCATGGCGGCATCGGCTATTCGCGGCACAAGCCGTTCGAGCACATCTTCCGCCACCACCGCCGCTATCGCATCACCGAAGGGGCCGAGGAAATCCAGATGCGCAAGGTGGGGGGCTACCTGTTTGGCTACATGGGGCCGCGCAAGAGCCAGTTCGGCTGAGGCCCCTCCGTCACGCCGGGGGGGACGCTTGGCCCGGCTCCCCGGCGAACAGCCGCGCGATCACCGGCGTGATCGCGATGCGTTTCGCCCCGGCCGGGCGGTAGGCGGGCTTGGCCACGTCATAGACCAGCGCGGTGCCGTCGGCGGTCCACACGCCGTCGAAGAACAGCGCCTCTTCCCGCTGGCGGCGCGGCAGCAGCGCGGCCGGGCGCGCCCAGTCCAGCATGGCGGCGCGGGCGCCCGGCGCATCGCCGGCCACGAAGCGGCGGACCCAGCCAGCCCGCGCGATCGCCCCGGTGTTCCAGTGGAACGAAAGCGCGGCGCCCAGCTGCGGCTCGGTCAGCTCCAGCGCGCCGAACGCCGCCAGCACCGCCGGCAGGTATTTCGTCCGCAGCAACCACAGCAACACCGCCAGGCAGCGCTCCAGCGGCTGCGGATTGTCCTTATAGCGCGGAAAGACCGCGTGCCCCGAAGCCTGGGTGATCCCCACGCTCCAGGTCCACACGCCCACGCTGTCGCGATAGGCTTCGCGCGCCACGCCTTCGTGGGCGATCAGTTCAAGGACAATCCGGGGGGTCAGGTCGCGCATGGCTCGTTCCGCCAAAAGCCAGGCTCATGGCGCAGGACGGCCCGTGTAGGACAGCGCAATTGCAACCCATCACGCCGCGCCGGAAAAAGGGAACGGCCCGCCCCCGGAAAGGGAGCGGGCCGTCCGCTATCCGTGCTGTGGCGTTATCCGCTCAGGCGAAGGCGGCCTTCAGGTCGTCCACCAGATCGAGCCGTTCCCACGGGAAGAAATCGCCCTCGGCCTTGCGCCCGAAGTGGCCATAGGCGGCGGTGGGCTGATAGATCGGCTTGTTGAGACCCAGATGCGTGCGGATCGCGCGCGGAGTCAGACCGCCCAGCTTGGCGATGCCCTTGATCGCCTGTTCGATCCGGTCGTCGCCCACGGTGCCCGTGTCGTGCGTGTCGACATAGAGCGAGAGCGGTTCGGACACGCCGATGGCATAGGCGATCTGGATCGTGCAGCGCGTGGCAAGGCCCGCCGCGACCACGTTCTTGGCAAGGTAGCGAGTGATGTAGGCCGCCGAACGGTCGACCTTGGTCGGGTCCTTGCCCGAGAACGCGCCGCCGCCGTGCGGGCTGGCGCCGCCATAGGTATCGACGATGATCTTGCGCCCGGTCAGGCCGGCGTCGCCATCGGGGCCACCGATCTCGAACGAGCCGGTCGGGTTGATGTAGTACACCGTCTCGCGCAGCAGCACCGGCGGGATCACCTCGGCGATCACCCGCTTCACATAGGCGTGCAGTTCGGCTTCCTTGTCGCCCTCGTCATAGCCCGGCGCGTGCTGGGTCGAGACGACGACCGCCGTCGCGGCGACCGGCAGCGAGCCTTCGTAGCGCAGCGTGACCTGGCTCTTGGCGTCAGGTTCGAGGAACGGCGCCGCGCCCGAATGGCGGTCGGCGGCCATGCGTTCCAGGATCTTGTGGCTGTAATAGAGCGTCGCCGGCATCAGGTCGGGCGTCTCGTCGGTGGCATAGCCGAACATGATGCCCTGGTCGCCGGCGCCTTCGTCCTTGTTGTCAGCGGCGTCCACGCCCTGCGCGATGTGGGCCGACTGGCCGTGCAGGCGGTTGATGAACTCGAACTTTTCCCAGTGGAAGCCGTCCTGCTCATAACCGATCCGCTTTACCGTATCGCGCACGGTCTTCTCGATCTCCGCCTGCGCGCCCGGCGCCCAGGCGCCGTTTTCATAGACGCCCTTGCAGCGGATCTCGCCGGCCAGCACGACCAGCTGTGTGGTGGTCAGCGTTTCGCAGGCGATGCGCGCTTCCGGGTCCTTGGACAGGAACAGGTCGACGATGGCGTCGCTGATCTGGTCCGACACCTTGTCGGGATGGCCTTCGGAGACGCTTTCGGAAGTAAACAGGTAATCGCCGCGCATTGCACCATCCGATATAAAGGTTTCTTTATGTGTGTGCGTCTAGCGCCACCGGCGGCGGCTGGCAACCAGCGCGATGCAAAGAAGAACTCCGGCCCAGCAAAGCGGAAGCAGGTTACCCATCCGCGCGAACAGAGTGGGCGGGTGGACGGGCGGCACAAAACCGTCGAGCCGCCCGGCATGGTGCGACGGCAGGAACTGGCGCACCGCCCCGTCGGCATCGATTACCGCGCTGATGCCGGTGGTAGTGGCGCGCAGCACCGGAATGCCTTCCTCGATCGCGCGCATCCGCGCCTGCGCCAGATGCTGCGGCGGCCCCCAGCGTCCAAACCAGCCGTCGTTGGTGGGGTTGAACAGGTAATCGGGGCGGTTGCCGCGATCGATCACGTGGCCGGAAAAGATGATCTCGTAGCAGATCTGGAAGCCCGCCTTGCCCCATCCGCCATCCGCCACCGGGCCGAAATCGACCGTGCGCGGGCCGGGGCCGGCCAGGAAATCGACACTGCCCGCCACCAGCCGCGACAGGCCGATCGGCTCCAGCAGCTCCCGCATCGGCAGGTATTCGCCATAGGGCACCAGATGCGCCTTGGCGTAGCTGCCCCGGATCACGCCCGCGCCATCGAGCGCGGTCACCACGTTGTAGGCACCGGTCACCTTGCCCCGCGTGAAGACCAGATCGGCCGCGCCGGTCAGGAGCAACCCGCGCGCGCCGATCACGCGCCCGATCCGCGCGCGCGCCAGCGCGGGGTCGGCGGCATAGGTCGTCTCTTCGTACCAGCGGCGGGCATAGCCCGGCCGCAGATAGTCCGGCACGCCCGATTCCGGCCACAGCACCAGCCGCGTCCGGCGCGGATCGGGCGCGAGCGAGAGGCCGGCGGTCACGCGGAACTGGTCCTCGAACGTGCGCGGATCGTTAAGGTCTTCCTGCCGCGTGTTGGGCTGGACCAGCGTGAAGGGCAGCGTGCCCTGTTCCGCCCCACCGTGCAGCGGCAGCAGGAACAGCACCACCGGCAGCGCGGCGTGCAGGCCCGCCGCTACCCAGCGCCCTGCGGCGACAGCACGGCCCGCGAACAGCCACTGCGCGGCCAGCAGGATCACCAGCGCGGAAAGCCCATACGTGCCGGTCCACGGCGCCGCCATGGCCAGGCCCGGCCGCGTGAACCCGCCCAGCGCGATCATGCCCAGCGGATTCCACGCAAAGCCGGTGAAGGCCCAGCCGCGCAGCCACTCGCTGACGATCCAGCACGCGGCGAAAGCCGGAACCAGCGCCGCCCGCCCGCCCCGTCCCAACCAGCGTCGCGACAGCCACCACGCGGCCAGCGCGCCCAGCGCGGGAAACACGGCGAGGTAGAGCGCGAGCAGCACAACCGCGATCCAGCCCAGCCACGCCGGCATTTCCGCCTGGTACGTGAACGCCGTGGCGATCCAGTTGTTGCCGAGCGTGAAATGGCCGACGCCGAAGGCCCAGCCCAGCAGAGCCGCGTGCCGCGCGCTGCGCGCGCCGGCGAGCAGGTGCATCAGCCAGGCCAGCCCGGCCAGCGCCAGCGGCCACAGTGCCAGCGGCTGGAAACCGGTGGCGGCGATCGCGCCGCCAAGCACTGCGCCTGCCGGACTGTGCGACCAGATGCCCGGCCATTCCGGCAGGGGGCGATGAATCGGGGAGCGACGCGTCATCGCGCCCGCTATGGCGAGCGCGACGCGCGACCGCAAGCAATCACCCCGCCGGTAGGATTCCGATCACGGGGATTGCGGTAATCAGGCTTCGGAGACTTCCGGCGCGGGATTCTTGCGCGGACGGCCACGGCGCTTCGGCGCAGGGGCGGCGTCCTCGGCCGCTGGAGCCTCGATGGGCAGCTCGGGTTCGCTGCGCGCACCGATCGCCGGCGGCAGGATCGCCGCGTCGAACGTGGGCGCGGCCTCGGCCTTCTTCACCGCCGGTTCGCGGCGCGGACGGCGTTCGGCGCGCGGACGGGCGGCCGGTTCTTCGGCAGCCACCGGCGCTTCCTCGGGCTGCTGCGCCGCGGGCTGTTCCTGCTGGGCACGGCGTTCGCCACGCGGGCGCAGGCCACGCGCCGCGCGGGCATCGCGCACGAACGGGTTGTCGGAAGGGCCGGCCATCGGCTCGCCCTCATCGGCCCGAACACCCTCGTCCACGCGGAACGGATCGGCCTGCTGCACATCGGCGGAAGAGGCCTCGTCCTGCTGCGCCGTCTCGCGCTCAAAGCGGCGGCGCGGTTCGCGATTGTCGCGCCCGTCCCGGCTGTCCCGGTTATCGCGGCTCTCGCGGTTGTCCCGGCCTTCCCGGCTGTCACGGGGCTCGCGCTGTTCCCGCGGTTCGCGGAACTCGCGCTGCTCGTCGCGGCGCGAAGGCGCGCGATCGAACGCGGGGAAATCGCCTTCCACGCTGAAGTCGAGCGAATCGTCGTCGCCCTCCGGCTCCTGCCAGCGTTCGCCGTTGCCGCGCTGGCGCTGTTCTTCCTGCCGGACGCGGGTGTCGGCGATCACACGGAAGTAGTGATCGGCGAACTGGAGATAGTATTCGGCCTGAACGCGGTCGCCATTAAGGTGCGCGTCCTGCGCCAGCTTGCGATACTTCTCAAGCAGCTGGGGGGCGTTGCCCCGGGCGCGACTGTCAATGCGGTTGAGCTGCTGACCGCCACCCTGAGCACGGTTGTTACCGCGACCCCGCCGGCGGTTGTTACCACGATTGTTATTCAACTCAGGCACTTCCTTGCTTGGGGCGGCCCCATTGCAACGTCCGTTGAATCAGAATGCCGCACAACCCTCCGCCACAGTCCCGGCCTTCGGAACGTGGAACCCAGCATCTGCTTTCGGCCGACCCGAAAAGGCCGGTCTTTCCTGCAAATGGTGGAACTGGCCGGGACGGGAAGCCTTCATCCGTCGCCCTGCCTGACAAGCCTCCTAATCGGCGGACGATGCCTTGCCAAGCGAAATCTTGGGTAAAATCGCCATTTCGAGCGCGCGCGGACGGCCGCCCAGATCGTGGTGCAGCCGCGCCGAAAGACCGGCCCCGGCGGCCAGCGCGGCCACCGCTTCGGCCTGCCGCCAGCCGATCTCGACCAGCGCCACGCCGCCGGGCGCAAGCAGCCCCGGCAGTTGCGGCACCAGCACGCGGTAGGCGTCGAGTCCCTCCGCCCCCGCGAACAGCGCGCCGGCCGGTTCGTGATCGCGCACCACCGCTTCCAGCTCGGCCGCATCTTCCACATAGGGCGGGTTGGCGAGGATCAGGTCGAACCGGTCGAGCCCGGATGCCCAGCCCGGCACGTCCCAGTCGCGCTCGTGGAACATGGCCCGCGCCGCCAGCCCGGTGCGCTCCGCATTGCCGGCAGCGACGGCCAGCGCGCCGGGCGAACGGTCGATGCCCACCCCCCGCGCCTCGGGCAGCGCGCTCAACACCGCCAGCAGCAGCGCGCCCGAACCGGTGCCGCAATCGAGCACGCGGCGCGCAGCGGGCCGGGCGGCAAGCGCCGCTTCCACCAGCGTTTCGGAATCCGCGCGCGGGATCAGCACGTCCGGCGTCACCGCCAGGTCCAGGCTCCAGAACTCCGCATGGCCCATGATGTAGGCAACCGGCTCGCTCGCCCGCCGCCGCGCGAACAGCGGCTCGAACGCGGGTGGCGCGGGATCGCGCATGTGGCGCAGCAGCAGGTCCGATCGCGATACGCCCAGCGCGTGGGCCATCAGCAGTTCCACGTCGAGCCGCGCGGTCGATGCGCCCGGCCCCAGCGCCGCGGCGGCATCGCGCAGCCGCTCGGCCACGGTCATGCGTCCATCGCCGCCAGCCGCTTGGCCTGGTCCTCGGCGGTCAGCGCGTCGATCAGCTCGCCCAGCCCCGGCCCTTCGAGGATCTCGGGCAGGCGGTGCAGCGTCAGGTTGATGCGGTGGTCGGTCACGCGCCCTTGCGGGAAGTTGTAGGTGCGGATGCGTTCGGAGCGGTCGCCCGATCCCACCATGGCCTTGCGCGCTTCGGCCTCCTCGCCCTGCGCGGCTTCGCGCTGCGCCTCGAACAGGCGGGCGCGCAGGACCTGCATCGCCTTGTCCTTGTTCTTGTGCTGGCTGCGCCCGTCCTGACAGGTGACGACCGTGCCGGTGGGCAGGTGGGTGATGCGCACCGCCGAATCGGTGGTGTTCACATGCTGCCCGCCCGCACCGCTGGCGCGATAGACATCGATCTTGAGATCCTTGTCCTCGATGCGGATATCCACCTCATCGGGTTCGGGCAAGACGGCAACCGTTGCGGCGGAAGTATGGATGCGCCCGCCCGATTCGGTAACCGGCACGCGCTGCACGCGGTGGACGCCGCTTTCGAACTTCAGCTTGGCGAAGACGCCGCTGCCGGTAACGTTGGCAACGACTTCCTTGTAGCCGCCCAGATCGTTGGCGTTGACCGAGACGACTTCCACCCGCCAGCCCTGCTCGGCGGCGTACTTTTCGTACATGCGGAACAGGTCTGCGGCGAAAAGCGCGGCCTCGTCCCCGCCAGTGCCGGCGCGGATTTCCAGCATGGCCGGGCGGCTGTCGGCGGTGTCGCGCGGCAGCATGGCGACGGCCAGGCGATGCTCGGCCTCGGGCAGGTCGGCCGACAGCCGCGCCATCTCCTCTTCGGCCAGCGCGCGCATGTCGGGGTCCGGCTCGTCGAGTGCCGACAGGCTGGCGAGCTCGCCGCGCATCGCGCCGACGGCAGCGGCGGCCCGCGCCACCGGCTCCAGCTCGGCATAGTCACGGCTGGCGGCGATGAACTCCGCGCCTTCCAGCGTCCCCGAAGCCAGCCGCGCCTCCAGCTCCGCGAACCGCGCGCCGATCTGGGCAAGGCGGGTATCGGAGATGCTCATGCCGCTTTCTGGACCGTAACCCAAGGACCAACGACGAGGCCGTCGGGCAAATCAAAACTGAAGCCGTCCTGACTCAGTACAGCGCCAATCACTTCCAACCATTGGGGTGCCTCGGCAGTCCCAGTTAGAGCCAGCTTCACCGCGTAGGTCTGAGCGGGCGCCGATTGCGGAACTTGAACTGTTACGATAACTTGGGCGTTATCAGCTCTTGCTTTTTCAAAGCGCCTCTGCCGCTTGCCGCGACAATAAAGCTCGGCGCTGATGTGTAACCGACGAAGTTGTGCGCACAACCATTGAGAGAATGGCTCCGCTTCAACCGCTTCAACCACAACGCCTACCTTCAGTACATCGGCAGCCATCCCGCCCGCATCCCCCACCAGCATCGCCAGCCGCTCGACGCCCGCCGCCCACCCGACGGCCGGGGTGTGCGGCCCGCCCAGCGTCTCGATCAGCCCGTCATAGCGGCCGCCGCCCAGCACGGTGCCTTGCGCGCCCAGCCGGTCGGTGACGAATTCGAACGCCGTGTGGCGGTAATAGTCCAGCCCGCGCACCAGCGCCGGCGCGCGCGTCCAGGCGACGCCCGCCGCGTCCAGCCCGGCGGTCACCTTGCCGAAGAAGTCCTGCGCCTCGGCCCCGAGGAACGCGTCGATCTTCGGCGCGTCCGCGACGAAGACCTTGTCGCGCGGGTCCTTGCTGTCGAGGATGCGCAGCGGGTTCTTTTCCAGCCGCTCCTGCGAATCCTCGCTCAGCTCGCCCTTCACGGCGCGGAAGTATTCGATCAGCGCGGCGCGCCACGCCTCGCGGCTTTCCGCATCGCCCAGCGTGTTGAGCTGCAGCGTCACGCCGTCGGCGATGCCCAGTTCCTTCAGCAGCTGGTCCGCCATCACCAGCAGTTCCACGTCGGCCTGCGGTTCGGCCGCGCCGATCACTTCGGCGTCGAGCTGGTGGAACTGGCGGTAACGGCCCTTCTGCGGCCGTTCGTAGCGGAACAGCGGCCCGTGCGTCGCCACCTTGACCGGGGCATATTGCTGCCAGCCGTTGGTCAGGTAGGCGCGGGCGAGGCCGGCGGTGAATTCCGGGCGCAGCGTCAGCGATTCCCCGCCGCGATCCTCGAAGCTGTACATTTCCTTGGACACGACATCGGTCGTCTCGCCCAGTGAGCGGCTGAACACGGCGGTCTTTTCGAACACCGGCATTTCCGCGCGGCGGAAGCGGTACAGCTTGCGCACGCGTTCGAAGGTCTCGACCACGAAGGCGAAGGCCTCGGCGTCGGCACCGAAAATGTCCTGCGTGCCGCGAATGGCCTGGGGCGTCTGAATCTGGCTCATGGCCCGCGCGATTAGCCGCATTGTGGTCCCACGAAAAGGGCACTCGGCAATGGTTGCGGACGGAACCGGTTCGCGCCATGAAGGCGCCATGGCAAAATCCTTCAAGACCCCGGCCCTTCTCGCCGCGCTTCTCGTCACCGCTTCCACCCTTCCGGCCCATGCCCAGGTCCAGCCGGCCACCAACACGAAGCCGATGGCGGTGCCCATCGTGCACCAGGTGCCCGATCCCGAGGACAAGCCGTTTCCCGGCACGATCCGGCTCGACATCGACGCCACCGACGTGACGCGCGGAGCCTACCGCGTGACCGAGACGATCCCGGTTCCCCCCGGCGCGACGCGGCTGACGCTGCTCTATCCGCAATGGTTGCCCGGCAACCACGGCCCGCGCGGGCCGCTGTCCGAACTCGCCGACGTGCGCTTCACCGCCGGCGGCAAGGTGCTGACGTGGACGCGCGATCCGGTCGAGGTCTATGCCTTCCATGTCGACGTGCCGGCCGGCACGTCCGCGATCGAGGCGCGGATGGTCCACACCTCGCCCCTGCGCGATTCCGAAGGCCGCGTGACCATGACGCGCGAAATGCTGAACCTGCAGTGGGAGAAGATGTCGCTCTATCCCGCCGGGCACTATGTCCGCCAGATCCGGGTGCAGCCCACCGTCGCCGTGCCCGATGGCTGGACGGTGTTCACCGCGCTTGATGGCAAGAAGCAGACCGGCAACCGCGTGAGCTGGGACGTCACCGATTACGAGACGCTGGTCGATTCCCCGATCTTCGCCGGCCTTCATGCCCAGCGCTTCTTCCTCGGCAATTCGGTCTGGCTCGATGCCATTGCCGACAAGCCCGAGCTGCTGGCGATAAAGCCCGAAAACCTCGCCACCTACCGCGCGCTGGTGGACGAGGGGCTGGCGCTCTATGGCGCGAAGCATTTCGATCACTACGACCTGCTGCTGGCGCTGACCGACCGCATGGGCGGGATCGGGCTGGAGCACCACCGGTCGAGCGAAAACCAGTACGAGCCGCGCACCTGGATCGACTGGGCCGCGAACGACTGGGACCGCAACGTCATCCCGCACGAATTCTCGCACAGCTGGGACGGCAAGTTCCGCCGCCCGGCCAAGCTGTGGACGCCCGATTACCGCCAGCCAATGCAGGACAACCTGCTGTGGGTCTATGAAGGGCAGGACCAGTTCTGGGGCTATGTGCTGGCCGCGCGGTCGGGCGTGCAAACCAAGGATACCGTGCTGGGCATGCTGGCCAACAACGCCGGCCTGTTCACCCAGTATCCGGGCCGCGAATGGCGTTCGGTGGAGGACACCACGCACGATCCCGTCTTCGCCGCGCGCAAGCCCAAGCCGTTCAGTTCGCTGGCCCGCAACGAGGAGTACTACACCGAAGGCGCGCTGGTCTGGCTGGAAGCGGACCAGATCATCCGGCAGGGCACCGCCGGCAAGAAGGGGCTCGACGATTTCGCCAAGGCCTTCTTCGGCATCCGCGATGGCGATTGGGGCGTGGTGCCCTACGAGTTCGAGGACGTGGTTTCCACGCTCAACGGCGTGTTCCCCTATGACTGGGCCAGCTTCCTCAAGACCCGCATCCAGACGCCGGGCCAGCCCGCGCCGCTCGGCGGGATCGAGCGCGGCGGCTACAAGCTGGTGTGGAAGGCCGAACCGAACCCGTTCGACAAGGCCCGCGCCGCGGACAGCAAGGCGCTTTCGCTCTACCATTCGATCGGCGTGACGATCGACAAGGACGGCAAGGTCACGTCCTGCCGCTGGGACAGCGCCGCGTTCAAGGCCGGCGTGGTCAGCGGCGTGCAGATCGTCGCGGTCAATGGCCTGACCTACGATCAGGATACGCTGAAGCAGGCGATCACCGCCGCCAAGACCGACGCCGCCGGCGGCGCCAAGCCGCTGGACCTGACGATCCGGCGCGACGACCGCGTCACCACGGTGTCGATCGATTACCATGACGGGCTGCGCTGGCCCTGGCTGGAACGCGCCGCGCCGGGCACCGCGCCCACCGGGCTGGACATCCTGCTCTCGCCCAAGCGGACGACGCGCTAGCACCATGGTTTCGGGAACGGGAACACGGTGGGCGCTCGGCCAGCGGTTCGCTCCGGCGCGCTTCGTCCTGTTCCTGATCCTGAGCGTGGCGGGCTTCGCCGGCTGGCGCAATCTGTTCGGCGGGCACGGCATGGCCGATTCGCTGGCGATGGGCTTCGATTTCGGCGCCACCGCCTTCCTCGTCTCGCTGTGGCCGCTGCTGCGCGAATGCGATGCCGCCGCAATGCGCCGCCATTCGGAGGAAAACGACGCCAACAGGGTGGTGGTGCTGGCCATCACCACGGTGCTCACGCTGGTGGTGATGGCGGCGATCGCGGCCGAACTGCCCAGCGCCAGCGCGGGCAACCACATAGGGCTGGTCAAGCTGGTCGGCACGCTCGTGCTCACCTGGCTCTTCGCCAACATGGTCTATGCGCTGCACTACGCGCACCTCTACTACGTGCGCGGCGGCGATGACGGGAAGGACACCGGAGGCCTCGATTTTCCAGGCACGGACACGCCGGACTACTTCGATTTCGCCTATTTCGCCTTTACCCTGGGCATGACGTTCCAGACATCGGACACCGCGATCACCAGCCAGGCGATCCGGCGCATCGTCACGCTGCATTCGTTCGCCGCGTTCGTGTTCAACATCGGGGTGATCGCTTTCACCATCAACGCGCTGGGCGGCGGCCATTGAGCCGGCCGATCCGATCGATTTCCTGGCGATAAGTATTGTTGCGGCGCACAACGCGCGACGCTAGAGGCGGCTCCATCGTGTTCGAACCGGCCGCCGTTTCGGGGCCAAACCATAGGCAAACCATGCGCATCGACCTGATTCCGACTGGCGACAACCCGCCCGAGACTCTCAACGTCATCATCGAAGTGCCCACCGGCGGCGAACCCGTGAAGTACGAATTCGACAAGGCTTCCGGCGCACTGTTCGTCGATCGCATCCTGCACACGCCGATGCGCTATCCGGCGAACTACGGCTTCGTGCCGCACACGCTTTCGCCCGATGGCGATCCGCTGGATGCGCTGGTGATCTCGCGTTCGCCCTTCATCCCCGGCTGCGTCGTGCGCGCCCGGCCGATTGCGGTGCTGAACCTGGAAGACGAAGCCGGCGGCGACGAGAAGCTGGTCTGCGTGCCCGACGACAAGACTTTCCCCTACTACTCCGACGTCGCCGAGAAGGACGACCTGCCCGGCATCGTCATGGAGCAGATCGAGCACTTCTTCACCCACTACAAGGATCTGGAAAAGAAGAAGTGGGTGCGCATCGGCACCTGGGGCGGCGCCGACGACGCCAAGCGCATCACGATCGAGGCGATCGAGCGCGCCAAGGCTGCCAAGACCGCCAAGGTCGACTGACCCTTTGCGGACCGACCGGCCGCCTCACTCGGTGGGGCGGCTGGCGTCAAGCAGATCGCGGCCCTGCGCATTGCCCGCGCGCTCGCGATCGACCATCGTCGCGATATGATGCTCGGGCGCCACGCTCTCGGCGCCGGCGGCCTGGACCGGCGGCGCCTCGGCCTTTGGCGCCGCTTCGCCGGCATCCTGCTCCATGCGCACGTGATAGACCGTGTCCGGCAGCGCGAAGCCCTGCTCGCGCAGCGCGCGCCGCACCGCCTCGATCACCAGCGTCCGCGCCTTGCCGAAACCGGTCTGCGTCTGGTCCACCCAGCCGGTGAAGCGCAGGACCTGCGTCGCGCCGTCGATGCTGACCACTTCGGTTGACGGCTCCGGCGCCGGCAGCACGAAATCCTGCCCGCGCATCGCCTCCAGCGCCACCGCGCGCGCCGTCGCCGGATCGGCGGCCGGATCGATCCCCACCTCGAACGCAAAGCGCCGCGTCGGGTTCGTGGTGAAATTGACGATCACCGCCTTGAACACGGTGCTGTTGGGAATGCGCAGGTGGTTGCCATCCAGCGTCATCAGCACGGTGGCGCGGCTGGTCAGGCGCACCACGCGGCCTTCCCACGAATCGATCTTCACATGGTCGTTGGCGCGGAAAGGCTGGCGGATCGAGAGCATCAGCGACGAAATGTAGTTATCGATGGTGTCCTTGACCGCAAAGCCCACCGCGATGCCGAACACCCCCGCGCCGCCCAGCACCGCGCCAAGCAGCGCCGTGGCTCCCACGATGTCGAGCGCCAGCACGATCCCCGCCACCACGAACGTGAAGCGGATCGCGCTGGCGAGCAGTTCGGCCAGGAACGGATTGGGCGCGACGCGGTGCCACAGGTTCTTGCGGGCAGCGATCGCGTAACCGAGCATCCCGATCAGCACCGCCACCGCGATCGACACGCCGATCAGCGGCAGCGCTGCAACCAGCCCGGCGAACTTGCCGCGCGCGCCGCTCAGCGCCGGGTCGAGATTGCTGTCCACGGCCAGATTGCGGGTCACGCGGTTCTGCACGGTCACCACGCCGGCCACGCGCCCGGCGATCGCCTGCGCCTGCGCGATCGCGTTCTCGTCGGCCACCTGCCCGCTGAGCGTGACGACGCCGGAGGCCACGCGCACGTCGATCCCGTTGAGACTGCCGATCTCGGCGAAGATGCCGCGGATGCGCGCGGCGATCTGCGCGTCCGCATCGGCTGAAACGGTGGAGGCGATCGCGCCGCCGGATGCGGAGGACGACGTGCTGGCGGAGGGCGATGCGCTCTGCGCGGCAACCGGCCCGGCCGGCATCATCGACGCGGCCAGCAGCGACAGGATCAGGGCGGGCAGGCGAAGGTGTGAAACACTAGAAACGGCCATATGCGCCCAACAGCGCGCCGGTCGGGCAAAAGTTCCCCGCCGGCCCCGCCCCATGGCCCCGGTGGCCTCAATGCTGGCCTCAATCCCCGGCAATGCTGAGGCCGTCGATGCGCAGCGTCGGCACATCGATGCCGCGATGAATATCGAGATCGTCCGCCGCCACCAGCGCCGCGAACATGTCGATCAGGTTGCCGGCCACGGTGAATTCGGCCACCGCCCCGGCGATCTCGCCATTGACGATGCGGAAGCCCGAAGCGCCCCGGCTGTAGTCGCCGGTCACGCCATTCACCCCCTGCCCGAGCAGCTCGGTCACATAGACGCCGTCGGCGATGTCCGCCATCAGCGCCTGCGGCGTGACTGTGCCGGGCTGGAGCACCACATTGCTGGCCGTGACGTGCGGCGGCCCCGAAGCCCCGCGCGACGCATGGCCGGTCGGCTCCGCGCCAAGCTGACGGGCCGAGGCCGAATCCATCAGCCATCCGGTCAGCCGCCCGGCCTCCACCAGCGCGCGCGGCGCGGTCGGCAGGCCTTCGCCGTCGAACGGGCGCGAACGCAACCCGCGCGGCCGCAGCGGATCGTCGAGAATGGTGATGGCGGAGTCGAACAGCTGCGCGCCATCGCGATCCAGCAGAAAACTGGCGCGCCGCGCGATCGCCGCGCCCGATATCGCGCCCAGCAGATGCCCGACGAGTGATCCCCCGACGCGAGGATCGAACACCACCGGCATCGTTCCGCTCTTGAGCTTGCCGGGGTTGAGCCGCGCCACGGCGCGGTCTCCGGCGCGGCGGCCGATTTCGGCGGGGGGCAGCAGGTCGGCGGCATGGCGGCCGCTGCGCCAGCTGTAATCGCGCTGCATCGCGCCGCCTTCGCCGGCCACGACGGACGCCGACAACCCGTGGCTGGTCGCGGCATAGGCCCCGGAAAAGCCATGGCTGGTAGCAAGCGCGACCACGCCGCGCCCGGCGCTGGCGCCCGCGCCTTCGCTGTTGGTCACGCCCGCAACCGCGCGGGCGGCGTCTTCCGCTTCCTCGGCTGCGGCGCGCAAGTCCTGCGGCGAACGCTCGGCGGCGTCTTCCAGATCGAGGTCCGCGAACGGGCCTTTCGCCAGCCGGTCCCCCGGCGCGAGGCCCGCATACTTGTCCGCGGGCGCCGCCCGCGCCATCGCCACCGCGCGTGTCGCCAGTTCGTCGAGCGCGGCATCGCCGAGGTCGGTCGACCCGATCGAGGCGGAAGCGCCGCCGACAAACACGCGCAGGCCGATATGTTCGGACTCCGACCGCTCCACATCCTCCAGCGCGCCGAGCCGGACCTGCACCGATTCGCTGGCGTTGGCGAGATAGATCGCATCGCCCGCCTCCGCGCCGGCGCGCACGGCGCGTTCGATCAGCGCGTGGCAGCGCTCCTGGGCTACGGCGGGGGACAACATGGTTCGGCCTCTCGGATGGGGCGCGGAGGGGTGCCGCGCAAGCGATCAGGCCACGGCGTCTAGCCCGCCCGATTCACGACCGCAATCGCGGCCTTGCCGACCGGGCAAGGACGCTCTCTTCAGAACAGCGCGGCGATCAGCTTGAACAGGCCGGTCAACAGGAACGGCAGCCCGATAGCCAGCAGCCAGATCGAAACCTGATCCTTGCGGAACGCCACGCGCCGGTCCGGATCGGCGGCTGCGGCATCGCCGATATGCTCCCAGCGCCGTTCGAAGCGGCGGAACATAGGAATGATCGCCCCTACCAGCACCACCAGCGCCAGCATCGGCAATGCGGAAGCGCTGTCCCCCTCGATCGCCTGCATGGTCACGAAAATCTGCAGGCCGGTATAGACCAGCAACGCATAGGCGACCGTGTCGCTCATCCGCTTGCGCCAATCCAGTTGGCCCCGACTGCGCCCGACGGAGAAGGCCTTGCCCATACATCCTTCCTTCTAGGTCCGTTTCCGGGAATAGATCACGCAATCCTGCGTGTTTCAAGGCCAAACGGGCATTTATCGCGCAGGGCATACCGCCGGAAGCGGCGACCATGCACAAATCCTGCCAGTTATGCCGGAAGCTCCCCCAAGTTGCGCGCGAGGGGTTTGATCGCGCGCCAGACCCGGCTATGGCGGGTCAGCGACCGGAAACGGCAGAACCGTAAACAGTTCAGGCGGAACCGCATACAGATGACAGCCCTTGCCGACACCACGCCCGCGGACAGCGGGCATACGCCGGGATCGGCCCCAGGATCGAACGACACCTCGCCTCCCTTGCCGCAGGGCGGACTGGAAGTGGTGTCGATCGCCAAGAGCTACGACAAGCGCGCGGTCCTGACCGATATATCGCTGTCCGTTGGCAAGGGCGAAGTGCTGGGTCTGCTCGGGCCGAACGGCGCGGGCAAGACCACGTGCTTCTATTCGATCATGGGGCTGGTCCGCCCGGATTCGGGCCGCATCCTGCTGGATGGCGTGGATATCACCCGCCTGCCGATGTACCGCCGCGCGATCCTGGGCCTGGGCTATCTGCCGCAGGAAACCTCGATCTTCCGGGGCATGACGGTGGAACAGAACATCGCCACCGTGCTGGAACTGATCGAACCGGACAAGGCCACACGCATGGCCGAACTCGATCGCCTGCTGGACGAATTCGGCCTCACGCGGCTGCGCACCAGCCCGGCCATGGCGCTTTCGGGCGGTGAACGGCGCCGGTGCGAAATCGCCCGCGCGCTGGCCGCCAAGCCCTCGATCATCCTGCTCGACGAACCCTTCGCCGGGATCGATCCGCTGTCGATCAGCGACATCCGCCATCTGGTCAAGGACCTCAAGCGGCGCGGCATCGGCGTGCTCATCACCGACCACAATGTCCGCGAAACGCTCGACATCGTGGACCGCGCCTGCATCATCTATGGCGGGCAGGTGCTGTTCGCGGGCAGCCCCGAAGCGCTGGTGGCCGATCCCAACGTGCGCCGCCTCTATCTGGGCGAGGGCTTCACGCTCTGATGCGCGGGGCGGGGGAACACTGAACGATGGCGCTGGGTCCGCGCCTCGACATACGGCAAACCCAGTCGCTGGTGATGACGCCGCAGCTCCAGCAGGCGATCAAGCTGCTGGCGCTGTCCAATCTCGAAGTGGAAACCTTCATCGGCGAGGCGCTGGACGCCAACCCCCTGCTCGAGATCGGCGAAGCGGCCGCGCCGCCCGATCCCTTGGACGGTCTGCCCGAGGAAGCCCGGCGTACCCAGCTTGAAACCTCCCCGGTCGACCAGCTCGTCAGCGAGGGCCGGGTGGAAGAGGATCGCCCGCTGGACATCGACGTCACCGCGCTCGATCGGGACCGCGATACCGGCGATCTCCCGGATTACGGCTCGGGAAGCGGGGCGGCCGGCGCGGCGGCGGGCGGCGAAGGCCCCGGCATCGACGAACGCGGCGATTTCGACGAGACGCTGGCGCAGCACCTCCATGCCCAGATCGGCGCGGCGACGTCCGACGCGCAGCTCCTGTTCGTCGCGCGCTGGCTGATCGACCAGATCGACGAGGCCGGCTACCTCACCATCACCCTGGCCGAAGCCGCCGCCGACCTCGGCGTGCCCCCCGCCACGGCGGAAGCGGCGCTGGCGCTGGTGCAATCGCTCGATCCCACGGGCGTCGGCGCGCGGTCGCTGGCCGAATGCCTGGCGCTGCAGGCGCGCGAGGCCGATCGCTACGATCCCTGCATGGCGCGGCTGATCGACAACCTCGACCTTGTCGCGCGCGGGGAGTTTTCCCGGATCAAGCGCATGTGCGGCGTGGACGACGAGGACTTCGCCGACATGCTGGCCGAGCTGCGCGGCTATGATCCCAAGCCCGGCCTGCGCTTCGGCGGCGGCGGTGCGGAAGCCGTGGTGCCGGACATCCTGATCCGCGCGGTGCCACGCAAGGACGGCTCGGTCGATTGGGACATCGCGCTCAACCAGGCCACGCTGCCGCGGCTGATCGTCAACCGCAGCTATTACGTGGAAATGCGCGGCGCCTGCGTCAGCAAGGAAGCGCGCGGCTGGCTGGGGGAAAAGCTGGCCGACGCCAACTGGCTGCTGAAAGCGCTGGACCAGCGGCAGAAGACGATCCTGAAAGTGGCGGCCGAGATCGTGAAGCAGCAGGACGGGTTTTTCCGCCACGGCGTCTCGCACCTGCGCCCGCTGACGCTGCGCGCGGTGGCGGAAGCCATCGCGATGCACGAATCGACCGTCAGCCGCGTGACCTCGAACAAGTACCTGCACTGCGATCGCGGCACGTTCGAGCTGAAGTACTTCTTCACTTCGGGCGTGGCGTCGGCCGACGGCGAAGGCGCGGTATCAGCCGAGGCGGTGAAGGCGGCGATCCGGCAACTGATCGACGCCGAGGATCCCAAGGCGATCCTGTCCGACGATGCGCTGGTCGATCTGCTGAAGCAGCGTGGCTTCGATCTCGCCCGCCGCACGGTCGCCAAGTATCGCGAGGCGATCGGGCTGGGCAGTTCGGTGCAGCGCCGCCGTCAGAAGGCGCTCGCCGGGGTGCGCTGAGCGGCTATTCCGCCGCTGCCATCCCCGCTCCCGCCAATCCGGCGTCGGGGCGCTCGGCCAGCATGTGCTGGATCATCTGCTGGAGATCGGCGTCATAGCGCGCCAGCACCAGCCGGTCCTCGGCCGTATCCCAGTGCGTCACCAGTTCGCGCCCGTTCCACCAGTGCAGCGCATAGGCCGGCGGATCGGCGACGATCAGGTTGCGCTGGTCGGGCACGTCGGGATCGATCGGCCGCAAGTCGAGCGCGACCTGCGGCGCGGTGGACGGGCAGGTGGCCACGATCACATGCTCCCACCGCGTCGCGCTGGCGCGATGGATGTGGCCACAGACCAGCCCTGTCACGTTGTCGCGCCCGCGCAGGCAGGTCGCCAGCCGCTCCACCCAGGGTTCGGCGGCGTCGGTGTTCATCCACGGAATGCCGGCCTCGATCGGGGGATGGTGCTGGACGATCAACGTGGGCTTGACCGTGTCCTCGTCCAGCCGCGCGGCAAGCCATGCCGCGCGCTCTTCGCAGAACGCGCCGCCGTGCCGCCCTTCTTCCAGCGTATCGAGCACGATCAGCCGCAGCGCCGGGCTGTCGATCACGTATTGCAGGTAATCCCCGGCAAACGGCGCTTGGGGAAAGACCTCGCGAAACGTCGCGCGTTCGTCATGGTTGCCCAGCGCGAAGTGGACGGGAAACGGCAGCCCGGACAACGCCTCGCGCAGCCGTTCGTAGCTTTCCCGGTCGCCACGATCGACCAGATCCCCGGTGGCCAGCAGCAGATCGGGCCGCGGGTCCATTTCCAGCAAGGCCTGGACCGTGCGGTCCAGCCGCAGCCGGTTGAATTCGTCCGGCGTGTCCGGCTCGAACCCCAGGTGAATGTCCGTGATCTGTGCGATCAGCATCGCCCCGCGCCCCCCCAAGCCCGCTTACTTCAGGGATGCCGGCCCCCACTGCCGGGGCCGGTCGGCCACGGCGGTGTGAATCGGATCCTGCTGACGCTTCCTGTCCCGTCGGCCCTTCGGCTGCCACGGAGCCCCGCTATCCATGTGATAGGAATGGCACATCGCGCAGCCGGAATCGACCGGGTCCTTGACCTTGACCGAGGCCAGGTGCGTTCCCCCCTCGCCCACATGGCAGCTGCGGCAGCCGCCCGGGCCGTCCATGCCGGGAACGAGCAGGTCCGAAGCGTCGTTCGATTGCGGTGCGCGGGTGTGGCACGCGACGCAATCGGTCTTGCGGTGATCCTTGTGATCGAACCAGCCGGTGTTGTAGTAGCGCCCGTTCTGGGCCACCGGCTGGATCGCGAAGCCGTCGGTGGCCGCCGTGCCACCGCGCGTCACGGTATGGCAGTCAAAGCACATGCCGCCCTTGGAGAAGACCTGCGCGATCGCCTGGTCGGCGCGGGTGGGATAGAACCGCACCGCGCGGGCATAGTCCGCCGCGCTGGCGCGCAGCGCCGCATCGCCGGGCACCCGCCGGGCAAGGCCCGAAAGGTTCGCCGGCCGCGCGGGCGCGGTGCCGCGATAGAACGCGCGCAGGTCCGCCACCACCATCGCCGGTTCGCCATGGCGCAGCGACCGGAACGTGCCGCCCACTTCGTCGAAGTTCAGCGAATGGCAGCTCTGGCAGGCTTCTTCCATCACCACCGGCTTGAACCGCGCGCCGCCCGAATCGGTCTTGTGGCAATCCTGGCAGCCCAGCGCCTCGCCGCTAGCGAAGCGGCCGGGGCGGCGGCGCACCATCTGCGCCACGCCGTTGACCTTCGACAGATGCTGGGCGTGCGTGAACTTGAGACCGTTCGGCTCGCGCAGGGCCGGGCTCCACACCGCGCGCTGCAGCAGCGGCTTCGCACCGTTCATGCCGACGATCACCGTCGGCCTGAACTGCGGGTGCGCCGTTCCGAAATCGGCGGCATCGGCGATCTTCGTGTCGGTCAAGCGCGTCTTCAGCCCATCATGGCAGTCGGTACAGAACTGCTGCCGGGTGGCCGGCATAGCACCGGCCCCCTCGTGTTCGGTGTGACAATCCACACAACGGCCGGCGGGACGGTTGAAAGCGGTCGCCACCGCGCGCTGGAAGGCGGCGAAGCCGTGCGGTTCGCCGCGCGCGCGCACCAGCCGCGCCGCGTCGGGGATATGCTGGTGCGCATCCTGCGTGTGGCAGGTGAGGCAGGCATTGTCGCGCACCGCCACGAACGCCTTGACGTGGCAGGCCTGGCAATCGTTCTCGAGATTCTTGTGCGCCAGGCTGAGATGGCCGGAAGACCAGGCCTTGTCGGCGTGGAAGCCCGCGGGGCGGCGATCGTCCTTGTGCAGCGCCAGCGGCTTGTACGTGGCATAGCTCCAGATCGGAAAGGCCAGGAACGCCACCAGGATCAGGATGGCAAAGCTCCAGGCCGACATCCGCTTGCCCGGCAGCAGACCTTTCAGCGTGTAGGCACTGCCGAGATCGACATCCTCGGCCGATTCCGAAACCGCTTCCACCCGCCGCACCGAAAAGACCGGTAATCCGGTGTCCGCGTCGCGCGAAAGCTGGATGCGATGGCCGCCGAAGCCCAGTTCGGCGCCGGTGGCGATGTCCAGTTCCCGCCGGTTGACGCTGCGGCCGTTGACGTCGAACGGCTGGTCGCCAATCGATTCGATCAGCAGCCGCTGGTCATCGATCCGCGTGACCCGGGCATGGCGCGGATCGACGGCGAGGTCCGGCAAGTGGATGCCGCAGGCCGCGTCGCGGCCGATGGTCAGTTCATCGCCGTCCACGCGGGAGCCGCGAACGATCTCCTCGCCGCTGGACTTGAGCGCGATCTGGCGGATCAGGAAGCTCATGGAGGCGCTCACCAGTAGAAGAAGACGCTGACGATATGCGCGGAAAGCGCGGCGAGCAGCGCGAAGGTGACGGGAACGTGGACGTAGAGCCAGGCCTGCAGCCAGGTCTTGAGGCGCAAGTGCTTGCGCAGCCGCCCCAGCATGGCCTCCTTGCGCGTAAGCAGCGCGTCCACCTTGTCCAGCGGATCATCGGCGGTACGTGCGCGGTAGGCCCGCATCCGGCGCAGTTCCGCTGCCGCCGCGCGCGTGGCGTCGCGCGCGTAGCGACCGGTCACGCGGTTCCAGAAGGAGCCCGCGAAGGGGTTCTCCTCCAGGCTGCTGTTGACCAGCGCCGCCGCCTGCGGATCGAGCGGCTGCGCCGCATCGTGAATCTGCCGGTCGAGCGACCGCAGCGCTTCCACCATCTGCTTCTCGGTGATCGCGCCTTCCTCGTCATAGCGGTTGTCCGACAGCGCGCTGGGCAGCGTGGCATAGACCCAGATGCCGAACAGGCCGGACAGGATCACCAGCATCATCAGCGCCCACGCCAGCGTGTGCACGTTCCAGCCGAAGTGGAAGCCCGAATGCAGCGTGCCCACCACGATCAGGCACAGCCCGAGATAGACATGCGCCGAGGTCCACGCGCGCAGCGACCAGCGGCCCGGCGTGATCGCGCGCTTGCGCACGCCCAGCAGCGTCAGCCACAGGATCAGCAGCGCGCCCAGCGTGCCGAGCGTGTAGCCCAGCCAGCTCGATCCGAAATGCTGCCCCGGCAGCGGCACGAAGACATAGAGCGCGATCAGCACCACCGCGAGCAGCGCGGATATCTTGAGCCACCGTCCGTTGCGATAACGCAGGAAGCCTTCGTGCGTGCTGGTCCGGTCGCGGCTGGTGCGCGGACGGCGAACCTTGCCGGCCTTTTCCGGCCCCTGGGCAACGCTTGCCATGGTCAGGCCTCCTCGTTCTCGAGCCGGGCGACGGTCAGGAACTCGTCGGGCGAGACGCGGATCGCCGCGCCGGTGGGGCAGGCCCGCACGCAGCTGGGGCCGCCGTCGATCCCGGCGCACATGTCGCACTTGATCGCCTTCTTGCGGTCGAGCAGTTCGTCCACCGCCGGATCGCCTGTGTACTTGGTGTGCTTCTTCGACCACTTGTACGATGGCTCGCCCGGCCCGGGGCCGCTGCCGAAGAACAGCCACGACCACAGCGAAGGCTTCTTCGGCGGCACCTTCTCCATGCGGATCACCCCATAGGGGCAATTGCGCTGGCAGTTGCCGCAACCGATGCAGGTATCGTTGATCGAGACTTCGCCGTCCGGCCCGCGCTGAATCGCGTTGGGCGGGCAATCGGCCATGCAGTGCGGGTGCTCGCAGTGGCGGCAGCTGGTCGGCACGTGCAGGTGGGCAAAGCTGCGCCCCGCCTCGCGGTCCAGCCGCGACAGGCCGTCGTGGCTGTCCGCGCAGGCCTTCTCGCAGTTGTCGCAGCCCACGCACAGCGTCTCGTCGATCAGCAGCACGTCGGTCGCCTCGCCCAGCCCCTGGCTGACGAGGAACTTGGCCTGCTCCGAATAGAGGTCGACCACGCCCGAGAAGCTGTCCTTGCGCGATTCGATGAAGGCGTTGGTCTTGCGGCGGCCTTCCATGTCCTTGCGCGCGCGCTCCAGCAGCGTCGGCTTCGCCGCCAGCACGCGGGCGAAGGCATCGCCATCGATGCGGATCACTTCGGACTTGATCGCCGCGCGCACCGTCGCGGTGCGCTGGCCGCCATCGATCAGCGCCATCTCGCCGACGTAGGAGCCGGCCGGAAGGTAGGACAGGAACACCGGCTTGCCGCCGACTTCCTTCTCCACGATCATCGATCCCACGCGGATGACGAAGACATCGCGATCCTCGTCGCCCTCGCTGATGATCGGCTTGCCCGCCGGCACCTGTTCGATCCGCGCGGTTTCCACCACTTCGCGGATATCGTCGGGCGTCAGCCCCGATCCGAACATCTGCAGGATCTGCCGCTCGGTGGAAATGCGCTCGATCGCGCGCCGGGCCGTCGGCACCTGGCTTTGCAGCTTGAGAGCGGCGTTGCGGCTGATCTCGACGCAGATCGTATCCTCCGCCGCCACGATCGTCGCGCCGCGCCGACGGCCGGAAATGAGGCCTACCTCGCCGAAGATCGTGCCTGCGGGAATGGGCACGACCCGCGAGGGATCGTTCGGATCGATGCGGACGTGGACCGATCCCGAAGCGATCGCGAACAGCGAGGACCCCGGATCGTTCTTCTCGAAGATCACCTCGCCCTTGCGATAGGCGCGGGCATCGGAATCGAGCATGAATTCGCGCAGCTGCAGCGTGGTCATGCCTTCGAGGATGGTGATCCGCGTGCGCAGGAACTCCAACCATTCGGTGACCGACCGGTTGCCCGGCAGATCGCGGAACCGCGCTTCCAGCAGCGGTTCGTCCGCCGGCTTCAGCGTGGTGTTGCCGTTGATGAACTCGATGACGTCATAGCCCTGGTTCATGCAGTGCTTGATCAGCGGATAGCCCGCCAGCGCGCCGATCACGAAGATGCCGGGCGCGGTCGATTCGAACTGCGGCGAAAGCGTTGGGAAGGCCAGCCGGTCGGCGCTGGCGAACGCGATGCCGCAGCCTTCGACGAAGGCGCGCGGCGGCGCCGAACCGATGCGCGCGATGATCCGGTCGCAGCGGATCTTTTCCTCGCCATCGCGCGTGGACAGGGTGATCCAGCCCGGTTCGACCGCCTTGGTCTCGGTTTCGTAGCGGATCGTCAGCCGGCCTGCCGCGTCGTCCTCGACCAGCGCCTTGGCGTTCGGCTCCTTGGCGGTGGGGAAGCTTTCGCGCACGTTGGTCGATTTGGGCGCGCGGTTGAGCACGGTGACGACATTGCCCTGCGCCGCATCCTCGACCAGGCCGCGCGCGTTCTCGATCCCCGCGTCGCCCGTGCCGATCACCACGACGTGCTCGTCGAGAATCGCGTAAGGGTCGTCGAGCTGGTAGGTCACGTGCGGCAGGTCCGCGCCGGGGCAGCGCAGCAGGTTGGGATTGCCCTGCGTGCCGATCGCCAGCACCACGTTTTCGGCCAGCACCGTCTCGCCGCTGGTCAGCTCGATCGCATAGGGCGGGGCATGGCGTTGCAGCTCGGCGGTGGTCGTGGACCCGTCCCGCGCGCGGGAGACGATCTGCTGCACCGAGCCGGGGATCGCTTCGCCCGTGCCGCGAATCGCCTTAACATCGGCGTTGTATTTCACGTTCACGCCCAGCTCGGCGGTGCGGCGGTTCCACTTGTCGAGGATGTCCTCCTTCTTGCCGGCGTCGAACTCCTGGTCGGACCGCAGGATCAGCTGCGATGGCGTGGCCATCACGTGCTTGCCCTTCTGGTATTTGTAGATCGTGTCGGAGAGATGGCCCGATTTTTCGAGCAGCACATGGCTCAGCCCGAGCTGTGCCGCACGGCTGGCTGCGCTCATGCCCGCCGGGCCGGAGCCGATGATCGCAACTTTGTAGACTTCGCTCACCGGTGTGCGTCCCCCGCAACACGAAAGCGGACCTCTGCGGGTTCCTGCTTTCCATCAACCGATTTGCGACCCCAATTCGCGCGGACATTAGCGGATGAACCGGGCTTTGCCACCCGCAAATTCGCGGTGCCGCATACAAGGGGGGCGGACCGGGGTGGAGTGGGTTTGGGCAAGGACGCGCCGGCCGCTTCCGGGCCGCCATAGCAAGGGCCGCCGCGCATCGCCTTGCAACATGGTGCGCGAGCGCGATATGCGGTTGCAGCGCAAGAACGCCGCAAGGAGATTTCGATGACCGAGGCCGAGCAGTCTCCTTCCGCAAGTCCCGCCCTCGAAAGCCCGGCTCCGCAGGCCGCGGGCGGGGCGGGCTGGTTGGGCAAGGTGCTGCTGGCGGGCGCTGCGGTCATGGCCATCGCCGCGGCGGGCGTCGCCATCTATCGCGGGCAGAAGCAGGAAGCCGCGGTAGTCGCGCCGGCGACGGCCGATGCCAGCCAGGCGCCTTCGGTCGACGATGTGATCGCCAAGCTGGAGGCCAAGCTGAAGGCCGATCCGGAAAACGCCGAAGGCTGGCGCATGCTGGGCTGGTCCTATTTCCAGACCGAACGCTATGCCGAAGCCGCGACCGCGCTGAAGAAGGCGACCCGGCTCGATCCCGATCACGCCGAAACCTTCTCGTTCCTGGGCGAGGCGCTGGTGCTGGCGAGCGACAGCGAGGGGCGGATACCCCCCGATGCGCAGGCCGCGTTCGACCGCGCGCTGCAACTCGATCCCAAGGATGCACGCGCACGGTATTTCAAGGCGGTGGCGATGGACCTTTCGGGCCAGCACCGCCGCGCGATCGACATGTGGTTCGACCTGCTGGCGGACACCCCGTCCGACGCGCCCTATGCCGACGATATCCGCGACGTGATCCGCAACGTGGGTCAGAAGTACAAGATCGACGTGGACAAGAGGCTGGCCGAAGCGCGCTTCGCGGCGCCGGCCGCCGGCATGGTTACCGATGGTGCGCAAAAGGCGGCCTCCGGCATTCCCGGCCCGACGGGCGATGAAATGAAAGCCGCCGCCGGTCTGCCCAAGGGCCAGCAGGAGGCGATGGTGCGCGGCATGGTCGACGGGCTGGAGGCAAAGCTCGCCCAGAACCCCGGCAATCCCGATGGGTGGATCATGCTGATGCGCAGCCGCATGCAGCTGGGCGAGCCGGGCAAGGCCGGCAAGGCGCTGCAGGACGGCCTGGCCGCGTTCCGCAACGATCAGGCGGCCAGCCGCCGGCTGCGCGAGGCCGCCGCCACTCTGGCCGTTCCCGGCGCCTGACCGCCGCCGGCGGTTTCCGCCGTCCGGCCCCATCGTTTCCAGCGCCTGTTGAAAACCCGCGCGACTCGCCGCGATTGCGGCATTTACGCGAAATTAACCTTTAATGTTCATTGGTCCTATGGTTAATGTCGGACAAGAGCGTTTGACGAGGGATTAACGCTGCCATCCTGTTATGGCGAGAAGGGGCGGTTGTATGCGTGTGCTGCTGATCGAGGACGAGCCGACCACGGCCAAGGCCATCGAGCTGATGCTTTCGGCCGAAGGTTTCAACGTCTATTCAACCGATCTCGGGGAAGAAGGCCTCGATCTCGGCAAGCTCTATGATTACGATATCATCCTTCTGGACCTCAACCTGCCGGACATGCACGGTTACGATGTCCTGAAGAAGCTGCGCGTCGCCAAGGTGCAGACGCCGGTTCTCATTCTCTCCGGCATTTCGGAAATGGATTCGAAGGTGCGCAGCTTCGGCTTCGGCGCCGACGACTACGTGACCAAGCCCTTCCACCGCGAGGAACTGATCGCCCGCATCCATGCGGTCGTGCGCCGTTCCAAGGGCCATTCGCAATCGGTCATCCGCACCGGCAAGCTTTCGGTCAACCTCGATGCCAAGACGGTCGAGGTCGATAACGCGCGCGTGCATCTGACCGGCAAGGAATACGCGATGCTCGAGCTGCTTTCGCTGCGCAAGGGCACCACGCTGACCAAGGAAATGTTCCTGAACCACCTTTACGGCGGGATGGACGAGCCGGAACTCAAGATCATCGACGTGTTCATCTGCAAGCTGCGCAAGAAGCTGGCGCACGCCTGCGGTGGCGACAACTACATCGAAACCGTCTGGGGCCGCGGCTATGTGCTGCGCGATCCGGACGACAAGCTGGACGTCGAGGCCGCCTGATTTCCCGCCCTCATTTCCCGCAGCGTCTGTTCCTGACGAAAGCGGTCCGCTCCGGGGGGTGCGGGCCGCTTTTCGTTTGCGGGCGCTCCCTCCCCCCTCCCTGCTCCCCCCTCCCCAACGCATCGCCGGTCTGCTAGGCGCGCCGCTTTACCGACCAGCAGGCCCCGTTTCATGACCGCGCACAAGTCCGGCGATCCCACCACGCTCAACCGCCTCTACGGACGCGCCAAGGGCAAGCCCCTGCGCCAGGGCCAGCAGGCGCTGGTCGATACCATGCTACCGCAGATCGCCGTGCCGACGGACGGCCCGGTCACTGCCGAACGCCTGTTCGGGCACGATTGCCCGCTCCACTTCGAAATCGGCTTCGGCGGCGGCGAGCACATGGCCGCACGGGCCGACATGCTGCCCGATCACGGCTTCATCGGCGCCGAACCCTTCCTCAACGGCGTGGCGCAGGCGCTGACGCACCTTGACGGCGATGGCGGCCGGCACCCACCCATTCCCAACGTGCGCATCCATCACGGCGATGCGCTGGAGGTGCTGGCGCGCATTCCCGACGGCTCGCTCTCGTTTCTCTACCTGCTCCATCCCGATCCCTGGCCCAAGGCGCGCCATGCCAAGCGGCGGATGATGAACGACGGCCCGCTGCGCCTGTTCGCGGCCAAGCTGAAACCGGGCGGCGAATTCCGCTTCGGCACCGACCACGCCATCTACCTGCGCCATGCCCTGATGGTGATGCGCCGCCATCGCGATGCGTTCGAATGGCTGTGCGAAAAGCCGGCGCAGTTCCAGAACCGCCCCGGCGGCTGGCCGGAAACGCGCTACGAGGCCAAGGCGCGCAACGTCTACGGCCACGAGGTCTGGTATTTCCGCTATCGCCGCCGTCAGGAAGGCTGAGGCGACAGGGTTAACCTCAAAATAACCAAGCATGGCGCATGATCCAGCATGCCGGTCCCCCCGGAGTCGCGGGGACACCAAGGCAGGAGCTGGTTCATGTCGAACGCCGACACCGCTACGCTGATCCTGACCGAGATGCGCGAATTCGCGAGCTTCTCGGCCGCCGAACAACGCTATATCCGGCGCAGTCTGGATGTCGGCCTCGGCCGGCAGGACGCGTTCCGCCTGTGGGCGCGCAGCGGTGAGGAAACCGCATCGATCCGCGCGCAGTACGTGATCTATCAGGATCTCAAGACACTGCGCACGGTCCTGCCCGAAGGCCCCGGCCCCGACGGCCTCGAAAGCTTCATGGGCAAGCTGATGCGCGTGACCGCGTTCGATCTGGGGCAGGAACGGCTCAGCTGCTTCTCGGCCTATCGCTTCCTCTACGAACGCCTGCTGGGCGCCGAAGTGCGGCCATGGCTGCCGGGCGGGTTCTGCGGCGCCGCGGCGCTGCCGCAGATCCGGCCGGAACGGCGCAAGGGCCTGCTCCAGTCGATCAGCGAAGCCGCCGCCACCGCGCCGGGCTGGTCGCCCCGCGCGCCGAAGTTCTATCCCGAGTTCGTCGAACTCGAAGCCGCCTGATAACGGACTGCCTGAAAAACAGCCCCTTTACGCCTTGTAGAGCGCATCGATCCGCGCGCCGTACCGCTCGCGGATCTTGTGCCGCCGGATCTTGAGGCTGGGCGTCATCTCGCCGTTCTCGATGCTGAACGCCTCGTCCGCGAACGTGAACTGGCGGACTTTCTCGATCACCGACAAATCCCGGTTCACCCGGTCCACCGCGTCGCGAATCGCGTTGCGGAAGGCGGGCAGGCCCTGCAGCGTCGCCACGTCGAACTTCTCGTCCTGTTCGCGCGCCCATTCCACCGCCCATTCCGCATCGGGCACGATCAGGCCGACCAGATAGGGCCGCTTGTCGCCCGAAACCATCGCTTGCGCGATTTCGGGCTGGAGCGTCAGCATCCCTTCCACCTTCTGCGGAGAGACGTTGTCGCCCTTGTCGTTGACGATCATGTCCTTCTTGCGGTCGGTGATGACGATCCGGCCGTTGGCATCGAGATGGCCGATGTCGCCGGTGTGCAGCCAGCCATCCTGGATCGCCCGCGCGGTTTCCGCCGGGTTGTGCCAGTAGCCGTGCATGACGAGTTCGCCGCGCACGAGGATTTCGCCGTCCTCGGCAATGCGGACCTCCACGCCCTTCATCGGCGGGCCGACCGTGTCCATCTTGATGCCCGCCGCGGGGCGGTTGCACGATATCACCGGCCCGGCCTCGGTCTGGCCATAGCCCTGCAGCATGGTCAGGCCCATCGCCTCGAAAAACACCCCGACATCGGGATTGAGCGGCGCCCCGCCCGAAACCATCGCCTTGATGCGGCCGCCGAAGCGCAGGCGGATCTTGGGGCGCAGGCTCTTTTCCAGCAGGAAATCCATCGGCCGGTCCAGCAGCCGGCCGCGGCCCTGCGCCTGGCGTTCGCCGATCGCCAGCGCCCGGCCCATCAGGTAGTTGGCCACGCGGCCCTGCTTTTCCACCTGCTTCATGATGCGCGTGCGCAGCACTTCGAACAGGCGCGGCACCACGACCATCAGCGTGGGACGCACTTCCTCGATATTGCTCGCCAGCTTTTCCAGCCCTTCGGCATAGAAGATCTGCGCGCCCATGCCGATCGGCAGGTACTGGCCACCGGTGTGCTCGTAAGCATGGCTGAGCGGCAGGAACGACAGGAACACTTCCTCGTCCCAGCCGAAATCGTTGGCCAGGATATGCGCCGCGCCATCCACGTTGCACAGGATCGCGCCGTGGTGCTGCACCACCCCGCGCGGCGCGCCGCCGGTGCCGCTGGTATAGATGATGCAGGCAGTGTCCGCGCGCCCGATGCCGGCGATGCGCGCCTCCACCGCCGCGCGGGCCGCCGCCGCGTCCCCCGCCAGCAGCGCGTCCCAGTCGTGGAACGTCAGCGTGCCCGATTGCGCCTGCCGCAGCGGCTCGATGCCGATGACGTGTTCGGCGCAGGGCGCGCGCAGCGCCGCCGCCAGCAGCGGCCGCGCCAGCTTGGCGTTGGAAACGACGATCGCGCGCGCGCCGGAGTTTTCCAGGATGTGCAGGTGATCGCGCTCGGTATTGGTGATGTAGGTCGGCACGGTGACCAGCCCGGCGGCCATGATCGCCAGATCGGCCAGGCACCATTCGGGCCGGTTTTCCGACACCAGCGCCACCCGGTCGCCATCCTTCAGGCCCAGCCCGCGCAGGGCCTCCGCCATCAGGCAGACCCGGTCCGCCGCCTCGCGCCAGGTGATCGCCCGCCACGCGCCATCGTGCTTGGCCGAGAGGAACGGCCCATCGCCCCGCGCGCGCGCGCGGTCGAAGAACATTGCGACCAGGTTCGGAAATTGTTCGAAATCGCTGAGCTGCACGTCCGGTCCTCTGCCCCACCCGCGCGCCGGCTTTTGCTCCACCGTTCGCGCAGGGGAAAGTCCTAGAGAAGCTGCGCCGCTACGGCAACCTTGCGCGGGCGGACACGCCTATCGGAAAGCGTTCAGGGCGCCACCGCCGCGCCTTCGCTGCGCGGATCGGCCGCGCCGCGCCAGCGATCGCCGACGCGTTCGATCGCGTTGGCCTTGAAGGAAGCCTCGCGCGCGATGACCTGCCGGTGGCCCAGCGCCATCAGCGCCGGGATCATCGCTTCCTGCGCGGAGCCCTTTTCCACGAACACCACGTCGCCGCCGGGCGCGAAGATCACCGGCAGGGCGATCGCCTCGCGCGCGGGCAGGCCCCAGTCGAGCACGCCGATGATCGCCTTGGCGACCTGGGCCGGGATCGTCGCCCCGCCGGCCGCGCCGATCGCCAGCCGCAGCTGGCCATCGGGGCCGTAGATCAGCGTCGGCGCCATCGAACTGCGCGGCCGCTTGCCCGCTTCCACCCGGTTCGCGGTGGGCACGCCATCGCGATCGGGCACGATGTTGAAATCGGTCAGCTCGTTGTTGAGATAATAGCCGCCGACCATCAGGCCGGAGCCGAACGGGCTTTCGATCGTGGAGGTATAGCTGGCGGCGTTGCCCCAGCGGTCCACCGCGACGAAATGGGTAGTGCCGTGCTCTTCCTGCGGGCGTGCGGGCGCGAAAGCGGTGCGGACGCCCGGCGGCGTCCCCGCCGCGACCGACGGCAGGGAGCCCTTGTCCGAAATCAGCGCGGATCGTGTCGCCAGATAGGCGGGATCGGTCAGCCCGGCGACCGGCACGCTGACAAAATCGCTGTCCCCCAGGTAGCGGTCGCGATCGGCGTAGGCCAGCCGTTCGGATTCGGCGATCAGGTGCCAGGATACCGGGTTGTCCGGCCCCAGCGCCTTCAGATCGAAGCGTTCGAGCTGCTTGAGAATGGCATAGACCGTGGTCGCGCCCGAGGACGGTGGCCCCATCCCGCATACGCGGTAGCCACGGTAATCGCCGCACACCGGCGCGCGTCCCTTCGCCTGATAGCCGGCGAGGTCCGCCGTGGTCAGCGGCGCGGGATTGCGGGGCGCGGTACCGACCTTGGCGGCCACGGTCCCGGCATTGTCGCCCGCATAGAAGCTGTCGGCCCCCTGCGCCGCGATTTTCTCCAGCGTTTCGGCCAGCGCCGGATTGCGGATCACCGTGCCCGCGGGCAGCGGCTGCCCATCCGCCCCGTAGTAGATGGCGCGCGCCTGCGGATCGAGCGCGCCGGTCCGCGGGAAGCGGCTCAGCATCGCGTAAAGGCGCGGCGTCATGACGAAGCCATCGCGGGCCAGCCGGATCGCCGGCTGGAACAGCGCGCGCCACGCCAGCTTGCCGTAGTGGGCGTGCGCCAGCGCGGCCAGGCGCAGGTTGCCCGGCACGCCCACGCTGCGCCCGCCCGGAATAGCTTCGACGATCGGCAGCGGTTGGCCGTTGACGTAGAACCACTGCGGACCGGCGGCCTTGGGCGCGGTTTCGCGGCCGTCCACCGTCTCGACCTTGCCCGCCGCGTCGCCCAGCACCAGGAAGCCGCCGCCACCGATGCCCGAGCTTTGCGGTTCGACCACGGTCAGCGCCAGCATCGTGGCGATCGCGGCGTCGGTGGCGGTTCCGCCCAGCCGCAGCATGTCCACACCCGCTTCGGCCGCGCGCGGATCGGCGGCGGACACCAGCCCCTTCTCGCCCACCGGCACGCCATCCGCGGGAGCGGGCGCCGGCGCGGCCTGCGGGGTGGTGGAGGCCATCTGGCCCATCGGGGCGCAGGCGGACGTGAGCAGAAGCGCTGCAAGCAGCGCGCGACCGGGCATTTTCATCGATAGCATGGCCGCAAGGCTATTCGGTCCCGACGGCCTCCGCAATGCTCGTCATGCCTTCTTGCCGTACACGCTTCGCCAGGCCCGTCACGATCGCGCGCGCAAGGCCCGGTCCTTCGTAGACCATCGCGCTGTAGATCTGGACCAGGCTGGCGCCCGCACGGATGCGCTGCCACGCATCGTCGGCGCTGGCGATGCCGCCCACGCCGATCAGCGGAATGGCGCCGCCGCTCGCCTTGCGGAATTCGCGCAGGCGTTCCAGCGCCATCTGCCGCAGCGGCTCGCCCGAAAGCCCGCCCGTTTCTCCGGCATGGACCGATCGCAGCGAAGCGGGCCGCTCGATCGTGGTGTTCGACACGATCAGCGCATCGAGCCGCCTGTCCAGCGCAATGCGGCAGATCGCGTCGACATCGGCCCTCTGGAGATCGGGGGCAAGCTTCAGGAACACCGGCGTTGCCAGCGCGCCGCGCGCCTCGATCACCGCATCCAGCAATTCGGCCAGCGCGCCTTCGTCCTGCAACGCGCGCAGCCCGGGCGTGTTGGGCGAACTGATGTTGACCGTGAGATAGGTCGCCAGCGGCGCCATCGTCCGTGTCATCGCCGCATAGTCGGCGATGCGGTCGGCCGAATCCTTGTTGGCGCCGATGTTGACGCCCACGATCCCCGGCTTGCCCAGGCGGGTACGCAGCCGCGCGGCCACCGCATCCGCGCCGTTGTTGTTGAAGCCCATGCGGTTGATGACCGCCCGGTCCTCCACCAGCCGGAACAGCCGGGGCTCGGGGTTCCCCGCCTGCGGACGCGGCGTTACCGTGCCGATCTCGGTAAAGCCGAAACCCAGGCGCAGCACCGCGTCGGGCACTTGCGCGTTCTTGTCGAAGCCGGGCGCCATGCCCACCGGGTTGGGAAAGACGATGCCCGCCACGCGCTGCGTCAGCGCGGGCTCGGGCGCCAGCCGCCGCGCCAGCGGCGCGGCGCCAAGCGCCATCAGGGTAAGCCGGTGTGCCTGTTCAGCCGGTACGCGAAACAGCAAGGGGCGCAGCAGTCGATAGAGCATGAAACGGGAAGTCCGCATCCGGATCGGGGAAGAAGTTCCGTCCTATTGCGTCTGCGGTGTCCCAAGCCAAGTGCGATTGCTGCCATCGTGCATCGATATTTCATATAACTAACGGCATTTTTTCAACCTGTTGCGCCGCCGCAACCGTTTTTGTCGAATCCGTACAATTACCGACTCGGCCAATCCCATAGACAAACCGCGCGACCCGAAGGGCTCGGTGCAGTGATGTATCGGGTTCTCGACTTTACGGCGGCCGATGCCCTTCGGGGTTCGGCCGCCTTTTTTTCGCTCTTTTCCGGTCACGCACCGCACTGATTTGCAACCGCCACCTCCGCGCCTTGCGCTTGTGGAGAGCCGCGCCTAGATAACCGGAACGATTCGGTCTGATTTGCAGCCCGCGTTCCCGGAGACTCCCAGGCGATGCGTCTTTCCAGCATGGCGGACTATGCCGTGGTCACGATGACCGCCGCCGCACGCCATTGCGGCGGGGCGCGGATCAGCGCGCAGCAACTGGCCGAGGAAACCGGCCTGCCCGCCCCTACCGTGCAGAAGCTGGTCAGCAAGCTTTCGGCCGCCGGCTTGCTGAAGTCGGTGCGCGGCGCGCGCGGCGGGCTGAAGCTGGCCCGCCCCGCAGCCGCGATCACGCTGGCCGATATCATCGAGGCCGTGGAAGGCCCGATCGCGCTGGCCCCGTGCAGCACGCCGGTCCGCCAGGACTGCACCTGCTCGCTCGAGAAGGATTGTACCGTCCGCCCGCACTGGCCCGTCGTCGATGCGGCGCTGCGCGGCGCGCTGTCCGCCGTCCCCCTTACCCAGTTTGCCCGCCCGATCGCGGCGGAGGCTACCGCATGACCGAAGAAACCCAGGTACAGGACACCCCAGAAAGGGACCAGGCCGCGCGCGACGCGGCGAAGAAGCTCGAAACCTACGAGTGGGGCTTCACGTCCGACATCGAGCAGGAATTCGCGCCCAAGGGCCTGTCCGAAGAGACCGTCCGCTTCATCTCCGCCAAGAAGCAGGAGCCGGAATGGATGCTCGAATGGCGGCTGCGCGCCTATCGCCACTGGCTGACGATGGAGACGCCGGACTGGGCAAAGCTCAACGTGCCGCCGATCGACTATCAGGACGCCTATTACTACGCCGCGCCCAAGAAGAAGGACGGGCCGAAATCGCTGGACGAGGTCGATCCCGAAATCCTGCGCGTCTATGAAAAGCTGGGCATTCCGCTGGAGGAGCAGAAAGTGCTCGCCGGCGTGGAAGGTGCGCGCAAGATCGCGGTCGACGCGGTGTTCGACAGCGTTTCGGTCGCCACCACATTCCGCAAGGAGCTGGAAGAGGCCGGCGTGATCTTCCGCTCGATCAGCGAGGCGATCCGCGAATACCCCGATCTGGTGAAGCGCTGGCTGGGTAAGGTCGTGCCGATGCACGACAACTACTTCGCCGCGCTCAACTGCGCCGTCTTCTCCGACGGCACCTTCGTCTACATCCCCGAAGGCGTGCGCTGCCCGATGGAGCTGTCCACCTATTTCCGCATCAACGCGGAGAATACCGGCCAGTTCGAACGCACGCTGATCGTGGCGGACAAGGGCGCCTACGTCTCGTACCTCGAAGGCTGCACCGCGCCCCAGCGCGACGAGAACCAGCTGCACGCCGCGGTGGTCGAACTGGTCGCTCTCGACGATGCCGAGATCAAGTATTCCACCGTCCAGAACTGGTATCCCGGCGATGCCCAGGGCAAGGGCGGCATCTACAACTTCGTGACCAAGCGCGCGCTGTGCCAGGGCGCGCGGTCCAAGGTTTCGTGGACGCAGGTGGAAACCGGATCGGCGATCACGTGGAAGTACCCGTCCTGCGTGCTCAACGGCGAGGATTCGGTCGGCGAGTTCTACTCGGTCGCCGTCACCAACAATTACCAGCAGGCCGATACCGGCACCAAGATGATCCACAACGGCAAGGGATCGCGCTCGACCATCGTGTCGAAGGGCATTTCCGCCGGCCGGTCGAACAACACCTATCGCGGCCTGGTGCGCGTGGCCCCGCAGGCCGATGGCGTGCGCAACTTCACCCAGTGCGATTCGCTGCTGCTCGGCGGTGAATGCGGCGCGCATACCGTGCCCTATATCGAGGTGCGCAACCCCGGCGCGACGATCGAGCACGAGGCGACCACCAGCAAGATCAGCGACGACCAGCTGTTCTACGCGATGCAGCGCGGGCTGGACCAGGAAAGCGCCGTGGCGCTGATCGTCAACGGCTTCGCGCGCGAGGTGCTGCAGCAACTGCCGATGGAATTCGCGGTGGAAGCGCAGAAGCTGCTGGGTATCAGCCTGGAAGGATCAGTCGGTTGAAGAAGACGCTTACCCTCAAGCCGGTGGAGGAGCGGGCCGACGCGCCCAAGCTCCAGAAAAAGGGGCGTGGCTGGAACATCGCCGAATCGCGGCTCGATACGCTGCATGATGCCGCGCGCGAGATGCGCCGGTCGCCCACCCCGGCGCAGGCCGCGCTGGCGGCGGAGCTGGCCAAGGCCGACCTCGGGCGGTACCGCTTCAAGCGCTATGCGGTGATCGGATCGGCCATCGTCGATTTCGCCTGCCAGCCGCTCAAGCTGGTGGTCGCGCTCGACGAAGGCACGAACCCGCCCGAGATCGAGCGCCGGCGTGATCGCAGCCTGGGCGAAGTGGGCATCAAGGTGATCCGCTATCCCGCCGCCGACGTGCTGGCCGATCCCGAAGGGGCCGCCCGCGCCGTGCTCGCCGAAATGAAGGCCCGCTGGCACGAACAGCGCGCCTCGTCCCGCCCGAACCAGAACCGTCACCGGCAAGGCGCCGCGCGCGGATACCAGAGATAAGCATGCTCCAGATCGATAACCTTTCCAACGAAATCGCCGGCAAGGCCATTCTCAAGGGCCTGTCGCTGACCGTGAACGCGGGCGAAATCCACGCGATCATGGGGCCAAACGGCGCGGGCAAGTCCACGCTGGCCTATACGCTGGGCGGACGACCCGGCTACGAGGTCACCGGCGGCTCGGTCGCGTTCGAAGGCGCCGACCTGCTGGCCATGGAGCCGCACGAGCGCGCGGCAGCCGGGCTGTTCCTGGGCTTCCAGTATCCGGTCGAGATTCCCGGCGTGTCCAACGTCCAGTTCCTGCGCGAGGCGCTGAACGCGCAGCGCAAGGGCCGGGGCGAAGCGCCGCTTTCGGGCGGGGAATTCCTGAAGCTCGCCAAGGAAAAGGCCGGCCTGCTGCGCATGGACATGGACATGCTCAAGCGCCCGGTGAACGTCGGCTTTTCGGGCGGCGAGAAGAAGCGCGCCGAGATGGTGCAGATGGGGATTCTCGATCCCCGGCTGGCGATTCTGGACGAAACCGATTCGGGCCTCGACATCGATGCCCTGCGCATCTGCGGCGAAGGCATCAACGCGATCATGCGCAAGCCGGACAAGGCGGTGCTGCTGATCACGCATTACCAGCGCCTGCTCGATTACGTGAAGCCGGACTTCGTGCACGTGCTGGCCGGCGGCCGCATCGTGAAGTCGGGCGGCCCCGAACTGGCGCTCGAACTCGAACAGCATGGTTACGAGGCGGTGGCGGCGTGAACGCGGCTGCCCTGCCCCTGCCCACCCGCAAGGACGAGGGCTATCGCTACGCCGATCTGGCCGCGCTGGAAACGGTGTGGCCGGCGGCGGTGCAAGTCGTCCGCGTGCCCGCCGGGAAAAGCGCCGCCCTGTCGCTCATCGCCGACGGCAACGGCCCGGAAGCGCGCGAGATCGCGATCACACTGGAAGACGGCGCGGTGTTCGACCTGCGCCTGCTCAACGCCGGGGCTGCCTATGGCCGCATCGGCGTGACCGTCACGCTGGGCAAGGGCGCGGACTTCACGCTGGGCGCTGCGCAGTTGGGCGGCGGCGCGCAGACGCTTGAAGTGGTGACCGAGGTGACACACGCCGAGCCCGACGCGCAGAGCCGCCAGATCGTGCGTTCGGTGCTGGGCGGCCATGCCACCGGCACCTATCTCGGCCGTGTCGCCGTGGCGCGCGGCGCGATTGGCACCGATGCCGAGCAATCGGTCCGCGCCATGCTGCTCGACCGGACGGCGACCGCCAACGCACGCCCGGAACTCGAAATCTTCGCCGACGACGTGAAATGCGCGCACGGCTGCGCGGTGGGCGAGCTTGACGCGCAGGGCCTGTTCTACCTGCAATCGCGCGGGCTTCCCCCGGCGGACGCGAAGAAGCTGATGCTGCAGGCGTTCATCGCCGAAGCCTTCGTCGGCGCGGCCGACGAGGACGCGCTGACGCAAGCCGCGCTCAAGGCGCTGGAGGGGCTGCTGTGACGACGGCAGCACTCACCCAGGATCAGCCCACCCCTGGCCCCTCCCGCAAGCGGGAGGGGGACATCTGGCCCGGCCTGCGCAATCCCGACGGCAGCCGCTGGCACTATCTCGATACCGCCGCCACCGCGCAGAAGCCGCAAGAGGTGATCGACGCGGTGACGCACGCGATGGGCGCGGACTACGCTACCGTCCACCGCGGGGTCTATACCCGTTCGGCCGACATGACGCTGGCGTTCGAAGCCGCGCGGCGCAAGGTCGCCGGTCTGCTGGGCGGGGACGAGGGCGAGATCGTGTTCACGCGAGGCGCGACCGAGGGGATCAACCTGGTCGCGCAGACCTGGGGGCAGGCCAATCTGAAGGCCGGCGACCGCATCCTGCTTTCGGTGCTGGAGCACCATTCCAACATCGTGCCCTGGCAATTGCTGCGCGAACGGACCGGCGTGGAAATTGACGTCTGCCCGCTGACGCCGGACGGGCGCATCGATCTGGAAGCGGCCGAACGCATCCTCACCCCCGCGCACAAGCTCGTGGCTTTCGCGCATGTGTCCAACGTGCTCGGTTCGATGCTTCCCGTGGAACAGGCGGTGAAGCTGGCCCATGCCGTCGGTGCCAAGATCCTGCTCGATGGCTGCCAGGCCGTCGCCCGCCTCGCCGTGGACGTGAAGGCGCTCGGCTGCGATTTCTACGTCTGCTCGGCACACAAGCTCTATGGGCCGACGGGCATCGGCGCGCTGTGGGCCAGGGCCGACATCCTCGATGCCATGCCGCCCTGGCAGGGCGGTGGCTCGATGATCGACCGGGTGACCTTCGCGAAAACGACCTATGCCCCCGCGCCGCAACGCTTCGAGGCGGGCACGCCCGCGATCGTCGAGGCGATCGGCTTCGGCGCGGCGGTGGATTTCGTGCAAGGCATCGGGCTGGACGCGATCCACGCCCACGAAGCCGCGCTGGTGGCGCGGGCGCGTGGCGAACTCTCGCGGCTCAATTCGGTCCGCCTGTTCGGCCCCGAGGACAGCGCCGGCATCGTCAGCTTCGCGCTGGAAGGTGTGCACCCGCACGACCTTGGTACGATCCTCGACGAGGAAGGCGTGGCGATCCGCGCAGGGCACCATTGCGCGCAGCCGCTGATGGACCATCTTGGCGTTCCCGCCACGGCCCGCGCCAGCTTCGGCATCTACAGCGATGACAGCGATATCGCCGCGCTGGTGCGCGGCATCGAACGGACGATGAGGATTTTCGGATGACGAACGGTGAGGAACCCAGGTTCACCGTGGAAGAAGTCGAAGACGTGGCCGCGCCGCGCCGCGCCCGCGTGGAAGACATTCCCGAACCGCCTGAAACGCCGGCCGAGAAGCTGGAGCGCAAGCGCGACTATCTCGAAGGCTTCCTGGCGGAAAAGCCGCAGGGGGTGAGCGCGGGCGAGCCGGGCGGCGAAACCTACGAAGCGGTGATCGACGCGCTGCGTGAGATCTTCGACCCTGAAATCCCGGTCAACATCTATGACTTGGGGCTTATCTACGGCGTGGACGTAACCGCCGATGGCCACGCCACCGTGACCATGACGCTGACCACCCCGCATTGCCCGGTCGCCGAATCGATGCCGGGCGAAGTCGAACTGCGCGTGGGCGCGGTGCCGGGCGTGCGCGAGGCCGAGGTGAACCTCGTCTGGGACCCGCCTTGGGACCCGCAGAAGATGAGCGACGAAGCCAAGCTCGAACTGGGCATGCTGTGATGGCCACGGCGGCGACCACGCTTGCAGCCAGCCTGACGGTGACGCGCGCCGATTATGGCCACGCGGCCGACGCCGCTGCCGTGGTGACGCTGCTCGATGCCTATGCCCGCGATCCGATGGGCGGCGGCGCGCCGCTGGCCGACGACGCGAAGGCGCGGCTGGTCGATGGCCTCGCTGGCCATCCCGGCGCCTTTTCGCTGATCGCGCGGATCGATGGCCAGCCGGTGGGTCTCAGCAACTGCTTCACCGGCTATTCCACGTTCGCGGCGCGCCCGCTGGTCAACATTCACGACATGGTCGTGCTGCCCGGCCATCGCGGCCACGGCATCGCCCGCGCCATGTTCGCCGCCATCGAGGACGAGGCGCGCGCGATCGGTGCGTGCAAGGTCACGCTCGAAGTGCTGAGCGGCAATGAACGCGCCAAGGCGGTCTATGCCGCGCTTGGCTATGGCGATTACACGCTCGATCCCCAGGCCGGACACGCCCTGTTCTGGCAGAAGAGGCTGACATGACGACAACCACGACCACCCGCCCCCGGCCCGCCGCCGTCCTGCTGACGCCATCGGCCGAAGCGCGGATCGCCACGCTGATGCAGGCGGCGCCCGAAGGCGCGATCGGGGTGAAACTCTCCACCCCGCGCCGGGGCTGCTCCGGCCTTGCCTATTCGGTGGACTACGTGAACGAGGCCAGCGGCTTCGACGAACGGATCGAAACGCCCGGCGGCACCTTCTTCATCGATGGCGCGTCGGTGCTCTACCTCGTCGGCAGCACGATGGACTGGGTGGAAGACGATTTCCAGGCGGGGTTCGTGTTCCAGAACCCCAATGCCAAGGGCACGTGCGGCTGCGGCGAGAGCTTCACGATCTGATCCTTTTCGCGGAGCCGGTGCTGCCGGTTCCGGTCATTACCACCAGCGCCACAGGCCGGCGGGAATGCCCGACAGCCACAGGTGCAGCCAGGTCACCCCGATCCACGCGGCAAGGCCCGCCAGCCAGAACCAGCCCAGATCGGCCAGCCGCCCCACATGCGGCCAGTACGCGGTGCGGCCGCACCAGGCGCGCCAGGCATCGGCGTGCAGCGCCAGCTTCTTGCGATCCTGCATATGCGCGCCGACCAGCGCCAGCACCGCGATCGCCCCCGCCAGCACGATAACCCGCGCGCTGGGCGCCACGATCACGTGGGCCACGGCCCACAGGGCAAAGCCCATCATCATCGGATGGCGCGTTACGCGGAACACGCCGCGCGCCTCACGGGTCGCCAAGCCTGCCATCGACGCCTCGGGCATGGCCGGGTTGCCGATGAGCGAGGCCAGCAGCAGCGCCATCGCCAGCACGGTCAGCACGCTGGCCACCAGCCAGGGCGCGTCGGCCCATCCGTTCCACAGCAGCGGCCCCGGCGTCGCGGCGCGAAAGGCCACGATCACCCAGCCCAGCGTGGCGAAGGCGACCAGCGAATAGACCCCGGCAAAGCCCCGTTCCCCCAGCGCCTCGACCAGCGGCGCGCGCAAGGGGTGCGACAGGAGGAAATGGGTGCCGACAAACGCTGTCGACGCCGCCACGAGCATCACGACCGAAGCATCCATGTTCGTTCTCCCTCCCGCGCGGCGCGGTCCGCCGCGTCTATTGATAGGCCTTGGGCAAGCTCCCTTCCTGCGGGTGCCGATAGCGGTCGCGCAGCCGTGTCTGGTGATTGGCCAGCGATTGGGCCACGCCGTCCACGTAAACCGCGACCACGCCGGACGTAACCTCCAGCGGATCGCCGTCCCACACCACCACGTCCGCCGCCCGGCCGGGCTTCAGGCTGCCGAAGTGATCGCCTTCCCCGATGATCTCGGCCGGGACCGAGGTGATCGCCGCCAGCGCCTCGCCCCAGGTCAGCCCGGTGGCGCCCGGCACGCGCGCCACGCCCACGAGGTTGCCGGCATATTGCGGCGCATAGCGCGGCTGCTCGCCATCGTAGAAATTGCCGATGGCGACCTTCACCCCCGCCTTCTTCATCCGCCCGACGTTCGATTGAG
>NZ_BBXA01000021.1 GCF_001014975.1 Novosphingobium sp. MD-1 | reverse complement strand
GCCGGCGCCCGCCGCCACGATCTTGCCGCCGCGCGCCACGACCACGCCGTTCTCGATCGGCGCGCTTCCGTCGCCCACCGCGACCCGCGCGTTGACGATCGCCCAATCCGCCGATGTCTGCATCCGGGCCTGCGTCTGGGCCAGTGCCGGCATGGCCACCGTCGCGGCCAGCAGCGCCACCGCGCCGCGCCTGATCCTGCGCGCGATCATTTCACGTCTCCCTCGCCGGGCAGGCCCAGTTCGAAATCGGACACCGGCCGGCGCTTGGGATCGAGCGCGTCGTACAGCAGCGCCCCATCCACCCAGACCTTTTCCGGCCGGGCATAGACCGACAGCGGATTGCCGTTCCACAGCACCACGTCACCCATCTTGCCAGCGGCGAGGCTGCCGGTCTTCGCGTCGATGCCCAGCGCCTTGGCGGGATTGAGCGTGAACCAGCGCACCACCTGCTCGTCGGGAATCGCGATGCCGATCCGCCGGCCATCGCCCTGCGCCTTGGCCGCTTCCTGATTCAGCCGCTGGATGCCGTAATCGTCGTCCGAATGGATGATCACGCAGACGCCGGCATCCTGCAGCAGCGCGGCGTTTTCGGGAATGCCGTCGAACGCTTCCATCTTGAAGCCCCACCAGTCCGCCCAGACCGCCGCGCAGATGTCGTTCTGCTTCAGCAGATCGCCGATCTTGTAGGCTTCCACCGCGTGGTGGAACGCGCTGACCTTGTAGCCGAACTCCCGGGCCATATCGATCACGAAGGCCATCTCGTCCGCGCGGTAGCAATGGTTCTGCACCAGGATCTTGCCGGCCAGCACGTCGGCCAGCGTCTCCATGCCGAGATCGCGCTCCTCCAGCTTGCCGGCATCGCGCTTGCGCTTGTATTCGGCGGCCTTGATCCACGTCTGCCGATCGACCGCGAAGTTGCCCATGCGCGTCGAGGGCATTTGCCCTTTCGCGCCATAGACCCGCTTGGGATTCTCGCCGCAGGCCATCTTCATGCCATAGGGCGCATCGGGAAACTTCATGCCCTGCACCGTGCGCGAGGGCACGTTCTTGAGCACGACCGAACGCCCGCCGATCAGGTTGGCCGATCCCGGCAGGATCTGCAGCGTGGTGACGCCGCCGTTGGCCAGCGCGCGCGAAAAGCCGGGGTCCTGCGGCCAGACGCTGTGTTCGGCCCAGACCTGCGGCGTGGTCGGGCTGGTCATCTCGTTGCCGTCCTGGTGGGCATCGACCCCGGGGCTGGGATAGACTCCCAGGTGGCTGTGAATGTCGATCACGCCCGGCGTCACGAACTTGCCCGTGCCATCGATCCGGCGATAGGTGGCCGGCACCGCCAGCGCGGCATCGCCGATCGCCTGGACCTTGCCGTCGGCGACCAGCACGGTGCCGTTGTCGATCCGCCCGCCGGCGCCGTCGAACACCGTCGCGCCGACGATGGCGACCGGCTCGCCCGGATAGGCGCGATAGGTGGAGGGGTAGGGATTTTCATTCCAGGCGGGCGCGGGCGCGGTCTTCTCGTCCTTCGATTTCGCCAGCCCGGCGCTCGTGGCCAAGGGCAACGCCAGCGCCAGGCCTGCCAGGGCGTGCCCCGCCGTTCTTCCCATTCGCCGCATCATGCGTTTCCCCACCGTTTTCCCCACTGTCCCTTATTGCACCCCGTGCATCAGTCGCTTGAGCGGCACGGCCAGCAGCAGCAGGACCACGCCGATGACAGCCGAAACTTCGCCGATGGTCTGGAACACACCGACATAGGTCTCAAGGCTGACCTTGAGATTGGTCACCTCGCCGCCCACCGTCTCGACACTGGCGAACTGCGCGACAACACCCGCAACATACTGTGCGACCGCGATGGAAAGATACCAGGTTCCCATCATCATGCCCACGATACGCGCGATCGAAAGCTTGGTGACCATCGATAGGCCCACTGGCGAAATGCACAGTTCCGCCATCGAATGGATCAGGTAGAGCCCGGCGAGCCACCACAGCCCGACCTTGAAGTTGCCATCGGCAAACTGCGCGCCCCAGACCAGGAACAGAAAACCCAGGCCCACGCCGATCAGCGCTATGCCGAACTTGACCGGGATGCCCGGTTCCAGTCCGCGCCGGGAAAGGGCGCCCCACATCATCGAGAACAGCGGCGCGAGCGCCACGATGAAGAAGGCATTGAAGAACTGCGTCTGCCCGGCGGTGATCGAGAACAGGCCGAACACGCTCATGTCAGTGTTGCGATCGGCAAACAACGTGAGCGAGGAGCCCGCCTGCTCGAACAGCGTCCAGAACACCGTGTTGAAAGTGATGAGCACCATGGCCGCAACCATCATCTGGAACTCGCGCGCATCGCCGTTGCGCCACGACCAGAACAGGATGCCGGGCACGGCGACGAGGAACGTGCCGAACATGATTTTGCCCATGATCGGCAGGCTGGCGATATAGCCCAGCAGGCCGGCGCTTTCGGGCGGCTTCACATAGGCCATGAGATTGGCGAACAGCAGATATGCCAGCGGCACCGCCGCCAGCGCGCCGATATAGACCAGGGCATCGCGCGACGGGTCGGCGTCCGCCGGCCGTTCGCCGAAGCCATCGAGCTTGCCGCCATCGAACTGGAACAGCAGCCACGCGACTCCCATGCCGGCCGCGGCAAGCGCAAAGCCCGCCCACCAGCCCAGCCCACCCCATGAGCCCATGCCGACGGCCAGCAGCGGGCACAGGATCTGCGAGAACAGCGAGCCGAGGTTGATGCCCATGTAGAAGATGGTGAAGCCGGCATCTCGCCGCAGGTCGCCCTGCGCATAGAGTTCCCCCACGATGGTGGCGATATTGGGCTTGAAGAAGCCATTGCCGACCGTGACAAGCGCTAGACCGAGGATCAGGAAGAAGGTGAAGAGCGCGGAGCGTTCGCCGCCCGGTTCGAACTTGCCGGGAGCGATGCGGCGCGCCTCGCTGCCGTCGGCGCGCAACAGCGAGATCGACTTGTCTTCGTTGCCTTTGATCTGCAGCGCCGCGCCCTGATCGCTGACATACTGCTTGCGGGCATCGCCGGTCCCGGAAACCGTTACTTCATAGCGCTGCCCATCGATCAGCGCGAAGGGCTTCGCCGCGCCGCCGCTGCTGGAGAGGCACAGCACGACATAACCCAGGCTCATCAGGATCGCGCCAAACTTGACCGAGCGCTTGGAGCCGAGAAAGCGGTCGGCCATCAAGCCGCCAATCAACGGGGTGAGATAGACCAGCGCGGTGAAGCCGCCATAGATGCCGGTCGTCGTGGTATCACTGAACAGGAAATGCTGCGCGAGATAGAGCGTCAGCAGCGCGCGCATGCCGTAGTAGCCGAACCGCTCCATCGCCTCGGTCGTGAACAGGCGGGCGAGCTGGCGGGGATGGCCGAACCAGCTGGCATCCGCCGTACCGGAAACGGGCGGCGCCGCATCGTGTGAAACTGTCATCGGGGCAATGCTCTCCACAAACCGTCGGGACGCCGGCCGCGGCGCGGCGCCGGCGTCGTCCATGGCGCGCAAACTAGCGTCAAATGCCGGCAAGAGAAGAAACTAATCGCACGCGAAACCAGTTCGACACGATCATGCGGCGCGCAACCGGCCGCCTCCGCACGCGCCGCGCGCGAACCGGTGATGCGCGACATAATATTGCGCTGGAAAAGTGCACAGAACGCCCGCCGCATACCGTTTGCGTGCCAAGCTGTATTATGCCACTAGATCACCATGAGCATGGCCAGCCGCCCCGTCTACCTCAAGTTGCGCGACCAGATCGCCGCCGCCATTATCGAAGGCCGCTACCCGGATGGGGCCATGCTGCCGTCCGTCCGCGCGTTTGCCGCCGAGCAGGGCGCCAACCCGCTGACAGTGGCCAAGGCCTACCAGCAGTTCCAGGACGAAGGGCTCGTTCATGTGCAGCGCGGGATCGGCATGTTCGTCGCTCCGGGCGCGGCGCGAATCCTGCTCGAACGCGAACGGCAGGCCTTCCTGAGCGACGAATGGCCCCACATCGCCAGCCGAATCCGGCGGTTGGGGCTGGATGCGGACGCTTTATTGCATGAAAACGCCCCTGAATCGGTCAAATAGCACCATTTCGCAACGGTTCCCTCACAATCGATAGATTGTGCAGCAACGCGCTGTCTGGCAAAATCCCCGTCCACGTCATCGATGGGGGTCGATATGACGCGGGAAAGCGGTTTCGCTTTCTTCTTGGGGATGCCGTCAGGCATCGGCGGAGGGTAGGTATGATCAGGTCTGAATTGCTGCAGGAACTGGGGCGGGAAAGCCCCGGTCTGCGTGCCGAGGAAATCGAGCGGGTCGTCGACGTGTTCTTCGACGAGATCGCCAAGCGCCTTGCCGAAGGCGGCCGGGTGGAACTGCGCGGTTTCGGCGCCTTTTCCACGCGGGAACGGGAAGCCCGCAAGGGCCGCAATCCGCGCACCGGCGAAGCGGTGGACGTGCCGGACAAGCGCGTGCCCTATTTCAAGCCCGGCAAGGAAATGCGCCAGCGCCTTAACGCGGACTGACCCGGCCGGACCGGATGAAGCATGGTCCGGCACGCGATCCAGCGGCGCCGGACCGGCTTCCAGCAAACCCGCTCCTCCCGAACATAATCGGCGGACTGCATTGCGGCGGTGGTGCCGTTGTGCCAATCGCTCCATCACCCATTCGGCGGACGTGGCGGAATGGTAGACGCAGGGGACTTAAAATCCCTTGGGCATAGCCCGTGCGGGTTCGAGTCCCGCTGTCCGCACCATTTCCGAGATATTTCATCCGCCTAGGTAATTGTGCTGATGAAATAATCTGGGATCGAACGGCGTCATGGTAACCGCCCGGAAAGACTTTGCACGCTATTGAACTCGTCGGTCAGGGCGCTTGTGCGCCCGGCGCGAATACCAACAGATAGCGTACAAGGGGACAGGGCTTGGCCCAGGAACACGATCTGCCGACGCCTCCGCGTCAGGACATGCAGACCCTGCCTGTCGGCGCCGAACTGCGCGCCGCCCCCCGCTTCACGCTGCTGATCCGCGCCGCCAAGCTGATCGCCGATGGCCGCGAGTTCCTGTGCATCATCCGCGACGCTTCGGCCACCGGCCTCAAGGTTCGCCTGTTCACGCCGCTGCCCGAGCACAAATCGCTGATGGTCGAACTGGGCAGTGGTGAACGCTACCCGATCGAAGTGGTATGGGCCGCCGACGACCACGTTGGCGTGCGCTTTGTGGAAGCCATCGACGTCGAGCGGCTGCTCCACGAGAACCAGGGCAACCACGCCAAGCGGCAGGTGCGGCTGCGCATCGCGCTTGAGGGTCTGCTTTATTCGGGCGGGGAAACGGTCCCGGTTTCGTTCGACAACATCTCGCAGCAGGGCGCGCGCATCGAAAGCGAGAAGTGGCTGCTCATCAACGAGCTGGTGCGGATCGAAACAAGCGCGCTGCCGCCGATCTACGCCAAGGTCCGCTGGCGCAATCACCCGCATTACGGCCTGCTGTTCGAGCAGACCTTCAAGCTCGATGAACTGGCGCGCATTTCCGCCACGCTGCAGCCGGCCCCGGATGCGCAGCAGGCGCCGGACAGCGGCGATTCGGCCAGCCGCGCGGGCTGAGAAATTCGCGCGGTGAACCCTCCCGTTTCGGAGGGGTCGTTAACCACCCCTTAGCCAATTTCCTTCATTTCCTGTGGCAGAGAAACCGCGTGGACGGGGAAATATGATGGTTAACGCAGGGTGCCCTTCGGTTGGTTCCAGCCAGCAATACGATGTCGACGTCGCGATCATCGGTGCCGGACCCGCCGGACTCACCGCCGGATATCTTCTTTCCAAGCAGGGCTACAGCGTGGCCGTGATCGAAAAGGACACGCGCTACGTCGGCGGCATCAGCCGCACCGTCGAACACGACGGCTATCGCTTCGATATTGGCGGGCACCGCTTCTTCTCGAAAAGCAAGCAGGTCGTCGACCTGTGGAACGAGATCCTGCCCGACGATTTCATCCAGCGCCCGCGCATGAGCCGCATCTACTACGAGGGCAAGTTCTACAGCTATCCGCTGCGTGCGTTCGAGGCGCTGTGGAACCTCGGCATCGTGCGCTCCACGCTGTGCATGGCCAGCTTCGCCAAGGCCAAGGCCTTCCCGAAAAAAATGGTCAAAAGCTTCGAGGACTGGACCACCAACCAGTTCGGCTGGAAGCTCTATTCGATCTTCTTCAAGACCTATACCGAGAAGGTCTGGGGCATGCCCTGTGACGAGATGAGCGCCGACTGGGCCGCCCAGCGCATCAAGGGCCTGTCGCTGGGCGCCGCGGTGCTTGATGGCCTCAAGCGCAGCCTGGGGCTGAACAAGCGGCCGAATGACGGCATGCAGACCAAGACCCTGCTGGAAACGTTCCGCTATCCGCGCCTCGGCCCCGGCATGATGTGGGAAGCCGCGCGCGACAAGGTGATCGCCGCCGGCAGCCATGTGCTGATGGGCCACGCGATGAAGCAGCTGGCCAGCGATGGCCAGGGTGGCTGGCGCCTTTCCGCCACCCGCGTCGACGCCGATGGCACGGTGCAGGGCGAAACGCTGATCCGCGCCTGCCATGCGATCAGTTCCGCGCCGATGCGCGAACTGGCCACGCGCCTGCATCCGCTGCCCGCCACCACGCTGGAAGCGAACCGGCTGCGCTACCGCGATTTCCTTACCGTCGCCCTCAAGATCCGTTCGGAAGACCTGTTCCCCGACAACTGGATCTACATCCACGACAGCAAGGTGAAGGTCGGCCGCATCCAGAACTTCCGTTCGTGGTCGCCCGAGATGGTGCCGGACGAAACGGTCGCCTGCGTCGGCCTCGAATACTTCTGCTTCGAAGGCGACGACCTCTGGGCCGCGTCGGACGAGGCGCTGATCGCACTGGCGACGAAGGAAATGGCCATTCTTGGCCTTGTCCGCCCCGAACAGGTCATCGGCGGCGTGGTCGTGCGCCAGGAAAAGGCCTATCCGGTCTATGACGACGAATATGCCGCCAATGTCGCCGCGATGCGGGCCGAACTGGAAGCGGCCTATCCCACGCTGCACCTTGTGGGCCGCAACGGGATGCACCGTTACAACAACCAGGATCACGCGATGATGACCGCGATGCTCACGGTCGAAAACATCATCGCCGAACGCCGTGTCTATGACATCTGGTGCGTGAACGAGGACGCCGAATACCACGAGGCGGGCGACGAAGGCGAACAGCAGGCGCTGCCCGCCGGCCGCGCGCCGCTCAGCGAGGATCAGGCCGCCGCGCTCGCATCGGTGCGCGATGTGCCGGAACGCATCCCCGCCACCGCGGAAGCACCCGTCTCGGGCAAGCCCGGCCGCCGCGCCGCCTGATCGCCCCGTCCTGACCGCCCCGTCCTGTTCGCCGCGCCCGCCTGAAGGATCGCCATCGATGACCGAGGTCGTGCTTCCGCTGTTCCATCGCCTGCGGCAGGCAACGCTGGTGCGTTACCTGCTGGCCAGCATCGGCGCGCTGGCGGTGGACATGGGATGTTTCCTGGCCCTGCTCGAAGCCGGCCTTCCCGCCATTGCGGCTTCGGCCATCGGCTATACCTTCGGCATCGCGGCGCACTGGCTGCTGTCCAGCCGCAAGGTTTTCGCGGACCAGGTGGCGATGGCTGGTCCCGCCCGCACGCGCCAAAAGGCCATGTTCGTCGTTTCCGCCCTGATCGGGCTGGGGCTGACGACGGTGATCGTCGGCGCGTTCACGGCGGTCGGGATCGATCCGCGCGTCGCCAAGGTTACCGCCATCGTCGCCAGCTTCGCCACCACGTGGCTCCTGCGCAAGCGGGTCGTCTTCCGGTGAACGGACCGGGTTTCAAAGCCGCCATCCCCGGCCGGGGCCTGTTACCGACCACGGGCGCGATCCGTGGCGGGACGACGGCCGGCGGCATATCCGGCTTCGGCTGGCCCACCGTGGTCCGCGCCGTGCTTGTATGGCTCGTGCTGTGCGTCATCCTGTTCACCGCCACGCGCACCGCGATCGCCACGATGCGCTTCGCCGATCCGGACGATGCGCTGCGGCTGCTGGAAGTGCGCGATCTGCTGGGCGGGCAAAACTGGTTCGACGTCCACCAGTATCGCGTCGCCGCGCCCGAAGGCGTGCCGATGCACTGGTCGCGGCTGGTCGATATACCGATTGCCGGCCTGATCCTGCTGCTGCGCCCGCTGGTGGGCGCCGCTGGAGCAGAGACGGTCGCACTGGTCGCCGTGCCGTTGCTGACGCTGCTCTGCGCGCTGCTGCTGATCGCGCGCCTCGCCGTGCGGCTGTTCGATCAGGAAGTGGCCGGCATCGCCTGCCTGGTCGGCGCGATCGCGAGCCCCGTGCTGTTCCAGTTCATGCCGATGCGCATCGATCACCACGGCTGGCAGATCGTGCTGGCGCTGGCGGCCTTCAACGGCCTGACCGCGCGCGATGCGGGGCGCGGGGGCACGGTGATCGGCCTCGCGCTGGCGGCGCAACTGGCGATCTCGATCGAGGGGTTGCCAGTCGCCGCGCTGTTCCTGGGCGTGTGCGCGCTGCGCGGCCTGCGCAACCCCGGCGAACGCCACGCCTGGCTGGCCCATGCCGCCACCGCGCTGGCGCTCGGCTCGATCGCCCTGTTCCTGGGCACGCGCGGCCTGCTCGACCCGATCAACCATTGCGATGCGATATCGCCGGTGCATCTCGCGGTGTTTGTCTGGGGCGCCATCGGCGCCAACGCGCTGCGCCTGGCCGCGCCGCGCCCGCTGGTGCTGCAGATCGGCGCGCTGGCGGTGATCGGCGCGGGCGCGCTCGGCCTGTTGCTGCTGGTCGCCCCGCAATGCGGCACCGGCGCGTTCGCGGAAATGGACCCTGTCGTCCGTAAATACTGGTACAGCGCGGTCAAGGAAGGCCTGCCGGTGTGGAACATGCCGCCGCTGAACGCGGTGACGATGATCTTCACCCCGCTGTTCGGCCTGCTGGCGACGGCGTGGTACTGGCGCCGCGCCTCCTCCGCGCCGGAACGGCTGCTGTGGCTTGATCTCCTGCTCGTGCTGCTGGGCGCCTATGGCGTGGGCCTGCTGGTCGCGCGCGCTTCGGGCACCGCCTGCGTCTTTGCCGCCGTGCCGGTCGCCGCGCTGGTGCGCGATGGCATCACGGCCTTGCGCACACGCGGCGTTCCCGCGCGCATCGCCGGCTACGCCGCGGCCGCCGTGGTGCTGCTGCCCGCGCTGCCCGTGTTCCTGTGGAACGCGTGGAGCCCCGCCAGCCACGACAAGCCGGACACCGCCTTCCACGTCACCCGCTGCCAATACGCGCAGGCCGCCAGGGCGCTCGACAGGCTGCCCCCGACCGACCTGTTCGCGCCGCTCGACATTGGTCCCAATCTGCTGGTCTATTCACACCACCGCGTGATCGCCACCGGCCACCACCGCGGATCGGCGGCCATGCGCGACGTGATCGATGCCTTTATCGGCACGCCCGAACAGGCGCGCGCGATCGTCCGCCGCCGCCACGCGACGATGGTCGTGCTCTGTCCCGACATCAACGAGCCGCAGTATTACGCCGACGCCGCCCCGGACGGGCTCGCCGCGCGCCTGCTGAAGGGCAAGCCGCCCGCGTGGCTGCAACCGATCGATCCCGCGCCGGGTTCGCACCTGCGGTTCTGGCGCGTGGTGGATTGATCAGAGTACGGCGCGCGGACGGTGGCTTGAAAGAAGACGCCGGCCCGGTTTAGCCGCCGCCATCCAGCCGCTGTTGCGTCTGCGACCGATCGATCAGCATCTTGTCGGACCGGCGCTGGGCTTCCCACTCGCTCTTCCGCATGCAGATACGCTTGGCTCGTATGCGCGAGCCCAGTTCCGGAACCTTCTGACACACCATCGGGTCCGTATCCGCGTCCGCGTTGGCTGGTGTGGCCGCGGCGGCTTGTGCGGTCATCGTCAGAACTGTCCCGGCAATGATGGTAAACAGCATTTCACACCCGTTCAAAATCCATCGTACCCGGCACGGGCAGCGATGAAGTGCTATGCCCCGATGATGTCACCTTTTTATGTCGAATGCCACCGTTAGCCGGTCACCGGTGAGAAAGGGGCGTGTCGAATGCCACATCTGTGACGGAAACAGCACAAGTCGGCCCGGCACCGGCTTTATCACCTTGATGGGCGAAAGACCCAGCTTCAGAGATGCGGGAGCCTCGCCGAGAACAAGGCAGCCATCGTCCTCGGGCAAGGCTTCCGGCAGCGAGACGTAGAACACGCCGCTGATCCAGCCTTGCGGATGATGGTGGCTTTCATGGAACCCGGCGTCGCGCAAGCGGACGGACCAGCTGCCGGCGAAGCGGGGATCATGGTCGCGTGATTGCGCCAGAACGGGATGGCGGGGATCGGAAGCCCCCAGCCCCCGCACGTGATCGGCGACCGCGGCGCGCACCCTTTCCCGCAAGGCCGAGATCCCGGAATCGATCCGCGCGAACAGGGGGCCGTCCGTCTGGGTGCCCTTGCGCACGGACTGGTTCATGAAGCGCCCCGCCCGCGCGTGCAGCATTTCCAGTTCGCGTTTCAGCGAATGCATCGCGGCGGCATCGCACGGCAGGTCATGCACCGTTATCAGGCCCGGCTGGCCTTCGAGCCATTCCGCCCTCGCATCGCCTGCCAGACGCCACGCGAGCGACGCGTAGGGCCAGAAGGCCTCCGCACCGGCCTTGTCCAGCCATGGTTCGATTTCCGCGCAGGCTTGCCCAACCTGCCCTGTCCGCAAGAGATGACGCGTGCGCCAGATGGCATGATCGGGTTCCGTGCCCTGCCCCAGCCGGTCGAATACGGCCGCGGCGGAGCCGTGGTCACCCAGATCGTCCAGCAGCGCCGCCCGGCGCAACAGCAAGGCGGGTGTGGCGGCACACCGGGCCAGCGCCCGATCGACCGCGCCAAGCCCCTCCGCATATCGTTCCGCGTCGGAAAGCAGGTCGATGGCAAGCACGTGCAATACTTCCGCCCGCGGGTGAACGGTCAGCGCGCGGTCGATGCTGGCCAGGGCCGAATCCGCCCGGCCGACAAGCATGGCCAGCTGGGCGAACTGGCGGTGCCCGTCCACCCAGCCGGCATTGCCCGAAAGCAAGGTGCCAAGCTCGTCGAGCGCCCGGTCGCCGTCCCCTTCCGCCAGACGCGCCGACGCGAGGCCCAGGCGCAGGTCCGGATCGGAGGGCGCAAGCGCAATCGCCTGCTCGAACAGGCGCACGGCGGGTACCCCCGCTTCCAGCGAGACATGCGCGAGCGCGTGCGCCAGCCGCGCGTCCGAGGGCGCGATGCGGCGGGCGGCCTGCAGCGCTTCCAGCGCCTCCTCGCGCCGATCGAGTTCCCGTCGCAGCAAGCCCAGAAAATGCAAAACGCGGGCATCGCGCGGATGTTCGCGCGCATAGGCTGCCAGCACAGGCTCCACCTGCGCCTCCTGCCGGTTGTCGAGCGCGCGCGATGCCAGCGCCAGAAGATCATCGGCCTCGTGCCTTGAACTGCCGCTCATCGCCTCAGCCCTCACAGATCGGAGCGCCGCGGAGCATCGACCACCTCCGTCGCGATCACGGCACTGACAGCACTTTGCTCCAGCTCGGTCAAACTGGGATGCCAGACGTCGAAGATCAGCACGACGCGCAGCCGATCCGACGGATTCATCGCTTCATGCTCGATCGTGTCGTCGAAGACGAAGGCTTCGCCTTCGCGCCAGAACCGCGTTTCCGCACCCACGCGGAACCAGCAACCGTCCGGCACGACCAGCGGCAGATGGCAGACGAGGCGCGCATTGTTCACGCCCACATGCGGGGGAATGGCCGTGTTGGGCGCCAGCAACGAAAACATCGCGTTGGGAGAAGCGCCGGCGATGTCCGGCTGCGGCAGGCGCCCCAGCAGTTCCATCGTCACGGGGCATTGGACGGCGTTTTGCGCGACAGCCTGTCCCTGGCGCAACAGATGGATAGCCGTCCAGTCCCTGTTCCGGTTCAGGGGCCGCCATTGCGCCAGCGCTTCATGGTCCTGATACTGGATGTAAGGCAGCAGTTCGGACCGTTCCGATGCCATCGTCGCCCGCATTTCCTCGCGGATTGCGTCCGTTGCCGCTTCCAGATCCGAAAGCCATGGAAAATGTTCGCGCGGATGAAACTCCCGCTCCACAAGCCCGGGATAATGGAAATGGGTCGGTTCGCTGTGGAACACCTTCGTCTTGTGCAGGATGTTGTCGCGAAACCGGTTCATCCGCCAAAGGGTATCGCCGTCGGCGGCGGTCTCTTGCGCCCGGATGGCGTTGCGCATCATGTCTTCGCGCTGCCTCAGCCATGCGTCGCGGACCTTTTCCCCGGCCGTGACGACCGGCGTCAGAGTCGCTCCCAGATCGCCGGAGGGGCGCTGGGCCAAGGCTTCGTCCCAGGCCTGCCCGCAGTGGTCATCGCCCATTTGCTCCAGCAGGCTGGCGCGCAGGACCAGCGCCAAGAAATCCAGGGGCGCGAGCGCCAGCGCCTGCTGGACGGCGTCCAGCGCACGGCGCGGCTGACGCATGGCCCGGCGCAAACCGGCCAGTTGCAGCCAATGCGCTGGTGCCCCCCCGCCACCGGACAACGCTTGCTCCAGCACGCCGGCCCCGCCAGGCAGATCGCCCTGCCGGACAAGCGCATCGGCTTGCGCCAGAAGCCCGGGGTCCGGCGCAGCAGGCATCATGCGGATGCCGTCTCCGCCGAGGCCGGCCATTCGGGAACGCGCCCGTCGTCCAGCGAATAGCCGAACCGGTCGACCCACGGCCGGATCGTATCGAAGATCGGAGCCAGATGCCGCTCGTAACGCTTCCAGCGCCCCGCTGAGCGCTGGTACACCGGTTCGACCACTTGCGCATAACTGGCGGTCGACACCATGCCCCGCGCGCGCGCGGCCTCGCGGTGGTCGAGCCCCTCTTCCGGCCAGGCCAGGCCCAGCCAGTCGAACAGCGGACGCAGTTCGCGCGCCGTATCCTCTACCAGCCGTTCGTAAACCACCGTCCGCACAGGCAGGTCGAACAGCGCAAGCGTCCTTTCCCAGTGCGAGAAGGTGAGGTCATAGAGGCTGGCGGCATCCCGCAGATCGAGAAAGCTCGACATCGCGTTGTTGGTTCGGAAGTTCGTGAGGAAGCAGCTCAACAGCACATCGCACGGGTGGCGCATTGCAAGCACGAACCGCGCCTCGGGAAAAAGCCGGTGGATCGCCGCCGCCTGATTGGTATGGAGCGGCTGCTTGTCGACGATGACCATGCCCGGCGTCAGCCTGGTATGCGCGGCAACGCGTTCGAAGTAGCGCGCGCGCGCCGCCGCCAGTACCGCGGCGTCCGCCTGCGCCATACCGGCAAGCCCGCCCAGTTCCTGCTCGATTTCCACAATGAAGGGCTGCTCTTCCAGCACCACTGTCGTGGGGTCGGTCATCAGCATCGTATCAAGCAGCGTGGTGCCGGAACGCGGGAATCCGCCAAGGAAGATCGGCGCGGGATAATCACCGGGCTCGGGATCGAACGGCGTCCAGGTGCGGACCCAATCCGCCGTCACGATCGCCGTGTTGGCGGCAACGCCGCCGCGGTATTTCGCCGCACGGCCGGTGGGATCGCTGGGATCGTCGCGCCAGAAGGCGTTCATTGCCTCGAACGCCTCGAACGCCTCGTCATAACGGCCCAGGCGGTCCAGCATCAGCCCGCGCAAATGCTCGCGCCAGGCACCGGAAACGACATCGCCGGCGCGCTCCAGCGCAACCAGCGCATCGTCGTTGCGGCCCGCGCGCTTCAGGCGCAGCGCGTCGATGAAATCGATGGGCGGACCGTCGATCCCCACCGCGATCGCGCGCGCGCGTAGCGGTTCCAGATCGGCCTCGCGATTGACGCGCTCGTATACCGAGGCAAGCCCTACATAAGCCGGGGCGTGTCCGTTATCGATCGCTATGGACGTTTCGTAGGCGCGTTCCGCATCCTCGTAGCGATTGATCCGGGCGGCCTCCAGCCCGAATTCGCTTTGCAGCGCCGCATCCTGCGGCGCACGACCGGCGGCATCGCGCAAGGCCTCGAACGCGGCGGTGTCATATCCGGCGCGCCGATAGAGGCCGTGCAGCGCCAGCAGCGGCGCGGGATCCTCAGGCACCGCCAGCGCGGCATCCCGCAACAGGGTTTCAGCCTCGTTGACCTCGCCCACCTCCATCAACGAATTGCCCAGGTTTACCCGTATCGGCTGGGAATCCGGCGCAAGAGCCAGCGCCTTTTTCAACGCCGCCGTCGCCGCGTGATGATCACCGACGTCGGACAGCGCATTGCCGAGGTTGTTCCAGGTGCTCCAGTCTTCGGGCTGTTCGGCGACGACGATCCTGTACAGCTCGATCGCGCGCGGCGCATCGCCGGCTTCCTGGGCAAGCGCGCCACCCAGACGCGCAAGCCGCAGCGAGCGATCGGCCCGCGCGGATTGAGCATCGCACAACTGCAGCGTTTCCGCGGTCCGGCCGGTACGGAAAAGGCATTCCGCAAGGTTTGCGCGTGCCGCGATATCATCCGGCCGCGCGCGCAACGCCGCGGTCAGATAGTCCGCCGCCCGTGCATATTGGCCACGGTGCATTTCGACGGCGCCGGCCAATCCCGCCAGAACCGGGTCTCCCGCATGGGCAACCCACGCGGATGCCGCCAGCGTAGCCGCGGCATCGAGGCGCCCCGCCCGCGCGTGCGCCGCGATCTGCTGCAATGTCTGGGGCGAAGCGGAAACTGCCATCAATCAAATCCTGCCGTCTTCAGGACACGCTGTCCATAAACGTAAAAAAGGTGGCGGCTTCCCGATGGAAGCCGCCACCCTCATCATTCGGATCGGAAACCGATCAGAAGTCCAGCGTGATGCCGGTGTAGATGTAGCGTCCGAGCGAGTCGTACACGCCCGGATAGGTGTTGCCGTTGCAGTACGTACCGCTGCAGGCGCTGGCGCCGAACGCACCCGAGCCCGAGGTAACCAGCGGCGGCTCCTTGTCGAACAGGTTCGTCGCACCCAGGCGCCACGTGTAGTGGTTGCCGATACGGGCGGTGAGCGACAGATCGAAGTAGCTCTGCGAACCGATATGCGAGTTGAAGTTGTAGTAGTTGCTGTTCAACGACGCGCTCGGGTTCTTGTACTCGACGTCGACGCCGCCGTAGAAGCGCCACTGGCCCGACAGCGTGATGCCGTTCGGCATCGCCCAGGTGAGGCGCGCCTTGTGGCGCCACTTGGGCTGCGGCACGCCGCAGGTCGGTCCATAGTAGCCCGCGCAATCATACAGCGCGGTGAGCCCGTTATCGACCTTGTAGCTCGTCAGCGCGGTGCCCACGAGGCTGGCCGAAACGCGACCCATCTTGCCCACTTCAAGCGCGTAGTTGAAGTTGAAGTCCCAGCCCTTGGTCTGAACGCCACCGATGTTGGTCGGCAGGTTCTGGACGAAGCCGTCCGAGGTCAGCCACAGCGAACCCGCGGCGTTGCGGTGGATAAGGCCGCAAGCAAACGCGTTCACGTCGTTGACGCACGAAGCCAGGATGGCGTCCGAACCGAAGCCCTGGATCGCGTCCTTCACCTTGATGTCATAGTAATCGACGCTCAGCGAAAGGTTGCGCACCCAGTGCGGCTGAATGACCACACCGGCCGTCTTCGTGGTGGCGATTTCCGGACGCAGGTTCGGGTTGCCGCCGATGAAGCCGTTGTACTGCGCCGCCGGGTTGGCGGTGACGCGCTGGCCAACGCGCAGGCCCTGCAGAAGGCAACCCACGTCGGCAGCGGTCAGCACCTTGCCCGCGCAAGGATCGGTCACGCCGTCAAGCGCCACGATCTGCGGACCGAACAGCTCCTGGATGTTCGGAGCGCGAACCGCGCGGTTGTAGGCGCCACGGAAGCGAATGTCCGAAATCGGTGCGAAGTCGACACCAAACTTGTAGGTGTTGGTGTTGTACTTGTTCCCGTTCGACACCGAGTAGTGCGAATAACGGTAACCGGCGCTCAGGCTCAAGTTGTAGAAGAAGCTGTCCTGAACCAGCGGAACTTCCGCTTCGGTGAAGAACTCGGACACCTTGTAGGAACCCGAAACCGGCAGCGTCGGCGCGCCCTGACCGGTGAGATCGCCGGTGCTGAAGGCGTTGTCGGTCTTCAGATCCAACGATTCCTTGCGGTATTCGGCACCGAGAACGATGCTCACACCCTGCGAAGCCCACGGCGCCTTGATGTTGTACTTGCCAAGATCGCCCGAGATATAGCCGCTGGCAACCTGTTCGGACGTGTAGCCCGACTGGAAGCCGGTGGAGCTGACGTAGTTGATCGACGCGGCCGACGGCGTGCCCGAGAACACGTTGTAGGGGACGCAGTTCGGATCGGCGCCAGTCTGCGCCGCACGGCAGACCGCCGTACCGCCAGGCCCGGCAACCGCGTCAAGTGCGCTGACGAGACGCGAGGTCGAGAACTCGTTGCTGTAGACCTGCGTATAGTTGGTGCGACCGTACTGGTAGTACACGTCATAGGACCACGCTTCGCCAAGATCACCCTTGGTGCCGATGACGCCACGGAACGACGTGTGGGTCAGGTCGTTGATGCGCGGACCGCCTTCGACGTTACGACGCAGAAGCTGGAAGAATCCCTTGTTGTAGGTCGCGCCCGTGGTCGGATCGATATAGTTGACCGCTCCGGGAGGCGTGGTGCCGTACACCGACTGATAGCTGGTCGCGGTCAGCGGATAGGTGCCGACGTTGCCAACGATCAGGTTGTCCTGCGCGCAGATGACAGAACGCTGCTGCGCGCTCATCAGCGGGTTGTCGCAGTTGATCGTCAGGGTGTTGCCGAAATCGCCCGACGGCGCGATCTGCGCCACGGTGCGGTCGTTCATGAACATGAATTCCATGTACGGATGAATCGACTGGTTGATTTCGTAGTCGGCGAAGACGCCGGCCGTGTAACGCTCGTCAGGGCGCTGGAAGTAGTTCAGCGGCGCGAAGTTGTACCGGTTGGCAGCGCCCGGCGTGACCGTGCCGTTGCCCAGCGACGCCAGGGTCGAGGTCAGGCCGCTGCCCGTGTCGGCGAAAAGAATCGCGTTGTTCGAGGTTGCCGAACCGCCGCACTGCAGGGGCGCAGCTGGATTCAGACGCGTCGGGTTGGTCAGGCGCGCACCGGTGTTCTGAATGGTGCACGCGCTGTAGTCGCGGTTGGCCTGGAGAACGGGGTTGACCTTGCGGTAGCCGAAGTAGGCCGTCATGTGGCCCTGATCGTCACCGAACTTGGTGCCGAAGGAAACCGTCGCGTCGAATTGCTGGCCATCGGCCGCATTGCCCTTGGGATCAGGGAAGTTGCGGGCGCCCAGCAGCGGCGAGATCAGCTGGTTGCCGTTGCTGTGCTGGTAGAGGCCGTAGTTCGTGTCGACGCGGAAGCCTTCGAAATCCGTATCGATGATGAAGTTGACGACGCCCGAAACAGCATCGGCACCGTAGGTGGACGAAGCACCGCCGGTCAGCACGTCGACGCGCTTCACCAGCGACGACGGAATGTTGTTAAGGTCGGCGGCCGAGCTGCGCGCGTTCGGATCGCCCGGCATGAGGCGGCGGCCGTTCACCAGCACCAGGGTGCGCGACGGCCCGAGGCCGCGAAGGTCGACCGTGGCGGTGCCGGTGGCGCCGTTCGAGAGAGTCGACGACTGCGAAGCGAACACCTGCGGCAGCGAGTTCAGCAGGTCTTCGGTCTTGGTCGTGCCGAGCGCCTTGAATTCATCCTGCGAAACCGCCGTGATCGGCGCGACGGAGGTGAGGTTGGGCGAAGCAATGCGCGAACCGGTGACGACGATCGGCTGGGCAGCCGCCGTATCATCCGCTCCGGCTTGCGGAGTGCCAGCTGCGACGTCCTGCGCCAGCGCCGGCGCGGCCACAAGCGCAAGGCTCAAGGCGGTCGGCGCAACGCCGGCCTTCAGCATCGAAAATGTTTTCATTCGGTTCAGCCCCTTAAACAAGGTTGACGGAACGTCGATCACGTCCGTCGCGTTTCAAAGCCGGTACCCCGAGCGTATCCCCACAGTGATCGCCCAAATTCACGGCCAGATGGTGCATGCGTGGCGCAACAGGCATGGCGAAGTAAAGCCAAGTGGCCGTTCAGTGTTTCAAATCTGTACCCGATGTAACCATTCTGCAACACCCCCTCACAGCATATATTGTTATATATCAGTATCTTATGATAATATGATTGCACAACGCAGCCGTGCGCTTCACGGTGGGCGCTCCACGGATCGGGGTTTGCAATCCATGCCGCTTTCATCAAGGCTCGCCCTGGCAGCGGCCACGGTCGCGCTTTTCGCTTGTCCGATTTCGCCCGTCACGGCCCGCGACGGAAAGCCCTCCGAAAGTGCGAAACCGGCAGCTTTCCAGCAATTGATGGACTGCCGCACGATAGAGGACAGCGCGAACAGGCTCGCCTGCTTTGACCGGCAGGTCGCGATTCTGCAGCAGGCGGAACAGACCAAGGAAATCGTGGTCGCCGACAAGAACGCGATCCAGGAGGCCAAGCGAGGCCTTTTCGGTTTCACGGCGCCGGTGGGGCGGTTGTTCGGACTTGGTGGCAGCGCTGATTCGCCTGAAGACGAACTCAAGCGCATCGATACGGAAGTCTCTTCGGTCAGCTATGGGCGCGGTGGCGTTCTCAGAATCGCCTTCGTCGAAGGCGGGGCCTGGGAACAGACCGACACCCGCAACTTCGCCATTTCCCCCCGTGCCGGTCAGAAAGCCTACATTCTGAAAGGTGCGCTCGGCAGCTTCTTTGTCAGCGTGAATGGCCAGCCGGGTATCCGGATGCGCCGGGTCCAGTAGTCCCCGAGGATCAGCGCGCGCCGCCCCCCGCCACGAACAGCAGCGGATCGAGCCGGCGGTCCTTCCACTTGATGCTCCAGTGAAGGTGCGGCCCCGTGGCGCGGCCGGTCATGCCGACGAGGCCTAGCACCTGTCCCTGACGCACCACGTCGCCCTGTTTCACCAGCAGACGGGCGCTGTGGAGGAAGGCGCTGTTGAGGCCCATGCCGTGATCGATCATCAGCAGGTTGCCTTCCAGCGTGAACGGCGCCTGCGCCGCGAGAATCACCACGCCATCGGCCGGGGCGACAAAGGGCACGCCGCCGCCCGGCGCGATGTCCAATCCGGAATGGTAGGCGCCCGGTTCTCCGCGATAGATGCGCTGCGAGCCGAACCGCCCGGAAATCCGCCCGCGCACCGGCCAGATGAAATCCTGCGTCCACCCTTGCGCGCCCGTGTCCATCGCGCGCGCGGTGTTGATCTGCGCCAGCTCCAGCGGCCGACGACGCTCGAACTCGGCGCTGGGCGCGGCGCCGGGCCGCTTGCCCACCGCGACATGCTCGATCTGCCAGGCGCGCGGCGCGATTGCCAGAGGCGCGGAAACCTGCCGGCCATCCGCCAGCGTCGCCGAAAGAACAGCGGATGCGCCGGCATCGCGATCGAACGCCGCCAGAAAGCGGCCGTCCGGCGAGAAGGCCAGCGGCTGCCCGTCCAGCGTGAGCGCGCGCGTTCCACGTGGAACGCTGCCCCGCAGCCAGCCGCCCTGCGTCAGTTCGCCGGCCAGCGTGAAGCCGTTGAGCATGAGACTGTTCGCGGCGGACCTGGCCGGTCCGACCGAAGCCGGAGGAGGAACGGCGGAAGTCGCGGGGAGGAGGGATGCGCGATCCTGCGCGTCGGCACCCCCGCAGACCGCAAGCGCACCAAGCGTACCCACGCCAGCCAGCGCGCGCAGCCGCGCGATTGCCCGCGCCATTACCCGCAAACGCCGCATTGGATGCGCCGTCTCAGCCCTCGCCCAGCAAGCGGCGCGTGGCGATTTCGGGCGTGGCATAGGCTTCCTGGCGCTCGACGCTCCAGTAGCGCAGCACGTCGAGCGGGATCTGTTCGCCGCTGACGGCGCAGACCACATGATCGCCAGCCGAAAGCTGGCGGAAACCGTTGGGCAGGAAGTGCAGGCGCGCGGCGCGTCCGGAAGGTGACATCAGCATGGCCATGATCCTACCCCCATGCCGCCGTCAAAGCAATTTGGGCTGGTTGCCCGTGTCGGTGGCCGGGCGCGCCCGTGCGGCAGCCCGTCCGGCGGGAGGGGACTGCGGCGCCGGAGACGGCGGAGCGGCAGGCCCGTCGCCCGTCGCCACATCCAGCACGCCGTCCACGAATTGCAAGCGCAGCACGGGCTCGCCCGCCGCCGCCGCGCGCGTCTTGACGAGGTGGCCGGCCGCGTCCGTCACCAGCACATAGCCACGGCGCAGCGGCGCTTTCGGGTCCAGCTGGAGCCGCAGCCGCTCCAGCGCGTCGACGCGGCCGCTCGCCACCTCGATCCGATGCAGCAGGCGTTCCGGCGCGAAGCGGAGCACGGCCAGCCGTTCGCGCTCGCGATCGAGCCGGCGGGTGAGCAACGCGGGGCGCAAGGCCCCGGCGTGACGGGCAAGCGCGGCCCCCGCCAGTTCGGTGCGGTGCCCCAGCGCGCGGCGCAGGCGCTCGCCCAGATCGTCGAGCCGCTGCGCCTGCCCCTGCAACAGCCCCTGCGGCGGCGGCAGGCGCCCGCCGCGCTGTTCCAGCCGTTCGCGCGCATGGGCGAGCAGGCGCACCGTGGCGCGCCGCCGCCGCGCGTCGAGATCGGCGATGAGCGCGGCCAGCTCGCCATGCACCGGCACCGCCAGCTCGGCGGCGGCGGTGGGCGTGGGCGCGCGCAGGTCGGCCGCAAAATCGGCCAGCGTGGTATCCGTCTCGTGCCCCACCGCGCTGATGACGGGGATGGTCGAGCCGGCGATGGCGCGCACCACCTCTTCCTCGTTGAAGCTCCACAGATCCTCGATCGAGCCGCCCCCGCGCGCGACGATCACCAGATCGGGGCGCGGCACCGGCCCGCCCGGCTCCAGCGCCGAAAAGCCGCGCACCGCCGCCGCGACCTGCTGCGCCGCGCCCTGCCCCTGCACCAGCACCGGCCAGACCACGACGCGGCTGGGGAAACGATCGCGCAGGCGGTGGAGGATGTCGCGGATCACCGCGCCGGTGGGCGAGGTCACCACGCCGATCACACGCGGCAGATAGGGCAGGGGCCGCTTGCGGCGCGGATCGAACAGCCCTTCCGCTTCCAGCCGCGCCTTGAGCTTCGCCAGCAGCGCCAGCAACGCGCCTTCGCCGGCAATCTCCATCCGGTCGATCACGATCTGGTAGTTCGACCGGCCCGGATAGGTCGTCAGCTTGCCGGTGGCGATCACTTCCACGCCGTCTTCGGGCAGGAACGACAGCCGCTGCGCGTTGCCGCGCCACATCACGCCGTCGAGCCGCGCGTTCTCGTCCTTCAGGGCACAATAGAGGTGGCCCGATGCCGCGCGCTTCACCCCCGAAAGCTCGCCGCGCACGCGCACGAAGCCGAAGCGGTCCTCCACCGTGCGCTTCAATTGCGCGGAAATCTCGGACACCGAAAGCGCGGCGGCGTTGTCGCCCGGCGTTTCCCTCGCTAACAGCCCGCCGGACGGATCGGCGTCATGAGGCGAAGAAGGGAAAGCCATGAATATCCTGCTGCTGGGTGGGGGTGGTCGCGAACATGCGCTCGCGTGGAAACTGGCCCAATCGCCGCGTCTGGGCAAGCTCTATGCGGCGCCGGGCAATCCCGGCATCGCCGAATACGCCGAACTGGCCGCGCTCGACCTGACCGATCACGCGGCCGTGATCGCCTTTTGCGAGGCGCGGGACATCGGCCTGGTCGTGGTCGGCCCCGAAGCGCCGCTGGTCGATGGCCTGGCCGACAGCCTGCGCGGCGCCGGCTTCTCCGTCTTCGGCCCGAGCAAGGCGGCGGCGCAGCTCGAAGGATCGAAGGGCTTCACCAAGGATCTCTGCACGCGCGCCAACATCCCCACGGCGGGATACGTCCGCGCCGGATCGCGCGAGGATGCGCTGGCGGCGCTGGCCCGTTTCTCCGTGCCGGTGGTGATCAAGGCCGATGGCCTGGCCGCCGGCAAGGGCGTGGTCATTGCCGAATCCGTGGCGGATGCCGAAGCGGCGATCGCCGACATGTTCGACGGCGGCTTCGGCGAGGCCGGCGCCGAAGTGGTGATCGAGGAATTCCTGGAGGGCGAGGAGGCCAGCTTCTTCGCGCTGACCGACGGCGCCACGATCGTTCCCTTCGGCTCGGCGCAGGACCACAAGCGCGTGGGCGATGGCGATACCGGCCCCAACACCGGCGGCATGGGCGCTTACAGCCCGGCGCGGGTGCTGACCCCGGCGCTGGAAGCGCAGGCGCTGACCGAGATCATCGCGCCCACGGTCAAGGCCATGGCGGACGAGGGCATGCCCTATTCGGGCGTGCTCTACGCCGGGCTGATGCTGACCAAGCAGGGGCCGAAGCTGATCGAATACAACTGCCGCTTCGGCGATCCGGAATGCCAGGTGCTGATGATGCGGCTGGAAACCGATCTGGTCGATCTGCTGTCCGCCTGCGCCGACAGCCGGCTGGCCGCGCTGGAACCGCCGCGCTTTTCCGCCGACGTGGCGATGACGGTGGTGATGGCCGCCGCGGGCTATCCGGGCACGCCGAAGAAGGGCGGTACGATCGACGGGCTGGCGCAAGCCGAGGCCGATGGCGCGCGCGTGTTCCATGCCGGCACCGCGTTGAACCCCGATGGCGCGCTGGTGGCGAATGGCGGGCGCGTGCTCAACGTCACCGCGCGGGGGCCTTCGGTGCGCGCGGCGCGCGATGCGGCCTACGCGGCAGTGGATCGCGTGGTCTTTCCCGACGGCTTCTGCCGTCGCGATATCGGCGGCAAGGAAATCGCGCGCGAGATTGAACGCCAGAGCGGGGAGGGGAATGCGCAAGGCTGACGCGCTTCTCGCAGCGCTGATCCTGCCGGTATCGACGCTGGCGGCTGGCGCGCACGCCGCCACGGCCGATGCCGCGTTTGTCGGGCACTACTACCTGTCTGGCGTCATGGAGACAGGTTCGGAGCTGCTGCTGCGGCCCGATGGCACGTTTGCGTGGTACATATCCTATGGCGCGGTGGATCAGAGCGCAGAGGGCACCTGGCTTCGCGATGGCGATGCCGTGGTGCTGACCGCCAGCCAGCCGGACCGGTCCGCCCCGCTGTTCGCGCTCGCCGGCGTGGACGCCTGGGATGCCGACGCGGAAAGCCGCCTGCTTGGCCGCCAGCACGACGATGCCACGGCCGCGTGGGAGGAACGGTGCGGCAGCGCGGCGGAGGCGGTGACGGCGGTGGTGGCCCCGCTTGTCGATGACGCCCCCGCTACCGCCCCGGTCGAAGCGTCTCCGCCCATGGCCGATCCGACGCCCGCCCCCACCCGCTTGCCCGGCTGCGCACCATCAGACGCGCCGGCCGAACCCGCCGATGCGACCACCCTGCCGCCCGATCGCTGGCAGGGCGGCATCGGCATCGCGGTCTTTGCCGAGCAGAACGGCGAGCGCATGGGCGTGAGCAGGGTAACGGCCACGCTGACTTACGCGGACGGCGCCGTGGCGAAGGCCGCAACACGCCGGGGATGGGCCTTTCTGCCGCGCAAGGCGGGGTCGCGCGCGATCCGGCTGGACCTTTCCGCCGGGTTTGCCGAGGGCCGCGCCGCGAGCCTGCCCCTGCCCCCGACCGAACAGGGCGTGATCCGCATCGCGCTCGACGCGCGCCAGGTGATCCCGCCCGCTTTCACCACGCTGCGCCTGCGAATCGACGGGAAGGCGCTGCTTCCCGAAGCCTTCGGGCGCGGCCGCTATACCCGGCCGAGCGAATAGCCCGGCTATTCAGCCCATCCGCGCCGCGACCAGTGCCTTGAGGTCCGCTTCGGGCCGCGCACCGTAGTGCGAGATCACTTCGGCGGCGCAGATCGCGCCCAGCCGCAGGCAATCCTCCAGCGAGCGCCCGCGCACGTGGCCGAACAGGAAGCCGGCGGCGAACAGGTCGCCCGCGCCGGTAGTGTCCACGACCTGCTCGATCGGTTCGGCGGGAACATGGGCCTGCTCGCCACCACTCACCGCGTGCGCGCCCTGTTCGCTGCGCGTGACCACCACGGTCGGCACCTTCGCCGCGAGCGAAGCGATGCCTTCGTGGAAATCCGCGATGCCGGTCAGCGCCGCCAGCTCGTGTTCGTTGGCGAAGAGGATGTCGATCTGGCCCGCTTCGATCAGCGCGCGGAAATCGTCGCCATGGCGCGCGATCACGAACGCGTCGGACAGCGTGAAGGCCACCTTGCGCCCGGCCGTGCGCGCGGCGGCGATGGCGCGGCGCATGGCCTTGCGCGGCTCTTCCGGGTCCCACAGATAGCCTTCGAGATAGAGCACCGCGGCATCGGCGATCACCGTTTCGTCCAGCGCTTCGGCGGGCAGGAACTGCGACGCGCCAAGGAACGTGTTCATCGTGCGCTGGCCATCGGGCGTCACGAAGATCAGGCAGCGCGCGGTCGGCGGCTCGCTTTCGCGCGCGGGCGTGGCGAAGGCGATCCCGCCGGCGCGGATGTCGTGCGCGAACACCTCGCCCAGCTGGTCCTGCGCCACCTGGCCGATGAAGCCGCACGTCGCGCCCAGCGCCGCCAGCCCGGCCAGCGTGTTCGCCGCCGAACCGCCCGAAATCTCGCGCGCCGGCCCCATCGCGTCATAGAGTTCGCGCGCGCGATCGGCATCGACCAGCGTCATCCCGCCCTTGGCGAGGCCCAGCCGCGCGATATCCGCATCCTGCGCGGGGGCCATGACATCGACGATGGCATTGCCGATGGCGATAACGTCGGTAGCGGGAGCGGTCATCCGCAAGCTCCATGAATGAGGGGCCGATCGGGGAACGGCAGGCGGCGCGGCCCTAGCGGGCTGTTTGCCGCGCCGCAAGTGCGCTGACCCGGCGACCACGGCGGACGAGCGGTTCCGTCTCCCGGTTGACAGCCGCGCGCCGCCGGGCGATCCGGCATCCATGCTTTCCGCTTTGGGGCTTTCCTTGGGCCAGCTTGCCGACCGGCGCATCCTGCGGGTGCTGGGGAAAAGCGCGCTTGTCACGCTCGCCCTGTTCGTGGTGCTGGGCGCGCTGGGCTGGTGGGGCCTCGACACGGCGTTCATCGCATCGGGCCTGCGCGACGATCTGGCCAGCGGCGCGCAGACCCTGCGCGTGCTGATCGCGGGCGTGATCGTGCTGATCGGCGTCTGGCTGCTGTTCCGGCTGGTGGCGATCGCGGTGGTCCAGTTCTTCGCGGACGAGGTCGTCGCCGCCGTGGAAGCGCGCCATTACCCCGCGTTCGCCGCCACGGCGCGGCCGCTGGGCTGGCGTGCCGAGGCGCGGCAGGCGCTGCGCGGGCTGGTGCGGTCGGTGCTGTGGAACCTGGCCGCGCTGCCGGTGGCCGTGGTGCTGCTGGTCACCGGCCTTGGCCCGGCGCTGGTGTTCTTTCTGGTAAATGCCGTGCTGCTGGGGCGGGAGCTGACCGAGATGGTCCGGCTGCGCCACCGCGACGCCGCGGGAACGCCAGCCGCCGCGCCGCCCGCGTGGCAGCGGCTGCTGCTGGGCGGGACGGTGGCCGGATTGCTGGCCGTGCCTTTCATCAACCTTGTCGCGCCGGTGATCGGCGCGGCGACGGCGACACATCTGGTGCTGCGCCGCCATGCCGAAGTTTCCAATGTTGGCGGAGTTTCCGATGCGCCGTAATCAGGCCGTGCTTGTGATGACCCTGCTGCTCGCGGCCTGCGGCGGCGGAACCGGCGTGCAGACCAGCGGGGCCGGCAAGGCCGCGACCATCCGCAGCGTCGGCCACCCGCCGCCGCGCCCCGCCGCGCAGATCCAGACCGCGCCCGGCCTCGAATCGGTGATCGGCGCCGACGCGCAGCAGCTATCGCGCCTGTTCGGGCCGCCCCGGCTCGACATTCGCGAGGAAGACGCGCGCAAACTGCAATGGTCGGGATCGGCCTGCATTCTCGACGTCTTCCTCTATCCCCCCGCGCAAGGCGGGCGGCAGACCGCGACCTATGTTGACGCGCGGCGCGGCGATGGCCGCGATGTCGACCGCGCCGCCTGCATTGCCGCGCTGAAGAAGCCCTGAAAGCAGGCCCCTGGCCGCAAGCCTCTAACCACAGGGGCGCGCGGCAGGCTCCGCCACGCTCCAAGGCGCGAAAGCCGGAGCGCCCGGGCGGGCGATGTCCGCCAGCGAATAGCGGTCGAGCACCGCGAGGAAGGCCTCCAGCGCTTCGGCCAGAACGCCGCTCAGCGTGCAATCGGCGCGCAGCGCGCAGCGGGCGCAATCGGCCAGCTTCATGCCCCGTTCCAGCGCGCGCACCACCGCGCCCACGTTGATCCCGTCCGCCGGGCGCGCCAGCGCGATGCCGCCGCCGCGCCCGCGCAGGCTGCGGGCAAAGCCTTCGTGGACCAGCGCCTGCGCGACCTTGGCGACATGGTGGGGCGAAAGCCCCTGTTCGGCGGCAAAGGCCGGAACCGAAACGGCTTCGCCTTCTCGCCGGGCAAGCACGATCAGCAGGCGCAGGCCGAAATCCGTATGCTGGGTCAGTTGCATCGTTCGATCATGTCGGATTTTCGCTTGCCCGAATCAAGCATTTCCAATACCGGTATTTGTAATACTTGTTTTAAGGAGATCCCGCCATGCGCACCGCTTCCGAACAGGCCAAGGCCATCGTCAAGGCCACGGCCCCCGTCATCGAAAAGCACGGCCTTGCCATCACCACCGCGATGTACGCGCGGCTGTTCCGCAATGCGGAAGTCGCCGCGATGTTCGACCAGGCCGCGCAGGACAGCGGCGAACAGCCGCGCCGGCTGGCCGGGGCGATCCTTGCCTATGCCCGGAACATCGACAAGCTGGGCAACCTTGGCCCGGCCGTGCAGCGCATGGTGGCCAGGCACGTCGAAACCGGCGTCAAGGCGGAACACTATCCGCTGGTGGCCGAAGCCCTGCTGCCGGCGATCCGCGACGTGGTGGGCGCGGATGTGGCCACCGACGAAGTCCTGGCCGCCTGGGGCGAAGCCTACTGGATGCTGGCCGACATCCTGATCGCGGCCGAAGCCCAGGCCTACGAGGAAGCCTCCGCCGCATGACGCGGCGCGAGAGCCCGCCGTCCGCGATCCCCCTCAACAGCGGACGGCGGGCTTGATCGCCAGTATCGTTCAGTCCTCCACCGCGAAGGCGATCTCGGCGTGCGCGCGCAACCGCGCCACCAGTGCTTCGCCCAGCAGCGCGCCCGGCGTGGCGATCCCGCCTTCCGCCGCGCAGGACAGCAGCGCGATACCGGTTTCGGCCAGCATCCGGCTGGTGGAGCCATAACCCGGATCGTAGCGCCCCTTGACTCCATAACGGATCGTCCGCCCGTCGGGCATCTCGCCCACGAACAGCACGTCGTAGAAGCCGTTTTCGCGTTCTTCCTGCGACGGACCTTCGCCCGGCTGCGGATCATCGGGCCGGCCGATCATCGGCGTGGTGGCGATGTGCTCGGCCACGGCCTTCCCCTGGTCGCCGGGGCCGGTCAGGATCATTTCGTCATAGACGAAGTCCTGGCCATAGGGGTGCCCGAGTAACCGGTTGGTGCGGTGGACGTTCTTGGTGTTGATCGTCGCCATGATGAATGGCGCTTCCCACGATCCCAGCGTCTTATCGTATTGCGGCTTGTCGCCAGCGGGCTGCGGCGGCCCTTCGAAACCCGGCGTCAGGCCGAAGGCGCTGGTCATCCAGGGAATCAGTTCGGGATGCTGGCCCAGCGTGGCGAGCGTGGCCTTGAGGCTGGCCGCGGTTCCGCCCGAAGCGCCGCCCTTCATCCCCCGGACCCGGCCTTTCACGCGCGGCGCGGGCGCCCCGAAGCGGGCCACGGCCTCCTTTTGCAGCATCAGCACGCCCAGATCGAACGGGATCGAATCGAAGCCCGAGGAGAAGCTCACCCGCGCGCCGGTGCGCTTCGCTTCCGCGTCGTACTTGTCCACCATCTGGCGCATCCACACCGGCTCGCCGCACAAGTCGGCATAGTCGGTTCCCGCCGCGATGCAGGCGGACAGCACCGGTTCGCCATAGAGCTGGTAGGGGCCGACCGTCGTCACCACCACGCGCGTCTGTTCCGCCATGGCCGTGAGGCTGGCGGGATCGCCGGCATCGGCCACGATCAGCGGCGTGTTGATCGGCGCGTCGATCGCATCGCGCACCTCGGCCAGCTTGCTGGCACTGCGCCCGGCCATCGCCCAGCGCGGCCCTTCCTGTCCATAGGCCCGCGCGAGGTACTGCGCCACGAGCCGCCCGGTAAACCCGGTCGCGCCATAGACCACGATGTCGAACGGCCGATCCGCCCTGGCACCCATCATCCCATCCCCTTTTTGGTTCGTTATGGGCGGGATGGTGATCGGCCCCGTTCCGGAAAGCAACAGGGCAGTTGCAGCAGCGATTGCAAGTGCGGAGATTACAGCCGGGGCAGGGTCACCCCGCGCTGGCCCATGTATTTGCCGGCGCGGTCGGCATAGCTCACCTCACACGGTTCGTTGCCCTGCAGGAACAGGAACTGGCACGCGCCCTCGTTGGCGTAGATTTTGGCGGGGAGCGGCGTGGTGTTGGAGAATTCCAGCGTGACGTGGCCTTCCCAGCCTGGCTCCAGCGGAGTCACGTTCACGATGATGCCGCAGCGGGCATAAGTCGATTTGCCCAGGCAGATCACCAGCACATCGCGCGGCACGCGGAAATATTCGACCGTGCGGGCCAGCGCGAAGCTGTTGGGCGGGATCACGCAGACGTCGGTCTTGCGGTCCACGAAGGAATTGGACGCAAAGTCCTTGGGGTCCACCACCGCCGAATCGACGTTGGTAAAGATCTTGAATTCATCCGCCACGCGCGCGTCGTAGCCATAGGAGGACAGGCCATAGCTGATGCAGCCTTCCCGCCGCTGGCTTTCCACGAACGGCTCGATCATGCCCTCGCGCTGCGCCTTGTCGCGAATCCACTTGTCGGAAAGAATGGCCACGTTGTTTCCCCGATAATCCTGTTCAGGCCAAACTGCCTTTATACCAAACTGGCCGGACCGAAAGCATGCGGCAAGAGCGCCGAGAGCCGCACCTCGATCACCTCGCGCGTGCCCACGCACAGCACCAGCGGATCGGTGCCGCCCAGCGCGGCCAGTTCGTTGAGCACCTGCCGGCAGCGCCCGCACGGCGTGATCGCCGCGTCGATCGCCCCGCCGGCGCCGCCCATGACCGCCACGGCGACCAGCCCACCGCGCCGCCCGGCATGGCTGGCGATCGCGCAGGCGACCGTCTCGGCGCAGAGCGAGAGGCCGTAGCTGGCGTTCTCCACGTTCGCGCCGGTCACGATCGCGCCATCCTCGAACAGCAGCGCCGCGCCGACGTGAAAGCCCGAATAGGGCGCATAGGCGGTGTCTACCGCCGTGCGCGCAGCCGCGATCAACGCCTCGCGCGCATCGGGACCAAGATCGGGCAGCGAAATATTCGTCATGGCTGCACCGCCACCCAGCGCAGCGGCCCCGGCGCGGCGTCGGTGCGCAGCCGGCTCGTGGCCGTCCACATCACCCACGGCCGTTTGGCATAGCCCGGCACGAGGAAATCCTGGCGGACCCAGATGTTGCGATCGATCATGGCGGCAAGGTGATAGCGGCTTTCGAACCCGCGCGACAGCATCAGGATCGCCGGCTTGCCCGCGTGCATTTCCATCTGGTTGAGGAACGTCGTCAGTTCGCTCTGCAGGGCCGCTTCACCCGGCGCATCGGGGCAGCTGCGCGAATCGATGTCGAGCACGACCGCCGGCGGCAGCAGCTTGGCGTCGCGCGGCACGGTGGTGACGAAATTGGCCGCCTGGGCATCGGCCGGGGCGCACAGGTCGTAGACATGCACCGCGCCCACCTGCATCCCCTGCGCGCGCGCCGCGTCCAGCCCCGAAGCGAACGCGGCATCGCGGCGGCCGGGGCCTTCGCTGGCGGTGAGATAGACGAAGTCGGCTCCGCGGGCGTGGAGAATGCGCCAGTCGACCGGTGCGTCATGCTCGTCGATCCAGGCGCCTTGTACCGGATAGTGCGCGCGATCGGGCATCCAGGTGCGCGCCTTCCACCAGCCCAGGCCGATGGCGATCATCACCGCCAGCAGCAATGCCGCCAGCCAGCGCCGCAGCGCCGTTTTCCTCGCCTTCGCCATGAACCTGCGCCCAATCCCGTATTCCGCGACCCTAGCCCCTGATATGGAGGACGCAGATCAAGGTAAAGAGCCGGCGGGCCGTGGCGAAGTCCGTCTCCACCTTGCCGTCGAGCCGTTCCAGCAGCATTTCGGCCGCATCGTTGTGAACGCCGCGCCGGGCCATGTCGATCGTCTCGATCTCCTGCGCGGTCGCCCGGCGGATGGCTTGATAATAGGAATCGCAGATCGCGAAATAGTCGCGGATCGGACGGCGGAAACGGCCGAGACCGAGGATGATCGTTTCGAGCAGGTTTTCCCGTTCGTCGGCGATGACCAGCGCCAGCCGCCCGTCCTCCACCGACAGGCGCAGGCGATAGGGACCGGTATGCCCCGCCTCGAACGCGCGGATCGGACGGAAGGTGTTTTCCTCGATCAGGTCGAAGATCGCGATCCGGCGTTCCTGCTCGATATCGGCATTGCGCCAGAGGATCGTCGCCTCGTCGAGCTCGATATGCGAGATGCGCGGGTCCGCCATGGGGCAGGCTATTTCGCAGACGCCGCAAGGCGCGGCAAGAGATTTGCGCAGTCCACAGCCTGTGGGTAAATTCAGGCGGCAATCGGGCCACACCGCGTCTTGCGGCGACCGGTCCCCCTGCGCCATTGGTGTGTCATGTCGGCAAGCGAAGCGATCCTCCTGCGCGAACCTGAAGAGATTCGCACTCTCCCCTCCAACGTCGAGGCGGAAGCCGCGTTTCTGGGCGCGGTGCTGATCGACAACCGGATTCTGGAGGAACTCCCCACCCCGCTGAAGCCCGAGCATTTCTTCGCGCCGGTCCACGGCCGCGTCTATGAACGCATCCTGGCGCTGGTCGATCGCAAGGCGGTGGTCACGCCGGTCACGCTCAAGCCCTATTTCGAAAGCGACGAAGGGCTGAAGGAACTGGGCGGCACCGCCTATCTCGCCCGGCTGACGGCGGACGGGCAGGGCCTGCTCGCCCCGCGCGAACTGGCCGAGCAGGTCTATGACCTGGCGCTGCTGCGCGAACTGATGGCGGTGGGCCGCAACCTGGTGGAAGGCGCGCGCGACACCAGCAATTCGGTCGCCCCGCTCGAACAGATCGAACGCGCCGAAGCCGCGCTCTATGCCGTGGCCGAAGGGGCGCAGACCGGCAACGAGGCGCAGAGCTTCGGCATGGCCACGCGCACCTCGCTGGAAATGATCGAGAAGGCGCTGCTTTCCGGCGGCCACATCTCGGGCAAGACCACCGGCCTGACCTCGGTGAACGAGAAGATCGGCGGGTTGCACGATTCGGACCTTATCATCCTTGCCGGCCGCCCGGGCATGGGCAAGACTTCGCTTGTCACCAACATCGCCTTCAATTCGGCCGACCGGCTGCGGCGCGACCAGGCCGATGGCATCGCCACCAAGGATTCGGTCGGCGCGGCGGTCGCCTTCTTCAGCCTGGAAATGAGCGCGGACCAGCTCGCCACGCGTATCCTGGCCGAACAATCGGGCATCAGTTCCGAAGCGCTGCGCATGGGCCGCATCAGCCGCGAGGATTTCCAGCAGCTTTCGTTCGCCAGCCAGCGCCTGGCCGAACTGCCGCTCTATATCGACGATACCCCGGCGCTGACCATCGGCAGCCTGCGCGCGCGGGCACGGCGATTGAAGCGCCGGCACGATGTCGGCCTGATCATCGTCGATTACCTCCAGCTCCTGCAGGGATCGGGCCGCAGCGACAACCGCGTCAACGAAATCTCGGAAATCAGCCGCGGCCTGAAGACGCTGGCCAAGGAGCTCTCGGTGCCGGTGATCGCGCTGTCGCAGCTCAGCCGCGCGGTCGAACAGCGCGACGACAAGCGGCCGATGCTGTCGGACCTGCGCGAATCGGGCTCGATCGAGCAGGACGCGGACATGGTCTGGTTCGTGTTCCGCGAGGATTACTACGTCGCCGCGCGCGAACCCAAGGTGCCGCAGGGCAGCGACGACATGAAGATCCAGGAAGCCCACGCCGCCTGGCAGGCGGAAATGGAGCGCGTCTATGGCCTGGCCGAACTGATCGTGGCCAAGCAGCGCCACGGCTCGACCGGCAAGGTACGCCTGCGCTTCGAATCGCGCATCACCAAGTTCAGCGATCTCGCCCCCGACGCGCTGGCCGGCCACAGCTACAACGATGAATGACAGGGACGCGTGACGGGCCGCCCGACCTCGCTGCCCCGATTTCCCGCTGTCCCGATTTCCTTGACTTTTCCACACCCCGCGCCTAGCTGCGGCTCTTTCCGTCCTTTCCAATATTCCGGAGTGCCCGAATGGCGCGCGTTACCGTCGAAGATTGCGTCGACAAGGTTCCCAACCGTTTCGATCTCGTTCTGCTGGCCGCCGAGCGCGCCCGCGCGATCTCGGGCGGCGCCGAGCTGACCGTTGACCGCGACCGCGACAAGAACCCCGTGGTTGCCCTGCGCGAAATCGCGGACGAGACCGTCCGCCCGACGGTGCTCAAGGAAAACGTGATCCAGTCGCTCCAGCGCGTGCTGCCCGATGATGATGACGAGGTCGATGAAATCGGCTCGCTGTCGCAGTCGGCCGAAGCGCTGCGCATCACCGCCGCCGCGCCCGTGCGGAATACGTCGCTGGGCGCCGACTACGACGGCTAAGGCCTAATTCGTTTGCGCGGCACCGGCCCGCTCCCCCGGCCCAACCACCCACATGGTACACTGAATGGGTGGTTGGGCCGGGGGAGCGGGCCGGTGCCGTAAGGAAAGCCCGGATGGGCTTTCCGCACCCGACAAACAGCGGGGATAAATTCCCGGCGCCTTCTTGCGTGGGGTGATGGCCGCCGCCACATTCCCTGCATGGCCAGTCCCCTGCCAGGAAGACGACACGGGACAGCCGGGGAAGGTGTGGTCAAAGCGGTGCTTGGCCCGACCAACACCGGCAAGACCCATCTCGCAATCGAGCGGCTGTGCGCGCATTCCAGCGGCGCGATCGGCTTTCCGCTGCGCCTGCTGGCGCGCGAGGTGTATGACCGGGTCTGTGCGATCAAGGGCGCGGACCGCGTCGCGCTGATCACCGGCGAGGAGCGGATCGAGCCGAAGAACGCCCGCTGGCTGCTCTGCACCGCCGAAGCGATGCCATCGCGCCCCGATCTCGCCTTCGTCGCGCTCGACGAAGCGCAGCTTTCCGCCGATCCGGAGCGCGGGCACGTGTTCACCGACCGGCTGCTGCACACGCGCGGCCGCGAGGAAACGATGCTACTGGGCTCGGCCACGCTGCAACCAATGGTCCGCGCGCTCGTGCCCGAAGCCGAAGTCATCGGCCGCCCGCGCTTTTCCACGCTGAGCCATGTCGGCGCGAAGAAGCTCTCGCGCATCCCCCCGCGCAGCGCGATCGTCGCCTTCTCGGCCGAACAGGTCTATGCCATGGCGGAAATGCTCCGCCGCTTCCGGGGCGGCGCGGCGGTGGTCATGGGCGCGCTCAGCCCGCAGACGCGCAACGCCCAGGTGGCGATGTACCAGGCGGGCGAGGTCGATTACCTCGTCGCCACCGACGCGATCGGCATGGGCCTGAACCTCGATGTCCACCACGTCGCCTTCGCCGGCCTGTCCAAGTTCGACGGCCATCGCCAGCGGCGCCTGACCACAGCGGAAATGGCACAGATCGCGGGCCGCGCCGGCCGCCACCAGCGCGATGGCACCTTCGGCACGCTGGCGGGTACGGGCGGAAACGATCCCGAATTCACCCCCGAGGAAGTCTTCGCGATCGAGGAACACCGGTTCCCGCCGCTGACGCGCCTGTTCTGGCGCGAAGCGGAGCCGCGCTTCGATTCACTGGCCACGCTGATCGCGGATCTGGAAAGCCCGCCGCCACGGCCCGAACTGGCTACGCCACCGCAGGCGATCGACCTGGCCGTGCTGAAACGGCTGGCGGAGGAGCCGGATACCGCCGCCACGGTGCGCGGGCGCGGTTCGGTCCAGCGCTTCTGGGCGGCCTGTTCGCTGCCCGATTTCCGTCAGCAGGGCACCGAAACCCATGCCCGCTTCGTCGCCCGGCTGTGGCAGGATCTGCGCCACGGCTATCTGGGCGCGGACTATGTGGCGCAGGCGATCGCCGCGCTCGATAACCCCTCCGGCGACATCGACACGCTGCAGGGTCGCATCGCGGCGATCCGCAGCTGGTCCTACATCGCGCAGCGGCCCGACTGGGTGCTGGCGCGCGACGAGATGGCGGCGCGCGCCCGCGCCGTGGAAACGCGGCTGTCCGATGCGCTGCACGCGCGCCTGACCGAACGCTTCGTCAACCGCCGCACCACGCTGCTGATGCGCAAGACCGGCGCCGACGCCGCGCTTCTGCCCGTCCGGCTGGACGATTCGGGCGCCGTTCTGGTGGATGACGAGGCGATCGGTCACCTCGACGGCTTCCGCTTCGTGGTCGATCCGCTGGCCCGCGCGGCGGATCGCAAGTTGCTGCTGGCGGCGGCGGAGCGCCATTTGCCGGGCCTACTGGCCACCCGCGCGCAAGCGCTGGTCCGCGATGCCGGAACGGCAGAGGGAATCACCCTCGCCGATGGCGCGCTGTGCTGGAACGGCACCACCGTCGCGCGGCTGGAGAAAGGCCGGGCGCTGCTGGAACCGCGTATCCGCATCGATGCCGCGCTCGACCGGCTGCCCCCGCCGGTGCGGCAGGCGGTGGAAACCGCGCTCGACGCCTGGCTGGCGCGCCACGGTGAAAAGCCGCTGGAACCCTTGCGCAAACTGGCCGAAGCCGGGCGCGATCCCGCGTCCGGACCGGCGCTGCGCGCGCTGCTGCTGCATCTGGTGGAAGGCGGCGGGGTGCTGGCGCGCGCAGACGCCGGGCTGGAGCGGCTCGACGACCGCCAGCGTGCCACCCTGCGCGGGCTGGGCATCCGCGTGGGCGCGCTGGACCTGTTCGTCCCGGGCGCGCTCCGGCCCGCTGCCATGGCCTTGTGGAGCGCGCTGGCGCGAATCTGGGGGCTGGATCACGCATCGCCGCCCGACACCATGCGCCCCGCCATCCCGGCCGGTAAGCAGATACCGGTGGGCTACCGCGCCGCCGGACCGCAGGCGATTCGCGTCGATCTGGCCGAAAAGCTGCTTCAGGCCGCCCACCGCGTGCGTGCAGCGGGGGGCGCGGCCGGAGGCAGGCCGCGCCGCTTCGCGCTTGATCCGGCGCTGGCGCGGTCGATGGGGCTCACCACCGCCAGCTACGCGGCACTGCTGCGCGCGGCGGGATTCCGCGCGTGGCCCCCGCGCCCGCTGGCCGAAGGCGCCGCGGGTCCGCCCGCGCCGCCGCTGTGGGACTGGCGCGCCCCGCGCCCGCGCGACGAACGCCGGCCCGAAGCCGCCCGCCCCCGGCCCGACAGCGCCTTTGCCGTGCTGGCGGAATGGTTGGCGGCTGAACCGGTGGGGCGCTGATGGCCGCGGGGCTGCGGATCGACAAGCTCCTGTGGTTCCTGCGCCTCGCCAGGACGCGCGCGCTGGCGCAGGATTGGGCGCAGGCGGGGCATATCCGGCTCAACGGGCGGCGCGTGGAGCGCGCGCACCAAGGCGTTTCCACCGGCGATATCCTCGTCATTCCGCTGGGTTCGGCGGTGCGCGTGATCGAGATTCTGGCACTTCCGGAGCGGCGCGGCCCCGCTCCCGAAGCACAAGCATGCTATCGGGTGCTTGACGATACGCCCCCCTCGCCTCTAGCACGGCCCGAAACGCGTACCTGAGGGATAATCACGCCATGACTTATGTTGTGACCGACGCCTGCATCCGCTGCAAATTCATGGACTGCGTCGAGGTCTGCCCGGTGGACTGCTTCTACGAGGGCGAGAACATGCTCGTGATCAACCCCAGCGAGTGCATCGACTGCGGCGTGTGCGAGCCGGAATGCCCCGCCGAAGCGATTCTGCCCGATACCGAAAGCGGCCTGGAACAGTGGCTTGAGCTGAACGCCAAGTATTCGGCGGAATGGCCGAACATCACCGCCAAGAAGGACGCTCCGGCGGACGCCGACGAGCACAAGGGCGAAGAGGGCAAGTTCGACAAGTACTTCTCGGCGGAACCTGGCGAAGGTGACTGATCGGGGCGATTGATCCGGGGCGATTGATCCGCCCCCGGAACCGCCCCAGATCGGGACTAGTCCAAAACAGACTGAAATTCCCGCGCCAGCGCGCGCGGGAAACACTACGATCCTTCCCCGAAAAGGATAAAACTGACGGGGTCGGAACAGGTGCCTGAAATCGCAGTATATGCGGGAATCGCTTTCCTGTCGGCGACGATCGGCTTCTTCGCCGGCGCGCTGATGGCGACGTCCAAGATCGCCTATCTGGAAAACCGCATTTCGCTGAACGAGCGGGAAGTGGAAAGACTCGCCGCGCGGGCCGAAGCCCTGCTGGTGGCGATGGGCCAGATCGCCACCTTGAGCGACGAACGGATGGGCTCCGCCCCGTCCGGCACCACGGCCGCGGGAATCGCCAGAACAACCTTGCACGCGCTTCGCTGACGTAGCGTCAAGCCGGACGGCCGCCCGCGAAAACAAGGAACCGTGGAGATTCTCCGCCGGGACTGGAAATTTTCCACAAAAACGTTATATACTCGCGCGTGCGGCATGGTCCCGGCCATGCGTCGCATTTCACGAAGATAAGGCAGGACACAAAGGCAGCACAAAAAAGGGGTCGCAGACCGCTTGTTGAGGGCCGCCCGCGAAGCAATGCGGGCATCGGGCGCAATACGCGCACCGGGGCCTCTTCCGCCGCCACATCCTAGCCCGTGTCGAAAGGGTAACCAATGGCAGCCAAGGCTCTTGCCTTCGATGTTGGGGATTACGTCGTCTATCCGAAGCACGGCGTCGGCCGGGTGGTCGAATTGCAGAACGAAGAAATCGCCGGAATGACGCTGGAGCTTTACGTGCTCCGTTTCGAGAAGGAACGCATGACGCTGCGCGTTCCTGTGAACAAGGTCGAAGCCATCGGCATGCGCAAGCTGTCTTCGGACAAGACGCTGCGCGAAGCGCTGGATACGCTGAAGGGCAAGCCCAAGGTCAAGCGCACCATGTGGTCGCGCCGCGCGCAGGAATACGAAGCCAAGATCAATTCGGGCGACCTCGTTTCGATCGCGGAAGTCACGCGCGACCTGTTCCGCGCCGACGACCAGCCGGAACAGAGCTATTCCGAACGCCAGATCTTCGAAGCGGCCTCTTCACGCCTCGCCCGCGAACTGGCGGCGATGGAAAAGACCGACGAACCGGCCGCGCTCAAGAAGATCCTCGCGATCCTGAACGAATACGCGCCGAAGTACTACGAAACCGCCTGACGCCAAGGCCGGGCCAGACGGTCCGGCCGGGTTTCACGCCCGTTTCCACAAAAGGGGTCGCCGGGAAGCCGGCGGCCCCTTTTGCGTTGCCGCGCTCGCGTCGTCCAGATGCCGATGCGCGCCGACGAGCGACATGGCCCTGGGCGGCGAAGCTGTAGTATAAGGGCAATACACATTCCCTCCCGGTGGAGACCATCGCATGTTCGCCAATCTTGCCCGTGCCCTGGCGGGCGTAGCCGCCGTCGGTCTCGGCGCCGCGCTGGCCGGCTGTTCGTCCGACGCGCACGTCACCATCGACGGTGTCAGCGGCGTGCCGCTGGCGCAGCTGGATACCTCGGGCAAGGCGCCGGACACGATCACCCTGCTCGGCCCCGATACCGTCCATGTTACCGGCGGGGACCGGCTGGCGATTACCGTCGATGGCGATCCGGCGATCAAGGACCAGCTCCGCTTCACCCTGAAGGACGGTAACCTCGGCATCGCGCGCGAAAAGCACGGGTTCGGCCAAGGCGGCACCGTGACCATCAACGTGGTCGTTCCGCCGTTGCAGGGGATCGTGCTGATGGGCTCGGGCACTGTCCACAGCGACGCCTTGCATGGAGAAGACGCCAGGGTGGTGATCGCCGGCTCCGGAAGCGTGGATAGCACCCGCGTCGATGTCGGCACGCTCAAGGTCGACGTACTGGGTCCGGGAACCGTGCGGGCCGCCGGCCATGCCAGGAACCTAGCGCTGACCATCGGCGGATCGGGCAATGCCGATCTTTCCGGCCTCTCGGTCGATGCGGCGAAGGCCGACGTTGCCGGGTCGGGCAGCGGCCGGTTCGCATCGGACGGTACCGTGGATGCCTCGATCCTGGGCAGCGGCGACATCCACGTGCTCGGGCGCGCGACCTGCACGGTCAAGACGCTGGGCTCGGGCAAGCTGGTTTGCCAACCCGCCTGAAACTGGCCCGCCTAAAGCCGTTCAGGCGGCGGCGCGGCGCAACCTGTCGTTGATGGCGACGCCGATGCCCCGGTCCGGGATCGGCGCCACGGCGATCCGGGGCCGCGCATCGTCCGCCGCCAGATGCAGGCAGGCGTAGAGCCGGGCCGCCGCTTCCGCGAGATCGCCCGTGCGCGACAGCGAGACATCGCCGGCAACCGCGCCGAAGCCGATCAGGAATTCGTCCGGCTCCGCGTCCGGCGCGTCGAGGCGGACGGGCTTGCCCGGCGCATAGTGGCTGGCCAATTGCCCCGGCGCCTCGATCCCGCCGCGATCCTGCGCCCGGCCGGCATGGGCTTCCCCCAGCACCGCGGCGATCGACGCCTCCTCGATCGGACCCGGCCGCAGGATCGCCCACGATCCATCCGCGCGCAGGCCGACGATGGTCGATTCGATCCCCTGCGCCGTCTCTCCCCCATCGAGAATCAGGCCGACCCTGTCGCCCAGCGAGGCGCGCACGTGCGCGGCGCTGGTGGGGCTGATCGCGCCGCTGCGATTCGCCGAGGGCGCGGCCAACGGCAGCCCGCTTTCGCGCAGCAGCGCCTGCATCACCGGATGCGCGGGGCAGCGCAGCGCCACCGTGGGCAGGCCCGCGCTGACCGCCATGGCAAGCGGCGCACCGGGCAGACGCGGCAACACCATCGTCAGCGCGCCCGGCCAGAACGCGGCGGCCAGCGCCTCGGCCCGGTCGTCGAACGCGGCGAGTGCCCTTGCCGCTACGGCATCGGGAACATGGACGATCAGCGGATTGAAATCGGGGCGGCCCTTGGCGCGGTAGATGCCCGCCACCGCGGCATCGTCGTCGGCTCGGGCAGCAAGGCCATAGACGGTTTCGGTGGGCACGGCGACCGTCCCCCCCGCGGCCAGCAGCCGCGCCGCCGCGGCAATGCCGGCGGCATCGGCGGCGCGCAGGTTGCCCGGTCCGCCGTGGGAAATCTTTGTACCGTCCATGCCTTGCCGCTATAGCGCGCGCCACGCTCTGCCAAGGAAAACCAAGCGAGGGGAACTGCGATGGATTTCACGCCACCAACCACCGACCAGGTGCTTGCCCTGCGCGTCAGCGCCGGGATCGACGAACTGGCGGCGCACGAACGCTTCGAGGCTGCCAGCCCCGATCTGGTGGAAGCCATCGTGGAAGGCATCGGCGCGCTGGCCGCCGGCGAATGGGCGCCGCTCAACCGGCTGGGCGATACCGAGGGCGCGAAATGGAACGATGGCACGGTAACGCTGCCCGCCGGCTTCGCCGACGCCTACCGCGCGTTCGTCGAGCAGGGCTGGAACGCGATCGCCGGGCCGGTCGATCACGGCGGACAGGGTCTGCCCTTCGCGCTGGCGACTTGCGTGCTCGAGACGCTGGGCGCGGCCAACATGGGCTTCGCCCTGCTGCCGATGCTCACCGTCGGCGCGATCGAGGCGCTGGATCACCACGGCAGCGAAGCCCAGAAGGCGCTCTATCTTCCCAAGCTGGTCAGCGGCGAATGGTCGGGCACGATGAACCTGACCGAGCCGCAGGCCGGGTCCGACGTGGGCGCGCTGCGCAGCACCGCCGTGCCGATCACCGAAGGCCCGCACGCCGGCAAGTACCGCATCGCCGGCACCAAGATCTTCATCACCTTCGGCGAGCACGACCTGGCCGAGAACATCATCCACCTGGTTCTCGCCCGCACTCCCGGCGCCCCGGCCGGCACGCGCGGCATCTCGCTGTTCATCGTGCCCAAGTTCCACGTCAACGCGGACGGCACCCCCGGCGCACGCAACGACGTGCGCTGCGTCTCGATCGAGCACAAGCTGGGCATCCACGCCTCGCCCACCTGCGTCATGTCCTATGGCGACCACGGCGAATGCATCGGCGAACTGGTAGGCCACGAGAACGAGGGCCTGAAGGCCATGTTCACGATGATGAACTCCGCCCGCATCAACGTGGGCAGCCAGGGCGTGCAGATCGCCGAACGCGCCTATCAGCAGGCGCGGGCCTATGCGCGCGATCGCGTCCAGTCCGCGCGGGCCGGCGCGGCGGACAAGACGCCGGTGGCGATCATCGAACACCCCGACGTGCGCCGGATGCTGCTGCGGATGCGCGCGCTGACCGAAGGCGCGCGGGCGCTGCTCTATTACACCGCCGGCCAGATCGATCGCGGGACGCTGGGCGACGCGGCCGCGCAGAAGCGGGCGGAAGTGCTGGTGCCCATGCTCAAGGCCTGGGGCACCGATGTCGGCTGCGAGGTGACCAGTCTGGGCGTGCAGGTCCACGGCGGCATGGGCTTCATCGAGGAAACCGGCGCCGCGCAGCACTATCGCGACGCGCGCATCGCGCCGATCTACGAAGGCACCAACGGCATCCAGGCCGCCGACCTCGTCACCCGCAAGCTGGGTTACGACAACGGCGGCGTGCTGCAGGCGCTGATGGCCGACATCATCGCGGAAATGGAAGACGTACCCGAAGTCGCCGCGCTGGCGAGAGACGTGGCCGCGATCGCCACCTGGATGACCACCAGCGCCACGCTGGACGACCGGCTGGCCGGCAGCGTGCCGTTCACCACGATGTGCGCGGCGGCCGTGGCCGGCTGGCAGCTTGCCCGCCAGGCGCGAGCCACGGGCGATGACGCCAAGACGGCGGTGACGATGTTCTTCAACCGCACCATCGTGCCCGAAATGCGCGGCCTTGGCTCGGCGGCCATGGCGGGCGCGGCGCTGGTCTATCAGCTGGATACCGACGCGCTGCTGGCATGAGTGACCATACCCCCTTGCTGACCCGTATCGCCGAGGCGCTGGAACGGCTTGCGCCGCCCCCGCCGCCGCCCGTCGACTGGCTGGCGCACCCCGCCTACGTCTGGCTGGGGCGTACGGCCCGGCCGGTCGCCCGGCTGGAAGCGCCCGCGCTGGACCTGATGCACGGCATCGACTTCCAGAAGGGTGCGGTGGTCGAAAACGTGGCGCGCCTGGCGCAAGGCGCGGCCGCACACGACATGCTGCTGTGGGGTTCGCGCGGGATGGGCAAGTCAGCGCTGCTGCGCGCCGCCACGCTGGCCGCGCAGACAGAATGGCCGGGCAGCATCGCGCTGGTGCAGGCCACGCCCGAGGCCGGCCTGGCCGACCTGTTCGCGCTGCTGCGGGGGATCGAGCGCCGCTTCCTGGTGTTCCTCGACGATCTCGGCTTCGACGCGGGCGACGCCGATGGCGCGCGCCGGCTGCGCAGCTGGCTGGAAGGCGGCGTGGAAGCGCGCCCCGCCAACGTGCGCCTTGCCGTCACCTCCAACCGCCGCGCCATCGTGGAACGCCATCTCAGCGAACAGGACGATCCGATCAACCCGCGCGACGTGGTCGACGACCGGCTGGCGCTGGCCGACCGGTTCGGGCTTTCGCTGGGCTTCCACAATTGCTCGCAGGACGATTTCCTGGCGATCATCGGCGGCTATGCCGCGCATTACGGGCTGGAATGGGAGCCGGCCGACGCGCTGGAGTGGTCACGCCGGCGCGGTGGCCGCTCCGGGCGCGTGGCCTGGCAATATGTCAACGAACTGGCCGGGCGGACCGGGCGCGCGCTGTAAGCCACGCGCCCGGGTGCTTTTCCCGCGCCTTACGGCTGCGGCTTGAGCAGGTCCGAATCTTCGTTCGGCTTGGCGATGAACTTGGCATCCGCCGGCGGCGGGGGCGGCATCGGCGTGGCCTTGATCGGCACGATTTCCGCCGCCGGCTTCGCGCCAGGGGCCACCACGCGCCAGATCACGCCGCCCACGTCGTCGCTGACCAGCAGCGCGCCGTCCTTCGCGAAGGCGACCCAGGTCGGTCGGCCATGCGCGCGGCCATCGGCCGTGAGGAACCCGCTGAGAATCGGGGTCGGCGGGGTGGGCTTCACGTTGCCGCGATCGTCGAAGCCGACAAAGACAACGTCATAGCCCGACAGCGGGCGGCGGTTCCACGAACCGTGGCGCGCGATGAACGCGCCCTGCGCGAAGCGTTCGCCCAGCACGTTGCCGCCGCGCGCGAAGGCAAGGCCCAGCGGGGCGACGTGCGAACCCAGTGCGTATTCCGGCTTGCGCGTATATTCGAGCATGTATTCGGGCATCGGCGCCTTCACGCGCCAGTCGATGTTCTTTTTCCAGTAGGCCCACGGCCAGCCGTACTGGGCCCCCAGCGGCACGTTGGTGAGGTAATCGGGCACGAGATCGGACCCGAGCATGTCGCGCTCGTTGACCACGGTCCACAGCTCGCCGCTGTGCGGGTTCCAGTCGAGCCCGTTGGGATTGCGCAGGCCGCCGGCGAATTCGCGGCTGCTGCGCTTGGCGAAATCGTACTCGTGGATCGCGGCGCGGCCCTTTTCCTGGTCGATGCCGTTCTCCGCGATGTTCGACGAGGAGCCGACGGTCACGTAGAGCTTGCCGCCATCGGCGCTGAGCAGCAGGTTGCGCGCCCAGTGGTTGCCGCCGCCGGGCAGGTCCATCAGCTTCTCGGGCTTGCCGGCAAGGTTCGTCTGGCCCAGCGCATAGGGGTACGACAGCACCGCGTTATGGTTGGCGATGATCAGGCGGCCGTCGCGGAACACCATGCCGAACGGCGAATCGAGCGCGGGATTGTCCATCACGAACTTCTGGTCGGCCTTGCCATCGCCATTGGTATCGCGCAGCAGCACGATCTTGTTGGGCGAAGGCCCGCCGGCGCCGACCTTGCGGAACAGCCAGTTCATCACCAGGCCCGTGATCCCTCCGGGGCCGCGGCCGGGAGGCGCGTTGGTTTCCGCCACCAGCACATCGCCATTGGATAGCACGGTCACCGCACGGGGATGATCCAGCCCGTCGGCGAAGCGGCCGACCGCCAGCCCCTGCGCCGCCACGGGCGCCTCGTTAGCTTTCCAACCCACGGGTTCCGCCACCACGACCGTGGGTATGGTCTGCGCGCTGGGCTCGGCCAGCTTGGGCTTCGGCCCGGAAAGCTGGTCCAGCGTGTACTGTGCGGGATCACCCCGCATGGCCCAGGCGATGAAAAGGCCGCCCGCGACGACAACGACGAGCAGGCCGATGAGGATCTTGCGCAAAAGAGTCATGCGCACGAATCTAGGCGGCAAACGCCGTCCTGTCACCTGACAGCTTGCCCTCATTCCATTCCGCCCCGGCCGCCCTATATCAGGGGTATGTACGCCTTTGCCCCCAACGCCGGCGCTTCGACCGCCGAGATCCACGCCGAGCTGCGCGAAGCGGCGGTGGCCATCACCGATAACGAGCCCGACGGCATCGCCAACATGGCCAATGTCGCCGCGCTGCTGGCGGAATTCCTGCCCGATCTCAACTGGGCCGGCTTCTACCGCATGGTGGAAGGCGAATTGGTGCTCGGCCCGTTCATCGGCAAGCCCGCCTGCATCCGCATCCCGCTGGATCGCGGCGTCTGCGGCGCGGCCGCGCGCACCGCGACGACGCAGCGGGTGGAGGACGTCCACGCCTTTCCCGGCCATATCGCCTGTGATGCGGCCAGCCGGTCCGAACTGGTCGTTCCCGTGATTCGCGGTGGCGCGGTCATCGCCGTGATCGACCTCGACAGCCCGCTGCCCGGACGGTTCAGCGCAGAGGACGCCGCCGGCATAGAAGCGCTGGCAGAGGCGATCGCGGAACGGATCTGAGAGAAAGAACCACCCGCCAATCTATCCCGTTTCGGCACAGCGCCGGGAGCGGCCTTGGTGCCCCCTGCCCGGCGATGATACGGTTCCTGAAACGTCCGGAATCCGGCCAGTCGCGCCGGCGCGCCGCAACAGGGGATCACGATGGCCCGAATCTACCAAGCACTTGCCGTTTCGCTCGCACTGGCAGGCGCCATGCCGGCCGTGGCCCACGAAGCGCCGCCCCCGCCGCCGCCCGCACCGCCCGGCGGCTGGTATGCTCCGGCGCCTTACGGCGCCGCGCCCGCCTGGCAGGGCGGCTATCCGGCAACGCAGATGCCTGCTCCGCCGCCGGTGGACCCGGAATACCAGCGGATGCTGGATCGCTGCCGCGTCAACAATCCGGATAAGCACGTCGGCGGCACGCTGATCGGCGGCGCGGTGGGCGGATTGATCGGCAACCGTGTGGCCTCGGGCGATCGCGTGCTCGGCACCGTGGCCGGCGCGGCGGTTGGCGCGGTGGCCGGCAACGTGATCGACAAGGCCGAGGACAAGGGGCGGGACCGCGAATGCGAGGAATTCTTCCGTCGCTACGGCCCACCGCAAGCCGCAGGCTATCCGGGCGGCTATGGCGCGGGATACCCCGGCTACGGCGGCGCCTATCCGGGATACGCGCCCTACGGCTACGTCATGGTGCCAGTGGTGATCCAGAACCAGCAGAAGCCCTGCGTCGAGACCACGACCGTGACCGAGGAATGGGTCAACGTTCCGGTCCGCCGCCGCGCGGTGCACCACCGCCCGGTCGTGCGCGACAAGCGCGTCAAGGAAAAGCGGGTCTACACCGGCAGCTAAGCGCCCAGTGCCATCGTCCCAGCGAAAGCTGGGACCTCAGGCCGTTGCAGCGCATTTCCGGCAGGACCGGCCCCGCCCCACGAGATCCCAGCTTTTGCTGGGATGACGGGCGGCGTGGGCCGTGTTCCACGTGGAACGTGCTAGGGTCCTGACCCTACAGCTTGCGGCCGATCAGTTCCTTCATGATCTCGTTGGTGCCGCCGAAAATCCGCGTCACACGCGCGCTGCGCCAGGCGCGGGCAATCGCGTACTCGTTCATGTAGCCCGCGCCGCCGTGGAGCTGCAGGCACTTGTCCATCACTTCCCACTGCAGCTCGGTATGCCACAGCTTGGCCGCCGCGCCCTCTTCCGGGGTCAGTTCGCGCTTCAGGTGGCGCGCCAGCGCCCAGTCGAGGTGCGCCCAGCCTACCTGCAGCTTGGCCTTGATGTCGGCCAGGGTGAAGCGGGTGTTCTGGAAATCGAGGATTGGCTTGCCGAACGCCTTGCGATCGCGGGTGAATTCCACGGTATCATCGAAGGCGCGCTGGGCCGACGCCTGCGCGCTGACCGCGATCGACAGGCGCTCCTGCGGCAATTCGCTCATCAGGTAGATGAAGCCCTTGCCTTCCTCGCCCAGGCAGTTGGTGATCGGCACGCGCACGTCGTTGAAGAACAGTTCCGAGGTGTCGGCTTCGTCCTGCCCGATCTTGTCGAGGTTGCGGCCGCGTTCGAATCCTTCGCGATCGGCTTCGACCAGCACGATCGACACGCCCTTCCACGCCGGCTGGACCTCGGTATCGGTCTTGCAGCAGACTAGGATAAGGTCGGCGTTCTGGCCGTTGGTGATGTAGGTCTTCGATCCGTTGATGACGTAGTGGTTGCCGTCCTTCTTGGCCGTGGTGCGCATGCCCTGAAGGTCGGACCCGGTGCCGGGTTCGGTCATCGCGATCGCCGTGATCGTCTCGCCCGAGACCATGCGCGGCAGCCACTTCTTCTTCTGCTCTTCCGAACCGTAGGAGATGAGATAGTTGGCGACGATATCAGACTGGAGCGAAAAGCCCGTGGTCACGCGGCCATAGTAGGCGCTTTCCTCGTCGACGATGGCGTTGTAGCCGAAATCGAGGCCCAGCCCACCGTATTCCTCGGGCACGGTGGGGCACAGCATGCCCAGTTCGCCGGCCTTGGGCCAGACTTCCTTGGGCACGATGCCCGCCTCCGCCCATTCGGCGGCGTGTGGCGCGATCTCGTCCTCCAGAAACCGGCGGACGGTCTGGCGGAAGGCTTCGTGATCCTCGTTGTACGCGGTGCGTGAAAGCGCATCGAGCGACATGGCATCTCTCCGGTTAGTCGTGGCCTTTCCCACAGGGATAGGCGCCGCCGCCAAGCCGGGTCAATCGCTATTTAATCGATCAGTTAAACTTTATGCGCTGCCCTCTCGGGCAAGTCCGCGTCAGATGCCGCCGCCGGTAAGCCGCTGGCAGATCAGGTCGAGCTGGTCGAGCGTCTTGTAGCGGATCGTCACCGAACCCGAGCTGGGGTCGGCATCGGCGTTGATCATGACCCTGAGGCCCAGGAACTCCTCCAGATGCGCCTGCACCGCCGCAATATCGGCGCTTTGCGACGGATCGCGCACCGCGCGCGCCTTGCGCTGCGCGCTTTCCGGGCGCCCGGCGCGCTTGGCCATGCGTTCCGCATCGCGCACCGAAAGCCCCTTCGCCACCACTTCGCGCGCGATGGGCAGCGGATCGGGAAGGGTTGCCAGCGCGCGCGCATGGCCCATCGAGATTTCGTCGCGCTGGACCATGTCCAGCACTTCCTCGGGCAAGCTGAGCAGGCGCATGAGATTGGCGACATGGCTGCGCGACTTGTCGACGAAGGTCGCGATTTCCTGCTGCGTCAGACCATCCTGCTCGGACAGGCGCTGATAGGCGCGCGCCTCTTCCACCGGATTGAGATCCTCGCGCTGCAGATTCTCGATCAGCGCCAGCGCGACGACTTCGCGTTCATCGAGCTTGCGCACGATCGCCGGAATCTCGTGGACGCGCGCGCGCTGCGCCGCGCGCCAGCGGCGCTCACCAGCCACGAGCTGGTAGCGGCCCGCGCTCACAGGCCGCACGATCACCGGCTGGATCACACCCCGTTGCGCGATCGAGCGGGCCAGTTCCTCCAGCGCGTCTTCGTCGAAATGGCGACGCGGCTGATTGGGATCGGGTTCGATGTCCGACACGGAAAGCAACGAAACTCCGCCTTCGCGCGGCAGTGCGGCCCCTTCCGGCGCGCCCGCCGAAACGCGGATCAGCGATTCCTCGCGCCGGGTTTCGCCGAGCAGCGCGCCCAGCCCCCGCCCCAGCGCTGCGCGCCGCACCGGCGCCGCTTTCACGCCATCACCGGTCATGCCGTCTTCGCTGCTCATGCAGCCTTCCTCCGTTCGGGCAGCCGGCCGATCAGTTCGCGCGCCAGCTTCATGTAAGCCTGCGATCCGGGGCAGGCATGATCGTAGATCAGCGCGGGCAAGCCATGGCTCGGCGCCTCGGACAAACGGACGTTGCGCGGAATCACCGCTTCGAACACCAGATCGTGCAGGCAGGATCGCACGTCGTCCGCCACCTGATCGGTCAGGCGATTGCGTCGATCGAACATGGTGAGGACCACGCCCAGGATGCCGAGATCGGCGTTGAAGCGCTCCTGGACGCGCTCGACCGTCTGCAGCAGCTGACTCAGCCCTTCGAGCGCGAAGAATTCGCACTGGAGCGGCACCAGCAGCGTATCCGCCGCGGTGAGCGCATTGAGCGTGAGCAGGCCGAGCGACGGCGGGCAATCGATCAGGCAGATATCATGCCCCGCCCCGCCCTGGGAAAGTGCGCCGCGCAACTTTCCGGTCCGGTCCTCGACGCTGACCAGCTCCACTTCCGCGCCCGAAAGATCGACCGTGGCGGGCACCAGATCGAGCCCCGGAATGCGCGTAGGCATCAGGCATTCGGCAACGGTCGCCTGATCGATCAGCAGATCATACGACGAACGTTCGCGCTCGTGCGAAGCGACGCCGATCCCGGTCGAGGCATTGCCCTGCGGATCGAGATCGACCAGCAGCACTTTCCAGCCGGTGGCGGCCAGCGCGGTGGCGATGTTGATCGCGGTGGTGGTCTTGCCCACTCCGCCCTTCTGGTTGGCGACAGCGATGGTAATCATCGGCGAGTTTCCTTCCGGCGTTTGGCCTTTTGGACAACCGGGGGCTGGCCACCAAGCAGGCGACCAGCGATGACGCCCGCGTCGGGGTCTGTCAGCGATTGTTCCACGTGGAACATATGGCGCCAGGATTTCGGGAGCATGTCCAATTCATGCTTCGCCTTGGCCCCTTTGGGCAACAGCCAAAGCGTGTCTGGTGTGGAAAAGCGCGCAGAAAGAAGCAGCAGCTTGTCCAGCGGCGCAAACGCGCGGGCTGAAATCACGCTGGCGATCCGTGCCGGCACATCTTCCACCCGCGCCAGAATGACTTCCACATTGGCCAGATCAAGCGCCGCCGCCGCGCGATCGAGCCATTCGGTGCGCAGGCGCCGGGAATCGACCAGCGTGACGTGCCGTTCAGGCTGCAACGCCGCCACGACCAGCCCTGGAAAGCCAGCTCCGGTCCCCAGATCGAGCCACGGCCCGGCCGGCAATGTTTCACGTGGAACATCGAGCAGCTGCGCGCTGTCGACGATGTGCCGCTGCCAGACGTGCGCCAGCGTGCCGCGGGCGACCAGATTCTGCCGTTCGTTCTCGGCGACGAGCAGGTCCGCCAGCCGGGTCAGCCGGGCCATGCCGGCGGCATCGACACCCAGCCGGTCGCGCAGCCAGGCTTGCGCATCCGCTTCGCTGGTGATCGTCATGCCGCGCGCCGCCGCGCGTGGACCAGCAGGCTGGCAAGCGCGGCCGGGGTGATCCCCGCGATCCGGCCCGCCGCCGCCAGCGTATCCGGCCGGGCACGCTGCAACCGTTCCACCATCTCGTTCGAAAGGCCGGGTACCTCGGCGAAGGGGAAATCATCGCCGAGCGCGACCGCGTCGCTCGACCGCAATTCGCGCAGTTCCGCGTCCTGCCGCGCGAGATAGGGCGCATAGGCCGCGTCCTCCTCCACTTCCTCCACCAGCAGCGGATCGAACGCCCCGTCCCCCATCCATGGCTGCAACGCCGCGAGCGTGACTTCAGGGAAACGCAGCCACTCCATCAGGGATCGCCGGGTGCCATCAGCCCGCACCGCCATCCCCGCGCGCACCAGCTCCGTCGGGGTGACATCGGCGGCCAGCGCGCGCTCCAGCCGTTCCCGCTGTTTACTGCGCGCTTCGAACCAGACCGCGCGTTCGTTCCCCACACACCCGGCAGCAAGAGCCAGCGGGGTCAGCCGGGTGGAGGCGTTGTTGGCGCGCAAACGCAGGCGATACTCAGCCCGCGCGGTCAACATGCGATAGGGCTCGCTGACGCCATGAAGCGTGAGGTCGTCGATCATCACGGCCATGTAGCTCGATGCCCGGTCCAGCGCCGCCGGCGCGCGGCCCAGCACGGCCGCCGCCGCGTGCATCCCCGCCACCAGCCCCTGCGCCGCCGCCTCCTCGTATCCGGTCGTCCCGTTGATCTGCCCGGCGCAATAGAGCCCCGGGATGGCTTTCACTTCCAGGCTGCGCCGCAGCGCGCGCGGATCGATGTGGTCGTATTCCACCGCATAGCCGGGCACGGTGATCTCCACCCGCTCCAGCCCTTCGATGCTGCGCATCATCGCCACCTGCACATCCGTCGGCAGCGAGGTGCTGACCCCGTTCGGGTAAACCGTGCGGTCGTCCAGCCCCTCCGGTTCGAGAAAGACCTGGTGCCCGTCGCGATCGCCGAAGCGGTGGATCTTGTCCTCGATCGACGGGCAATAGCGCGGCCCCTGCGCGCCGATCGCGCCCGTGAACAGCGGCGAACGGTCCAGTCCGCTGCGGATGATATCGTGCGTGCGCGCATTGGTGCGCGCGATCGCGCAGAACACCTGTGGCACCGTGCGCGCCGGCGTCAAAGGAGACATCGTCCACGGCTCGGCGTCGCTGGGCTGCTCCGGCAACCGCGCCCAGTCGATCGTGCGGCCGTCCAGCCGGGGCGGTGTGCCCGTCTTCAGCCGCGCCATCGGCAGGTCGGCATCGCGCAGCTGCGTGGCCAGCCGGTGCGCCGCGCTTTCGCCGATGCGGCCACCATCCATCCGCTCCTCGCCACGAAACAGCCGCCCTCCGAGGAAGGTGCCCGTACACAGCACGACCACATCGGCCGCAAGCGCATCGCCGTTGCCCAGATCGACGCCTACCACACGGCCGCCCTGCATCCGCAAGGCCGCCGCTTCGCCCGCAACCACGGTGAGGTTCGGTTGAGCCGCAATCATGCGCTGGATCGCGGCGCGGAACAGCTTGCGGTCCGCCTGGACACGCGGCCCCTGCACCGCGCTGCCCTTGGAACGGTTGAGCATCCGGTAGTGAATCGCCGCCACATCGGCCGCGCGCGCGATCAATCCGTCAAAGGCATCGACCTCGCGCACGAGATGGCCCTTGCCCAGTCCGCCAATCGCCGGGTTGCAGCTCATCGCGCCGATCGTCTCCGGATCGAAACTCACCAGCGCCGTGCGCGCGCCCATCCGCGCCGAAACGGCGGCCGCCTCGACGCCGGCATGACCGCCGCCGACCACGATCACATCGAATTGCTGCATGGGATGCCCGTTACAGGAGAGCGGGACTCACGTCAAAGTGCATCGATGTTCCACGTGGAACATTGCGCTTCATTTGCCGATGCAGAACCGGCCAAACAGCGCGTCCAGCATGTCCTCGGTGCCGACACGCCCCACGAGCCGGTCGAGCGCCTGCCGGGCGAGGCGAAGCTCTTCCGCTGCCAGCAAGGGGTCCGGCATGGCCGCCGCCGCACCGAGAGTGGTCATCACCTCCCCCAGCAACCCCGCCTGACGCGCATTCAGCGCCGCTTCGCCCGGAGCCGGCAACGCCGCGCGGGCATGATCCACCAACCCGGCGCGAAACGCCGACAGGCCCTCCCCCGTCCGCGCCGAAAGCGCGAACCGCGCGCCGTGCTTGATCGCCCGGTCCGGACGGTCGATCCGTGTTTCGATTTCCCACAGCGAACGACCGGCAGGCCCGGCGCCCTCCGGGCCCAGCCACAACACCAGATCCGCGCGCTCGGCTTCCGCCAGCGCACGGGCGATGCCGATCCGTTCGATCTCGCCGGCGCCGTCTTCGCGCAGGCCGGCCGTATCGATGAACGTGAAGGGCACGCCATCGATCGCCACCGCGCGGACCAGAACATCGCGCGTGGTCCCCGGCTCCGCCGCGGTGATCGCTGCCTCGTCGTCGACCAATGCATTGAACAGCGTGGATTTTCCCGCGTTTGGCGGGCCGGCGAGGACAACCCGGAAGCCCTCGCGCAACGGCTCCGCGCGCGGCCGGGCGAGCCACGCCGCGAGATCGTCGGCCAGGGCAGCCGCGTCCGCCGCGAAGCCGGCCGGAAGATCGGCTCCGACATCGTCCTCGTCCGAAAAATCGAGCGCGGCTTCCAGACGGGCCGAGAGCGCCAGCACCTTGTCGCGCCATCCAACGACCAGACGCGACAACGCACCGTCCGCCATGGCCAGCGCGGCCCGCCGCTGCAACTCGGTCTCGGCGGTCAACAGATCGGCAAGCCCTTCCGCCTCGGCCAGATCGATACGCCCGTTGGCGAAGGCGCGGCGGGTGAATTCGCCGGGCAACGCCTGGCGTAATCCAGGCAGTGCCGCCAGCGCGGCCAGAACGGCGGCGACCACCGCGCGGCCGCCGTGGAGATGAAGCTCCGCACTGTCCTCGCCCGTCGCCGTGCGGGGACCGGGCAGCCACAGCACCATGGTATGATCGAGTTCGTTACCGTCGCGCGGATCGATCAGCCGCACCAGCGCGGCGCGGCGCGGTGCCGGGAGTTTGCCGGCAAGCGCCCGCAAGCATTCCCCGGCGTGCGGTCCACTGATCCGGACAACCGCGATGCCGGCGGGCGGTTGACCGGAAGACAGGGCGAAGATCGTGTCGGACATGCCGGCGTCTCTAAACACCCACGCGCGCGCTGTCGAACACCGCAATGTTCCACGTGGAACATTCGGCACGCGCAGGATCAGTCGTCCTGCTTCTTACCCCCGGAAACCCCGGCCTTGAACCCGGCCATCGCCGCGCCGGCGCCCTGCTCCACGAACTGCTGGAACAGCTTCAGCCCGATCTCGCCCATCGGCGCGATCTGCTTGGCATAGCCCTGGAGCTGATCGAGATTCGACACGCCCTGCATCGCCTTGGCGATGGCATCGATATAGACGTCGTTCGCCTTGGAGACATCGGGCAACCCCAGAAAGCGGCGCGCTTCTTCCGGCGTGCAGTCGATCTCGACCTGAACTTTCATGGAACTCTCCCGATCAACAAGGCTTCAGAGTGTCACCGGAGCTTGGCAAAGTCCACTCGCGGGGCCAAGCTCGGTATCGACCAACGCATGATATCCGCATGACAAACCAGTGAACAGGACGAACCACCATGGGTGAGATGACGAGAATTCCAGCTTATGACGGACAGGACGCGATCCCCGTCTATGTCGCCACGCCCGCGACCGGGGCGAAGGCCGCCATCGTCGTTATTCCGGAAATCTTCGGTATCAACGCCGGCATCCGCAAGAAGTGCGATGACTGGGCCGCGCTCGGCTATGTCGCACTGGCGCCGGACATCTTCTGGCGTTTCGCGCCCGGCGTCGAACTCGATCCCGATGTTCCGGAACAGCTGCAGGAAGCCTTCGGCTATTTCGGCCAGTACGATGCCGATCTGGGCGTGCAGGACATCGAAGCGGCGATCCGCTGGCTGCGCAAGGAGCGCGGCGTGGCCAAGGTGGGGCTGGTCGGGTTCTGCCTGGGTGGCCGCATGGCTTATATGGCCGCCGCGCGCACCGATATCGACGCTTCGGTCGGCTATTACGGCGTGATGATCGACCAGATGCTTGGCGAAGCCCATGCCATCGTCAATCCGCTGCTGCTGCACATCCCCACGGCGGATCACCTCGTCTCGCCCGAAGTGCAGGCAACGATCCACGCCGGGCTCGATCCACATCCCAAAGTGACGCTCTACGACTACGAGGGGCTCGATCACGGTTTTGCCGCCGAAATGGGCAACCGCCGCGACGAGGAGGGTGCGCAACTGGCCGATGGCCGCACCCGCGCGTTCTTGGCGGAACACCTCGCCTAACCGCACTTCGCACCGGTTGCGCTCCATCAATGCGAGCGCAACCGGAAAGGGCAAAACCGGATCGGCAACCAAAGGGGAGACGACGCCAATGCAACTGGGACTGGCCGCCTGGCACCGCTACATGCTGGACAGCGATCCGGCGCTGCTGGAAGAGCTGATCGCGCCCGACGCGGTATTTCATTCCCCCGTGGTCCACACGCCGCAGGAAGGGCGCGAGAAAGTGCTGATGTACCTGACGGCGGCGGCCGGGGTCTTCGGCAACGGGACGTTCGCCTATGTCCGCGAACTGGTGGACGGGCCGGAAGCCTGCCTTGAATTCACCGCCGAGATCGACGGGATCAAGGTCAACGGCATCGACCTGATCCGCTTCGATCTTGAAGGCCGGATCATCGATTTCAAGGTCATGGTCCGCCCGCTCAAGGCGATCAACGCCGTGTGGCAGAAGATGGCCGAGCAGCTCGAGAACACGTGATACGAAAGAGGGGGCTGCGCCCGATGGCGAAGCCCCCTTCGTTTCCTGTCCGCGTTGCGAACCGTTTTACTGGTTCATCGTCGCGAAGAAGTCCTCGTTGGTCTTGGAATCCTTCATCTTGTCGAGGAGGAATTCCATCGCGTCGACCGTGCCCATCTGCATGAGGATGCGGCGCAGCACCCACATCTTGGTGAGCTGATCCTTCGCCACCAGCAGCTCTTCCTTGCGCGTGCCGGATTTGCCGACATCCAGCGCCGGGAAGATGCGCTTGTCCGCCACCTTGCGGTCGAGCACGATTTCCGAGTTGCCGGTGCCCTTGAATTCCTCGAAGATCACTTCGTCCATGCGGCTGCCGGTATCGATCAGCGCGGTGGCGATGATCGACAGCGAGCCGCCTTCCTCGATGTTGCGCGCGGCACCGAAGAAGCGCTTCGGCCGCTGCAGCGCGTTGGCGTCGACACCGCCGGTCAGCACCTTGCCCGAGCTGGGGACAACGGTGTTGTAGGCGCGGCCAAGGCGCGTGATCGAATCCAGCAGGATCACCACGTCACGCTTGTGTTCGACCAGGCGCTTGGCCTTCTCGATCACCATTTCGGCCACCTGGACGTGGCGGCTGGCGGGTTCGTCGAAGGTCGAGGAAATGACCTCGCCGTTCACCGAACGCTGCATGTCGGTCACTTCCTCGGGCCGTTCGTCGACGAGCAGCACGATCAGGAAGACTTCCGGATGGTTGTCGGTGATGGCCTTGGCCATGTTCTGCAGCAGCACGGTCTTGCCGGTGCGCGGCGGCGCCACGATCAGCGCGCGCTGGCCCTTGCCCTGCGGGCTGACGAGATCGATCACGCGGGCCGACTTGTCCTTGACCGTGGGATCAAGCGTATCGAGCTTCAGGCGCTCGTTGGGATAGAGCGGCGTCAGGTTGTCGAAGTTGACGCGATGGCGGACGGCTTCGGGATCGTCGAAGTTGACCTTGATCAGCCGGGTGATTGCGAAATAGCGCTCGCCGTCCTTGGGCGCGCGGACTTCGCCTTCCACAGTATCGCCCGTGCGCAGGCCCCATTTGCGGACCTGGTTGGGCGAAACATAGATGTCGTCGGGGCCGGCTAGGTAGTTCGCTTCGGGCGAACGGAGAAAGCCGAAGCCATCGGGCAGGACCTCGATCGTGCCGATGCCGAGGATTTCCTCGCCGTCTTCCGCCATCTCCTTGAGGATGGCGAACATCAGGTCCTGGCGGCGCATGGTCGATGCGCCTTCGACGCCAAGCTCTTCGGCCATTTCGACCAGCTCGGCGGGGGTTTTCTTCTTGAGTTCCTTGAGATGCATATTCTTGGGTTCCGGATGGAATGCTGGGAATGGCCGGCGGACCTTGGGGCTTGGAGAAAGCGGGTCCGGTCGCTGCCATGGTGGCGCGACCTCCGATGCCGGACGCTCAGCGCGATATGCCTTGCCTCGCGGCAAGTCAATCAGGACCGCAATGCGCCAAGGCTTAGAACGGCTTGAGAATCACCAGAATCACGATCAGCGCAGCGGTCACGCCCGGCACTTCGTTGATCATTCGCAGGCGCTTGCCCGAAAGCCGCCGTTCGCCCGCCGCCAGCGCGCGGGCATATCCCGCCAACCAGAAATGGTAAGCCGTCAGCGCCAGCACAAGGGCCAGCTTGGCGTGGAACCAGCCCTGCTGGAACGCTCCGGTCGTCATCGCCAGCGCCAGACCAAGCACCCACACGACGACAAGCGACGGCCACAGGATGATTTTCAGCAGCTTGCGCTCGCGATCAATCCACACCGCGTTCTCGGGCGATCCGGGGGCCGCTTCCTGATGATAGACGAAGTAACGCGGCAGCATGAACAGCCCTGCCATCCAGAATATCACGAAGATGATGTGACCGGCCTTGAGCCAGAGATAGATCATCGCAAGCGCCTGTACCATGCGATCAAGGATAGCGCGTCGGCGCGCATCCCGGAACGAGAGAATTGATCGGACTTGTCTTTTGCCGGTGGCCGCCGGCAATGCAAGCCCCCGTATCCACCCTGTCAGGCCCGATGCGGCCCGAACAGAATGACCGCGGCGCCAGCCAGGCACAGCACAGCACCGCCCAGATCCCAGCGATCGGGCCGCACGCCTTCGACGATCCACAGCCACAGCAAGGCGGAGGTGATATAGATCCCGCCATAGGCCGCATAGGCGCGCCCCGCGGCGTCGCTGTCCACCAGCGTCAACAACCACGCGAACAGGACCAGCGACGCGCAGCCGGGCACCAGCCACCACGCCGGCTTGCCCAGCCTGAGCCACGCCCAGAACGCGAAGCATCCCGCGATTTCGGCCAACGCCGCGCCCAGGAAAACAAGCGGTGCCGGCATGACGCGAGCGCCATTACCGCGCCATTACCGTGACTGCCCCCGCCGCCAGCCGCGTACCACGGTCAGCAGATGCTCGACATGCTCGATCGGCGTGAACTGGCCGATGCCGTGGCCCAGGTTGAACACGTGGGGCCGGTCGGCGAATGCCTCGAGAATGCGGAACGTCTGCCGTTCCAGCTCGACACCGCCCGCCAGCAGCAGCAGAGGATCGAGATTGCCCTGCACCGGCAGGTTTGCCGGCAGGTTCTTCGCCGCCCACAGCGGATCGATCGTCTCGTCGATGCCGATAGCGTCGACTTTCGTGCCCTGCGCGTAGGCCACGAGCTTTTCGCCCGCCCCCTTGGGAAAGCCGATCAGCGGCACGTGCCGGTAGCGTTTGCGGATCGCGGCGGCAATGCGGGCATTGGGTTCGATCACCCAGCGTTCGAACTGCGCCGGGGAAAGGCTGCCCGCCCAGCTGTCGAACAGCTGGAGCCCTTCTGCGCCCGCTTCGACCTGTCCGGCGAGATATTCCACGGTCACGTCCACAATCGCGTCTATGATCGCCTGGAAGGCCACAGGATCGCGATAGGCATAGGCGCGGGTGTCGTGCTGGTCGCGGCTGCCCTCGCCCGCCACCATGTACGTGGCGATCGTCCAGGGCGATCCGGCAAAGCCCAGCAAGGTCTTGTCGCCCGAAAGCTGGCTGCGCACCCGGCGCACCGTGTCGTAGATCGGCGTCAGGCGCTCAGGGACGGCCCGCAGCGTGGCAAGCTGGGCATCGAGCAGGCGCGGCGACAGGCGCGGCCCCTCGCCCGCCAGAAACTCCAGGTTCTGCCCCATAGCGTAAGGCACGATCAGGATGTCCGAGAACAGGATCGCGCCATCGAAACCGAAGCGCCGGATCGGCTGGAGCGTGATTTCCGCCGCCGCCTCGGGATCGTACACCAGCTCGAGGAATCCCCCCTTGGCAGCCCGCAAGGCCCGGTATTCGGGCAGGTAGCGGCCGGCCTGGCGCATCAGCCAGACCGGACGGGAATCAAGGTTCTCGCCGGAGAGCGAGCGGAGCAGCGGGCCGGGCATCGGTTCGGTCCAATCCTAAAAAATAGATTCTTTTAAAAAGGATGATGGAATCTGTTGTGCTGTGGATAGCGGGGATGAGCGCGCTCTGCCCGATTTGTGCCGGAGCCTCCACAAAAAAGCGTGGACCGACTCTGCGGGGCCGGCGGTCAAGGCGAAGTTATCCCCGCAGTCCCCAGCCTGTGGGGAAGGCTTTCCACCTGTCGGCAAACCGCTTGTGGATCGGCCGGTTGCGGGGGTGAAATGGCAGGCCGAACTTGTCGTCGCACTCCTCCCGTGGTTTATCCTAGCGCTGTCCACAGCCTCATCCCGGGGCGCTGGAAAAGACGGGGAAACGGGCCACGATGACGCGGCTGCATCTGCACCTCCTGTCGGATTCCACCGGCGAAACGCTCGAGATGATCGCCAAGGCGGCGCTCGCGCAGTTCGACGATGCCGATATCGTCCGCCACTTCTGGCCGATGGTCCGCTCGCAGCAGCATCTCGACCGCATCATGGGGGAAATCGCCGCCAATCCGGGGCTGGTCCTGTTCACGCTGGTCAACGCGGAAACGCGCGAGCGGCTGGAGCAGCGCTGCGCCGCGCTCGGCCTGCCCAGCGTGGCCGCGCTCGATGCGGTGACCGACGCGCTGGAGGAGCAGCTTGGCCAGGAAGCGAAGGCACGGCCGGGCCGTCAGCACATGATGGACGAAGCCTATTTCGCCCGTGTCGATGCCATTCAGTTCACGATCGCGCATGATGACGGGGTGGGCTGGGAAAACTGGGAACAGGCCGACATCCTTCTGGCCGGCGTTTCGCGCTCGTCCAAGACGCCGACGTCAATTTACCTCGCCAACCGGGGATACAAGGTGGCGAACATTCCGATTGTCGTGGAAAGTCCGCCCCCTTCTTCGCTGTTCAATCTGCGCCGGCCGCTGGTGGTGGGGCTGACGACATCGCCCGAACGGCTGATCCAGGTCCGGCGCAACCGGCTCCTGTCGCTCAACCAGTCGCCTGAAACGGCCTATGTGAACAGCGATCAGGTCGCGCGTGAAGTCCAGTACGCCCGGCGGATGTTCGCGGACAACGGCTGGCCGGTGATTGACGTTTCGCGCCGCTCGATCGAGGAGACGGCGGCGGCGGTGATCAACCTCTACAACGAACGCCAGGCCGCCGGCGGTTCGGAAACGCCCGGATCCAAGCCGATCTGACCGGGAATTGCACGCGGATCCCGCCGATCCGCACGGGAGAAGCCTGCCATGATAGTCCTCGCCTCGCAAAGCGCCTCGCGCAAGGCCATGCTCGATGCCGCCGGTATCGCTTACGAGGCGCGATCGTCCGATGTCGACGAAGGCGCGATCAAGCGTGAGTTGATCGGAGTACCGGGCGGCGATGTCGCGACGATCCTGGCCGAAGCCAAGGCCCTGCCCGTTTCCGTCGGCGTACCCGGCAAGCTCGTGCTCGGCGGCGATTCGCTGGTCGAAGTGGGTGGTCGGCAGTTCGACAAGCCGGTGAGCCGCGAGCAGGCGGCCGAACACCTGCGGTTCTTTTCCGGCCAGCGGATGAACCTGCACAGCGCCGCCGTGCTGGTGCGCGACGGGATGACGGTGTGGCGTCACTGCGAGACCGCCCGGCTTGATGTTCGACAGCTTTCGGACAGCTTTATCGACAGCTATCTCAACAGGGAATGGCCCGCCGTTTCGGGCTGTGTCGGCGTGTTCCGGATCGAGGCGCTGGGCGTGCAGCTGTTCGAACGGATCGAAGGAAGCCACTTCACCGTGCTGGGAATGCCGCTATTGGCCGTTCTGGCTGCGTTGCGCGCGCAGGGAGAGCTGGAAGCCTGAGAAAGGGCCGTAACGTGGCGATCAGACCCTATGCAGAGGTAATTGGCGATCCCATAACGCAATCGAAGTCGCCCGTTATTCACAATTTCTGGCTGAAGCAGCTGAAAATCGACGCTGTGTATAACGCCTGTCACGTAACGGAGGGCGATTTGGCGGCCTATTTGGCTGATCGCCGTAACGACGAGGCCTGGCGCGGCTGTAACGTTACGATGCCGCACAAGCAAACGGTGATTCCGTTACTCGATCGGCTCGATTCCGGGGCCAAAAGGATCGGCGCGGTCAACACGATCGTGCGTGAACGTAACGGGATTCTGGTTGGCCGTAACACCGATGCGCCCGGATTCCTCGAACCGTTACGCCCGTTACTGGACAAAACGCACCTTTTCCGGATGGCGCGCGTGCTGGGTACCGGCGGAGCGGCGCGGGCGATCGTTACGGCATTGGCGGACGAACACATGGTAATCGTGCTGGCCGGCAGAAATCCGGCAAAAGCGCGGGCGTTACTCGATGAACTGGACCCCGGCGGCGAACACCACGCGGTCGATATCGCGCACTTCGAATCTGTAACGGATTTTGCCTTCGACGACCGTGCCGGGTGCCTCGATCTGGTGGTCAACGCCTCTTCGCTGGGGATGAGCGGCCAACCACCCCTGCTTTTCGACATGAGCCACGCACCGCCGGGCAGCGTGTTCTACGATATCGTTACGTCACCGCTCGAAACGGACTTTCTCAAGGCGGCAAGCGCCGCCGGCTTTCGCACGGTGGACGGCCTGTCGATGCTGATCGGGCAGGCGGACCATGCCTTCGCCCATTTTTTCGGCACGCGGCCGCCGCGTGATGGCGATGCTCTGTTGCGCCGGGAGATTGCAGGATGAGCCGGCCTTTCATTCTCGGCCTGACCGGCTCGATCGGGATGGGCAAGTCGGCCGTGGCGCTGATGTTGCGCGAACTGGGCGTGCCGGTGTTCGATGCGGACGCGGCGGTTCATGCGCTGCAAGGGCCGGGCGGTGCGCTCGTCCCGGCGATCGAGGCGGCCTTCCCCGGCACCACCGGTCCCGAGGGGGTGTTGCGGCAGGAACTGGGCGCGCGTGTGTTCGGCAATCCCGGGGCGCTCGCCCGGCTGGAAGCGATCGTCCACCCCGCCGTGGGCCGGATGCGCGAAGCGTTCCTGATCGAACATGCCGGGCAGCCGATCGTGGTGTTCGACATTCCGTTGCTGTTCGAAAAGGGGCATGGTGCCGGGCTCGACGCGGTGATGGTCGTGTCGGCTCCCGCCGCGGCGCAACGCGCGCGCGTGCTGGCGCGACCGGGCATGACGCCAGACAAGTTCGCCCATATTCTCGACCTGCAAGTACCGGATGCGGAAAAGCGCGCCCGCGCTGATTTCATCGTCGATACCGGCGTGACGCTGGAGGAAACGCGCGCGCAGGTTGCCGCGCTGATCGAGCGCATCCGCAGCGGCGCGTGGCAAAAAAACCCGCGTTGAAGCCTTGCCAGTGCCCTGCGACGGGTCAATATACCTAGTGATGCGTGAGATCGTCTTCGACACGGAAACGACCGGTCTCGATCCCCGGAGCGGTGATCGGCTGGTGGAGATCGGCTGCATCGAAATGGTCAACCGGGTGCCTACCGGGGCCGTGTTTCATGCCTATTTCAATCCCGAGCGCGGCATGCCGGCCGAGGCGGAAGCCGTCCACGGCCTGTCCGAGGCGTTCCTGTCCGACAAGCCGAAGTTCGCGGAACGGGCGGAGGAACTGATCGCCTTCCTGGGCGACAGTCCTCTGGTGGCGCACAACGCGGGTTTCGATTTCGGCTTCCTCAATCACGAACTGGCGGCCTGCGGGCTGGACGCGGTGGATCGCGATCGCATGGTCGATACGGTCGCCATAGCCCGGCGCAAGCATCCCGGCGCTAAGCTTTCACTGGATGCGCTGTGCACGCGCTATGGCATCGACCGGAGCCATCGCACCAAGCACGGCGCCTTGCTGGACGCGGAACTGCTGGCGCAGCTCTACGTCGAACTCATGGGTGGGCGGCAGATCGGCCTGGAACTGGCCGCAGAGGCGGCCGCTTCCGTGCAGACGGAAGAACTGGCCATCGCCGCTGTCACCCGCGTCTTCCGCACGCCCCGGCCCCATGCCGCGAGCGAGGCGGAACTGGCCCGCCATGCCGAATTCATGGCGGGTTTTAGCGATCCCCTCTGGTCGCGCTAGCGGCCGGCGCGGGATCGCCTCAAGCGAGGAGAAGGTTTTTATGGATATTCGCGTTTCGGGCCATCAGGTCGAGACCGGCGCCGCGCTCCAGGCTCATGCCGAGGAGCGGCTGACGGGCGTCGTCGGCAAGTACTTTTCCCGCGCGCTTTCCTCGCAAGTCACGCTTGGCAAGGGGCCGCACGGTGGTTTCCGCTGCGATATCGTGACGCATGTGACGCAGGGACTGATCCTGAAGGGCAGCGCGATCGCCCAGGATGCCCACGCGGCGGTCGATCAGTCGGCCGAAAAGATCGACAAGCAGCTGCGCCGCTACAAGCGGCGGATCAACGCCCGGCAGGACCAGGCCGACCACGCCCGTCGCGCGGAAGAAGCGGCCTACACCGTGTTCGTGGTCGAAGAGACCGAGGAAGAGCCCGAAGTCGCCGATGCGCCGCTGGTGATCGCCGAAACGCGCGTTGACGTGCCCACCGCAACCGTTTCCGACGCGGTGATGATGCTCGATCTGCGCAATACCAACGCGCTGCTGTTCAAGAACGCGGGCACCGGCGTTCACAACATGGTCTATCGCCGTGGCGATGGGTCGATCGGCTGGGTCGAACCCGCCAAGTAGAGGCTATCGGTCATGGCTTCCCGCCATTTTAGGCGGGAAGCCATGATTCGGCACTTGCATGCCGGGGCTTTCCGGCGCATGGCCCGCCCGATTGATCGTGCCCCTGAGGCATGCTGACGGCATTTCCAGTCCATGACGGCTCTTTTTACCATTGATCCCCTGGCGGTCCGTATTGTCCGCGCCGAAACCAAGCAGCAGATTCTGAGCGAACTCGCCGATTGCTTCGCCACGGTCTATGCGCTGGATCGTGCCTCCGTGCTCGAACGGGTGGAAGAGCGCGAACGGCTGGGCAGCACCGGCTTCGGCCGTGGCGTTGCCATTCCGCATGCTCGGCTGGACAATTTGCCGCGGCCCGTGGCCACGTTCTTCCGCCTGGAAAATCCGGTCGAATTCGAAGCGGCCGACGGCATGCCGGTGGATTGCGTATTCGGCCTGCTTTCGCCCGAACAGGCCGGGGCCACGCATTTGCAGGCGCTGGCGGCGATCTCGAGGCTGATGCGGGACGAGCGGATGCATGAACGCTTGCTCGCCGCGCCCGATGCCGACGCGATCTACGCCCTGCTCGTCAACGTCATCGACCGCGATGCCGCCTGAAGACGGCGCGGCCGGCGCGGCCAGCGAAGGCGCCCGGCTGCACTGGCGCGCGCTGGAAGGTCTCTATACCTCGGCGCCGGTCAACCATCTGTTCTCGTCGCGCCTGGAAATCGTGGGCGAAGGCCGCTCGCGTATCGTTTTCGATGTCGACCCGAGCTGCTTTCACGCAGCGGGCGCGGCGCATGGCACGATCTATTTCAAGATGCTGGATGATGCCGCGTTCTATGCCGCGAATACGCTGGTGACGGATCGCTTTCTGCTGACGACCTCGTTCAACCTGTTCTTCAGCCGGCCCATCCATGGTGGCCGGGTCATCGCCGAAGGGCGCTGGGTTTCCGGCCGGCGCCGCGTGCTGGTGGCGGAATCGCGGCTGGTGGACGAGGAAGGCGAGGAAGTGGGCCGGGGCACCGGCACGTTTCAGCGGTCGCGCATCGCGCTGGGCAGCCTGGAAGGCTATAATGCCGGCTTGCGCGGCACGGCCGCCTGAGCGGATCGGCCGCCGGGCTCATGGCAACGCGCCTTCCCGCCCATCTCGAAGTCAGCGGACTGATCCGCCGCGCGCAGGCGCAGGGCGGCTTCGCGATGGTGCTGCACAAGGGCGAGCCGGACTCCGGCACCATCCTGATTGTTATGGTGGATAATCAGGGACTTGGAACGCTCTATGAGCGGATGCCGCAGCGCGACGGCACGCGGGATTGGGCCAAGTCAAAGGTTCAAGATACTGATAATAAACAGGAATTTGAGGATTACCTGACCCGCCGCCAGCGCCAGGACCCGGACTTGTGGATTATCGAACTGACTGTCGCAGACGGGGAACGCCTGATCCGGGGATGACCTGTGCGGGGTTGACTCTGCCGCTTCGCCAAATAAAGGCACCCTACCGCAATGCGAAGGCGGCGTGGTTCTGCGGGAGGCAGAACGCGCTAGCACGCAGACGGGGGGCAACCGTCATGGCTCTCCGGAGCAGGCCCGCGAGATGAAAGTCTCGGATGGGGCTTGCTTCCGCCATGCCCGGGTGCTCACCGCCGAATGACGATGATGGATGAGTAAGCAGTTAAAGTTTGCCAGCGCGATCAGCATCTGCCTGACACTGGCAACAACGATCTTTACCGCCGCCGGTTCCCGCGCGGCCGTGCAGGACCCGCAGGTTCCTGTGATCGAGGCCCAAGGCGCCTCTCCCGTGATTTTCCCTAGCCGGTCCGCCGCGTCTGTCCAGCAGACTGCTGCGCAACAGGCCGCCGCGCATTCCGCGTCGAGCATCGCTGATGCCCCGGAATCGGACGCCGCGGAATCGCTGGCCGAGCTGGTCGATGAAACCGCCGTCCCCACCGAGCTGTCGAGCGAGTTGAACTGCCTTGCCGGCGCGATCTATTTCGAAGCCAAGAGCGAAACGTTGGACGGCCAGCTTGCCGTGGGCCGTGTGGTGGTTCAGCGTTCGAAGTCGGGCCGGTTCCCGGCGAGCTATTGTGGTGTGGTCTACCAGCCCTCGCAGTTCTCGTTCGTGCGCGGTCATGCCATGCCGCCGATCAACAAGGGCAGCCGCGACTGGGCGGAAGCCGTCAAGATCGCGCAGATCGCCGACAAGGGCGCGTGGAAGAGCCCGGCCGAAGGCGCGATGTATTTCCATGCCGCGCGCGTTTCGCCGCGCTGGGGCAAGGTTCGCCTCGCCCGCGTGGACAATCATATCTTCTACCGCTGACGCGCCAGCGGCTTCCGGGCCGCGCGGAATAGCGAAAGGGCCGCCCGTGGGATGCCACGGGCGGCCCTTTCCGTATCGGGTTCAGCTTTTCCGCGAAAGGCTCATGGCGCTGACGGAAATCGTGCCCAGCGGGCCTGCCGGATCGTGCAGCGCGCACTGGCCGACCGCGATTCCGTGCTGCGAGAGGTGCCCGGTCAGTTCATAGCCCAGCCATTCGCCCACCGGCAGGCGGTGCAGATGCACGGTGAAGTCGGTATTGACGAAATCGATGCCGTGTTCGCTGCTATGCGCCAGCGGGCTGGCGAAGTCCGCCGTCAGCGCGACATGGCCGAACGGTGTGAGCGGATGGCCGGCAACGATCTCGACCCCGGCCCGCAACCACGCCTGGCGTGCCGGCGGCGGCCCCATCGTGCCGAGCACGGTGGGATTGCCCTGCTCCGGGGTACCGCGCTCCTGGTCGATCCCGTTGGTTTCGCGCCGGAAGCGGGGGTGCGTGGCCGCGGGGACGGGGCGCACCTCCCAGTTGCCGAAACGGCGCAGCGGCTCCAACCCTTCCGGCGGTGGCGCGGGCCACGGCGGGCTTTGCCAGACGGGATTGTCCGGCTGCCGCGATTGCCGGGCCAGCTGGCAGGTGGCGCGGGCGCAAAGCTTGCCGTTGGCCGAAAGGCTGGCTTCCACCAGCTTCAGCCGGCCGCCGTCGTGCAGCACGCGCAAGTCCACGCCGAGCGGCTGCGCCGGCGCCATGCGCAGCATGTCGACGCCGAAGCGCACGGGGATTAGCCCCGGCTCCATGACGTCGCGTTCGATGACGAAGCCCAGCAGCGATGCCATTGCGGCGCCGCTCAGCGTGCCCGGCTGCCAGTAGCCCCGGCCGAGCCTGGTCGGCACGAACAGATCGCCATCGGTTTCGAAAACGCTTTCCGGCACGGCTTTCGTGCTCTCCCCCTCCATTGAAGGGGTTTAATTGCACGATTAAATGGCGAAGGGAAGACGCCCCCTCCCTTCGCGCGCCGGGCTGGGAGGGATCAGTGGCGGAAGTGGCGCATTCCGGTGAAGATCATGGCGAGGCCGGCTTCGTCGGCCGCCTTGATCACGTCCTCGTCGCGGATCGATCCGCCCGGCTGGATCACCGCCGTGGCGCCGGCTTCCACCGCCGCCAGCAAGCCGTCGGCAAACGGGAAGAACGCGTCGGACGCGACCGCGGAGCCGACCGTGCGCGGCTCGTCCCAGCCGTGCGTTTCGGCGGCTTCCCTGGCCTTGGCGGCGGCAATGCGCGAGGAATCACGCCGGTTCATCTGGCCCGCGCCGATGCCGGCGGTCACGCCCTTGCTGGCATAGACGATGGCGTTCGACTTGACGTGCTTCGCCACGGTCCACGCGAACAGGCAGTCCTTCAGTTCTTGTTCGGTCGGCTGGCGCTTGGTCACCACCTTCAGCGCGTCGTCGCCCAGCGCGCCGTTGTCGCGATCCTGCACCAGCAGGCCGCCGGCGATCGGCACCAGCGTCAGGCCGGCACGATGCGCGTCGGGAAGGTCGTTCACCAGCAGCAGGCGCAGGTTCTTCTTGCGCGCGAAGGCCTCCTTCGCGGCCTCGTCGGCGCCAGGAGCCACGACCACTTCGGTGAAAATCTCGCAGATCGCGTTGGCGGTGGGGCCATCGAGCGGCTGGTTGACCGCGACGATGCCGCCGAACGCCGATACGGAATCGCAGGCCAGCGCCTGGTGCCAGGCTTCCAGCAGCGTATCGGCGGTGGCGACGCCGCAGGGGTTGGCGTGCTTGACGATCACCACGGTCGGCTTGTCCGCCGCGAATTCGGCCACCAGTTCCAGCGCGGCGTTGGCATCGTTGTAGTTGTTGTAGGACAGTTCCTTGCCCTGCACCTGCTGCGCCTGGGGCAGGCCGGTGGTGGCGGGCCGGTTCGGCACGTAGAGCGCCGCGTTCTGGTGCGGGTTCTCGCCATAGCGCAGCGTCGTGACCAGCTTGCTCGAAAGATTGAGCGTGTCGGGAAAGCGCTGCCCCTGGTCGGCGAAGGCGAACCAGCTCGAGATCGCGGCGTCATAGGCGGCGGTCGCGGCGAAGGCCTTGGCCGCCATCGCCCGGCGGAACGCCAGCGTGGTGGCCCCGCCGGACTGTTCCAGTTCGCCCAGCAGCGTGGCGTAATCGGCCGGGTCGGTCACGATGGTGACGAAAGCGTGGTTCTTCGCCGCCGAACGGACCATCGAAGGGCCGCCGATGTCGATGTTCTCGATCACTTCGTCGCGGTCGGCGCCCTTGGCCACGGTCGCTTCGAACGGATAGAGATTGACCACGACAAGGTCGATCGCGCCGATGGCGTGCGCTTCCATCGCGGCGGCGTGTTCGGGGTTGTCGCGCACCGCCAGCAGGCCGCCGTGGACCATCGGGTGCAGTGTCTTGACGCGGCCGTCCATCATTTCGGGAAAGCCGGTCAGGTCCGACACGTCGCGCACGGTCAGCCCGGCGTCGCGCAGCGCCTTGGCGGTGCCGCCGGTGGAGACCAGTTCCACGCCGCGTGCCGCCAGCGCCTTGCCCAGATCCGCCAAACCGGATTTGTCGGACACCGAAAGCAGCGCCCGCTTGATCGTCACCTCACTCACAGGAATTTCCTATCTCATCTTCTTGAGCAGCCAGGAGAATGTCTCTCCGCTGCGGGGAATCTTGGCCTGGATGACCAGCTGGCGCGTGCCGATGGGGCGCCCCTGCCCGTCTGCCCACAGGCTTTCCTCGACCGACACGGGATCGCGGCCGGAGCGGAATTGCCACAGGCTGCCGTCGGGCAGAGCCAGAGTCACCCCCAGACCGTCCTCGCCGGCGGCCAGCTCGATATTCGGACCGAGATGGAAGCGCAAGGCGACGCCGATGGTGCCGCGCTTGCCCTTGCGGCCCGCCGGCACCAGCAGGTCTTCACCGCGCAGCTCGGTGCCGTCGTCGCGCAGGATCAGGATGCGCTGGTGCGACAGGCCATAGCGCGTGACATAGCCATTGTGGCTCGCCTCGATCCGGGTTGCGCCGCCACCCTTGTCGCCGCGCAAGGTGCGTCGGTCGATCTCGACCTCGGACACGCCCGAGCCGAGCTTGCCGTTGATGAGCACGGCGGTAGAGTTGAAATCGTCGATCGTCAGCGTGGAATGCGCCGCCGTGGCGCGCAGCCCCTGCGCCAGCCGCAGCGGGATGAGGCCGCCGGCAAAGGCTGCGCCGCCGCAGTTGACGATGATCCGTTCCGCGCCATGGCTCAGTTCGAACGCCAGCGTGGAGGCGCAGCCATCGCGGGTGTGGCGGGCCACGGGCGGGGGCGCCGCATCGACCTGAAGCACGGTCTTGCCGGCATTCACCCGCTGATAGCCCCACTGGCGGGCATCGCGCAGCGGCCGGGTACGGACGCCGCTGGCCTTGACCAGCGCCTCGATCCGCGCGGCCGGGACGGCGCCGGCCCCCTGCCAGCTCCCCAACCCGCCATCGCCATGCAGCAGCGACAGCAGCGGCGGAACCAGCAGGTTGAGGATGGTATCGATCTGCGGCGGCGCATCACTGCGGACGGCGGCGTAGCAGGCCTTCAGCCGCACCAGCAGCTCGATCACCTCGATCTGGCCGAGCGGGCTGCGGGAAAGCACGCCGCCATCGTCGCCGATCAGATCGCCCACCGCGCGCATCAGGCCGGCTTCGCCGAACAGCCGGCGGGGATGGCCATCGGCCAGCAGCAGCCCGGCGGCGGTGATCGCGGTCCAGCCGGCGGTTTCGGCCAGCTTGTCGCCCGCCTTGCCGACGTTGCGATCCAGCCAGCGCGCGGTTTCCTCGATCACCAGCAACATGCGCCCACGCGCCTTCTTGTCCGGGCCGGACAGCAGCAGCGGCGCGTGGATCAGCCAGGACAGCAGGCGGTGGCCGACGTTGCCCACGTCCCACGCCGGGGTGGCGTTGGGCTTGGGGTTGGCCGCCATCCAGATCTGCAGCACCCGTTCGGCAACCTGGGTGCATTGCTGGCGCGGCGCGCAGGCTTCGAGGTCAGCCAGCCAGCCAAAGCCATGGATCAGCCGCTCGAACGGGGGCGACAGGCGCGGGCCGCTGAACTCGACATCCGCGATCGGCGCCTTCATCCCGTGGAGCAGGAAATGGCCGGCGCGCAACGCGGTGCCGGCGGCCGTGTCACCGGGCAGTGGATTGGCCACTGTTGCCGTCAGGCGCGGCCGCGCCCGCTTGCGGAACGGGTTGAGCGCGCCTGCCGGCAGCCCCATGCGATAGGCGAAGCGCACGAAGCGATCGCCCGCGCCCACTGCGGGAGGGGAGAAATCGGCGAGCGCCAGCGCGCGGCCGGGCTCGATCGTTTCGGGCGTGGGCGTCAGTTCGAGCTCGGCTTCGGCCAATGTCGCGCGCTCCGGCCCTGGCGCTTCCGTCAAAGGCGTTCCGATGGATGGCCCCGGAGAGGGGGTAGCGGCTGGCGTGGGTTCGGCCGGTGTTGTTCCGGGCATGGACAGCAGCGGTTCCTCTCCCGGACCCAGCGGAATGGCCGGGCCTTCGCCGTGGCGAGCACCGGGATGGAAGGAACCACGCTTGATCCGTCCGTTGCCTTCCGTTGCCGGCACAGCCTCACCCCGTCCAACGCGCGAACCGGCCTCATTGTTTCCGGCGGCGCCAAAGGCGCGGGCGAAGGAAAGGCCGTTTTCGTTCACGGCGTCAGCCCGCCCCCTTCAGCGCGGCGATATTGGCCGCATAATGGCTTGGCCCGCCCCGGAAGCTGGCGGTTCCGGCCACCAGCACGTCCGCGCCGGCACCGGTGCACAGCCTGGCGGTTTCGAGATCGACCCCGCCATCCACTTCGAGGTGAATCGGCCGGCCTGTCTTATCGATCATCTTGCGGACCGCCTCGATCTTGCGAAGCTGGCTGGAAATGAAACTTTGCCCGCCAAACCCGGGATTGACGCTCATGATCAGCACCAGATCGATCTCGTCGATCAGGTAATCGAGCATCTTGGCCGGCGTGGCGGGGTTCAGCGAGATGCCGGCCTTCTTGCCCAGCGCCCGGATCGCCTGCACCGTGCGGTGGACGTGCGGGCCGGCTTCGGGATGGACGGTGATGATGTCGGCGCCGGCGTCGGCAAAGGCCTGCAGGTAGCCATCGACGGGCGAGATCATCAGGTGAACGTCGAACGGTTTCGCCGTGTGCGGGCGCAGCGCCTTCACCACGCCGGGGCCGATGGTGATATTGGGCACGAAATGGCCGTCCATCACATCGACATGAATCCAGTCCGCGCCGGCGGCATCGATAGCGCGAACTTCCTCGCCCAGACGGGCGAAGTCCGCGGAAAGGATCGAGGGCGAAATCAGCGGAACAGCCATGGACGGGAACGATCTTCGCTGCCTGCGGTCTTGCGAACCTGTTTCGGGATACCGTGAACTGTGGATGGCGGGTCGGAAAAGCCTGGTCCGGCGGGACCGGGCGATTTCCTCGCGCCGCATTCGGGCTTACCGGTGGCGAATCGCCCGAACAAGCGTGAATCCGCCGTTTTCCACACGGATTAGGCATGGTTGCACACTTTGCCGGCTCCCGCCCGGATTAAGCGCGCGTTCACGGCCCGAATTGGATATGGCGGGGGCGCGAAACCCGCATTACAGGGACATCGCGATAAAGGTCAGGTGGTTTCGGTGGTCGGCCGGCAAGGGCGGGCACGGGAAGCGATGCTGACGGGAACAGCAACTGGGATTGAAGCGATATGACCTTGCCGAGACGTATCCGCGCCGCGGCCGCAGCCGTCCTTGCGCTTGCCGGATCGGGCCTTTTCGCCAGTTCCGCGCAGGCGGCCCCGAATTGTGCCGGCCCGGCGAGCGACACCTGGATCAACATCGTGGTGGATGGCGTGCGCAACGGCAACGGCCTGATCGCGGTGACGCTGTACGAAGACGATTCCCGCAAGTTCCTCGTCAAGCACGGATCGCTCTATGTCGGCCGGGTCGATGCCGCCGCGCCCGAAACGCGCATGTGCCTGTTTGTGCCGCGGCCCGGCGTCTATGCCATCGCGGTCTATCACGACGAGGATGCGTCGGGGAAGATCAACCGCAGCGGCGTGCTGGGCATCCCGACCGAAGGCTTCGGCTTTTCCAACAATCCGCCGACCATCGCCAGCCTGCCCGCGTTCCGTTCGGTGCGGATCAGCATTCCGCGCAGCAACCTGTCCACGCGGATTCACCTGAAATATCCCTGACGGCCGGCCGGGGTGGCTTCAGCCCGGCACGCCGTTGAACATCGGCGCGAGATGCCAGGGCGCCAGTTCTTCGGCCAGCGCGTGCGCACGCGGGTCGTCGACGTCCATCCACCAGGCATCGTCGATGTCCATCGTTGCCGCGCGGCCGCGATCGGCCAGCACCTGCATCCCGTCCGAAAGGCTTCCCGCCTTGCCGGCCGCGATCGCCTCGCGGATCGCCGTGGCCAGCTCCGGCGTGGCCAGGAACGCGCCGCAGTCTACCGCGTCGTAAGGTTCGATGGTCTTGCCGATGGCGGTGATGAAGCCGCGTTCGTCCAGCCGCACCCAGGTGGCGTCGTCGGGATCGACCAGCGGATTGTCGAGCCGGCGGTCGATCGCCAGGGTCACGCCCCGGTCGGGCGCGTCCTGCGCCAGCAGGCTGGCCAGGATATCGGCCTCGAACATGTGGTCGGCCATCATCAGCAGGTAGTTGCCTTCGCAGCGCGTGGCGCCGGCCATCACCGAATGGCCGTTGGGCGTTGACCAGTCCGCCAGGCGCACGGGCACGATTTCCACCGCCAGCCGCTGCGAAAGGTCGGCCAGAAACGCCTCGACCATCTCGGCGCGGTGGCCGGTAACCACCACCACGCGGGTAACCCCCCCGATCATCGCCTGGCGCACGCCGATCTCGATCAACGGCACGCCGGCGACCGGCGTCAGCGGCTTGGAAGGGGAAAGGTCGGCAAGCCGGCTGCCATAGCCGGCGGCGATGATGAGCGCGTCCATGATCTTCGGGATTCCTGCCGGGCTGAAAAAGCAGCGGGCCGGCCGAACGCCCAAACGTCCGGCCGGCCCGCCCTGTCCTGTCGCGTCGGTCCGCTTACTCGGCGGCAAGCGCCTGGTCGGAAACGTATTCCTCGACCATCTGCGCGGCGACGTCGTCGTTGAACTGCTGCGGCGGGTGCTTGCAGAAATAGGCCGACGGGCCGATCAGCGCACCGCCCTCGCCACGCTCCAGCGCGACCTTGCAGCAACGGATCGCGTCCATCACGCAGGCGGCCGAGTTCGGGCTGTCTTCCACCGAAAGGCGGAGTTCCAGGTTCATCGGCACGTTGCCCCACTGCGCGCCTTCCAGGCGCAGGAAGCACAGCTTGTTGTCCTTCTGCCAGGGAACATAGTCCGACGGGCCGACGTGGATGTTCTCGTCCTCAAGGCGCTGGGCCAGCATGGCCTGCACCGCCTCGGTCTTCGATTCCTTCTTGCTGCCCAGCCGCTGGCGGTCGAGCATGTTCATGAAATCGGTGTTGCCGCCGGTGTTGAGCTGGTAGGTGCGCTCCACGGTCACGCCGCGCGCGCCGAACAGGCTGGACAGCACGCGGTGGACGATCGTGGCGCCGACCTGCGCCTTGATGTCGTCACCCACGATCGGGATACGCTTGGCGCGGAACTTGGCTTCCCATTCGGGACGGCTGGCGATGAACACCGGCATGCAGTTGACCACCGCGACGCCGGCTTCGAGCGCGCATTCCATGTAGAATTCGGTGGCTTCCTGCGAACCGACCGGCAGGAAGTTCAGGAGAACCTCGGCGCCCGTTTCCTTGAGCGCGGCCACGATCGATTCCTTGGTGGCTTCGGGCGCGTCGGCCACGATGAAGCCCTTGTCGCCCATTCCGGTCATGTGATCGGCAACGCCATCGAGCTTCTTGCCCATGATGACCTTGGCGCCGGTGGCCGGAACGTCGGGGAAGAACACGGCGGTGCAGTTCGGACCGGCGAAGATGGCTTCGCTGATGTCCTTGCCTACCTTGCGCGCATCGACATCAATGCCGAGCACGAAATCAACGTCACCCGCGCCATAGCCACCGATCCGGTCATGGATGAGGCCCTGCGACGAGTTGTTGTTGCGGTAGTGATAGACCCCCTGGACCAGCGAGCTGGCGCAGTTGCCCACGCCGATCACGGCGACCTTGATTGGCTTCATGAATCTCGATCCCTTCACACAGGCGCCATACGGCGGCTGTAACTAATTTGCCTCATTTCCATTTCGCGCGGCAAATGCAAGCACATTTCCCTGACGTCATGCTTGCGTAGGCCGCAGGGCAAGGATGACAGCGACCAGCCATCCCCCGGCAGCAACCGCAAACAGGGCAAGCACCAGCGGAGCAAGCCCGAACGCAATGAGCAATGCGAAAGCCAGTGCGAAGAAATCCCGGCTAGTAAGGTAAGTGAGCCCCTGCATCAAGCGCGATGGCTCGCCGTTCGCACCTTGCCGACGGTAATGGTCCTTCACCACGTCAAAACTGAACGGCGCCTGACTGCGCGCGGCGGCCCGGCCGATCATCACCAGTCCGCTGGCCAGCAGGACAAGGCCGGCATAGCCGAACGTCGCATAGACCACTTCGCCGCGCATCTGCAGGTTGATGGCCACGCCCAGCAGGAAAGCCAGATTCGTCGCGGCATCGACCAGGCTGTCCATCTTCGCGCCCGCCGGCGAGCTGCGAAACGTGGCGCGCGAGATTTCCCCGTCAACCCCGTCGAAGATCGATGCGGCCTGGAACAGGATAGCCCCTACCACCAGGCCGGTCGCTCCCCAGAACAGCAGGCTGGCGAACATCGCGGCGGCGATCAGCCCGGTGCCGATAGTCGCGTGAACCGGGCGGATTCCCGGAAAATGCAGCAACAGCGCGGAAATCGCCTGCGAGATCGGCCGGTTGAGGTGGCGCGAGACGATTCCGTCGGTCGGCTTGGCCGTGGAGCGCACGACGGCGCGGGCGGCGGCGCCCAGCCGGCGCGGCGATTCCGCACCCTGGGCGGTCATCCGCCCGGCGACCTGGTTGGCTTCCTCCTGCGGCACGACCTGCACCAGATCGGCCTGTGTGATGCCGTCGGGTTCGGCAATCGCGCGCAGGATCGCATCGGCGGTCGGCTGCCGATCGCCGGGAATCATCGCCACCCGGTCAAACCCGCCTTCGACCGCGAGGGCCGATCCGTTACCGAAATGCACGTCCATGCCATCGGCGAGGCGGTCGATCTCGGCGCGCGTTGTCGCCGAAGGTTCCCATCCCGCGCCGGCGGTGACCCAGCATACAGAAAGGCCCGCGCGCCGCGCCTCGCGCACCGAACGCGCGGCGGCGGGAACGCCCGCGACCAGCCGCTCGGCATCGCGTCCCGATGCGAAAACGATGACTCCCAGCGGCAATTTCATCTATTCGATCCCCAGGGCAGGCCCAATGAACGCATCCACCCTGTTCAGTAAGTGGCGCGGCTTATATAGCCGCCATCGGCGGTCGCCAAGGTGGCGAAACGTCGGGAGGTATTTCGGATGATTACGCGCGCAGTGGAACCTCGTCGGCCGCAACGGCCGCGCGAAATGCAGGATCCGCTGAACCTGTACCTCTATCATCCGCTTTCCTGGCAGCTGGCGCGCCGGCTCGCGCATACGCCGGTAACGCCCAACATGGTTTCGGTGGCCGGGGGCCTGTTCGTGGTGGCGGCGGGCTTCTGCTACTGGGGCGTGCCCTGGCCGCTCGGCGCGGCGCTGGGCATGGCGCTGCACATGACCTGGCATATCGTCGATGGCGCGGACGGCGATCTGGCGCGGGTTACCGGCAAGTCCAGCCCGCTCGGCGAAATGGTCGACGGCATCTGCGACTATACCAGCCACATCGTGCTCTACGTGCTGCTGGCCTTCGTGCTCACGCGCACGATGGGGGCGGGCTGGGCCTGGTTCTGGACGCTAGCGGCCGGCGCCAGCCACATTGTGCAGTCGAACCACGTCGAAGTGCAGCGGCGCTTTTACCAGTACTGGATGTACGGCGTGCCCTGGCTGCACAACGCCAAGGGCGATCAGCCGGGCCTGTTCGAGGAGAAGCGCGGGGCCTGGCGCATCTTCCTGCAGACCATCGTGCGGCTTTATCTGCGGCTGGCGGCGGGCATGTCGCCCCATGCGCTGGTGATAGACGGCGCGGTCAAGGCGGCGCGCGATGATCCCGCGCGGCTGGGGGCGATCCGGGCCGAAGTGCGGCGCGAACAGCAGCCGCTGCTGCGCGTGCTCAAGCTGCTTGGCCCGAATCCGCGCGCGATCGTGCTGGGCCTGGCGATGTTTGCCGGCAGCCCCCTTTACTATTTCCTGTACCAGACGGTGGTGCTGAACCTGCTGATGGCGGTTTCCGTCAAGCTGCACAACGCGGCGGCGATGCGGACCGCGCAGCGGCTGGAGGCCGAAGGGCTGACGGCGTAAGGGCCTGACTCCGGTTACAACACCCGGAAGCGCGCCATCGAGAGCACGCCGGGGCGCAGCTTCGTCCACAGGTGGATCGTCAGGCCATAGACGGCGAGCGCCAGCAGCGGCGTGGCGATCGCATCGACCCGCGCCGGCGCCCGGAACACATCGGCCAGCGCTTCATAGAGCAGCAGCCCCGCCGCGCCGCCGGCCAGCGCGCCGATCACGGGGGCGGCGGCGTGGAGCGGCGGTTGCTGTACTCCCAGTTGCTTGAGCCAGTGCCGGCGCAGCAGCGTGGCTACGATCGCCGCCAACAGCATCGCGGCCGACGCGCCGAGGATCCCGAACGCCGGCGCCAGCACGGGCACCAGGATGGCGGCGATCGCGATCAGCACCACGTTGATCAGCAGCGCCAGCGCGGGCCGGCGATAGTAGAGGATCAGTTCCCCCACGCCGAACGCGCCGTTGACGGTTTCGGCCAGCACCATGACGATCAGCGCGTGATAGCCGACGACGTAATGCGGTCCGAACAGGGCCAGCAGCGGTTCGCCGGCCGCGGCCATCAGCAACACGATCGCCAGCTGGATCGTCAGGATCAGGCGCGTCGCGGCGGCGGTGGCTTCGCCGGTCACGATATCGCCGGCGGCGCGCATCGTGCGCGCGATCAGCGGGGTCAGGATGCCGTCGAACGATTGGCGCACTTGGGTGATCGGCGTGCGCAGCTGGCGCAGCACGCCATAGACGCCGGCCGGCGCGTCCCCCAGCAGGAAGCCCACGAGATAGAGGTCGATGCGCTGCGCCAGCGAGGTCAGCAGGTCGCTGCCGCTGGCTGGCAGCAGCGAACGGGCGCGCTGCGTCAGCGCGCCGGCATGGGGGCGCCACCGGGCAAGACGCAACGGACCCAGCGAATGGCGCGCGCTCCACAGCGCGGTGCCCGCCAGCGCCAGGCTGCCGGCCCAGTAGCCGAACAGCAGGCCGGTTTCGGTAAAGCCGGCATACCAGGCGGCGAACGTCACTGCCGTGGCGACATAGGGTTCGATCACGCCGCGCGCCATGACTTCATAGCGCATCATATGGGTCCAGCGCGTGGCGGCCAGGGCGACATCGCCCGCGGCCTGTCCCAGCACCGCCGGCGCCAGCACGGCCAGTGCGAAGCGAAGATGGTCGGACACCATGGCCGCGGGCAGCACTTGCGCGCCGAGTGCCACCACGCCCGCGATGCCAAGGCCGGACAGAACGGTCAGCAGCAGCGCATCGAGCAGGACATGCGTGGCCGGCCGCGCATCGGCGGCGCCGGTATTGGCTTCCTCCTCAAGCCACGGGAAGATCATCCGCTTCAGCCCGAGGCTGGCGACCGGGACCATCAGTTCGACCACCGCCACCGCCAGGCTGAACACGCCATAGGCCGCCGCGCCATAGAGCCGCGCCCCGATATAGAGGAACGAGGCCCGTGCCGCGAAACGGATGATGAAGCTGAAGGCATTGGAGCCCACGCCCCTGGCAATAACCTTCTGGGGCGTCCCTTCTGCCGTCATGACGGCGCGATAGGACGGCCCATCGGCACTGGCAAGCTCCCCCGTGAGTATGGGGTGGGGTCAGGCGTGGTGCGAAGGCGTGCGCAGCGGCGTGCGCATCAGCAGGACGCACAGCACCACGGCCCCGATCGCCAGCGCTTCCACCACGATCCACGCCAGCCAGTGCGAATGGTTGTAGAGCCACACCCCGATCGCCGGCGCGACGATATAGGCCGAACCGTTGACCGCCGCGACGATCCCCGCCGCCTGCCCCTGTTCGGCGCGGCCAACGGCCAGGCTCGCGCCCGAGGTGAAGCCGGGCCGGAACAGGCCGAATCCCAGCGAGCAGATCGCGAAGCCGACGGTGATGGTGTGCAGGTCCAGCCCGGTCGCCAGCGGCACGGTGCCGATGCAGCACAGCCCCATGCCCCACAGCGTGGAGGCGCGCGGCCCCAGGCGCAGCATCGGGATCAGCCCCCATTGCGCCAGCAGCGTGGCGATCGCGCCGCACATGAGCACCAGCCCGATCGATCCGGCGGCGGCGTCCGGCTGGTGGCGCAGGCCCAGCCGGTCGAGCAGGAGAAAGCCGATCACGCCGAGCAGGATCGACTGCGCGTGGCCGCCCAGTACGCCGGCGGCAAGCCAGCCGCGCAGGCGCGGGTCGCTCCAGCGCAGCCGGTCGCCGCCCGCGTGCTGCGGCTCGGCCTCGGGCAGTTCATCGGGCGAACCGTCGGGATGATCTTCCACCAAGCGGGGATTGGACGAGGCGCTGAACGGCGCCGCCATGACTTCACCGCGCCCAGCGAAGCGCGGATCGTCATCGGGCAGGCGCAGGCGCAGCGTGACCAGCACGAGCAGGGCGAACACCGAAAAGGCCGCGAAAGGACCGATCAGGCCCAGGCCGGGAACGATCAGCAGCGGCGCCAGCGCCGGCCCCAGCACCGTGCCCAGGCCGAAGCTCGATGCCACCAGCGACAGCGCCTGCGTGCGCTCTTCCGGGCCGGTGCGGCTGGCGACGTAGGCCTGCACCGCCGGCGGGGAGGCCGATCCGAACATGCCATAGAGCGAACGGGCGGCGGCGAAGATCAGGATGGTGGCGGTGCCGCCGAACACGCCGTGCAGGCCGGCGAACAGCGTCAGCCCGCACAGCGAGAACGACAGCGCGAAGGCCGCCATGCCCAGCGCCATCATCGCCTTGCGGCCGCGCCGGTCCGAGCGGCGCGCCCAGTAGGGCGCCATCAGCATCCACAGCAGCGCGGACCAGGAATAGGCGAGGCTGACCCACACGTCGGCGATGCCCAGGTGCGTGCCGATCGACGGCATCACCGATTGCATCGCGGTGTTGCCCGCCGCGGTGACCAGCATGACCGCGAACAGCAGCGCCATGCGTTCCGGCGGCAAGTGGTCTTTCTCGTGCATCGCGTTTCCGCTCCCTCGCCCTCTCGGCCTCCGACCCGGCCCCAGGCCCGATTCCGGCCATTATTGCGCCCCAGCGACCGGTGTTTTCCCCCGATCTCGCCGTATCTGGTTCGTTCGTTTGCGGTAAGGTGCTTGTCGCGCCCTTGCAATGACAAGACAAATTTGCGACGCGCGGCTTACAGGCCAGTTCAGGAAAAGGGACCCCGCCTCAATATGACTTCCACGCAGGCAGCGCGCGAGCCCCTGTTGCAGAGGGCGAAGCGCAAGGCGGAACGGTTGCTCGGCCCCTTCGGCATCTTCTTCAAGGGCTTTCTCAAGCATCCCGTGATGGTGGGCGCGATCGTGCCGTCGTCGGGGCGCACGATCAGCCGTGTGCTATCGAAGGTCGACTGGGACGAATGCCGCCTGTTCGTGGAATATGGCCCCGGCGTGGGCACGTTCTGCCGCCCGGTGCTGGAGCGGCTGCGCCGTGACGGGCGCCTGATCGTGATCGACACGAATCCCGATTTCATCGAATACCTGTCGAAGACCATCGGCGACAGCCGGTTCATCGCGATCAACGGCTCGGCTGCCGATGTGGAGGATATCGTCCGCGCCCACGGTTTCGAAAATGCCGATTACGTGCTTTCGGGCCTGCCGTTCTCGACGCTGCCCGAAGGCGTCGGACCCGCGATCATGGCCGCGACGCAGCGGGTGCTGCGCCCCGGCGGCGCATTCCTGGTCTATCAGTACACGGCGCGCGCGCGGGATCTGATGGGGCGCTATTTCCGCCGTATCGACAAGGGCTTTGAGCTGTGGAACGTGCCGCCCTGCGTGATTTCGTGGGGCTGGAAGGAATAACTACTCGAACGTCGCGATGATTTCCGGTCCGGTCGGGCCGGATAGCAGATGATGCATCGCGGCCAGCATCGCTGTCAGATAGACCATCGCCCCCGACGTGATCGCGCTGGATACGGCCGCGCCCAGCGCGCGCTGCAGCTCGCCGCCCGTGGTCAGCACCAGCACCACGCCCACCAGCATCATGATCAGGCCATAGATCACGAAGAACACCAGCCCCGCCAGCGTCAGGAACACCCCGATGCGCGCGGTGTTGCCGCGCGTGAGCGCCCAGCTCCGGCGAATCGCGGCCACGGGATTGCGCAGGTTCTCGGTGGCGATGACGGGCGCGATCAGCATCACCCGCAGTCCGCAATAGACCATGACCGCGAAGATCATCAGCACGGCGGCGGCGGCCAGAGCCTGGATGCCGGTAAGCGACATCAGCGAAACGAACAGCACGAACGCCCCGCCCAGAGTCAGCCCGATCAGGAGCTGGGCCAGGAGATAGGGACCGGTCATGACGAAGCCGCGCCGGATCGCCTGCGCCACGGTCGGCCGGTCGTGCGCGGTCATCACCACCAGCACGGTCAGCGTGCCGGTGATCTGCAGCACGGACACCAGCAGCAGGAAGGGCATGGCCCGGCCATAGGCATCGCCCAGCAGCGTCATCATCTCGCGCGGGGGGAGTCCTGCGGGAATCTGCGGTTCGGGCACCAGGATGGCGAAGGCCAGCGTCGGCAGCAGGAAGAACACTCCGGCGATGGCGGCAAGCACGTCGCGGTTGGCGGAGACCAGCCGGGTGGCCAATGCCCACGCGGCGCTGCTGTCCAGTCTGATCACGATGCGTCCCTTTCGATGGACGCTCTCCGTAAGCCGCGCGGACAAATTCCACAATGCCGCGGTTTCCCTGCAAACAGGTCCGGCGCGTATGCCCGCTCGAAGGCGTTTGGCACTTGCCAGAGCGCCCTGCCGGGGCCACCTGACGCACCATGAACGGCTTGCAGGATATCGAAGTGCGCGTGGAGAGCGCGCCCGTGCCCTATCGCGTGGCGCTGGAGGCAATGGCGGCGCGCAACGCCGCGATCGCCGAAGGCACGGCGTCGGAACTGATCTGGCTGCTGGAGCATCCGCCGGTCTATACCGCCGGCACCAGCGCCGATCCTGCGGAACTGCTCGATCCGCGGTTCGAAGTGGTCGAGGCCGGGCGGGGCGGGCGCTATACCTACCACGGGCCGGGGCAGCGCGTAGGCTATATTCTGCTCGACCTGCGCAAGCGCGCGCGCGACGTGCGCGGGTTCGTCCATGCCGTCGAAGGCTGGGTGATCGATACGCTGGCCGATTTCGGCGTGGCCGGCCGCCGCGCCGAAGGGCGCATCGGCATATGGGTGGACGGGCCGGAGCGGAATGGCCTGCCCGGCGGCGAAGCCAAGATCGGCGCGATTGGCGTGCGCATCCGCCGCTGGGTGACGATGCATGGCTTTTCCGTCAATCTATCCCCCGATCTCGCGCATTTCGGCGGCATCGTGCCTTGCGGGATCGAGGAATTCGGCGTCACCAGCATGAAGGATCTGGGGCTGGAGGTTGCGCCGGAGGCATGGGATCGGGCATTGCTCGCCCGCGCCGGAGATTTCCTTGCCCGGCTTGACGTGCCATGCCCGCCGGAGACCGCCCGATGAAGCGCAGAGTACCGACCATTTCCGTAGCCCTGGCACTGGTTGCCTGCGCCACGCTGGCGGGGTGCGGCAAGAAGGCGGGGAACGACAACGGCAAGGCCCAGGCCGCGGGGGGCGAAGTGCTGCCCGGCACGGTCAGCGACGCGATGATCGATCTCGACCGGTCGCAGGCCGAAGCGCCGCTTCAGGCCCCGAAGCCCGGCGAGGCGGCCAAGGCCGGCGCTGCCGCGCCGGTGGCGGATGCGAGCGCGGCTGCGGATCAGTCTGCCCCCGATGCGACACCGGGCGTGCCGGCTCCTGCGGCCGGGGCCGCGGCACCCGAGCCAAAGCCTGCCACCTCCGCCACGCCCAAGCCGGCCAGTACGGCGAAACCGGCGGTCAAGCCGACCCCGAAGCCTTTGCCCAAGCCGTCACCCACCCGCTCCGGCGGAAACTGACCGGAAACGCAACGGTCAGGCAATGCCCAGCAGCTGCCGCGCCTGTTTGAGGTGCGGCTGGTCGATCATCCGCCCGTCGATCTGCAGCGTTCCCGCACCGGGATTGGCGGCGAAGGCGTCGACGATGGCGCGGGCGTGGGCCAGTTCCGCGTCGGTGGGCGCGAAGGCGGCGTTGATCACCGGCACCTGCGCCGGATGAATCGCCAGCATTCCCGCAAAGCCGTCTGCCCGCGCGGTTTCGGCGGCGGTGCGCAGGCCGGCTTCGTCGCGGAAATCGGCATGCAGCGTATCGACCGGCCAGACCTCCAGCGCATGCGCGGCAAGTAGCGTCTGCGCCCGCACGAAGCGGAAGGTATCGGTCCAGCGGCCGGCGGCATCGCGCTTGCGCGTGGCGCCGAGCACCGCGGAAAGGTCTTCCGCGCCCCAGGTCAACCCGGCGAGGCGCGGCAGCGATTGCCCGACATAGGCGGGGATGGTCAGCGCGGCGCCGGCGGTTTCGCTCACCAGCGGCAGCAGGCGCGTGGAACCGGGGGCAAGGCCGTGGCGCTGCTCCAGCGCATCGAGTTCGGCGGAAACCAGCCGGACCTGGTCCGGTCCTTCGGTCTTGGGCAGCACGATGCCATCGGGCGCGCCGGCCATGATCGCGGCCAGGTCTTCGCGCCACAGGCCGGTATCGATGGCGTTGATCCGCAGCCACCGCGCCTGGCGGGTGCCGGCATGCCCGGGGTCGGCGGCGCGGCGCGCTTCCAGCCAGCCGCGCGCTACCTCGCGCGCGGCGGCCTTGGCGGCGGGCGCGACCGCGTCCTCCAGATCGACGATGATCGCGTGCGCCCCCGTTTCAGGCGCCTTGGACAGCTTTTTCTCGCTGTCGCCGGGCACGAACAGCCAGGAACGGGGGGGCATCGCTTTCTCCTGTCAGACGGTTTCCCGCGCCGTCTGCTGCGCCAGCGTGGGGTAGTCAATATAACCTTCGGGACCGGGGAAGTACCAGCTACGCGGCGCGTTGACGTTGGGCGCCAGTTCCGCGCCGATGCGGAAGCGTTCGACCAGATCGGGGTTGGAGATGAACGGCCGGCCAAAGCTGACCGCGTCACACCGGCCCGAAGCGATGTCGGCGGCGGCCTGCTCGGCGGTATAGTCGCTGTTCAGCACCAGCGGGCCGGTGAACAGGCCGCGGATCAGCGCGTCCTGCTGGGGCACGTCGGTGGAGCCGAACGTGCCGTTCGGGCCGGGCTGGCGCAGTTCGAGGAAGCCAAGGCCCAGCGCCTCGATCGTGCGCGCCGCCTCGCTGAAGATCGCGGCCGGATTGCTGTCGTCCACGCCCTGCGTATCGCCGTTGGGCGAAAGCCGGATCGACACGCGGCCCTTGCCCCAGACCGCGATCAGCCGTTCCAGCACTTCGCGCATCAGCCGCACGCGGTTTTCGGGCGAACCGCCGTAATCGTCGTCGCGCAGGTTGGCCTTGTCGCGCAGGAACTGGTCGATCAGGTAGCCGTTGGCGCCGTGAAGCTGCACGCCGTCAAAGCCGGCGCGCTTCGCGTTTTCCGCGGCGTGGCCGTAATCGTCGACGATGCGCGGCAGTTCGTCCAGCCGCAGCGGGCGGGCGACCACGAAATCCTTGGTGCCGGAGGGCGTGTGGGCGTGGCCCGGTGCGCGCGTGGCGGAGGAGGACACCGGCAGTTCGCCGTCGAGGAAATCGGGATGGACGATGCGGCCCATGTGCCAGAGCTGGCAGACGATGCGGCCGCCGACGGCGTGGACCGCTTCGGTCACCGGCTTCCAGCCTTCGACCTGCGCGTCGGTCCAGATGCCCGGTGCGCTGGGCCAGCCCAGTCCCTCGCGGCTGATCCCGGTCGCCTCGCTGATGATCAGCCCGGCGCCTGCGCGCTGGCGGTAGTATTCGGCCATCATCGCGTTGGGCACAAAGCCCGGATCGGCGCGGCCGCGTGTCAGCGGGGCCATCAGGATGCGGTTCGGCGCCTCGATGGCACCGAGGTTGATCGGCTGGAACAGGGAATCAGGCATGGACAGGACATCTCCGGAATGGGAAGGAAACCAATAAAGGGGCCTCCGTTTCCTTTTGCAACTTAATTGGGCTTTAACGACCCCCATGAAAACTTCCCGGCCCCGCAATCACCGGCCCGAAGCCGGGGAGCAGACCAGCCCCAAGCCGCTGCACTATGCCGCGCTCCTGCTGGGCAACGTCGCCCTGGCGCTGGGGCCGCTGTTCGTGCGCGTGGCGGATTCGGGGGCGGTTTCGGCCGGCTTCTGGCGCCTGTTCCTGGCGTTGCCGCTGCTGGCCCTGTTCGCGCGGTGGAATCGCCAGCCGCTGTTCGGCTACAGCCGCCGCGAACTGGGACTGGTGACGATCGCGGGCGTCTTCTTCGCGCTCGATCTGGCCAGCTGGCACATCGGGATCGAGCGCACGCGATTGGGCAATGCCACGCTGTTCGGCAATTCGGGCAGCGTGATTCTGATGATCTGGGGCCTTGTGGCGATCCGCCGGCGCCCCCGCGTGATCGAGGTGCTGGCCGTGGTCATGGCCACGGTGGGCGCGGTGGTGCTGCTGGGCCGGTCGCTGGAGATTGGCGCGCGCACGCTGGCGGGCGACCTGTTCTGCATCGTCGCCGGCCTGCTCTATGTGGTCTATATCCTGGTGATCCAGCAAGCGCGGGGCCGGTTCGGCAGCTGGTCGCTGCTGTTCCTGTCGAGCCTTGCCGGAAGCCCGGTGGTGGCGGGCATCGCCCTGGCGATGGGCGAACCGTTCTGGCCGCACGACTGGGGACCGCTGATCGGCCTGATGCTGGCCAGCCAGATCGTGGGGCAGGGCCTGCTCGTCTATGCGCTGCGCCATTTCCCGCCGCTGGTGGTGGGGCTGGCGCTGCTGACGCAGCCGATCGTTTCGGTGCTGGTCGGCTGGCTGGCGTTCCACGAAGTGCTGTCTGGACCGGACGCGCTGGGCATGGCGCTGGTCGGCGCCGCGCTGGTGCTGGCCCGGCTGGCGGATCGCTAGGCCCGCCGCCTCAGGCGCTCAGGCCCGGCCCAGATCGCCCTTGCCCACCGTCCCCGCCGCCATGTCGAGCATCGCGTCGAGGCTCTTCTTGGCGGCAAGGCGCAGGTCTTCCTCGATCTCGATGCGCGGCGTCAGGTCGCGCAGCGCGAGGTAGAGCTTCTCCAGCGTGTTGAGCGCCATGTAGGGGCAGATGTTGCAGTTGCAGTTGCCGTCCGCCCCGGGCGCGCCGATGAAGGTCTTGCCCGGCATCGCCAGTTCCATCTGGTGGATGATGTGCGGCTCGGTCGCCACGATCAGCGTGTCGCCGGTCATCGCCTTGGCGTAATTCAGGATGCCGCTGGTCGATCCGACATAGTCGGCATGGTCCACGATGTGCGGCGGGCATTCCGGATGCGCGGCGATCGGCGCGCCGGGGTGCTGCGCCTTCAGCTTGAGCAGCTCGGTCTCGCTGAACGCCTCGTGGACGATGCACACCCCCGGCCACAGCAGCATGTCGCGCCCGAACTTGCGGTTGAGATAGCCGCCCAGGTGCCGGTCCGGGCCGAAGATGATCTTCTGTTCGGGCGGGATCTTCGACAGGATCGTTTCCGCGCTGGACGAGGTGACGATCACGTCCGACAGCGCCTTCACCTCGGTCGAACAGTTGATGTAGGTCAGCGCGATGTGATCGGGATGCGCCTCGCGGAACGCCTTGAACTTGTCGGGCGGGCACGAATCCTCAAGGCTGCACCCGGCGTCGAGATCGGGCAGGACCACGATCTTTTGGGGCGAGAGAATCTTCGCCGTATCGGCCATGAACTTTACGCCGCAGAACGCGATCACGTCCGCGTCGGTTGCCGCCGCCTTGCGCGAAAGCTCCAGCGAATCGCCGACGAAATCGGCCAGATCCTGGATTTCCGGCCGCTGGTAATAGTGCGCGAGGATGACGGCGTTGCGCTCCTTGCGCAGGCGGTCGATCTCGGCGCGCAGGTCGAGGCCGGACAGGTTGGTGGGCTGGGCGGTCATCGGCGTGGGTTCCCTTTCGCGGCCGGTGGAAAGGCGCCCGGCCCGCGAGGGGGACTTAGGCGGCGTACCCGCCCGCCGCAATACCCTCTGCCCAGCCGACGAACGGCGCGAAGCCCGCCAGCGCCATGATCGCCAGGTGGACCGCGACCAGCGCGGCGGCGCTCCACCACGTTGCCGGATGGACCTTGCCCAGAACCTTGCGGTCATGCCGGGCGAGAATGGCCAGCACGCCCAGTTGCACGGAAAGTTCGGCCCAGGGGGCGAAACCGCCGAGCAGCGGCATCGGCAGGATGCGGCCGATCCCCGGCTCCATCACGATCACCGTGGCGCCCAGCATCAGCCGCCGGTGCCAGTCCGTGCGCCGGCGCAGCGCGATCGCCGCCGCGAACAGGCTCACGAACGTGAAGACTTCGCCGAGGCTGAGTGCCAGCATGTAGGCATTGGTGAAGAACGGCGGAACGCGGTGCAGTTCCACCGCCTTGACCACGGTGAGCGGCCCTAGCACCGCGATCGCGCCGACCAGCAGCAGGCTGGACCAGCCCAGGCGGCGATGCAGCGCGGCGTTGCCGCCCGCCGCCAGCAGGTTCTGCGTGACCATCAGGCCCAGCCAGCCGACCATGGCCGCGCCGTGCAGGTGGACCCAGAGCGGCACGCGCGCCGGCTGCACGAAGCCGCGCGCGAACCATTGCAGGAAGCCGAACACGACCAGCGCGGCGATGCCTGCCGCCATGCGGACGAAGAACGCCTGATCGGCGCGATAGGGAAGGGGGCGGGATTCAGAAAGAGACGGAAACGCGGTAGCCATCGGGGGATCTCCGATCAGTCCAGGCGCGTCCCGATATTATAAGGGTGCGCGCGGACCAATGACGCCCGTCACCCCGGATTCGGTTCTCCGTCGAAAAGTACCACGACCTTGACTTCGCCGTAACCGGCAACCTGCAACGGAATAGCCAGATTCTGCCGGATGGCTTCTTTCGCCGCACCCCGCGCCAGGTTCATCAGCACCGGGTTGCCGGCCTGTTCCACCGCGATCTGTTCGGCCAGCCGGGTGTTGTTGCGCGTCAGCTTGTCCTGCGCGTCGCGCGTGATCCACACTCCTTCGCGCAGGTATTGCGCGCGCGCCTCGTCGAGGTTGGGGCGGCTGACAGTGAGCGGCGGCAGGCGCACCGACAGCGTCTTGTTCGCGGCGTCCCACTTCATCCGGTCGCGCCCCACCTGATCCAGCGCGATCGTATAGTCGACGCGCGCCGGAATCACCGCGACCTGTTTCGATTTCACCAGCCCGAACAGCCGCGCGTCGTCGCTCGATACCACGGGCGCGAGCTGCGCGCTGAACACGGTAAGCTTGTCCTGCTTCTCGAACGCGATCAGCGAGGTGGCGAGCGGATCGCCGATGTCCGCCGGGCGGAACTGCCGCCACGCCAGCCAGGCCGCGATTACCGTGACCACCAGAAACAGCAGCCATGGCAGGGCGGAAACACGCGCCAGCGCCGGTGCGCGCGGCGAAGACGCAGTCAGGGGCGGTGCGCCGCTTCCGGAGGCGGTCGGTCGGTGGGTGGTCAGGAAAGGCTCGTCCATACGTCCCCCGAACGCGCGACACGGCCTTGCCGTTCCAGATCGATCAGATGCGCCAGCACCGAACGGCCGGCGGCGCCGTGCAGCCGCGGGTCGAGCCCCTTGTACATCGCGGCGACCATGCCCTCGATCGTCCTCGGCGCGCTTTCCAGCAGGGTCACGATCTGGCGTTCGCGCTGGCGGCGATGCCCCAGCATGCCGCGCACGAACTGGCGCGGGTTGGGGATGGCCGGGCCATGCGCGGGATAATAGACCCGGTCTTCGCGGTCGTGCAGCTTCTGCAGGCTGGCCATGTAGGCGGCCATGTCGCCATCGGGCGGCGAGACGACCGAGGTCGACCAGCCCATCACGTGATCGCCGGTGAACAGCGCGCCGCTTTCGCGCAGGGCATAGCACAGGTGGTTGCTGGTGTGCCCTGGCGTAGCGACCGCTTGCAGCGTCCAGCCCGCGCCGGACAGCGTTTCGCCGTCCTCCAGCACCCGGTCGGGGCGATAGGTCGGATCGAAGGCCGCGTCCGCGCGCGGCCCCGTGTCCTCGATTACCAGCGGCGCGCAGCCGATCACCGGCGCGCCGGTCGCGGCGCGCAGGGGATGGGCGGCCGGGCTGTGATCGCGATGGGTGTGCGTGCACAGGATCGCGACAAGGCGCGCGTCGCCGATCGCGGACAGAATGGCCTCGACATGGCCATCGCCCTTCGTGTCGGCATGGCCTGCGACGCCGGTGCCGTTCGGACCCGGATCGATCACCGCCACCTCATCGCCGGCGCCGATGATGTAGGTCCCGGTGCCGGTGAAGGTGTAGGGGGAGGGATTGGGCGCCAGCACGCGCCGCACCAGTGGTTCAAGCGTTTCGGCCACGCCCGTGTTCCACGTGGAACTGTCGGCCAGATCGACGGCCGGATTGGCGGGCGCGCCCTGCTTTTCGGTACTGTTCATCCCCAAGCTATGGGGATTGCCGGACGGGGGCGCAACCTTTCGCGCGGGCGTCAGCCGGCGGTTCCGGCGAACCGTTCGTCCAGGCGTTCCCGAAGGCGGTCGATGACGCTGACGTTCTGCCCGCCCCCATTCCGCCCGTCCTCGCTCCGCCATGCCCGTTCGAGCCGGGTAATCCGCTCGTACAGCCGCTCGCTTTCATGGACCAGCAGGCGCGCGTCGGCGGGCAGCATGTCCAGCGCGGCCGGATCGCTGGCGGGATAGTTGGCGATCAGCCGGCCGTGGCGGCGCAGTTGCAGCTCGGAAAGCTCGCCCGCGAAATAGGCGCGATGGTTGAGCAGCCAGGCCAGGCAATGCATCACGCGCGTGGTCGTGCGCAGCGCCTCGCAGGAAAACTGCACGCGCAGCAACTCGTCCTCGGTGGCCGAGGCATCGTTGCGCAGCCTTTCGAAGCGTTCGCGCAGCACGTCGGCGAGGACGAGGGCCTCGCTGTAGAGCGCTTCGACGATGCGCGGGTGAATGCTGGGCATGAGCGGCATGAAGCCCGCATAATCCGCCGCGCCGGCACTCGCCAACAGGGCCTTGGCGAAGGACCTGTTCAAAGATGGTTCTGTGTCGTTCCGGTACAGGCGCGCGAACGGGAGCGGCACCGCTCCCCCGGCGCAGGGCATTGTTTTTCAGGCTATAATGTCGGGGATCAGGTAGTCTTCGAGAATTGCGATCTGATCGCGCAGCAACAATTTGCGCTTCTTCAGCCGGGCGATCTGCAACTGGTCGCGCACGCCGGCGTTGGTCAGCGCATCGATCGCCGCGTCAAGATCGCGGTGTTCCAGACGCAACGCTTCCAGCCGCTTGCGCATTTCCTCTTCGGTCACGCCCTAACACTCCGTGGCGCGGCGGGTGGTTCCTTTCCCGCGACGTACGGTCGATCCCGTATTCGCAGCATCCCGGCGCGGATTAACTTGCAAGATACGGGGAATGTGAAAGCATGACAACGCAGCCGCCGCAGAGTCGGCGATTGTATCACCGGCGGGGTGTCCCGCGGGACACGACAAAAGCGGGAAACGCCCGCCAGCAGGAAGCCACGTGCGGGGATAGGCCCCGCAAGGAGGACAAACGCATGGAAACGTCGCATATCAGCGCATTGCGGACGAAACACGCCGGTCTGGAACGCCAGATCGAGCAGGAAATGGCCCGTCCGGTGCCTGACGATACCCTCCTGCAGGACCTCAAGAGGCGAAAGTTGCGGATCAAGGAAGAGATCGCGCAAATCCACTGACGCCAAGCGCCGGCCGCCCTCGAAAGGGGCGGCCTTTCGCTTGGAGGAGCGGCAGACGCCCGCTCCCTTTTCCCGTCGCATACGAATTATGCTAAACCGGCGGCGGTCGGCGTTTCCAAACCGGCCGTGCTGCGCTAGGCCATGGCCATGCAGTCCGCCGTTGCCGCCGCCCGCGCTATCCTGACATCGCTTCACGAGGTCATGGCCTCGCGCGCCGGCGCGCAGGCCAAACTCAACCAGGTTGTCGAAGTCATCGGCGAAAGCCTGAACAGCGAGGTCTGTTCGATCTACCTCCTGCGCGAAGGGATGCTCGAACTGTTCGCCACGCGCGGGCTGAACCAGTCGGCCGTCCACGTCACCCGGCTGGCGGTGGGCGAAGGTCTGGTCGGCACGATCGCGGAACGGTCGGAAACGCTGAACCTTGCCGAGGCGGCATCCCATCCGGACTTCGCCTTCCGCCCCGAAACGGGCGAGGAAAAGTTCCATTCCTTCGCCGGCGTGCCGATCGTGCGGCGCGAACGGGCGGTGGGGGTGCTGGGCGTCCAGCACGTCGACCCGCGCCGGTACGAGGAAGTCGAGATCGAGGCCTTGCAGACCGTGGCCATGGTGCTGTCGGAACTGATCGCCAATGCCGAACTGATCGACGAGGAGGAAACGCTGGGCGTGCCCGCGCACCTCACCGGTCCGGAACGGCTCAAGGGGCTGACGCTGGTCAAGGGGCTGGGCGCGGGCATGGCGGTGTTCCACCAGCCGCGCGTCACCATCGAACATATCGTCGCCGAGGATATCGAGGCCGAGCGCCAGCGCGTCTATCTGGCGTTCGACAAGATGCGCGAACAGATCGAGCGCATGGCCCAGCAGGCCGAATTCGGCGTGGGCGGAGAGCACGAGGAAGTGCTCGAGACCTACAAGATGTTCGCCTACGACGAAGGCTGGAGCCGCCGCATCAACGAGGCGATCGATTCCGGCCTGACCGCCGAAGCCGCGATCGAGCGCGTGCAGCAGCGCACGCGGATGCGGATGCGCCAGATCGACGACGCGCTGCTGGCGGACCGGATGCACGATCTGGAGGATCTGTCCAACCGGTTGCTGCGCATCGTGTCGGGCCAGCTGGGCACGGCGGCGTCGCACGGGTTGCGCGGGGACACGATCCTGATCGCGCGCAATCTCGGCCCCGCCGAACTGCTGGAATACGACCGGCGGCGCCTGAAGGGCGTGATCCTGGAGGAAGGCTCGCTCACCGCGCACGTGGTGATCGTGGCGCGGGCGATGGGCGTTCCGGTGATCGGCCGGGTGCGGGGCATGCGCGGCATGGTGCGCGAAGGCGATCCGCTGCTGCTCGATGCCGACCAGGGCGTGATCGACGTGCGGCCCACGCCGGCGATGGTCGAGGCGTTCGAGGGGCGCTTCGCCCGCAACCGCGAGCGCCAGCAGGCCTACGCCGCGATGCGCGATCTGGAGCCGGTGACGCGCGATGGCCGGCGGATCACGGTGATGATCAACGCCGGCCTGCGCGATGACACGCCGATGCTCAGCCTGACCGGGGCGGACGGCATCGGTCTGTTCCGCACCGAATTCCAGTTCCTCGTTTCCGCCACGCTGCCCGCGCGCGAACGGCAGACGCGGCTCTACCGCGATGTGCTGGACGCGGCCGGCGATCGCCCGGTGGTGTTCCGCACGGTCGATATCGGCGGTGACAAGGTGCTGCCCTATCTGCGCCACAACGATGGCGAGAGCGAGGAAAACCCGGCGATGGGCTGGCGCGCGCTGCGCGTCGCGCTGGAGCGGGACGGGCTGCTCAAGGTGCAGGCGCGCGCGCTGCTGGAAGCGGCGGCGGGGCGCACGCTCAACGTCATGTTCCCGATGGTCACCGAACCGTGGGAGTTCGACGCGGCCAAGGCGGTGTTCGATGGCCAGATCGCCTTCCTGCGCCGGCAGAAGAAGGTGGTTCCCGAAGCGGTGCGCTATGGCGCGATGCTGGAAGTGCCGGCGCTGGCCGAATGCCTGGACGTGCTGGCGCCGCGGCTGGCGTTCCTGTCGATCGGCACCAACGATCTCACGCAGTTCCTGTTCGCCGCGGACCGCGCCAATCCCAAGCTGGCCGAACGCTATGACTGGCTGAGCCCGGCGATCCTGCGCTTCCTGCGCCGCGTGGTCACCACCGTCGCGCCGCATGGCACGCTGGTGACCGTGTGCGGCGAAATGGGCGGCCGGCGGCTGGAAGCGCTGGCCCTCCTGGGCCTTGGCATCGACCGGCTCTCGATCACGCCGGCGGCGGTCGGCCCGATCAAGGAACTGGTCCGCCAGATCGATACCAGCGAGATCCGCGCCGCGATGGACGGCTGGCTGGCCGCGCCGCCGCCGTCGATGCGCGCCGCGCTGCAGGAATGGGCCGCCGCGCGGGGAATCGATTGCGAATAGAACTGGACCGGAGGGATTCGTCTCCAGAACCGCCGCAATGTGGCGCAAAACCGTTGACTTTCGCGCAATTGCAACGAAGCCCTGCGCATTGGGATAACCCTGCATAAATTTGGGAGTCGCACCGTGGCCGAAGCCGACGGTAACGAATTTGTCGCCACGGATGCCGAAGCGAATGCCGCCTCCTCGAGGGCGGGGGAAACCGTGGCCGGCGGCATGGCGGGCAATTTGCCTGGCAACATGGCTGTCGGCGCTCGGCTGCGCGCGGCGCGCGAGGCCGCCGGGCTGAGCGTCGCCGATCTTTCCACGCGCACGCGGATTACCACGCGCCATATCGAATCGCTGGAAGCCGGCGATTACGCGGCCCTGTCAGGCCGTCCCTATGCCCTGGGCTTCGCGCGCAGCTACGCCCGCGCCGTGGGGCTGGACGACAAGACGATCCTGGCCGACCTGCGCGCCGAACTGGACCGGCAGGAACCGGCCGCTCCCCCGCGCGAAATTCACCAGTTCGAGGTGGGCGATCCGGCCAAGACGCCGTCGCGCCTGCTGAGCTGGCTGGCCGGCGTTCTGGTGCTGATCGTGATCGCGCTGGGGCTGGTGTTCTGGCGCAGTTCGTACTGGCCCGCGGCGGAACTGCCGCCGCTGGTCGGGCCGTCTCCCGAAGCTTCGGCGGTTGCGCCGGCGCCGACCGCCCCGGCGGCGGCCGCGCCCGCGGCCTCCGGGCCGGTCGTGTTCACCGCGCTGGACGATGGCATCTGGGTCAAGTTCTACGATGGTGCGGGCGTGCAGCTCCTGCAGAAGCAGCTGGCCAAGGGCGAAAGCTGGACCATTCCTGCCGGAGTGCAGGAGCCCAGACTGTGGACCGCTCGGCCCGACGCGCTGGCGATTACGGTGGGCGGGAAACCGGTGCCCCGCATCGCCGATACGCAACGCATCGTGAAGGACGTGCCGGTTTCCGCCGCCGCGCTGCTGGCCCGCGCCGCGTCGCCGCCGCCGGCCGCGCAACAGGCCCAGCCCTCAGCATCGCCGCCGCGCCCTGCGGCGGGCAATGGCCGGACGGAGCGCGCGGCGCCCTCCGCGATCGTGCCGGCCGAAACGCCGGCCGCCGCTGCCGCTTCTCCGGCGGCGTTACCCACCCCTTGATTGCGCGGACCCGCTCGACTTCGAGAGCGGCCTGAGGCAACACGCGATAACGGCGGGCCGCGTTCTGGCGGCGTGACGCCATCCGCAGGGGGTTGTTGCGCGTGACGCGCGCGTTTTCCCGGCATGTGGCCGGGCGGACAGACGGGAGTGACGATGAAGACGAAGTTCCGCAGCCGTGGTTCGCTGGTGGCGCTGGCCTTGCTCGCGATGGCCACCGTGGCGCCAAGCCTCGCCGTCGCGCAGGCGCAGGAAACCGTCGAGAACCGCCTGAAGCGCGTCGAGACGGAATTGCGCGCGGTGCAGCGCAAGGTGTTCCCCGATGGCGCGGGCAAGACCTTCGCGCCTGAAATCACCGCCGCCACCACGCCCGCCCCCGCTGCCGTCGGCACGCCCGCCGCCGGCGCGGTGACGGACCTGCTCAGCCGCATGGACGCGGTGGAGCAGCAGTTGCAGCGCCTGACCGCCCAGACCGAGGAAAACCAGAACCGGATGGGCAAGCTGGAAGCGCGCCTGACCGCGCTGGAGCCGGCCCCCGCACCCAGCCCGGCACCGGAAGCGGCCGCATCGACGCCGGCAACGCCGGCAGGCGCGGTTACCCTCCCGCCGGTGACGACAAAGCCCGCTGCCAAACCCGCCACCGTGCCCGCTCCTGCGGCCACCCCGACGCCGGCGACTCCGTCGGCCGATCGCGTCGCGGCGGTGCGGGCGATCGAAAAGCCCAAGTCCAACGATGCGGGCGAGGACGAATACCTTTACGGCTATCGCCTGTGGGAAGCGAAGTTCTATCCGGAAGCGGCGCAGCAGCTGCAGAAGGTGGTGGACCAGTATCCGCGTCACAAGCGGATCAGCTATGCCCGCAATCTGCTCGGCCGCGCGTGGCTGGACGATGGCAAGCCGGGCACGGCGGCGCAGTTCTTCCTGCAGAACTACCTGGCCGACAAGAAGGGCGATCGCGCTTCCGACAGCCTGCTCTACCTGGGCGTGGCGATGACGCGGATCAAGGATACCAAGCGGGCCTGCGGCGCGTTCCAGGAATTCCGCGCGACCTATCCGCAGGATGTCGAAGGCCGGCTCAAGACGCAGTACGAGGCCGCCACGCGGGGGGTGAAGTGCGATTGACGCGGCGCTGACCCGCTTTTCGGGCGTCTGGGAGCGGCTCTGGCCCGAAGCGACGCCCGTCGGGCTCGCGGTTTCGGGCGGACCGGACAGCGTTGCCCTGATGCTGCTGGCCAGCGCGGTGCTGCCGGGGCGTTTCGCGGTCGCCACCGTCGATCACGGCCTGCGCGCCGAAAGCGCGGGCGAAGCCGGGATGGTCGCACGGCTGTGCCGGGAACGCGGCGTCGCCCATCGCACGATCACCCTGGCGCTGCCGGGCGGCGCGGGGGTGCAGGCGCGGGCGCGGACGGCGCGCTATGCCGCGCTGGGGGACTGGCTGCGGGCCGAGGGGCTGGGCGCGCTGGTCACCGCGCACCACGCCGACGATCAGGCCGAAACCTTCTTCATGCGGCTCAACCGGGGGGCGGGCGTGCGTGGCCTGGCCGGAATGCGCGCGCGCGCCGCGGTGCCGGGCCATCCGGACGTGCCCCTGCTGCGGCCCCTGCTCGGCTGGCGCCGGGCGGAGCTTGCCACGCTGGTCGCTGCCGCCGGAATCACGCCCGCCGATGATCCCTCGAACCGCGACCCCCGCTTCGAACGGGTGCGCGTGCGCGCTGCCCTGGCCTCGGGCGGCGGGCTGGACGTCGACGGGCTGATCGACAGCATGGCGCATCTGGCTGATGCCGACGCCGCGATCGAATGGATGGCGGAGCGCGCCTTCGCCACCGCGCGGCGGGATACGGACGGTCTGGTCTGGGCGATGGCGGTCCCGCGCGCGGTGGCCCTGCGCGTGCTGGAACGGATCGTCGCGGAACTGGGCGCGGGGCAGCCGCGCGGACCGGAACTGGCCCGCTGGCACGATGCGCTGGAAGCAGGGGGAATCGCCACGCTGGCCGGCGTGCGCGGTGAAGGCCGGGGCGCGGAGTGGCGCTTCACCCGCGCCGCGCCCCATCGCGGCGGGGATAAATGACTCTCCCGCAAGGAGAATTGCCTTTCCGATGCGTCGGAGAGTAATCTGCGTCACAGCATCGGCTGGTCCGCTTCGTCCATGAACCGGCCATGTTGCGATTTCCGATTCGGGGGCCTTCGATGAACAAGTTTATTCCGTCCGTTGTCCTGCTGTCGTTGCTGACAACGCCCGCCTACGCCGAGCCGAAGCAGGCCAAGCCGTCCAATGCCGAGCAGCTTCAGCGGCAGGCGGCGAACGACGTGCCGCATTGCGCGCGCAAGCTGGGCACGATCTCGATCGTCGATGGCGATGATCCCTATGGCTGGACGCAGTACAACCTGGCGCCGCCGCAGAAGCTGCTGAAAGTGATCGTGCAGCGTTCGGGCTGCTTCAACCTGGTCGATCGCGGCACCGGGTTGAGCGCGGCGCAGCGCGAGCGCGACATCGGCGCCAACCTTGGCCACCAGCGCGGATCGAACGTCGGCCAGAACCAGATCCGCGCGGCGGATTACGTGCTGGTCGCCGAAGTGCAGGGCGCCAACCGCAATTCGCAGGGCAGCGGCGCGGCAGGCGCGGTCGGCGGCCTGTTTGGCGGGGCGGTCGGCGGCTTGCTGGGCGGCATCAAGAGCCGGAAGCTGGAAGCCAATACGGTGCTGTCGGTCACCAATGTCCGCACCACCGAAACCATCGCCACGGTCGAAGGCTATGCGGCCAAGAACGACATCAGCTTCGGCGCCGGCGGTGGCTTCTTCGGCGGCGTGGGCGCGGGCGTGGTCGGCGGCGGGTACGACAACACCGACATCGGCCGGATCGTCACGCTGGCGTTCATCGATGCCTACAGCAAGCTGGTGACCGAACTGGGCGGCGTCCAGGCCGGGTCAGCGGGAACGGCCGAGGCCGCGCCGACGCGCAGCTTCACCGCGTTTGCTCCGGTCACGATGCGGCGCACGCCGGCGGCGGCGGGCGCGGTCGTCCGCACGCTTCCCCCCGGCTCGATCGTGTTCCCCACCGGCAACAAGCAGGGCCTGTGGTGGGAAGTGGCCGACGAGAACGACAACGTGGGCTGGGTGCTGAACACCAAGCTGCAGCCTTCGCAGTAAGCCGGGCGACGAAGGGCGGGCAGGCGACTACCGGAAATTCGGACCTTCGGTTATATTGCTATTCACCCTCGCGCTCCTACATTGACGGGAGCGCAGGCGGGACGAGTCCGCCCATTCGAAGGCATTGCGATGAACGACGACCAGCCGCAGGGTAATCCGTGGATCAAGAGCCTCCTTGTCTGGGGCGGCATTTTCCTGGCGCTCCTGCTCGTGGTGTCGATGTTCGGCGCGCGGACCGACAGCGGCGGCACGCTGATCCGCTATTCCGATTTCCGCGCGCGTGTGGCCGAAGGCGCGGTGCGCGAGGTGCAGATCGGGCAGGACCGCATCACCGGCACGCTCAAGAACGACCAGCAGTTCGCGACCATCCCGGTTCCGGGCGACAACGACCTGCCCAAGCTGCTGCAGGACAACGGCGTGCAATACGCCGGCAAGGCGCAGGAAGAACCCAACCTGCTGCTCTATATCCTGGCCCAGTCGCTGCCGTTCCTGCTGATCCTGGGCGTCGCGTTCTTCGCGCTGCGCCAGGTGCAGAAGGGCGGCGGATCGGGCGCGATGGGCTTCGGCAAGTCCAAGGCCAAGATGCTGACCGAGCGTTCGGGCCGGGTCACCTTCGATGACGTGGCCGGCATCGACGAGGCGCGCGAGGAATTGCAGGAAATCGTCGAATTCCTGCGCGATCCCAGCCGCTTTTCCAAGCTCGGTGGCCAGATTCCCAAGGGCGCGCTGCTGGTCGGCTCGCCCGGCACCGGCAAGACCCTGCTGGCCCGCGCGATCGCGGGCGAGGCGGGCGTGCCGTTCTTCACCATTTCCGGTTCGGACTTCGTCGAGATGTTCGTCGGCGTCGGCGCCAGCCGCGTGCGCGACATGTTCGAACAGGCCAAGAAGAACGCGCCGTGCATCGTCTTCATCGACGAAATCGACGCGGTCGGCCGCCATCGCGGCCATGGCCTCGGCAATTCGAACGACGAGCGCGAACAGACGCTGAACCAGCTTCTGGTCGAGATGGACGGGTTCGAGGCCAACGAGGGCATCATCATCATCGCCGCCACCAACCGGCCCGACGTGCTCGATCCGGCGCTGCTGCGCCCCGGCCGTTTCGACCGGCAGGTTGTGGTGCCGATCCCCGATATCGAAGGCCGCGAGAAGATTCTCTCGGTTCACATGAAGAAGGTGCCGCTGGCGCCCGACGTCAACGCCCGCGTGATCGCGCGCGGCACGCCCGGTTTCTCGGGCGCGGACCTCGCCAACCTCGTCAACGAGGCGGCGTTGCTGGCCGCGCGGCGCAACAAGCGCCTGGTCGCCATGCAGGAATTCGAGGACGCCAAGGACAAGGTCATGATGGGCGCCGAGCGCCGCAGCATGGTCATGACCGACGACGAGAAGAAGATGACCGCCTATCACGAGGCCGGCCACGCCATCGTCTCGGTCAACGAGCCGGCCAGCGACCCGATCCACAAGGCCACGATCATCCCGCGCGGCCGTGCGCTGGGCATGGTCATGCGCCTGCCCGAGCGCGATTCGTACTCGTACCACCGCGACAAGATGCACGCGAACCTCTCGGTCTCGATGGGCGGCCGCGTGGCCGAAGAGATCATCTTCGGCTACGACAAGGTTTCCTCGGGTGCCTCTTCGGACATCCAGTACGCCACGTCGCTGGCGCGCAGCATGGTCACCAAGTGGGGCATGTCGGACAAGCTGGGACCGCTGCAGTACGAAGACAGCCAGGAAGGCTATCTCGGCATGGGCGGCACCCAGCGCACGATGATGTCGGACGAGACCAACAAGCTGATCGACAGCGAAATTCGGGGTCTGGTCGATGGCGCACATGCCCGCGCGGTCGATATTCTCAAGACCAACGAGGAAAAGCTCCACCTGCTCGCCAACGCGCTGCTCGAATACGAGACGCTGACCGGCGACGAGATCAAGGTGCTGCTCGAAACCGGCAAGATCGACCGGCCCGATGCGCCCGCCGGCAGCTATCGCCCGGTCGCCTCGCAAGGGTCGGCCGTGCCGCGCGCGGGCCGCCGCTTCTCGGGCGGCGGTGCGGGGGCGCAGCCGCAGGGGGCGTAAAGGCGGATACGCCGTCCCGTTCTCGCGGCCTTGGGCCCGACGACCAGCCCTCCGTTCGTCCTGAGCCTGTCGAAGGACGCGCGCGGCGTTTGCCCGGCGCACGGTAAACCGCGTCAAGATCGAACCGTATCGCGCGTCCTTCGACAAGCTCAGGATGAGCGGGATCTGCTCAATCCAGTCCTTCCCTTCCCATGGTGAGGCCCGTTCCATGACCCAGACCACCCAAGCGATCGTGATCCGCGCCTATGGCGGCCCCGAGGCCCTGGTGCTGGAGGAGGTGCCGCTGGCGGCCCCCGGTCCGGGCGAGCTGCTGGTCCGGCAGACCGCCGCCGGCGTGAACTTCCACGATATCTACGTCCGTTCGGGATCGTACCGCACGCTGGCGCTGCCCGGCGTTCCGGGGCTGGAAGGCGTGGGCGTGGTCGAGGCCCTGGGCGAGGGCGTGACCGGTTTCGCGCCCGGCGACCGCGTGGCCTATATCGAGCGCAAGTACGGCGGCTATGCCCGCGCCCGCGTGGTCGATGCCGCGCTGGCGGTGCCCGTGCCCGATGGCGTGGACGATGCCGTGGCGGCGGCGTGGTATCTCAAAGGGCTGACCGCGCAGGCGCTGGTCACCGATGTCCATCCCGTGTCGCCCGGCGCGAACGTGCTGGTGCAGGCGGCGGGCGGCGGCGTGGGCCAGCTGGTCGCGCGCATGGCGAAGTTGCGCGGCGCAACTGTGATCGGCACCGCGGGTTCGCCGGAGAAGGTCGCGCTGGCGCAGGCCGCCGGCTGCGACGCGGTGATCCGCTATCGCGAGGAGGACGTGGTCGCCCGCGTGATGGACCTGACCGGCGGTGCGGGCGTGGAAGTGGCCTATGACGCGGTGGGCAAGGATACGTTCGACGGATCGCTGGCGGTGCTGGCGACGCGCGGGCACCTGGTCAATTACGGGCAGGCCTCGGGCACTATCCCGCCGCTCGACATTTCCCGGCTTGGCGCGAAGTCGCTCTCGCTGACGCGGCCGTTCCTCTGGGCCTATGTCGGCACGCGCGAGAAGCTGGTCGCGGCATCGGCCGCGCTGTTCGATGCCATGGCTTCGGGCGCGCTGCCGCTGGCGATCGGCGGGCGCTTCCCGCTGGCGCGCGCCGCCGATGCCCATGCCGCGCTGGAAGCGCGCGGGATCGGGCCTTACGTGCTGGATTGCTGACGCCGCGCTTCGGAAAGGCTCAGGCGCCGGTTTCGGCCAGAACGAACAGGGCGAACAGCGCCAGCGCGGCAAAGGCGACGATGCCGAGCGCCAGCGTGCGCCACAGCGCGCCGAACCGCGAAACGCCATAGGCTCCGCGCACCTGCCGGTAGAGGTGGAGCGGCGGCACCAATAGCGCCACGATTGCCAGCCCCGGCAGATGCGCCAGACTGGCCAGCATCAGCACCGTGGCCAGAATGGTCATGAAACTGATCGAATAAGTCACGAACACGGTGTGATCGTACAGATGGAAGCGCCGGCTGAACGGAAACAGCAGCCACACGAACGGCACCGAGATCGGGATCAGCAGCCAGCTGTACTTGTAGGCGTACGTCTGTACCTTGTAGAGCGCGAGGCCGGGGTTGGCCTTGAACTTCTGCAGAGCGTGATCGATCACCGGCACGTCGCTGGAAACGGAGTTGATCTCGCCGTTGCCGACGACCTGCGCCTTGCCGTCGGCGTCGATCTTCGTCTGTGGCGTGATTTCTCCGGCGGTCTGCTTCATCACAGCGAACATCAGGAACACGGCGAACAGGAACAGCGCCAGCGGGGAGACGAAGCGCGCGCGCTCGCCCGCGACATAGCGGCGGGTGAGATCGCCCGGCCGCCACGCCAGCATCGGCAGCGTGCGCCAGATCCTGCCCTCGAAATGGAACACGCCGTGCAGCAGATCGTGAAAGAACGCGCCCAGCGTGCGGTGGACGTGCGCCGCCTGCCCGCAGGCGTGGCAATGGCTGCCGACCAGCGTCGTTCCGCAGTTCAGGCACGCGGTTTCGTGGGTATGGCCATCGTCCGCCGCGCTTGCCGGCACTTTCTCGTTCATGCTGCCCCCGTCGTTGCGTGAAGGAATAGCCAAGTCCCGCGCGAGTGACTACCGTCCGCGCCGTCGATTTGCGCCGAACCCGATAAGGCGGCCGCACAAGGAAAGGGACGGGAGCCATGAAGCCTATCGCCATTGCCGCCGCAGCGGGCCTGCTGAGCCTTGCCATGCCCGCGGCGTCCGCGCCGGGCGACATGACCGTGGCCACGTTTCTGGCCAAGGCCGATGCGCTGCGCTCCAGGGGGCCGCTGGCGCTGATGTCGTCGGACTATTCGCTGCTCAAGGGCGAAGTGACCGGGGCCGCGCAGGCCTATCGCTCGCGCCTGCGCGGGGAACAGGCCGCCGGCCGCCCCAGCAGTTGCCCGCCCGCCGGCCGCGCGCCGTTCAACAGCGATGACGTGATCGGCCAGATGCGGACCTACCCTGTCGGCGCGCGCGGCCAGACCACGGTGGCGACGGCGGTGGCTGACCTGTTCCGCAACCGGTATCCCTGCCCTGCCAGATAATCCGCCGCCGGTGATCCGCGCCCGACGAGAGTTTAACGCGGTATTTACCTTGAGGGTGCAGGGCTGAGGCGAGCTTCCCGGCGGATCATCGCGGCCGGGCGCAGGAAAGGAGCAGCCGGAGTGTTCGGTCCGCGCGAGGGACTGGCCGGATCGGGGAGCGTGGTGTTCGGCCGCGCGCGCCCGCTTGCGCCTGCCACGCCCGCGCCGGTTTCCGCCCCGGGCACACCCTCCGGGCAAGCGCGCGCGCCGGTTCGGCCGATGTCCTCCCGCCCGCCGTCGCCGCCGCGCTTTCCGGGCCTTGCCCGGCGCTGGGCCGATCTGTGCCGGCGCGTGGAGCACTGGAGCCGCGCGCACGACCTGACGCCGGATCTGGCCGAGGATATCGGCAGCGCCCGCTGGTTTCGCGGGCTGGGCACGATGCTGGGGCTGGCTTGCGCCGCGCTGCTGTTCTGGCCGAGCTTCGCGCCGCTGTCGGCCGCGCCGCTGGTCCCGCTTGACGATACCGCGCGCGCCGAATTCCGCGCGCAGGCGGTCCGTCCGTTCGCCGCCGGCGCGGGCAATGGCCGCCATTTCGCCGCGACCGACGCGGTCATTCGCCTCGATTCCGCACCCGAACGCCCGGTGATCCAGCTTGCCGCGACTCTGGGCGAAAGCGACACGCTGGGCCGGATGCTGCAGCGCGCAGGCGTGGCCACGGGCGACGCCGACCGCGTCGCCGCGCTGGTGGCCGACGTTGCCGGAACGGCGGCGATCGCCCCGGGCACGCGCTTCGACATCACGCTGGGGCCGCGCGCCGGCCCGTCCGAGCCGCGCCCGCTGCAGGCGATCGGCTTCCGTCCGCGCTTCGATCTGGCGCTGGCCATCCGCCGCGAAGGCGCCGGGCTGGTGCTGGCGAAAATGCCGATCGCGGTGGACAGCAGCCCCTTGCGCATCCGCGGGATCGTGGGGACCAGCCTCTACCGTTCGGCCCGCGCCGCCGGCGCGCCGCCCAGCACGGTGCAGGACTATCTGCGCACGATCGACCAGTATCTTGCGTTCGAGGATATCGCGCCCACCGACGAATTCGACCTTGTCTTCACCGACCGGCGCACCGCCGACGGGCAAAGCCAGCCGGGCGACCTGATCTATGCCGGGGTGACGCGCGACGGCAAGCCGCGCGTGCAATTGCTGCGCTGGGGGCCGGACGGCGGTTTTCTCTCGCTCGATGGCATGACCGGCGGGGAATCCAGCGATTCCGCCATGCTCGGCGCGCCGGTCGCGGGGCGGATCACTTCGGGCTATGGCCTGCGCCGCCATCCGATCCTGGGCTTTACCCGGATGCATGCCGGCATCGACTTCGGCGCCGCCTGGGGATCGCCGGTCTATGCCGTGACCGACGGCACGGTGAGCTATGCCGGCTGGCACGGCGGCCACGGCAATTACGTGCGGCTGGAACATGGCGGCGGCATCGGCACCGGCTATGGCCACATGAGCCGCATCGCGGTTTCGCCGGGGATGCAGGTCCGGCGCGGGCAGGTGATCGGCTATGTCGGCTCCAGCGGCCTTTCGACCGGCCCGCACCTGCACTACGAACTCTATCGCAACGGCCAGACGGTCGATCCGATGTCGGTCCGCTTCGTGGTCCGTCGCCAGGCGGTCGATGCCGGCCAGCTCGCCGCCTACAAGGCCCGGCTGCGGCAGGTTCTGGCGCTGAAGCCGGGTCTCTCCCGCGCCCACTAGAGCCGGTGGGGAGCGGGTAGGGCAATTCGTCCCGGCCTGTCGCTACCCATTGCGCCGGCGCGCGAAAGTCCTAGGAAGGCTGGCATGACCAGCTATCCCCTGACCCGCCTGCGCCGCACCCGCGCCACCGCCTGGAGCCGCGCGTTGCACCGTGAAGTGCTCGTGACGCCGGCCGACCTGATCTGGCCGCTGTTCGTGGCCGAAGGCACGGGCGTGGAAGACCCGATCGGCGCGCTGCCCGGCGTTTCGCGCTGGTCGGTGGACGGCATCGTCGCGCGGGCGAAGGAAGCGGTGGCGCTGGGCATTCCCTGCCTGGCGCTGTTTCCCTACACCCAGCCCGAACGCCGCAGCGCGGACGGGGGCGAGGCGCTCAATCCCGACAACCTGATGTGCCGCGCCACGCGCGCGATCAAGGATGCCTGCGGCGATGCGATCGGCGTGCTCACCGATGTCGCGCTCGATCCCTATACCAGCCACGGGCAGGACGGGCTGATCGACGGCGAGGGTTATGTCCTCAACGACGCCACGGTCGAGGTGCTGGTGGGGCAGAGCCTGAACCAGGCGGCGGCCGGGGCGGACATCATCGCCCCGTCCGACATGATGGACGGGCGCATCGGCGCGATCCGGCAGGCGCTGGAGGATGCCGGGCACATCAACGTGCAGATCATGTCCTACGCCGCCAAATATGCCTCGGCCTTCTATGGCCCGTTCCGCGACGCGGTCGGATCGCGCGGTCTGCTCAAGGGCGACAAGAAGACCTACCAGATGGACCCCGGCAACGCCGAGGAAGCGCTGCGCGAGGTGGAGATGGATCTGGCCGAGGGTGCGGACACGGTGATGGTCAAGCCGGGTCTGCCCTATCTCGATATCGCCGTGCGCGTGAAGGAAGCCTTCGGCGTGCCGGTCTTCGCCTACCAGGTCTCGGGCGAATACGCGATGATCGAGGCGGCGGTGGCGGCCGGCGCGGCGGACCGTGACGCCATGGTGCTGGAGACCCTGCTGTCCTTCAAGCGCGCGGGCTGTTCGGGCGTGCTGACCTACCACGCCGCTCATGCCGCGCGGCTGCTGAATGGCTGAATTCCGGATCGAAACGCCCCGGCTTGTCCTGCGCGACTGGCGCGGGGAAGACTGGCCGCCGTTCTTCGCGGGAACCAACACGCCAGCGGTCATGCGATGGCTGGGCGGCGTGATGGATCAGGCGGCCGAGGATGGGGCGCGGGAGCGGCTGGAAGGTTACGCGCGCACGCACGGCCACACGTTCTGGGCGGTGGAGCGCAAGGCCGACGGCGCCATCCTGGGGTTCTGCGGGTTGAAGAAGTGCAACCAGGCGGGCGGGCCGCTGGGGGACTTTGAAATCGGCTGGCGCCTGCGCGAGGATGCCTGGGGGCAAGGCTTTGCGCGTGAAGCGGCCGAGGCTGCCATGGCAGCCGGGTTCGAGCATTTCGGCGCGCCGCATATCGTTGCCCTGACGGTCGACGGCAATGCCGCAAGCTGGGGCCTGATGCGCCGGCTGGGCATGGAGCGCCGCGCCGACCTGGATTTCGCCAATGCCGATTTCGATCCGGTGAGCGGGCGAATCATCGTTTATTCGATCACGCGCGCGCAATGGCAGGCGGGCCGCGCGTGATTGCCCCCTTGCGCGGTCACGTTCTCTACCGCATCCAGCGCCCCTGATCGCGCGGGAGGGACCATGACGGATCGAGCCAGCCGGACGCGCTTCGTCATCACCATTCTGGTCGGCAGCTTCCTGCTGTTCCTGGTGCAGCCGATGGTGGCGCGCGCCGCGTTGCCGCGCCTGGGCGGCGCGCCGAACGTGTGGAACAGCGCGATGCTGGTCTATCAGGCGCTGCTGCTGGGCGGCTATGCCTATGCCCACTGGCTGGGGCGGTTCCCGATCCGCCGGCAGGCCGCGATCCACCTCGCGCTGCTGGCGCTGGCCGCGATGACGCTGCCGGTGCGGCTGGCCGATCTGCCGCCGCCCGCGCGGGGGTGGGAGCCGCTGTGGGTGCCCGCCCTGTTCGCGGTCTCGATCGGGCCGGTGTTCTTCCTCGTGTCCGCGCAAGCGCCGCTGATGCAGCGCTGGTTCGCCGCCGATCCCGCCGCCGGCAACCCTTACGCGCTCTACGCCGCGTCCAATCTCGGCAGCTTCGCCGGGCTGATCTGCTATCCGCTGCTGGTGGAGCCGCTGCTGCCGCTGAAGGCGCAGGGCTGGGGCTGGAGCGCGGGCTACCTGCTGCTGATCGCGCTGGTCGCGGCTTGCGCCGCCGTGCGACGGGGCGCGGCCGGTGCGCCGGGCGTGGCCGTACTGGTGGGCGATTCGGTGCCGGCGGGACGCGTGGCGCTATGGCTGGCGCTGGCCGCCGTGCCTTCGGGGCTGATGCTCTCGACCACCACCTTCCTCACCACCGACATCTTCGCGATGCCGCTGCTGTGGGTGATCCCGCTGGGGCTGTACCTGCTGAGCTTCAGCATCGCGTTCGCGGAGAGCCGCGCGCTGGCCGGCGCGATCCTGCGCGCCGCACCGCTGGTGGTGGTGCTGGCGGGCGGGATGGCGGTCAGCTCGCGCTCTTCGGGCACCATGGCGCAGGCCGGCGCGGCCGTGGCGCTGCTGTTCGTGGTGGCGGTCGCGCTCCACACCCGGCTCTATGCGCTGCGCCCCGCGTCGGAACGCCTGACCTTCTTCTATCTGGTCATGAGCGCGGGCGGCGCGCTGGGCGGCGTGTTCTGCGCGCTGATCGCGCCGCTCGTGTTCGATTGGGTGTGGGAGCATCCGCTGCTGGTGTTGGCCGCCGCCGCGCTGCTGCCCCGGGTGACGCTGCTCGACTGGTCCGGCATTGAGGACATTCCGCCGCGCGTGCGGCAGGGCGGGGTGCTGGTGGTGGTGATCGTGGCCTTCGCGCTGGGCTGGTCGATGAGCGGCCTCGATCCCCGGCGCGATGCCCTGCTGGTGCTGATGGCCGCGCTGGCGATCGCCGCCTGCGGGGTGATCGTGTTCGCGCGGCGCTGGGCTTTCGTGCTGGTGCTGCTGGCGATGATGCTGGGGCGCGGGGCGGAGGAAACGCTCGACCGCAGCCTGTCGGGCAACCGCACGCGCAGCTATTTCGGCATCTACACGATCACCGAAAGCGCGCGCCGGCACGAACGCTATCTCACCCACGGCACCACGCTGCACGGCACGCAATATACCGACGCCGCGCGCCGGCTGCGCCCGACGTCGTACTACGGGCCAACCTCGGGCGTCGCATTGGCGCTCACCGCCGCCGGCGATCATGCGCGCGTGGGCGTGGTCGGCCTGGGGACGGCGACGCTCGCCTGCTACAAGCGGCCGGGGCAGCGCTGGACCTTCTTCGAGATCGATCCGGCGGTGGTGGCGCTGTCACGGCCGCAGCACCGCTTCACCTTCCTCGATTCCTGCGCGCCCGATGCCGCGATCCGGATCGGCGATGCCCGCCTGGAACTGGCGAAGATGCCGCCGGGCAGCTTCGACGTGCTGGTGGTGGACGCGTTCTCGTCGGATTCGATCCCGCTCCACCTGCTCACGCGCGAGGCGCTGGCGGTCTATGGCCGCGTGCTCGCGCCCGATGGCGTGCTGATCCTGCATATTTCCAACCGCTATCTCGATCTGCGGCCCGTCGTGGCGGGCATCGCCCGCGCGCAGGGCTGGACGGCGTGGCTGCGCGATGACAGCGGCCGGCATAGCGACGGATTCACCCCGTCGTACTGGGTCGCGCTCGCGCCCGATCGCGCGCGGCTGGAGCGGCTGGCCGTGCGCCGGCCGGACCTGCCGTGGACGCCGCTGCACGCGCCGCCGGGCGACGAACCGTGGCAGGATGACTATGCCTCGATCCTGCCGCATATCCGCTGGGACAATCTGCTGGGAGTGTGATGGAAATGACTGCCGATCCGCGCGCGCGTTACCCCGATGCGACGATCCTTCCGCTCGACGGGAAGGTGCCACGCATCCACGAAACCGCCTTCGTCGCGCCCGGGTGCCGGATCATCGGCGATGTCGAGATCGGGCCGGAAGCGTCGATCTGGTACAATTGCGTGCTGCGCGGCGATGTGAACGCCATCCGTATCGGCGCGCGCAGCAATATCCAGGACGGCACCGTGATCCACTGCGACAGCCCCGATCCGCGCCATCCCGCCGGCTTTCCGACGATCATCGGCGAAGACGTGCTGGTGGGCCACATGGCTATGATCCACGGCTGCGTGCTGGAAGACCGCGCCTTCGTGGGGCTGGGGGCGATCGTGATGAACGGCGCGCACGTCGAAAGCGATGGGATGCTTGCCGCCGGCGCCATGCTCACGCCGGGCAAGCGCATCGGCGCGCGCCAGCTCTGGGGCGGCCGCCCCGCCGCGTTCATGCGCGATCTGACCGAACCGGCGCTGGCGGAGATGCAGCTGGGCGTGGCGCACTATGTCCGCAACGGCCAGCGCCACAAGGCGGCGCTCGATGGCGCGGCCGAAGGTTGACTTGCCGCCGTCGGCGGCCTTGCGCGCGCTGACCGATGCCGACGGCCGGCTGGCAGTGCGCGTCACGCCGGGGGCGAAGAGCGAAGGTATCGAGATCGCGGACGGGCGCGTGCTGGTGAAAGTGCGCGCCAAGCCGGAGGACGGCAAGGCGACCGGCGCGGTGATCGATCTGGTCGCGGCGGCGCTGGGCGTCGCCGCTTCCAAAGTTGTGCTGTTGCGCGGCGCAACTTCGCGCGAGAAACTGCTGCGGATCGCGGAATGACCCGGCGCTGCGCCGTCAGAAGCCGTAAACCAGCGTGAAGCGGGTGATCGTGTCCAGCGTCTTGTAGGTATCGGGCGGATTGCTGTTGTAAGTCACCTGATAGGACGTGCGCGCGGAAAGGGCGCCGTTCAGCCGGGCGCTGAGCGAGGTGAGCGAGGTGACGTTGGTATTCTGCGCGCCGGTCAACGCGCTGGCGTCCTCGGTCAGCGAGACCGCGCGCGAAAGCTTCCATTTGGCGTTGACCGCGCCCAGCCCGGTGACGACGCTTTCGAGCGGCTGGCTGATATAGCGGGTCTTGCGCCAGGCAGGGCCGGCCTTCACGTCCACGGTGAAACCGGAATCCGCGATCAGGCGATAGCCGATGCCCCCCGAAACGGCGGTGCGCGTGGAAAAGCCGGCGAACCGGTCGCGTTCGTACTGGGTCAGGCCGAACAGGAACAGGCGGTCGTTGAAGCGGTAGTCGGGCTCGAACGCCAGCAACAGCTGGTTGCGGCTGGTCTGCCCGTTGGTGCGCTGGTAATCGACCTGGCTGCGCAGGCCCAGCCGCCAGTGCAGGCCTTCCCGCTTCAGCGCCAGCCCGGCGCTGATGCCCACCGTCTCGGCATTGCCGGAGGATTGCGAGGCGCCGAACTGGCCTTCGCCCTTCCAGCCCTGGAACATCGCCATCTGCGCCAGCCGTTCCTTCTGCGCTTCGGCCGTGCGCGCGCGGTGGGCATCCACCGCCGCCTCCACTTCGCCCGCGCCGGCCGGATCGGTCTTTTTCAGGAACTTGGCGATGGTATCGATCTCGGCATCGCTGCCCGATTCGATCGTCTTGTCCAGCAGCGCGCGGTATTGCGGCGCCAGCTGCGCGTGGGCCGTGCCTGCCGTCAGGGCCAGGATGCCCGCCAACGGAAGAAACGGTACGCGCGTCATCGGAACACCTCGGGAATGCAGGGCAGGCTGGTGGTCGTGATACAGAAGGATCGCGGCCCGACCAAGCCCGCTTCCGGCCTGGCAGCCGTCTTTCCGCCGCGCGCGATCATCGTTCCAGCTTGGTCGCCAGGATCACCGATGTGGTCGTGCGCTCCACGCCTTCGAGCAGGCCGATATCGTCGATCAGTTCGTTGAGCTGGGCGTTGTCCTCGGTCTCCAGCATGGCGATCACGTCGTATTCGCCGCTGATGGCGTGGATCGCCTGCACGCTGGCCAGCCGGCCGAGCGCCTGCTCCACCTCGCGGTGGAAGCGGGGCATCGTCTTGATCATGATGTGCGCGCGTACGCGCCGGCCGACGAAGGCCGCGCCGAGCCGTACGGTATAACCCGCCACGATCCCGGCATCCTCCAGCCGCGACAGCCGCGAATAGATCTGCCCGCGCGAGATGCCCAGCGCCTTGGCCAGATGCGCGATGCTCTGGCGGGCATCCTCGCGCAGCAGCGCCAGCAGCCGCTCGTCGATGTCATCGAGCGAAAGGGAATGGCCGGGCAAGGTCAGCGACATGGCCGAAATGGTCCTCCACCGCTGCCGGGCTATCAGGGCGCCGCAGTTTCGCCCGTGATCTTCCCGTCGGCAACGGCATAATTCCGGATGAACGAGGGGCGGTCAACCGTGCCCGCCGGCAGGTGCAGCACCGACTGGTGATCGATGCCTGTCACGCGGATGCGTGGCGCGTTGAGCGGGCCTTGTCGGGGCAGGCCGCGCAGCGTCGATCCATCGACCAGCCAGGCGCCGCCATCGGGCGCGGTGGCATAGATGCGCGCGGTGCCGTCGGGCTCCACCGCCAGCGAGGCGCTTTCGTCAACGCCGACGCCGATCATGGCCGGCGCATCGGCGGGGCGGTCCGCCTGCGCCTTGGCCAGGAAGGCGAACAGCCGGCCCAGCCGGTCGCGCTCCTTGAAATGGGTATCGGTGACCACGCCTTTCAGCAGCGCCAGGTGCAGGAAATCGCTTTCGATGGTGTTGGCGGGGCCGAACGGATCGGCCATCGCCTCGGGGCTGGTGATGCTGCCGCCGTCCATTGCGCCATAGAGCTTCTCGCCCAGCATGGCGAGGCCGGCGCTGGTGCCGGCCAGCGGCTTGCCCGCGGCGACATGCGCGTCGAGCAGCTCGCCCACGGGCGTCCCGCGCCAGTAGCGCACGTAGTTGGACTGATCGCCGCCCGCGATGAAGATGCCGTCCGCCCGCTTCAGCGCGGCAAGCACCCGGGGATCGCTGGAGGCCGCCCGATCCGTGAAGACGAACGTCTCGGCCGACTGGATGCCGCCGATATCCTTGTAGAATTCCTTGCCGACCTGCCCGGCCTGCGAGGCGCGCAGGATCACGATGTGCCCGTGCCCGGCCTTGGCGAAGAACCAGTGCATCGCGTCGTGGTTGCGGTCGCCCCCGCCCATCAGCAGCAGCCCGCCGGACACCGGATCGGGCGTGGCGCTGGTGAGCGTGCCGATCTGGTAGTGGCGGTAGCCCTGCGCCTTCGCCAGCGCGGGGGCGGAAGGCGCGATGACGGCCAGGGACAGGCTCGACAGCGCGAGCGCGAACATTCGCGACAGGAAGGATAGACGCACCGGAAACTCCTGAAAACAACCGGACTGGGGCATTCTTGTTACATTTTGGCCGCAATGGCTGACAATATGATGTGCCAGAAAGGCAATGTGATTGCCATTTCTTTTCAATTCTGTTCGGAACGTATCGAACGGCAGGTGCGGGGGCACCGGAAGTTTATGCCGTTGCGCATGGAAGGGGTGACGCATGAAACAGACTGGACGCCGCGTATTCCGCAACCTGCTGGGGTTGGGATGCTCGCTCACCGTTCTCGCCGGGCCGGCCTTTGGACAGACGGCGGCGGGCGGTGAAGGCACGGACGATGCCGCGCCGGAGATCACCGTCACCGGATCGCGCATCCCGCGGCTGGATACTGAAGGCCCGGCGCCGATCACCGTGGTCGATTCGAATACGATCCGCGCCAACGGCTATGCCAGCGTGCCGGACATCCTGCGCGCGCTGACCCAGAACGGGGGCGAAACGCAGAGCCAGCAATCGTTCAGCGGCGCCAGCTTCACCCCCGGCGCGCAGCAGGTGGACTTGCGCGGGCTGGGTCCGAATCACACGCTGGTGCTGGTCAACGGCCGCCGCATCGCCGACTTTCCGCTGCCATTCCAGGGCCGCAGCAACTTCACCGACGTGTCCAACATCCCGGTCAGCATGATCGACCGGATCGAAGTGCTCAGCGGCAGCGCTTCGGCGATCTACGGGTCGGATGCCATTGCCGGCGTCATCAACTTCACGCTCAAGAAGAAGCTCGACGGCCTGACGCTCGATTACCGGCGCGGCGTGACCGAGCACGGCGGCGGGGATTCGCACCGCATCACCGCCAGCGGCGGCTGGTCGAGCGGGCGGTTCCATATCGTCGGCGGCATCGAATACCTGTTGCAACGCCCGCTCTGGCAGTATCAGCGCGGCATTCAGGACAGCACGGCCGACAACCCGACGACCGCGCAGCCGCTCGCCCGGCGCACCTTCCTGCGCTACGATCCGGACGCGGACGAATATGTCGATCCCGGCGCGGCGACCTGCGCGTCGCTCGGCCGTCTCAACCAGGGTTCGACCTATTACGCATCGCGGCCGCGCTATGGCGCCTATGACGATGCGCTGGGAGATTACGGCCCCGGCTATTTCTGCGGCAGCAACACCTCGGTCGCCTACGGCACGATCATTTCCCGGCGCGAAGGGTTCAACAGCTACGCTTCGGCCGGTTACGAGCTGTCGGACAATGCCGAGCTGTTCGTCGACGCGCAGTTCGGCATCAGCAAGGTTTCGCTGGTGCGCGACGTGCTGCAATGGTCGTTCCAGCCCAGCTCGGGCAGCAGCGACACCACCTTCTACAACAGCTTCGACAACCGGCTGGATGACTGGTCGCGCCAGTTCACCCCCGAGGAATCGGGCGGCCTGAACCGCGTGGAGACGCGCAATCGCCAGCAGACCTTCAGCATTACGCCGGGCATCAAGGGCAAGTTCGGCAAGTGGACCTACGAAGCCGCGTTCAACCACAGCGAATACAAGGCGCGCGTCGAATTCCCGCAGGTGATCGCGGCAAAGGCCAATGCCCTGTTCCTGGGGCAGCAGCAGGGCGTCGACGAAGACAGCGGCTATCCGGTCTTCAATGCCGATCCAGCCCGGCTCTACACACCGCTGACGCAGTCCGAATACGACAGCATCACGGCCTACAGCGTCTATCATCCGAAAAGCTGGACCAACAATTTCTCGGCGACGATCAACACCACGGAGCTGTTCCGGTTGCCGGCCGGGCCGGTGGGTTTCGCCGCCGTGGCCGAGGCGGGCAAGCAGGGCTACGATCTGAAGCCCGATCCGCTGGCGCTGACCGACTACTATTACGCGCTCAAGGACAGCGACGGGAAGGGCAGCCGCACGCACTGGGCGCTGGGCGGCGAATTGCGCGTGCCGGTCACCCACTTCCTCGAACTCTCGGGCGCGGGTCGCTACGATCACTTCGCTTTCGCGGGCAACGGCATCGGCAAGTTCACCTATAACGCCGGCGCGGAACTGCGGCCGATGCGCTCGCTGCTGCTGCGCGCTTCGTATGGCACGGGCTTCCGCGCGCCCGATCTGCACTATGTCTTCACCGGGCCGGGCAATACCCATCCGAGCGCCACGGATTACTATCTGTGCCGCACCGAGGAGCCGGACGAGGCCATCGGCGATTGCTCCTATGCGGACGAGGGGATCGTCACGCAACGCAGCGGCAACCGGCGGCTCAAGCCGGAAACCAGCAAGTCGCTGGATCTGGGCATCGTCTGGGCGCCTTCGCGCCGGTTCGATGTCTCGGTCAGCTATTTCCGCGTCTCGATGGCCAACCAGGTGCAGGACCTGAGCACCGACCAGTTGCTGCGCGACGAGGCGGATTGCCGCATCGGACAGACGACATCGGGCAAGGCGGTCGACGTCAATTCGCCGACCTGCCTCGATGCGATCGCGCGCGTGCAGCGCTTCACCAGCGGCGTGCGTGCCGGCGAACTCGACGCGGTGGCGGTCAACCCGATCAACATCGCGCACGAGAAGACCACCGGCATCGACGTCGCGGTCCACGGCAACCTGCCCACCAGCTTCGGCACCTTCTCGCTGTCGCTGGCGCATACCCATGTGTTCGATCACACGTTCCGCCAGTATCCGGGCGATCCCACGATCAACAAGCTGGCCTTCGACAGCGGCTACGACATTCCGCGCGACAAGAGCACGGCGAGCCTGACCTGGTCGATCCAGAAGCTGAAGTGGACGGTCGAAGGGCGCCGCCTGGGCAAGCTGCCCAATTACGATCAGGACGCCTTCATCAAGGCGAGCTACCTGTTCAACACCACGCTGCAGTATGATTTCACCGATCACCTGCGCGGGTCGCTGAGCGTGGTGAACCTGTTCGACACGAACCCGGTTCGCGATCCGACTTACGCCAGCTATCCCTATTACGACATCAGCTGGTTCGACAGCACCGGCCGCAGCGCTTTCCTCCAGCTTACCTGGAAGATCGGCGGCGCGGGGCTCTGACGGCATTCATCCCGGTGACGCCGCGCGGACTTCGGTTCGCGCGGCGTTTTCGCGTCAGCTTTCCGCCGGCAATCGCAGCGCCACGCCGACCATCGCGGCGGCCCAGCAACCCGCGATCCACAGGCAGGCCATCGGCATCCGGTCCTGCGCCATCGCGCCCAGCACCGCGCCGCTCAGCAGGCCGCCCCACAGCGCCGCCCAGGAGAGCCAGCCCGTATCCTTGCGGCCGGCCAGCCATCCGGCCAGCCCCTGTCCCAGCTTGACCAGCGCGCCGGTCATGTAGGTAAGCCCGATCGCCACCTCGCCATCGCGCTGGAAGGTGTTGTTGATCGCGCCCATCGCCATCACCAGCGCGGCCAGCATCGCCACGGGCACGCCCAGCGCGCGCGCCGAAGCGCCGGCGAGCAGCAGCGCGGCGACAAACGTCAGCACGGCGGGCTTGCGATAGCGCCCCGCGCGGATCGAGAGCAGCGCGCCGCCGGTCACGCCGGCCACGAAGCCGGCGATCAGGAACGCGGGCGTGACCGCGCGCACCACGTCGGTGCCGAGATCGACGCCGAGCCGCGTGGTGTTGCCCGACATGAAGGAGACGAAATAGCCGTCGGCCGACAGAAAGCCCACGGCATCGACGAACCCCGCCATCGCGGCCAGCGCGATGGCGAAACGGCGGCGGGAACGGTCGTAGCGGATCATGCGCCGAACGTTAGGCGATAATGGCCTAGATCGGTACGCCGATAATGAACTTCACGATCACGCTGTCGGCATTGGCGCCGTATCCCTTGCCCACGGCGGCGTTGAGGTCCCATTTGCCGATCTGTGCATCCACGGCGGCATAAGTGGAATGCTCGGTGTTCCCGAAGTGGCCGGGATCGCGCAGGGGGCCGACCTCGTTGTAGCTTTCCACGCCCACGGTAAGCGTGGGGGTCAGGCGGTATCCGGCCTTGGTGTCGATATCGAGCGTGATCGGGCCAGGGTTCGGCCCCGCGATCACGAAATCGAAGTTGCCGTTGGCGGCCAGCACCCAGTGATCGTTGCGCCAGCCGCCGATCAGCTTCAATTCGCCGTTCCAGGGATTCTGGTCAAGCCGGTGGCCGACTTTCCCCACTTCCAGATTCGCGCCCCAGAAGGCCCCGGTCGGCCCGTGCGGCGCGAGCCACTTGAGCCGCAGCTTCACGCCCTGCACGCGCGCCACGCCATCGGGCGCCACGGTGGCGAGCGGCAGATAGGCGCCCAGCTCGAACTGGTCGGTCAGGCCCAGCGAGAATTCGGGCGTGATGCGCCAGCGGTGCAGCGGGGTTTCCGCGCCGGGATAGTCGGGCGTGCCGTTGCCGCGCACCACGTCGTTGACGTGAACGTCCAGCCCCACCGCGCCGGGCTGGTTCATCTCGTCCATGTAGACCTGGATTTCCTCGGGTGCGGCAAAGGCAGGCGTGGCCGGCAGCAGCAGCGCGGGCGCGAGAACATACTTCAGGATAGACCGGAACGGCATGGCGTAGCTTTCGTCAGGGTCCCACGCGCCTCATAAGCGCGCGTCCCCTCACGAGGCAAGCAGACGTGGGTATAGGCCGGGAACGGCGTTCAGGCGCGCGCCATGCCCATCGCCATGCGCGTCAGCACGCCGATAAAGGCCTCGGCGATTTCGGTGTCCTGCGGCGCTGCGTCCTCCACGGCGCGGCGCATCGCCTCCGCCCACTGGCCCGCCGTTTGCCGGTCGATCGGGAAGGGTGCGTGCATCGACATCATGCACTTGCCGGGGTGGGCCTCGAACCAGTCGCGCGGGCCTCCCGCCCACCCGGCCAGGAACCCGGGCAGCGATTCGCGCATCGGCGCCAGGTCCGCCGCGTGCATCGCGCGCAGTTCGGCATAGGCGGGGTCCTGTTCCATCAGATCGTAGAACCGGTCGGTGATCCGACGCAGCACGGCATGGCCGCCGATCCGTTCGAACGGCGTGGCGGGTTGGGAATGTTCCTGCGGCTGTTCGACGGCGGTGGCCAAGGCGTGAAACTCCGGACAGGGGTGTAGGTTCAAAATCCTGGAGCCTTGTCGCTACCAGCACGGCAGGCAAGGCGGTTTGATTCCGGTCAATTTCGCGCGGGAAACGTCTCTACCGCACCGGGTCCACGATCATTGCCTTCAGCGTGTCCAGCCGGTCGGCCTCGTGCGCGGGCTTGTCGGCGCGGATGCGGCTGATGCGCGGGAAGCGCATGGCGACGCCCGACTTGTGGCGCTTGGAAGCGTGGACGGAATCGAACGCCACTTCCAGCACCAGCGACCGGTCGGTTTCGCGTACCGGGCCGAAACGGTTGACCGTGTGCTGGCGGACGTGGCTGTCGAGCCATTTCAGCTCGGCATCGGTGAAGCCGAAATAGGCCTTGCCCACCGGCAGCAGATCGGCCCCCGCGTCGGGATCGCCGTCCCAGCAGCCGAACGTGAAGTCCGAATAGAACGAGGAGCGTTTGCCCGAACCGCGCTGGGCATACATCAGCACGCAATCGATCCGCAGCGGATCGCGCTTCCACTTGTACCACAGCCCCGTGCGCCGCCCCGCGACATAGGGTGAATCACGCCGCTTGAGCATGACGCCCTCGATCGCGTCCTCGCGCGCGCGGGCGCGCACGTCGGCAAGTTCCGCAAAGTCGCGGACCGCGATCAGCGTGGAAATGTCGAAGCGCGCCGGATCGAGCCGGGGCAGGAACGCTTCCAGCCGGGCGCGGCGGTCCGTCCAGGGCAGGTCGCGCAAGTCCTCGCCGCCGATCACCAGCGCGTCGTACAGCCGGACGAAGGCGGGGAAATCCTCCAGCATCCGCTTCGACACGGTCTTGCGTCCCAGCCGTTGCTGCAGGGCGTTGAAGCTGGCCGCGCCGCCGGTCTCGCCGCCCTGGTGCGCGCCGCGCACCAGCAGTTCGCCGTCCAGCACCGCCGGTTCACCCAGCGCGCCGGCCACTTCGGGAAAGGTGGAGGAAATGTCGTCACCGCCGCGCGAATAGACGCGCGTCTCGCCGCCCTGGTCGGTGGCGGCATGGACGATCTGCACGCGGATGCCGTCCCACTTCCATTCGGCGGCGAAGCTTTCAAGGTCGATGGCGACCCCGTCCTCCAGCGGATGCGCCAGCATGAACGGGCGGAACAGCGGCCGGTCGTCGGTGCGCGGCGGTGGCGCGCCGTCCGCCGCCCAGGCGAAGAGCGGGCGGTAGGGCGGTTCCTGCCCGTGCCAGTATTCCTCCACCAGATCGACCGGCACGCCGAAGGCATCGGCGAAGGCGACCTTGGCGAGCCGTGCGGAAATGCCGATCCGCATCGCGCCGGTGGCCAGCTTGAGCAGGGCGTAGCGGCCGTTGGCGTCAAGGCGGTCGAGCAGGCCGGCCAGCGCGGCCGGCGCGGTGGAGCGGCTGGTTGCCCGAAGGATTTCAACAGCTTCCGAGACGCCGGGCGCGGGCATGACGTCATGATCGGGGCCAGAATGATCGGGGGCAGAATGATCGGGGGCAGGCCACAGCAGGCTGGCGGCTTCCGCGGTATCGCCCACGTAATCGCGCGACAGCGTCCACAGCACGGGATCGACGCGCTCCGCCATCAGCGCGCGGATCGTGCCGGCCTTGACCGCGGGGAAATCCAGGCCGTCGGTCAGCGCGGCCAGCGCCCAGCCGCGATCGGGATCGGGCGTTTCGCGCAGGTAGCGCGCGATCAGCGCCAGCTTGGCGTTGCGCGACCGGGTGAACACCAGCGCGTCGAGCAGGGCGGCGAAGCGCTCCACTAGGAGGTGGTCCTCTCAGTCATCCTCGTCCTCGTACCCCACCAGGGCCAGCGCGCGGGCCTTGCGCTGGTGCAGTTCGCACCAGCGCAGCAGTGCTTCCTCGCGGCCGTGGGTGATCCAGGTTTCGGCCGGGTTCACCTGCGCGATCGTGGCGGTAAGTTCGTCCCAGTCGGCATGGTCGGAAATGATCAGCGGCAGTTCCACGTTGCGCTGGCGGGCGCGCTGGCGCACGCGCATCCAGCCCGATGCCATGGCGGTCAGCGGATCGGGCAGGCGCCGGCTCCAGCGGTCGTTCAGCGCCGAGGGCGGGCAGAGCACGATCGCGCCGGCCAGCGCGCCCTTGGGCGCATCGGACACCAGCCGCAGATCGCCCAGTGGGACGCCCTGTTCCTCGTACAGGCGGCATATCCGCTCCATCGCGCCGTGCAGCCAGAGCGGATCGTGAAAGCCCGCCGCGCGCAGTTCCGCGATCACCCGCTGCGCCTTGCCCAGGGCATAGGCGCCCACCAGCACGCAGCGATCGGGCTGCGCGGCGCGCGCGGCCAGCAGCCGGGCGATTTCCTGGCCGATCGGCGGATGGCGGAACACCGGCAGGCCGAACGTCGCCTCGGTGATGAACAGGTCGCAGGGCGTGACCGCGAAAGGCGGGCAGGTCGGATCGGGCCGGCGCTTGTAATCGCCGGTCACCACCACGCGTTCGCCGGCATGTTCGAGCAGGATCTGCGCCGAGCCAAGGACGTGGCCCGCCGGCACGAACGTGGCGGTCACGCCGCCGGGCAGGGTGATCGGCGCGTGCAGCGGCGCGGGGAAAGCGCCCTCTGTCACGCCATAGCGCAGCGCCATGATCGCCAGCGTTTCGGGCGTGGCGATGGTGCGGCCATGCCCGCCCCGCGCGTGATCGGCATGGCCATGCGTGACCAGCGCGGTGCCCACGGCGCGCGCGGGATCGATCCAGACGTCGGCCGGAACGATCCGCAGCCCGGCCGGCTCCGGGCGGATCCAGGAAAAATCTTCGGCCATTGATGCACGTCATGGCGCGTGCGGGCGATTCGGGCCAGCCGCCTGTTCGGGCAGCGCCGGCCGATGCGGGGCCATGCAGGTCCCGGACAGGACCCGTTCAGACTCGTCCGCTAGGGTGCGCGCCGTCCATCCCCCCGGTCTGGCCACCCCGGTCTGGCCGTCCTTGTCCGGCCGAACCCGAGGAGCCCCGACGATGACTCGCACCATTGCCAGGATCGCGTTGCTGGCGGGGCTGATCGCGCTGGCCGGGTGCGAGCACAAGGAAACGGGACCCGAGGAACAGGATACGCGCACCACCGCGCCGGTTGTGGCTGCCCCCGCCCCGGCGGTGACGGCGGTGCCGCCCACGGTCCACCCGCTGTCCGATTTCGCCACGCTCGACGCCAACCACGATGGCCGGATATCGTCCGCCGAATATGCGCGGGCGGCGCAATCGCTGTTCGAGATGATCGACATGGAGCACGACGGCACCGTGACGCTGCAGGAACTGGAGGCGGCGCGCGGCGTGCTGGGCGATCTGGACGGACTGGACCCGAAGCGCATCCTCGCGCTCGCCGATGCCGATCAGGACGGCAAGCTGACGCTGGGCGAATGGATGGCGTTCAACAACGCGCGGTTTGACCGGATCGACGCCAACGACGATGGCTTCATCGATCGCGCCGAATGGAACGCGCCCCATCCCGCGCCGCCGGAGCCTTCGGCGATTCCCTGAGTATTGAAGGCGTTCCCACCCCCGACCCCTCCCGCTTGCGGGAGGGGAGCGAGACTTGCGCCGCCGGAGGCGGCGATAGTTGCAGCGGGGCGGGCTTTCGCCAACAAGAAGGGGCGCGCCCCGCAGGACGCGCCCCTTCTGTTTCATCGAGGCTTTGGCCCGCCTTATTCGGCTTCGTCGGCGCTCGGTTCGGGCGCGGTGCCCGCCGATTTGCCGCCCTTGCGTTCCTTCTTCTTGACCAGCTTCGGCGCGGCCGGGGTCAGTTCGAAGGACAGCGCGCCGTCGGTGCCGGCTTCGTCCTTCAGGCTGACGTGGACCTCGCCGCCGTTGGCCAGCTTGCCGAACAGCAGTTCCTCGGCCAGCGGCTTCTTGACCCGTTCCTGGATGAGCCGGGCCATCGGCCGCGCGCCATAGAGCCGGTCGTAGCCCTTCTTCGCCAGCCAGGCGCGGGCGTCGTTGTCGAACTGGATGTGGACGTTCTGTTCCGCCAGCTGGAGTTCGAGCTGGAGGATGAACTTGTCCACCACCCGGCTGACGACTTCGGCCGGCAGGTAGGCGAAGGGCACGATCGCATCGAGGCGGTTGCGGAATTCGGGGGTGAACAGGTTCTTCACCGCCTCGTCGCCCGCGTCGGCCTTGGACACGTCACCGAAGCCGATGCCCTGCTTGGCCATGTCCGACGCGCCCGCGTTGGTGGTCATGATCAGCACCACGTTGCGGAAATCCACGGTCTTGCCGTGATGATCGGTCAGGCGGCCGTTGTCCATCACCTGCAGCAGGATGTTGAACAGGTCGGGGTGCGCCTTCTCGATCTCGTCGAGCAGCAGGACGCAGTGCGGCTGCTGGTCGATCGCGTCGGTCAGCAGACCGCCCTGGTCGAAGCCGACATAGCCCGGAGGCGCGCCGATCAGCCGGCTGACCGAATGGCGCTCCATGTATTCGGACATGTCGAAGCGCTGCAGCGGGATGCCCATGATCTGGGCCAGGCTGCGCGCCACTTCGGTCTTGCCGACGCCGGTCGGGCCGCTGAACAGGAACGAGCCGATCGGCTTGTCCGGATCGCGCAGGCCGGCACGGCTGAGCTTCATCGCGCTCGACAGCACCTCGATCGCCTTGTCCTGCCCGAACACGAGCCGCTTGAGATCGCGTTCGAGGTGTTCGAGCACCTTCTTGTCGTCGCTCGAAACCGACTTGGGCGGGATGCGTGCCATCGTGGCGATCACGGCCTCGATCTCGCGCGCGGTGATCGTCTTCTTGCGCTTGCTCGGCGGCACCAGCATCTGCATCGCGCCCACTTCGTCGATCACGTCGATCGCCTTGTCGGGCAGCTTGCGGTCGTTGATGTAGCGGGCCGAAAGCTCCACCGCGGTCTTGATCGCGTCGGCCGTGTACTTGACCTTGTGGTGATCCTCGAAGGCCGTGCGCAGGCCCTTGAGGATCTTGATCGTGTCCTCCACCGAGGGTTCGTTCACGTCGATCTTCTGGAACCGGCGCAGCAGCGCGCGGTCCTTTTCGAAGTGGTTGCGGAACTCCTTGTAGGTGGTGGAGCCGATGCAGCGGATCGTCCCGCCCGACAGCGCGGGCTTGAGCAGGTTGGAAGCGTCCATCGCCCCGCCGCTGGTCGCGCCGGCGCCGATCACGGTGTGGATCTCGTCGATGAACAGGATCGCGTGCGGCATCTTCTCCAGTTCGGAGACGACCTGCTTCAGCCGTTCCTCGAAATCACCGCGATAGCGGGTGCCGGCCAGCAGGCTGCCCATGTCGAGCGAATAGATCACCGCGTTGGCCAGCACCTCGGGTACTTCGCCTTCGACGATCTTGCGCGCGAGGCCTTCGGCGATGGCGGTCTTGCCGACGCCCGGATCGCCCACGTAGAGCGGGTTGTTCTTGGACCGGCGGCACAGGATCTGGATGGTGCGGTCCACTTCGGGGCCGCGCCCGATCAGCGGATCGACCTTTCCGCCCAGCGCCTTCTCGTTGAGGTTGACGCAGAACTGGTCGAGCGCGGAATCCTTCTTCTGCCCCTTGGCGTCGGCCTTTTCCTCCGGCTTGGGCTGGTCCTCGTCCGTGCCCTTGGGGTTGCGGCCTTCCACCTGCCGGCCGCCCTTGCCGATGCCGTGGCTGATGTAGCTGACCGCGTCGAGCCGGCTCATGTCCTGCTGCTGCAGGAAATAGACCGCGTAGGAATCACGTTCGGAGAACAGCGCCACCAGCACGTTGGCGCCGGTCACGGTATCCTTGCCGGACGACTGGACGTGCAGGATGGCGCGCTGGATCACGCGCTGGAACCCGGCCGTGGGCTGTGGATCGGCCTTTTCCTGCGTTTTCAGCGACTGGTATTCCTGATCGAGGTACTGGCGCACCACGTCGCCCAGGTCACCCAGGTCGACTCCGCACGCCTGCATTACCTGCGACGCATCGGGATCGTCGATCAGGGCCAGCAGGAGGTGCTCGAGAGTCGCGTATTCGTGGCTGCGCTCCGAGGCGTTGGCGAGCGCGGCGTGCAGCGTTTTCTCAAGGCTCTGTGCGAAACTGGGCATAGGCTCTTACTTTCTGGCTTGCGCCGGGTTGTCCCCGTTCTTCAAAAATGCACGGACATGGTTAACAGGGGCCAAACCAGCCGCGGAAAGGACACCGGAAAAGTGCCTTGAAAATGCACCGAAGCGGATCGCTGCGGTGACCATACGGGATATATGGGTATGCCGCCCGGAAAGAGGAAGGGCGGCCCGGTTCATCGCGGAGTGCCGTCCGGCGGAGAGCTTCGGAACAGCGCCTCGGCCGCGGCGCGGTGGGCCGAAGCCCGTTCCCGGTGCGCGGTAACCCGTTCGATTTCCTGCTTCAGCAACGCGATGCGCGCGTCGAGTTCGGCGCGCGAATAGGTGTCGAGCACTTCCCCGGCCAGTTGGCTGGCCAGATCGCCTTTGCGACGGGGGCGGTCTTCTTCATCCATTGCAGTGCACAATCTTGGACGGCAAGTGCTTGCTGTCAACGGGGTGCGTGGCTAGTCCTTGCAATTGACGGGGGTTTCGTCGCGAAAAGGGGGCTGGACCATGGCGACAACGGTGTCGGAAACGATGACGGCGGTGGGCTTCGATGCCCCGGGCGGTCCCGAAGTGCTTCGCCCCGAAACCGTGCCCGTGCCCCGACCCGGCCCCGGGCAGGTCCTGCTGCGAGTCGCCTATGCCGGAGTCAACCGGCCCGACGTGATTCAGCGCCAGGGTTTCTACCCCCCGCCGCCGGGCGCGTCGCCGCTGCCGGGGCTGGAAGTCTCCGGGCAGGTCGCGGCCATCGGCGAGGGCGTGGTTACGCTGCTGCCGGGCCAGAAGGTCTGCGCGCTCGTCGCCGGGGGCGGCTATGCCGAATATTGCCTGGCCGAAGCCGGCCAGTGCCTGCCCGTGCCAGAAGCCCTGTCGATGGCGGAGGCCGCGGCGATTCCGGAAACCCTGTTCACCGTGTGGCACAACGTGTTCGAGCGCGGCTGGGCCAGGGAGGGCGAGACGCTGCTGGTCCATGGCGGCACCAGCGGGATCGGCTCGATGGCGATCATGCTGGGCAAGCTGTTCGACCTGACGGTGATCGTCACCTGCGGCGGGGCGGACAAGTGCGCGGCGGCGCTGGCCATCGGCGCGGACCACGCTATCGACTACAAGGAGAGCGACTTCGTAGCGGAAGTGGCGCGGATCACCGATGGCGCCGGCGTCCACATCGTGCTCGACATGGTGGCGGGCGACTATGTCCAGCGCAACCTCAAGTGCCTGCGCGACGATGGCCGGCATGTCACCATCGCGGTGCAGGGGGGCGTCCGGGCCGAGATCAACATGGCCGAAGTGATGCGCCGGCGCCTGACGCTGACCGGATCGACGCTGCGGCCGCGCTCGAACGAGTTCAAGGCGCTGCTGGCCAGCGAGATCATGGAGCTGGTGTGGCCGCTGGTAGCCGATGGCGCGCTGCGTCCGGTAATGGACCGCGTGTTTCCGCTCGCCGATGCCGCCGCCGCGCACGCGCGGATGGAATCGGGCGGCCATATCGGCAAGATCGTGCTGGCGGTGGGTGCCGCCGCGGATATCGGGTGACCCCTTCGCGCGGCGGATTTCCGGCGATATTTCCGAAGGTTGCTGGATAGAGCTTGCCGTTTTCGGGCGCGTGGCCTACATCGTCACTCTGCACGGCCGCTCCGCAAGGGGCGGCCCTTATTGTATCCGCATTCGGAGACTTTCCCGTGAGCAACCAGCCCGCGTATCCGCTGATGCCGCACGCGACGGCGTCCTGGCTTGTCGACAACACCGCGCTCACTTTCGAGCAGATTGCTGAATTCTGCGGCCTGCACCTCCTTGAAGTGCAGGCGATGGCGGACGATCTGGCTGGCGCGAAGTACACCGGCCGCGATCCCGTGCGCTCGGGCGAACTGACCCAGATCGAGATCGAGCGCGGCCAGGCGAACGCCGAATATCGCCTGCGCATGCAGAAGGCCCCGCTGTCGGTCAACCGCACCAAGGGGCCGCGCTACACCCCGGTGTCGAAGCGCCAGGACAAGCCCGATGGCATCGCCTGGATCCTGCGTCACCACCCGGAAATCTCGGACGCGCAGATCGGCAAGCTGATCGGCACCACGCGCAACACCATCGCCGCGATCCGCGATCGCAGCCACTGGAACATCCAGAACATCAACCCGAAGGACCCGGTCACGCTGGGCCTCTGTTCGCAGCGCGAACTGGACGGGCTGGTCGCCAAGGCGGCCAAGCGTGCGGGCATTACCGAAGAGGACGCCGGCGGCGACAACCGCCTGGGTTCGGATCGCGATGCGCTGATCGAGGAACTGCGTGCCGAGCGCGAGGCCCAGCACAAGGCCGCCGTGGAAGCCGCGCAGGAGGCCGAGGCCCGTGCCTGGCTCGAAGCGCGCCGCGCCGAAGGCGTGTCGGACAGCTAAGCCGCGTTCGAGGGATTGCACCAGAAGGGCCGCCGGGAGCGATTCCGGCGGCCCTTTCGCGTCTCCATCCGCGCCGTGGCATGGAGCGCGAAATGGTCCGGTCTTCGTCAATGCTCTGGACCGTCCGCGCCATTTGCGCGAACAAGGACGCCGGAAGAGGATAACAGCCGGATCACGCCATGAATTTTGCCGATCGCGTCACCATCACTGTCGAGAACCATGTCGCCCACGTCCTGCTGGACCGGGCGGACAAGCTGAACGCGCTCGATGACGCCATGTTCGGCGCCATCGTCGATGCGGGCCACGCCCTGTTCGACCTTGGCGGCGTGCGCGCCGTCGTCCTGTCCGGCGCGGGGCGGGCGTTCTGCGCCGGGCTGGACCTGGCGAGCATGGGCAACACCGATCGCTGGAAGGAGGGATCGCTGGTCGATCGCACCCACGGCAACGCCAACCGCGCGCAGGAGGCTGCGATGGTCTGGCGCAAGCTGCCGATGCCGGTGATCGCGGCGGTGCACGGGGTGTGCTTCGGCGGCGGGTTGCAGGTGGCGAGCGGGGCCGACATCCGCATCGTCGCGCCCGATGCGCGGCTGGCAGTGATGGAAGTGAAGTGGGGGCTGGTGCCCGACATGGCGGGCTACGCCCTGTGGCGCGGCAACGTGCGCGACGATGTGCTGCGCGAACTGAGCTATACCCACCGCGAATTCGGCGGTGAGGAAGCGGTCCGGCTGGGCTTCGCCACGCATGCCGCTGCCGATCCTCTGGGCTCCGCCCTGGCGCTCGCGCACACCATTGCCGGCAAGAGCCCGCACGCGGTGCGCGCCGCCAAGCAGCTCAGCAACCGCGTTCCCGATCTGCCGGAGTCGGACGTGCTGCTGGCCGAAAGCGTGGCCCAGCAGGAACTGATGTACAGTCCGAACCAGCGCGAGGCGGTGCTGGCTGGGTTACAGAAGCGCGCCGCGGACTTCATCGACCCCTGATGGCGGCGAACACGGCACGCACGGCCAGGGCTGACTCCACACGATGAAGGCATTGCACGACCCGCAGGGCATCCTGTCGCAGGGCCTCGCAGCGATACGCGACCGCTTCCAGGTGCCGCAGGGTTTTCCCCCACCGGTGCTGGCGGCGGCCGAACAGGCGGCGAAGCGCGTGCCATCGCTTCACGTCGACCGGACGGCCGAGCCCTTCGTCACGCTCGATCCCGCCTCGTCCACCGATCTCGATCAGGCGTTCACCATTGCCCGGTCGGGCGCGGACCTCGTGCTGCGCTATGCCATCGCCGATGTCGCGTGGTTCGTGGAGGATGGCGATCCCGTTGATGAAGAGGCATGGCGGCGCGGCGAAACGCTCTACCTGCCCGATGGCAAGGCCGGGCTCTATCCCCCGGTGCTGGCCGAAGCGGCGGCCAGCCTGCTGCCGGCGGGGCCACGCCCGGCCGTGGTCTTTACCGTCCGCGTCGCGCCGCATGGCGAGGCACGGCTGGACGGGGTGGAGCGCGCGCTGATCCGGAGCCGGGCCAAGCTGGCCTATGCTACCGTGCGTGATGGCGATCTGCCGCCTGATTTCACCGAGCTGGCTGCGCGGGTCGCTGCCGCCGAAGCGCGGCGCGGGGCGGCGCGCGTCGATCCGCCCGAACAGGAAGTGGTCGCGCTGGGGCAGGGGCGCTATGCGCTGGCCTACCGCCCGCTGCTGCTGTCCGAACGGCGCAACGCGGCCCTCTCGCTGGCGACCAACCTGGCCGTGGCGCAAGCCCTGCTGGCGCACGGCACGGGCCTGTTCCGCGTGATGGCCGGTCCCGACGACAAGGCGGTCGCGCGGCTACGGCAAACTGCGCTGGCGTTGGCGCTCGACTGGCCGTCGGCGATGCCGCTGGCCCAGTTCGAAAAGACGCTCGATCCGGCACAGCCCCGGCAGGCGGCGTTCATGATGGCGGTCCGCCGCGCCGGCAACGGCGCCGGCTATGCCCCGCTCCAGCCGGGCGTGCCGCCGTGGCACAGCGCCATCGCCGCCTCCTATGTCCACGCCACCGCGCCGTTGCGGCGGCTGGCCGACCGCTACGTGATCCGTGCGGCGCTCGCCGTGTGCCATGGCGATCCGGTGCCCGAAGCGGTAACCCGCGCCTTTGCTGCCCTGCCCGAAGTGATGGCGCGGGCCGACGCGCTGGCCGGGCGGATCGAACGCGGCGTTATCGACCTGGCCGAAACCGTGATGCTGCGCGACCGGACCGGGGAGCGGTTCGATGCCGTCGTCACCGACAGCGAAGGCGATTCGGCGCGCATCCAGCTTGCCGGCCTGCCGGTGGTCGCGCGCGTCAGGGCGGCCGGCGTCCTTCCCGGTACCCGCATCGTGGTGCGGCTGGACCAGGCGGACTCCGCCAACGGACGGCTGGCCTTCAGCCTCGCGTCCTGAACCGGCGCCACATCCGGCGCCACATCCGGCTTCGCGCCCAAACCGATACCTGGCAAAAATCGGAAGAATCCGATTGCGGCCAACCGGCGTTCCGGCTAACCGCCCCTCTCTCCACGCGCTTGCCGCGCATCGAGGCCCGATGGCGGAGTGGTGACGCAGCGGACTGCAAATCCGTATACGCCGGTTCGATTCCGGCTCGGGCCTCCACTTCTCCCTATCGCGCGTTTCGCATCGCTCTTGGCAACCGCAGCGCGCTGCCGGACCAAGTTCGGCATTGCGCTTTGCCGCATCAATGACGACGTAGGCAGGCATGACTGAAGAAGAAAAGAACCGGGAGCTTATCAACCGGAAGTTCTACAAGGCCGAGCAGGAAGCGGGCTTTGTCGAATCCCACCCCAGAACAACCCCGCAGCAGCAGGATCCGGCCTATCGGCTGGCGTTCCGCGATACCGATTTCCTCCTGCGCGAGGAATTGCGGCCGGTGCGGTTCCAGCTCGAACTGCTCAAGCCCGACATGCTGCTGGACGAAGCGGGCATCGGCTCCACGCTGGTGATGTACGGATCGGCGCGGATTCCCTCGCCCGATCATGTCGAAGGGCTGCTGGCTGCCGCCACCTCGCCCGAGCGCAAGGCCGTGGCCGAGCGGCTCGCGGCCAAGGCGCACTATTACGACGAGGCCCGCAAGCTGGCCGGCATCGCCAGCCGCTGCGCCGTGGTGGAAGACGGCAAGCGCCAGTTCGTGATCTGTTCGGGCGGCGGGCCATCGATCATGGAAGCGGCCAACCGCGGCGCGGCGGAGGCAGGCGCGGAATCGATCGGGCTCAACATCGTGCTGCCGCACGAACAGGCGCCGAACGGCTATGTCACCCCGCACCTGTCGTTCCAGTTCCACTATTTCGCGCTGCGCAAGATGCATTTCCTGCTGCGCGCCCGTGCCGTCGCGGTGTTTCCGGGCGGGTTCGGCACGTTCGACGAATTCTTCGAACTGCTCACGCTGATCCAGACGGGCAAGATGAAACCCATCCCCATCCTGCTGTTCGGCAAGGATTTCTGGAACCGCGTGGTCAACTTCGAAGCGCTGGCCGAGGAAGGCGTGATCAACTTCGACGACCTGAAGCTGTTCCACATGGTCGAAAGCGCCGAGGATGCCTGGCGCCACATCACCGGCTTCTACGATCTCGAATGCGAGTGAGCGACCGGCGCCCGAACGCCCAAAGTCAGCCTTGGCGCACCGCCTGATGGCCCAGCGGGCCGTGCCCGGCGCCGAAACCGGGCGCGGCTTCCAGCGCGGCGCGCACGAAGCGGCGCGCTCCGTCCACCGCGTCCTCCAGCGCAAGGCCCCGGGCCAGCAGCGTGGCGATCGCGCTCGATAGGGTGCAGCCGGTGCCATGGGTGTGGCGCGTGACGATGCGCGGCGCGGCCCAGACCTGCTCTGGCCGGCCGGGCACGACCAGCCGGTCCACCACCTCTTCGCCATCGGCATCGCCGCCCTTGGCGATATAGGCGACGCCGCGCGCGCGCATCGCCGCGTCCCCGCCCAGCGCCGCGAGTTCGGGCACGTTGGGCGTGGTCAGCGTGGCCGCGCGCATCAGCCGCTCGAACGCGGCGATGGTCGCCGCGTCGGCCAGCGCCGCGCCGCTGGTGGCGATCATCACCGGGTCGAACACCACCGGCACGGCCAGCCGTTCGACGCGGTCGGCCACGACGGCGGCGATCGCGGGCGAACCGAGCATCCCGATCTTCACCGCATCGACACCGATGTCGTTCAAGCAGGCATCGATCTGCGCGGCGACCATCACCGGATCGACCGGCAGCACGGCGTGGACGCCGGTGGTATCCTGCGCCGTCAGCGCGCAAATCGCGCTCATGGCATAGCCGCCCAGCATCGTGATCGTCTTGATGTCGGCCTGGATGCCGGCGCCACCGCCCGAATCGGACCCGGCGATGGTGAGGATGCGGGGCGGGGGAATCATGACTGCGGGCAGAGGTTGCGGGCCATCACGCCTTGAACTTGCGCTCGCTGGACGGCGGATGCTTGGCGTGGAGCGCCTTGGCGCGCGTGGGCCGGTCCATCAGCTCGCCGCCGCAGTTGGGGCAGCGATCATCCAGTTCCTCGGCGCATTCGGCGCAGAAGGTGCATTCGAACGAGCAGATGAACGCACCGGGCGCCTCGGCCGGCAGGTCGGTTCCGCAGCGTTCGCAATCGGGGCGCATTTCCAGCATGGCCAGTTCCTTCCGCAAGGGCGCCTACGTCCCCGCCCACCCCCAACCCCTCCCGCAAGCGGGAGGGGAGCGAGACTTGCGCCGCCGCAGGTGGCGTTAGTCGCAGCGGGGTAGGCCTGTGGTACGCACGGCTACCAACACCCACTGGCCGCGAAGCACAAAACCATGCCCCCGACAAGCGCGCCGTCAACAAGCGTGCGCGTTACGCCGCCTTGCGCACGGCGTCGCAGATCGCGTCGACCACGCGTTCCACCTCTTCGGCATCATCGCCTTCGGCCATCACGCGGATAACCGGTTCGGTGCCGGACGGGCGGATGACCAGCCGGCCCTTGCCCGCCAGCCGCGCTTCGGCATCGGCGATCGCCGCCTTCACCGTGTCGGCCTCCAGCGGCTTGCCCCCGGCGAAGCGCACGTTCTTGAGCAGTTGTGGCACGGGATCGAACAGGTGGAGCAGTTCGCTGGCCGGCTTGCCCGAGGAGACCAGCGCCGCCAGCACCTGCAGCGCGGCGATCGTGCCGTCGCCGGTGGTGGCGTGATCGGCCAGGATCATGTGGCCCGATTGTTCGCCGCCCACGTTGTAGCCGCCCTCGCGCATCTTCTCGAGCACATAGCGATCGCCGACGGCGGTGCGGATCAGGTCCAGCCCCTTGCTCTTGAGGAAGCGTTCGAGGCCCAGGTTGGACATGACCGTGGCCACCACGCCGCCGCCGCGCAGTTCGCCGCGCGCGGCCAGCTGGCTGCCGATCAGCGCCATGATCTGGTCGCCGTCCACCGTCTGCGCCTTTTCGTCGACCACGATCAGGCGATCGGCATCGCCATCCAGCGCGATGCCGATGTCGGCGCGCACTTCGCGCACCTTGGCCTTGATCGCTTCCAGGTGCGTGGAGCCGACGTTGAGGTTGATGTTCTTGCCGTTGGGCTCGACGCCCAGCGTGATCACTTCCGCGCCCAGTTCCCACAGCGCGGAGGGCGTGACGTGATAGGCAGCGCCATTGGCGCAATCGAGCACGATGCGCAGGCCGTCCAGCCGCACGTTGTCGGGCAGCGAAGCCTTGACCGCGTGGATATAGCGGCCGCGCGCATCCTCGATGCGGCGGGCGCGGCCGACTTCGGTGGCGTCGGCCAGCGGCAGGTCCTGCTCCAGCATCGCCTCGATCGCGAGTTCCGCCTCGTCCGACAGCTTGTAGCCATCGGGGCCGAACAGCTTGATCCCGTTGTCCTCGAACGGATTGTGGCTGGCCGAGATCATCACGCCCAGATCGGCGCGCATCGACCGGGTCAGCATGGCAACGGCCGGCGTCGGCATCGGCCCCAGCAGCACCACGTCCATGCCCACGCTGGTGAAGCCCGCCACCATCGCGCTTTCCATCATGTAGCCCGAAAGGCGGGTGTCCTTGCCGATCACCACGCGATGGCGGTGATCGCCCCGCTGGAAATAGCTGCCGGCGGCCTGACCGACCTTCATCGCCGTTGCCGCGGTCATCACCCCGGCGTTGGTCCGGCCGCGGATGCCGTCGGTGCCAAAGAACTTCCGTCCCATGAAAACCCTTTATCCCTGTTCGCGCGCCCTGGCGGGTCGCCGCGCATTGCGCTCTTGCCCTACACGATTAAATGTCACCAGCGCATGAACCAAGCGATTAACGATCCGTCATCGCCCTCCGCCTTGCCGCCGATCGCGCAAGTGCCGGCCCTGTGGACTTTCGCCGCGCTGACGGCGGGCCTGCTGGGCGGGCTGGCGTTGGCCTTCGCGGCGCCACAGGCGCTGCCCGCCGTGCTGGGCGTGGTGGAGCCGGTGGGCGACCTGTGGCTGCGCGCGCTGAAGGCCACGATCGTGCCGCTGGTGGCGGCGCTGCTGTTCACGGGCATCGTGCAGACGGTGGCGACGGCGCAGGCCGGGGCGATGGCGCGGCGCAGCCTGGGCGCGTTCCTGGCCTTCCTGGCGTTCAGCGCGGCGATGCCGATGGTAGTGACGCCCGCGCTGCTGGCGCTGCTGCCGATCCCGGGCGGGTCCGGGTCGGCGCTGCGCACCAGCCTTGCCGGCAGCGCGCCCGTGACAGGCGCCGTGCCGGGAATCGGCGAATTCCTGCGCTCGATCGTGCCGACCAACGTCATCGATGCTGCCGCCAACGACCGGATGCTGCCGATGATCCTGTTCATGGCGGTGTTCGCGCTGGCCAGCACCCGCATCGCGCGGCCGCAGCGCGATATGCTGGCGACGTTCTTCGCCGGGCTTGCTTCCGCCATGCTGGTGGTGATCGGCTGGGTGCTGGCGCTGGCGCCGCTGGGCGTGTTCGCGCTCAGCCTGTCGGTCGCGGCGAAAAGCGGGACGTCGGCGATCGGCGCGCTGGCGCACTACGTGGTGATCGTGGTGCTCACGGGATCGGTGGTGTTCCTGGCCGGATACGCGATCGCGGCGCTGATCGCGCGCAAGCCGTTGATGGGCTTCGCCCGCGCCGTCCTGCCCGCGCAGACGCTGGGGCTTTCGACGCAAAGTTCGCTGGCCTCGCTGCCGGCGATGCTCGGCGCCTGCCGCACGCTGGGCCTGCGCGAAACCACCGCCGAATTCGTGCTGCCACTGGCCGTGGCGCTGTTCCGCGCGACCAGCCCGGCGATGAACCTTGCCGTCGTGATCTATGTCGCGCACTGGTATGGCGTGCCACTGGCCCCGGCCCTGATCGTCTCGGGCTGGGCGATGGCGATCCTCGTCTCGCTCAGTTCGGTCAGCCTGCCCGGCACGATCAGCTTTGTGGCCTCGGTCGGCCCGATCGCCATCGCCATGGGCGTGCCGGTCGAACCGCTGGCGCTGCTGGTGGCGGTGGAAGTGCTGCCCGATCTGATGCGCACGCTGGGCAACGTGACGATGGACGTGGCGATCACCGCCGTGATCGATCGCGCAGCGGGAACAGGGGGAGACGAGGAGCCACGGTAATCGGCAAACGCACCATCGCTGATTAGAAAAAATCGCTGGAAAATCGGCGCGAATGCCATAGGCGGCGGGCAACCAAACGTCTTCCCGGGCGTTGGTTGCACGAACCGTTTTCTCCCCACGATCGATCTGGAGCGACCATGGCCATTTCCCTGATTACCCTGCCCTATGCCGAAGACGCGCTGGCCCCGGCCATTTCCGCGACCACCGTGCAGACGCACCATGGCAAGCATCACCGCACCTATGTCGATCGCACCAACACCGCGATCGAGGGTGGCGACCTGGCCGACAAGCCGCTGGAAGACATCGTCGCCGCCGCCGAGGCCAAGGGCGACAAGGGCCTGTTCAACAATTCGGCGCAGACCTGGAACCACGGCTTCTACTGGTTCAGCCTCGCCCCGACGTCGGCCGCGCCGACCGGCGATCTTGCCGCCGCCATCGAAAGTTCGTTCGGCTCGTTCGACGCGCTGAAGCAGGAACTCGCCGCGCAGGGCACCGCGCACTTCGCGTCGGGCTGGGTGTGGCTGGTCGAAAAGAACGGCAAGCTCTCGGTCGAACAGACCCATGATGCCGCCACTTACACCACGCTCAGCGGCAATCCGCTGCTGGTGATCGACCTGTGGGAACACGCCTATTACCTCGACCACAAGAACGTGCGCCCGAACTACCTCAAGGACGTGATCGACAATCACCTGAACTGGGAATTCGCCGCCGAGAACTTCGGTCGTGGCGCGCTCTGGACCTATCCGGCCTGATCGCTCCAGTCCGGACGTGACAGTCCGGACGTGACAGGCTGACGACATGCGCAGGGCCGGCCCGTCAGGGCTGGCCCTGTTCCGTTTCGTAAGACGCGTGCCCCAGCGATGGCATCGGCCCCTCCGGCTCCACCGTGTCGATGCCCGGCTCGAACAGCGGTTCCCCGAACAGGAAGCCCACCACGTTGGGGTGCCCAAGATGCTCCAGCAGCGCCGAAATGGTCAGCAGGATGGGGACCGACAGCAACGCGCCCAGCACGCCCCAGATCCACGTGAAATAGCTGATCGCCAGCAGGATCGAGACCGGATTGACGGTGAAGCGCGCGCCCAGGATCGAGGGCGTGATCAGATTCGATTCGATCGCGTGCAGGCCCAGGTAAAGCAGCATCGGCAGCAGCCCCAGCGCCACGGTGGAGGCGGTGCCCAGACCCACCAGCGCCAGCAGCGCCATCATCGTCAGCGGTCCGATGTAGGGCAGGAAATTGAGCACGAAGGCCAGGCCGCCCCACATGATCGGCGCGGCGAGGCCATAGCCCCAGGCGCCGCCCGCCACGATCAGCCCCACCCCGAGGTTGATCTGCGCCACCGTGAGCATGTACGAGGCCACGCGGTCCTGCACGTCACGCATGACCTTGGCCATCCGCACCGACGCGCCGAAGCTGTGCCGGTCAAGCAGCAGGCGCCGCTTCATGCGGATGCGCGCCTCGATCATGAAAAAGGCCATCAGCAGCGTCAGCAGCGTTTCCAGCACCACGCTGGGCGTGGCGAATGCGACCTGTTCGATCACCGATGGCCCGGCCAGCACGACCTCGCGCGCGGGATGGCCGGCGATGCGCCCCAGTTGCCGGTTGATATCGCCCAGCCACGCGAAGTTGTCGCGCAGTTCCGCCGACCGCTGGCTGATCTGCCGCACCAGTTGCGGGACCTGATCGACCATGACGAAGGCCGGTTGCAGGATCAGCGTCAACGCGGCGACGATCACCGCGATCATGGTGACGATCGCCACAAACGAGGCGAGCATGTTGGGCAGGCCCAGCCGGACCAGGCGATCCGCCAGCGGCGAGAGCACGATGGTGAAGATCATCGCCGTTACCGGCGGCAGGAATACCACCGATCCGATCGACAGTACGAAGGGCAGCGCCAGGAACAGCCCGGCGCCCAGCAGCAGCAGGATTGCCGATTGCAGGCGCGCCTGTGGATCGGCAGCCGCATCGGCGCCTGCTGCGGGAACGGTGGCGGGTCGGTCTTCAGGCTGCGGCACGGCACGCGCTTTCGGATAGGATCGCTGTCACCCTACGCAAGGGTGCCGCGCCGGTTCAAGCCCCGCGATGGTCGACCATGGGGTCGATCCCGTGATCTATCCTGCCCGCACGGCGCTGCCGCCGGGCGCGGTCACGCTTACGCGCCGGACTGCACCGATGCGTCCAGTTCCGCCATGATCGCATCATGGGCCACATCGTTTCCGCTGCGGCGCGGCAACTGCCCGCTTTCGATCATCTGCGCCAGCGCGGCGCGGGCGCGTCCGACGCGGCTCTTGATGGTTCCCACCGCGCACTGACAGATCTGCGCCGCTTCTTCGTAACTGAAGCCGCCAGCGCCCACCAGCAGCAGCGCCTCGCGCCGTTCCGGGGGCAGCGTCAGCAGCGCCCGGTGCATGTCCGAAAGGTGGAGCGGCGCTTCCTGCCCGGCGGGGGCCACGAGGATGCGCTCGGCCACGACTTCGTCGTAGTCGGCGCGAAAGCGGTTGCGGCGCATATCGGTGAGATAGGCGTTGCGCAGGATCACGAAGGTCCAGGCGCGCATGCTGGTGCCCGGCTCGAACCGGTCCTGCGCCGCCCACGCCTTGAGCAGCGTTTCCTGCACGAGATCGTCGGCAAGGTCGGGGCGTCCGCACAGCCCCCGCGCGAAAGCGCGAAGGTGGGGGATCACAGCGGTCAGTTCGCGCTTGAACGACGCGGCGTTGGAAGAGGTCGCGTCCTTTCGGGGGGCGTCGTCTCCGTTCGTCACGCGTTCACGCCGGCCGCTCTCCGGGATCCGGGCGGGCTCAGCCATGCTGGTCGTCATCGAGCTGGTCAAGCAGGCGCGCGAAGCTGTCGGGCAACGGTTCCTCCACGACGGAATCGTAAAGACGCTTCAATCCTTCGGCCCATTCGGGCTTCGTGGACTTCGCACCGGGCCGATGAGGCGCTTCGAGGGACTTCATGGGTTTCTCTTTCGGCATTCGTTCTTGCGAGCCTCCCCCCCTTTGAGGATCATGGCAAAAAGGATCCGCAACGCGGCGATGTGGGCATTAGCCCGCCACGGAGCCGGCAAGCCAGCGATCATGACGGGACGTTTGATTGTGGAACGAAACCGGCGGCGGGAAGTTCCCCCGAAATTGCCGGGAACGCCCGATCGGGCAAGACATGGACCCGTGCGCCGGCCATAAACGTTTGGCATGGTAGTCTGGCACGATCATCGACGGTGATCAGCCGCAAGCAAGGATAACAAGCGGGTGGAGACACGCCTGTCGCGCAGGACCATGAAGTCACGCTGGTATGCCCGGTTTCCCCGGGCCGTGCCGGTGGGGATTTTCGTGCTGACGATGGCGATCACCGGCGTCAGCGTCTATGCGATCGAGCGCGCCGAACGGCAGCGTGAAACCGCGCAACTCGGCCAGATCGCGCAGTCCGTGGCGTCCGGCCTCGAACGGCGCGCCAATGCCAGTTCCGCCTATCTGCGGTCGGGCGCCGCGCTGTTCGCGACGCAGCGCGTGGTCGAAGCGCCGCTGTTCCAGACGTTCATTGGCCAGTTGCATCTCAACGGCACCTATGCCGGTTCCGACGGCATCGGCTGGGCCATGAAAGTGAACCGGCAGGATATCCCCACGGTGGAGGATGTGATCCGCCGCAACGGTGATCCCGCCTTTGCCATCCGTCCCCGTCCGGCGGCAAGCGCACGCTTCGTGGTGCCGATCATGTATCTCCAGCCGGACAGCGAGCGGAACCGCCGCGCGATCGGCTTCGACATGCATTCCGAGCCCGTCCGTCGCAGCGCGATGCAGACCGCGGAACGCCTGGGCCGCCCCACCGCGACGGGCAAGGTCGTGCTGCAACAGGAAGGCCCCGGCGGCGGTTCTCCCGGATTTCTCATCTACATGCCGGTCTATGGCCTGGGCGGAACGCGGGTCGAACAGAACCTGCGCGGGTTCGTCTATAGTCCGTTCAACGCCCGCCAGTTCCTGGAAGCCTCGATCGACACGGTCAGCATGGAACCGGCGGGCATTCGCCTCTACGATCAGGCCGTCGCCCCGGCCAACCTGCTGGCGGAAGTGCCGCTGGCCAGCCGTTCGGGCCTTGTCGCCCGCCGCGCGATCGATCTCGCCGGCCGGCGCTGGGTGCTGGAAGTGGAAGCGCCGGCTTCGGCCATGCTCAGCGGCATGTCGGTAATGACCTTGCTGTTCGGGTTGCTGGTGGCCACCCTGCTGCTGGTCCTCGCGCGCGTGCTGACGCATCAGGCTTCCGAAGACCGCGAGGCGCTGGCCTGGTTCGAGCAGCAGGCCTCGATCCGCAACTCGCTGACGCGCGAACTGAACCACCGGGTCAAGAACACGCTGGCCAACGTGCTGTCGATCATCGCGCTGACACGCCGGCGCGCGACCAGCCTCGACAGCTTCGCGGACAGCCTTGAGGGACGCATTCGCGCGCTGTCCGCCACGCACGACCTGCTCACCCAGTCCGAATGGGGCGCAACGCCGATCCGCGCGATCGTGAAGGCCGAAATGGCGCCTTACGCGCAGGATGCGGAACGCCACCTTGTTCTGGACGGGCCGGACGTGGATCTTGCCCCGAACGACGCGCTTTCGCTCGGCCTTGCCATTCACGAACTGGCGACCAATGCCGCCAAGTATGGTGCGCTAAGCGTGGAGGATGGGCAGGTGTCGGTGCGCTGGGCGATGGTCGCGGACAATCTGGCCCGGATCGAATGGCAGGAGCGCGGCGGCCCGGCGGTTTCGGTGTCCGGGCGCCGCGAACGCGGCTTCGGCACCGATCTGATCGAGAAGATCGTCGCGCACGAACTGCGCAATCCGGTCGATCTGCGCTTCGATCCGGAGGGGGTGTCCTGCACGCTGACCGTGCCGGTGCGCCGTCGCGGCGATTTCGCGATCCGCGAGAGCAAGGCCTAGGACCGGGACCCATTGCAGGCGCCCGCTACAAGGCAGGCCCGCCTCCTTGCGGAAACGGGCCTCCATCGCTTTAGCGCGGCCTCAGACCAGCGGTTGGCTTGATCCGAAGAACAGCGCCTGGCTGATCGCCGCGCGCACCGTCGCTTCCTGGAACGGCTTGGTCACCAGGTAGGTCGGCTCGGGCCGGTCCCCCGTCAGCAGACGTTCGGGATAGGCGGTAATGAAGATCACCGGCACGTCGGCGATGGCGAGGATGTCGTCCACCGCGTCCAGCCCCGAGCTGCCGTCGGCCAGCTGGATATCGGCCAGAACCAGGCCCGGCGTGTGGTCCGCCACGATCGCGCGCGCCTGCGTGCGCGTGGCCGCCATGCCGCAGACATCGTGCCCCAGCGACCGCACCAGGTCTTCAAGCTGCATGGAGATCAGCGGCTCATCCTCGATGATCAGGACCGACGTCGCCGATTCCAGATCGATCTCTGCCACCGCTTCGCGCACGAAGTCCTCGATCGCGGCTTCGTCGACACCCATGATCATGGCGGCTTCCGGCGTGGAGAAATCCTCCAGCGTGGTCAGGAGCAGCGCCTGGCGGTTCAACGGCGTGATCGCGGCAAGGCGTTCCTGCACGGCCGCTTCATGCACCCCCGCCACGCCGCTGCCCGCACGTTCGCCGATGTCCACGAAGCCGCTTGACCACACGCGGTGAAACGCATGGTACAGCTGCGGTCGGCCTTCGCCGATCAGCGCGCGCAATTCGCCATCGGCCAGCGCCGCTTCCAGCGTGGCGCGCACGAAGGCGTCGCCGGTGGACTGGCTGCCCGTCAGCGCGCGCGCGTACCGGCGCAAATAGGGAAGATTGGTGGCAACCTTGGCACCCAATGACATGCAAATCCTTTCCCGATCGATCGGATATCGCCCCTAAACGCGCGTGCCACGCATCTGGTTCCCGCCGGCATCGAACATGGTTTCCTGGCGCGGACTATTATGGATCAAAACAGTCGGAAATATTTTTCCATGGCCGGGAACCGGCCGTCCGGTCGCGCATTTAGCATTTGTCACTGCCGAGACCCCCCTCCCGTCCAAGCGGCCGTGACACGATCCCTGAAGGCTCTCGCCGGTACCCCCGGCGAGAGCCTTTTTCCTTGATGACATTGTCAGAGCCGGTCCCGGATCGGAAAAACGGGGCCGGAAAACATCCGGCCGGACAAACGGGAGGCGGGCGGCGCTTACAGCGCCTTCTGGTAGATTTCGTATTCCTTGTTCACATGGCTGTCGATCGCGTCGGCAATGGCGATCATTCCCTGGTTGTCGTCCAGGATCCAGCCGATCTCGCCGCGGCTTGCGCCATAGTTGGCCACCGAATTGCGCCGGATGTACTCGATCATCATGAAGGCGAGCTGGCTGGCGAGGCGCGAGGCCTGCAGCCGCTTGCGCACGCCCATCAGCGGCACGCGCATCGTGCGCACCTTGGGCTTTCGCAGCCACAGCAGCAGCTTGATCCAGTTGAACGGGAACAGCTTGCCCTTCATCGGCCGGAGCACTTCGTTGAGATCGGGCAGCGTCATCATGAACGCGACCGGTTCGCCCTCGTATTCGGCGACCATGATCAGATCCTCGCGCACGATCGGCTTGAACTTCTTGCCGGCGTAGGCGATTTCGCGGTCGGTGAAGGGCACGAACCCCCAATTGTCGGACCAGGCATCGTTGAGGATGTCGAGAATCAGCGCTGCCTCGGCATCGAACTTGCTCTTGTCGACATTGCGGATGCGGATCTTCGGATTCTTCTCGCCCGACTGGACGATGCGCTGGATCAGCGGCGGGAACTCCTTCGAAATGTCCAGCTCATAGGTCTTGAGCGTCTTGGCCGGGGTATAGCCCTGCGCCTCGATATAGGTCTGGTAGCGCTTGGGCTGGTGCCCCATCATCACCGTGGGCGGATGATCGTGCCCGCGCGTGAGCTGGCCCGGCTCCTCCCACACCGACATCGACAGCGGCGCCAGCACGCGCGTCATGCCCTTGCCGCGCAGCCAGTCCTCCGCCGTGGCGATCAGCGCGCGGGCGACGTCGCCGTCCTCCGCCTCCAGCAGCCCCCAGTTGCCGATACCCGGCCCCATCCCCTGCTCCGGGTCCATCGCCAGCGCCAGGTGATCGAGGTGCGCCGAGATGCGGCCGACCACGCGACCATCGCGACGGGCCAGGAAGAACTGGACATCGGCGTGGCCAAAGAACGGATTCTTCGCCGGATCGACCAGTTCCAGTGCTTCCATCCGCAGCGGCGGCACCCAGTTCGGGTCGTCCGCGTTGATGCGATAGGCAAGGTCCACGAAAGCCTCGCGCTCCGCCTTGCCGGAAACGGGAGTGATGACTACTTCGCCGTGAGCCACGATCTTGCCTTTGTTTGGGATTAGAGGGTCTTCACCGGCGACCTGCGGTTGGTCCCGGCGACTTGTCAAGCCGGACGGAGCGTGAGAGCCCGGCATCGAATCAGGAACCGGTTCCCAGGCCGGCCAGGGTCACTGTGGAATAAAGACATGATTGCTTCCGACATTCTCGAAACCCCGGCAACCACGCCGTCCGGCGTCGCCAGCGGCCGGAGCCTGGCCGGCACGCCCGACGACAAGGACATGCTGCGCGCCGCCGTGGACCTCACGCGCGATATCGCGACGGCGCGGCCCGGAATCTACTGGCCCGACATGCTGGCTTCGGCCACGCTGGGTTATGCCGCGCTGGCGGGCGCGATCCTGCTGGCCAGCCCCTGGGCCGCGCTGGCCTGCGGCGTGCTCGCGGCGCTGGCGCTCTACCGCGCGCTGCTGTTCATCCACGAACTGACGCACATCCACAAGAACGCGCTGCCGGGCTTCCGGCTGGTGTGGAACCTGCTGGTCGGCATTCCGATGCTGACGCCGTCCTTCATGTACGAAGGCGTCCACACCCTGCACCACGCCCGCACGCGCTATGGCACGGCGGAAGACCCGGAATACCTGCCGCTGGCGCTGATGAAGCCGTGGTCGCTGCCGGTGTTCCTGATCTCGGCGATCCTGCTGCCGCTGGCGCTGCTGATCCGTTCGGGCATTCTGGTGCCGCTGGGCGTGGTCATTCCGCCGTTGCGGACGCTGGTGTGGGAACGCGCCTCGGCGCTGGCGATCAACCCCGCGTTCCGCCGCCGCCCGCCCGAAGGCGATTTCGCGCGGATGGTGTTCTGGCAGGAACTGGGCGCGTCCGCCTGGGCCATCTTCCTGCTCGGTTGGTCGGCCACGCACGGCTGGCGGCCGCTGGCGATCGGCCTGGCGGTGATTTCCGCCACGGCGGTGCTCAACCAGATCCGCACGCTCGTCGCCCACCTGTGGGAGAACGAGGGCGATGCCATGACCGTGACGGGGCAGTATCTCGATTCGGTCAACGTGCCGCCGCCGGCGCTGCTCGCGCCGCTGTGGGCGCCGGTGGGCCTGCGCTACCACGCGCTGCACCACCTGCTGCCAAGCATGCCCTATCATTCGCTGGGCGAAGCGCACCGGCGGCTGCGCGCGCAGCTGGGCGGGGAATCGACCTACGAACAGGCCAACTATCCGGGGCTGCTGCCGCTGGTCGGCCGATTGGCACGCAGCACCATGGGCGCGCGCTGATTCGTCGGGAAGGGCGCGAACCGTTCGCGCCCGATCCCCCCGGCGCTACTCTTCGGTTCGCACCAGCACCGTTTCGCCGATCAGCAGGAACAGGAAGAACGGCGCCCAGGCCGCGAGCAGCGGCGGGTATCCGCCGAAGTTCCCCATGGCGAGCGCGGCATTGTCCACCACGAAATAGGCGAAGCCCAGCGCCATGCCGCCGATCGCGCGGATGAACAGGTGGCCCGAACGGGCCAGCCCGAACGCCGCCGTGGCGCCCAGCAACGGCATCAGCAGGGCTGAAAGCGGCCCGCTGAACTTGTGCCACCACTTGCCGTCGATCTCGCCCGTGCGGAATCCGGCGGCGCGGATCGCCTCGATCGAGCGCGACAGGTGCGTGACCGATTCGCCATCGGCATCGACGTTCTTGATCACCACCTGCACCGGCTCGACGCTCTGGGCATAGACCTGCGGCCCGGGCAGGTCGGTCTGCCGCGCGCTCTGCACGTCGAAGGCTGTCGGCCGGTCGAACCGCCAACCCGGCCTGGCATAACTCGCCGAAGGCGCGGCCACGATCTCGGTCACCATGCCGGTCGGATCGCGGCGATACCAGCTCACGTCGCTCATGCGGATCGCGGCGCCTTCGCCGGTCACCGAGCGCGCGAACAGGATGTTCTGCCCGTCCTGCAGCCACACGTTGGTCTTGACCCCGCTATCCACGGGGATCGGGCCGTAGTCCGCCGCTTCCCACGCCTTCAGCGTGGCGGTGGAGCGCGCCACGACCCGTTCGTTGAACGCGAAGGTCACCAGCGATGTCACCGCCGCCACCAGAAACAGCGGCGCCAGCACCTGATGGGCGGAAAGGCCGGACGCCTTCATCGCGATGACCTCGCTGTTCTGGTTCAGCGTCATCAGCGTGATGATCGTGGCGAGTAGCACCGAATAGGGCAGGAAGCGGCTGACCAGTTGCGGAAAGCGCAGGCTGACGTAGGTCAGCAACTGGGCCTGACCGTTGCCGGGCGCGGCCAGGATCGATCCGCTTTCGCTGAGCAGGTCCAGCATCTGCAGCACCAGAACCAGCATCAGCAGCACCGCCACGATCCGCACCGCGAACATCTTGGCGATGTAGAACGTCATCGTCCGCGACGGAAAGAACTCAAACTGCACCGGTGGTCTCCGCGTCGCTTGCCGCCGGCGTGGCGCGTTCGTGGCGCTGCGCGAACAGCTTGCCCACCGCGCCGGCCAGCTTGGCGAAGCCGCGCTCCAGCGCGCCGATCGGCTGACCGCCCGGCACATAGGCCAGCCGCCAGTACATCCACACGATCAGCGCGGCGAACAGCAGGAACGGCCCCCACAGCGCCAGCGTCGGATCGATTCGGCCCAGGCTGGCGACATCCTGCCCGTACTGGTTCACCTTGTGATAGGCCACGACCATGACAATCGACAGGAACACGCCGAGCGAGGAGGTCGATCGCTTGGGCGGCACCGCCAGCGCCACCGCCAGCAGCGGCAGCAGGACCATCATCACCACTTCCACCAGGCGATAATTCAGGCTGGCCCGGCTCTCGTTGCGCATCTGCTCGGAATACTTGTCGTTCCAGCCGATCTTGAGCAGTTCGGGCAGGAAGTATTCCCGGTCCTCGTTGCCGCGCTGGCGGAACTGCTCGATCTTGGGCAGGTCGATCGGCAGGTCATGGCTGGCGAACGAGAGCACGCGCGGCGAATTGATGCCCTGACCTTCCTGCACGATCTGGCCGTCGGTCAGGCGCAGGATCACCGTGTCCGGGTTCTCGCGGTTGGCGAAGAAGCGCCCCTCGCGCGCCGAAACGACCAGCGTCTGCCCCTTTTCGGTCACGATCCGGGCGAAGATGCCGCGCAGGTCGCGCCCCTCGTCACGGCTCGCGTCCACGCGCAGCGCGGTCTTGTCCTGCAGCGAGTTGAATTCCCCGACCTTGATCGAGGCGCCCAGCGCGCCCGAGCGCAGCTCGAACTGGAGCTGTTCGTAGTAATAGCGCGAAAGCGGCTGAAGATAGCCAACGATCAGCAGGTTCACCCCCGCCAGCACGATCGCGAAGATATAGGGCACGCGCAGCAGCCGCGTGTAGGACAGCCCCACCGCGCGCATCACGTCGAGCTCGGAACTGGTCGCCAGCTTGCGGAAGGCGAACAGGATGCCCAGCATCAGGCCCAGCGGAATCGCCAGGCTGGCGTATTCGGGCAGGAGGTTGGCCAGCATCTTGAACACGACGCTGACCGGTCCACCTTCCGTCGCCACGAAATCGAACAGCTTCAGCATCTTGTCGAGCACAAGCAGCGACGCCGCGATCGCGAACACCGACAGCATCGGCACGATCACGAGCCGGGCAATGTAACGGTCTGTGGCGGTGAGAAATTTCACGTCTGGGGCGATCTTCGTCGTGCAAATCCGGCGGGTCCAGCTTCCCGCATCGCCCCGACTAGCGGGGAAACCGTGCGCGCGAAAGTGGCAATCGCGGTGTTACGCTTTGGGAAAAAGGTAACAAGACGGTTGTCAGAGCGAAGCGGCGGCGGAATAACCACGCCGGCCAAAACCGAAATACGGCTGTCACAGCGGCCCGGCAGTCGGGTCATGGGCTTGATCGCGGGGGATGGAAGCGTTGTGAGCCAGGAGGCAACCGGCGCCGTATGGTGGAAGCGGCAACTGGCGCGCAACTGCGCGCAGCCGGACGATCTGCACCTTCTGGCCCGGCAGTGCGAACAACTGCACCCCGATGAACAGCATATCGGGTTCGAACAGGTGCTGCGCCTGCTCGCCGACGCGGGCCTCGCCCCGGGAAAGGCGGCGCCAGGCAAAGCGGCTCCCGGGCTGGCCAGCGCGGATCCGGTGATGCTGTGGGTCAGCCTGCTGGCGGATTCGGGGGCCTATGAAAGCGCGGCGATGGCCATCATGCCGTCCGACGCGGTCTATTCCGGCGGGCGTCGGGCCGATGGCCTGCATAGCGCGCAAGTGACCCTGCCGGGCGGGGCCGCCGCCGATTCCCGCGCCGCGCGCTCGCAGGCAATGGCCTGGCTGGCCGCCCTGCTTCGCGCGCTGGCGCACGCGATGCTCAAGCGGCACTGAGCGGATTACCCGGTAGGGGTCAGGCCTTTTCCAGCGTGCATTGCAGCGGGTGCTGGTTCTGCCGGGCGAAATCCATCACCTGGTTCACCTTGGTCTCGGCAATTTCGTAGGGGTACACGCCGCACACGCCCACGCCTTTCTGGTGAACGTGCAGCATGACCCGGGTCGCCTGTTCCAGATCCATGTGGAAGAAGCGCTTGAGCACCATCACCACGAATTCCATCGGCGTGTAATCGTCGTTGAGCATCAGCACCTTGAACATGCTGGGCTTCTTGGGCCGTGCGCGGGTCTTGGTGGCGATGCCCACCACATCGTCGCCATCGGTGCCGTGATCGCCGTCCCCGTCTTCACCGGGGCCGTCACGTACGATCAGATTGTGGTGCGACATGGCAAAGGCGCGCGCGCCGCCGCAGGGGACTGCGGCCGGGCCGGGCCGGCTTCCGGAAATCGAGACGGGGTCAAAGGCCATTGCAGTCCGAATATCGCATCGCGATGCCCCGGCGACAAGGGGGGCACCCCCCGCTCATGCGCGAAAGAGGTTGCCGGGGGGTAAATGGCGCGACCGGCCGAAAACGCGAACGGACCGGCCGATCGCTCGGTCCGGTCCGTCACGGGAGAATTCGGTGCGGCGCGCGCAAGCACACGCCGCGAACCCGAAATCAGGCAGCCTTCTTCACCTTTTCGACCGCGAGCGAAACGCGGGTCGAGATCGGCTGGAACGCTTCGTTGGCGAGCTTGAGGAACGCTTCGCTGTTCTTCGAGCTGGTGGCGACGACCGCGTCGAACTGCTTGCGCAGCAGCGCGCTCTGCTTTTCGAAGAACTCGGTGGGCGACTTGGCCGACGCCAGCTCCTTGATGTCGGCCGACATCGTTTCGAACGAAGCCTTGCCTTCGCTGACGTAGCCCTTGCCGAGTTCCTGCAGGCCCGAAGCGAGGATCTTGCCCGATTCGACCAGCGCTTCGACGTTGCCCTTGGCGAACTCGCCGGCTTCGCCGAACGCGCCCTGGCTCTTTTCGAAAGCGGCCTTGGCCTTCTCGGCGGCGTCCTTGAACGTGGTCTGCAGCTTGTCGGTGAATTCGGTGGTGGTAGCCATGATGAAAAGTTCCTTCCTGGGGGCCGGCGCGGCGGCGGCGGCGGGTTTCACGCTGGTCCGTACCGGCGCGGACTTTGCCGCAACCGGTTTGATGGCGGCGGGCTTGGCGGTGGCGGTCTTGACAGTGACAGGCCTGGTTGCCTTGACGACCGGTGCCTTTGCGACGGGCGTCTTGATCGCCGGGGACTTCACCGGCATGGCTTTTACAGGCTTGGCAGCCGCTACCGGCTTCGGCGAAACCGAAGCCTCTGGCGCTTTGGTGGTCTTCGGGGCCGGTTTGGCCTTCTGGACCGGTGCCGGGGCTGCCGGGGCGGGCTTTTCCGCCTTCGGCGCCGCGACCAGCGCTGCCTTTGCCGCATCCTTGCGTGGGCGACCGGCCTTCCTCTTGGTGGGAACGGGTTCGGTCACCACGGTCGTCTCTGCCACCGGCGCTTCGGGAGCGGCCGTTGCCTTATCGTCTACAACGACGGGCGCTTCCACCGGAACGGAAACCGTTTCGGCAGAGGTGGTGACGGTGCTGTCCTTCACTTCGTCGGTCATGACCGAGGCGACTCCTGCTATGCGCAAAAAAGCCGGAGCCTGTGGCGCCGACGGCTTTGCTGCAATGCACAAATAAGCATCGCATGCGCGAAGTCAAGGATTTTTGTGCAGTGCACAATATCCGGAATGACAGCAATTGCGAGGGCTTTCCGCCCGGTCAGCGGGCCTTCACATAGCTGCCAGGCGCGTCGCCGAACACTTTATCGCCACGCCCGCCGGGTACCCGCCGGCCCTTGGCGGGAACGCGCGTATCGTCATGGGCGACGATCCAGGAAATCCAGTCGGGCCACCAGCTTCCCCTGGTTTCGCGCGCGCCGGCGACGAACTCTTCGAGCGTCGCCGGGGCGTCGTCGTTGAGCCAGTACTGGTACTTGCCCGAGGATGGCGGATTGACCACGCCGGCGATGTGCCCCGATCCGGCGAGAACGAACTTCCACGGACCGGAAACGTGCCGGGTCAGCTTCCACACGCTTTCCGCGGGCGCGATATGATCCTCGCGCCCCGCCTGGATATAGAGCGGCGTGGCGATGCGGTGCAGGTCGATCGGAGTGCCGTCGATCACGAGCGAATCCGGCACGACCAGCCGGTTGTCGCGATAGAGCTCGGTCAGATAGGCCTTCTGCCACTTGAACGGCAGGTTGGTGGTGTCGCCGTTCCAGTGGAGCAGGTCGAACGCCGGGTATTCCTCGCCCAGCAGGTAGTTGTTGACCACGTAGCTCCAGATCAGGTCCCGCCCACGCAGCATGTTGAACGTCGCCGCCATGTAGCGCCCGTCGAGGAAGCCGTCGGTCGCCAGGCTTTCGAGCAACTGGAGCTGCTGGTCGTCGATGAAGTTCTTGAGGTCACCCGCCTTCTCGAAATCGACCTGGGCGGTGAAGAACGTGGCCGATGCCACCTTGTCCGCCTCGCCGCGCCGGGCCAGGAACGCCAGCGTCGCCGCCAGCGTCGTGCCCGCCACGCAATAGCCGATGGCATGGACCGCCGGCACCTTCAGCCGCGCGCGCACCACGTCGATCGCTTCCACCTGCGCGCGGATGTAATCGCCCCACAGCACCTCGGCCATCGCGGCATCGGCCGATTTCCACGAGACGATGAACACCGACAGCCCCTGTTCGACCGCCCAGCGGATGAAGCTTTTCTGCGGGTTGAGATCGAGGATGTAGAACCGGTTGATCCACGGCGGAAAGATCACCAGCGGCACCGCCAGCACGTTCTCGGTGGTCGGGCTGTACTGGATCAGCTGGAACAGCGGGGTTTCGTGCACGACCTTGCCCGGCGTCGTCGCCAGGTTGCGCCCCAGCTCGAACGCGTCGGGATCGGTATGGGTCAACTGGCCCTTGCGCAGGTCGGTCAGCAGGTGTTCCACGCCCTTGACCAGATTCTCGCCCTGCGTTTCCAGCGTCCGCTCGATCACCATCGGGTTGGTCAGCGGGAAGTTGGCCGGCGACAGCGCGTCGGTAACGACACGGGTCAGGAACCGGATCTGCTCGTGCCGTTCGGGGGACACCCCGGAAAGATCGTTCGCCAGCGCGTTGATCCGCTCGGCCAGCAGCAGATAGGTCTGGTGGATCAGCGCGAACACCGGCTGTTCGCGCCAGCGTGGATCGCCAAAGCGGCGGTCCTTGCGCGGCAGTTCCGGCGCCTCGCCCTTCCGCGTCGTGAAGCCGCTGCCGTATTGTTCCAGAATCGCGTTCCACAGCGCGATGCTGTCTTCCACCAGCTTCGCCTGCGTGTCGGGATTGGCCAGCGGCAGGGCACCGGCGATCTCGGCCAGCCACTTGTTCCACTTCGCCTGCCAGCCGTCCGTGCCGCCGGCACGCGCCAGCAGCGATTCGCCTTGCCCCACCTGTTCGGCGCCGAAATCCAGCCACATCTTCTGGAGCTTGGCGGCGGACATCGCCCAGTGCTGGAGGTCCATCGGATCGGGAACGCGGGCGCCGGCGGTCGGCAGGAACGGCGCGAACAGCGCCTGCACCGCCTCTCCCTGCTGGCGGAACAGATCCTCGATTACGGCGGCATCGGTGGTCTTGTCCTGCACCATTCGCATTCCTTCCCGCTTCCTCGCCAGGCCAGCCAAGCACGCCGGCCGGTTCGCCCCTGCCACCCGTACCGATCTATACACCGCCCGCCGCCACCGTGAAGACTGTCGCTCCACCCGCGCCTTCCGCGATCGTCCACTCCGGATCAATCCGGAGCAGCCTTGCCGCCTCGGCCCCCGCCCCTGCGCCGCCATACCCTGCGGCAATGGCGGCACTTGGGTTTCCACCCGCGCCGGATTGGCGTAAGGGCCGGGAAGCGGCAATTCCGCCGCGCCATCAAGAGTATCCCACCCGTGGACGAAGAATTCTACCGCATGAAGCGCCTGCCGCCCTACGTCATCGCCGAAGTCAACGGCATGCGGGCAGCAGCACGCGCCGCCGGTAGGGACATCATCGACCTGGGCATGGGCAACCCCGATCTGCCGCCGCCCAGCCACGTGATCGACAAGCTGTGCGAAGTCGCGCAGAAGCCCGATGCGCACGGCTATTCGGCCTCTTCGGGCATTCCCGGCGTGCGCAAGGCGCAGGCGAACTATTACGGCCGCCGCTTCAACGTCGATCTCGATCCGGAAACGGAAGTGGTCATGACGATGGGGTCCAAGGAAGGTCTCGCCAGCCTGGCCACCGCGATCACCGCGCCCGGCGATGTCGTGCTCGCACCCAACCCCAGCTACCCGATCCACACCTTCGGCTTCATCATCGCCGGGGCCACGATCCGCTCGGTCCCGACGACGCCCGACGAACGCTATTGGGATTCGCTCGACCGGGCGATGAAGTATTCGGTCCCGCGCCCTTCGATCCTGATCGTGAACTACCCGTCGAACCCCACGGCGGAGACGGTCGACCTCGCGTTCTACGAACGGCTGGTCGCCTGGGCGAAGGAGAACAAGGTCTGGATCCTGTCCGACCTCGCCTATTCGGAACTCTATTACGACGGCAATCCCACGCGCTCGATCCTCGAAGTGCCCGGCGCCAAGGACGTGGCGGTGGAATTCACCTCGATGTCCAAGACATTCTCGATGGCGGGCTGGCGCGTCGGCTTCGCCGTGGGCAACGCGCGCCTGATCGCCGCGCTGAAGCGGGTGAAGTCCTATCTCGATTACGGCGCGTTCACGCCGATCCAGGCCGCCGCCTGCGCCGCGCTCAACGGACCGCAGGATATCGTCGAGAAGAACCGCCAGCTCTACCAGAAGCGGCGCGACGTGATGGTCGAGGCGTTCGGCCGCGCCGGGTGGGAAATCCCCAGCCCGCGCGCGTCGATGTTCGCCTGGGCGCCGCTGCCGCCGGCGCTCAACCACCTCGGCAGCCTTGAATTCTCCAAGCAGCTGCTGACCCATGCCGAAGTCGCGGTCGCGCCCGGCGTCGGCTATGGCGAGGATGGCGAGGGCTTCGTGCGCATCGCGATGGTCGAGAACGAGCAGCGGCTGCGCCAGGCCGCGCGCAACATCAAGCGCTACCTGACCAGCATGGGCGTCAACGTCACCGCTGCCTGATATGCCGGCTTTCGATCATCCCGCGTCCGCCTGGACGCAGGGATGATCGGGGACCGAACCAGGATCAGCTGACCAGCGTCAGCGTCGATTCGCCGGCCGGCGCGGCGCGTGGCGCGAAGCGGCCGTCGACCTGCGCGCCCTGCTCGATCGTCAGCGCGTCGTAGCTGACGTCGCCGTGGATGCGCGCGCTGCGCAGGATCACCAGTTCGCCGGCCTCGATCGCACCGTGGACCGTGCCCGAAAGGCGCGCGGTCTGCGCCTTCACCGCGCCTTCGATCACGCTCGCTTCGCCCTGCACCAGCGCGGCGCAGGTGATATCGCCCTTGACCCGCCCGTCGATATGCAGGTCGGCGGTGGCGGCAACGTCGCCCGTGACGACAAGGTCCGCGCCAAGGACCGAGAACGTCCCGCCCGCGGTATTGCGGCTGGCCATAGTGCTAGCTCCGGTTGCTGGCCGGCTGCCCGGCGCGGCCTTCCTGGAAAACATTCGGTCTTGCCTCCAGAAACGGGCGCGGATTGACCGGCTGGTCGTTGATCCGCACTTCGAAATGCAGGTGGGGGCCGGTGGAACGGCCGGTGCTGCCGATCTGCCCGATGACGGCGCCGGCCGCAACCTTTTCCCCAACGCGCGCGCCGATGCGCGACATGTGGGCGTAGCGGGTCATCAGCCCGTTGCCGTGGCTGACTTCCACGCAATTGCCATAGCCCTGGCGGATACCGGCGAAGCTGACGGTGCCGGCGGCAGCGGCATAGATCGGCGCGCCGATCGGCCCACGGAAATCGAGACCGGCGTGGAACGCCGCGCCGCCGGTGAAGGGATCGCTGCGATAGCCGAAGCCGCTCGAGATATATTCGAGGCTGGCGGGCAGCGTATTGGGAATGCGGGCCAGGCCGTCTTCCAGCCCGCTCATCCGTTCAAGGCTGGCGCCCAGCCGCGCGAAGCGCGGATCGACATCGTTGCCGGGGCCGGTGACCAGGCGGATCAGCGGGCCGCCCTGCGCGCCGCGGTTCGACGCCATGATCATCGAGGGGTTGAGCCCGACGCGGCGAATCGCGGTTTCGGCGCGCGCCGCGCGGGCATCGGCAAAGCGGGTGAGCTTTTCGATGAAGGCCAGCTGGCGCGCCTCGATCCGGGCAAGCCCGGCGGCCTCGGGCAGCTCCATCGAGATCTTCTTCACGGTCTTGCCGGCTTCGGCGCTGCTGTCGCTGACCGTGCCCTTGGGCAGATCGTTGGGCAGCGCGCCGACATGGCTTTCGACCATCTTCTCGATGAAGTCCTGCCGCTTCTGCAGATCATCGGCCACTTCGCCCAGGCCGTTGCGATACTTCGAGACGCGCGTTTCGGCCGAGGCGACGGCGGCTTCGCGCTGGAGCAGCCGTTCACGGTCGCGCGCGTCGAGATAGCGCGAGACCAGCATCGTCACCATCATCGCCAGCCACAGGCCCAGCGCGGCGGCGATGGCGGCGGCCACGATCATCTGAAGCCGGCTTGTTATCCGGATGAAGCGGACTTGGCCCTGCGAACGCATGAAAAACTCGCGTTCGGGAAACCAGCGCTTCAGCCGGGCGACTAGCCCGTCTCTGGCTGTTGCTGACACGTGTGACGACCCCCGGTGCGGCATCTCTGGCTTTTATCTTTGCTGCCCCTGCGGATGCGCCGGAAGGACGCGGCCGATTACCGGTGCGTCCGCCGCAGGTCGAATCCGATCCCCCTTTGCCGGGTTGAATCGTGCGAGTCCTCCGGTGAAGCGTTGGAACCATGTGATTCCGGCAACGAATCGTTTCGATTCGCCGTGCTTCGCGGCCGCGACTCGCCGGGCAATCCGTGGGAGCGCCGCCATGCGATGCGGGCTGACAGCGGCCGGGGCGCGTGGTAGGGCGCGCCCATGTCCAGCCAGCCCCAGATTTCCCCCGATTCCGTGACCGATCTCGTCGAAGGCCTCGCCCGCGCCGGCCGCGTGGCGCAGCGCGTTCTGGCGCGGATGCCGGCACCGGCGAAGGAACAGGCGCTGCGGCTGGCGGCGGCGGCGTTGCGCCGCGCCGAACCGGAAATCCTCGCCGCGAACGCGCGCGATGTCGCCGCGGGCGAAGCGAATGGCCTGTCCGGCGCGCTGCTCGACCGGTTGCGGCTCGATTCGGGCCGGCTCGCGGCCATGGCCGATGCGGTGGAGCAGGTCGCCAGCCTGCCCGATCCGGTGGGCGAGGTGATCGACAGCGCCACGCGGCCCAACGGCATGGTGCTGCAGCGCGTGCGGGTGCCCATCGGCCTGATCGGCATCATTTACGAAAGCCGCCCCAACGTGACGGCGGACGCCGCCGCGCTGTGCGTGCGCTCGGGCAATGCCGTGCTGCTGCGCGGCGGCAGCGAGGCGGTGCATTCCAACCGCGCGATCCACCAGGCGCTGGTCGCCGGGCTGGCCGAGGGCGGCGTGCCCGCCGATGCGGTGCAGCTCCTGCCCACGCAGGACCGCGCGGCCGTGGGCGCTATGCTGACGGCGGCGGGCTTGATCGACATGATCGTGCCGCGCGGGGGCAAGAGCCTGGTCGCGCGCGTCCAGTCCGATGCGCGCGTGCCGGTGCTGGCGCATCTCGACGGGATCAACCACACCTACGTCGATCACGCCGCCGATCCGGCCCGCGCCGCCGCGATCGTGTTCAACGCCAAGCTGCGCCGCACCGGCGTGTGCGGGGCGATGGAAACGCTGCTGATCGATGCGACCTATCCCGATCCGCATGGGCTGATCGCGCCCCTGCTCGATGCCGGTTGCGAATTGCGCGGCGATGCCCGCGCCCGCGCCATCGATCCGCGCATCGGCCCCGCCAGCGCGAACGACTGGGACACCGAATACCTCGACGCGATCTTGGCGGTCGCGGTGGTGGATGGACTGGAGGAGGCGCTGGGCCATATCGCGCGCCATTCCTCGGGCCATACCGACGCGATCGTGACCGAGGACCAGGCCGCCGCCGACCGCTTCCTGTCCGAAGTGGACAGCGCGATCGTGATCCACAACGCTTCCAGCCAGTTCGCCGATGGCGGCGAGTTCGGGCTGGGCGCGGAAATCGGCATCGCGACCGGGCGGCTGCACGCGCGCGGGCCGGTCGCGCTTGAAGGGCTCACCACCTACAAGTGGCTGGTGCGCGGTTCGGGCCAGACCCGGCCCTGATCGCCGCATCCCCCTTCGACAAGCACGCGGCCGGTCGCTAGTTTGGCCGCAAACCCGAAGGCAGAGGATTCTTCCATGCGTACCAACCGTTTCGGCAATACCGGCCTGATCGTTTCCGAGCTGTGCCTCGGCACGATGACGTTCGGCGAATCGCAGGGCCGGTTCGGCCCGATCGCGGGGCTGGATCTGGCGGCGTCGACCGCGCTGGTGCGGCAGGCGATCGACGCGGGCATCAACTTCATCGATACGGCCAACGTCTATTCGGAAGGCCGGTCCGAAGAGATCCTGGGCCAGGCGCTGCGCGATCTGGGCGTGAAGCGGCCCGACGTGGTCGTCGCCACCAAGGCCATGGGCACGATGGGGCCGGGGGCGAACGAGGCCGGCGCCTCGCGCTTCCACCTGTTGCACGAGATCGACGCCAGCCTCGCCCGGCTGGGCATGGACCATGTCGATCTCTACCAGATCCACGGCTGGGATGCGCTGACCCCGATCGAGGAAACCCTGCGTGCGCTGGAGGACATCGTGCGCAGTGGCCGCGCGCGCTATATCGGCGTCAGCAACTGGGCGGCTTGGCAGATCATGAAGGCGCTGGGCATTTCGGAACGGCTGGGCATCGCCTCGTTTGCCTCGCTCCAGGCCTATTATACCGTTGCCGGCCGCGATCTGGAGCGCGAGATCGTGCCGCTGCTGCAAAGCGAGGGGCTGGGCCTGATGGTGTGGAGCCCCCTGGCCGGGGGGCTGCTTTCGGGCAAATACACCCGCGCCACCGACGGCGGCAACAGCGGCCCCAACCAGGGCGAAGGCCGCCGCGCGGTGTTCGATTTCCCGCCGGTGGAACTCGATCGCGCCTATGACCTGATCGAGGCGATGCAGGCCATCGCCGCCGGAAAGACCGTAGCCGGCAAGCCGGCCACGGTGGCGCAGGTGGCGCTCGCCTGGCTGCTCTATCAGCCGGTGGTGACGACGGTGATCGTCGGCGCCAAGCGCGCCGACCAGCTCGCCGACAATATCGCCGCCTGCGAGGTGGAACTGACGGCGGACGAGCTTTCGCGGCTGGATGCACTCTCGGCCCTGCCGCGCGAATATCCCGGCTGGATGTTCGCCATGCAGGGCGCCTATCGCGCCAAGGCGGCTTCGCCCCGGCGCGTGGCGCGCTAGGCAGGCTGGCGGAGCCTTCATCCTGACCGGTCCGATTCCTTCCCCCCGCGTCGGCCTGCCCCGAATCGGCCTGCCCCGCGTCGGTCTTCTGGGCGGCAGCTTCAACCCGGCCCATGGCGGCCACCGCCGCATCAGCCTGTTCGCGCGCGAGGCGCTGGGGCTGGACGAGGTGTGGTGGCTGGTATCGCCGGGCAACGTGCTGAAGCCGGTGAAGGGCATGGCCCCGCTGCCGGCGCGCTATTGTTCGGCGCGGGCGGCGGCCCGCCGCGCGCCGATCCGCGTGACCGCGATCGAGGCGCGGCTGGGCACGCGCTACACCGTCGATACGCTGGCGGCGCTGCATCGACGCTACCCGAAAAAGCGCTTCGTCTGGCTGATGGGGGCCGACAATCTGGCGCAGTTTCACCGCTGGAAGGACTGGCGGCGCATCGCGCGGGAGACGCCGATTGCGGTTATCGCGCGTCCGGGTTATGATGCGCGTGCCTTGGCGAGCCCCGCCATGGCCTGGTTGCGCCGCTGGCGCCGGCGGCCCGGACAGTTGATTGACGGCGCAAAGCGGAGCGCCCCGGCGCTGACGATCCTGCGTTTCGATCCCGATCCCCGTTCGGCCACGGCCATTCGTGCCGCCGATCCGGAATGGTTTCGCCGCTTCGTCGATGCGGAGCCGTTCGATGCCCTCACGCATCGGCCGGTCGTTCCGCAAACCGGCCCATCCACCGGCAACACGCGCTTCGGCGGGGCAGGAAAGCCCTGAGCCGCGGCGCACTTCCCTTGCGGTCGGTTGCCGGGATTCCGGTGGCCCGGCCCGTTTCGGGGGCCGGGCGATTGACCGGTGCCCGCTTCCTTTTCATTGACAATCCAGCCACGGAGACCATCTCACCGCGATGACAACTGTCCAGACCATTCCGGCCCAGGCCGGGGCCGCCACGTCCACCGCCAGCTCGGGCGCCAAGGCCAAGCCAGCGTCGCTGCACGATCTCGTCCTGCAATCGCTCGACGACGATCAGGCGCAGGAAATCGTCTCGATCCCGCTCGAAGGCAAAAGCTCGATCGCCGATTACATGGTGATCGCGTCGGGCCGTTCGACGCGCCAGGTCGCGGCGATGGCCCAGAAGCTGGCCGAACGGATCAAGCAGGGCGGTTACGGCCACGCGCGGCTGGAAGGCCTGCCCGCCGCCGACTGGGTGCTGATCGACGCCGGCGACGTGGTGGTCCACCTGTTCCGCCCGGAAGTGCGCAGCTTCTACAACCTCGAACGCATGTGGGCGTTCGGAGACGCGGGCGCGGCGTAAACTCCCCTCCTCCCGGCGGGGAGGGAGAGCGTTCCCGATCGGAAACCGGATGCTGCTGCACATTATCGCGCGCGGGAAGATCGGGCGATCGCCCGAGGCCGAGCTGGTCGACCGCTATGCCAAGCGCGTCGCCTGGGGCCTCAAGGTTACCGAGCTGCCCGATCGCGGCGGCACGATCCCGCCGCCCGCGGCCACGCCCGTCCGAACCGTCGCGCTCGACGAGCGCGGGCGCCAGCTCACCTCGACCGAGTTCGCCGGCATTCTGGGCCGTTGGCGCGACGATGGCGTGCGCGAGGCGCGCTTCCTGATCGGCGCGGCTGACGGGCACGATGCGGACGTGCGCGGCAAGGCCGATCTCCTGCTTGCCTTCGGCGCGGCGACCTGGCCGCACATGCTGGCCCGCGCCATGCTGGCCGAGCAGTTGTGGCGCGCCACCAGCATTATCGCTGGCCATCCCTATCACCGCGAAGGATAAGCGCCGCGTCATGACGTCGCGCACCCTCCTTCTCGCCACCATGGCCGCGCTGGCCGGCGTGTTAGGCTGGCAGCTTGCCGTGGCGCAGCAGGCCGCGCCTTTCGACGATGCCGGGCAGGCGGGCGACGCGCTGCGCCAGGCAACCCGCGAACTGACGATGGCGCGGGCACGCGGCGAACAGCTGGAGGCGGAAGCGCGCAAGGCCACCGAAGCGGCCGACCGTACCGCGCGCGAAACGGCGGCGGTGGCCGCGCGCATCCAGCAGTCCGAAGCCGAAATCCAGGTGGCGCAGGCGAAGATCGCGCTGATCGATCGCCAGCGCGCGGCGCTGCGGCTGCGTATCGCCGCGCGGCAGGAACCGGTGGTGCGGCTGACGGCGGCCCTGCAGCTCATGGCGCGCCGGCCGCTCGCCTTCAGCCTGATGCGCGCCGATACCCTGCGCGATACCGTCTATCTGCGCGCGGTGCTGGAAACGATGCTGCCCGAAGTGCGGCAGCGCACCGCGGGGCTGCGGCAGGAAATCGTGCGCGGCCGCGCCCTGCAGGCCAGCGCGCGGCTGGCCGCCGACCAGCTGCGCCAGGGCGAACAGGGGCTGACCGCGCGGCGCCAGCAGCTTGTCGCCATCGAAAGCCGCCAGCGCATCGAATCGCGCGCGGCGCAAGGGACGGCCAGTCGCGAGGCGGACCGTGCGCTCGCGCTGGCCGAACAGACGCGTGATCTGCGCGCGCTGATGGACCAGTTGCAGGCCGATGGTTCGCTGCGGCAGAAGCTGGCCGCGCTGCCCGGCCCGGTGCCGCGCCCCGAACGGCCGGGCGACGCGCTGATGGTGGCGGATACCGGCCCCACCCCTTCGGCTTCGGCGGCGCTTTCGTGGATTCTGCCGGTGGGCGGACGGATCGTGACCGGCTTTGGTGAACGCGGCGCGGGCGGGCTGTCTTCCGGACTCACCTTCGCGCCGGTCGGCGGCGCGCAGGTGGTCGCGCCGGCGGCCGGGCGCGTGGCCTTCGCCGGCGCCTATCGCGGCTATGGCCGGATCGTGATCATCGAACACGATGGCGGCTGGACCTCGCTCGTCACCAATCTCGGCCGGCTTGACGTGAACGTGGGCGAAACCGTGGTGCAGGGCGCTCCTCTGGGCGCGGCCGGGCCGGGCCGCCCGACGGTGACGGTCGAACTGCGCAAGGATGGCGCTCCGATCAATCCGCTGCAGGCACTGCGCGGATGACGATCCCCGGATGACTCACCGTGTCGCGCCATCTGGCGTTCATCGCGCTGCCGCTATAGAACGCGGCCCCATGGCCCCCTTGAAGCGAAAGTCCCCGATGGCGAAGACCCCGTTCACGAAGACCGTGGCCTCCCTCTTCCGTGCCACCGCGCTCGTGTCGGCAATCGCGCTGATCCCGGTGACGACCGCCGGGCTGGCCGCCGTGGACGCCAAGACCGGCCCCGAATTCACCCGGCTGATGGCGATCTACGAGCGGATCAAGGCCAATTACGTGGAGCCGGTGGACGACGACAAGCTGTTCAAGGGCGCGATCGATGGCATGCTGGCCACGCTGGATCCGCACAGTTCCTATCTCGACGCCCGCGATTTCGAGAACCTGCGCACGCAGACCGATGGCTCCTATGGCGGGCTGGGCCTGTCGGTGACGCTGGAGGACGGCGCGGTCAAGGTTATCGCGCCGATGAAGGGCACGCCGGCCGATCTCGCCGGGATCAAGGCGGGCGACTATATCACCCACCTCGACGGCAAGCTGATCTACGGCGGCTCGCTCGACGACGCGGTGGATCAGATGCGCGGCGAAGTGGGCACGCAGATCCGCCTCACCGTGTTCCGCCCCGGTCGCGACGAGCCGCTCGACCTGACCATCACGCGCCAGGTGATCGAGCTGAAGCCGGTCGAATGGAAGGTGAAGGACAATGTCGGCGTGATCTCGGTATCGAGCTTCAGCGCCAACGTCGGCACGCAGGTCGCCGCCGCCTGGCGCGATATTCGCGCCAAGACGGGCAACCGCCCGGCCGGCCTGATCCTCGATCTGCGCGGCAACCCCGGCGGGTTGCTGGACGAAGCCGTCTCGCTATCGGACCTGTTCCTCGAAAAGGGGCCGATCGTCTCGCAGCGTGGCCGCTATGCCCGCGACAATGAGGTGTACAACGCCACGCCGGGCGATATCGCCAAGGGCGTGTCGATGATCGTGCTGATCGATCAGGGGTCGGCCTCCGCTTCGGAAATCGTCGCCGGCGCGATGCAGGACCAGCACCGCGCGGCGATCCTGGGCGAACGCAGCTTCGGCAAGGGCAGCGTGCAGACGCTGATCCCGCTGACGCGCGACACCGCGCTCAAGCTGACGACGGCGCGCTACTACACCCCGTCGGGCCGTTCGGTGCAGGAAGGCGGCATCGATCCCGACGTGCGCGTGCCGCAGATTTCCGATCCCGACATGCGCAAGCGCGCGCTGCGCTCCTATCGCGAAAGCGACCTGCGCGGGCACCTGATCAACGAGCTGAAGGACGACAAGGATCTCGAGACCGACAAGGGCGAGGATCCGCGCTTCAAGATGACGGCCGAGGAACTGAAGGCCAAGGGCATCGACGACTTCCAGCTCTATTACGCGGTGCAGACGCTGGGGCGGACCGCGCCGCAGGCGCTGCCCCTCCGGGCATCGGCAGGAAAGCGCTGACACGATGACGCCGGTCCAGTCGCGCAACGCCGCCTATACCCTGGCGCTGCTGATCCCCGCCGCGCTGATGGGCGGGGCGCTGATCGCGCAGTTCGGGTTCGGCCTGCCCCCGTGCGAGATGTGCTGGTGGCAGCGCTATCCGCATATCGCCGCGATCGTCATGGCGCTGATCGCGCAAATGCAGCGCCGCACCGGCGGGGGTGACATGCTGGTCATGCTGGCTGCCGTCGCGATCGGCATCAGCGGGCTGATCGGCGCGTTCCACGCCGGCGTCGAATACGGCTGGTGGGAAGGCATCACCACGTGTTCCTCGCACAAGCTGGGCAACGATCCGCTGGCGGCGATCATGTCGGCGCCGGTGATCCGCTGCGATGTCGCGCCGTGGACGCTGTTCGGCGTGAGCCTGGCGGGCTACAACTTCCTCATTTCCATGGCCGGCGCGATCACGGTGTTCAGACTGCTGGGCCGCGCTCGCCGTTCCGCCGGAGGATTGCAGCCATGAGTGACAGGTTCGCCGCGATGATCCGGGTCGATCAGGCCGGCGAATACGGCGCCGTGCGCATCTATGCCGGGCAGATGGCGGTGATGGGCGATCGCGCGCCGCATTCGGCCGAAGTCGCGGCGATGGCGGCGCAGGAAGCCGATCACCGCAAGCGGTTCGACGCGCTGCTGGCACAACGCGGCGTGCGGCCGACGGCGCTGCAGCCGGTATGGTCGGTCGCCGGGTTCGCGCTGGGTGCGGCAACCGCGCTGATCGGGCCGGAAGCGGCTATGGCCTGCACCGCCGCCATCGAGACCGAGATCGACCGCCACTATACCGAACAGCTCGACGAACTGGGCGACGACGACCCGGAGCTGGCCGCGATGGTGCGCGAATTCCGCGACGACGAGCGCGAGCACCGCGATGCCGCGATCGCTGCCGGGGCCGAGCGCGCGCCGGGCTATCCGGTGCTGTTCCACGCCATCCGCTTCGGCTGCCGTGCGGCGATCGCGCTTTCGAAGCGGATCTGAGGGGCGAAACGGATCTGACGTATCTGATTGATTCAGGTCAGCGACGGGGCTTCATCTACCATTCAAGAGGGTGCGGCCCTATATCGGCACCAGACCCAGCTGGAGAGTCACGATGACGCGCTTCTTACCCCGGATCACCGCCCTGGCGCTGATCGCCACCGCCGGCATCGCGGCATCGCAGCCCGTCCAGGCGCAGGACGCGACATCGGGCGAGAAGGTCAACCAGCTGATCATCTATGGCGACGATCCCTGCCCGGCCTCCAACGCGGGCGAAATCACGGTCTGCGCGCGCAAGGACGAATCCGAACGCTTCCGCATTCCCGCGCCCTTGCGTGACAATCCCAACGCTGCGGCCAACCAGGGCTGGACAGAGCGTGTCCGGGCCTATGAAACGGTGGGCGCGGCCGGCGTGAACTCCTGCTCCCCGGTCGGTTCGGGCGGGGCATCGGGCTGCGTCTCGCGCCTGATCAACGCCGCCTATGCCGAGAAGAAGCAATCGAGCGACGTGCAGTTCGGCCGGTTGATCGAGGAGGAGCGCGCCAAGCGCCTGCAGACGATCGACGCCGATACCGCCGCCGAACAGGCGCGGGTGGAAGTGCTGGAAAAGCAGTACGAGGAAAAGCTGGCCAAGGAACGCGCGGCCGAGGATGCCGCCGGCGCGGCGACACCGCCGCCGGCCATCACCCCGTCGCATCCCTGACGGACAGCCCCTCCTCCCGCTAACGAACGGAAGGGCGTCTCGTCATCAGCCCAGTGCGATGTCGGGCGCGTCTTCCTGCTTCATGCCGACCGTGTGGTAGCCCGCGTCGACATGGTGGACTTCGCCGGTCACGCCCGAGGACAGGTCCGACAGGAAATAGAGCCCCGCCCCGCCGACGTCCTCGATCGTCACATTCCGCCGCAGCGGCGAGTTCAGCTCGTTCCACTTGAGGATATAGCGGAAATCGCCGATTCCGCTGGCAGCCAGCGTCTTGATCGGACCGGCCGATATCGCGTTGACGCGCACGCCCTGTGGCCCGCAATCGTTGGCGAGGTACTGCACGCTGGTTTCCAGCGCCGCCTTGGCCACGCCCATCACATTGTAGTGCGGCACGACCTTTTCGGCGCCGTAATAGGTCAGCGTGAGGATCGATCCGCCTTCGGGCATCATCGCGATGGCGCGCTTGGTCACGGCGACGAGGCTGTAGGCCGAGATGTTCATCGTCGTCAGGAAATTGTCGAGCGAGGTGTCATAATACCGGCCGCGCAACTCGTTCTTGTCCGAAAAGCCGATGGCATGGACGACGAAATCGATCGTCGGCCACCGCGCCTTCAGCGTTTCGAACGCGGCATCGAGCGCCGCCATGTCCGATACGTCGCATTCGATCAGGAAATCGCTGTCCAGGCTTGCCGCCAGCGGGCGGACGCGCTTTTCCAGCGCCTCGCCCGGATAGGAGAAGGCCAGTTCGGCACCTTGTTCACGCAGCTTGCGGGCGATCCCCCACGCCAGCGACTTGTCATTGGCAAGGCCCATGATCAGGCCCCGCTTTCCTTCCATCAGTCCGGTCATGCGCCCTCTTGCTCGATGCTCATCCGGCGCGCCCTGCGCGCGCGATCGTCAGCCTGCCCCACCACATCGCGCTCTTCGGGCGTTTCCGCGAGCGCAGCGTTGAGTTCGGCTCCTACCACCATCCCTAAGCCGACAAGCCAGAAAAAGAAAAGCGCGATCATCACGCCGGCAAGGCTTCCGTACGTTAGGTTGTAAGTGAAGAAATGGCGCAACACTCCCGGCAGCGCCCCGGTGACCGCCAGCCACCACAGGCTGACGAGCAGCGCGCCGGGCCATTTGGGATAGCGCCGGCCCCGGTAAGCGCCGGGGGTCAGCGAGATGAACAGCAGCCACAGCGCCAGGAAGAAGATCACCGCCGGCACGAAGCGCGACAGCGACAGGCTGGCGATCCATCCGCTGAACTGCGGCATCCACGCCTCGATCGCCTGTTGCGCGGTGCCGATCGCCACTTGCGCGGCGATGGAGAGCAGGATCAGGATCACCGAGGCCACGATCAGTCCGGTGGACGCCAGGCGATAGCGCCAGAAGGCGTGCTCCCAGCGCGTGCCATAGGCGCGGCGCAGGATGTCGCGGATCGTTTCGACAAGGCTGCCCACCGTCCAAAGGCCGATCAGCCCGCCTACCCACAGCAGCCAGCCGGTGCGCATCTCCACCACGCTGCGCGCCACCGGATCGAGCGCTTCGGCCACCACCGGCGGCATCGCGATCAGCACGGTGTTGATAGCGGCGGCGCGCTGGCTGGCCTCGCCCAGCGCGGAAAAGATCGCCGCGCCGGTGATGAAGAACGGGAACAGTGCGATCAGCACCATGTAGGCGAAGTTGCCGGCATGGATGAACCCGTCGTGATAGACGCCGGTCCACACCCGGCGGATCACTTCCAGCGCCCGCGCGTGGCGGGCGGGCGGCACGGGCGCCACAAAACCCTGCGCATCCGGGGGGAGCCGCAGGGCGGCGCGACGGCGGGCTTCGGGCGAAAGGTCGGGAACATCGATCAGCGGCGCGATCGGTGGTTCGGCCGGCGAGGATGCAGCCCGTTCCGTTCCGTCATCGCCCGGCCCGGGCGAAAGGCCGGATACGGGAGTCATGCCGTCTTAAACGCCCAGCTTACCGCGCGGGTTCCGGGTGTCCTGCCATCCTGCGAGCCGGGTCTGGAGATCGGCGCCCAGTTCGCTGTCGGCGGGCGGGAGGTCGATCTGCAGCGTCACCAGCTGATCGCCGCGCGTGCCGTCCTTGCGGGTAAAGCCCCTGCCCTTCAGCCGCAGCGTGCGTCCGCTGCTGCTGCCGGGCGCGACGGTGAGCATCACCGGGCCATCCACGGTCGGCACCTTCACCTTGCTGCCGTTGACCGCCTCGTCGAGCGTGACCGGCAGGTCGAGCCGGATGTTGTCACCATCGCGTTCGTAAAACGGGTGGCTGCCCACCTCGATCGTCACGATCGCGTCGCCGGCGCCACCGGGGCCTTGTTCGCCCTTGCCGGGAAGGCGCACCTGCTGGCCGCTTTCCACGCCCGCGGGTAGTTTGAGGTCGATGGTCTTGCCGTCCGACAGGGTGATGCGCTGGCTGGCCCGGCTGGCGGCGTCGGTGAAGGAAACCTGCAGCCGATAGCCGACATTCGCACCCTTGGGCGGCGGGCCACGCCGCGCGCCGCCGAAGCCGCCGAAACCGCCACCGCCGCCGGGCTGGCCGCCGCGCCCGCCGAACAGGCCCTCGAAAATGTCGCCGATGTCGATGCCCTCGGCACCGGCGCCCTCGAAGCCGCCCGAATGGCGATAGCCGTGCTGCGCCCCGCCAAAGCCGCCGCCCGCGCCGCCGAAGCCGAAGGGGCTTGTGGGATTGCCCTCGGCGTCGATCTCGCCCCGGTCGAACTGGGCACGCTTGTCCTTGTCGGACAGGAGGTCATAGGCCTGCGTCACCTCGGCAAACCGTTCGGCCGCCTTGGGATTGTCCTTGTTCCGGTCCGGATGGAGTTCCTTAGCAAGCTTGCGGTACGCGGATTTCACGTCCTTTTCGCTCGCGCTGCGGTTTACGCCAAGAATGGAATAGGGGTCTGCCATGGTTCCCTAGCTAGGTGCCGAAACGCCGCGCCGCAAGCGGCGCTTTCCTACTGCACGGGGGTAGGATAGGCGATGCCCATGAACCTTGATCCTCGTCATGGCTATCTCGCGCTTTGCCGGCCACACGACAGCCTGTCCGCGGCGGGCGGCCGTTTGCCTCTGAACCGTGTCAACTTTGTCAACTTCGTCAGGAAAATGCCGTGAAACCTGAACAAGCGCGCGATGCCATCCCCCATGCCGATCCGTTCGCCATCTTCGAGGAATGGTTCGCGCAGGCGCGGGCCAGTGAACCCAACGATCCCAACGCGATGGCGCTCGCCACCGCGACGCCGCAGGGCGTGCCGTCGGTGCGGATGGTGCTGCTGAAAGGGCATGGGCCGGATGGCTTCGTGTTCTACACCAACTTCCACAGCCGCAAGGGCGGCGAACTGGCGGCGAACCCGCACGTCGCGCTGCTGTTCCACTGGAAATCGCTGCGCCGGCAGATTCGCGTCGAAGGCACCATCACCGAAGTGACGGCGGCCGAGGCGGACGCCTATTTCGCCAGCCGGCATCCCGAATCGCGGCTGGGTTCGGCCGCCTCGGACCAGTCGCGCCCGCTGGATTCGCGGCAGACCTACCTTGACCGGGTGGACGCCCTGCGCGCGCAATACCCGGACGGAGAGGTCACGCGGCCGGCGCACTGGTCCGGCTATCGCGTGAAGCCCGCCGCCATCGAGTTCTGGCAGGACCGCGACCATCGCCTGCACGAACGCCGCCGCTTCGTGACCGATGGCGCCGGCGGCTGGACCAGCACGCTGCTTTACCCGTAAAGCGAATGGCATGAGCGCGATCCCCTCCGATCTCAACCGGCGCGCGGCGATGGCCAGCATGGCCGTGGCGACGCTGCTGGCCGGCCTGAAGCTGTGGGCGGTGATCTCCACGCATTCGACCGCGATGCTGGGAAGCCTGGCCGATACCGGGCTGGACCTGGTGGCCAGCGCCGCCACGCTGCTGGGGGTATGGGTCGCGGCGCAGCCGGCCGATCACAACCACCGCTTCGGGCACGGCAAGGCCGAAGCGCTCGCGGCGATGTTCCAGGTCGTGCTGATCTCGATCTCGGCGCTGGGCCTGGCCTGGCGCGCGGTGGGGCAGTTCCTGGGCGGAGAGCGGGTGGCAGAGGCCGAATCGGGCGTGATCGTGTCGGTGGTGGCGATGGTGGCCACGGTGGCGCTGCTTGCCTATCAGCGACACGTGATCCGCCAGACCGGCAGCCTCGCGATCAGCACCGACAACGTCCACTACAAATCGGACCTGTTTCTCAACCTCGCGGTGATCGCCGCGCTCGTGCTCGATCATTACCTTGCGCTGGGCGGCGTCGACGCGGCTTTCGCGTTCGGCATCGCGCTGTGGCTGGGCTGGGGTGCGTGGGGCGCCTCACAGGATGCGATCGAGCAGTTGATGGACCACGAATGGCCGCTCGAAAAGCGCGAGCGGTTCCTCGAGGTCGTCGCCCAGCACCCCGAGTTGAAGGGCCTGCACGATCTGCGCACGCGCACCAGCGGCGATCGCGATTTCGTGCAGTTCCATGTCTGGGTCGATGGCAAGATGACCGTGACCGAGGCGCACCGCGTGATGGACGAGATCGAGGAAAAGCTGATGGAGGCCTTCCCTGGCGTGGAAGTGCTGATCCATCCCGATCCCGAAGGTCTGGTGAACGAGGCGCCGCTGGGCGCCCGCGATCTTCTCGCGCCCGGCCCGGACGGGGAAAGCCCCGCGCTGGCGGTGCAGGGCGCGCCCGCCGGGGAACCTGCTACCTGAACGTGTCGATGATGTCGGCGAGGTGGCCCGTCACCGCGCCCAGCTTGTCGTCGGGCGTCTTGCCCAGACGCACGACCACCAGCTTGCGGCTGGGCGAGACCAGCACGTACTGGCCCAGGTGGCCGATGCAGGCAAACAGGTCCTTCGGGCCGCGATCGGGGAACAGCGCGGGCCGGTCCTTGCCGCTGGGCGTGCGGTTCAGCCAGATCTGCGCGCCGTATTGCGCCTGCCGCGGCGATGGCGTGGTCATGAAATCGATCCACTGGCGCGGGATGATCTGTGCGCCGCGCACCGATCCCTTGTTGCGCAGGAACTCGCCGAACCGCACCCAGTCGCGCGCGGTGCCATGGATCAGCGATCCGCCGATCAGCGTGCCCGCCGCGTCGAATTCCGGCAGCATCGAGCGCATTCCGGCCGGTTCGAACAGGCGCGTGCGCAGATATTCGGCCACGGCGCGGCGGCGGTGCTCGGCATCGGGCACGGGCGCCAGCGCGCGCGCGGCGAGATCGGACAGGATCACGCTGGTCGCGGTGGAATAGCGGAAGGTCTTGCCCGGTTCGCTGTCGAGCGGCTGGTCCTCGGCATAGCGCGCCATGTCGTCGCGCCCGTCCAGGAACAGCATCCGCACCTCGTCGGATTCATAGACGGGATCGCCCGCCTCGACATGCTTGAGCCCCGATCGCATCTGCAGCAGCTGCCGCAGCGTGATCTCGCCACGCGGATCGCCGGGGCGCTGCCACGCGGGGACGGGCGCTGATTCGTTCAGCCGCAGCCGGCCGTCGGACACCAGCATCCCGATCATCACCCCGGTGATCGACTTGGCCATCGACCAGCTCACGAAGCGGGTGTTCTCGTGGTAGCCAGGGGCATAGCGTTCCGCCACGATCCGCCCGCCGCGCATGACGATCACCGCGCGGGTCTCCGCAGCCGCCTCGTCGGTGAACAGCGCGTCGACCGCGCGGGCCAGGCCTTCGCGATTCGTCCCCGGGTCTTCGACCACCGCCTTCATCGCGGCGTCCGACAGCGGCGGAGGCGGCGGTGCGGGCGCGTCTCCGGACCTGCCGCAGCCGATCAAGGCTGGCACAAGCAGCAGGGGGAGGATATGGGACAAGCGCGGGCGGGCCATGGCGTCAGTCCTTTCCTCCAGATGGCCCGGACATGGCAACCGCAAACGCATCTTCTTCCGCAAAGTCTGACCGGAATGGATCGAACCCGGACGGCTCCCCGGCCAACGGCGCGCCACCGCGCGGGCGGCGGCGCTGGCGTCTGGTCCTGCCGGTCGTGGCGCTGCTGGTGGCCGTCTTCGCCTATTTCTGGCCGGCGCTTCACGGCTACGCGATCACCGGCGCATCCTACGGCGCGCGCGTCGGCTGCTCGTGCCGCTATGTCGGCGGGCGCACGCTCAGCGATTGCCGGAAAGATTTCGAGGCGGGCATGGCAATGATCACGCTGTCGGAAGACCCGCAGGCGCGCAGCGTTACCGCGCGTTTCCCGCTGCTGGCCCGGCAAACCGCGACATACCGTGAGGGATCGGGCTGCGTGCTCCAGCCCTGGAACGACTGATCCGGGAGCGGATCAGGCCGCGTCCTGCCAGCGGCCGGTTTCCGCGATCCAGCCGCCGCCGATCACGCGTTCCCCGGCATAGAGCACTGCCGCCTGCCCCGGCGCCACGCCGTATTCCGGCTGCAGGAAACGGATGGCGGTTTCCGCGCCATCCCCGAACGGGCCTTCGAGCACCACCGGCACCGGCTTGGCCAGCGACCGCACCTTGGCGGTTAGCGGCGCATCCTGCGGCAGGGCGCCGATGCGGTTGGTCTCGATGATTCGCGCCTTGCCCACGGCCAGCATGGCTTTCGGCCCCACCAGCACGCGCCGGTGCGGCGCGTCGAGCGCGGTGACATAGAGCGGTTCGGGCTGGCCGCCGATCTCCAGCCCGCGCCGCTGGCCGACCGTATAGTGGATGATGCCGCGGTGCTGGCCGAGCACTTCGCCGGTGGCAGCATGGACGATCTCGCCCGGCGCGTCGCCTTCGGGGCGCACCGAACGCACGACGCGCGCGTAATCGCCATCGGGAACGAAGCAGATATCCTGGCTGTCGGGCTTGGCCGCCACGCCCAGGCCCAGGTCGGCGGCGATCCGGCGCGTCTCGGTCTTGGGCAGGCCGCCCAGCGGAAAGCGCAGGAAGGCGAGCTGTTCTTCCGTGGTGCCATAGAGGAAATAGCTCTGGTCGCGCGCGGGATCGAGCGCGCGGTGCAGTTCCGGCCCGGCCGCGCCGGCCACGCGGCGCACGTAGTGCCCCGTGGCCAGGCAATCCGCGCCGAGTTCGCGCGCCATGCGCAGCAGGTCGGTGAATTTCGGCCCCATGTTGCAACGGATGCAGGGAATCGGCGTGCGGCCGGCCAGGTAATCGTCGGCGAATCGTTCGACCACTTCCTCGCGAAAGCTCGATTCGTGGTCGAACACATAATGCGCGATGCCCAGCCGGTCGGCCACGGCACGGGCATCGCGGATGTCGTCGCCCGCGCAGCAGGCGCCCTTGCGCCCCGTGGCGGCGCCGTAATCGTAGAGTTGAAGCGTCACCCCGATCACTTCGGCGCCGCTGGCGGCGGCGAGGCCCGCTACGACCGAGCTGTCCACGCCGCCCGACATCGCCACGACGATCCGCCGCGCGCTCAATGGCTGCGGCAGATCGAAAAATGTAGCGTAATCGTAAACGGAGGAAAGACTGGCCATGCGCCGTCCCATAAGCACATTTGCGGAGGGAATGCAGGAAAAATGCGCAATTCCCGGCCTTGCCCCGCTGGTGCGCCGGACGATGGAAGCAATTAATTGCCGCCAGAATGGCTATTCCTAACTCTTGGTAAAGGCGGCCTTTACCGTCCCTTATGACTGCCCGGGCTAGAGACCCGCTCATGGAAATGGGATTCAACGATATCCGGCCACCGGGTGATTCGTGCCTCGTCGAAAGCGGGGGGCAGGGCGAACGCCTGCGTCCGCTCGGCTGGCACGAACTGTGCGCGCGTCTCGTCGCGGCGCAGGATCTGCGCAAGGCGGTGAAACAGGCGTTGCCGGGCAGCACCACGCTGCAAGGCGGCGCGAGCTTTCACGGGCTTGCCGCACGGCTCCTGACGGGCGGCGAAAATGTTGAAACTCCCGTTAACCCAACCCGTTCAACGAATGGCAAAGCGGAAGGAGGAACATTGCCGGCGAAGCAAACGCCGCCCTCCCCCCCTGTCGAGCCGAGCTGATCGACGAGTATTGCCATGATCGAGAACCAGAAAATCAGACCGGCGCAAGTTATCGGACCTCTCGGCGAACCGCTGACGGTCGATAGCCTGCCGCCTCCCAACACCAAGCGCTGGGTCGTCCGGCGCAAGGCCGAAGTCGTGGCCGCCGTCAATGGCGGGCTGCTGACGATCGACGAAGTGTGCGAACGCTACAGCCTGACGATCGAGGAATTCGCCTCGTGGCAGCGGGCGGTCGACCGTTCCGGCATGCAGGGCCTGCGCGTTACGCGCATCCAGCACTACCGCGATCTATACGAGCGCCAGCTCAAGTATTGACGCTTTCTACCGGTTATCCACGGGCAGCCGCTCCTGTTTTCAGGGGCGGCTGTTTCCGTTTGGGCGGTGCTCTGACCAACCCGAGGTCGCTCGGCCGGGTGCTGAGGCGACGAATACTGACGCCGCCTCGCTGACGGGACCGGTCCGCAACGGCGCAATGCCTTCAAGGGCATGGATCGTTCTTCGTCGAGCCAGAATTGCCACTCGTCGTTTCGACGTCTATTGCCATGAACAAAGGTGCCAAGCTTGCGCAGAAGGCCTGCTTGCAGCCACTGCCATACACGTATAATACACCTTGGTTTGAAGGAAGGGGCAGGTCTCCCCGGCCACCGTGGAGACCGACGCGTGAAAACGATGAACTACGAAACCAGCATCAGTGCGGACATGAACGACGCCGGCCGGCAGGCGGATGCCGCCCATGCGGGTGTCGCGTCGGGTTACATGGAAGTCGGGCGGACCGGCGGCGGATGGTCGCGCGGCCGCGTGCTGCTGGTCGTGGCACTCGTCCTGCTCGCGCTGGGCGGCGCCTACTACCTCAAGCACCGCAACGCGGCAGCGACCGCAAGCGCGGAGCAGGGCGGGGCGCAGGCGCAGACGGTCACGGTCATCACGCCCGGAATGACCTCGGTACAGGGCACCATCGTCGCCAGCGGCACGATCGCCGCGCGGCGCGAGATGCCCGTCGGCGTGGCCGGCGAAGGCGGCAAGGTGGCGAGCGTGCTGGTCGACGCCGGCGACTGGGTGCAAGCCGGGCAGGTCCTGGCGGTCATCGACCGGTCGGTGCAGGCCCAGCAGGTCGAAAGCCAGGCCGCCAACGTGGAAGTGGCCGCAGCCAACGCCCGGATCGCCCAGTCCAATCTCGATCGCGCGCTCAAGCTTGTCGACAAGGGCTTCATTTCCAAGGCCGACGTCGATCGCCTGACCGCCACGCGCGATTCGGCAATGGCGCAAGTGCGCGTGGCGCAGGCCACGCTGGGGCAGTTGCGTGCCAGCACCGCGCGGCTCAACATCCTGGCGCCCGAAGCGGGCCTTGTGCTGACGCGCGGCGTGGAGCCGGGGCAGGTGGTCAGCAGCGGCAGCGGCGTGCTGTTCCGCATCGCCAAGGGTGGCGAACTGGAAATGCAGGCGCGTCTGGCCGAAGCCGACATGGCGAAGCTGTCCGTTGGCGTCAGCGCGGACGTGACCCCGGTGGGCACGGCCACGCCGTTCACCGGCCAGATCTGGCAGTTGGCGCCGACCATCGACGCGACCACGCGCGAAGGCATCGCCCGGATCGCGCTGCCGTACAACGATGCGCTGCGGCCCGGCGGTTTCGCCAGCGCGACGATTCGCAGCGGCACCGTCACCGCACCGATGCTGCCCGAATCGGCGATCCTCAACGATCAGAACGGCGCCTTCGTCTATGTCGTGAACAAGGATGACAAGGTGGAACGCCGCCCCGTGAAGGTTGGTGACGTGACGGCGGCCGGCATCGTCGTGCGCGAAGGGCTGAACGGCAGCGAACGCATCGTGCTGCGGGCGGGCGGCTTCCTCAATCCCGGCGACAAGGTGCGCCCGGTGGCGGGCGGGAAAACGGCAGCCAAGCCGGCCACCGGCCACTGATCCGGAGCCCGGCGCCATGAACTTCCGCAACATCTCGGCCTGGTCCATCCGCAACCCGGTGGTCCCCATCGTCCTGTTCCTGGGGCTGACGCTGGCCGGGCTGGTTTCGTTCATGGGCATGAAAGTCCAGAACAATCCGGACATCGAGTTCCCGATGGTGATCGTCGAGATCTCGCAACCGGGCGCGGCGCCGACCGAAATCGAGAACCAGATCACCCAGAAGGTCGAATCCAGCGTCCGCACGATCGCCGGTGTGGATACGATCACCTCGACGGCATCCGAAGGCAGCAGCCAGACGATGGTCCAGTTCAAGATCGGCACCGACATCAACGCCGCCGTCAGCGAGGTGAAGAACAAGGTCGACCAGGTGCGCGGCGAACTGCCCGACGGCATTCTGGAACCGTCGGTGTTCAAGGCGGAAACCTCGTCCGATCCGATCGCCTATTTCGCGGTTTCGGCCGACGACATGACGATCGAGCAGCTTTCGTGGTTCATCGACGATACCGTGGCCAAGCGGCTGCTGGCGCTGCCGGGCATGGCGGAAGTGGCGCGCGCGGGCGGGGTCAACCGTGAAATCGCGGTCACGCTCGATCCGATGCGGATGAAGTCGCTGGGCGTTACCGCCAACCAGATCAACGCCACGCTGCGCCAGGTCAACCTGAACGCCGCCGGCGGCAAGGCGGAAGTGGCCGGCGCGCGCCAATCCGTGCGCGTGCTGGGCAATGCGCGGTCGGCCTTCGACCTTTCGCAGACGCAGATCGCGCTGAGCGGCGGGCGCACCGTGAAGCTGGCCGACGTGGCCGACGTGCGCGACAGCTACAGCGAAATCACCTCCATCGCCAAGTTCAACGGCAAGCCGGTCGTCACGTTCAGCATCGCGCGCGCGCGGGGCGAATCCGACGTCAGCGTCTATGACGAAACGGTCAAGGAACTAGCCAAGCTGCAGGCGGAACAGGGCAACAAGGTCCGCTTCCAGCAGCTGTTCAGCAGCGTTGGCTACACCAAGGACGAATACCGCACGTCGATGTCGTCGATGGTGGAAGGCGCGGTGCTGGCGGTCATCGTGGTGTTCTTCTTCCTGCGCGATTGGCGCGCGACGATCGTTTCGGCGATCGCCATCCCGCTGTCCGCCATCCCCACGTTCTGGGTGATGAGCCTGATGGGCTTCACGCTGAACACCATGTCGCTGCTGGCGCTGGGCCTGGTCGCGGGCGTGCTGGTGGACGATGCGATCGTGGAGATCGAGAACATCGTCCGGCACATCCGCATGGGCAAATCCGCCTATCAGGCCTCGATCGACGCGGCGGACGAGATCGGGCTGGCCGTGCTGGCCACGACGTTCTCGATCGTCGCGGTGTTCTTCCCGGTGGCGCTGATGCCGGGCGTTTCCGGCCAGTTCTTCAAGAACTTCGGCATGACCGTGGTGGTGGCGGTGCTGTTCAGCCTGCTGGTGGCGCGCATGATCACGCCGATGGTCGCGGCCTATTTCCTGAAAGCGCACGGCCACGCCGAACATGGTGGCGGGCCGTGGATGGACCGCTACATGAAGATCCTGACCTGGTCGCTCGATACGTCGCGCGTGCAGGCCTACCTCGCCTCGGTCCGCGCGCGGGGCATCCGTCCCGGCTTCCGCCACTGGACCATGGCGCGCCTGCGCGACCATCGCCTGTGGATGATGGGCATCGGCTTTGCCGCGCTGCTGCTGACCGGCGTGATGTTCATGGTGATCCCGCAGCAGTTCTTCCCCGATACCGACAACGATTTCAGCACGATCACCATCGACATGGTGCCCGGCACCACGATCGAGCAGACCGAACAGAAGGTGGACGAGGTGCTGGCGCTGGTGAAGGACCAGCCCGACCTGGGCGTGGCGCTGGAGCGCATCCGCGAAGGCAACGGCCGCGTGTTCCTCAACTGGAAGAAGGACCGCAAGGAAAGCAGCCTCGTCCTCGAGCGCAAGCTGACGCCGGTGCTGCAGCAGGTTTCCGACGCGCGCGTCAACTTCCAGTCGCAGAACGGTGGCGGCCCCGGCGGCGGATCGGGTCGGCCGATCAGCGTGATGCTGTCCGGCTCCGATCCCGATCTGCTGCAGAAGACCGCGCAGACGCTGGTCGAACAGATGAGCGGGTTGAAGGAAGTGGTCGCGCCGCGGATCAGCGCGGACCTGCGCCGCCCCGAAATCGTGATCACGCCGCACATGGACCTTGCCGCCTCGCTGGGCGTGACCACCCAGGCGCTGAGCCAGGTGATCCGCATCGCCACGCAGGGCGAAATCGACCAGAACAGCGCCAAGTTCTCGCTTTCCGACCGGCAGGTGCCGATCCGGGTGAAGCTGCCGGTCCTGTCGCGCCGCGATCTGTCGACGTACGAGAACCTGCCGGTGCCCACCGCGTCCGGCGGATCGGTGCCGCTGGCCCGCGTGGCGACGATCTCGTTCGGCTCCGGCCCCACCACGATCCAGCGCTACAACCAGAACCGCCGCGTCTTCGTCGGCGCGGACCTGCCGCCAGGCGTGGTCAAGGGCACGGCCGACAAGGCGATCAAGAACCTGCCGATCATGCGCAACCTGCCGCAGGGCGTGTCCAACGCGCCGGCGGGCGAGGACCGCTGGCAGCAGGAAATGCTGAGCAACTTCTTCGTCGCGCTGGCGGCGGGCGTGCTGCTGGTGTTCTCGGTGCTGGTGCTGCTCTACCGCCGCTTCATCTCGCCGCTGGTAAACATGGGCTCGCTGTTCCTGGCGCCGCTGGGCGGGCTGCTGCTGCTGCTGGTGCTGGGGCAATCGCAATCGCTGCCCGTGTTCATCGGCATCCTCATGCTGTTCGGCATCGTCGCCAAGAACTCGATCCTGCTGATCGACTTCGCGATCGAGGAAATGGAAGCGGGCACGCCCAAGCTGGCGGCAATCCTCGAAGCCGGGCACAAGCGTGCGCAGCCGATCGTGATGACCACGGTGGCGATGGTGGCGGGCATGGTGCCCACCGCGATCTCGCTGGGCGGCGATGGCGGCTGGCGCGCGCCGATGGGCACGGTGGTGATCGGCGGGCTGACGCTGTCGACGCTGCTGACCCTGCTGATCGTGCCGGCGGGCTTCAGCCTGGCCGACGGCGTCGAGAAGCGCATCGGCCCGTGGCTGGGCCGGCGCGTGCTGACCTACGACCCGCATGATCCCCGGCAAAAACCCGCCGATGGAGCGTTACCGGCCGAGTGACGGTTTCTTCCGACGATCCGGCGGGGAGGGCGATGCCCTCCCGCGCCTCTTCCCGGACCCGCACGGCCGCGCGCCTGAAGGGGACACTCCTTCCCGACGATCGGGCACGCCGGCTGCGCCTGTTCGCGACCGGCCTGCTGCTTGTCATGGCCGTGCTGTTCTTCCTCGCCCGCCAGGCCGAACAGGGCGGTGGATCGCCCGCATGGGGCTTCCTGCGCGCCTTTGCCGAAGCGGCGATGGTCGGCGGACTGGCCGACTGGTTCGCGGTGACGGCGCTGTTCCGGCACCCGCTGGGGCTGCCGATTCCGCACACCGCGATCATCCCGGAAAACAAGGACCGCCTGGCCGATTCGATGGCGGCGTTCCTGCGCGAAAACTTCCTGACCCCGCAAGTGGTGGCGCGGCGGCTGGCCGGCATGAACGCGGCGGCCATGGCCGGCGGCTTCCTGGCCGATCCCCGGGGCGGAGAAGGCCGGGTGCGCGCCGGCGCGGCCAATCTTGTGGCCGACGTGCTCGAATCGCTCGATCCGGAAAAGCTGGGCGGCCTTGCCAAGGGGGCCTTGCGCGGCCAGCTCGCCAGGTTCGATCTGGCGCCGCTGCTGGGGCAACTGCTGGGCGCGATGATCGCCGATGGCCGGCACATGCCGGTGATCGAGGGGCTGGCGCGCCGCGCGGCACTGACGCTGGAGGCGAACGAGGAACTGGTCCGCGCCATGATCCACGATCGCGCCAACGCGATCCTGCGCTGGACCGGGCTGGACGAACGGCTGGCCAACGGGATTCTCGATGGCCTGTACAAGTTGCTGGCGGAAACCGTGGTGATGCCCGACCATCCGCTGCGTCGGAAGATCGAGGAAGGGCTGGAACAGCTCGCACACGATCTGGTGCATGACGAGGCGATGCGGGCGCGGGTGGAGCGGATGAAGGAAGAGGTCCTGGCCAATCCTGCCTTCGCCGCGTGGCTCGATGCCGTGTGGGAGCGCGGGCGCGCCGGCCTGCTGAAGGCGGTGCGTCAGCCCGATGGTGTCCTCTCGGGCCAGTTCGGCGCCAGCCTGGGCGAACTGGGCCGGGCGCTCCAGCACGATGCGCGGCTGCAACTGCTGGTCAACCGCTTCGCCCGGCGCACGCTGGTGGGCGTGGCGACGCGCTATGGCGGGCAGATCGTGCGGCTGGTATCCGAGACGGTGCGCCGCTGGGATGCGCGCACCGTGACCGACCGGATCGAGGGCGCGGTCGGCCGCGATCTCCAGTTCATCCGCATCAACGGCACGCTGGTGGGCGGGCTGGTCGGTGTTTCGATCCATGCCGTGGACGTCCTGCTATGAACGATGACGAACCCTTCCTGCTGACCGAACGCCTGGCCTTGTGGAAGCCCCGCGCGTCCGACCGGGCCGAACTGCTCGCAATGGTCGCCCCGCCCGAAGTCCGCCGCTTCCTGGGCGATCGCCCGACGACCGAGGCCGACGAGTTCGCGCGGCTGCAGCGCAACGCCGGAAGCTGGGCGCTCTATGGCTATGGCACGTTCATCTGCCGCGACCGCGCCGATGGCCGGCTGGTGGCGCTGTGTGGCCTGTTCCATTCGTGGCGCGGCTTCGGCAAGGGGCTGGACGACGCGATCGAGGCGGGCTGGATCGTGGCGCAGCCGGATTGGGGCAAAGGCATCGCCGGCGAGGCCATGCGCGCCGCGATCGCCTGGTTCGACGCCGCGATCGGTCCGCGCCGGATCGCCTGCATGATCGAGGAAGGCAACGACGCCTCGCTCGCGCTCGCCGCCCGGCTGGGCTTCGTGCGCTATGCCGTGGAGGATATGGGCGAGGAACGCCCGCTGATCCTGCTGGAACGGTTGCCGGAGGGTGCTGCGTCGTAGGCGGCTGTCTGGACGCAATAACGATTGCGAACAGGGGGGTCGGGCGCGATGTTCCCACCATGAGCAGCGATCATTGGACCTTCCGACAGTGGGAAAACAACACGATCGAGAAGATCGTGACGACGGGTTTGGCCGCGCCCGCGGAACATCGTGCTGACTACCTGAGGGTTCAAATCCGAAGCGCCATTCAGCAGTCCTTGCGGCATGGTCGCTCCGGCCGAACCGATGACGATCCGGTTTTCCCTTGAACCACAATGCACCGCCTTTTGCGCATAACAATCGGCCCTTTCGGATACAGTGCGATTGTGGGCTTTGGGATTACCGAGCTCCGTTCGTCCTGAGCTTGTCGAAGGACGCGCGATACGGTCGGGTTTTGAAGCGGTTCGCCGCGCGAGGCCAGCATCGCGCGCGTCCTTCGACAGGCTCAGGACGAACGGATATGGGGATTGGGGAAAGTCCGCTTCCTACCTGTTCCCGATCGGAGTAGACGTTCTGGATACGACGCGGTTGCGGACATCAAACCTTGCAACCTTGCCGCCCCAGTTTACGCTCGCCCTATGGAAGCGAAGCAATATAGGCGTTGGGCTCAAGGGAGTCTTAGAGACCGAGCGAAGGAACGAGGCATTCAGGTTACCGGGCCGAAGAATTATCCTAGTCTGCTTCTCCGGAAGTGTGATGACCTTTTGATCTCTTACTACGACAAATGGTGGCGATCAGAATTTAAAAGAAGTGGCTTTGGCGGCGCACTATCGTTCGCGATCGAAAATGATGACGTTGCGAAGCCCGCGATCGCTCCTTTGATTAATCTAGGCGACTTTTTCCTCCCGATACGCTCGCCGGAAAATTTAGAGGAAATTGACCTTTTTATCGATCAACTATCTCAACTAGCGGAATGGTGCGCAACCGAGCGGTGCGATCAATTTACGAAGCTTGCTAGAGGACCTGAGCCTACGCTTTCCAAATTGGGACCGGCGGTCAAAATTCTTCGAGAGTTTCTCTTAACGATACCGCATCTCTCCCCGCATTAGCATCGTCTCCCGTCCCCACCCCGCCTAAATCGTTGCATCTGCAACCGGAGTCCGCCAGTCTCCGCGCGGGACCGCGCTGGAGACGGGAAAAATTGGCATGAAACAGGGTTTTGCAGCGCTGGCCGCGCTCGTGCTGGCGCAGGCCGTGGTGCCGGGCGTGGCGCTGGCGGAGACGGTCTATGTCCGCGCCGGGCGGCTGGTCGATACCGAGAAGGGCGCCGTGCTGCCCGCGCGCCTGATCCGCGTCGATGACGGCCGCGTCGTTTCCGTGACGGCGGACGGGCCGGTTCCGCAGGGCGCGACCGTGGTCGACTGGTCGGCCTATACCGTGCTGCCGGGCCTGATCGACATGCACGTTCACCTTGCCGATCTGGAGCAGAGCGAGAACGTGGCCGAACCGCTGCTGCACGCGCCGATGGAAATCGCCTATATCGGCGCGCGCAACGCCCGGCGCACGCTGCTGGCGGGGTTCACCAGCGTCCACGATGTCGGCTGTTTCCGCGCCTTCGCCGATGTCGAGCTGCGCAACGCGATCAACCGGGGCGACGTGATCGGCCCGCGCATGAGTTCCGTCGGCGCCTATGTCACCATCCCCGGCGGCGGCGGCGAGGTGACCGGCTTCGCGCCCGACGTGAAAGTGCCCGACGACATGCGCGCGGGCGTGGTCACCGATGCCGCGAACACCGTGGAGAAGGTCAACTACCTGTTCCAGCACGGCGTGGATTCGATCAAGCTGATCGCCACCGGCGCGGTGCTGGCGCAAGGCACCGAACCCGGCCAGCAGGAACTGACCGAGGAAGAGATGCATGCCGCCGTGACCACCGCCGCCTCGCGCGGATCGTGGGTGACGGCGCACGCGCACGGCGCGGAAGGCATCAAGTCCGCCATCCGCGCGGGCGTGAAATCGATCGAGCACGCCTCGCTGATCGATGATGAGGGCATCGCGCTGGCCAAGGCGAAGGGCGTGTTCCTCGACATGGACATCTACAACGGCGATTTCATCAACGATTACGGCAAGGCCCACGGCTGGCCGGCGGACATGCTGCGCAAGAACGTGGACACCACCGACGCGCAGCGCGAAGGATTTCGCAAGGCGGTGAAGGCCGGGGTGAAGCTGACCTTCGGCACCGACGCGGGCGTCTATCCCCACGGCCTGAACGCGCGCCAGTTCAAGTACATGGTCCGCTACGGCATGACGCCGATGCAGGCGATCCAGTCCGCCACCACGGTGTCGGCGGAGCTGCTCGGCTGGTCGAAGGACGTCGGCGCGCTGACCCCCGGCCATTTCGGCGACATGATCGCGGTGAGCGGCGATCCGCTGGCCGACATCACCGTGCTCGAAAACGTGCAGCACGTGATGAAGGGCGGCGACGTGGTGAAATGAGGCGCTGAAGCAGGCGCTGAAGCAGGCCCTGAATCAGGCCCTGAATCAGGCGCGGCCGGACAGGTCCAGCGTCAGGCACTGGCTGAAATCGTCGATCACGTAATCGGCAAAGGCGGGGCACGGCACGAAGCCATGCTTGCGATAGAGCCCGACCGCGGGGTGGAACGGTTCGGTGCGCCCGGTTTCGAGGCTGACCCGGGCATAGCCCCGGCGCCGGGCCTCGGTCAGGAGATGCACCAGCATCGCCTCGCCCACGCCGTGCCCGCGCCATTCCGGGGCGGCGCGCATCGATTTCAGCTCGCCATGATCGTCCGACAGGTGCCGCAAGGCGCCGATGCCGGCGATGGCTTCCCCGATCCACGCCGACCAGAAGGTGACGTCCGGCTGGCGCAGCGCCGCCACCGGCAGGGCGTGGACCTTGTCCGCCGGCGAATGCCGCTGCATGTCGGCCAGATGGTACGCGACCAGGGCCTGTACCTCCTCGCCGGACAGCGTGTCCTCGACGAAGCGCAATGCGGTGATGTCGTGCCGGCCCATGCCCGTTCTCTTGTCCGTGACTGTTTTTCAGGGACATGCTGCCCCATCCGGTTTCATCTGCTATCGCTTCCGGCATGACCGAGACAAGCGAAAGACGCGCGGATTCCGCTCTGCGCTGGAGCATTGCGATTCACGGCGGCGCGGGATCGATGCGCCGCGAGACCATGGACGAGGCCGCGCGGGCAGCGCACGAGGCGGGGTTGCGCGCCGCGCTCGATGCCGGCCGGGCGGTGCTGGCGGCGGGTGGCACCGCGCTGGATGCGGTGGGCGCGGCGGTGGCCGTGCTGGAGGACGATCCGCTGTTCAACGCCGGGCGCGGATCGGTGTTCACCTATAACGGCATCAACGAGCTGGACGCGGCGGTGATGGACGGGACGACGCGCCAGGCCGGGGCGGTGGCGGGCGTCACCCACGTCCGCAACCCGGTACGGCTGGCGCGCGCGGTGATGGACCACAGCCCGCACGTGCTGCTGGCGGGGGCCGGGGCCGAGGAATTCGCGCGCGAACAGGGGATCGAACTGGTCGATCCCGACTGGTTCGCGACCGAGGAACGCTGGCGGCAGTTGCAGGAGCTGAAGGCGAAGAAGCTGGGCTGGTTCGACGATGGCTTGAAGTATGGCACGGTCGGCGCCGTGGCCTGCGACAGCCATGGACACGTGGCGGCGGCGACATCGACCGGGGGGCTGACCGGCAAGCGCTGGAACCGCATCGGCGATTCGCCGGTGATCGGTGCGGGAACCTATGCCGATGATCGCGCGGGCGCGGTCAGTTGCACCGGATCGGGCGAACAGTTCATCCGCGCCGGCGTGGCGCACGAAATCTGCGCGCGGATGCGGCTGGCGGGCGAAAGCGCGCAAGGCGCGGCCGACGCGGTGCTGGCCGAAGTGGGCACTATGCGCGGTGTGGGCGGCGTGATCGTGGTGACCCCTGCGGGCGAAACCGTGTTCGCCTTCACCACCCCCGGCATGTTCCGCGGCCGCGCCGATCACGCGGGGCTCTACGAGACCGGGATTTTCGGGATGGCGGGCAGCAAGGATTGATTGACTCCGTTTCGGACCGGGCGCAGCTTTCGTGACGCCATGGGGCCGAGAGAATAACGGGAAGCCCGACACCACGGCATGGTCCACGCGGGGAGGGGACGCCCGCGTTTTTCATGTGTGGAGATCCTGAAATGAAAAGCGTTCGTTCTGCCGTGCTTGCCGCGGCTGCTGCTGTTGCCCTGATGGCCCCTGCGTGGGCGCGGGCCGAAGACTATCCGCTCAAGCCCGCCGAATATGTCGAGGTGGCGCTGATTTCGGTCGATGACGGGCATGACCTTGAATACGCCACGCATCTCGCCAACATGTGGCGCAAGTCGCAGGACTACGCGCTCAAGCAGGGCTGGATCAGCGGCTATGAAATCCTCAGCAACGAATTCAAGCGTCCGGGCGAGGCGGACTACTACCTGCTCACGCGCTTCCCCGCGCTGCCCGATGCCGCGGAATCGACCCGCCGGCAGGAGGCCTATACCGCGTACATGCAGATGAACGAGTCGCAGATGCAGGCCGCGTCGGGCGATCGCGCCAAGTACCGTCGCCAGATGGGGTCGGAACTCCTGCGCCGCTGGGTCTGGACCAAGTAGAACGTGACATCGGCGGCTTCGCAACCGGCTTGTTCCGGGCGCGAAGCCGCTGGTTACCGCACACCCGAAACCACGCTCCGCCCCAGCTTTTCGCGCAGCTGGGCGTAATAGGCCTCCAGGAACGGACGGGCATCGGCCGCGTCCACCTCCCGCCCGATCTTGCCGCCGATGCGCGCGGCGACATCGCCCAGCGTTTCCGGATCATCGGCGCGCAGCACCTGCTCCAGCACGTCGAGTTGCTGTTCGCCGTAGTACGAAAGCTCGGTGGCGGTGAAGCGCCACGCCGATGACGTCGCCTGCCGGGCATCGGGCACGAACTTGTCGGCCTTGCGCTGGCCGAAGCGCATGCCCCGCTCCAGCCTTTCGCGCAATTGCGTGTAATAGGCTTCGAGGAAGGCGCGCTCGTCGCCCGATCCCGCGCTCCAGCCGATCTTGGCGCAGATCGTGGCGGCGACTTCGGCCAGCGCCTCCTCGCGCCCGTCGCGCAGCACGCGCTCCAGCACCTGCAGCTCGTATTCGCCATAGACCGCCAGTTCCGCCTCGCCAAAGCGATAGGCGGCGCCGGTGAGCGTGCTTTGCCCGCGTGCGCCGTCGCCCAGCGACATGGCCTTTTCCAGCTTGCGGCGGGGGGCATCGACCACCCAGGTGCCGGCGATGACATCGCCGCAGCGCAGGGCATCGCGGTTGAAGAAGGGAAACAGCACGAAGATCGCGAACCACACTACCCCGGCCCAGCCCGCTTCCTCGGTATCCGCGCCGCTGGACCAGGCCGAGGCGAAGAACACCAGCGGCATGAACAGCTCGATATCGCGCACCAGGTTGCGCGCGATCACCGCTTCCGTGGTCAGCCGCCCACCATCGCGCGCGGCGATGCGCAGGCCGCAGATGCGCTTGCCCGGCGTGGCCCCGCGCGGCCCGAGTTCGAAGAACAGGAAATAGGCATTGCGATAGAGGAACATCGCGATGATCCACGCGATCTCCAGCGCCTGTCTGGCATGGGCAGCAGGGGTGTTCTGGTCCAGGCGGTTACCCCCGAAGCCGCCCGCCACCCATACCAGCAGCAGCGTGGTGCCTACCATCGAGCCGACGATGAACAACAGATCAAGCAGCAGCGCCGAGGCGCGCGCGGCGCGCGATCCGATCGCGAAGGGCAGCGCGACGCCTTCGGGCGTCACCACCCGGCGCAGACGCTTGTCCGTCGCTGGCCCGGAACGCGGCGCCCGGCGCCCGTCTGCGGTTTTCCGTTTCCACGGCAGGCGCGCCATCACTGGCCCTCCGCCGTCACGCGCCCGCGCCGCCAGACGAAGAAATAGCCGCACCAGAACACCAGCATGAACCCGCCCAGCGCCAGCCGGGTGGAGGTGATGTCGACAAGCTGGCGCGCGAAGCCTTCGAGCAGCGCGGCGACGATCAGCATGAACACCACGCCGGCCATCACCTGCGCCGCGCGGCGGCCGGCCGCAGCCGCCGCTTCCAGCACTGTCGCGTCGCCGGGAAAGGCCATCGCGCGGCCGATGTGTATCCCCGCGCCGCCCGCCAGCAGGATCGCGAACAACTCCGTCGTGCCATGCACCGACAGCCAGCCGATCAGGTCCAGCGTCAGCCCCTGCCCGTGGTAGAGCCACAACAGCGCGCCAAGCATGGTAGTGTTGTGGACCAGCAGCATGATCGACGGCAGGCCGAAAGCGAAGCCCAGCGCAAACGCCAGGATCGAGACTTGTGCGTTATTGTTGAACAGGAAGGCGGCGAACACGCTCATCCCGTTTTCCTTCTGATGGCCGAACAGCGTGCCGTGCAGCACTTCGCGGCTGGCGCCCGGCACGCGCTCGTCGGCGAAGTTCGCGCTTACCAGCGAGTAATACCAGTCGGGATTGGAGGAGACGAGCAGCCAACCCACCACCGTTCCCGCGATCATAGCGGCCAGCGCGATCAGCAGGTCGATCCAGATCGCCCGCACGGCCGCGCCCCAGCCGCCGCCCAGGAAGCGGCGGAACCAGCCCCACAGGGTCGTGCGCGGGCCGTAGACCAGAAACCAGGCGCGCTGCGTCAGCGCTTCGAGGTAGGACAGCGTGGCACGATCGAGCGAGGTTTCGCGCGCGATCGAAAGGCTGGAGGCGGCGGTGCGGTACAGCACCGGCAGGGCCAGCAGATCCTCGTCGGAAATGCCGCGCAGCCGCCCCTTCTCCATGCGGGTGACGATCGCTTCCAGCCGCTTCCATTCGGCCTCGCGCTCCAGCCGGAAGCGGTCGGACCGCAGTGCCGCCTCGCTGGCGGCGGCGGCTTGTTCCTCGGTCTTCGAGAACCAGCCGGTGACGCGTTGGGCCAACGTGCTCATAAGCGCCTGCTCATCCGATGCTTCCCTGCCGCTTGACCGCGAGATAGGCGTCCAGCAACCGCACCCCGATCCGGTCGTGCGGCGCTTCCACCACGCGCACGCCCAGGTGGCGCAGGCGTTGCAGCACCAGCGCGCGCTGGCGGGCGAGCGCCGTGGCGGTGACCGCCATCGCCACCGCCTGCATGTCGAGCGCGGGCGCGGCGACGATCTCGGCAAGCTCGGCATCGGCCATGACCACGAACATCACGATATGGCGTTCGACCAGCCGGCCGACGTTCTCGATCATCAGTTCGGCGCTGGTGGGATCGGTGAAATCGGAAAACAGCACGATCAGCGAACGGCGCTGGAGCCGCGCGGAAAGCTGCGACAGCGCCAGCGTGAAGTTCGGTTCCTCCGCGTGGTAATCCAGCGTGGCGGCGGCGTGCTGGAGCCGGACGAAATCGCGCGAATGCGTGACGAAAGGCGTCAGCACCTGCGGCCGCGCCGCGAAGCCATAGAGCGCCACGCGATCCTGCGCCTTCAGCGCCACATAGGCGGTGGTAAGCGCGGCGGTAACGGCGCGGTCGATGCGCGGCAGCCCGGCCACCGGCTCGCACATCGTCTGCCCGCAATCGAAGGCGAACACGATCTGGTTGTTGCGCTCGACCTCGTATTCCTTGGCGAACAGCCGGGCGTGGCGGGCGGAGCTTTTCCAGTCGATCCGCCGCCGGTCCATGCCCGGTTCGTATTCGGCCAGCGCCTCGAAATCGGTGCCTTCGCCGCGAATGCGCCGGGCGATCATGCCGAACTGGGCATCGCGCAGGAAGATCTGGAGCGCGGGGCTGCGCACCGGGGCGATGTTCGGCCGCACGCGGACCAGCGCGTCGCTGTCCACGCGGACCTGGCGATGGGCAAGGCC
>NZ_BBXA01000020.1 GCF_001014975.1 Novosphingobium sp. MD-1 | reverse complement strand
GATCGGCGGGCTTCGCCGACCGCGCGCCCTCGCCATAGCGGGTGACGATGCGCGCCTCTTCCTCGAACGAGGGATAGGGCACCAGCACCTTGAACAGGAACCGGTCGAGCTGCGCTTCGGGCAGGGGATAGACGCCCTGGCTCTCGATCGGGTTCTGGGTGGCGACCACCATGAACCGGTCCGACAGCGGGTGGACCTCCCCGTCCAGCGTGACGCGCCGTTCCTGCATCGCTTCGAGCAGCGCGGCCTGGGTCTTGGGCGGGGTGCGGTTGATTTCGTCGGCCAGCAGCAGCTCGTGGAAGATCGGCCCCCGCGTAAGCGTGAACTGGCTGGTCTGGAAGTTGAACAGGTTGGACCCGAGGATATCGCCCGGCATCAGGTCCGGCGTGAACTGGACGCGCCCGAAATCGAGGCCCAGCGCGGTGGCGAAGCTTTGTGCCAGAAACGTCTTGGCCGTGCCCGGCGGGCCTTCGAGAAGCACGTGACCGCCCGCGAACAGCGCGATCAGCAGGTGATCGACGATCCCGTCCTGCCCGATCACGGCCTTGGCCACTTCCCCGCGGATGGCCAGCGCCAGCGCGCGCACCTGCTCCAGCGTCATCGTCTCCTGTCCCTCGGTCACGTCAAATCCTTCTCGATCTGCTGGAGCGCGGCGGCGCGGCGCGCCACCTCGTGCGGTTTGCGCGTGGCGCGCAGCTTGTTCGCCAGTTCGGAAAACGGCGGTCCGGAAAGGCCGCGCCGTTCCTGCGCGCGGTCTATCATTGCTTCGGCTTCGGCGCCGCCGTGCCCGCGCGGCAGGCCCAGCGCCGCGATCAGCCGCTCGCGCACCGCATCGGCATAAGGCCCGGTGACGAGATGGACCCGTCCGGCGCGGCGGATCAGGCCGGCGGCGTTTTCCACCAGCGCGGTCTTGCCCAGCGCGATGGCGCGGCCCTGCTGGCGGGCGGGGCCGAACCGGCAGAACGCACGCCAGCCCACCGCCACCATGGCGAGCAGCAGGCAGATCGTGGCCGCCAGGAACGGCGGCTCGAACGCCAGCGACAACAGGTTGCGGCTGGCGCCAAGGCCGTTGAGCGTGAGGTCGAACGTGACCGGCTGGGTCGTTCCGTCGGCGGCGGCCAGCACCAGTTCGCGCGCCATCAGCGCGGTGCCGCGATCCGCTAGTCCCCAGTTGTCGAGCAGGTCCGGCTCGAACACGAAGATCACGGGGTAAAGCCCGTCGTCGTCTCCGCCCACGTCGTGATCGATCCCCGCGAAATCGTTGAGCGCGGGATAGTAGCCGTCATCGTCGAGGAAGGCGGCCAGGATGCGGCCGTCGCCCGAACGGACAAGCGGGACCAGCGCCTTGCCTTCGCCCGACAGCACCTGCCGATCGTCCGGCAGCCGCCCCGCGCGGCCGATTGCGCGCCAGCCCCCGGCGGGCGCATCGCGATGGCTGGTCAGGCGCACGGCGATATCGTCGTGAAATCCGTTCCATCGCGGCGCTTCGGTGCCGACAAGCTCGGTCCAGCCGCGCGGCACCTTGGCTTTGCGTTGCTGGTCGACCGGCGCGGCGACCCATTTGGGCGTGACGACCAGCGTCGGTCCAATCATGCGCCGTTCGTTGACGATCTTGGCGATATCCTCGCCCTTGGCCTCGGCCGGCGGGGTCAGCACCAGTAGCCCCACATCCCTGAGCGCGTCCTTGCGCCGCGCCCGCCGGATGTCGACGTCGTCCGCCTCCAGCATGGCGACCAGCCCGGCAAAGCCGTTCAGGCCGCGTCCGCTGGCGTGGCCTCCGCCGTTGTTGGCATTGCCCCCGCCATTGCCGAGAAACCATAACAGCGCGACGAAGGCGATCGCGCCGACGGCGACGAGCCCCAGCACCGTGCGCGGGCGGAAGGGGGATTCGTTCATCCCTGCGCGCTTTTCAGATCAGCCAGGGCGAAGCGGGCATAGGCCTCGCGCGCGCGGCTCCAGTCCTCGGCGTTCAGCCCGCGCAAGGCGAACAGGCTGCGCTCCACTTCGCGCGCGATCACGCCGAACGCCTGCTTGGCCGCCCCGGGCAGCGCCGCGATCGCGCCGATCTCGCGCGAAGTGGTGGAGGGCGCCAGCCATTCCGGGCGCGCGGCGGCGATATGGTGGACGCTGCGCTGGAGCAGGAGGTGCGCCGCTTCGCCATAGCGGCCTTCGGCGGCCAGCCGGTCGGCTTCTTCCAGCAGGGCGATGGCGGCGGCGCGATCGGGCGTCCATTCGGTTTCGGCCGCCGCTTCGCGCGGGCGCCGGTCCCGCCACAGGGGCCACAGCAGGCTCCACGCGATCCACAGCGCGCCGGCCCCGATCAGCACCAGCAGAACCGTCTCGAACACACCGAAGCCGAGGCCCAACCACCGCTCCAGCCACTGGCTGAGCGGCTTGAGCAGTTCGGCGAGGAACCGCGCGATGGCCTCCAGCCAGGCTGGCGGCTGCGGCGGGACGACATGCTCCGGCGGGACCGGGGCGAACTGGATATCCTTGATATCGCGCATCGCGCGCCAGGCGTGTTCCCCCGCCTGTGCGCCCGCTTCCGCGCCTTGCTGTCCAGCGATTGGCCCCACCTTGGCAGTCACGAGGCCAGTGGTCGCACGCTCTTCCCGGAGCGGCAAGGGGGGATGGCACCGAAGCCGATGCGACGATGCCCGCGTGAAGCCGCCGTCCCGCTCAGCCGCGCTGGCGCTGCAAGGGATAGGTGCCGAGCATCCGGACGTGCTTGGCGAAGAAGCCCAGTTCCTCCAGCGCCCGGTCCACGGCGGGATCGCCGGGCGTTCCCACGATGTCGCAGAAGAACTCCGTGGCGGCGAAGCTCGCCCCCCGCTGGTAGCTTTCCAGCTTGGTCATGTTGACGCCGTTGGTCGCGAAACCGCCCAGCGCCTTGTAGAGCGCGGCGGGGATGTTGCGCACCTCGAACACGAAGGTAGTGATCGCCGGGCCGGCGATCTGGACAGGGTCGATCGGCTCGCGCGCCAGCACCACGAAGCGCGTGGTGTTGTCGTGCGCGTCCTCGACGTTGTCCTCGATCACCTTCAGGCCATAAAGTTCGGCGGCGATGCGCGGCGCGATGGCGGCCACGGACGGATCGCCGAGTTCGGCGACATAGGCCGCGGCGCCGGCGGTATCGGCATAGGACAGCGGCACGATGCCCCGCGCGCGCAGGAAATGGCGCGACTGGCCCAGCGCCTGCGGGTGGCTGTAGGCGCCGGTGAACGGACCATCGCCGGTGGCCATCAGCGCCGCGTGGATCGGCAGGAAGTATTCGCCCACGATCGACAACCCGCTTTCGGGCAGCAGGAAGTGGATGTCGGCGACGCGGCCGTGCTGCGAATTCTCGATCGGGATGATCGCCCGGCCGGCGCGTCCGTCCTTCACCGCATCGAGCGCGTCCTCGAACGAAAAGCATGGCAGCGGCAGGCAGCCGGGCAGCGCGTCCATCGCCGCGCGGTGCGAATTGGCGCCCGGCGCGCCCTGAAACGCCACGGCGCGCGCGGGTTCGCGGGCGGCGGCGGCGGCCATCGATTCGACCAGGGCGAGCGCGGGAGCGGGGTAGCTTTGCATGATGCGCCGGCGATTAGGCCGCGACCGGCCACGCGGCAACCCACAATTCGGCCATCGCCGGGGCACGAATCCCCCGCGAACCGGGGGCGATCGGGCATCGTTGTTCGCATTCTTTGCGGCGTCATCGGCGCAATCGCTCTTGCGTGCGCGCGGAGGCCTGACTAGAGCGGCCAAAATTGCGCTGGGGGCCGGCAATGGGGTCGGCGGGCGCCAAGTGGGGCAGGGAATGGACGACCGTTTCAATACCATCGCCGGTTGGACCTTGTTCGGCGGGATCGTGGCACTGGGGCTTTCCAGCCTTTCCAGCCACTATTTCATGGCTGACAAGCACCATGCCCCCGAAAAGGCGGGTTACGCCATCGAAGGCGTGGAAGCCGAAGGCGGCGCCGGCGCGGCGGCGCTCGAACCGATCGCCAACCGTCTGGCCAAGGCGGATGCCGCCAAGGGCGAGGCGATCTTCGCCAAGTGCAAGGCCTGCCACACCATCGATCAGGGCGCGGCCAACGGCATCGGCCCGAATCTCTATGAAATCGTGGGCGATGCCATGGCATCGGGCCGTGGCGGCTTCGCCTTCTCCGACGCGCTCAAGGCCAAGGGCGGCAAGTGGGATTTCGCCAGCCTCGACGAATGGCTGACCAACCCCAAGAAGTTCGCGGACGGCACCAAGATGACCTTCGCCGGCATCGCCAATCCGCAGGACCGCGCCGACGTGATCCTCTATCTCAACACCAAGGGCTCCAACCTGCCGCTGCCCGCGCCTGAGGCGGTTCCGGCCGCCGGCGCCGCGCCGGCCGCCGCAGCCGTGGTGGGCGATGCCGCCAAGGGCGAGAAGATCTTCGCCAAGTGCAAGGCCTGCCACACCATCGACCAGGGCGGCGCCAACGGCATCGGCCCCAACCTGTTCGGCATTGCCGGCGAGAAGGTCGCTGGCGACCGTGGCGGCTTCGCTTTCTCCGACGCGCTCAAGGCCAAGGGTGGCAACTGGGACGACGCGACGCTCGACGCCTGGCTGTCTGGCCCGGCCAAGTTCGCCGCCGGCACCAAGATGACCTTCGCCGGCCTGCCCAGCGCGCAGGACCGGGCCGACGTGATCGCCTATCTCAAGACCAAGAAGTAAGCCGCCTTTCCGCAAGGCAGCCTGCAAAAAGGGGCGTCCGGCCGGTCCGGATGCCCCTTTTTCGTGGCCTTTGCGGGCAGGCGACATCCCATACTTGCAAATTATGCAACTCAGCGCTCGTCCTTCGCACTTGCGAAAGAACCGGTCCGACGGCACATAGGACGGGCCTTTCAGGCATCCTCTCCCAAACTTCCAAAGGCCGGCTCTGCCGGCCTTTTTTTTGGCCGGCCTTTTTTTGGTCTGCGCCCTTTCCCGGTTCTTTTTCGGGGCGAAACGGCACGCGAGGTTTGCAACGCCGGGCCCACCGATTTAATCATTCGATTAAACGCGACCCGCGCCACGGAGAGGTGCCCATGAAACCCGTGCTCTATCACTGCGCCGATGCGCGCTCGTTCCGCGTGCTGTGGATGCTGGAGGAGCTGGAACTGGACTACGAGCTGAAGCTTCTGCCGTTTCCGCCGCGCCTGCTGGAGCCGGGATTTCTCGAGATCAACCCGCTGGGGACCATCCCGTTCTACCAGGAGGGCGCGGTGCGGATGACCGAATCGCCGGCGATCGTGCAGTATCTGGCCACGCGCCACGGCGGCGGACGGCTGGAGATCGGCCGCGACGAGCCCGGCTTCGGCGATTATCTCAACGCGCTGTCCTACGGTGAGGCGACGCTGACCTTTCCGCAAACGCTGGTGCTGCGCTATTCACGGCTGGAGCCGGCCGAACGGCGGGTGCCGCAAGTGGCGGAGGACTATGCCCGCTGGTACCGGGCGCGGCTGCGCGGGCTGGCGGCGCTGCTCGAACAGCGCGACTATGTGGCGGGAGGCCGGTTCACCGCCGCCGACATTTCGGTGGGCTATGCGCTCCTGCTGGCACGCACGCTGCGGCTCGACCGCGATTATCCGCCGCAGATCGCCGCGTACTGGGAGCGGCTGGAACAGCGCGACGGCTATCGCCGCGCACGGGCGGCACAAGGCACCGATGGAGATTTCGCGGCATGACCACCCTGCTTGAAAACATTCGCGTGATCGACCTGACCACGGTGGTGTTCGGCCCCTATGCCACGCAGATGCTGGCGGACATGGGCGCGGACGTGATCAAGGTCGAACCGCCCGAAGGTGATCAGATGCGGCAGGCGGGACGGCCGAAGCAGGGGCGCGGCATGGGGCCGGTGCACATGACGCTGAACCGGGGCAAGCGCTCGATCGCGCTCGACCTGAAGCAGCCGGCCGATGCGGAGGTCATGCGCGGCCTGCTCGCCGATGCCGACGTGTTCGTTCACAACGTGCGCGGTGCCGGCATCGCCCGCCTGGGGTTCGACTACGAATCGGTCAGGGCCATCCGCCCCGACATCATCTATGTCCATTGCGTGGGCTTCGGATCGGACGGCCCCTATGCCGGCCTGCAGGCCTATGACGACGTGATCCAGGCCGCGACCGGCACCACCACGCTGCTGCCGCGCGCCGATGGCGATGCCCGGCCCCGCTTCGTGCCCTCGCTGATCGCCGACAAGGTTTCGGGCCTCTATGGCACCCAGGCCGTGCTGGCGGCGCTGTTCCACCGCCAGCGCACCGGCGAGGGGCAGCTGGTCGAAGTGCCGATGTTCGAATGCTTCGCGCAGTTCATGCTGCAGGAGCACCTCTATGGCGAGGTCCATGACGATCCGGTGCAACCCGCCGGCTATCCGCGCCAGGTCGATCCCCATCGCCAGCCCTTTCCCACGCGCGACGGCTGGGTCAGCATCGTCCCCTATACCGCGCACACGATCGCCCGCGTGTTCGAGGTTCTGGAAGCGACCGAGGTGTTCGACGACCCGCGCTTCGCCACCGATCTCGACCGGCTGCGCAATGTCAGCCTGCTTTATGCCGAGATCGCCCGGCGCACGCCCGCCCGCACCAGCGCGGAATGGGTCCGGATCCTGAACGCGGCGGGCGTTCCCTGCATGGAAGTGCGCGATCTGCAGGATATCCGCCGCGATCCGCACCTGGCCGCGGTGGATTTCTTCCACCATCGCGACCATCCGACCGAAGGCGGCTATGTGGAAATGCGCCTGCCCATCCGTTTCGCCGCCATGCCGGCACGAGACCTCGCGCATCCGCCCGCCATCGACGAACACGGCCCCGCCCTGCGCGCCGAAGCGCAACGCCGCCACAAGCGCTGATCACGCGCCCGGGCGGGCTATCTGACGGGACCTGGTTGGGGGCAGGGAGCGGCGACGGCGCACGCAATGGGCAACGCCGCAATCGCGCTAGCCATTGCACAAGGTTATGATTTCATAGGGGGAGTTTGGATGCCCGACGAGGACTATTACAATGTTCCGTCGTGCTCCGAGGTTGACCAATAAAATCATGTAAATTCGATGTTTTATATCTCTGCCATTCCGTCCACTGCCGTTGACGTTCGTCAGAAGCGGCAATATCGTGTGGGGGCAAATGTGGGGAGAAAAGTGTGGGGAAACTCACCGCTGCCAAGGTTCGCAATGCCAAGCCCGGATTCGGATCGTCTGGGAAACCGGTGAAGCGCGCCTATCAGGATGGCGATGGCCTGTTCCTGCTGGTCGCGCCCAGCGGCACTAAATCGTGGATGCTTCGTGTGCAGGTGGATGGCAAGCGCCGGGACATAGGTCTTGGTGCTGTCGATGTTGACGGCCTGGGCAGTACAGCCTTCGGTAGGGACGATGCCCGACTGACCGATATACCTCTGATGTTGCGCAAGAGCCTGTCTCTGGCTGAAGCACGAGAAAAGGCGGCTGCGCTACGCAAGCTGGCGAAGTCCGGGAGTGACCCTAAGGTCGAGCGAGATCGGCAACGGGTAAAGGTGCCCAGCTTTGCCGAGGCAGTGACGGAAGCACACAAGGCGTTGTCGTCCGGCTGGAGTGATCGCACGGCCAACGCCTTCAAGGCTTCGCTCGAAGAACATGCTAACCCCAAGTTGGGGGCGTTGAAAGTCAACGCGATCGGCAGTGCGGACGTTATCGCCGCGCTTGCCCCGATCTGGACCAGCAAGCCCGTCATGGCCCGCAAGGTGCGCAGCCGCATCGGGCAGGTGCTTGCTTTCGCCAAGGCGCGCGGCTGGCGCACCGACGCGCTGCCGGACGTCCGCGAACTGCGTACCGGCCTTTCCAAACAGGCGCGTGGTGGCAACTTTGCCGCGATGCCATTTGCTGAAGTGCCCACATTCTTTGCGGGCGAACTCGAAAAGGGGGTTAGCGCCAGTCGGCATGCCGTGTTGTTCGCTATCCTCACCGCCGCGCGATCGGGGGAGGTGCGGCAGGCGACCTGGGAGCAAATGGACCTTGAGGCCCGCAAATGGACGCGCCCGGCGTCAGTCATGAAGATGAAAGAGGGGCACGTCATCACTCTGTGCGATGCCGCCGTGGCGCTGCTCGATGCCTATGCCTCGAAGGATATGCGCAAGGGCCTGATTTTTGCTGGCGTGCGGGGCGGGCCGCTGTCTGACATGTCACTGACAAAGGCCATGCGCACGGCGGGCCGATCGGAAACCGTGCATGGCTTTCGCTCCGCATTTCGGGACTGGGCTGCCGAAAGGATGCCAACCATTCCGGCCATGGTGGCGGAAATGGCGCTGGCACACCGTGTCGGCACCACGACGGAACAAGCCTATCTACGTACCGATTTGCGCGACATGCGCCGCTCGCTCATGGAAGCATGGGGTCGTTTCGCCGCGCCTTCGCTGTCTGGCGTCGCGGAGAATATCACGCCGATCCGTTCGGCTGCGAAGCGCTGACGGTGATGACGGTTATCGTACTTGCACGCTCGCTCCAGCCCACGATGCCTTCTGTTCCCGTGCATGGATCATCGGAGGAACTGGTCGGACAGGGTGCCCTGATGCCGTTCAAGCCAGGCTTTGGAGAGAGGAAAGTCGGGGAATAGCCGTCCCAGAAAATCCCAGAACTCTGGGCCATGCGACCTGTGCCGCAAGTGGGCCAGTTCATGGACAACCACGTATTCCAGCACCTTCCTTGGCGCGAAGATCAGATGCCAGTTGATGAGCACGTTACCTTCCGCGCCGCATGATCCCCAGCCGTTGGCGAAGTCTGCCACGCGGATGGAACGGGGTGCGAGGCTGTGCTTCTTGCTGATGGCTGTGGCGATCTCGCTCACGTCTCGCCGTGCGCGCTGCTTCAACCAGTGTTTCAACTCGCTGGCGACGAGCTGGCTGGGATCGTCACCGGTCCAGTGCGGCAGATCGACGATGAAGCCGTTGCGGTAGGTGACAGTCGCCCGCTCTGCATCGCTGCGACGGACTGTCAGCGGCATGTTACGCCCCCGGTAGGGTATCTTGGAGCCGGTTGCGAATCGCGGCACGGCGTGACGGCTGGCTGTGATCCGCTCCATGTCGCGCATGGTGTTGAACAGCCATTGGCGCTTGCGATCGAGGAAGCCCGCAATGTCGTCATCGTCATCGGTGGTGAGTGCCAGCACCTCGACCATGGCCTGTCTGCCTGGGCCGGGCGTGACGGTGATGCGCCGTTCGGTGGCGCAGGCGCTGCGGCGAAGCTCGTAGGCGATCTCGGCCCGCCCAATTCGGAGCGTCGGCATCAGGTTCCGCCCCCATAGGCGTTGATGGCAAACTCCTCGACCTGCTCGCGGATGGCCTTGGTTTCGCCGATGCCATGCTCGGTCAGGATGCGGCGAACCTGCTGGCGCAAGGACCGGAGGTAGGCCTCCATGTGGCCAAACGCGGGCTGCGTCGCGGCGGCTTCGGCATAGACCGCGCCGATGGCGGTAGCGGCAATCCGCAACGTGTCGTGCGCGGTATCCGGGGCGATGGCCTCCATGATGCGCAAGATCGAGAAGGCGTTCTCGTCCATGCCAAGATCGGCGTGCGCGCCCTGTTCGGCCTGAATGTCGCCGGTCAGGTCCTCGAAGTCGGCCAAGCCGTCGGCGGCGGCGATCTGGCCCGCCTCGAAGCGGCGGATGATCTCCAGCACCCGTTCGGAGAAGCGGCCATACTGCGCGGGGTTCTTGTCCACCAGTTCACGGGTGACGCGGCGAAGCTCGGCGGCCTTGCGCACGAAGGCTTCCTGCAACTCGGCGTCAGACTTTTCTTCCGTGTCGAAGTCGTCGGCGAAGTTGGGGTCGGTGATGTCGCGCAGCCGGATCGTGGTGGAAAGACCCGTCACATGGACGTGCGCCTCCAGCATGTCCCTGATCTTGCCGGTATAGCTGCGGTGGTCGAGGCTTTCGTCCTTGGCGATGGCCTGCATGGCCAGCCGCAGGAACGCCGCTGCCCATTTCACTTCACGGGTGAAGTCAAGGATGGCGGGGTCGGGCGAGAGGTTGCCATAGGCCCTGATGAAGGTTCGGGTCAGGCGCTGAAGATCGAACCATTCATCCTCCCGGCCATTCGCCGCGATGGCGGCGGCGGCATAGGCGGCGGCTTTCTCGTCCATGCCGTCCAGCCTCATGGCGCGTTTCTGCGCTCGGTAGCGGGCGTGGGCTTCCCTGAGGTCGTTGCGCAGCACGGCGATGTCGCGCAGCGCGTTTTCTACGTCGTCGGCGCGGTAGGACTTCAGCGCCTCGTCCAGATGGCTGGTGACGCCTATGTAATCGACGATCCGGCCATTGGGCTTGGTGATCTCCACCCCGTTCGGCAGGGTGATGGAACAGGTGCGGTTGGTCCGGGCGATGGCCTGGAGAAGGTTGTGCTCCCTCAGGGGCTTGTCGAGATACATGACGTGTTCGATGGGGGCGTCGAACCCCGTCAGCAGCTTGTCGCACACGATCAGGAAGCTGGGCTGTGCCCCGTATGCCTTGAACCCGTCCTTGGCGTTCTTCTCGGCTTCGGCATCGAGATAGAACGCTTTCAGCCCGTCGCGCAGCGCCTGCACGTCCGGGTTACCGCTCGGTTTGTCATCCTCCTGGCTCTTCGAGAACACGCAGGCGATCATCGCGTCGGCCTGTGTCTGCGCCGCCTCGGCCTCCATGCCGTCCCTGGCCAGATCGGCGGCGATCACCTTGGACAGGGCGGCGCGGTAGAGAATCACCGCCTCGCGATCCACCGCCACGATCTGCGCCTTGAAGCCATCCGGCCGGCACACCGTCTTGAAGTGCTCCCAGATGTCGAGCGCGATCAGGCGCACGCGTTCGGGGTGCTTGGCGATGGTCGCAAGGGTCAGACCCTTGCGCTTCAGTTCCTCGCGCTTGTCGTCAGGCAGGTCCACGAACCAGCGGTCGAACAGGATGTCGATCTCGGCCTCGTTGATCGCCCAATCGGCTTTGCGGCCTTCATAGAAGATGGGCACCGTGGCCCCGTCGCGCACGGCATCGTCGATCCCGTATTTGTCGAGATAGCCTTCGCCGGCCACGCTGAACCGGGCGTAGGTGTCCTTGTCGGTCGATTTGATCGGCGTGCCGGTGAAGCCGTAGAAATGGGCATCGGGCAGCGTCGCGGCCAGGAACGCACCCAGGTCCTTTTCCTGCGTTCGGTGGCATTCGTCCACCAGCACGATCCAGTTGGCCGAGTTGGGGATGGCCTCCTTCGATCCGGCGAACTTGAAGATGGTGGAGAGCAGGATCTGCCCGTTGCCGCCCCGGTTCACCGCCTCGCGCAGCGCCGCCACCGATCCGCACCGCGCCGGGTTGGGTAGGCCGCAGGCGACGAAGGTGCCGCTGATCTGGTTGTCGAGGTCGATCCGGTCGGTCAGCACAAGGATGTTGGGGTTGGCGAGGCTGGGGGCGTCGAGCGTCAGGTGGGTTTTCAGCTTGAGCGCGAGGAACACCATGGTCAGGCTCTTGCCCGACCCCTGCGTGTGCCAGATCAGGCCCTTGCGGTGCTCGCCCGCTGCAACCCGTTGCACGGCCTTGTTGACGGCGCGGAACTGCTGGTAGCGGCAGACCTTCTTGATCTTGCGGCCCTTTTCCTGGTCCACCTCGAACACGATGAAGTGCGCCAGTAGGTCGAGCAGGCGCGACGGCTCGCACAGGCACCACAGGTCCTTCGACAGGTCGTCCGGGAAGTCCGCGCGGGTCCGGGGCCAGGGGTCGGGCCACGGGGCGTAGAACTGCGCCGGACTGCCCGTCGCGCCGTAGAACGTTGCCATGCCATCGGTGACCACGTTGAAGGCGTTGGACGCGAACAGGCGCGGGATGTCGCGCTCATACTGCTTGATCTGCTCGAAGGCTTCCTCTGCCCGCGCCGTGGCTTTCAGCGGCGACTTGGCCTCGATCACCACCAGTGGGATGCCGTTCACGAACAGCACCAGGTCGGGGATGCGCGGGCGCTGGGCGGCGACGTGGAACTGGCGGGTGACGTGGAAGCGGTTGCGGCTGGGTTGCTTGAAGTCGATCAGCGCGATCGGGCTATCGCGGTTCTCGCCGGTCAGGCGACGGGAATAGCCGCCGCGCAGCTTGCGCTGCCAATCCTCGTTGTCGGACAGGGTGGCAAGGTCGGCATAGATCGCCTCGGCGTCGGCCTCGCCAATGCCGTTGAGGTCGCGCAGCGCCGCGATCAGCACGGGCTTGAGGATGACCCGGTTCTCTTCCACCCGCATCGCCAGGGCGGCGGCTGGCGACAGCGCCTGCCAGCCCATGCTCACCAGCGCATCGAGCGCGGGTTTCTCGGCAAGGCGATACTCGCTCATAGGGTTTTCCGATTTTCTGGCACCCGCACGCGACCGGAGAGAAGGTCGGACATGAGCGCCTGCTTTATCGTGCTCAAACGGATATGTTCCTCACCATACTTGACCGAAGCAAAGTCCAGATCAGAAACCGCGTCAGCAAGTGCCTGCTGGGTTTCAAGATTAGGAAGCGGAACCGACACCGTGAGCAAGGTGTCAGTATCGAGCTTCTTCGTGCCATGCGTCGCAGTGTTGACTACACGCAGAAGCTGCCGTTCTTGATGCTGCAAGCATAGTTGCACGAACTTGGGCAAAGCGCGACCGTTGGGCCGAAACGCCTTCATGTCTTGGTTGAAGGTCGCATCCATTGCCGTCGTGGCGGTTGGGATAGCTTTCGCCAAGATCATACCGCGAACGACGATCATCAGCGTTCCCTTGGGTGCCAGCTTGCAGCTTCCTCCGAGCGCAAGCGGCGTAAGCGTGGAGTGGGTCTGCCTGATGACGGGTGTTTTCATATCGCGTGGGCATACCCACGGCACGTCACCGCCCCACTTGCTCTCATCGTCTTTGGACGGGGTGCCTCCGCTCTGCCAGCTTCCTAGCTCACCGAGGGCAACCGGCTCCCATACCGTTTCCTCGAAGGCGCTGTGCAGAATGGCTGCGCGTGCCCGTGCGACCTGATCGAGCGCGGCCCGGTTGGCGGCAATCGCCTCATCCACCGCCCGCAGCACCTCGGCGATCCGCCGCTGCTCGTCGAGCGGGGGGAGGTTGATCGGCACTTGCGCGAAGGCGTCGGAGTAAAGGCGCAAGCGATCATCCACGATGCCCTGTGAGTAACCATGCAATAGGGACATCATCGGTTCGGAACGAAGTGCAATGTGCGCGAACACCGGTTCAACGTCCGCCGATGGGGTCATCACCACGTATGCGGGGCTGATGATACAGTCAGCCTCTGCAAGCCCGCACGCGCCCTGCCACATGCGCATCATGTTGTATGCGATGTCGCCCTTGCGCACCAAGGCATGACCTTCTGGAGGCAGGTCAGACGCAACGCGCCTGTCCAGCGATGACCGCAGCACAAGGCCGTGCTCGATGCTGACCGAAGCAACCGGAAGCCCCACTCGGCCTTTCTCCTTCCGCTCGGCGAATACTGCCCCAAGCCGAACGCGCCGCCAGCCATTCGGCAGGTTCGTCACGTCGCGCTCCAGTTCCGTCACCGCACTCACTTACCCTTGCCCTTCGGCTTGGCCTTGGGGCGGACCGCGCCGATCTGCTTGGCCTTCTTCGTCGCCTCCACAAACGCGCCCTCCACCGCGCTGGGCGCGTCAAGCTGGCGGGCGTGCCACTGGTCATATTGGGCCAGCGCCCTGGCCTTGGCGACCTCGGCAGAGATATGGCCGGCATGGGTCAGCACATCGCGGTCACCCAACGCCAAGAAGTCATCCAGCTTGGCGATCCAGTCGCGCATGGTCATGGGCTTGCGCGCCAGGGCCTGCAACTCGGCAAACTCCAGATAGGCGGTGACGATGCGGTTCAGCGCCTCGATCTCTTCCGCGTTCAGATAGTTCTTGGCGATATGCACGTCGCCCTTGCGCACCGGCCCGCCCTTGGACTGGTTGGCCCAGGAGGTCAGGCCCATGTTGTCCCTGGCGGCATCGGCGCGGGCGGCGACAATCTCGGCGGCGGTGTGGCCGTGCGCCGCCCAATGCATCTTGTTCTGCACGGTCTGGAAGAACAGCTGGCTGGCCTCGGCGCTGCCGTCGTAGTCCACGCTGGTGGCGTAGATGTCCAGGACCTTCCTGTAGAACAGCTTTTCCGACGACCGGATGTCGCGGATGCGGGCAAGCAGTTCCTCGAAATAGTCGGCTTCGGGGTCTTTCAGCTTCGCGTCGTCCATCGCGAAGCCCTTGACCAGATACTCCGCCAGCGTGGTGGACGCCCAGCGCCGGAACTGCGCACCGCGTGGAGACCGGACCCGGAAGCCCACGGCGAGGATCATGGGCAGGGCGTAATGCGCGATCTGGCGGGAGACCTCGCGCTTTCCCTCGGTGCGAACTTGTAAGAACGGCTTACAAGTTGCCGCCTCGTCAAACTCGCCTTCCTCGTAAATGGCGCGAATGTGCTGCGTGACGGCCTGCGGCGTCACGTCGAAAAGCTCGGCGATCTGCGCCTGCGTCAGCCACGCGTTGTCGCCGATGGTCTTGAGCTGGACCGTAACCCGGCCGTCCTCGGTGTTGTAGACGACGATCTCACCCGACATAGCCGAGCCTCCGCAGGTGGCCGAACATCACGGCCTCGGCCTCGTTGCGCTGGGCAATCAGGTCTTGCAGCCTGGCGACTTCCGCCGTGACATCGACCGCCTCGGCATCCGCGCCGGTCTGGACGTAACGGCTGATATTGAGGTTGTGGCCATTGGCGGCGATCTCCGCTACCGGCACCACGCGGGCCAGCTTGGCGATGTCGGCAAAGCCGTGGACGGCATCGGCCAGCGTGCGGATATGCTCGTCGGTCAGGAAGTTCTGCGCCTTGCCGGGCATATAGGTGGCGTCGCCGTTGACGATCAGCACTTTGCCGCGCCGGTCGGCGGGCTTCTTCTTCCGGCAGATCAGCAGCGCGGCAGGAATGCCCGCGCCGTAGAACAGATTGGGCGCAAGGCCCACCACCGCCTCGATCACGTCGGCGGCCAGCATGGCCTCCCGGATGCGGCCCTCGGCCCCGCCCCGGAACAGGACGCCGTGCGGCACCACCACCGCCAGCACGCCGCCGTCCTTCAGGCTGGCGAGCATGTGCTGGACGAAGGCAAGGTCGCCATAGCCCTTGGGCGGGCAGCCATATTCGTCGCGCCCGAACGGGTCGCCGTTCTGCCAGACCTCGTGGCCCCAGACCTTTTCCGAGAACGGCGGGTTGGCCAGCACCCGGTCATACGCGCCCACGCCCTCGACGAACTCGCGGGCCTTGGGGTCATACCGCTTGGGGCTGAGGATCACGTCGCCCTTGGCGATGAAGGCATCGTCCACGTCGTGCAGGAACAGGTTGATCTCGGCGATGCCCCAGGTGGCGAAGTTCTTCTCCTGCCCATAGAGCGACAGGCTGCGGGCGTTCTCGCCCCGGTCCTTCAGGTACTGCACCGCCTCCAGCAACATGCCGGCCGATCCGCAGGTGGGATCGTACACCGACATGCCGGGGCGTGGCTCGACGATCTCGATCATGAGCCGGACGATGGAGCGGGGCGTGTAGAACTCGCCGCCCTTCTTGCCCGCGCCCTCCGCGAACATCTTGATGAGGTAGAGGTAGGCGTCGCCCAGCATGTCGGCGGGGACGTCGGCATTGCGCAGCCGGTGCTTCTCGAAATGGGCGAGCAGCTTTTCCAGCAGGGCGTCGGAGAAGCGGTCCTGATTGGCGAAGTCCACGTCGCCGAACACGCCGCGCAGCCGCAGGTTGGCGTCTTCGATGGCGGCCAGCGCGCCGTTCAGCCGCTGGCCGATCAGCGTGGATTGCTCGCGCACGGCCTCCCAGCGGTGTTCCTTGGGAATGTGGAAGCGGTGCTCGTCGGGGTCGGCCGCTTCATCGCGATCGCCGGTTTCGGCCAGGAGCTTCTCGTACTCCTCGTCCCACACGTCGCACAGGCGCTTGTAGAACAGCAGGCCGAAAATGTACTGCTTGTAGTCCCCGGCATCGACCGTGCCCCGCAGAATGTCGGCCGCGCCCCACAGGTGGCGCTCAAGTTCTTGTTGGGTAAGCTTTGGCATCGGGTTCGTAAAATTTCCCTTGGCAGACAAACGTCGGCTGTTCGGATCGATCACTATCAACGTGCGGCGGCCAATCAATCGGAACTGTTGAACGGGCAGTGCAGTGAGGCCGTGATCGGCGGCGGCCGGTGGTGTATGTGCGCGGAATGACATCGCGACCACCCCGCCGCCAATTGCCCGGAACCAAATATGTAACACTATCCGAAGCGCTGACCTGGATCGCATTTGGCGATGCGATGAAGTGTGAGGAACTGCGGGTGCAGGTGGAAGGCCATCGTCCGCCCGTCAGTGATGACCCGAATGAGCGGGTGCGAAAGTTCTTTGCCCATGCAGATGAGGGCGCGCCCGATGTTCCCGGCATAGGCCATTTTGAGGACCGTCGGTCGGGGCTAGGCAGGCTGACAGAGGCTTGGCGTCAACTGCGGGATGCTGTTGATCGCGGTAACGTCAAAATGCGCGGCAGACTCACGTCTAAAATGTCTCTTGCCGACGCGTACCTGGCTGAAGTGGAGGAATTGAACGGGAATATACTCGCGACGTTTTCGCAATTCGATGTCTCGACGGGCGCACTTCGACGCCAGCCCGAAGGATCGCCGAGTATCCTGTGGCAGGGCGATCCGCGCAGTTTTGACCGTGAATATGAGTCATTCGGAGACGATGCTCGCGCGGCAGACGGTTATCTGCTTGTCGAGGTCGAGCGAATTGGGGCGTCAGGCCAAGTGTCCCTGACTACGACTGCGCGTTCACCATCGGTCAAGGATGGCCACCCGCCCGAGGACAAGGCAATTCTTGCCAAGGCCGATGAAATGAAGGCGCGGGGCATGGATGGACGGACCATTGCCAGCATGATGAGGCTTGAGGAAGGCTTTGAGAATGTTGCCACAGTCGCGGTTCGCGAACTTCTAAAAGGGCGATGGAAGCCGGGCGGAAGGCCCAAACGAAAGACCCCATAAAAGGCGCATATAGTTCCGCACATGCGCATTTTGCTGCGGAATTTTCATCGTGCGCTGCTGGCTCCTCCAGCGCATCCCCGCACTTTCGCCGGGACGCTGGCGGAGACAAAGATCATGGAACCGATTGCTCTCAGCGTGTCGGATGCCGTCAAGGCGTCCGGTCTCGGCAAAACGACCCTCTATGAAGCGATGGCCGATGGCCGTCTGGAAACGCGCAAGGTGGGGCGCAAGCGCCTGATTCTGACGCGCTCGCTGCGTCGCCTCATCGAAGGCGAGGTGTGAACCATGGCCCATAAAAGCGAAACCCGCGCGGAGGCGCGGGCATCGCGGAATAGCTGTGGCGGCTGGTTCCGGGACTGCCCTAACCCTCTCGCCATCCAGACGCAATTCCTGACCGCCGTGCTCGCATTCGGAGGCCAGGCCCATGTCTGATCGCTATCCCGACGTTCCCGGCGCGAAAGGTCCGGACGGCACCAGCCAGGACGCCGCCGAGGCTATCGCGCCTTGCGCTTCCCACCTTCGCTGCGTTGCCATGCGCTCGCTGGACAGGCTGGGCGAGGCAACGGTGCTGGAGGCTGTCGCCTTTGCCCAGGTCGCCCGCGAGAGCCTGCAACCGCGTTTCTCCGAACTGCGGGCCATGGGCCTTGTGGAGCCGACCGGCGCACGTCGCCGCAATCCGTCCGGCAAGCGCGCGGCAGTGCTTCGCCTTACCGACAAGGGGAGGGCCGCGCTGTGACCGATCCCGTTTCGGAGTTTCTCCATGCCATGGGGGCGGCCGGTATCCGCCCCATGGAGCCGATTGCCGACAAGCTCGCTTCCGGCGATCCCGTCCGCTTCCGCGCAGATGGCGACAAGCCAGGGCGGCGCAACGGCTGGGCATGGCTGCACCTCGATGGTGTGCCCGCTGGCGTGTTCCGGCATTACCGGCTGGGCGTGCGGACGGTGTGGCGGGCGGGGAGCGATCCCCGTTCGCTGTCCCCAGCCGAACGGCGCACGATCATGGCTCAGGCCCGTGAAAGCGAAGCCCGGCGCAAGGCGGAAACGGAAGCCAAGCAGGAAGCGGCAACTGGCGTTGCCCGCGATCTGTGGCGCGCCGCAGGCAAGCCCGATCCCGCGCATGGCTATCTCACGCGCAAGCGGCTGCCCCCGTTCGGTATCCGGCAGCACCGTAATGCGCTGCTTGTCCCGATGTTCGATTGCGACTTTCGTCTGCGGAACGTCCAGCGCATCTATCCGAACGGGCGCAAGCTGTTCCTATCCGGCGGGCGCACCGATGGCCTGTTCTGGCCGCACGGCGTGTTCAGTTGCGATGGCGGGCCATCGGCCGGGCCGCTGGTGATCGGGGAAGGCTTCGCCACCATGGCCGCGGTCCATCATGCAATCGGCCACGGGGTTGTCGCGGCCATGTCGGCACGCAACCTTGAAACCGTTGCTCGCGCCGTGCGCAAGCTGTTCCCCAGCCGGACGCTCATCATCGCGGCGGACGATGACCGCCACCTGTCGGAGAACATCGGGTTGAATGCCGCCCGGAAGGCAGCCGCGTCCGTTGGAGCGCTTGTGGCTACTCCGCTGCCCTTTGCACCGGAAATGCACTCGGCTGAAACGGAAGCCGATTTTGCGGACATTGCGCCTGCCGAGGTGGCAGCCCGGATCGCCCAGGCCGGAACGGCTGGTCATGCGTAATGCGGCCGCTCCCATGGACTTTGCCGACATGGAACCGGAGGAGGTAGCCAGCCGCATTGCGAAGGCGGTGCCGGCGGGCACGTCCATTCGCGCCACACCCTATCGCTGGCCCAATCCCAGTTCGCTGCCGAGGCGGCAATGGCTGCTAGGCCATTGGCTGCTGAAGGGCGAGGTTACGGCGATCATTGCGCCCGGCGGCACCGGCAAGAGCACGATCGGCACCGCGCTGGCGTTGTCGCTCGCGTCCGGACGACCGCTGCTTGGCAAGCCGCTTCCGCGCGGCCCGCAATCGGCTTGGATCTACAATCTTGAGGACTCGCAAGACGAACTGGAACGGCAAGTGTCCGCAGCCTGCCTTTTCCACGGGATCACGAACGCTGTCTGCCAAGACCGTCTTTGCATCGATAGCGGGCTGGTCCAGCCGCTCTGTACGGCAACCGAAGATCGCGACGGTTTCGCCATTGCCGAGGACGTGTTTGCACAGGTCGCGGCGGCGGTGCGGGAGCGGGCAATCTCGGTCGTGATCGTGGACCCGTTCGTTTCCAGCCATACCGTGCGGGAAAGCAGCAATGAGGCAATCGACGCCATCGCCAAGCGGTGGAAACGGCTGGCTCAGGAAACCGGCTGCGCGGTCGTGCTGGTGCATCATACCAAGAAGCTGGGCGGGCGTGAGGTGACGGCAGAGGACGGGCGCGGTGCCGTCGCGTTGCGCGATGCTGCCCGCGTCGTGCTGCCGCTCAATGCGATGAGCCAGGCCGAGGCCGAGGAACTGGGCATTACCGATCCGGCCTTGCGCCGCTCGCTGGTGCGCGTCGATACCGGCAAGGCCAATCGCGCTCCCCCGGATGCGGCGACGTGGATCAAGCTGGAAAGTCAGTGCCTCGATAACGGCAATGCCAACGAGCCTGCCGATTATGTCGGCGTTGCCTGCCTCTGGGAAAAGCCGGATGTGTTCCATGGGCTGAGCGCACGGCACCTCTACATGGTCCAGCAAAGGCTTGCGGCTGGTAACTGGCGCGAGAACGTGCAGGCCAAAGATTGGGTTGGCCACCTGGTCGCCGAAGTGGCGGGCTTTTCCGCCGAAGCCGACAAGGCGCGGATCAAGGCTATTCTCCGGGCATGGTTCAGGAACGGCGCTTTGGCAAAGGAGCATCGTCGCGACGGCAAGGGCAATGACCGTCCATTTGTCACCGTCGGGAAGCCTGTCGATCCGCATGAGATCGGTCGCCCTCCTCACCCTGAAAAGTGAGGTGGGGAAAGTGAGGAACCTGATTGGCGCTGACCCCCGTTCCCACCACCCCCACCTCCCTTATTGGGAGTGGGGTGGTGGTGGTGAGGGGGAGCAGGCCAACATCGCCGACCAAGACCTGACCGCAGGGTGGGGGTCGTACAGGGTAGGTGACACGACCTGGTGGACCGTTGCCCACACGTCGGTCGATCATGAGCGGTTGGTCCGCTCAGCCGTTCATCATGGATACGGGGTCATGGACGTTGGCGGGGCGTGGGCGACTTACCCAGGACTTACCCGATGAGGCGTTTATCGAATGCCATCAAGCGGCGGATTGTCGAGCACCTCGCCTGTTATCAGTCACATGCCGAGGTCGCCGAACTGATCGCCAGCGAGTTCGATGTCACCCTGACGCCGCGACACGTCCGCGCCTATGATCCGACATCCTTCCAGTTTGCTGGCTCGCACCGATGGCTCGACTATTTTCAACTCGTCCGCAAACGGTGCGAGCAGGAACTGGGCGAGGTTGCCATCGCACACCGAATCTATCGGATTCGACGGCTTCAGCGGATACTCGATCAGGCAATGGAACGTGGGGACTACCGGCTGGCTCTCAAAACCCTTGAGCAGGCGGCAAAGGAAATGGGGAACTGGTATGTTCGCTGAGCTAAGGCTAGGGTAAGGAGCATTCTGGCTGCCTCCGTCGCCCAACTGGATAGGGCAAAGGGCTTCTATCCCTTCTGGTGCAGGTTCGAGTCCTGCCGGGGGCGCCAACGCTCTGCCGCTATCCCTTTTTCTGGCGGTCGCTCTGCCCTGCAATATGATTCGGTGCGATGCAATTCCGGTCGGGGCGATGTCGAGCACCACTTCGCCGTCGTTCGTCACCAACCACCTGCAAACATGGTGCGATGTGGGGGAAAGTGTGGGGGTGAATTTCACCCTCATCCCGCAAAATATTGAGAATACAACATATTTTGCGGAAATTTGGATGCCCGACGAGGATTCGAACCTCGATTGACGGAGTCAGAGTCCGTAGTCTTACCATTAGACGATCGGGCAATGGAGCGGCGCACTTAGAGGGGGGCTGGCGGCAAGTCAAGCGGCCTTGCGCGCCGTTCCGCGCGATGCGGGCGCGGCGGTCTTGCCGGGCGTCCCTCGTGCCGTTACCATGGCCGTCAAGTACCCGCCACGCATCACGCAGGCGGGAAAACATAAGCGAATTGAAACATGGCGGAGATCAATCCGCCGGCCCCGGGGCAGGGGGCGCGTTCCGGCAGCAAGAAGCGGCAACGACCTCCGCCGCACGCTCTGGCCGGTTCCTCGTCTCCGCAACCGAAAGCCGCCGGCGTTCCACAGGGTGCCTTGCGCCCGCCCGAGACACCAGCCTTGCCGGAGGAATCGGCGCAGCAGGCGCGGCCGCTGTGGAACCGGCCCATGCCCTTTCACCGCCAGGCCTATGCGGCGATCGACCTCGGCACCAACAATTGCCGGTTGCTGATCGCGCGGCCATCGGGCGATCATTTCGTGGTGATCGACGCGTTCAGTCGCGTGGTGCGGCTGGGCGAAGGGCTGGCGCAGTCCGGCCGCCTTTCCGACGCGGCGATGGACCGCGCGCTGGGCGCGCTGCACATCTGCGCCGAAAAGCTGCGCAAGCGCAATGTTCACCTGGCCCGCTCGGTGGCGACCGAGGCGTGCCGGCGCGCCACCAACGGCGCGGAATTCATCGAGCGCGTGCACAGCGAGACCGGCATCCGGCTGAACATCATCACCGCGCAGGAAGAGGCGCGGCTGGCGGTGCTGGGCTGCCACATCCTGCTGGAACACGGCGACGGCCCGGCGATGATCTTCGACATCGGCGGCGGATCGACCGAGATGGTGCTGGTCGATACCGGCGAGCCGGTGCCGCGCATCCTCGACTGGCAGAGCGTGCCCTGGGGCGTCGTTTCGCTGACCGAGAGCATCGGCCCGATTTCCGACGAGCCGGCGGCGCGCGCCGCCGCTTTCGCGGAGATGCGGCGGCGCGTGGACGAAGGCTTCGCCGCCTTTGCCGAACGCGTGGCGGGCGAGCGCAAGGCGGCGCTGGAGCGCGGTGCGATCCGCCTGCTCGGCACCAGCGGCACGGTAACCACGCTGGCCAGCCTGCACCTGAAGCTGCCGCAATATGACCGGCGCGCGGTGGACGGGCTGATCGTGCCGGTCGAATCGATGCGCGGGATCAGCCGCCGGCTGTCCTCGCTCAGCCCCACCGAGCGCATCGCGGTGCCGTGCATCGGGCGCGAGCGCTCCGACCTGGTGGTGGCCGGCTGCGCGATCCTGGAATCGATTTTCGACATCTGGCCGGCGGAGCGGCTGGGCATTGCCGATCGCGGCATCCGCGAAGGCATCCTGCGCAGCCTGATGGCGACGGGCGGCGAAGCCGAGCGCAGCCGCGAGGCGCTGCGCGCGATCCGCCGGAAAGCGGGCGCGCAAATGACCGGTGACCAGATAACAGGCGACCAGATAACAGGAGATAGGCCATGAGCCGGTCTGGACGCGATCCGGGCGAAAGACTGCGCACGGCCAAGAAGCGCACCGCCTCTTCGGCGCGCTGGCTGTCGCGCCAGATCAACGACCCCTATGTGAAGCAGGCCAAGGCCGATGGCTATCGCAGCCGCGCCGCCTACAAGCTGGCCGAACTCGATACCAGGTTCGGCCTGCTGCGGGGCGTGCGCCGCGTGGTGGACCTGGGCATCGCGCCGGGCGGGTGGAGCCAGATCGTGCGGCAGAAGGCGCCGGCGGCGAAGATCGTCGGGATCGACCTGCTGCCAACCGATCCGATCGACGGCGTGACCATCTTCCAGATGGATTTCATGGCCGACGAGGCGCCGGCGGCGCTCGAAGGCGCGCTCGATGGCGAACCGGACCTGGTATTGTCGGACATGGCGGCCAACACCGTGGGGCACAAGCAGACCGACCACCTGCGCACGATGGGGCTGGTCGAGACGGCGGTCGATTTCGCCATCGCCACGCTGGCGCCGGGCGGGGCGTTCGTCGCCAAGGTCTTCGCCGGTGGCACGGACACGCAACTGCTGGGCCTGCTCAAGCGCAATTTCACCACGGTAAAGCACGCCAAGCCGCCCGCGAGCCGCAAGGATTCCTCGGAATGGTACGTGATCGCCCAAGGCTTCAAGGGCCGTGTGCGCACGGAGCCGGCGGACGAGGAAGAAACGTGAGGCCCCGGGGCCGCTAACCGTCCCAGACGCGGGCGTAGAGTTCCGCCATCTCGGCCGCATCGGGCACGCGCGGGTTGTTGGCGGGCGATCCCGAGGCGATCGCCTGTTCGCACATCGTCGGGATCAGGCCCTGCCAGCGGGCGGCGTCGATGCCCCAGGCGGCTGGCCCCGGCACGCCGAGATCGCGGTTGAGCGCGCCCAGTTCCTCCAGCAGCCGCGCCACCGCGCCCTGATCGCCCTCGCGCGCGTCGGCCACGCCCATGGCGCGGGCGCATTCGGCATAGCGCGCCAGCGCGGCGGGGGCGGACCACGCCGTCACCGTGGGCAGCAGCATGGCGTTGGAAAGGCCGTGCGGCACATGGAAATGCGCGCCGATCGGCCGGCTCATGCCGTGTACGAGCGCGACCGAGGCGTTGGTGAAGGCGATGCCCGCCTGCGTCGCGCCCAGCATCAGCGCCTCGCGCGCTGCGCGGTCATCGGGATCGTCGCAGGCGCGGCGCAGGTTGGGCGCGATCGCGCGCATCGCCAGCAGCGCCATGCCATCGGTGAACGGGCTGGCGCGCTTCGAGACATAGGCCTCGATCGCGTGAGTCAGCGAATCGATCCCGGTATCGGCGGTCAGCCGGCGCGGCTTGGTGAAGGTCAGTTCGTAGTCAACCAGCGCCGCCACGGGCAGGTAGGCAAGGCCGGGGCACATCATCTTCTCGTCTGTGGCTTCGTCGGTGATGACGGTGACGCGCGTCGCTTCCGATCCGGTGCCGGCGGTGGTCGGGATGGCGATCACGGGCAGGCCGGGTTCGTCCTGCACGTGCGGCGCCTTGTAGTCGGCCATGGCTCCGCCGTGGCGCGCGAGCATGGCGATGGCCTTCGCGCTGTCGAGCGGGCTGCCCCCGCCGAAGCCGACCACGCAATCGTGATCGCCTTCGCGCAGGAAGGCGAGGCCGGCCTCGATCGAGGCGACGGTCGGATCGGGAACGGTCCCGTCGAAGACGCGGCTGGCGATGCCGGCAGCTTTCAGGCTGCCTTGCAGCGTTTCCACGCGGCCCTGTCCGACCAGGAAGGCATCCGTCACGATCAGTGGGCGGGACAGGCCCAGCGTGGCCAGCACATCGGGCAACTGGCGCGATGCGCCGCCGCCGATGCGCAGGATGCGGGGGAGCGCGATGCTGGCAATGCTCATAAAATCCTCTCCATGCCGGCGTTTTCATGGGCCGGGCTTTCGCCGGATCTAGCCTGTGGCGCGGGGCCGGCGCAATCACACTACGTATGCATGGAAAGCCGGAAGTCCCGTCGCGCGCTTCAGCGTGGCAGGTAGCCGCGCGCCAGGTTGGTGACGAGATACTCGGCAAGGTCCGCCGGCGCGTGCTCGCCATCGGGATCGTGCCAGCGCGCGGGCCAGTTGAGCGCGCCCGCGATGGTGAAGGCCAGCAGCTTGGGATCGGTCGGCGCCAGCGAGCCGTCGGCGATCGCCTCGCCGATCAGTTCGCGCAGGGCGTTGTCGATCCGGCGCTTGAGCGCGCGGAACTGCTGCTGGCTTTCACTCGCCAGCGCCTCGTCGCCGGTGCGGATCACGCAGCGGCCGAAATCGTCCATGTTGATCTGGGCATAGCGGCGCAGGAACCATGCCAGCCGGTCCGCGCCCGTGCCCGCTTCCTGGCGCGCCTCCGCCGCCGCCTCGATGATCTGGCCCAGCCCGCGCGATACGCATTCGAGCAGCACCTGATCCTTGTTGCCAAGGTAGTGGTAGATGGTCGGCTTGGAGATGCCGAGCCGCGCCGCCACGTCATCGAGCGAGGTCTGGTGGAAGCCCTTCTCGTTGAACATCCGCACCGCCGCGCGCAGCACCGCGTCGCGCTTGGCGGCGCGATCAGCCTGGCGCTGTTCAGGGGTCTGGAAAGGCGAGGAAATGGGGGTCAAGGCGGGGTCCGGTCTGTCGCCCCCCGTGTTGACAAAAAACCCACGGGAATGCAAGTTACTCATCAGTAGATAATCAACCGGTGAGTTTCATGATTCTGACGGAAACCCAGGCCGCCGTGCGCGACATGGTGCGTGATTTCGCGCAGGAGCAGATCCGGCCGAACGCGGCGGCCTATGAAGCGGCCGGCGGCTATCCGCCGGACCTGTTCGCCGCGCTGGCCGAGATGGGGCTGACCGGCATGACCGCGCCCGAAGAGATTGGCGGGGCCGGGCTCGATTACGTGTCCTATGCCGCCGCGCTGATCGAGATCGCGGCGGCCGATGGCGCGCTGTCGACGATCCTGTCGATCCAGAACAGCCTGATCGTGTCCGCGCTGCTGCGCTATGGCACGCCGGCGCAGCAGGCGCGTTTCCTGCCGGATCTGGTGGGCGGCAAGGCGATCGGCGCCTTCGCGCTGACCGAGGCGGATGCGGGTTCCGACGCATCGGCCATCCGCACCCGCGCCCGCAAGGTGGAGGGCGGCTATGTGCTGGACGGGGCGAAGCAGTTCATCTCTTCCGGCCGCATCGCCAGCCTGGCGATCGTGTTCGCGGTGACCGATCCCGATGCCGGCAAGCGCGGCCTCTCGGCCTTCCTCGTGCCGACCGACAGCGCCGGCTACGTGGTGGACAAGGTGGAGCACAAGCTGGGCCAGCGCGCGTCCGATACCTGCGCCATCCGTTTCGACAACCTGTTCGTGCCCGATGACCTGATGCTGGGCGAGGCCGGCACGGGCTATGCGATCGCGCTGTCCAACCTGGAAGCGGGCCGCATCGGCATCGCCGCGCAATGCATCGGCATGGCGCAGGCGGCGCTGGAGATCGCGGTGGACTATGCCAAGGAGCGCAAGAGCTTCGGCCAGCCGATCATCCAGCACCAGGCGGTGGGCTTCCGTCTCGCCGATCTGGCCGCCCGGCTGGAAGCGGCGCGCCAGCTCGTGCTCCATGCGGCGGCGGTCAAGGATGCCGGCAAGGATACCGGGCAATCCTGCCTCAAGGAAGCCTCGATGGCGAAGCTGGTGGCGTCGGAGACGGCCGAGGCGGTGGTGACCGGCGCACTGCAGACGCTGGGCGGCTATGGCTATCTTGAGGAATTCGGCATCGCGCGGATCTACCGCGATGTGCGTGTGTGCCAGATCTACGAAGGCACGTCCGATATCCAGCGCATGGTCATCGCCCGCGCGCTGTAAGTTCAACGGAATATCGCTGAAGGAGCGGGAAGCATGGAAATCAAGGGAGTGGCCGCCATCGTCACCGGCGGCGCATCGGGTCTGGGCGGCGCCACCGCGGCGCGGTTGGCGAAGGCTGGCGCGAAGGTTGCGATCTTCGATCTCAACGCCGACTTGGGCGCGAAGCACGCGGCCGAAATCGGCGCAACGTTCTTCCCCGTCAACGTGACCGACGAAGCGGCGGTCGAGAACGCGATCCTCGAAGCCGAGGCAGTCAACGGCAAGGCGCGCATCTGCGTCAACTGCGCCGGCATCGGCCCGCCCGCCAAGGTGATCGGCCGCGATGGCAAGGCGCTGCCGCTCGCCGATTTCGCGAAGATCATCCAGATCAACCTGATCGGCAGCTTCAACGTGCTGTCGAAGTTCGCCGCGCGCATCCACGATGCCGAAACGGTGGGGCCGGAAGAGCGCGGCGTGATCGTCAACACCGCCTCGGTCGCCGCGTTTGACGGGCAGATCGGGCAGGCCGCCTATTCCGCCTCCAAGGGCGGCATCGTCGGCATGACGCTGCCGATCGCGCGCGAACTCGCCCGCAGCGGCATCCGCGTGATGACGATCGCCCCGGGCATCTTCTGGACGCCGCTGCTGGCCTCGCTGCCGCAGGACGCGCAGGATTCGCTGGGCAAGCAGGTGCCGTTCCCGAACCGGCTTGGCCAGCCCGACGAATATGCGCAGATGGTCGAAAGCATCGTTACCAACCCGATGCTGAACGGCGAGACCATCCGCCTGGACGGCGCGATCCGCATGGCGCCACGCTAAGACCAAACACGGGTGAGTATGCAACAGGGGGTGAGGATACGATGACGATCAGCCGCGAAGCGCTCGACATGGCGGCGAAGGTGGAAGCCTTCGTCCGCGAAACCGTGGTTCCCTATGAACAGGACCCGCGCCGCGACCATCATGGCGCGCCGACCGACGAGCTGGTCATGGAACTGCGCGAGAAGGCGCGCGCGGCGGGCGTCCTCACCCCCCATATCCGCCCCGATGGCAGCCATTTCAACCAGCGCGAAACCGCCGTGATCCTGATCGCGTCGGGCCTTTCGCCGCTGGGGATGCTGGCCTGCAACACCCAGGCGCCCGACGAGGGGAACATGTACCTGCTGGGCCATGTCGGTAGCGCCGATCTCAAGGCGCGCTTCCTGGCGCCGCTGGTCGAAGGGCGCGTGCGTTCGGCCTTCTTCATGACCGAGCCGTCCGACGAAGGCGGCGCCGGGTCCGATCCCTCGATGATGCAGACCACGTGCCGGCGCGATGGCAACCACTGGGTGGTGAACGGGCGCAAGGCGTTCATCACCGGTGCCGAAGGCGCGAAAGTGGGCATCGTCATGGCGAAGTCGGTTGATCCGGATTCGCAGGGCGGCGCGTGCATGTTCCTGGTGGACCTGCCCGATCCCGCGATCCGCATCGATCACGTGCCCAACACCATCGACAGCTCGATGCCGGGCGGCCATGCCACGGTCACCATCGACAACTTGCGCATCCCCGCCGACCAGATGCTGGGCGATGCGGGCGAAGGCTTTAAGTATGCTCAGGTGCGGCTCAGCCCGGCGCGCCTGTCGCACTGCATGCGCTGGCTGGGCGGGTGCATCCGCGCCAACGAGATCGCGGTGGATTATGCCAACCGGCGCATGGCCTTCGGCAAGCAGCTGATCGATCACGAAGGCGTGGGCTTCATGCTGGCCGAGAACATGATCGATCTGAAGCAGGCCGAACTGATGATCGACTGGTGCGCCGCCGTGCTCGATACCGGCTCGCTCGGCACCGTCGAAAGCTCGATGGCCAAGGTGGCGGTGTCCGAGGCGCTGATGCGCATCGCTGATCGTTGCGTGCAGGTGATGGGCGGCACCGGCGTTACCGACAAGACCATCGTCGAGCAGATCTTCCGCGAAGTGCGCGCCTTCCGCATCTATGACGGCCCGACCGAGGTCCACAAGTGGAGCCTGGCCAAGAAGGTCAAGCGCGACTGGCGGCACAGCCATGGCGGCTGAAGGGGCGGTCGACAACGCCGGCGGGGCCAACGCCGGCGCGGGCGAGGTTCGCGTCGCGTTCGACGAAGCCGCGCTGGCGCGGTGGATGGCGGCGCATGTCGCGGGCTTCGCCGGGCCGCTGGAGGTGGCGCAGTTCAATGGCGGCCAGTCGAACCCCACCTATCGCCTGTCTACGCCGGGCGCGCGCTATGTGCTGCGCCGCAAGCCGCCGGGGCCGCTGCTGAAAGGCGCGCACGACGTGCTGCGCGAGGCGCGCGTGCTGACCGCTCTGGGGCCGACGCCGGTGCCGGTGCCGCCGGTGCTGGGCGTGTGCGAGGACGATGGCGCGATCGGCAGCGCGTTCTACGTCATGGCGATGGTCGATGGCCGCATCTTCTGGGATGCGCGTTTTCCCGACGTGCCGCAGGGCGAGCGCGCCGCCTACTACGATGCCATGAACGCCACGATCGCCGCGCTGCACGCGGTCGATCCCGCGGCGGTGGGCCTGGGCGACTTTGGCCGGCCCGGCAATTTCTTCGAACGGCAGATCGGGCGCTGGACGAAGCAGTATCTTGAGGACGAGCTGGCCGGCCGCAACGCGGACATGGACGCGCTGGTCGCCTGGCTGCCCGCGCACATTCCGCCGGGCGACGAAAGCCGTGTGACCCACGGCGATTTCCGCTGCGACAACATGATCTTCCATCCCACCGAACCGCGCGTGGTTGCGGTGCTCGACTGGGAGCTGTCGACGCTGGGCAATCCGCTGTCGGACTTCGCCTATCACGCCACGATGTACCGGATGCCGCCGGACATCGTCGCCGGGCTGGGCGGGGCCGATCCGGTGCCGCTGGGCCTGCCGACCGAGGCGGATTACATCGCCGCCTATTGCCACCGCACCGGGCGCGCGGGGATTCCGGACTGGGATTTCTATATCGCGTTCAATTTCTTCCGGCTGGCCGCGATCTTTCACGGCATCAAGGGCCGCGTGCTGCGCGGCACCGCCAACAGCGCCCACGCGCGGGAACGGGCGGAAGCCTTCCCCCGGCTGGCGGCGCTGGCGCGCGAAGCGATGGAGGCCTGCGCATGAACCCCGTCCTGCTCACCCGTGATGGCGGTGTCGCCACGATCACGCTCAACCGGCCCGATCAGGGCAACGCCATCGACATGGATCTGGCGCGCGCGCTGGATGCCGCGGCGCGCGACTGCGCGGGCGATCCGGCGGTGCGCTGCGTGGTGCTGGCGGGCAACGGCCGCCTGTTCTGCGCGGGCGGGGACATCGCCTCTTTCGCCGCCGCCGGCGATCGCGCGGGCGCTTTCCTGCACGAACTGGCGAGCGCGCTGCACGAGGCGGTGCTGGTGCTGGCGCGGATGGACAAGCCCCTGTTGACGCTGGTTCACGGCCCGGCGGCGGGCGCGGGCCTCAGCCTGGCGCTGCTGGGCGATGTGGTGCTGGCGGGCGAAGCCGCGCATTTCACCGCGGCCTATTCCGGCATCGGCCTGACCCCCGATGGGGGCATGAGCTGGCTGCTGCCGCGCGTGGCGGGCCTGCGCGTGGCGCAGGAGATGATTCTCACCAACCGCCGCGTCGGCGCGGAAGAGGCAGCGCGGCTGGGGTTGGTGACGCGTGTGGTGCCCGATGCCGATCTCGCAGCAGAAGGGCAGGCGATGGCGGTACGGCTGGCCGCTGCGCCGGTGCGGGCGCTGGGCGCCGCCCGCGCGCTGCTGCTGGACAGTTCGACGCGCGATCTTGCCGCGCATCTGGCGGTGGAGGCGGATTCGATCGCGGCGGCGGGCTCCGGCGCGGAAGGCCGGGAAGGCGTTGCGGCGTTCCTCGAACGCCGCAGGCCGGATTTCACGCGCGCTTCGTAGACGCGGATGGCCTTGCCTTGAAGCGTCATTGCGAGGGGCGCAGCCCCGCGGCAATCCAGGGCCGCACACGGGACTCTGGATTGCTTCGCGTGCCGCTCGCAATGACGAGAAGTGGGCACGATCAGGTCATCGTGCCCCAGGGCAAGGAACAGGCGCCTCTCCCGCTGGCGGGAGAAGCGCGATAGCGTGCTTCAGAACACCACGACCGAGCGGATCGACTTGCCCGCGTGCATCAGGTCGAACGCGGTGTTGATCTCTTCCAGGCCCATGACGTGCGTGATCATCGGGTCGATCTCGATCTTGCCGGTCATGTACATGTCGACGATCTTGGGCACGTCGGTACGGCCCTTGGCCCCGCCGAACGCGGTGCCGCGCCAGTTGCGGCCCGTCACCAGCTGGAACGGGCGGGTGCTGATTTCCTTGCCCGCCTCGGCCACGCCGATGATGATGCTGGTGCCCCAGCCGCGATGGCAGGCTTCGAGCGCGGTCCGCATCACCTCGGTGTTGCCGGTGGCGTCGAAGGTGTAGTCGGCGCCGCCGTCGGTCAGCTCGACCACCTTGGCGACGGTTTCCTCGCGGCTCAGGCCCTTGCTGTTGAGGAAGTCGGTCATGCCGAACTTGCGGCCCCATTCCTCGCGATCGGGGTTGATGTCGACGCCGATGATCTTGTTGGCCCCGGCAAGGCGCGCGCCCTGGATGACGTTGAGGCCGATGCCGCCGAGGCCGAAGACCACGACGTTGTCCCCCACCTGGACCTTGGCGGTGTTGACCACGGCGCCGACGCCGGTCGTCACGCCGCAGCCGATGTAGCAGGCGGACTGGAACGGCGCATCCTCGCGGATCTTCGCCACCGCGATCTCGGGCAGGACGGTGAAGTTCGAGAAGGTGCTGCAGCCCATGTAGTGGAAGATGGTCTGGCCCTTGTAGGAAAAGCGGCTGGTGCCGTCGGGCATCAGGCCCTGGCCCTGCGTGGCGCGGATCGCGGTGCACAGGTTGGTCTTGCCCGAAAGGCACGACTTACACTGGCGGCATTCGGGGGTGTAGAGCGGGATCACGTGATCGCCCGGCTTCACGCTGGTCACGCCGGGGCCGACCTCGCGCACGATGCCCGCGCCTTCGTGGCCCAGCACGCTGGGGAAGATGCCCTCGCTGTCGAACCCGTCGAGCGTATAGGCGTCGGTGTGGCACACGCCGGTCGCCATGATCTCGACCAGAACCTCGCCCGCCTTGGGGCCTTCGAGGTCCAGTTCCACAATCTCGAGCGGCTGCTTGGGCGCAAAGGCAACGGCGGCGCGGGTCTTCATGAGGGCATCCTCCAGGAAATGGGACGGCCGCCCTTAACATTGGACCAGCCGTGCGATAAATACGTGGTTCTGGTTTATTCTATTGCTAGCATGGGATAATCGATTGTCCAAGTGGGACGGCTTCGAAGAGATCGTCGCGATTGCCGATTCCGGCAGCTTCGTGGCGGCGGCCAGGCGCCTGGGGGCGTCCACCTCGCACGTCAGCCGGGCGGTGGCGCGGCTGGAGGCGAAAGTGGGCGCGCGCCTGTTCGACCGCACCACGCGCACCGTCACGCTGACGCCGGTGGGCCGCGCCTTCGTGGAGCAGGGCCGCCGGCTGGTCGAAGAACGCGACGAGGCGCTGCAATACCTGACCCGGCAGGGCGAGATGCAGGGCGAAATCCGCATCACCTGCTCGATCTCGATGGGCGAACGCTTCGTCGCGCCGGTGGTCACCGAGTTCCTGGAGCGCCATCCCGGCATCACCGCGACCGTGGAACTGACCAACCGTGTGGTCGATCTGATCGCGGAAGGCTTCGACATCGGCATCCGCACCGGCCATCCTGCGGATAACCGGCTGGCGGCGCGGCAGATCGCCAGCCGCTCGTCCGACCTCTGCACCGCGCCGGCCTATGTCGCGCGCAAGGGCGCGCCGGCGCGCTGGCAGGATCTCGAAGCGCACGACTGCCTGATCGGCACCAACGCCACCTGGCATTTCGTGGAAAACGGCCGGCGGCTGACGTTCGTGCCCACCGGCCGGCTGCATTGCAACAGCGGCGCGGCGGTGGTGGAGGCGGCGGTGGCGGGCATGGGCGTGTGCCAGCTGCCCGCGTTCTACGTCCGCGATCATATCGCCGCCGGGCGGCTGGTCACGCTGCTCGACCGCTATCGCGACGCGCCCGAGCCCGTCTGGGCGGTCTATCCGCAACGCCGCCAGCTGGTGCCCAAGGTCAAGGGCATGATCGACCTGCTGGAAGACCGGCTGGGGCGCGTCATTCCCTGATCGTCATTCCCTGACGGGTGCTGCTTTCGGGGAAAGGTGCGCCAGATAGGCGAGGATCGCGGGCACGTCCTCCTCCGGCACCGGCGCGTGATAGACGTCGCGCATCTTGTGGACCACGCCGGCCCAGGCTTCGGGCGAGAGCGCGGGTTGGGTCAGCGTCATGCTGGCCGAATGGCAGGCGGTGCAATCGGCGTTGATCGTGTCCGCTTTCGGCCCGCCATCCGGGCTGTCCGGGAAGAACGGCTCCTCCACCGGCAGTTCGATGGCGCTGGAAGTCAGCGTGAAGCCGTTGGCGGTGACGCGCGCGGGCGCCGGCTCCGGCTTGCGCGCGCCGGCGGCGGACACGGCGAGCGTGGCGGAGGCGAGCGCGGCGAGAAGTGCGAACGTGGGCAGGCAGCGCATCATGCGGTCACCATGATCGTGGTCGTTTCGACATTGGCGCGCATGAAGCCGCCGGGGTTCCAGATCGGCTGCAGCGGTTGTGTCTCGCCCTTGTCGCTGGTGCAGCGGGCCATGAGCGCGACCATGCCCGGCGCGCTGACCGGCACCCGCGCATCCCAGCGGCGGAAGCCGTACTTGCCCTTGTCCGGCCCCAATGTGGCGGGGAGCCAGGTCTTGCCCCCATCGGCCGAGACATCGACGCGGGCGACGCCGCAATCGCCGCCCATGGCGATGCCGCCCACCGCGATCGTCGGCGACCAGGGCACTCTCTGCCCTTCGGCCAGGCTGGTGATCCAGCTGCGCGCGACCATGCGGTTGATCGGCGTGGTCGGGAAGCCGGAACTGCCGGGGGCGACATTGGCGCCGGGCGTGTCCGGAATCTTGTAGGCCTTGGCCATCCAGTACCCGGTATCGGGCGTGGCCAGCACCTCGATGTCGTTGAGCATCTTGACCCAGTAGGTCGAATACCAGCCCGGCACCACCAGCCGCAGCGGGAAGCCGTTGAGCAGCGGCAACTGCTCCCCGTTCATGGCGAAGGCGATCATCACTTCTCCATCGCGCGCGTGGTCGAGGTCGAGCGATTTGGAGAAATCCGGGGCTTCGGGCACCAGCGGCTGGTCCATGGCGCCGAAGCGCACCGCCACCGCACCGGGGCGCACGCCCGCAAGATCGAGCACGTCGCGCAGGCGGACGCCGGTCCACAGCGCGTTGCCCATGGCCCCATGCGCCCATTGCGCGCCGGGCACGCGCGGCTGGAACAGCCCGCGCGAATTGCCCGAACACTGGTTGATCGCCGCGATCTCGAAGCGCGGCAGGCGCAGGATGTCCGCCAGCGTCAGTGAAAGCGGTTTCGCCACTTCCCCCCGCACGGCAAGGCGGAAGGCGTTGACGTCCACCGTCGTCGGAATGTCCGCCCAGTGCCAGCGCACGAAGAACCGGTCGTTGGGGGTGAAAACATCGCCATCGAATACCGAGAGCGGGGTTTCGAGCAGCGGCGGCCGCATCCGCTGCAGGATCATCGGCCCCTTGCCCGGGAACGCCGTGGTCATCGGCCGCGTGGACGGGCCGCCCGGCAGGTGGAGGTCGACCGTGCCGTCGGCCGCGAACGCCGGGGCGGCCAGCGCGCCCGCGCCCAGCGCCGCGCCGCCTTGCAGCAGCCGTCGCCGGCCGAGCCGCGTGGCCAGCATCGAATCGAACTGGTTCATCGTTTCTTCTCCTTCCGGCCCCCGTTCAGGTTTTCTGATTCAGGCCAGGCCGGTCAGCCGCAGCACCGCCAGCGCGGCCAGGCCGAGCAGCAGCAGCGACAGCGTAACCACCGTTACCACGCGCGGGCCGGCGGCGGTAACGCTCCGCAGGTCGACGCCAAGGCCCAGCGCCGCCATGGCGAGGATCGTCAGGAACACGCTGGCCTCGTGCGCCGGGGCGATCATCGCCACGGGGACGAGGCCCAGCGAACGGAGCGCCGCCAGCGCCAGGAACACAAGGATGAACGGCGGCAGGAAATGTAGCAAGCCATGGCGGAGCCCCGGAGTCCGGACCGCGGCGGCTTCCGCTTCTTCGGCCTGATGCGCCTTGAGCACCGACAGGCAGGCGACGACCGGTCCCAGCATCAGCACGCGCACCAGCTTGACCAGGGTGCCGGTCTGCACGGCGGAGGGGCCGAGCGGGCCTGCGGCGGCCAGCACCTGCGGCACGGCATAGACGGTCAGGCCGGCCAGCGTTCCCCCGGCGGCGGCGCTCAGGTGCAGCGCGTGTGCCACGATCGGCAGCGCGATCACCACGGCCACGCCCAGCACGGCGGTGAAGGCGATCGCCGTGGCCACGTCGTCGCTTTCGGCATCAATTACCGGCGCGACGGCGGCGATGGCGGAATTGCCGCAGATCGCGTTACCGCAGGCGACGAGCACCGCCATCTTGGGCGGCAGTCCGAACGCGCGGCCGAGCAGGAAGCTGGCAGCGATCGCGCCAAACACGATAGCGACGATACCGGCGAGCAACGGCAGCCCGGCGGCGGCGATCGTGGCGAAGCTGATCGTCACGCCCATCAGCGCCACCGCGCATTCGAGCAGGCCCTTGGCGGCCCACTGGATGCCGCATGCGAACCGCGCGGGCGGCGTCCACAGCGTGCGGACCGCGGTGCCGGCCAGAATCGCCAGGACCAGGGCTTCCACCCAGGCATGGCCGGCAACGCGGACTTCAAGCCGCTCAAGAGCGAGCGCGCCCAGCGCCACCGCCCCGCAGACCAGAAGGCCGGGCGCGTGGGTGCGAGCGGAAAGAAAAGCTGTCATGCACCGAAGATGGGCTTTTCAATCAAACAACTCCAACTGATTGAAATTGGAGATTCAATAGAACTTATCTATCAAACTTGCTCAATCCGCGTCGGGTTGCTGCGCAGGGTGGGCGCGTCGGAAAGGCTCCAGGGCCTCGCAACGCGCGGCAATCCGCGCGATGGCCGGCCAGGGCGCAAGGTCGATACCAAACCGTTGAGCGGAATAGACCTGCGGGATCAGGCAGCAATCGGCCATGGTCGCGGCATCGCCGAAGGCGAAATCGCCGCCGTGGCGCGCGATCAGAACTTCCAGCGCGTCGAAGCCCGTGCCGATCCAGCGCGCGATCCACGCCGAGACTTGCGCCTCGCTTGCCTGAAAGTCCCGCCGCAGCGCTTGCAGCACGCGCAGGTTGTTGAGCGGGTGGATGTCGCAGCAGACCAGCCCTGCCATCGCCCGCACCGTGGCGCGGCCCAGGGCATCGCGCGGCAGCAGCGGCGTGTGCGGATAGGCTTCGTCCAGCCATTCGAGAATGGCGAGCGACTGGGTGAGGACGGCGGCTTCGCCCTCCCTTTCGCCATCGAGCTCCAGCGCGGGCACCAGCCCTTGCGGGTTGAGCGCGAGGAACGCGGGCGCGCGTTGCGCGCCGGTGCGCAGGTCGTGCGTCACCTGTTCGTGGCCCACGCCTTTCAGCGCCAGCGCGATCCGCACGCGGTAGCTGGCGGTGGAGCGCCAGTAACCGTGGAGTTGCAGCGTCATCGCGCCGGCTGGACGGTGCCGGTGCAGGGACCGAAGCCGATCTTGCGGAACCCGTCGCGCACCGCCCGCGCGGACAGGGTGAGCTGGTCGCCGTCCTCGAGGAAGCAGCGCGTTTCGCCGCCCGGCAGCGTGACCGGTTCGCGCCCGCCGCCCGAAAGCTCCATCAGGCTGCCGAAGCTATCGCGCGCCGGGCCGGAAATCGTGCCGGTGCCCAGCAGGTCGCCGGCATGGAGATCGCAGCCGTTGGAGGTATGGTGCGTCACCATCTGCGCCACGGTCCAGTACATGTTCGTCGCAGGGCCGTGGCTCAGGCGGAGCGGCGACAGGCCGGCATCGCGCATCGCCGCGCTGGCGAGCGTGACTTCGAGGTCCAGTGCGAGCGCGCCGGCTTCGGCGTCCGCGGCATCGACCAGGTAGGGCAGCGGCTGCGGATCACCTTCCGGCCGGGGTTGCTGGGCCACGCGGAACGGGGCCAGCGCCTCGGCCGTCACCACCCACGGAGATACCGTGGTGAGGAAGTTCTTGGCGAGGAACGGTCCGAGCGGCTGGTACTCCCACGCCTGGATGTCGCGCGCCGACCAGTCGTTGAGCAGGGTCAGCCCGCCGATCCGGCTCCAAGCATCTGCGATGGGCACCGGTTCGCCCAGCGCGTTGTCGCCCGCGATCCACACGCCCAGCTCCAGCTCGTAGTCGAGCCGCTGCGATGGCGCGAACACCGGCGCTTCGGCATCGGGCGCCTTGAGCTGGCCCTTGGGGCGCAGCAGCGTGGTGCCCGAGACCCGCACGGACGAGGCACGGCCGTGATAGCCGATCGGCACGTGGCGATAGTTGGGCAGCAGCGGATTGTCGGGCCGGAACAGTTTGCCGATGTTGGTGGCGTGATGAATGCCGACGTAGAAATCGGTGTAGTCGCCGATGTGGAACGGCAGGTGCAACGCGCAGTCTTCCGCGCGGTGCAGCAGTGGGTCCAGCCGCACGCGGAACCGGTCGGAAGTCAGGCACGCGAACAACGCGTGGCGCAGCGCCAGCCGGTCGTCGGCGGGCAGGGCGAACAGCGCGTTGAGCGTGGCCTGCCCCAATGCCGGCACTACGGCCGGCGGCAGCAGGCCCTGTTCCGCCATGGCAGCAAGGTCCAGCACGCAATCGCCGATGGCGGTGCCGGCACGCGCGGGGCCGCCGCCGGTCGAGAAGATGCCCAGCGGCAGGTTCTGGACCGGGAATTCGGCATGGTCGTCCGCCCCCGGCACCCAGCTCGATGCCTGCGGATTGTGCGTGTGGTCGATGCTCATGCGTCCTTCGGCTCCGCATGCAGCCAGGCGGCATGGCGCGGGGCGCGCTTCGTCCGGCTCCATTCCTCGAGCATGACCGGGGCCAGCGTCTTCAGTTCGGCGTACTGTTCGGGCGTGCCGATGTTGCACGCCAGTTCCAGCCGGTGCCCGTTGGGATCGAAGAAATAGATCGACTTGAAGATGCCGTGCCAGGTCGGCCCCAGCACGTCGATGCCCTGCGCCTCGATATGCACCTTGGCTGCCAGCAGCGCGGCTTCGTCCTCCACCTCGAAGGCCAGGTGCTGCACCCAGGCCGGCGTGTGGGGATCGCGGCCCATCGCGGGCTGTTCGGGCAGTTCGAAGAAGGCCACCACGTTGCCGCCGCCGCAATCGAGGAACACGTGCATGTAGGGATCGTAGGCCCCGGTCGATGGCACATGGTCTTCCGCGAAGGCGGTGGTGTAGGTCATGCCGAGCACGCGCTCGTACCATTCCACGGTCGCCTTGGCATCGTTGCAGCGGTAGGCGACGTGGTGGATGCGGCTGAGGCGCGGCGCGGTCATTGCGCCGGCTCCGCCTGCAGCGCGCCCCGGCGCATCTGGTCGCGTTCCATCGATTCGAACAGCGCGGTGAAGTTGCCTTCGCCAAAGCCTTCGTCGCGCTTGCGCTGGATGAATTCGAAGAACACCGGGCCGATCATCGTTTCCGAGAATATCTGCAGCAGCAGGCGCGGATCGCCGTTGACGGTCGACCCGTCGAGCAGGATGCCGCGTGCCTGGAGCTGGTCCACCGGCTCGCCATGGCCGGGCAGGCGCTCGGCCAGCATCTCGTAGTAGGTGGCGGGCGGGGCGGTCATGAACGGGGTGCCGCTGGCCTTGAGCCTGTCCCACGTCGCCAGCAGATCGTCGCAGGCAAAGGCGATGTGCTGGATGCCCTCGCCGTTGTAGGCGCGCAGGAATTCCTCGATCTGGCCGCCGCCGGCCTTCCCTTCCTCGTTCAGCGGGATGCGGATCTTGCCGTCGGGCGCGGTCATCGCCTTGCTGGTGAGGCCGGTATATTCGCCCTTGATGTCGAAATAGCGGATCTCGCGGAAACCGGCGATGCGCTCGTAGAACGCTGCCCAGTGCGCCATGCGCCCGCCATAGACGTTGTGCGTCAGGTGATCGATCAGCTTCAGGCCCGCGCCGGCCGGATGGCGATCCACGCCCTCCTCGTAGACGAAGTCGATGTCGTAGATCGACAGGGCATCGCCATAGCGGTCGATCAGGTAGACGATCGAGCCGCCGATGCCGCGGAACGCCGGCAGGCGCAGTTCCATCGGGCCGGTGCGCACCTCGACCGGTTCCGCGCCGCGTTCGAGCGCCTCGGCATAGGCTTTCGCCGCATCGCGCACGCGCCAGCCCATGCCGCAGGCCGAAGGGCCGTGTTCGGCGGCGAAATAGGCGGCGGGGCTGCGCGGTTCGTAATTGGCGATCAGGTTGATATCGCCCTGCCGCCACAGTTGCACGTCCTTGGACCGGTGCCGCGCGACTCGGATGAAGCCCATCGCGGCGAAAACGGGTTCCAGCACGCCCTTTTCGGGCGCGGAAAATTCGATGAACTCGAAACCGTCGAGGCCCAGCGGGTTTTCGAACAGGTCAGCCATGGCTCTCCCCAGCATGCATTGAGAATGTGGCGCACAGTCTAGCGCTGATCGTGCTCAAAGGGCGTGCATTCTTGCGCGATTTCAGGAGTGAAATGCACACATGATGCGTTATAGGGCGATTTGAGGCACCGTCCGTGCCAGCAGGAACTTGCCCGTGCTCGACCGTTTCGATCTCAAGATTCTCGCGATCCTCCAGCAGAAGGGCGATATCGGCCCGGTGGAGATGAGCCAGGTCGTCCATCTCTCCGCGTCGCAATGCTCGCGCCGGATGCAGCAGCTGCGCAAGGCGGGCTATATTCGCGGGGTCCATGCCGCGCTCGATGCCGGGCGGCTGGGGGTGGGCATTTCCGCCTATATCCTGCTCACCATGAACAGCCACGGGATCGCGGCGGCGGAGGCGTTCCGCGCGCGGGTGCTGGAGCTGGACGAAGTGCTGGAATGCCAGAAGCTGACCGGCGAGGCCGACATGATCCTGAAGGTCGCCACGCGCGATCTCGCCTCGTTCAACCATTTGCTGACGCGGCAGATTCTCGGGTCTCCCGAAGTGGCGACCGCGCGTTCCAGCATCATCCTGGAGGACGTGAAAAGCACCACCGCGCTGCCGCTGGGCTTTGCCGGCGCGGTCAATCCCGCCGACGGAACGTGACCACCAGCACGTCGCGCCAGCCCGGCCGGGCGGGGTCTTCGGGCCGCACCGGCGAAACCTCGTGCATCACGCGCCGGTCGTCGAGCAGGTAGAGATCACCGGGTACGGTAAGCGTGGTCCGGTCCAGCGTCCTGCCCGCCGGATCGGTGATGCGGGTGACGCCGCCGATCACATTGTGCCGCGCCACCAGTTGCACCAGCACCCGGTCCACGCCGTCGCGGTGCAGCCCCTCGGGCGTAGGCAGGCCGGCGTTCTCGCTTCCCGCCAGGATGCGGAACTGGTGCGCCTCGACATGCCAGCGCGCGCCCGGCGCGGACCGCGCGAACAGCGCCTCGGCATCGCGCAGCAGGCCCAGCAGGCACGGGTGCGTGGTGGCTTCCGGGGCGAAGGGCACGAAATGGCGGGCGATTCCGCCGTTGAGCGGGTTGTACGACAGGCTCTGGTAATGCGGTTCGGCGGGGCGGGGCGCGATTTCGCCACCTTCCAGAGCGAAGGTCGCATAGCGCCGCCGGCGGTAGCGGCCGCCATCGGCCATGAAGGTATCGAGCGGCAGGTCGTTCCAGAAGTCCGCGAAATCGGGCGGTAACGGCGCCCCGCGCGCGATCGCATAGCCCTTGTGCGCCAGCGCGCGCGCCAGCGGTAGCAGGCCATTGGTTTCCGGCCGTTCGTCGGCGAGCGTGCAGACTGGCGATGTCGCGTCCATGGCCCTTCCTTGGGTACGGCCGCGATATGGGAACCCTTGGGCAGGATGCCTACCCCGCCGGCGGCCGGCTCCGCGCCCTAGCGCGCCACCAAGGCGGGAATGAGGCCGCGCGATTGCCCGCCTCCGAATCGTGCGATAAGGTTGCGACAAGAAACCGATCGGAGAGCGATGACCATGGCCACGCAGATGCGCCCGAATATCGAATGCAGCGATGCCGAATGGCAGGCCCGGCAGGAGCTGGCGGCGTGCTACCGTATCTTCGATCTGCTCGGCTGGTCGGAATCGGTCTACAATCACATTTCGGTGCGCGTGCCGGGGGAGGACAACGCTTTCCTGATTAACCCCTTCGGCCTGCTCTATTCGGAAGTCTGCGCGTCCAACCTCGTCAAGATCGACATCGACGGCAACAAGCTGGACGGCAGCCCGCACGCGGTGAACAAGGCGGGCTTCACCCAGCACGGCTATTTTCATCGGCATCTGAACTGGGCGCACGCCATCTGCCACGTCCACACCACGGCGACGATGGCGGTGTGCAGCCTTGAGGAAGGGCTGATGCCGATCAACTTCTACGCCTGCAACTTCGCCGGCCGGCTCGCCTACCACGATTTCGAAGGCATCACCGTGCGCGCCGAAGAGGGCGAGCGTCTGCTGGCGAACCTGGCCGACAAGAACATCCTGATGCTGCGCAACCACGGGCCGGTGGTGCTGGCGCCCACGCTCCAGGCGATGTTCATCCAGCAATGGAGCCTCCAGCGCGCCTGCGAAATCCAGATGGCCACGCTGTCGATGGGGCGCAAGCCGATCCTGGTGCCCGACGATGTCATCGCCGTCCACCAGCGCGACTTGCGCGAGGCGACGCCGCCGGGCGGCGGGGCCGGCGTGGGTGATTTCAACGCCTGGGTGCGGCGGATCGACAAGATCGACCGGTCCTGGCGGGATTGAAGCGCGGCGGAAAGGTGGGCTAGGGCACGCGCATGGCCCGTCTGACCGTCAACAACCAGCCGATGGAATTCCGGCTGGAACCGGATACCCCGCTGCTGTGGGCGCTGCGCGACGCGGCGAACCTGACCGGCACCAAATACGGCTGCGGCACCGGCGAATGCGGCGCCTGCATGGTGATCGTCGATGGGCAGGCGATGCCCTCGTGCACGCTGTCGCTGGGGGAGGCGGAGGGCCGCAGCGTGACGACGATCGAGGGGCTGGCCCCCGATCGCAACCATCCCGTGCAGCAGGCGCTGGTGGCCGAACAGGCGATCCAGTGCGGGTTCTGCACGCCCGGCCTGGTCATGGCCGCCGCCGCCCTGCTGGCGCACAACGGCGATCCGACCGAGCAGGACATCGCCGCCGCGATCACCAATATCTGCCGTTGCGGCGTCTATCCGCGTCTGGTTCGCGCGATCCAGCGCGCCGGCCGCGCCCTGCGGCATGCCGAAACGCTGCCGCCGCTGCCCGTGCCGGCGACCGCCACCGCGCCGGGGCTTTGATCTTCCCCTCGGGCGTCGCCTGCGCTAGCGGAACGGCATCACAGGAGACCCGGCGATGAAGGCGACGATCTGGCACAATCCCAACTGCGGCACATCGCGCAACACGCTGGCGCTGTTGCAGGAAGCGGGCGCGGACGTGACCGTGGTCGAATACCTCAAGACGCCGCCGAGCGCCGAAAAGCTGGCGCAGCTCTATCGCGATGCCGGAATCACGCCGCAGCAGGGCCTGCGCCTGAGGGGCACCGATGCCGAGGAACGCGGCCTGCCCGCAGCCGATGACGCCACCGTGCTCGCGGCGATGGCGGCGGACCCGAAGCTGATCGAACGGCCGCTGGTGGAAACCGACAAGGGCGTGCGGCTGTGCCGGCCCAAGGAAAAGGTTCAGGAAATCCTCTGAGTCGCCTCGGAACGCGCGTCAGAAGGGCAGGGCGCGTCCGGCGAGAATCAGCGCCAGCGCGCAGCCGAGCACGATCACCGCGCGCAGCCCTTCGGCAAGCGGGGCGGCCGTGATCGAGGCAGCCTTGATCGAGGAAATCGCGCGGGACATCGCCCGTTCATGCTGCGTACCGGGTTAACAGACCGTAAATCCGACCCTAGGCGCGGTTACGGGCGCGTCAGCAGCAGTTCCAGCAATGCCGCCAGGCATTCGCGGCCAAGCAGCTTGCTGCGCTCCGGGCTCCAGCCCTGCGCCGGATCGGGCAGGTCGGCGTTGTCCTTGAACGGCATTTCCAGCGTCATCGAGACGCAGCCGTGGCTCGCGCCGAAGCGTTCGGCGAGCTGGTTGGTCGACATCGACAGGTTGGCCTTGCCCGCCGGGGCCACCGGATAGCCGCGCCGGGTCTGGAAATCGGGCGTCCGCCGTTCGAGGATAGCGCGATAGCGCCGGTATTCCGCGCCCTGCTGTTCGGTCCACGAAGGGATGCCCTCGAACCCGGCCAGGAATACCGCCGGAATCGCCTCGTCGCCGTGGACGTCGATGGCGAAGTGGACGCCGGTTTCGTCCATCGCGTCGCGCACGCACAGCACTTCGGGCGAGCGTTCGGCCGATGGCGTATCCCATTCGCGGTTCAGGTTCACGCCCGCCGCGTTGGTGCGCAGGTGGCCGCGCCGCGATCCGTCGGGATTCATGTTGGGCACGATGTGGAAGCGGCAGAGCTGGCGCAGCTTGCGCCCGTGCGGATCGGCGGGATCGGTCAGCAGGTCGAGCGCGCCTTCCATCCACCATTCGGCCATGCTCTCGCCCGGATGCTGGCGGGCATAGAGCCAGACCTGCGTTTCACCGTCGCCAAGGTCGAGGCAGTCTATCGGTTGGCCATCCAGCGTGGTGCCCAGCGTGCGGTGGGATACGCCCTCGCTGGCCGCGGCCGCGGCGACGAGATCGTGATGCCGCTCCATCGAATAAGGCGCGAAATAGGCGAACCAGGCGATGTCGGCGGCAGGGGTGTGGCGGATCGTCAGGGTGCCGCCATCGGTCGCCGGGTCATAGCTCGATGCGGCGCGGCCCCAGTATTCGCGGTCTTCGGAGACGCAGGCGTTGTAATCGGGCCAGCCGCCGGGATAGGCGGACTGGCCAAGCCCGGAGATCGCCAGCGTCAGTTCGCGGCCCGCCGCACCGGCCACGCGGAAGTGGAACCACTGGGCGAATTCGGACTGGTGATCGCGCCGGATCGCCAGCCGGGCGGCGGTTCCGTCGATGGAGAGAACGTCAATGTTGCCGCTGTCGAACGCGGCGTCGATCCGGATGGGGGCTTGCGTCATTTGACCTGGATAGTCTGTCCGGACTTGCCGGGGAAGTCCGCGAACAGCGCATGGGCCAGGCGCGGCGCCACGTTGGCCGCATCGGCCTCCTTCTTCTTCGCGTTGTCGCGCGATTCGGCGCGGCCTTCCCACAGCGCCTGCCCTGTCGCGCGGTCGCGGATCGTCACGGACAGGCGGGTGTCGGTCCATTCGCGTGATCCGCCGCCCAGGCTGAAGCCGACGCCCAGGCCCACGCCGCTGTTCCAGCCGCCGGTGGAGCCGCCCACGCCGACGCTGACCGGTCCGCGCTGCCGTTCCTGCCGTTCGGTGCGCCGCTCCACCCGCACTTCGACCAGTGCGTCCGCCGCGCCGGCGGTCGCCGTGCCGAAGCCACGGGCCGCCACTTCGCGCATGACCGCATCGTTCCACAGCGCGGTTTCGAGACCGGCGGGGTCTTCGCCCGGCGCGGGTGCCAACGCTAGTGCGGCGCCCGGCACCAGCTTCGCCAGCGATTCGGGGGTGTGGAACCGCGTGACTTCGACCGGGGCGGCGAACGCCACGCCGGGCGCGGCCGGCAAGGCGGCCAGCACAAGGGCGGAAGCAATCAGCAGGCGGCGCATCGGCGTATCCTCAATCGTTGTCCCGGTAACCGATATGGGCGTGATACGTGCCCGTGCAACCGCAGGTTGCTCCGATCAGGGCTGGAGCGCCGCCACTTCGGTGCCTTCGGGGAACTTCGCGAACAGCGCGGTGGCCAGGCGCGTGGCGACGGCGGTGTTGTCCAGCCCGGCCTCGCCCTCGCGCGCGACGCCTTCGGCATGGCCTTCCCACAGCACGCGGCGGGTCGCCTTGTCGCGAATGCGCACTTCCAGCCGCGTGCCGATGATCGCCTTCTTCGGCTTGGACAGATCGACCGCCAGCGCCAGACCGACGCCGCTGCCGCGGTTGCTGATCGTGGTGCTCATCGCGCCGCTCACGGGCTTGTGCGGGGCTTCCTCCGGCTGCACCACCGAATGGCTGACCGCCACTTCGGCCACCTGCCCGCCTTCCGCGCCCGAGGTGGCGGTGTTGTAGCCATGCCCGGCAAGCTGATCGACCACCGCCGCCTCATAGACCGGCAGCTTGGCGTCGGGCTCGACGTTGTCCTCGCTGCCGTCGTAGCCATCGGGCGCGACGGCGGCGATCACGATCGGCCCCTGCGCCAGCGCGCTGCCGGCATCGGCCGCGCGGAACGTGGTGACATCGACCTTCTTCGACGGTTCGCCGCCCGTCCGGCTGTCGCGGCCGTTCGCGCCATAGGGGCCGAACGGGTCGCCGCGCCCCCAGCCGCCGCCCCAGCCGCCGCCATAAGGCTGGGCGTGCAGTGCCGCCGGCGCGCCGGCCAGCAGCGCGGCCGCGATCAGGAGGGGTGAAAGGGCGGAGGTTGTGCGAACCCGGGGCATGGCGTGTGATCTTTCGGTAAGGGCTTCGACGGCGATCCCGCCCGCGCGATGCCACGCCGGCGCTTTCACCTGACTGAACGCGCTACTTAATGATTCCCTGCGAATCTTGCTGCTAGGGCAGGGTGTCCGTTGCATTCCGGAGTGATTCGCGCATGACTAAAGTACCCGTCCTCGTCACTGGTGGCGCAGGCTATATCGGCAGTCATGCCGTGCTGGCGCTGAAGGACGCGGGGTGGCCCGTCAGCGTGATCGACAACCTGACCACGGGTTTCCGCTTCGCCATTCCCGATGGCGTGCCGTTCTACCAGGGGGATATCGAGGACGGCGATCTGCTGGCGCGGATCATCGCGGAACAAGGGATCGGGGCGGTGATGCACTTCGCCGGATCGGTCGTGGTGCCCGAATCGGTCGAGAACCCGCTGAAATACTACCACAACAACACCGCCAAGAGCCGCGCGCTGATCGAATCGGCGGTGAAGGGCGGCGTGCGCCACTTCATCTTCAGCTCGACCGCGGCGACCTATGGCGTGCCCGAGGTTTCGCCGGTGAACGAGGACAGCCCGAAGCTGCCGATCAATCCCTATGGCATGTCCAAGCTGATGACCGAGATCATGCTGGCCGACACCGCCCGGGCGCATCCGCTGAACTTCTGCGCGCTGCGCTATTTCAACGTGGCGGGCGCCGATCCGCAGGCGCGCACGGGCCAGTCCACCGCCGGCGCGACGCACCTGATCAAGGTCGCGGTCGAGGCGGCGCTGGGCAAGCGCGGGCATGTGGCGGTGTTCGGCACCGATTATGCCACGCCCGATGGCACCGGTGTGCGCGACTATATCCACGTGTCGGACCTGGCCGAGGCGCACGTGCTGGCGCTGGGCGCGCTGATCGAACAGCCGGAACGGTCGCTGACGATGAACTGCGGCTATGGGCGCGGATTCTCGGTGCTGGAAGTGCTGGACGCGGTGGACCGCGTCACCAACCGCACCATCGTCCGCAAGCTGGAGGATCGCCGTGCCGGCGATCCCGATTCGCTGATTTCCGACAACAGCCGGATCCGGGCGACGGTGCCGTGGGTGCCGAAATACGCCGATCTCGAAACCATCGTCACGCACGCGCTGGCGTGGGAGCGCAAGCTGACCGAGATCCGTGGCGAAGGTTGACTTTCCACCGGCCCGCCCTTATCGGCGCGCCTTCAGTTTCAAGCCCGGTCGCTTCGGGCAAAGGGATTCGTCATGAAGATTCGCAACAGCCTGAAGTCGCTCAAGGACCGCCACCGGGACAACCGCGTGATCCGCCGCCGTGGCCGGACCTACGTCATCAACAAGACCAACCGTCGTTTCAAGGCGCGCCAGGGCTGATCCGGCTCTGGCGGAAGCGTTCCCGCACCTGCCGGAACGCTTCCGTCCTGATCGACGCCTCTTGCAGAGGCAAGGCTGCCCCCGCCTGCGCGGGGGCGCATTTGTTTGCGGGAACGCAGCGTGAGCCAGCAGGACGATGCCCCGGTCGATGCGCCCGTTGATGGCGCGATCGACGCGGTCGTCTGGGATATCGGCCGCGTGCTGGTGCAGTGGCGAATCGCCTCGCTTTACGAAAAGCTGATCGCCGACCCGCGCGAACTGGACTGGTTCCTGGCCAACGTGGTGACCGAGGAATGGCACGCGCAGCACGACGCGGGCGTTCCGCTGGCGGAGATGATCGCCGCGCGCTCTGCCGAATTTCCCGCCTATCGCCCGTTGATCGAAGCCTATGCGCCCAACTGGCTGGATGCGGTGCCGGGGCCGGTCACGGGCACGCACGAACTGGTCCGGGCGCTGGATGCGCGCGGGATACCGCAGTTTTCGATCACCAATTTCGGCGCCGATACCTGGGCGATGTTCCGCCCGACCTTCCCGGTGCTTGACCATTTCCGCGATATCGTCGTCTCCGGCGTGGAAAAGCTGATCAAGCCCGATGCGGCGATCTTCGCGCTGGCGGCCCGCCGTTTCGGTCATGAGCCTGCGCGGATGCTGTTCATCGACGACAACGCCGCCAATATCGCGGCGGCGGACGCGCTCGGCTGGCACACCCACCATTTCCGCGACGACGCCGCCGCGCTGCGCGCCGATCTCGAGGCGCGGGGCCTGCTCTGAACCCGCACCCTTGCGGCAGCGGTCGCTTGATCTTTGCCCCCGCCGCCGCCTAGCGTCGCTTCCTGACATCGGCGGGGAGAGCTATGGCATCGGGCGCGCATCACGGATCGAAGGAGGCGCCGAGCCGGTTGCGTTCGATTTTCAGCGGATCGGTGGGCAATCTCATCGAATGGTATGACTGGTACGTCTATGCCGCGTTCTCGCTCTATTTTGCCTCGGCGTTCTTTCCCAAGGGCGATCCCACCGCGCAGCTGCTGAACACCGCCGCGGTCTTCGCGGTGGGCTTCCTGATGCGCCCTGTCGGCGGCTGGCTGATGGGGCTCTACGCCGATCGGGCGGGGCGCAAGACGGCGCTGACCGCGTCCGTGCTGCTGATGTGCCTGGGTTCGCTGATCGTCGGGCTGACGCCGGGCTATGACCGGATCGGCGTGGCCGCGCCGGTGCTGCTGGTGATCGCGCGGCTGTTGCAGGGCCTCAGCGTCGGCGGCGAATACGGCGCGAGCGCGACCTACCTGTCCGAAGTGGCATCGGCCGAGCGGCGCGGCTTCTGGTCCAGTTTCCAGTACGTTACCCTGATCATGGGGCAGTTGCTGGCGCTGGGCGTGCTGATCGTGCTGCAACAGGTGCTGACGGAGGAGCAACTCCACGCCTGGGGCTGGCGCGTACCGTTCCTGATCGGCGCCGCGTGCGCCGTCGCCGCGCTGTGGCTGCGCCGGACCATGCACGAAACCGCCGCGTTCGAGCAGGAGCGCGAACACCAGCCTTCGCTGCGCCGCCTGCTCGCCCACCCGCGCGAGGTGCTGACGGTGGTGGGCCTGACCATGGGCGGCACGGTCGCGTTCTATACCTTCACCACCTATGCGCAGAAGTTCATGGTCAACACCGCCGGCTGGTCGAAGGAGGACGCGACGCTGGTCTCCGCGCTGGTGCTGGCGGGCTTCATGGTGCTGCAACCGCTGGTCGGCGCGCTGTCGGACCGGATCGGGCGGCGGCCGCTGCTGCTGGCCTTCGGGCTGGTGGGCGCGGTCATCACCGTGCCGCTGATGCGCGCGCTGGCGGTGGCGCACGATTTCTGGACCGGGTTCGCCCTGCTGATGGCGGCGCTGGTCGTGGTCAGCGGCTATACCGCGATCAACGCGGTGGTGAAGGCCGAACTGTTCCCCGCCGGCATCCGCGCGCTGGGCGTGGGCCTGCCCTATGCGGTCACGGTGTCGGTGTTCGGCGGATCGGCCGAATACATCGCGCTGTGGTTCAAGACCGAAGGCTGGGAAGACGGCTATTTCTGGTACGTGGCCGGCTGCATCGCGGTATCGTTCGTGGTCTACCTGCTGATGCCCGATACGCGAAAGACATCGCGAATCGCCTGAAGCATGACGCCGGGTTGACCCGCTTCGTCATTGCGAGCGGCACGCGACGCAATCCAGAGTCCCGCGCGCGGCTCTGGATTGCCGCGGGGCTTTGCCCCTCGCAATGACGATCAAAGGCTATGCCGTCCGGTTTTGCGGCAGCGCGATCAGCGAGATCTCGCGGCCATAGTCGGGCTCGCCCCGGTGCGTGGCGCGGCGGAACGAATAGAAGCGGTCGGGCTGGCTGTAGGTATCCTCGCCCAGCATGGCGACCGTGCCGACGCCGGCCGCCTGCAGCCGCGCGGCGACGTAGCCTTCCAGATCGAACCAGGCGTGCCCCGCCTTGCCGGCGCGGAAGAAGCGCGCGTTGGCCGGGTCGGTGGCCAGGAAGCGGTCCTCGAAGGCGGCGTCCACCTCGTAGCTCTTCTGCGCGATGCACGGGCCGACGACGGCGGCGATGTCCGCGCGCCTGGCCCCCAGCGCTTCCATCGCCGCGATGGTATTGTCGGTCACTCCGCCGAACGCGCCTTTCCAGCCGGCGTGCGCCGCGCCGATCACCCCGGCTTTTGCGTCGTGGAACAGCACGGGGGCGCAATCGGCGGTGAGAATGCCCAGCACCACGCCGGGCAGGCGGGTGACGAGCGCGTCGGCCTTCGGGCGGTCGCTCTCGGACCACGGCTCGGTCACCGTCACCACGTCGGGTGAATGGATCTGATAGGCACAGACGAGCCGGCCGCCGGGAAGGACGGCCTCGGTCGCGCGGCGGCGGTTCTCGGCCGTGGCGGCGGGATCGTCCTCACTGCCCCAGCCGACGTTGAGGCCGGCGAGCACGCCTTCGCTCACTCCGCCGCGCCGGCCCAGGAAGCCGTGGGGCACGCCGCCCAACGCCGGGTGGGTGAGCACGTCCACGCCGGTAATGCCCGCACCCTCCACCACGTCAGCTGTCCAGGCTGCGCGTGACTTGCTCGCGCACGTCGCGCGACAGCGTGGAACAGGCCGCGATGCGTTCCAGCTCCGCGCGCATCAGCGCGGCGCGGCCCGGCTCCACCTTGCGCCAGCGGCCCAGTGGCGGCACGAAGCGCGCGGCGGTGTTGGCGTTGATCGGATCGAGCGCCAGGATCAGGTCCGCGATCAGGCGATAGCCTTCGCCGTCCGGCTTGTGGAACGCCTGCGGGTTGGCCGCGAACGCCATGTAGAGCGAGCGCACCCGGTTGGGGTTGGTCATGGTGAAGTCCGGATGGCTGGCCAGCGCCTTCACGTGCGCGATCGCCTGCGGGTGGAGCGATCCCGCCTGGAGCGAGAACCACTTGTCGATCACCAGCATGTTGCCCGCGAAGCGCTGGTGGAAATCGGCCAGCGCCGCCTCGCGCTCGGGTGCGGACAGGCCGCACAGCACCATCAGCGCGCCCTGCCGGTCGGTCATGTTGTCGGCTGCGTCGTATTGCGCCTTGGCGCGCCGGGCGGCTTCGGCGGGCTCGGCCGCGGCCAGATAGACCAGCGCCTGCGTTTTCAGCTTGCGCGCGCCGCGCGCGGCGGAGTCTAGGCTGTAGGGCACGGCGGAGCAGCGATCGTGAAGCGCGATGATCTCCGCCCGCAACCGCGTGCCGAGGTGCTGCTTCAGCGCTTCGCGTTCGGCATGGACGCGCGAGGGATCGACCCCGGCGATCTGTTCGGCGAGATAGGCCTCGCCGGGCAGGATCACCAGTTCGCCGCGCATCAGGTCGTCGAGTTTGGCGTCGGCCAGGATCGTGCCGAAGGCTTCGGTAATCGCCGCTTCGCCGGCCGCGCGCGCGGCATCGTCGAGCGTGCCGGTCACCGCCGCGACAAGATGCTGGACGACCAGCTGCTGCATCGCCTCGTACCGGGCGAAGGGATCGTCGTCATGTTCGGCCAGGAACACGAGGTCGGCCGTCGTCGCCGGGCTGGTGATCGCCACGGGCGCGGAAAAGCACCGGTTGATCGACAGCACCGGTGCCTCGGCATGGCCTTCGAACGTGAAGGCCTGTTCCGCCTCTTCCAGCACCAGCAGGTGTTCGCCCCGGTGCGTGCCGGTGGCGCGGTCGAACAGCGCGGTGCGCAGCGGGATCGGCATCGGCTGCTTGACCGGCTGGCCGGGCGTGGGCGGCACGGTCTGGCGGAGCGTGAGCGTGACGGTGCCCGATGCCGCGTCGTGCGCCAGCGCCGCGTCCACCCTGGGCGTGCCGGCCTGTTCGTACCAGCGGCGGAATTTCGTGAGGTCCAGCCCTGCCCCGTCCTCGATCGCCTTGACGAAATCCTCGCAGGTCGCCGCCTCGCCATCGTGGCGCGCGAAATAGAGATCGGTGCCCTTGCGGAAGCGTTCCGGCCCGGCCAGCACCGTCATCATGCGGATGACTTCGGCGCCCTTGTTATAGACCGTGGCGGTATAGAAGTTCGAGATTTCGGCGTAGCTGTCGGGCCGGATCGGGTGGGCGAGCGGCCCCGAATCCTCGGGGAACTGCGCCGCACGCAGCACGCGCACGTCCTCGATCCGCTTGACCGGCGGCGATCCGCGATCGGCGCTGAACTGCTGGTCGCGCAGCACGGTGAAGCCTTCCTTGAGGCTGAGCTGGAACCAGTCGCGGCAGGTCACGCGGTTGCCCGACCAGTTGTGGAAGTATTCGTGCGCCACCACGCCCTCGATCGCGTCGTAGTCCGCATCGGTCGCGGTTTCCGGATCGGCCAGGATGTAGCGCGTGTTGAAGACGTTGAGGCCCTTGTTCTCCATCGCGCCGGCGTTGAAGTCCGAGACGGCGACGATGTTGAACAGGTCGAGATCGTATTCGCGGCCGTAGACCTCCTCGTCCCATTTCATCGAGGCGATCAGCGAGCGCATGGCGTGGCCGGTGCGCGTCTCGTCGCCGGCGCGGACCCAGATCGCCAGATCGACCTTGCGGCCGGACCGGGTGGTGAAGCTGTCGCGCGTGGGCACCAGATCGCCCGCCACCAGCGCGAAGAGATAGGACGGCTTGGGCCAGGGATCGTGCCATTCGGCCCAGTGCGTGCCGTCCGGCCCCTCGCCTTGCGCCACCGGATTGCCGTTCGACAGCAGCACCGGAAAGCGCGCCTTGTCGCCCGCCATCCGCACCGTGTAGCGGCTCAGCACGTCGGGCCGGTCGGGGAAGAAGGTGATCCGCCGGAATCCCTCCGCCTCGCACTGGGTGCAGAGCATCCCGCCGGACGCGTAGAGACCGGAAAGCTGTGTGTTCGCAGTGGGATCGACCAGAGTTTCGATGCCGATTTGGTGCTTTCCGCCCGGCAGGTCGATCAGCAGCGCGTCGCCTTCCAAGCGCCAGTCGTTGTGCGGCAGTCCGTCCACGGACACGCGTGCGGGACGCAGGCCATCCCCGTCGAGACGGAGCGTGCGTGCGCCGTCGCCCGCCGGGTTGCGTTCGACCGAAAGCGTCGCCTGCACGCGGGTTTCGGTGAGCGACAGGGCGAAATCGAGGGCGATTTCCGGCACCAACCAGGCCGGCGGCTGGTAGTCGGCGCGATGGATCACGGCGGGGTGCGCGGGCGCCGGGGCGTCGGCCGGGGAGGCGGGCGTGGCGACGGTCTGGGAGGCGGATGGCGGATTGGCGAGGTCGTTCATGGTCCCAATGTAGGGCGAAGCCGGCCAAGGGCAATCGCCAAACGCTCTTGACTCCAGACGGTTTCGCCGCGCAGGCCTTGTTGAACGACCGTTTGAGGACTGTGAATGCGCCGGGGCTTTTTCTTCCCTTTCACATATGCCGTTCTGTCGCTCCTTGCCCTCCTTGCTGTGCCGGGCGTCGGCCATGCGGCTGGCTTCAACGCCGATGCCGCCACGCGCGCCTACCTCGATACGCTGCAGGGGTCCGCGCGGGTGAAGTCGGACGCCTATTTCGAGGGCGGTTACTGGATCGCGCTGATCGGCACGCTGGTTTCGGTGGCGGTCTACTGGGTCATGTTGCGGCTGCGCATCCTGCCCCGCGTGCGCGATGCGGCCGAACGCAAAGGGCGCAGGCGCGCGCTGGTGGTGTTCGAAGTGGCTGCCGTGTTCCTGATGGCCAGCACGCTGCTGCTGCTGCCGTGGACCATCTACACAGGGTTCGTGCGCGAGGCGCGCTATGGCCTGCTGAACCAGTCCTTCGCCGGCTGGCTGGGCGAACAGGTGATCGGCCTGTTCGTGACGCTGGTGATCGGCAGCCTGCTGTTCGTGGTGATCTATGCCGTGATCCGGCGGATGCCGAAGAACTGGTGGATGGTATCGACGGGGGTCGTCTCGGTCTTCCTCGCGCTGGCGATGCTGTTCGCGCCGGTCTATATCCTCCCGCTGTTCAATACCTATTCCGAACTGCCCCAGGGGCCGGTGCGCGATCGCATCGTGGCCATGGCCAAGGCCTATGACGTGCCGGCCGAACATATCTACGTCTATGACGCGTCCAAGCAGACCAAGCGCATTTCGGCCAATGTCTCGGGCATCGGGCCGAGCGTGCGGATCAGCCTCAACGACAACCTGCTGCACCGCGCGACCGAGCCGGAAATCCTCGCCGCGGTGGGGCACGAGATGGGGCATTACGTGCTGGGCCATGTCTGGCGCTCGTGGATCTGGCTGACGGCGCTCTACGGGCTGATGCTGTTCCTGGCGGCCTGGGCCATGCCGCTGATCCTGGCCCGGTACGGAGCCCGGTGGAACATTCGCGACGTGGCCGATCCCGCCTCGATGCCTCTCCTTGCCGGCGTTTTCGTGGTCTTTTCGCTGATGGTCACGCCGATCACCAACACGCTGGTCCGCGTGACCGAGCGGGACGCCGATGTCTTCGGGCTGGACGCCGCGCACGAGCCGGACGGGTTCGCCTCGTTGTCGATGAAGCTTTCCGAATACCGCAAGATCGATCCTGGCCCGGTCGAGGAAGCGCTGTTCTACGATCATCCCTCGGGCGCCACGCGCGTGCGGCTGGCGATGCGGTGGAAGCAGATCCACATGCCCGGCGCGCCGATGGCAAAGCCGACGCCGATCGTGCTGGAGCCGATGGACGCACAGCATTGACGGGCCGCCTGTTCGTCTTCGGGCTGGGTTACAGCGCGGGGATACTGGCGGAGCGGTTGCGGCGGCAGGGCTGGCGCGTCGCCGGAACCGGCCGCGCAGGCACGCTGGCCTTCGATGACGACGCCGGCATCGCGGCGGAGCTGGCGCACGCCACGCATGTCCTCTCGTCGGTGCCACCCTCGGGCATGGGCGCGGAGGCGGGTGGCGATCCGGTCCTGCTGCGCCATGGCGCGCGCATCCGGCAATGCGGCGCGGCCTGGATCGGCTATCTGTCCTCCACCGGCGTCTATGGCGATGCAGCCGGCGCCTGGGTGGACGAAAGCGCGCCGGTGGGGCGGGGCCGCCGGACCGCCCGGGCCGATGCGGACCTGGCCTGGCAGGCGCTCGATCCCCGCGTGCGCGTGTTCCGCCTGCCGGGCATCTATGGCCCCGGCCGCAGTGCGCTGGAGCGGGTGCGCGCGGGGACAGCGCACCGCATCGACCTGCCCGGGCAAGTGTTCAGCCGCGTCCATGTGGAGGACATCGCCGGCGGAATCATCGCCTCGTTCGGCGGGCCGGCGGGCGTGTACAACCTGTCCGACGATTTGCCGTGCAGCCAGAACGCGGTGATCGAGGAAGCGGCGCGGCTGGCGGGATGCGCGCCGCCGCCGCTGCTCACGCTGGAGGCGGCCGGCCTTTCTCCGGCCGCGCGCGCGTTCTACGCGGAGAACCGCCGCGTCGCGAACGGGCGGGCGCGGCGCCTGTTGAACTGGCGCCCGCGCTATCCGACCTATCGCGAAGGGTTGCGCGCTCTCAGCGCCACGATCAGCCCTGCCATCGCCAGCACCGCGCCGGCGACGGCCAGCGACGACCAGCGATAACCTTCGAACAGCGTCGACAGCAGCATCGCCACCACGGGCACGACCACCCCGTTATAGGCCGCGCGGCCGGGGCCGAGTTCGCGCACCAGCTGGAAATAGAGCGGAAAGGTCACCACCGACCCCATCACGCCCAGATAGGCGATGCCGAGCAGATAGCCGGGCCGCATGTCGATTTGCGGGGGGCCATAGACCATCCACGCGAACAACGCGTCGATCGCGACACCCCAGACCATCGCCCAGAACAGCAGGGCCAGCATCGGGCGCGTCCGCGCGGCCTCGCTCGCCTGCAGCACGTTGGCGCTGGACGCGGACAGGATGCCGCAGAACGTGAACAGCACGCCCAGCAGCGCCGCGTTGCCGACCGGCGCCGTGCGCACCTCGTGCAGCAGCAACAGGGCGATGCCGGCGATGGCGATGGCCGATCCGGCCAGGAAGCCGCGCGTCAGCGGCTGCCCCAGGAACAGCCGCGCGAACAAGGCGTTGGGCACCAGCAGCAGCGCGAACAGCACGGCGACGATGCCCGAGGTGATGTGCTGCTCGGCGCGGTAGACGAACTGGAAATTGCAGACGAACTGGAGCAGCCCCATCAGCACGGCGAGCTGGTGTCCGCGCCGGTCCAGCCGCAGGCTCTCGCGGCGCGCCAGCGCCAGCAGCAGCACGCCGACGGCGGCCACGGCAAAGCGCCAGGTGACCGACCAGCTGGCCGGCACGGACCCGATCTGATCCTTGATGACCAGCCAGGTGGAGCCCCAGATCAGCGCCACCAGCGCGAACGGCCCCAGGATGCGCGGGCTCCAGAACGAAGCCGGCCCGCCGTCGGGCGATGTCACAGCGCGGCAATGGCGCGGGCCAGCGCCTCGACATGCGCCGGATCGCTGTTCCACGCGGTAACCAGCCGCGCCGCGCCGGGCGCGCCTTCGGGGGCGGGCCAATCGTAAAACTCGAAGCCCTGCGCGTGGAGCGCGGCCTGTTCGGCGGGCGAGAGTACGGCGAAGACCTCGTTGGCCTCGACCGGGTGGAGCAGGCGCTCGTCGCAGGCCTCGCCGATCGTGGCGGCGGCGGCATTGGCGGCGCGCGCGTTCTCGAGCCACAGGCCGTCCCCGATCCCGTCCCCTATCATCGCCAGTACCTGCGCGGCCAGATAGCGCCCCTTGGACTGGAGATGCCCCGCGCGCTTGCGGCGATAGCGCACCACCTCGGCCAGCGCGGGATCGAAGCACACCAGCGCCTCGGCGCTCATGCCACCGTTCTTGACGCAGCCGAACGTCAGCGCGTCGACGCCGGCGTTCACCGTCAGCGCGGCCGGATCGCAACCGAGATGGGCCACCGCGTTGGCAAAGCGCGCGCCGTCCATGTGCAGGCCCAGCGAGCGCTGCCTGGCCAGCGCGCCGATCGCGGCGACCTCGCCGGGCGTATAGACGCGCCCGTATTCGGTCGCCTGCGTGATCGAGATGGCGTGCGGCTGCACCTGGTGCACGTCGCGCCGGATCGGGTCGATCGTCGCGCGGATCGTCTCGGGCGTCATCTTCGCGCCTTCGCCGTCGGCCAGCAGCAGCTTGGCGCCGTGAGTGAAGAAGCCGGGCGCGCCGCCTTCGTCCACCTCGATATGCGCCTCGCGATGGCAGACGATCCCGCCATGTGGCTGGGCCAGCGCGGCCAGCGCCAGGCAGTTCGCAGCGGTGCCCGTCGCCACCCACAATGCAGCGCATTCGGTGCCGAACAAGGCCGAAAAGGCCTCGTCCAGCCGCGCGCTCAGGCGGTCGCCGTCATAGGCGGCGTCGGGCTGGTCGGCCGCGCGCATCGCGTCCCAGACGCGGGGGTGGACGCCGGCGGCGTTATCGGAGAAGAACTTCATGCGCCAAGGCATCTAAGGCACCGACACAAGCGGTCAAGCGGGAGCAAGCAATGGAACAGGTCACGATCACGCGCGTCGGCGGTGGCGCCGAGGGCGAATACCACGCGGCGGTCGCGGGAAGCGACGCGGTGGGGCGGCTGACCTGGCGCCGCCGGGGCGATGTGGTCGCGGCCGAACACACGCTGGTCCCGCCCGAAATCGGCGGGCGCGGTGTGGCGGGCAAGCTGGTGGAGGCGCTGATCGCGGATGCGCGGGCCGAAGGCTGGAAGATCGCGCCCGATTGCAGCTATGTCGCCGCCGCCTTCCAGCGTCATCCCGAATGGGCGGACCTGCTGGCCTGATACTGATGGCCTGACACTGCTTGTTGGAAGCGGGGCGGGAAATGGTGCTGCTGGGGAGGATTGAACTCCCGACCTCAGCCTTACCAAGGATGCGCTCTACCACTGAGCTACAGCAGCACACCATTTCCGCGCTCCGGCGCGCCGGCAAGAACCGGCGGCGGGCAGGGGCGCGCTATTGGCTGCGAGGGCCGGCTTTGTCAAGCGTGGTATGACGTGCCGTGGTATCAGCGGCGTGCCCTTGCGGTGCGCGCGCCGGCAAGGCACATCGCACGGCATGAGCGACGATCCGGCAAGAATGACGCGCGAGGAACGGTTGGCCGCGCGCCTGCGCGAGAACCTGAAGCGGCGCAAGGCGCAGGCCAGGGAACTTGGGGTCAGAGAACTCGGGGTCAGAGAACTCGGGGCCAGAGAACTTGGGACGCGCGAACTTGGCGCGCGCGAGGCGGGCAACGGCGAATCCGGCACCGGCGGCCTTTCCAAACCGCAAGGGGAGCGCTAGGGGGCCGTTTCCCGCAGTAGAGCAGCAGGAGCCACGATGCCCCGCCTGATCCTGATCCGTCACGGTCAATCGCAATGGAATCTCGAAAACCGTTTCACCGGCTGGTGGGATGTCGACGTGACCGAAAAGGGCGCGGCCGAAGCGCTCGCCGCCGGCACGCTGCTGAAAGACAAGGGCGTGCTGCCGACGGTGGCGTTCACCTCGCTGCAGACGCGCGCGATCAAGACGCTGCATTTCGCGCTGGAAGCGGCCGGCCGGCTGTGGATTCCCGAAGACAAGGACTGGCGGCTCAACGAACGGCACTATGGTGGCCTGACCGGGCTGGACAAAGCCGAGACCGCCGCGAAGCATGGGGACGAGCAGGTCAAGGTCTGGCGCCGCAGCTTCGACATTCCGCCGCCCCCGCTGGAAGCGGGCAGCGCTTTCGACCTGGCGGCCGACCCGCGCTATGCCGGCATCGCCGTGCCGGCTACCGAAAGCCTCAAGGACACGATCGCCCGCGTGCTGCCGTGCTTCGAGCAGAAGATCGCCCCGGCGCTGAAGGCCGGCGAAACGGTGATCGTCTCCGCTCACGGCAACTCGCTGCGCGCGCTGGTGAAGCACCTTTCGGGCATTTCGGACGCCGACATCACCGGCCTCGAGATTCCGACCGGCCAGCCGATCGTCTATGAGCTGGACGACAACCTCGCCGAGATCGAGCGGTACTACCTGTCGGAACGCTGAGGCGCGTTCCGGCCTGAGAGGGGGCAGGGCATGAGTGATACCTCGCCGCAGGCGCCGGCCGTGGCCATCGTCATGGGCAGCCAGTCCGACTGGGAGACGATGAAGAACGCGGCCGCCGCGCTCGACAAGCTGGGCGTGGCGCACGAATGCCGCATCGTTTCCGCGCACCGCACGCCCGACCGGCTCGTCGCCTTCGCCAAGGGCGCGCACCGGGAAGGCTTCCGGGTTATCATCGCCGGGGCCGGCGGTGCGGCGCACCTGCCGGGCATGGTCGCTTCGATGACGCACCTGCCCGTGCTGGGCGTGCCGGTCGAATCCAAGGCGCTGAAGGGCATGGACAGCCTGCTGTCGATCGTCCAGATGCCCGGTGGCATTCCCGTGGGTACGCTGGCCATCGGCGTGCCGGGCGCGACCAATGCCGGCCTGCTGGCCGCGTCGATCCTCGCCACGTCCGATCCCGCGCTGGCCGAACGGCTGATCGCCTTCCGCGCCGCGCAGACCGATTCGGTCGCGGAACGGCCGTCCTGAGGGAGATGGTGGTGCGCCACACCCCGCGCGGGAGCCGCGCATGATCGCCCCCGGCGAAACCATCGGCATTCTCGGCGGCGGCCAACTGGGCCGGATGCTGGCGCTGGCGGCGGCGAACCTCGGCTATCGCTGCCATGTCTATGCGCCGGAAGCGGATTCGGTCGCGGCCGATGTCAGCGCCGCGTTCACGCAAGGGCGCTATGACGACGAGGCCGCGCTGGCCGCCTTCGCCGCGCAATGCGCGGTGGTGACGTACGAGTTCGAGAACGTCGCCGCCGGGCCGCTGGCTGCGATCGGCGACCATGCGCCGCTGCATCCGCCGGTCCGCGCGCTGGAAGTGGCGCAGGACCGGGTGAACGAGAAGAGCTTCGTCGAGGCGCTGGGCGGCCGCCCCGCGCCGTGGGCGCAAGTCGATTCCGCCGCCGACCTGGCCGCCGCGATCGCGCGGATCGGCGCGCCCGGCATCCTCAAGACGCGGCGCGACGGCTATGACGGCAAGGGCCAGTGGCGGATCATGGACCCGGCCGACGCCGCCGGGCTGGACCTGCCCGCGGTGCCGCTGATCTACGAAGGCTTCGTGCGCTTCGCGGGCGAGTTCTCGGTGATTCTGGTGCGCGATGCGGCCGGCGATGTGCGCTTCTGGGATTCGGCGCAAAACGAGCACGACAGTGGCATCCTCGCCCGTTCGACCGTGCCCGCGCCCACGTTCATCACGGCGCAGGTGGACGCGGCGCGCGCGCTGGCGGCAAAAGTGGCCGACGCCTTGGACTATGTGGGCGTGTTGACGCTGGAATTCTTCGCCACGGCGGACGGCCCGGTGTTCAACGAGATGGCCCCGCGCGTCCACAATTCCGGGCACTGGACGATCGAGGGCGCGCTGGTCAGCCAGTTCGAGAACCATATCCGCGCGATCTGCGCTCTGCCGCTGGGCAGCACGGCGCTGGCGGCGAAGGGCGCGGTGATGGACAACCTGATCGGCGATGCCGCGCGCGACTGGGCGCAGATCCTGTCCGATCCCGCCAACCACCTCCATCTCTATGGCAAGGCGGCGGTCCGTCCCGGACGCAAGATGGGCCACGTCACCCGGCTGATCCTGTAATGGCGCAGGCCCTGGTCCTGATCTACGCGCGCGCCGCCAACGGCACGATCGGTCGGGACAACGCGCTGCCCTGGCACCTTCCGGCGGACCTGCGGCGGTTCAAGGCGCTGACCATGGGCAAGCCGATGATCATGGGCCGCAAGACGTTCGAGAGCTTTCCCGCGCCGCTGCCCGGCCGCCGCCATATCGTGCTGACGCGCGATGCCGGCTGGCAGGCGGAAGGGGCCGAAGTGGTCCACGATGTACCGGCCGCGCTGGCGCTGGCGGGCGATGGCGAGGTGGCCGTGGTCGGCGGCGCGGAGATCTACCGCCTGTTCCTGCCGCTGGCTGCGCGGGTGGAACTGACCGAAGTCGATGCCGATGTCGCGGGCGACACGGTGATGCCCCCCCTTGGCCCCGAATGGCGGGAGCTTGCGCGCGAGACGCACCCGGCCGAAAAGGGACGCCCGGCGTTCGCTTTCGTGACGCTGGAAAGGGGGAGGGGCTGAACCATGCGTCGTTGGGTGGCGATTGCACTTGGCGTGACCGGATTGGCGGCGGCGGCGTTCTTCGGGCCGCTGCCGGCCTTCGTCGAATCGCAGATGAACCGGATCGACGGGCAGCCGCTGATCGCGGTCAGTGACCGGGCGCGGGAACTGCACCGATCGCTGCGGATCGTCGATCTGCATGCCGATACGCTGATGTGGCGGCGCGACCTGCGCGACCGGGCGCGGCGCGGGCATGTCGATCTGCCGCGGCTGGAAGAGGGCAATGTCGCGCTGCAGGTGTTCTCGTCGGTCTCCAAATCGCCGCGCGGCCTGAACTACGACGCCAATCCGGCGGACAGCGACACGCTGGGCGCGCTGGCGGTGGCGCAATTGCAGCCGGTGCGGACGTGGAATTCGCTGGCCGAACGCACGCTGTGGCACGGGCAGAAGCTGGACCGCGCGGTCGCGGCCTCGGGCGGGATGCTGCTGAAAGTCAGCGACGATGCCTCGCTCGATCTGCTGCTGGCCCGGCGCGGGAACAAGGCGCAGCCGGTGGGCGCGATGCTCTCGATCGAGGGGCTGCACGATCTGGAAGGCAAGGCGGAGAACCTCGACCGGTTCTATGCCGCCGGCTTCCGCATGGCGAGCCTGACGCATTTCTTCGACGATGAACTGGCCGGATCGATGCACGGGCTGAAGAAGGGCGGGGTGACCCCGTTCGGCCGGCAGATCGTGCGGCGAATGGAAGACAAGGGCATGATCGTGGATATCGCGCATCTCAGCCACGCCGGCGTGGCGGACGTGCTGGCGATGGCGCGGCGGCCGGTGGTTTCCAGCCACGGCGGAGTGCAGGCGACCTGCAAGGTCAACCGCAACCTGACCGACGACGAGATTCGCGGCGTGGCGCGAACCGGCGGGCTGATCGGCATCGGCTATTGGGACGCGGCGGTCTGCGATACCAGCCCCCGCGCGACGGCCAAGGCGATGCGCCACGTGCGCGATCTTGTCGGGATCGACCATGTCGCGCTAGGCAGCGATTTCGACGGGGCGACCACGACCCGGTTCGATACCGCGCAACTGGAACAGGTAACCCAGGCCCTGATCGACGAAGGTTTCAGCGAGGACGAGATTCGCGCGGCGATGGGCGGCAATGCCCTGCGCGTGATTCGCGCCGGATTGCGGCCGATGGCGTCTGCGTCGGCCGGGGTCACGGCAGAGGCGCATCGATGACGCGAATCGACGCGCGCGATCGCGCGCCGGATCATCTGCGCGGGGCGGTGATCGCGCTCGGCAATTTCGACGGTTTCCACCTCGGCCACCAGGCCGTGGTGGGCGAGGCGGTGCGCCAGGCGCGGGCGCAAGGCCGCCCGGTGATCGTCGCCACGTTCGATCCGCACCCGGTGCGCCATTTCCAACCCGATGCGCCGCCGTTCCGGCTGACCACGCTGGACCAGCGCGAGGAACTGTTCGCCGCCGCCGGGGCGGATGCCATGCTGGTCTTCGCCTTCGATGGAACGCTGGCCGCCACCACGGCGGAGGACTTCGTGCGCGGGCTGCTGGTGGAACGGCTGGGCGCGGCGGGCGTGGTCACGGGCGAGGATTTCACCTTCGGCAAGGGGCGCGGCGGCAACGTGCGCGTGCTGGCGGAACTGGGCGCGGAAAGCGGGCTGACGGCGCGCGCGGTCGGCCCCGTGGTGGAAAGCGGCGAAGTGGTTTCCTCCAGTCGCATCCGCGCCGCGCTGCAGGCGGGCGATTGCGCCACCGCCACGCGGCTGCTGACGCGGCCCTTCGCGATCCGGGGCGTGGTGCAGCACGGCGACAAGCTGGGGCGCACGATCGGCTTTCCCACCGCCAACCTGCCGCTCGGCAGCTATCTGCGCCCGCGCTACGGCATCTATGCCGTCACCGGCCGGATGCCCGACGGGCGCGTGGTGCAGGGCGCGGCCAACATCGGCATCCGCCCCACCTTCGATCCGCCCAAGGAACTGCTGGAACCCTATTTCTTCGATTGGTCCGGCGATCTTTACGGGCAGGAGATCGAGGTGGCCTTCCACCACTTCCTGCGGCCCGAGGCGAAGTTCGATTCGCTCGATGCGCTGGTCGAACAGATGAACCGCGATTGCGACGAGGCGCGGCGGCTGCTGGCGGCGGGGTAGCAGCTCGTGCCACGGCCCACCCCCGGCCCCTCCCGCAAGCGGGAGGGGAGGGAACGCGCGACACACCCCCTCCCGCAAGCGGGAGGGGCGCGAGACTTGCCGGGCCGCAGTGCCGGCTAGTCGCAGCGGGGTGGGCTGATCCCCTTTACGCCAAACCATCACGCAATTGCAGGAATCCCCGCGCGCCGCTAAGGCCCGCCGATCATGACCGAACAGCGCGACTACCGAAGCACCGTCTTCCTGCCGAAGACCGATTTCCCGATGAAGGCCGGACTCCCGCAGAAGGAGCCGGGCATTCTCGCGCGCTGGCAGGAACAGGACCTCTACAGCCGCTTGCGCGATGCCCGCGCCGGGCGCGAGAAGTTCATCCTCCACGATGGCCCGCCCTATGCCAATGGCGACATGCACATCGGCCATGCGCTGAACCATATCCTCAAGGACATGGTCTGCCGCACGCAGAGCCTGCTGGGCAAGGACGCGCCCTATGTGCCCGGCTGGGACTGCCACGGCCTTCCCATCGAATGGAAGGTCGAGGAGGAATACCGCAAGAAGAAGAAGAACAAGGACGAGGTTCCCCCGCGCGAATTCCGCGCCGAATGCCGCGCCTATGCCCAGAAGTGGGTGGACGTGCAGCGCGAACAGTTGAAGCGGCTCGGCATCAACGGCGACTGGGACCATCCGTACCTGACGATGGATTTCCAGGCGGAGGCCACCATCGTCGGCGAACTGCTCAAGTTCGCCGAGAACCAGATGCTCTATCGCGGCGCCAAGCCGGTTATGTGGAGCCCGGTGGAAAAGACCGCGCTGGCCGAGGCGGAAGTCGAATACGAGGACATCGTCTCGACCCAGGTGGACGTGGCGTTCGAGATCACGGAATCGCCGATCGCGGAACTGGTCGGCGCTTACGCGGTGATCTGGACAACGACGCCGTGGACGATTCCGGTGAACCAGGCGCTCGCGTATGGGCCGGATGTTCAATATACGATTGTTGAGGTCGATCGCCGCCGCTACCTTGTGGCTCGGGATCTCGCCGGGGCATTTCTCGATCGAGCCGATTGCGAAATCGAGACCTACAAGAGCGGTCCGGCGGGGCGGTATTTGGGTTCGGCCCTAGCTGGTACCGTCGCTCGCCATCCGATGCACCACCTTGGCGGGTTCTTCGCCAAACCGCGCCCGCTGCTCGCCGGCGATTTCGTCACCACCGACAGCGGCACGGGCCTTGTCCACATGGCGCCCGACCACGGCGAGGACGACTTCCTGCTGTGCAAGGCGCACGGGATCGATCCGGTGTTCGCGGTCGAGGGCGATGGCAAGTACCGCGCGGACTGGGCGTGGCTGGGCGGTGAAGGCTCGGTCATCAACCCGAAGTTCAACGCACCCGACGGGCCGATCTGCACCGCGCTGCGCGAGGCGGGCGGGCTGCTGGCGGCGAGCGCGGACTACAAGCACTCCTACCCGCATTCGTGGCGCTCCAAGGCCAAGGTGATCTTCCGCTGCACACCGCAGTGGTTCGTGCCGATGGACCGGGTGATGACGCATATCTCGCCCAAGACGCCGGGCGAGAACCGCTGGGAAACCGAAGGCGGCGCGATCAACCCGGCCGAGGAAGCGCTGTGCGCCGCGCCCACGCTGCGGCAGGCGGCGATGGCGGCCATCGCCGAAACGCGCTTCGTGCCCGAAAAGGGCCGCAACCGCATCGGCGCGATGGTGGAAGGCCGGCCCGACTGGGTGCTGAGCCGCCAGCGCGCGTGGGGCGTGCCGATCACGCTGTTCGTCGAGCGCAAGACCGGCCAGTACCTTGTCGATCCGGCGGTGAACGACCGCATCGTCAACGCCATCCGCGCCGAAGGCGTCGATGCCTGGTCGGACGAGGCGGCGCAGGACCTGCTGGGGCCGGACTACAAGGCCGAAGACTACGAGCGCGTGGCCGACATCCTGGACGTGTGGTTCGATTCGGGCAGCACCCATGCCTTCGTGCTGGAATCGGGCCGCTGGCCCGATCTGCTGCGGCCCGAAGGCTATCAGGGTCCGCACGCGGACCTCTATCTGGAAGGATCGGACCAGCACCGCGGCTGGTTCCAGTCCTCGCTGCTGGAAGCCTGCGCCACGCGCGGCCATGCGCCGTACAAGGGCGTGCTGACCCATGGCTTCACCATGGACGCCAAGGGCCTGAAGATGTCCAAGTCGCTGGGCAACACGATCAGCCCGATCGACCTGATGCGCGATTACGGCGCGGATATCCTGCGGCTGTGGGCGCTGTCGGTGGATTTCACCGAGGACCACCGCATCGGCAAGGAAATCCTGGCCGGCGTGGCGGACCAGTACCGCAAGCTGCGCAACACCTTCCGCTACCTGCTGGGCGCGCTCGACGGGTTCGGCGAGGACGAGAAGCTGCCGGTGGGCGAGATGCCCGAGCTGGAGCGCTACATGCTCGTCCTGCTCGAACGGCTGGACGGCACGCTGCGGCAGGCGGTGGCGGACTATGACTACAACACCTATGTCCGCGCGCTGAGCGAGTTCTGCAACGAGGACCTCTCCGCGTTCTTCTTCGATATCCGCAAGGATTCGCTCTATTGCGACGCGCCGGGCGATCCCAAGCGCCGCGCCTATCGCACCGTGCTCGACATGCTGTTCCACGCGCTGGTGCGCTATGCCGCGCCGGTGCTGGTCTTCACCGCGGAGGAAGTGTGGCAGACGCGCTTCCCCGGCAGCGACAGCGTGCACCTGCTCGAATGGCCGGTGGTGCCGGTCTCGGTGGTGGAAGAGGACCGCTGGGCCGAACTGCGCGCGCTGCGGACCACGGTGAACGAGGCGATCGAGCCGCTGCGCCGCGAAAAGGTGCTGGGGTCGGGGCTGGAAGCGCAAGTGCTGGTGCCCGAAGGCGCGCCGGAGGCCAATCTGGCCGAACTGTTCATCACCGGGACAGTCGTGCGCGGGCAGGATGACGGCGTGACCGTCACCCGAACCCACGACCACAAATGCGGCCGTTGCTGGCGCCATCTGCCCGAAGTGGCCGAAGACGGCGCGCTGTGCGCGCGCTGCGAAACGGTGGTCGCGGAACTGGACGGGCAGGCCGCGTGACCGTTTCCGGCCGCCGCCTTGCCGGCTTCGCGCTGGCGCTGCTTACGTTCGCGGTGGATCGCGGCGTCAAGGCGCTGATGACCGGCCGGCTCGCGCTGGCGGACGTGGGCGCAATTCCGCTGCTGCCGTTCTTCGACTTGCGCTGGACCGAGAACTACGGCGTTTCGCTGGGCATGTTCACGGCAACCTCGGCCGAGATGCGCTACGGCCTGATCCTGGTGACCGCCGTGATCGCGCTGGGCGTGGCCGTGTGGATGCTGCGCGAAAAGGTGCTGGGCGATATCGTCGGCCTTGCGCTGGTACTGGGCGGGGCGCTGGGCAATATCTACGACCGCGCCTCGCGCGGTTACGTGATCGATTACGCCGACCTCCATTTCGGGGAATGGCGCCCGTTCCTGATTTTCAACATCGCCGATGCCGCCATCACCTTCGGCGTGCTGATACTGCTTGCCCGGTCGCTGCTTTCGCGCGAAAAGCCCGCCAATGGCGCGGATGCCGAAGCTGATGCCGCCGCCACGGAGAATGCCTGATATGCGTAAAGCCGCCACTCTTTGCCTTCTCGTCTCGGGCGCGGGCCTGCTGTCCGCCTGCGGCGCGGGCGGCTCGCTGTTCAATCGCGTGCGTCCCGATGAATTCGCGGTGACGCGCCAGGCGCCGCTGGTGGTGCCGCCCGATTTCGCGCTGACCCCGCCCAACCCCGGCGCGCCGCGCCCGCAGGACGTCGATTCCGGCAAGCAGGCGCTGGAAGCGCTGTTCGGTGGCCCGGCCCCGCGCAGCGCGGTGGAAACCGACGTGATCAACCGTTCGGGCGCTTCGGCCGCCGGCATCCGCAGCTCGGTGGGCGATCCGGATACCAAGACGGTTGCCAAGGGCAGCGGGCTGCGCGACATCCTGGCCGCGCCGCAGGGCGACGGCGCCGAGGCACAGGCCAATATTCCCGGCTGATCCGGGCACAGTCCCTGTCGGACTCAGAAACCTCCGCCGCGCGCGGGGGTTTTCCTTTTGGCGATTATATTTTTCGCGAGCGCGGGGCGTGGAAAGCCCACCCCGCTGCGACTAACGCCGCCTGCGGCGGCGCAAGTCTCGCTCCCCTCCCGCTTGCGGGAGGGGTTGGGGGTGGGAAAACGCGCCGCGTATGCGAAGGATCGTGTCGCCTACTTTCCCGGGCTGAGCCAGATGCCGGCCCAGTCCGCCGGCGGCGGGGCCGCCCGGAAGGCGGCGATGCGGGTGAGGAACACGCGCGCCGGGCCATCTTCCGGCGCGATCCGCAGCGTTTCGGCGAAGGCGGCTTCGGCCTTGTCCCACTCCCGCGCGCGGTAGAGCGCGAGCGCGTGGGCATGGGCATCGCGCGCGGAAAGCAGGTCCGGCTCGACCTCGCCAATCTCGCCCAGCAGCTCGTAGATGCGCACCGCCTCGCTCTTGCCCGGCGCGGCCAGCAGGTCGATCTCGCGCGCCTCGATGCGGTGGCGCACCTTGAGCATGGTCGCCTCGTCGGCCAGAATCAGCGTGCCATAGGTCTTGTTGGCGCTTTCGAGGCGCGAGGCGACGTTGACCGCATCGCCCATGATCGTGAAATTGCGCGAGGCGGCCGAACCGATCGAGCCGACCACCACATCGCCCGTGGCGAGGCCGATCCGCGCCGAAACGCTGGGCGCACCCCGGCGCAGGCCGAGCAGTTCGGGCAGTTCGCGCTGCAGCCGCGCGATCTGTTCGCGCTGTTCCAGCGCGGCGGTGACGGCGGAAAGCGCCGGTTCCTCCAGCGCGAACGGCGGCCCCCAATAGGCCATGACGGCATCGCCGATGTACTTGTCGATCACGCCGTGGTGACGGTGGATCGGCTCCGCCGCCAGCGTCAGGTAGCGGTTGACCAGCCGCACCAGCGCGGTGGGGGTCAGCGTTTCCGAAATCGCGCTGAAGCCCTGGACGTCGGAGAAGTACACGGTCATTTCGCGCTTTTCGCCGGCTTCCAGCTCCGCGCGGTTGGCGCCCAGCAGACGATCGACCACGCGGGGGTCCATATAGCTGGAGAAAGTGTTTTTCAGCGCGACCTTCTGCCGCAGCTCCTCCACCATCGCGGAAAATGCGGTGGTCAATTGGCCCAGCTCGTCGTGCGTCGTGGCCGGCAGCGAGACTTCCAGGTTGCCGCGCCCCACTTCCTCCGCACCGGCGATCAGGCTGCGCACCGGCGTCAGCATCCGGCGGGTCAGCAGCACCGAGATGACCGCGCCCGCCAGAAAGGCGAAGACGGCAAGGATCAGGTTCTCGACCGTGACCGAAAAGCCGCGCCGCTCCAGCGCCTCCAGCTGGCGTTCGTCCTTGCCGCTGAGTATGGAGGCCTCGCGCGACATGCGCTCCATCGCGGCCAGCACGCGCCGTTCGGCGTCCATTGCGGTGTTCTGGCGCAGGCGCACGCCATCCACCATCGCCGGGGCCTTGGGATCGAGAAAGGCGTCCATCGCCGCGCGATAGGCGGCGTGTTCGCGCCGCACGGCCTCGCTTTCCAGCTGCAGGCGGCCCAGGAACACGGCGACATCGTTGGAGACCGGCATCGTCTCGAACCGGCTGATATGGGTATCAAGCTGGGCGAGCTGGCTGTCGACGCGGGTGTTCAACGCGCGGAAGCGTTCGAGATAGCTTTCGTGCAACGCGGCATCGCGCACCTGCGGTCCGCCGTACCGCAGCGCCCGCTCGCTTGCGAGCTCCTCCTCGGCCGCGAATTCCTCGATCGTGGCCACTTCGCGCTTGAGCGGTTCCAGCACTTCCACCAGCAGCGCCGTTTCGCGGTTGACCTTGGCGGACTGCACGAAGGCATAGACCGCCGCCGCCAGCATGATCGCCAGCAGCGTCACGCTCAGCCCCACGAATTTGCGCGTGATGGTCAGCCGCCCCAGCCGCGCGATACGGCCGGGTCGTGCCGGGGTTGCGTCGATGTCCATGATCCCGTCCCAGGCCCGGAAATACCGGGTTGCTCCAGATCGGACTAGCCTTCCCGCCGGATCGGTGCAAGCCGCCGGTCCTGGCCGCGGAGGGGCGGTCAGGCCCGGTGCGGAACCGGTGCCGACTACTGCCGAAAGCGGCAGAAATCGTCGTTTATCGCGCGATCGAGGATGGTGCGGAACGCCGCGAAGGCGGGGTCGCCGGGCCGAACAAGACCCGTTCCGGACTCTTTCGTTTGCCCGCGCGGCACGAAGGCCACCGGGCTGGCGATGGGAATCAGCTGCGATCCGGTGCCCGCGTGCAGCGTGGCCAGCAGGCCGAACATGCAGCCATCGCGCGTCGGCCGGCCCAGCGTGATCAGCCGGTGCTGCCCCGCCTCGCAGGTCGCGAGGTAGGTGTGGCCGGAGAGGTTGGGCATCGAGACGTGGCCCTTCTGCGCGAAGGCGCCATCGATCCGTTCGGCCTCGGTAAAGCGCAGATGGCCTGCCGCATCGTCCCAGAAGATGCGCGTGACATAGGCATAGATCGCGCCGGGTTCGCCGAAGCTGGCGCGCAGCGTGAGGTAGTCCGCCTCGATCCAGTGCACGGCGGCGCGGCTGTAGGCGCCCATGTGCTCGGGCGCGGTATCCGGCGCGGGTGCGGTCTCTGGAGCGGCAGCGCCATCGCGCAGGCGCGTGCCCAGCGCCTCTTCCAGCCGGATCACCGTGGCCAGCGTGAACTGGCGGCTGCCCGACAGCGCCTTTTCCAGCGTGGACAGGCTGATCCGCGCCATGTCCGCCAGCGCCTGGCGCGAGATGCGCCGCCGCGCCAGCTCCTCGCGCAGCCGCGCGGCGATAGCGTGTCCTTCGGCGGCACGCATTTCATCGGGTTCGGGCACGGCATGTCCTTTGCGTCAAACTGCGGACATCTGCGCACATATCCGCACAGTCCGTCAAGCGATCCCGCCACGATCCGCACCGGTGCGGATCGACCGGACGAAACTGGCGGGGACTGCCCGTGGCTGTGCGGCGCCGCTGCCGCCTAACGGGAAGGCTCCCCTTGATGATGGAGCCTGTCATGGTCCTCTCGCGCATATCTTTCCTTTCGGGCCGATCCCGCTGCCGGATCGCGCTGGCGCTGGCGTTGTTGCTGGCAGTCGTGGGCGGCACGCTGCTGGCTGGCCGGTTGCAGGCCGAAGACGCCCCGGCCGACGGTGACGCGATCGGCAGCGGCACCCTGCTGCTGTCCGGCAAGGGCGTGGCGGAAAGCCTGCCCGCCGTGCGGCTGGGCACCGACATGGACGTGACGGTCAGCGGCCCCATTGCCCGCGTCCGCGTGACGCAGGCGTTCCGCAACACCAGCGACCGCTGGATGGAAGCGACCTACCTCTATCCCCTGCCCGAGGACGGCGCGGTCGACAGCCTGAAGATGGTGGTGGGCGACCGCGTGATCGTCGGCCATATCAAGCGCCGCGCCGAAGCCCGCGAAATCTATGAAAAGGCGCGCGAACGCGGGCAGAAGGCGGGGCTGGTCGAAGCCGAGCGGCCCAACATGTTCCGCAACAGCGTGGCCAATGTCGGCCCCGGCGAAACGGTGCTGATCCAGATCGAATACCAGGCCCCGGTCCGCCAGGTATCGGGCGAGTTCGCGCTGCGCCTGCCGCTGGTGGTGGGGCCGCGCTACGTGCCAGCCCAGGCCACCGCCGAAAACCCCGCCCGCTCCGAAACGGCCGTGGCGAAGGATATCGACGAAGTCACCGCGCCGTTGGCCGCGCCCGCGCTGGGCAAGGGGCTCAACCCCGTCTCGATCACGGTCCATCTCGCGCCCGGCTTCGTCCCCGCCAATCTCATCAGCCCCTATCACCGCATCGCGGTGAGCGACGATGGCGCGCAGGCGCGCACGATCCGGCTGGCCGATGGCGCGGTTCCGGCCGACCGCGATTTCGAACTGCGCTGGCGCTCGGCCAGCGCCGATCCCACGCTCAGCCTCTTCCGCCAGGCGCTCGATGGAAAGGACTACGTGATGGCCTCGATCGTGCCGCCGGCCCGCCTGCCGCAGGGCAAGGCTCCCCCGCGCGAGATGGTGTTCGTCATCGACAACAGCGGCTCGATGGGCGGGCAATCGATGGACGCGGCCAAGGAAAGCCTGCTCCACGCGCTCGACACGCTGCGGCCGGAGGACCGCTTCAACGTGATCCGCTTCGACGACACGATGACGCAGCTGTTCGAACAGAGCGTGCCGGCCACGCCCGAACAGATCGCCACCGCGCGCCGCTTCACCGAAGGGCTGGAAGCCAACGGCGGCACCGAGATGCTGCCCGCGCTGAAGGCCGCGCTGGTCGACGCCACGCCGGACGACGTAAAGGGCGTGCGGCAGGTGATCTTCCTGACCGATGGCGACTTGTCCAACGAGAAGGACATGATGGCGGAAATCGCCGCGCACGGCGGGCGCAGCCGGGTGTTCATGGTCGGCATCGGGTCCGCGCCCAACACCTTCCTGATGCGCCGCATGGCCGAAGCGGGGCGCGGCACCTACACCAACATCGGCGATGGCAGCGAAGTGAACGCGAAGATGAACGCGCTGCTCGATCGCCTGAAGGCCCCGGTGGCGCGCGATCTCACGGTCACGGTCGATGGCGCGCCGCTCGATTTCACGCCGCGCCGCCTGCCCGATCTCTATGCCGGCGAACCGCTGGTGCTGCTGGGGCAGGGGCAGAACCTGTCCGGCCGCCTGACGGTCAGCGGCATGATCGGCGACAAGCCGTGGTCGCAAACGGTGGACCTGTCCGCCGCCGTGGACAGCCCCGCCGTAGCGCGACTCTGGGCCAACCGCCGCGTCGCGGAGATCGAGGCCGCGCGCGCCGCCGGGGAGACCGAGGACGATCAGGCGGACGGCCAGATCGCCGAACTCGGCCTCGCCTACAGCCTCGTCACCTCGCAGACGAGCCTGGTCGCGGTCGATGAAACGCCGACCCGGCCGGCCGGCGCGCGGCTGACGCGCGAGGAACTGCCGCTGCTGCTGCCGGCCGGCTGGGATTTCGACACGCTGTTCAATGGCGCGGCCGCCCATGCCACGCCTCCTGCGGCGGGTGCCGAAGCGGGCGAAGCCGAAGCGGTTACCTTGCCGCGCACCGCTACCGGGTACATGGCTCTCGTGGAAAAGGGCGGCCTGGCGCTGCTGCTGGGCGTGGCGCTGTTGCTGGCGGGCGCGCGGCGGAAGGTCCGGGTATGACCGCCGCCGTGTTCACGGTGAAAGGGACGCGCGCCACGGCGCGCGTCCTGCTGCGCACCGCCGGGGCGCTGCTCTGCGCGCTCGGTCTTGCGGTGATGGCGCAGGGTCTGGCCGTGCCGATCAAGGCGCGCGTGGCGCAAGTGCTGCTCGACCGGGCCTTTGCGCGGAGCCTGGCCGAAGGACATCCGGTCAGGCCGTGGCCCTGGGCCGATACGATGCCGGTGGCGCGGCTCACGCTGCCCCGGCTGGGTGCGAGCGACGTGGTGCTCTCGGGCGGATCGGGACAGGCGCTGGCGTTCGGGCCGACCGTGGTGCCGAACCGGCGCGACGGTGGCGGCGGTAGCGGGGCGGGCGCGGATGTGACGATCGTGGCCGCGCACCGCGATACGCACTTCGCCTTCCTGCGGAACGCGCGGGCAGGTGACGCAATCGACGTGCAGGCGATCGGCGGCGCGCACCGGCGCTATCGCGTCACCAGCTTCCAGGTGGTGCGCTGGGACGGCTTCGCCGCGCCCCGCGATCCTGCCCGGCCGCTGCTGGCGCTGGTGACGTGCTATCCCTTCGGCGCGACCGAGCACGGGCCGCTGCGCTTCATCGTCTGGGCGGAGGCCCTGTGAAGGGGGAGCCGCCGCGCCTTCCCGCGACGGCCCTCCGGCAGCGCGAGCCGCCTATTTCAGCGTCTTGAGATAGGCGATGATGGCCTTGCGCTTGGCGGGATCGGTCTGGCCGGAATAGGTCATCCGCGTGCCGGGCACGAGCTTCATCGGGTTTTCCAGCCACTTGTCGAGCGTGGCGTCATCCCAGGTCAGGCCCGATCCCTTCAGCGCCGGGCTGAAGCTGAAGCCCGTGACGTCGCCGGCCTTGGTGCCCACGATCCCGGCCAGGCTCGGCCCGATCATGTTCTTGCCCTTTTCGACCGAATGGCAGGACTTGCAGATGCCGAAGGCGATCGGCGCGCCATCGGCGGCGGCTACCGGCGTGGTTTTCGCCGTGGCCGGAGCGGCCGTATCCGCCGGGGCGCTGCCGCCAGCCGGCGTCTCCTCCTGCTTCGCGCCGCCACAGGCCGAAAGCGCCAGGGCCAGTCCGGCCGCGCATGCGCTTTTCACCACCATTCTCATGTCAAACTACCCTTTCCATCAGGGCAAAGCCGCGTTCGGGACAGGCAGCTTTGCCTTTCCTTGGGACCGCGCCGCGCCTATGCGCCCGTGTTCCATGTTTGAAAAGCCGCCTTTGCACTGGATCGACGAATTGCGCGCGACGCTGAAGCTCGCCGCGCCGCTCGTGGGCGCGAACCTGCTGCAGATGGCGGTGTTCGCGGTCGACGTGGTGTTCGTCGCGCGGCTGGGGCCGGAAGCGCTGGCGGCTTCGTCGCTGTCGGTCGCGCTGTTCGGCTTGCTGATGTGGAGCCTGACGGGCCTCGTCGGCGCGGCCTCGCCGCTGATCGCGGCCGAGCTGGGGCAGCGCAAACACGCCGTGCGCGAAGTGCGCCGGACCACGCGCATGGCCGCATGGGTCGGCATTCTCGCGGCAATCTGCGCGATGGGCGTGTGCCTGCTGGGCGGGCCGCTGATGCGGCTGACCGGGCAGCAGGAAGCGGTCATCGCGCTGGCTGAACCTTTCCTGCGCGTGCTGATGTGGGCGGCGCTGCCGATGGTCCTGGCGGCGCTGCTGCGCACTGTGGTCGCCACGCTGGGCCGGCCGGGCATCGGCACCGCGATCACCGGCCTTGCCGTGGTGGTCAACGCCACCGGCAACTGGATCTTCGTGTTCGGCCACTTCGGTATGCCGGCGCTGGGCCTGACGGGCTCCGCCGTGTCCAGCGTGGTCACCGCCGTCGCCATGCTGCTGGCCTATGCGGCTGTGATCCGGTTCGACCGGCGCCTGCACCGCTATCGCCTGCTGGGCCGCTGGTGGCGCCCGGAATGGAAGCGTTTCGGCGGCGTGCTGCGCGTCGGCCTGCCGATCTGCGGCACGATTCTGGCGGAAGCGGGCATGTTCAACGGCGCCGCCTTCCTGATGGGGCGGATTGGCGAGACCGAACTGGCGGCGCATACCGTGGCGCTCCAGCTGGCCGCGATCGCCTTCCAGGTGCCGTTCGGCGTGTCGCAGGCGGCGACGATCCGGGTCGGCCTGGCGTTCGGGGCGGGAGACCGGCACGCGGTGGGCGTGGCCGGGCGCGTGGCGATCGCGCTGGGCATGGGGTTCATGCTGCTCTCCGCCGGCACCATGCTGCTGGCCCCGCGCGCGATCATGCGGCTCTACATCGATCCCGATGCCCCGGCCAACGCCGCGCTGGTCGCGCTGGCAGTGCAGTACATGGTGGTCTGCGCCGCCTTCCAGCTGTTCGATGGCGCGCAGGCGGTGGGCGCGGCGCTGCTGCGCGGCATCCAGGATACGCGCGTGCCCATGGGCATCGCGCTGTTCGGCTACTGGGTGCCGGGGTTGGGCACGGCGATCGGACTGGGCCTGTTCACCCCGCTGCGCGGGGTGGGCGTGTGGCTTGGCCTGATGATCGGACTGATCGTCGTCGCGGCGCTGATGCTCTGGCGCTGGCACCGGCGCGAACGGCTGGGTCTGCTGACGCCCGGCTGATGCCGCCGCATGGGTGTGCCGTGCAGGGGCAGGGGACGCAAAAAAATCTGCCCGCCCCCTGTTGACGCTCCCCCGCCCCTCACCCATATCCCGCCCGCTGGCACTCTCCCCGTGAGAGTGCCAAGCAAGGTTCGTATTTTTGGAAGAGGGAGCAACCCATGAGTTTCCGTCCGCTGCACGATCGCGTGCTGGTGCGCCGCGTCGAAGCCGAGGAAAAGACCGCCGGCGGGATCATCATCCCCGACAGCGCCAAGGAAAAGCCTGCTGAAGGCGAAATCGTCGCCACCGGCACCGGCGCCCGCGCTGAAAACGGCACGATCACGCCGCTTGACGTCAAGGTTGGCGATCGCGTGCTGTTTGGCAAGTGGTCCGGCACCGAAGTCAAGGTCGCCGGTGAAGACCTCCTCATCATGAAGGAATCGGACATCCTCGGCGTCATCGGCTGAAGATAGTCCTCTTTCCCGTCCAGATATTCAAAGGAAACCGAAATGGCTGCCAAGGAAGTACGCTTTTCGCGCGACGCGCGCGAACGCATCCTCAAGGGCGTCGACATCCTCGCCGACGCGGTGAAGGTCACGCTCGGCCCCAAGGGCCGCAACGTCGTGATCGACAAGAGCTTCGGCGCGCCGCGCATCACCAAGGACGGTGTGTCGGTCGCCAAGGAAATCGAACTCAAGGACAAGTTCGAGAACATGGGCGCGCAGATGCTGCGCGAAGTGGCCAGCAAGGCCAACGACAAGGCCGGTGACGGCACCACCACCGCGACCGTGCTTGCCCAGTCTATCGTGCGCGAAGGCATGAAGTCGGTTGCCGCCGGCATCAACCCGATGGATCTGAAGCGCGGCATCGACATCGCCGTGACCAAGGTCGTCGAAAACCTGAAGGCCCGTTCGACCCCGGTCGCCGGTTCGGCTGAAATCGCGCAGGTCGGCATCATCTCGGCCAACGGCGACGTCGAAGTCGGCCAGAAGATCGCGGAAGCGATGGAAAAGGTCGGCAAGGAAGGCGTGATCACCGTGGAAGAGGCCAAGGGCCTCGAATTCGAACTCGATGTCGTCGAAGGCATGCAGTTCGACCGCGGCTATCTCTCGCCCTACTTCATCACCAACCCGGACAAGATGACGGTCGAACTCGAAAACCCGTACATCCTGATCCACGAGAAGAAGCTGTCGTCGCTGCAGGCGATGCTGCCGATCCTCGAAGCGGTGGTGCAGTCGGGCCGTCCGCTGCTGATCATCGCCGAAGACATCGAAGGCGAAGCGCTGGCGACCCTCGTGGTCAACAAGCTGCGCGGTGGCCTCAAGATCGCCGCCGTCAAGGCGCCGGGCTTCGGTGACCGTCGCAAGGCCATGCTGGGCGACATCGCCACGCTGACCGCCGGCGAGATGATCTCGGAAGACCTCGGCATCAAGCTGGAAAGCGTCACGCTCGCCATGCTCGGCCAAGCCAAGAAGGTCACCATCGACAAGGACAACACCACGATCGTCGACGGCGCCGGTTCGGCGGACGAGATCAAGGCCCGCGTCGAACAGATCCGCGCCCAGATCGAAGTCACCACCAGCGACTACGACCGCGAGAAGCTGCAGGAACGCCTGGCCAAGCTTGCTGGCGGCGTGGCCGTGATCAAGGTCGGCGGTGCGACCGAAGTCGAGGTGAAGGAACGCAAGGACCGCGTTGACGATGCCCTGCACGCCACCCGCGCTGCGGTGGAAGAAGGCATCGTCACGGGCGGCGGCACGGCGCTGCTTTACGCCACCCGCGCGCTCGACGGCCTGACCGGCGCCAACGAAGACCAGACCCGTGGCGTGGACATCGTCCGCAAGGCGATCACCGCCCCGGTCAAGCAGATCGCTGAAAACGCGGGCCACGATGGCGCCGTCGTCGCCGGCAAGCTGCTCGACCAGACGGACGAAGGCATCGGCTTCAACGCCGCGACCGACGTCTATGAAAACCTGAAGGCCGCTGGCGTGATCGACCCGACCAAGGTCGTCCGCACCGCGCTGCAGGATGCTGCCTCGGTCGCCGGCCTGCTGATCACCACCGAAGCGGCGATCAGCGAAAAGCCGGACGACAAGCCCGCGATGCCGCCGATGGGCGGTGGCATGGGCGGCATGGGCGGCATGGACTTCTAAGTCCGATACCGTTCAGTCCGAACACAGGATCGGGGCCGGGAGGGGAAACCTTCCCGGCCCTTTTCCTTGGGCGATCATCCAAAGCCCACCTCGCTACGGCGGCGCAAGCACCGCTCCCCTCCCGCTGGCGGGAGGGGCTGGGGGGTGGGCAGCGCCGCGCGCGCAACGCAAAAGGCCCCGCGCAGCGCGCGGGGCCTTCGTGTCTCCTTGAAACGGAGCGGCGTTCAGAGCTTGCCGGTCAGTTCCGGCACCAGCGTGAACAGGTCGCCCACGAGGCCGATATCGGCGACCTGGAAGATGGGGGCGTCCTCGTCCTTGTTGATGGCGATGATGGTCTTGGAATCCTTCATGCCGGCAAGGTGCTGGATGGCGCCGGAGATGCCGACGGCGATGTAGACTTCGGGGGCGACGATCTTGCCCGTCTGGCCCACCTGGTAGTCGTTGGGCACATAGCCCGCGTCCACCGCCGCGCGGCTCGCGCCCACGCCCGCGCCCAGCTTGTCCGCCAGCGGCACGATCGTCGCCGCGAACGTCTCCGCGTCCTTCAGCGCGCGCCCGCCCGAGACGATGATCTTGGCCGAGGTCAGTTCGGGACGCTCGCTCTTGGCGATCTCCGAGCCCACGAAGCTGCTCGTCCCGGCATCGGCCGCGCCGCCCACGGTCTCGATGGCCGCGCTGCCGCCGTCCGCCGCCGCCTTGGCAAAGGCCGTGCCACGCACCGTGATCACCAGCTTGGCGTCGCCGCTCTCCACCGTGGCAATGGCGTTGCCCGCGTAGATCGGCCGCGTGAACGTCTTCGGCCCTTCCACCGAGAGAATGTCCGAGATCTGCATCACGTCGAGCAGCGCCGCCACGCGCGGCGCCACGTTCTTGCCCGTCGTCGTTGCCGGCGCCACGAACGCGTCGTAGTCCGCCATCAGACCCGCCACCAGCGGCGCCACGTTCTCCGCCAGCGCGTGGGCCAGGCTCGCGTCATCGGCCGTGACCACCTTGGCCACGCCCGCGATCCGCGCCGCCGCCTGGGCCACGCCGTCCACGCCCGCGCCCGCCACCAGCAGCGTCACCTCGCCCAGCTGCGCCGCCGCGCTCACCGCCGACAGCGTCGCATCCTTCACCGCCGAACCATCGTGTTCGACCCATACCAGTGCCTTGGTCATCTCAGGCTACTCCCAGTTCCTTGAGCTTGGCCACCAGCGCGTCCACATCGGCCACCTTGATCCCCGCCGACCGCACCGGCGGCTCCGATACCTTCAGCGTCTTCAGGCGCGGGCTCGTGTCCACCCCGTAATCCGCCGGCGTCTTATTCGCGAGCGGCTTGCTCTTCGCCTTCATGATGTTGGGCAGGCTGGCATAGCGCGGCTCGTTCAGGCGCAGGTCCGTCGTCACCACCGCCGGCAGCGCCAGGCGCACCGTCTCCAGACCGCCGTCGATCTCGCGCTTCACCACCACGGCGTCGCCCTCGACCGTCACCTCGTTGGCGAAGGTGCCCTGCGGACGGCCCAGCAGCGCCGCCACCATCTGGCCCACCTGGTTCGAATCGTCGTCGATCGCCTGCTTGCCCGTGATGATCAGACCCGGCGCTTCCTCGTCCGCGATCGCCTTGACGATCTTCGCCACCGCCAGCGGCTCCACCTCGTCGTCCGACTGCACCAGGATCGCCCGGTCCGCCCCCATCGCCAGGGCCGTGCGCAGCGTCTCCTGCGCCTTCGCAGGCCCCACCGATACCGCCACGATCTCCGATACCACGCCCTTCTCCTTCAGGCGGATCGCTTCCTCAACCGCTATCTCGTCAAACGGGTTCATGCTCATCTTCACGTTCGCAAGATCAACACCCGTCCCATCACCCTTCACTCGCGGCTTCACGTTGTAATCAATCACCCGCTTCACGCAGACCAGGGCTTTCATCGCTTCAAAGCCTTTCCCAGTTGGATATGGTGGCGGCATAATTTGCGTTTACGTAAACGTCAATCTATCTGCCGCTGGCGTGGAAAGAAAATCGATCGGCCGATGGCAAAGGCAGGATTCGCGGAGCCGGACCTTACGGGTGCATCCTGGCTGAGCACCCCCCGAAACAGGAATGATCCCATGCAAGGCTTGGTGGCGGCGCTGCCGCGTCCTTGCGACCTTGGTGGAATAATACACGCACGATGCTTGCGTTGGCTGCCCAAGTCCAGCAGGGCGGAAAACGCGATGCCCATGATCGACTTCGATCGCCTTGAAGCAATTGTCCACCAGGCCGGACAGATGGCGCTTTCGCGCTGGCCCGGCCACGGACACGCGCTGGAAGTGTGGGACAAGACGCCGGGCAATCCGGTGTGCGAGGCGGACATCGCCGTCGATACCTATCTGAAGCGCGAACTGCACGCACTGCTGCCTTCCGCCGGCTGGCTGTCGGAAGAGACGGTCGATCACCCGGAGCGGCTTGAGCGCGGGCTGTGCTGGCTGGTCGATCCGATCGACGGCACGCGCGATTTCGTGCGCGGACGTCCGGGGTGGGCGGTTTCCGTGGCACTCGTCAGCGGCGGCCGTCCACTGATCGGCATGATGAGCGCCCCGGCGCGCGACGAGTTCTGGCGGGCCACTGCCGGCAAGGGCGCCACCCGCAATGGCGTGGCGCTTCATGCGAGCAGCCGGGCCGAGCTGACCGGATCGCGCGTGCCGGCCGATGCGCTGGCGGGAGTCGATGGCGACCTGGTGCTGGTGGACAAGCCCAATTCGATCGCGCTGCGTATCGCGATGGTCGCCGCCGATGAAGCGGACCTGCTGGCCACGCTGCGCTGGGGCTTCGAATGGGACGTGGCGGCCGCCGCGCTGATCGCGCGCGAGGCGGGTGCCACCACCACCGACGCCTTCGGGCAGCCGCTGGTCTTCAACAAGCGCGATCCCCGCGCGTTCGGGCTGCTGGTAACCGCCCCCGCGATTCACGCGGCGGCGGTGGACCGGCTGGCGGAACGGGCGGCCAGGCTCGCCTGACGCGCCCTTTCCGGGCCACTTCTCAGGCTTCGGCAAAATCCTCGGTGTCGATCGTCGGCAGCATCGCCCCGGCGTAACGGTGGCCGGCGACCGTCTGCTGGTTGATCAGCGCGTCCACTTCGGCGGCCACATCGGCGGGAAGGACCCAGTCCCAGCGCGCGATGTTTTCCTCGAGATGGGCGATCTTGCCGGTGCCGGGGATGGCAACGACATGCTCCCCGCGCGACAGCACCCAGGCGAGCGACAATTGCGCCGGTGTCACGCCCGCGCGGGTGGCGATGGCGTTGAACTGTTGCACCAGGCCGTAGTTGTGCGTCCAGTTATCGCCCTGGAAGCGTGGCATGGCGCGGCGGATGTCCTTTTCCTCCAGCGCCGCCGGGTCCGCCACGCCGTTGGCGAGAACGCCGCGCGCGACGGGCGAGAAGGCGACAAAGGTCGTGCCCAGTTCGCGGCAGGCTTCGAGTACGGCGATTTCCGCCTGGCGCGTCCACGGCGAATATTCGGTCTGCATCGCGGCGATGGGGTGGACGGCGGCGGCCTTGCGCAGCGTCTCGGCCGACATTTCGGACAGGCCGATCGCGCCGATCTTGCCCTCGCGCACAAGGTCCGCCATCGCGCCGACCGAGTCCTCGATCGGCACGCTGAAATCGCGCCGGTGCATATAGTAGAGATCGATGTGGTCGGTCTGGAGCAGGCGCAGCGAGACTTCGAGTTCGCTGCGGATGGTGTCGGGATGGCAATCGATCCCGCGCTTCTCCCCGCTGGCGAAGATGCCCATCTTGGAGGCGAGGAACACCTTGTCGCGCTTGCCCTTCAGCGCCTTGCCGACCTGCGTTTCGTTGTGGCCCATGCCATAGAGGCGGGCGGTGTCGAAATGATCATAGCCTACTTCTATCGCGCGATCGAGCAGGCGCAGCCCGTCCTCGTCGCTCGGGCGGCCGCCATAGGCCCAGCTAAGTGACATGCAGCCGAGCCCCACGGGGTTGGTCGGGCGTCCGGCGATGGGGCGGCGTTGGATCGGCATGGCAGAATCTCCTTTGCCACGCCGATGCCAGCCGGGTGCGCGGAACGTCAACCCGGCTGGTTCGGTATCATGCCATGAGAGCCGCGTTATTGGCCCGAGCGGGCGCGGGCCACGTCATCCTGCGAGATCGGCACGATCTTGATCTCGACGCGGCGGTTGGCCGAACGGCCCGCCTCGGTATCGTTCGAGGCGACCGGCTGCGTCTCGCCGAAACCCTGGCTGCGAATGCGGGAATAGGAAACCCCGCGCGAGGTCAGGTAATCGGCCACCGCGCGGGCGCGGCGTTCCGAAAGGGCCTGGTTGTAGGCGTCCGACCCGGTCGAATCCGTGTGGCCGTACACGTCGATCAGGCTGTCCGGATACTGGTTGAGCGATTGCGCCACCTTGTCCAGCGTATCGCGGAACGTGGGCTTGATCGCCGAACTGTCGGTATCGAACGTCACGCCGTTGGGCAGGTTGACGAGAATGGCCGAGCCGTTGTCGGTCGGCGTCACATCCACGCCGCTGCCGGCGGTGGATTCGCGCAGCTGCTTGATCTGCTTGTCCATCGAATAGCCCACCGCGGCGCCGGCGATGCCGCCGATGCCCGCGCCCAGGATGCGGCCGGTCTTGCCGCCGATCAGGCCGCCCAGCAGCATGCCGCCCAGCGCGCCGCCGACGCCGCCGATGGCGGTGCGCGATACCTTCTTCTCGCCCGTGTTGGGATCGGTGACGCAGGCCGAGAGGCTGACGAGCGACACCGCGCACAGGCTCGAAACGAGGACCCGACGAATCTTCATGTTGTATTCCCCTTCTTGCGACGCTTCGCCCCGGCCGCTCTCTCCCGCGGCGGTGAACCGGCGTGATTAACCTACATCGACCTGATTACGCACCGCCAGTCTGAACTGTTCCCGAACGGTGGGACTTCGCGAATGGCGATGAATCTGCTAGCGGACAGGGCGTGACACCTTTTCCCTGGCCTGACGTCTTCGTCATCGTGGGCCTCGTCGTGCTCAATGGCCTGTTTTCCATGTCGGAACTGGCGATCGTTTCCGCGCGTCCCGCGCGCCTCAAGGTTGCGGCCGAGGCCGGCAGCCGGGGCGCGCGCACCGCGCTGGAGCTGGCGGCCGATCCCGGCAAGTTCCTTTCGACCGTGCAGATCGGCATCACCCTCGTCGGCATCGTGGCCGGCGCCTATTCGGGCGCGAGCCTGGGTGGCCCGGTGGGCGAGCGACTGGCGGCGGCGGGCGTGCCCGCGCGCTATGCCGGCGAGGCGGGCTTCATCCTGGTCATCGCGATCACCACCTACCTCAGCCTCGTCGTCGGGGAACTGGTGCCCAAGCAGCTGGCGCTGCGCGCGGCGGAACCGATCGCCATCGTCGCCGCGCGCCCGATGGTGCTGATCGCCCGCATCAACGCGCCGTTCGTGTGGGCGCTGGACCGCTCGTCCGGCCTGCTGCTGCGCCTGCTGCGGTTGAACAAGGGGGCCGAGCAGGAAGTCACGGCGGAGGAACTCCAGATGATCTTCGCCGAGGCCACCCGCTCCGGCGTGATCGAGGAGGACGAGCGCGCGCTGATGACCAGCGTGATGCGGCTGGCCGAACGCCCGGTGCGCGAGGTGATGACGCCGCGCACCGAACTGCACTGGATCGAGCGCAAGGCGAGCGAGGCGGAAATCCGCGCCGCGATCGAGGACAGCCCGCATTCGCTGCTGCTGGTGGCGGACGGTTCGGTCGACCGGATCGTGGGCGTGGCCAAGGTGCGCGACGTGCTGTCGGTGCTGCTGCGCGGGCGCAAGATCATGCTGACGCGGCTGATGAAGAAGCCGGCGATCGTGCCCGACCAGCTCGACACCATGGATGCGTTGCGCGTGATCCAGCAGGCCGAAGTCGCGCTGGCGCTGGTGCATGACGAATACGGCCATCTGGAAGGCATCGTCACCCCGGCGGACCTGCTGGCGGCGATCGCCGGCAATTTCGTGGGCCACGGCGACGAGGGCGATGCGCCGATGATCGTGGAGCGCGACGACGGTTCGCTGCTGATCGCCGGGGCGCTGCCCGCCGACGCGCTGGGCGACCGGCTGGCGATCGACCTGCCCGAAGACCGCGATTACGCCACCGCCGCGGGCTATGTGCTGTCGGTGCTCAAGCACCTGCCGACGGAGGGCGAGCATTTCGCCGAGCAGGGCTGGCGCTTCGAGATCGTCGACATGGACGGCCGCAAGATCGACAAGGTGCTGGTGAGCCGGATCAAGGCCGCGCACCCCGAAAAGGCCGAGCTGGACGGGTAGAGTCTGACGGGCGGAGTGCGGCCCGTGGCTAGCCCACCCCGCTGCGACTAACGCCGCCTGCGGCGACGCAAGTCTCGCGCCCCTCCCGCTGGTGGGAGGGGATGGGGGTGGGCGAAGCACGATCGTTTGCAATCAATACGATCGACAAACGAAAAGGGCGGCCCCGAAGGACCGCCCTTTGCTGTTTCTGTCCGGAAGACCGGAAGAAGATTACTTGAGCTCGACGGTGCCGCCGGCTTCCTCGATCTTCTTCTTGATTTCTTCGGCTTCCGCCTTCGAAACGCCTTCCTTGACGGCCTTCGGCGCGCCTTCGACCAGCGCCTTGGCTTCGGTCAGGCCCAGGTTGGTGATCGCGCGGACTTCCTTGATGACCTGGATCTTCTTGCCACCGTCGCCCGTCAGGATGACGTCGAATTCGGTCTTTTCTTCAGCGGCGGCAGCTTCGCCACCGGCAGCCGGAGCGGCGGCAACGGCAACGGCGGCAGCGGCGGAAACGCCCCATGCTTCTTCCAGGGCCTTGGCGAGGTCAGCGGCCTCGAGGACGGTCAGCTTCGACAGTTCTTCAACAAGCTTGGCGATATCGGCCATGATATTTCACTCCTGATTTCGTGGCGCCCGGCGCGGCGCGCCGGACGAAAATCGTTTCGATACGTCTTACGCGGCTTCTTTGGCGTAGGCGCCGAAGACACGGGCCAGCTTCGCCGCCGGAGCGGTGGTGAGCTGGGCGATCTTCGTGGCCGGAGCCTGGATGAGGCCGATAAGCTTGGCGCGCAGTTCGTCGAGCGACGGCATCGAGGCGAGCGCCTTGACCCCTTCCGCGTCGAGAATCTGGCCACCCATCGCACCGCCGACAATTTCGATCTTGTCGGTGGTCTTGGCGAATTCGATCACCGCCTTGGCGGCGGCAACCGGATCGGCCGAGGCAGCGATCGCCGTCGGACCGGTGAAGAAATCACCAATGCCTTCGTAATCGGTGCCCGCGACGGCAAGCTTGGCAAGACGGTTCTTCGCAACCTTGTAAGTCGCGCCCGCTTCCCGGATCTTCGTGCGCAGGGCGGTGGACTGGGCCACCGTCATGCCGAGGTTGCGGGTGATGACCACCGCGCCGGCCTCGGAGAAGACCGAGTTCAGGAACGCGACCGATTCGGCTTTCTGCGAACGATCCATGCCTTACTCCTTCACAATGGCCGCCCGGGACAGGCCCGGAACGGCCGGCTACGTTTGCTTGCCCCTGCGGATGCAGGGGTCGATGCCCCACGGAGGAGCACCGGCGAGTCCGTTGACAAGGGAAGGAGGCGCGCCCGAAAGCGCGGCTGGCACCACGATCCGCGGGGCGGAACGCCGGGCCAAGGGGCACGCGGCCCCGGAAACTCTTTTCCCCGCCTAGGCTGGAGATTAAGCGGGAAGCCCGCACCAGCTGTCTCGGACGGATGATGTCGGGACTTGCGCCCTTCGATCAGGGGCGGGCCAATAGCAGGACGGGGCGCCGAGTCAAGGCTGGAGTCCCCGTGGCAAGGGCCGGAGGCCGCGCGGTGCGGTCACTCCGCCTCGCCCCGGTAGCCCAGCAGATCGCCCGGCTGGCATCCCAGTTCCTGGCAGATGGCTTCCAGTGTCGAGAAGCGGATGGCCTTGGCCTTGCCGGTTTTGAGGATGGACAGGTTGGCGAGCGTCATGTCGACCCGCTCGGCCAGTTGGGTGAGCGTCATGCCCCTGGCCTGGAGCAGTTCGTCGAGCTTGACCACGACCGGCATCACACGGTTCCTTCCAGATCGTCGCGCATCCGCGCCCCTTCGCGAAAGACGCGGGCGAGAATAAACAGCACGATCGCCAGCAGGAACGATCCCGGCGAGATATCGAAGTCCGCCGTGGCGTTGCCGATCATGCCGGCCAGCCACATGCCCATCGCGCCGACCGGCCACGACATGCCTTCCACCGCCAGCGTCAGCCAGCCCATGCGGGTCAAGCGCCGGGCGTTGGCGGGGATGAAGGGATCGCCGGCGCCCACGCTGTCGATGATGCGCCGCAGGTCGAGCAGGAACAGGAAGGCCGCGCCGGCCATTGCGGCGATCAGCAGCAGGATCACGGCGAGGCCCGGAATGGTCTGCGTGCTGGCGGCGTGGCCGGTTTCCGAGGCGATGCCGGCTAGCACGTCGGCTCGGAACAGGACGATGGCCGGCGCGCCGAGCAGGCTGGTCACGCCGATCAGGGCTGCGAGGCCGAGGCCGGCGGTGACGATCAGGCGCCCCGCCGTCAGCAGGGGGTCGCGGGGGCGAAGAGACATGGTGGTGGTTTCCTCGTTGATAGGGTCAGGCGAGCGTCGGCAGCGGCAAGGTGGGGGCAAGCGCCTGGCGCGGTCCCGATGCGGTGGCGGTGGCAAGCGCTGGAAGGAGCAGCAGCAGCGCGCAGGCGAGCGGCACGATGGCAGTGCGCGATCCTGCAGGGCGAGGGCTGGGCATGGGACTTCTCCAGGTGGTCGATATCGATATTCAATAAGAGCACCTTTTCTTATCGTCAATCAATAATATCGAAAATCGATATGTAGATCGCGTCGAACTGCGGCCACCCCTTTGACAGCGCGCGATCGCCTCCCTATATGGCCTTTCACAACCGGCGCTTCGAGCAAGGCTTTCCCATACGCGGGGGACGGCACAAGGAAGGAAGCGCGCGGGTTTATCTGACGCGAAGGCTGCTGGCCGGGTTCCCGAATCGGGTGCCGTGCCGTGCGGCCTTTTCGCGTTTGATGCGCCAACGCCGCGTTTGGCACCGTTTCGCCGGGTTCGCCCGGCCTTTGATAGAGCGAAGAGGCAGAACTCCTCCATGGCGACCAAGGCTCCCGCACGCCCCGGCGTGAAGAAGCGCATCCGCAAGATCTTCGGCGACATCCACGAAGTCGTGCAGATGCCGAACCTGATCGAGGTTCAGCGCGAATCCTACGAGCAGTTCCTGCGCTCCGATCCGGCCACGGGCTATGTCTCGGGCCTGGAAAAGACGCTGCGGTCGGTGTTCCCGATCCAGGACTTCGCCGGCACCGCCAGCCTCGATATCAAGGAGCGCGACGGCTACGTGCTCGAGGCGCCGAAGTACGACGTCAACGAATGCCGTCAGCGCGGCATCACCTATGCCGCGCCGATGAAGGTGACGCTCAAGCTGGCGACCTTCGAGGTCGACGCCGAGACCGAAACCAAGTCGCTCATCGATATCAAGGAGCAGGACGTCTACATGGGCGATATCCCGCTCATGACCGACAACGGCACCTTCTTCATCAACGGGACCGAGCGCGTCATCGTGTCGCAGATGCACCGTTCGCCGGGCGTCCTGTTCGACCATGACCGCGGCAAGACGCACTCGTCGGGCAAGTACCTCTTCGCCGCCCGCGTGATCCCCTATCGCGGTTCGTGGCTCGATTTCGAATTCGACGCCAAGGACATCGTCAACGTCCGCATCGACCGCAAGCGCAAGCTGCCGGTCACGGCGCTGCTCTATGCGCTGGGCCTCAACGGCGAGCAGATCCTCGACTATTTCTACGACAAGGTCACCTGGGCGCGCGGCGAAGGCGGCTGGCGCGTGCCGTTCGTGCTGGAACAGTGGCGCGGCGCGAAGCCGGCGTTCGACATCGTCGACGCCAAGTCGGGCGAGGTGATCTTCCCCGCCGGCCAGAAGATCAGCCCGCGCGCGGCCAACAAGGCGGCCAAGGACGGGCTTGAGGAACTGCTGATCCCGACCGAGGAAATCTTCGGCCGCTATTCGGCCAAGGACCTGATCGACGAATCGACCGGCCGCATCTGGATCGAGGCGGGCGACGAAGTCAGCCCCGAGAACCTCGAAGTGCTGGACAAGGCGGGCGTCGACCGGCTCGAGCTGCTCGACATCGACCACGTCAACACCGGTCCGTGGATCCGCAACACGATGAAGGCCGACAAGGCCGAGGACCGCGACCAGGCGCTGGCCGACATCTACCGCGTGATGCGCCCCGGCGAACCGCCGACGCGCGAAACCGCCGAAGCGCTGTTCGACGGCCTGTTCTTCGACGCCGACCGCTATGACCTTTCGGCCGTGGGCCGCGTCAAGCTCAACATGCGCCTTGGCCTCGACTGCCCCGACACGGTCACCACCCTGCGCACCGACGATATCCTCGCGGTGGTTAAGGAACTGGTGAACCTGAAGGACGGCAAGGGCGAAGTCGACGACATCGACAACCTCGGCAACCGTCGCGTGCGTTCGGTGGGCGAGCTGCTGGAGAACCAGTACCGCGTCGGCCTGCTGCGCATGGAACGCGCGGTGAAGGAGCGCATGTCGTCGGTCGACGTGTCGACGGTCATGCCGAACGACCTGATCAACGCCAAGCCGGCGGTGGCGGCGGTGCGTGAATTCTTCGGCTCGTCGCAGCTGTCGCAGTTCATGGACCAGACCAACCCGCTGTCGGAAGTGACGCACAAGCGCCGCGTTTCGGCGCTTGGGCCGGGCGGTCTTACCCGCGAACGCGCGGGCTTCGAAGTCCGCGACGTCCACCCGACGCACTATGGCCGCATCTGCCCGATCGAAACGCCGGAAGGCCCGAACATCGGTCTGATCAACTCGCTGTCCACTTTCGCCCGCGTGAACAAGTACGGCTTCATCGAAACGCCGTACCGCAAGGTCGTGGACGGCAAGGTGACCAAGGAGGTCGTGTACCTCTCGGCCATGGAAGAGCAGAAGCACACCGTGGCGCAGGCTTCGGCCGAAACCACGGCCGACGGCTCGTTCGTCGAGGAACTCGTCTCGGCGCGCCAGAACGGCGAATTCGTGATGGCTCCGCGCGACACGATCACGCTGATGGACGTCAGCCCCAAGCAGCTCGTTTCGGTGGCCGCCTCGCTCATTCCGTTCCTGGAAAACGACGACGCCAACCGCGCGCTGATGGGCTCGAACATGCAGCGCCAGGCGGTGCCGCTGGTCAAGGCTGACGCGCCGTTCGTGGGCACCGGCATGGAAGAGACCGTGGCGCGCGATTCGGGCGCCGCGATCGCGGCGCTGCGCGGCGGCATCGTCGACCAGGTCGACGCGACGCGTATCGTCATCCGCGCTTCGGGCGATGTCGAACCCGGCCAGTCGGGCGTGGACATCTACACGCTGCAGAAGTTCCAGCGTTCGAACCAGAACACCTGCATCAACCAGCGTCCGCTGGTGAAGGTGGGTGACGTGGTCGAAAAGGGCGACGTGCTGGCCGACGGTCCCTCGACCGATCTCGGCGAGCTGGCGCTCGGCCGGAACACGCTCGTCGCGTTCATGCCGTGGAACGGCTACAACTACGAAGACTCGATCCTGATCTCCGAACGGATCGTGAAGGACGACGTGTTCACCTCGATCCACATCGAGGAGTTCGAGGTCATGGCCCGCGACACCAAGCTGGGGCCGGAAGACATCACGCGCGACATTCCCAACGTCGGCGAGGAAGCGCTGCGCAACCTCGACGAGGCGGGCATCGTCTACATCGGCGCCGAAGTGCATCCGGGCGACATCCTGGTCGGCAAGATCACCCCCAAGGGTGAATCGCCGATGACCCCGGAAGAAAAGCTGCTGCGCGCGATCTTCGGCGAAAAGGCCAGCGACGTGCGCGACACCTCGCTCCGCCTGCCGCCGGGCGTTTCGGGCACGATCGTCGAAGTGCGCGTGTTCAATCGCCACGGCATCGAGATCGACGACCGTACCCGCGCCATCCAGAATGAGGAAATCGAACGCCTCGCCAAGGACCGCGAGGACGAACGCGCGATCCTCAACCGCGCCACCTTCAACCGTCTGCGCGACATGCTGCTCGGCCAGGTGGCCGCGGCCGCGCCGAAGGGCCTGAAGAAGGGCATCGAGATCGACGAGCAGGTGCTTGCCGATGTCGAACGCCACGAATGGTGGAAGTTCGCGGTGGCCGACGATGCGCGCCAGGCGCAGCTTGAAGCGGTCAAGGCGCAGTACGACGAGACCGTCAAGGCGATCCAGGAGAAGTTCGAGGACCGCAAGGAAAAGCTCGAACGCGGCGACGAACTCGCTCCGGGCGTGCTCAAGATGGTCAAGGTCTTCGTCGCGGTGAAGCGCAAGCTGCAGCCGGGCGACAAGATGGCCGGCCGTCACGGCAACAAGGGCGTCATCAGCCGCATCCTGCCGATCGAGGACATGCCGTTCCTGGAAGACGGCACCCACGTCGACATCGTGCTGAACCCGCTGGGCGTGCCTTCGCGCATGAACGTCGGGCAGATCTTCGAGACCCACCTGGGCTGGGCCGCGCGCGGCCTGGGCCAGCAGATCAAGCACGCGCTTGAGGACTGGCGCTATGCCAATCCCAATCCGGAAGCGGCCGCGCCGCCGAGCGTGCTGATCGACAAGCTCAAGGACGTGTACGGCGAGCAGTACCACGCCGATATCGACAGCCGGAACACGGCCGAGATCGTCGAGCTGGCCGAGAACCTGAAGGCCGGCGTGCCCATGGGTACCCCGGTGTTCGACGGCGCGCGCGAATCCGACATCTCGGCGATGCTGACCAAGGCCGGTCTCGACACCTCGGGCCAGTCCACGCTCTATGACGGGCGCACGGGCGAAGCCTTCGACCGCAAGGTCACGGTGGGCATCATCTACATGCTGAAGCTCCACCACCTGGTCGACGACAAGATCCACGCGCGTTCGATCGGGCCGTACAGCCTCGTCACCCAGCAGCCGCTGGGCGGCAAGGCCCAGTTCGGTGGCCAGCGCTTCGGGGAAATGGAGGTCTGGGCGCTCCAGGCCTACGGCGCGGCCTATACGCTGCAGGAAATGCTGACGGTGAAGTCGGACGACGTGGTCGGCCGCACCAAGGTCTACGAAGCGATCGTCAAGGGCGACGACACCTTCGAGGCCGGCATTCCCGAAAGCTTCAACGTGCTCGTCAAGGAAATGCGCTCGCTGGGCCTCAACGTCGAACTGTCGTCGCTGGACGATCAGGAAGACGACGACGGCCTTGCAGAGGCGGCGGAGTAAAGGGACTTCGCATCGCCCCTCCCGCTTGCGGGAGGGGATCGGGGTGGGCCGACCAGGCACCACCCCGGCACCAGACCCACCCCTAACCCCTCCCGCGATCGGGAGGGGGATAAAGGAAGAAACCGATGAACGACCTGACCAAATTCACCAACCAGCTCGCCAAGCCCGAGACGTTCGACCAGATCCAGATCGGTCTGGCCTCGCCCGAGCGCATCCGCTCCTGGTCCTTCGGTGAGATCAAGAAGCCGGAAACGATCAACTACCGCACGTTCAAGCCCGAGCGCGACGGCCTGTTCTGCGCGCGCATCTTCGGTCCGGTGAAGGACTACGAATGCCTGTGCGGCAAGTACAAGCGCATGAAGTACAAGGGCGTCGTCTGCGAAAAGTGCGGCGTCGAAGTCACCGTCACCAAGGTGCGCCGCGAGCGCATGGGCCACATCGAGCTGGCCGCCCCGGTCGCACATATCTGGTTCCTGAAGTCGCTGCCCTCGCGCATCGGCCTGTTGCTGGACATGCAGCTCAAGCAGCTTGAGCGCATCCTCTACTTCGAAAGCTATGTGGTCATCGAGCCGGGCATCACCCCGCTCGAACGCTACCAGCTGTTGACCGAGGACGAACTGCTCGACGCGCAGGACGAATACGGCGAAGACGCGTTCAGCGCCGGCATCGGCGCCGAAGCGGTCAAGCAGATGCTGATCGACCTCGACCTCGAACAGGAACGCAAGGACCTGATGGAGGAGCTCGCCACCACCAAGAGCGAGCTGAAGCCCAAGAAGATCATCAAGCGCCTCAAGGTCGTGGAATCGTTCATCGATTCGGGCAACCGCCCCGAATGGATGATCCTCGACGTGGTGCCGGTTATTCCGCCGGAACTGCGCCCGCTGGTGCCGCTGGACGGCGGCCGCTTCGCGACCTCGGACCTCAACGATCTCTACCGTCGCGTCATCAACCGTAACAACCGCCTCAAGCGCCTGATCGAGCTGCGCGCGCCCGACATCATCGTGCGCAACGAAAAGCGCATGCTGCAGGAAGCGGTGGACGCGCTGTTCGACAACGGCCGTCGCGGCCGCGTCATCACCGGCGCCAACAAGCGTCCGCTGAAGTCGCTGTCCGACATGCTCAAGGGCAAGCAGGGCCGCTTCCGCCAGAACCTGCTCGGCAAGCGCGTCGACTATTCGGGCCGTTCGGTCATCGTGACCGGCCCCGAACTCAAGCTGCACCAGTGCGGGCTGCCCAAGAAGATGGCGCTCGAACTGTTCAAGCCGTTCATCTACGCCCGGCTCGACGCCAAGGGTCTCTCGATGACCCTGAAGCAGGCGAAGAAGTGGGTCGAGAAGGAACGCAAGGAAGTCTGGGACATCCTGGACGAGGTGATCCGCGAACACCCGGTGATGCTGAACCGCGCGCCGACGCTGCACCGCCTTGGCATCCAGGCGTTCGAGCCGGTGCTGATCGAGGGCAAGGCGATCCAGCTGCACCCGCTGGTCTGCTCGGCCTTCAACGCCGACTTCGACGGTGACCAGATGGCCGTCCACGTGCCGCTTTCGCTGGAAGCCCAGCTCGAAGCGCGCGTGCTGATGATGTCGACCAACAACATCCTCAGCCCCGCCAACGGCAAGCCGATCATCGTGCCGTCGCAGGACATGGTGCTGGGGCTTTACTACCTGTCGATGGATCGCAAGGGCGAGCCCGGCGAAGGCATGATGCTGGCCGACATGGCCGAAGTGCATCAGGCGCTGCACGCCGGTGCCGTGACCATGCACTCCAAGATCATCGCGCGCGTGCCGCAGACCGATGAAAGCGGTCAGCAGTACCTGAAGCGGTACGAGACCACGCCGGGCCGCATGCTGATCGGCGAATGCCTGCCCAAGAGCCACACGGTTCCCTTCGAGCTGGTCAACCGCCTGCTCACCAAGAAGGAAATCGCGGACGTCATCGACCAGGTCTATCGCCACACCGGCCAGAAGGAGACCGTGCTGTTCGCCGACGCGATCATGAGCCTCGGCTTCCGCAACGCGTTCAAGGCGGGCATCTCGTTCGGCAAGGACGACATGATCATCCCCGACAGCAAGGATGCGCTGGTCAACGAAACCAAGGAACTGGTGGCCGATTACGAGCAGCAGTACCAGGACGGCCTGATCACGCAGCAGGAAAAGTACAACAAGGTCATCGACGCCTGGAGCCGTTGCGGCGACCAGGTGGCGAACGCCATGATGGACGAAATCCGCGCGACCCCGGTGGACGAGCACGGCCGCGAGAAGCCGGTCAACTCGATCTACATGATGTCGCACTCCGGCGCGCGTGGTTCGCCGACGCAGATGAAGCAGCTTGCGGGCATGCGCGGCCTGATGGCCAAGCCTTCGGGCGAGATCATCGAAACGCCGATCATCTCGAACTTCAAGGAAGGCCTGACCGTCCTTGAATACTTCAACTCGACGCACGGCGCCCGCAAGGGTCTGGCCGACACCGCGCTCAAGACGGCGAACTCGGGCTACCTGACCCGCCGTCTGGTCGACGTGTCGCAGGACTGCGTGGTGATCATCGACGATTGCGGCACCGAACGGGCGCTCGAAATGCGCGCGATCGTGCAGGGCGGTACGACGATCGCCTCGCTGGGCGAACGCATCCTCGGCCGCACGCTGGCCGAAGACCTGATCGAGGCGAAGACGGGTGCCGTCATCGTCGAGAAGGGCACGCTGCTGGACGAGCCGGCGGTGGCGAAGATCGAGGCGGCGGGCGTCCAGTCCGCGCGCATCCGTTCGCCGCTGATCTGCGAAGCGCAGCAGGGTGTGTGCGGCAAGTGCTATGGCCGTGACCTCGCGCGCGGTACGCCGGTCAACATCGGCGAGGCGGTGGGCGTCATCGCCGCGCAGTCGATCGGCGAGCCGGGCACGCAGCTGACCATGCGTACCTTCCACATCGGTGGTGCGGCGCAGCTCAACGAACAGTCGCACCTCGAATCGCTCTGCGACGGTACCGTGCAGTACCGCGACATCCCGACGATCACGGACAGCCGTGGCCGCCGCCTGTCGCTGGCCCGCAACGGCGAGATCGTGGTGATGGATACCGAAGGCCGCGAACGCGCGATGCACCGCGTGCCCTATGGTACGCACCTGCTGCACGAGAACGGCGCGATCATCAGCCAGGGCGATCGCCTGGCCGAATGGGACCCGTTCACCACCCCGGTCATCACCGAAAAGCCGGGTATCGTGCGCTATCAGGACCTGATCGACGGCCGCACGCTGACCGAACAGGTCGACGAAGCGACCGGTATCGCGCAGCGCGTCGTCACCGAGAACCGCGCCGGCGGGCGGGCCAAGAAGGATGATCTCCGTCCGCGCCTGACCCTGCTGGACGAGAACTCGGGCGAAACCGCGCGCTACATGCTCGCGGTGGGCACGACGCTCTCGGTGGAGGACGGCCAGGAGGTCAACGCCGGCGACATTCTCGCCCGCGCCAGCCGCGAAGCCGCCAAGACCCGCGACATCACCGGCGGTCTGCCGCGCGTGGCCGAGCTGTTCGAGGCGCGCAAGCCCAAGGACAACTCGATCATCGCCAAGATCGCGGGCCGGATCGAATTCGTCCGCGACTACAAGGCCAAGCGCAAGATCGCGATCATCCCGGAAGAGGGTGAACCGGTCGAGTACCTGGTGCCCAAGAGCCGCGTGATCGACGTTCAGGAAGGCGACTACGTCAAGAAGGGCGACAACCTGATCTCCGGCTCGCCGGACCCGCACGACATTCTCGAAGTCCTCGGTGTCGAGGCGCTGGCGGAATACCTCGTCGCGGAAATCCAGGAAGTCTACCGCTTGCAGGGCGTGAAGATCAACGACAAGCACATCGAGGTGATCGTTCGCCAGATGCTGCAGAAGGTGGAAATCACCGATGGCGGCGATACCACCCTGCTGCCGGGCGAGCAGGTCGATCTCGAAGAGATGAACGAAGTCAACGGCAAGCTGGAAGCGGGCCTGCGCCCGGCCGAAGGCAAGCCGGTGCTGCTGGGCATCACCAAGGCCAGCCTGCAGACGCGTTCGTTCATCTCCGCCGCGTCGTTCCAGGAAACCACCCGCGTGCTGACGCAGGCGGCGGTCGAAGGAAAGCGCGACAGCCTGATCGGTCTGAAGGAAAACGTCATCGTCGGCCGTCTCATCCCCGCCGGTACCGGTGCGGGCATGAACCGACTGCGCGTGGCCGCTTCCAGCCGCGATGCCGCGCTCCGCGCGTCCTATCGCAAGCTGCAGGAATCGCTGATCGCGCCGGAAACGGCGGCCGAGGAACATGCCGCCGAACTGGCGCAGGGTCCCGAAGCGGCGATCGGTAACGATCCGCTGGCGGCGGTCGAGGGTGAAACCCACGGCACCGACGCGGACGCCGGCGAATACCTGATCGAAGGCGACGAGGCGTAAGCCTTCGCGCCTTTGCAGGCCCGACCAGAAAAGCCCCGCGGGAGCGATCCGGCGGGGCTTTTTCGTGCGGGACGTGCGCGCGCGGTCTCGTGGCGCCTATTGCGCGCAGGCCAGCCGTTCCAGCGCGGCAAAGGCGGAGAGCGCGCCGGCATCGGCGAACGGCGCCAGCTGGGCCAGGATCACGCCGGCCATTTCACGCGCGGGATCGATCCAGTAATAGCAGTTGAGGATGCCGGCCCAGTGCAGGCTGCCGGGCGAGCGGCCCGCCGGCCCCGTCTCGGTGTTCACCAGGAAGCCGCCCAGCGTCCAGCCGCCGCGCTGCCCCGGCAGCGGATCGAACGGCGTGGCGAGCTGGGGCAGGGCGCTGGTCAGCACCCCGGCCGAGAGCGACGCGGGCAGCGCGTCCGCCCGCATCAGCCGTGCCGTTTCCGGCGAGACCACGCGCACGCCGTCCAACTCGCCACCGCGCAGCACCATGCGCAGGAACCGCGCATAGTCGGTTGCGGTGGAGGAAAGGCCGCCGCCGCCGCTTTGATAGCTGCCGGCGCCCAGCACCATCGGCACCGTCACGAACCCGCGGTCGGCGTCGCGGGCATGGACCTGCGATGCGTTGGCGGGAAGATCGGCGTGAAAACGCGTTGCCGTCATGCCCAGCGGGCCGGTCAGTTCGCGATCGAACCAGTCCTGCAAGGACAGGCCTGAAACCGCCTCGACGGCGAGGCCCACCCAGTCGGTGCCGGTGCCGTACTGCCATTGCGCGCCCGGATCGAACAGCAGCGGCAGGCGCAGGCTTTCGCGACTGCCGGGCGCGGTCTTCGGGCCGGCCTTGGCGCAACGCAGCAGGGTTTCGTCCATGAAGGTATAGCCGCAGCCGGCGGTGTGGAGCAGCAGGTGGCGCAGCGTGACCGGTGTGCGAGCCGCGCGCAGCATGGGCTGGCCGGCCTCATCGAACCCTTCCAGCACGGGCAGATCGGCCAGATCGGGCAGGATCGCGCCGATCGGCGCATCGAGGTCTAGCTGGCCGCGTTCGACCAGTTGCAGCGCGGCGGTGGAGGTGAGCGCCTTGGTCATCGAGGCGATCTGGAAGAGCGTGTCTTCCCGCATCGGCACGCCGGCCACCGCGTCGGCCATGCCGAAGGCGCGCAGGTAGCGGGTTCCAGTGCTGTCGGTGACCAGCGCCACCGCGCCGGGCAGGTTTGCGGCGGCGAGCGCCGCCTCGAATTCCATCGCGCCGTTCATGCAGGTCCTCTCCCTTTGCCCGTCACGGTGGCCCAGACGGACAAAGGGTGCAAGAACCGATGAAAGCGGCGATCAGTGCTTGTTGCGGTGCTCGCCGCGCACCCAGCGCACGGTGCCCGACGCGGCGCGCATCACCACGCTGTCGGTGGTCATCACGCCGTCCTTGCGGACCTTCACGCCCTTCAGCAACGATCCGTCGGTCACGCCGGTTGCCGCGAAGATGCAATCGCCCTTGGCCAGTTCCTTGAGATCGTAGATCTTGTTCAGATCCTCGATGCCCCACTTGCGGGCGCGGGCCTTCTCGTCCTCGTTGCGGAACAGCAGGCGGCCCTTGAACTGGCCGCCGACGCAGCGCAGCGCGGCTGCCGCCAGCACGCCTTCAGGCGCGCCGCCGGTGCCCATGTAGAGGTCGATGCCGGTGTCCTCGTTGGTCACCGCGATCACCCCGGCCACGTCCCCATCGGGAATCAGGTGGATGCCGCAGCCCAGACCGCGCAGTTCGGCGATGATATCGGCATGGCGCGGGCGATCGAGCACGCAGACCGTGATGTCGCAGGGCGCCACGCCCTTGGCGTCGGCCACCGCCTTCACGTTCTCGCTCACGCTCTTGGCCAGATCGATGATGCCTTCGGCATAGCCCGGCCCCACGGCCAGCTTTTCCATGTAGACGTCGGGCGCGTTGAGCAGGCCGCCTTCCTCGGCGGCGGCCAGCACGGCCAGCGCATTGGGGCCGGCCTTGGCGGTGATCGTCGTGCCTTCCAGCGGATCGAGCGCGATGTCGATCTTCGGCCCCTTGTCGGGCGCGGCGCCAACCTTTTCGCCGATATAGAGCATCGGCGCCTCGTCGCGCTCGCCCTCGCCGATCACGACGGTGCCGTCCATGTAGAGTTCGTTGAAAGCGATGCGCATCGCTTCCACGGCGGCGGCGTCGGCAGCCTTTTCATCGCCCCGGCCGATCAGTTTGGCGGCGCCGATCGCGGCGGCTTCGGTCACGCGGACCATTTCCAGGACGAGAACGCGATCTAGTACCTTGGAGGGGGCGGGCTTTGCGGTAGATTGGCTGCTCACGTTAACTCCTGATTCAGGCTGCGCAGGCGAATGCGATGGCCCTAGACGCGAGGGACAGGTCTTGTCGAGAATAGCTTTGCTGTTCCTGCCCATATTGGCACTGCCGATTGCTTTTTCTTCGCCGGTTCTTGCGCAGAACGTTGCTTCCGAAGCCGACAGGCGGGTTCAACAGGCGATCGATACGCAGAAGGAGCAGGTTGATCTGCGCCGTCCCGAGTGTCGCCCCCGCTCGCGCATTCCTGGCCAGATCGTTGTGTGCGGCGATGCCGAGCGCAACGAGAAGGAGCGCCTGCCCAACCGCGACCAGACCGACACCGCGCGTTCCACCAACGATGGCCTGCCGCGCGCGCCCAACGTCAGCGGATTGCCGGATTGCTCGCGCGGGTGCATCCGCGTCGGCAAGGTGCCCGCGCCGGTCTATTACTTCGACATCACGGCGTTGCCCGAACCGCCGAAGGGGTCCGACGCCGAGAAGATCGCCAACGGCGAGATCCCGGCGCCCTGAAAGTGCTGGCCTGAGGCGGTTATTCGCCGAGAATGTGCATGACCAGCGGGGCTTCGGCCAGGCTGGGCGAACCTTCGAGCAGGCGCAGCGCTTCGGCAATCCCGCTTTCCGGCCCTTCGTGGGTGACCATCGCGACGAGGACCTGCCCGGCGCCCGGCGCATCGCCGGCCACGCCGCGCCCTTTCTGGATCATGCTCTCGATGGAGACGCCGGCATCGCGCATCGCCGCGGTGATTTCCGCGAGCACGCCGGGCCGGTCGGCCACGGTGAAGCGCAGATAGGCGCGGCCGCTGCGATGGCCGCTGGCGGCCGGCGTGGCGGGGTCCAGTTCCGCCACGGGAATCGAGAACGGCGCGCCGATGTCTCCGCGCGCGATGTCGATCAGATCGGCGACGACGGCGCTGGCCGTCGGGCCATCGCCCGCACCCGCGCCCTGGAACAGCAGTGGCCCGGCGAAGTTGCCTTCGACCACGACCGCATTGGTCGCGCCATCGACATGGGCCAGCGGATGATCGCGGTGGACAAGGTGGGGGTGCACGCGCTGGAACAGGCGGCGGTTGCCATCGGCGTCCACGTCTGTTTCGGCCATGCCGATCAGGCGGATGTAGTACCCCAGCGCGTCGGCCTGCGCGATGTCGGCGGCCAGCACCCGACGGATGCCGGTGGCGATGACCGACTGGAAATCGATCGCGGTACCGAACGCGACGCTGGCCAGGATGGACAGCTTGTGCGCGGCGTCGATACCGTCGATATCAAACGTGGGATCGGCTTCGGCATAGCCCTTGGCCTGCGCTTCGGCGAGCACGTCGGCAAAGTCGCGCCCGGTGTCCTCCATGGTCGAGAGGATATAGTTGCAGGTGCCGTTGAGAATGCCATAGACGCGCTGGATCGCGTTGGCGGCGGCGCCTTCCTTCAGTCCCTTGATCACCGGGATGCCGCCGGCGACGGCCGCTTCGAACTTCAGCGCGGCTTTCGCGGCTTCGGCGCGTGTCGCCAGTTCGATGCCGTGGTGCGCGATCATTGCCTTGTTCGCGGTGACCAGCGCCTTGCCCGCTTCGAACGTGGTGCGCGCCAGGGCCAGCGCCGGGCCATCCGCGCCGCCGACCAGTTCGACCACCACGTCCACATCGGGCCGTTCGCCCAGGATCACCATGTCGTCTTCCCAGTGATAGCCGGAAAGGTCGACACCCCGGTCCTTACCGCGGTTGCGCGCGCTGACGGCGGTGATCACGATGGGGCGCCCGGCGCGGCGCGCGATGATCTCCGCATTGGTCTCGATCAGCCGGATCACCCCGCCGCCGACAGTGCCCAGTCCGGCAAGCGCGATGCGCAAGGGTTCGCTCATGGTATCCCCATCGTCAGGTTTCGGCTCGCGCCCTAGGCGGGGTGGACGAATTCCGCAACGCCGAACAGGGCGCGGACTACGTCCGGAATGCGCTGCGACTGGCCGGTTTCGAGATCGACGTGGACCTGCACGAGCTCGATCGCCGAACGCAGGCTGGCGTCATCGCCGGCGCCGTGCAGTTCGATATGCGTGACCATGCTGCTGTTGCCGAAACGCCCGGGCCAGATGCGCCCTTCGATCAACTCGTCGGGGCGGATCGGCGCGCGGTAATCGACGATCGCGCGCGCCACATGCACTTCGAACGACCCTTCGCCGACGCTCTTGACGCCCAGCGCCCGCCAGAATTCGCTGATCAGGACATCCGCGTATTCAAGATAGCGCGAATTGAAGACGACGCCCTGCGGGTCGCATTCTGCGTAGCGGACGCGGAAGGTGTGGCGGAACGGCGTGTCGCGATCGTAAGGCATGGCCGCCTTGTAGCCGCGCCGACGGTGCCGGCAAGCCCTCACCCGGGCCTTAACCGGCGGGTTGGCGGCTGCGCGTGCAGGGGCCAAGGTCTGTCAGCACCAGCACATAGTCCTCTGCGGCCGCGCGCCGGTCTGCCGGCGATCCGGAAAGGTTGGCCTGTGGCGGCAGCGCGGGGGGGAGGAAACAGGCGAGCCGATACCAGGCCAGGGTATCCTTCGCCGGCGGGCGCGCGGCTTGGTCCACGATTTCGGTAAAGCTGACGCCCCAGCGCGTCGGTTCACCCGGGCGGCGCAGGATCGAGATGGAAACCGGCGCCCCGTTCGCCGTGGCGAGGAAAAGCTGCGTTTCGCCTTCGCCCACGAGATTGCCGGATACGTGCAGCGCCTCGCGCAGGCGGGTGATCATCGGCGGGGCGTCGGGCGCGACGAGCGCGGTCAGGATCGACCGGGTGGTGGCCTCGACTTCGGGCGTGGCCGGGATGATCGCATCGGGCGCGACAAGCCGTAGCTCGCCGGGCCGGCCGGGCACCGCCTGCGCGAAGAGCAGGACCTGCGTTTTCCTGAGCTTGGGCGCTTTCCCCAGCGCATCGAGCGGCACGTCGGCCAGAAACCGCAGCGATTCGCCCAGATCGGACCCAATCAGGACGGCGGTGGTGCGGGCTTCGAGATAGACGCGGATGTGGCCGGGCGCCACATCGGGCGCCTGTTCGGGTTTAAGGGGCGCCATCTTCGTCACCTCCGCGCGCGCGACGATGCGCGCCGGCACCGCCAGATCGGCGAGGTCCGCATACGTTGCCGTCACCGGAAAGGCGGTGCGAATCGCGGGTTGAGCCGGGGTTTGCGACCCGGCAGGGCTGGTCAGGCCGGCCAGCGCGAGGGCCGCGGCGAGCGCTGGGACGCGGAACGGGATAGGGGGCATGGGCGGTCCTTCCGCTGTGATCAGGTACGTCGGTTTTTTCCGGATTTTCAGACAGTGCAACCGTGAATCGAACCTTAACCGGAAAAGCATTTGCGCGCCTTTGCCTTCGGCGTTAAAGCTCGCCCCGTTCGGGCAATGCTGAAAACACAAGTCCGAGATGCCGCCGCCGGGCTCCTTGCGCCCGATGTCGGCGGTAACCGGGTTGCCGGCAGGGTGGATTGAATTCTATTGGTTTGGCCAGTCGGATGGAACGGTGATTCTGTCCGAAGGCTCTGCTTTGGCCGGAATCGGCGCACCGGGGGGTGCGTCGGTTCGGGACCGGAGTGGAGGATCATGGAGTATTGGAGCTGAATGGCATACGCTGACCAACAGATGAGCGGTAACAAGATCACCGCGCTCATCATCGTCGCGATCCTTCATGTCGTCGTTGGCTATGCGCTGGTGAGCGGGCTGGCGTACTCGGCGTTCAAGAAGGTGAAAGAGGTGACCTCGGCGGTCAAGATCGAGGAAGACAAGCCGCCGGAGGAACCGCCGCCTCCGCCGCCGAAGCAGGATACGCCGCCGCCGCCGATCGTGGCTCCGCCGCCGCCGATCAGCTTTAACGCGCCGGCTCCGCAGGTTCAGGCCGTTACCACGCCGCCGCCGGTCGTTGCGCCTGCGCCTGTCGTGCTGCCGCCGGCTCCCGCCGCGCCGCCGCCGCCGCCGCCTCCCCGGTTCCAGCCCAAGGGCGCTTCGCCGAAGGGCAGTCCGGCAAACTGGGCGACGTCGAACGACTATCCTTCGCGCGCGCTGCGTGAAGAACGCGAAGGCGTCACGGGCTTCCGTGTCTCCATCGGTACCGACGGCAAGGTGGTCGATTGTCAGATCACCAAGTCGAGCGGCAGCCCTGATCTGGACGATGCGACCTGCGCGAACGTCCGTCGTCGCGCGCGCTTCACTCCGGCCACCGATGGCGAGGGCAATCCGACCACGGGTAGCTACGCAAGCTCGATCCGCTGGGTCATCCCGAAGGATTGATCCGGCAGACCCCGGGGAAGTTTTGAAATAGCGTTCTCCGCGATCATCAGCTTTTCGCACTTTGACTTGATTTTGAGAGGAAGACCCGAATGTTTATCCAGACTCTCGCCGCTGCGGCCACCGATGCCGCGCCGCAGAACAAGTTCGGCTTCGTCGAAGCCCTTCAGGCCGGCGGTTTCATTTCCTACGCCACCGTCGTGATCCTCGGCATCATGTCGTTCGGTTCGTTCTTCATCCTGTTCACCAAGTTCTTCGAACAGCAGAAGATCCTGGGCCAGTACAAGAGCATCGCCGGTTTCTGGCGCGCCGCCTCGCTGAAGGAAGGCGCCACCAAGCTCGAGAAGAACTCGGCCTGGCGCCAGGTCGTCGACGACGGTATCGCCGCCGACGAACAGGTTTCGAAGATGGACGCCACCGAAGCCCACGACTGGCTGCACGGTTCGCTCGCCCGTTCGGAAGCCACGATCAACGCCAAGCTCGCTGGCGGCCTGCCGTTCCTCGCGACCGTGGGTGCTACCGCGCCGTTCATCGGTCTGTTCGGTACCGTCGTCGGCATCTATCGCGCCCTGATCGCGATCGGTCTCGCCGGTTCGGCCTCGATCGACAAGGTCGCGGGTCCGGTCGGTGAAGCTCTGATCATGACCGCGCTGGGTCTGCTCGTCGCCGTTCCGGCCGTGCTTGCCTACAACTACCTGCAGAGCCGCAACAAGCGCGTTGCCGAACTGCTGACCGGCTTCAGCACCGACGTTCTCGCGAACCTCGCCTCGAAGGGCGTGGTGAAGCCGGCTCTTCCGGCCGCTCCCGCTGCCAAGCCGGCTGCTCCGGCCGCCGCGGCTCCGGTCAAGAAGTAATCGAAAGCCGGGACCGGCGGTTCGCCGCCGGTCCTGTCCGGAACACGGGTCTTGCCGGAGGCCCAGGTTGGCGGGGAACCGCGAACCGAACCTCCGGCCCTCCCGTGGCTCAAATCGGATAGGATGTAACCAATGGCAATGTCTGTAGGTGGCGGCGGCGAAGAGCGCCCGATGTCGGACATCAACACCACGCCGCTCGTGGACGTGATGCTCGTGCTGCTGATCATCTTCCTCATCGCGGTGCCAGTCGCGATCCAGACGGTCGAAAAGCTGAAGGTTCCGATCCTTGTCTCCGAGGAATCGCAGAACAAGGTCGAAAACCTGATGCTCTCGGTCGTTTCCACGGATGCCTCGGGGCGCAGCCCCAAGGAGCCTGGCTACGAGGGTTCGACGCGTAACGGCCAGTGCCGCGTCTATTTCAACAATATCACGCCGGTGGACAACCAGGAGCTGTACAAGCAGGCTTTCGATCGTCTCGATGCGATCGTGAAGCGTGAAGGCGGCGCCGCCAACATGGACCCGGAAAAGATCCCCGAAGTGCACATTCGCGGCGACGTCAACGTTCCGTGGAAGTGCATCGCCGGTGCGATCTACAACGTGCAGGCCGCGGGCTACCCCAAGGTCGGCTTCATCTCGACCCCGGTCGATCCGAACGGCTGACGTCCGTCACCGAACGGTTACACCAGGCCAGAGAGCGAACAGGAGTAACTCCTTATGGCAATGAGCGGCGGCAAGGATGATGGCTCGCCGATGATGGAAATGAACACGACGCCGTTGATCGACGTCATGCTCGTTCTCCTCATCATGTTCATCATCACCATCCCCGTGGCCACCCACGCGGTCAACATCAACCTCCCGCAGGCAAGCCCGCCGAACCCGGACCAGAAGGTCGATCCGGTCAAGAACAAGCTTGTTCTCACGACCGCCGGCCAGATCCTCTGGAACGGCGCGCCGACGACGGAAGGCCAGCTCGTTTCGCTGCTGTCGGCCACCAAGGCGATGAATCCGGAACCGGAACTGCAGTTCCAGCCGGAAGAATACGCCAGCTACGAGACCGCGAACCGGATCCTGAAGATCATCACGGATTCGAAGGTCACGAAGTTCGGCTTCGTCGGCAACGAGAACTTCGCCACCTTCCAGAAGGCCGGCGAATAAGCATCGCGCCCCTTGCGGGAACGAACGAGGGGGGACGGAGCAATCCGTCCCCCTTTGCTTTTGGGGGTTGCGCAGTTTGAACGCGTGAAGCGTAGCTGGCTCACCCCGCTGCGACCAGCGCCGCCTACGGCAGCGCAAGTCTCGCTCCCCTCCCGCTTGCGGGAGGGGTTGGGGGTGGGAAATCTCTACGTTCGCAGCGTATCAAGCCGGACGCATCGCGGCGGCGGCCAGCGTTTCGGCTTCGATCAGCAATTCCTCGTCGGCCGCGCCGGCGGGCAGGCTCTCGCGGCCGATCATCACCATTACCGGCACGGCCATCGGGCTGACCCGATCCAGCCGAACGTGGACGAGCTGCCCGGAGGCGCGTTCCAGCAGATCGGCAAGCCGGCCCACGTCGGTCAGCCGCGCCCGTGCGTCGGCCCAGGCGGCCTGGATCAGCACGTGGTCCGGCTCGTACTTGCACAGCACGTCGTAGATCAGATCGGTCGAGAAGGTGACCTGCCGGCCGCTCTTGCGCCCCGATCGCCCTTGACCGGGCTGCTGTCGCTCGACCAGCCCTGAAATCACCGCCACTTCGCGGAACGCGCGCCGCAGCATGTAGGAGTTCTGCACCCATTCGACGAACTCGTGCGAGAGAATGTCGGGCGAAAGCAGGCTGGCCGGATCGTCCACCGGCCGCAGGCCCCAGACTGCCAGCGAATAGTCGTTGGCGACGAAGCCCATCGGTCCGAGCCCCTGGTCCTCCATGCGCCGCGTGATCAGCATGCCCAGCGACTGGTTCGCGTTCCAGCCTTCGAACGTGTAATAGGTGGTGTAGTGGCGGCCGGCGTGGGGGAAGCTTTCGACCAGCAAGTCGCCCGGGCCGGGCAGGCGGCTGCGCCAGTCCTGCATTTCAAGCCATTCGCGCACGTCATCCGGGAAGCGCGCCCATCCTGCCCGATCGACGATCATCGCGCGCACCCGGTCCGAAAGGTGGGTGGTGAGCGGCATCCGAGCGCCCATGTAGCTGGGGATGCGGCCCGATGCCTTTGCCGCGCGCACGATCAGATCCAGATCGCGCACGCTTTCCACTTCCAGGTCCAGCCCGGCAAAGCGAAACGTGTCGCCGGGGCTGAGCGCGGCGCCGAAGCCTTCCTCCACCCGCCCCAGCGAACGCCCGTTGCGGAATCGAACCTCCAGCATTTCGGAATCGATGATGATCCCGGCGTTGATGCGGAACCGCGCGGCGTGTTCGGGATGCGCGAGGCGCCACGTTCCGTCGTTCCCGGGCACGATTCTCCGGAACCGGTCGTAGGCGCGCAACGCGTAGCCGCCGGTGGCCACGAACGCGAGCACGCGCTTCCAGATCGCATCGTCGATCCAGGCATAGGCATCGGACGAACGCACTTCGGCCAGCAGCGCGGCCTCGTCGAACGGCCCCGCGCAGGCGCAGGCCATGACATGCTGCGCCAGCACGTCGAGGCCGCCCGCGCGGAACTCCTCGCCATCGCGCTGGCCTTCGCGCACCGCGTCCTGCGCCGCCGTGGCTTCCAGAAATTCGAAGCGGTTGCCGGGCACCAGCAGCGCGCGGCTCGGTTGGTCGAGCCGATGGTTGGCGCGCCCGATCCGCTGCATCAGCCGCGACGACCCCTTGGGTGCGCCCATTTGCACGACGAGATCGATATCGCCCCAGTCGACGCCAAGATCGAGGCTGGCGGTGGCGACCAGCGCGCGCAGTTCTCCCCGTGCCATCGCGCCTTCCACCTTGCGCCGCGCCTCTTTCGACAGCGAGCCGTGGTGAATGCCGATCGGCAGGTGATCCTCGTTCGCGTCCCACAGCTTTTCGAAGATGAATTCGGCCAGGAACCGCGTGTTGGTGAAGACCAGCGTCGTCCGGTTGGCGCGGATCGCGTCCATAAGCTGTGGCACCGCCCACGCGGCGGCGTGCCCGCCCCAGGGGACGCGCTGCTCCACCGGCAGCAGGATATCGACTTCCGGCGGCGCGCCGGGCTCCCCCTCGACCAGCGTAACCGCCGCCGCATCTCCACCTGGCGCCAGCCATCGCCGGTAGGCGTCCGGATCGGCCACGGTTGCCGACAGCGCGCTGCGACGCAGTTGCGGGGCGATCGCCTGCAACCGGGTCATCGCCAGCGCCAGCAGATCGCCCCGCTTGCCCGAGGCGAAGGCATGGACCTCGTCGATGACGATGCGCTGCAGGCCGGCGAACATCGTCTGCGCTTCGGGATAGCTCAGCAGCAGCGATAGCGATTCGGGCGTGGTCAGCAGCACGTGCGGCGGACGGGCGCGCTGACGGGCCTTGCGGTCCGATGGGGTATCGCCGCTGCGCGTTTCAATGCGGATCGGCAGGCCGATCGCTTCCACCGGCGCCATGAGATTGCGCTGAACGTCGTGCGCCAACGCCTTGAGCGGCGAAACGTAGAGCGTGTGGAGGCTGTCGGGAGGAGGCATCCCACCCAGCCGCGATGGCGCGAATGCCGCGAGCGTCGGAAGGAAACCCGCCAGGGTCTTGCCCGCGCCAGTATCGGCCACGAGCAGGGCGTGCCGCCGCGAGTCGTCGGCGGAGAGCATGTCGCATTGGTGCCGCCGGACGCGCCAGTTTCGCGTGGCGAACCAAGCGCTGATTTCGGGGGGAATTGCGCCTCTATTCATCGTTGAAATATCGCACAATTTGTCCGGAACGGGCCAAAAAGGCGTAGCCCGCTGAAATTTCGGGACTGACCTGCGCGCGGGAAAGCTCTATAGTGTCCTGAATTGGAACAATACGGGTCTGCGCGGTATTGCCGGAGCCGAGCCTCCATCCTGGTGTTGGCCCCGGTGGGGCGCTTCCGCCCGCGGAGGCGCCCCCTTTCCGGACTTGTTTCGATCAAGGGAGCCCCGCTTCGCGCGCGACGCCCGATGCGGCAAGTTGCGCGTCGATCGCGTCCAGCAACCGCGCCAGGCCATCCGCATCGTCGCTTTCGGCGCGCGCGGTCAGCGCGGCCTGCGTGTTGGATGCGCGCAGCAGCCACCAGCCGTCGGGTGTTGTCACGCGCGCCCCGTCGATGGTCTCGACCGCGGCGCCGCTCTGGCGCAGGCGCTCCGTCACGTCAGCGATCACCGCGAACTTGCGCTCCTCCGCCACGGGAAAGCGCAGTTCGGGCGTATTGACCGATTCGGGCATCGCGCCGCGGAGCGCCGTGACCGACCGGCCCAGCCGCACGGTGGCGACGATCAGCCGGATCGCGGCATAGAGCGCGTCGTCGAAGCCGAAGTAGCTATCGGCAAAGCAGATATGCCCCGTCATCTCGCCGCCCAGCGGCGCGCCGATTTCGGCCATGCGGGATTTGATCAGGCTGTGGCCGGTCTTCCACATGTGGGCCTGTCCGCCCAGCGCGCGGATGCGCGCGAACAGATGGTTGCTGGCTTTCACGTCGGCCACGATCGCGGCGCCGGGGCGCGCTTGCAGCACGTCCTCGGCGAAAATCATCATCAGCTGATCGCCCCAGATCACGCGGCCCACACTGTCGACCACGCCGATCCGGTCGCCGTCCCCGTCGAACGCGACGCCGAACTGCAATGCGTGCGCGGCCACGGTATCGCGCAGGTCGTCCAGATTGGCTTCCACCGTCGGGTCGGGATGGTGGTTGGGGAAGCGGCCGTCCACTGCGGTATGCAGGCGGACATGAAAGCCGGGCATCCGCTCCACCAGCCTGTCGACCACCGGGCCGGCGGCGCCGTTGCCGGCATCCCAGCCGATCCGCAACCCGCCGAGCACGGCGGGTTCGATCCCATCGAGAGCCGCGAGCAGCGTGGCGACGTAGCTGTCGATCACCGCGGCGTCGGTGACCTGCCCCGTGCCCGTGGCATGGTTCCCCGCCTGCGCCATGGAAGCGAGTTCCGCGATGGCTTCGCCAAAGAACGGGCGGCCCCGCAGCACGAACTTGAAGCCGTTCTGGTCGGCCGGATTGTGGCTGCCCGTGACCTGGATGCCGCCGGTAACGCCGTCCAGCGTCGCTTCGGCGAAGTAGAGCATCGGGGTGGGGCACAGCCCGATCCGCACGACATCGACGCCGGCGGAGAGCAACCCTTCCACCAGCGCCTGCTCCAGCGCGGGCGAACTCAGCCGGCCATCGCGGCCCACCACGATGCGCGGCGCTTCGGCTTCCGCCCGGGCACGGGTTCCGAACGTCTGCCCGATCGCGCGGGCGTCGGCTTCGCCCAGCGTTTGCCCGACCACGCCGCGGATGTCGTATTCGCGCAGGATGGAGGGATGAAAACGGTGCGTCATGATCCGCCGCCCCGTCGACGCGGCGGCCGCACGGGCGATGTCACCGCCGCTCCGCCAGCCGCCCGAGCAGGAGATCGCGTGCGGCATTGGCTTCGTGGACCGCTTCCGACGAGCCGCCACGATCCGGATGGACCTGTGCGATCCGGCGGCGATGAGCCTCCACGATGTCATCCCGCGAGGCTTGCGGGGGCACGCCCAGCAGCGTGCGCGCACGGCTTTCGGCGCCGGCGCGCTCGCTGTCGCGCCACAGTTCCCATGGCCAGCGCCCGGCAAGCAATCGCACGGCGACACTGGCCAGGACCGCAAGCCAGATCAGCTTGATCATGCGGCGCTTTCCAGCGTCCCCGCATGAGCGCCGAGCGCGCCGGTGGGCATCGGCAGGTTGAGGCCCGCGACCAGCGAGCGCAGCTCCTGCCGCGCCACAAGGTGGCTGGTGCCGAGTTCGCCGAGATGACCCTTGTCGAGCAGCGTCAGACCCGACGGGAACAGTTCGCGATAGATCACGCGTTCGGACAGGCCGCTGGCGATGCGGAAGCCGACGCGCTTGGACAGTTCGACCAGCGCCTGATCGATGCGGCGCTGGTTGCGCGCCTCGATATGCTGGGTGCGGTTGCGCACGACCACCCAGTCCATCTCGCGCCGCGCTTCGCGAATCGTGGTCATCGCGCGCTTCTTGCGGGCTTCCCAGATCAGTTCGGCGTAGAACGAAAGGCGGCGGACCTTGAAGGTTTCCGCGTCCACCTGCCCGATCAGGTCGAAATCCACGAAGCTGTCGTTCAGCGGCGTGACCAGCGTATCGGCACGGGTGGCGACGTGGCGGGCCAGCGGATCGTCACGCCCCGGGGTATCGAACACGATGAAATCGTGCCCGGCGGAAAGCTGTTCGGTCAGCGCTTCAAGCTCGTCAACATTGTCACCGCCATAGACCGCGAACGTCGCCGTCGGCAGATCGATCTGCCGGCGCTTCTGCGTTTCCGCGCGATTTTCCAGATAGCGGTGCAGCGTGCGCTGCCGCGCATCGAGGTCGATCGCCGCCACGCGCGCGCCCTGATAGGCGAGCGCGACCGCCACGTGCACGGCGGTGGTGGACTTGCCGGTGCCGCCCTTTTCGTTGGCAAAGACGATCCGGTGCGGACCTGCGGGCTGCTGCGGTGCGGGTGGCGGTGCTCCGATGGACAAGGAATGAACTCGCTGCTTGTGTTGCCGACAGGTCCGGCAGTGCTTGCCGCCGGAGGGGGACGGGGGGTAGGAACCCCGCTTCGTCCCTTGTCGTGAATTAAAGGAGAGGCAGGCCCGGTGCAAACCATCTCTAGGCTCGATACCCTGCGCGAAGCGGTGGACCTGCTCAAAAACGGGGGAAAAACCCTCGCGATCGTCCCCACCATGGGGGCATTGCACGAGGGGCACCTGACGCTGGTGCGCGAGGCGCGGCGCCGCGCCGACCACGTGGCCGTCTCCATCTTCGTCAATCCGCGCCAGTTCGGCCCGAACGAGGATCTCGATGCCTATCCGCGCCGCATGGCGCAGGATGCGGCGCTGCTGGAGGCCGAGGGGGTGGCCCTGCTGTGGGCGCCCACGGTCGATCAGGTCTATCCCGATGGCTATGCCACCAATGTCTCGGTTTCCGGGCTGGACGCGGTGCTGTGCGGCGCGGCGCGGCCGGGGCATTTCGATGGCGTGGCGACGGTGGTGTGCAAGCTGTTCAACCAGGTGCGGCCGGATATCGCGCTGTTCGGCGAGAAGGACTGGCAGCAGCTGGCCATCATCCGCCGCATGGCGCGCGATCTCGATCTGACGCAGCCCTGTGCCGACGCGATCATCGGCGTGCCCACGGTGCGCGAGGACGATGGCCTCGCCATGAGCAGCCGCAACCAGTATCTCACGCCCACGGAACGGGCTCAGGCGGCGGGCCTTTCGCAGGCGATGCGCAAGGCGATCGCCGCGATCGAAGGCGGCGCCGGGGTGGCCGGTACGCTCGCTACGCTGCGTGCCGAAATTCTCGCTTCCGGCTTCGCCTCGATCGATTACGCCGACCTGCGCGATGCGGCGACGCTGGAGGAGGTGGCGGCCCTGACCGGACGGCCCGCCCGTCTGCTGGTGGCCGCGCGGATCGGCAAGGCGCGGCTGATCGACAACATGCCCGTGGGTTAGCTGGCAGGAGCGTCCGGATAGGCGTCGATCACCGGGCCGAGTGCGGCGCGCAACGGGCCCAGCCATTCCGCGTAGTTAGCCCAGTGCTCCACCGCGTCGGTGAAGATCGGCTGGCGCACCTGTTCGGAACTCGCCGTGCGCACCGCCCGCCGGGTTTCCCAGAACGAGAGGCAGGCCTCCTCGAACGGCAGCCCCAGGTGCCCGAGCAGGCGGCGGACTTCGGCCTCGGTATCGGCCACCATTCTCTCGTAGATCACGCGGTGCACCGCACCGGGCGCCTGGCGGTCGAACGCGGCCATCAGCGCGACGTAATCGGCATAGTACCGGCCGATGTCGCCAAGATCATACGTGAACGTCTGCCCGCGCGCGAAATGCTGCTTCCAGCCGGAAAAGCAGCAGGCCATCGGATGGCGGCGCGCATCGACGATCTTGGCGTTGGGCAGGATTAGCCGGATCAGGCCGACGTGCTGCCAGTTGTTGGGCATCTTGTCGATGAACAGCGGCTTGTCGGTCTGGCGGTGGACGCGGGTGCGCTCGATATATTCCTCGCCCAGCCGCAGCCGGTCCGTCGGGGTCAGCGAGGAGACCATCGCGCGGAAATCCGGAAACTCGCCCTCGTCCACGCGCGCTTGCAGGCGGCTGGCGATGATCATCATCTCCGCCAGCTCCATCGTTCCTTCCACCTGGCTGTGGCTGGAAAGGATTTGCTCCACCAGCGTCGAGCCGGAGCGCGGCAGGCCGACAACGAAGATCGGATCGGGCGCGGGACAGCCGCCTTCGCCCATCGCGGCGATGAAGGCGCTGGTAAACGTCTCGCGCGTCGCGGCCACTTCCGCTGAAAACTGGTCCGCGTCATGCCGCACCATCGTGCGGCGCAGGTGGTTGCCCCGGTCATAGTGGCGGAACGAGGCGGGATAGTCCTTCGCGTCCTCGTAGGCCTTCCCCAGCGAGAAGTGCAGGTGGAACACGTCTTCCTGCCGGTCCGCCGCCTCCGGCTCCAGGGTGGCCAGCGCCTGCTCCATCGCCGTGATGTCGTCCGTGCCGAACTTGACGGTCTTGAGGTTGGCAAGGCTCCACCATGCCTCGCCCATCGTTGGCAGGTGCGCCACCGCCTGGCGGTAGGCGTGCACCGCTTCAGCCTGTTCGCCCAGCGTTTTCAGCACATGGCCCAGGTTCTGCCAGACCTGCGGCTGGTCCGCCTTTTGCGCCAGCAGCTTTTCGTAAAGTACCCGTGCCCGTTCCTGATCGCCCAACCGCACCAGCACCGAGGCCATGATCAGGTCATGCCCCGGATTGTTCACCGGCGAGCGCGCCAGCACTTCGGCGTGCTCGAGCGCTTCGGGCAGGCGGTTGGTCTGCAGCAGCAGGCGGATCAGGAAATCGCGGGCCAGATCGAAGCCGGGGGCAAGGTCCAGCGCGCGCCGGACGAGCGTCATCGCTTCGGCCATGTCCGCGCGCCGCCAGGCAACCTCGCCCAGCAGGCGGGTGCCCACGGGATCGTCGGGCAACCGTTCCAGTCGTGCCTTCAGGGTGGCGGCGGCGTCCTCGAGCTGCCCTTCGTTCATCGCCATCGCCGCCTGGACCAGTTCGGGATCGCGCGAAGCGGCGTGAATGCCGGAAAGGTCGGCGCGCCAGCCGTCTTCGTGGCGGCCGTCCTTGCGCAATTCCCCCGCCAGCAGGAACCAGCCGCTCGCCACGCCGGGCTGCTGCCGGGTGAGACTTTCGAGCGCGGCGATTGCCTGATGGACATCCCCCGCTTCGCTGGCCGCCTGTGCCCATTCCCACAGCACCGGGGGCGCCCCGGGGTGCCTGCGGGCCAGCGCGGCGAGTCGCGGCAGGGCCGCCCCGGCGTTACCCAGCCGGCGCAGGGCCTGGCACGCGATCATTTCCGCCGGCGGCAACCCCGGCGCATTCTTCAGCACCGCGTCGGCCAGCGTCAGCGCTGCTTCCGGTTCGGCGTCGAGCAGCCGTACGGCACGCTCCAGCGCCTCGTTCGCCGTCTCTTCGCGACTGGCCGTCATGCTGCCCGCCATGTGTCGATCCCGTGTTTGCAACTGCGAAATTTGTGCCGACGGAAAGGATATTTGTCGAGTCAATATGCACCTCCGTGCTTTTGCAACAAGGAAGTTGACACCTGTCCAATCGCTGGCACTATCGATTTCGGACAGGCGTACTAACTTCGGTTTGGGGCGCGAAAGTCCGGGGCATTTGAGATTTTGAACCTGCCGTCGCCACGCCGTGGCGGCGATCCGCGAGGCATCTGCTTCGCGGGGGCGGAGGGGTTGTGCGTGTGCGAGCGCATGGTTGTTCGCGATTGCACAATTTCCGCTCGGCAAGGCGGCAGGCACTGGTGGCGAGACCCGGAAACCGGGCCGCACGATCCTTGGGAAAGGATGAAAGGCGCGAACGTCAAAAGGGGGGCTTATGAAAACTGCATGCAAGTCGCGCTCGCTCAAGATCATGGGAATGCTGGGCGCGTCGACATTCCTGACCGGACTGGCGCTGCCGGGCACCGCCTTCGCGGAAGATCAGGCCGCCCCCGCCGAACAGCCGGCGGATGCCGCGCCCGCGGCTGGCGAGGGCCTTGGCGAAATCATCGTGACCGCCACGCGCAGCGCGCAGAGCATCCAGAAGGTGCCGATCTCCATGCAGGCGCTCAGCGCCGATACGCTGGGGCAGCGGCAGGTCAAGGGCCTGAGCGACTTCGCCACGCTGCTGCCGTCGGTTTCGTTCGCGGGCCTTGGGCCTGGCCGTCAGACCATCTATTTCCGCGGGATCGTCCCCGCCGGCGGCAACTACGCCTCGGCCGGCTATTACATTGACGATATTCCGATCACGGGCACCGGCTCGCCCGACATCCATGCCTACGATCTGGAACGCGTCGAGGCGCTGTCCGGTCCGCAGGGTACCTTGTATGGTGCGGGATCGCTGGCCGGCACGATCCGCATCATCACCAACAAGCCCAAGCTGGGCAAGTTCGAGTTCGGCGCGGAATCCGAAGTCAACAAGTACGGCAAGGGTGCCTTTGGCGGCCAGATCCAGGGCTACGTCAACCTGCCCGTCACCGAAACGGTGGCGGTGCGCGCGATGGCCTACTACCGGCGCGATGGCGGCTATGTCGACAACACGCCCAACAATGGAAAGTTCAACGACGGGCGGTCTTCGACGCTGGAACTGGGGGACAACAATTCGCTCACCAGCTACACGCTCAACAACGCCGCGATCGCCAAGAAGGACTATAATCCGATCTACGAATATGGTGGCCGCCTGTCGCTGCTGTGGGAACCGGCGCCCGGCTGGGAAGTCAATCCGCAGGTCACGGCGCAAAGGCAGATCGCCTACGGCTATTTCGGTTACGATCCGCGCGTCGGCGATTTGCAGGTCCACGATTACGATCTCACGCGGCAGGACGACAAATGGGTGCAGGCCCAGTTGAGCATCCACGGCCACATCGGCGACTTCGACGTCGTCTCGGCGACGGGCATCTTCCGCCGCAACACCAAGCTGCGTAACGATTACACCTACTACACCGTGACTTATGACGGTTTCGGCGGCGGATATGAAAACTATCTGCAGTTCTTCGACAAGGCGGGCTGTACCGGATCGGGCTTGACGCTCAAGTGTTCGACGCTGATCAACCCGACGCAGTACTATCACCAGGATAACAACCGTAACAAGTTCACGCAGGAACTGCGCATCTCGACGCCGAAGAGCTGGCCCTTTGATCTGACGATCGGCGGTTTCTACCAGTCTCAACAGCAGGAAAACAACAACTACTACGCGATCCACGGCCTTGACCAGATCGCGGGCTATACCAAGGCTGGCGCGTACAGCTCCGGCAGCGGCAATACCACGTCTCTGGCGGGCTTCGGCATCCCGACCGCGGCCGGCGGCACGATGGTCGTCAGCCCGTCCGCCGCGGTGAAGGGCGATGGCTTCTACATCACCGAGAACAACCAGAGCTACCACGACGAGGCGATCTTCGCCGAGGGTCACTACAAGATCTTCGAGAACCTGAAGCTGACCGGCGGCATCCGCTACTTCTGGACCGACTACAAGATCAAGGGCTTCTCCGGCGTTACCGCTTCGGCGCTCGGTGTGGGTTGTACCGTGCCCCTGCCGGCCGAGCGGCTCGCCTGTTCCAACCAGAACCCGCTCGCGGCGGACGGCTACGGCCGGTACAAGGAGCAGGGAGAAACGCACAAGGTGGCGCTCGACTGGCAGGTCACGCCAACCAAGATGATCTATTTCAACTATTCCACCGGCTTCCGGCCGGGCGGCTACAACCGGCCGCTGCGCATCCGCGCTTCGGGCGGGCTGCCGCAGGTGACGGTTGCCGCGCCGGCGTTCAAGTCGGAAACGCTCACCAACTTCGAACTGGGCATCAAGACGACGTGGAACAACATCTTCCGCTTCAATGCCTCCATCTACCTCGAAAACTGGGATAATATCCAGTACGGCGTGGTTGTCGCCGGCGCGCAGGGCGCGGGTTATACCGGCAACGCCGGCACGGCCCAGGTTAAGGGCGTGGAATACGATGCCGATCTCAAGCTCGGCAAGGTCACCATCTCGACCTCGGGTGCTTACAACGACGGCAAGCTGACCGGTAACTTCTGCAACTTCGTGGCGGACCGTGCCGCGTTGTCGATCGTGCAGCTGGCCTCTTGTCCGACCGGTTCGAGGGTCGTCGTGAACGGCACCTCGACCTCCGCGGTCGCTGCCGCAGACGGTACCCGGCTGCCGCGTCAGCCGCAGTTCAAGGGGACGACCTCGATCCGCTATGACACCACAGTCGGTGACTATGCGGTCTATCTGCAGGGCGCGGCGTTGTATCAGACCTCGGCGACGCAGGACCTGAACGTCGAGCAGAACAACCTTCTGACCTGCGGCACCTTGGCGCTTGCCGCTTCGCAGACCGCTGCCGGAAAATCCTGCAGCACTCCGGGGTTCGTCAGCTTCGATTTCTCCGGTGGTCTCAAGATCAACAACTGGAGCTTCGACGTGTTCATCCAGAACGCGTTCGACAAGCGTGGCACGTTGACGACGAACACCTTCTGTTCGATCACGTTCTGCTCCGGATCGTCGCGTAACTTCACGATCCGGCCGCAGTTCTTCGGTTTGCGCGCCGGCGTGAAATACTGATCGCAGCATAGCAGCGCAGGATGATCCCTCCGCGACTTCGGTCGCGGGGGGATTTTTCATGGGCGTGCGATGTGGGGCAGGTGGCGCGATGCGCCGGTCAGGCGGGCAGTTCCGCTCCGGACAACAGCAGCGCGCGCATCCGTTCGGCGCGATTGCCATCGGGCGGCAAGCCGGCGCCCGTCCGGGCCGCGAAGCCGCTCGCCTGCGCGGTGGCGAAGCTGATGCCATAAAGGTTGCGCCGGGGCGGAACGCCGGGGATCGGGCGCGGATAGCCCGAGGCGAACAGCACGCCATCGCGCACGCGCCAGGTCTCGCGCGGACAGTCCCAGTCCAGCCCCACGCCCAGCACGTTGTCCGCATCGAGCGCGCCGGGCCAGCAGGGGGTGCCATCGGCCTCGCGCGCGGCAACGATCAGCGCGCCGGTCTCTGCCGCGCGGGCCGCCACGGCCGCGAATCCTTCGCGATGCGCGGCATTGGTCGTGCCGAGGCTCAGGTTGATCACGTCCGCGCCCTGTTCGATGCTCCAGCCGATCGCCAGCGCCAGCGCGCGGGCGCTGGTCTTCAGCGCGTCGTGGAACACGCGCACCGGCAGGATCAGCGCGTCCGGCGCCTTTTCCTGGATGGCGGCGGTCACGGCCGTGCCGTGGCCGAGCCGGTCCAGCGTGGCGTCGGCTGCGTCGGACAGGGTGCCGTCCGAAGCGATGGCCACGCCCGGCAGCAGCTTCGCGCCGTCGATATGTGGATGATCGGGGTGGACGCCGCTGTCGATCACGGCGACGCGCACGCTGCGTCCGCTTCCGGCGGGCGGGGCAGGGCTTTCAGGCAAAAGCCGGCTCGTTCGAGGCCATGGTGGCGTGGCCACGGTCCAGCGTGACGATCAGGTCCGCGCGCCGGGCCAGCGCAGGCTTGTGCGTGATGACCACGATCGTCGCCTGCGGCAGCGCCGCGCGCAGCCCGTCGGCCACGCGCTGCTCGGTGCCCTCGTCCAGCGCGGCGGTCGGTTCGTCTAGGATCAGCACCGATGGCTCGCGCAGCAGCGCGCGGGCCAGCGCGATGCGCTGGCGCTCGCCGGCCGACAGCGCCAGGCCACGCTCGCCGGTGCGGGTATCCAGCCCCTGCGGCAGGCGGCGCAGCAACGGCTCCAGCCCGGCGGCCGCGGCGGCCTGCGCAATGCGCGCGCGGGGCACGCCGTCCATGGCGAAGGCGATGTTGCCGGCGATGGTGTCGTTGAACAGGTACGGCGCCTGATCGACCAGCAGCACCTCGCGCCGCAGATCGGCCAGGCACGTCTGCCGCAGGTCGTGCCCGTCCACCAGGATGCGGCCCTGTTGCGGATCGAGGAAGCGGACCATCAGGTCGGCCATGGTCGATTTGCCCGCGCCGCTTTCGCCCAGGATCGCGCAGAAGCTGCCGGCGGGAATGAACAGGTCCACGCCCGCCAGCACCGGTTCGCGATCGTGGCGGAACGAGACGCGCTCGAAGCGGATGCCCTGCCGCACCGGGCCGAGCGGGCGCGCATCGGTCTGCTCGGTCACTTCCGCCGGGGTATCGAACAGCTCGAAGATCCGCGCCAGCGAGACGCGGGTGGAGGCCAGGCCCGAAGACAGCCCCAGTAGCGCCTGGATCGGCCCGAACAGCCGCATGTGATAGGCCATGAAGGCGACGAGCGCGCCGATCGTCATCTCGCCGTGGATGATCCGCGTGCCGCCATAGAGGATCACCACCGAGGTCGAGGCGGTCAGCAGCGTGCCGGGGAGCGCGCCGGTCATGAACGAGGCGACCTGCATCTTCAGCATGGCGCGCACGAAGGCGCTGTTGCGGGCGCCGAAGCGGTCGACCTCGTGCGCTTCCGCGCCGAGTGCGGTGACCACGCGCATGCCCATGACGGTATCGACCAGCAGGCTGCCGAGATCCGCCCCGCGTTCGCGCATTTCGCGCGTAAGCGCGGTGACCTTCTTCTGGAAGTGGAGGAAGACCATGACCGCTACCGGAACCAGCACCGTGCCGATCAGGAACAGCCGCCAGTCGAGCCACACCATCATCGCCACGCAGCCGATGAAGAACAGCACGTTGCTCAGCACCGAAAGCAGCGTGTCGCCCGCCGCCCGCTGCACGTCGCTGACATCGCTGTTGATGCGCGACATCAGGTCGCCCAGCCGGAAGCCGCCATAGAAGCGCGGGCTGAGCGTTTGCAGGTGGCGGAGCAGCGCCACGCGGATGTCGTAGAGCATCGCCGCCGACAGCCCGACGTAGCGATAGCTGGCGAGGATGTTCAGCGCGAAGCCCGCCAGCGTGACCACGATCATCGCGCCCGACACGGCGAGCAGCGCGTCCATGTTCCGGCGCAGCAGCGCCTCGTCGATCATCAGCTTGGAAAGATAGGGCTGCGCCAGGCCCACCCCGGTCGAAAGCAGGCTGACCAGCAGCACGCCCAGCAGCGGCCGCAGATAGGGGCGCACATAGGGCAGCAGCCGGCGATAGGTGCCCCAGTCGGCCACGGGCGGCGGCGGTGCCGCTGGCATCGGGGCGGCTGGCATCGGGGCGGGGGGCGGGTTCAGGCGGCTGCCTCCCGCGCGAACAGGCGGTTGCCGCGCAGCACGAAGCGCGGTTCGGGCACGCGCGCCAGCTGGCCGGTGCACCAGGCATGGCCCTGCGCCAGCGCCTCCGCCTGTTCGTGCCACCAGGGCGTGTCGCCCCCTGAGCGGTAGAACGGCAGGCTGACCTGCAGGTGCCGTCGCATCGAGGCGATCAGCATCGCCCGGTAGTGCGCGAGCAGCGCCTCGCGGTCGCCGCCGTCGCGGATCGCGGCCAGCACCGCCGCTGCCAGGATGGCCTCGCGCGCGGCCTGCGCGGTGCCGTCGCCGCAGATCGGATCGAAGGCGATCGCCGCGGTGCCGCAGGCGATCCAGTCCGGACCGGCGAGCCGGTCGAGCAGGCGCGGCGCGGTTTCGAACCGGGCGCCTGCCGGCCCCAGCGTGTCGACCAGCGGCGCGACCATGCGGCTTTGCGCCAGCAAGGCTTCCGGCGCGTTGCCCACGCCCAGCAGCCAGGCGGCGTCTGCCCCTTGCGGAATCAGGAACAGCCACCCTTCCGGCGTGGCTTCGACATGGCAGGTCGCGCGATCGGCCCCCGCGCGCAGCGTGACCGGCACAGCCACGGCCTCGCGCGTGCCGAAACGGTGCAGCGCGGGTTCGGGAAACGGCGGCGCGCCGTGGATGGTGAACGGCGCGGGTGCCTCCTGGAGCATGTCGGCGGGCAGCGCCGGCAGGCCCAGTTCGGCCTCGATCTGGGCGCCGGACACCACCGCCGCGCCATGGGGCAGCGGCGCGGACACGCTGCCGCCCCACGAAACCACACGTCGTTCGATGCGAGGCAGGGCGGCGAACAGGCCCGGCTGGCCGAAGATGTCGCGCAGCAGCGCCAGCGCCGGATCGCTCAGCATGATCACGGGAACGGGGGCGCGCGGTTCGACCGCCGCCCCCGCCAGGCAAAACCCGTCTTGCGCCAGCAGGTGCGCGCAGGTCGCGACGGAAACGCCGCCGCCCCGCAATCGCACCGCTGGCTGTGGTCCGGTCATGGGCGTCCTGTCATCGTCGTCCCGCTATTTCAGGTGGAGCAGGCCGGCCATGGTGGCATCGGCACCGAGATCCCAGGTGCGTTCGTACTTGAGCGTCTTGGCGTCGTACACCTCGATGTCATAGCTGGCGCCGTGGATGTACAGCTTCTGGCCGTCGGCCGAGATGCCGAACGAGAAGCGCGAACGGCAGTGGAATTCCGCCTTCTCCATCACCTTGTTGGTGGCCATGTCGAAGTGCCAGAATTCGCAGCGCTTGTTGCCCAGCGTGCCGTTGGTGACGACGGTATAGCCGTCCTTCCCGTCGGGCGTGACTTCCAGCCCGGCCATGCCGGTGGGCACCGGGCCGATCGGGGTGAAATCGAACGTGCGGTTGGTCAGGTTGAAGCGCCCGATGCCGAACATCTTGGCGTGGACATAGGGGTCGGAAGCGTTGAACAGCGAGACGAACTCGTTGGGATTCTGCAACGCTTCCACGCCGCCGCCGAACGCCACGTTCTCCATGCCCGTGGTTTCCGGCTTGGCAAGGTCCAGCCGGTCGCTGACCTTCAGGGTCGCCGTATCGATCACCAGCACCTTGTCGCCGAACTTGTACAGCGTCTTGCCGTCGGGCGAGAGCGCGAAGGTGGGGCGGAAGCCGCCGAGCGTATCGTCCTGCGGATCGATTTCCACTGTCCGCGCGACCTTCTTCTGCTGAAGATCGATCACCGCGTAGAGCGGCTTGCTAACCTTGTAGCGGTCCGGTTCCTTGTCGAAGCGGATGAGCTGGGTGTAGTACCAGCGGCCCGTCGGATCGGGAACGCCGCCCATGAAGCGGTACTTGGTGGTGGGCGTGTTCAGGCTGAACTGGTTGAGGATGCGCCGCGTGGCGCTGTCCAGCACCACGATCCCGCTGGTGGTGATCGTCGTGACGTAGATCTTCGCCTTGTCGTTGGACAGGCGCAGCGAGGTGGGCAGGCCCGCCTGCAGCTGGATACGGTCTGTGATCGCGCCGTTGGTGTCGTCGATCGTGAACAGCTTGTCCGGATACGTGCCGATCATCATCGTGCCGGCATGGGCGGGCGCCGCGGCGGCCAGCGCCGTAACGAGTGCCGGCGCCACCCGTGCTTTCGCTATCAGGGCTTTCAGGCGGGGCAGGGAACGAAGCTGCTTCATCGTGCTTCTCTTCCTCGAAGGGGCGCGCCGCAGGAACGCGGCAGGTCCGCCCCGGATGGTCAGGGTTCGGCGTGGCAGGCGCGGGCGCGCCCGCTCACGGGAAGACGAGATCGAGATTGCGCCAGTCCTTCGTTGCCGCCGCGCAATTGCTCGCCCAGTCCGGCGAATAATTGACGTGGTCGGGCACCTGCACCGGCCAGAAGCAGGTGACATAGCAATCGTAGATGTCGCGCTCGACCGGCTGGCACAGGCCCGCCGTGCCGCCCCCGGCATCGACTTCCCACCCCGGCGAGAACGACAGGGTGCACCCCATCGGTACGTGTGGGCGCGGCTGCTGCTGCAGCGCGACGACGTCTTCATCAACCGAAGTGATGGTCTCTTCGATCTTCTGGGCCTTCTTATTGATCGGCTTGAGATGCTTCATGACAAGCCCTTTCGTTCAGCGAAGCGTTCGAGGAAGCCGGGGTTGCGCACGGCCAGCGTGCCGTAGATCTTCAGGCACGTGTCGGTCCATTGGCGGATCCAGTCGCAATAATGCAGGTTGGCGTGGCCGGTATCGCCATAGCGGACGAAGGCCTCGTGATGGCAGCCGCCGGCGCAGAGCGGACGCGCCCAGCACGATTGGCATTCGTACTTGGCCTGAACGTGCCCGCGCGCAAGGAAGTCCTCGCGCTTGCCCTGGTCGATCCCGGTGGAGATGTGGCCCAGGGTGTGCGTATCGGCATCGGTGAAGCGGTGGCAGGGCGAAAGGTCGCCCGACGGGCTCACGCCCAGCAGGCCGAGGCCCGCGCCGCACGGGTGCGACTTGTTGGTGCCCTGGATCAGTTCACCGATGGTTTCGCTGACGTTGGTGAAGCCGTGCATCCGCCCTTGCAGCGCATAGTCCAGCCATTCGTCGGCGAGGGCATGGAAACCGGCGAGGACGCCGGTCATGTCATCGCCGTTGAGCGAATATTCGCGCTCCTCGCCCGCGGTCGTCACCGGCGCGAAGCCCACTTCGTGGAAGCCGATGTCGTCCTTGAGATGGCGGTAGATGCGGATCACGTCGGTGATCCCCGCCGTCAGGGTGACGCGCGCTGTGATCGCGCGCGTCCTGTGGCGGGCGATCAGCTTGCGCAGGCGCGGCTCGATCACCGCATAGCTGCCCTTGCCGCTCTTGTAGACGCGGCGGGCGTCCTGCATTTCCGCCGGGCCGTCCATGCTGACGGTGACGCCGATCGCGTTGTCCGACAGGAAATCGATGATCTCGTCGGTCAGCAGCGTGGCGTTGGTGGTGAGGCTGAAGGTGATCTTGCGCCCCTGCGCCGCCGCCTGCTCGTTGGCATAGCCCACCACATCGCGCAGCAGGCGGAAGTTCATCAGCGTTTCGCCGCCGAAGAAGGTGATGTGCACCGCTTCGCGGTTGCCCGATCCGGCGAGTAGGAAATCGACCGAGGACTTCGCGGTTTCCAGCGCCATGTACTTCGGCTTGCCGGCGGGCGTGGCGATCTTGTCCGCGCCGAATTCGTAGCAATAGGTGCAGGCCAGGTTGCATTGGTTGGTGACGTTGAGCACCAGCGCCTGCAGGGGATAGTCCGCCGGCGGGGCGGACGGCGCGGGTGCGATGGTGACCTGTTCCGAATGGATCGCGCGGACCTGCCGCAATTCGCGGATCAGGTCCTCCGCGTCCGCCGGGGAATGGCCTGCGCCGGCCAGCGCCGTGGCCAGTTCCTCGTGGCTCATCTCGCCCTCGTCGAGCAGATCGAGCACGGCGCGGGTGCCTTCGTCGAGCGCGAAGATCGCGCCCGCCGAAACCAGGTACATGAAGTCCGTGTCGGACGAGCGGAATTCGTGAAGTTCGCCGCGCCGGTAGCGGTGGGCCAGCATGGTCGTCATTGCGAAACCTCCGGCTGATCCCAGCGCTTGTAGGCGGGAACGGTGACGACGAGGTAGGACTTGGCCGTCAGCGGCTTGCCCTGGGCGTCCTTTTCGGCCTTGGCCGTGGCGACCACCCAGACCTCGCCATAGTTGTTGCGATTGCCGCTGCGCTGCGGGTTCGGTCCGTCCACGTTCGGCGTGAACAGCGCCTTCTGGCTGATCGAACCGACATAGGCCTTGTCGTCATCGTACCAGACCGACTGGAACTCCTGGATGCTCCAGTCGGCGGCGACGGGGCCGATGTTCACGTCGTCGGCGGTGTTGGGCTTGCCATCGGGGCCGTTGTCGAAGCCCACGGCATCGAACTGGGCGTATCCCTTGGCGAAGTGCGCGCCGCCCAGCCGCGACAGGTTGGTGTCAGGCGTGACCTTCAGGTAATCGACCTTGCGATAGACCGGCAGGGCCGAAGCGAGCACCGCGCTCCCCACCGAAACATCATGCACGCCGGCGACAGCGCCGGGGGCGGCATCGACCGATACGACGATTTCGGTGGGGCTCGCGGTGACGACCCTGGTCACCGCTAGCCCGGCGCCAAGGTCGATATCCTTCGCAGTCGGCGCAGCCGGCAGGCTATCGCCGAAAATGTGGACGTCCACCCCCCTGGTGCCGGCCTTGATCGCGTTGGGCCAGACAGCGCCGATCGTCGGGCTGCCGTCGGCGCGTACCAGCTTCACGTCGAAACCGAATTCCTGATATTCCCCCCAGAACCAGCGACCTTCGGCGTTCTTGCGATCGGGCGAGAACCACATGGTCTCGCGCGTCGGATTGTCGAGCGCATCGGGCGCGGAAGGCTGCGCGGATGGCGCGGAGCGGCCGCGCCAGCTGTAGCCGGCATAGACGATGCCGTTGCCGGTCCGGCTCAGCGTCGATCCGTCGGTCAGCGACCGCAGCGCGATGCCGGTCTTGAATTCGTCGCTGTCGGCCGTGGCACCGATGGTCATCGTGCCGATGAACCGGCCCTTGCCCGGGGCGGAGGCGCTGACCAGCCATTTGCCCGCCAGGCGCGGATCCTGCATCCGGGACTTCCACTGCGTCCATTCGGGCGTGTGTAGCGGGGCGACCTTGCGCGTATAGTCCAGCGCGATCTGGCCCTGCGTCACCGGCGTCGCGCCGGGCTTGGTCACGATCGGCGTCGGCTGGCCGAAGACCGCGCCGGGTTCGTCCGTGGCGGGGCGGCGATACTGGACGTCGGCCTGCGAATAGAGCGCGACGTGGAAATCCTGCAGCAGCTTCCATTCGCTGCCCGACCGTCGCCAGGAAAGCGGCTGGGCAAAGGCGTGGCACGTGGCACAGGCGCCGCGCAGGGATTCGCTGGGGATGTTGGTCTCGTCCTGGATGCGATGCTCCACGAGGTACATCACCGGCCTTGCTTCCTCGGGGGCAAGCCCGTGGCTGCTCGAAAGATAGCGGACCACCTGCCGCGATTCCTCGGGCGTGATCTGCAAGCCGTTCAGCTTGACCATGCGCTTGATCGCCTGCGCCCAGCCTTCCGGCGTGGTGCGCAGCCAGGAAATGCGCGAAAGATTGCCCTTCGCGTCGGCGGTGTGGCAGGCGCCGCACTTTTCCTTGGTCAGGCTATCGGTGACCGGGATGCCTTCCTCGCTTTCGGGCTTGTCCGCCCCGCCAGCCATGCCGCCGGTCATGCCCCCGGCCTGCGCGACAACGGCGGTGGCGGTGCACAGGCCCGCCAGCAGCAGCGGGCGCAGCGACAGGCGCGTCGCCAGCGCGGCCCGCCAGGATGGGCTGGCGGCGGCATCCTGCGCGTCGTGTGGACGGGACTCGGTATCCGGGTAGGCCATGCTCGCGAAATCCCCCTGATTGGACCGGAAGCGGCGCGATTCGAGCGCGGGTCACGAGAGCAAGCTTGACGCTTGTCCAAGATTGGTCAACGCCTTTGTTGCAGCGCCGCCCATCTTTTTTGCAGATGCGAAAAAAGGCGTGTGATCCGGTTGGAATCACACGCCTTTTGGATGTTGGAAGCTGTCCTGACGGGCGGCGTTCGGGCCGCGATCAGGTCAACTGCAACGGCAGGGATCGCAGCCGTTTGCCGGTGGCGGCGCGGATGGCGTTGGCAATCGCCGGAATGACCGGCGGGAGGGCCGGTTCGCCCAGTCCGGTGGGCGGGAAATCGCTCTTCACCCAGGTGATCGCGACATCGCGCGGCACGGCATCGATGCGCAGCAGCGGGAAATCGCCGAAGTTGTCGGCCGTGACCGCGCCGGCTTCCTGCACCACCGGCTGCCACACCAGCGCCTGCGCGATGCCATCGATCGCCGCACCCTGCGACTGGTGCTCGGCATTGAGCGGGTTGATGACCTGGCTGCCGATGTCGCCCGCCATCCAGATCTTGTCGACCTTCACCGACGTTCCGCCCGAAACGGTGACGTCGACGACTTCCGCGAAATAGCCGCGATGGCTGAAATAGAAGCCGAAGCCGCGCCCTTTGACCGCGTCGCCCGCGCCCTTTGCGGGGCCTGTGCGCCCGGTCCAGTTCGCGGCCTTGCACACCGCGTCGATCACGCTGCGGGCGCGGCCGGTGTGGAACACCAGCCCCTTGCGCTCGGTCGGCAGTTCGCGCGGTTCGCCCAGCGTGCGGCGCATCAGTTCGGGCAGGTCGATGCCAGCGGCCTCGGCCACTTCGTCCAGGAAGCCCTGGTACACGAAGGCCATGGCGTTGGAGGTCGGCGCGCGCAGCCAGCCCGTCGGCAGGTTGGTCTTGAGATAAGTCGCGCCCAGATGGGCATCAGGCACGACCGGAGCGGGAAATTCGGTCGAGCTCATTTCCGCCGCGCGGATCGGTTTCCCGTCCGCGCCGAAGGTGATGAAGTGGTCCTTGAACGCGATCAGCGCGCCCTTGGCATCGAGGCCGGCGGTGAAGCGGTGCCAGCCGGCGGGACGATAGTAATCGTGCCGCAGATCGTCCGTGCGGTCCCACAGCAGCTTGACCGGCCGGCCGGGTACGCCCTTCGCCACCTGCGCCGCCAGCACCATGTAGTCGCTCATCAGCCGGCGGCCGAAACCGCCGCCGATGCGCGTCATGTGGATGGTCATCGCTTCGGGCGCGATGCCGAGCATGGCGGCCACTTCCTTGCGCCCGGCGCCCGGGTTCTGCGTCGGCGCCCACAGCTCCAGCTTGCCGTCCGCCGTCCACAGCGCGGTGCAGTTCTGCGGCTCCAGCGTGGCGTGGGCCAGGAAGGGATAGGAATAGTCGGCGGTCACGGTCTTTGTCGCGCCGGCCAGGGCCTTGTCGGCGTCGCCAGCCTTGAACAGATCGGCCTGCGGCGCGGCGCCCAGCGCATCGGCGGCCTGCTTCGCATAGCCGGCGGTCGAGAATTGCTTCTGCGCGGCATCGTCCCACGCCACCACCAGCTTTTCGCGCGCCTTGCTGGCTTTCCACCAGCTGTCGGCGACGATCGCGACGGCATCCTGCTGCCCCGGCGGGACAAGGCCGCTGTTGACCGGTACCACGGCGACGACGCCCGGAATCCCGCGCACGGCCGCATCGTCGATCCGGGCGATGGTGCCGCCGAACGCCGGGCACTTGACCAGCGCGGCGTGGAGCATGCCGGGCAGGTGCGTATCGATCCCGAACAGCGGCGTGCCCTTGACGATCTTGGGCGTGTCCACGCCCTGCATCGGCTGGCCGATGATATGGAATGCATCCGCCGGCTTGAGCGGCACCGTGGCGAGATCGGGCACGGGCATGCCGGCCGCCTCGCGCGCCAGCGCGGCATAGGGCATGCTGCGCCCGCCGGCCTTGTCGATCACCTTGCCGGCTTCGGTCGAAAGCGACGCCGGGGCGACGCCCCACTGCTTGGCCGCCGCCGCCACCAGCATGGCGCGCGCGGCCGCGCCGGCCTGGCGCATGGGAAGCCAGTTGTTCGGCGTCGCGGTGCTGCCGCCGGCGACCTGAAGGCCATAGCGCTTGTCGTCGGCGTCGGTCTGCTCGATGCGGACCTGGTTCCACGCCACGTCGAGTTCCTCGGCGATCAGCATCGGCAGCATGGTCTTCACGCCCTGGCCGATCTCGGGATTCTTGGCGCCGATGGTCACGCTGTTGTCCGCGTTGATGCGGATGAACGCGGTGAGCAGGACGGGTTCGCCCGCCGCGCCAGTCGCCTGCGCCAGCGCGATCCGGGCGTCGAAGGTCAGCACCGCCCCGCCCGCGAGCGACGCGGCGAGGAACGAGCGGCGGTTCAACGACCGGCGGCTCAGTGCCGCGCCGGCGGCTTCTCGATCCTTCACGATGCTCATGCCGCCACTCCCGCCGCCTTGCGGATCGCCTTCTGGATGCGCAGGTAGGTGGCGCAGCGGCAGATGTTGCCGCTCATGCCGCCTTCGATGTCCTCGGCCGTGGGCCTGGGCGTCTGCGTCAGCAGCGCGGTCGCGGACATGATCTGTCCGGCCTGGCAATAGCCGCATTGCGGGACATCGAGGTCGACCCACGCATCGACCACCTTCTTGCCCACCGGCAGCGAGGCCACGTCCTCGATCGTGGTGATCTGCTTGCCCGCCGCATCGGCGATCGGCGTCTGGCACGATCGCACCGCGTTGCCGTCCAGCAGCACCGTGCAGGCGCCGCACAGGCCCGCACCGCAGCCGAACTTGGTGCCGGGCAGGTTCAGGTCTTCCCGCAAGACCCACAGCAGCGGCTTGTCGGCGTCCGCGTCGACGACGCGCTTCTTGCGGTTGACGGTCAGCGAAATGGCCATCGGCAGTCCTTCATGCTTGATCGCGCGGATATTCTCATCCCGCGCACCTGTTAAGCCGGGCGCACGGGATGCACCATTGCCAAACAGATATTCCGTAACGCGGAACGCTGGCGGGATGGAAACCTTTGTTGTCCGGTTTCAAGAAATTGGCTTGAAAACGGCTTAAATATTGGACAGGCATCAAGTATCCGTCAAGCGCCGTTGCGCGCGCGGGATAAAAAGGGTTGGGCGGGGCAGTCGGGCTGGCGACCCACGTTCAGGAGTGTTAGGCCGGGTGCAATGGCAAGCGATGTCGCCCACATGATAGCCACGCGGCCGGGAACCTATACGCGCGGGACCGAGACGGTCGACGCCATTCTCAAGGCCGCGTTGACCGTGCTGATCGACGAAGGCGCGGGCGCGTTCACGATCCGCCGTATCGCCGCCGAATGCGGGATGAAGGTGGGCAACGTCAGCTACCATTTCCCGCGCAAGGAAATGCTGATCCAGATCCTGCTCGACGAGTTGCTGGAAAGCTATGACAAGCTGCTGGAGAACCGCGTCCGCCAGCCCGACCTGCCGGCGGAGGAAAGGCTGCGGCTGCTGATCGAGATTTGCCTGGATGATATCGCCGGCAAGCGCACCACGCGGCTGTTCACCGAACTGTGGGCGCTGGCCAACCAGAACGAATTCATCGCGGATCGGGTCCGGGCCTTTTACCAGGGGGTCCACGATTTCATCGGGGAATACGTAGCGCTGCTCAATCCGCGGCTGTCGCCCGATCAGGTGCACACGGTGGCGCTTTATATCAGCGCGTCGATGGAAGGCACTACGCCATTCCTCGGATATGAAAAACCGTGGGCCGCGAAGATGATGGCGTTTCGGACCATAGCCGCCCGCGCGCTGGTCGATCTCGCCAGAACGATAACGCCGGAACAGATTTCCGGCCTTCGGTAAGGCGCGCGAAGCAGCACGCGGCACAAAAGGGTCCTGACCCCAGGGCTGTGAGTGTGCCGGATGCGGAACAGGGCGATCATCGGGAGGGGTGTTGGGGCGGCCTCGCTGGCGGCCGCGCTGGGATGCCTGCAACCCGGAATCGATCCGATCTACCTGACGGTGTTGAGCGATGCGCGGCCCGTGCCGCTGGAGGCGCACGGGCTGGTCGTGGGCTTTACCCAGGCCGGCTCCGCGCTGGGCGCACTGACGGTCTGGTGGCTGGGGCCGGTCCTGCCCCGAGGAAGCGTTGTGGCGGCGGCCGTGTTGGCATTCCTGTGCAGCTTGGCAACGGCGCTGGCCGGCAGCCTAGCGACCGTTCTCGCGTGCCGCGCCGGCTATGGCCTAGCAATGGGGGTGGTCTATGCCACCACCATGGCGGCCTATGCCGCGCACCGCCCCAGCAAGGCCTATGGCGCGGTCTATCTGACCCAGCTCATTCTCTCGACGCTGGTTTCGCTGGCCTTGCCCGAGCTGATGCTGGCGGCCGGCGCAAAAACCGCGCTGATGGCGATGGCGCTGGTACCGGCCCTTGCGTTGGTGGTGCTGGTGCCGTTCGTGCGGTCGGCATCGATGATTGATAGCCCGTCCGGCATCGCCGCGGGAAGGAGCGCGGTGCCGGTCGCCGGCTGGGCGCTGGCCGCGGCAACCTTCTGGTTCATCTGTTCGACGATGCTGGTGTGGAGCTTCTCGGCCGCGCTGGCCACGCGCGCGGGTATCGCCGATCGCACGATCGGGCAGGCCGTGGCGATCGGCTCCGTCGTCGGCGCGCTGACCGCGGTGGCGGTGATGCGCGAACGGCTGCTGGTGCCGCTGCCGGTCACCGCCCTGCTGTCCGGGCTGGCGCTCGCTTCGCCGGTGGTGCTGACGGTGCCGGGGGCGGATGGCGCCTATGTTGCGTCGATCGTGCTGCTCAACATCGGTTCCACCGCGATCATCATCCGATGCTCCGGGCTGGCGACGGCGTCGAGCCGGGATTCGCGCTTTCGCGTGTTCGTGGCCTGCACGCACAGTCTTGGGCTGATCGCCGGGCCGTTGCTGGGAACGGCGATGATGGCGCTGTTCGGGCGCGAGGGGTTGCTGATCGGCGTGGCGCTGACCCTGACGGGAGGGCTGGTCTCGGTCGGCTGGGCGGTCCGCGCCGGATTTGCGGGTGCGACCGGCGCGAGTCCTCAAAAGGGTGGCACGCCAGCCCCTATAGGCGCTTGACTAAAACTGGACGGGCGTCAAACCTTCACCCGACGACGCAGCGCCATGCTATCTTGCGGGGGCAAGGCGCATGGTGAAGGCGCCGCATCGGCCGTCGCAACCGAAGGGGGTCAAGGTCAGATGAAATCCATTGCCAGCCGCATGCTTTCCGCCATCCCGACGCTTGCCGCCTGCCTCGCGCTGTCGGTGATCGACGCGCCGCAGGCCTTGGCCGACACCGCCAATCCCACGGAGCCTGAAGAGTCGGACGTCGCCGCGATCACGCCGCCCAAGCCGGGCTGGATTTTCGTGAACCGGGGTTTCGTGTTCCCCGGCACCGCGATCTACGACACCGGCAACGGCAAGATGCTGGGTTTGGTGCAGACGGCGCTTCTGGCGGACATGGCGATCGATCCGGCGGGCAAGTTCTACTACGTGGCCGAAACGATCTGGAGCAAGGGCAATCGCGGCACGCGGCAGGACATGGTCACGGTCTATGATTCGACCAATCTCAAGCTGCAGGCCGAAATCCCGATTCCCGGCCGCCTGCTGATCGGCGGCCGCAAGCAGGACTTCATCCTGAGCGACGACGGCAAGCTGGGTTTCGTCTATAACTTCAGCCCCGCGTCGTCGGTCAGCGTGGTCGATCTGGAAAAGCGCAAGTTCCTGCGCGCGATCGAGCTGCCCGGCTGCGCCAGCCTTATCCCCAATCCCGGCGCCGGCTTCTCCGCGCTCTGCGCCGATGGTTCGCTGGCAACGGTCACGGCGGGTGCCGCGAAGCCCGCGATCACCCATTCGGCTCCGTTCTTTTCGGCGACCGACGATCCGATCTTCGACAACTTGATTTACGACAAGACGAAGCAGCAAGCGGTTTTCCTGTCCTACACCGGCAAGATCTATACCGCGAAGATGGCGGCGGCGCCGACGGTTTCCGAGCCCTTCTCGATCCAGGTGGCGGCCGGGCTGCGCGCGGGCGACACCAAGCCGCTCGACGTCAACTGGTATCCCGGCGGGGGGCAGCCGATGGCGCTCCACCGCGCGTCCGGCCATCTCTTCGTGCTGATGCACCCGGGCGAATACTGGACGCACAAGGCCGGCGGCACCGAAATCTGGGACGTCGATCTCGCGGCGAAGAAAGTGGTGAAGCGCGTGCCGATCACCGATCCGGCTACCACGATCGAGGTGACGCAGGAGGCTGCGCCCAAGCTGATGTATTCCGGCGGCGAGGGTGGTACGGTCCATGTGATTGACCTGAAGACCTGGGACGAAACGCTCAAGCTAGACCGTGCCGGCAGCGGCGTGATCACGGTTACGGACGCGCGGTGAGCGCTGTCGCCGCCGATCTTGCGGTATCGGGCCTGCGCGTCGCGGGGCTGGCCGGCGCGTTCGGCACTGGTCTGGTCTTCGTGCATGCGGGCCTGTCGAAGCTGCTCCATCGCGATGTGCTGCCCGGCGTGATCGCCAATTACCGGCTGCTGCCCGATGTGCTGGTCGCACCCGTGGCGGCGGTGCTGCCGTGGGCGGAACTGGTGCTGGGGGTGGCGTTGCTGGCGGGCGGGCCGCGCCTGGCCGTGGTGCCGGCGCTGCTCCTGCTCGGGCTGTTCGCAGCGGCGATGGCGGTGAACATCGGGCGCGGGCGGCGTTCGATCGACTGCGGCTGCGGGCGGTCGCAATTGCGCCAGACGCTGGGCTGGCCGCTGGTGGCGCGCAATGTGGTGCTGATGGCACTGGCGGCCTTGCGCCTGCCCGCCGCGCTGCCGTCCACCGGCTTCGAGCTGGCCACCGCTCTGGCGGGCGGCCTCAGCCTGTTCGTTCTCTATCTGCTGTTCAACGCCATCGCCGCGCTGGCTGTCTCGCCCGTCGCGGCCAGAGTCAACGCTGGAATCAAACGGAGGTGAGCCCATGCTGACGGCGCTTATCGTTTCGCAGGTCATTTCGTGGGGCGTGGTCCTCGCGCTCGTCGTCGCCGTTCTGGCGCTGGCGCGGCAGGTGGGCGTGCTGCACATGCGCGTGGCGCCGGCCGGGGCCTTGACCACGGCGGGCGGGCCTTCGGTGGGCGCGCGATCGGCCGCCATTCCGGCGCGGACGCTCGAAGGCGCGGCGGTGACCGTCGGTGGCGCCGCGCCCGGATCGGCGCTGCGCCTGCTGATGTTCGTGTCGGCCGCCTGCCCGCTGTGCAAGGGGCTGATTCCGATGGCCAAGTCGTTCGCGCGCGACGAGCGCGTGCAGCTGATCTTCGTGGGGGACGACGATCCGGCGGTGCAGCGCGGGATGATCGAACAGCACGGCCTGGGATCGTACCAGTTCATCAACGGGCCGGACGTGGGGCAGGCGTTCGAGGTGGGCAAGCTGCCTTACGCGGTGCTGCTCGACGCCGATGGCACGGTGCTGTCCAAGGGGCTGGTCAACAGCCGCGAACACCTGGAGAGCCTCGTGATCGCGCACGAGATGGGCGTCCGTTCGGTGCAGGACTATATCGGAAGCCTGAAGGCGGAAGTGGCGTGATGGCTGTGGCGCGGCTTGCCCGCGCGGACAATTTCAAGGGGGCATGGTCATGAAGAAGTTCGATGCGGACGCCATGGGCGAAACGCTGCTTCGCCGTTTCGCGGGCGGCACCTCGCGCCGTGGCATCCTGGCACGGCTGGGCGCGGCGCTGGTGGCCGCCCCGGTGTTTCCGCTGCTGCCGGTTAGCCGGGCCGAGGCGGCCAAGCCTGACCGGTCGGGCGAAGGCAAGACCGCTTTCGCCCGCGTGGCGCAGAGCAAGGACAACACCAAGTGCGATTACTGGCGCTATTGCGCGATCGACGGTTCGCTCTGCACCTGCTGCGGCGGCGGCATCCACACCTGCCCGCCCGGCGCGGAACCTTCGCCGGTTTCGTGGGTGGGCACCTGCGTCAATCCCGATGACGGCAAGTCCTACCTGATCGCCTATCGCGATTGCTGCGGCAAGGCGTACTGCATGCAGTGCGATTGCAACAATACCGACCGCGAGACGCAGCTCTACGTGCCGCAGCTCAACAACGACGTGATCTGGTGCTTCGGCACGAGTAGCATGGAATACCACTGCTCCACCGCTGTGCTTGTCGGCCCGGCCTGACCGGGCGATTGCGCGAACGGACCGCGCAGAGGGATATTGGCGGCATGGCGTTTCGTTCCTGGCCCGTTTTCTGCCTGGCGCTGATGGCGCTGGCCTGTGCCGTCGGGCGCGCGGATGGGCGCGCGACGCCGGCCCAGCCCAGTCCGGCCCAGCTCACCCCGGCGGAGGTGATGGTCGATCCGGAACTGGCGCGGTCGGACTATGTCGAGCACTGCGCCGGCTGCCATGGGGTGCAGGGCAAATCCGCGCCCGCGCCGCTGCCCGAACTGTTCGGCCGCGTCGGCTGGTTCATGTGTACGCCGCAATCGCGCGCCTATCTGCTGCGCCTGCCCAATATCGCGCACAGCCGGATCAAGGATAACGCGGAACTGGCGGACATGATGAACTACGTGGTCTTCGTGATCGGCGCGGGCAGCGTGCCGCCGGGGACCAGGCCGTTCACGGGCGCGGAAGTGACGCGCGAACGGCCGCTGGTGATGGATTCGGCCTCGCTGACCGCCGAACGCGCCCGCCATGCCGCCGACGCGATCCGCAAGTGCCGTGCGCCGGCCTCGCTCGGCCTGCTCTATCCGGGCGAGACCAAGTGACCCGGGCGCGGGAATGTGGTATGCGGCGCCGATGATCGCGCCCACCCCCATCGACATCCTGCGCCTGCTGGTGCGCGGCGCGGCCGACGGAATCGATGGCGTGCTGGTGACGCTGGCCGGCATTGAGGGCACGTCTTCGCGCGCGATCGGGACGCAGATGGCGGTGCTGGCCGATGGCCGCCACGCCGGTTCGTTCTCGGGCGGTTGCATCGAGGCCGCGGTGATCGCCGAGGCGCTGGACGTGCTGGCGCGCGGCGAGGGGCGGGTCATCCGCTATGGTTCCGGATCGCCCTATATCGATATCCGCCTGCCTTGCGGCGGGGGGATCGACCTGTTGTTCACGCCCTGCCGCGATGCGCGATCGATCGTGGCCGTGCTGGGGGCGCTGGCCCGACGCGAACCGATGGCGCTCGCGCTCGGCGTCGCGGGGGCCGCGCCTGCCGTGGCCGATGCCCCGGCAGGATGGAGTGCGGACGCGTTCGTGCAGCACTACGTGCCGCCACTGCGGCTGGTGGCGGTGGGGCAGGGCGAAGACCTTGCTGCGCTCGCCCGGCTGGCCATGGCGTTCGGCATCGAGGTCATCGCGCATGCGCCCGAACGCGATCCGTTGATGCGGGAAGCCGCCGGGGCGATGGCGGTGCATCCGATGGCTTCGCGCACGGCCGAGGTAGCTTTCGCGAGCGATGCGTGGACGGCAATCGTCTTTCTGTTCCACGACCACGATTGGGAAGAGGCCCTGCTGCCGCGCGCGCTGGCCGCGCCGGCCTTCTACCACGGCGCGATCGGCAGCCGGCGGACGCACCGCGCGCGGGTGGACATGCTGCGCGCGGCAGGCGTGCCGGAATCGCGGATCGATGCCTTGCGCGGCTCGATCGGCCTGATTCCGTCCACGCGCGATCCGGCCACTCTGGCGCTGTCGATCCTGGGCGAGGTGGTGCAGGATTATCAGGCCTGCGCCGGCGGTGCCGAATGGACGACCGCCAGGGCGCAACCAACCGCCGCCGGCCTGACCGCCACGCTGCGTGGCTGACCCGGATTTTGCGGGCATCGCAGTCCTCCTGCTGGCGGCAGGACGGGGCACGCGGTTCGGTGGAGCCAAGCTGGACGCGGACCTGGAAGGACGGCCTGTAGCCTTCCATGCCGCCGCCATGCTGGCCGGGCTGCCCTTCGCCCGGCATTTTGCCGTCGTGCGCGGGGATACGCCCGCCCTTGCTCCGCTCGGCTGGGCGACCTTGCCACTCGATCCTCCCCACGCGCCGCAATCCCGCTCGCTGGCGATCGGCGTGGCGGCGGCGCGGGCAGCGGGCGCACGCGGTGTGCTGATTGCGCTCGCGGACATGCCGCTGGTGCCTGCCGCGCACGTCGCGGCGCTGGTTTCGGCGTTCGACGGGGACCGCATCGCCAGCGGCGCGGGGGGGCAACGCATGCCGCCGGCTCTGTTCGGCGCGAGGCACTTCGGCGCGCTGGAGGCCCTGTCCGGGGACCGGGGCGCGGGCGCGCTGCTGGCGGACGCGCCTTGCCTGCCGCTGCCACCGGAGGCGGAACTGGACGTGGACCGGCCCGAAGACCTGGCGCGCGCCCAGAGTCTTTTGCGGTCCGGCCTTCTGTGATGCGGGGGGGCGTGCTAGTCGGCAGGGCATGACCGCCCGCCTAGAGCCATTTCACGCCATTGCCGTCAGCCGCATCGCCCATCGCCTGGGCACGGAGGGGCGTTCGATCATCCACATGGAATTCGGCCAGCCTTCCACCGGCGCGCCCGCCGAAGCGATCGCCGCCGCGCACCATGTGCTCGATACCGATCCCATGGGCTACTGGGAAAGCCCGAAGCTGAAAGCGCGGATCGCCCGGCACTATCAGGAAACCTGCGGCGCGGTGATCGATCCCGAACAGATCGTGTTGACCTGCGGGGCATCGCCGGGGCTGGTGCTGGCGCTGTCGCTGCTGTTCGATCCCGGCGCGCGCGTCGCCATCGCGCGGCCCGGCTATGTCGCCTATCGCAACAACCTGCGCGCGCTGCACATGGAACCGGTGGAACTGCCCTGTGGCGAGGCGGAGCGCTACCAGGTGACCGCCGCCGCGCTCGACGCGCTGGACCCGGTCCCCGACGGGCTGATCCTGGCCAGCCCCGCCAATCCCACCGGCACGGTGATCGAACCCGCCGAACTGGCCGCGATCGCCGAGGTCTGCCGCCGCAAGGGCATCCGCGTGATCTCGGACGAGATCTACCACGGCATCACCTATGGCGCGCCGGCGGTGTCGATGCTGGCCGAAGACCGCCAGGCGATCGTGGTCAACAGCTTCTCCAAGTATTTCAGCATGGCCGGCTGGCGGCTGGGCTGGGTGGTGGTGCCCGCCGCGCTGGTGGACCAGGCGCGGGCGCGGATGGGCAACCTGTTCCTGACGCCGCCGGTGCTGGCGCAGCACGCCGGGCTGATCGCGTTCGATTGTCGCGACGAACTCGAAGGCCATGTCGCCACTTATGCGCGCAACCGCGATCTGTTGCTGGCGGCGCTGCCGGGCATGGGGCTGGGCCGCATCGCCCCGCCCGATGGCGCGTTCTACATCTATGCCGACATCGGCCACCTGACCGACGACAGCCTGGCCTTCTGCATCCGCCTGCTGGAGGAAACCGGCGTCGCCACCGCGCCGGGCATCGATTTCGATCCGGTGGAGGGGCACCGCTTCATCCGCATCAGCTTCGCGGTATCGACCGATCGCGTGATCGACGCGATCGAGCGGATGCGGCCCTGGTTCGCGGCGCGCACGGCGGAAGCGCGCGCCGTCTCGGCCTGAGGGGGCAGGTTTCCCACCCCCAGCCCCTCCCGCAAGCGGGAGGGGAGAAGAAGGGATAGCCCCTCCCGGCAAGCGGGAGGGGAGCGAGACTTGCGTCGCCGCAGGCGGCGTTAGTCGCAGCTGGGTGGGCCTTCTGCGCCCCTACGTTCGCAAAACCGACAAGCCCCGATTTTTGCCCGTGACGGCGGCATTACGTGTTGCGGTGCAGCATTGTTTGGCGCACTGTCCCCAACCATGATCAAGGCGGGTCTCCATCACCTCACGCGCTATTCCTACAACAAGCCGGTCATGCTGGGGCCGCAGGTCATCCGCCTGCGACCGGCTCCGCACAGCCGCACGGCGGTGCCCAACTATTCGCTGAAGATCAGCCCGGCCAACCACTTCCTGAACTGGCAGCAGGACCCGCTGGGCAACTGGCAGGCGCGGATCGTGTTTCCCGAACCGGTGGACCATTTCCAGATCGAGGTGGACCTGCTGGCCGAACTGGCGGTGATCAACCCGTTCGATTTCTTCGTCGAGGAATACGCCGAGGAATATCCGTTCGCCTATGCTCCGGCGCTGGCGTCGGACCTTGCCGCCTATTTCGAGACCGAGCCGCAAGGCGCGTTGTTCGCGGCGCTGGCCGACCGGTTCCGGGGCCATCAGGGCCGCACCATCGATTTCCTGGTGGAGATCAACCAGGCGGTCAACCAGACCGTCGGCTATGTGATCCGCATGGAGCCGGGCGTGCAGGCGCCCGAGGAAACGCTGGAGATCGGCACCGGATCGTGCCGCGATTCGGCGTGGTTGCTGGTGCAGTTGTTGCGCACGCTGGGGTTCGCCGCCCGGTTCGTCTCGGGCTATTCGATCCAGCTGACGCCCGATGTGGTCGCGGTCGACGGGCCGAAGGGCGTGTCGCAGGACATCTGCGACCTGCACGCCTGGGCGGAAGTCTATGTTCCCGGCGCGGGCTGGATCGGGCTGGACGCCACCTGGGGCCTCTTCGCCGGCGAAGGCCACATCCCGCTGTGCGCCACGCCGCACTACCGCTCCGCCGCGCCGATCGAAGGCGTGGTGATGGAACCGGTCCATTCGGACTTCCGGTTCGAAATGGAAGTCTCGCGCATCCAGGAAGCGGTGCGGATCACCAAGCCCTTCACCGACGCGCGCTGGGATGCCCTGCTCGCGCTGGGCGACAAGGTGGATGCCGATCTGGCGGCGGGCGACGTGCGGCTCACGATCGGCGGCGAGCCGACCTTCATCGCCGACGACGATTTCGAGGCGCCCGAATGGAACAGCGCGGCGGTCGGCCCGACCAAGGCCGCCTATGCCGACCGGCTGATCCGCCTGCTGCGCGAACGGTTCGCGCCGGGATCGCTGCTCCACCACGGGCAGGGCAAGTGGTATCCGGGCGAAAGCCTGCCGCGCTGGGGCTATGCGATCTACTGGCGCGCCGATGGCGTGCCGATCTGGCGCGATCCGTCGCTGATCGCCGGGGAAAGACCGCCGCAGGAGCATCCGGCCGATGCAGAGGCCGAGGCCGGGGCGCCGCAGCCCGATGCCGCGATGGCCCAGGTGTTCCTGACCACGGCCGCGCGCAATCTGGGGGTGGAGGAGGAGTTCGTCCAGCCGGTCTATGAAGACGCGGTCGAATGGATCGTGAAGGAGGCGGAGCTTCCCGCCAACACCAGCCCCACCGATCCGCAGCTGGACGATCCCGAAGTACGGCAGCGCTTCATGCGCACGTTCCAGCGCGGACTGACCAAGCCGGTGGGCTATGTCCTGCCGGTGCAGCGCTGGCATGCCGCGCCATCGCGGGTGACGCGCTGGCAGAGCGAACGCTGGAAAGTGCGGCGCGGCGCGCTCTATGCGGTGCCGGGCGACAGCGCGCTGGGCTATCGCCTGCCGCTGGGATCGCTGCCGTTCGTGCCGCCGTCCGACTATCCCTATATCCACCCGCGCGACACCGCCGAGCCGCGCGAGCCGCTCGCCGATTTCCGCGCGCAAGTGGCGGAGCGCGGGCACCAGGTGCGCGACGCGGCAACACCGCCAGAAGCCGCCGCCGAACAGGCCAGCATCGCTGTCGAAGGCCCGGCGGGGACGGCGCAGCGCCGGATCGAACAGGTCGCGATCGAAGGCGCGGTCCGCACCGCGCTGACGGTGGAGCCGAAGGACGGTTATCTGTCGGTGTTCCTGCCGCCCGTGGAATCGCTGGACGATTACCTCGACCTGATCGCGGCGGTGGAGCAGGTCGCCGAGGAAACGCGCGTGCCGATCCGGATCGAGGGCTATCCCCCGCCGCCCGATCCGCGCCTGACGGTGCTGAAGATTACCCCCGATCCCGGTGTGATCGAAGTGAACATCCAGCCGGCGAAATCGTGGCGCGAAGCGGTGGACATCACCGAAACGCTGTACGAATGCGCGCGCGAGGTGGGGCTGACGGCGGACAAGTTCATGGTCGATGGCCGCTCCGTCGGCACCGGCGGCGGCAACCATATCGTGCTGGGCGGGCCGACCCTGCTCGATTCGCCGTTCATCCGCCGGCCGGACCTGCTCAAGAGCTTCGTGCTCTACTGGCAGCGCCATCCCGCGCTCAGCTACCTGTTTTCGGGCATGTTCATCGGCCCGACCTGCCAGGCCCCGCGCATCGACGAAGCGCGGCACGATGCGCTCTACGAACTGGAGATCGCGCTGGCGCAGGTGCCCAACCCGAATCACGGGCCGGACCAGCCGCCACCGCCCGCCTGGGTGGTGGACCGCCTGTTCCGCAACCTGCTGGTCGACGTGACGGGCAATACCCACCGCACCGAAATCTGCATCGACAAGCTGTTTTCGCCCGATGGCCCCACCGGCCGGCTCGGCCTTGTCGAGTTCCGCGGGTTCGAGATGCCGCCGGACGCCAAGATGAGCCTGGCGCAGCAATTGCTGTTGCGGGCGCTGGCCGCGTGGTTCTGGAAGCAGCCGCAGGACGGGCCGCTGGTGCGCTGGGGCACGCAGTTGCATGACCGCTTCATGCTGCCGCATTACGTCTGGGCCGATTTCCTCGACGTGCTGGCCGATCTGCGCGGCGCCGGGTACGATTTCGATCCGGTGTGGTTCGAGGCGCAGCGCCAGTTCCGCTTCCCGGTGCACGGCGCGGTCGAGGGCGGCGGCGTGCAGCTTGAAGTGGCGCACGCGCTGGAGCCGTGGAACGTGCTGGGCGAAACCGGCGCGATCGGCGGCACGGTGCGCTATGTCGACAGCTCCACCGAACGCTTGCAGATCCGCGCCAGCGGGCTGGTGCCGGGCCGCCACGTGATCGCCTGCAACGGGCGGCGGCTGCCCCTGCAGCCGACCGGCGTTCCGGGCGAGGCCGTGGCCGGGGTGCGCTACAAGGCGTGGTTCCCCGCCAACTGCCTGCACCCGATGATGCCGGCGCACGCGCCGCTGACGTTCGACATCCTCGATACCTGGAACGGCCGTTCGCTGGGGGGATGCGTCTATCATGTGGCGCATCCGGGCGGGCGCAACTATGATACCGTGCCCGTCAACGGTTATGAGGCGGAAGCCCGGCGCAAGGCGCGCTTCCAGGATCACGGCCATTCGCCGGGCAGTCAGGCCATTCCGGCCGAGGAAGCAGCAGGGGAGTTTCCGATGTCGCTCGATCTCAGGCGTCCCGCGCATCTGATCTGATGGCGCTGGTCGAGAACGCAGCGCCGCCCGCCCCGGCCACCAACCGGTTGCAGGACTATCCGGTCGACGTCGATGCGGGCGACCTGTTTCGCCATGCCTCGGGCGATGTCGCGGAAAAGTGGGTGGCCATGGCCAACGGCCTGTCCTCGCTGGCGGCGGAATCGGGCCTTTCGGTGCAGGAACTGGTCGCGCGCCAGATCCAGGACATGGGCATGAGCTTCCGCATCGCCGGCGATGACGACGAGCGCGAATGGCCGCTGACGCCGATGCCGCTGCTGATCGGCGCGCAGGAATGGGCGGAGGTCGAGCGCGGGCTGATCCAGCGCGCGCGCCTGCTCGAACAGCTTGTGGCGGACATTTACGGCCCACAGCGGCTGGTGGACGATGGTTTCCTGCCCGCCGCCGTGATCGCTGGCAGCCGTTATTTCGCGCGCAACATGGTCGGGCTGAAGCCGCGCGCGGATCATTACCTCCATGTCTACGCGGTCGATCTGGCGCGGGGGCCGCGCGGCCAGTGGCGCGTGCTGGGGGACCGGCTGCGGCTGGCCAACGGCATCGGCTATGCGCTGGAGAACCGCCTGGCGCTGTCACGCGGCACCGGCACGCTGCTGTCGGACATCAACGCCCGGCGTGTCGCGCGCTTCTTCGGAGATCTGCGCGCGGGAATTGCCCGCGATTGCCAGCGCGAAAGCCCGCGCATCGCGCTGCTCACGCCCGGCCGGTTCAACCAGAGCTATCCGGAACAGGCCCATCTCGCGCGCTATCTGGGCTTTCCGCTGGTGGAAGGGCGCGATCTGACGGTGATCGACGACCGGCTCTACATCCGCACGATCGCCGGGCCGAAGCGGATCGACGCGGTGTGGCGCTGGATCGACACCAACGCGCTCGATCCGCTGAGCTTCGATGCGCGGTCCACCATCGGCGTGCCCGACATGTTCGATGCCTGGGCTTCGGGCGGGCTGGAAATGACCAACTGGCCGGGCGTGGAATTGCTGGAGGCGCCGGCCTTCGCCGCGTTCATGCCGCGCCTGTGCCGCACCCTTCTGGGCGAGGAACCGCTGCTGCCGAACATCGCGACCTGGTGGTGCGGGCAACCGGTGGAAGCCGATATCGTGCGCGCCCGGTTCGACGAGTTCGTCATCACGCCGGCGTTCGGCCAGCCGGTCGAGGGACTGGAGGACGTGCGTGGCGTGGCCGGGGCAAGCCTTTCCCCTTCCGCGCGCGACCTGCTGTTCGATGCGATGCAGCGGCGTCCGATGGACTACTGCGGGCAGGAAATCGTCCACCTTTCCACCACGCCTGCGCTGGTGGGGGATCGGTTCGAGCCGCGCCCGTTCACGCTGCGCGCGTTCGTGGCGCGCGGGCCGGATGGCGAATGGACCGTCATGCCCGGCGGATTCGCGCGGCTGGCCTCATCGGGCGGGCTGCTCACCTCGCTCATGGGCGAAGGCGATCTCTCGGCCGACGTCTGCGTGGTCGATGCGGCGGCGGTGCCGGACTATGGCTCGACCACCCTGGGTGATGCCCCGGCGATCCGGCGTGGCGGCGGCATCCTCGCCAGCCAGGCGGCCGACAACCTGTTCTGGTTCGGCCGCTATTGTGAGCGCGCGGAAATGACGGTGCGGATCGTCCGTTCGATCCTGGGCAGTTCGATCGAGGTCGATGCGGGCGGGGGCATCAACCCCGCCGTGCGCGAAAAGCTCGTGGAGCTGCTGTTCCTGTGGGGCGCGATCCGGGCGAAGGACCAGAAGCTGTCCGCGCACGAGGCCTGCCGCATCGCGCTGGGCGATGGCGGGCTGCCGGGCAGCGTCAGCACGCTGCTGGGGAATATCCGCAGCGTTGGCCTGTCGTTGCGCGACCGGTTCGCGCCCGATTTCTGGCGCATCGCCAGCCGGCCGATGCCCAAGCTGGATTCGCACCGCCCCGGCGCCCTGTTGCGCGTGGCGCGGGAACTGGTGGAACGGTTCGGCGCGCTGGCCGGGCTGGGCGCGGAGGACATGGTGCGCGGGCCGGCCTGGCGCTTCCTCGACATCGGCCGGCGGCTGGAACGCGCGCTCGCGGTCTGCCGGATGACGCGCCAGCTGGGCGTGCTGCCGGAAGCCGATGCGCTGGGCGCGCTGCTGGACCTGTGCGACAGCCAGATCACCTACCGGTCGCGCTATCTCAGCGTGCCGTTGCGCGATCCGGTGCTGGACCTGTTGCTGCTCGATGCGGAAAATCCGCGGTCGCTGGTGTTCCAGTTGCAGACGCTGGCCGCGCATGTCACCGCCTTGCCGGCGCTTGGCGAGGACAACCTGCCCGAAGCACCCTTGCGCGAAACGCGCGCCGCGCTCGCGCCGTTCCTCAGCCTGATGATCGATGCCGTCGATGACAGCCTGCTGGGCGAGACGGAACGGCGCCTGCTGACTCTGTCCGAAGCGATTTCCGCGCGATACTTCCTGCAGTTCGAACGGTCCGAACCCGTGGTGCGCAGCAATCTGCTGGTATGATGGTCCGGCGATGATCTACGATGTCCGGCATCTCACCACCGTGCAATACGCGGGCGGCGTGCGTCTGGCGCGCTTCAACCTGCGCCTGAAGCCGGCGTCGTGGCCGGGACAGATCCTGCGCGATTATACGCTGAACATCGATCCGGCGCCGTCCGCGATCCAGCAGGAAAGCGGGCCGTGGGTGGTCAACCGCGCGCGCCTGTCGATCGATGCGCCGCTGAAGAAGCTGTCGATCGAAGCCCGGTTCCGCGTGGAAGTGGCGCCGCCGTGCTTTTCGCTCGACATGGCGGTCAGCCCCACCGTGGCACAAGTGCGCGAACGCACGCTGGTGCGGCGCGATCTGTCGTCCACCAGCCCCGCCGGTTATCTCTACGGTTCCACGGTGGCGCAGATTTCGCCCGAGATCGCGGGCTGGGCGACCCGGTTCTTCACCCCCGGAACGCCCACGCTGGCCGCCGGGCGGGCGCTGATGGAAGCGATCCATGGTGAGTTCAAGTACGATGGCAGCGCCACGGTAGCGGATACACCGCCCGACGTGGCGTTCCGCCTGCGCCGCGGCGTCTGCCAGGACTTCGCCCACATCATGATCGTGGCGGCGCGCGCGCACGGCATTCCCGCGGCCTATGTCAGCGGTTATCTCCGCACGCTGCCGCCGCCCGGCAAACCGAGGCTGGTTGGCGCCGACGCCATGCACGCCTGGGTCAACCTGTGGTGCGGGGACGAATTGGGCTGGGTTGGCTTCGATCCCACCAACGCGATCTTCGCGGGCACCGATCACATCTTCACCGCGATGGGGCGCGACTATGCCGACGTTGCCCCGATCGACGGCGTGTTTCTGGGCGGCGGAAGCCAGAACATGACTGTTGCCGTGGACGTTGTTCCGGTCGATTGAACGGGGTGGGCGCGGGGCCGATCCCGCGGGAGAGTAAACCTTTTGCGCCGGCAAGCGGAATTGCGCGCAGGCAGCGGGTGCAATCCCGGAGCAGCTTCCTATCTTCGCGCGATCGGGCCATGCTGCCCGGAACAGGAGACAGGCGCATGGCGCACCCCACGTTGTTCGAACCGCTTGATATCGGCGGGCTTTCGCTTTCCAACCGCATCGTGATCGCGCCGATGTGCCAGTATTCTGCCGTCGATGGCGAGATGACCGACTGGCACCTCATGCACCTCGGCAATCTTGCCCAATCGGGCGCGGGCGTGCTGACGATCGAGGCGACGGCCGTGCTGCCGGAAGGGCGGATCAGCTATGCCGACGTTGGCCTGTGGGATGACCGGACCGAGGCGGCGATGGCCCGTGTGGTGGAAAGCCTGCGCCGCCATTCGCCGATGCCCATCGCCATCCAGCTGGGGCATGCCGGGCGCAAGGCTTCGACCGACAAGCCGTGGCTGGGCAAGGGCCAGATCGCGCCGGACGCGGACAACGGCTGGCAGACCGAGGCGCCTTCCGCCGTTCCGTTCGCCGCCGGAGAGAACCCGCCGCTGGCGCTGGACCGCGCCGGGATGGACCGCATCCGCGATGCCTTTGCCGAAGCGGCGCGGCGCGCGGCGCGGATCGGTATCGATGCCGTGCAGATTCACGGCGCGCACGGCTATCTGCTGCACCAGTTCCTGTCGCCGCTTTCGAACCGGCGGGACGATGCGTATGGCGGCAGCCTGGAGAACCGGATGCGGTTCCCGCTGGAAGTGTTCGATGCCGTGCGCGCCGCCTTCCCGGCGGAGCGCCCGGTGACGGTCCGGGTTTCCGGAACCGACTGGGTGAACGGCGGCTGGGATGCGGAGCAGACCGTCGCCTTCGCGCGCGAGCTGGAGCGCCGGGGCGCCGCCGCGATCCACGTTTCGAGCGGCGGGCTCGATCCGCGTCAGGCGATTCCCGTGGCTCCCGGATATCAGGTGCCGCTGGCGCGCGCGGTGAAGCAGGCGGTCTCCATTCCCGTGATCGCGGTCGGGCTCATCACCGGGTTCGAGCAGGCTGAACAGATCGTCGCTTCGGGCGATGCGGACCTCGTCGCGTTGGCGCGCACCATCCTTTACGACCCGCGCTGGCCCTGGCACGCGGCGGCCCATCTTGGTGCCTCGGTCCATGCGGCGGACCAGTATCTTCGCTGCCAGCCGCACCAGTATCGCCATCTCTTCGCGGCGGGCTGAAGCGCTGCCTACGCAAAAGGGCAGGGGCCTGGAGCACGTGGCCCCAGACCCCTGCCCGATGGCTCTACGCCCGCGTCAGAGCGCGATGCTGAGCGAAGCGCGGATCGAATAGTCGACCACGCCCTGCGCCCGTTCAGCCCCGCCGGTCAGGCGCCAGGTGTAGTCCAGGCCACCCTGCAGGATGCTGACCTTGCCCAGCCAGGCCGACTTCAGGCTGTCCGGCGTCAGCGCGAACTGGTTGCCGTCGGTGAAGTTGGCGAGCGTGGTGCCGAGATGGCCCGAAAGCTGGTTGCGCCGGCCGCCTTCGACTTCGACGGTGAACGGGCGGCCTTCATAGGAGCTGGGGCCGCTGCTCCAGCTCGCGACCAGCGTGGTCGTGCCGGTCAGCGCGCTGCTGTTGCGCCCGGCCACCTCCAGGATGATCGGCGCGCTGCCGGTTTCGTCATAGGCGTTTTCGTGCAGGCGATAGTATTCGACGATCGCCTTGGGGCGCAGCTGGAAGTTGCCGCCCACATCGAAGCCATAGGACGCGCCGCCCGATCCGGTGATCATCCAGCCCTTCCACTTGCCAGCCGCGGTATAATTGAAGCTGGTGCCGCTGACGGCCCCCGTGAAGGTGCGCGCGGAGGTTGCCGAAAGGCGGCTCCCCCCCACCCGGGCGAAGGCGTAGAACGGCCCCTTGGCCATGCGCCAGAAGGCGCCGACCTCGAGGTTGCTGGTCTTCACCGACTGGTAGCTGCTGGTGTTCACCTTGCCGCTGATCCAGGTAAGCGAAAGGCCGACGTTGCCGATGCCCGTCACGCGTTCAAGCCCGCCGGAAAGGCCGAAGCCATGGTCGGAGAAGCCGGCGGTGCCGGTCGTCTGCTTGCCGCCGTGGAAATAGATCGGCTCGAACCAGCCGCCCACGTTGCTGATCGTGAACAGCGAGGAATCGTCCTGTACGTGCTGCGCGGCAAGGCGGGAGCCGCGTGTCACGAAATCGAACACGCCCCCGGCATAATCGGGCATCAACTGGTTGAACTGCGCTTGCAGCGTGGGCGTGTCGGCCACCTGCAGCAGGTCGGTTTCGAGAGCGGAAGGGGTGCCGCCGGCGGCCGTCAGCGCCTGGGCCTGCGCGATGATCGGGTTGTAGATGGCGCCTTGCGCGGCGGTCAGCCCCAGTTGCGCGGCGGTCTTGCGGGCGATGGTGAGTTGCAGGTTGTTGCCCTGCGTGGCCAGCGTGCCGGCGTAGAGGACCGGCAGGGCCAGATTGCTGGCGCTCAGGTTCGAAGCGCCCGTAAGGCCGTTGGACGTCAGCACCGTATACGTGCCTTCCGCCTTGGCGATGGACGTGAGCGAGGCGGTGATCTTAGATCCGCTGGCGAACGTCGCCGTATTGGTGACGAAGGTTGAACTCGTGCCGGTGGTGCCATCGACATAGACGCCCAGCGTGCCGTTCGCGCCCACGTTCAGGGAGTTGACCGCGATGTTGCCGGTCGCGTTGGCGGCGAACAGGCCCGAGTTGACGTTGACCGTTGCCTGCGAACCGCCCGTGACGGTGCCCCGCCAGATCGAGCTGTCGTTGAGCGTCAGCGTGGCCGGCTGGTCGTTGAAGATCAGCGTGCCGGTGAAGCGCGAATTGCCGCCCATCGTCATCGTGGCGGTGCCCGTGCCGAAATCGATGTTGCCGATATACTTCGAATCGTCGGCCATGATCACGGTGTCGTTGCCGGCGCCAAGGAACGTGTTGCCGGTGATCTTGCCGGTTTCGACATCCAGCGTGTCATTGCCGCTGCCGGTGTAGATGTTGCCGGTGATCGCCGCATAGACCGTGGCGGTATCGACGTTGTAGCCCGCCGCGGCCTTGTCGGTCTTTTGCGAGGCCGCATCGGTCGCGTTGAGGTACTGCTTGACGGTGACGCCGCTGGTGTTGGCGGAAAGATCGATCGCCCCGGACTGGCTGCCCTGGTTGGAGGTGATGAAGCCGGTGTTGTTCACCGTCGTCAGCGTGCCCGACAGGTCGCGGACCGCATAGGCGCTGATACCCAGCGATGTGCTGGCGGCCTTGACCGTGCCGCTGACGTAAAGCGTGGGAACCGTGGAGCCCTGGTTGATGAGAATGGCGGTGGCGTTGGCATCGTTGGTCGTCGCGGTGACGTTGCCGTTGATGCCGATGCCGCCGGCCAGGTTCACGTTGCCGCCCTTGCCCCCGATCACGATGCCATAGGCGTTGGTCGAGCTGTAATAGGCATTGGCGGTCACGCTGCCGTCCACCGCCACCGAATAGGTGCCATCGTTGCTGGCCACGGTGCCGATCGCGATGTTGTTCGCGCCGCCGATCTGGAGCCCGGGGCTGCTGCCATAGGACTGGATCGAACCGGTGGTCTCGGTCGACGTGCTGGAATTGGGAGCCGCGATCAGGACCCCGCCAGCGACGTTTCCGTCCACTTCCACCGCGGCTGCCCCGCTTTGCAGCGCGGTGCGCGAAAGAACCTGCGAGGTGCCGTCGTCGGCGGTGTAGGTGGTGGCTTGCCCCAGGGTGCCGTTGATCTTCAGCGTGCCGCCGATATCGCCGCTGGTGACCAGCGCCTGCGCGCCCTGGCCGATCGCCGTGACGGTTCCGCCCACGGTGACATTGCCGGTTACCGCGGACGTGCGGATGCCGGCGCTGTTATCGCCCTTTACCGAGATCGTGCCGGTATTGCCGAGATTGCCGTTGAGCGTCGAATCGAGCGCGATGCCGGCGGAATTGAGCCCCTCGACGGAGATCGTGCCGGAGTTGGTGACCGATCCGGTCACCGTGCCGCCCGATAGCACGTGGATGCCGTAACGGTTCGATGCGGCCGCGATGGGGCCATCGGCGATGTTGACGCCGTTGTTGGTGATGAAGGGGGCGGTGTAATTCTCGGTGACGTTGATCGCCCCGGCGTTCGATATCGTGGTGGTGGTGCCGGGGTTGACGGTGATCCCGGTCGCGCCGTTGCCCGCGCCCATGGCGATCGTGCCACCTGAAGCGACGGTAGCGGTGTTGGAGGAATCGACCGTCACGGCGCTGCCGTTGACCAGCGTGATCGTGCCGCCGCTGGCGACTGTTACATTGCCGCCTGTCGAGGTGAGAACGGGGGTGGTGCTGTTGCCGCCGACCGTGGTGTCGGCCAGGGCAACCTGTGCGCCGAGCGCGAAGGTCAGCGAACCGAGCGAAACGGCAGCGAAGAAACGGGGCGTGCGGTGACGATGCATGGGGGGACGTGATCCGTGAAATGGGGCCTGCGACCGAATCGCAGGCCCGGTTTTGTGGTGCGACCCGCAAGCTCGACTGATGCCGGCGGTGTTCTCGACAGGGCGGAAACAACGCGACATCGAACTTCGAGGGTAAGGGGCCACGGTGGTTCCGGTGATTAAAACGGCCCAGCCTCTCAAACCCTTCGCGCCGGGGGCGATGAAATATTTCGTTGCGCAACGTCGGTAAATTCGCCGTTCAGGGTTGGACCGCCAGCAAGAGCCGGGCCGTGGGTTCCCGATGACGGAACGGCGCGTGGAGGCGACAGTCGGTGTGACTTTCCTAGGCGATTCCGGAGCGGACGGGGCATTCGCGACCGACCATGCCTCGCTTGCGCCCGACGCTCCCATGCTGTGGTCGGCGTTCGATGACCTGTCGTTGATGGGTGAGGTGGGACGTGGCGTGATCGCCGCGTTTTCCGTGCTGGTCGAACGGCATACCCCCGCGCTTTACCGCGTGGCGATGCGTATGCTGGGCGATGGGCACGAAGCCGAAGACGTGGTGCAGGAATGCTTCGCGCGTCTGTGGCAGCAGGCCCCGCGGTGGCAATCGAGCGGGGCGGGGCTGGTGGGCTGGCTCCATCGCGTCGCGATGAACCTGTGCTTCGACCGGAAGCGCCGTTTTCGCGTGGTGATCACGCCCGATCTGCCCGAACGCGCCGATCCCATGCCGCTTGCCGACGCCACGATCGAGGCGGATCAGGCGCGGGCGGCGGTTGCAGGGGCCCTGGCGGACCTGCCCGAACGGTATCGGGCCGCGCTTGTGCTGTGCTATTACGAGGGCTTCACAAACGCGCTTGCCGCCGAAGTTCTGGAACTTAACATAAAGGCCATGGAATCGCTTCTGTTCAGGGCTCGGCGTCACTTGCGCGAACTGCTGGAAGCGCGCGACGTGGGCGTTGCCGATCTGCGCGCGCGCGAACCGGTCGTGGCCTATGGCATGGAACTGCGGGCATGAGGCGGGTGATCCCGATCGCGCCCGCCGCGCGCGAAGCGGCGCTGGACCGCGCGCTGGACCAGCTATCCGCGCCGGCTGTTCCCGCTGACCTGATCGCGCGGATCGTGCGGGAAGTGCCGCTGCTGCCTCAGGCTGCCGCGCCGCAGGCGGCAGCCACTGGCGTGACGGCGCGGCCAGTGGCGGCGCAGGTTGCGGCGTCGGTTCCGTCCCAGCGGCCACGCCACCCTGTCTGGCGGCGGCTGGCGGCTGGCGGCGGCATCGGAGCGCTGGCTGCCGGAATAGCGGCCGTGGCGATGATAGGGATGGGTGCCGATCCGCAGGGTATTCCGGCGAGCGGAGGCGGCGCTCCGATGGCATTCGCCCCGGCCGTGCCGGACACGGCTGACGGAAAGCCGCCCGCCCTCGCAGCGCCCCTGCCGAAACTGGCGGCCGCGGCCACCCCTTCGCGCCCCGTGACCGCGCAGACAGCCATGCCGGAGGAGGACGCGATTCCGGTCGAGGCATCGCCCGCTGTTCCGGTGGAAATCACGCCCGAGGTTCTCGCGTCGGCGGCCGCGGCGCCGAAGGGCGAACTCATCGGCCCTCGCGATGACGACGACGAAAAAACCGGTCCGCAGATACCGTCGCGCGGATTGATGGGGCCGCCCGCGCCGCAGGCTTACGGCTATGTCGGCGCTCTCTCTCCGCCGGGAGGTGGCTCCGCCGCCGTGCCCGGCGCTCCGGCGCAGGAAAATTCCGCGCCCCCGCCCGGACGAGGCCCCGGCGGCCGCCTGCCCGGCGGGGCTGGCGGCGGCCATCCGTTCTGATCGCCGCGGGGCGAAGCGGCCCCTCATTGCATCACCCCTGCCGGAAACAGGACCGCATGCATGGCCGCCGCGGTGAGATCGCGCTTCTGCCAGAATGCCGGGCGGGGGCCGGCTAACGACACGCGCCGCATGCCTTCCAGCCCCGGCGAGGCGCACAGGTTGTCGCTATCCGCCTGAATGCAGGTGACGCTGAGACCACGCAGCAGGCGCAGGGTGCGATGCGGATCGCTATCGGGCACGTCGTGCAGCCGCAGCCACGCCGGCCCTGCGTGGAAATGGACCGTGGGATCGGGGCGGATCAGCACCACGGACGAAATGCGATGCCGCAGATCGGGCGGAACCGCGCCCAGTCCGGTGTCGAGAATGTCTGCGCCGAACGTGAAGCCGATCAGCGCGACGTGTTCGGCACCGCTGGCGGACAGCGCCTTGCGAATGCTGTCATCCACCAGTTGATCGACATAGGCCCGGTCCTTGTCGCCCACGAACAGGGAGGGGGTGTCCACCCTCAGCACGGGCACGCCCTGGCGTCGCAGGGCCGTTGCTATGTCGGGCTCGTCGCCCATCGGCAGCAGCCCGGCTGTCCCGGCGAAATAGACGGCGACCGGGCGGCCGGTAACGGATCGCGCGGCGGGTTGAAAGCGCGTCGGATCGCGCAGGAAGCAACCGCCCGCCCCGACCGCCGCCACGGCGACGATGGGGAGGACGGCTGCCCAGCCCAGCAATTTGCGACCCAAAGAGCTATCGGCCATTTGCTCCAGATACCCGCTGCCCTCTATCCCGCGCGTGGGGAAAGCATTAACACGCTGTCATCAACTGTCATGGAACGGGTTTGTGGCTGGACGTATCCTGCTGGTCGAAGATGATCCCCAGATCGGCGATTACATCGCGCGGGGACTGGATGAGGAAGGTTTCACGGTCGATCGCGCCACAACCGGGCGCGATGGTCTTTTCCTGGCCACCGACAGCCAGTTTGACGTGGTGGTGCTGGACCGGATGCTGCCGGGGATGGATGGCCTTTCCGTGCTAAAGGCGCTGCGGGCGGCCGAAGTGCGAACGCCGGTGATCATCCTGTCGGCGCTTGGCAGCACCGACGACCGGATCGCGGGGCTGACGGCGGGCGCGGACGACTACCTTGGCAAACCGTTTTCCTTCGCCGAACTGCTGGCGCGCGTGCAGGCGCTGATCCGCCGTGGCGGTGGAACGGCGCAGAAGCCGGCGCAGGAAACGACATTGCGGTGCAGCGATCTCGAACTGGATCGGCTCACCCGGCAGGTGCGCCGGGGAACGCGCAAGATCGCGTTGCAGCCGCGCGAATTCCGCCTGCTGGAATACATGCTGCTGCACCAGGGCGAGGTGGTGACGCGGACCATGCTGCTGGAGGCGGTGTGGGACTATCACTTCGATCCCGGCACCAACGTCATCGACGTGCATATCAGCCGGCTTCGGCGCAAGATCGACGACGGGGAGGATCAGCCGCTGTTCCACACGGTGCGCGGGGCGGGATACCGGCTGGCGCTGGACTGAGCGGACCCGATGTCGGCCCGGCGGCGCCCTTCTCCAACCATGATGCGGCTGGTTGCCGCCGTGTTCGTGCTGCAACTCCTGTCCAGCATGGCGGCGATCTTCTTCCTGCGCACCGAGATGCTCGAGGTGGTGCGCAGCGATCGCGTGCGGCAGGTGACCGACCTGCGCGACGATCTGCTGACCGCCTATTACGACGGCGGCCGCGACGAACTGGCCAATTTCATCAACGCCAAGCGCGGCAGCGCGGCGGACCCCACGGTGTTCATCGCGCTTTCGGGGCACGGGCCGACGATCCTCAACAACCTGTCGCGCGTGCCCTCGATTTCGGTGTCGGCGCAGCCGCACATCGTGCACATTCATCGCGGTCCCAGCCTGCCCGAAACGGAGGGGATGGCGATCGCCAGCAGCCTGCCTGGCGGCGATACGCTGGTCGTCGGCGTGCTCGGCGCGGTCGAGCGGCGCTTCACGCTGGCCTTCGCGGCCGCAATCGGCCTTACCGTCGTCATCGCCGTAGCCCTTGCCACCGTGAGCGCGCTGCTGCTCGGTTTCGTGATCAGCCAGCGCACGCATGAGATCGCCGACACCGCGGCGGAACTGGCTTCCGGCAATTTCGGCGCGCGCCTGTCGACGCGGGATACGGGGGACGGCTTCGATCACCTGCGCCTGCAGATGAACCTGATGGCCGAACGGATCGACGAGCTGGTTTCGCAGCTAAGCGCCATTTCCGGGGCGCTGGCGCACGACCTGCGCTCCCCCGTCACCCGGCTGTCGGCGGCGATCGACACGGCCCTGGCGCGCGTTGACGAACCCGGCGCGGCGGACGCGCTGCAGGCGGCGCGGGCGGATGCCGATGCCTTGCGGTCGATGCTGGAAAACGCGCTGGAGATCAGCCGGCTGGAAGGCGGCGCCATCCAGGATCGGCGCGTGCCGCTGGATCTGGCCGCCGTGGCCGAGGATCTGGTCGAACTCTACGAACCGCTGGCGGAACAATCGGGCGTGACGCTGTGTGCCGATGCGCGCAGCGTCACCGTGCCGGCCGATCGCGAATTCCTGTCCCGCGCGCTGGCCAATCTGATCGACAACGCGCTGAAATATGGCGGCTCCACCATCACCGTGGCCACGCGCGCGGCCGAAGGCTGGGGCGAGATCATCGTCAGCGACGATGGCCCCGGCATTCCCGAGCAGGACCGGGCGCGCGTGGTCGAACGGTTCGTGCGGCTCGACAACGCACGCACGCGCACCGGGGGCGGGCTGGGGCTCGCCATGGTCGCCGCCGTCGCGCGGCTTCATGGCGGCGAACTGGTGCTGTCAGGTGAGCGCGGGCTCGTGGCTACCCTGCGGCTCCCGCGCTGAAGGCGCTTCGGGCGGAGCGGCCGGGGCCGGAGCGGCAGCGGTAGCCGACGGGGCGACGCTGACGCGGCCAGTCCGTTCCAGCTTGCCCCAGCCGATTCCAAGACCGGCGGTGGCCGCGCCCACCGCGCGGATCACCACGCCATACATCAACTGGCGATAGACGAAGCGTTGCGTCAGCAGCAGCAGCGCCGGGAACCGCTTTTCGCGCACGTCGAGGCGATAGGCGATCCAGCCGCACAGCAGGTCCACGGTGGTAAAGCCGATCCAGTAGATCCCCATGCGCAACACGTCGGTCTGGGTCTGGTCCCAGCCGTGCTGCATCACGCGCACGATCGTTCCGACGATCGAGATGCCGAGCGCCAGATCGATCAGCGGCGAAATCAGCGCGAACAGGATCTGGAACAGCCAGGCCTGCGGCATGCCCACGAAGGCAAGGCCGCTGGGGTGCCGCTCGCGCAGGATGGCGCGGTGCTTCCACAGGCACTGGAGCGTGCCAAACGCCCAGCGGAAACGCTGCTTGCCCAGCGCGCGCAGCGTTTCGGGCGCTTCGGTCCAAGCCACCGCGTCCTCGTCGTAGGCGATCTTCCAGCCCTTGCGCTGGATGGCGATGGTCAGGTCCTGGTCCTCGGCCAGCGTGTCTTCGGGATAGCCGCCGACGTCCTCCAGCGCGCTGCGCCGCCAGGCGCCGACCGCGCCGGGCACCACCATGATCGCGTCGAACCGGGTCAGCGCGCGGCGTTCGATGTTCTGCGCGGTGACGTATTCCACGGCCTGCCAGCGCGTGACGATGTTCACCCGGTTGCCGACCTTGGCATTGCCGGCGACCGCGCCGATGTGATCGAGTTCGAACCAGCGCACCAGTTTGCTGATCGTCTGCGGCTCGAACTGCGTATCGGCGTCGAGCGCGACGATGATCTCGCCACTGGCCTGTGCCAGCGCCCGGTTGAGCGCCGAGGCCTTGCCGCCGTTGGCCATGGTCATCAGCCGCACGCGCGGTTCGTTGCCGAATGCGGCCGACACGATCGGGCTGGTGCGGTCCTTCGATCCGTCGTCCGCCACGATCACTTCCATGTGCGGATAGTCGCTGGCGAGAATGCGGTGGACCGACGCCTCGATCACCCGCTCCTCGTTGTAGGCGGGGATGATCACGCTCACCAGCGGGCGATAGGTGGAATCGCGCGACAGGCCCAGGCGGCGTTCGGGAAACAGGGCCAGCGCGGTCATGCTGATCGCCCGCGCCATGCCGAGCGCGATGGCGAAGAAGAAGATCCAGTCCAGACCGTCGATCGCCGCCGCCAGGCTCGAAAAGATCGCCACGTCGGCGCGCACGGCCAGCAGATCCAGCCCGGAAACCTGCGGCATCACGTCGTCGCGGGTCAGACCGGCCAGCGTCGATACCGGCACGAAGCGGTAGCCCTCGGCCTGCAGCGTGGCGATGATGCGCGGCAGCGCCTTCACCGTTTCCGCCCGGTTGCCGCCGCCATCGTGCAGCAGGATTACGTTGGCGGAACGATCGCCGTTGCCGTTGCGCACGGCATCGAGCGTGCGCTGCACGATCTCGTCGGCGCTGCGGCCCTTGACCCAGTCGCCCGGATCGGCGTGGAGGCCGACGATGGTATAGCCCTGTTGCTGCGCTACCAGCGCCGGCCCCAGTTCGTCGGTCGTGGTCGGTTCGGCATCGCCGAAATAGGGCGCGCGGAACAGGCGGGTGGAACGGCCGGTATAGGCTTCGATCAGGCGCTGTGTGGCGTTTAGCTCCAGCTTGATGCCGGTATCGCTCTCGTCCGCCATGTTCGGATGGGTGTAGCTGTGGTTGCCGATCTCGTTGCCTTCGGCAACAAGGCGGCGCAGCAGCCCCCGGTTGCCCACGCCGTTTTCGCCGATCACGAAGAACGTGCCGGGGACATGGTACTGTTCCAGCACGGAGAGGATTTGCGGCGTCCAGACCGGATCGGGGCCGTCGTCGAAGGTCAGCGCCACCAGCTTGGGCCGGTCGCCGGTGCGGCGCACGACATAGGGCGTGGGCAGCGTTACATACTGTTCGCCAGTGATCAGGTTCGAGCGCGGATCGAACGACACGGCGCGCTGGCCGGGCGTCGGCGTCGCGTCGATGCGCAGGATTTCGCCATTGTCCTCGACATCGGCATTGGTCGATTCGCTGATGTGGCCAAGGTCGGGCCGCGCGCCGGCCGCACGCCCGGCCCGGGCGCCGGCGTTCCAGCTCTTGAGCGTGTTCCAGAATCCCGGATCTTCCGAGCCCAGCCGCCACAGCGCGACCGAATTGATGCCCATGCGCGAAAGCACCTGCATCTGGTTCCAGCTCGCGGCGGCATCGAGCAGCCACACGTCATGGCGCACGCCGTTGTCGGTATAGGCGAAACCGGGGTTTCCGCTTGCCTTGTCCCAGGTGGGCGTTGCCCCGCTGTCGTGTGCGGAAAGCCAGGCTTCCTCCACCGTGAGGCTGTCGGCATGGCCTTCGTGCCAGTCGTAGGCATAGTTGCCCAGCGCGACGATGATCTTGCTGGCGGCCACGCCTTTCAGCGAATCGGCGAGGTGCGCCGTGAACCAGCCGTTCGAGGCGATCGGGCCGGGTTCTCCACCCTGCCAATGCTCGTCATAGGCCATGAGCACGACCTTGTCGGCCACTTGCGCGAAGGCGCGCGTGGACCAGGCCGGATCGTCGACCGGCATGGTCACCGATACCACCCGGTGTTTCGGCGCAAGCCGCGCGTGCAAATCGGCCACGAACTGGCGGAGCAGCCCCAGGCTGCCTTCCGGCATGTTCTCGAAATCGACCATCACCCCGCCGTCGCCGGTCTTGTCGAGGAATTGGTCGACGCCCTGCACCAGCGCGGCGCGGCGGGCCGGGTTGGCCAGCGCGCGGGCAGTGCCCGCGCCGTCCCATGTGCCGTTGCTGGCGTTCTGCAGTACCGGAACGACCAGGGGACGGTGAATCGCGGCGGCGAGGACGCGGCGCATCCGGGCATCGTCGTTGGCATGGAGATTGCCGGCCTGGTCGATCGACATCAGCGTGGGCGCGACCCAGTCGAGCTCGCCGGAGTGGTGTGCCAGCGTATCGGCGCTGTCATCGGTCCACGACGTGTAGAAACCAACGGTCAGCGGCGCGCCGGGCTTGCGCGCGGGCGCGGGATTGTGGCCGAACAGGCGCTCGATCCGGTGGGAGAGACGGCTGACCTGCGCCTTCAGGGGCAGCGGTGCGGTGCGTTCGGTCCCGAACGGCAGGGGGGAAGGGGCGCTGACGGTCGCCACGGTCGTCGCGAAAATCGCGCAGACGGCCAGCAGGAGCGCCAGAATCGCGAAGGCGCCGCGGCGCGTCCAGCGGCGGCGGCGGCCAGTCGGATCGAAAAAGATTGGACGTGACACCAGCATTCCCCGGTTCTGGCCTCGCGCCATCTGGCGCGCGGCCGGTGACGGCAAGGCAGTTGGAGAATGTATCGGAACAGGGGACCGTCACGTTGCGATCCATCGACAACTGCCTTGCCGCCGGGCTGTTTTCTAGGCTGGCGCACGCAACGGTGGCGTGAGCAAAACATTACGTTTTGGCCATGGAGGGCCCGTTCCGGATTTCCGAACATCATCAATGGCATTTGAGCACTGTCCCGCCGGCGTCCGTGCGCTTAAACCGGGCGCCAGCAGAAGGTGAGATCATGTTGCAGCCCGTCTATTTCCTGTCCCACGGCGGCGGCCCCTGGCCATGGCTGGAAGGCCCGTTCCGGCGCGATTTCGATTGGCTCGAAGCCTCGCTCAAGGCCCTGCCCGGGCAGTTGCCCGAACCGCCCAAGGCCGTCCTGGCGATTTCCGGGCATTGGGAAGAAGCGGATTTCACCGTTTCCAGCGCCGCGCAGCCGGGGATGGTCTATGACTATTTCGGCTTTCCCGAGCACACCTACCACATCCGCTATCCCGCGCCCGGATCGCCCGCGCTGGCGGAGCGCGTGCGGGAGCTGGCGGCGCAGGCCGGCATCGCGATGAACGCCGATCCGACGCGCGGGTTCGATCATGGCACGTTCTCGATGCTCCAGCCGATCTATCCCGATGCGCAAGTGCCGGTCGTAAGCCTGTCGATGAAGGAAGGTTATGACCCGGCCGCGCATCTGGCGCTGGGGCGCGCGCTCGCCCCGCTGCGCGCGGAGGGCGTGCTGATCATCGGCTCGGGCTTGTCCTATCACAACCTTCGCATGTTCGATGCACGCGCGTCGGCGCCTTCCGCGCAGTTCGACGCCTGGCTGCGCCATGCCCTGATCGACCTGGCGCCGGAGGATCGCGCGCGGGCGCTGGAGCAGTGGGATGCCGCGCCTTCCGCGCGGATCGCCCACCCGCGCGAGGATCACCTGATCCCGCTGATGGTCGCCGTCGGTGCGGCGGGCAGCGATCCGGCCATCTGCATCTATTCGCAGAACGATCTGCGCGGTGGCATCACCGCGTCGGCCTATCGCTTCGGGCAGGACCGCAGCGCCAGCGGGTTCGACCGGCTGGCGGCGTGAGCGGTCAGCGCCCGTCGAGCCGCCGGCCCATCGTCACCACAGCCTGATCCTCGTACCCCAGCGCGGCATAGAAGGCGCGGGTGGGCAGGTTGTCGGTGCGGACCATGAACATGATCTTGGGGCAATCGCGCGCCTGCAGCCAGACTTCGGCGGCCGTCATAAGGCTTCGGCCGGTGCCCTGCTGCTGCCGACCGGGCGCGACGCCCAGATAATAGACCCAGCCCCGGTGCCCGTCGAACCCGACCATGACCGCACCGGCGAGCGTATCCCCGCCGTCCTCGGCCACCAGCACCGTCGACGTCGGGTTTTCCAGCGCCAGTCGGTAATCCGCCTCGGGATCGTTCCACGGCCGCGTCAGGCCGGCGGCGCGCCACAGCGCGATCACCGGATCGCGATCCTCGGCCGTGGCTTCGCGCAGCGTTATCGGCACAAGCCGATCACTCCCATTCGATCGTGCCGGGCGGCTTGCTGGTGTAGTCATAGACCACGCGGTTGATGCCCTTCACTTCGTTGACGATGCGCGTCGCCACGCGGCTGAGGAAGGCGGCGTCGAACGGGTAGATGTCCGCCGTCATGCCGTCGGTAGAGGTCACCGCGCGCAGCCCGCAGACGCTGTCGTAGGTGCGGAAATCGCCCATCACGCCCACGGTCTTGACCGGCAGCAGCACCGCGAAGGCCTGCCAGATCGCGTCATAGAGGCCGGCGTTGCGGATTTCCTCGAGGTAGATCGCATCGGCCTTGCGCAGGATGTCGCAACGGTCGCGCGTCACTTCGCCGGGGATGCGGATGGCCAGGCCCGGGCCGGGGAACGGATGGCGGCCCACGAAGATCTCGGGCAGGCCCAGTTCGCGGCCCAGCGCGCGGACTTCGTCCTTGAACAGCTCCCGCAAGGGTTCGACCAGCTGCATGTTCATGCGTTCGGGCAGGCCGCCCACGTTGTGGTGGCTCTTGATCGTCACCGAAGGACCGCCGGTGAAGCTGACGCTTTCGATCACGTCGGGATAGAGCGTGCCCTGCGCCAGGAAATCGGCGCCACCGACTTTCTTCGCCTCGGCCTCGAACACGTCGATGAAGGTCTTGCCGATGAACTTGCGCTTGGCCTCGGGGTCGGTCACGCCTTCCAGCCCCTTGAGGAACAGCGTGGAGGCATCCACGTGGACCAGCGGGATGTGATAGGCGTTGCGGAACAGGCTCACGACCTGTTCGGCCTCGCCCAGCCGCATCAGGCCGTGGTCGACGAACACGCAGGTAAGCTGATCGCCGATCGCCTCGTGGATCAGCACGGCGGCCACCGCCGAATCGACGCCGCCGGAAAGGCCGCAGATCACCCGGGCATCGCCCACCTGTTCGCGGATTTCGGCGATCTTGGTCTTGCGGAATTCCGCCATGGTCCAGTCGCCGGCGCAGCCGCAGACGTGGCGCACGAAATTGGCGATCAGCTTGCCGCCATCGGGCGTGTGGACCACTTCGGGGTGGAATTGCGTCCCGTAGTACTTCTTCTCGTCGTTGGCGATCACCGCGAAGGGCGCGCCGTCCGATACCGCGACGATGCGGAAGCCGGGCGCGAACTGCGTCACCTTGTCGCCATGGCTCATCCACACCTGATGGCGCTCGCCCGTCTGCCACAGCCCGTCGAACAGCACGCAGGGTTCTGTCACGGTCAGGAAGGCGCGGCCGAATTCGCCGGAATCACCGGGCTCCACCGTGCCGCCGAGCTGGTGGCTCATGACCTGCTGGCCATAGCAGATGCCCAGGATCGGCAAGCCGCTGTCGAACAGCACCTGCGGCGCGCGGGGGGAGCCGTCGGCGGGCACGCTGGCGGGCGATCCCGAAAGGATGATGCCCTTGGGCTTCATCCGCTGGAACGCGGCTTCGGCCTGCGTGAACGGCGCGATTTCGGAATAGACCCCGGCTTCGCGCACACGCCGGGCGATCAGCTGCGTGACCTGGCTGCCGAAATCGACGATGAGGATGGATTCGGAAGGCTCGATGCTCATGGCAGGCCGATAAGGGGAGGGCCGGTTTCTGTCCAGCCGTCGCGTCCCTCAAAGCGATTGTTCGCGATTATTACAGTTGCGTTACATGCAATCATGGGTGCTTGCTTCGCACTTGCAGCATACGTCAATTGGCGTATTGCGCGCCTCGGTTCGAAAAAGCTCCAGCCCACCCTGCCGGCGCTTCCTCGAAACCGAGAGGATGTCTGCGAAGGTACACCATAACAGGAGGTATACCATGCGCAGCTTTGCGACTTACGCGCTGCCGATCATCCTTGCCGCTGGCCTCAGCGGAATGATGTTCACCGTCACGCTCGCCTGAGCCGACGGCACAGCCAATACAGCGCTACCGACAAAAGCGGCTGCCCCGGTGGGGCGGCCGTTTTGTTTGTGCGCGATTCGTTTGAGGGGCAAGCGCCGGCCTTTGCCGTCAATGCTTGACGAAACCGCCCGCACGCGGACACCAGCGGAGTGTGACCGTCACCCGCTTCGCCCCCAGCCCCAACGGCCCGCTCCACCTGGGGCATGCCTATGCCGCGATCGTCGCGCAGGATCGCGCGGCGCGGGATCAGGGCGCGTTCCTGCTGCGCATCGAGGACATCGACGGCGCGCGCAGCCGCCCGGAACTGGCGGCAGCGTTCCGCGCCGACCTTGCCTGGCTGGGACTGGCGTGGCGCGAAGTCCCGCCCCAGTCGCAGCGCATCGCCACCTATGCCGCTGCGGCTGACACGCTGCGCGCGGCGGGGCTGCTCTATCCCTGTCGCTGCACGCGCGCCGAAATTGCCGCCCGGGCGACAAGGCAGGGTCCGGATGGCCCGGTCTATCCCGGCACATGCAGGCCGGGAACAGGACGGAAGCATCCGGTCGAACCCGGACCCGATGTGGCGTGGCGGCTCGACATGGAGCGCGCCATGGCCGCCGCCGGCGACCTCGCCTGGCATGACGAGCGGCGTGGACCGCAGCAGGCGCGGCCCGGCGCGTTCGGCGATGTGGTGCTGTGGCGCAAGGATGCGCCGGCAAGCTACCATCTTGCCGCGACGGTGGACGATGCGGCCGACGGGATCACCGTGGTCACGCGCGGGGCGGACCTGTTCGCGGCGACTCACGTCCACCGGCTGTTGCAGGCCTTGCTCGGTCTTCCCGTGCCGGTGTGGCATCACCACCCCGTGCTGGTGGAAGCGGACGGGCGCAAGCTGGCCAAGCGGCGGGGGGCGCCCTCGCTCACGGACCGCCGGCTTTCGGGGGAGGATGGCATCGCGCTGGCCGCCGATCTGCGCGCTGCCCTTTTTGACACTGGTATTTCACTCTCCGAATACGTAAACCAAGCGCCATGAAGTATGTCCTGATCCCGCTGCTGATCGTGCTGATGGCCATGGCGGTCATCTCGCTGGTGCGCGGCATCATCGCCTTCCTGAAGTCCACGCGCGAGGATCTGGAGCGCGGCGACCAGCAAGGCGCGACCGAAATGCAGCTCCTGCAGAACAAGATGATGTTCAACCGCATCAAGTATCAGGGGCTGGCGGTTCTGGTCGTGGTGATCCTGCTCGCCGCTTCGCGCTGATCCCGTCACGAAGCCGCCGGCACCGGACTTGCAGCGATGGTGAAACTCAACAAGATCTACACCCGCACGGGCGATGACGGCACCACGGGGCTGGTCGATGGGTCGCGCCGCGCGAAGCACGATCCGCGCATGATCGCGATCGGCGAAGTGGACGAGGCGAACAGCGCCATCGGCCTTGCCGCCGTGGCCGCGCCGGAGGCAACCGCGCGCGACCTGCATCGCATCCAGAACGACCTGTTCGATCTCGGCGCCGATCTGGCGACTCCGGGCGAGGATTTCACCCCGTCCGAGATGGTGCTGCGCATCGTTCCGGCGCAGGTGGCGTGGCTGGAACAGGCGATCGACGTGCTGAACGAGAGCCTGCCGCCGCTGACCAGCTTCATTCTGCCCGGCGGAAGCGAAGCGGCGGCACGGGTCCATGTGGCGCGCGCGATCGCGCGGCGCGCGGAGCGGGCCGGGGTGGCGCTGGCGGCGGAAGAGCCGGTCAACCCGGCCGCGCTGGCCTATCTCAACCGCCTGTCGGACTATCTGTTCGTGCTGGCCCGCGCGCTCAATGCCGGCGCCGATCCGCTGTGGGTGCCGGGCGCGAACCGGTCATAGCCCGGTTGCTATGGGCGTTGCCAGTAGCGGGTCCTGTCCCTAGGGCGCATTCCATCGGCTATGGAGAAGGCAGCCATGCAGAAAGTCGCGGTGATCGGTGCGGGGCAGATGGGCTCCGGCATTACCCAGGTGGTCGCGCAGGCCGGCATTCCGGTGCTGTTGTCGGACGTGGACCTCGCGCTCGCCGAAAAGGCGAAGGACCGTATCGCCAAGGCGCTGGCCCGGCTGGTGGAAAAGGAAAAGATCCCCGCCGCCGCCGCGGACGCCGCCGTCGCGCTGATCACGCCGGTGGCGGATTATGCCCCCATGGCCGATGCGGAACTGATCATCGAGGCCGCGACCGAGCGTGAGGAGATCAAGCGCCGCATTTTCGAAAGCGCCGGCAAAGTGCTCGCCGCGAACGCCATCATGGCGAGCAACACCAGCTCGATCCCGATCACGCGCATGGCCGCCGCGTCGCCTGATCCGGCGCGCTTCGTTGGTCTGCACTTCTTCAACCCGGTGCCGGTCATGCAGTTGATCGAGGTGATTCCGGGGCTGGCGACGTCCGCCGATACGGTGACGCGGATGCGCGCCTTCGCCGAAACGCTGGGCAAGCAGGTCGTGCAGTCGGAGGACGAGGCGGGCTTCGTCGTCAACCGCATCCTGGTGCCGATGCTGAACGAGGCGGCGTTTGTGCTGGGCGCGGGCACGGCTTCGGTCGCGGATATCGACAAGGGCTGCCGGCTGGGGCTGAATCACCCGATGGGGCCTTTGCAGCTGGCGGATTTCATCGGCCTGGATACCTGCCTGGAAATCTGCCGCGTGCTGTTCCATTCGACCGGCGATCCCAAGTACCGCCCCGCGCCGCTGCTGGTGAAATACGTGGAAGCCGGCTGGCTCGGCCGCAAGACCGGACGCGGGTTCTACGACTATGCGGGCGCGGAACCCGTGCCGACTCGCTGACCCGCCATGCAGACGATCCTGCTGCTGTCGCTGTCCAACCTGTTCATGACGACGGCATGGTACTGGCACCTGCGCGGCGGCCCGCAAGTGGCCGAGGCGCGGCCGGTGGTGATGGTCATCGCGATTTCGTGGGGGCTGGCGCTGGTTGAATATTCGCTTGCCGTGCCGGCCAACCGCATCGGCTATGCCCATGGCTGGAGCGCGGGGCAGCTCAAAGTGGTGCAGGAAGCGATCGCGCTGGTGGTGTTCGGCCTGTTCATGGTGTTCGTGCTGGGCGAACCGCTGCACTGGCGCCATTTCGCCGCCTTCGCCTGCCTGATGGGGGCGGTGGGCTTCCTGTTCGTCGGGAAGTAGCCGTCAGGCGGCGCGCAGCCCGGTCAGCCCTTTGGCGCCCCGGTCCTGCGCGGAAAGGCCATCGAACACCGCATCGATGATCCGCGCGAGCTTTTCCTCGCTCAGCCGCTCCATCAGCATGATCATGGTGGGGATCGAGCAATAGGGCGCGACCATCTGGTTCACCAGGCTGATGGTTTCGTCCACGCCCAGTCCGGGGAAAAAGCCTTCGCCCATCGCCTCTCCGATGATCACGCCCAGATAGTGATCGGCCAGATCGACATAGCTGCGCACTTGCTCGAAGTGTTCCTCGCCGATCTCCACATACATGCGGAACGCGGTGGGATCGGCATCATACCCCTTGCGCATCGAGATGAAGCGCCGCGCGAAGAATTCGTACATCTTGCGTCGGGGCGGAAGATCGCTGGCAAGCACTTCTTCCATGATGGCGACCTTGGGGCGGAACCAGAATTCGGCCACCGCCTCCATCAGCGCGTCCTTGCCGTCGAAGTAGCGGCCCAGCACGGCGGGGGATATTCCGGCGCGCGCGGCCAGTTCATGCATGGTCAGCCCCGATCCGCCGCGCTCCTCGATGATGGCGCGGGCAAGGGTGACAAGGCGTTCGCGCTGGTCGTCGGCGTTTCCTGAGGCACTGGCCATCGCTTTGGATTCCTCCCGGCGTGTCTTTATCCGATTCTAGGGACGCGCCCCACCGGTTTCAATTGCGCGCAAAAACGAATCGCTCCGCATTGCGGAATGCCTTCATCGCGTCATCGCGATCGGCTAAGGCGCTGCATCGTTTCAACAGAGACAATCAGGTTCGGGTCCCATGACGTATGTTCTGCGCGGTGCGGTCGCACTGACCGTTTCCGTATTGCTTTCCGCCTGTGCCGGTCCGATCGCTTCGACCGGTCCGGGCGCGGGCAGCCCCGCCGTGACCGAAGCCGGCCCGGTCGAAGTGGGCATCATCGCGTTCAACGATTTCCACGGCAGCCTCGAACCGCCGCGCCAGTCCGTGCTGGCGCCAGACGGCAAGGGCGGAACGATGCAGGTTCCCGCTGGCGGCGCGGCGTGGTTCGCCTCGGCTCTGGAATCGATCCGCTCGAAATATCCGAACCATCTGACGGTTTCGGCCGGCGATATGATCTCGGCCTCGCAACTAGCCTCCTCGCTCTATCTCGACGAGCCGACGATCGGCGTGATGAACCGCATCGGCGTCGATTTCAACGCGGTGGGCAACCACGAATTCGATCGCGGCACCCGCGAACTGCGGCGGATGCAGGACGGGGGCTGCGAGAAGTTCACGGCCAAGCAGCCCTGCCAGCTCGAACCATTCACCGGCGCCACATTCCGCTATCTCGCCGCAAGCACGAAGGATGCCAGCGGCAAGACGCTGTTTCCCGCCACGGGCATCAAGAGCTTCGGCGAAGGCAGCCGCAAGGTGACGATCGGCGTGATTGGCCTGACGTTGAAGGGCACGGTCGATCTGGTCAGCCCTGAAGGCATCAGGGGTTACACGTTCGCCGATGAGGCGGACACGATCAACGCGGCGGTTCCGCAGCTCAAGGCGCAGGGGGCGGACGCCATCGTCGTGCTGATCCACGAAGGCGGCAAGACCAAGGGCACGCCCGATCCCAATGGCTGCAATGATCTGGTGGGCGATATCAAGCCGATCCTCGATCGGCTGGACACCCGCGTCGACCTCGTCGTTTCCGGGCACACCCATTGGGAATACGTGTGCGATTACGGCAAGATCAACCCGGCCAAACCGATCCTGCTCACCAGCGCGGGCGTCTATGGCAAGGAAGTGACCGACATTACGCTGGAGATCGATCCGGTGCGGCACCAGGTCGTGTCGAAGAAGGCGCACAACGTCATCGTGCAGTCGATCCCCTATACCTCGGCCACCGGCTTGCGCGAAAATACCACGCTCTATCCGCAGTTCCAGCCGCGGGCCGACATTCTCGAATACGTGAAGCGCTACGTCGATGCGTCCAAGGCCTTCACCACGCGCCCGATCGGCAAGCTCTCCGGCCCGGCGACGCGCGGCGACGGCGCCGAAAGCGCGTTCGGTGGCACGCTGGGCAACCTGATCGCCGACGCCCAGCTCGCCGCCACGCGATCCGCCGGTGCGCAGATCGCCTTCATGAACCCGTTCGGCCTGCGCGCGCCGATCGTGCCGGGGGCCGACGGCACGGTCACGTTCGGCGATCTCTATCAGACGCAGCCGTTCGGCAACGAGGTGGTTACCGAGACGATGACCGGCGCGGAGATCAAGGCGACGCTGGAACAGGGCTTCGACACCAACGGGCCGGAGCAGGTGCTCTCGCCCTCGGCCGGGTTCAGCTTCCGCTTCGACCGCAGCCGGCCGATCGGCGATCGCATCGTGGCGATGACGTTCAACGGCAAGCCGCTGGACCTGAAGGCCCGCTATCGCGTCACCGTGAACGGCTTCCTGGCGTTGGGTGGCGACACCTTCTCGGGCTTCGTCGGCAAGCCCGATGCGGTGACCGGTCCCACGGACATGGAGGCGCTGGAGAGCTGGGTGAAAGCGGTGCCCTTGCGCACGGTCCCGGCGGAAGTCCGCGCGGCGCCGGTCGGGCGCTGACCGGCGGCGTCAGTCGTCCAGGTTGCCGAAATCGGTCAGTCCCTTTGCGGGGTGGCGCGGCGTGACGCTGCGGTAGAAGGCCGCCACCTTCTCCATGTCGGCGCGGTAATCGCCGGTGGGCCAGATCTCCGGACCCAGCCCGCCGGTCTTGGTGCCATAGTCCATCAGGCCGCACACCAGCGGAACACCCGCGCCCAGCGCGATGTGATAGAAGCCCGTGCGCCATTGCCGCACCGCGCCGCGCGTGCCTTCGGGGGCGATCGTCAGCATGAATTCGTCGCGTGCGGCGAATTCGTCGACCATCGCCTGGACCATGTTGTTGCGGGATGACCGGTCGATGGCCACGCCGCCCATGTCGCGCATGAAGCCGCCCAGCGGCCAGCGGAACAGGCTGCGTTTGCCCATGAAATGCGCCCGGATGCCCAGGGCGTCGACAAGGCCCAGAAAATAGACGAAATCCCAGTTAGACGTGTGCGGCGCCGCGATGATCACGCAACGCCGGCTGGCGGGCGGAGTGCCCACGGCCTTCCAGCCCTGGCGGCGATAGAACCACAGCAGCACGCGCCGCACGATCCGTGAAAGGCGGCCCGGCCGCCGGTCCCGCACCCTGTTGTCTGGCATGTCCTCTCCCCCGATGCGGTTTCCTATCGCGGGAAAGGGGGCGTGTCGAAGAAAGATGCGGTCGACGCGCAGGGACGGTCCGCTGCTTGACGATAATGAGCATGGCTATTATCGGCATGGCGTGCAAAATAACATCGCCTTCCTCTCCACCGATGTCGGGCGTCTCTTCCGCAAGCGTTTCGACGTTGTCAGCCGTGATCTGGGCGTAACGGGGCCGCAATGGCGCGTGCTCGCCGCGCTGAAGCGCACGCCCGGAATCAACCAGGGCGCCCTGGCGCAGTGGCTGGAGGTGGAGGCGATCACGGCCGGACGGATGATCGACCGGCTGGAAAAGGCGGGGCTGGTGGAGCGCCGGCCCGATCCGGCAGATCGCCGCGCCTGGCGCTTGTTCCTGACCGATGCGGCCGCGCCGTTGCTCGATGACCTGGCCCTGTTCGCGCAAGGCGTGTTCGCCGAAGCGCTGACGGGCTTTTCGCAGGATGAACAGGACATGCTGGTGCGCTTGCTCGAACGTGTTCGGGCCAACCTCGCGGAGGATAGCGCCCCGGCTGCAAGGGTGAGCCATGGCTGAAGCCGATCCCTTTCCGGGCAAGCCCGGCGAAAGCGACGTAGAATCGCGGCAGGAAGCAATGGCTTCCGCCGCCCGCCATACCGCGCGGACCCGGCTCAAGCGGGTGCGGATCGTGCTGTTGACCGTGGTGCCGGCGCTGATCGTCGCCGGTGGCCTGTGGTACTGGTTCGGCAACGCCGGTTCGGTCGAGACCGACAATGCCTACGTCAAGCAGGACGTCGTTTCGATCGCCGGGGAGGTGACCGGCCTCATCACCTCGGTCCGGGTGCGCGACAACCAGGACGTGAAGGCGGGCGACGTGCTCTTCACCATCGATACCTCGCCCTACGAGGTCGCGATCCGGCAGGCCGATGCGCAGATCGCCACGGCACAGGCGCACGTTACCGCGCTGCAGGCGGACGTTGGCGCCAACGCCGCCGATCTGGGCGCGGCGCGCGATGACCTTGCGCTGGCGCAGGCGAACTACAATCGCGCCAAGGCGCTGATGGACCGGGGCTTCAACACGCGCGCCAACATGGACGCGGCCGAACACGCCGTCGCCACCGCGCGGGACAAGCTGGTCGCGATCGAGGCCGAAGTGGCCAAGGCGCGCGCGCAGCTGGCAGATGGCGCGCAGGTGCCGGGCGTGAACCCGGCGATCGCCGCCGCCCAGGCATCGCACGCCAAGGCCGCGCTCGATCTGCGGCGCACGGTGGTCCGCGCGCCCGCCGATGGCCGGATCACGCAGGTTTCGCGCTTGCAGATCGGGCAGATGGTGTTTCCCGGCGTGCCGATGCTCAGCCTGGTGCGGGCCGACGGCGCACGCGTGGAGGCCAATTTCAAGGAAACCGACCTCGATCGCATGCGGCCGGGGCAGCCAGCGGAAATCCGGCTGGATGCCTATCCCAAGCTGCGGCTGAAGGGCCATGTCGACAGCATCGGCGCGGGCACCGGGTCGGAGTTCTCGGTCCTGCCCGCGCAGAACGCCACCGGCAACTGGGTCAAGGTGATCCAGCGCGTGCCGGTGCGCATCGCCATCGATGAAAGATCGCCCCGGCCGCTCATCGCCGGATTGAGCGCGGTGGTGTCGGTCAACGTCGGCAAACGCTGATGGCAGCGGCGGCGCCGTCCGGACCCCGGCGGGAGGAGCTGCCACCGCTGGTAGTCAAGCATCGCGGGCCGCTGCTGTTCGCGGTCATGGCCGCGATGGTCATGCAGATGCTCGACACCACGATCGCCAACGTCGCGCTGCCGCACATGCAGGCCTCGCTTTCGGCGACGCAGGAAACGATCAGCTGGGTACTGACCAGCTACGTGCTGGCCTCCGCCGTCACGCTGCCGCTGGCCGGATGGCTGGTCGACACGATCGGCATCCGCCGGGTGTTCATTTCCTCGGTGGTGATGTTCACGGCGGCTTCGATACTGTGCGGGCTGGCGCAGAGCCTGGAACAGATCGTGTTCTTCCGGGTGCTGCAAGGGCTGGGCGGTGCGTTCCTGTCGCCGCTGGCGCAAACGATCATGCTCGATACCAGCACGCCGGCGGAACGGCCGCGCATGATGGGCATCTTCACGCAAGGCGTGATGCTGGGGCCGATCGCCGGTCCGGTGCTGGGGGGCTACATCACCGAGAACGTGAGCTGGCGCTGGGTGTTCTTCATCAACGTGCCGATCGGCATCTGCGCGGTGATCGCGCTGCTGGCTCTGCTGCCGCAGACGCCGCGCCGGGAGCGGCGTTTCGACGTGTTCGGCTGGGTCCTGATCGCGCTGGCGGTCTCGACGCTGCAACTGATGCTGGATCGCGGCGCGCAGAAGGACTGGTTCGGATCGGGCGAGATCGTGGCCTATGCCGTGATCGCTGCGGTGGCCTTCTGGATGGCGATCGTCCATCTGGTGACAGCGGACCATCCGCTGTTCCCGACCGCGCTGTTCCGCGATGGCAACTACGTCGCCAGTCTGGGGCTCTACTTCCTGGTCGGCATGGTGATGATGGCGGTGCTGGCGCTGTTGCCAGGCCTGTTGCAGGGAATCTACGGCTTTCCCGCGATCGACGCGGGCTGGCTGCTGGCGCCGCGCGGCCTGGGCATGCTGCTGTCGATCACCCTGTTCGGCCGGTTCATCAACCGGTTCGATCCGCGCATTTCGCTGGCCATCGGGCTGTTCCTGGCGGGCTGGTCGCTGTGGCTGATGGCGGGCTGGACGCCGAACATGCCGATGCGGCCGATCTTCCTGACGGGGATGTTGCAGGGGCTGGGCCTCAGCTTCACGTTCATTCCGATGAACCTGATCGCTTTCGCCACGCTGCCGCCGCAGTTGCGCGCGGATGCCGCGGGGATGACCAACCTGTTCCGCAACATCGGATCGTCGATCGGGATCGCGGTCTGCACGGTGCTGCTGGCGCGCAACATCCAGATCAACCACGCGGAGCTGGGCGCGCGGCTGACCGCGATGAGCGTGCCGTTCGACATCAACCGCCTGGACACGTTCGGGCCGGTCGGCGATGCCGCGCTGGGCGTGGCCGACGGGCTGGTCAACCAGCAGGCGGCGATGATCAGCTATCTCAACGATTTCCTGATGATGGCCATCGCGTGCTGGGCGGCGATCCCGGTCCTGTTCTTCCTGCGCGCGGGCAAGCCGGCCCCCGGCGCGCCGCCGCCCGACGCCGACATGGGGCATTGAGCCACGGCGTTACGCGCCGGACCGTTCGTCGGCATCGGGCCAGCGCGTCAGCCGGGGCGTGCTCCGCCGCACGAACAACAGCGGCAGCTTGACCAGCATCAGCGACTTGTGGATCGCGTAGTCCGTCCAGCGCTCGCGCCAGCGCGTGGCCGTGCCGCCATGGCGCGCCAGCCAGTCGCGATAGGGCATCCAGTGGCCGGGTTCGTCCTTTTCGACCACGCGGAAGATTCGCGTCATCGCGCGGTCGGAAAGGACCTGGCGGTTGCGCAGCAGCACCTCCACCTGGCGCATCCCGCGCTGTTCGGTCAGCATGATCACCCGGCAGAGCTGCGCGAAGGCGCGCCGGTCGGCGGCAATCGTGGCGGTGTCGAGCGCGTCGATCGGGCAGCCGAACACGCGTTCGATGAAGCGGTCGATGTGGCCGCAGGATCGCCCCACCGCCAGCGGCATGCGGCCCTGCAAATCGAACCAGCGCCGGAACATGACGTAGTGTTTGCGTTCGTCCGCGCGGTGTTTCTCTATCGCGTCAATGAAGGCCGGATCGTCCGGGCATTGCACGCGCACCGCTTCCAGCACCCGGTCGAGCGCGGTGTAGCCGCGATGTTCGTTGTAGAGGTAGATCGAGGCCAGCACGTCCAGGAAGCGCGCACGAAAAGCGTGGGTGATGGCGTGGATCATGCAGACCAATGTCGCACGGAGCAGCCGGTTCCACCACTTGCCGATAGGACAGATTGTCCCAGGGGCTTACGTCGCTCTTGAAGGGCTCTATATGCGATGTGGCCGAAGCATGGTCCAACCGTGCCGACCGCGCGACGCGGATGTCGCGCCGAACAAGATAAACAATAAGATAAACGAGGCAGGAAGCACGGACGATGGCCGAAAACGACAAGTTTCGCTGGATTCTCAAATCCGGCTGGGAAGGGCGTTGCCCCCGCTGCGGCAAGGGGCACATGTTCAAGGGCTGGCTGAAGCTGGCGGACCGCTGCGAAAGCTGCGGGCTGGATTACAGCTTCGCCAACACGGACGATGGCCCGGCCTTCTTCGCGTTGTGCATCACCGCGTTTCCGTTGACGTTCCTGGTCGTGTGGGTGCAGGTCGCCTACGATCCGCCGTGGTGGGTCCACGTGCTGACCTCGGTGCCGGTCCTCGCCATCGGCTGCCTTGCCACGCTGCGCCCGTTCAAGGGCTGGCTGGCCGCCTCCCAATACGTGAACAAGGCAGTGGAAGCGGGCACCGAGGGCCTGTGGGCAAAGCTCAACGCGCGCGAGCGCGAGGAACGCGGCGAATAGGCCTCAAGCCTTGCGGTAGTCGGCGATGATCTCGCCGGCGGCAGCGAGCTCCGCTTCATGGCCCGCCTCGCGCCAGGTTTCGGCCAGCGCCTGCTGTTCCCAGTCCCGCATGGCGGGATGCGCCAGCACCTGATCGACCCACGCCTGCCCTCGGCCGACGTCAAGGCCATAGGTCCGCACGCGGAAGGCGACCGGCGCGAAGAAGGCGTCCGTCGCACTGAAAGCCTCGCCCGCCAGCCACGGGCCGCCGAAGCGGTCGAGGCCCTGCGTGAAGATCTCGGCCACCCGCGCCACGTCGCGCAGCAGCGCCGCCGACATCGGGCGCGGCTTTACCCGCACGCCCACGTTCATCGTGCAATCGTTGCGCAGCGCGCTGAAGCCGCCGTGCATTTCCGCGACGATGCCATGGGCAAAGGCGCGCGCCGCCTCATCCGCCGGCCACACGCCGGGGTGGCGGTCCGCCAGGTACAGCGCGATGCCCAGCGAATCCCACACCGTGCGTTCGCCGTCGATCAATACCGGCACCTGGCCCGTCGGCGAAAAGGCCCGGAACTCGTCGTAATTGCTGGGTTTGGTGAAGGGCTCGAACCGTTCCGCGAAGGGAATGCCGAGCGCCTTCATCAATAGCCAGGGCCGCAGCGACCAGCTGGAATAGTTCCGGTTGGCGGTTATCAGCGTGTAGGACATGCGAACCTCAGGCGGGCTTGGCCAGTTCCGCCTCGATCACCGCTGTCAGGGCCGGATCGTCGGGCGTCACCGCCGGGGCAAAGCGGGCAACCACGCTGCCGTCGCGCGCGATCACGAACTTCTCGAAGTTCCACAGCACTTCCGGGTCCTCGGTAGGCGTCATGCCATAGCCCTTCAGCCGTTCGCGGAATTCGGCGGCCGGGCCGGTCTTGGCGGGTTGCGCCTGCGTCAGCGCGGCATAGAGCGGCTGCTTGCCCGGTCCCGTCACGTCCGCCTTGGCAAAAAGCGGGAAGGTCACGCCATAGTTCAGCGAACAGAACGCGGCGATTTCCTCGTGCGTGCCGGGCTCCTGCGCGCCGAAATCGTTGGCCGGAAATCCCAGCACCTCGAAACCCGCATCCCGGCGGGACTCGTAGAGCGCCTCCAGCGCCTCGTACTGCGGGGTCAGCCCGCACTTCGACGCGACGTTCACCACCAGCAGGACGTTGCCGGCATGGTTGGCCAGGGTATCGGGCTGGCCGTCGATGCGGGTCAGCGGGATCGCGGCGAGTTCGGCGCTCATGGTATTCGTCCCCTAGTCGATATAGTGCGCCGTCGTCTTGGCACGAACGTCGTCCGCCGTCACGCCGGGCGCAAGCTCGATCAGGCGGAACGGCGACGCGTGGTCCGGGCGCTGGAACACGGCCAGGTCGGTCACGACCATGTCCACCACGTTGCGGCCGGTCAGCGGCAGCGTGCAGGCCGGGATGAACTTGGGGCTGCCGTCCTTGGCGCAATGTTCCATGACGACGATGATCTTCTTCACGCCGGCGACGAGATCCATCGCGCCGCCCATGCCCTTGATCATCTTGCCGGGCACCATCCAGTTGGCGATATCGCCGTTTTCGGCCACTTCCATCGCGCCCAGCACGGTCAGGTCGATATGCCCGCCCCGGATCATGGCGAAGCTTTGCGCGCTGTCGAAATAGGCGGACTGCGGCAGTTCGCTGATCGTCTGCTTGCCTGCGTTGATCAGGTCGGCGTCCACTTCGTCCTCATAGGGGAAGGGGCCGATGCCCAGCATCCCGTTCTCGGACTGGAGCGTCACTTCCATGCCGGCCGGAATGTGGTTCGCCACCAGCGTCGGGATGCCGATGCCCAGGTTCACGTAGAACCCGTCCTGCAGTTCCTTGGCCGCGCGGGCGGCCATTTCGTCGCGGGTCCAAGCCATTACGCGGTCTCCCTTGCACGCACGGTGCGGAATTCGATCTTCTTGTCGTAGGGCGCGCCCACGATCATGCGCTGGACGTAAACGCCCGGCAGGTGGATCGCGTCGGGATCGAGGCTGCCGGTGGGCACCACTTCCTCCACTTCCACCACGCAGACCTTGCCGGCGGTGGCGGCGGGCACGTTGAAATTGCGCGCGGTCTTGCGGAACACCACGTTGCCGCTCTCGTCGGCCTTCCACGCCTTCACCAGCGCCAGATCGGCGAAGATGCCCTGTTCGAGGATATATTCCTCGCCGTTGAAGACCTTCACTTCCTTGCCTTCGGCCACCAGCGTGCCGACGCCGGTCTTGGTGTAGAAGCCCGGAATGCCCGCGCCGCCGGCGCGCATCCGCTCGGCCAGCGTGCCCTGCGGGCAGAATTCCACTTCCAGCTCGCCCGAAAGGTACTGGCGCTCGAATTCCTTGTTCTCGCCGACGTAGGACGAGATCATCTTCTTCACCTGCCGCGTGCGCAGCAGCTTGCCGATGCCTTCGTTGTCGATGCCGGCGTTGTTGCTGGCGAAGGTCAGGTCCTTCACGCCCGAATCGCGCACCGCGTCGAGCAGGCGTTCGGGCACGCCGCACAGGCCGAAGCCACCGCAGGTGATGAGCAGGCCGTCGCGCAACAGGCCGTCGAGCGCCGCTGCCGCATCGGGATAGAGCTTCTTGGACATCCGGGTCTCTCCCTTTTCCGCGCGCGATCCTAACGGCAAAGATCAATTGTAAATAGCGATACTTTTTTATGCTTTATGATAAACAATGGCTATGAAACGCATCGCCATCTACCATCTGGAAACCCTGTTGTGGATCGCGCGGCTCGGCACGTTCCGCGCGGCGGCGGAGCGGCTCAACACCACGCAGCCGGCGATCAGCGCGCGGGTGCGCGAGCTGGAGGATCAGCTGGGCATCGCAATCTTCCAGCGCGAAGGCCGGCGCATGGTGCTGACCGCGCGCGGGCGCGAACTGGTGCGCGATTGCGAGCCGCTGTGGGCGGGCTTCGAACGCGCGTTGCTCAAGGCCAGCGACTTCGCCGGGGCCAGCGGGGTGGTGCGGATCGGCGCGGGGGAGATCGCGGCGGCCAGCTGTCTGCCCGGCTTCGTTCAGCAGATCGAGCGCGACCTGCCCGGCGTGACGCTGGAGATCGAGATCGACCTGACCGCGCGGATGCTGCAGCAGGTGCTGGCCGGCACCACCGACATTGCCTTCCTGGCCGGGCCGGTGGAAAATCCCGGCATCCGGACCTGCGGGATCGGGTCGGTGGGGCTGGTCTGGCTGGCGAGTCCGGGGACGGTCGCCCAGGGCGGGTTCGCGCGGCCGCTGCCGGTATGGTCGGTGCCCGCGCATTCGCCGCTCCACGCGGTGACCATGGCCACGCTGGCGGAACAGCGCGTGCAGGCTTCTTCGATCAACACCTGCAACAACGTGCGGATGCTGATGGAGATCGTGGCGGGCGGCGGCGGCGCGGCGGTGCTGCCGGAAACGATGGTGCGCGCCGAAATGGCGGCGGGAACGCTGGTGGAAGTGCTGCCGCGCCCGCGCCGGACGATCCGCTTCGAGGCGGCGATCCGCGCGACCGAACAGGACCCGGTGATCCTGGAACTCTATCGCCGCGCGGGCGCCCTGAGGATCGAAGGCTGAGCCGTATCAGCCCAGTTCCAGCCCCAGCGCGGTGGAGAGGTCCGCCAGTGCCTGCGCTTCGCCCGTCACCTTGATCGCGTGCATTCCCAGCGCGGCGGCGGGCTTGCAGTTTATGCCCAGGTCATCGAGGTAGATGCAGTCCGCCGGTTCCAGGCCCAGCTTTTCGCACATCATCCGGTATATGCGCGGATCGGGCTTGCGCACGCCGGCCTTGCTGCTTTCGATCACATGTTCGAACCGGGCGAAGATCCGTTCCAGCTCGTCGTTGCCGTCGGCGCTGCGCGCCATGCCGGCGCCGTGGCCGGCCGGCACGTTGTTGGTGATGCAGGCCAGGCGATAGCCGGCCGCCTTGATGCGATCGAGCGCGGCGACCATTGCCGGGCGGACCGCGCCCGCCAGCACCGCCAGCACCGCGCTGCCTTCCAGATCATGCCCCAGCGCACGCGCTTCGGCGGCAAACAGCGCGTCAAAGCGGGCTGCATCGATCTCCGAGCGCTCGAACAGCGCCCAGGCGTTGCTGTCGGGATTGGTCGCGTTGATTTTGCGGACCAGGTTCGCCGGCAACCCGCGTTCGGTCTCCAGCCTGTTGAACGCCTCGAAAGGGGAGGACGTGATGACGCCGCCAAAATCGAAGATAACCGCGCGAAACGCCATGCCTGCTCCCTCATGTACCCTGTCCCGGGCCCCGGTTCCGGGCCCCTGCTCCGGGTTCGCGGCGGGACCATGGACGCGCACGCGCCGCACGGCAAGCGGCGCCGCATCGATCCGATTTGACTTGGATCATGGCGCGGGCGGGCCGATGCTGCGAGTCACAAGGCAACACTGAAGGAGGATCCCTATGCGCTCCATTCTTTGCCCCGTCGATTCGTCGTCCACGCTGGACGACCGGGTCGAAACAGCGTTGGCCCTGGCCCGTGTGGTGAACGGGCACGTCACGTTCCAGATCGCCACGCCGTTTGCCCAGATGGCCGTGTGGGAACCGTTCGGCGGTGCGACCCTTTCCGCCGCCGCCATCGCCGAGGTGCGGGAGGCGGATGAAAGGCGCGCGGCCGATCTCGAGGCGCGCCTCGCGCCGCAGGACGTGCCTTTCGACGTGGAAATCGTCGACAATGGCCGCGTGGAAGGCGTCGCCGCGGCATCGCGCTTTACCGATGTCATAGTGGCCAGTCTGGACGAGCCGGCGCTTGAAGAAATCGCCGTCGGCGTGCGCAGCCCGGTTCTGGCCCTGCCCAAGGGCGTGCCGATGCTCGTGTTCGATGGTCCGGCTGTCGTGGCATGGGATGGCGGCCATGAGGCGGCGAACGCGCTGCGTGCGTCGTTGCCGCTGCTGCGGCTGGCCAGCCAGGTCCACATCGTTACCGTGCGGGAGAAATCGGAGGATTTCCCCGCCGCCGATGCGGCGCGCTACCTTTCGCGGCATGGCGTGACCGCCGAGGTTCACGCGGTGGAGCCCAAGGGGACGATCGCGGCCACGATCGAGGAGACGGCGCGCAATCTGGGCGCCGGACTCATCGTGATGGGGGTGTTCGGGCACAGCCGGTTGCGCGAACTGTTGCTGGGCGGGGTTTCGCGCGCCCTGCTCGACCGGTCGCTGATTCCATTGCTTCTGGCGCATTGATCGCCGGCCGACTGGCGCGCCCGAGGCATTGCGGCTAGGTTTCCGGCCTTTCTGCAAGTGGTCGGGAAACCATGGTCGTGTCCGTGCGGCGCATCTTCAGGGCATTGGTGCTGACGGGGCTGGCCGGCGCGCTGGTTACGGGTTGCCGGAATGCCGCGCCAGAGCCCGAAGACGATACCGGCCAGGGCGGTGCAACCGATGCGGCCATCGCCATCGTGGCATCGCCCTCTGTCGCGGTCGAGTCACCCCGTTCCGGTCCGGGCCATGCCGGGACTGTTGCGGCCGATACGCTGGCCTTGCCCGCCCGGCTGCGCGCCACCGGCACCGAACCGTTCTGGGGGGCGGACATCGACGGCACGGCCCTGACGTATTCCACGCCGGATTTCCCGGCCGGCGCGAAAATCACCGTAACCCGGCGCGCCGGGTCTGATTTCGTCGAATTTGCCGGCACGCTCGACGGCAAGCCGCTGACCCTGCGCATCGCCGCCGGGCCATGCAGCGATGGCATGTCCGATCGCGTGTACCCTTACGCGGTGACGCGCGAGATCGGGCCGGACATCGAGCGGGGCTGCGCGCGCGGGCGCTGACCGGTTGCGGTTGCATTGCAGCATTGCGGCGGCCGGTGGTATTCGTGCTCCCGAAATGACACGCATTTGCTACGCATAGTTACGGAAAGCGATCAGGAAAGCGTATAGAAAACAGTCATATTGCAGTTTTTGCAATTGTAGTTGACTGTTTCGCACTTGCACAATTTTTGTTTGCTAGGCATACGAAAACTGCCTTTCAGGCATCCTCTCCCAAAACTTTTCAGCCCGGTCGGTAACGGTCGGGCTTTTTCTTGTCCTCGTGACACGCCCGGCGGTGGCGCTTTGGGCGTGCGCCGGCTTTCGGTTGCTTTTCCTGCAACCGTTTCTTCCGTTCGACGTTTGAAAAAGCATCGCCCGGTTCCTAGCTCTGGATCAGGCAATGTTTCGGACGGAAAGGGGCCATGGCGGATATAGCGACACGCGAGGACACCAGGGTCGTGCGGCTTCAGGTCGCCGGAGCCCGGCAGGAGGAAAGCGGCCACGGCATCGCGCGGATCAGCCGCGCGGTCATGGGCCAGCTCGGCGTGACCGAAGGCGACGTCATCGAGATCACCGGCAAGCGCAGCACGGCCGCGCGGGCGATACTGCCGTACCCCGAAGACGAGGGGCTGGAAGTGATCCGGCTTGACGGGTTGCAGCGTGCCAATGCCGATGTCGGTTCGGGCGAACACGTCGAAGTGCGCAAGATCGAAACGCGTCCGGCGCAGCGCGTGGTCTTTGCCCCGGCGCAGCGCGATCTGCGGCTGCAGGGGCCGGCCATCGCGCTCAAGCGCAATTTCGCCGGTCGGCCGCTGGTGACCGGGGATCTCGTCGCGACGGCGGGGCAGCAGCAGGTCAACCGGGGCGACATGCCGCCGCAACTGCGCCAGATGCTCAACGCGCCGGCCTTCGCGCTCACGCAGATCCGCCTCACCGTGGTGTCGACCGTGCCCAAGGGCGTGGTCCACATCGACGAGAACACCGAAGTCGAACTGCGCGCCGAATACGAGGAACCGCGCAGCAGCCGCGCCGACGTGAACTACGATGACGTGGGCGGCATGGGCGATACCATCCGCCAGCTGCGCGAGATGGTGGAACTGCCGCTGCGCTATCCCGAACTGTTCACGCGGCTGGGCGTCGATCCGCCGAAGGGCGTGCTGCTGCATGGCCCGCCGGGCACCGGCAAGACCCGGCTTGCACGCGCCGTCGCCAACGAAAGCGATGCCAGCTTCTTCACCATCAACGGCCCGGAAATCATGGGCTCGGCCTATGGCGAGAGCGAGAAGCACCTGCGCGAGGTGTTCGAGGAGGCGACCAAGAACGCGCCCTCGATCATCTTCATCGACGAGATCGATTCGATCGCGCCCAAGCGTAGCGAAGTGCATGGCGAGGCGGAGAAGCGGCTGGTCGCGCAGCTGCTGACGCTGATGGACGGGCTGCAGGCGCGGTCCAACCTCGTCGTCATCGCCGCGACCAACCGGCCCGACGCGATCGACGAGGCGCTGCGCCGGCCCGGCCGGTTCGACCGCGAGATCGTGGTCGGCGTGCCCGACGAGAGCGGCCGGCGGGAGATCCTGGGCATCCACACCCGCGGCATGCCGCTGGCGGAGGATGTCGATCTGCGCGAACTGGCGCGGACCACGCACGGCTTTGTCGGCGCCGACCTTGCCGCGCTGGCGCGCGAGGCGGCGATCGAGGCAGTGCGCCGGATCATGCCCCGGCTCGATTTCGACCAGCAGACGATCCCGCCCGAAGTGCTCGACGCGCTGCGCGTGGAGCGCGACGATTTCGTCCAGGCGCTCAAGCGCGTGCAGCCGAGCGCGATGCGCGAGGTCATGGTGCAGGCGCCCACGATCGGCTGGAGCGACATCGGTGGGCTCGACGAGGCGCAGGACAAGCTGCGCGAAGGCGTGGAACTGCCGCTGAAGACGCCCGAAGCGTTCCACCGCCTCGGCATCCGGCCGGCCAAGGGCTTCCTGCTCTATGGCCCGCCGGGTACCGGCAAGACGCTGCTGGCCAAGGCGGTGGCCAAGGAGGCGGAGGCGAACTTCATCGCCATCAAATCCTCCGACCTGCTCAGCAAGTGGTACGGCGAAAGCGAACAGCAGATCGCCAAGCTGTTTGCCCGCGCGCGGCAGGTGGCGCCCTGCGTGGTGTTCATCGACGAGATCGACAGCCTGGTTCCCGCGCGCGGCACCGGGGTGGGTGAACCGCAGGTGACGGCGCGCGTGGTCAATACCATCCTGGCGGAGATGGACGGTCTGGAGGAATTGCAGTCGGTGGTGCTGATCGGCGCCACCAACCGGCCCAACCTGGTCGATCCGGCGTTGCTGCGCCCCGGCCGTTTCGACGAGCTGGTCTATGTTGGCACGCCCAGCGCCGAGGGGCGGGCGCGCATCCTGCGCATCCACACCAAGGCGATGCCGCTGGCCGGCGATGTCGATCTCGATCGCATCGCGGCGGAGACCGAGCGCTTCACCGGCGCCGATCTGGAAGACGTGGTGCGCCGCGCCGGCCTGAACGCCATTCGCCGCGCGGGCGGCGGGGTGGAAACGGTCAACGCCGCCGATTTCGCCGATGCGCTCGAACATTCGCGCGCCACGGTGACGCCGGAAATGGAGGAAGACTACGCCCGGATGAAAGGCGAACTGAAGAAGCGCGCGATGGAACCCGGGCCGCTGGGCTTCATCACGCCCGGCATGGTGCAGTCCACGCGCGAGGCCAAGCACCGGTAACCGGAAGGACGGCTTCCCCCGGGTTGGGGAAGCCGTTCCTGTCAGCCCACCCTGGGGAAGTCGATCTCGATCACGATGCCGGCCGTCTCGAAGCGGCGTTCGATGGTGCCACCGAGCTGGCGGGCCGAGCTGCGCATCAGCATCGATCCAAAGCCTTCGCGTTCCGGCTTGCCGCCTTCGGGCGGCGGCGGGGCGTTCTCGCTTTCCTCGCGCCAGACCAGCCGCACGCGGCCGTCCACATCCTGCCAGCGAACTTCCAGCAGCCCCCCGGCGCGCGCCCATGCGCCGTACTTGACCGCATTGGTCACCATTTCGTGCAGCACCAGGCCCAGCGGCATGGCGTGTCGCCCGTCAATGGCCAGGGCCGGACCATCGAGCACGCAGCGTTCGCCAGAGGAACGGTAGGGCGCGATCGTCTTGCCGATCAGGTCGGCCAGGTCGACCCGCGAATCGGCCTCCGCGCCGTCGCCACCCTGCGTCACGTCGTGCGCGGTGACGAGGGCATGGATGCGCTTGCTGATCCGGTCCACCGCGGGCGCGGCAGCGGTATCGCCCCGCGCCGACATCTTCACCACCGCCAGAATCACCGCGAACAGGTTCTTCACGCGATGGTTCAGTTCCTTGGCGAGCAGGTCGGCACGGTCACGCGCCTCCGCGATCGCTTCGGCATTGGCGGCGGCGGCCTCGGCGCGGCTCATACGCACCGTCTGCCACAGACCCAGCGCCAGCGCGCAGACGATCACCGCGAACAGCAGCGACAGCAGCGGCACGATCCGCGCTTCGGTGCGCGCGGCGCGGTGGCTGGCGTCCGCCAGCCTCGCGCGCTCCACCGTCTCCAGGCGTCCGACCGCCTCGCGCAGCCCGTCCATGGCGAGTTGCCCTTCGTCGCTGAGAATGCGGGCATGCGCCGCGGCGATCTCGCCTCTGGCCACCAGCGTTACTGTCGCGCCCATTTCGGCCCACTTGGCATCGCCCAGCCGCTCGATCTCGTCGACCAGTTCCGTCTGTTGTTGCGTGGCCTCTGCCCCTAGGCTGGACCGCACCCGCGCGATCTCCGTCTCGTAGGCCTTCTGTCCGCGCCAGTAGGGGGCGAGGTAGCGCTTGTCATAGGTGATGAAATAGCCGCGCTGGGCCGTTTCTCCGTTGAGCGTGGCACCCACGACGCCATTGAGGGCGACCAGAACGGTCGAAGTGCGCGCGGCCTGGCTGCGCTGGATCCGTTCTGCCTCCACGGTCGCGAAGATCAGGACGAAAGCGCCCAGAAGCGCCAGAGCGACCACGCCGAACAAGGCGAAGACCGACGTGCGCGGCGCATTGCGGCGCCATCTGCCGCCGCCCGGCGGGGAGGTGATGCCGATCGGGGCGGTTTGGGGATTTGGCGCTGAACCCATGGACAGGGCCTAACGGAACGCGGATGGCGCTACAATAGCGGCCATGCGGCTGATGGGGCGGGCCATGGATGGCGCCGTCAGCGGCCATGATGCGCGGGAATGCTTGACGCGCGGGCCATGCTTGCGTATCGGCCGCCCTCTGATTCCGGCCCGTCGCTTGCGGCGGCGGTGTCCTTTTGCAGATTCGAGCGAGAAGAGTTTAGCGATGAAGCGCACTTTCCAGCCCAGCCGCCTCGTGCGTGCCCGCCGTCACGGTTTCCGCGCCCGCACCGCCACTGTCGGTGGTCGCAAGGTGCTGCGCGCGCGCCGCGCCCGCGGCCGCAAGAACCTTTCGGCCTGATCGCCGACCGGACTTGCGCGGACGGCATCCGGGCTGACGTGCCCGGTCCGGCTGTTCCGCGCAAGCAGCCCGCCACGCTGGCGAAGCGTGCGGATTTCCTGGCAGCCAATCGCGGGATCCGGGTCGCAAGGCCCGGATTCGTGCTGTTGGTGAACCCCGTTTCGCACCCCGAAGGGGCGATGCGGTTCGGCGTTACGGTCACCAAGAAGATCGGCAACGCGGTGGTCCGCAACCGCATGAAACGCCGGTTCCGTGAACTGCTGCGCGACGCGCTCCCGGCCATTGGCGTGCCCGGCGCGGACCACGTGCTGATCGGCCGCGAAGGCGGGGTCGAGCGGGATTTCGCGCTGCTGCGGCAGGAACTGGCGCAGGCGCTGGCACGGGCCGCCGCCGGCAAGGGCGATCCGCCACGCCGGCGCTCCCGCGGCGGCAAGGCGGCAGATGGCAAGGCAACGGGCGGCAAAGAGCGCCGGCCATGATGAAACGCCTGCTCATCCTGATCGCGCGGGGCTGGCAGCTTGGCCCTTCGCGGGTGCTTCCGCCCTCCTGCCGCTACATGCCGTCCTGCTCGCAATACGCGATCGAGGCGGTCGAGAAGCACGGCGCGATTAGGGGTGGCTGGCTGGCGACGAAGCGGCTATTGCGCTGCCACCCTTGGGGCGGCCACGGCTACGATCCGGTGCCCTGAGACGCGATGTTCCGGCGGTCGCATGGTCCACCGGGCATCTTCCTGCAAGGCAAGCAAAGACAAGAACGCGAGGCAGAGTGGAAAATCAGCGCAATCTGATCTGGGCGGTGGCGCTCACGGCCCTGCTGCTGCTCGGCTGGGATCTCGGCACGCGGTATTTCTTCCCGCAGCCTGCCAAGCCCGTCGCTAGCGCCAGCGCTTCCCCGGCGCCGGCCGGTGCGGATGCGCGGCCTGCCAAGCCGACGCGCGAAGGTGGCCTGCTCAACCCCGCCGATGTTGCGCTGGAAAAGCAGGACCTCAAGCTCGCGCTCGCCTCGTCGCAGCGCGTCGCGATCGAGGCGCCGGGCGTCAAGGGCTCGATCAACCTCGTCGGCGGTGTGCTGGATGACCTCACGCTCAACAAGTATCGCGAGACCATCGCCAAGGACAGCGCCTCTGTCCGCCTGTTCTCGCCCGCCGGCACGCCGGCGCAGCACTTCGCGCAGTTCGGCTGGGTCGGGCAGGGCGTGCAGGCCCCTGATGCCAACACGGTCTGGCAGGCGGATGGCCGGAAGCTGACGCAGCAGACCCCGGTCACGCTCAAGTGGACCAACCCGACGGGGCAGACCTTCGCGATCCGTTACGCGATCGACGATGCTTATATGGTCACGGCCACGCAGACGGTGGCCAACGGGGGTGGCGCGCCGGTGGTGGTGCGCCCCTTCGCGCTCGTCAACCGGACCGACCGCACCGCCAGCCTCGATACCTGGAACGTGCATTCCGGGCCGATCGGCGCGTTCGATGGTTCGGTCGATTTCAGCAACAACTACAAGGACGTGATCGGCACGGGCACGGTCACGCCCAAGGGCAAGCCGAACTGGATCGGCTTTACCGACATCTACTGGCTCTCCGCGCTGATTCCCGATGGCGGCACGCAGGCGCAGGGCGATTTCCGCGCGCTGGGCGATGGCCTGTTCCGCGCCGACCTGCTTTATAACCCGGTCACCGTCGCGGCGGGGCAGCAGGCCAGCCAGACCGTACGCCTGTTCGCCGGGGCCAAGGAAAACGCCACGCTCGAACGCTATGAGAAGGCGGGGATCACCAACCTGTCGCTGTCGATCGACTGGGGCTGGTTCCGCTGGTTCGAAAAGCCGATCTTCTGGCTGCTCGATGCGTTGTTCCGCACCGTTGGCAACTTTGGCGTGGCGATCATCCTGCTTACGCTGATCGTGCGCGGCATGATGTTCCCGGTGGCGCAGCGCCAGTTCGCCTCGATGGCGGCGATGCGCGCGATCCAGCCGAAGATGAAGGCGATCCAGGAACGCTACAAGGACGACAAGCAGAAGCAGCAGCAGGAAGTGATGGCGCTGTACAAGCAGGAGGGCGTCAACCCGCTTGCCGGCTGCCTGCCGATCTTCCTGCAGATTCCGGTGTTCTTCGCGCTGTACAAGGTGCTGGTGCTGACCATCGAAATGCGCCACCAGCCGTTTGTGCTGTGGATCAAGGACCTTTCCTCGCCCGATCCGCTGCACGTGCTGAACCTGTTCGGCCTGCTGCCGTTCGATCCGCCCAGCTTCCTGGGCATCGGCATCCTCGCGATCCTGCTCGGCATCACCATGTGGCTGCAGTTCAAGCTCCAGCCGGCGGCGATGGACCCGGCGCAGCAGCAGGTCATGGGCATGATGCCGTGGATCATGATGTTCGTGATGGCGCCGTTCGCGGCGGGCCTGCTGATCTACTGGATCACGTCCAACCTGCTCACCATCGGGCAGCAGAAGTACCTCTACAGCCGCCACCCGCAGTTGAAGGCGCAGGCGTCGAAGGACCAGCAGGACATCGACCGCGCAGCCGCGCGCGACAAGAAGCCGAAGGCGCGGTGAGCGAACCCGCGCTCTCGTCTCCCGCGCTCTCGCCCGAGGAGCAGGCAGCCCGCGCGGACCTTCTGGAAAGCGCGCGGTTGCTGTTTGCCGGGCGGGTAGACTTCCTGAAGTCCGCCCCGGCGCTCAAGTTCCTGCCCGATCCCGAAGTGCCGGAGATCGCCTTTGCCGGGCGGTCCAACGTCGGCAAATCCTCGCTGCTCAACGCTCTGACCGGCCGCAAGTCGATCGCGCGCACCTCGGTCACGCCGGGGCGCACGCAGGAACTGAACTTCTTCGAAGTGGGCGAGCCCACACGCCTGCGGCTGGTCGACATGCCCGGTTACGGCTTCGCCAAGGCTCCGCCCAAGGTGGTGGAGCAATGGCGGCGGCTGGTGCGCGATTACCTGCGCGGCCGCGTCGTGCTGAAGCGCACGCTGCTGCTGATCGACAGCCGCCACGGCGTGAAGCCGGTCGATGACGAGATGATGCAGATGCTCGACGAGGCGGGCGTTGGCTATCGCGTGGTGCTGACCAAGGCGGACAAGATCAAGGCCACCGACCTGGCGCAAGTGCTGGCCGATACGCAGGCGGCGGCGCGTAAGCGCACGGCCGCCTATCCGCAAGTGCTGGTCACCTCGTCCGAGCTGAAGCTGGGCATCGAGGATCTGCGCGCGGCCGTTCTGGAAGATTCCGAAATCTGAACGCATGTCTGGCGTGCTACGGGGCACGCATGGCGGCGCCGCGCGGCGGTGATCCCGCGCGCCCGGGTGCGGCAGGTGCAAAATACGCGCAGACGATTTTCCTGCGCTCCGCCGGGTTGACCGCCAATCCCGGCTTCGTCGCAAACCCGTCAAGTTCGGGAAAGGTCGAACATCTTCTTCGACCTAATGCCAATCCCAATCGCCTGCGCCCGCACTACATGGGCCGCCGAGACGCTGAGCTACGCGCCTCGTCTTGCAGGAGATTGAATATGAGGACTTTTCTTGTTTCCGCCGCGGCTTCCGCACTGGCAATCGGGCTGGCCGCTCCGGCCTCGGCCGAACCCTTCAACGGGCCCTTCGTGGGCGTGCAGGCCGGTTGGAACCAGGACAAGATCGGCGGGATCAACACCGATGTCGGCGCCGTGGGCGTGAACGGCAAGAAGGATTCCTTCGAGCTGGGCGGCTTCATCGGCTATGACCACAAGATCAACCCGAAGGTCGTCGTCGGCGCCGAGGCGGGCATCAACTGGGGCATCCAGGACAACGTCTATGGCCCGGGCGTCACCATCGATCCGAAGCGCTCGATCGATCTGACCGTCCGCGCGGGCTACCTCGTCAACGACAAGACGCTGGTCTATGCCCGTGGCGGCTATTCCAGCATCCGCGCCCGCACCTATCTGGCCAATGCCAACGCGGGCGAAGACCGTGACGCATGGGTCGTCGGTGGCGGCGTGGAACGCTCGCTGACGCCGCATTTCTCGACCCGGCTCGAATACCGCTACAACGATGCGAGCCAGGGCACCGGCAAGTGGGACCGTCATCAGGTCCTGGCCGGCGTGGCCTATCGCTTCTGAACACCTCCCGGAAGCGTCTTGCGGGGCGCTTCCGGGCATTTCCCGCGAAGGCTGGTTCGCGGGCGTGATAAAGCCGGGGCGCCGCTGGGCGACCCGGCTTTATGATTGTTTGCAAGGCACAATTGCGCCAGTCGGCCGCTCGCCCGTTCATGCTCGACAGGCCCAGCATGAACGGTTACGCCCTCCGCAGGTGCGAAAGGGCGGCCATGAAGCTCATCATCGGGAACAAGAACTATTCGAGCTGGTCGCTGCGGGGCTGGCTGGCCTGCAAGCAATCGGGCCTGGCGTTCGAGGAAATCACGGTACCGCTCTATGGCGAGGACTGGGACGAGGCCCGCAAGGCCGAGGATCTCGCGCCCTCGTCGGGCAAGGTGCCGATCCTGTGGGACGGTGACGGGCCGGATGGCGCGGTCGTGTGGGACAGCCTGGCCATCATCGAATACCTGGCCGACAAGGTGGGGCGCGAACGGTTCTGGCCCCGCGCGGACGATGCGCGGGCCATGGCGCGGTCGATGGTCGCCGAAATGCATTCCAGCTACCTGCCGCTGCGCCGCCAACTGCCGATGAACATCCGCAAGCGGATGCAGGGTGTGGCCGTGACCGACGAGGTGCGGGCGGACATCGTGCGCATCCTCACCCTGTGGGCCGAAGCGCGGGCGCGTTTTGGCAAGGGGGGGCCGTTCCTGTTCGGCACGTTCAGCGCGCCTGACATCATCTACGCGCCGGTCGTCTCGCGCTTCCTCAGCTATGGCGTGCCGGTGCCCGGCTTCGCCGTGGCCTATATGCAGGCGATCTGGGATCACGAATGGGTGCGGGCCTGGGTGGCCGCCGCCAGCGAGGAGGAATGGACGATCGAACAGTTCGACGGGCCTTCCGCCGCCGCGTGATTGCGGATGGTTCCCGGCTCGCCAAGCGCGCGGGCATCGCGTAAGGCCGCGTCGATGACCACCGATCCCGTCCTTCTCGCCGAACGCCTGATCGAATGCCCCAGCGTCACGCCGGCCGCCGGGCTGGTGTTCGATGCACTTCAGGCGATGCTCGAACCGCTGGGGTTCGCGGTGCACCGCTTCATCGCTGGCGATCCGCCGGACGGGCCGGTGGAAAACCTTTTCGCGATCCGCCAGGGGCCGCAGGGCAGCCGCCACTTCGCGTTTGCGGGCCATGTCGACGTAGTGCCGCCGGGCGAGGGCTGGAGCAGCGCGCCTTTCGTGGCGGAACGGCGCGGCGATCTGCTGTACGGGCGCGGCGCGGTGGACATGAAAGGCTCGATCGCGGCGATGGTGGCGGCGGTATCCGCCATTCCGGCCGAGGCCGGCACGATCAGCTTCATCATCACCGGGGACGAGGAAGGCCCGGCCCGCTTTGGCACCGTGGCCCTGATCGAACACATGAACACCGTGGGCGCCCAGCCCGATCTGTGCCTGGTGGGCGAACCGACCTCGGTCCACCGGTTGGGCGATACGGTGAAGATCGGCCGGCGCGGATCGGTCAACCTGTGGCTGACGGCGCGCGGGGCGCAAGGCCATGTCGCCTATCCCCATCTCGCCGACAATCCCTGCCCGCGCCTGGTGGCGATGCTGGCCGAGCTGGACGCGCTGGAGCTGGATCGGGGCAGCGACTGGTTCCAGCCTTCGAACCTGGAAATCACCGACATCACCGTGGGCAACCCGGCGACCAACGTCATCCCGGCGCAGGCCACCGCGCGGCTCTCGATCCGGTTCAACGATCTCCATTCGGGCGAGCAACTGGTCGGCCGGGTCAACGCTATCGGTGAACGGCACCGCGTCGAAGTTCATGCGGTGATCTCGGGCGAGAGCTTCATCACGCTGCCCGGCGCGTTCTCGGCACTGCTGAGCGAGGCGATCGCGGCGGAAACCGGCCTTGCGCCCGAGCTTTCCACCAGCGGGGGAACATCGGATGCGCGGTTCCTGCGCGCGGTTTGTCCGGTGATCGAATTCGGCCTGTGCAACGCGACGATGCACAAGACGGACGAGGCGGTGGCGATGGAAGACCTGGCCGTGCTGACCCGCATCTACGATCGCGTGGTGCGCGCGGCGCTGGCCTGACTACCGAACCTGACTGGCCACGGCCTTACCGCGCGCGGCGCAGGACGATGTAGACCGCGCCGCTGCCGCCGTGGCGCTGTTGCGCGGGGCGGACGGCGGCGATCCTTTCGGCATAGGGGCTGGCCGCCAGCCAGTCGAGCAGCTTGGCGCGGATCGCCCCGCGCCGTTCGCCGCGTCCGTCGGTGCTGTGGAAGCCATGGTCGTCGCGCGGCCGGTGCTTGCCCGCGACCAGCAGGATCACGCGCGCGCCCATCGCCAGTGCCTGCCCCACGCCGTTGACGAGACGGCCATGCGCCGCGTCCAGCCCCATGCCGTGCAGGTCGATCGTCACGTCCGGATCGATCGTGCCGCGCGCCAGCTTGCGATCCCAGCTCGAATCGAGCCCGTTGCGGGTCGGCGGCGGGGGAGCGGCTGCCGGTGCCGGAGCCGGAACGGGCCGGGGCGGTGGCACACGGCCTTTCGCCTTCCGGACCGGTGCGGGCGGCGCGGAAACGGGCGTGTCCGCCGCGTCCGGCGATGGCAGTGGCGCGCGCCGGGCAGGATGCAGCGGCGTGACCGTTTCGGCCACCTTGCGCCAGAGCGCCGCTTCTTCGGGCGACAGGCCGCGCGGCGGTTTCATCGGCGCCCCAGCCGCTCCAGCGTGCCGCGTGGCAGCAGCAGCAGCGCTTCGCCATGCGCGCTCATCCCGCCGGCGATGGTCGCGGCGTCCGCGCCGGCACCCCAGAAGCTGTCGAAGCGGTTGGCGCCCCGGATCGCGCCGCCAGTATCCTGCGCCACCCACAGGCCGTTGGTTTCCGGCCGGTCGGTGCGGAGCCACACCGGCGCGCCCAGCGGGACGAAGGCCGGATCGGCGGCGAGCGTGGTCCTGCCGCTGATCGGCACGGACAGCGCGCCGACCGGGCCGGGGCCGGTGAGTTCGCGGAAGAAGATCCAGCTCGCGTTCTGGCGCATCAGCGCATGGCCTTCGGCGGGATGATCGCGCAGGTACTGGACGATGCCCTGCATTGATCCGGGGTACCGGCCCGGTCCGGTTCCGATCAGGCCGCGATCGCGCATCAGAGATCCGATCCCGGTGTAGTCCAGCCCGTTCTGTCCGGCATAACCCAGCCGGATGACGGAGCCATCGGGCGCGCGCAGCCGCCCCGATCCTTGAATCTGAAGGAAGAAGAACGCGATCGGGTCGGCCGCCCAGGCCAGTTCCAGTCCCCTGCCGGCGAGCGCGCCGTCCTCGATTTCGGCGCGGCTGTAATAGGGCACGAACCGCCCGCTCTCGTCATAGCGGCCCTTGGGCTGCAGCCCGTCGGGCAGGGGCGGAGCATCGCCGGGCTTTGCGCGGACAAGGTCCGGCGGCAGGCTATAGACGGGAACGTCGAATCCCGGCTGACGCGTGCGCACCCCGGCGATTTCCGGTTCGTAATAGCCGGTGACGAACGCCGATCCGTCGGCGATCTTCGCGGTCTCGAAGAACGTGGCAAAAAAGCGCCGCGCGTCGGCGGCGGGCCAGCCGGGGGCGGCGTTGCAGGCGTCCGACCAGTCCTGCGGGCGGGTGAGGCCGCTGGTATCGGCCCGGGCCACAAGGCGCGGGCAACTGGTGACGAAGGCCGCGAGCGCGTCGGACGCTCTCCCCGCGTCCATGCCCAGCGATCCGGGGTGGGGGCCAGGGATGAGGGTGGACGACGCGGCGGTGGTGCCGACGGGCGGTACAGGGGGAGGCGTGGTTCCCGGGATCAGCCGCACGCACCCGCTCAGCAGGGCCAGTGCCAGAAGCAGGCCCGCCGTGCGGCGCCGCAGCATGGGAAATTACCCCTCGTCGGTTTCGTCGAGCAGCCAGTCCGGATCGCGCGAGGTCAGATCGCGCGAGAACGTCCACAGGTCGCGGCTTTCGATCGCGTCATCAAGCGAGCCGGCCACCACCACGCCATCGGCATTGCGGGTAACCGACGCGATATCCGCAGTGAAGCGGACCGTGATGCGGGCAACCGGCGCGTCGAACGATGCGGAAACGATCTTCGCTTCCTCGATTCGGATCAGGCGCGAATCGAGCGTTTCGCCTGCGGCGAGGCGCGCATCGATCGCAGCGGCGAAGCCTTCGTAGACATCGCGGTCGCACAACTGGCCGAGCGCTTCCTTGTCGCCGCGCCAGAACGCTTCCAGCACCATGCCATAAGCGCCGCGCGCACCCACCAGGAAAAGGCCGACATCGAACCGGCGGTCGGCGCCGATGATGGCCCGAATGCCGGCCTCTGCCGATTGGTCGAATCCTGTGAACTCAACGGGTTGTGCGGTCTGCGGGCGGAGGGCGACCGGCGCCTTTTCCGGCAGCTTGGGCGCCAGCGTGCGCGGCGCGCTGGACGGATCAGGCTGTTCCACACGGCGGCGCAGCGGTTCCTCGTTCTGTTCCGGACGGCGCCCCAGCACCGAATAGAGCCGGAGGCCGAGGAAAGCCGCGATCATCGCCAGAATGACAATTTCAACAACCACACTCATTGTCCCAAGAAGCGGGCGCCGGGAGCCATATCTCCCCGACACCGGTTCATCGTGCCTCAAATAGGTACGAATTACAAATGAACAACATATGGACGACCAGCCGTTTCCGTCACGCGGCCGTTTTCGTGAAAGAGGTGTCACACGCCTGCAACGCCGCTTTCGTGCGGTTCGCAACGTCCCTGTCCTGGCCCGGATTGCCGCGCCAGCGCCATGATGCTACGCGCCCGCCGGAAAGAACCGCAATTCTTGCAGGAAAGCACGGACATGGCCGACGAAGGCAATATCATCAGCGATCTGAACCTCGGCCAGCCGGCCCCGAACGGCGAGGATACCGCGCCGGCGATCGGGCTGATCTCGCAATACGTGAAGGATCTTTCGGTCGAAAATCCGAACGCGCCGGAAAGCTACCAGTGGACGGACGCGCCGGATATCCAGATCGAATTCAACATCGGCGCGCGCAGCATCGCGCAGGACGTCCATGAGATCGAACTGAAGATCAACGTGACGTCCAAGGGCGCGCAGGGCACCGCGTTCCTGGTGGAACTGTCCTATGGCGGCCTGATCGGCATGCGCAACGTGCCCGACGATCAGGCGCATCCGTTCCTGTACGCGGAAGGCCCGCGCATCCTGTTCCCCTTCGCCCGCCGCATCATCGCCGATGCCGTGCGCGATGCCGGCTATCCGCCGCTGATGCTGGAGCCGATCGACTTCAACGGGCTCTATCTCCAGCAGCTTTCGCAGCGCCAGGCCGAGGAAGCCGGCGCGGGCGATCCGGTCGGCAACGCCTGATCCGGCGCGTGCCGGTCGGTCGGGCGGAGCCCTGAAGCGGCCATGACAAGGCCATGAACCTCCTCAAGGCCACCGGCACCATCGGCGGGCTCACGCTCGCCAGCCGCGTGCTCGGGCTGGTGCGCGACAGCCTGTTCGCGCGCTATATCGGCGCCAGCTTCGCGTCGGACGCGTTTCTGGTCGCGTTCCGCCTGCCCAACATGTTCCGCGCGCTGTTCGCGGAAGGCGCCTTCGCCTCGGCGTTCATCCCGATGTTCAACCAGAAGGTTGGCGATCCGGAAGGGCGGGGGCTGCCGGACGGGCTGCATTTCGCCGAACAGGCGCTGGCGGTGCTGCTGCCCGTGCTGCTGGCGATGACCGTGCTGCTCGAAGTGTTCGCCTGGCCGGTCACGTTCCTGCTTTCGGGCAGGTTCAACGGGGTTAGTCCCGATCAGTTCGCCTTCGCGGTGCAGCTTTCGCGGATCACGATTCCCTACCTGATGCTGATAAGCCTGGTGTCTTTGTTCGGCGGCATTCTCAATTCGCTGCACAAGTTCTGGGTCAACGCCGCCGCGCCGATCCTGCTGAACCTGACGCTGATCGCCGCGCTGCTGCTGTTCCATTCGCACGATCCGCTGGTGACCGCGCGCAACCAGGCGATCGCGGTTTCGGTTTCGGGCCTGCTCCAGCTGCTGTGGCTCGCGTGGGCCTGCCGCCAGAACGGCGTCAGCCTGCGGTTGCGCCTGCCGCGGCTCAATCCGGACGTGAAACGGCTGATGGCGCTGATCTGGCCAGCCGCCGCCGGTGCGGGCGCGGTGCAGATCAACCTCGTCATCTCGACCGCGCTGGCCGCCTCGCTGCTGGCCCACGGGTCCGTCACTTATATCTACATGGCCGACCGGCTGAACCAGTTGCCGCTGGGGCTGATCGGCATCGGCCTCGGCACCGTGCTGCTGCCCACCATTTCGCGCCAGCTTGGCGCGGGCGCGGAGGCGGAGGCGATGGAAACGCAGAACCGGGGCATGGAGCTGGCGCTGCTGCTGACGCTGCCGGCTACGGTCGCGCTGGTGGTCAGCGGCGAGCCGATCGCGGCCGCGCTGTTCGGCTATGGCCGCTATACGGCGCAGGACACGCACTTCACCGCGCAGGCGCTGGCGGCCTTCTCGATCGGCCTGCCGAGCTACATCCTGGTCAAGGTGCTGACGCCCGGCTTCTATGCCCGACAGGATACGAAGACGCCGGTGCGCTATGCCACGCTGTCGATGGTGGTGAACCTGGTTGGCAACCTGCTGCTGATCGTGCCGCTCAAGCACATCGGGCCGCCGCTGGCGACGGCGCTGGCGTCCACCGTAAACGTCTGGCTGCTCTATCGCACGCTGGTCGCGCGCGGGCATTTCGCCGCCGACGCGCGCCTGCGGCGGCGGGCGCCCCGGCTGGCGCTGGCGGCGCTGGCGATGGGCGTGGTGCTGTGGCTGACGCAGGATGCGCTGACGCCCTACGTCCACGGGACGTGGATCGTGCGCTGCCTGGCGCTGGCCGCACTGGTTTCGGCGGGCGGCGTGGTCTATGGGCTCGCCACCGTCCTGCTCGGGGCATTCTCGAAGGACGACCTGCGGCTTCTCCTGCGGCGCAGGCGCACCACATAAGGCACGTTCCATGCGTATCGTTTCCGGTATCCAGCCCACGGGCAATCTTCACCTCGGCAATTACCTGGGTGCGATCCGGAACTGGGTGCGGATGCAGGACGAATGGACCGCCAAAGGCGCGACCTGCCTCTATTTCCTGGCAGACCTCCACGCCATTTCCATGCCGCACACCCCGGCGGAACTCGCTTCGAATACGCGCGAGATGGTGGCCGCGCTGGTTTCCTGCGGGATCGATCCGGACCGGTCGATCCTGTTCAACCAGGCGCAGGTGCCCCAGCATGCCGAACTGCAATGGCTGCTGAACGGCACCGCGCGCATGGGCTGGCTGAACCGCATGACGCAGTGGAAGGACAAGGCCGGCAAGAACCGCGAAGGCGCATCGGTGGCGCTGTTCACCTATCCGGTGCTGCAGGCGGCGGACGTGCTGCTCTACCAGGCGACTCACGTCCCCGTGGGCGAAGACCAGAAGCAGCACCTCGAACTGGCGCGCGACGTGGCGCAGAAGTTCAACAACGACTTCGCATCGGAAGAAGCGCCGGTGTTCACCCTGCCCGAACCGATCATCCCGCCCGAAGCGGCGCGGATTATGAGCCTGCGCGATGGTTCGGCCAAGATGTCCAAGTCCGATCCTTCGGACATGAGCCGCATCAATCTGACCGATGACGCCGACGCGATCATGCAGAAGGTGAAGAAGGCCCGGACCGACCCGGAACCGCTGCCCGGCGAGGTCGAAGGGCTGGCCGGGCGCGCCGAGGCGGCGAACCTCGTGGGCATCTACGCGACGATGGCCGGCGTCACTGCCGCCGATGTCCTGCGCGATTTCGCGGGGCAGGGCTTCGGCGCGTTCAAGCCGGCGCTGGGCGAACTGCTGGTCGATAAGCTGGCGCCGATGGCGGCCCGCTACCGCGAACTGCGCGAGGATCGCGCGGTGCTCGACGCCGTCCTGCGCAAGGGCGCGGAAAAGGCGCGGGCGCTGGCGGTGCCGACGCTGGACGCGGCTTACGCGGCGTTGGGGCTGGTACGCTGACGGGTGCGGACCGGGGGCTGTCCCGTGGTGGAACAGCCCCCGGTTCGGACCATAAGTTTCCCGCCGGTCACGAAATGTTTCGGCGCCATTCAACGCGCATTCAGCACCTCCCGGCTATCGGGATGTCGTGCTAAGACAGGTGCGTCCGCCTGAACCGGGGCAGCCGGGCCGCTCACAGGAGTCGCGTTGAATGAACAAGAATACCAAGCGGAATCGCGGACTTGCCTTGGTTGCCGTGCCGCTGCTTCTCGCCAGTCTGGGAGGCTGCGCATCGACCTTTGACGCCAAGGTCTCCCGTTTCCAGAGCCAGTTGCCCGCCCCGGCCGGACAGACGTTCGCGATCGTTGCCGAAAACCCGCGCAACCAGGGCGGTCTGGAGTTTTCGCAATACGCCTCGCTGGTCGCGGCGCAGTTGCAGAAGGTGGGCTACGTGCCTGCCGCCAGCCCCGACAATGCCGACCTGATCGTCCACTTCGACTATGGCGTCGACCAGGGGCGCGATCGCGTGCGCACCACCGGCGTCGGCCCGGATCCGTTCTGGGGGCCGTGGTACGGCGGCTATGGCCCGGGCTTCTGGGGCCGTGGCGGCTTTTACGGTGGCGGCGGTTTCTATGGTCGTCGCGGCTGGGGTTACGGCTGGTACGATCCGTTCTTCTGGGGCGGCGGCTACAACTCGGTCGATGTGGTGACCGTCTATACCAGCGGGATCGACCTCAAGATCGACAGCCGCGCCGATGGCAAGCGCCTGTTCGAGGGCAAGGCCGAGGCGGCCTCGCAATCGAACCGTCTGCCCTATCTGGTGCCGAACCTGGTCGAAGCGATGTTCACCGATTTCCCCGGCCACAACGGCGAAACGCTGCGCATCTCGGTCGCGCCCGAGAAGAAGACGGTCAAGCAGGTCAAGTAACCGGCCGGCCCTTCCCGCCCACGCGGGGAGGGCCGCCCTATCGCGCGCCGAACAGCGCGCTCCCGATGCGCACGTGCGTCGCGCCCAGCATAATCGCGGTCTCGAAATCGTCGCTCATGCCCATCGAGCGGCCGGGAAGGCCGTTGTCGTCCGCCAGTTTGTCGAGCAGCGCGAAGAACGGCGCGGGCTCGATCCCGGCCGGCGGCACGCACATCAGCCCCGCCAGTGGCAGATCGGCGGCCCGTGCCTCCGTCAGCAGCGCCGGCAGGTCCGCGATCGCGCATCCGCCCTTCTGTTCCTCTTCCCCGATGTTGACCTGCACGAAGCAGGGCAGCCGCCGGCCGACCTTGTCCATCGCCCGGGCCAGCGCGGAGACGAGGCTTGGCCGGTCGAGCGAATGGATGCAGTCGAACAGCCGCACCGCGTCCTCGGCCTTGTTCGACTGAAGCTGGCCCACAAGATGCAGCGCGATTGCGGGATGCGCCTCGCGGAGCGCGGGCCACTTGGCCTGCGCTTCCTGCACCCGGTTTTCGCCGAACACGGTCTGTCCCTGCGCGATCAGCGGCAGGATCGCCTCGGCCGGCTTGGTCTTGGAAATGGCGACGAGCGTGACCCCGCCCGCTGGGCGCCCGGCGATTCGTTCGGCCTGGGCGATGCGGGCGCGGATGTCTTCAAGCGGAGTGGCTGGCTGGCTCATGGCGCGGTGCTATAGCGCGCGCATGGCGAAGCGCTACCCCGTCCCCCGGATCCTCCTCCTCAGCGATGCGCGCAACGATGCCACGCTGGAACGCGCGCTGGGCCGCCTGCCACGCGGAAGCGGGCTGGTGTTCCGGCACTACCACCTTGCACCGGCCGCGCGCCGGGTGCGATTCGGGGCGTTGCGGCGGCTTTGCCGGCGGCACGGCCACTCCATTCTCCTCTCGGGCGCGGCGGTGGAGGCGCGGGCATGGGGCGCGGACGGGGTCTATGGCGCGTCGGCGCGGCTGGGCCGGCGCACCAGCGGCCTGCGGCTGGCGACCGCGCATGATCTGGCGGAACTGCGCGATGCGGCCCGCGCCGGGGCGGATGCGGTCTTGCTCTCTCCCGTGTTCGCGACGCGCAGCCACCCCGGCGCGCGCGTGCTGGGACCGGTCCGGTTCCGCTTGCTCGCGGCGCTGTCGGCCGTGCCGGTGATCGCGCTTGGCGGGATGAACCGGCGGCGGGCGCGGCGTTTGCGCAGCCACGGCTGGGCCGCCATCGACGGCCTTTCGTGATCGTGGGACTCGCTGGATTCCCTTGGATTCTTGACGGTGACTCCCCTTCCGGCGCATGATGGGGCGAAAGGGACAAGGGTCATCATGGCATCTCGTGCAATCATTCCAGGAAGGGCGGGCGCGGATTGGCGCGCGGTTCTGCGCCGCAGCCTGCGTCGCAGCCTGGAACTGATCGGCGGCACCGCGCTGTTCGCGCTGATGCTGTTCCTGGCGCTGGCGCTGGCAAGCTACACGCAGACCGACCCTTCGGGCAGCACCGCAGCCGGCGGGCCGGTCGAAAACTGGATGGGGCTGCCCGGCGCCTGGGCGGCGGAGCGCGTGCTGATGCTGTTCGGCGCCGCTTCGGTGCTGCTGCTGCCGCTGTTGTTCGTGTTTGCGCGCCGACTGTGGGAAGCGGCCGGCGACCTGATCGACGCGGACGAGGACGAAGACCCCACGTCCGATCCGGGCTGGTTGCGGCCGACCGGCCTGCTGATGGTGGCGATGGTGCTGATCGGCACGACGCTGGCGCTGGCTTTCACCGCGCCGCGATTCGGCCTGCCCGCCGGCATGGGCGGCCTTACCGGCCTGATCGGTGCGGCGGCCGTGCGCGCCGTCGCCCACCTTGCCGGGCCTGCCGAGGGCTGGATCATTCTTCCCGTTGCGCTGGTGGCGCTGTGCGTTGGCGCGCTGATCGCGGGGCGGGTGTTCGCGTTCGACTGGGCACGCATGTTCCGCCTCCCGCGTCTGCTGCCGGCGCGCGCGCCGCAAGCGGCGGATGATGCGGATGCCCCTGCGACGCCCGTTTCCAGAAAGGAAAAGGCCGAGCGGCGCGAGGCGTCGACGGTTACGCCATCAACCCCGCTGGATGTCGAAACCGCGATTGCGCCACGCCGGCCGACCGAAATTACCGATCCATCGCGCGCGACGGCGCCCGCCACCTTCAACGCCAAGGCACGGCAGGGCGATCTGTTCTCGGAATACGAGCTGCCGGGCCTTGACCTGCTGGTCGAAGCGCCGGCGAGTGCGCAGCCGAAAATCGACAAGCTGGCGCTGGAACGCAACGCGCGCCTGCTCGAGAACGTGCTCGACGATTTCAACGTGAAGGGCGAGATCACCGCCGTCCGCACCGGGCCGGTGGTGACGATGTACGAGCTGGAGCCGGCCCCCGGCATCAAGGCCAGCCGCGTGATCGGCCTGGCGGACGACATCGCCCGCAACATGAGCGCGATTTCGGCGCGCGTGTCCTCGATCCCCGGCCGCACCGTGATGGGCATCGAGCTGCCCAACGCCGTGCGCGACATGGTCTCGTTCCGCGAGATCGTGGCTTGCGACAAGTTCGTCGATGCGAAGGCGCTGTTGCCGATCATCCTGGGCAAGGACATCGCGGGGGAACCGGTGGTGGCCGATCTGGCCACCATGCCGCACCTGCTGGTCGCCGGCACCACCGGCTCGGGCAAGTCGGTCGGCCTCAACTGCATCCTGCTCTCGCTGCTCTACCGGCTCACGCCGCAGCAGTGCCGCCTGATCCTCGTCGATCCCAAGGTGCTCGAACTCAAGAGCTACGACGACATTCCGCACCTGCTCTCGCCCGTGGTGACCGAGCCGGCCAAGGCCGTGCGCGCGCTGAAATGGGCGGTGGAGGAAATGGAGCGGCGCTACCGCATGATGTCCTCGGTGGGCGTGCGCAACCTGACCGGCTTCAACGAGAAGGTCCGCACCGCCGAAGCCAAGGGCAAGCCGCTGGGCCGGCGAATCCAGGTGGGCTTTGATCCCGATACCGGCGAGGAACTGTTCGAGGAACAGCAGCTCGACTACAAGACGCTGCCGCAGATCGTGGTCATCGTCGACGAACTGGCCGACCTGATGGTCACCGTCGGCAAGGAAATCGAAGTGCTGATCCAGCGGCTTTCGCAGAAGAGCCGCGCGGCGGGTATCCACCTGATCATGGCGACGCAGCGCCCGTCGGTGGACGTCATCACTGGCGTCATCAAGGCCAACCTGCCCACGCGCATCAGCTTCGCCGTCACCAGCCGCATCGACAGCCGCACCATCCTGGGCGAACAGGGCGCCGAGCAGCTGCTGGGCAAGGGCGACATGCTCTACAAGCCCAACACCGACCCGATCAAACGCGTCCACGGCCCGTTCGTCTCGGACGAGGAAGTGGAACGCGTGGCCGACCACTGGCGCGCCCAGGGATCGCCCGAATACGTCGATTCGGTCACCGAGGAACCGGAAGACGGCGGCTTCGGCTTCGACGACATCGATGCCGCGTCCGACAATCCGGAAGACCGCAAGTACCGGCAGGTCTGCCAGCTGGTGTTCGAAAGCCAGAAGGCTTCGGCCAGCTGGATCCAGCGCCAGATGGGCGTGGGCTACAACACCGCTTCGAAATGGATCGAGCGGATGGAAGCCGACGGTCTGGTCGGCCCCGCCAACCATGTCGGCCGGCGCGAGATATACCGCGATCGCGACGGCAACCCGCTTTAGGACCGGCCTTTATTTTCCGCCATCGTCATTGCGAGGGGCGAAGCCCCGTGGCAATCCAGAGCCGCACCCGACACCCTGGATTGCTTCGCTAACGCTCGCAATGACGACGTTATCAAGTTCCCGGTATTGGCGCCGGGGTCTGACCGCGACTGCCCGCACTTAAGCGAGTCTTAAAGGTTTCCGCGTATTAACCCCTATCAGTGCGGCGAAGTCCGTTGGTCGTTGGGGGGCGGTCGCAAGGGATAACGCACGTCGTCGAAAGGCGAGTGGTTGTCATGGAAGCTCTGACCCAGTGCTGGTTCACCCGCGTTCACCAACCCGAACGCAAGCGTCATCGCGAGCCCGACGGTTCGGTCAGCAGCCTGTGCCGGCATTGCTATCGGCCGATCACCAGCTGGAACCGCCTGAACTGGTTCCTGGCCGGTGGCTTCAACGTCACGCGGCTGGCGGAAAGCGCGGCGCGCTTCATCACCGTGCTGGATCGCGAGGACGACTATATCGTCGCCCGCTATCCGGTGGCGCATCTGCCCGATGAAGCGGCGGTCGATGCGTTCAAGCTGCAGTTGCGCGAAGAACACGGGATGAACGAGCCGGGCAGCTCGCTGGTGCTGGTCGACAGCGGCCGCAAGAAGCGGGGCCGCAAGGTCTCGCCGCCGGCCGATGTCAGCGATGCGGAACCGGATAGCCCGCAAAGCGCTTGATCTGCCGCAGCGAAAAGCTGGACCGCATCGCGGAAACGCCGGGCAGCCGGGCCAGGCAATCGCGATGGATGCGGTCGTACTGGGCGAGATCGGCGGCGGCGACGCGCAGCAGGTAATCGGCCGATCCCGACATCAGGTGGCATTCCAGAATGTCGTCGAAATCGCCCACCGCCCGTTCGAAGCGGTCCATCGCCTCGCGGCTCTGGCTGGTCAGCGTGATCTCGACGAAGACGAGCATGGTCAGTCCCAGCCGGGCCGGATCGATGCGCGCGCTGTAGCCGGCGATGATCCCCTGCGCCTGCAGCGCGTGAATGCGCCTATGACAGGCGGAAGGCGAAAGCGCGGTCACCTCCGCAAGCTCCGCGATGGATCGCGACGAATCGCGCTGCAGCGCTTCAATCAAGGCGACGTCCGCTCGATCCATGCGAAAATTTCCCGCGCAAGGGTTATAAATCGGGAAATATCATTATCGCGAATGGTTCGGAAGATACATTCTGGTGAAACTTTCTACGCATTCCGGCGTAGTCTTTGCAGGACTTTCGACCCTGCGGGAGAACTCCGATGCGCGTAGGTACCGTCCGCGAAATCAAGAATCATGAATACCGTGTCGGCCTGACGCCCGAGAGCGTGCGCGAACTTGCCGCCCATGGCCATGAGGTGTGGGTGGAACAGGGCGCGGGCCTGGGCATCGGCGCCACCGACCGCGACTACGAGGCGGCCGGCGCGGTGATCCAGCCCGATGCCCGCGCGGTGTTCGACGGCTGCGAAATGATCGTGAAGGTAAAGGAACCGCAGGCGATCGAACGCGCGATGCTGCGCGAAGGCCAGATCCTCTACACCTATCTGCACCTTGCCCCCGATCCCGAACAGACCGCCGATCTCGTGCGCTCGGGCGTGACCGCGATCGCCTACGAGACGGTGACCGGCGCCGGCAACACGCTGCCGCTGCTCAAGCCGATGAGCCAGGTGGCCGGGCGCATGTCGATCCAGGCCGGCGCCACCGCGCTGGAAAAGGCGCATGGCGGGCGCGGTGTGCTGCTGGGCGGCGTGCCGGGGGTGATGCCGGGCAAGGTCGCGGTGATCGGCGGCGGCGTGGTCGGCTTCAACGCGGCGCAGATGGCGGTGGGGCTGGGCGCGGACGTGACCATTCTCGATCGCGATCCCGAAGTGCTCGAACGGCTGGGCATCCATTTCGAAAGCCGGGCCAAGACCCGCTTTTCCAACACGGCCAACCTTGCCGAGAGCGTGGCCGAGGCCGACCTCGTGATCGGCGCGGTGCTGATCCCCGGCGCGGCTGCGCCCAAGCTGGTGACGCGCGCCATGCTCGGCACAATGAAGCCCGGCGCGGTGCTGGTGGACGTGGCGATCGACCAGGGCGGTTGCTTCGAGACCAGCCATGCCACGACCCATGCCGAGCCGACCTATCTGGTCGATGGCATCGTCCACTATTGCGTGGCCAACATGCCTGGCGCGGTGGCGCGGACCAGCACCTATGCGCTGAACAACGTGACCCTGCCCCATGCGCTGCGCATCGCCGATCTGGGCTGGCGCGCGGCGCTGCGCGCCGATCCCCACCTTGCCGCCGGGCTGAACGTCCATGCCGGCAAGGTCACGTTCGAGGCCGTGGCGCGCGAACTGGGTTACGAATTCGTGTCTTCCGCCGAAATTCTTCACTGAGTTAACGCCCTTATAACGTCATGGGCTTAGGCTTCGGGGATGGTCCCGGGCCGCAAGATCCTTGTGCTGCTGGCAGCGTTGCTGGGCTGGCTTGTGCCGGCCGTGGCACTTGCCGCGCCGGTCGAGGGCGCGCGGCTGTGCCATGCCGCCGCCGCGATCGGCGAAAGCTATGACGCCGTGGCGGCGCGCGCCGCCCGCTGGTCGTGCAATCCGGGCGGCTGGGACATCGCCGCCGATTCCACCTTCCTGCGCTTCACCTTGCCCGAGAGCGAGGACGAACTGCCGCGCAGTTTCGTGACCCATGCGGTGCGGTTCGAGAAGATCGCGATCACCGCGATCGATGACGATGGCGCGCGCCGGACGATCGATTACACACTGCCCGAGGCGCACCATCTGGAAGCCGCGCCGCTGATGAGCATGGCGCTTCCCGACGTGACGGCCCGCACGCGCGAGGTGGTCGTGCGGATCGACCGCCCGTGGGTGAAGGCGATCTTCGCCGAAGCCGGGTTGGACAGCGCGCCCGAAGGCACCGGCTGGCCCTTGTGGCGCGTGGCGGCGCTGGGCATCGTCTGCGGGATGCTGGTGGTCCCGTTGCTGCTCAACGTGGCGTTCTACAGCGTGCTGCCGGAACGGTTCGTGGTCTGGCATCTCGTGATGGTGGTGGCCATGCTGGCGCAGACCGCGATCGGTACCGGCTTCATCCACCTGGTCATGACCATCCACGATCCGGCCGAAGCGATCATATCCAACATCTGCTACGCCGCGATGGCGGCGGCGGCGATGATGTTCGCGGCGAATTTCCTGGAGCCGGAATGCCTCGACCCGCGCCTGCGCGCCTTCATGCGGCAGGCGGCGGTGGTAGTGGCTGTGGTGGGGCTGATCACGACCTCGCAGGCGCCGTTCCTGCGTGTGTGGTCCACCACGCTGGTCCACCTCAACATGCTGTTTCCGCTCGGGCTCGTCTCGCTGGCGCTGTACGACGCCTGGCGCAAGGGCAGCCGGATGGTGATCTATCCGCTGCTGGGCTGGACACCGGCGATGGGCGTGGGCCTGCTGCGCATCGTGACCTATGTCCTGCCCGGTTCGGCCACGCCCGATGTATCGGTGCTCTATTCCTTCGCGCTGGCGATCGAGGTGATCGTGACGGCGGTGGGCATCGTCGGCCGCTTCATCCTGCTGCGGCAGGAGCGCGATTCAGCGATGACCCGCGCCGAGGAAATGGAAGGCATCGTCGGGCGCGATCCGCTGACCGGGCTCAACAACCGCTTGTCGATCGAGCGTCGGTTCGATGAACTGCTGTCAGGCGGTTTTCGCACCATGGCGGTGATCGATCTCGATCACTTCAAGGACGTCAACGATACCCACGGCCATGCGACGGGCGATGCGGTGCTAAAGGCCACCGCGCGCGCGATCGCCGGGGATCGCGATACCCACGCGATCCGCATGGGGGGCGAGGAGTTCATGCTGCTGCTGCGGGGGCCCTTCGCCGCTGAACGCGCCGAACGCGCGCGCCGGGCGATCACCGCGCGCGTCGCGGCCGAGGTGGCCGGGCTGGACCGCATCGTCACCGCCAGCATGGGGCTGATCGAATACGATGGCGACAACCCCGACCTGGCGGCGTTCGACAGCCTCTATGCCCACTGCGACCGCCTGCTCTATGAAGCCAAGCGCAGCGGCCGCAACCGCACGGTGCGCGATCTGCTGGCTGGCGAGCCGGTCGAGCCGCTGACGCAGGCGGTGTCGATCTAGGCAGCCCGGGGCGTTCTCTTGTCCGGGGGCGGCCGGACTTACCGCAAGCGGGGTGTATCGACCCGCTGGAACGAGGCCCGGCGGACAGGCCCGAGATTGACGTCCTGCCTGAACAGGTGGCGCGCCTCGTCGGCTCCTTCGATGGTGACGCAGACCAGGTGCGTTCCACCCGACAGGAGCGTTTCGATGGCGCTGATCGCGATCGCCTCGCGGTGGCACCGGTCGATCACGTCCTGTTCGGCCAGGTTCAGGTTCATCGCCCGCGTGACTCTGGTTTCGACCGGTTCCGTCCAGGATTTTGCGGGCGCACGCTTTCTGGACGCCGTGGGGGTCTTGGTCATGGTTGAATCTCCAATGGGGCGGCGCGCAAGGCCTGGCGGCGAAGCACCCGGACGACCTCTATCAGGCCTAGCTCCGACGCGCCGACGCGCTGGCGGGGAACGTCGATCATGCCCGGATGCACGGAATCCAGGAAGCCGTTGGCCGCGCGGCGTCCGCCCAGCAGCACGAAGGCCAGGTTGAATGCTTCGGCACGCCGCTTGAGGGCCTGGGGGTCACTTATGCCGCTGCTACCGTGCGCAACGGCACTAGCGCGGCCCGTTCCGCGCGTGGCCCTCATGATACCGCGCCCGCCGGGACGGCGCCGCCGCACCAGTCGGGATAGGAAGAGACACCCATCTGGTGGCGCAGCCGGTCGATCCGTGTCTGATAGTGCTTCACCAGCCTGCAGGCGCCGGCCCTGGAAGCAGCGGGCAGCGATGCCGCCCGCATGATCGAGAGCTGGTGGTGATAAAGAAGATGATTCAGGTCCATCGACATGCTCCGGCCTAATGCGGGAGCGCGACGGTCTCTCAGACACCCACGTGCAAGACGATAATGGGCGATGGGTTGGATATGGGGTGCCAAGGGCCGGATTGCAAGCGCAATCAGGGCACGGTTCCCATGCGGTTCAGGGGTTTGCACCCTCCGGCAGGAACGGCGCGGCGACGTCGCGCGGCACGCGCAGCAGGCGGCCCGAGGCGCGGTCGAGCAGCGCCCAGGTGGTGCGCGCGCTGACGATCACCTTGCCGGCGGCATTGGTGAAGTCCACGCGCCGGTCGAACCGCGCGCCGGTGGGGCCTTCGGGAATGAAGGTTTCCGCCGTCACGCTTTCGCCCGCGCCGATATTGCCGCGATAATCGATCTCGTGCCGGGTCACGACCCAGACATAGGCGGCCTGGTGTGCGGGCGCGGCTACCGCTTCCCAGTGCGCCACCGCGATGTCCTGAACCCACTGCAGCCACACCGCGTTGTTGACGTGGCCCAGTTCGTCGATGTGCTGCGGCGCGGCGGTGAAGGTCAGGCGATGGCGGTTGCTCACGGGCTGGACCTCAGGCCTCTACGCCCAGCTGCCACAGGATGAAGGCGAACTCCTCCGCGGTTTCCTTCAGGCTTTCGAACCGGCCGGACTTGCCGCCGTGGCCTGCGCCCATGTTGGTCTTGAGCAGCAGTTCGTGGCCGTCGGTCTTCAGCTCGCGCAGCTTCGCCACCCATTTTGCCGGCTCCCAATAGGTCACGCGCGGATCGTTGAGGCCCGCCGTCACCAGCAGCGGCGGATAGGCCTGGCGCTGCACCTGGTCATAGGGCGAATAGGACAGGATCAGTTCGAACGCGGCCTTGTCCTCGATCGGATTGCCCCATTCGGGCCATTCGCCCGGGGTCAACGGCAGGCTTTCGTCCAGCATGGTGTTGAGCACGTCCACGAACGGCACGTGCGCCGCCACCGCGCCCCACAGGCCGGGATCGGAATTGATCACCGCGCCCATCAGCTCGCCCCCGGCCGATCCGCCGGAAATGCTGATCTTCCCCGCCTCGGTGAACCCGCGCGCGATCAGGCCCTTCGCCACGTCCACGAAATCGTTGAAGGTGTTGGTGCGCTGTTCCAGCTTGCCCGCCTTGTACCAGGCGCGGCCCAGATCGTCGCCGCCCCGGATATGCGCGATGGCATAGGCGAAGCCGCGATCGACGAGGCTGAGGCGCGAGGTCGAGAAGCCCGGACCGATGGCGATGCCATAGGCGCCGTAGCCATACAGATGCAGCGGCCCGCCGGGCGCGCGGTCCTTGCGCCAGACCACGCTGACCGGCACCACCGTGCCATCGCGCGCCGCGATGTCCAGCCGCGCGGTATCGTAGAGCGAGGCGTCATAGCCGGAGGGGATTTCCTGCACCTTGAGCAGGGTGAGGCTGCGGGTGGCGACATCGTAGTCATAGACCGACGCCGGGCTGACCATCGATTCGTAGCCGACGCGCAGCACCGTCATGGCCCATTCGGGATTGTCGCCCAGGCTTGCCTCGTAGCTCGCTTCCGGGAACGCGATCGGCTCGATCCTGGCGGGATCGTCGTAGTAGCGCACTTCGATCCGGTCCAGCCCGCGCACCCGCCCTTCGACCACGTAGAAATCGCGGAACAGCTCGAACCCGGTCAGATAGAAATCGTCGCTGCCCGCGATCAGCGTGGTCCAGTTGCCCGGATCGGCGAGCGGCGCGGTGGCGAGGCGGAAGTTCTCGTGCGTATCGTTGGTGTGGATGTAGAGCACGCCGTCACGCTCATCGACGTCGTATTCCACCCCCTTGGCGCGCGGCTTGACGAGGATCGGCGGGGCCAGCGGGTCGGCGGCGGGGATCAGGCGCGTTTCGCCGGTCTCGTGATCGCCGGTCGAGACGATCAACCATTTCTCGTTGGCGGAAAGCGCGGCGCCGACGCGGAAGCCCTCGTCGTCCTCGTGGTACAGTTCCACGTCGCTTTCGGCCGGCTGGCCCAGCCAGTGCAGCCGCGCGTTGTCGGTACGCCAGTTCTCGTTGGCGAGCGAATAGACGAGGCCCATATCGTTCGCGACCCAGATCAGGCCGGACAGCGTGCCGGGAATCTCATCGGGCAGCACTTCGCCCGTGGCGATCACCTTGATCCGCGCGGTGAAGCGTTCGGAGCCGTTGTCGTCCACCGACCAGGCCAGCCGCGTGCCGTCGTTCGAAACCGCGATCGCGCCCAGGCGGAAGTAGTCCAGCCCTTCGGCAAGCGTCACTTCATCGAGAATCAGTTCGTCGGCGCTGCCATCGTCTGCCGCGCCCACCGGGCGGCGCCACCATTTTTTGTATTCCGCGCCTTCCTCGAATTCGATCCAGTAGAGCCAGTTGCCATCCTTCTGCGGCACCGACTTGTCGGCTTCCTTGATGCGCCCGCGCATTTCCCGGAACAGCGCGTCGATCACCGGCTGGCGATCGGCCATGCGGCTTTCGAACCAGGCGTTTTCGGCTTCGAGATGGGCGAGGACGGCCTTGTCGGTGACTTCGGGATAACCGGGATCACGCAGCCACGCGTAATCGTCGGTGACCGTGATGCCATGGTGCGTGATGCTCTGCGGTTTCTTCGCGGCGACGGGAGGTGTGGCAATGCTCATTCCCCGCATCTATGTTGCCTCCATGATGCCCGCAAGGCGGGCCGCCTTCATTCAGGACGATCCCATGTTGATGCACACTCACGAAGCTCGCCTCGATGCCCTGCGCAAGCAACTGGCGCAGGACGGTCTCGATGGCTTCGTCATCCCGATTTCCGACGAGCACATGAGCGAATATGTCGGCGCCTATGCCCAGCGGCTGGCGTGGCTGACCGGCTTCGGCGGTTCGGCCGGCACGGCGGTCGTGCTCAGGGATGAAGCCGCGATCTTCGTCGACGGGCGCTATACCCTGCAAGTGCGCGAGCAGGTCGATGGCCGGCTCTACAGCTATCAGTCGGTGCCGCAGACCAGCCCCGCCGCGTGGCTGGGGGAACACGTGCCGGAAGGCGCGCGGATCGGCTATGACGCCTGGCTGCACGGCCGGCCGTGGGTGGAATCGGTGGCGAGTGCTCTCTCTTCGCGCGGGGCGCGGCTGGTGGCGGTCGATTCGAATCCCGTCGACGCGGTGTGGGCGGACCGGCCCGCGCCGTCGATCGCGCCGGCGCTGGTCCACGCCGATGACCACGCCGGCCAGTCCGCGTCGGAAAAGCGCGCGGCGGTGGCCGAATGGCTGGCGGAGCGCAAGCTGGACGCGGTCGTCGTGTCTGCGCTCGATTCGATTGCCTGGCTGCTCAATATCCGGGGCGCGGATGTGGAACGCACGCCGGTGGCGCTGTCGTTCGTGCTGGCGCACGCCGATGGCACCGCCGATCTGTTCATTGCGCCCGAAAAGGTCACGCCGGCGCTGGTCCAGCACCTGGGCAACGCGGTGCGCATCCATGATCGCGACGGGTTCGTGCCCGCGCTGGAAGCGATGGCGGGCAAGCGTGTGGCGGTCGACCCGGAACGGGCCGTTGCGGCGATCTTCGCCACGCTCGATCGCGCCGGGGCCAAGACCATCGCGCTGACCGATCCGGTGGTGCTGCCCAAGGCGATCAAGAACGAGGTCGAGAAGGCGGGCCAGCGCGCGGCGCAGGCGCGGGATGGAGCCGCCGTTTCGCGCTTCCTGCACTGGCTCTCGGTGGAAGCGCCGCGCGGCGGCGTGACCGAGCTGGCGGCGGCCGATCGGCTCGAAGCGTTCCGCGCCGAAGGCGGATTGCTGCGCGATCTGTCGTTCGACACGATTTCCGGCGCAGGGCCGAACGGTGCGGTCGTCCACTATCGCGTCAGCGAGGAAACCAACCGCACGCTGGAGCCGAACAGCGTCTATCTCGTCGATTCGGGCGCGCAGTATGTCGATGGCACCACCGACATCACCCGCACGGTATGGGTCGGTCCGGGGCGGCCGCCGGCCGAGGTCCGGGACCGCTTCACCCGCGTGCTCAAGGGCCATATCGCGCTGGCGCGGGCGGTGTTTCCCAAGGGCACGGCCGGCAGCCAGCTCGACAGCTTCGCCCGCCAGTTCCTGTGGTCGGCGGGGCTGGATTACGCGCACGGCACCGGGCACGGCGTCGGCAGCTTCCTGTCGGTGCACGAAGGACCGCAGCGCATCGCCAAGGCCGCGGGCGGGCAGGCCGGCACGGGCCAGGTGCTGATGCCGGGCATGATCCTGTCGAATGAGCCGGGCTACTACAAGACCGGCGCCTACGGCATCCGCATCGAGAACCTGGTGCTGGTTGAGCCGCGCGAAATCGAGGGCGCGGAAGGCGAATTCTATGGCTTCGAGACGCTGACGCATGTGCCGATCGACCGGAACCTGGTGGATGTCGCCCTGCTGACGCCCGACGAGCGGGCGTGGTGGAACGCATACCACGCGGGTACGCTCGCGCTGCTCTCGCCGCAGCTCGAAGGCGCCGATCGCATCTGGCTTGAAGGGGCCTGCGCACCGCTTTGAGAGGCGGTTTGTTCGTGTTATGTTCCATCTATCATGATTCGCTGAAGGGAGAGTTTCGATGATCGGATACGTGACGCTCGGCACCAATGACCTGGAACGCGGCGCGAAGTTCTATGATGCGCTGACAGCCGAACTGGGTGTGGGCCGGATGATGGAATGGGACGGCGCGATCGCCTGGGGCGCACCCGGCGGTGGCGCGGGCATCGGCCTGACGAAGCCGTTCGACGGCAATGCGGCCTCTGTCGGCAACGGCGTCATGGTGGCGTTCGAGGCGAAGGACAAGGAACAGGTGGTCCGGCTGCACGCGATCGCGCTGGCCAACGGAGGCACCTGCGAAGGCGAGCCGGGGCCGCGCGGCGATGGCGGGTTCTACGCCGCCTATTTCCGCGATCCCGATGGCAACAAGCTCAATGCTTTCCTCATGGCGGCGCCGGAATGAAGGAGATCCGGGCGGGCCATCGGCTGGCGGAAAGCCCGGTCCATCTCGGCCTCGGCGCGCGCGCCGTGGCCGAGCCGGCCTTCACCGGAATGGAGTGGTACGCCGGCTATGTTGCGCGCCACGCCGATGACGGGAAGGAAGGCCGGCTGGTCAGCCTGTTCCGGTTCGCCGAAAGCTGGGACAGCTGGGAAATGCACCCGGCGGGCGACGAGGTGGTACTGTGCCTCTCGGGCGAAATCGTGCTGCATCAGGAATTTCCAGACGGCCGGCTGGAGCTGGTCCGGCTCGCGCCCGGTGACTATGCGATCAATCCGCCGGGCGTGTGGCACACTGCGGATATCGTGGCCACGGATGCCACGGGCGAGGCATCGGCGCTGTTTATCACGGCGGGCGTCGGAACCGAGCATCGCGCACGGTAACGACGGGTGAGGGGACCGGGCGGGGCCTTCGCTTGCCGCCAAATGAACGGTCTTTCTCAAACGCGACAAATTACGACAATGTCGGGCTGGCGCCGGGATATTTGCGCGACAACTGCCTCCTATATCCTGCTCATGGTCGTTGCGAAGGCCGCCAGCCTCCCCTGAAGGGGTGCCTCCCTCTCTCCCCCTTCATGGCGGCCTCGCAACGTCCTCCCCTTTCCGAACACACGGGAGTCAGGATCGATGAAGAAGATTGTTCTGGGCATTTCCGCCGCCGCGCTCGCGCTGGGCGCCGGTGCCCTCTATGCCGCTGCCCCCGAAGGTCCGGCGGGCGACGTTACCTGGGCCGAAGCCAAGGCCAAGGCCGACGAGATGTGGGCGAAGCTCGACGTCAACAAGGACGGCAAGCTCGACCAGGCCGATCGCGACGCCAAGGTCATGCAAAAGTTCGACGAGATCGATACCAACCACGACGGGTCGATCAGCCGCGACGAATTTCTGGCCCATCACAACGCCATGCGCGGCCCGCGCGCCGATGGCCCCGGAGCCGGTCCCGAGGAAGGCCACCGCTGGCATCGCGGCGGACGCGGCGGTCCGCAAGGACGTGGCCCCGGTCCGGACGGACCTGGTATGCATGGCGCCATGATGGGCGGTCCGGGCATGGTGTTGCGCATGGCCGATGCCAACAAGGATGGCGTTGTGACCAAGGCCGAGTACGATGCGGCGGTGAAGGCGCATTTCGACAGGGTCGATACCAACCATGACGGCAAGATCAGCAAGGAAGAACGCAAGGCCGCGCGCGATGCGATGCGCGCCCGCTTCGGCCGCGGGCCGGGCGGGCCGGGAGCCCCGGGCGGCGACATGCCTCCGCCTCCCCCTCCGGGCGAATGACGGGGAGCGGCGAAGCGCATGAATGAAACTTCGCCGATCCGGGTGCTGCTCGTCGACGACGAAGCAGCCCTGCGCGAGCCCCTGGCGGACTATCTCGTCCGCCAGGGGTTTGCCGTGACGCAAGCCGGCACCGCCGCCGAGGCGCGCAGCCGGCTGGTGGAAGCCGCCTTCGACATCGTGCTGCTCGATATCATGATGCCGGGCGAGGACGGTCTGTCGCTGTGCCGCCATCTGGTCGAGGCGCGGCAGATCCCGGTGATCTTCATCACCGCCAAGGGCGAGGCGACCGACCGCATCGTCGGGCTGGAAATCGGCGCCGACGATTACGTGGTGAAGCCGTTCGATCCGCGCGAACTGGTCGCGCGCGTGCGCAGCGTGCTGCGGCGCGCGGTGCGGCAGGCGGCGGAACCGGCGGACGCGGTGGTCTATGAATTCGAAGGCTGGCAGCTCGATCCGCTCAAGCGGCGGCTGACCGATCCGGAAGGCGCGCTGGTGGCGATTTCGTCCGCCGAGTTCCGCCTGCTGATGGCCTTCCTCGACCATCCGCGCCAGGTGCTCGATCGCGATCGCCTGCTCGACATGGTGCAGGGGCGCGAGGCACACCTGTTCGACCGCGCCGTCGACAACCAGATCAGCCGCCTGCGCCGCAAGGTGGAAGTGGACAGCCGCAATCCGCAACTGATCCAGACGGTCTGGGGCGGTGGCTACATGCTGGCCACCGAAGTGCGCAAGATCGCGTCGCGGGGGTAGTCGCTTGTTTCGAGACCTGCCCCGCGCCTTTTCCCGTTTCGTGCCCTGGCCGCGCAGCCTGCAGGGGCAGATGCTGTTCGCCATCGCCATCGCCCTGCTGATCGCGCAGAGTCTTTCGGCGGCGCTTATCTGGCGCGCGCAGCATGAACGGCACGTGGGGGCGCTGGTGAACTCCGCCGCCTTCCGTCTGCTGGGCCCTCCGCTCTATGGCGCGGAGGGCGGCGAACGGGGCGGAATGCGGCGCGATCGCGGGCCGGAAGCGCGCGAAGGCGGCCCTCCGGGGGCGCCCGGCTTCCGGCGTCGTCCGCCGCCGCCCGATGACGGCTACCGGCTGCCACGCCCCTTGCGCGTGCGCGTGGATAACGCCAGCCCCGAACAGCCCGGCGACCGGCGCATCGCCGCGGCCGAGAAGAATCTGACCGAAGTGCTGGAAAACCAGGGCGTCGCGGTGTCGCAAGTGGTCGTGCTCGAACGCGATCCCCATCAGGACAGCGTGATTGCCGAATGGTGGGAACAGCAACGCCACCGCTTCGCCGCCTTCAGCAATGGTGAACCGCCGCCGCGCCTGGTGATCGCCTCGTTCAAGCGCTCCGACGGCACGTGGCTGTCCGCGCGCGTCCTGACGCCTGCGGGCGAGCGGCAGTTGCTGATCTCGTTGCTGTGGCAGACCGTGCTGCTCTATCTCGTGCTGATCGGCGCGGTGGCGCTGATCCTGCGCCGCATCGCGCAGCCGCTCAAGGCGCTGACGCGGCGGGTGGAGGACTTCGCGCGCGACCGCAGCATCGATGGCCAGCTCGTTCCCGGCGGGCCGGAAGATATCCGCCGCCTGATCGAGGCTCACAACGCGATGGAAGCACGCATCGCCGGGCTGCTCGACGAAAAGGACGTGATGCTGGGCGCGATCGGGCACGATCTGAAAACGCCGCTGGCTGCGCTGCGCGTGCGGATCGAGGCGGTGGAGGACGACGCCGAGCGCGGCCGGATGGCCAAGGTGATCGAGGACATCAACCGCTCGCTCGATGACATTCTCTCGCTGGCGCGGGTAGGCCGTCCGTCTGATCCGCTGGAAATGACCGAGCTGTCGGCGCTCGTCGCCGATGTGGCCGACGAGTTCGAGGACATGGGCGAGGATGTGACGCTGGGCGATACCGCGCGCATCGTGCTGCCGGTGCGGGCGACGTGGCTGCGCCGCGCGATGCGCAACCTGGTGTCCAACGCGCTGCGCTATGGTCAGCGCGCACGGGTATCGCTGGTGCGCGAGGGCAACGAGGCCGTGTTGCGGATCGAGGATGACGGGCCGGGGATTCCCGAAGGCGAGATCGCCCGGATGATGGAGCCGTTCACGCGCCTCGAAGCCTCGCGCAACACCGCGACCGGCGGCACCGGGTTGGGCCTGACGCTGGCACGGGCCATCGCCGACCAGCACGGCGGATCGCTGGTACTCGCCAATCGCGTGGAGGCAGGCCGGATCGCGGGGCTGGTGGCGACGCTGCGCCTGCCTGTTACGTGACAGAATTATCCCGGCACGCACGGGGCGTGCCGGGATGGTGTTTTATGCCAAGCTGCTAAGATGCTGACGCATCACCGCTTGGAAATGCTCAAGCGCCGCACGGGTTTGACCCAAATGCGGTGCGTGATGCTCACCGCATTTGGGCTTACTTGATCTTCGCCACCGCCGCGGAGAGTTCCGCGCCGCGTGCGTCCTTGAGCACGCCGCAATCGCGGACCCGCTCGATGGTGCGTTCCAGCTCCAGCGCGCCGCTGCGGCCGGCGAAGCGCGGGCGCAGGGCCTCGAATTCCTTCGCCTGATCGACCGAGCAGAACCCGGCCAGTGTCCCAGGTAGCCGCGCGGCGAGGAAGATGCCGCCCGAGCCGCTGAGCATCTCTTCGAGATGCGCCTTGAGCCAGATGTAGCCGATCTCGCGCGTTTCCGGCGTCACCAGGATGCCGGCGATCATGCTGAGGCGCTCGCTGGGGCGCAGGCGGGCATCCTTGAACCCGTCGAGCACCCAGCGCGCGGTATCGGCATCGCCGCTGGCCGCCACGGCGCGCAGGGCGCTGGGGCGGAACACCGGATCTTCCGACCCGAGCGCGCTGTCCGCCAGCTTTTGCGCCCCGGCCAGCTTGTTCTGCGCCAGCCAGGCGCGCAGCCCCGATCCGTAGAACGCGGGATCGAGTGCGGCCTTGTCGCCGCCCAGCAGTCCCTCGGCCGCCGTGGTCAGCCGCGCCCGCAGCGCCGGATCGCGCGCGGTGTCCGACAGGGTGGCGACCAGCGCCACGCGGCGCTGCGCTTTGTCGGGATCGTCGCCGGCATGGGCGCCGGCGCGCGGATCAAAGCCCATCGCTTCAAGCTGCGGCGCGTAGAGCTTGTCGACAAATCCCCGGAACGCGGGCTTGGCCGCCTCGTCGATCACGCCGCGCGCAGCCATCGTTTCGAGCAGCGAGGTGGCGTTGCCGCTGGCGTAGCTATCCGGGTTGCGGGCCAGCGCGGCGGACGCGGCGATCACTTGCGCGGGCGTGGCGCGCCCCGCCATGAAGCTGGCCGCGATGCTGTCTTCCAGCGCCTGGGCCTCGCCGCCGGGCAGGCTGGCCGCGCCGGCGATCAGCTTGTCCCATTCGGCCGCCGGCAGTTCGAAGCGATAGTATCCGGTGCCGCCGGCATTGGGCACCACCGGCCCCTTGCCCTTCAGCGTCAGCTTCATCGTCGGCCCGGTCATCAGCGAACACTGGCGGTCATCGCCCTGCCGTGCGCAGAGCGGAATGCCCCATTGCGTGGCGGGGGCGGGGGTGCCCAATCGGACGTAGCGGCTCTGCGTCACCGTCCAGGCGCCGTTCTTGCCGTCCGCGAACGTCACCAGCGGCACGCCCTGCTGGTCGGTGAAGCTCTGCATCGCCGAAAGGATGCGCGGATCACCCGCCGCATCGGCCATCGCGCCGAAGAAGTCCGCGCTGGTGGCGTTGCCATAGCGATGCTTGGCCATGTAGCCGCGCACGCCATCGCGGAAGCGCGTATCGCCCATGAACGCGGCGATCATCGCCACGACATGCCCGCCTTTGCCATAGGTGATCGTATCGAACGCGGCGTCGATGTCCGCGTTCTTCGGGATCGGCTGGTGGATCGGCCGGCCGGCGATCAGCGCGTCGATGTTCATCGCGCCGAAGCCTTCTTCCAGTGCCCCCGCGCCGATGTTGAGGTCCGGCCGCCAAGCGTTGCCGATGCGGAAGCCCATCCAGTTGGCGAAGCTTTCGTTCAGCCAGATGTCGTCCCACCATGCCGGGGTGACGAGATCGCCGAACCACTGGTGCGCCAGCTCGTGCGCCACCACCATGCCGAAGGTGCGCTTCTGGCTGGTCGATGCCTTGTCGTCCATCACCAGGATGGAGTCTTCGTAAAGGTCGGCGCCCGCGTTCTCCATGGCGCCGGGCATGATCGGCGCGGTGATCTGGTCGAGCTTGGGATAGGGGAAGGACTGGCCGAAATAGGCTTCGAGGTGCTGGACGATGCCCTTGGTGCCTTCCAGCGCGAAGGCCAGCTTGTCGGCGTTCTGCTTCGTCGAGACCACGCGGATCGGCAGCGGCGTGGCGCGCTGCGGCGTGGCCGGCACGGTGCCTTCAACCGTGGCGAACGGCCCGACCATCATCGCCACGAGATAGCTCGGCAGCGGCAGCGTTGGCGCGAAGGTGTGGACCGTCATGCCGTTTTCGGTCCGCGTCGCGGTTTCCGGCGCGTTGCTAACCGCCTTGAGGCCGGCGGGGGTGCGCAGGGTAACCGTCCACGGCGTTTTGAAGCCGGGTTCGTCGAAGCCGGGGAAGGCGGCGCGCGCGTCGATCGATTCGAACTGGGTCCAGCTGTACCAGTCGTCGCCCACTTTCACGCGGAACATGCCGGCCGGCCCTTCGCCGAACGGCGCGTCGTAATCGAAGGCGAAGGTCACCGCGCCGGCGGGCAGCGCTTCGGGGAAGGTCAGCAGCGCGACTCCGGTGGGATCGACTTGCGCGAACGTGCCGGTCAGCGTCTTGCCGCTGGCCGTGGCGGTCACGCGCGAAACCTTCAGTTCCTTGCCGTGCAGCCAGACGAAGCGGCTGGCCTTGCGGCTGGTGGCGTCGATCTCGACGTGGCCGGAAAACCGCTCCTTGGCCGGATCGACGGTCAGGTCCAGCCGGTAGGTGGAGGGCACGACCGAACCGTCGAGCTTGCCGGCAGGCATTGGGCCGGCTTCGGCGGGAATGGCTGCGGCGGGCGGGGTGGCCGTTTCGGCGTGGGCGAGGGGAATCGCGGCACAGCTCGCAAGCATGGTCGCGGCAAGGAACAAGGAGCGCATGAAAGCCTTTCCGGAAATGGAAAATGCACCTGACTAGGGCCTAACCGGTTTCATGCGCAACCGCGTTCGACGAACACGCGATGGTGTTCGTCGAACATGGGGGGCATAGAGGCGTTCAGGCCGGAGCGATCAGCGCAGCAAACCGCCCAGCAGGCCGCGCGCGAAGCGGCCGAACGCGGCGCCGCCCAAGCTGGTGGCGACCGAGCCGACCACAGCGCTGAGACCGGATTCGACGGGCGAAGCGCGGGTTTTCTTGCCGCTGATCTGCGCCGCGATTACCGCGCCGGCGGACGAAGCCACCGCACCGATCGCCGCCTTGCCGGCCTTGTCCCACAGCGACGGCGACTGGCGTGGCGCCGCGCGCTGTGCCTCCGTGCCCTGTTCCTGCACCTGCTGCGCGGCGGCGGCGGCATCGGCGGCCTTCTTGGCCAGCACTTCGGCGGCGGATTCGCGGTTCACCGCCGTATCGTACTTGCCTTCCACCGGGCTGGACGCCTGGATCGCCGCGCGTTCGGGCGCCGAGACCGGCCCCAGCCGCGAACGCGGCGGCGCGATCAGCGTGCGCTGCACCACACCGGGCGCGCCATCGTCATCCAGCGTGGAAACCAGCGCTTCGCCCACTTTCAGCTCGGTGATCGCCTTTTCCACGTCGAGATCGGGGTTGATGCGGAAGGTCTGCGCGGCCGCCTTGATCGCCTTCTGGTCGCGCGGGGTGAAGGCGCGCAGCGCGTGCTGCACGCGGTTGCCCAGCTGGCCGGCGATCTTTTCGGGAATGTCGATGGGGTTCTGGGTGACGAAATAGACGCCCACGCCCTTCGAGCGGATCAGGCGGACGACCTGCTCCACCTTGTCGAACAGCGCTTCGGGCGCATCGTCGAACAGCAGGTGCGCCTCGTCGAAGAAGAACACCAGCACGGGCTTTTCAGGATCGCCCACCTCGGGCAGCGCCTCGAACAGTTCGGACAGCAGCCACAGCAGGAACGTGGCGTAGAGCTTGGGGCTCTGCATCAGCTTTTCCGCGGCGAGAATGTTGACCAGGCCCCGGCCCTTGTCGTCGGTGCGGAGGAAGTCGTGAATCTCGAACGCCGGTTCACCAAAGAAGCGGTCCGCGCCCTGGCTTTCGAAGGCGAGCAACTGGCGCTGGATCGCGCCGACGCTGGCCTTGGTGACATTGCCGTACTTGGTGGCGAGTTCGCCGGCGTTTTCGGCGCAGGCGACCAGCACCGCCTGCAGGTCGTCCATGTCGATCAGCAGCAGGCCGTTTTCGTCGGCGTAGCGGAAGGCGATGTTGAGCACGCCTTCCTGCGTTTCGTTCAGGCCCATCAGCCGGGCCAGCAGCAGCGGCCCCATTTCCGAGATCGTGGTGCGGATCGGGTGGCCGCTTTCGCCATAGAGATCCCAGAACACCGCCGGGTTGTCGGAATAGGTATAATCGGTGATGCCCAGCTCCTTGGCGCGGGCTTCCAGCTTGTCGGCGTTCTTGAAGGTGGGGCTGCCCGGCATGGCGATGCCCGAAAGATCGCCTTTCACGTCGGCCAGGAACACCGGCACCCCGCGCGCGGAAAACTGTTCGGCGATGCCCTGCAGCGTCACCGTCTTGCCGGTGCCGGTCGCGCCCGCGACCAGCCCGTGCCGGTTGGCCCGGCCGAGCCGCAGCACCTGCCGTTCGCCGTTGGCGCCGAGGCCAAGGTAGATATCGTCCATGTAACAGTCGTCCCCGCAAGAAAGCGTCCGGTCCCGCCACGGGTTTACGAACAGGTGGCGCCCGGTGCGAGAGGTTTTTGCATCCGCGGCGGTGTGCCGCTAAAGCGCGCGCCACCGGCCATGGACCAGACGCCTTTCATCCTGCTTGACGATGCCCGCAGCGACGATGCTCGCAACGGTGGGGCCAGCGACGCGCGCGTCTATCGCGACCCGCTGGAGATCGTGGTCGCGCGCCGGCCGGAGGACGTGGCGCCGGCGCTCGCCCGGATCGGTGCCGAACCGGGCGAATGGGCCGGCTATATCGCCTATGAGGCCGGGCTGGCGTTGGAGCCGCGCCTGATGCCGCTGGCCGCCGCGCGCACCGGCGCGACCGGGCCGCTGGTTTGGTTCGCGCGCTTCGCGGCGGTGGAGACCATTCCCGCCGATGCGGTGGAGAACTGGCTGGAGCGGCACGGCGCAGGCCCCGGCAACCTTGGTCCGCTCGACCCGCAAGTCTCGATCGGCGGCTATGGCCGCGCGTTCGATCGGGTGCAGGAGGCGATCCGCGCGGGCGACATCTATCAGGCGAACCTGACCTTTCCGCTGGGCGGGGGCTGGAAGGGCGATCCGCTGGCGATCTATGCCGCGATCCGCCGCGATGCGCGCGCCGGCTATGGCGGGGTGTGCTGGGACGGATCGCACTGGCACCTGTCGTTCTCGCCCGAACTGTTCTTCGCGCTGAAGGACGGCCTGGCCACGGTCCGCCCGATGAAGGGCACCGCGCCGCGCGGCGAAACGCCCGGACAGGACGAGGCGTTCCGCGCCGGGCTGGCGGGCAATGCCAAGGACCGCGCGGAAAACCTGATGATCGTGGACCTCATGCGCAACGACCTGTCGCGCGTGGCGGTGCCCGGCAGCGTCCGGGTGGAGCAGCCGTTCGCGATCGAGAGCTATCCCACGGTCCACCAGATGGTCACCACCGTGCGCGCCCGGCTGGCGGCGGGCACCGGCGCGCGCGAACTGGTGCGGGCGATCTTCCCGTGCGGCTCGATCACCGGCGCGCCCAAGATTCGCGCGATGGAACTGATCGACGCGGCCGAACGCGATGCGCGTGGGCTCTATTGTGGCGCGTTCGGCCGGATCGACCCCTCTGGTGATGCGGCATTCAATGTGGCAATCCGCACAGTGCGCCTCGATCCCCGGACGGACCGCGCGGTCATGGGGGTGGGCTCGGCGGTCGTGGCGGATTCCGCGATGCTGGGCGAATGGCGGGAATGCGTGGTAAAGGGGGATTTCTTGCGCCTGTCCGCCGGCAATGCCGATCTTATCGAAACGATGGCCTTTGATCCCGCGCAGGGCATCGCGCTGCTCGAACTGCATCTGGAACGCATCAAGGGGAGTGCGGCGGCGCTGGGCTTCGCGTTCGATCGCCATGCCGCGCGCAACGCTATCCACGCGCTGTGCTTCGATCTGGAAGCGCCATCGAAAGTGCGGCTGGTGGTGTCGAAGGCCGGCGCGCTGGCGCTAGAGGCATCGGCGCTGCCCGCGCCCGCCAATGGACCGGTGAGGTGCGCCGTGCTGCCGCTGCCGGTGGCCGAGGGCGACTGGCGGTTGCGCCACAAGACATCGGATCGCGGCTTCTACGAAGCGGCGCTGCGCGCGGCGAAGGCGGCCGGCGCGGGCGAGGCACTGTTCCTGCGCGATGACGGGCTGCTGACCGAAGGCAGCTTCACCAATCTTTTCGTCGAGCGGGAGGGGCTGCTGCTCACGCCGCGCGCCGAATTCGGCCTGCTTCCGGGCGTGCTGCGCCGCAGCCTGATCGAGAGCGGTCGCGCGGCGGAGACCGACCTGACGCTGACCGATCTTTCCGGCGGCTTCTTCATTGGCAACGCGCTGCGCGGTCTGCTGCCGGCGCGACTGCTCGGCGAACAGGCATGACCGACTCCACCCTGAGCCGCGCGCTGGCGCGCATCGCGCCGTCGCGCACCACGGCGATGACGGACCGTGCCATGGCGCTGCGGGCCGAAGGGCGCGACATCATCTCTCTGTCGGTGGGCGAGCCCGATTTCGCCACGCCCGCCCATGTCGTCCAGGCGGCAAAGGACGCGCTCGACGCCGGCGACACGAAGTACACCGCCGTCGCCGGATCGGCCCGGCTGCGCGCGGCGGCCGCGCTCCATTTCGAGCGCGATCTCGGCATCGTCGTTCCGCCGGCACAGGTCATCGTCAGCGCCGGGGGCAAGCAGGCGATCTTCCACGCGCTGCTCGCCACGCTCGATCCGGGCGACGCGGTGCTGATCCCCAGTCCGTGGTGGGTGAGCTATCCGGAAATCGTGCGCTTCGCCGGCGCCGAGGTGGTGGACCTGCCGACGCGGGCGGACGGGGGCTTTCGCATCAACGCCGCGCAGCTCGAGGCCGCGATCACCCCCGCCACGCGCTGGCTGCTGCTCAACAGCCCCGGCAACCCCACCGGCGCCACCTATCCGGCCGAGGAACTGCGCGCGCTGGGCGAGGTGCTGCGCCGCCACCCGCGCGTGCTGGTGATGAGCGACGATATCTACGCGCCGCTGCGCTATGGCGCGGGCGCACACGCCACGCTGGCGGTGGAATGCCCGGACCTGGCCGATCGCGTGCTGACCGTGTCCGGCGTGTCCAAGAGCCACGCGATGACCGGCTTCCGCATCGGCGTCGCCGCCGGGCCGCTGTGGCTGATCAACGCCATGGCGCGGCTGCAATCGCATTCCTCGGGCAATCCCGCCTCGATCAGCCAGGCCGCCGCCGTTGCCGCGTTCGAAGGCCCGCAGGATTTCCTGCTTGCCTGGCGCGAACGGTTCCGCGCGCGGCGTGACTTGTGCGTGGCCGCGATCAACGCGATTCCGGGGCTTTCCACCCCGGTTCCCGATGGCGCGTTCTATTGCATGGTCGATGCCGCGCCGCTGATGGCGCGCTTCGGCGGCGAAAGCCCCAACGCGGACGAGGCGCTGTGCCTGCATCTGCTGGAACACGGCGTCGCCGTGGTCGCAGCTTCGGCATTTGGCGGCCGGGACGGCTTCCGCATCAGCTTTGCGGCCGACGAGGCGACTTTGGAAGAAGCCTTGCGGCGCATTGCCGGCGCCGTGGTATGATCCTGCCGCCCGTTGCGGTTCACCCCGAGCCGGACGCAGACGGCACGCGGGCGTGCGCGCTTCGCCAAGCCCAGCATGAACGGATTTTTGCGCGATGATCGATTTCTCCATCCTGTTTGAAGACGGCGAAGCGCTGGTCATCGACAAGCCCGCTGGCCTGCCGCTCGACCGGCCGCGCGCGGGCGGCCCGTGCCTGGAGGATCATCTCGACGATCTGCGGTTCGGCTTCCAGCGCGAACCTTTCCCGGTCCACCGGCTCGATCGCGATACGTCGGGCTGCCTGCTGCTGGCGCGCAATCCCAAGGCGCTGAAGCGCTTTTCCGCCGCGTTCGAGGCGCGGCAGGTGGGCAAGGTCTATCTGGGCGTGGTCGCGGGGCCGGTGGAGGGCGAAAGTGGCACGGTGAGCCTCAGCCTGTCCAAGGTCAGCACCGAAAAGGACGGCTGGCGGATGATCCCGGCCAAGAAGGGCAAGCCCGCCGTCACCCACTGGCGGGTGGTGGATCGGCGCGACGCGCTGACTCTGGTGGAATTCCGCCCCGAAACCGGCCGCACCCACCAGATCCGCGTGCACGCCCTGGCGGGGCTGGGCCATGCGCTGGTGGGCGATCCCGTGTACGGAAACGGCAAGGGTGCCAAGCGGACGATGCTGCACGCCGCCGCGCTCACCGTCCCGCGTGAAGGCAAGCCGCCGATCGAAGCGCAGTCGCCCTTGCCGCCGGATTTCCACGCGCTGGGATTCGATCTTGGCTGACGATGCCGACCAGATCATCGCCCGGGCGCTGCCGCTGATCGAGGAAAGTTTCATCGCGGCCGCCGGGCCGGGCGGGCAGAACGTCAACAAGGTGGCGACGGCGGTGCAGGTGCGGCTCGACGTGTTCGCGCTGCGCCTCTCGCCGCCGGTGTTCCACCGCCTGAAGGAACTGGCCGGCAGCAAGTTCACCGCGAAGGGCGAGATCGTGCTGACCGCGCGCAGCCACCGCACGCAGGAAGCCAATCGCGAGGATGCGCGCAAGCGCCTGGCTGACTTGTTGCGCGAATCGACGAACCTGCCGGAAAAGCGCGCCAAGTCCCGCCTCAACCGCGTGGGCAAGACCGCACGGCTGGAAGGCAAGAAGAAGCGCGGCGCGGTGAAGGCCGGGCGCGGCAAGGTGCGGCTGGATTGAAGCGGCGCCGTAGCCGTCGCGTCCTTATCCTGCTGTAGCGTCCTTATCCGGCGGTCGCCCCCATCACCGCGCGGCCATCGGCGGCATAGGCGCCCATTTCGTAGCCCGCGTCCGCGCGGCGGAAGGCAAGGTGCAGCGGCTCGTCCGCCACGGCCGGCGAAAGCCCGCGAAAGGCGAAGCGTTCCAGCACGTTGTCGCCCAGCTGCCGCCGGGCGAGATCGAGCAGCAGCGTGGCGGTCAGCGGCCCGTGGACGACCAGCCCGCGATAGCCTTCCTCGCCCGTGGCGTAAGGCCGGTCGTAATGGATGCGGTGGCTGTTGAAGGTGAGCGCGGAATAGCGGAACAGCAGCGCCGCATCCGGCTCCACCGTGCGCACCGCATCCCATGCCGCAGGATCGAAGCGGCTTTCCCCCAGGGGCGGCGGGGCGGGCGGGGTGCCGGCGGGCGCGGGTTCGCGATAGACGATCGACTGCACCTCGCGCACGGCGGGCACGCCATCGCCCAGCGTCTCGTGCGCCACGTCCACGAACACCAGATGACCCGATCCCCCCTGCTTGGGCGTTACCGACAGCACGCGCGAACGCCGCTCGACCGCTTCGCCCGCGCGCAGCGCGCGCAGGAACTCGACCTTGCTCGATGCCCACATCCGGCGCGGCAGCGGCACCGGGGGCAGGAAACCCTCCGGGCCGTCGTCGCGGCGGGGGTGGCCGTCCGGCCCCAGGGCGGCGGTGGGGGCATCGGGCAGGCACAGGCACCAGTGCAGGCCCTGCGGTGCCGCGCCGCCGACCGGGGCCGCGCGGTCGAGTGTGGCGCACCAGCGCGCCAGCAGGCCCGCGTCCACCCGGTCGGAGCGGGTTTCCTCCCGCCCGACCCATGCCGCCCATTCGCTCATCGGCTCGATCCGCCTTTCAATTGCGTCCGCCCACCAGGCCGCGCGCGATCACCTGCGCCTGGATTTCGGCCGCGCCTTCGAAGATGTTGAGGATGCGCGCGTCGCACAGCACGCGGCTGATCTCGTATTCCAGCGCATAGCCGTTGCCGCCGTGGATCTGCAACGCGGCATCGGCGTTGGACCACGCCGCGCGCGCCGCCAGAAGCTTGGCCATGCCGGCCTCGATATCGCAGCGCTTGCCCGAATCCTTGGCGCGCGCGGCGGCGTAGGAAAGTTCGCGGGCCATGACGAAATCGACGAGGCTCATCGCCAGCTTGTCGGCCACGCGCGGGAAGTGGACGATCGCCTTGCCGAACTGCCGGCGCGTCAAGGCATAGTCCAGCCCCAGCTCCAGCGCGCGGCGGGCAACCCCCACGGCGCGGGCGGCGGTCTGGATGCGCGCGCCTTCGAAGGTGCGCATCAGCTGCTTGAAGCCCATGCCCTCCTCGCCGCCCAGCAGGGCGTCGGCCGGCGCGCGCATTCCGTCGAACTGGAGCGCGTATTCGCGCATCCCGCGATAGCCCAGCACCTCGATCTCGCTGCCGGTCATGCCGGGGGCGGGGAAGGGATCGGCCTCGGTTCCGCGCGGTTTGGGCACCAGCAGCATCGACAGGCCGGCATAGCCTTTCGCGTCCGGCACCGTGCGCGCCAGCAGCGTCATCAGGTCGGACCGGCTGGCGTGGGTGATCCAGGTTTTCGCCCCGACGATCACCCAGTCTTCGCCGTCGAACCGCGCGCGCGTCTGCAACGAACCGAGGTCCGATCCGACATCGGGTTCGGTGAACACGGCGGTCGGCAGTACCGCGCCGCTGGCGATGCGGGGCAGCCAGTGCGCCTTCTGTTCGTCCGTGCCGCCCATCGCGATCAGCTCGCCGGCGATTTCGGAGCGCGTGCCGAGCGAACCGGCACCGATCCACCCGCGCGAAAGCTCCTCGGTGACAAGGCACATCACCAGCTTGTTGAGGCCCAGCCCCCCGAACGCTTCGGGGATGCACACGCCGAACGTGCCGAGATCGGCCATCGCCTGCACCGTGGCATCGGGGATCAGCGCGTTGGCGAGGTGCCACTGGTGCGCGTGCGGCAGGATTTCCGCCTCGGTGAACTTGCGGAACTGGTCGCGGATCGCGTCGAGATCGGCATCGTAGAACGTCTCGCTCGGCCACTTCCCGTCGGCAAGCGCGGCGACGAGGGCGCCGCGCGTGGCGGCGTGATCGGCATCGAGCAGACCGGCGCACGCTTCCGCCAGCGCGCGCGCGGCTTGCCCCAGACCAAGGTCCGCCGGACGGAACAGCTCGTTCTGCCCCATCGGCAGCCCGCCGACGAGCTGGGCCAGCGTTTCGGCGAAGGCCAGCCGGCCGACCAGCGCGTCGACCGGGTTGGTGTCGTCATTGGCAGCCAGCCAGCCGTGGATCGCTTCGAGCGCGGCCACGCTCGTCGCCACCCAGGCGAAGCCGTGGGCGGCGCGCTGTTCGGCGTCGATCGGCCGCGTCGCCAGCCGGTCGGCCAGGGCGCCCTGAGCCGCCGCGCGATAGGCGCGCGCGGCCTCCAGCGCGGCTTGCGTCGTCACGCCCGTTCGAACACCGCGGCGATGCCCTGCCCGCCGCCGATGCACATCGTTTCGAGGCCATAGCGGCCGCCGCGCCGCACCAGTTCGCGGGTCAGGTTGGCGAGGATGCGCCCGCCGGTGGCGCCGATCGGATGGCCCAGCGAGATGCCCGATCCGTTGACGTTGAGCATGTCGTTGCGGCTGTCGTCCTCGCTCCAGCCCCAGCCCTTGAGCACGGCCAGCACTTGCGGCGCGAAGGCTTCGTTCAGTTCCACCAGATCGATGTCGGACCAGCCGAGGCCGGTGCGCGCGAACAGGCGCTCCACCGCCGGGACCGGGCCGATCCCCATGCGGCTGGGATCGCAGCCGGCGGCGGCCCACGAATGGAACCATGCGATCGGTTCGAGGCCCAGTTCGGCCAGCTTGTCCTCGGCCACGACCAGGCAGGCGGCCGCCGCGTCGTTCTGCTGGCTGGCGTTGCCCGCCGTCACCACGCCGCCTTCCAGCGCGCGCAGCTTGCCCAGCGTTTCCAGGCTGGCGTCCGGGCGATAGCCTTCGTCGTGATCGAACAGCACCGGATCGCCCTTCTTCTGGGGCACGGGCACCGGCACCAGTTCATCGGCGAACAGGCCGCCAGCCCAGGCCGCCGTCGCGCGCTGATGGCTGCGCACGGCATAGGCATCGGCCTGTTCGCGGGTGATGCCATAGTCCTTGGCGAGGTTTTCCGCCGTTTCGATCATGCCGGTGATCACGCCGAAGCGCTCCACCGGCTGCGACATCACGCGGCCGCGCGTCAGCCGGTCGTGCAGCGTCAGGCTGCCGGCGCGCACGCCTTTGCGCACGTCGGTGGTGTAGTGCTCGACGTTGGACATCGATTCGACGCCGCCGGCCACGACGACGTCCGAAGCGCCGGTCTGGACCATCATCGCCGCGTTGACGATCGCCTGCAGGCCCGATCCGCAGCGCCGGTCGAGCTGGTAGCCCGGCACCTCCAGCGGCAGGTCCGCCGCCAGCCACGACCAGTGCGCGATGCACGGCGCTTCGCCGCTGCCATAGCCTTGCGCGAAGACGACATCGTCCACCCGCGCGGGATCGATCTTCGTCCGTTCGACAAGTGCCTTGAGGATAACCGCGCCAAGCTGGCCGGCGGTGAGGCCGGACAGCGCGCCCCCGAACTTGCCGACGGGGGTGCGGATCGGGGCGACGATGGCGGCGCGGCGCAGGGTCATCAGGATTCTCCGGTTGGGGCGGTGCCGACGATGCCGGCATCGATCAGGCGGGCGATTTCGCCCGACGAAAGGTTGAGCCGCGTGGCCAGCACTTCTTCGGAATGCTGGCCGTTGCGCGGGGCGGGCCGGGGCGGCTGGCGGTCAGCCTGGGGCAGCGTGGCGAAGGCGCCCGCCGCCGGATAGGTAAAGCCGCTGGGGTTGTCGCAGGCGCCGAACACGGGATTGTCGGCCACCAGCGCGCGATCGTCGACCGCTTCCAGCATCGTGCGATAGGCGGAATGGACGATGCCGGCGGCATCGAACGCGGCGGCCAGGTCTGCGTGCGCGCGCGCGCCGATCGCGCGTTCGAACAGGGGATAGAGCGCATCGCGGTGGGTGAAGCGCAGCCCGTCGTCCTTTGCGAAGGACACGCCGCGTTCCGCCTCGATCGCGGCGATGGCACCGCCAAGGTCCAGCGCGGTGACGAGATTGGCCCACTGGCGGGGGGTAACCACCACGATCATCGTGCGCACGCCGTCGGCGGTCATGAAATCGCGTCCGAACAGGCCATAGACGGCATTGCCCAGGCGCGGCCGGTTAGCGTTTTCGTACAGCACTTCGGCCACGCTGCCGAGGTTGGCGGCGGTGCCGATGGCGACGTCGGACAGCGGAATCCGCACTTCGCCGCCCGCGCCCGACGCCTCGCGCTTGCGGATCGCGGCGAGCAGCGCGAAGGCGGCATAGGCGCCGCTCAACAGGTCCCACGCGGGTAGGACGTGGTTGACCGGGTCCGGCCCGGGGCCGGTCATCATCGGATAGCCGACCGCGTTGTTGACCGTGTAGTCCAGCGCGGGCGAACCGTCCGCCCAGCCCATCACGCGCACGGTGATCAGGTCCGCGCGGCCCTGTGCCAGCACGTCATGCGCCATGAAGCCGCCAACCGGGAAGTTGGTGATGACCTGGCCCGTCGCGCGGATCAGTTCCTGCAGCAGCGCGCGCCCTTCGGGCCGGCCAAGATCGAGCGCGACCGACCGCTTGGCGCGGTTGAGATTCTCCCAATAGAGCGAATCGTTGTTGGCGGTGACCGGCCAGCGGCGGAAATCCGGGCCGCCGCCAATCTGGTCCACGCGGATCACGTCCGCGCCCATCTGCGCGCAATAGAGACCGGCGGTGGGCGAGGCGACGAACGACGACGCCTCGATCACCGACAGGCCGCCAAGGAGATCGTACACCCGCTGCGTCCCCCTCAGCCTTGCGCGCCGGCGGCGAAATCGCGCAGCATCTGCTTGGCGATCACCAGCTGCATGATCTGCGTGGTGCCTTCGTAGATGCGGTAGATGCGGCTGTCGCGGAAGAAGCGTTCGGCTTCGTACTCCGCGAGGTAGCCCGCACCGCCGTGGACCTGCACGCAGCGATCGGCCACGCGGCCGCACATCTCGCTGGCGAACATCTTGAAGGCGGCGGCTTCAAGCAGGATCTTGCGCCCTTCGTCCGCCTTGCGGATGGCATCGCGCATCATGCATTCGGCGGCGTAGATTTCGGCGTGGCTGTCCGCCAGCATCGCCTGGATCAGCTGGAAGTTGGCGATTGGTTCACCGAACGCCTTGCGTTCCGTGGCATAGCGCACGGCGGTATCGAGGATGCGCCGGGCATAGGCGGTGCTCGCCGCGCCCACCGAAAGGCGGCCGTTGTCGAGGCTCTGCATCGCCGTGGCGAAGCCCTTGCCTTCCTCGCCACCCAGCAACGCGTCGCCGGGCACGAACACGTCCTCCAGGATGATGTCGGCGATGTGGCTGCCGGACTGGCCCATCTTTTTGTCGGACTTGCCCACCGTGACGCCGGCCGTGTCCATCGGGACGAGAAAGGCCGAGACATGCGCGTTGCGGGGCAGGTTCTCCTTCGCGGTGCGCGCCATGATCAGCGCGACTTTCGCGAAGGGGGCGTTGGTGATGTAGCGCTTGGTGCCGTTGAGCACATAGCCGTTGCCCGAACGGACGGCGGTGGTCTGCAGCCCCGCCGAATCCGATCCCGATCCCGGTTCGGTCAGCCCGAAGCTGGCGATCTCGCCAGCGGCGAGGCGCGGAAGCCAGGTCGCCTTCTGCTCCTCCGTGCCGCCGTTCTTGATCGCGGAGCAGACCATGCCGAGGTTGATCGACACGATCGAGCGGTAGGCCGGCATGGCATAGCTCAGTGTGTGGATGGTCTCGATATACTGCGACACGTTCATGCCCGCGCCGCCGTATTCCTCGGGCATGGTCAGGCCGAACAGACCCATCTCGCGCATTTCGTCCAGCAGGTCGTCGGGGATGCGATCCTGGGCGATCACCTCCGCTTCGGCCGGCACCAGCCGTTCGCGGACGTAGCGCTTCAGCTGGTCGAGAAACTGTTCGAAGACATCGGCATCCATGCCGGGGTTCACCGTGCTCACCGGGCCTCTCCTCAAACCGGATCGTAGGGGAAGACGTGGGCCGAAACCTCGTCGGCCCGCGCGAAGGCGGGGCGGAACGCGGGGATCAGCTCCTCCGCGATCGCTTCGGGCGTCCAGCCTTCCAGCTTGACCATCGAACGGACCGGGCGCGGCTTGTTGAACAGCACGATCTCGTTCTTGCGCACCGCGAATATCTGGTTGGTCACGTCCTTCGCCGCGTCGGAGGCGAGATAGGCGACCAGCGGGGCGATCTTGTCGGCGCTCATCGTCTTCATCCGTTCCACGCGCAGCTTCTGCTCGGGCGTTTCGGCGGGGATGGAGGCGGTCATCCGGCTCCACGCGAACGGCGCGATGCAGTTCGAGCGCACGCCCCAGCGCGCCATGTCGAGCGCGATCGAATGCGACAGGGCGACAAGGCCGAGTTTGGCCGCCGAATAGTTGGCCTGCCCCACGTTGCCGATCAGCCCGCTGGTGGAGGTGAAGTGGATGAAGCTGCCCGATTGCTGCTCGCGGAAATAGGGCGTTGCCGCCTTGGAAACGTTGAACGCGCCGGTCAGGTTGACGTCGATCACGCTGGTCCAGTCCTCGTAGGACATCTTGTGCCAGATGGTGTCGCGCAGGATGCCGGCGTTGTTCACCACGGCGTCGATCCGCCCGAACCGCTGCACCGCATCCTCGACGATGGAGGCGGCAGCCTTGGGATCGGCCACGTTGGCGAGGTTGGCCCAGGCCTTGCCGCCGGCCGCGCGGATATCGTTGACGGTGGTGTCCGCCGGCCCGGCATCCCCGCCGTCGCCGCCTTGCGCCACGCCGGGATCGTTGACCACCACGGCCGCGCCGTGCCGGGCGCAGAGCAGTGCGATTTCGCGACCGATGCCACGGCCCGCACCCGTTACCGCGACGACCTTGCCTTCCAGGATTCCGGACAACGATTCTCTCCAGTCGGTTCGATGCCGAAGCTAACCGTGCAGGCGGATAAATTCAATATTGGGAATTGTTTTTCATCATCATGAAAAATATGATGCCGTCATGTCCGGTCCTGTCCGCTCGCTTTCCCAAGGGTTCACCATTCTGCGCCTGTTGGCTGTGCGCGAAGCGCTGACTTTGTCCGACATCTGCCGGGAAACCGGTCTCAGCCCCTCGAGCGGACTGAATCTGCTGCGCACGCTGGTGGCCGAAGGGGCGGTCGATCGCGATACCGGCGGCAAGCGCTACCGGCTGGCGGCGGGTTGGGGCGATCTTGGGGTGCTGCAGGCGAACGCGGTTTCGCGTTTCGCCGCTCGCGTCCGGCCATTGCTGGCGCGGTTCGCTGCCGCGCACGACGCCACCGCCGGGCTATGGCAGGTGCAGGCCGGGGAGCGCCTGTCGCTGATCGCGCTGGGCGAAAGCGGGGCGGAGACCCGCATCCACATGGTCGAAGGCCAGCGTCAACCGCTGGGCGGGGGTGCTGCCGGGCGGGCGCTGGCGGCGGCGGAAGCGCTGGGCCGGGACGATCTCGCCGCCCGCTTCGCAAGGGTGCGCTGGCGCACCCCGCTGGGCTTCACCACCTGGCTGGGTCAGGTCGCCGAAGCGGTCCAGCGCGGCTATGCGGTGGATGATGGCTACATTCACGCCGGCGTCTGTTCGGTGGGCGTCGTCGTGCCCGCTGCGCCGGTGCGGTTCTGCCTTTCGGCAACGATCTTCGCCGGATCGCGCGACGCGGCCGCGCTCGACGAGCTGGGGCGGGCGCTCAGTGCGCTGGCGCGTCGGCCCGAGCTGAGGCCTGAACCGGCGGGGTAGCGGCGGCCGCGCTGGCGCTGGCCTGCGGCACGTCCGCGTCCGTCGTGGGTGGGGCCGGCCGCTTTTCCAGCATTTCGGCGGCTTCGTCGAGCGCGCGGGCTTCGCCCACGGTCACGCCGCCCGGCCCCGGATCGGTGTCCTTCTGGCCGCAGCTCGCCAGGGCTAGCAGCGGGAGAAGATACGGCGCCCGGTTGAGGGCGGGTTTCAGGGCGCGCATCGCGATACTCCGGAAAGGCAAGGAAAAGGGGCGGAGATTCCCATCTGCCGCCCCCTTCGTTCTCGAGAATCCGTGCCGCGCCCCGCCGGTGTGGTCGGGGCGCACGGGATCACATCTTCTTTTCGGCGTCCGCCGCGGCGTCGGCGGCGGCCTTCTTGACGTCGGCAGCGGCGGCGGCGGCGCTGTCAGCTGCGTTGCGCGCGGCATCTTCGGCCGAAAGCGGCGTGGCATCGGCGGCGGGCGCTTCCACCGGCGCGGCGGCAGCCGAGGTATCGACCGCGGGCAGTTCCTCGGCCGGCATCTCGACGTTGTCGGTGGCGGCGGCTTCGGTGGCGTCCTCGGACTTGCCGCACGCGCTGAGCGAAAGGGCGGCGGCGCAGGCGATGGCGGTGAAGGCGATCTTCTTCATGGGGTCCCTCTACTGTATTTCCGTTCGGGCGCGTTCTATCGGCGTGGCGGGGCCAAGGCAAACCACAAAAGGGACCTGCGCCGCCGACACGTCGCTGGTAGGGGGTTTAGGTAGCAACCCTAACGACTGATATAAAGAAGTCTTTATGTAGCTTGATTGATATAAAGACTTCTTTATATGGTGCCTTCATGACCCTGCTCGACACCCTTCGTGCCCTGGCCGATCCCACACGGTTGCGGATCATGCGGCTGCTGGCCAGCATGGAGCTGGCCGTGGGGGAACTGGCGCAAGTGCTGGGGCAAAGCCAGCCGCGCGTTTCGCGCCATGTGAAGATTCTGTGCGATGCCGGGCTGGCCGAGCGCCGCCGCGAAGGCGGATGGGTGTTCCTGCGCGCCGCGATCGGCAGCGATGCCGATGCCGGGGGCGAGAGCGCCGCGATCGGGGCGGTGGTGGCCCGCCTGCTGGCCGTGGCGGAAGAGACGGATGCCGGGTTCGGCCTGCGCTGTTCGGAGGATCGCCAGCATCTCGATGCGGTGCGCGCCCTGCGCGAGACGCATGCCGCCGATTACTTCGCGCGCCATGCCGAGCAATGGGACCACCTGCGCAGCCTGCACATCGCCGACGGCCCGGTGGAAGCCGCGCTGGTAGAGATGCTGGGGCAGGGTGCGGAATCCCCGGCACTGGGCCGCGTGCTGGACGTGGGCACCGGCACCGGGCGCATGGCCGAACTGTTCGCGGCGCGGGCCGATCGTGTGGTGGCGCTCGACAAGAGCCCGGAAATGCTGCGCGTTGCCCGCACCCGACTCCAGCATCTGCCCGCCGGCCGGGTCGAACTGGTGCAGGGCGATTTCGCGCAACTGCCGTTCGCGCCGGGCAGCTTCGATACCGTGCTGTTCCATCAGGTGCTGCACTATGCGATCGCGCCGGAAGCGGTGCTGGCAGAAGCCGCGCGGGTCACCGCGCCGGGCGGCCGTGTCGCCATCGTCGATTTCGCCGCGCACGACCGCGAGGAACTGCGCACTGCCCATGCCCATGCGCGTCTTGGCTTTTCAGACGCCCAGGTGGAAAAGCTCCTGCTCGATGCGGGGTTCAAACCCGATGGCGAACGTGCGCTGCCGGGGCACGAACTGATCGTAAAGGTCTGGACCGGCGTCCGCAGCGCGCACGTCCAGGCTGCTCCGGCCGGCAACGTCACCTCTATCCAGCCCGAACATGCCCGCACCGGGCGGAAGGCCACGTCATGACCACGTCCTACGACCAGCTGCGCGAAGCGCGCACCGCTCTCGATACGCCTTTGTTCGCCGGGCTTCCCGGCGACATTCGCGTGAGCTTCGAATTCTTCCCGCCCAAGACCGACGCGCTGATGACGCAGCTTTGGGATGTGGTGACCACGCTGGCGCCGCTGGAGCCGCAGTTCGTTTCGGTGACTTACGGCGCGGGCGGCTCCACGCGCGATCGCACCCACGGCACCGTCGCGCGGATCATTTCCGAAGCGCGCCTGCCGGCCGCCGCGCACCTGACTTGCGTGGACGCCAGCAAGGCGGAAATCCGCGAGGTGGCGGAAGGGTACTGGGACGCCGGCGTGCGGCATATCGTAGCGCTGCGTGGCGACATGGGCGCGCCCGGCGTGCCGTTCACGCCCCACCCCGAAGGCTATGCCAACGCGGCGGAACTCGTCGCCGGGCTGAAGGCGATCGCGCCGTTCGAGATTTCGGTCGCGGCCTATCCCGAAAGCCACCCGGATTCGCCCAGCGTTCAGGCGGATATCGACAACCTCAAGCGCAAGCTCGATGCCGGCGCCACGCGCGCGATCAGCCAGTTCTTCTTCGAACCCGAGACGTTCTTCCGCTTCCGTGACAAGCTGGCGGCGGCGGGGATCGATGCGCCGGTGCTGCCGGGTATCCTGCCCGTGTCGAACGTCGCACAGACGCGCAAGTTTGCGGCGGCCTGCGGCGCGGCGATCCCGGCGTGGATGGATGGCCTGTTCGAAGGGCTGGACACGCATCCCGCCTCGCGCCAGCTCGTCGCCGCGACGATCGCCGCCGAGTTCTGCCGCCGCCTCTATGCCGGCGGCGTGCGCGATTTCCACTTCTACACGCTCAACCGGGCCGAACTGAGCTACGCAATCTGCCACCTGCTTGGTCTGCGTCCCGGCCGTCCCGCACTGGAAAAGGCCGCATGACTCTCACCCCATCCTCCGCCCGCGCCGCGCTGCTCGACCAGGCGCGCCAGCGCATTCTCATCACCGATGGCGCCTTCGGCACCGAGATCCAGCGCTGGAAGCTCTCCGAGGAGGACTATGCCGGCACGCTGGGGCTGGCCAAGGACCAGAAGGGCAACAACGACATTCTCGCGCTGACCAAGCCCGAAGTGCCCGAATCGATCCATCGCGCCTATTTTGAGGCCGGGGCGGACATTGCCGAAACCAACACGTTCTCGGCCAACCGCATCAGCCAGGCGGATTACGCGGCGGAACATCTGGTGCGCGAGATCAACCTCGAATCCGCGAAGCTCGCCCGGCGGATCGCCGACGAGTTCGCCGCTAAAGATGGCCGCCCGCGCTTCGTTGCCGGCGCGATCGGTCCGACCAACAAGACGCTGTCGCTCTCGCCCGACGTCAACGACCCCGGCTTCCGCGAGATCGACTGGGATTTCCTGGTCGATGTCTATGCCGAACAGATCGCCGCGCTGGTCGAAGGGGGGGCGGACTTCATCCTGATCGAGACGGTGTTCGATACGCTGAACGCCAAGGCCGGGGTGATGGCGGTGCGCAAGGTGGAGGCGGCGCTGGGCCGCGAAATCCCGATCATGTTGTCGATGACGCTGACCGACCTTTCCGGCCGCAATCTTTCCGGCCACACGGTGGAAGCGTTCTGGTACGCGGTGCGCCATGCCCGGCCGGTCACGATCGGCCTCAACTGCTCGTTCGGCGCCACCCAGCTGCGCCCGCACGTGAAGGCGCTGTCGGAAATCGCCGACACGCTGATCATGGTCTATCCCAACGCCGGCCTGCCCAACGAACTGGGCGAATACGACGAGATGCCGCTGACCACCGCCGGTCTCGTCCGGGAATGGGCCGATCACGGCCAGGTCAACATCCTCGGCGGCTGCTGTGGGTCCACGCCCGATCACATCGCGGCGATGGCCCAGACGGTTGCCGGGCTTGCCCCGCGCGCCTTGCCCCATCCCGATCAGGTCACGCGCCTGGCCGGGCTGGAACCGTTCGTGATGGCGGCGTGAACCAGTTCCCCTCCCGCTAGCGGGAGGGGGCAGGGGTGGGCAGCGCAACGGCGCCCGCTCCAAGAGAAAAGAACCCACCCCCGGCCCCTCCCGCAAGCGGGAGGGGGGAGCATCAGATGACCACCCAAGCCTCTTCCCGTTTCGTCAACGTCGGCGAACGCACCAACGTTACCGGTTCCGCCGCGTTCAAGAAGCTGATCCTCGCGGGGGACTACGCGAAGGCGGTCGAGGTCGCGCGCCAGCAGGTCGAGAACGGCGCGCAGGTGATCGACGTCAACATGGACGAGGGCCTGCTCGACGCGGTCGAGGCGATGACCACGTTTCTCAAGCTGATCGCCGCCGAGCCCGACATCGCGCGCGTGCCGGTGATGATCGACAGCTCCAAGTGGGAGGTGATTGAGGCGGGCCTCAAGTGTGTCTCCGGCAAGCCGATCGTCAATTCGATCTCGATGAAGGAAGGCGAGGAAGCCTTCCTCGATCACGCGCGCAAATGCATGGACTATGGCGCCGCCGTGGTCGTGATGGCGTTCGACGAAAAGGGGCAGGCCGACACCAAGGAGCGCAAGGTCGAAATCTGCTGCCGCGCCTACGCGCTGTTGACGGGCATCGGCTTCCCGCCCGAAGACATCGTGTTCGATCCCAACGTCTTCGCCGTCGCCACCGGCATCGAGGAGCACGACCGCTACGCGCTCGATTTCATCGAGGCCACGCGCGAGATCAAGGCGGCCTGCCCGCACGTCCACATCTCCGGCGGCCTGTCCAACCTCTCGTTCTCGTTCCGCGGCAACGAGACGGTGCGCCGCGCGATGCATTCGGTGTTTCTCTACCACGCCATTCCGGCGGGCATGGACATGGCGATCGTCAACGCCGGCCAGCTCGATATCTACGACCAGATCGATCCCGTGCTGCGCGAAGCCTGCGAGGACGTGCTGCTGATGCGCCGGGCAGACGCCACCGAACGGCTGATAGACCTGGCCGAAAGCTACAAGGGGCAGGACAAGGCGGCCGAGAAGGCGGCCGAGGAATGGCGCGGCTGGGATGTCGTGCGCCGGCTGGAGCACGCGCTGGTAAAGGGCATAGACGCCCATATCGTCGACGATACCGAGGAAGCCCGCCAGCAGATCGCCGCGCGCAACGGCCGCCCGATCGAGGTGATCGAAGGCCCGCTGATGGAGGGCATGAACACGGTTGGCGACCTGTTCGGATCAGGCAAGATGTTCCTGCCGCAGGTGGTCAAGTCCGCGCGCGTGATGAAGAAGGCGGTGGCCCACCTGATCCCGTTCATCGAGGCGGAGAAGGACGCCGGCTCCAAGGCCAAGGGCCGCATCGTGATGGCCACGGTAAAGGGCGATGTACACGATATCGGCAAAAACATCGTCGGCGTCGTGCTGCAGTGCAACGGCTACGAGGTGATCGACCTGGGCGTGATGGTGCCGTGGGCGACGATCCTGCAGGCTGCCAACGAGAACGAGGCCGACATCATCGGCCTCTCGGGCCTCATCACCCCCTCGCTCGACGAGATGGTGACCGTGGCCGAGGAAATGCAGCGCGCCGGCATGACCATCCCGCTGCTGATCGGCGGGGCCACCACCAGCAAGGTCCACACCGCGCTGCGCATCGATCCGGCTTATGACGGCCCGGTGGTCCACGTGCTCGACGCCAGCCGCGCGGTCGGGGTCGCCAGCCAGTTGCTGTCGGATACGCAGCACGATGGCTTCGTGAAGGCGACCGCCGCCGATTACCAGCACGTGCGCGATGCCCGCGCGGGCAAGGGCGGGTCCAAGCTGCTGCCGCTGGCCGATGCGCGCGACAACGCCTTCGCGCCCGATTTCTCGGAAAAGGCGCCGCCGCCCGAACAGCCGGGCCTGCACGTCTTCCCGGAATGGGATCTCGCCGATCTGGTCGACTGTTTCGACTGGACGCCGTTCTTCCGCGCCTGGGAACTGGCCGGCACTTATCCCGCGATCCTCGACGACGCGGTGGTGGGCGAAAGCGCGCGCAACCTCTACGCCGATGCCCGCGCGATGCTCGAAACCATCGTCGCCGAAAAGTGGCTGACGGCCAAGGCTGTCGCCGGGTTCTGGCCCTGCGCCCGCCACGGCGACGACGTGGTGCTGCATCCCGATGACGACGAACGGTCGGTGCGCCTGCCGTTCCTGCGCCAGCAATTCATCAAGAGCCGGGGGCCAAATGGAACGGGGAGGGCCAATTTCTGCCTGGCCGATTTCATCGATCCGGCGGGCGACTGGCTGGGCGGCTTCGCCGTCGGCATCCACGGCATCGAACCGCATCTGGAGCGTTTCAAGGCCGCGCACGACGACTATTCGGACATCCTGCTGAAAGCGCTGGCCGATCGCTTCGCCGAAGCCTTCGCCGAACGCCTGCACCAGCACGTGCGCACGACGCTGTGGGCCTATGCGCCGGGCGAACAGCTGACCAACGAGGCGCTGATCCGGGAACAGTATCGCGGCATCCGTCCCGCGCCCGGCTATCCGGCCTGCCCGGATCACAGCCTGAAGCCGATCCTGTTCGATCTGCTGGGCGCGCAAGAGAACGCCGGGATCGTGCTGACGGAGAGCCAGGCGATGCTGCCCACGGCGGCGGTTTCGGGCTTCTATTTCGCCCACCCGGAAAGCCAGTACTTCGGCGTTGCTACCATCGGGCGCGACCAGCTTGAGGACTACGCCGGCCGGCGCGGGATGGACCTGGCCGCGGCGGAGCGCTGGCTGCGGCCGAATCTGGACTAGGAGTCCGTCAATCGGGGTGATCTGGCGCTACATCGCGCAGCATCCGGACAGGGTGTGAAACGCGGTGAAATGTAGCGAAAAATATTAGAATTCCGCCATTTCGGTCCGTCCTTGCGAGAGCAAGGAGAATAGCCATGTCGATCGGTTCCATTACATCGGCCGTCACGTCGGCCGCCTCGTCCGGCAGCACGCTGGCCAGCCTGTTGCAGACGAGCGGTCTGTCCGCCGACAAGATCAAGATCGTCGAAGGTGATCTCGCCGACACCCAGCAATCGCTGGCGTCCAGCATGTCGGCCAGCGTTTCGGGCACGGTCGACAGCACCGCGTTCCGCGCCGCGATCGATGCGAAGATCGCCGACGATGTCGCTTCGGGCAAGTTGACCGCGAAGGATGCCGAGGCAGTCGGCAAGGCGCTCGATCAGATCGAGGGAGCCGCTTCCGGCGCAAGCGCTTCCACCGACGCCAGTGGAGCAGCCTCGGTCACGGCAGCGGCGGCCGGTTCGGCGCGGCCGGCCGGTGGTCATGGTGGAGGCGGTGGGGGCGACACCAAGACCGAAGTCTCGCGCGTGGAAACGGTCGCCGGCGGGATCATGACCACGGTCATCACCTATAGCGACGGCAGCACCGAAACGCAGACCAGCGTGACCACGGAACCCGATACCGGTTCGACAAATGCCACGTCGGGCACCAAGACGGGCAAGAGCGACGAGCAGAAGGCGCAGGACTACCTCGCGTCGCTCCAGCCGGGCACGCTGTTCAACGTGATGGCCTGATGGCCTGATGCCCGGGGCCGGGGCCGGGACTCAGCGCGGTGTCAGGACGGTATCGCGCGCGGCATCGTCGGTCTGCGGATAATCCAGGTTGTAGTGCAGGCCCCGGCTTTCGTGCCGGGCGCGGGCCGACTGGACGATCAGGTCGGCGCTCTGCAGCAGGTTGCGCAGTTCGATCAGGTCGGTCGAGACGCGGAAGTGGCCGTAGTAGTCGTTGACCTCGCCCTCCAGCATCTTGATGCGGTGCGCGGCGCGTTCCAGCCGCTTGTCGGTGCGCACGATGCCCACATAGTTCCACATGAAGCGGCGGATCTCGGTCCAGTTCTGCTTGATCACGACTTCCTCGTCGGAATCGGTCACGCGGCTTTCGTCCCACGGGCGCACCGCGGGTGGGGCGTCGAAGCTATCCCACCGCGCGAGGATGTCGCGCGCGGCGGCATCGCCGAACACGAAGCATTCGAGCAGCGAATTGGAGGCGAGGCGGTTGGCACCGTGCAGCCCGCTTTCGGTACATTCGCCCGCCGCGTAGAGACCGGGCAGGTCGGTACGGCCGGCCAGGTCGATCAGGATGCCGCCGCAGGTATAGTGCTGCGCGGGCACAACCGGGATCGGCTGCTTGGTCATGTCGATGCCGAGGCCGAGCAGCTTCTCGTAGATGTTGGGAAAGTGGCTGCGCACGAAGCCGGCCGGCATGTGGCTGATGTCGAGATGCACGAAATCGAGGCCGAAGCGCTTGATCTCGGAATCGATCGCGCGCGCCACGATATCGCGCGGGGCGAGCTCGAGCCGTTCGGCGTCGTAAAATTCCATGAAACGCTTGCCGGTGCGCGGATTGATCAGCCGCCCGCCCTCGCCACGCACCGCCTCGGTAATCAGGAAGTTCTTGACCTCCAGATGATAGAGGCAGGTGGGGTGAAACTGCATCATCTCCATGTTGGAGACGCGCGCGCCGGCGCGCCAGGCCATGGCGATGCCGTCGCCGGTCGCGCCGCGCGGGGCGGTGGAGAACTGATAGACGCGGCCGGCGCCGCCGGTGGCGAGGATCGTGGCGCGCGCGGTGTGCGCTTCCACCGTGCCGCTGGCCTCGTCGAGCGCATAGACTCCCCAGACCCGGCCCGATCCGGAATAGCGCGCCTGTTCGTGCCGCCCGGTGATCAGATCGATGCAGGCCCGTCCCGGCAGCAGGGTGATGTTGGGGTGTTCGCGCGCCGCCTGCAGCAGCGCCTTCTGCACCGCCGCGCCCGTGGCATCGTCGACGTGGACGATGCGCCGGTGCGAATGCCCGCCTTCGCGCGTCAGGTGCAGCGCGCCGGCCTCGGCATTGAAGGGAACGCCGAGGTCGGCGAGTCGCCGGATCGCCTCGGGCGCGTGCTCGATCACGAATTCGACCGTCTCGTGCCGGTTCAGCCCGGACCCGGCGATCATCGTGTCGCGGATGTGGTCCTCGAAGGTATCGCCTTCGTCGAGCACGGCGGCGATGCCGCCCTGCGCCCAGGCGGTCGACCCACCATCGAGCGCGCCCTTGGCCAGCACGAGGACGCGGCACTTTTCCGCCAGCACCAGCGCGGCGGTTAGCCCGGCCGCGCCGGAACCGATGATCAGGACGTCGTGGCTCACTGCCTGCTGCCTTCCGTCATGGCCCGCGCCATGCCCTGTTCTGCGCGATCCGTGGCCGCTGCACGCCGCCCGCGGGTCTGCAAGGATTCTGTCACGCGCGCGCTTTGCCGCGCGCGAAGCCGTTTGAAAAGCGCGAACTGGCGGGCGCGGCGGGGCAGGGAGGGCCGCGTTTGTTCAATTTCGCAAGTGCAAAATCCGGGATGGCTTCGCTTGCGGGCGTTCAGGCAGCCTGCGCGGGTTCGCTGGTGAGCGAGACGAACACGTCCTCGAGATCGGCTTCGCGCGTGGAGACGTCGACGATTGCGTAGCCCTGTCCCTGCACCAGGGCGAGCACTTCGCCGGCATTCATCTGGTCCTTGTCGTACGTGACCTCGACTTGTCGTTCACCCGAAATCACGCTCTTGCGGAAGGCCGGATGCTGCGGTGCGGCGGGAACGTCCCGGTCGAGCGTCAGCACCACGATCTTCTCGCGTGCCATGTCGACCAGTTCGCGCGTCGGCTTGTTGGCGATGAGCTGGCCGTGGTTGATGATGGCGATGCGCTCGCACAGTTCCTCGGCCTCTTCGAGATAGTGCGTGGTCAGGACGACGGTAACGCCTTCTTCCTTGTTGAGGTGCGAGACCAGTTCCCAGAGCTGGCGGCGCAGTTCCACGTCCACGCCGGCGGTCGGCTCGTCGAGCACGATGATCGGCGGATTGTGGACCAGGGCCTTGGCGATCAGCAGGCGGCGCTTCATCCCCCCCGACAGCGTCCGGGCATAGGCCTTTGCCTTGTCTTCCAGATGCACCGCGCGCAGCAGGTCCATCGACCGGCGCAGCGCCTTGGGCACGCCATAGAGCCCGGCCTGATTCTCCAGCACCTCGATCGGGGTGAAAAACGGGTCGAACACGATTTCCTGCGGCACGATGCCGATCGATGCCTTGGCGTTGCGCCGGTCGCGATCGATGTCGTGGCCCCAGATCTCGACGCTGCCCGAGGTTTTCATCACCAGCCCGGCAAGCGTGTTGATCAGCGTGGACTTGCCCGCGCCGTTGGGGCCGAGCAGGCCGAAGATCTGGCCCTGCGGCACGTCGAAGCTCACGCCCTGCAGGGCCAGCTTGCCCGGAGCCTTGCCTGAGGCGGCGTATTGCTTGACGAGGTCGCGGATGCGGATCGCGGGCGGAACCGTGGGTGTGGAATCCATAGGCTATGTTATTTAGGCACGAACCGCGCCGGGTAAAGGGCCAATGCACCGCGACCCCGGACCAAAGGATGACCCGCCCTTGTCTACGCACGCTCTGGAATCGCCGCCGCTTCCCCGCTATAGCGCGGCCATGAGCAAGGCCCCCGAAACCGTTTTCACCACGTCCCACCGCGTCAGCTGCGACGGTGCGGGCGACATTCGCGGCGGCGCCGCGTTCAAGCCCTCGGCGCTCGGCCATCCGCGCGTGTGGCTGGAAATCGACGAGCGCGGCTATGTCGATTGCGGTTATTGCGACAAGCGCTTCGTGCTGAAGGGCGGCCCGGCGGATACTGCTAGCTCTGACGCCGCGCAGGCGGCCTGATCTTTCCCGAGTAGCGCGGGCGCGTTTCGCCTCCTATATCGGGAGTCGATGACCGATTTTTCCGACACCCGCTCGCTCCTTTACCGTTCCGGCGCGCTGACGCCCGATGATGCCCTGCGCCTGACGCGCGATGCGCTGGCCGCGTGTGACGATGGGGAACTCTATCTCCAGTTCATCGCCAGCGAGAGCTTCGGCTTCGATGACGGGCGGCTGAAAACGGCCGACTATTCGCGCGATGCGGGCTTCGGCCTGCGCGGCGTTTCGGGCGAGATGACGGGTTTTGCCCACGCCAACGAAATTTCCGCCGCCGCCATTGCCCGCGCGGGCGAGACACTGAAGCTGCTCGATCCGGCGAAAGGCAGCGCCGCCGCGCCGCCGCGCAGCAGCAACCGCCACCTCTACACCGACGCTTCGCCGCTCGATGCCGTGCCGTTCGAGGCCAAGGTGCGGCTGCTCGAACAGATCGATGCCGCGGCCCGCGCCCGCGATCCGCGCGTGGCGCAGGTTTCGGCTTCGCTCGCCGGAAGCTGGTCGGTGGTGGAGATCGTCCGCGCGGATGGCTTCGTCGCGCATGACGTACGGCCGCTGGTGCGGCTCAACGTCTCGATCGTGGCCGAGCAGGACGGGCGGCGCGAAACCGGCAGCTTCGGCATCGGCGGACGACGGCTCTACGACGACCTGTTCGCGCCCGAGACGTGGAACCGCGCGATCGACAGCGCGCTGGCGCAGGCGCTGACCAACCTCGAATCGGTCGCCGCGCCGGCGGGTGAAATGACCGTGCTGCTCGGCCCCGGCTGGCCCGGCGTGCTGCTGCACGAAGCGGTGGGCCACGGCCTCGAAGGCGATTTCAACCGCAAGGGCACCAGCGCTTTTTCCGGCCGGATCGGCCAGCGCGTGGCCGCGCCTGGCGTGACGGTGATCGACGATGGCACGCTGCTGGGCGTGGGCGGTGCCGGCCGGCGCGGCTCGCTCAGCATCGATGACGAAGGCACGCCCACGCAGGAAAACGTGCTGATCGAGGACGGCATCCTCAAGGGCTATATCCAGGACCGGCTCAACGCCCGGCTGATGGGCGTGGCCCCCACCGGCAACGGCCGCCGCGAATCCTATGCCCACGCGCCGATGCCGCGCATGACCAACACCTTCATGCGCAGCGGCAACGACAATCCCGCCGAACTGCTGTCGCGCGTGAAGAACGGGATTTTCGCCAAGAGCTTCGGCGGCGGGCAGGTCGATATCACCAGTGGCAAGTTCGTGTTTTCGTGCACCGAGGCCTATCGCATCGAGAACGGCAGGCTGGGCGCGCCGATCAAGGGCGCCACGCTGATCGGCGATGGCCCCACCTGCCTGACCAAGGTTGTCGGCATTGGCAACGATCTGGCGCTCGACGAGGGCGTGGGCGTGTGCGGCAAGGGCGGGCAGAGCGTGCCGGCCGGCGTCGGCCAGCCGACGCTGCTGGTCGAAGGCCTGACCGTGGGCGGCACGGGCTGACGCGGGGAGCGGCGATGGCGATCGGCGACGCGATAACCGGCGGCTGCGCCTGCGGCGCGGTGCGCTGGCGGGCGGTGGATCGAGGCTTCCGCCCCTATGCCTGCCATTGCAAGGGCTGCCAGACGCGGCAGGGCAGCGCCTTTGCGCTGAACCAGCAGGTGCTGGTGGCTGACCTGGTGACCGAAGGCGCGCCGATCGAGGGCACCTGCACCGGCAGCCATAGCGCGACGGTGACGCACGTCGCGTGCCCTTCCTGCATGACCCGGGTCTACACGATCAATCACGAACGGCCCGAGATCGCCACGATCCGCACCGGCACGCGCGATGACAGCCCGGACCTTGTGCCCGCGTTCCACGTGTGGACATCGCGCAAGCAGCCGTGGATCGCGCTGCCGGACGACGTGCCGCAACTGGAAACCCAGCCCGCCACGCGCGACGAATGGATGGCATTGGTCTTGCCCGCCTGAACGCTGCGCCGGTCAGCGCCTGTTCAGGGGAATTGTGCCATCGATCAAAGATCGATTTTTCCGGGAAAAGGACGTGCAAGCCATGAACAGAATTGCGCGCAGGACGGGTTTCGCTCTGGCCGCAGCAGCGATGGTGCTTACCGCTGCGGCGGCCGATGCCGCCAAGCCGAAACTGACGCCCGAACAGCAGCTTGCCAAGGCGCTGGAAGGGCGCGTGGCGGGCGCACCGGTGGACTGCATCTACATGCCCACCGTCCGTTCGACCCAGATCTACGACAAGATCGCGATCGTCTATGACGCGGGCGGCACGCTCTATGTGCAGAAGCCGCGCGTGGGCGCCGAATCGCTCGACAACGACGACGTGCTCGTTACCCGGCTGACCAGTTCGCAGCTGTGCAGCATCGACACGGTGCATCTGGTCGACCGCACCAGTCACTTCCAGCGCGGCTTCGTGGGCCTGGACAAGTTCGTGCCTTACACCAAGCCGCCCAAGGTCGCTGCCGCGCGCAACTGATCGCGAACCGGCAAGGCTGGAAAGGCGTGGCTCCTGCCTCTATGGCCGGGGCATGGCCACACATTCCCTGACCGTCCGCCTTGCCACGCCTGCCGATGCCGCCGTGCTGGCCGATCTCGGCTGTCGCGCCTTCGTGGCCAAGTTCGGGCATCTCTATCGCCCCGAAGACCTCGCCGCATTCCTCGATGGCAGCCACACCGAGCAGAAGCTTCATGCCGAACTGACCGATCCGGGCATGGTGACAGCGGTGGTGGAGGACGGGGCTGGGCGGCTGCTTGCGTTCTGCAAGCTGCTGCTGGAAAGCAGCCTGCCGCGCGTGACCGATGCGGCCCGTCCGCTGGAATTGAAGCAGCTTTACGGCGATCCTGACGTGCTGGGGCAAGGCCTTGGCGCGCGGCTGATGGCCTGGGCGCTGGACGAGGCGCGCAGGCGCCGCGCGGACGAGGTGCAGCTTTCGGTGTGGAGCGAAAACCCCGGCGCGCAGCGGTTCTACGGCCGCTACGGCTTCGTCAAAGTGGGCGAGGTGGACTTCATGGTGGGCGAGCAGCGCGACGAGGACTGGCTGTTCGCGCTGAAGCTGTAGGCGTTCACACCTCAATTTCATCACCCATTTCGTGACTGGGCCACATGCGGGCTTTTGCGCGCGCGCGGGCGGCGGTATAGGGCGCGCATGTCTTCCGTACGTCCATGGCGCGATATCGCGCGTCGCAAGAGCCGCCAGATCATGGTCGGCACGGTCCCCGTCGGTGGCGATGCGCCGATCACGGTCCAGACCATGACCAACACGCTGACCTCCGACCCGGTGGCGACGATCAACCAGATCCGCCGTTGCGAGGATGCCGGCGCGGACCTGATCCGCGTGTCGTGCCCCGATGTGGAAAGCACCGCCGCGCTCGGCAAGATCGTGAAGGCGGCGCGCATTCCGATCATCGCGGACATCCATTTCCACTACAAGCGCGCGCTGGAGGCGGCCGACGCGGGCGCGGCCTGCCTGCGCATCAACCCTGGCAACATCGGCTCGTCCGAACGCGTGGCCGAAGTGGTGCGCGCGGCCAAGGCCAACGGCTGCGCCATCCGCATCGGCGTGAACGCGGGCAGCCTGGAGAAGGACCTGCTCGAAAAGTACGGCGAACCCTGCCCCGAAGCGCTGGTCGAATCCGCGCTGGACCATATCAAGCTGCTGCAGGACCACGATTTCCACGAATACAAGGTGGCGGTGAAGGCCAGCGACGTGTTCCTGGCCGTGGCCGCCTACATGGGGCTGGCCGAAGCCGTCGATTGCCCGCTGCATCTGGGCATCACCGAGGCGGGCGGGCTGATCGGCGGCACGGTCAAGTCCTCGATCGGCATCGGCAATCTGCTGTGGGCCGGGATCGGCGACACCCTGCGTGTCTCGCTTTCGGCCGAACCGGAAGAGGAAGTGCGCGTCGGCTTCGAAATCCTGAAATCGCTGGGCCTGCGCACGCGCGGCGTCCGCGTCGTCTCGTGCCCTTCGTGCGCGCGGCAGGGCTTCGATGTGATCCGCACCGTGGAAGCACTGGAAGCGCGGCTCTCGCACATCAAGACGCCGCTTTCGCTGTCGGTGCTGGGCTGCGTGGTCAACGGCCCCGGCGAGGCGCGCGAGACCGACATCGGCCTGACCGGTGGCGGCAACGGCAAGCACATGGTCTATCTTTCGGGCGTGACTGACCACCATGTGCAGAGCGAGGACATGCTCGATCACATCGTGGCGCTGGTGGAAGCCAAGGCGGCGGAGATCGAGGCTGCGAACGACAAGGTCAGCGAAGCGGCGGAGTAATATCCGCCGTCCGGGGCGGCCTGTTTCCCGGGGGCCGGTTTCCCAATCGTCAACCTCTTGCGGTTAGACCGGCGGGCGATGAATCGCCTGCTGGTCCTTGTTGTCGGGATGACCGCGCTGCTGCTGATGCTGGCGCAGGGCGGCGGCGTGTTCAATCTGGCCGGGCCGGAAAGCGGTGCGACGGATGCGGCTTCGGTGACGGTCGCCGATCTGGATGCCGCGCGCGATGCGGATGGCCCGGATCGCGGCAATCCCCTCCAAAGTGGCGTGCGTGGCGGATCGACCGTGCTCGATCGCGGGGCGGACGGGCAATTCCACGTATATGGCCGGGTCGATGGTGGCGAGGTGCGCTTCCTGGTCGATACCGGGGCGGACATGGTGGCGCTGACTGTGGATGACGCGCGGCGGCTGGGCATCGATCCCCCGTCGTCGGCTTACCAGCCGATCCTGCGCACGGCTTCGGGGCAGGGCTATGGCGCGGTGGTGCGGATCGACCGGCTCGCCGTGGACGGGCGCGAGATCGGCGGGATCGAGGCGGTGGTGGTGCGCGATCTTTCGGTCAACCTGCTGGGGCAGTCGGCGCTGAAGCGGCTGGGCAAGGTGACGCTGGAAGGCGACCGGCTGGTGATTTCGGCAAGTTGACAAGTTTGCCAAGACGATGCCAGCCATCGTCATTGCGAGGCCATCGGCCGAAGCAATCCAGAGCGTTCCGCGATCCGCCCCTGGATTGCTTCGTCGGCTGTCGCCTCCTCGCAATGACGATTCCATTTTTGCATTCGTCGGGCTAACCGCGCGGGCATGAGCATTTCCATCCGGCCCGCCACGCCCGAAGACCTGCCGCTGATCGGCGCCTTCATCCGCGAACTGGCAGAATACGAGAAACTGGCGCACGAGGTGCGCTTCGACGAGGCGGTGCTGGGCGCCAAGCTGTTCGGCCCGCGGCCCTATGCCGAAGTGGTGATCGGCGAAGTGGATGGCGCGGCACAGGGTTTCGCGCTGTTTTTCCATAACTTCTCAACCTTCGAAGGTCGGCCGGGCATCTATCTGGAAGACCTGTTTGTGCGGCCCGCCGCGCGCGGGGCGGGGCTGGGCAAGGCGCTGCTGGCGCACCTCGCCGCGTTGGCGATCGAGCGCGACTGCGCCCGTCTGGAATGGTGGGTTCTCGACTGGAACGAACCGGCCATCGGGTTCTACAAGGCGCTGGGCGCGCGGCCGATGGACGAATGGACCGTGATGCGCGTGGATGGAGAAGCGCTTGCGCGACTCGGGGCAAAGGCGTCAGATTCCTGACACGGGGACACGATTCGCGCCGTTAAGCTTAGGGCAGGGCGCGATGTGGCAGGGTAGTGGTATGAAGACTCGTGGGAACGAAGCCGGAATCGACCGGCGCGCGGTGCTGAAAGGCGTGGGCCTGGCGGCCGTGTCCGCGGTCGCGCCGGCGAAGGTTTTCGCGCAGCCCTATTCGCCAACCGAGCAGCACCGCCGCATCCTGGACGTTGCGAAGGAGCAGATGGAGCGCGTGCGCGCGCAACTGTGGCGGACCGACGTGGTGGGCGTGGCCGATTTCGCGCTGCCCTCGTCGCTGCCGCGCCTGCATTTCGCCGATCTCGAAAAGGGCGAGGTGCGCTCGTTCCTCGTCGCCCATGGCAAGGGATCGGACCCGGAGCACGACGGCTTCCTCAAGCGCTTTTCCAACGAGCCGAACAGCCTCGCCACCTCGCGCGGGGCGTTCATCACCTACGAATGGTACAAGGGCAAGTACGGCACCTCGATCCGGCTGGGCGGGGTGGACCCGGACAACACCAACGCGCTCGACCGGGCGATCGTGATGCACCCGGCGTGGTACGCCAATACCGACATGCTGGCGAAATGGGGCAAGCTCGGCCGCAGCGACGGTTGCTTCGCGATGGGCGAGGCGGACTTCAACGAGGCGCTGTGGCACCTCTCTGGCGGCCGCCTGCTCTATGCGGACCGGCTGGGGATCGGATAGAACCCCGCCGGATCGCGCCTTGCGGTGCCGATGCCTTACAGCGGATTATCGAGCTTGATCACGGCCTCGTTGCTCTTGCGCTGGCTGGTGTGGAGCTGGCGCGGCTGGGCGAAGCTGGCGATGACGGGGGCATCGCGGCCATAGAGGTCGGAAAAGCTGCGCATCAGCCCGTTCACGTCGCGCGCGACGGTGAAATAGGTGATGTAGACCGGGAAGGTCTTGGTCATCGGCACCTTGGTGTACTTGCCCGAAAGCGTGTATTCCACACCCTGGTCCGGCGTGATGTCCGCGCCGAGGATGGCCATGGTCATCGCCAGTTCGCTGGCGCGTTCGGCGCGGATGCAGCCGTGCGACAGCGCGCGGCTGGGCAGGTTGAACAGCGCGCGGTTGGGCGTATCGTGGATATAGATCGCATGTTCGTTGGGCATGTCGAGCTTCATCAGCCCCAGCGAATTGTTCGCCCCGGGCTGCTGCACCACGGTGATCGTGCCATCGGCGGATTTGCTGACGGCATAGCCCTGGCGGCGGGCGGAGGCCGGGTTGCCGATCAGCCTGGCGCCCAGCCCTTCACCTTTCACGATCGACTGCGGCACCGTCCACGTCGGGTTGAACACCACGTTGCGGACCTGTTCGGCCAGCTGCGGCGTGGCGGTCTTGCCCGGCTTGCCGACAATGGCGCGATAGCTGCGGATGACCTTGTTGTTCACGGTCAGCCGCAGTTCCTGCTCGGGCACGTTGATGATCAGGTATTGCAGGCCGAGGTCGTGCGCCAGCCAGCGCCAGCGGTCCATGTTGGCGCGGATCATCGCGATCTGCGTCGGGTCCTTGGCCTTGGTCAGCATGGACTTGAGTTCGGCGTAATCCGGGTGTGTGGGGTTGAGCGAAGCGAGCACCCCCGGCACGTCGTGCTTTTCCATCGCTTCGGCCAGCAGCGCCGACGACGGGCGCACGTCCTGGTCGGGGTCGACCGCGAACCACTGGATGCGCGCGGTCATCGGGGTGCGGCCATCGCGCAGGTCTTCGGCCAGCCAGACGAACAGGCGGCTGGCAAGGGCGTTGAGATCGGGCCCCGGCCCCTTGGCGATGGCGGCGGCAAGCGCGGTTGGCTCGTAATCGCGGGAAAATAGCCCTTCGGCCCCGATGCCGCGGATCGCGGCGAGCAGCGCCTGCGCGTCGGCAACGGACCATTCCGCCAGCGGCGGCGGCAGCGGCGCCGGCGTGGGCTGAACGACGGGAGCCCCCGGCGCGGTTGCCGGCGCGGATGGCGAAGCGGCGGGCGCGGGCGCGGGGTTCGGTGTGGATGTCGCGCTGGGCCGGGGCGCGGGAGCCTGCGCGGTCAGGTCGACAGGGCCGTTCTGCGCGGCGGAGGCCACGCCGGCTTGCGCCAGCAGCGCGACCGCCAGCGTTCCGGAAATCATCGTTCGAGCCATCGGCCGACCCTTTGCACGCATTCTGTACAAGCCCCTGTCTTTCGTCGGGTGATGCCGCCGCCGGGATGCCGACGTGGCCTTGGATGTTTCATGCACCGCACTTGGCCCTTCCATCAAGCCCGGCGTCTGACCATAGCCTGAATCATTCACCTGCCGCTTGGTTCCGGAAACGCTGGCCGTCGGGCAGGCGACCGAATGGCGTTTCCATTCGGCGCCGGAATCCCTAGGAGCCTGGGGCATGGCCCGCCACGCACATGCCGTTCCCATCCTGATCGCGCTGACGGGGCTTGCCACGTTCAGCGTGATGGACGGATTCATGAAGGAGGCGTCGATTCTTGTCGGCGCCTATGCCGCGATGGCCTTGCGCAGCGTGGCGGGAACGGCGCTGATGCTGCCGGTCTGGCTTGGCCGGCGTGGACGCTGGCCGGCGGCGTCCACGATACGGCTTCATGCGCTGCGCGCGGTGGTTGCGGGCGTGATGGCGGTCCTGTTCTTCTACGGAGTGGTGCGCACACCGCTGGCCGAAGGCATCGCGCTGTCGTTCATCGCGCCGCTGATCGCGCTCTATCTCGCCGCCATTTGGCTGGGCGAGCCCGTGGGGCGGCGCGCGGTGGGCGGATCGCTGCTGGCGCTGATGGGCGTGGGTGTGATCGTGGCGGGCAAGCTTGGTGGGCATTATTCCGCCGAAGGGGTGAAAGGGCTTTGCGCCATCCTTGTTTCCGCCGTGCTCTACGCCTGGAATCTCGTGCTGCAGCGGCGCCAGGCGCTGTTAGCTGGGCCGGAAGAGGTGGCCTTCTTCCAGAACGCGGTAACCGCGCTGGTGCTCTTGCCCGGCCTGTTGTGGGTGGCTCCGGCGCCGACGCCGGCCGCGCTGGGCTGGATCGTGACCTCGGCGGCGTTGTCCGCCGCCTCGCTGATGCTGATGACGTGGGCTTATGCCCGCGCCGAAACGCGGGTGCTGGTGCCGCTGGAATATACCGCGTTCATTTGGGCGGCGATCGTCGGCTGGCTGATGTTCGGCGAAGCGCTGACGCTGCGCACGCTGGCAGGCGTTGCCCTGATCGTGGCGGGCTGCCTGGTCGCCGTGCGGGCCGGGAAGGCGGATGCGGCGAGCGCCGGGAAAGTGCCGGAACCAGCGGCTTGATCCCGCTTCGTTCCGATCTGAATTGCTGTTGCGAAGCATTAGCCGATGTAATGCTGGGCTTTGGCCGAATTAGACCTTGGCTACCCTTGACGGCGCGGCGGTTAGCGCGCATCGCGCACTCGATTTCGGGTCATCCGGAACCGCACTTTCGCGCCGATTATGCAACGATCGCGTCGTCGCGGGAATGCCCCGATGGATGGCTCTTGGCCAACGGCAGGAGGTACGACACTTAGCCATGACCCAGGTCGGACAGGATACGCTCGGAACCCGCAGCACGCTGAGCGTGGGCGGCAAGGACTATGCCTACTATTCGCTCCGCAAGGCAGCGGCGAAGTTCGGGGACATTTCCCGCCTGCCCTTCTCGATGAAGGTGCTGCTGGAAAACCTGCTGCGCTTCGAGGACGGCGGCTTCACCGTTTCCACCGACGACGTGAAGGCGGTGGTGGACTGGCAGAAGAACCCCAGCGAATCGTCGAACGAGATCCAGTACCGCCCGGCGCGCGTGCTGCTGCAGGATTTCACCGGCGTGCCCTGCGTGGTTGACCTTGCCGCGATGCGCGATGCGATCGCCACGCTGGGCGGGGATACCAGCAAGATCAACCCGCTGGTGCCGGTCAACCTGGTGATCGACCACTCGGTCATGGTCGACGAATTCGGCCACCCCAAGGCGTTCGAGGAGAACGTCGAGATCGAATATCACCGCAACATGGAACGCTATGACTTCCTCAAGTGGGGTTCCAAGTCGCTCAACAACTTCTACGCCGTGCCCCCGGGCACCGGCATCTGCCATCAGGTCAACCTCGAGAACATCGCGCAGACGGTGTGGACCAGCACCGACCAGAACGGCGCGACGGTGGCCTATCCCGACACCTGCGTCGGCACCGACAGCCACACCACGATGATCAACGGCCTGGGCGTGCTGGGCTGGGGCGTCGGCGGCATCGAAGCCGAAGCGGCGATGCTGGGCCAGCCAGTCTCGATGCTCATTCCCGAAGTGGTCGGCTTCAAGTTCACCGGCCAGCTGCAGGAAGGCGTGACCGCCACCGACCTGGTGCTCACCGCCACCAACATGCTGCGCAAGCATGGCGTGGTTGGCCGTTTCGTCGAATACTACGGTCCGGGCCTTGCCGGCCTGACGCTGGCCGACCGCGCCACGCTGGCCAACATGGCACCCGAATACGGCGCGACCTGCGGCTTCTTCGGCATCGACGAAAAGACGCTGGACTACCTGCGCCTGACCGGCCGCGAGGAAGCGCAGATCGCGCTGATCGAAGCCTATGCCAAGGAGCAGGGCTTCTGGATCGATCCCTCGGTGGAGCCGATCTTCTCCTCCACGCTCGAACTCGACCTGTCGACCGTGGTGCCTTCGCTCGCCGGCCCCAAGCGCCCGCAGGACCGCGTTTCGCTGCCCGACGTGGACGACGTGTTCAACAAGGACATGGCCGAAACCTACAAGAAGGCCCACGCGCGCGTGCCGGTTGAAGGCAAGGACTTCGATCTGGGTGACGGCGACGTGGTGATCGCCGCGATCACGAGCTGCACCAACACCTCGAACCCGGGCGTGCTCGTGGCCGCCGGTCTCGTCGCCAAGAAGGCCGACGAGCTGGGCCTCAAGCCGAAGCCCTGGGTCAAGACCAGCCTTGCTCCCGGATCGCAGGTCGTCACCGACTATCTCGAACGTGCCGGGCTGCAGCCGCACCTCGACAACGTCGGCTTCAACCTCGTCGGCTATGGTTGCACCACCTGCATCGGCAACTCCGGCCCGCTGGCCGATCCGATCAGCAAGGCGATCAACGAGAACGGCCTCGTCGCCAGCGCGGTGATCTCGGGCAACCGCAACTTCGAGGGCCGCGTCAGCCCCGACGTGCGCGCCAACTTCCTCGCCTCGCCGCCGCTGGTCGTGGCCTATGCGCTCAAGGGCACGGTGATCGAGGACTTCGTCACCACCCCGATCGGCACCGGCAAGGACGGGCAGGACGTGTTCCTCAAGGACATCTGGCCGACCAACGAGGAAGTCTATTCGACGATGGCCGGTTGCATGGACCGCGCCATGTTCCAGGCCCGCTATGCCGACGTCTACAAGGGCGACAAGCACTGGCAGGCGATCAACGTCACGGGTTCGGAAACCTACCAGTGGCGCGCCGGTTCGACCTACGTCGCCAACCCGCCCTACTTCGAGGGCATGTCGATGACGCCGGCTCCGGTGCAGGACATCATCGAGGCCAAGCCGTTGCTGGTGCTCGGCGATTCGATCACCACCGACCACATCAGCCCCGCCGGCAACATCAAGGCCGATAGCCCCGCCGGCCAGTGGCTGCTGGAGCACCAGGTCTCGAAGGCCGACTTCAACAGCTATGGCGCGCGCCGTGGCCACCACGAAGTGATGATGCGCGGCACCTTCGCCAACATCCGCATCAAGAACGAAATGGTGCCGGGCGTCGAAGGCGGCTTCTCGAAGTTCAATGGCGAAGTGCTGCCGGTCTATGACGTGGCGATGAAGTACAAGGCCGCCGGTACGCCGATGGTCGTGATCGCGGGCAAGGAATACGGCACCGGTTCCAGCCGAGACTGGGCGGCCAAGGGCACCAACCTGCTGGGCGTGCGCGCGGTGATCGTCGAAAGCTTCGAGCGCATCCACCGTTCGAACCTCGTCGGCATGGGCGTGCTGCCGCTGCAGTTCAAGGATGGCGCCACCCGCCAGTCGCTGGGCCTCACCGGTGACGATACCTACACGATCAAGGGCGTGGCCAACCTCCAGCCGCGGCAGGACGTGGAAGTGGAAGTGACCCGGCCCGACGGATCGACCTTCAGCTTCACCGCGCTGTGCCGCATCGATACCGCCAACGAAGTCGAATACTTCATGAACGGCGGCATCCTGCACTACGTGCTGCGCAAGCTGGCGGCCTGACCGCCGCGCCGGCTGTTCCCGGCCTCCTTGCGAGGCCGGGGCTGCACTGCACTAGCATGACGTGACAAGAAGAAGGGCGGCTCCCCTTGCGGAGGCCGCCCTTCCCTTTTCCCGGACCGTGTGGAGGCTACGGGAAAAGTTCCCGTGACGTAACGATGGTGTCAGGCGGCCTTGGGCCTGGTGAAGCGCCGGCGCGCGACCAGCGCGGCCGCGGCCGCGCCGAACAGCAGGACCATCGACGGTTCGGGCACTTCGGTGCCGCTGGACGTCGAGGATGAGGTGCTGCCGTTCGAGGACGACGAGGTGGAACTGGAGGTCGACGAAGACGTCGACGAGCCGGTCGACGTGGACGTGGACGACGATGTCGAGGAACTCGTCGAGCTGGAGGTCGAAGACGACGTCGACGAGCTGGTCGAGACGTTGCCCGACGAGGTCGAGGTCGAAGAGCTGGTGCTGACGTTGCCCGAGCTGGTCGAGACGTTGCCCGACGAGGTCGAGGTCGACGAACTGGTGCTGACGTTGCCGGAACTGGTCGAGACATTGCCCGACGAGGTGGAAACGTTGCCCGAGCTGGTGCTGACACCGCCGGTCGATGTCGAGACGTTGCCGCTCGAGGTCGACGTCGAGGTGGAGACGCCGCCGGTGGAGGTCGAGACGCCACCCGACGTCGAAGACGTGGACCCGCCCGAGGTGGAGGTAGAGCCACCCGAAGTGGAGGTGGACCCGCCCGACGTGGACGACGATCCGGTGCTGGTGGACGAGACGACCACGCTGCCGCCACCGCCGCCGCCGCCGAAGAAGCCCCCGAAGAAGCCGCCGCCGAAACCGCCGATCGGGCCGCCGCCGATCACCACCGGCACGCCGCCACCACCGCTGACCGGCTGGGGCGGCATCGGCGGCATATAGGGCACGGGCACCATGGCCATCTGCTGCGCGGGCGCCTCGCAGGTCCGCGTGGTGGTGGTCCGCACGATCTTGCGGGCGCGATGCACTTCGCGCGGGGCACGGTGCGCGATCTGGCGCGGCGCGCGCTTGGCCTGTTTCACCTTCACCGGCTTGACGTGGTGAATTTCGCCCGAGGAGGGGGCTTCTGAAACGTGCACTGCGCCGCCACCAAGAATGGCGCCGCCCGCCGCGCAGGCTGCAAGTTTCGCCAAGGCCATCCGAACCGACATGATCGTTGCTCTCACTTGTTCCCCGAGGAAGCCCGATAGCATGACGGCGTTAACAGCCTGCTTCGCCCTTCCTGACGTGTCGAACAACGCAGATGAATCGCCCCGCGACAATGGCGTTAACCGGGTTTCGGGCATGAAAAATGCCCAAAGATGTCCCGTTTCCGACGCCGCGGTTAACTCTGTCCCAAACTGGAACCGAATCCCGGCAGGCCGTTACCCCGATCGGACGTGCGCGTTTACTTGCCGCTGTCGAACAGGTCGGGAAGCGAACCGGTGGGGGGCGTCAATCCAAGGTGCTGCCAACCGCGATCGTTGAGGCAGCGCCCGCGTGCGGTGCGCGCGACGAGGCCGAGCTGGATCAGGTACGGCTCGATCACTTCCTCGATCGTGTCGCGCGGTTCGGAAAGGCCGGCGGCCAGCGTTTCCACGCCCACCGGCCCGCCCTTGTAGATGTCGGCGATCATGGTGAGGTAGCGGCGGTCCTGCGCGTCCAGCCCCAGCGAATCGACTTCCAGCCGGGTGAGCGCCGAATCGGCCATGGCGCGCGTGATCGTGTCGGCGCCCGCCACTTGCGCGAAATCGCGCACCCGGCGCAGCAGGCGGCCGGCGACGCGGGGCGTGCCGCGCGCGCGGCGGGCGATCTCGGTGGCGCCGTCCCGGTCGATGCCGATGCCGAGCAGCCCGGCGCCGCGCGTCACCACGCGTTCCAGTTCGGCCACGGTATAGAACTGCAGGCGCACCGGGATGCCGAAGCGATCGCGCAGCGGGGTCTGCAACAGGCCCTGCCGCGTGGTCGCGCCGATCAGGGTGAAGGGCGGCAGGTCGATCCGCACCGACCGGGCGGACGGTCCTTCGCCGATGATGAGGTCTAGCGCGCGGTCCTCCATCGCCGGATAGAGCACTTCCTCAACCACGGGATTGAGACGGTGGATCTCGTCGATGAACAGGACGTCACCATGTTCCAGATTGGTGAGCAGCGCGGCGAGATCGCCCGCCTTGGCGATGACCGGGCCGGAGGTGGCGCGGAAGTTCACGCCGAGTTCGCGCGCGACGATCTGCGCCAGCGTGGTCTTGCCCAGGCCCGGCGGGCCGAAGAACAGCACATGGTCCATCGCCTCGCGCCGCATCTTGGCGGATTCGATGAACACGCGCAGGTTCTCGCGCGCGGCTTCCTGCCCGGTAAATTCGGCGAGCGACTTGGGCCGCAACGCGGCGTCCGGGTCTTCGTCCTGCCGCGCGGCGGAGAGGAGGGGGTTATCGGTCATGTGCTCGACTGCCGCATCGCGAGACGGGTGTTCATCGCGATCACCCCGCCGCCCGCTTCAGCGCGACGCGCACGAGGTCGTTCAGGCCGGCGTCCTCGCCCAGTTCCTTCAGCGCGGCGGCGACGGCGGTGCTGGCGACGGCGGGTTTGAAGCCCAGGTTCTGGAGCGCGGAAATGGCGTCGGCGCTGGCGGAGCCGGCGGGCAGGGGCACAGCCTCTCCGCCAGGGCCAAGGGGCGAGGCATAGCCGGCCAGACCGCCCGCCTTGTCCTTCAGTTCGTTGACGATGCGCCCGGCGAGCTTCGGCCCCACGCCATTGGCCCGCGCGACCATGGCGCTGTCGCCATTGGCGCAGGCACGCTGCAATTCCTCGACCGACAGGGCGGACAGGATCGCCAGCGCGACCTTGCTGCCCACGCCCTGCACGGCCGTCAGCAGGCGGAACCACGCCCGTTCGCCCGCGCTGGTGAAGCCGATCAGCCGCTGGTCGGTTTCGCTCACCTGCATCTCGGTATGGACCACGACCTTGTCGCCCCGGATGCCGAGATGGGTGAGCGTCTTGGCCGAGCAGTGGACGAGATAGCCGACGCCGTTCACGTCGATCACGGCCCAGTCGGGGCCGGTGTCATCCAGGGTGCCGGTGAGCTTGGCGATCATGGTTTGTTCCTATGGCAGGATTGTTCGCCGCGCACCAGCCCCTGATGCGTGACGCTTCCTGCCACCGGTGATCGCTACTCTCAGTGCAGCACGCCGGTCCGTTTCATGGACGATGCGTACCACAGCAGCAACAGCAGTACGCCCCAGATCAGGGCGGTGAAGATCGCCATCGCGGTGCCGCTCATTTCCGGCGGCCGCTCGGTCATTATCTGGTAGCCTTGACTGACGGCCAGCCCCAGCAAGGACAGCCCGAACGCCGGCACGGCGTGGCGCGATCGCGCGATCAGCAACAGCGAACCCGCCAGCGAACCCCACACGCCCAGCGCCCAGAAGCCCGTGAGCCAGGCGGGCATGGCATCGAGATAGGCCAGCGTATCCGGCGTCAGCTGCGCCATAGCCACCGGATCGCGCGTGACCGTGCGAATGTAATCGAGACAGCCGAAGCTGTTCCACAGCAGGCTGATGACGCCGACCACCCACAGATGCCATGGCGCGCCCAGACGTCTTTCTTCGAGCGGTTGCCGTTCTTCGACAGATACCATGCGCCTCTCCCCATAAGGCTGCTGGCGCATGATACCATCATCGAACCATCCGTCCAAGCGCGAGTCCGGCAGCATCAGAGCCGTTCGATCCGGCGCGCCGCCTCGTCGAGGATGTCGGCGATCTGGTGGGCCACCCCATCGTCGAGGCCGCCCATCAGGCGCTGGCCGAGCGCCACCTTGAGGTTGTGCATCGCCCGGCGCACCGGCGGGCTGCTGTGCCGCTGGCGCTGTTCGCCGAACGCCTTGAGTCGTTCGACCAGCGCATCGGCTTCGGCCGCCTTTTCCGCCAGTTCCGCGCGCCCGCCCTCGGTCACGGTGAAGGCCTTGCGCGATCCTTCGCCGGCCACTTCGGCCAGAAGGCCTTCGTCCACCAGCAGGCTGAGCGTGGGATAGACGACGCCGGGGCTGGGGGCGTATTCGCCGCCGGTCAGTTCCTCGATCGCCTTGATCAGTTCATAGCCGTGGCGATCCTGTTCGGCCACGAGGCGCAGCAGCACCAGCCGCAGTTCGCCGCCGGCGAACATCCGCCCGCGTCCCCTGCCGCCGCCGCGACCGCCCCGGCCGCCCGATTCGTCATCCCAGCCGCCAAAGCCGCCGCCGAAATCGCCGAAACCCCGGCCGAACGGACCGCGTCCGCCCATCATCATCTTCATCATGCCACGCGCGGCGAAACCGCGTCCGTGGTTGCGGCCGTGATCGAGGCCGCAGCGGTGTTGTTCGTGTCGCAATGTCTTTACTCCGTATATCACGATGCGTCTAAGATATATCTTATTGAATGTTGCGCAAGAGCGGGGATGAAAAATTTTTGCGGCGCGCTATCTGCCCCCCATGCGGGTTACGCCCTATCACGAACGCAGATGACCGACCTGTTCGCCTCTCCCCCGGCCGATCCGCCACCATCGGAGCCGCGCGACGACGGGCCGCTGGCCGACCGCCTGCGCCCGCGCACGCTGGCCGACGTGATCGGGCAGGAACACCTGACCGGGCCGGAAGGCGCGATCGGGCGGATGGTGGCGGCAGGCAAGCTTTCCTCGATGATCCTGTGGGGGCCGCCGGGCACCGGCAAGACCAGCACCGCGCGCCTGCTCGCCGATGCCGTGAACATGCGCTTCGTGGCGATCAGTGCGGTCTTCTCGGGGGTGGCCGACCTGAAGAAGGCCTTCGCCGAGGCCGAGGCGATGGCGCTCACCGGCCGCCGTACGCTGCTGTTCGTGGACGAGATCCACCGCTTCAACCGCGCCCAGCAGGACGGCTTCCTGCCGTTCGTGGAAAAGGGCACGGTCACGCTGGTCGGCGCGACTACGGAGAATCCCAGTTTCGCGCTCAACGCCGCGCTGCTCAGCCGCGCGCAAGTGCTGATCCTGCACCGGCTGGATGCCGCCGCGCTCGGCGAATTGCTGCGGCGCGCCGAAGAGATCACCGGCCTGCGCCTGCCGCTGACCGGCCCCGCGCGCGAGGCGCTGGTCGCGTCGGCCGATGGCGACGGGCGCTTCCTGCTCAACCAGGCGGAAACGCTGTTCGATGTCTCGCTGACCGAACCGCTCGATCCCGATGCGCTGTCGAAGTTCCTGATGCGCCGCGTGGCGGTCTACGACAAGGACCGCGACGGGCATTACAACCTGATCTCCGCGCTGCACAAGGCGCTGCGCGGATCGGACGCGCAGGCGGCGCTCTATTACCTCGCGCGGATGCTGACGGCGGGCGAGGAGCCGCTCTACGTGCTGCGCCGGCTGGTCCGATTCGCCAGCGAGGATATCGGCCTGGCCGACCCGCAGGCGCTGGTCCAGTGCCTTGCCGCCAAGGACGCCTATGATTTTCTCGGCAGCCCCGAAGGCGAACTGGCCATTGTCCAGGCCTGCCTCTATTGCGCCACGGCGCCCAAATCGAACGCGGCCTATGTCGCGCAAAAAGAAGCCTGGAAAAGCGCGAAGGAAACGGGATCGCTGATGCCGCCGGCCAATATCCTCAACGCGCCGACCCGGCTGATGAAGGACATCGGCTATGGCAAGGGCTATGCCTATGACCATGACGCGGAAGACGGCTTCTCCGGCGCCGACTACTGGCCGGAAGGCATGGGGGCGCAGCACTATTACCGCCCAGTGGAGCGCGGTTTTGAAAGACAGGTGCGCGAACGGATGGATTGGTGGGAAAGGAAAAGGCGTGAACGTCGGGAAGGCTAGCATCCTTCTGGTGATGGCAGGGACGATGGTGACGCTTGCCGGCTGCGGGCAGGACGCGACGCCAGCCCCGCGTCCCGCGCAGAGCGCCACGCCCGCCGCGACTGGTGCGCCGGCGCTGATGGCCTCCGCCACGCCGTCACCGGCTCCGTCAGCGTCGCCGTCGCCCTTGCCTTCGCCCGAGAGCACGCCCGTGCCGCCCGCTTCCGCGCCGTCTGCTTCCGCCACGCCCGCGCCCGCTTTCCCGCCCTGCGCCGAAGTGCCGCGGCGGGGCCGGTACTTCCCGGACAAGCCGGTGATGATTCCGGGCGCGCTGCATGCGCTGGTGATCGGCGGGACCACCCGGCTCAGCGTGAAGACGCTTTCGGGCCGCACGCTGTGCGTCAACATGTACGGCATGGCGCAAGCGCGCGACTTCCGCATCAGCGAGGACCTGCGGCTTCTGGGCTTCTGGTGGACTGGTTACGAGGCCGACGGCTACAAGGTGATCGATCGCATCGGCCATGGCCGGGTGATCGAAACCGTCTCGCGCCCGCTGCTTTCGCCGGGGCACAAGCGCTTCGCCGCGATCCAGTTCAGCGATGCCAGCTTCGGCGGCATCGAAGGCGTGCGCGTGTGGGAAGTGGGCAAGCGGCAGGTGGTGCGCGTTGCCGATGTCAGCAACAAGGGCGGGCTTTACGGCAATTCCTGGCGCCTGCTGCGCTGGGCCGACGATTCGTGCCTGGTGCTGTCGATGATGCCGTTCGACCGCGATGTCGGCCCGCGCCGGCGGATGGAACTGCGCCTGCTGAAGAACGATTTCGCGTTCACCGAGATCGAACCCGGCCACGCCGGCTGCGCCCCGCCCGAAGAGGAAGACAAGGCCCGCCCCGGCAAGACGGGCGTCCACAAACCGGCCGGCAAGAGCAGGACAGGCCACGGCAGGACGCGACACGGCAGGGCGTGAAAGGGCGTTTCCGCCATTTCGCCGCGATCGACTGGTCCGGTGCGGCGGGTGAGCGCCACAAGGGCATCGCCGTGGCGCTGTGTCGTGAAGGCAGCGCGGCGCCGGTGCTCGTGCGCGAAGGCCATCGCTGGTCGCGCGCGGAGGTGCTGGGCTGGTTGCTGGGGGATCTGCCATCCGATACGCTCGTTGGCATGGACTTGGGCATGTCGCTGGCGTTCGCGGATGCCGGCGCGTTCTTTCCCGGCTGGGCGGAAAGCCCAGTCTTTGCGCGCGATCTCTGGCGGCTGGTCGATCGGCTCTGCGCGGAGGAACCGCACCTTGCGGTCGGTGCCTTTGTCGATCACCCGGAACTGGCGCGGCATTTCCGCCGCCACGGCGGGCGCGAAGGCGATCGCTTCCGCCTGCCCGGCGCGGCGGACGGGCGTGGCCGCTTCCGCGTGACCGAGCAAGAACAGGCACGGCTGGGGTGCAAGCCCTATAGCAATTTCAACCTCGTCGGTGCGGCGCAAGTGGGCAAGTCGAGCCTTTCGGGGATGCGCCTGCTGCACCGGATGGAGGGGCGCTTGCCGGTCTGGCCGGTCGACCCGCTGCCCGCCGGCGGATCGGTGCTGGTCGAAATCTACACCACGATCGCCGCCATCGCCGCCGGCCGCAGTGCCGCCCGTTCAAAGATCCGCGACGGAGCGGACCTCGACACCGCGCTCGCCGCTTTGGGCAGCGCACCCGCCGGGCATCGGGGCGCGATCGACGACCATCGCAGCGATGCCTTGCTCACCGCCGCCTGGCTGCGCGCGAATGCCGGCCGCGCCGAACTCTGGGCGCCCGCTCTGCTGACCGATGCCATCGCGCGAACGGAGGGCTGGACCTTCGGCTGCCCTTGAGGCTAGGGAGACCGCGACGCTCAGGCGCGCCGGCTTAGCACAGTGGTAGTGCAGCGGTTTTGTAAACCGAAGGTCGGGGGTTCGAATCCCTCAGCCGGCACCATTTCATCGTCCAGCGCTGTTCGCGCAACTCCTCTGCCTCACTCAACCGCCTCGCGCAGGACCGCGATGCCTTGCTCCCTTTGCGCTTTCAACTCGCGCTTCAGCACCGCCGGGTCGCGCGCGAAGACGAAGCCGAAGCTGACGCCGCCGTGCTTGCCGATCGTCGCGTGGTGCAGCTTGTGGGCCTGCACCAGCCGTCGGGCATAGCCGCGCCGGGGCACCCAGCGGAACCAGCGCTGGTGGACCAGGCCATCGTGCACCAGCGTGTAGATCACGCCATAGACCAGCACGCCGATGCCGATCCAGGTGGCCGGCGCCCACGCCTCAGCCCCGCGCACCAGCGGGCTGCCCAGGGCGAAAAAGGTGATCGAGATCGCCGCGCCGACCAGCGCGTATAGGTCATTGCGTTCGAAAAAACCGTCGTGCGGCTCGTGATGATCGCGGTGCCAGCCCCAGCCGAAGCCGTGCATCACATACTTGTGGCTGCTCCACGCAAGGCCTTCCATGGCGATCACGGTGGCAAGGACGATCAGCGTGGCGGCAAGCGTGGTCATGACCGTTTCCATACCGCCCGACGCGACAGTTCGCGACACTTTCTTGCAGCGCTGCGACGCGCATTTTCCGGCCATTCAGGCACTTGGGGGCAGGAACGGCGTTGTGCGGAAGAGACCGCAGACTGAAAGGACCGAAGCCATGAAGAAGTTCATTCTCGCCGCCCTCATCCCCGCCGCGCTGGCCGGTGCGGCCGCGCCCGCGCTCGCGCAGCCGATGCCGCCGCGGCACAACGATGCCTGGGCGCTGACGCCGGCGCGCAATGCCGAAATCCGCTCCGACATCCAGCGTTTGCGCGCCGACATCGATCGCGCCCAGGCCCGCCGCACCATCTCGCCGCGCGAGGCCAGCGGGTTGCGCCGCCAGGCCGCCGATATCCAGCGCCAGTATGCCGCGTTCGCGCGCGGCGGGCTGGACCGCAACGAGGTGCGCAGGTTGCAGGACCGCGTGAACGACGTCCGCGCGCACTTGCGCATGGAACGGCGCGACTGGGACGGCCGTCGCGGCTGATTGATCGACTTTCCACCGCGCAAGAAAATTTCGTAATCTAACCTTCCGGCGCGCCTCTTCCCGCTTGAAATGCGGCAGGGGCGCGCCTAACCGCCTTGCATGACCAGCAATCCGCGCACGCTTTACCAGAAAATCTGGGACGCCCACGTCGTCGAGAGCCGCGACGACGGCACCAGCCTGATCTACATCGACCGTCATCTCGTGCACGAAGTGACCAGCCCGCAGGCGTTCGAGGCGCTGCGCGTATCGGGCCGCACGGTGCGCCGTCCCGACCTGACGCTGGCGGTGCCCGATCACAACCTCCCCACCACCGCGCGCCGTGATGCGCAGGGGCGGCGCATTCCCATCGCCGATCCCGAAAGCGCCTCGCAGCTGGCCGCGCTGGAGCGCAATGCGCCCGAATTCGGCATCCGCCTGATCGGGGACGCCGATATCGAGCAGGGCATCGTCCACGTCGTCGGGCCGGAGCAGGGCTTTTCCCTGCCAGGCGCGACGATCGTGTGCGGGGACAGCCACACCGCCTGCCACGGCGGGCTGGGCGCGCTGGCCTTCGGCATCGGCACGTCGGAAGTCGAGCACGTTCTCGCCACGCAGACGCTGCTGCTCAAGCAGTCGAAGTCGATGGAAGTGCGCGTGGACGGCGATCTGCGTCCCGGCGTTTCGGCCAAGGACGTGGTGCTGCACATCACCGGCGTGCTGCGCGCGGCGGGCGGCACCGGCTATGTCATCGAATATACCGGATCGGCGATCCGCAGCCTGTCGATCGAGGGCCGGCTTACCGTGTCCAACATGGCGATCGAGCACGGTGCGCGCGCCGGGCTGATCGCGCCCGACGAAAAGACCTTCGCCTACATCAAGGGCCGCTCCTATGCGCCGCAGGGCGCGGACTGGGACAAGGCCGTGGCCTGGTGGCAAAGCCTCGCCACCGATCCCGGCGCGCAGTACGACAAGGTCGTGGTGATCGACGCGGCCGACATTGCGCCCAGCGTGACCTGGGGCACCTCGCCCGAGGACGTGCTGCCGATCAGCGGCATTGTTCCCGCACCGGAAAGCTTCGATGACCCGTCCAAGCAGGACGCGGTGCGCGCGAGCCTGGCCTACATGGGCCTCGAACCCGGCCAGCGGCTCGATTCGATCCCCGTGGAGAACGTGTTCATCGGTTCGTGCACCAACAGCCGGATCGAGGACATGCGCGCCGCCGCTGCCGTGCTCAAGGGCCGGAAAAAGGCGGATAATGTGCGCTGGGCGATCGTCGTGCCCGGCTCCGGCCTGGTCAAGAAGCAGGCCGAGGACGAAGGGCTGGACCGCATCTTCATCGATGCCGGTTTCGAATGGCGCGAGCCGGGCTGTTCGGCGTGCCTTGCCATGAACCCGGACAAGGTGCCGGCCGGCGAACGCTGCGCCTCCACCTCGAACCGCAATTTCGTCGGCCGCCAGGGGCCGGGCGCGCGCACGCACCTCGTCAGCCCGGCGATGGCGGCGGCGGCGGCGGTGACCGGCCATCTCACGGACGTTCGCGAACTCGTCTGACGGGGCGGGGGAATGAGCCGCAAGGCGTCGTTCCCGCCCGTCGCGTCCCCCGCCACGCGGGTGCTGGTGCTGGGCAGCCTGCCGGGCGAGGCCTCGCTGGCTGCCGGGCGCTATTACGCGCATCCGCTCAACCAGTTCTGGCGCCTGATCGGCGGCGCGATCGGGCAGGACATTGCCGCGCTCGATTACGACGCGCGGCTGGCCGCTCTGCTGGCGGCCGGCGTGGGGCTGTGGGACACGATCGGTTCGGCCCGGCGCAGCGGCAGCCTGGACGGTGCGATCCGCGATGCGGAGGCCAACCCGCTGGCCGCGCTGATTGCCGGTCTGCCGAACCTGCGCTGCGTGGCCTTCAACGGCGCGATGTCCGCGCGGATCGGCCGGCGCGCGCTGGCGGAACTTGACCGCGTGGCGCTCGTTCAGCTTCCGTCCAGCAGTCCGGCCTATTGCAGTGTCACCTTCGCGCAGAAGCAGGCCGAATGGTTGAAGCTGCGGGATTTTCTGGCGGAAAATCCGCCGGGGTGAGGTTGCAAATCGATGACGGTCCGTCACATTGGCCGCGCATCAAGGAGTTTGGTTTCGTGACGACGAAGAAGACGGACTGGACCGGCAAGGCGGCCATGGCGGGCGCGGCGATCGGATCGGCGGCGCTGGCGGCGGCTTTGCTCTATGCCTCGCGGCGCAAGGAAAGCGCCGAGGCGGGCAAGGCGAAGCCGACGCCCCCGGCGGACCCCGTCGAAACCGACTGACGTTTCGGGTCTTGCGGGGCGCGCCCGCGCAGGTATAGCGGCGCTATGGAACCGGTCAGCCAGATTGACGGACGGGCGATCCCGTTCGGCCGCAAGAACGTCGATACCGACATCATCATTCCCGCCCACTGGTTGAAGACCATCAGCCGGGACGGGCTGGGCCGCGGTGCGTTCGAAGCGCTGCGGCAAGACCCGGACAACCTGTTCGACAGCGCTGAGTTCGCCGGCTCGCCGATCCTGATCGCCGGTGACAACTTCGGCTGCGGTTCCAGCCGCGAACACGCGGCCTGGGCGTTGCTCGACCTTGGCATCAAGGCAGTGATCGCGCCATCGTTCTCCGACATCTTCTCGGGCAACGCTTTCAAGAACGGCATCCTCACCGTGGTGCTGCCACAGGAACAGGTCGATCGCCTGCTGGAAGTGGCGAAGACCGATCCGATCCACATCGATCTGGAAGCGCAGACGGTGACCACGCCGTTCCAGGACCGTTTCCGCTTCGAGATCGATCCGTTCCGCAAGCATTGCCTGATCAACGGGCTGGATGAAGTGGGGCTGACGCTGGCGCGCGATACCGCGATTTCGGCGTTCGAGAGCACCGTGCAGGCTGAACGTCCGTTTCTGGCGCGGGGAACCGGCGTCGCGGCCTGATTTGCGGCTGGACGTCGGGTTCGTTTAACGGATCGCTTAAACCCTCTTCCCTTCACTGGTGAAACTTGCTTGCATGGGCGGGCGAGAACCGGACGGCCTTTCCGCATCCGGCAACGAATGGAATTGGGAGATACCGATGAAGGCCTTGCGCACCCACGCCGTTGGCGGTCCCGAAACGCTGACGCTGGACGATGTGTCCGATCCCGTGCCGGGCGCGGGGCAGGTCGTGGTGGCGATGAAGGCCTGCTCGATCAACTTCCCCGATACGCTGATGATTCGCGATCTCTACCAGTTCAAGCCGGAACGGCCCTTTGCGCCGGGCGGGGAACTGGCCGGGGTGATCGACGCGGTGGGCGAAGGCGTGACCGGCTGGAAGGTGGGCGACCGCGTGATCGCCATGGTTGGCAACGGCGGCCTGGCCGAGAAGGTCCGGGTTGAGGTCGGCCGGCTGTTCCCGCTGCCCGATGGCGTCGATTTCGCCACCGGCGCGTCGCTGCTGATGACCTATGGCACGACTTATCACGGCCTGGTCGATCGCGGCCATATCAAGGCGGGCGATACGCTGCTGGTGCTGGGCGCGGCGGGGGGCGTGGGCCTTTCCGCGATCGAGCTGGGCAAGGCGTTCGGCGCGCGCGTGGTCGCGGCCGTTTCGAGCGAGGAAAAGGCCGCCGTCGCGCGCGAGGCGGGTGCGGACGATGTGGTGATCTATGGCCGCCCGCCGTTCGACAAGGCGCAGTCGAAGGACCTCGCCGAAAAGTTCAAGGCGGCCTGCGGCCCCAATGGCGCCAACGTGATCTACGACATCGTGGGTGGCGATTATTCGGAACCGGCGCTGCGTTCGATCGCGTGGGAAGGCCGCTTCCTGGTTGTCGGCTTCCCCGCCGGCATCGCGCGTCTGCCGCTGAACCTCACGCTGCTCAAGTCCTGCGACGTGTGCGGGGTGTTCTGGGGCGCGTTCACCGCGCGCGAGCCGAAGAAGTTCGCGGAGCAGGTGGCCGAACTCTTCGCCATGCTCAAGGCGGGCAAGATCAATCCCCGCGTTTCCGCGCGCTTCCCGCTGGAAAGGGGTGGAGAAGCGATCGCCGTGCTGGAAAACCGGCAGGCCGTGGGCAAGGTCGTGGTGACGACGGAATAGCGTGGCCTGCTAGGCTCCCGACCCTAGCGCCGGCTTCCGTAGGCCGGGATGCCCAGCTTCCAGTGGATCGCCGCGCCGCGCAGGCCGAAGCCGGCCAGCGCGGCGACCGGCCAGACCAGCCCGTCGGGCAGGTTCGCGATCCGGCCCAGCACGCAGAGGCCGGAGGCGAGCGCCGCCGCGGTTACATAGAGCTCGGGCCGCATCAGGATCGAAGGGCGGCCGGCCAGCACGTCACGGATGATCCCGCCCACGCAGCCGGTGATAACGCCCATCATCATCGCCGGCACGGGCGAGACGCCATAGGCCAGCGCCTTGACGGTGCCGAGCACGGCATAGGCGCCCAGTCCGGCGGCATCCGCCCATTCCAGCGCGCGCCCTTCCCACCAACGGTGCGGGGTGAACCACGCGACCAGCGCCACCACGAAGCACACCGGGGCGACCGACGGATCGCGCACCCAGAACACCGGCGCGCCGATCAGCAGGTCGCGCACCGATCCGCCGCCCACTCCCGTCACCAGCGCGAAGAATGCCATGGTGACGAAGGTCTGCCGCAACCGCGCCGCAAGCAGCGCGCCGGTCAGCGCGAAGACCGCGATCCCGGCCAGATCGAGAAAGCCGAGAATCGCGGGCAGCGCGGGCGCGGCCAGGATCGGGGAGGCGATGGTGGAAACGGCGGGGAGAGGCATCAGCGCAGCAACTGGCCGATCGCGATGGCCATGGCAATGCAGCCCCGGTCCGCGTGGCTCGGGCCGATTACCTGCATCCCCACCGGCAGGTGCTCGGCAGCGCCTACCGGCAGCACGGTGGCAGGCAGACCGGGAAATGTCGCCGTCCCGGCATAGGCCAGCACGGCATCGACGGAAACGGGCGCGCCGTTCACCAGCAGCGTCCTTTGCGGCATCGGCGTATCGTCATGCCGGAAGGCGGGCACGGCGCTGGGCGCCATCAGGACGAAATCATAGCTGTTGAACAAGGCGGCCCACGCCCGCTGGTTGCGGGCCTGCGCATCGCACAGCGCAAACCAGTCGGCCGCACTTGCTACCTGTCCTTGTGGCCCCGGAGCGCCTTTGAACAGCGCGATCTGCAGCATTCGCATGTAGGTGTCGTGCTGCTCGGCCAGATCGGGCAGCAGCGCGCTGCGCCGGTCCACCGCCGCGCCCGCCGCTTCCAGCGCTTCGACCACGGCTTCGATCGGCGCGCGCACGGCGTCGTCCACCGGGCAAAGCGGGTGATCCTCCAGATAGAGGAAGCGCGCGCCGCCGATGGCGCGCTCGCGTCGGACCAGCGGCCGGTCCAGCGTCACGTCGAGCAGCAGCGCCAGATCCTCGCCGTTCCGCGCCATGGGGCCAACCACGCCGAGGGCGATGTCGTGCCCGTCGGTGCCGGGGAACTCCTGCCCTTGCGATGTCACCACCCCCCACGTGGTCTTGTGACCCCAGACGCCCGAAAAGTGCGACGGCACGCGTATCGATCCGCCGATGTCGCTGCCGTATTCCGCTGGCACCATGCCGGTTGCCAGAGCCGCAGCGGCCCCGCCGGAGGATCCGCCCGGTGTTCGCCCGGCATCGTGCGGGTTCACGGTGCGACCATAGACCTCGTTGGCGGATTGCCAGTCGGCGAGGTAGGGTGGCACGTTAGTCTTGCCCAGCAAAACCGCGCCTGCGCGCTTCAGCCGCCGCACCACGGCGGCATCGCGCGGCGCAACATAATCGCGGCAGGCGGGCAGGCCCCAGGTGGTGGGAAGGCCGTCCACGTCGAAGCTTTCCTTGATCGTCATCGGCACGCCGAACAGGGGCTGATCGCCTTGCGGGCCGGTTGCGGTCAGCGATTTCGCCCGGTCCCGGCTGCGGTCGAAATCGCGCACGACCACCGCGTTGATCGCCCCGTCCAGCGCTTCGATCCGCGCGATCGCGGCGTCCACCGCTTCGAGCGGTGACAAGGCGCCGCGCGCGATCATGGCTGCCAGCGCCGTTACGCCGGGTTCGTCTGTCAGTTTCGGAACCATTGCTCTCCCTCGTTTGTCCGTTCCGCAGTCAACCCGCCTGCCGCAATTCTTCGGCCAGTGTGTGGACCAGTTTGCCCGCCGGCAAGGACCGCGCAAGGCGAGTGCCCTGTCCGGCCCATTGCGCGCCGAAGCCGGCTTCGTCCCATGTCTTGGCAGCCGCGTTCAGCGCTTTGCCGGCATCGTACGCGATCGGATAGGCCGGAGCGGTCAGGCCGCAGCTTTCCCCCCAGGTGGTGAAGCGGTTGGCCAGACCGCGCGCCGGGCGGCCGGAGATGGCGCGGGTCATCACGGTCGGCCGTCCTTCGGCCAGCGCCGTGCGGTAGCCGGCGTCGGCCGCGCTTTCGGGGCAGCCGACGAACGCGGTGCCCAGCTGCGCCGCCACCGCGCCCAGCGCCAGCGCGGCGCGGATACCGGCGCCGTCCATGATGCCGCCCGCCGCGATTACCGGCAGGCCCGCGCGCCGTGCCAGCAGGCGGGTCAGCGCCAGCGTGCCCAGTTGCTCGTCCGGCGCGTCGGGATCGAACATGCCGCGATGCCCGCCGGCCTCGAACCCCTGCGCCACCACCGCATCAATGCCCGCCACGCGCGCCGCATCCGCTTCGGCCAGCGAGGTGGCGCTGGCCAGCAGCAGGCATCCGGCCTGTTTCAGCGCGGCGATGCGGTCCGCTCCGGGCAGGCCGAAGTGGAAGCTGACCACGGCGGGGCGTGCCTCCACCAACGCGGCCAGCATGGCGTCGTCCTCGGCGAAGCTGCGGTAAATCTCGCGCAGCGCGGTCGGCGGTTCCGCGCCGAATTCACGGAACAGTGGCGCCAGCCCGTCGCACCACGCCGCCTCGTGCGCGGGATCGGCCGCGGCCGGCGCGTGGACGAAGACATTGACGTTGAATGGGCGGTCGGTGCGGGCCTTCAGGTCCGCGATCATCGCCCGCGCGCCGTCCGCGTCGGTCGCGCCGACGGCGATCGAGCCGAGGCCTCCGGCGGCATTGACCGCCGCCGCCATCGCCGGGGTGGAGACGCCCGCCATCGGTGCCTGGATGATGGGATGGGCCAAGCCCAGCTGCGCGACGAGTCCGGTCATGGACGGGAGCTTAGGCTATCGCTTGGTGGCGCGCCATATTCCGGTCTTGTCGCAGGTCTATCCTGGCGGAATATCGGTGGCGGTCCCGGCAACCGCGTGATGGCCGGCGTGCGGATCGCATTCTGAGACGACCGCAAAATAAGGCCCGGTGCGGGGGAGCACCGGGCCTTCCAGGGTCAGGCGTGCGCTGTTGTCCAGCGTCGGGGGGTCAGAGTTTGCAGCCCATCGCGGAATAGGTTGCTTTGGCCTGTTCCGAAGCGGCCTTGCACGATTGCGCGAGCGCCGCCTTGTCCTGGATGGAAGCCCACGAGGCTTTCGACTGCTGGATCGCCTGCTCCATCGCCGCGCGCTGGCTTTCCGGCACCTTGTCCTTGATGCAGGCCATGACCTTGTTGAGATAGTCATCGCATTCGGCAACGCCGGTCATGCCGTCGGCGGGCTTGCTCGCGGCTGCGCTCTCGCCGGTAGCGCTGGAAGCCGTGGCGTCCTTCTTGGCTTCGGAGCAGCCCGCCAGCAGAGCGACGCCAGCAAGAACGACAACTATTTTCTTCATGTAACGATCCCCGGTTCCCGTGATTGACCCTGATTCTATGGGGCGGGTCCGGGGGCATCAATCGGGCGATTGGCCGGGAACGGATGTATGCCGATTACATCCGGATCGTCGGTTTGGGGATACCGGAATACCGCTGTTTCGACGCACGACCACGCGGTTTGCGTGACACGTTTTTACATGGCGGCAGGCGCGCGCGTCAGATTTCGAGCTGGCTGCCCAATTCGATCACGCGGTTCGATGGCAGGCGGAAGAACTGCATCGCGCTTTCGGCGTTGCGCACCATCCATGCGAACAGCTTTTCGCGCCAGATCGCCATGCCGGGGCGCGATGACGGGATCAGCGTCTGCCGGGCCAGGAACCAGCTTGTCTCCATCGGTTTGAACGGACCACCAGCGCGATCCTCGACGGTGAGTTCCGCCGGCAGGTCGGCTTCGTCCATGAAGCCGATATGCACGATCATGCGGTAGAATCCGTGGCCCAGGTCTTCCAGTTCGCGGCGCTTTTCCGCCGGGACATGCGGCACGCCCTCGGTCACGACGGTCAGGATCACCACGCGTTCGTGCAGGATGTGGTTGTGCTTCAGATTGTGGAGCAGCGCGGGCGGAATGCCATCGGCGGTGGAGGCAAGGAAGACCGAGGTGCCGGACACGCGTTTCACTTTCGCCACGACCGAGCCAACGAACAGGTCGAACGGCATGGTGTCCTCGGCCAGCCGGTCGCGCACGATGCGCCGCCCGGTGGCCCAGGTGGACAGCAGGGTGAAGGTGATCGCCGCGACCAGCAGCGGGAACCAGCCGCCATCGGGAATCTTGGTGACGTTGGAGGCGAAATAGGCGCCATCGACGATCAGGAACGCGCCGGTGACCAGCGTGGCCAGCGCCGGGTGCCATTTCCATACCGCGAACGTCAGCACGCCCAGCATGCAGGCGGTGATGAACATGGTGCCCGTCACCGCGATGCCATAGGCGGAGGCAAGGTTGCTCGATGTGCGGAAGCCCAGCACCAGCAGGATGACCAGCGCCAGCAGCAGCCAGTTGACCAGCGGTACGTAGATCTGCCCGGCCGCGCTCGCGCTGGTGTGGCGGATGCGGATGCGCGGCAGGAAACCCAGTTGCACCGCTTGTTGCGAGATCGAGAACGCGCCCGAAATCACGGCCTGGCTGGCGATGATCGTGGCCAGCGTGGCCAGGATCACCAGCGGCAGCCGCGCCCAGTCCGGCGCCATCAGGAAGAACGGGTTTTCCACCATGGCCGGGTTCTTGAGCAGCAGTGCCGACTGGCCGAGGTAGTTTATGAGCAGGCAGGGAAAGGCCACCCACAGCCACGCCACCATGATCGCCTTGCGGCCGAAGTGGCCCATGTCGGCATAGAGCGCTTCGGCCCCCGTCACGGCCAGCACCACCGAGCCGAGCGCGAGGAACGCGAGCGCCGGATCGATCAGGAAGAAGCGCAGCGCATGGATCGGGTTGACCGCGCCCAGCACTTCGGGCGCCTGCGCGATGTTGGCCACGCCCAGCACCGCCAGCACGGCGAAATAGACCAGCATCACCGGGCCGAACAGGCGGGCGACCACCGCCGTCCCGCGCGACTGGATGGCGAACAGCGCGATCAGGATCGCGATCGAGATCGGCAGCACCAGTTCGGCGAAGGCTTCGTGGACCACGGTCAGCCCTTCGACGGCGGACAGCACCGAAACCGCCGGCGTGATGATCGCATCGCCGTAGAACAGTGCCGTGGCGATCAGGCCCAGCACGGTCATCCCCACGCTCCAGCGCCCGGCTTCCATGCGGCGGCCGATCAGCGCCAGCAGCGCCAGGCTGCCGCCTTCGCCCTTGTTGTCGGCCTTCAGGATCACGAACACGTACTTGATCGTGACGATCAGCATCATCGTCCAGAAGATCAGCGACAGCACGCCGAAGATGTGCGCCCGGTCCACGGCCAGCGGATGGTGCCCGATGAAGCTTTCCTTCAGCGCATAGAGCGGCGAGGTGCCGATATCGCCGAACACCACGCCGATGGCGCCCACCGCCAGCGTCGCCAGCCCCTCGTTGGGATGCGCGCCGTGTTGCGAAGAATTTCCGGATTCGTCCATGGGTCGGCCCGTTAGTCGCGTCGATGCAGGCATACCACGGACTTTACGGGTTCTTTATGGCGATCCGCGCGGCGCTATGCGGTCGGCACATCGACGCAGGCGATCAGCCCCGGCCCGCCGTTGCGGAACGAAAGTCGACCGCCGAAGCGCTGAAGCAGGCGGTGCGCGGTGGGAATGCCCAGACCGAAGCCGGCGGTGTTGCGCGCACGGGAACTGTCGAGACGGAAAAAGGGATCGAGCACGGCATCGAAGCAGTCTTCCGGAATACCGGGGCCGCCGTCGGCGATCTCGATCCGCCAGCGACTGTCCTGCCCGCTGATCGTGACCCGCGCGCGCTCGCCATATTGCAGCGCGTTTTCCACCAGCGGGGTCAGCGCCAACAGCAGCGGTTCGCGATAGGTGCGGGCGAGCGCCACGGGCGGCGCTTCCAGGTGGGTTTCGCCCGGCAGCGACGCCAGCAGATCGCGCACCATGGCGACAAGATCGACCTCCGCCGCGTCCGCCGTCATGTGCTGCGCGCGCAGGAACGACTGGAGCGACATCAGCATCGCCTCCATCTCCTCCGTGCTGGAGCTGACGATGCGCGAGATGTCGCTGTCGTCCACGAAATCGGACGCGATCTTCAGCCGGCTGAGCGGGGTGCGCAGATCGTGGCTGATCGCCTCGAACGACTTGGCCTGATCGGTTTCCAGCCCCGATATGCGGGCCTGCATGTCGTTGAGCGAGCGGGCCAGATCGCGCAGTTCCGCCGGTCCGCTTTCTCGCAGCGCGGCGGGCTGGCCATGGGCCATGGCGTCCGCCGCGCGCGCCAGTTGCGCCAGCGGCCGCATCAGCGCGCGCAAGGCATAGAGCCCGGCCCCCACGCAGAGCACGGTGGCGAGCAGGGTCATGATCGTGGCCCGCAGCGCCACCGCCCAGCCCGAAGCGACATCGGGCGATCGGAAATTGAGCCAGGCGCCGTCGCCCAGCCGCATCGATCCCACCAGATCGCGCTGCCCGCGCGGCCCCTTCACCACATCGAGTAGCAGGGTGCGTCCGGCCAGCGCCGGCTCCCACGCCAGCACCAGCCGCCGGATGTCCACCGCCGCGCGCGCTTCGCCCTGGCGCCGGACGGCGGGTGAGGAGGCGACGCCCGCCTGCAGGTGGCTGGTCGACATGATCGTGGCCGGCGCATCGCGATCGATCGCGTGCAGCCGTTCGCTGACCACCAGCAGCTCCGCCACGCGGCGGGCGTGGTCCTCGCGGATCGTTTCGCGGTCGATCGTTTCGTAGAAGGCGAGGCTGGCCACGGCCTGGACCGCGGCGATGCCCAGCAGCAGGACCATGGCATAGCCGACCAGCCGGTGCGACCGCAGCCGGATCATTGCCTTGCCGAAGAGCGTGCTCGCTATGATCGCCTCTCCCGCCCGGTCATGCGCGCCGGGCATGGCCAACCGCTGTCATCATGCGCCGGCCAAGTCAATTGCGGCGTGGGGCCGTTCGCGCACTCGACAAGCGCTCCGAAGCCGCGCATCCAGCGCGGGTGAGCGACCTGTCCATCCCCGAAAGCCACGACCCCCACCGGCGCGAGGGGCGCTGGGGCAGCGGTACCGGCTATCTCGTGTCCTTCGCGCTGGTGGCGCTGGTTACGTTGATCGGCGGCGTGCTGTTCGCGCGGGGGAACAGCACGGACATCGGGCTGCTCTATCTGATTCCGGTGATGTACGCGGGCACGCGGCACGGGCTGGCGACGGGCGTGGTCGTGGGCCTCGCCTCCTCGCTGGCGTACAACTTCTTCTTCATCCCGCCCACGCACACGCTGTCGGTCGATAATCCCGAGCATTTCATCACGCTGCTGATCCTGCTGGGAGTGGCGGTGGTCGGCAGCCAGCTTGCCGCGCAAGTGCGGGAGCAGGCGATGCTGGCGGAAGCGCGGGCCGATCGCAACGCCGCGCTGGCCGGCTTCGCGCGCCGGCTCACCGGGCTCAGCCGGCGCGACGATGTGTGGAGCGTGGCGGCGGAGGAGGTGGCGCGCCTGTTCGATGTGCGGACGATCGTGCTGGTGCGCGCCCCGGCCGAGGCGGGCGACCATGGCCTGGTTCTGAGCGCCTCATCGCCGCCGCAGCACCGCATCGAACTGATCGAGATGGCGGCGGCGCAGTGGTGCTTTGACAACGCCGTGCCCGCCGGTCCCGGCTCCGAAACCCTGACCGCGTCCGAATGGCTGTTCCATCCCGTGATCGGCCCGGCCGGGGCGGTCGCCGTGATGGGCGTGGGCCGCGCCGACGCGGGGGAGCCGCTGCACCCCGGCCAGGCGCTGCTGCTGCGCAGCCTGCTCGACCAGTGCGGGCTGGCGCTGTCGCGCATCGTGGCGGAGGAGGAGGCGCGCGCGCTGGGCGAGGTGCAGGAGCGCGACCGGTTGCGCGCGGCGCTGCTGTCGTCGGTCAGCCACGATCTGCGCACCCCGTTGACTACCGTGCTCGCCACCCTGCGCGCGATGCGCGCGGCGGTGCCCGAACAGGAAGCGCAGCTTGCCGCCGCGCGGACCGAGGCGGAGCGGCTGAATCGCTTTGTTGCCAATCTGCTCGACATGGTGCGGATCGAGACCGGCGCGCTGGACCGGATGGTGCAGCTGGTCGATCTGGCCGAGGCCGCCGGCAGCGCGATCGAGGACTTGCGGCCGGTGCTGGGCGCGCGCCGGATCGCGGTGGCCATGCCCGATGACCTGCCGCTGGCGCTGCTCGATCCGCAGCTTTTCCATCACTGCCTCATCAATCTGATCGACAACGCGGCCAAGCACGGCGGGCCGGGCGGCACGATCACCGTGGCGGCGGAGACGGCGGCGGATGGCGGCCTTGTCCTTTCCGTGCAGGATAGCGGCCCCGGCCTGCCGCCGGGCGAGGAGCAGCGCGTGTTCGCCATGTTCACGCGGCTGGAAGGGTCTGATCGCACCGGCGGATCGGGACTGGGGCTGGCGATCGTGAAAGGGTTTGCCGAAGCGATGGGTCTGATGGTGCGCGCGGGCAACCGCGCCGACGGGCAGGGCGCGCGCTTCGCCTTGCATATTCCCCCGCATCTCGTGCGCGCGCCCGGGGCGCCGGAGGAGGAGATGGCATGACCGATCCCGTCCCGCTGCTGGTCGTGGAGGACGATGCGCCGATCCGCGCGCTGCTCGTCTCGGCTCTGGCCGCGGCCGGTTACCAGCCGTTCGAGGCCGCAACCGCGCGCGAGGCGCTGGCCGCGCTGGCCGAGGTCGGGCCGCAGGCGGTTCTGCTCGATCTGGGCCTGCCGGATCGCGACGGGCTGGAACTGGTGCCGCTGTTGCGCGGTGCGGGGGCGGCGGTGGTGATACTCTCCGCGCGCGATGCCACGGCGGAGAAGGTGGCGGCGCTCGATCTGGGCGCGGACGATTACGTGACCAAGCCGTTCGATCTCGACGAGGTGCTGGCCCGCCTGCGTACCGCGCTGCGTCATCGCGCCGCGCCCGGCGCGGTCACCGGCACGGTGCGCGCGGGCGGGGTGGAGATCGACCTGCTGGCGCGGATCGTGCGCCGGGACGGCCACGAAGTGCACCTTGCCCCGCGCGAATATGCGATGCTGGCCGAACTGGCGGTCCATGCCGGCAAGGTGGTGACGCACGCGCATCTGCTGCGCACGGTCTGGGGGCCGGGGCATGAGGAGGATGTGGAATACCTGCGCGTGGCCGCGCGGGGCATCCGCCGCAAGCTGGAGGACGGTGCATCGGGTGCGCCCTCGCTCATCCGCAACGAACCGGGCGTGGGCTACCGGCTGGTCGTCTGACCGGCGTTCGCGCGTTAGTCCTCGGGCGCGCGTTAGTCCTCGGGCAGCGGTTCTTCCGGCAAGGTCCGGGGCTGCGGGGGGATCGCGCCGATGATTTCGGCGATCTCGATCACGGCGGACACGGCAATCGCTTCCTCGCGGCTCAGGCCGTCGAAATCGGGCAGGAACGCGCGGCAAGCGGTGAGCAGCGCGCCCTGCGCGTCTTCCAGTTCCAGCCGGTATTCCGCCAGCGTCGTGCAGCCGTCGATATCGGACCAGCGTAGCCCGCTGGGCGCCGGGCGTTCGTGATAGGCCCACAGCGCATCGATGGCGCGGTCCATCGCGCCGCGCACCTGATCGGCCACCGCATCGCCCGAGGCGCGGGCTTTCAGCTTCTGTCGGTAGCGCCGCTGGCGCTCGGCGTTGGTCATGGCCATGCGCGCAGAGTAACCACGCGCGGCGCGTTTGCGCAAGGATGTTACGTAACTTTGTTCGCGCTTCGGTTTCGCCGGGCCGGATTCGCGGGATTGATATGAGTCAAAGCAATTCGGCCTTGTCGCCTTAGGGTCCGAATCTGTCGGGAAGGTAGCAACACCCAGATCCGGGAGAGCAGGACAATGACCATGGCGAGTGCGGAAGTGCGGCGGCGGCCGCCCATCCCCGGCACCACCCTTTTCGATGGCGGCATGGCGCGGCGCGGCTTCGCGCTGAACGCAATGTGCTATTCGTTCAACGACGCCGCCAGCCGCGAGGCGTTCCGCGCCGACGAGGACGGCTATTGCCGCAAGTTCGCGCTGACGCCCGAACAGCGCAAGGCGGTGGCGGACCGCGATGTGCTGGCGATGATCGAAGCCGGCGGCAACGTCTATTATCTGGCCAAGCTGGCCGGCATCTTCGGCCTCAACGTGCAGGATCTCGGCTCGCTCCAGACCGGCATGAGCCTTGACGATTTCAAGGCGCACCTCGTGGCGCAACGCGCCAAGATCGCGCCCGACATGGTCGTTTCCACCGGCATGGAGAACGCGTGATGGCGGACATCGTCGGCGGCTATTTCACCAGCCACGTGCCGGGCATCGGCGGCGCGATCGTGCGCGGAGACCAGCAACAGCCCTACTGGAAACCGTTTTTCGATGGCTACCCCCCGATCCGCGCCTGGCTTGCCGAAGCCCAGCCGGACGTGGCCGTGGTGTTCTACAACGATCACGGGCTGAACTTCTTCCTCGACAAGATGCCCACGTTCGCGGTCGGCGCGGCGGCGTCCTACGACAACGCCGACGAAGGCTGGGGCCTGCCGGTGTACAAGAGCTTCACCGGTCACCCCGAGCTGAGCTGGCACATCATCGAGGAACTCGTCGCGTCCGAGTTCGACATCACCACTTGCCAGAAGATGCTGGTCGACCATGCGTTGTCGATCCCCTTCGAGCTGGTCTATCCCGATGCGCCCGCCTGGCCGATCCGGCTGGTGCCGATCGCCATCAATACCGTGCAGTATCCGCTGCCGTCACCGAAACGCTGCCTGGCGCTGGGCCGCGCGGTGGCCAAGGCGCTGCGTTCGTGGACGGGGGCGGAACGGGTGCTGGTGGTGGGCACGGGCGGCCTTTCGCACCAGCTCGACGGCCCGCGCGCCGGGTTCATGAACCCCGACTACGATCGCTTCTGCCTCGATCACCTCGCGGCCGATCCCGATGCGCTGACGCGCCATTCGGCCGAGGACGTGGCCGAACTGGCCGGGACGCAGGGGGTGGAGATTCTCAACTGGATCGCCGCGCGGGGTGCCCTGGGCGATGGCCCGCTGAGCGAGGTCACCCGGAACTACCACATTCCGATCAGCAATACCGCCGCCGCCAGCCTGGTGCTGGAGCCGGCCTGAGCCGCACGCCGGCTCGTCAGGGCCGCCGTCCGTTCGTCCGGGCATCGTCGTCACCTGTGCCACGCCGATGGCGATGTTCCGCCGCTGCTCCCTTCTCCTCGCGGGCGGGGGGCAGCGGTCCAGAGGTTGTCGCGCCGCGGGTGACGCGCCTCGGCGTCGGCGGCTGTGATGCCGCGCACACCCGGCCCGGCGAATCGGTGCGAAAAGAGCCTTCTGGCCTAGCGGTCCGATGGCACCTTGGTGCGATCGTTGCGCGTCTGGGTCATCGCGGAAGCAAAGCTCTCCGCGAAATGCCGCGTGAAATTGTCCTGGGCTTTCAACGAGATGGCCCGGGTGTGGTGGTTTGCCTGCTCTCCCCCACCAAACAGATGGGTGGCTGGCGCCCTGCAATGGTGGTCTGTGTCCGTCACGGTCTTGCAGATCCCCGCCGATCCGCTTCAGTGCTGCGGCCGGCCTTGCTCGTTTCATGGTTTCTTATCCGTTACCGGCCGTAACATCCAAAATGAATTTCGAATTGTACCGACACGACACGGTTAGCACTTTCGTAAAGCGCTATGGCATGGGCCTGGTCCCCTGTCCGTGACAGCGGACACGCTCTGCTCATCAACCGTTTCCTTGGCCCCTTGCCCTTCCGCGATGCCCTTCCCAGATAGCGCGCTTCTCCCCAAGAGCCGTCTTGCGCTCTGTGAACAAATCTGGAACACGGGTGCCCATGTCGCTCAGCAAGATTTCCGTCCGTGGCGCCCGTGAACACAACCTCAAGGGTATCGATGTCGATCTCCCGCGGGACAGCCTGATCGTCATCACCGGGCTTTCCGGCTCGGGCAAATCCTCGCTGGCGTTCGATACGATCTATGCCGAAGGGCAGCGCCGCTACGTTGAATCGCTGTCGGCCTATGCCCGCCAGTTTCTCGAGATGATGCAGAAGCCGGATGTCGAGCACATCGACGGCCTCAGCCCCGCGATCTCGATCGAGCAGAAGACCACCAGCCGCAACCCGCGCTCGACCGTGGCGACGGTCACCGAGATCTACGACTACATGCGCCTGCTGTGGGCGCGCGTGGGCGTGCCCTATTCGCCGGCCACTGGCCTGCCGATCAGCGCGCAGACGGTCAGCCAGATGGTCGATCGCGTGATGGCCCTGCCCGAAGGCACGCGCGCCTATCTGCTGGCGCCGGTGGTGCGCGGCCGCAAGGGGGAGTACCGCAAGGAACTGCTGGAATGGCAGAAGGCGGGCTACACCCGTGTCCGCATCGACGGCGAGCTCTACGCGATCGAGGAAGCCCCCGCGCTCGACAAGAAGTACAAGCACGACATCGAGGTGGTGGTCGATCGCATCGCCGTGCGCGACGGCATCCAGACCCGGCTGGCCGACAGCTTCGAACAGGCGCTCAAGCTGGCCGAGGGGCTGGCCTATATCGACCTGGCGGATACGACGGTGGCGGAGGCGCTGGCTGCTTCTCCCCTCCCGCTTGCGGGAGGGGATGGGGGTGGGCCGGACCCGGACGCCGCGCCTGCGCAGCCCACCCCTAACCCCTCCCGCAAGCGGGAGGGGAATCTCAAGGGCGCGGGCCTGCCGCCCAACCGCATCGTGTTCAGCGAAAAGTTCGCCTGCCCGGTCAGCGGCTTCACCATCGAATCGATCGAGCCGCGCCTGTTCTCGTTCAACGCGCCGCAGGGCGCGTGCCCGGCCTGCGATGGCCTGGGCGAGAAGCTGCTGTTCGATCCGCAGCTGGTCGTGCCCAACGAGGCGCTCAGTCTCAAGCAGGGCGCGGTCGTGCCGTGGGCCAAGTCCAACCCGCCGTCGCCCTATTACATGCAGGTGCTGTCCAGCCTGGCCGCGCATTTCGGGTTCAGCCTGGAAACGCCGTGGGAGAAGCTGCCGGGCGAGGTGCGGCTGGTGATCCTCTATGGCACCGGCGGCAAGGCCGTGCCGCTGACCTTCGTCGATGGCAAGAAGAGCTACACCGTCACCAAGGCGTTCGAAGGTGTGATCGGCAATCTCAACCGCCGCATGCTCCAGACCGAAAGCGCGTGGATGCGCGAGGAACTGGGCAAGTTCCAGACCGCGCAGCCGTGCGAGACCTGCGGCGGGGCGCGCCTCAAGCCCGAGGCGCTGGCGGTGAAGATCGCGAGCGAGGACATCTCGATGTCCACCCGCCGTTCGGTGGCCGACGCGCTGGCGTGGTTCTCCACGCTGGAGGAGAAACTGACCGACCAGCAGCGCCAGATCGCCAAGGCGATCCTCAAGGAAATCAATGAGCGGCTGGGCTTCCTCAACAACGTCGGCCTCGATTACCTCAATCTCGATCGCACGTCGGGCACGCTGTCGGGCGGGGAAAGCCAGCGCATCCGCTTGGCCAGCCAGATCGGTTCGGGCCTTTCGGGCGTGCTCTATGTGCTCGACGAACCCTCGATCGGGCTGCACCAGCGCGACAACGACCGCCTGCTCGAAACGCTCAAGCGCCTGCGCGACCTTGGCAACACGGTGATCGTGGTGGAGCATGACGAGGACGCGATCCGCACGGCCGACTGGGTCGTCGATCTCGGGCCGGGCGCGGGCGTCCATGGCGGCGAGATCGTGGCGCAGGGCACGCTCAAGGACATTCTCAAGAGCAAGGCCAGCCTCACCGGCCAGTACCTGACGGGCGCGCGCCGCATCGACGTGCCGGCGCACCGGCGCAAGGGCAACGGGCTGGACCTGGTGGTGGAAGGCGCGCGGGCCAACAACCTGCGCAATGTCACCGCGCGCATTCCGCTGGGTACGTTCACCTGCATCACCGGGGTCTCCGGCTCGGGCAAGTCGTCGCTGACGATCGACACGCTGCAGGCCGGCGCCGCGCGTGTGCTCAACGGCGCGCGGGTGATCGCCGGGCCGCACGACGCCATCAAGGGGCTCGAAGCCTGCGACAAGGTGATCGAGATCGACCAGTCGCCGATCGGGCGCACGCCGCGGTCCAACCCCGCTACCTACACCGGCGCTTTCACCCTTATCCGCGACTGGTTCGCGGGGCTCCCGGAATCCGAGGCGCGCGGTTACAAGGCCGGGCGCTTCAGCTTCAACGTGAAGGGCGGCCGGTGCGAATCCTGCCAGGGCGATGGCCTGATCAAGATCGAGATGCACTTTCTGCCCGACGTTTACGTGACGTGCGAGGAATGCGGCGGCAAGCGCTACAACCGCGAAACGCTGGAAGTGAAGTTCAAGGGGCACTCGATCGCCGACGTGCTCGACATGACGATCGAGGATGCCGAGGAATTCTTCAAGGCGGTGCCGCCGATCCGCGACCGGATGCACATGCTGAATGAAGTGGGGCTCGGCTACGTCAAGGTCGGCCAGCAGGCAACGACGCTCTCGGGCGGCGAGGCGCAGCGCGTCAAGCTGGCCAAGGAACTGTCGCGCCGCTCCACCGGGCAGACGCTCTACATCCTCGACGAACCGACCACCGGCCTCCACTTCGAGGACGTGCGCAAGCTGCTGGAAGTGCTGCACCGGCTGGTCGAACAGGGCAACAGCGTGGTCGTGATCGAGCACAACCTGGACGTGATCAAGACCGCCGACTGGATCATCGACATGGGGCCGGAAGGTGGCGTGCGCGGCGGCGAGATCGTGGCCGAAGGCACACCGGAAGACGTGGCGAAGAATCCGCGCAGCTTCACCGGGCAATATCTGGGGCCGCTGCTGGCGCGCCACGGCTGACGGACGCGGGCGAGGGAAGCGGGCGGCGGGCTTGACTCAGGGCCGTTCCCACCGCCAAATCGACGCCCAGGGCAGCAAGATCCTGATCGGGGAAGATGGTGGCAGGCGAAGGCGGCGCGCAGGGAATCGTGCCGCACGGGGGATCTGTCATGCCGGTTGCGATCGCATTGCCCATTTCCGAAGCCGAACGGGCAGAGGCTCGCTCTCGATCCGGTAGCGCTTGTGTGCGATGCGGTTGCACCGTCGCCTGTTTTTGCCGCGCGGGCGGGGAAGAGGCTTCGCCCGCGTTCCTGCTTTGCCCGGACTGCATGGCAATCATCGAGCGGGGCGGCGTGCCGGCGGAAACGATCGCGAGGTTGCGTGACGTGCCGGTTGCGATCCAGGCCGGCCTGGATCGCTCCCCGCTGCTGTTCACCGTCGATGAGCAGATTCCGGACATCGTCTTTCCGGGCGGGGCGAGGATGACGGGTACCTATTGTCCGATCACCGTCGATGCCCGGCCATTGCTGTCGTTCCGGCCGCAGCCGGTGCCCGGCGGACCGATCGTGATGAGCCTGGTGTTGGGCGCCGTGGACGAGGAACCGGATCTGATCGTGAAGGACAACGAGTGGCGGCCGGCATCGGATGCGTGGCACTTCGAGCGGCGGGGCAACCGTTACCGCTTCAGCCATCGCAGCGGCACCGCGTTACTTGCCTTCGCGCACCGGACCGCCGACGAAATCGCGATCGAGGCCATGCGTGGTGTGTTCGGCAACACGATACTGGAGATCGGAGAGCGCGGAACGCTGCTGAACAATGTGGCCGTAACGATTCCGTCAGTCCGGTCGCAACTGGTCGGGATGCATTTGTAGGGCGCGCCGCACGCGCGCTTCAACCGATCTCGTCGTTGACCACCATCAACGCCAGTTCGGTGCGGTTCTCGATGTTCAGCTTCTGATATATGGCATGGAGATAGACCTTCACGGTCCCCTCGCCGATGTTCAGCTGCTGCCCTATTTCCCGGTTCCGCATGCCCTTGGCCACAAGCCTGGTAATGTCGCGCTCGCGCGCGTTGAGCTTGGCGAAAGGGTTGATGACGGGCTTGAGCGACAAATCGAGCGCGCGTTGCAGGAAGGCCGGGGCGATTGCCTTTTCGCCGGCATGGACCCGTTCCAGCACCTGGACCAGCTCGCTTTCCGCGCCATCCTTGGACACGATGCCCTGCACGCCCGCGCGCATGACGGCCATGAGCTGCCGATCGGTGATCTCGGCGGTGAGCAGCACGACCGGACGTTCGTCGCCTTTTTCGCGCAGCGCTTCCAATGCCGCCACGCCATTCAGGCCGGGCATGTTGATGTCCAGCAGCACCACGGCGGGATCGTGCTGCTCGATCGCGGCCAGCGCTTCCTCCCCGCTGGCGGCGGTAGCGACTACCTGGAAGGGCGTGCCGCGCAATACCGCTTCCACGCCGGCGCGGATGAAGCCGTGATCGTCAGCCACAAGAATCGGGATCATGCGCCCGTCCTTTCCGGAAGCGCGATGCGCAGGGTCACGCCCCGCGCACTGTTGTCGATGGCCAGCATGCCGCCCAGCGCCTCTACCCGCTCGCTGATCGAACGGGGGGTGGCGTGCGCCTTGTCGGCGGGGAAACCGGAGCCGTCATCGCTGACAATCATCTTGAGCGTTCCATCGTCTTGAATAAGGTTAACCCCTATAAGACGACACCGACCGTGCCGAACCGCATTCGCCACGGCCTCTCTTGTGATCTGGCGTATCTCGTGCGCCAGATCCATGGGGACAAGCAACGGACCGGGTGGCGCATCCAGCCGGGTTTCGATGGCCCAGTGATGCCCCAGTTCTTCCAGCAGCGTGCCAAGCTCCTCGGTCAGATCGGTCCGGCGATCCCCCTTTTCGCCAAGGCGCAGGCGCTCGATCATCCTGCGCATTTGCGCCTGTTCGCGCCGCAGCGCTTCCTTGATCGCGACAATTTCGGTGTCGGGATCGTTGCCCTCGCGGATCCAGCGCCGCAACGCTTCCAGCCGGAACAGCGTGCCGGCGAGAAACTGTGCGACGCTATCGTGCAAGTCCCGGGCAAGGGCGTTGCGCAGGTTCGAAACTTCCCGCGCGCGCGCCAGCATCGCCACGTCCTCGCGATCAAGCGCCTGTTCGGCATCGCGCGTCATTTGCGCCAGCAGCGGCAGGTCATCGGGCGAGATGCCGCGGATGCCCCACAGCAGAAGCTGGCCCGGTCCGCGGGCCGCACCGATCGAGGCGGCAAGGCCTTCTTTCACCTCGCACAGCGTGGCGAGATGCCAGACGTGCCGTTCGCTCGCGTGGTTGACCATTCCGTCGGTGTCCAGCCACAACTGGCGATGCCGCTGGCCGTCGAACAGGGTGGGACGGCAGGAAATCTCGATTTCGGTCAGCAGCGGGCCGGGGCCGACGCGCAGCGCCCGTGTGGCATCTCCGCTGGCGATCATGATTTCCACCCACGGCTCCTCGCCGTCCGCCAGCGCGATGGCGCCGCCCGTGGCACCCAGCACGGTGCGCGCGTGGTCGAGGATCGTTGTCATGATCGCGTCGTGGCGCAGGCCCGGCAGCCCCGGCGGTTCCGGCAATCGCGGCGCGCTGGCCCGGTCGCCGCCGGTGCTCAGCCAGAGCATCATGATCGCCAGCCCGATCGTGTAGCCCTGCCGCCGGCTGAAACGGTAGGGATCGATGCTGAGGTGAAGGGAATGCATCAGCAGGCCGAGCGCGAAATTCAGCAGCACCAGTGCCAGCGCCGTCCAGAGCACGCCGCGCCATCCCCAGCGCAGCGAGGCGCCAATCAGGATGAACGATGCAAAGACGATGAACGGGCTGGAAAATTCCTTGAAGGCGGATTCGGTCATGTAGGTCGCGGCCGTGAAGATCGCGATATCGATGACGTGCATCAGCCGGGCCAGCCGGAAATCGTACCACCAGCTGCGGAAGGCGATGACGGTGGCGAACCCGCACCACGCAGCATAGGCGATCAGAAGGGTGTAGGTGGCGGCGACCGAACGTGTCGGTTGCACCGGATCGAGCCAGACCGCGGCGATGAAGATTAGGGCCAGCATCAGCCGGCTCAGCGCCAGCAATCGGCTCCGTCGTCGCGAAAACAACTGGCGCTCCACGTCTTTCCCCCTGCGTGCCGAAGACCATGTACCGGCGGAAAGAGGCGCTTCGCAACGGGCATGAGGCGGAAGTCCTCAGGCGCGCAGGCGGGAGGCTTGCTCCGTGACGGTGCAATACCTCCGAAAATATCGTTAATCTTTGTTTGGATTTAGTCGCCGATTAGTTCAAATTGGTTCTCGGATCGTTCGGGCGAAGGTTTGTGGCGGGTCGAATGGATGGACGTTGAAGCGATGACAAGCGGTGCCGAAGAGAATGGGGGCAACCCCTTGGCGGCGCTGACGTCGAAGCAGCGGGAAGTTTTGGATCTGCTGATCCAGCACAAGACCTCGAAGGAAATTTCGCGCCTGCTCGGCATTTCGCCACATACCGTGGACCAGCGGATATTGCTGGCGCGCGGTAAGCTGGGCGTCGCCACGCGCAACGAGGTGGCGCAGGCCTATCGGCGGCTCAAGACGATATACGAACAGCCCGTATATGATTTCTCCCACATCGACGGTGACGGCGAGGAAGCGCACGATCCGGTCCGGGAAGTCACGATGCCGGCCGGTGAGGCGGTTCAGACCGTCGCCACGGTCAAGCCCCCGCGGGGCGAGACCGAGGCGATGCAGGCAAGGTTTTCGGCGACGGGCCAGGCAATGGCCTTCGTCTCCGGAAAGGCGCCTGGCGACACGGCCTATCATGTCCTCCCGGAGATGTTCGACGGGCCATACGGAACCCTGCTTCGGCTTGGCGCGATCGCGGCGATCGCATTGTTCCTGATTCTGATCGTGCTGGGGGGGCTGACCATGTTCGCCCAGCTTTCGACGATCATCGATCACTGACCCGCCGTCGCATCTCCTCCACGATGCTGCAATGGCAGCGGCGCGATCTTCGCCGCTGAGAGGAGGGTACGACGATGACGATGAATACCCAGGTTGCACAGATGCGTATCACGCGGGATCTCCACGATGCCGAAGGTGCGCTTGACGAGGCGCTGATCCGGCAGGCACGGCTTTTCGCCACGATGGTCAGCGCACGACGCGAAAGCGGTGCGGCGCCGTTCATGGGGCAGGATGCGCTTCTGCGGTTGGCGAAGAGCCAGCAATCGATGCTCACGGCCGGCGGCGAACTTGCCCGCGTCCACGGCCGTCTCAGCGAGATTGCGGTGGAGACGAACGGTGGCAACGATGGCTGCCCCCCGGTCAATGCGAGCCTCGATGAATCCGCGGTCGTGACCGGGGTCGCGGCCTGATGCTTTCCGGTGGCCGATCCGTCCGTTTCATGTGAACAGGCATGTCCTACATCTGGCTGACCCGCATCCTCCTCTTCGCTGTCGTGCTTGTTGCCGCCCGCAAGGGCGGCGAGCCGGAGCGACTGACGGCTGCGGTCCTGCTGTCGACGTTCGTCCTTGATCTCGTCAACCACGCGGTGTTCGGTGACCCCGTGTGGTACGCGGTCAATCCCGGCCACGTCGTGATCGATAGCTGGGCGTTCTGCGCGCTGCTGTCGATCGCCCTCTACGCCAACCGCGGGTGGCCCCTGCTCGTTGGCGCCGGCCAGATGATCGTGATGGTAGGGCATGTCGCCAAGCTGTGGGATCTGACGATGGCCCGGCGTGCGTACTGGGTGCTCACGCAGATGCCATTCCTGTTGCAGCTGATGGTCCTGTTGATCGGGACCGTGGCCCACATGAACCGGGAACGCCGGATTGGCCCGTATCAATGCTGGCGGTGGGCCTGAAGGCCAGCCCACCGCCCCATTTTCAGGGATATTCCCGTTACATGACCGTACCTCACATCCGCGCGGCGAAAGGCCGCGCGATGCCCAGCGGCGAACAGACCACGGTGGCGAACGGCAATGCCGTCTATGCTGGCGGCATGACCGCGGAGGCGGGAAGCGCCTTGCGCGGTGCCGACGCGCAGCACGACGCGCGGATCACTCTCGCCCGCGAACTCTACGCCGCGCGGCGACGCCGAAGCCGCCTGTTCCCCGCCGACCTGTTCGGCGAGCCGACGTGGGACATACTGCTGGATCTCTACGTTGCCGGGCGCGAAAGCCGGCGTGTGCCGACCACCAGCGCCTGTATCGGGGCGCATGTGCCCCCGACCACCGCGCTGCGATGGCTGCGTATTCTGGAAGCCCGCGGTTTCGTGGAGCGCGAGAGCGACGGCAAGGACGGCCGACGCACCTTCGTGCGGCTGACCGTCCGGGGAAATGCGGCGATGGATGATTTCCTCGACGCGATGCTGGCCAACATCGGCGATGGCGTGAATGCGTCCAGCCTCGGAATCTGATGCCGTTCGTGGTCAGCGCCGGCGTTCGTAGCGGCACTTGTTCTTGTTCTTGCGGGCGATCTCGTGGCCTGCAACGCCACCCGCCGCCGCGCCGATCAGCGTGCCGGCGGTTCCGCCCGCGATGACCTTGCCGAGCACCGCACCGCCGACCGCGCCGATCACCGCGCCGCCGGTCTTGCTGATCCGCTTGCTGCAATCGCGCGCCTGCGCCGGCGAGGTAGCGGCGAGGGCGGCGACCGCAATGGCCGCAGTCAGCGAGGATTTGATGCGAAAGGTCATGAAGCTTCCCCCGATTGGCTTGGAATATGGTGGCGCAACGATCGGAACCCTCACCGGTTCCCGGTGATGGTACACGCCGAGGTTGCAGGGGAACGCTGGTGCCCGGGAGCGCCGATACCGGATAAGGGACGCCGACCCGGATGCGGCGCCCCTTCCCGTGCGGTCAGTCGGTGATCTGCCAGCGGATCGCTGTGGTAAAGCTGCCGGCGGTTTTCGCGCCATCCTTGTCGGTGGCGGGATCGAACCGGGCGCGTGCGCTTACTTTGGCGCAGGCCGCGCGGTCGAGTTCGTCATGCCCGCTGCTGCCGATCACTTCGCAGCCGGTGACCCGCCCGTCAGCGCCTATGCCCAGCCGCAACCTGGTGAGGCCTTCCCAGTTTTCACGGATCGCGCGGGTGGGGTAATCGTTGCGGGTGATCCACAGGCCGGCATCGCCGCGAGGACGGGCCGCCTTGGGCGTGAACATGGGCGAGGGCGTCGGTGTCGGTCCGAGGCCGCCGACATCGCCGCCAAGATCGCCTCCGCCGATCGTCAGGGTTCCCGGATCGACAGGAGTTACCTTGTCATTGGCTCCCAGGAACAGGTCCTTGCCGGCGTCGAGGTCGATGCCCTTGTCGGGAACCTTGATCTCCTGCTTGTCGCGCGCGGCTTTCGGTTCGAGCGTGGGCAATGGCTTGGGCGGAGGGGCAGGCGGGGCGAACCACATCGTCGGCAAGGCATCGCGAACCGTTTCCGCGATCACCCCGCCCGCAAAAGTGGACAGCAGCGCCATGCCGATGCCGACATGCAGCGCCGTCACGGCGGCGGCCGTGCCCAGTCTTCCGCCCAGTTTTCCGCCCAGCCTCCCTTCGACCAGACGCATGGCGGCGCCCGTTCGCCAGTTACCGTGTTCATCAACGTGGACCATCGGCACACCTCTCTCGGCTTGCGTCGTCCCGTTTTGTCCCGGCCGTCCGGGGTGGGACGATCATCGTAATGATGCAACATACCATCGATCGGCCGTGGGTCGAAGAGAAATCTCTACCAAAATAGTGGATTTAAAGAGACGGAGCCGTTCCGTTCGGAACGCCCTGTTCGCTGTTGCGTGCCGCCGCCCGCGCGGGGCCTGTCCTTGACGTTCCGGCGGTTTCCTCGTAATGGCGCGCTCGGTCGATCGGGTCGCAAGACCTGCCATCGTCTGTAGAGCTGAACATTGCCGGTGCGTATGCAAGCCTCGGGCGGCGGTTTTCCGTTGGTCTTGGGGCTTTCGCCGTTGGGCCGGGCGCGCGAATTATCGTGGTGTCCGCCTGCCATGCAATCCGTCAAAGTAACCCGGCGCTGTTTGCCCGGGTGGAGCGTTTCAGGCTCGCCGAGGGATCCTGCGCATGCAGGGTTGGGCCCGGGCATTTGCCCGCAGCCATCCATCCGGCGGACTTTTGACCCTTCACCTTTGCCGGCCGTGCCACAATCAAGGTGAAGAGTACTTCATGCCCACTATCAACCAGCTGATCCGTAAGGGTCGCGTTCCGCAGAAGGCCAAGAGCAAGGTCCCTGCCATGGAGCAGAACCCGCAGAAGCGCGGCGTCTGCACCCGCGTTTACACCACGACTCCGAAGAAGCCGAACTCGGCGCTTCGCAAGGTCGCCAAGATTCGCCTGACGAACCAGCGCGAAGTCATTTCCTACATCCCGGGCGAAGGCCACAACCTGCAGGAGCACTCGGTGGTGCTGATCCGCGGCGGCCGTGTGCGCGACCTTCCGGGCGTGCGCTATCACGTGCTGCGCGGCGTGCTCGACACGCAGGGCGTGAAGGACCGCAAGCAGAGCCGCTCGAAGTACGGCGCGAAGCGTCCGAAGTGAGCTAATCCCGGGCAGGCGCGCGCCGATGGGTCGCGCCCTGCCGGTCGGTGGATGTGGGCCGCTGGCCCGATCAGAAGGAATTCAAGATGTCTCGTCGTCGTAGGCCCGAAAAGCGGGTCATCCTGCCCGATCCCAAGTTCGGTGATCAGGTCCTGTCGAAGTTCATGAACAACCTCATGCTCGACGGCAAGAAGTCGGTCGCGGAAAGCATCGTCTACGGTGCGCTCGACACCATGCAGACCCGCGCCAAGGCGGATCCGGTGCAGCTGTTCCACGATGCGCTGAACAACGTGAAGCCGCAGATCGAAGTGCGTTCGCGCCGCGTCGGCGGTGCGACCTACCAGGTCCCCGTCGAAGTCCGTCCGGAACGCGCCCAGGCGCTGGCGATCCGCTGGCTGATCACGGCCGCGCGCAACCGTTCGGAAACGACGATGTCGGCGCGCCTTTCGGCCGAGCTGCTCGACGCCGCCAACAACCGTGGCAACGCGGTGAAGAAGCGCGAAGACACCCACCGCATGGCCGACGCGAACCGCGCGTTCAGCCACTACCGGTGGTAAAAAGGCCGGCAGCCCCGCCGCCGCCACCGGCTGGCAGGGCCGCCCGTCTTTAAACGGTCACGCAAGTAACCATATGGGGCGGGCCTGAATCCATCAGGCCCCTCCGGAACCCAAGGAAACCCCCATGGCCCGCAGCCATCCGCTCGAGCGCTATCGCAACTTCGGCATCATGGCGCACATCGACGCCGGCAAGACGACGACGACCGAGCGCATCCTTTACTACACCGGCAAGTCCTACAAGATCGGCGAAGTGCACGACGGCGCCGCGACCATGGACTGGATGGAGCAGGAACAGGAACGCGGCATCACGATCACGTCGGCCGCGACGACCTGCTTCTGGAACGACCATCGCCTGAACATCATCGACACCCCCGGCCACGTCGACTTCACCATCGAAGTCGAGCGTTCGCTGCGCGTGCTGGACGGCGCGGTTGCCGCGTTCGACGGCGTTGCCGGCGTTGAGCCGCAGTCGGAAACGGTGTGGCGTCAGGCCGACAAGTACAACGTGCCGCGCATGTGCTTCATCAACAAGCTCGACCGCACCGGCGCGAACTTCAAGTACTGCGTGCAGACGATCATCGATCGCCTGGGCGCGACCCCGGCCGTGCTCTATCTGCCGATCGGCGCGGAAAGCGATTTCAAGGGTCTCGTCGATCTCGTCGAGAACCGCGCGATCATCTGGAAGGACGAATCGCTCGGCGCCGAGTTCTTCTATGAAGAGATCCCGGCCGACATGGCCGACGAAGCCGCGGAATACCGCTCGAAGCTGGTCGAACTCGCCGTCGAACAGGACGACGACGCGATGGAAGCCTACCTCGAAGGCAACGAGCCCGACGTGGCGACGCTCAAGGCGCTGATCCGCAAGGGCACGCTGGGCCAGGCGTTCGTGCCGGTGCTGTGCGGCTCGGCGTTCAAGAACAAGGGCGTGCAGCCCCTGCTCGACGCCGTCGTCGATTACCTGCCTTCGCCGCTCGACATTCCCGACGTGCAGGGCGTGAACCCCGACACGGACGAGCCGGACAGCCGTCCGACCGCGGACGATGCCCCGTTCTCGGCGCTCGCGTTCAAGATCATGAACGATCCCTTCGTCGGTTCGCTGACCTTCACCCGCATCTATTCGGGCACGCTGACCAAGGGCAGCTACCTGAATTCGGTGAAGAACAAGAAGGAGAAGGTCGGCCGCATGCTGCTGATGCACTCCAACAACCGCGAGGACATCGATACGGCCTATGCGGGCGACATCGTGGCGCTGGCCGGTCTCAAGGAGACCACCACGGGCGATACACTGTGTTCGGAAAAGTCGCCGATCATTCTGGAGCGGATGGAATTCCCCGAGCCCGTGATCGAGCTTTCGGTGGAGCCGAAGACCAAGGCCGACCAGGAGAAGATGGGCATCGCGCTCAACCGTCTCTCGGCCGAAGACCCTTCGTTCCGCGTTTCGACCGACCACGAATCCGGCCAGACCATCATCAAGGGCATGGGCGAACTCCACCTCGAAATCCTCGTCGACCGCATGCGTCGCGAGTTCAAGGTGGAAGCCAACGTCGGTGCCCCGCAGGTGGCCTATCGCGAATACCTCGCGAAGCCGGTGGACATCGACTACACCCACAAGAAGCAGTCGGGCGGTACGGGTCAGTTCGGCCGCGTGAAGGTCAAGGTCACGCCGGGCGAGCGCGGTTCGGGCATCACCTTCAAGGACGAGATCAAGGGCGGTAACATTCCGAAGGAATATATCCCCGCGATCGAGAAGGGCATGCGTGAGACGGCGGAGACCGGATCGCTGATCGGCTTCCCGATCATCGACTTCGAAATCCTGCTGTACGACGGTGCCTACCACGACGTCGACTCGTCGGCCCTGGCCTTCGAAATCGCCGGCCGTGGCGCGATGCGCGAAGTGGCCCAGAAGTCTGGCATCAAGGTCCTCGAACCGATCATGAAGGTCGAGGTCGTGACGCCGGAAGAGTTCATGGGCGACGTGATCGGCGACATCAACTCCCGCCGTGGCCAGATCCAGGGCACCGACAGCCGGGGCAATGCCCAGGTGGTCGAGGCGATGGTGCCGCTGGCCAACATGTTCGGCTACGTGAACCAGCTGCGGTCCTTCACCCAGGGCCGCGCGCAGTACACGATGCAGTTCTCGCACTACGATGAAGTGCCGGCGAACGTCGCGACCGAACTGAAGTCGAAGCTCGCCTGATCGGGTCCGATCGGGGGAACATAGGAAAGCTTGCCTGATCCCGCGGATCAGGCTAGGGGCGGCGCCTGATTTTCTGGCGCGAGTCTGGCGGGTGCCGTCTCCAACAGCAATCAACAGCTAGTGAAAAGAAGGTTTGAACAATGGCCAAGGCTAAGTTTGAGCGGAACAAGCCGCACTGCAACATCGGCACCATCGGTCACGTCGACCATGGCAAGACCACGCTGACCGCCGCGATCACCAAGGTGCTCGCGGAAACCGGTGGCGCGACGTTCACCGACTATGCCAACATCGACAAGGCTCCGGAAGAGCGCGAGCGCGGCATCACGATCTCGACCGCCCACGTCGAGTACGAGACGGCCAACCGTCACTACGCGCACGTCGACTGCCCGGGTCACGCCGACTACGTGAAGAACATGATCACCGGTGCCGCCCAGATGGACGGCGCGATCCTGGTCGTGAACGCCGCTGACGGCCCGATGCCGCAGACCCGCGAGCACATCCTGCTCGCCCGCCAGGTCGGTGTGCCGGCGCTCGTCGTGTACATGAACAAGGTTGACCAGGTCGACGACGAGGAAATCCTCGAGCTCGTCGAGCTGGAAGTGCGCGAACTGCTGTCGTCGTACGATTTCCCGGGCGACGATATTCCGATCATCAAGGGTTCGGCTCTGGCCGCTCTCGAAGGTCGCAACGACGAGATCGGCAAGAACTCGATCAACGAGCTGATGGCCGCTGTCGACAGCTACATCCCGCAGCCGCCGCGCCCGACCGACAAGCCCTTCCTGATGCCCGTCGAAGACGTGTTCTCGATCTCGGGTCGTGGTACGGTCGTCACCGGCCGTATCGAAACCGGCATCATCAAGGTGGGTGAAGAAGTCGAGATCATCGGCCTCAAGGACACCGCCAAGACCACCGTCACCGGCGTCGAAATGTTCCGCAAGCTGCTCGACCAGGGCGAAGCCGGCGACAACATCGGTGCGCTGATCCGTGGTATCAAGCGTGAAGAAGTCGAGCGTGGCCAGGTTCTCGCCAAGCCCGGTTCGGTGACGCCGCACACCGAATTCTCGGCCGAAGTCTACGTGCTGTCGAAGGACGAAGGTGGCCGTCACACGCCGTTCTTCGCCAACTACCGCCCGCAGTTCTACTTCCGCACCACCGACGTGACGGGTGAAGTCGTTCTTCCCGAAGGCACCGAAATGGTGATGCCGGGCGACAACATCACGCTGTCGGTCAAGCTGATCGCGCCGATCGCCATGGACGAAGGTCTTCGCTTCGCCATCCGCGAAGGCGGCCGGACCGTCGGTTCGGGGGTTGTCAGCAAGATCACGAAGTAATATAGGCCGCGCACCGGCGGGAGATTCGCTCTCCCGCCGGCCGGTTTTTTGATCGGTCGGCCCGCTTTCTCCTTCGGGATGATGGGTGGGATGGCCGGTTTTGTTTTTGCTCTTTCGCATCGGTAAACGGACATGGAAGCCCAGAATATCCGCATTCGCCTCAAGGCCTTTGATCATCGCGTACTTGACCAGGCCACTGGAGAAATCGCGGACACCGCGCGCCGCACCGGCGCTCTCATCCGGGGCCCCATTCCGCTGCCGACGCGCATCGAGAAGTTCTGCGTCAACCGTGGACCGCACATCGACAAGAAGTCGCGTGAGCAGTTCGAGGTCCGCACCTACAAGCGCCTGCTCGACATCGTGCAGCCCAACGCGGCCACTGTCGACGCGCTGATGAAGCTGGACCTCGCGGCCGGCGTCAACGTCGAGATCAAGCTGGCGTAACCCAGCTTGCGTTTCAGCCCCCGCGCAAGCGGGGGTCTCAAGAGGCCGGATCGAACCTCTCAGGTTCTTCAAACCGGCCCGAGGTCCTCGCTTTCTCGAGGACAGCGAACGAAAAGCTGAAGCTTTTCATTCTTGGGATACCTCCGGCATTCGTCCTTCGGGGCAACTGGCCGGGCAAGCGTCCCCCGTTCGCTCCCGTTATGCGGGGGCACTCAGCCCGGACGGGGCATGCTTCACAATACGGGCTGAACACGCCTGCGGGGATGGGCCTCGCAGGCCTCTGTGATGGAGTATTGGATCATGCGCACCGGCGTGATCGCGAAGAAGGTCGGGATGACCCGCCTTTTCCAGGAAGATGGTCGGCACGTGCCGGTCACCGTCCTTTCGCTTGAAAATTGCCAGGTGGTTTCGGTCCGCACCGCAGACCGCGACGGTTACGTCGCGCTGCAGCTGGGTGCAGGCCAGGCCAAGCAGAAGAACGTCGCCAAGCCGCAGCGCGAACATTTCGCGAAGGCGGAAGTCGAGCTGAAGATGCAGGTCGCCGAGTTCCGCGTCGCTGACGACGCGCTGCTCGATGTCGGCTCCACCATCGCCGCTTCGCACTTCGTCGCCGGGCAGTATGTCGACATCACCGGCCACACGCAGGGCAAGGGCTTCGCCGGCGCCATGAAGCGCTGGGGTTTCGGCGGTATGCGCGCGACGCACGGCGTCTCGATCTCGCACCGTGCCCACGGTTCGACCGGTAACCGCCAGGATCCGGGCCGCGTCTTCAAGAACAAGAAGATGGCCGGCCACATGGGCGACCGTCAGCGCACCCAGCAGAACCTCGAAGTCGTCCGCACCGACGACGAACGCGGGCTGATCTTCGTCAAGGGCTCGGTCCCGGGCGCGAAGAACGGCTGGCTGCTCGTCCGCGACGCCGTGAAGGTCGATCGCCACGCGGAAGCCCCGTACCCCGCCGGCCTCAAGCAGGTCGCCAACAACAACGATGCGGCTCCGGCCGACACGCCTGCGGCAGACGTCGCGGCGGTCGAGTCGACCGAAGGCCAGGAGGGCTAAGTCGTGAAGGTTCAGGTCCTCAATCTGGACGGTAGCGCCGCTGGCGACGTCGAGCTTTCGGATGACGTGTTCGGCATCGCGCCGCGCACCGACATCCTGCATCGCGTCGTGACGTGGCAGCTTGAAAACCGTCGCGGCATCGCCCGCAAGGCGCGCGAACGTTCCGACGTCGCCCGCACCGGCAAGAAGTTCGGCCGCCAGAAGGGCGGCGGCACCGCCCGTCACGGCGACCGCAAGGCGCCCGTGTTCATCGGCGGCGGCAAGGCGCACGGCCCGCGCGTTCGCGAGTTCAACATCTCGCTGAACAAGAAGGTTCGCGCGCTCGGCCTCAAGATGGCGCTCTCCGCCAAGGCCCAGCAGGGTCTGGTGGTCGTCGACAGCCTGGAGCTGAAGGACGCCAAGACCAAGGCGCTGGCTGGCCAGCTCGCCAAGGCGGGCTTCGGCAAGAAGGTGCTGGTGATCGACGGTGAACAGGTGAACGAAGGTTTCGCCCGCGCTTCGGCCAACCTGGTTGGCGTGAACGTGCTCCCCGCCGTCGGCGCCAATGTCTACGACATCCTGAAGCATGATACGCTGGTGCTGACGCGCGCCGCGGTCGAAAAGCTGGAGGCGCGTTTCAATGGCTAAGGACGCAATCGACACGCGTCACTATGACGTGATCGTGGCTCCCCACATCACCGAAAAGGCGACGCTGCTCAGCGAGCACAACGCCGTGGTCTTCAAGGTGGCGGATTCCGCGACCAAGCCGGAGATCAAGGCGGCGGTCGAAGCCCTCTTCAACGTGAAGGTCACGGGTGTGAACACCCTGACCCAGAAGGGCAAGACCAAGCGGTGGAAGGGCAAGCCCTATCGCCGTTCGGACGTCAAGAAGGCCGTCGTGACGCTGGCTGCTGGCCAGTCGATCGACGTGACCAGCGGTATCTGAGGCGCGCACGACCATGGCACTCAAGAACTACAATCCGACCAGCCCCGCGCGCCGCGGCCTGATCCTCGTCGACAAGTCGTCGCTGTGGAAGGGCAAGCCCGTCAAGGCGCTGACCGAAGGCAAGAACAAGACCGGCGGCCGCAACAACAAGGGGCATGTGACCTCGCGCGGCATCGCGGGCGGCCACAAGCAGAAGTACCGCTACATCGACTTCAAGCGTCGCAAGTGGGACATGCCGGCCACCGTCGAGCGTCTGGAATACGACCCCAACCGCACCGCGTTCATCGCTCTCGTCAAGTACGAGGACGGCGAGCAGGCTTATATCCTGGCGCCGCAGCGTCTGGCCGTTGGTGACGTCGTCGTCGCCGGCGAAAAGACCGACGTGAAGCCGGGCAACGCCATGCTGCTGTCGCAGATGCCGGTCGGCACCATCATCCACAACGTGGAGATGAAGCCGGGCAAGGGTGGCCAGATCGCGCGTTCGGCGGGCACCTATGTGCAGCTCGTCGGCCGTGACCGCGGCATGGTCATCGTCCGCCTGAACTCGGGCGAGCAGCGCTACCTGCGCGGTGACTGCATGGGCACCGTGGGTGCGGTGTCGAACCCCGACAACTCGAACCAGAACCTTGCCAAGGCCGGCCGCAACCGCTGGCTGGGCAAGCGTCCGCTGACGCGCGGTGTCGCCAAGAACCCGGTCGACCACCCGCATGGTGGTGGTGAAGGCCGGACTTCGGGCGGCCGCCATCCCGTGACGCCGTGGGGCAAGCCGACCAAGGGCGCCCGCACCCGTCACAACAAGCAGACGGACAAGTTCATCATCCGTTCGCGCCACGCGAAGAAGAAGAGGTAATCGACCATGGCACGTTCCGTCTGGAAGGGCCCCTTCGTCGACCTGCATCTCCTGAAGAAGGCGGAAGCCGCTCAGGACGCTGGTACCCGCGCCGGCCCGATCAAGACCTGGTCGCGGCGTTCGACGATCCTGCCGCAGTTCGTTGGCCTGACGTTCAACGTCTACAACGGCCAGAAGTTCATCCCCGTCTCCGTCTCGGAAGAGATGGTCGGCCACAAGCTTGGCGAGTTCGCGCCCACGCGCAACTTCCCCGGCCACGCCGCTGACAAGAAGGGCAAGCGCTGATGAGCAAGCCTAAGGCACCCCGTCGCGTCGGCGACAAGGAAGCGCTGTCGGTCGGCACGCAGATCCGCGGTTCGGCCCAGAAGCTGAACCTCGTTGCGGGCCTGATCCGCGGCCGCAAGGCCGAAGAGGCCATGAACATCCTTGCCTTCTCGAAGAAGGCGATGGCGGTTGACGCGCGCAAGGTTCTCGCTTCGGCGATCGCCAACGCGGAAAACAACCACAACCTGGACGTTGACGCGCTGGTCGTGGCGGAAGCCTCGGTCGGCAAGTCGATCACGATGAAGCGCTTCCACACGCGTGGTCGTGGCAAGTCGACCCGGATCCTCAAGCCGTTCTCGCGGCTGCGGATCGTTGTCCGCGAAGTCGAGGAGGCCTGATCATGGGTCACAAGACCAACCCCATCGGTCTGCGCCTGCAGATCAACCGCACCTGGGACAGCCGCTGGTACGCCGAAGGGCGCAACTACGAGCAGCTGCTCAAGGAAGACCTTCAGATCCGCAAGTTCATCGTCGAAACGCTGCCGCAGGCCGCGATTTCGAAGGTGGTGATCGAACGCCCGGCCAAGCTGTGCCGCGTGTCGATCTATGCGGCCCGTCCCGGTGTGATCATCGGCAAGAAGGGCGCGGACATCGAGAAGCTGCGCTCGAAGCTGGCCACGATGACCGGCAGCGACGTGAAGCTGAACATCGTTGAAATCCGCAAGCCGGAAATCGACGCCAAGCTCGTCGCCCAGGGTGTTGCCGACCAGCTCATCCGCCGCGTCGCCTTCCGCCGCGCGATGAAGCGCGCCGTGCAGTCCGCCCTCCGTCTTGGCGCCGAAGGCATCAAGATCACGTGTGGCGGCCGTCTCGGCGGTGCGGAAATCGCCCGCGTCGAATGGTACCGCGAAGGTCGCGTTCCGCTGCACACGCTGCGCGCGAACATCGACTACGCCGAAGCCGAAGCCCTGACCGCCTATGGCGTGATCGGCATCAAGTGCTGGATCTTCAAGGGCGAGATCCTGGGGCACGACCCGATGGCGCAGGACCGGCTGATGATGGAGGCTCAAACCTCCGGCGTCCGCCCGGCGCGCTGAGGCTCAGGATAGAGAAGCACCATGCTGCAACCGAAGAAGACCAAGTTCCGCAAGGCCTTCAAGGGCCGGATCAAGGGCGACGCCAAGGGCGGTACGGACCTGAACTTCGGCTCCTATGGCCTGAAGGCGCTGGAGCCGGAGCGTGTCACCGCGCGCCAGATCGAAGCCGCCCGCCGTGCGATCACGCGCCACATCAAGCGTCAGGGACGCCTGTGGATCCGCGTGTTCCCCGACGTGCCGGTTTCGAAGAAGCCCGCCGAAGTCCGTCAGGGCAAGGGCAAGGGTTCGGTCGAATACTGGGCAGCCCGCGTCAAGCCGGGCCGCATCCTGTTCGAACTGGACGGCGTTGCCGGTCCGCTCGCCGCGGAAGCGTTCAGCCGCGCCGCGATGAAGCTGCCCATCAAGACCAAGGTCGTCGCCCGTCTTGGCGACACCTCGCACCTGGGAGGCGAATAATGGCCAAGTTCGAAGACCTGCGCGTCAAGAGCGATGACCAGCTTTCGGCCGATCTTGCCGAACTGAAGCGCGAGCAGTTCAACCTGCGCTTCCAGGCTGCGACCAACCAGCTCGAACGTCCGGCGCGCATCAAGGAAGTGCGCCGCGACATCGCTCGCATCAAGACGCTGCAGACTGAGCGTTCTCAGGCTGCCAAGGCGTAAGGAGTCACACGATGCCCAAGCGTATCCTTATCGGGACCGTGGTCTCCGACAAGACCGACAAGACCGTGGTCGTGAAGGTCGAGCGCAAGGTGAAGCACCCGCTCTACGGGAAGATCATCCGCCGCTCGAAGAAGTATCACGCCCATGACGAGGCGAATGCCTACAAGACCGGTGAAACGGTGCGGATCGAAGAGACCGCGCCGGTTTCCAAGCTGAAGACCTGGAAGGTTATCGAACGGGTCCAGGCCGGCAAGGGCACCGCCGTCGAAGCGGACGTCTAAGAGCAGCGACAATTTTGGAACTGCCGGACTGGTTCCGGCAAGCCAGTGAGAAGGAACCGGATCAATGATCCAGATGCAATCCAATCTCGACGTCGCGGACAACAGCGGCGCGAAGCGCGTCCAGTGCATCAAGGTGCTGGGCGGGTCGAAGCGCCGTTTTGCCGGCGTCGGCGACATCATCGTGGTGTCGGTGAAGGAAGCGCAGCCGCGCGCCCGCGTGAAGAAGGGTGACGTGCACCGCGCCGTGATCGTTCGCACGAAGAAGGACGTGCGCCGTCCCGACGGCAGCGTGATCCGCTTCGACAGCAACGCCGCCGTGCTCGTCGGCAAGAACGAAGAGCCGATCGGCACGCGTATCTTCGGCCCCGTGGTGCGCGAACTGCGTGGCCGCGGTTTCATGAAGATCATCTCGCTCGCTCCGGAGGTGCTGTAATGGCTGCCGCCAAGATCAAGAAGGGTGACAGCGTCGTCGTCCGCTCGGGCAAGGACAAGGGCCGCACCGGTACGGTGCTCCAGGTTCTCCCGAAGGAAGACAAGATTGTCGTTGCCGGCGTGAACATCGCCGCGCGTCACCGCAAGCCGAGCCAGCAGAACCCGCAGGGTGGCATCGATCGCCGTGAAGCGCCGATGCACATCTCGAAGGTTGCCATCGCCGACAAGGACGGCAAGCCGACCCGCGTTCGTTTCGAAACGAAGGACGGCAAGAAGGTCCGCGTCGCCGTGAAGTCCGGGGAGACGATCGATGGCTGACAAGTACGTTCCGCGCCTGAAGACGAAGTACGCCGACGAGATCGCCAAGGCGATGCAGGCGAAGTTCGGCTACAAGAACGCGCTCGAAATCCCGAAGATCGAGAAGATCACGCTCAACATGGGCGTCGGCGAAGCGAGCCAGGACAAGAAGAAGGTCCAGACCGCCGCCGCGGAAATGGAGCTGATCGCCGGCCAGAAGCCCGTGATCACCAAGGCGAAGAAGTCGATCGCGCAGTTCAAGCTGCGTGAAGGCATGCCGATCGGTTGCAAGGTTACCCTGCGCCGCGAACGCATGTACGAATTTCTCGACCGCCTGGTCACCATCGCGATGCCCCGTATCCGCGACTTCCGTGGTCTGAACCCGAAGTCGTTCGACGGTCGCGGCAACTACGCGATGGGTCTGAAAGAGCAGATCATCTTCCCCGAGATCAGCTACGATCAGATCGAGAAGGTGCGTGGCATGGACATCATCGTCACCACCACCGCCAAGACGGACGAAGAAGCGCGCGAACTGCTGCGTCTTTTCGGTTTCCCGTTCCCGCAGGAAGCTGCTGAACAGCAGCAGGCCGCCTGAGCCAGAATTTAGGAAGAGCTTAAGTCCATGGCGAAACTGAGTTCGATCAACAAGAACGAGAAGCGCAAGAAGCTCGTTCAGAAGTATGCGGCCAAGTATGCCGCGCTGAAGGCCCAGGCCGACGACGAAGCGCTCGACGAAACCGAGCGCCTGATCGCGCGCCTCAAGATGGCGGAACTGCCGCGCAACGCGAACCCGACCCGGGTGCGCAACCGCTGCAACACCACCGGCCGCCCGCGTGGCTACTACCGCAAGTTCGGCCTGTGCCGCGTCGAGCTGCGCGACCTCGCCAACAAGGGGCTTATCCCCGGCGTGACCAAGTCGAGCTGGTAAGGATCATCCGATGGCATTGACCGACCCCCTGGGTGATATGCTCACCCGCATCCGCAACGGCCAGCAGGCGAAGAAGGATTCCGTCCTTTCGCCCGCGTCGAAGCTGCGCGCCCACGTGCTCGAGGTTCTTCAGCGCGAAGGCTACATCCGTGGCTTCAGCGAAGACAACACGGGTCTGCACCCGCAGCTTCGCATCGAGCTGAAGTATTTCGAGGGCCAGCCCGCGATCAAGCACGTGGCCCGTGTCTCCAAGCCTGGCCGCCGCGTCTATTCGGGTTCCAAGGAACTTCCGGTGGTGCGCAACGGCCTGGGCATCACCATCGTCTCGACGCCGCGTGGCGTGCTCTCGGATGCCGAGGCGCGCGCTGCCAACGTCGGTGGCGAAGTGCTGGCGGAGGTGTTCTGATGAGCCGCATCGGCAAAAGGCCGGTGACGATCCCGAGTGGCGTCACCGCGAACATCGCGGACGGCGTGCTGACCGTGAAAGGCCCCAAGGGCACGCTCACGCTCTCGCTGCGCGACGAAATCAGCTACACGGTGGAAGGCGACGCCATCATCGTGAAGCCGGCGAACGACACCAAGCACGCGCGCGCCTTCTGGGGCATGCAGCGCACGCTGGTCGATAACCTCGTCACGGGTGTGACCCAGGGCTATACCAAGGTTCTGGAAATCACCGGTGTCGGCTATCGCGCCAACTCGCAGGGCAAGAACCTGAAGCTGCAGCTCGGCTACAGCCACGATGTCGATTTCGCCGTGCCGGAAGGCATCGAGATCAAGACCCCGGATAACACCACGGTCGAAATCTCGGGCATCGACAAGCAGAAGGTCGGCCAGGTAGCCGCCGAGATCCGCCGCTGGCGCAAGCCCGAACCCTACAAGGGCAAGGGCATCAAGTACCGCGGCGAGTACATCTTCCGCAAGGAAGGGAAGAAGAAGTAATGGCCAAGCTGTCTCTCTTCGATCGCCGCCGTCGCCGCGTCCGCACCGCGCTCAAGGCGCGCTCCGGTGGGCGTCCGCGCCTTTCGGTGCACCGCTCGGGTCGCCACATCTACGCCCAGATCATCGACGATGCCGCCGGCCGCACGCTGGCCGCCGCTTCGACGCTGGTGAAGGGCGAGAAGTCGATCGGCGCCAACGTCGATGCCGCAGCCAAGGTCGGCAAGGAAATCGCCGAGAAGGCGAAGGCCGCCGGCATCACCACCGTCGTGTTCGATCGCGGCGGCTTCCTGTTCCATGGCCGCGTCAAGGCGCTGGCTGACGCTGCCCGCGAAGGCGGCCTGGAGTTCTGAGCATGGCTGACGAAACCAACCTGGAAGGCGCAGCCGTCGCCGTCGAAGCCGGCGCTGGCGCCGGTGAGCAGCGTGAAGGTCGTCGCGGCCGTGGTCGTGGCGGTGAGCGTGGCGAACGCGGTGATCGTGGCGGCCGTGGCCGTCGCGATGACCGTCGCGGTCGTGGCAACAACGAGGAAGAAGGTGGCGAGGAGCTGATCGAAAAGCTCGTCCACATCAACCGCGTTTCCAAGACCGTGAAGGGCGGCAAGCGCTTCGGCTTCGCCGCGCTGGTCGTGGTCGGCGATGGCAAGGGCCGTGTCGGCTTCGGTCATGGCAAGGCGCGCGAAGTGCCCGAAGCCATCACCAAGGCCACCGCTTCCGCCAAGAAGAAGATGGTCCGCGTTCCGCTGAAGGAAGGCCGCACCCTGCACCATGACGGCAAGGGCCGTTTCGGCGCGGGCAAGGTCAACGTCCGTTCGGCTCCGGCCGGTACCGGCATCATCGCCGGCGGCCCGATGCGCGCTGTCTTCGAAAGCCTGGGCGTTCACGACGTGGTGACCAAGTCGGTCGGCACCTCGAACCCCTACAACATGATCCGCGCCACCTTCGACGCGCTGACCGACCAGACTTCGCCGAAGTCGGTCGCGCAGCGTCGTGGCAAGAAGGTCGCCGACCTGCTCGGTCGCGGTGGCGCCAGCGCGGTGGAGGCGGAAGCCGCCGCCGAAGCCATCGTGGAGTAAGAGACATGGCGAAGATCAAGATCAAGCAGATCGGTTCGCCGATCCGCCGCCCGGAAAGCCAGAAGAAGATTCTGGTCGGTCTGGGTCTCGGCAAGATGCACCGCGTGGTCGAGGTGGAAGACACCGCCGAAGTCCGCGGCGCGCTGGCCAAGCTGCCGCACATGGTGGCAGTGGTCGACTGAGCCGAGGGTTCAGGCGAACGCAATCAGGAAGCCCCGGTGGAAACGCCGGGGCTTTTTGTTTGGCGATCTTGTCGCGGCGCGCGACCCGCCGCAACCCCTCCCGTAAGCGGGAGGGGAGCGAGACTTGCGTCGGTGTAGGCGGCGCCAGTCGCAGCGGGGCCGGCTTTCCGCGCTTGATGGTTTGCAGCGGCAAGCCGGGGAGCAGATTTGCGGGGTGACAAGCCCCGCCGCTTCGCCTATGCGCGCCCATTCCATCAAGCGCGACTCAAAGCGAAAGCGAGTGCAAGACATGACCAAGCTGAACGATCTTCGTGACAACAATGGCGCCCGCAAGGGCCGGATGCGCGTCGGACGCGGCATCGGTTCGGGCAAGGGCAAGACCGCCGGCCGCGGCCAGAAGGGCGCCAAGGCGCGTTCGGGCGTTTCGATCGCCGGTTTCGAAGGCGGCCAGATGCCGCTGCACATGCGCCTGCCGAAGCGTGGCTTCAACAACATCTTCGCCAAGGACTATGCCGAGGTGAACCTGGGCCTGATCCAGAAGGCGATCGAGGCGGGCAAGCTCGATGCCGGTTCGGTGGTCGATCACGCCGCGCTCAAGGGCGCTGGCCTGGCCCGTGGCGGCAAGGACGGCGTGCGCCTGCTGGGCAAGGGCGAGTTCTCGGCCAAGGTCAGCTTCAAGGTGGCCGGCGTCAGCAAGGGCGCCAAGGAAGCCGTTGAAAAGGCCGGTGGTTCGGTCGAAGTGATCGTCAAGGCCGCTCCGGCCGCCTGATTTTATCGCTTGTTCCGGGCGCGGGGGTTCTTGCATCCCCGCGCCCGCACTATATGGGCTTGCTCATAAGGTGAAGCGGGCCGGTTTTTCAGTCCGGCGCCACAGCGAGGCTTGAAACCCGAAATGGCATCACGCGCCGATAACATTGCCAGCAACCTCAACCTGGCCAACTTCTCGAAGGCGACCGAGCTCAAGAACCGCATCTGGTTCACGATCGGCGCGCTGATCGTCTTCCGCTTCCTCAGCTTCGTGCCGCTGCCGGGCGTGAACCCGCTGATCCTGGAATCGCTTTACGACCAGACGCGCGGCGGCATCCTCGATATCTTCAACGCCTTCTCGGGCGGTTCGCTGCAGCGCATGAGCCTGATCGCGCTGGGGGTGATGCCCTATATCACCGCCTCGATCGTGGTGCAGCTGGCGGCGTCGCTCCATCCGGCGCTGGCCGCGCTGAAGAAGGAAGGCGAAAGCGGGCGCAAGAAGCTGAACCAGTACACCCGCTATGGCGCGGTGTTCCTGACGGCGGTGCAGGGCTGGTTCCTCGCATCGGGCCTCGAAGCCTATGGCGCGTCGAGCGGGTTGCAGGCGGTGGTCAACCCCGGCTACCTGTTCCGCGTGGGCGCGGTGGTCAGCCTGATCGGCGGCACGATGTTCCTGCTGTGGCTGGGCGAACAGATCACTTCGCGCGGGATCGGCAACGGTGTTTCGCTGATCATCATGGCCGGCATCGTCGCGCAGATGCCCAAGTTCATCTCGAACCTGTTCGAAGGCGGGCGCACCGGCTCGATCTCGCCCTTCGTGATCGCGGGCGTCACCGTCATGATCCTCGCGCTCGTGGTGATGATCTGCTTCATGGAGCGCGCCACGCGGCGCCTGCTGATCCAGTATCCCAAGCGCGCGACGCAGCGCGGCATGATGAACGCCGATCGCAGCCACCTGCCGCTGAAGATCAATACCGCCGGCGTCATTCCGCCGATCTTCGCCAGCTCGCTGCTGCTGCTGCCGCTGACCATCACGCAGTTCGCCGGCAACGCGCTGAAGCCGGATTCGGTGATGGGCAAGGTGGTGATCGCGCTGAACCAGTACCTGGGCCACGGCAAGCCGCTGTATATGCTGCTCTATGCGCTGGGCATCATCTTCTTCAGCTTCTTCTACACCGCCGTGGTGTTCAACCCCGAGGAAACCGCCGACAACCTGAAGCGCAACGGCGGCTTCATCCCCGGCATCCGTCCGGGCAAGAACACCGCGAACTACCTCGATTACGTGCTGACCCGCATCACTGTGCTGGGCGCTGCCTATATTACTATCGTCTGTGTTGTGCCCGAATACATCATGGCCGAAACGGGCATGGGCACGTTGTTCTTTGGCGGCACGAGCCTGCTGATCGTGGTCAACGTGACCGTGGACACGATCACGCAGATCCAGTCGCACCTGCTGGCGCACCAGTATGGCGACCTGATCAAGAAGGCCAAGCTGAAGGGACGCCTGCGCTGAGCAGCCTCGGCTGCTCGGAGAGGTGCAGAAAAGGGGGAATGCCGAAGTGAACATCATCCTGCTGGGGCCGCCGGGAGCGGGCAAGGGCACGCAAGCGCAGCGCTTGGTCGAGCGCCATGGCATGAAGCAGCTTTCGACCGGCGACATGCTGCGCGCCGCGGTCAAGGCCGGCACGCCGGTGGGGCTGAAGGCCAAGGCCGTGATGGAAGCCGGTGAGCTGGTGTCCGACGAGATCGTCTCCGCACTGATCGGCGACGAGCTGGACGCGATGCCGGCGGGGCAGGGCGCCATCTTCGACGGCTATCCGCGCACCGCGCCGCAGGCGGAATCGCTGGACGCCATTCTCGCCAGCCGGGGCCGCGCGCTGGATCATGTCATCGAACTGGAAGTGAACGAGGACGCGCTGGTCGAGCGCATCACCGGCCGCTACACCTGCGCGACGTGCGGCAAGGGCTATCACGACAAATTCGAGCAGCCCAAGGTCGCCGGCACCTGCGACAAGTGCGGCGGACACGAGTTCAAGCGCCGCCCCGACGACAACGAGGAAACCGTCCGCACGCGCATGGCCGAATACCGCGCCAAGACCGCGCCGATCCTGCCGATCTACGAGGCGCGCGGCATCGTTTCGCGCGTGGACGGCATGGCCGAAATGGACGCCGTGACCGCCGCTATTGAGGCGATTCTCAAGAACGGATAGACTGGCGCTGACGGGACTAGGCTGAGAGTCAAGCCAAGGGGGCGCCTGTGCGGAATACGGTTCTGGTAGGCGCCTTGCTGGCGGGTGCGATCGCCACGCCGGCATCAGCCGAAGTGACGGCGCAGTCCGATGTCGGCTTCGTGGTCCGCGAAGTGGCCGACGTCGCCGCCACGCCGGCCGAAACGTGGCGCGCCATGACCACGCCCGGCGCCTGGTGGTCTTCGGCCCACACCTTTTCCGGCAGCGGGGCCAACCTTTCGCTCAGCCCGACCGTGGGCGGCTGCTTCTGCGAGCGTTTTCCTCCGCCCAAGGGCGCACCGGCCACGCAGCAGACCGGCGGCGTGCAGCACATGCGCGTGATCTACGTCGAGCCGAACCGCGTGCTGCGGCTGAGCGGCGCGCTGGGGCCGCTCCAGTCGGAGGCGCTGACCGGCACGCTGACCATGGCCTTACGCGCGACCGACACGGGCACGCACATCACCTGGGAATACGTTGTCGGCGGGTACATGCGCTACAAGGTCGATCAGATCGCGCCGGCGGTGGACCGGATGCTGGCGGAGCAGATTTCGCTGCTGGCCGCGCATATTGCCAAATCGACGGCCCCGGCTGCTGCTCCTCCTGCCGCTGCTGCTGCTGCTGCGCCCAAGCCCGGCAAGGCGCCCGCCGCGCAACCCGCGAAGGCAGCTGCGGCGCCTGCGTCCGCCGCGCCCGCGCCAGCAGCGCCGGGCGGAGACGATGCGGCCAACGATGCCGCCCGGGCGGCGTTCGATGCCGCGTTGAAGAAGGCGCCGCCGAAGCGGCAGGGCACGCCGCCACGGCACTGACCCGCCTGTGCGCGCGCTCTCTTTTGCCCGCGCGAAAAACGGCTAATGTCCCGGAAACAAAAGCGCGACTCGGACTGAACCGGGGCAGGCGCGACACGGGCCGCAGGCGTGTTCCGAAGCCAGCCAACCAGGCATGGCGCAAGGGGAGAAGACCGTGGCCGTTTCCGATCATGTTGACCTGCCGACCTTCATGGAAGGCGTCAAGAAGCGCAACCCGTACCAGCCGGAGTTCGTCCAGGCGGTGCAGGAGGTTGCCGAGGACATTTTCGATTTCATCGCCGACAAGGAAGAATACCACGCGCAGCAGATCCTGCGCCGGATCGCCGAGCCGGACCGGGTGGTCTCGTTCCGGGTCTGCTGGGAGGACGACAACGGCAACATCCGCGTCCAGCGTGGCTGGCGCGTGCAGAACAACAACGCGATCGGCCCCTACAAGGGCGGCATCCGCTTTCACCCTTCGGTGACCGAATCCGTGCTGAAGTTCCTGGCGTTCGAGCAGACCTTCAAGAATGCCCTGACCGGGCTGCCGATGGGCGGCGGCAAGGGCGGGTCGAACTTCAACCCCAAGGGCAAGAGCGTGCGCGAGATCATGCGCTTCTGCCAGAGCTTCATGACCGAGCTCTATCGCCACATCGGCGCCGACGTGGACGTGCCGGCGGGCGACATCGGCGTGGGCGGCCGCGAAATCGGTTTCATGTTCGGCCAGTACAAGCGGATCACCAACAACTTTACCGGTGTGCTGACCGGCAAGGGGCTGGAATGGGGCGGATCGCTGATCCGCACTGAGGCGACGGGCTATGGCGCGGTCTATTTCCTGGCCAACATGCTGGCGACGAAAGGCGAAGACCTTGTCGGCAAGACGGCGGTGATCTCGGGATCGGGCAATGTCGCCACCCACGCCGCAGAAAAGATCGTCCAGCTGGGCGGCAAGGTGCTGACGCTGTCCGATTCGGGCGGCTTCATCCACGATCCGGACGGGATCACCCAGGAAAAGATCAACTGGGTCAAGACGCACAAGACTCACCGCCGGGGCCGCATCCAGGACTATGTGGAGGCGTTCCCGGCCGCGACGTTCCACGAAGGCAAGACGCCGTGGGGCGTGCCGTGTGACGTCGCGCTGCCCTGCGCCACGCAGAACGAACTGCTGGGTGAGGACGCGAAGACGCTGATCGCCAACGGGTGCCGCGCCGTGTCGGAAGGCGCCAACATGCCGACCGACCTTGACGGCGTGCACGTGTTCAAGGCGGCGAAGATCCTCTACGCCCCCGGCAAGGCGTCCAACGCGGGGGGCGTGGCGGTTTCGGGGCTGGAAATGAGCCAGAATTCCGAACGCCGCGCGTGGAAGGAGGATGAGCTGCAGCAGATGCTGAAGGACATCATGGCCGGTATCCACAGCTCGTGCCTTGCCTATGGCGATCAGGGCGGCGGCTATATCGACTACGTGAAGGGCGCGAACATCGCCGGCTTCAAGAAAGTGGCCGATGCGATGCTGGCGTTCGGCGTCGTCTGAAGCGGAACGGGCGGCGTCGCCGGGCGATGCCGCCTTTCCATGGGTGCGTCAAACAGGCGTGGTGGTCAGGAAGCCGAAACCCAGCCGCTCTGCCCCTTCTTGAGCACAACCACGAACTGCTGCGTGATCGGCGCGATCGATCCGGGCGGGGTGGAGGTCACCTGCACGGTGCAGGCATAGGCGCCGTCCGGGCTGTTGGCGGCGTTGCACGGGCCGCTGGAGGCGACAGTCGCGCGCGCGGCCGCCGTGATCAGCGCTTCGCGGGCATGGGCTTCCAGCGACGGCGGCAGGCCTGCGACCATCTGTTCACGCGCTACCTTCTCGACATCGGCCGAAGCCGGCCCGCCGAACAGGCTGCAGGCGGCGAGCAGCAGCGCGGTGGCTATAAGGATAACGCGTATCAAGTCATGCCTCCCACCGGTATTCCGTTTTCCAGTTCCCCGTCACGGGCGCCGTCGCGAAACCGCATTCCGACGCGAAAGGGCCGTGCCGGAAGCGGTGCAGCCTTCCGAATCGCGCCCGGGGAACGGTGACCGGATCATAAACCGGAACGGACCTTGTGATTGTAAAAGCTTGTAAATTGGGATCTCGCATGGCCGAACCGAAGGTGCGCGACCGCAGGGTGATCGGCTTCCTTTGACCTCGGACCCGGTCTTGGCTATGATGCTCGTCACAGCAGCTTCGCGTGGTGGCATGATCGTGTCATGCCTTGTTCCGCGCGCGCAGCTTTCTGTTGACGCGGCTTGCGAATCCGCCTAAGCGCGCCTTTCACTCGATTTCAGGGAGACGTCCGGCAAGCGCGAACAAGACTGCGCTGTCCGGGCTTTTTGCCGTTGAGCGGGTGAAACGCGATGAGATGGGGGTTGCGGCCGGATCGGCTCCTCCCCTGTGGAGCAGGAGAAACAAGTGGCTCGTATTGCCGGGGTCAACATCCCCACCAACAAGCGTGTTATCGTTGCGCTGACTTACATTCACGGTATCGGCCCGTTCAAGGCGAAGCAGATCGCCGACAAGCTGGGCATTGATCACAGCCGCCGCGTACAGGATCTGTCGGACGCCGAAGTGCTCCAGATCCGTGAAACGATCGACGCTGAACACACCGTGGAAGGCGATCTCCGTCGCGAAACCGCGATGAACATCAAGCGCCTGATGGACCTGGCCTGCTATCGCGGCCTGCGTCACCGCAAGGGCCTGCCGGTCCGCGGCCAGCGCACGCACACGAACGCCCGCACCCGCAAGGGCAAGGCCAAGCCGATCGCCGGCAAGAAGAAGTAAGATCGCGCCTTACAAGGCAGATCTTCCAACGGTTTCTCGACAGGATTTCAAGAAATGGCTCGCGAACCTCAGCGTATCAAGCGGCGGGAGCGCAAGAACATCACCAGTGGTGTCGCGCACGTCAATGCCAGCTTCAATAACACCATGATCACCATCACCGACGCGCAGGGCAACGCCATCAGCTGGTCCTCGGCCGGCATGATGGGCTTCAAGGGCAGCCGCAAGTCGACGCCCTATGCCGCGCAGGTTGCGGCGGACGACGCGGGCAAGAAGGCCGCCGAACACGGCGTCCGCACGCTCGAAGTCGAAGTGAAGGGCCCGGGTTCGGGTCGCGAAAGCGCGCTGCGCGCGCTGCAGGCGGTCGGCTTCACGATCACCGCGATCCGCGATGTGACGCCGATCCCGCACAACGGCGTTCGTCCGTCGAAGCGCCGTCGCGTCTGATCCTGCCCTTGGCGGCGCGTCACGGTACCTGACGCGCCCGCCCAATTCCGATCGGTCCGCGGCTCCCTCAGTCGACGGCCGGCGTCCCGACAAACCCCAGGGGAATTCCATGACTGTCAACATCAAGAACTGGCAGGAACTGAAGAAGCCCAACAATCTCGAGATCAAGCCCGGCTCTGATCCGAAGCGCCGTGCGACGTTCGTCGCCGAGCCGCTCGAGCGTGGCTTCGGCCTGACGCTCGGCAATGCGCTTCGCCGCGTGCTGCTCTCGTCGTTGCAGGGTGCTGCCGTCACCTCGATCAAGATCGAGAACGTGCTGCACGAGTTCTCGTCGCTCGCCGGGGTGCGCGAGGACGTGACCGACATCGTGCTCAACGTGAAGCAGATTGCGCTGAAGATGCAGGGCGAAGGCCCGAAGCGTCTCCAGCTTTCGGCGACCGGACCGGGCGAAGTGAAGGCCGGCGACATCGCCGTGACCGGCGACATCGAGGTGATGAACAAGGATCTCGTGATCTGTCATCTCGACGAAGGCGCGACCTTCAACATGGAACTGACGTGCGATACCGGCAAGGGCTATGTCCCCGCCGTGTCGAACCGTCCGGCCGACGCGCCGATCGGGCTGATCCCGATCGACTCGCTCTATTCGCCGGTGCGCCAGGTTTCCTACAAGGTCGACAACGCCCGTATCGGCCAGGAGCTTGACTTCGACAAGCTGAGCCTGACGGTCGAAACCGATGGCACCGTGACGCCGGAAGACGCCGTGGCCTATGCCGCGCGCATCCTGCAGGACCAGCTGGCGCTGTTCGTCCACTTCGACGATCAGGTGCCGACCGGCCACGTGCCCGCGATGGCCGGCCTTGCCGCGCACACGCCGGAAGAGAACGACGCCAACCAGCTCAACCGCTACCTGCTCAAGAAGGTGGACGAACTGGAGCTGTCGGTGCGTTCGGCCAACTGCCTCAAGAACGACAACATCATCTACATCGGCGATCTGGTCCAGAAGACCGAGGCCGAGATGCTGCGCACGCCGAACTTCGGCCGCAAGTCGCTCAACGAGATCAAGGAAGTCCTGTCGTCGATGGGCCTGCGCCTTGGCATGGACATCCCCGGCTGGCCGCCGGAAAACATCGAGGAAATGGCCAAGAAGCTCGAACAGGAGCTGCTGGGCTAAGCACGTCGCCCCGGCACCACGCCGGGGCTTCGTTGCATGGGGCAATGGGCGGCGCCCCGCAATGGCCGCCTGGATCGGGGTACCTGATACGGCCCCCCTACGAACGGAGAAAGAAACATGCGTCATAAGCTGGGCCAGCGGAAGCTGGGTCGTACCTCGTCCCACCGCATCGCGCTGCTGCGCAACCTGTCTGCCTCGCTGATCAAGCACGAGCAGATCACCACCACGCTGCCGAAGGCGCGCGAGCTGCGTCCCTATATCGAAAAGCTGATCACGCTGGCCAAGAAGGGCGGCCTTTCCAACCGTCGCCTTGCCCACGCCCGTCTGCTGGACGATGCGCAGCTGGTGAAGCTGTTCGACGTGCTGGCCACCCGCTATGCCGATCGCAACGGTGGCTATACCCGCATCATCAAGGCCGGTTACCGCGCGTCGGACGCCGCGCCGATCGCCGTGATCGAACTGATCGACCGTGACACCTCGGCCAAGGGCCAGGATTCCGGCCCGGTCATCACGGCCGACGAGGACGAATACGAAGCCGCCTGATCGCGCTTCGCGTCATCGCAAAACAGGAAAACGGGCGGGGCCAGGTGGCTTCCGCCCGTTTTCTTATGTTGCTGCCCTGCGGTTGGCCTTGCCGCAAGGGCGCGGCGAATTACGTTGGAGGTCCGGTTCCGGACAGAGACAACGAGGGCGCATGGCGAAGATTGGCACAGCAGGGCTTTTCGTATCGGCGACCGCGCTCGCGCTCGGGACCGTACCACTCTTCACCGCACAGGCTGCCTCCGTGACATCCCAGACTCCCGTTCTTCCCGCCTATCCCGCCACGGCACGCGGCCCCGTCGTCGACGAGGCCTTCGGCGAGAAGGTGCCCGATCCCTATCGCTGGCTGGAGGCGGATGTCCGCACTGATGCGGCGGTGGAGCAGTGGGTGGCCGCGCAAAGCGCGTTCACCGCCGCCTATCTCGCGCAATTGCCCGAGCGCGCGGCGTTCGAGACGCGGCTGCACGCCCTGTTCGATTACCAGCGCTATGGCGTGCCGGTGGAAGAGGGCGGCCGGCTGTTCTATGCCTATAACAGCGGGCTGATGAACCAGGCGCAGCTGCTGGTGCGCGACAAGGATGCGCCGGCGGACACCGCCCGCGTGCTGCTCGATCCGAACACCTGGGCCAAGGACGGGGCGACCGCGCTCGATGCGTGGAAGCCTTCGCCGGATGGCAACCTGCTGGCCTATACGGTGCAGGACGGCGGTTCGGACTGGCGCACACTGAAATTCGTGCGGGCGGCGGACGGGTCATCGCTGGCCGATGAGCTGCGCTGGGTGAAGTTCAGCGGGATCGCCTGGGCGGGCGACGACGGCGTGCTCTATTCACGCTTTCCCGAACCGAAGCAGGGCGCGGCCTTCCAGGCGCTGAACTACGACCAGACGATCTATTACCACAAGCTGGGCACGCCCCAGTCGCAGGACCGGGCGGTCTATGCGACGCCGGACCGCCCCAAGCTGGGGCACGGCGCCAGCGCGACCAGCGACGGGCGCTGGATGGTCGTGTCGAGCCACGAAGGCACCGACCCGCTGGCGATCGTGCATGTCGCGCCGATCGGACGGGGCGACTGGACCGTGAAGCCGCTGGTGCCGGACCTGAAGGCGCAGTGGGACCTGATCGATGGCGTAGGCGACCGGCTGTGGTTCGTTTCGGGCGATGGCGCGCCGCTCAAGAAGATCGTGCGGGTGGACCTGTCCGGGCCGGAGCCGGTGTTCACGACCGTGGTGCCCGAAAGCGACAGCAATCTCGAATGGGCGCATATCGTGGGCGACCGCATCGTCGCGGCCTATCTCAAGGACGTGAAGTCCGAATTGCGGCTGTTCACGCTCGACGGAAAGCCGCTGGGCACGGCGACGCTGCCGGGGCCGGGCACGGTGGCGGGGTTGAGCGGCAAGCCGGGGCGGGCCAATGGCTACCTCGCCTTTACCAGCTTTACTACGCCGGGCACGGTCCATGCGTTCGACAGCGCGAGCGGCAAGACGGCGGTCTGGCAGCCGGTCAAGCTCACGTTCCGGCCGGAAGACTACCGCATTGACCAGGTGTTCTACCCGTCGAAGGACGGCACGAAAGTGCCGATGTTCGTGGTGCGGCGCAAGGATGCCAGCGGGCCGGTGCCGACGATCCTCTATGGCTATGGCGGCTTCAACATCGGCCTGCCGCCCGCCTATTCCGCCGCGCGCATGGCGTGGCTCGAAAGCGGCGGGGCCTATGCCGTGGCCAACCTGCGCGGCGGCGGCGAATATGGCGATGCCTGGCACGACGCGGGCCGGCGCGCGAAGAAACAGAACGTGTTCGACGATTTCATCGCGGCCGGCGAATGGCTGATCGCCAACGGTGTGACGCCCAAGAACGGCCTGGCCGTCGAGGGCGGCTCCAACGGTGGGTTGCTGGTGGGCGCTGTGGTCAACCAGCGGCCCGACCTGTTCGCCGCGGCCCATCCGGCGGTGGGCGTGATGGACATGCTGCGCTTCGACCAGTTCACCGCTGGGCGCTATTGGGTGGATGACTATGGCTATCCGGAAAAGGAAGCCGACTGGCGCGTGCTGCGCGCCTATTCCCCCTACCACAACATCCGCGCGGGCGCGGCCTATCCGGCGATTCTGGTGACCACCGCCGATACCGACGATCGCGTGGTGCCGGGGCACAGCTTCAAGTACGCGGCGGCGTTGCAGGCGGCGGACATCGGGCCGAAGCCGCACCTGATCCGCATCGAAACGCGCGCCGGGCACGGATCGGGCAAGCCGGTGGCCAAGCAGATCGAGGAAACCGCGGACGTCTATGCCTTCCTGGCGCACTGGACGGGCCTCTCACCCCGGCCATAACCGGTGCAAATCACGCTCGCCTTGGCGCCGTGGTCGGTGCTAGGTTGTTGAAACAAGCAGATAGACATTCTGCGCAATAGGTTTGGGAGCAGGACACAGGAACATGCGGCGCGTGCCACGCCTCTGGCTGGTTGCCGCGTTGACGCTTCTTTCCCCGGCGGCATGGGCGGCCGGCGGCAGCGCCAACGACGGTATCGATATGGACGTTGCGCCCGTCCATGCCGAGCGCGCGCCCGTGCCGCCCGCGCGGCTGGTTCTGCCCAAGGCCGCCTACCCCGTCACCCGGCGCGATCCGCTGGTCGAACGTGTCTTCGGGCAGGACGTGGCCGATCCCTATCGCTGGCTGGAAGGGGACTTGCGCAGCAACGGCGATGTGGCCGATTGGGTCAAGCGCCAGAATGCGACGAGCGCGGCCTACCTGGCGCAGCTGCCGGGGCGCGGCGCGATGGAAGCCCGCATCCGCGCGCTGTTCAACTTCGAGCGCTTCAGCCTGCCGCGCAAGGCGGGGCGCAACTATTTCTATCTGCGCAACGGTGGCTTGCAGAACCAGTCCGCCCTCTATGTGCAGGGTGCGGAGGACAAGCAGGGACGCTTGCTGATCGATCCCAACGGCTGGTCGAAGGACGGGGCGGTGGCGCTCGATGCCTGGGTGCCTTCGCGCGGCGGGCGCCTGCTGGCCTACACGGTGCAGGAAGACGGCAGCGACTGGCGCACGGTGCGCGTTGTCGATGTCCAGAACGGCAAGGTGCTGGACGACAGGCTGGACTGGGCCAACGACACGCAGATCGGCTGGATCGGCGACGAGGGCTTCCTCTATTCCCGGTTCCCGCAGCCGCCGGCAGGAGAGGAATACCGCGCGCCCACCTACAACAAGGCGATCTGGTATCATCGCGTGGGCACGCCGCAGGCCCAGGACCAGCTGGTCTATGCCACCCCCGATCATCCCGAATGGTCGCACAAGGCCATGGTGAGTTCGGACGGGCGCTGGGCGGTCATCACCAGCGAGATCAGCACCCTGCCGCGCCACGCCGTCCACGTGATCGACCTGCGCCATCACGTGAAGGGCGAATGGCCGGTCCGGGCGATCGTCCCCGATTTCGAACACGACTGGAAGTTCGTGGAAGGCATGGGGGACCGGCTGTGGTTCATCACCAATGCCGGCGCCCCGCATTACCGCATGACGCGGCTGGACCTGTCGCGCGAGGCCCCCGCCTGGCAGGAGGTGATCCCGGAGCGGACCGACACGCTCGACAGCGGGGCCATCATCGGCAACCGCCTGATCCTGTCGTACCTGCATGACGGGGCGCGGACGGCGATGGTTACCGATTTCGCCGGGCGTCCCTCGCGCGCGATCACGCTCGACACGATCGGATCGGCCAGCGGGTTCGTGGGACGGCCGGGCGATCCCGAGACGTTCTACCAGTTCTCCAGCTTCAACCAGCCCCCGGCGATCTTCCGCTTCGACATGCGTTCGGGCAAGGCGACGCCGTTCATCATGCCGCGCCTGGCGTTCAACCCGGCGGACTACGTGGTGGAGCAGCGCACCTATCCGTCGAAGGACGGCACGATGGTGCCGATGTACATCGTGCGCAGCAAGGCGCTGGCGCAGGCCAACAAGGCCGCGCCCACGCTGCTCTACGGCTATGGCGGCTTCGACATCTCGCTGACGCCGGGCTTTTCGGCGGTGCGGATGGCGTGGCTGCAATCGGGCGGGGTGTTCGCGCTCGCCAACATTCGCGGGGGCGGGGAGTTCGGCAAGGCCTGGCATGACGCCGGCCGGCTCGACCGGAAGCAGAACAGCTTCGACGATTTCATCGCCGCGGGCGAATACCTGATCCGCCATGGCATCACCCCGCGTGACGGGCTGGCGGTGCAGGGTGGCTCCAACGGCGGGTTGCTGGTGGGGGCGGTGGTCAACCAGCGGCCCGACCTGTTCGCGGCGGCCAACCCCGATGTGGGGGTGATGGACATGCTGCGGTTCGACCGGTTCACATCGGGCCGGTTCTGGGTGGACGACTACGGCAGCCCTGAAAAGGAAGCGGACTGGCGCGTGCTGCGCGCCTATTCGCCCTATCACAACGTGCACAGTGCGGCTTACCCGGCGGTGCTGGTGACCACGGCGGACACCGACGACCGGGTCGTGCCGGCGCACAGCTTCAAGTACGTCGCCGCGCTGCAGGCCAGCGATACCGGCGACAAGCCGCATCTGCTGCGGGTGGAAAGCAAGGCCGGCCACGGATCGGGCAAGCCGGTGGAGAAGATCATCGCTTCCGGCGCGGACGTGCTTTCGTTCCTGGCCTACTGGACGGGACTGAAGGTGGAATAGCCGCCAGCGGAGGCGAAAACCGCGATGCGCCCTTGCGGGCTGGCCGCAGGCTCATTATCCGCTTCGGGAAAGACCGAAGGGACTTACTGGCCATGACGATGTTTGACGATCGCGAGCGCGCCGAGGAAGCGAAGTTCGCGCGTGACGAGGAAACGCTGTTTCGCATTCATGCGCGGCGCAACCGCCTGCTGGGGCAGTGGGCTGCCGAACGCATGGGTCTCGATGCCGCCGAAACCGAAGCCTATGCCAAGTCCGTCGTCCAGGCGGATTTCGAGGAAGCCGGTGACGAGGACGTGATCCGCAAGCTGCTGGGCGATCTGGTATCGGCCGGAGTCGAAACCGACGAGGCCGAAATCCGCGCGGCGATGGACGCCAAGGCGGTGGATGCTCGCCGACAGCTGATGGGCGAAGCCTGATGGCGATGGCGGCGGCCGAGATCGAGGCGATGATCCGCGCCGCGCTGCCGGATGCGGAGGTGACCATTACCGATCTTGCCGGCGATGGCGATCACTATGCCGCCCATGTCGTGTCGCCCTCGTTCCAGGGGTTGTCGCGCGTGGCCCAGCACAAGGCGGTCTATGCCGCGCTGGGCGGACGCATGGGGGGCGTGCTGCACGCCTTGCAACTGACCACGGCCGCCGCCTGAACGCAGAACCTGCGCAAAGGCGCTTGTAACTGGCGACCGCAGTTCCCAGTTTGAGCGGCGAGAAAGGAATTCCTCCGCCATGTCGACCCAGAATGCCACACAGGCCCGTATCGCCGAGATCGTGAACGGCAATGACGTCGTCCTTTTCATGAAGGGCACGCCGCTGTTTCCGCAATGCGGATTTTCCAGCAAGGCCATCGCCATCCTCGATCACCTGGGCGTGGAATACGCCAGCGTCGATGTGTTGCAGGACATGGAAGTCCGCCAGGGCATCAAGGAGTTTTCGGATTGGCCGACGATTCCCCAGCTTTACGTCAAGGGCGAGTTCGTTGGCGGCTCGGACATCATGATGGAAATGTTCCAGGACGGTGAATTGCAGCAGCTTCTGCAGGATTCGGGCGTTTCCGCGCAGTAACGCGGTTTCGCCAATCCGATCGGGCGGTTGCGCGGCAAATGTAAAATTCTCCGACAGATCGTTTTACATCGGTTGGCAATCGAATGAACGCGGCTCCATCTCCGGATGGACCGCGTTTTTTTATGCCGATATCGTCGGTGCGGGAGCCCCGGGAAGAGGCGGAACCCTTGGGAGACCAGGTCGGGTTCCGCCCCTCAAGAAGACTATTCTCGGGACATCTCTCCATAAGCACGACCCGTGCCAGTTTTCAAATTCCCTTGAAAATGGAGGTTTTGGCACGATGCGCCGTCTCCCATTTCGCTCCATTGTCAAGGTTTCCGACACCCCCGGGAAAAGGGGCAGCTTGGCAAGCCGCGGTGGCACGAGCATGATGCTGCAAAACACGCGCGGGATGGCTGGGATTGCATGGAAGATTTCGACGACGCCGATAATTTGCCTCTCGCCATTCCGGCGGCAACGCTGGTGGTGTTCCGCCGCGACCCGGCCGGCGGCGCGGCGCAGGTGCTGCTGCTCGAACGCTCCGGCGCGATGCGGTTCGCGGGCGGCGCCACGGTCTTTCCCGGTGGAAGGATCGACCGGGCGGACTACGATCTGGCGGAGCGTGTTCGCAGCGATCTCGATCTGGACGATGCCGCCGCACGCGTGGCGGCGATCCGCGAGACGCTGGAGGAATCCGGGCTGGCCATCGGCGTTGTCGGAAACGTGACGGCGGAGACGGCGGTGGCCGCACGCCGGATGCTGATCGAACGGGGCGCGCTGGCGCCGGTGCTGGAGGCGTTCGGCTGGCAGCTCGCGCTCGACCGGCTGACCCCGTTCGCGCGTTGGTTGCCGAAGCACCGCGCGCCCCGCATCTTCGACACGCGCTTCTATATTGCCGACCTGGGAACCGGGGCGGTGGACGTGGCGGTCGATGCCACGGAGAACACGCACCTGTTCTGGGCCAGCGCGCGCGAGGCGCTGCGGCTGGCGGATCTGGGCGAAATTCAGGTGATCTTCCCGACGCGGCGCAATCTGGAACGGCTGGCCCAGTTCGATGACTTTGCGGCGTGCCTCGAACATGCACGGGCGACGCCGGTGGTCACGATCACGCCGGCGGTCGCCGTGCGCGATGGGGCGAGATGGCTGACAATCCCAGAGGATGCGGGGTATCCGGTCCACGCGGAGCCGATCGACAGCGCGATGCGCGGTTAGCGGCCTGCGTATATGTCCTGAGGGTTGGCGCGGAGGGGGCTCATAGGCAAACGGGCGCATCAAGCAGGCATATTGCGGATTGGAGACCGCCTATGCCAGCCGAATGCCAACACCCGTTCGATATGTCCCTCCCCTCCACCGACGGCGAACGCGCGCCGGACGTTGATCTTACCCCCGCCGCGGGGCGCCATCACGGTGTGCGCGTCGCGCTTGTGGCGGTGCGCGCCACCGCGCCGCTGATGCTGTCGCTCACGCTCTGGGCCATCGTCGGCTGGGCGGTGTGGAAGGGCGGTTGACCAGCGGCGACGCCGGACAGATTCAGCCGATCGCGCTGTCGCAGGCCAGCCGCAGGGCGGACCGGGCATCATCGCGCTGCGTCTTGCCATCTATCAGGCCGATGCGGCGGCGGAAGTCGTATCCGTCGAGCGGCACGGCGACGACGCCTTCGCAGCGGAGCGATTCCGGCGCCGTGGTCACGCCCATGCCGGCGCGCACCATCGCCATGCAGCGGTCGTCGTTGGCGCTGCGCAGCAGGAAGCGGGGCCGCACCCCGCGCTGCGTGAAGAAGCGGCTGGTTTCGGCAAGCAGTTCGCAGGACCGGCGCGCGATCATGGTTTCGCTCGCCAGTTCGGCCGGATCGAGCGTCGCGCGCCCCGCCAGGCGGTGGCTTGCCGGCAGCATCATGCGATAGCCTTCGTCGATGACGGACGCGGCATCCTCGCCTTCGCGCAGTAGGGTCAGCGCGGCGTCGATCTGCCCTTCGCCCAGCTTGCGCCGCAGTTCGGCATCGCTCCCTTCGGTCAGCACCAGCGGTTCCGGCCCGGCGAAGCGCGCGCTCAACCGGGTCAGGAAGGCTGTCGGCAACGATGCGAGGATGCCCAGTCGCAGCGGCGGGGCGAGGTCGGCCTCGCTACGCAGGCTGGCCTCGGCCAGCCGGAACTCCCGCTCGATGGCGCGGGCATGGGCCAGCAGGCGGTTGCCGGCCTCGGTCAATCGCACGTTGCGCCGGTCGCGCACGAACAGCGGCGCGCCGACCAGCCGTTCCAGCTCGGCAATGCCCACCGACAAGGTGGGCTGCGTCACGTTGACGCGCCGCGCGGCGGCGGTGAAGCCGCCGGTTTCCACGACCGCCAGGAACTGGCGCAGATGGGTGCGTTTCATCATAGATTTTATCTATCGAACTTCGCGCGATGTTTCAATTTCGTCGACGATATCATCGATGGTATCAAGGGGCGTGGGACAGGATGTGCCCGGCCTTGACCGGCCGCGCCTCGTCCCGTCGATTGCTGATGGCTGCGGGGTGCGCTGTCTCGGGCGTATCCGGGCAAGTCTTGGGAGGATGCCGTGCGCGCGACGCCTGATTTCGATTTCGGCCTGCCTGAAACCGCCCTGATGATCCGCGAAAGCGCCGCGCGCTTCGCCGACGAGAAGATTGCGCCGCTGGCGGCGAGGATCGACGCGGAGGACTGGTTCGCGCGCGAGCTGTGGCCGGCGATGGGCGAGCTGGGCCTGCACGGCATCACCGTGGAAGAGGAATGGGGCGGCCTGGGCCTCGGCTATCTCGATCACGTGATCGCGGTGGAGGAAGTGAGCCGGGCATCGGCCTCGATCGGCCTGTCCTATGGCGCGCATTCCAACCTTTGCGTCAACCAGATCCGCCGCTGGGGCACGGACGCGCAGAAGGCGAAGTACCTGCCGGGCCTGATCTCGGGCGAGCATGTCGGCAGCCTTGCCATGTCGGAAGCGGGCGCCGGGTCGGACGTCGTCGGCATGAAGCTGCGCGCCGATGCCACCTCGGGCGGCTATGTCCTCAACGGCACCAAGTTCTGGATCACCAACGCGACCTATGCCGATACGTTGGTGGTCTATGCCAAGACCGCGCCGGAATCGGGATCGCGCGGGATCACCGCCTTCCTGATCGAGAAGGACTTCGATGGCTTCTCGATCGGTCAGAAGATCGACAAGATGGGGATGCGCGGCTCGCCCACGGCGGAGCTGGTGTTCAACGACTGCTTCGTGCCCGAAGAGAACGTGATGGGGCCGCTGCACGGCGGCGTGGGCGTGCTGATGTCGGGCCTCGATTACGAGCGCGTCGTGCTGGCGGGCCTCCAGCTCGGCATCATGCAGGCCTGCCTCGATACGGTCATCCCCTATGTCCGCGAACGCAAGCAGTTCGGCAAGCCGATCGGCGCGTTCCAGCTGATGCAGGCCAAGATCGCGGACATGTACGTCGCGCTGCAATCGGCGCGGGCCTATGTCTATGCCGTGGCGCGCGCCTGCGATGCCGGGCAGACCACCCGCTTCGACGCGGCCGGCGCGATCCTGCTGGCCAGCGAGAACGCCTTCCGCGCGGCGGGCGAGGCGGTGCAGGCGCTGGGCGGGGCGGGCTATACCAAGGACTGGCCGGTCGAACGCTACCTGCGCGATGCGAAGCTGCTCGACATCGGCGCCGGCACGAACGAAGTTCGCCGGATGCTGATCGGGCGGGAACTTATCGGGGCGCAGGGTTAGGGGGAGTGGCGATGGTGGCGGAGACTGCCGAAGACAAGAAGGCCGTGTTCCGACGGCTGATCGATTGCTACGCGCGGGCCGATGTGGATGCGATGGAGTCGCTGATCGCCCCCAGCTATCTGGGCCACACCTCCGCCGGGGACCGGGACTGGGCCGGGTTTCGCCAGAGCATCCTGAACTTCCATGCAATCTTCGACTACGCGCCAGATGCCTTCGTGATCGAGGACCAGTTCGCCGACGGCGACAAGGTGGCAACCCGCATGACGGCCCGTGTCCGCAGCCGCGAGAGCGGCGAGGCGATGACGATGATCGGCATCAACCTGGCGGTGATCCGGCGTGGGCAAGTCTTCGAGGAATGGAACACCTGGGAAATGGTGCAATCGGCGGAGTCACTTTCGATGCAGGGTGCAGCATGAGCGGACCCGTCCTCTCCTCCAACATCGACCTTTCCAGCCCCGAGGCGCAGGCGCGTGCCGCGCACAACCGCGCGCTGGCGCGGGACTTGCGCGATCGCGTGGCTCGCACGGCGCTGGGCGGCGATGCGCGATCGCGCGAGCGGCATGTCGCGCGGGGCAAGCTGCTGCCACGCGATCGGGTGGAGCGGCTGCTCGATCCCGGATCGCCCCTGCTGGAACTGAGCCAGCTTGCCGCCGGCGGCCTCTATGGCGACGAGGTGCCGGGCGCCGGCGTGATCACGGCGATCGGCCGCGTATCGGGCCGCCAGTGCGTGATCGTGGCCAACGATGCCACGGTGAAGGGTGGCACGTACTATCCGCTGACGGTGAAGAAGCACCTGCGCGCGCAGGACATCGCGCGCCAGAACCGGCTGCCGTGCATCTATCTGGTCGATAGCGGCGGGGCCAACCTGCCACACCAGGCCGAGGTCTTTCCCGATCGCGATCACTTCGGCCGCATCTTCTTCAACCAGGCCAACATGAGCGCCGAGGGCGTGCCGCAGATCGCCTGCGTGATGGGCAGCTGCACGGCGGGCGGTGCCTATGTCCCGGCGATGTCGGACGAGACGGTGATCGTGCGCAAGCAGGGCACGATCTTCCTGGCCGGCCCGCCGCTGGTGAAGGCCGCCACCGGCGAGGAGATCAGCGCCGAGGATCTGGGCGGCGGCGATCTCCACGCGCGCAAGTCCGGCGTGGTCGATCATCTGGCCGAGAACGACGAGCACGCGCTGACCATCGTGCGCGACATCGTTTCGCATCTGGGATCGGCGGGGGATGCTGGCATCGCCCGCCGCGAACCGCGCCCGCCGAAGTACGATGCGGAAGAACTCTACGCGATCGTGCCCGAGGACGTGCGCGCGCCCTACGATGTCCGGGAAGTGATCGCGCGGCTGGTCGATGGCAGCGAGTTTCACGAGTTCAAGGCCCATTACGGCACCACGCTGGTCTGCGGCTTCGCGCATATCTGGGGCATGCCGGTGGCGATCCTTGCCAACAACGGCGTGCTCTTTTCCGAAAGCGCGCAGAAGGGCGCGCATTTCATCGAACTGGCGTGCCAGCGCCGTATTCCGCTGCTGTTCCTCCAGAACATCTCGGGCTTCATGGTCGGCGGCAAGTACGAAGCCGAAGGCATTGCCAAGCACGGCGCGAAGCTGGTGACGGCTGTGGCCACCGCCAGCGTGCCCAAGATCACCGTGCTGATCGGCGGCAGCTTCGGCGCCGGCAACTACGGCATGTGCGGCCGCGCCTATGAGCCGCGCTTCCTGTTTTCCTGGCCCAACAGCCGGATCAGCGTGATGGGCGGCGAACAGGCCGCCGCAGTGCTCGCCACGGTCCATCGCGATGCCGCCACGTGGACGGCGGAGGAGGCTGAAGCGTTCAAGGCGCCGGTCCGCCAGAAGTACGAGGACGAGGGCAACCCCTGGTACGCCACCGCCCGCCTGTGGGACGATGGCGTGATCGATCCCGCCCAGACGCGCGACGTGCTCGGGCTGGCGCTGGCGGCAACGCTCGAAGCCCCGGTTGCGGAGGCGCCCCGCTTCGGGGTGTTCAGGATGTAATGGCCATGATCCAGTCCCTTCTCATCGCCAATCGCGGCGAAATCGCCTGCCGTGTCATCCGCACCGCGCGGGGCATGGGTATTCGCACGGTGGCGGTCTATTCCGATGCCGATGCCAAGGCGCTGCTTGTCCGCTCGGCGGACGAGGCGGTGCATATCGGCCCGTCGCCGGCGCGCGAAAGCTACCTTGTTGGGGAAAAGATCATCGCCGCCGCCAGGGCCACCGGAGCGCAGGCGATCCATCCCGGCTACGGCTTCCTTTCCGAAAACGCCGAATTCGCGCAGGCGGTGCTGGATGCGGGCCTCGTATGGGTTGGTCCCAAGCCGGCCTCGATCACCGCGATGGGCCTCAAGGACGCGGCCAAGGCGCGCATGATCGCCGCCGGCGTGCCGGTGACCCCCGGCTATCTTGGCGAAGACCAGTCCGAGGCGCGGCTTCAGGCCGAGGCGGATGCCATCGGCTATCCCGTCCTGATCAAGGCCGTCGCGGGCGGGGGTGGCAAGGGTATGCGCCGGGTGGAGACGGCGGCGGACTTTGCCGAAGCGCTGGCCTCCTGCCGCCGCGAGGCGGCCGCGAGCTTCGGCGACGATCGCGTGCTGATCGAGAAGTACATCCTCTCCCCCCGCCACATCGAGGTGCAGGTGTTCGGGGATAGCCACGGCAACGTCGTCCACTTGTTCGAACGCGATTGCTCGCTCCAGCGCCGCCACCAGAAGGTGATCGAGGAAGCCCCCGCGCCGGGCATGGACGAAGCGACGCGCCAGGCCGTGTGCAGCGCCGCCGTCCGCGCGGCCAAGGCGGTGGACTACGAAGGTGCCGGCACGATCGAATTCATCGCCGATGCCAGCGAAGGCCTGCGCGCCGATCGCATCTGGTTCATGGAAATGAACACGCGGCTCCAGGTCGAACATCCGGTGACGGAGATGATCACCGGCGTCGATCTGGTCGAATGGCAGTTGCGCGTGGCGAGCGGCGAGCCGCTGCCCAAACGGCAGGATCAGCTAAGGATCGACGGCCACGCCATCGAGGCGCGGCTCTACGCGGAAGATCCGGCCAAGGGTTCCCTGCCGAGCATTGGCAAACTGGAATACTTCCGGCTTCCCGAAAAGCTTGAGCCATATGAATACAAGGCCGTGGATGGAACCTGGAATTGGAACCACTACGATTCCAAGCTTCGCGTGGATAGTGGGTTCGAGGAAGGTGACGAGGTTACGCCGTTTTACGATCCGATGATCGCGAAGATGATCACCCACGGGTCGGATCGCTTGGAAGCCGCAGTTGCGCTGACGAAAGCGGTCGGACAAGTCGGCTGCTGGCCCGTAAAGACAAATGCATCAATGCTGTGCAGTCTGTTGGTCGAGCCAGACTTTATCAGGGAACGATTGTCGACCGCCTTTATTGAGGAACACCCCTTCAGCTTGATCGAGGATGAAGGCCCGAGCGGGTCGGCTTTGGTCCACGCTGCAAAGCTGCTGACCTCGTCAGCAATCCCGATCGGACTGAGGGGTTTTCGTCTCAATGATGAGGCGGAGGGGGAGGTGCTCCTCAGTGTCGATGGGAAGCCTAAGGTCGGCCGCCTCGACTACGAACTTCACGATGATCACGAGCGCCACTTTCCCGCCGAACGCATCGGCGATGTTGTCTATTCGTCATCCATCGGGGAGACATTTCGCATAACCATGCGCGAATCCCGAGGCACGAACACTCATCACGCAGGTGATGGCGCCATCCTCGCCCCCATGCCCGGCAAGGTGATCTCGGTCGACGTCGCGGCGGGCGACATGGTGGCCAAGGGCCAGAAGCTGCTGGTGCTGGAAGCGATGAAGATGGAACACGCGCTGACCGCGCCGTTCGACGGCACCGTGGCGGAGCTGACCGTCACCCCCGGCGCGCAAGTGCAGGTCGAGGCGCTGCTGGCGCGCGTGGAGCAGGAGGAAGGCTGATGGCCGGGCGCTTTTTCGACGAATGGCAGGTGGGTGACCGGATCGAGCACGACATCCGCCGCACCGTGACCGAAACCGACAACCTGCTGTTTTCGACGATGACGCACAATCCGCAGCCACTGCACATCGATCTGGAAGCGGCCAAGGCGAGCGAGTTCGGCCAGATCCTGGTCAACGGCACCTTCACCTTCGCGCTGATGGTCGGCTTGTCCGTGGGCGATACCACGCTGGGCACGCTGGTCGCCAACCTCGGTTATGACAAGCTGGTCATGCCCAAGCCGGTGTTCATCGGCGACACCATGCGCGCGACGAGCGAGGTGGCCGAGCTGAAGGAATCGAAAAGCCGGCCGGGCGCGGGCATCGTCACCTTCACGCACGAACTGATCAACCAGCGCGACGAGGTGGTGTGCCGCTGCCTGCGCAGCGCCTTGCTCAAGAAGCGGCCGGCGTAAGGCGGTTCAGGGGCGCGCGGGTTCCGCGTTCAGGCCGCCGCCCAGGCTGCGGTATAGCTCCACCATGTTGCTCGCCGCCGCCAGCCGCGTGTTCACCAGGCTGAGGCGCGCGGTGTAGAGCGTGCGCTGCGCGTCCAGCGTGGTCAGGTAGGTGTCGATCCCGTTGCGATAGCGCGATTGCGACAGGGTGAGCGCGCGACCGGCATTGTCCGTCAACGCGAGTTGCGCGGCCAGCTTGTCGTCGATCGTGCCGCGCCGGGCGAGCGCGTTGGCCACTTCGCTGAACGCGGTCTGGATCGTCTTTTCGTAGGTGGCGACAGCGGCGGTGCGCGCGGCCTTGGCCGAGGCGAGGTTGCCGCTGCGCGCGCCGGCGTCGAACACGGTTTCGCTGGCGTTGCCCGATGCGTTCCAGCGGAAATCGCCACTGTTGAACAGGCCGGAAAGGCTGCCCGAGGCGACGCCGAGCGCGGCCGTCAGCGAGATCGTGGGGAACCATGCCGCGCGCGCCGCGCCAATATTGGCATAGGCCGCGCGCAAGCGGTGTTCTGCGCCCAGCACGTCCGGCCGTTGCAGCAGCACGGCGGAGGACAGGTTCACCGGCAGGGTGGCGAGCGTTTGCCCGCCGCTGCCCAGCGTATCGGCCAGCAGGGCTTCGCCCACCGGCGCCCCGGACAGCAGTTCCAGCGCGTTGCGCGCCTGCGCCAGCCGGGTCTTGTAGTCGGCCACGTCCGATCGCGCGGTCTGGAGCGCGGTCTGCGCCTGCGCGATGTCGAGCCGGGTGCCGATCCCCATGGCCTCGCGCCGCTGCGTCAGCGCCAGGCTCTGTTCGCGCGATTGCAGCGTTTCTTCCGCCACGCGCAGCAGATCGGCGTTGGCGGCATAGGTCAGCCACGCGGTCGCCACTTCGGCGACAAGCGTGATCTGCGTGGCCTTGCGCCCTTCATCGGTGGCGAGAAAGGTCTGGAACTGCGCCTGCGTGAGATTGCGCTGCCGGCCGAACAGGTCGAGCGTGAACGAGGAGATGCCGATGCCGGTGGACAGGGTATCGACCGTGAGGCCGTTGGTGCGCGCTTCCGATCCGGTTGCGGTGGCGGCGACGGTGGGGAACAGGGCGGCGCGCTGCACGCGATAGAGCGCCTGCGCCTGTTCCACGTTGGCCACGGCCGCGCGCAGATCGCGGTTGTTGGCCAGCGACAGGGCGATCACCTGCCGTAGCCGGTCGTCGAGGAAGAAATCGCGCCAGCCGATCTCGTCGATGCGCGTCTCGCCGGCGGCCAGCACGGGATAGGATTCTCCCTGCGGCAGCGCGGGGGCGACGGGCGCTTCCGGGCGGACGTATTTCGGTGCCATGTTGCACCCGGCCAGGATCGCCATCGGTGCGGCGAGCGGCAGCGTGGCGAACAGAAGGCGGCGGTTCATGCTCCGGCCTCCTGACCGCTTGCGGGCGCGGGCGTGGTTGCCGCCTTGCGCGCGAACCAGCGCTTCACCAGCACGAAGAACAGCGGGACGAGGAAGATGGCGAGCGCGGTGGCCGAAAGCATCCCGCCCATCACCCCGGTGCCGATCGCGCGCCGCCCGTTCGCGCCCGCGCCGCTGGCGATCACCAGCGGAACCACGCCGGCGATAAAGGCCACGCTGGTCATGATGATCGGGCGGAAGCGCAACCGCGCGGCCTCTAGCGCGGCTTCGAGCGGCGGCACGCCGCTGCGCAGCGCGGCTTCGGCGAATTCGACGATCAGGATCGCGTTCTTGGCGGACAGGCCGATCGTGGTGAGCAGCGCCACCTGGAAATAGATGTCGTTGTCGAACCCGCGCAGCGTCACCGCCAGCACCGCGCCGACCACGCCCAGCGGAATGACCAGCAGGACCGAGAACGGCACCGACCAGCTTTCGTAGAGCGCGGCAAGGCACAGGAAGATGAAGAAGATCGACACGGCATAGAGCACCGGCGCCTGGCTGCTCGACCGGCGCTCCTGATAGGACAGCCCGCTCCACGCCACGGTGAAGCCACCATCGAGCTTGCTGGCCATTTTCTCGATCACGTTCATGGCATCGCCGGAACTGGTGCCCGGCCCCGGCGCGCCTTGCACTTGTTGCGCGGAAATGCCGTTGAAGCGCCGCAGGATCGGCGCGCCGATCGTCCAGCTCGTTTCGGCAAAGGCCGAGAAGGGCGCCATGTCGCCATCGGCGGTGCGCACGAACCACTGGCTCAGGTCCGATGGCTGGCTGCGGAACGGCGCATCGCCCTGGACATAGACGCGCTTGACGCGGCCGCGGTCGATGAAGTCGTTCACATACGTGCCGCCCCACGCGGTCGAGAGCGTGGAATTGACGTTGGCGGGCGTGATCTGGAACGCGGTGAGCGCGGCGTCATCCACTTTCACCTTGAGCTGCGGCGTGTCCTCAAGGCCGTTGAAGCGCACCTGGCCCAGCCGGGGCTCGTCGGCCGCCTGCGTCAGCAGGTCCTTGCGCGCGGCGGTCAGCGCGGCGGTGCCCTGTCCTTCGGCATCCTGCAGCCACATCTCGAAGCCCGAAGCGTTGCCCAACCCGCGGATGGCCGGCGGCGAAAGGACGAGAATCTGCCCATCGCGCGAGGAGGCGAAATGCTTGTTGATGCGTTGCGCGATGGCGGAGGCGCTGTTCGCGCTGCCCACCCGTTCGTCCCACGGCTTGAGCAGGATGAAGCCCTGGCCGGTGTTCTGCCCGCTGCCGCCCTGTCCGCGGCCCACCACGGTGAACACGGCCTGGATGTTGTGGCTTTCCGTACGGTTGATGTAGTCCGAAAGCTGGTCGGCCACGGCTTGCGTCTGTTCGATGGTCGATCCGGCGGGCAGCGTGTAGCTGAGCGAAAGGTTGCCCTGATCCTCGTCCGGCAGGAAGCTGGTGGGCAGCCGCGCATAGAGCAGCGCCATGCCCAGGCAAACGCCGCCGAACACCAGCATGCCCGGAAGTGGCCGGCTCACCACCCGCAGCAGCCGGCTGCGATAGCCGCCTTCCAGCCTTTCGTAGCTGCGGTTGAATTTGGCGAAGAACCATCCGCGCGGCTTCTCGTGCTCCTTCAGCAGCGTGGCGCACAGCGCCGGCGTCAGCGTCAGCGCGACCATCACCGACAGCGCCATGGCGGACACGATGGTGACCGAGAACTGGCGATAGATCACGCCGGTCGATCCGCCGAAGAAGGCCATGGGGATGAACACGGCGGTCAGAACCAGCGTGATGCCGATCAGCGCCGAGGTGATCTCGCCCATGGATTTCACCGTCGCCTCCAGCGGGGGCAGGTGCTCCTCGTGCATCACGCGCTCGACATTCTCGACCACCACGATGGCATCGTCGACCAGCAGGCCGATGGCAAGGACGAGGCCGAACATGGTCAGCGTGTTGACCGAATAGCCCACGGCGGCGAGGATGCCGAAGGTGCCCAGCAGCACCACCGGCACGGCGATCGCGGGGATCAGCGTGGCGCGCCAGTTCTGCAGGAACACGAACATCACCACCACGACCAGCCCGATCGCCTCGATCAGCGTCCAGACCACTTCCTCGATCGAAATCTTCACGAACGTGCTGCTGTCGCGCGGATAGGCGACCGCGTAGCCTTCGGGCAGCTCGGTCGACAGTTCGGCGACCTTTTCCTTGACCAGCCGCGCGGTGGCCATGGCGTTGGCGCCGGATGCCAGATTGATGGCGAGGCCGGTGGCGGGCGCGCCGTTGAATTTGTTGATCGAGCCGTAATTCTCCAGCCCCATTTCGACGCGGGCGACATCGCCCAGCGTGACGGTGGAGCCATCGGCCTGGGTCTTGAGTACGACCGCCTTGAACTGGTCGATCGTTTCCAACCGCGACCGGGCCGTTACCGTGGCGTTGAGGCGCTGCCCCGGCTGCGACGGCAGGGCGCCGATCTCGCCCGCCGAAACCTGCGTGTTCTGGGCCTGCAGCGCCGAAATCACGTCCGCCGGCATCAGCTTCACCGCGTTGAGCCGGTTGGGATCGAGCCAGATGCGCATGGCGTATTGCGAGCCGAAGATGTCGGCGCTGCCCACGCCTTCCACGCGCGAGATTGGGTCCTGGAAGTGCGTGGCGAGATAGTCGGCGATGTCCGCGTTGTCGCTGCGGCCGGTGGAATCGTAGAGCGAGACGACCATCAACTGGTCGGCCTGCGCCTTGTTCACGTTCACGCCCAGTTGCTGCACGATCTGCGGCAGCCGCGTGACGCCGCGCGCGATCGCGTTCTGCACCTGGACCTGCGCGGTATCGGGATTGATGCCCTTTTCGAAGGTCACCGTGATCTGCGCCGAACCGTTGCTGCTGCTGGACGTGAAATAGAGCAGCCCGTCGATGCCCTTGAGCTGCTGTTCCAGCACCTGGGTCACGCTGTTTTCGATCGTCTGCGCGTCCGCGCCGTTGTAGCTGGCGTTGATCGAGACGGTCGGCGGCGCGATGTCGGGATATTGCTCCACCGCCATCGTGGTGATCGAGAACCCGCCCGCCGCCATCACCACGATGGCGATGACCCAGGCGAAAATCGGGCGATGCGCGAAGAATTTCGACAGCACGGCGTTTACTTGCCAGCGGCGGCCGGCGCGCCGGCACCTTTCCCGCCACCCTCTTCCGCTGCCTTGCTGCCCGCCGGCACCGCCTTCACCTTCGCGCCGGGGCGGGCCTTGAGCAGCCCTTCGACCACGATCTTCTCGCCGGGCTTGAGGCCGCTGGTGATCAGCCAGTTCGTGCCGACGGCGGTATCCGCGGTTACGTTCCGCGTTTCGATCATGCTTTTGGCGTTGACGACCAGCACGGTGGCGGTGCCGCGTGGAGACCGCGTGACGGCCGTTTGCGGGACGAGGATGCCGTCAGGCACGGTGCCCTGGCCCACGCGCGCGCGCACGAACAGGCCGGGCAGCAGATCGCCACGCGGATTGGGCACGGTGGCGCGCAGCGTGACCGTGCCGGTCTGCTCGTTCACGTCGATATCCGCGAAGTTCAGCTTGCCCTCGACCGGAAATTCGCTGCCGTCCGACAGGATGATGCGCACCGGCGTCGATCCCGCCGCGATGCGTCCGGCGTCCATCGAGCGGCGCAGCGCCATGAAATCGGTGCTCGATTGCTGGATGTTGACCCAGATCGGATCGAGCCGCTGCACCTTGGCCAGCGCATCGGCCTGATTGGACGTCACCAGCGCGCCCTTGGTCACGGCTGACCGGCCGATCCGGCCGCTGATCGGAGAGGTGATCCGGGTGAAGCCCAGGTTGACGTTGGCGGAAGCCAGCGACGCGCGGTTGAGCGCCACTTGGGCGCGGGCCTGGTTGTAAGCCGCGATGGCATCCGCCGCGTCCTGCTTGCTGATCCCGCCTTCCTCGGCCAGTACGCGATAGCGCTCCGCTTTCAGGCGGCTGGCTTCGACCGATGCCTGCGCGTTGGTCAGCGCGGCGCTTGCCTGCTGCTGGGACGCCGCATAGAGGCGCGAATCGATCTGATAGAGCGGCTGGCCCGCGCGGACGTTGCTGCCTTCCTCGAACAGCCGCGCCATGACGATGCCCGACACCTGTGGCCGCACTTCGGCCACTTCCGACGCCTGCGTCCGTCCGGCCAGGTCCGCGGTCAGCGCGACCGGTCCCGCGCGGGCGGCAATCACGCCCACGGTGGGCGTCGGCGACTGTTTGTCTCCCTTCTTGTCGCCGCATCCGGCAAGCAGGAGAGCGGTGCAGGCCAAGGGTAGAAGGAAACGCAATTTCGGCTCGCAATCTTTCATCGGACCATGCGGACAAGGGAGCAACGGCAGCATCGGCGATGGCATTTCCCGCAGATCAGAACGACCGCCCCGTGCGGACAGCGGCAAGGTCATGTTCCGACATGGTCTCCCCCGAAAGCCCCCATGGCTTTCAACGCGTGATTCGCAGCTTGCTAGCACATCGCGCGGCGCGTGCGCCTGCCTATGCTGCGTTGCCGCATCGATGCGACACAATGATACAAATGGAGATTCTGCACACCTCCTTTTTGGACGTTTGTCAAAAAAGGAGGTGGTGAGCCGTCGGTCGCGGGAAGCCGGCGGAAGGCGCAGTCAGCGCGCGGCGAACAGCAGGCGGCCGGGGCCGAGCCGTTCGAGCACATGGGCGATATCCTCCGCGGAGACCGCGAAGCAGCCCTGGCTGCGGCCCACGCGCCCCTGGCTTTCCGCCAGATCGGGCGCGACATAGCGCGCGGCGTGGATCACGATGCCACGGCTGGAGGCCATGCTGTTTTCGGTATCCAGACCCTGAAGCCGGCGCGACCGGCCATGCTTGCCGCTGTAGATTTCGCCGGTCAGGAAGGCCCCGCTGCACGAGGCGTTGGAGCCGGGCCGGTTCGACAGGCGCTGGACCCAGCCGCTGTTGCCGGGATCGGAACCGCTGCCGTGCGCGACGAGATGGTCGGAAATGACCTTTCCTGCCGCCACATCGACCAGCTGGAAGCGCGGCAGACGCGAAGGCGCCGAAAAGTCGACGATGCCGATCACGTCGCGGCTGGCGACGCGATCGTGATGCTGCTGCAAGGCCGCCAATGCGCGAGACAACAGCACGGACCTGTCTGCGCCCGCCGGAAGGTGTTCCGGCTGGGGGGCGATCGCCTGCGCAAGATCGCGCGGCATGAACAGGCTGGCTGCCGACCCGGCAATGGCGCCCAGAAAATGGCGCCTGCCCAGGTACATGCTATTCCGAGACCCCGATTTTGCTCTTGTCCGGGATGTACGGAGCAGCCCGCCGAATTTCAAACCGCAACGGAGGAAAGTGCGGCGAGCGGTGCCAGGGATCGCGTGGGGCGAGCCGCGGGGCGGGAACTTTTGCCGCCGCGGCTCGCTTCGCCCGTCCGGTTTTCAGGGCAGGGCGTCGAAGGCTCCCCGGGCGGCAATCGTACCCACGGCCTTGCGACCGCTCGGCGCTTCCTTGGCGCGCAGGCCTTCGGGCAACACGTCCGGCGATGCCTTGCGGCCGATCGCGGCGGCGGCTTCGACGCGGAAGCTTTCGGGAATGCCGAGTTCCGAACGGATGCGGTCGAAGTCGATTCCGGTCATGCCGTGGGCGTGGTAGCCCATTGCCGTGGCTTGCAGGGCCAGCTGCGCCCAGGCGGCGCCCGCGTCGAAGCTGTGGCTGTGCGATGGCCGCGCTTCGTCACCGCTGCCCATGTGCGTTTCCGAGAGGATGAAGACCAGCGCGCCGGCTTGCTTCGCCCAGCTGGCGTTGAACGGAATCAGCAGCGAAAGGAACAGATCCCAGTGCGCATCGCCGTTCACGGCATAGAGAAAGCGCCAGGGCTGGTAGTTGAAAGCGGACGGGGCGAGGCCGGCAGCCTCCAGGATCACCTCGAGGTCTTCTTGCGGCAGGGCGCTGCCATCGAAGGCGCGCGGCGACCAGCGGTCGATCAGCAGCGGAACAAGGCGGGGATTGGTGGTTCGGCTTTCCATGGCGTGGCCTTCCGGAGCGAGTTTCGGGGATGACAGCAAAGGGGCGGGCGGCTGGTGAGGCCGCCCGGATGCGTGGTTTCAACGGCGGTCGAGCGCGAAGCGGCCGGCGCCGAAAGCGACGACCTGCAACAGGCCGCCAGCCATCGCCACGTTCTTGAAGAAGTGGATGAACTGGTTCTGGTCCGCAAGGTGGTTGTGGAAGGCGAGCGCGGTTGCCAGGCTGAACAACGCCAGCACCGCTGCGACGAACCGGGTGCGGAAGCCGGCCACAAGTGCCAGACCGCCGCCCAGTTCCACGATAACGGCGATGGCCAGGCCGACTTGCGGCAAGGGCAGGCCCGCGCTGGCGATATAGCCGATCGTTCCGGCGGGCGCGGCGACCTTGGACAGGCCGCTCAGCACGAAGATGGCGGCAAGGAGGATGCGACCGGCAAGAGCGGCGACATCGCTGGCGGAAGTGCCGGGGCGGGCGGTAGTGGTCTGAATGGTCATGGGATGGGATTCTTTCTGTTCGAAGGGGGGAGAACGGGGGTAGTCAGGCCGCGTCGACGAGGACGATCTCGCTGTCTTCGAGCGCGGTAATCTCGATGGTATCGATGCCGGTGATGGCCACGCCATCGCGGGCCTGTGCTTCTGCGTCGCCAATGCGGATGCGGCCGGTGGCCGGAACCAGATAGGCATGGCGGTCGGGATCGATTTCGTAACGCAGGCTCTGGCCTGCCGGCAACGTCGCGCCCAGTACGCGGGCATTGGCGTTGATGCGCAACGCGTCCTCGTCACCCGCGACGCCCGAAGCCAGCACGTCGAAGCGGCCGGTGCGGCTGTCGCGCGGGAAGGGCCGCGTGCCCCAGCTTGGCGCATGGCCGCGCCGGTCGGGCATGATCCAGATCTGGAACAGCGTCGTTTCCTCGTCTTCCAGATTGTATTCGGCATGCTGGATGCCGGTGCCGGCGGACATGACCTGCACGTCTCCCGCCACGGTGCGGCCGGCGTTGCCCAGGTTGTCGCGGTGCGAGATCGCGCCGGTGCGGACATAGGTGACGATTTCCATGTCGCTGTGCGGATGCGGCGGGAAACCGCTCTGCGCCGCGATGGTATCATCGTTCCACACGCGCAGGGCGCCCCACTGCACGCGCTGCGGGTCGTAATAGTCGGCGAACGAGAAATGGTGGTGCGCATCGAGCCAGCCGTGGTTGGCGGCGCCAAGCGAATGGAAGGGGCGAACTTCGATCACGGGATGTCTCCAAAAATCGCGTTGCAGCGAATGACCTTGGTATGGCCCTTGAAAGGCAATCTGAAAATTCCGATAAAATTGATGGGAATGTTCAGGAGTATCGAACGTGGACGTCGGCCAGCCAACCATCGACCAGATCCGCATCTTCCTCGCCGTGGTCGATGAAGGCAGTTTCAACGGTGCCGCGCGCAAGCTGGGCCGGGCCATTTCGGTCATCAGCTATGGCATCGCCAACCTGGAGGCGCAGTTCGGCGTCACCCTGTTCGAGCGCGAGGGATCGCGCCGGCCGACGCTGACCGAAGCGGGCCGCGCGGTGCTGGCGACGGCACGGGCGGTGGCGGACGATATTGACGCGCTGATGGCCTCGGTGCGCGGCTATAACCAGGGGCTGGAGGCGGAACTGACGCTGGCCGTGGACGTGATGTATCCCACCGCGTGGCTGGCGCGGCTTTGCCGGCAGTTCCAGGCCTATTTCCCGACGGTGGACCTGCGCCTGCATGTGGAAGCCCTCGGCGCGATCGCCGGAATGCTGCTGGAGGGGCGGGCGCATGTGGGCGTGACGGGGCCGGTGGTGATCGAGGACCCCGTGCTCGACCGGATGCGGATCGGCGAGGTGGAACTGCTGCCGGTGGCCGCGCCTTCGCACCCGCTGGCGCGCCTGACCGAGATTCCCCCCGGGGCCGGGCGGCAGCATCTGCAACTGGTCCTGACCGACCGTTCCAGCCTGACCGAGGGCCGCGATTTCTCCGTGCTCAGCGCGCGCACGTGGCGGCTGGGCGATCTCGGCGCCAAGCACGCCTTGCTGCTGGAAGGGATCGGCTGGGGCAACATGCCGCTGCATCTGGTGCAAGACGATCTCGACGCCGGGCGACTCGTGCGGCTGCCGATGCAGGAAGCGCCCGGCGTGGCCTATCCGTTCAACGCGCAGTGGCGGCGGGATTGCCCGCCGGGGCCGGCGCGTTCCTGGCTGATCGAGGCGCTGAAAGCGGGGTGTGGTGGCGATCACGCCGGCCCCATCGTCATATAGCGCGCACAAATCCGCCTTTGAAATGAAAGGAAAACTGCACGATCGTGCAACACGGGCCGTCTAGCGGCGCATCTCGAGTCCAGGCCCATGAGGGGAAAAGAGATGCGCTGTGTGACTGCCTTGTTCGTGACGACCGCCATGGCCGTCGCCGCTCCCGCCTTTGCCGCCGAAGCCCCGGCCGACGAAGCCGCGCCCGCTCCCGCCGATGCGTCCGCCGGTGCCGAAATCGTCGTGTTCGGTGCCGGCCAGACGCGGCAGGTCCAGGAAATCTCCAACGCCGATCTGACGCTGCTGGCGGCGGGCACCAGCCCGCTGAAGGCCATCGAGAAACTGCCCAGCGTCAATTTCCAGTCGGCCGATCCTTTCGGCAACTACGAATGGTCGACCCGCATCACCATTCGCGGGTTCAACCAGAACCAGCTTGGTTTCACGCTGGATGGCATTCCGCTGGGCGACATGACCTATGGCAACGTCAACGGGCTGCACATCAGCCGCGCGATCACGTCCGAAAACATCGGCGTGACCCGCGTGTCGCAGGGGTCGGGCTCGATCGACACGCAATCGACCAACAACCTGGGCGGCACGCTGGAGTTCGAATCGATCGATCCCGCGCGCGTGCTGGGCGTGGACGGCAACGTGACCTACGGTTCCTCGAACACCGTGCGCGTCTTCGGCCGGGTCGGCCTGGGCACCGCCGACGGGCTGCGCGCCTTTGCTTCCGTGCAATACCAGAACCTCGACAAGTGGAAGGGTGATGGGCAGCAGCGCACGCTGATGGCCAACGCCAAGGTGGTGGCGCCGCTGGGCGATGCCACGGTCGATGCCTATCTCAGCTATTCCGACCGGGCCGAGCAGGACTATCAGGATCTTTCGCTCGGCATGATCAAGCGGCTCGGCTACGACTGGGACAATTTCGGCCCTTCGCAATACGCGCTGGCGGTGCAGGTGGCGGATATCGGCGCCAATCGCGGCGACAGCGGCACCACGCCGCTCAACCCGACGGCGGGCACGGTCTATCCGGCGCCGATCCAGACGCTCGACGATGCCTATTATGACGCATCGGGCCTGCGCCGCGACTGGCTGGGCGCGGTGGGCCTCACCGCCCCCGCCGGTGACAAGGTGACCTTCAAGTTCAAGACCTATTACCACCACAACTCCGGGCAGGGCACCTGGGGCACGCCCTATGTCAACAGCCCCACCGGCGTGCCGATGGCGGTGCGCACGACCGAGTACACGATCGACCGCGCCGGCATGTTCGGCAGCGTGAACCTCGATCTCGGCGCGAACCAGGTGGCCATCGGCGCGTGGTACGAAAACAACAATTTCGAGCAGGCGCGGCGCTTCTACGCCTATGAAAGCCGTACCAATCCGGGCCGCAACCACCTGGATTTCATGCGCAACCCGTTCTTCACCCAGTGGGACATCAAGTACAACACCGCCACGGTGCAGTATTATGTCGAGGACCAGATCACGCTGGGCGACGCGCACATCAACCTGGGCTGGAAGGGCTTCCAGGTCAACAATAACGCCAACCCGCTGGTGCTGGGGGACCGGACGATCGGCCGCCTGTCCGCGCGCGACTGGTTCCAGCCGCACGTGGGCGTGAACTACAAGTTCGGGCGGGGGCTGGAAGCGTTCGCCGGCTTCACCTCGGTGACGCGGGCCTTCGTCTCGTCGGCGACGACGGGGCCGTTCTCGTCCACCCAGGCCGGGTTCGACGCGATCAAGGGCAAGCTCAAGCCCGAACAGTCCGATACCTATGAAGGCGGCCTGCGCTACAACACCGGCGTGGTGAACGCGGTGCTGGCCGGCTACTACGTCGATTTCCGCAACCGCCTGCTGACCATTCCCACCTCGGTCGGCATCGTCGGCGCGGCCAACGCGCTGCAGAACGTGGGCAGCGTGCGCGCGGTGGGCATCGAGGCGGCGCTCGACGTGAAGCTGCCGATGGGCTTCGGCGCGTTCGCCTCCTATAGCTACAACGACACGACCTATCGCGACGACATCACCGACGCGAAGGGCAACTTCTATGCGACCAAGGGCAAGACCGTGGTCGACGCGCCCAAGCATCTGCTGCGCGGCGAAATCTCGTATGACAGCGACGGGTTCTTCGGCCGCGTCTCGGCCAATTACATGTCGAAGCGCTATTTCACCTATCTCAACGACCAGGAGGTGCCCGCGCGCACGCTGATCGATGCCTCGCTGGGCTATCGCTTCAACGTGGGCTGGCGCAAGCCGGTGGAACTGCAGGTCAACGCCACCAACCTGTTCGACAAGCGCTATGTCGCCACGATCGGTTCGAACGGCTTCGGCTTCAGCGGCGATAACCAGACCCTGCTGGCCGGCGCGCCGCGGCAGGTGTTCGTGACGCTGAAGACCGCCTTCTGACACTTGCACCATTTCGGAGCCGGGTACCGGTTCCGATCAAAACAAATGCGGAGCGCCTTCCATCCTTCGGGATGGGGGGCGTTTTGTTTCAGACGGCGGACCGCTGCACCGCCGATCGTGCCGCAGGGAACGGGCGATTCGCGGATTGGCATCCGCATTTTTCCCTCGCGGGAAATATCTGGAAACGTTCTGAAATTCCTGGGTTTCGTCACATGTCCGTCGCAGTGCGCGAACATTTCCCGAGAGAATCGGCGGGACCGTAACAAAACTGCATTGGAAGGCGGCTAGACGCGGCCTCGCCCGAGGACACAAGTCCTCACAAGTGAGGGAAACATGAACTTCCAGACCTGTCTGCGTGCCGGCCTGCTGGCCGGAACGGGAGCGCTTGCGCTTGCCGTCAGCCCCGCCTTCGCCGCTGAAGCCGCCGCACCCGCCGCCGATGCCGCTTCGCCCGAAACCGACAGCACCGGCCTGACCGAAATCGTCGTCACCGCCACCAAGCGCGAGACGAACCTCCAGCAGACGCCGATCTCGATCTCGGTGATGGGCGCGGACGATCTCAAGAAGCGCCACGTCCAGAGCCTGATGGACCTTGCCGACGGCTCGGTTCCGTCGCTGCGCATCTCCACCTTCGAAGCGCGCCAGTCGGCGCTGACGATCGGTATTCGCGGCATCGTTCCCGACGACGCCAACCAGCCCGCGCGCGAACAGGGCGTCGGCGTCTATCTCGATGGTGTCTACCTCGGCCGTCAGCATGGCCTGAACGCCAGCCTCTATGACGTCGAGCGCGTCGAAGTGCTCAAGGGGCCGCAGGGCACCCTGTTCGGCCGGAACACCGAAGGCGGCGCGCTGTCGATGGTGCTCAAGGCGCCCACCGGCGAATTCGGTGGCCGCCTGCAGGCTGGCGTGGGCAACTACGGTTCGTACAACGCCCAGTTGCACCTCGATCTGCCCGAATACCACAATATCTCGATCAAGCTCGATGGTGTGCTTCAGCACCAGGATCCGACGATCAAGAACCCGCTGGCGGGCCAGGCCGGCTGGAACCAGTATCACCGCTACGGCGGCCGCATCGCGGCGCGCTGGAAGCCCACCAGCGATCTGACCATCGACCTCGCGTTCGACAAGTCGCGCGACGAGAACACGCCGTTCTACAGCCAGCTCGTGACGATCACGCCGTCCGCGCTTGCCAACATCCCCAAGGATGCCAACGGCACGCCGCTGATCCAGTACGGCTATGGCCGTGCCACCTCGGCCGATATCGGTGTGCCGCAGCAGCCGAGCATCGACATCACCAAGGGCTTCACCGGGCACATCAGCTACAAGGTGTCGCCGGGCCTGGAACTGCGCTCGATCACGTCTTGGCGCACGGTCAGCGACGAACAGTGGGACAACTCGGGCGGCGCGCACCGCACGCCGATCTGGGGGCCGAACGTCAACTTCAGCCGCTATTCGCTGGCCGGGTTGCAGCAGCGCCAGTTCAGCCAGGAGTTGCAGGCGGTCGGTTCGGCCGGCAAGTTCGACTACGTGTTCGGCCTGTACTACTTCAACGAACGTGCCAGCGACTGGGCGCGCACGCCGAACACCAACAAGTGGAACGCGGCGCTCAACGGCTACACCATCAACGATCCGTCGACGTACCTCAGCGCTACGCTGGCGCGTGCCAGCACGGCCTATGCCAAGAGCTATGCCGCTTACGGCCAGGTGACTTACAACCCGTTCGATCCGCTGCACATCACGGTCGGCGGCCGCTACACCAAGGACGACAAGAACGGTCTGCTCTACACCGTCAACGGCGCGGCAACGAACTTCACGTTCGACCAGTCGAACAGCCGGTTCGATCCGCTGGTGGTGCTGGCCTACGAGGTCAACCCCGACATCAACGTGTACGCCAAGTATGCCACCGGCTATCGCGCCGGCGGCGCCAGCTCGCGCTCGCTGAACTATCGCTCGTTCGGGCCGGAATCGGTGAAGTCCTACGAAGTGGGCCTGAAGACCGAGTTCTTCGACCGCAAGGTGCGCTTCAACGTGGCCGGTTACATCATGGACCGCGACAACACGCAGGTGGACTTCAACTATTTCATCCTGCAGCAGAACGGCACCGTCCGGAACACGCTGGAAACCGTCAACGCGCTTGGCACCACCAAGATTCGCGGCGTTGAAGCGGACCTGACCGTGCGTCCGGTCGACGGGCTGTCGATGGGCCTGTCCTACGCCTATACCTACACCCACGTGCCGCCGGCGCGGAACACGGTGCAGGAAGCGCTGAACGCCTCGCTCAATCCGCCGGTGACCACGCCGGTCTTCGAAACGGTCTATATCCTGTACACGCCGAAGAACGCGCTGTCGGGCTCGATGGATTATGAACTGCCGGTCGGCGGCGCCGGTACCGAACTGCGCTTCCACGTCGATGGCAACTACAGCGATCCTGTCCACTCGTTCGCCGGCGAAAAGCTGATGACCGACAAGAGCTTCATCGTGAACGCCCGCCTGTCGCTGGCGGACATCCCGATGAGCGATGGCGGCCAGAAGCTGACCGTTTCGGCCTGGGCGCGCAACCTGTTCAACGAAGAACACATCTATCGTCGTTCGGGCGCCAATACCTCGCTGGGCGACTACGCGAACTACAACGCGCCGCGCACCTTCGGTATTGATGCGACGGTTCAGTTCTGACGCATGACGAATAAGGCCGGGACGGGCTGCTGGCCTGCCCCGGCTTACTTCTGACCACCCTTTGCGGCGGCGGGCCTGTGCCTTGCCGCCGCTTTTTTGTGCGCGGCGGAACGTGCCGGCGGCTTTCGCGTAAAATGGGGGGCAGCCTTCAGGCCGCGCGGCGGTGCGGAGTAACCAGGCGTTCGTAAGAGGCGAACAGCTCCGCGAAGTGATCGTCCATCGTGCGCGGCGGCGGGATGATCGCGTGCGGGCCGGTTTCGCCGCGTTCGCGCCGCGCGGCATAGTCGGCGATGGCATCCGCAGCGGCGGCGGCGCTGGCCGAGGCATAGGTCCAGCCGCCGGAGGCGCGGGCCTGATCCGCCGCGCCGCCTTCGTCGGGCGCGATCAGCGGCAGGCCGCTGGCGCGCGCTTCGGCGGCGACCATGCAGAACGTTTCCGCCTCGCACCCGTGGACCAGCGCGTCGGCGCTGGCCATCACGCGGGCAAGTTCGCCACGATCGGTGATCGGCTTCAGGATGCGGATATGCGGATTGGCCGAAACGCGGCGCACGATCGCCTTGCGGTCCCGCCCCTGTCCCACCAGCACCAGCCCGACCGGATGGCGCGAGCCGGCGGCCTCGACCGCCTCGACCAGCATCGGCCAGCGCTTTTCGGGCGCGAAGCGGCCGACGCCGAGCAGCAGCGTGGCGCTTTCGGGCAGCTCGCACATCGCCAGCAGGCGGCGGCGCAGGTCTTCATCGCGCAGGCGCGGTGAAAACACGCCCGGATCGACGCCCATCGGGTTGGTCACCACGTGGCGCAAACCGCCTTCGACCAGCCGCGCGGACAGCCCGGGACTGGCGCTGACCACCATGTCGTATTTCCCGTCAAGCCGGCGCAGGTGCCGCCAGTAACGGTCGAACGCGCGATCGATCGTGGGCCGCTTGGCCACGGGATCGAGCCAGCGATAGGCATAGGCCGACAGCGGATCGGCATGCATGATCAGCGCGCGCGGGGCATTGCCCGGCCAGTCGGCGATCGTGCTGGCGCTGCGCCAGGGGGAAGAGACTTCGACGAAATCGGGCGCCTCGCGATCGAGCGCGGCATAGAGCGCTTCGGTATCGTTGAAATAGCGATAGTTGAAATCGAGCGGGAACAGCTGCGATTTCAGCCACACGATCCGGGCATTGGGGCCGCGCTGTTCGACATGATCGTGGGCGCCAGGGGCGATGACCACCACTTCATGCCCCAGCGCGGCGCCGACCTTGAGCTTGCGGTCGATATAGGTCCGCACGCCGCCGCCCTTGGGCGCATAGAAGGCGCAGACGTCGACGATCTTCATCTACGCCGCCTTTTCCTTGCGCACCGCGTCCAGCACCGTCAGCGCCAGAAACAGGATGACGTGCGTGGCCAGGATCAGCATCGAGACCATCGCGATCATCACCCCGATCTTGAGGTGTTCGCCCACCAGCAGGGTGGCGACGCCGGCAAAGGCGATGTCCTTGTTGGGGATCAGCGGCAGGCGCGAGATCAGCAGGCGCATCGTGGCCAGCAGCAGCCACGATCCCAGGCTCACGCCCGGCAGGATCAGGTGCCAGGCCAGCGCGGCGAAGCCGGTGTTGGCGATCACGCGCAGGCAATGGACGACGAAGGTGTAGATCAGTTCGTCGCGCGGCAGGCTGAGCAGCCCGTTGCGGAAGAACATGATGACCAGCGAGGTCAGCAGGACGATGCCGATCGACATCGCCATGAGGTTGCCGTCCTTGCCGAAGCCCAGCAGCCCGATCAGCGGCCAGGCCAGCGCCAGCATGGCCAGCGTGAGGATGTTGCCCGCCAGCGCCGAGAGGATGGCCACGTCCTTCACCGCGCCGAAGGGCGAACCTTCCATCTTCACATGCTTGCGCGCCCAGTCGTAGAAGTAGACCTCGCCGACGTAACCGAGCAGTAGCTCGTTGCCGATCATCTTCTTGACCAGTGGGATGAAGCCCGCCGCCGGGATGTTCCACAGGCGGCGGAAGATCAGCCAGTCCGCGGCCGGCGCGGCGAAATAGCTGGCCGCAAGCACCAGCCACACCAACGGCGATCGGGGGATGATCGACCAGATCATCGACCAGTTCAGCTCGCGCAGCTGCAGCAGGACCGCGCCGAGAATCGCCAGCGAGATGGCGGGACCGAGCAGGGGGCTCCACTTGCGCAGCCCAGCGCCGGCGGCGATCGGATCGGGCAGGCTCATCCCGGGTGCGGAGACATCGGACGCGCTAGTCATCGCGAAAACCTTGAGAGAAACAGCATGGCCGCAACTCGGTGGCGGGCCGGTAGCAGGATCGAGCCGCGCCTAGGGCGGCAAACCTTGCGGCCGGATGAACGGTCCGCGGCGGAGGCGGCAGGCGGCGCGTCACGCGGCCAGCGCCTTTGGCGCGGTGGCGACCGAATCGTAGCGGCTGGCCCGGTGCGTGCGCAGGAAGCAGCGCAGCGTGCTGTCGATGCTGGCAAGCAGGGCCGGTACGCTGCAATCGCCGGGATGGACCGCGAGACGCAGCGTTGGCAGCACGTGCGGCAAGGCCGTGCGGGCCAGCGCCGCGAAGGCGATCGAACTGGCGATGCGGGGGCGGCTGCGGCTGGCCCAGGTGACCACGGGGCCACGGGCGACGACCGCGCCGGTGGCCGGCTCCCAGACCTTCATGTGATCTTCCGCCAACGCGAAGCCGGCGTCGCGCGCGGCCTCCAGTGCGCCATCGCTGTAAAGCCAGGCCGGTGCGATGAAGCCGGCGACCGGACGGCCGATCGCCTCTTCCACCAGCGCCCGCCCTCGCGTCATGCGCGCCAGGGCCTCGGCGCGGGAAAGGCTGAGGAACTCGCCTTCACCAGCGGTCATGCGCTTCGCCTTGAAGCCGGCCACGCTACCCTGGGGTGGCGTTTCGTCGATGTGCGACCAGCCGTGCAGGAACATTTCCACGCCCGCATCGGCCCAGTCCCGCAAACGGCGCTGAAATGCCTGCGCTTCGGCCAGCGGGGCGCCGTGCCAGTGATCGGGAATGACCAGCATGGCAAAGCGCGGTCCGCCCAGATGCGCGGCAAGCCGTTCGGCCAGTGCATCGACCTGCCGCTCGAAACGCGGCGAGACATCGTGGATCGACACGAGCAGACGGCGGGAGGAAGAGGAGCTTGCGGTCATCAACGGCGGTTTGGCGCTTGGTGTGATCTGGCGTCAGAAAAAGGCCTGCGGAGCGCAAGCCCATGCCCGATAGACGTCGCCGATCGTGTATTCCAGCAAGCGAAACATCCTTCCGGCTCGTGGCACCGCGAGTGTGCCATTATTGTGACGCCGGTGCCGGCGCCTGGCTCCAAGGACAGGCGGCTGGCCCGAAAGCCGGCCGTCTGTCCCGGGATTGCTGCGCACTTCGGCCCCTATCCGCTGAAGTTGGAATTCAAGGCCGATACCGCATCTAGCCGTTCGCTTCTTCCCGCGATGTGTCAGGGCAATTACAGATCGTTAATTCTCCGCCGCGCGGATCGGATCCGGCACGCCAGATGCCAAGCCCGCGCTTGGGCCTGAAAAGAAATCATTCCACCGCCCGGGCATTGTCTACTTTATGAGTTGAGTTATCTTGAGGGCGTCGGGACGTATTCCGAGTCGACCGGCCGGCAATCCTTCAGGAGATGCAATCATGGCCACCCATACGCTGCTTTCGGGGCTGCCTTCCGGCACCAACACCGATCGCGAACCCCTTGTGCTCACTGTTCCCGGGCTGAACAACAGCGGCCCCGGCCACTGGCAGACCATCTGGGAACAGGAATTCGACAATTGCCACCGGGTCGACCTTGGCCTGTGGGACGATCCACATCGCAACACCTGGGTCAACAAGCTGAACTTGGCGATCCAGCGGGCCGACCGCCCCGTGGTGCTCGTCGCGCACAGCCTGGGCTGCCTTGCCGTGGCATGGTGGGCCGAATACGAACAGCCCGGCCGCGACGGGCCGGTGGTGGGTGCGCTGCTGGTGGCGCCGCCGGACGTGGAGGAGCGCCCGCTTGACCGGCGGCTGACCCGGTTTGCGCCGTTCCCGCCTGCCGAACTGCCGTTCCCCTCGATCCTCGTCGCCAGTCGCAACGATCCCTACCTGCGCTTCAGCGCAGCGCGTCGCCTGGCCACGGTATGGGGCAGCCGTTTCGCCGATGCGGGGCCGGCCGGTCATATCAACGCGGAATCCGATCTGGGCGAGTGGACCTTCGGCCAGCTTCTGCTCTCGCAATTGCTGCCGGACGGCTTGCGTTCGGCGGTCGCGGGCAAGCGGCCGTTGCCGCGTCTCGGCTCCATCGGCGATGGGCGGGGTCAGCATCTGGCGGAGCGCTGATCCGCGGACCATTGCCTGCACCACGGCCCGCGCGTTAAGCCCCGGCGATGGAAATGGCCGGCACAGCACGCGCGGGCGAGCGCAGAATCGATGGCGAACGCCGTGCCGAAATCGGCCGCGAGCGCAAGGCGCGCACCCGCACGCGGATTCTGGCGGCGACGTTCGATCTGTTCGGGCGGCAGAACGGCCTGTTTACCCGCGTCGAGGAAATCTGCGACGCGGCGCGGATCACCCGTCCCACGTTCTATAACCACTTCACCGGGATGGAGGACTTGCGCGAGGCGCTGTCCTGGGAAGTGACGCACGATTTCCTGGCGGCGGTGGTGCAGGCGATCGGCACGCTGCCGGATGCCGCGCAGCGCACCGCCACCGCGATCCGGTACTACCTGCGGCGCGGGCAGCAGGATGCGCGCTGGGCCTGGTCGATCGTCAACATCAGCGCCTGCGGCATCATCTTCGGCGCGGAGACGCACCAGCAGGCGCAGCGCACGGTGGAAGAGGGCATGGCGTCCGGCGCCTTCCGCATCACTGACGCGCGCATCGGCCGCGATGTCGTGCTCGGCGCGACGCTTTCGGCGCTGGTGACCCTGCTGCGCGAGGAGACGGGGGAGGATTACCCGGCCCAGATCGCCGAGTCCGTGCTTGTCGGGCTGGGCATGGCTCCCGCGAAGGCGGCGGTGCTGGCGCGCACCCCGCTTGCCGATCTTTGATGCCCGTTTTCGGGGCACCTGCCCGCATTTCGCAGCGTGACACGCGCGGCGTTCGCAGCGCTTGACTCCCTATCCCATCCGCGTTCAAATTTTACATATAGTAAGATATGAAAAAAGGGGGTGCACAGCCCCCGGACGGGAGTTGTGGGATGCTTCGCGTGTATGGAGGCATGATCGCGCTGGCGCTGGCTGGCCCGGTCACGGCGCAGCAGCGGCTGGGAGAGGCGCAGGCGCCGCGCGCGCCCGAGCAGGTCTATGCGAAAGTGTGCGGGTACTGCCACGGCCGCAACGTCGGCCCGATCCTGCTGGGCCGTCACTTGCCCGCCGAAACCGTGAAATACGTGGCGCGGCATGGCCAGAACGGGATGCCCGCGTTCCGCCCGACCGAAGTGACGCCAGCGGAGCTTGACGCGCTGGCGGCGTGGATCGCGGCGGCGCCCGCGCGCAAGGAGGAGCACGGACAATGAGCGGCTTTTCGATCGATCGTCGCAGCCTGCTCGGCACCGGGCTGGGGGCTTCGCTGGCGGCGGGGCTGGGTACTGGGGCGAGCGCGGCCAACCCCGCGCCGCTGGCGCCGGGGCGCACCAAGGCGGACTTTGCCGGCGCGATGAAGGCGTTCCGGGGCGTGGTCGGCGCGGAATGGGTGTTCGGCGACGAGGAGGCGGTGGTGCCCTGGTCGAAGACCTACATTCCCGATCCCGCTCACCAGTACAAGCCGGTGGGCGCGGTCTGCCCGCAGTCGGTGGAGGAGGTGCAGGAGATCGTCCGCATCGCCAATACCTACAAGCAGCCGCTGTGGACCGTCTCGACCGGCAAGAACATGGGCTATGGCATGACGGCGCCGGCCACGCCGGGGCAGGTGGTGCTCGATCTCAAGCGGATGAACCGCATCCTGGAAGTGGACGCCGATCTCGGCACCTGCCTGCTCGAACCGGGCGTCACCTACCAGCAGCTCAAGGATTACCTGGAGGAGCACAAGATCCCGCTGTGGATCGACGTGCCTACCGTCGGCCCGATCGCCTCGCCGGTGGGCAACACGCTTGATCGCGGAGTGGGCTACACGCCCTATGGCGAACACTTCATGTTCCAGTGCGGCATGGAAGTGTGCCTGCCCGATGGACGCCTGATGCGCACCGGCATGGGCAGCATCAAGGGCAGCACGGCGTGGCAGGCGTTCAAGTGGGGCTACGGGCCTTATCTCGATGGCCTCTTCACCCAGTCGAACTTCGGCATTGTCACCAAAATGGGCCTGTGGCTGATGCCCAAGCCCCCGGTCTACAAGCCCTTCATGGTGCGCCATGCCAATATGGAGGACGTGCCGAAGATCATCGAGGCGATGCGGCCGCTGCGCGTGTCCAACCTTGTCGCCAACTGCAATCTGATGATGAGCGCATCGTACCAGCTGGCCATGTTCAAGCGGCGCAACGAGATCGTGCCCGATGGCGCGCCGCTCGATGAAGCCTCGCTGAAGAAGGCGGCCAGCGCCAACGGCCTTGGCATGTGGAACACCTATTTCGCGCTCTATGGCACCGAACAGACGGTGGCGGGGGTGGAGCCGATTATCCGGGCGACGCTGACCGCGAGCGGCGGCGAGGTGCTGACGGCGGCGGAGATGGAAGGCAACCCGTGGTTCCACCACCACCAGACGCTGATGCAGGGCGGCCTCAACCTGGACGAAGTGGGCCTGCTGCGCTGGCGCGGGGCGGGCGGTGGCCTGGCCTGGTTCGCCCCCGTGGCGGCGGCGCGCGGCGTGGAGGCGGAGCGGCAGACCGCGCTGGCGAAGGAGATCGTCGAAAAGCACGGCTTCGATTACACCGCCGCCTATGCGATCGGCTGGCGCGATCTGCACCACATCCTCGCGCTGCTGTTCGACAAGGCCGACCCGGCGCAGGAACAGAAGGCCGACGCCTGCTATCGCGAACTGGTCACGCGCTTCGGCGCGCAGGGCTGGGCCAGCTATCGCACCGGGGTCAATTCGATGGACCTCGTGGCGCAGCAATACGGCGAGGTGAACCGCGACTTCAACCGCACGCTCAAGCGCGCGATCGATCCCAACGGTATTCTCTCACCGGGCAAATCGGGGATTCATCCCTGATTATCGGCGGGTGCGGCATCGGCAGGCAGGGCCAGCCGGGCGGCCCGGTCGATCGTCAGCGCGAAGGGGCGGGCCGGATCGTGCGAGGCATAGCGGAAGCCCTCCGTTTCGGGGGCTTCCCACAGCGCCGCATCCATCGGCCGGCCATCGAGCGATGACCACTCTCCGTCCTCCGGGAAGCGGGTGAACCAGCCCGCCCGCGCGGCGCGCCAGGCGGCGAGGCTGGCGACCCAGTCTTCCAGTGCGCGGTCGCGGCCGGCCCAGTCGACCCAGCCGATCGCGTTGTCCTGCGCGTAAGCGTTGTTGTTGCCCTGCTGCGTGCGGCCGAACTCGTCGCCGGCGGTCAGCATGATCGTGCCGGTCGAGCCGAACAGCGTGCCCAGCAGCGCGCGCAGGTCCGCCGCGCGGCGCGTGAGCACGGCGGAGTCGTCGGTCTGGCCTTCCACCCCGTTGTTCCACGAAAAGTTCTCGCCATGGCCGTCGCGGTTGTCCTCGCCATTGGTCCAGTTGTGGCGGTGTGCGTAGGCTACGCTATCGGCCAGCGTGAACCCGTCGTGCGCGGCGAGGAAGTTCACGCTGCGGCAGCTTTCCTGGCCGAACACGTCGGACGATCCGGCGACGCGCGTCGCCAGCACGCCCACGCCGGCATCGCCGCGCCAGAAGCGCCGCACATCGTCGCGGTAGCGGTCGTTCCATTCGAGCCAGGTGTCGGGGAACCGGCCGAGCTGGTATCCGCCGGGGCCGATGTCCCACGGTTCGGCGATCATCACCCGGTCGGCCAGCAGCGGATCGGCGGCGATCTCGGCGAAGATCGGGGCATCGGCGGCAAAGCCGGGGCTGCGCGCCAGGATCGGGGCAAGATCGAAGCGGAAGCCGTCAACGCCGGCATGGCGCACGAAATGGCGCAGCGTGTCGAGCGTCAGCCGCCGCACCGCCGGGTTGCCGAAATCGAGCGTATTGCCGCAGCCGGTATCGTTGATCAGGCTGCCGTCGGGCGCGTGGGCATAGGCGGCGTTGTCCAGCCCGCGCAGCGAAAGGATGGGGCCGAACACGTCGCTTTCGCCGGTGTGGTTGAACACCAGATCGAGTAGCACGCCGATCCCCGCCGCATGAAGCGCGGCCACGGTATCGCGCAGTTCGGCCACGCCGCCGGGGCACAGGCCGGGATCGAGCGCCATCGGCGCCACCGGGTTGTAGCCCCAGGCGTTGCACAGCCCAAGCGGTGGCAGGTGGCGTTCGTCGATCCACGCCACGATCGGCATCAGCTCCACCGCACTGACGTGGAGCTTCTGGAGGTGGGCGAGCACGGCAGGATGGGCCAGCGCCGCCACCGTCCCGCGCAGCGCCTCCGGCACATCGGGGTGCAGCATGGTGAAGGCGCGCACGTTCACTTCGTAGATCAGCCCGCCGCGGGTGAAGCGCGGGGCTTCATCGGGGCAGGCCGGGAGCGCGCCGGGAACGATCGCCTTGGGCACGAGCGGTGCCGTGTCCACCCCGAATTGCGACAAGCGCGGATCGTAGGCGAAGCGGTGGTCCAGCTCCACGGCATGGGGATCGACCAGCAGCTTGGCCGGATCGAACCACAGTCCGCGTTCGGGCGCCCACGGGCCTGCGGCGCGATAGCCATAGCGCGCGCCGGCAAGATCGCCGGGCAGTTCCGCGATCCACGTCTCGCCGAAGCGCGCCATGGGTTCGCGCCGTTCGCCGCCCTCGTCGAACAGGCACAGCCATACCGCCTCGGCCAGCGGCGCGCGCACCGCGAAGCGCGTGGCGCCCGATCCGATGCTGACGCCCGCCGCCCCGCTCACGGCTTCGCCCTCACGTCACCCCCCTCACGTCACTACGTCGGGCGCCGTCCGGCCTGTGTGGCGCACGATGCCGGCCACGGCGTCAGCCGCCGCGATCAGGTCGGCCAGCATGGCGGGCGTTTCGCGGTCCAGATCACCGCCGGCGGGCTCGTAGCGTTCCAGATAGACGCGCAGCGTGGCGCCTTCGGTGCCGGTGCCGGACAGGCGGAACACGATACGCGAACCGCCTTCGAACAGCACGCGCAACCCCTGGTTGGCACTGGTCGAGCCATCGACCGGATCGAGGTACGAGAAGCTGTCGGCCTGCGCGACGGTGAGCAGGCCGAAATGCTGACCCGGCAGCGTCGCCAGCTTGCCCTGCAGTTCCGCGATCAGCGCGTCGGCGATGTCCGTCGGCAGGGCTTCGTAATCGTGCCGCGCGTAATAGTTGCGGCCATAGTGCGCCCAGTGTTCGCGCGCCAGTTGGTCCACGCTGATGCCGCGCACGGCCAGGATGTTGAGCCAGAGCAGCACCGCCCACAGCCCGTCCTTTTCGCGCACATGGTCCGATCCGGTGCCGGCGCTTTCCTCGCCACAGATCGTCGCCATGCCGGCATCGAGCAGGTTGCCGAAGAACTTCCAGCCGGTGGGCGTCTCGAAGCAGGGCACGCCCAGCGCTTCTGCCACGCGGTCTGCCGCCGCGCTGGTGGGCATGGAGCGGGCGATGCCTTTCAGCCCCGCGCTGTAGCCCGGCGCCAGGTGCGCGTTGGCCGCCAGCATCGCCAGCGAATCCGACGGCGTGACGAAGCGTCCGCGCCCCACGATCAGGTTGCGGTCACCATCGCCGTCCGACGCCGCGCCGAAATCGGGCGCGTCGGGGGCGAACATCTGATCGAACAGCGCCTTGGCGTGGACCATGTTCGGATCGGGATGATGCCCGCCGAAATCGGGTAGCGGCGTGCCGTTGCGCACGGTGCCGGCCGGAAAGCCCAGCCGGTTTTCGAGGATTTCGATCGCATAGGGGCCGGTCACCGCGCTCATCGCGTCGAACGCCATGGTAAAGCCGCTGGCCACGGCCTGCCGGATCGCGCCGAAATCGAACAGCCTTTCCATGAGATCGGCATAATCCGCCACGGGATCGATGATCGACACGATCGTATCGGCCACCGCGCTGGAACCGCAGGTGTCGAGATCAACGTCTTCGGCATCCACCGTCAGCCAACGGTCGATCACTTGCGTGCGGGCATAGACCGCCTCGGTCACGCTTTCGGGCGCGGGGCCGCCGTTGGCGGTGTTGTACTTGATCCCGAAATCCTCGTCCGGGCCGCCGGGGTTGTGGCTGGCCGAAAGGATCAGGCCGCCCGATGCCTCGTACTTGCGGATGACGTGGCTGGCGGCGGGGGTCGAAAGGATCCCGCCCTTGCCCACCAGCACGCGGCCATAGCCGTTGGCGGCGGCGATGCGGATCGCCTGCTGGATCACGGTGCGGTTGTGGTAGCGCCCGTCCCCGCCGATCACCAACGTGGCGCCGGGTGCCGGCTGCACCACGTCGAACACCGCCTGGATGAAGTTTTCCGCGTAGTTGGGCTGCGCAAAGACCTTCACCTTCTTGCGCAGGCCGGACGTTCCCGGCTTCTGTCCGGCATAGGGCGAACTCGGAACGGTAACGGTCATCGGTCCTCCGCGATCAGTTCGGAATAGAGGTCGGCATAGGCCTTGCCGCTGCGGCTCCATGAGAAATCCGCTTTCATGCCATTGCGTTGCAGGCTCTGCCACAGGTCTGGCTGGCGGTGCAGCGCGGCGGCGCGGCTGATCGCCTCGGTCAGCGCCTGCCAGTGGACGCCGGTGAACTGGATGCCCGTGGCGACGCCGGCATTGGTGGCGGCAAGGTTGGCGTCGATCACCGTATCGGCCAGCCCGCCGGTGCGCGCCACCACCGGCACGCAGCCATAGGCGAGGCCATAGAGCTGGGTCAGGCCGCAAGGCTCGAAGCGGCTGGGCACGAGAATCGCGTCGCCCCCCGCCTGCATCCGGTGCGACAACGCCTCGTCATAGCCGACGCGCACGGCGACGCGGCCGGGATGGCGCGCGGCGGCCTGGTGGAAGCCCGTTTCCAGCGCCGCATCGCCCGACCCCAGCAGGGCGAGGCGCCCGCCGATGCCGACGAGATGGTCGATCGCTTCGAGCAGGACGTCCATGCCCTTCTGCCAGGTGAGCCGGCTGATCACCACGAACAGCGGACCATCGCCGGGTTCCAGCGCGAACTCCTGCTCCAGCGCCCGTTTGTTGGCGGCGCGCTTTGCCAGCGTGCGAGCGCTGAAATTCGCCTTGAGCGCGGGATCTGCCTGCGGGTTCCATTGGTCCGTATCGATGCCGTTGACGATGCCGCGCACCCGATCGCCCCGGCTGACGATCAGCCCTTCCAGACCCATGCCGAATTCGGGCAGGCGGATTTCGCGGGCATAGGTGGGGCTGACGGTGGTGACCGCGCTGGCCGCTTCCATCCCGGCCTTTAGGAAGCCGACGCCGCCGTGGTATTCGACGCCGTCCATGGCCCAGGCCTGGTGCGGCAGGCCGAGCAGCGGGAACAGATCGCCTCCGAAATAGCCCTGGAACGCCATGTTGTGAATGGTCATCACCGAAGGCAGGGCCTTGCCGCCGAACGGCGCGAACCGCAGGTAGGCAAGCGCCATGCCCGCTTGCCAGTCATGCGCGTGAACCAGGTCGAAGCCGTGCCTCTTCACCGCGCCGCCGGCGATGTCGGCCGCCGCGCGCCCGAACGCGGCATAGCGCCGCCAGTTGTCGCCCCAGTCGTAGCCGAAGGGATCGACATAGGGGCCGCCTTCGCGCTGGAAGAGGCGCGGCGCGTCCAGCACCAGCAGCGGATGATCGCCCAGCTTGCCGGCCAGCAGCCGCGCCGGCTCCCCCAGCAGGGAATCCCAGGCGTGGATGGCCTTCGCCTTGCCAAGCGCCTTCAACACCGCCGGATAGCCCGGCAGCAGCGTGGTCATCTCCACGCCATGCGGGGCCAATGCATCGGGTAGCGCGCCGGCCACATCGGCCAGACCGCCGGTTTTCACCAGCGGCACGGCTTCGGAGGTGACGGACAGGACGCGAATCGTCATGCCAGGCGCTCTATCATGTCCTTGGTGATCAGGCAGACGCCGTTGTCGGTGCGGCGGAAGCGGCGTGCGTCGAGTTCGGGATCCTCGCCGACGACCAGTCCTTCGGGAATGCGCACGCCCGAATCGAGGATCACGCGGCTGAGCCGCGCACCGCGCCCGATGTTGCAATAGGGCAGGATCACCGCTTCCTCGCACGACGAGAAACTGCCCATCTTCACGCCGGTAAACAGCAGGCTGCGCCGCGCCAGCGCGCCCGAAACGATGCAGTCCTGCGAGATCAGCGAGGAGATCGCCATGCCGCGCCGCCCTTCCTCGTCATGCACGAACTTGGCGGGCGCGGCGATGATCTGGTCGGTCCAGATCGGCCAGTCGCGATCGTACATGTTCAGCTTGGGCACGGTGTCGGTCAGGTCGAGATTGGCTTCGAAATAGGCGTCCAGCGTGCCCACGTCGCGCCAGTATTCCTCGATCTCCTCCGCCGCGCGGATGCAGCTGGCGGTGAAGCGGTGAGCCACGGCCTTCCCGTGCTTCACGATGTAGGGGATGATGTCGTTGCCGAAATCGCGCTGCGAATCCGGGGTTTCGGCATCGCGGCGCAACTGGTCGAACAGGAACTTCGTCTCGAACACGTAGATGCCCATGGAGGCGAGCGAGAAACCGGGGTTGCCGGGAATGCCGGGCGGGTCCTTCGGCTTTTCGACGAAGGCGGTGATCGCGTCGTTTTCGTCCACCGCCATCACGCCGAAACCGGTGGCGTCCTTGCGCGGCACGACAAGGCAGCCGATCGTGACGTCCGCGCCCGAGTTGACGTGCTGGCGCAGCATCATCTCGTAGTCCATCTTGTAGATGTGGTCGCCGGCCAGGATGACCATGTATTTCGGCGCGTGGGCCTGGATGATGTCGATGTTCTGGTAGACCGCGTCGGCGGTGCCTTCGTACCACAGCATTTCCGAGATGCGCTGCGAAGCGGGCAGGATGTCGAAGCTTTCGTTGCGTTCTGGGCGCATGAAGTTCCACGCGCGCTGCATGTGGCGGATCAGCGAATGCGCCTTGTACTGCGTGGCCACGCCGATGCGGCGGATGCCTGAATTGATCGCGTTGGACAGGGCGAAATCGATGATGCGGCTCATCCCGCCGAAATAGACCGCCGGCTTGGCGCGGTTGTCGGTCAGTTCGCGAAGGCGGCTGCCGCGCCCCCCGGCCAGCACATAGGCCATCGCATCGCGCGCCAGCGGCTGCCCGTATGTTTCCCGTGCCATGTCCTCTGCCCCTTTCTGTTCAGCCTTCGTATTCGAAATAGAGTGTCGCCAGCGGCGGCAGCACCACCAGCGCCGCGCCGTCGTGCGCGGTGATGTGGCCCATGTTGCCCCGGCCGCTGCCGCCATAGACGGCGGCGTCGCTGTTCAGCACCTCGCGCCATGCGCCGTCGTGCGGCAGCGGCAGGCGGTAGTGATCGTGGACGGCGGGCGTCATGTTGCAGACCACGGCCACCGGCTTCTGCCCCGGCGCCTTGCGCAGCCAGGCGAAGACCGAGGCGAGCGCATCGTCCACGACCAGCCAGGAAAAGCCTTCCGCCTCGCAATCGCGCGCGTGCATAGCCGGGGTGGACGTGTAGGCACGGTTGATGTCGCGCACCCAGCGGCGGACGCCCTCGTGCGCGGGCGCTTCCAGCAGCTCCCAGTCGAGCGAACGCGCCTCGCTCCATTCGCGACGCTGGGCGAATTCCTGCCCCATGAACAGCAGCTTCTTGCCGGGATAGCCCCACATCATTCCGTAGTAGGCGCGCAGCGAGGCGAACTTCTGCCAGTCGTCCCCGCTCATCTTGGTCAGCAGGGAGCCTTTGCCGTGGACCACCTCGTCATGGCTCAGCGGCAGCACGAAATTCTCGCTGAAGGCATAGACCAGACCGAAGGTGATCTCGTCGTGATGGTAGCGGCGGTGGACCGGCTCGCGCGCCATGTACTGCAGCGTATCGTGCATGAAGCCCATGTTCCACTTGAACCCGAAGCCCAGGCTGGTGGCGCCGGGGCCGCCATCGCCCACCGGCAGCGTCACCCCCGGCCAGGCGGTCGATTCCTCGGCCACGGTCACGAAGCCGGGATGGCTGCCATAGACCGCCTTGTTCATCTTCTGGAGGAAGGCCACCGCTTCCCAGTTCTCGCGCCCGCCCTGTTCGTTGGGAATCCATTCCCCGGCCTCGCGCGAATAATCGCGGTACAGCATCGAGGCGACCGCATCCACGCGCAGCCCGTCGACATGGTACTGTTCGGCCCAGAACAGCGCGTTGTTGACCAGGAAGCTGGACACTTCGCGCCGCCCGAAGTTGTAGATCGCGGTGTTCCAGTCGGGATGGAAACCCAGCCGCGGGTCTTCGTGCTCGTACAGCGCGGTGCCGTCGAACCGGGCAAGGCCGTGCTCGTCGGTGGGGAAGTGCGCCGGCACCCAGTCGATCAGCACGGACACGCCCGCGCGGTGCGCGCCATCGACGAAGCGGGCGAACCCGTCCGGCCCGCCGAAGCGCGCGGATGGCGCGTAGAGGCCGGTCGTCTGGTAGCCCCAGCTCGGGTCATAGGGATGTTCGCTGACCGGCAGGAACTCGATATGGGTAAAACCCATGTCGACGACATAGGGAATCAGCAGGTCGGCCAGTTCGTCCCAGGTGTGGAACGCGTCCTCGCCGGGCTTGCGCCACGATCCGGGATGAACCTCGTAGATCGACATCGGTTCGCGCCGGGCATCGACCGAGGCCCAGTGCGCGCGGTGCGCGGCATCGCCCCAATCAGGCTTGGCCGGACGCGCGGTAAGCGAGGCCGTTTTCGGCCGCATTTCCGACGCGAAGGCGAAGGGGTCGGCCTTGAGCGGCTGGACCTTTCCGGTCGGGCCGACGATGCGGTACTTGTAGGCTTGGCCCGGCCCCACATCGGGCACGAAGATCTCCCACACGCCGATGTCCGCGCGCTTGCGCATGGGGTGGCAGCGGTGATCCCAGCCGTTGAAATCGCCCACCACGGCAACATGCCGGGCGTTGGGCGCCCAGACCGCGAAATGCACGCCGGGCACGCCTTCGTGCTCGATGCAGTGCGCGCCCATCTTGTCGAACAGGCGGAAATGGGTGCCTTCGTTGATCAGGAAATCGTCCAGCGGCCCCAGCACCGGGCCGAACGAGAACGCGTCGGTCACCCACCATTCGTGCGTGCTGGCCTTGCAGCGGTACTTGACCGGCTGCGCCTTGCCCGTCACCGCGCCTTCGAACAGACCGCGCCCGTCCACGCGTTCCAGCGTGCCGAGCTTGCGGCCTTTCAGCGAACAGGCGGTCACCTCTTCCGCACCGGGCAGGAAGGCGCGGGCGAACGCGCCTTCCGGACCCTGATGCACTCCCAGAAGCGAAAACGGATCGGCGTGCGTCCCGCTGAGCAGGGCTTCGATGGCGCGCGCCGATGGCTTCATGATGCTCCTCAGACTCCCCAGATCTCGCGGGCATATTCGGCGATCGTCCGGTCGGACGAGAACCAGCCTACGTTGGCAATGTTGCGGATTGCCGCCGCCCGCCAGCCGGCCGGGTCTTCCCAGCGTCGATCCACCGCGCGCTGCGCAGCGGCGTAGCTGTCGAAATCGGCCGCGACCATGAACCAGTCGCTGTCGTAGAGGCCGCCCATCAGGCCGGCGTAGCGCTCCGGATCGTCGGGGGAGAACACGCCGGTGGCGATGGCAGACACCGCCTGCTGCAATTCGCGCGAACCCTCGATCACCTCGCGCGGGTTGTAGCCCTGCGCGCGCTTGGCCAGCACTTCCTCCGCCGTCAGGCCGAAGATGACGATGTTGTCGTCGCCGACGCGATCCTTGATCTCGATGTTCGCGCCATCGAGCGTGCCGATGGTCAGCGCGCCGTTCAGCGCGAACTTCATGTTGCCGGTGCCCGATGCTTCCATGCCGGCGGTGGAGATCTGTTCCGAAAGGTCCGCCGCCGGAATCAGCCGTTCCGCCAGCGAAACGTTGTAGTTGGGCACGAACACCACCTTGAGCAGCCCGCCCACGGCCGGATCGGAATTGACGCGCCGGGCGATGTCGTTAGCCAGTTTGATGATCAGCTTGGCGTTGTGATAGCTCGACGCCGCCTTGCCACCGAAGATCTTTACGCGCGGAACCCAGTCGCGTTCCGGGTGGCTGCGGATTTCGTCGTAAAGCGCCACCGTCTCGATCAGGTTCAGCAACTGGCGCTTGTATTCGTGGATGCGCTTGATGTGCACGTCGAACAGTGCATCGGGATCGAGCCGTACGCCGGTGATCGCCTTGATGTGCGCGGCCAGCGCCACCTTGTTCGACCGTTTCACTTCCGCGATGCGCTCGCCCAGCAGCTTGTCGTCCGCCAGCGCGTTCAGTTCGACCAGCTTTTCCGCGTCATCGAGGAAGCCGTCGCCGATGGCGTCCTTCAGCACGGAGACCAGGCCGGGGTTGCATTGCTGCAGCCAGCGGCGCGGGGTGACGCCGTTGGTCTTGTTGTTGATGCGATCGGGATAGAGCTTGTGCAGGTCGGAAAAGACCGTGCTCTTCATCAGTTCGGTGTGCAGCGCGGCCACGCCGTTGACGCTGTGCGCGCCGCTGAAGGCAAGGTTCGCCATGCGCACGCGCCGTTCTCCGCCTTCGTCGATCAGGCTGATCGCCGAAATCGCGCCATCGTCCAGCCCGGCCTTGCGCGCTTCGCGCAGCACGCGCGAATTGATCGCGTAGATGATTTGCATGTGGCGCGGCAGCAACCGTTCGAACAGCGGCAGCGGCCAGGATTCGAGCGCTTCGGGCAGCAGCGTGTGGTTGGTGTAGCCGACCGTACGCTTGGTGACGTCCCACGCCTCGTTGAATTCAAGCCCGTGTTCGTCGAGCAGCAGGCGCATGATTTCCGCGACCGCAACGGCGGGGTGCGTATCGTTGAGCTGGATCGCCGCCTTGTCGGGCAGGGTGCGCACGTCGCCGTTGTATTGCGCGTGGCGGCGCACGATGTCCTGGATCGAGGCGGAGGTGAAGAAGAACTCCTGCCGCAGCCGCAGTTCCTGCCCGGCGGCGGTGGAATCGGCGGGGTACAGCACGCGCACCAGCGCATCGGCGCGGGCTTCTTCCACCAGCGCGCCCACGTGGTCGCCGGCGTTGAATCGGTCCAGCCGGATCGGATCGAGCGCGGCGGCGGTCCACAGGCGCAGGGTGTTCACGCGCTTGCCCTTGTACCCCACCACCGGCGTATCGATGGCATAGGCTTCGATCTGTTCGGCCGGTTTCCACACCACGCCTTCGCCATCGTCGACGACCTCGCCGCCGAAGCCGATGCGGTAGGAACTTTCGCGCCGGTCGAACTCCCAGGGGTTGCCGTGGCTCAGCCAGGTTTCCGGCAGCTCGACCTGCCAGCCATCGTCGATGCGCTGGCGGAACATGCCGTTCTTGTAGCGGATGCCGTAGCCGTAGGCCGGGATGTCGAGGCTGGCGAGGCTTTCCATGAAGCACGCGGCCAGCCGGCCAAGGCCACCGTTGCCCAGCGCCGCGTCCGGCTCCAGATCTTCCAGCGCGGCCAGGTCCAGACCGTGTTCGCGCAGCGCCTTTTCCATGTCGCGCGTCATGCCCATGTTGGACAGCGCGTCACGCAGCAAGCGGCCGATCAGGAATTCGAGGCTGAGATAATAGACCCGCTTGCCGCTTTCGGCATAGGTCTTGCGGGTCGATTCCATCCAGCGGTCGATCACGTGGTCGCGCAGCGTGAGCACGGTGGCGGTGAACCAGTCGTGCGGCTTGGCGGCGCGTTCGTCCTTGCCGACGCGATGGCGCAGCACATCGATGATATGGGCGTCGATCTCGGCAGCCGTGGAAGTGATCTCGAGGCTCATGGAACAAGCTCCACCCTGAAGGCCCGGCCGACCGGCATGACGCAAACGTCCGTCCGACCGGGCATGTTATCCCGGCCTTTCTCTGACACCGGCCCCCCGACCGACTTGCGCCGGAGCACGCCCGTTCCGGATTGCCTCCGGTTTTCGCCGTGCCGCCCGGGGTGCCTCCCCCGCAGGAGGCTCTCCCGAATCGATGGGTATGACAGAGGAGCGCGGTTCGACAAGGCGCGATAATGCTGCGGTGCAAAAAATTGAGCCATTGTGGCGCGTGCAAGACTGGATCCGGCCGTGGCGCAGCGCTTCGCTTTCATGCCCCCACTCCCGTTCGGTTCATGCCCCCACTCCCGTTCGGGCCGGCGGCGATGCCGGCGCGGATCTTGTCGTCATGATCCCCCTACGCGGCCGCATGGGCTATGTCTGCCCATGCGGCGCGGGAAATACGTCTGCGCGCGTTCAGCGGATGTCGACGCGCAGCCCCGCCCAGACCGTGCGCGGCGTGCCAAGATCGATCGAACCGGCGGCGTTGCGGGTCACGATCTCGGCATCGGTCAGGTTCTCCCCGCGCAGGATCAGGCTGAACGGCCCCGCCAGTGGCACGCGGGCGAAGGCGTCCAGTGTCGTCGCGGCTTTCAGCGTGTCGGTCTGGAGATCGTCCTCGTATTGCGCGCCGACATGGCGCAGCGTCATCGCCAGCGTCCAGCGCGGGGCGGGCTGCCATGACAGCGTGCCGCTGGCGGCGATCTTCGGCGTCTGCGCGGGGCGGAGGCCGTTGAGCGCGAACGCCGCGCCGCTGGCTTCGACCTTGGCGTCGGTGAGCGCCAGCGATCCGTCGAACGCGAACTGCCCCAGCTTGACCGACGTGCCCAGCTCCAGCCCGCGCGCGCGGATGGCATCGACGTTCTGGCGCTGGCGGGTGTTGGTGGCGACCGTTACATTGGCGATGGCGTGTTCCACCCGGTCCTGGAAGGCGGTAAACGTGAAGGTCACGGCCGGAATCGGGGTGAAATCGAAGCCGGCCTGATAGCCGACCAGCCGTTCGTTGCGCAGGCCGGGGTTGGCCTGTGTCACGATGGGAAACACGGTGAAGGTGCGATAGAGTTCGTTCAGCGTCGGCTGGCGCAGCCCGGTGTAGGCGGCGGCGCGCAGGGCAAGGCCATGGCCCGCATGGATCACCGCGCCGCCCCGGAAACTGCCGGTCCATCCCGCGCGGTTGGCATACGTCGCAGTGCCGGTGAACACGCCCGCCGCGTTGCTGGTGACGAGATGCCCGTCGGCAATGGTCCAGCGGTCCGCCCGTGCCCCGGCGGTGAGGATCACCGGGCCAAGCGTCCAGTCGTCTTCGGCGAACAGCCCGACATCGCTGTTGCGCCCTCCGGCGCGGCGACGCGCGGTGACCGCGCCGGTCGTCGCGTTATAAGCATCCTCGATCCCTTCGCCCGATGCCACGCGCCAGTCCGTGCCCAGCCGCAGCACGTGCGCGCCGCCCACCGGCGGGCGCAGTTCGGCCTTGCCGCCCCATCCGGTTGTGGGGGTGCGGCGCTGGTCCAGCGTCTTGCGATAGCTGGTGGAGCTGATGGCGATATTGTTGAAATCGCGCGCCTGAACGTAGGTGAGGACATCGAACTGCCAGCGCCCCCGCCCGATCAGGCGCAGGCTGGCGTCCTGCCCGCTCGATCCCGTGTCCGCGCCAGCGAAGCGGAGGGTGCGGTTGTCCTCGAAGGCCAGCAGACGGACTTGAAGCTCGGTATCGGGACCGACCGGCGCGACGCCGCGGATGCCGGCCGACCAGCTTTCGTACCGCGCCCGCACGCTGGCGGGCACGCGCTGCGCCACCGGGGTGGTCCAGAAGCCCTGGCCGCGATCCCAGCGACCGCTGACCACGGCGAAGCCCTGACCCAGCTTCGGCGCGAAGGTGCCGGATGTTTCCGTTTCGCCCCGATCGTTGGCCAGCGCGCTGGCGCTGACGAGGCCGAGCTGATCGGCATTCGCGCTGCTCAGTTCGATCGTGCCCGCCACCGCGCCCGCACCGAACGCGCCCGCGCCGCCCCCGCGTGTGACACGCGCCGAGGCCAGCCGCTCGGGCGCGATGGCGCTCAACGGGATATAGCCGAAAAACGGGTCCGCCATGGGCACGCCATCGAGCAGGACGAGCGTGCGGCTGGTGGCGTTGCCGCCGAGCGCGCGCAGCGTGACCCCTTGCGATGACGGGTTGGACGAGCGGCTGTCGGAACGGCGGAACTGCTGGAAGCCCGCCGCCGAGGACAGCGCGTCCTCGATCCGGCCCGATGCCGCGAGCAGCAGCTTTTCGCGGTCGATCTGCTGGACGTCGTAGGCCGCGGTGGCGGGCGCATCGATCAGTCCGCGACCGGTGACGACGATCGCCTGCGCCGGACCTTGCGACGCATCGGCGGGTGCCTCCTGCGCCGGGGCGATGGTTGGCAGGAGTGCGGCAAGCGGCAAGGCAAGGGCAGGGCGGGCAAACGGCCGCATGGGCGAACTCAACTCCTCTTGGTTCCGGGAACCGGCCGGACGAAGGCCTCCCGGGGCACCGGGAAAGGCGCGTCGGCACGCCTAGCCGAATGCGGGCGTTTCGCCAGCCGGATTCGCGCTGCGGAGGGCATTTTGCGGGCGCCTGCGGCCCGCTCTGGCATGGTGCGGTGCGGAAACTTCCACTCACTAGGGCGAGTCGCGGCGGTTGAGCATTCGGCAAATGACGTATGTTGAATGCTCTATCTCATAATACTCTTTTGCCAGATCGTAACACTGTGCGAGGAAATATGTCCGCTCAAAGGCTAACCCATGTCGAGCCCGATGTCGTTGCTCGGATGGCGTCGGTGATCCACTGCCAGAAGCCCGAAGTGATCCAAGCGAACTTCGGAATCGGCCTGAATACGTGGGTTAAGCTGCGGGAAGGAAAGGCGATTCGCCATTCCGTCGCGATCCGGCTGCTCCAGCGCCTGCAGCGTGATCATCTGATCTGAACCTCCGCGCGATCGGGCATTTTTGTGCCCGTTCCCGATTTCGTACAATCGTCCTGAATCTGTTCGGGAGGGGTTGAGTTCATCGCGTTTGCGATGCACAATCCAAAATGGCGCAACACACAATGCCCGGCGCCTGGGGTCGATAAAGTACAATGTCCGATGCGTTGGGGAGGGGGCCGGCGCATAATGCCGTGTCCCCTGACAGATTAGGAACTGCCATACCGCCGTTCAGGGTGAGGGACCTTTGAACGCGATGCCGCATCGCCTGCCGTCCGGAGCTGACGCTGCTTGGCGTGGCCCGCGGTCACGCGCGAGCGCTTGGTCATTCCTGCAGGGCGGACACTTCCCCGCACCCCGCGCTGTGGCGCTGGCGGTTTGCGCGCTGGCCGCGGTCGCGCTCATCGTCGGGGCCGAGCTTTTCGAGAACGGTTCGACGCTGTTTCACGTCCTCGCGGCGCTGGCCGTGCTGTGCCTTGCCGGCGTTGCGGTTCTGGGCTGGCGCAGCGGCAGGGTTTCCGCGCCCGTCAACAGCCCGGTCGACACCGTTCCGGAACTGGTGGACCTGCTGCGCGACAAGGAAGCCGCCGAGGCCGCCAATGCGGCCAAGAGCCGCTATCTGGCCAATGTCAGCCATGAAATCCGCTCTCCACTGAACGCGATCTATGGCTACGCCCAACTCGTGGAGCATGAAGCGGGGGTCGACCCGCAGGAAGCGGCCCGCGTCATCCGGCGCAGCGCCGAACACCTCACCAATCTTGTCGAGGGGCTGCTGGACATCTCGCTGGTCGAAAACGGCGTGTTGCGGGTGAACAGCGAAGTGGTGCGGCTGCCGGCGCTGATCGACCAGATCGTCTCGATGTTCCGGCCGTCGGCGGCGGTGAAGGGCCTGGCCTTCCGCTGCGAACTGCCCGAACGGCTGCCGGAATTCGTGCGGACCGATCAGAAGCGCCTGCGGCAGGTGCTGATCAACCTGCTGTCGAACGCGATCAAGTTCACCGAGACCGGGACTGTGACCCTGCGCGTGGCATGGTCCGGGCAGACGGCGGTGTTCGAGGTGATCGACACCGGGCCGGGCATCGCCGAGGCGGACCGCGAGCGCATCTTCACCCGCTACGAGCGCGCTGGCGAGAGCGGCCGGCCGCAGGATGGCGCGGGTCTGGGCCTGGCGATCACCCGCGCGATTCTCCAGATCCTGGGCGGGACGCTGGAACTTGACAGCACCCCGGGGCAGGGATCGTGCTTCCGCGTGCGGCTGATGCTGGGGCATGTCGCCGGCTATCGCGAAACCTCCGCAGCGGCGCGGCGGGTGATCGGCTACGAGGGGCACCGCCGTTCGGTGCTGGTGACCGATGACGACCCGGAACAGCGCGCATTGATGCGCCGGGTTCTCGAAGGCATCGGATTCGAGGTGACACTGGCCCCCGACGGGGCCACCGCGCTGGCGCTGAGCGATGCGCGCGCGTTCGATCTCGTTCTGCTCGATGTGTCCATGCCCGGCCTGTCCGGGTGGGAAGTGGCGGCGCGTCTGCGGCGCACGCGGGATCACGCGATGGGCGTCATCATGCTCTCGGCCAACGCCCATGAACGCCACGGGCCAGACACCGGCGCGCGCGATCACGACCTGTTTCTGGTGAAGCCGATCGAGTTCGGGGCGCTGGTCGATGCTATCGGCGCGCGCCTGAAGCTGGAGTGGATATACGAGGGGGATGCCCCGGCGGAGGTGGGCGGCTCGCCCGCGCTGCCGCTGTCGGAAGCGGCGCGCGAACATGTTGAAAAGTTGCGCGAACTGCTGCGGATCGGGCATGTAAGGGGCATGGAAGCCGAAATTAGGAAGCTTGAGGCGGCTCAGCCGGACGCGCGCGAACTGGTCGAGGCGCTGTACAACTGTCTGGATCGGTTCGACTTGTCGGGTCTCGCCAAGACCCTTGAGGGCCTCTGACATGGATCAGCGGCCGATTCGTCGTGACACCGTGCTCGTCGTCGATGACGAAGCGGATTCGCTGCGCCTGCTGACCGATACGCTGGAAGCGGGCGGGATCACCGTGCTGGTGGCGACATCGGGCGCGGCGGCGCTGGACCTGCTGGGTCACGTTGTGCCCGATCTGGTGCTGATGGACGCGGTGATGCCCGGCATGGACGGCTTCGAGACCACCGCGCGCATCAAGGCAAACCCCGAAACCGCGCACGTGCCCGTGATCTTCATGACCGGCCTCACCGAGAGCGAGCACGTGATCGAAGGGTTCGAGGTGGGCGGCGTGGACTATGTCCGCAAGCCGGTGAACGTGCACGAACTGCTGGCGCGCGTGCGCGTTCACATGGGCCACGCGCGCGCGGTCCAGGCCAGCACGACCGGACTGGATGCCACCGGTCGCCTCATGATGGCCACCGACACGCGTGGCTTCCTGCTGTGGTGTACGCCCATGGCGGAACAGGCGATCAACCGCGTCGAGCCCGGCTGGAGCAAGGAGGACGCGCAATTGCCCGTTGCCCTGCGCAGCACGGTGGAGCGGCTGCTGACGCGCAAGGATGCGCGCGGCGCCTCGGTCCGCTTGGAGCAGGGTGACAGCGCGCTGGAACTGGTGCTGGTGGCCCAGTACCGCGAAAACGAGGTGCTGATCCGCCTGAACGAACTGAACCCGCAGGTCGATGTGGCCCGGTTGCAGGCGCGGCTGGGGCTGACCGATCGCGAGGCGGAAGTGCTGCTGTGGATCAGCTATGGCAAGTCCAACAACGTGATCAGTGACGTGCTGTCGATCAGCCCGCGCACGGTGCAGAAGCATCTGGAACGCATCTACGAAAAGCTGGGCGTGGAAACGCGCGCGGCGGCGGCGGCGATCGCGATCAAGAGCATCGGCCAGTAGCCGGAGGCCCGCCCTTGCCCCGGCTCTGAAGACGATTGCGTCGCTTGCAAATTCTTACTCTATGAGTTCGTCATTGCGAGCGTAGCGAAGCAATCCCGAGCGGCTTGAGCGTGACTCTGGATTGCTTCGTCGACTGCGTCTCCTCGCAATGACGATGGTGCGTTTGCAAAAAAGCATAAACGCCTTTTTGAAACAGCGCCGGATCGCAAGGGAAAACACGATCGCGATCCGGCCCTGCCCTGCCCGTCGGCCTGTCGGGACCCAGGGTAGTCCGGCGGCAGTCCAGCGGGTGATCTCCGCGTCCGGCACGCTTGGCGTGGTGGTCGCGCCGGATCATGCGCCGGTCCGCGAGACCTGAAAGCGGCGATCCGCCCCCGGGGCAGCGGCACTTTCCACAACACCAATTCCTGCGAACGCTTTTATGCTTTTCAATCGCGCCCGGTCTCGAACCGGCCGCGATGGCAACCCTGTGCGGGATAGAAAACCAAGCTATGCAGCGATGTCCGGATCGACAAGGGGAGCGTGCAAAAATCCGTCATAGCCGGTTTCCGCCAACCTTGCCCGCGCAACGTCGCTCGTCCATCAGGGGCGTGGGAGAAGCGCGCTATGATGACCATGCAGGCCCTTGAGGTATCCACGCTGACGCCTGATCTGACCGGCCTTGGCATCGTCGCCAGGCCCGTTCCCGAACCGGGCGACGGGCAGGTGCTGGTCCGGATCGAGGCGGCGGCGCTGGGTTTTCCCGACCTGCTGATGACGCGCGGCGGCTATCAGGCGAAGCCGCCGTTGCCGTTCGTGCCGGGCATGGAGGCGGCGGGGACGGTGGTGGCCGTGGGCGCCGGCGCGGAATGGGATGAGGGCGCACGGGTCATCGTCGGCGGTTTGACCGGGGGGTGCGCGCAATTCGGCGTCCACGCCACCGATGCGATCGTGCCGATGCCCGATGCGCTGTCGTTCCCCGAAGCGGCCGCGTTGCGGGCGGCTTATCTTACGGCCTGGGTCGCCCTGGTGCGGTGCGGAGCGGCGCAGCCGGGGCAATGGGTGCTGATCCACGGCGCGGCCGGCGGGGTGGGGCTGGCCGCGGTCGATCTGGCGCGCGCGCTAGGGCTGCGGGTGATCGCCGTCGCCTCCAGCGAGGAAAAGCGCCGGCGCATCGCCGACCTCTATGCGCCGGAGCATGTGCTCGCCGGCCCGGTCGGCTTTCGCGAGGCCGTGCTCGAAATCACCGGCGGACGCGGCGCCGACCTTGTCTATGATCCGGTCGGGGGCGATGCGTTCGACGAATCGACGCGCTGCATCGCGTTCGGCGGCCGCCTGCTGGTGGTCGGGTTCGCCAGTGGCCGGATTCCGGACATCCGTGCCAACATTCCGCTGATCAAGGGCTTTTCGGTGGTGGGGGTGCGCGCCGGGGAGTTCGGACGCCGCTTTCCCGATCTCGGGCAGGAAAACGTGGCGGCCATCGTCAGGCTGGCCGGAGAAGGACGCATTCGTCCGCATGTTCACGCTGCGCTTGCGCTGTCGCGCTGGCGCGAGGCCTTCGAGGCGATGGAAACCCGTACGGTCATCGGACGCACGGTGCTGTTGCCGCACGCGGATTGATTCCGCGAGGCAGGAGTGGGCGCAAAAAAAGGGCCGCTCCGTTGCCGGGCGGCCCTGAATAGTTTGGGAGAGGATGCCTGAAAGGCCCGCCCTATGTGCGTTTCAGACCGTTTCAGCGCAAGTGCGAAAGTTAACGGAACGATTGCGTTTTTTGCACTTATTGGCGCCGAAATGCAGGCATTTCCCGGAATGGCGCGGCGAAAAAAGCGTTAAAACACGGCGTTCATTCGTATGCGCCAATTGCGGCTCACGCGGTCCGGTGCGGCCGATGCAATTCTGAAACGGAACACTTCGCGGCTTTTCGCCCGGGGTTTCGCACCTGCAGGCACGACATGCGGCGAGGCATTGCCATGCCCCGACTCAATTGCTATGAAATATAACATATTGGGAGAGTCGCTCATGATCTTCGAACGTTTGAACCCCCTGACGGGCGCGGTCGCCTCCACTGCGGAAGCCATGAAAGCGGGCGATATTCCCGCCATAGCGGCGAAGGCCGGCGCGGCTTACCCGGCATGGGCGGCGATGGGGCCGAATGCCCGGCGCGCGGTGCTGATGAAAGCCGCCGCCGCGCTCGAGGCGCGTAAGGATGCGTTCGTCGAGGCGATGATGGGCGAGATCGGCGCCACCGCCGGCTGGGCGATGTTCAACCTTGGTCTTGCTGCCAGCATGGTGCGCGAGGCGGCGGCGCTGACCACGCAGATCGCCGGCGAGGTGATTCCGTCGGACAAGCCCGGCTGCCTGTCGATGGCGCTGCGCGAGCCGGTGGGCGTGATCCTGGGCATCGCGCCGTGGAATGCGCCGATCATCCTGGGCGTGCGCGCCATCGCCGTGCCGCTCGCCTGCGGCAACGCCGTGATCCTGAAGGCCAGCGAGACCTGCCCGCGCACGCACGCGCTGATTATCGAGGCTTTTGCCGAGGCTGGCTTCCCCGATGGCGTGGTCAACGTGGTGACCAACACGCCGGCGGATGCGGCCGAGGTGGTGGGCGCGCTGATCGATGCGCCGGAAGTGAAGCGCATCAACTTCACCGGTTCCACCGCGGTCGGCAAGATCATCGCCAAGCGCGCGGCCGAGCATCTCAAGCCCTGCCTGCTCGAACTGGGTGGCAAGGCTCCCCTGCTGGTGCTGGAAGACGCCGATCTGGACGAGGCGGTGAAGGCGGCCGCGTTCGGCGCGTTCATGAACCAGGGCCAGATCTGCATGTCGACGGAGCGGATCATCGTGGTCGATGCCGTGGCGGACGAATTCGCGCGCCGCTTCCGCGATAAGGTCGCCGCCATGCCGGTGGGCGATCCGCGCCAGGGCACCACGCCGCTGGGCGCGGTGGTCGATGCCAGGACCGTCGCGCATTGCCGCGCGCTGATCGACGACGCGCTGGCCCAGGGCGCCGAACTGCTCGTGGGCGGGGAAACCGAACAGGGCGTGCTGATGCCGGCGCATGTGGTCGACGGCGTGACGCAGGATATGAATCTGTTCCGCGATGAAAGCTTCGGGCCGGTGGTTGGCGTCATCCACGCGCGCGATACCGAACATGCGATCGAACTGGCTAACGACAGCGAATATGGCCTGTCCGCCGCCGTCTTCACCAGGGACATCGCCAAGGGCCTGTCCGTCGCCCGCCGCATCCATTCGGGCATCTGCCACGTCAATGGCCCGACGGTGCACGACGAGGCGCAGATGCCCTTCGGCGGCGTCGGCGCATCGGGCTACGGCCGTTTCGGCGGCAAGGCCGGCATCGACAGCTTCACGGAGCTGCGCTGGATCACGGTCGAGACCCAGCCGGGGCACTTCCCGATCTGATTTCCCGAACATTCTTCCGAACATTCCCATCGAAAGGACAAGAACATGGCTGACCAGCCCGCCGTCGAGCGCGCCGAAGAAGATACCGTTGCCTTCACCGTCGAGAACGGCATCGCCTGGGTGAAGTTCAACCGCCCGGAAAAGCGCAATTGCATGAGCCCCAAGCTGAATCGCCAGATGGGCCGCGTGATCGCCGATCTGGAATTCCGCGATGACGTGAAGGTGCTGGTGCTGACCGGCGAGGGCGATGCCTGGTCCGCGGGCATGGACCTCAAGGAATACTTCCGCGAGACCGAGGCGCAGGGCCTCGGAGCGATCCGCAAGTCGCAGCGCGAAGCCTATTCGTGGTGGGAACGCCTGCGCTGGTACGAAAAGCCGACGATCGCGATGATCAACGGCTGGTGCTTCGGCGGCGGCTATGGCCCGCTGTTCGCCTGCGACATCGCGATCGCCGCGGAAGACGCGCAGTTCGGCCTTTCGGAAATCAACTGGGGCATCCTGCCGGGCGGCGGCGCGTCGAAGGTCGCAGCCGATCTCATGCCGCTGCGCAAGGCGATGTACCATGCGATGATGGGCGAGAACCTGACCGGCAAGCAGGCCGCGGAACAGGGCCTGGTGACCGAGGCGGTGCCCGCCGACCAGCTCAAGGCGCGCGTGCTCGAAGTGGCCGAAGCGCTGTGCAAGAAGGACGGCCATGCCCTGCGCGCCACCAAGTGGGCGGTGCGCCGCATGACCGAGATGACCTACGACAACGCGCAGGATTACCTGATCCGCGCGCAGGAAGCGCTGCACAACTTCGGCGGCGTGGAAGCGCGCAAGGAAGCGACCCGTCAGTTCCTGGACGAAAAGAGCTTCAAGCCCGGCCTCGGCACGTTCGACGCGAGCAAGGTCAAGCGCTGATCCGCTTTCCCGCGGAAGCGATGGATGCCCCGGCCGTTTGCGCGGCCGGGGCATCCTGCGTTTTGGGCGCAAGAAAAATTGTTGCTTCCGCAACCGGTTGAAGCCAGCGTGCGCGCCCGAAGGAGTCGCTTGTTCATGTCCATCATCCGTACCGCTCTCGTTTCCGCGTCCGCCGTGATGGCGCTGTCCGCGGCTTCGGTTTCCACCTCTGCCAAGGAGGCGACGCATCCGCAGGCCGAAGCGCAGGCGCTTGACCTGTCAATGAAGTCCATCGCGATCCGTTCGGTGCGCGGCGAGGGCAACAAGACCATAGAGGTTGCGCGGCTTTACAAGGACACGCTGGTCAAGGCGGGCTGGGCTGACGGCGATATCGAGATCACGCCGGTCGACGACACCGCCTACCTGATCGCCACCTGGAAGGGCAGTGATCCCGCGCTCAAGCCGCTGGTCATTTCCGGGCACATGGACGTGGTCGAGGCCAAGCGCGCCGACTGGGTGCGCGATCCGTTCGGGCCGGTGGTGGAAGACGGCATCCTCTATGGCCGCGGCGCCAGCGACATGAAGTTCAGCGGCGCGCTGGCGCTGGCATCGCTGATCGAACTGCGGCGCGAAGGCTACAAGCCCAGGCGCACGATCATCATCGAATTCTCGGGCGACGAGGAAACGACGATGAAGACCAGCGGCATCATCGCCGAACGCCTCAAGGACGCCGAACTGGTGCTCAACATCGACGGCGGGGGCGGTCTGCTGGACGAAGCGACCGGCAAGCCATTGCTGTGGACCTGGGATGGCGCCGAAAAGACTTACGGCGATTTCAAGCTGGAAGTGACCAACCCCGGTGGGCACAGTTCCGCGCCGCGCGCCGAAAACGCGATCGTCCAGCTGGCGACCGCGCTGGAACGGATCGGCGCCTACCATTTCACGCCGGAACTCAACCCGCTGACCAAGGCCTTCTTCGAAAGCTCGGCGAAGTTCGATAGCGATCCGAAAATCGCGGCCGCGAAGCGCGCCTTCGCCGCCAACCCCCGGGACGAAGCCGCCATCGCCACGCTGCGCGCCAACCCGGCGACCGTGGGCATGATCGGCACGACCTGCGTGCCCACGATGGTCAACGGCGGACACGCGCTGAACGCCCTGCCGCAACGCGCCACCGCCAATATCAACTGCCGCATCTTCCCCGGACATCCGCTGCCCGAGATCATGGCGGAACTGGAGAAGGTCGCCGCTTCGCCCGCCGTCAAGTTCTCGGATGTGACCGAGGGATCGGTGGCCACCCCGGCATCGCCGATGCGGCCCGATTTCACCGCGGCGGTGGAGAAGGCGATGGCGAAGGTCTATCCGGGCGTGGCGGTGTTCCCCTCGCAATCGTCGGGCGCATCGGATTCGATGTGGTTCCGCCATGTCGGCGTGCCCAGCTATGGCGCCAGCCCGGTGTTCGGGAAGGTGTCGGAGGAGTTTTCGCACGGGCTCAACGAGCGCATCCGGCTCAGCAATATCCGCCCCGGCGTGGCGTATTACCTGAGCGTGCTGACCGACCTGAGCAAGTAGGCTCTCGCGTCCGGCATCAGGCTGGCCGGGGCGGCACGATCGTATCGAGGAAGCGGCGGGCGATCCCGCTCGCTTCCTCCACCGCAAAGCAGCCGGGCGACAGGCACAGTTCGAGCCACAGGCCGTCGACCAGCGCCGTGACCGCGATGGCGGCGCGGCGCAGTTCGCTGGCGGGGACGCCGCAGCCGGCCAGCAGGCCTTCCAGCCGTTCGCGGAAACCGGCGTACTGTTCGTCGTGCTGGCGGGCGATGTCGGGCCGCGCGGTGACGAGGCCCCAGAACGCGACCCATGTCGCCAGCAATTGCCGGTCGGCGATGCCCGGCGCGAAGCTGGCGGTGACGAACGCGTCGAGCCGGTCGCGCGCATCCGGTCCGGCCTCGCCCACCGCAGCGTCGAGCGCGCCGGTCACCATGCCGTCGACATGGGCGTAAGTCGCCGCGACCAGCGCATCCACACCGTCGAAGTAATGGTTGACGAGGCCCGGCGAAACGCCCGCCTCCTGCGCGATCGCGCGCACGCTGGCACCGGCGGTGCCGACGCGGCCCAGCACGCGCGCGCAGGCTTCGATCAGGCTCTGCCGCCGGGCGTCGGGTTCGGCGCGTTTGAAGGCCGGCTCTTTCATCTTGCGCATTCTACCTTTTGTTGTACGTTCGTTCAACAAGCTGTCGGCGGGACGGATTCGGTGGCGGATTCGGAACACCGGCATCTGCGATGTCGTGGGAAACGCGGAGATTGAACCATGGGTGACCTGTCGTCTGCCTTCGAAAGCATTTCGTCCGCGGATGTCGATCCCGACGCCGATTGGAGCCTGCCGGGCTGGCTCTACACCGATCCCGAATATTTCGCGCTGGAAATGGACAAGGTGCTCCGCCCGTCCTGGCAGATCGTGTGCCATGAAAGCGATATTGCGCTCCCCGGCGAATACCGCACGCTGGAATACCTTGGCGAAAGCGTGGTGGCCGTGCGCGGGGACGATGGGCAGATCCGCGCCTTCACCAACGTCTGCCGCCACCGCGCGATGCGGCTGGTCGAAGGCCATGCCGGGTGCGTGAAGAAGTTCGTCTGCCCCTATCACGCCTGGGTGTTCGAAACCGACGGGCGCCTTTCGGGCGTGCCGATGAAATCGGACTATCCGGCGCTGAAGCTGGAAGAGAACGGCCTGGCCCCGGTTTCGGTGGAGGTATGGCGTGGCTTCGTGTTCGTGCGGCTGGAGGACCGGGGCTTCCCGTCCGTCGCGGAAATGATGGCGCCGTTCGAGGAAGAGGTCGCGCCCTATCGCTTTGAGGAAATGCGGCGCATTTCCGACGTGCGCCTGCGCGAACGTGCGGTGAACTGGAAGAACGTGGGCGACAACTATTCCGACAACCTGCACATCCCGGTGGCGCACGACGGGCTGACGCGCATCTTCGGCCGCTCCTACGAGATTTCCGACCACGGCTGGGCCGATCGCATGAAGGGCGATCTGGTGGAAAAGCCGTCCGCCAACTTCTGGGAGCGGTTCTACCAGACGCACCTGCCCGACGTGCCGCATCTGCCGCCCGAAAGCCGGCAGCGCTGGCTCTACTACAAGCTCTGGCCGAACATCGCGTTCGATATCTATGCCGACCAGATCGATTTCATGCAGTGGCTGCCCGTATCGCCGACCACGACCGTCCTGCGCGAAATGGCGTTCGCCCTGCCCGATGACCGGCGCGAGATGAAGCTGGTGCGCTATGCCAACTGGCGCGTGAACCGCGTGGTCAACCAGGAGGATACCTGGCTGATCGAGCGCATCCAGAAGGGCATGGCTTCGAAGACCTATGGCGCCGGTCCGATCGGCGCGAGCGAGGTCTGCCTGCGCAGCTTCGCGCGCAAGATCCGCGCGATCGTGCCCGAAGCGCGCCTGCACAAGGCACCGCCGGCAGGGTGGAGCCGGAAGTAAGCAAGGCCCACCCCCGGCCCCTCCCTCACGCGGGAGGGGAGAAAGAAGGGCAACAAGGTTCCCCTCCCGCTTGATGAGGGGTTAGGGGTGGGCATCACTGCCCTTCGACGGAGAGCAGCACATGACCAACCGCTACGACGCAATCATCATCGGCGGCGGCCACAACGGCCTCGTCTGCGCTTTCTATCTCGCCAAGGCCGGCATGAAGGTGCGCGTACTGGAACGGCGGCACGTGGTGGGCGGCGCGGCGGTGACCGAGGAATTCCATCCCGGCTTCCGCAATTCCACCGCAAGCTACACGGTCAGCCTGCTGCGCCCCAAGGTGATCGCGGACATGAGGCTGCACGATCGCGGCTTCCGCATCATCGAGCGGACGATCAGCAACTTCTTTCCCTTCCCCGATACCTACCTCAAGCTGGGCGGCGCGCCGGGGCGGACGGAGGCGGAGTTCGCTCGTTTCTCGCAGAAGGATGCCGAAGCCTATCCCAAGTACGATGCCGCGCTGGAAAAGGTGGCCCAGGTGCTGCGCGACATCGCGCTGCAATCGCCGCCCAATGTCGGCGGTGGCGTGCGCGCGCTGCTGGCGGCGGCGCAACAGGGCTGGCCGCTGGCGAAGATGGACATCGCCACGCAGCGCGATCTGCTGGACATCTTCGTCAAATCCGCGCGCGAATTCCTCGATGGCTGGTTCGAGGACGATCACGTCAAGTCCGCCTTCGCGTTCGATGCGGTGGTGGGCAACTACGCCGGCGTATCGACGCCCGGTTCGGCCTATGTGCTGCTTCACCATGTGTTCGGCGAGGTGAACGGCAAGTTCGGCGCCTGGGGCCATTCGGTCGGCGGCATGGGATCGATCACGCAGGCGATGGCGCGGGCCTGCGAGGACGCCGGCGTCGAGATCAGCCTCGAAAGTCCGGTCGCGAAAGTGCTGGTCAACAATGGCAAGGCCGCCGGGGTCAAGCTGGAGGGGGGCGAGGAGCTCTATGCCCCGATCGTCGCCGCCAATGTCGGTCCGGCGCTGCTGTACCGCCAGATGGTCGATGGTTCGGATCTCGACGAGGACTTCCGGCGCCGCATCGCCAACTTCAAGACCGGTTCGGGCACGTTCCGCATGAACGTGGCGCTGTCCGAACTGCCGGACTTCACCGTGCTGCCGGGCAAGGAGCGGGCCGAACACCACACCGCCGGTATCATCATCGCGCCGGGCATGGACTATATGGACGCCGCGTTCAACGATGCGAAGAAGTTCGGATGGTCGAAGAAGCCGATTGTCGAGATCAAGCTGCCGTCGACCGTCGATGACAGCCTCGCCCCCAAGGGCGCACACGTCGCCAGCCTGTTCTGCCAGCAGTTCGCCCCCGAATTGCCCGACGGGCAATCATGGGACGACGTGCGCGAACAGGTGGCCGATCACATCATCGATACCGTCACCGACCACGCGCCGAATTTCAAGGCGGCGGTGATCGCGCGCCAGATCCATTCGCCGCTCGATCTGGAACGCAAGTTCGGGCTGATCGGTGGCGACATCTTCCACGGCCACATGAGCCTCGATCAATTGTGGGCGGCCCGCCCCGTGCTGGGGCATGGCGATTACCGTTCGCCGATCAAGGGGCTCTACATGTGCGGATCGGGCACGCACCCCGGCGGCGGCGTGACCGGCGCCCCCGGCCACAACGCCGCGCACGCGATCATCCGCGACCGTTCGGTGCTGTGGAAGATGCTCCACCGCGGCTGACCGCCCAGTACACCGGCACCCCCGCCACCACGAACAGCGCGCCATAGCCCAGGGCTTCGGCGCCGAGGCCCCAGGCCGCCCAGACGATGAACGCGGCGCCGACGGCGGCGATCGCGATCATCGGCCGTTCGCCCGGCAGCAGGCGGATCGCTGCCGCCATCGACAGGAAGTAGGACAGCATCCCGGCGGCGAGGCTGACCGAGGCGATGAACTGGAACAGGTCGCCCATCCCCTTGCCGTAGTTGAGCAGGGCGACGATGGTGAGCAACACGCTGGAAACCACGTGCGAGCGGACCGGCGTGCCCCGGCTGCTTTCCTTGGCGAACCAGCGCGGGAACACGCCGCCGCGCGCCATCGCCCACGGCACTTCGCCTTGCAGCAGGATGAAGCCGTTGAGCGTGCCGAAGGCGCTGATCGCCGCGAACAGCGCCACCACTTCGGCCACCCCGCCGCCGAACGCCTTGCGCAGCAGGTCGGCCACCGGCGCGGGAGACGCGGCGGCTTCCGGCGCGGGCATATAGGCGGCGAAGGCCAGCGAAATGCCCATATAGACGAGGCCCGTCAGAGCCACACCGATCAGCGTCGCGCGGGGGACGACGCGGTCGGCGTTTTCCACCTTGTCGGCCGGCACCGTGGCGGATTCGAGGCCGAGGAAACCCCAGAAGGTGAGGCCGGCCGCGCTGGCGATCGCGCCGGGCGAGATCGGCACCGGCGGTTGCGCGGCGCGCGGGGCGCCGGTGGCGAACCACCATAGCGCCAGGCCGATCAGCGCGACGAGCGGCACCAGCTTCAGCGTTGTGGTCACGATCGAGAGATCGCCCACGGCGCGCGTGCTGCTGATGTTGACCAGCGTGAGCAGCCAGACGCAGCCGACCGCGAGCAGCGCGGGCAGGCCCGGCGTCTGGCCGATCCACGGAAAGATCAGGCTGAGATTGCTGACCACGGCCACCGCGATCGAACCGTTTCCGGCCCAGATCATCGTCCAGTAGCTCCAGGCGGTGATGAAGCCCGTGGCAGGGCCGAAAGCGGCCTGGGCATAGGCATAGGGGCCGCCGGCCAGCGGCATCCGCGCGCCCAGCCTCGCGAAGGCCCCGGCCAGGCACAGCGCGCCGGCCAGCGTCACGCCCCAGCCCGCCAGCTGGTTCATGCCCAGCGGCGCCAGCGTTGCCGGCAGCAGATAGATACCCGATCCGATCATGTTGCCGACGACCAGCGCCAGCGTCATCCAGAACCCCAACCCCCGCGCGGGCTTGCCCATCCGTGATTCCCTCAAGATCGTTTCAATGCAGACTATCGCTTGATTGCGCGGCGTCAGCATGTTTGTGATGCGGCGATGACGAATGTTGGCATTTCTTCCCGCCGCGCGCCCGCCGCGTCCTACGATCCGCGGCTGATCGCGGCGGCGACCGCGATGAACGAGAACCGGCTGCACGAAGCCGAACCGCTGTTGCGCGCGCTGCTGAAGGAAGATCCGTTCGACGTCCGCGCCATCCGCATGTTCGCGGAACTCGCGGGGCGGATCGGGCGCTACACCGACGCGGAAAACCTCTTGCGCCGGGCGATTGAACTGGCGCCGGATTTCACGCCCGCGCGCGCAAATCTGGCGCTGGTACTGTACCGGACCAACCGCGCGGCCGAGGCGCTGGACGAACTGCAGCGCGTGACAGCGGACGACCCCGACAATCCCGGGCACGCCAATCTGCAGGCCGCGGCGTTCGGTCGCATCGGCGAATTCGACGAGGCGCTGGCGCTTTACGAACTGGTGCTGAAGCAGGCGCCCGACCAGCCGCGCGTGTGGATGAGCTATGGCCACATGCTCAAGACGGTAGGACGTCAGGCGGACGGTATCGCCGCCTACCGGCGTGCGCTCGACTTTTCACCCACGCTCGGCGAAGCGTGGTGGAGCCTCGCCAACCTCAAGACCGTGCGCTTCACCGATCAGGACATCGCCACGATGCGGGCGGCGCGTGAAGCGCCGGGCATCGCCGAGGAGGATGCGTGGCACCTCGAATTCGCGCTGGGCAAGGCTCTCGAAGACCGGGGCGAGGTGGAAGCGGCCTTCGCAAGCTATGCTGCGGGAAACGCGCGGCGGCGCGCGCGTATTCCCTATCGCGCCGACGAGACCGAGCGAAAGGTGGACGCCATGATCGCGACCGCCACGCCGGCCCTGTTCGCGGCATTTGACGGCGCGGGGGCGGAAGCGGCCGATCCCATCTTCGTCGTGGGCATGCCGCGTTCCGGCTCTACGCTGGTCGAGCAGATTCTCGCCAGCCACAGCCAGGTGGAGGGGACCAGCGAGCTGCCCGATATCGCGCTGCTGGCGCGGGATGTCGCGGATTATCCGGAAGGGCTGTCCGCGCTGCCCGCCGCGCAACTGCGCGAGATGGGCGAACAGTATATCGAGCGGACGCGCGTCCAGCGGCATACGGCCCGGCCGATCTTCATCGACAAGATGCCTAACAACTGGGTGCATGTGCCGCTGATACGGCTGATATTGCCCCGTGCCCGCATCATCGATGCGCGGCGGCATCCACTCGGCTGCTGCTTCTCCAACTTCAAGCAGCATTTCGCGCGCGGTCAGGGATTTAGCTACGATCTTGCCGACATGGGGCGCTATTATCGCGACTATGTGCGGCTCATGGCGCATATTGATCGGGTGCTGCCGGGGCATGTCCACCGCGTGATCTACGAACGCATGGTCGACGATACCGAGGCCGAGGTGCGTGCGCTTCTGGCGGCCTGCGGCCTGCCTTTCGAGGAAGCCTGCCTGGCCTTTCACGAAACCGCGCGCCCCGTGCGGACGGCCAGTTCGGAGCAGGTGCGCCAGCCGATCTATCGTGACGGCACCGAGGCATGGAAGCCGTTCGAGCCGTTTCTGGCGCCGTTGCGGGATGCGCTGGGGGATGTTCTCACGCGTTATCCGCAAGTGCCGGCATCGTTGCAATTTGGCCACGGTCGGTAACGAACGATAGTTGCGAATTGCAACGATCTTGACGTTATGTTGCTGCGCGTCACAAACCGCAGTCATAACGCATCAGATCAGGGCGGTTCCATCATGAGTGCAGGTTTTCGTAGCTTCTCCCGGCTCGCGCTTCTGGCCGGATCGGCTCTCGCATCCTCCTCTGTTTTTGCGCAGGAAACACCGCAGTCCGCGGCCGAAAACAGCGATCCCAACGTCATCATCGTGACCGCGCAGAAGCGCAGCGAGAATCTCCAGAACGTGCCGATCGCGATCCAGGCACTGGGCACGCAGAAGCTGGAGCAGCTCAACGTCACCAAGTTCACCGATTATGTGCAGCAATTGCCGTCGGTGACGTTCCAGGCGCTGGGCGGCACGCCGGGCACCAACGTGGTATACATGCGCGGCGTGGCTTCGGGCGGGGACGGCAACCATTCGGGATCGCTGCCCTCGGTCGGCGTCTATCTCGACGAACAGCCGGTGACGACGATCGGCGGCAACCTCGACGTTCACATCTATGACATCGCCCGTATCGAAAGCCTGTCCGGTCCCCAGGGCACGCTCTATGGTGCTTCGTCGGAAGCGGGCACGATCCGCATCATCACCAACAAGCCCGATACCAGCGGCTTCTATGGCAGCATCGATGGGGAGGTGAACACCGTTCACAAGGGCGGCCAGGGCGGCAAGATCGAAGGCATGCTGAACCTGCCGCTTTCGCAACGCGCGGCGCTGCGTGTGGTCGGCTTCTACGAGCGCGATGCCGGTTTCATCGATAACGTGGCAGGCTGCCGCTCTTTCCTGCCGGAAACCAATCCGTTTGGCTGCCCGCCCGCCAAGAATGGCGGCATTGCGGTGGACAACAAGCAGTTCGTCAAAAAGAACTACAACGATACCGAGGTCTATGGTGGGCGCGCGGCGTTGAAGGTTGATCTGGACGACAACTGGACGGTAACGCCGGCCGTTATGTACCAGGAAACCAAGAGCCACGGCTCGTATGGCTTCGATCCGCGCGTGGGCGATCTTCAGGTGCAGCATTTTCTGCCGGAGTATCGCAGCGACAAATTCATCCAGGCCGCGCTGACGATCGAAGGCAAGCTCGGCAACTGGGATGTGACCTATGCTGGCGCCTATCTGGACCGGAAGGATATCCAGTCGAGCGATTACACCGACTACGCCGAAGCGTATGACTCGCTTTACTCCTCGGTAGGGGGCAACGCGGGCTATTTCTTTTTCCAGGACAGCACCGGGAAAACCATCGACCCACGTCAGCGGATTGTGGGGACCGACCACTTCAAGAAGATGAGCCATGAATTGCGCCTCGCCTCGCCCAGTAGCGAGCCGGTGCGCGTGGTCGCGGGGCTTTTCTATCAACGGCAGTCCAACCAGATTCACCAGGACTACCAGGTCAATGGTCTTGCCCCGGACCTGTCGGTCAACGGTATGCCGGGCACTCTGTGGCTGACCCAGCAGTACCGCGTGGATCGGGATCTCGCTGCGTTTGGCGAACTGAGCTATGATATCGCGCCCAACGTTACGCTGACCGCGGGCGGCCGTGCATTCATGTACGACAATTCGCTGATCGGCTTCTTCGGATTTGGTCGTAACCCGGCCTTCGATCAGGCATCCAGCAGCAATTCGGTGCCGCCGAACGCGGTATATTCGACACGGACCGGCGTCGCTGGTTGCTTCACGCCAGGCGGGCTGCGCCTGCGTGACGCGCAACTTGCCGGCAATCCCACGCCATCGTTGCTGCCCGCCGCCGTCGATGGCAGCCCCTGCACCAACCTCGGGGTTTACAACTACAGCACGGGATCGGTGAATCCCGTCCATGCCAAGGGCAGTGGCGGCACCTACCGTTTCAATGCGACGTGGAAGCCGAGCAAGGACCTGATGTTTTACGCCACCTGGTCACGCGGGTTCCGTCCGGGCGGCATCAATCGCCGCGCTGATGTGGCGAATTATGAGCCTGATTACCTCACCAACTACGAACTCGGCTTCAAGACGACGCTGGCGGATGGTCTGATCCGTCTCAATGGCGCGATCTATCAGCAGGATTGGAAGCGGTTCCAGTTCGCCTATCTGGGTGCGAACAGCTTTACGGAGATTCACAACGGCCCCAATGCCCGTATCCGCGGCGTCGATATCGACGTCGGGGTTGGTCGCGGTCCGCTCACGTTGACGATGGCTGCGGCTTACGCCGACGCGAAGACGCGACAGAATCTTTGCCTGTTCGACGATCCCACGTTTACCTGTACGGCGTCGGGGCCCAATGGACAGGCGAACCTCGTGTCGGCACCGAAAGGCACGCGCCTGCCGGTGACCCCCCAGTTCAAGGGTAGCGGCACGCTGCGGTATACGGTGCCCATGGGGGCGGCAAAGGTCTATGGCCAGGTCAACGGAACCTACCAGAGTTCGGCGGCGTCGGACCTGCGGACGGCGACCTATGAGACCTTTTCCGGCAATGTCATCAACCCCTCAGCGCAGCTTGGCCGGTTGAAGGCTTATGGCCAGATGAACCTGGCGGCGGGCGCCGAATGGGATGCATTCTCGCTCGAAATCTATGTTTCCAACGTGTTCGATGAGCGGGGCGAGCTCTCGCGCTTCGAGGCCTGCGGAAGCTGCGGGCAGCGCCCCTACATCGTCCCCACCACGCCGCGCACCATCGGTCTGCGCGCCGGGGCCAAGTTCTGATGGCCTGACCGGGCCTGACGATCCGGAAAAAGGGCGGGCCGCTTCTTCGGGAGCGGCCCGTTTTTTTACGGGGAGACGAGCCTCACGGCCGGTCGAGGACGTAGCCCATCGAACGGACGGTCCGCAGCGGATAGCCCGCGCCCACTTCGCGCAGGGCGCGGCGCAGGCGGCTGACCCAGGCGTCCACGGTGCGTTCGTCGATAGGCTGGCCATGCTTGCCCAGCGCGGCGATCAGCTGCGTGCGCGAGAAGACGTGGCCGGGCTGCTCCATCAGGTAGCGCAGCAGGCGGAACTCGTTGGGCATGAGCTGGACGGGCTTGTCCTTCCAGCGCACCTGCAGGGCGGCCAGATCGAGCGTCAGGTCGCCCAGCTTCAGCGTGCGCGCCGGGGCCTCGTGGTCCGGCAACTGGACCGACAGCACGCGATCGAGCACGGTGTTCCGGTCGATCGGGGCGACGATGTAATCGTCCGCGCCGGCGCGCAACGCGCGGCGCTTGGCCTCGGCATCGTCTTCCTCCAGGATCATCGTGACGTGCGCGGCTTCGGTCTGCGGATCGGCGCGCAGCCGGCGGCACAGCTCCAGGCCCGACATCTCGGGCAGCACCCAGTCCACGAAGGCCCACGGGCGCCCATCGAGCAGCGGCGGCGGAGACGACCATTTCCACGCGTGGAAAACGACGCGCAGGTCGTCGTGCAGGAAGCTGTCGTGTCCGCCGGCGAGCGTGCCGGTGAGGAGGATGTCGATCTGACGCATTGGCCCCATCCGCTATGGATGGCGCCTATCTGATGCAGCTATGTGACGGCTGAGTGACGATATGACGAAAACCGGCGCCTTATTGGCGCAGCGCCACCGCCCGGGGCGCGCCGGTCACACCGGCAGGCCGACGTAGTTTTCCGCGATGCTGGTCTGCGCCGCCGTGCTGGAGGCGATGTAGTCCAGTTCCGCCACCTGCATCGCGCGCTCGAACGGCCCGTCATCGGGGAAGCGGTGCATCAGCTTGGTCAGCGACCAGCTGAACCGTTCCGACTTCCACACGCGCGCCAGCGCCTTGGCCGAATAGCCGGCGATGGCATCGGCATCGGCGCGCCGGAAGAAGCCGGTCAGCGCCTCGGCGGCATAGTGCACGTCGCTGGCGGCCAGGTTCAGGCCCTTGGCGCCGGTGGGCGGCACGATATGCGCGGCGTCGCCACACAGCAGCAGGCTGCCATGGCGCATCGGCTCGAACACGTAGGAGCGCAGCGGCGCGATCGATTTCTCGATCGCCGGCCCGCGCGTGATGTTCGCCGCCGCATCGGGGCCGAGCCGGATCGCCAGCTCGTCCCACACGCGTTCGTCGCTCCAGTCCTCGATCTTCTCGGTCAGCGGCACGTCCACGTAATAGCGGCTGCGGGTGTGGCTGCGCATCGAGGCGAGCGCGAAGCCGCGTTCGTGGTTGGCGTAGATCAGCTCGTGGTTGCACGGCGGCACGTCGGCCAGGATGCCCAGCCAGCCGAACGGATAGACCCGCTCGAATTCGCGCGCGGCGGAAGCCGGGATCGCCTTGCGCGAAGGGCCGTGGAAGCCATCGCAGCCGGCGATGAAGCGCGCGTCGATGCGCTGGTCCGCGCCATCCTTGCGGAAGGTGACATAGGGCGCGTCGCTTTCGATCGCGTGCAGCGCCACGTCCTCGGCGCCGTAGATCACCGCCAGCCCGCGATCGGGTGCGGCATCCATCAGATCGCGCGTGATTTCGGTCTGGCCATAGACCGTCACGGTCTTGCCGGTGAGGTTGGCCACGTCGATGCGGATCAGCCGTTCGCCATCGGCCAAGTTGAACCCTTCCTCGACCAGCCCTTCCGCCTTGAGCCGGGCATCGAGGCCCAGGCGTTCCATCAGCGAGACAGTGATCTGTTCGAGCACGCCGGCGCGGATGCGGCCCAGCACATAGTCGGGGGTCTGCCGTTCGAGAACGACGCAGTCGATGCCTTCGGCCTTCAACAGATGTCCGAGCAACAGGCCGGCCGGGCCGGCGCCAATGATGGCGACCTGGGTACGCATCGACTTCTCCCACGCATGCAGCCCTGGACGGCTGCCGGCCCAAGGTTGACAAAACCCGGCCGGGAGGAAAGGGAGAGTGCGGACAAAGAAATGGTATTATCGGGACATGGCTGACCCTGCGCTCATCCCTACCTACGCGCTTTACGGCGAGACTGGCGCTCACGTTGCCGGGGGCTTCGCGCATATCGAGACGATCGCGGCGCGCAGCGCGTTGCATGATTGGGAAATCGCGCCGCACCGGCATGACGATTTCGTCCAGGTGCTGCTGGTGCGCGATGGGCATGTGCTGCTGACGCTGGATGGCACGGAACGGTCGCTGGACGGGCCATGCCGGGTGATCGCGCCGCCGCGCATGGTCCACGGGTTCCGTTTCCGGCACGGCACGTCGGGCTATGTCCTGACGCTGTCGACCGACTTTGCCGCGCGCGCCACGGGGCCGGCGGATAGCCTGCTGGCGGCGCTGGCGCAGGGCGGCGCCGGCACGATGGACGCGCGGCCGGCCACGCGGGCCTTCTGGCTGGCGGAGGAGATGCTGGAACTCCAGCGCGAATGGCGCGAGCGCGATCCGCTGTTCCTGGCGCTGGCCGAGGCATTGGTGCGGACGCTGACCCATGCCGATCGCGATCAGGATGCGGGGGCGCTGGCGGACCGGCGGCTGCACCGTTTCCGGCACCTGGTGGAACTGCACTATCGCGAACATCGTCCGCTGGATTTCTATGCCGGTGCGCTGGGGATGACGCGGCGCACGCTCTCCCGGTTGACGGCCGCCGGCCTCGATTGTTCGCCCATGGAAGTCGTCCACCGGCGCCTCGCGCTCGAGGCCCGGCGCCTGCTGCGCTACACCAACGCCAGCGCGGTGCAGGTGGCGGCGGAACTGGGGTTCGATGATCCTTCCTATTTCTCGCGCTTCTATCGCAGGATGACGGGCGTTAGGCCCGGAGAAGACCGCGCGGCGGGTTAGGTTAATACCCCGCCGCCTTCACGTTTCGCGCCATTCGCGCCAGAGCGCGACCCGGCGATGGACCGCCGCGCTGATGCTGGCGGGAAGGGTCTCGAGCGCGAAGAAGCGCGCTTCCGCGATTTCCCGTCCGTCCGCCCTGGGCGCGTCGTCGGTCTGGCCAGTCACCATTTCGATGCGGTTGCGCCACCCGCCGGGCATGGCGATCCGGTCGGAACCGAACCAGACAGGCTGAACAAGGCGACACCCGGTCTCCTCCGCCAGCTCGCGCATGGCTGCCACAGCCGCGTCCTCGCCACGCGCAAGACCGCCGCCGGGCAGCATCCACAGATCCGGCTGCTGGTAGCTGTGGCGCACCAGCAGAAGCCGCCCGTCGCGATCGAACGCCAGCACGGCGCAGCCGCGCACTTCCAGACGCAGCGCTCCCCACAGGCGCAGCCGCACCACATGGGCGCAGCGCAGGGCCAGCCGATGAAGCGAAGCGGGCAGGAAGGAGAGCATGGCCTCCGTCTTGCGCCCGATGGGGCCGTGGTGGCAAGGGTGGGGCGATCGATCGTGATCGCGGGGGCTTTGCATATGGGATCGTGGATCGCCGTCGGCGTCCGGACAAGGCGATGGCGGACGACCCGGATGATGCCGTGCTGGCCGTTGGCCCTCTTGCTGGTCGCAACGGGGCCGGGCGCTGCGCTGGCGCAGCCGGCGCGGTATGACGAGGCGATTGGTTGCGCGGCGGCGAACGCCGTGGCGGCTGGCATTCTCCAGTCCGGTTCGCCAACCGAGGAGGAGCAGGCGCAGGCCGACGATTTCCAGCAGATTGCCGAGGCCTGGCTGGGCCAGGCGGTGAGCCTGTCCGCCACGGGCGAAGATGGCGCCTTCGCCGACTTCAACCGGGCATCGCGCGATATATCCGACCGCATTGCCGCCTCCCGCGCGGACGATGCGCTGGAGGGCATTCTGGGCGGGCCGCTCGAGGCGTGCAACCGTCTCGACAGTCCGTTCGGCGATGACGCCCCGCTCGATCTTCCTCCTTCCGATCAACCCCCGGCCGATGCGGCGCCGGGCGCTATCCCGCTGCCGGGACAACCAGCGTAAGTCCCGATATCGGACGGAGAATTGCGCGGGAGGTGTGACGCGTATCATGGCATCGGCCGGCGTTGGTGGACAACGTGGGCGCGACCGGGCACATCCGTTCTGCGCGGGGTTAGGGTGGAGACGCACGGGGGTGCGATTCGTGGCGGCAAACGGCGGGATTTGGAGCATCGGGGCGGGGCTGCAGCGCACGGTGTGGTGGCTGCTCGCGATCGCCATCGCCGTGCTCCTGGCGGCGATCGGCTGGGCGATCGTCACGCCGGTATCTCCGCTGGGCGATTGGCGACCGGACAGCGCCAAGGTGCTGCCCACACCGTTGCGCAAGACGCTCTATGCCGCGGTCGATCCCTTCAATCGCGGCCCCGCCATGGCAGCGCCGGGCTCACAGGGCGGCGGCACGGTGACGTCGCTGACGCTGGTGCTGTTCGGAACGCGTGGCTTGCCCGGCGGCGGGGGCAGCGCGATCATCGCCGGCGAGGACGGCGTGCAGCAGGTCTATCGCGCGGGCGATGAAGTGGTACCTGGCGTCACCCTGGCCGAAGTGGCCTTCGATCACGTCGCGCTGATGCGAAATGGCGCCAAGGAGCTGCTCTATATCGACCAGTCGGGCAAGGCGCCGAGCGCGCAGGGGCTGGTCGCGGCCAATCCCGTTCCCCCGCCTGGCGGAGCTGCCCTCAACGCACCGGCCGGAGGGGCAGGCGCCCTTACCGTCGATGCGGCGCGGCGCGGGATCAATTTCGGGCCGCGCGCGGAAAGCGGGCGCATCGTAGGGCTCGAAGTGCTGCCCACCGGCGATGGCTCCGCGTTTCGTGGTGCCGGTTTCCAGCCCGGCGATGTCGTGACCGCCGTGGATGGCAAGCCGATCACCGGCGCCGGCGACGGCGCGATGCTGGCCGGCGCGTTGCGCCCCGGCGCTTCCGTTTCGGTCACCGTGCGTCGCGGTGACCGCCAACTTCCGCTGGCGATAACATTGGCACCATGAAGCATCGATCATCCCGATTCCGCCGATCCCGTTTCAGGTCTTTTCTCGCCGCCGCGGCCATGCTGGCGATTGCTGTGCCGCAGGTGGCGATGGCGCAATACACGCTCAACGTGCGCGAGGCGGACATCCGCGCCTTCGTGGCGGATGCGGCGGAAGTGACCGGCCGCACGTTCATCGTCGATGCGCGCGTGCAGGGGAAGGTCAGCGTCGTGTCGGAACGGCCGCTGTCGCGCTCCGAATACTTCGAGGTGTTCCTGTCCACCCTGCGCGCCAACGGGCTGGTGGCGGTGCCGACCGGCAACGGCGCGTTCCGCGTGCAGCCGGCCGAAGGCGCGGCCAGCCAGCCCACGCGCATCGGCAGCAAGGGTGCGGCGCGCAACCAGATGATCACCGAGATCGTGCGCCTGCGCGCGATCGACGCGGCGCAGGCGGTGGAAACGCTGCGCCCGCTGGTCAGCAAGGAAGGCGCGATCACCGCCAACAAGTCCGGCAATTCGCTGGTGATCGTCGACTATGCCGACAACATGGCGCGCATTCGCGCGCTGGTGGCGCAGATCGATCGCGACAACGCCTCTACCCAGACGATCCTGCTGGAACACGCCGGCGCGCGCGAGATCGCGACGGCGCTGACCCAGTTGATCCCGGCGGGCGGCGAGGGCGGCCGCGCGCTGGCCACGGTGGTCGCGGTGGACAGCGCCAACGCCGTGCTGATGCGCGGCGAGCGCGATACGCTGGCGCGGTTGGCGGCGATGGCGCGCCAGCTCGATGCCAAGGCGGCGACGGGCGGCGAGATCAAGGTGCTGTGGCTCGATTATGCCGATGCGGCGGTGCTGGTGCCGGTGCTGGAACGGCTGGTGGGCGGCCAGGGCGGCACGGAAGTGGCCTCGGGATCGCAGGCCCCGGTTTCGCTGGGCGGTGTTGGCAGCAGCCAGACCTCGAACGCGGGCACGCTGGGCGGCACCACGCCTGGGGCCGGCGCGGCGGCGGGCACCGGAGCGGGATCGGGCAGCAAGGCCAGCGTGAACCCCACCGGGGCGACCGCCGGCGGCCTCGGCAGCGGCGCGATCAAGCTCGCCAACGGGCGCGGCACGGCCACGATCACGCGCTATCCCGGCGCCAACGCGATCATCATCGCCGCGCCGGCCGACGACCAGCGCCGCCTGACCGAACTCGTCCGCCAGCTCGACATCCCGCAGGAACAGGTGCTGGTGGAAGCGATCATCGTCGAGATTTCCAACGACGTGGCGCGCGAGCTGGGCGTGCAGTTCCTGTTCGGCGGCAAGGACAAGCCGTTCGCCGTCACCAATTTCGGCAATTCCTCGCCCAACATCATCGATGTCGCCGGCGGGTTGCTGGCCAACAAGCTCGACCAGACGACCACCGTGGTCAACGGATCGACCGTCACCACCACGACCAACAGCACGGCGGGCGATCTGCTCAAGCAGAACGCGGCAAGCAAGATCCTGGCGGCGTCCGGCGGCTATTCGGGCTTTCTCACCCAGCTGGGCAACAACACCTATCTGGGCGCGCTGATCAACGCGGTCGCGACCGACAAGAATTCCAACATCCTGTCCACGCCGCACATCACCACCAACAACAACGTCCCCGCCTCGATCCTGTTCGGCAAGGAAATCCCGGTGGCGACGGGCGAGGCGTTGTCTTCCGCCAATTTCAACAACACCTTCCGCACCATCTCGCGCCAGAACGTGGGCATCGAGCTGGACGTGACGCCGCAGATCAACGCGGGCGACCAGGTGCGGCTGGACCTGCGGCAGGAAGTCAGCTCGATCGCGGGCACGGTTTCCAGCCGGTCGGACGACATCATCGTCAACAAGCGCGAGATCAAGACCACGGTGACCGTGGGCGATCGCGAGATCGTGGCGCTCGGCGGGCTGCTCGACGACAACGAGCAGCGCACCTTGCAGAAGGTGCCGCTGCTGGGTGACGTGCCGGTGCTGGGCGAACTGTTCAAGTCGCGCGGGCGCAGCCATGTGAAGACCAACCTGATGGTCTTCATCCGCCCCACGATCATGCGCAACGCCAACGATCGGCAGGAATTGACCGCGCGGCGCTATGGCGTGGTGCGCAACGCGCAGCGCGCGTTCGAGCCGGGGCGCGAGCCGGGCATCGACGACCTGGTTGAGGACTATCTCGGCGCCACACCGCCGGTCGCGCCGGGCAAGGCCGTCGCGGTCGCGCCGGGGGATACCGTGATCGCCCCGAATGCGGCGAGCGAATTGCCGTCGACGGAAGCGTTGCCGGCCGACGCGGCGCAACCCGCCCGGCCCTGAGCCATGGACCAGCCGCCCGTCCTCGCCAGCCCGAACCCGCCGACGGCGCTGCCTTATGGCTTCGCGCGCGACGCCGGCTATCTGGTGGAGCGCGAGGATGCGGACGGCGTTGCCGTGGCGATGCGCGAGGGCGCGGACCCGTTCGTGCTGCTGGACTTGCGCCGCGCGCTTGGCCGGCCGGTATCGCTGCGCAAGGTCGCGCCGCCGGACTACGAGAAGCTGCTGGCCGAACGCTATGCCATGGACGGCGCGGCGGCGGTGGCGGGGGATATGGGCATCGGTGGCGAGGGGCTCGATCCGCTGGCGCTCGGCCTGCCCACGGCGGAAGACCTGCTCGACAGCGCGGACGATGCGCCGGCGATCCGGCTGATCAACGGCCTGATCGCCGAAGGGCTGCGCCAGGGCGTGTCGGACATCCACGTGGAACCTTACGAACAGGCGCTGGTCGTGCGGATGCGCGTGGACGGCGTGCTGGCGGAAAAGCTGCGGATGCCGCCGCATGTCGCGCCGGTGCTGGTGAGCCGCATCAAGGTTATGGCGCGGCTCGACATCGCCGAACGCCGCGTGCCGCAGGACGGGCGCATCAGCCTGAGCCTGGGCGGCAAGCTGGTCGACGTGCGCGTGTCCACGCTGCCCAGCCGCGTGGGCGAACGGGTGGTGCTGCGCCTGCTGGACAAGGAGAACGCCGGGCTGGATCTGGCCCATCTGGGTCTCGATGAACGCGCCGGGGATGTGCTGCGCCGCGCGCTGGCCGAACCCAACGGCATCGTGCTGGTCACCGGCCCCACCGGATCCGGCAAGACCACCACGCTCTATGCCGCGCTGCGCCAGCTCAACGACGGCGCGCGCAATATCCTGACGGTGGAAGACCCGGTGGAATACGCTGTGGACGGCGTGGGGCAGACGCAAGTCAACGCGCGCGTGGGGCTGACGTTCGCCGCCGGCCTGCGCGCCATTCTGCGGCAGGACCCGGACGTGGTCATGGTCGGCGAAATCCGCGATCGCGAAACGGCGGACATCGCGGTGCAGGCCTCGCTGACCGGGCATCTCGTGCTGTCCACCGTCCACACCAACGATGCCGCCGGCGCGATCACGCGGATGCGCGACATGGGCGTGGAGCCGTTCCTGCTCGCGTCCACGCTGCGCGCGGTGATCGCACAGCGGCTGGTGCGGCGGCTGTGCCCGCATTGCCGGGAAGCGCACGAAAGCGACGCGGCGCTGCACGCGCTGATCGGGGTGAAACCGGGCCGCACCGTCTATCTCGCGCGCGGTTGCGCAGAATGCGCGCAGACCGGCTACGTCGGCCGGATCGGCGTGTTCGAGGCGCTGCGGGTGGATGAGACGATCCGCCGCATGATCCACGACAATGCCGACGAAGCGGAGATCGCAAGGCACGCCTTTGCCGATTCGCCGCGTCTGGCCAAGGCGGTGCGCCGCCTGGTGCGCGACGGCGTGACCAGTCCGGAAGAAGCGGCACGGATCATGCGGCGCGAGGACGGGTGATGCCGCGTTTCACCTATCTCGCCATCGACCCCAAAGGCAACGAGCGGCGCGGCGCGATCGAAGCGGCGGGCGAACGGCAGGCGCTGGAGAAGCTGGCCGCCCGATCCTGGCACGTGGTGCGGATCGGGCCGGACGCCGCGGCATCGGCGCGTCGCGCGGCGATTTCGACCAGTGGCATCGCCCTGTTCGCGCCGCGCCTCTCGGCCAAGCAACTGGCGCTGTTTACCCGCCAGATCGCCTCGCTGATGACGGTCAGCCCGCTGGAGGAAGCGCTGCGCACGATCGCCCGGCAGACCGAGCAGCCGCGCGCCCGCGCGATCCTGTCCAGCGTCCATGCCGGCGTGGTGGAAGGGCTGCCGCTGGCAGAGGCGATGCGGCGCGAGGAGCCCAGCTTCCCGCCGGTCTATCGCGCGATGGTCGCGGCGGGGGAAAACTCCGGCACGCTGCCCGCCATCGCCAACCGGCTGGCCGACCTGCTGGAACGGCAGGCGCAAGTGCGGGGGAGAATCGTGGCGGCGCTGGCCTATCCGGTGGTGCTCTCGCTGGTCGCGCTGCTGGTGGTGACCGGGCTGATGATTTCGGTGGTGCCGCGCGTGGTCGAACAGTTCGACAACGCCAGCCGGCAACTGCCCCTGCTGACGCGCGTGGTCATCGCGGTTTCGCAGTTCCTGGCGCAGTGGTGGTGGGCCTTGCTGATCGCGCTGGCGCTGGCGGCGTTCGGCTTTGCCCGCGCGCTGCGGCGGCCGGCGTTCCGGTACCGCTGCGACAGCCTGCTGTTGCGCCTGCCGTTCGCCGGGCGGCTGCTGCGCGATGTCCACGCGGCGGGCCTCGCCCGCACGCTGGCGACGATGATCGAGGCCAAGCTGCCGCTGGTCGACGGGTTGAAGCTGGCGACGCGCACGGTGCGCAACACTGTCCACCGGCAGGCGCTGGAAACGATCACCGAAAAGGTCCGCGCGGGCGGTTCGTTGTCCACCGCGCTGCGCGAGGCGGAGACGTTCCCGCCGCTGCTGGTCTATCTGGCGGCCAGCGGCGAGGCGGCGGGGCAGCTTGGGCCGATGCTGGAACGCGCGGCGGAATATCTCGAACGGGAATTCGAAAGCTTCACCAGCGCCGCGATGGCCTTGCTGGAGCCCGCCATCATCGTGGTGATGGGCGCGCTGGTCGCGCTCATCATTCTTGCGATCCTGCTGCCGATCCTGCAGCTTCAGAACCTGACCGGACTTTAGGAACGATGCGAAACCAACGCAGCTTGCCCGCGCCCAACGGCTTCTCGCTCGTGGAGCTGATGGTGGTGCTGTTCATCATCGGCCTGCTGGCGACGGTGGTGCTGATCAACGTGCTGCCCAGCACCGACAAGGCGCGCGTGGTGAAGGCGCAGAGCGACATCGCCACGCTGGATCAGGCGATGGAGATGTACCGGCTCGACATGGGCACTTATCCGGGGCAGGGCGAAGGGCTGGCCGCGCTGAAGACCCCGCCCGCCAATCTCGCGCTGCCGCAGAACTATCGCAGCGGCGGCTATGTGAAGGATCTGCCGAACGATCCGTGGGGACATCCCTATCAGTTCCAGGTGCCGGGGAACGACGGCAAGCCCTTCGATATCTTCTCGCTGGGCGCGGACGGGCAGCCCGGCGGCAGCGACCTGAACGCCGATATCCACGCGGGGAAGACCTGATCCGCGATGGATGCGGCAAGCGCCTTTTCCGTGCCCGACGGGCCGCCGGACGGCCTGATCGTGCTGCTGCCGGCCCGCTCTGGCGGCGGCTGGCGCTGGTGGCGCGTGGAACAGGGCGGTCTGGGCCGCGAACGGTCGTTCATGGTCGATGCCGAAACAGCGCCATGGGGGCGGCTGGCGGAAGGCAACGTGGTGACGGCGCTGGTGCCGGCCGCGCGGGCGCCGGTGCGCGATCACCCGATGCCCGACATGCCGCCGGCACAGGCGATCGCCGCCGCCAGACTGGAGGCCGAAGCGCAGGGGATCGGTTCCGCGCGCCGCCATGCCGCCGCCGCCAGAGCGGAAGGCCGTCTGTTGTGCGTGACGGTCGATGCGGATGACATGGACCGCTGGCTGGCGGAACTGGCCGAAGCGGGGCTCGATGCGGCGGCGCTGGTTCCGGCCGCGCTGGTGCTGCCGCGCCCCGATGCCGGAATGGTGGTGGCGGAACTGGGCGACGAGCCGCTGGCGCGCACGCCCGCTGCGGCTTTTGCCGGCGAACCCGCCTTGATCGGCCTTCTTGCCGATGGCGCGGGAACGGTGGCGCTCGCTGCCGAAACGCTCGACGCGCGCTTGCTGGCTATCCATCGCGCGCCGCCGGTGAACTTGCGGCAGGGTGTTTACGCGCCACGCGCGCCGGGCTTCCTGAGCGGGATGCAAGGGGGGCAGTTGGCGCGGATGGCGGCGGTCGTGGCGCTGCTGGTGCTGGTGCTGATGCTGGTGTGGATCGCCAAGTGGGAGCTGGCGGCGTCGGCGCGCGAGCGCGACGCACTGGCGCTGGCGCAACGCCGGTTTCCGGCTGCGAGCGATCTCGATAGCGCCGAGCGGCTGGTGGCGGCGGACATGGCAAAGCGCGGGCAGGGCGCGGCGAACTTCACCGCGCCGATGGCGGCGGTGCTGGCGGCGATGCAGCCGGTGCCGTCGATCCGGCTGCGCGATCTGGGCTACAGCGCGGATGGCACGCTGCGGTTCACCGCGGCGGCGCCTCGCGCCGAGGATGTCAACGCCGTGCTGATTGCCTTGCAGAACGCGGGCTGGAAAGTGACCGTGCCGCCGTCGCTGGCCTCCGATCCGACCGGGGCGACGGTGGTTGCCATTACGGTGCGGGCGCCATGATCGCGCGGGTGCAAGCCTGGTACACGGGGCTGACCACGCGCGAACGGACGCTCGTGACGATTGCCGGCGCGCTCGCTGGCCTGATCGTGCTGATCTACGGCATCGTGCTGCCCGTGGGGCGCGCCTTCGACGCTGCCGATGCGCGCCATGTGGCGGCGGTGCAGCGCACGGAACGGCTGATGGCGGCGCTGCGGCTGCTCGATGCCCGGCCCGCCGGCCCGGCCTCGCGTACAGGGACGGGGCCGGTCGAACAGGCGGTCGCCGCCAGTGCCGAACAGGCTGGGTTTGTGCTGCAATCCAACCAGCCGCGCGGCAGCGACGTGACCGCGATCGTCATCGCTTCGGCCCGGCCCGCCGCAGTGTTCGCCTGGCTTGATGCGTTGGCGGGCACGGGCGTGATTGTCGATACGCTGACCGTCACGCCCGCGCCCGACGGATCGGTAGCGGTGAATGCCACCTTGCGCCGGAGCGGCACATGACTGTGGTCAGCAAGACGTCTGCGATGCCGCGCGGCGCGGTGCCGGTGCTGACGGCGGTGTTTCTGGCGGCGCTGGTCGTGCTGATGCCGTTGCGGATCGTGCTGGGGTGGGCCGGCGGGGCCTTGTCGGCGCGCTATGTCGACGGGCCGGTATGGTGGGGCCGGGCTTATGACCTGCGGATTGGCCCGGTGCCGGTGGGCACCGTCGATGCGGGTTTGCGCCCCTTGCCGCTGCTGATCGGCCGGGCGGAGACGTGGCTTGAACGGCCAGCGGGGACCGGGCAAGCGCCCTTGCGCGCGCGGATCGGAGGCGGCGCGGGCGGGCTGCGTTTGGCCGATGCCACCGGTTCCCTGCCCTTGCCCGACGGCCTCGGTCAATTGCCGGCCAGCACGATCGGCTTCGATCAGTTCGCGGTCGATTTCGCCGACGGGCGGTGCCGGTCCGCATCCGGCACGTTGACGGTGACGCTGGCGCCGGTGAGCGCGCTGATGCCCCGGCCGCTACCGCTTACGGGCAAGGCGCGGTGCCAAGATGGCGCGTTGGTGGTGCCGATGGCCGATAGTGGCGGCATGGCCCATCTGCTGCTCAAGGTGGCAGGCACCGGCGGGTGGACCGCCGATCTCTCGCTCGCGGGCTTGCCCGTGGAGATCAGCGGCCCTCTGGTGGATCAGGGCTTTTCTGCCCGGCCCGGCGGCATCGGCTTCCGGACCGGCGGAACGTTCTGACCGCGTACTTCAGGCCAGTATTCTTCAGGCCGGTATTCTTCAGGCGAGCACTTCGGTCAGGAACCATACGCGGCGTTCGGCCTGATCGGTCCAGTCGTCGGCCATGCCCTCGGTCGCGTTGTCGCCGGCTTCGGTCGCCGCTTCCTTCACGCTCCGGATCGCTTCCACCAGCTTGGCGTTGTCATCGCGCAGGGCCTTGACCATGTTCATGGCGTCGACCTTGGCGCGGTCGTCATCCTTGATCGAGGCTTTGCCGGCGATCGCGCCGATCGAGGTCAGCGTCGCCCCGCCGTTCTTGCGCACCCGTTCGGCGATGATGTCAGTCAGCGCGAAGATTTCGGCGGACTGTTCGTCGAACAGCAGGTGCAGATCGCGGAAGTGCGGGCCGGCGACGTGCCAGTGGAAGTTCTTGGTCTTGAGATAGAGCGTGAAGTAATCGGCAAGAAGGCCGTTCAGGCTGTCGATCAGCGCCTTCTTCGCATTGTCGCCCGGCATGGGAATCCCTTTCCTGCGGTTGGATGATGATGGCATCCGTATACGCTTCCCAGCGCCGTTTGTTTCACGGGAAATGCGCGTAACGATGATCGATCGCGTCGATAAAAGCTTGAGGTTATTTTGGTTTTGGTAATTATTTCAGCGTGTTGAAAAAGCCGTGCAAGCGCATTGCCACCTCTGAAAAGTCCAGCATTTCCGCCAAATCCGAGGCATCCATCCGGTTCGGATGCATTGTCAGCGGTGCCATGTGGACCTAGTCTGATCGCCACATAGCGATATTGTTCCGAATTTTTCGCATTGGCCCATGCAGCAGGCGGGGGATGGATGCCGATGGAAGCAACGCTGTACGCGCTCGGGCTTGTCGAGCGTGAATTGCTGCTGTTCGCGGCGGTTTGGTTCGTCATCGGCGCTGCCGACGATCTTGGCATAGACATGCTGTGGCTGTGGCTGCGTCTCTCGGGCCGCGCCCGCACGGGGAGGCTGGAAGGGCCGGCGGATCAGCCCTTGCGCGGAATTGCGGCGGTGCTGGTCCCGGCCTGGCGTGAGCAGGACGTTGTGGGAGCCATGATCCGGCACAGCCTGGATGCATGGCCCCATGCGGAAATGCGCTTCTACGTCGGATGCTATCGCAACGATCCGGCGACGCTGGCCGCCGCGATCGCTTCCACCCGCGACGATCGCCTTCGGATCGTCGTCCACGATCGCGGCATTATGTAGCAAACGCACCAGCATCCGGATAGATGTAATCGCACGCGATGCGTAATATCCGCATATGGCAAACCTCACTGTAAACGGACTGATCAAGAAGCGCGCCGAGATCGCAGGGCGCATCCAAGCTATCCAAGAGGAAGCTGGCAGGCTGATCGCCGCGCTGGATCACATAGACCAGACCTTGCGCCTGTTTGATCCCGAGATCGATTTTCAGGTGCTGCCGGTTAAGATGCTGCCACCGCCCAACGCAGCGTTCCGGGGCGAGTTTCAACGCTCGCTTCTGGAAATGCTCCGGGGTGCAAAGCACTGGCAGACAACCGATGACCTGACTGTCAAGGTCATGGTGCAGAGGCGCATGAACGAAGCTGACAGGGCATTGCGCGTTCTTACCCGTAAGCGCGTTGGGCACGCTCTGAAACGGCTTGAGCGCAAGGGCGTGACCGAATCTCGGCGTATGGGGAAAGGTGCCCTGTTGTCTTGGCGGATTACCAAGCCAGACGCGCAGCTTGAGGGTGGCTGGCGGAATGGGAGTGGGTAGCTACTCCGCCGATATCAGAGCTTCAAACGCAACATCATAATAGTCGTCCATAACAAATGGCGCGACCCATTCGGGTATGCGGAAAGTCTCAGCTATATCAAAATCCGCGATTTGCTTGGCCTTATAAGCCGCCACAAATGGGTCTCTCAGATGCTTTGGGCAAAGCGAGATCGCCGCCATCCAGCGAGTATCGAGTTCACTTCTGAACATTGGGCTCTCATGCTGGGGCATGGGCTTGTTCTGGATCTCACGCATGAGAGTTATAAATTTTTCTCGGCTGTCTGCCCGCTGCTCAAGTGTATCAAATACGTGCATAAGTTCTTTTGTGCAAGCATAGCGCCGTTCGCGAGGATGTTCGCGAAGCCCATCGCAGCAGACAATCTCGGCGATGGAGAATTCTTCATCGTGAGGGCTTGAGCGCTCGTTGTCAGCTAGGCGATAGAACGCCTGCCTATTGGGCTCAGGGTGCTGCACGAAGATCACATCCACACGGCCAATGCCCTGGTGGTATGCGTTCACGATCCGCCTCAAGTCTTCGAAGCGAACAAACGGACCATCAAGTCCTGAAACGTGATTATAAAAGTCGCGGAAACGCATAATCCCGGCTCACTTGGTTAATGTGAGCCGGGTAAGTGTTGCGGTGACTTATGTCAAATCCGCGTCAACGTCTTCCACATAAACAGCGTTACCCGCCGTAATTTGGGCTTCGGCACGGAGGATTTGCTCCGCAAGCGAGGCAGCGCTGACGCGCCCATCGGCAACGCCGAAAAACTTAATGTTCAGTGTTTGCCGTCCCTCTGCTGGGAACAGCAAGTCTGCAGCGCGTTCGATATAAGTCGACACCTGTTCCTCCTTCGTTCGAGTTACGACCGAGCCATTGACATATATGACCGATTCTGCATCTGCCATGAACAGCCTAAGGCTTCGTTAAAACGGCCCAATGCCGATTTTGTTGCGTGGTGCAAGCGCAAAATTTGCATCGCCATCATATGCAGTGCGTTTATCTCCTCTTGCGTTCGCAGTGTATGCCTTGTCGGCGCAAACGACAAGAGGCAATCGCCACGCACGAAAGCCCTATTTGTACATGTCAAGAGTCTTGATTCGTTCTCTGCCAATACCCGCTCCATGCACGGCTCTGACGCGAAGCCATAGTAGCGGCAACGACCGTCATAGCCTGCGAACCATTGTCCACACGGCGATTATCTTCACGCCATGAAGCCTCTGCGGCGTACTGGTGCAGGTACGGCCCTGCGATATGGTGGTGCGTACCGACTTCCATGCGACGCAGACGCGAGAAGAACGACTCGGCCTGATTGGTGCAGGCCCATTCGTTCGAGTATTCTACCGTGTGATTGATGCGGCGCGTATCGAACTTGGCGTGCAGGTCATCCCAATGCGAAGCCTCGTCCGCGTGGACGGTAGACATATGGTGGATGCGAGCGGCAACGGCTTCGCCGCCCTTGGCTTCCGACTTGGCTACTACCACCAGTGATTCACCACCACGTTCACGGCCGACGACGACAACCTGACGCTTGCCCGACTGATTGACAGCAAGGCGACGATCCCGGCGGTTGGCCTTTTCGTTGGCCGGGCGGACGTGACCGCCGAAGTACGCACCATCAACCTCAACTTCGCCCTCAAGGGTCTGGTGCTGGTCCTCAAGCGCCATTGCCTCGCGCAGCTTGTGGGCAAGGACGAATGCCGTCTTGTACTGGCAATCAAGGTCGCGGCTCATCTGGAGCGCGGAAACGCCCTTGGCGCCGTTCACGAAGATGACGATCGCGGCGAGCAGATCGGTGAAGCTCATCTTGCGCGAGGCGAAGATGGTCCCGCTGGTGACGCTGAACTGATGATGGCAGGCAACGCACTTGAACTTGCGGCGCGTGGCAATGTTGTAGGTTTCGGTGCAGCCGCACTTGGGGCAGATCGCCTCGCCGTCCGTCTCCGGCCAGCGGAGTTCGCAGAACGTGCGGTAAGCGGCTTCCTCGCCCATCCGGAAAACCTTCTTGAGGCTCAGGGTGCGGGCGGCTGCGGAGAGGAGGAAGTGCTGCATTGTCATCGTTTCCAGTGCTAATGCACTTCATATGATGACATTACGTATCGTTGTCAACGGCAAATGTATCGCCTATGATGATGTTTTGCATCATAGGAGCATCATATGCCGGTTCAGGAAAAGGAATGGGAGGATCGCGTGAAGCGGCTCCTCAAGGCCGAGTTGAAGCGCAAGGACGTAACTTACGCGCAACTGGTCGGGAAGCTGGCAGACATTGGGGTGATGGACTCTGAGCCGAATATCAGGAACAAGATCAGCAGGGGTAAATTTACAGCGGTGTTCTTGGTCCAATGTCTGCAAGCGATAGGGGCAAACTCGTTGCGTCTGGATTAGCCATTGGATTGCCCGTTGTTATTGCGTCGGGACTTCTATTGGCATGGGGAAATAGCATCTCATCGGAATATGAGATTCAGGCCCATAATAATGCAGCAGAATACGCCACTTACAGAAGCCGAGAGGCAAGCCAATCCTGCAATCTCCCTTCCCCTATCGAGAAGAGAAATTGCTTGTCCAAGGCCAAGGCCGAAGAGCGTGAAAATGAGCGTGCAGAAGAGGACTTGGTAGCGCAAAAGGAGTCGGCGCTTTGGTCCTATATTATGGCGTTGGCAGCCGTCATTGGTATGGCACTCAGCGCCATAGGCGTGTTCCTGGTTTGGACAACTTTCCGAGAAACTCGAAAATCGAATGAAATCGCCGATCGCGAAGCTAGGGTTGCGGCCGAAATCGCTATTGAGACCCGCAACGCGGCAATTTTGGCTGAACGTGCGTTTGTAGCTATCGACAGTTGCGTACTGCACCCGCCACCCCTCGGCACGACCGAGGGGTTTATGGTCGAATTCGAACTGTCCAATCGAGGAAAGAGCACTGCCAGAATTCTCAGTATTGAATACCACCTCGGCAATGAGCCTGCATTCAGTAAACGGACATATCGAAGGCACAGCCTGAACCTGCAAATTCTGGCTGGCGCGAGTATTGAATGCCCCCGATTCAAGATGCGTCGGAGACCGTCCTACCCCTGCCATTTCACAGGCTTCGTCAAATACACCACAATTTATAATGCCCAGTTTGAGACCTATTTTGCTTACGTTCTGGAAGGCCCCCTCGACGTAAATCTGCTGGATGATCTTGAGTCCAGAGAACTCAAGCCCACTTATCCCTACCGCATGCCAACAGACACATAGGGCACCGCAAACGATGACAGCCGCCACCGCGAGGGATGACAGCCATCTACGCATTGGTGCGTTTGCTACATAATGCCGCACGATCGCGATGGCCCCACCACCAAGGCAGACTGTCTCAACCGGCTTTACGAAGCGATGTGCGAAGACGAGCGGCGCGGCCGCTTCCGCGTGCGCAGCGTGATCCTGCACGATGCCGAGGACATGGTGCACCCGGCGGCGCTTTCGCTGCTGGATAGCGCGCTGGACGAGGCGGACTTCGTCCAGTTGCCCGTGAGGCCGGAGCCGCAGCGCACATCGCGCTGGATCGGAGGGCATTACTGCGATGAATTCGCCGAGGCGCATGGCAAGGTCATGGTCGTGCGCGACTGGCTGGGCGCGGGGCTGCCGGCGGCCGGCGTGGGATGCGCGTTTTCCCGCACGGCTCTGGAAACCGTGGCGGCGCGGCGAGGCGCGAGCCAGCCGTTCGCGCCCGAATGCCTGACCGAAGACTATGAATGCGGCTTGTTGATCGGGGAGGAAGGCGGACGCTCCCGCTTCCTGCGGGTCCGGGATGCGCGCGGGAACCTTGTCGCCACGCGCGAATTCTTCCCGGCGCGGCTGGACCAGGCCGTGCGCCAGAAGACGCGCTGGATGCATGGAATCGCGTTTCAGGGGTGGGACCGCCTGGGCTGGCGGTTGCGGCCGGCCGAACTATGGATGCGCTTGCGCGATCGGCGCGGGCCGCTGGATGCGCTGGTGCTTCTTGCCGCCTATGTTCTGCTCGTGTTGGCGCCGGTCCTGATGATCGGGCGGGCTCTGGGCTACTATGAACCCGTGCCGCTGGGGCATGTCTTGCGCTGGCTGATCGGCGTGAATGCGTTTCTTCTCGGCTGGCGTTTGCTGGTACGCGGCGTTTTCACGGCTCGCGAATACGATCTGGCGGAAGGCGTGAGGGCGGTGTTGAGAGCGCCGGTCTCCAACGTGATCGCGATCATGGCCGGGCGGCGGGCGTTGATGGCCTATCTGGCGTCGCTCCGGCACGGCCAGACGGCGTGGGATCACACCAGCCATCATGACCATCCAGCACTGGCAACCCGGATATGACGATGGCTCCGGCAGGTGCAGGCGTCCATACCGGGGGCGCCGAAACCGGATCGCGACGGAGAGGATCGCCGGTACTGTCGCTTGCCCTCGTGCTTGCTGGCTGGATTGCGCTGCGCACCATGGCGCTGGCCTTGCCTTCTCCCGAAACGCTGGCGCCACCGGGGAAGATGGCGCCGATGGTTCCCACGGAAGCGGCTGTCGCGTCGTCGGCGCCGATGTCGGTTCCGTTCGTCTCGATGTGGCTGCAGCCGTCAGGCGGGATGGCTCCCGTGCGGGAAGCGGAACGGCGGCCATGGCCGGTTGGCCAGGGGGCAGGCGCGGCCGATGCAGCCTTCGCAGGGTCCAGCAGGGCGAGCGGTTGGGGATGGTCCTTGCCACCGGGCGAGGCACCGCACGGACGCGACGACGTCCGGCGGGCCCCCGCCGTCGCGACGCGGACCGATCCCTTGCCGGCAGCCTATGCGGTGCCTGCCGGGGCCTCGCCCGCGCCCCACGCGCGCTGGTCTGGCGATGCATGGTTCCTCCTGCGCCGTGGCAGCAGCGGGACAGCACTTGCCGCCGGCCTGCCCGCCTATGGCGGCAGCCAGGCCGGTGGCGTTCTGCGCTATCGCATCATGCCGCAGGAACGGCATCGGCTGACGGCCTATCTTCGCGCTACGGGGGCGGTGCGGTCCGACGTGGATGACCGGCAACTGGCGCTGGGGCTTTCGGCACGCCCCGTTCCGACCATGCCGGTTTCCCTGCTGGTGGAGGGAAGATTGCAGCAGGGCAGCTTTGCCACCCGGCTGCGGCCATCGATCGCGGCGGTCACCGAACTACCTCCGATCACCCTTCCGCTGGGTTTGAGGAGCGATGTCTACGCCCAGGCGGGATGGGTCGGTGGTGCCGGGGCAACACCCTTCTTCGACGCGCAGGCGGTGGTGGACCGCGCCCTGGTTCCGCTGGCGCGGGGGATCGATCTGCGCGCAGGCGGCGGAGTGTGGAGCGGGGGGCAGAAGGGCGCGGTCCGGCTTGACCTTGGCCCGCGCGCGGGCCTGGTGGTGCAACGTGGCCGGTTTCCCCTGCGTCTTTCCGCTGACTGGCGCTTCCGCGTGGCCGGCCAAGCGGCGCCGGGATCGGGACCGGCGCTGACCCTGGCCACGGGGTTCTGACAGAACAAGGCTGAAAACTGTTCGGAAAGAGGCGCGCCCGCCGTTCCCAAGCCGGTCGCGCTGCGCTACGCCGTGACAGTAATGGACGTCTATCTTCCGATCGCCAACCTGTCGGTCAACGGTCTGGTCATCGTCGCGCTGGGCGCGCTGACGGGCCTGCTGTCCGGCATGTTCGGGGTGGGCGGCGGTTTCCTGACCACACCCTTGCTGATCTTCTATGGGGTGCCGCCCACGGTCGCCGCCGCATCGGCCGCCAGCCAGGTGACGGGCGCCAGCGTTTCGGGGGCGTTCGCGCACGCGCGGCGCGGTGGCATCGATTATCAGATGGGCGCGGTGCTCGTGGCCGGGGGCGTGATCGGCACCGGGCTGGGTGCGTTGCTGTTCCGTCTGCTCCAGTCGCTGGGGCAGATCGATACCGTCATCAACATCCTTTACGTGCTGCTGCTGGGCGGCATCGGCGGACTGATGGCGCACGAAAGCATCACCGCGTTGCGCGCGCAGAAGGCTGGCATCGCGCTTCCCGCGCGCAAGCGACGGCACCATCCGCTGGTGGCCAGCCTGCCGTGGCGCTGGCGCTTTTACCGCTCGGGCCTGTACATCTCGCCGCTGGCGCCGCTGCTGCTCGGCATGGCCACGGGCATTCTCACCATGCTGATGGGGATCGGTGGCGGGTTCATCCTGGTGCCCGCGATGCTCTACATCCTGGGCATGAGCGTGGGCGTGGTGGTCGGCACATCGCTGTTCCAGATCCTATTCGTGACCATGGCGACGACGATGATGCACGCCCTGACGACGCGCGCCGTCGATATCGTGCTGGCGGTGCTGCTGCTGGTGGGATCGGTGTCGGGCGCGCAGATCGGCGCGCAGTTCGCGCAGAAGGCGAAGCCCGAACAGCTCCGCCTGATCCTGGCGGTGATCGTGTTGGGGGTGGCGCTGCGGATGGCGCTGGGGCTCGGCTACCGGCCGGACGAAATCTACACGGTGATCCCGTTGTGATCGCGCTGCGGTCCGCCCTGTTGGTACTGTGCCTGCTTCTGCTCGGCGGTGCGCGTGATCCGATTCTGGTGCCGGAAATCTCGCAGCACGAAGTGCAGGTGCGGCAGGGCTTTACCGGGGCCGACCTGCTGCTGTTCGGCGCGATCCTCAGCCCGGAAGGCACGCGCGCGGCGCAGGATTACGATATCATCGTGGTGCTGGAAGGGCCGGTCCGTTCCATCGTGCTGCGCGAGAAGCAGAAGGTCGCCGGCATGTGGATCAACGCCGCCAGCACCGAGTTCCGCTCCGCCCCCAGCTATTACGCGATCGCCTCGTCGCGCCCGATCGCGCGGATCGTGGATGACAAGACGGCGGCTATCTACGAACTGGGGCTCAAGTGGTTGCAGCTTTCGCCGATCGGGGTGATCGATCCCGCCGAACAGAAGCGCTTTTCCGCGGGGCTTGTGGACCTGATGCAGCGGCAGGGGCTGTACCGGCAGGACGAAGGCGCGGTGAAGATCAGCGGGCAGGTGCTGTACCAGGCCCGCATCGCCCTGCCTTCGAGCGTTCTGACCGGCACCTACACTGCCGAAACCTTCGCGGTGCGCGATGGCAGGGTCGTCGCGTCAGCCATTACCCGGGTCGAGGTGACCAAGGAGGGGTTCGAGCGGTTCGTGGCGGTCAATGCCCAGCGCAACGGGCTGCTCTATGGCCTGTTCGCGGTGCTGGTGTCGGTGGCGATGGGCTGGATCGCCGGCCGCCTGTTCGCGCTGGTCTAGGGTCAGGACCCTAGGCGGGCGTTGGCGGTGTCAAGAACCGCGCCATCTCCTTCATTAGCCTCATTTTAACCGAGCTGGATTACCTCCCGACGGTCACGCGTGATCGGCTCGAGGTATTGGGTGATGTCGGAAATGAGCATGCAGGGTTTCGAAACCGGGTCGCCCGCCCAGCCCGCCGATCTTCGTGCGAACAGCCACGAAAATGCGCGCAAGCCGATCGGCTTCGTCGCCGATGTCTCGGGGGCGGGTGGCGTGATCGGCATCGATCTGGCGCGGCTGAAAGAATGCATGGGCGATGACGACGCTTCCGTCGCGCTGTCGGGCCAGGTCGGCTGTCCGGTGAAGATCCGCGTGGGCAATTCGTGGCTTCTGGCCACGGTGCGCAACCAGCGGCAGGATGCGGCGTTCGAAGGCGGCGTGATCGCGCAGATCGATTTCCTGGGCGAAGGCGACGAGGAACGCCTGACCGGGCGGCTTTACGGCTTCCGGCGTGGCGTGACGCGCTTTCCGGTGCCGGGCGCGCTGGTCTATCCGGCGACCAGCGCAGACTTGCGGCAGGTCTATGCCAGCGATGGCCGGTCCAGCATCGTCATCGGCACCGTGTTCCCCACGCGCGACATCCGCGCGGGTGTCTACATCGACGCGCTGCTGGGCAAGCACTTCGCGCTGCTGGGATCGACCGGCACCGGTAAGTCGACCAGCGCCGCGCTGATCCTGCACCGCATCTGCGAGATGGCGCCCGATGGCCATATCGTGATGATCGATCCGCATGGCGAATATGCACAAGCGTTCCGCCACACCGGGCAATTGCTGGACGTGACGAACCTGCAGATGCCGTACTGGCTGATGAATTTCGAGGAACATTGCGAGGTGTTCCTGACCACGCAGGGCGCCGAGCGGCAACTGGATGCCGACATCCTCGCCAAGTGCCTGTTGCAGGCCCGGATGAAGAACCGCCTGGCCGAACAGGTCGGCCGGATCACCGTGGATTCGCCGATACCCTATCTGCTCTCGGACCTGCTGCTGGTGCTCCAGAACGAGATGGGCAAGCTCGACAAGGGCCACGGCGCGATCCCCTACATGCGGATCAAGGCCAAGGTCGACGAGATCAAGGGCGATCCGCGCTACCAGTTCATGTTCTCAGGCATGCTGGTCGGCGATACGATGGTCGACTTCCTGTCCAAGGTGTTCCGCCTGCCGGCCAGCGGCAAGCCGATCACCATCATCGACGTTTCGGGCATCCCCTCGGAAATCACCTCGACCGTGGTCGCGGTGCTGAGCCGGCTGGTGTTCGACTATGCGATATGGTCGCGCGACGAAGAGACGCAGCCGATCCTCCTGGTCTGCGAGGAAGCGCACCGCTACGTGCCCAACGAACGCGTGGCGAGCAATTCGTCGGCGGCGAAAGTGCTGTCGCGGATCGCCAAGGAAGGGCGAAAGTACGGCGTCTCGCTGGGGCTGATCACGCAGCGTCCGTCCGACCTTGCCGAAGGCGTGCTGTCGCAGTGCGGCACGATCATCTCGATGCGCCTCAACAACGAGCGCGACCAGGCGTTCGTGCGCGCGGCCATGCCCGAAGGCGCGCGGGGCTTCCTCGATGCCATCCCGGCGCTGCGCAATCGCGAATGCATCATCTGCGGCGAAGGCGTTTCGATCCCGGTGCGGCTGTCGTTCGACGATCTCGAAGAGGCGCGGCGTCCTGCTTCCGCCGACCCTTCGTTCTCCGAACTCTGGGCGCGTTCGGGCGGCGAGGATATGGCCGTGCAGCGCACGGTGCAGCGTTGGCGATCGCAAAGCCGCTAGGGTCAGGACCCATTACTGGCGCGGTCGAGGTTTGAGGCAAAATGGCCCGGCGCAAGGAGGAGGGGCGCAGGAATATGTGGATATTTCAAGCCGCTCCGACGCAGCGCTGGGCCATTTTGGTCAAATCCCTGCGGGACGTCCCAATGGCTTCCATCTCGAACCGAAAGGCGCTTGCAAAGGCAACCAGCCTTTGCGGCGCGCCTTTCGGCCCGATATGTTCGCCATTTGGACGCCTCGACCGCGCCAGTAATGGGTCCTGACCCTAAGTCGACGCGCGACAGCGCCTACAGCGTGGGCGTCATCCGGCCCGCCACATCGCCATCGGCGCAAGTTTCCTCCTCCGCTTCCAGTTCGGGAATTGCGCGGCTGCGCGTGCGCCAGCCAGAGCGGCTGTACACGTAGAGGGCCAGCGAAGTAGCGATGACCGATCCGAACGGCATGGCCAGCCACAGCGCGTCCGCCCCGATGTGGGGATAGGCCAGGTAGTAGAAACCCAGACGCCCCGGATACATCGCGATGGCCAGCACGATCAGTGGCGCGATCACCACACCGCCGGCGCGCATCGTGCCGAACAGGACGATGGTGACGCCGAACAGCACATAGCTCCAGCTCGCCAGGAACTGGATGTGCCGCGCGGCGTCCACCGCCGGGCTGTTCGGCCCGAGGAACAGTTCCAGCGAACCGCGATCGAACAGCAGCAGAATCACCGTCATCGCCCCGGTCATCGCGAAGTTCAGCAGCACGCCCGAACGGGTGATCTGCCCCAGCCGGTGCAGCAGCCCGGCGCCGATGGCCTGCGCGGCCATGGCGCTGACCGCCGCCGAGATCGCCATCGCCGGCATCTGCAGGTAGGTCCACAGTTGTAGCGACGCGCCATAAGCCGCGCTGATCAGCACGCCTTCGCGGTTGACCAGCCCGATCATGATGATCCCGGCGGCCGAGATCAGCAGCATCTGCGCACCCATCGGCAGGCCCTTGCGAACGATATAGCCCAGTTCGGATCGTTGCGGGATCAGATAGGCCAGCTCCGTCCCGCGCAGCCGCAGCGGCAGGTCGCGGGCATAGACCCAGGTTACCATCGCCAGCATCGAGACGTAGGACGCCGTGGCGGTGGCCGTGGCCGCCCCGGCGATGCCCAGCCGTGGAAACGGGCCGATGCCCGCGATCAGCAGCGGGTTCAGCGCGATGTCGAGCACGACCGACAGGATCATGAACTTGAGCGGCGTCTGCGCATCGCCCGATCCGCGCAGGCCCATGCCCAGCATGACCGTAATCATCGAGGCCGGCATGGCCACGAAGATCACGCGCAGATAGGTCAGCGCAAAATGATAGGTTTCGCCGGGCGTAGCCATCGCGCGCAGCAGCGCCGGCGCGAATATCCAGCCGGCCGTGGCGACGCACAGCGAAAGCCCGAGGCAGAACCCGAGCGCCGTGCCGAAAGTGCGCCGTGCCGCGTCGATGTTCCGCGCGCCGAACGCCTGGCCGACCTTCACCGTCGCCGCCATGCCGAAGCCGAACACCGCGGCGAAGACCAGGAACATCACCACGTTAGCGTTGGCCGTTGCCGCGAGCGCGCTTTCGCCCAGCAGCCGCCCGACCCAGACCGAATTGACCGATCCGTTGAGCGACTGGAGAATGTTGGCGGCCAGCGTTGGCGCGGAAAACAGCAGCAGCGTGCGCAGGATCGGACCCTTGGTCAGATCGCGATGGCCGCCGGGCGCTGCCGGGCGCGACGCTGAGGGCTGCGCCATCGCTGGCGGTGAAGCGGCGGGATCGGTCACCAGTGCTTTCCTCAATCGTTCAGGTCGGATTTTCCGGCCTTCAACGCGGCTAAGGCGGCAAAGGGGCCGGAGGCTTCCTCTCCGGCAAGGCCGTGCTTCTGGCGCGCGGCATCCGCTTCGGGGCCTTCCGCGAAAGGATCGATCGCCAGACCGAGGCTTTGCGCCAAGGCCTCGCCCAGATCGAACGTCATCCCCTCGTATTCGATCTCGTCGCAATCGTCCGCGGTGATCTCGATTTCGTCTTCGGACGCCCCTTCCGCTCCGGGATGCACGAAACGGAGCAGGATCGGCTCGTCGATCGCTACCGGGAAATCCTCGCCTGAAATGGCGCAGGGCTGGATGATCGACGCGGTCAGCCGGCCTCGCGCCAGCACGGTTTCGCCTTCGACCGAAAGCCGGATGTCCGCGCGCATCGTGTCGATCGCGCTGATGCCAAAGCGGCCGGCCAGGCGGCGGCGCTCGTCCGCATCGGGTTCGACCACTACGGGGGCGCCGGTGATCTGGCGGATGTCGATCATCCGGCTGAGTTCGGGGGTGCCGGTCATGCGGGGATCTCCCCGGCAAGCAGGCGTTCGGCCGGGACGGCGTCCAGCGCGCCAGCGAGCGCGCGGACCCGGCCGACGAGCGCCTGCGGTCCCGTACCTTCGTCCGCCTGGCCTTCGCCCACCAGACCTTCGACCAGCGTGACATTGCGGGTGATCGCCTCGCTCAGCGCGCTGTCGTCCGCCGTCGCCAGCGCATCGCGATAGGCGCCCAGCCGTCCGCCCAGCGTGCTCATCAGCCGCCCCATGTGCTTGCCCACCACCATGTCGCCCACGCCGCTTTCACGCAGCTGCCCGTCCATGTCATCGACGAACAGTTCGGTCAGCCGCACCGACGGTTCCACCAGCGCCGGTTCGCGTTCCATGCGCAGCAGCACCAGGCTGAGCACCAGCGTGATCGCGTCGAACCGCCCGGGCAGCGTATCGGCGATCCCGTATTCCGCGTACCAGGCTTTCCCGCGCGAGGCGGCGACCACGGCATGCCACAACGGCCGCACGGTGGCGCGGTCATCGCGGCCGGGGCCGAACAGCCGGGCTAGAAACGACATCGGAACTTCCTTCCCTGCGATCCTGCCCGCACGGCTTGCGGGATTCGTTCAGGACCGATTAAATCGCCTGTGGCCACGTGGCATCGCGCTGTCCATTGCGGTTCCGCCGTTTGGCCCCTAAGGCTTGCGCGATATAGGGAACCCGGGCGCGAAGGCAAACGGGATGCCTGCCATAGCCGGGCCTGACGCCCGGATCGAGAAGCGGAGTTCGGGAATGCGCGATAATCGGCTGATGGTGCGGGGCGTTGCGGCGGTGACGCTTGCGGTGCTGGCCGGCGGATGTTCGAGCATTCGCGACCATCGCGGCTATCTGATCGATCCCGCGCTGACCGATTCGGTGCAGCCGGGCGTGGACAACCGCCTTTCCGTGGAAAAGGCGCTGGGGCAGCCGACGTTCAAGAGCCAGTTCGGCAAGCCGACCTGGTACTACGTGTCGATCGACACCAAGCAGAGGCCGTTCACCCGGCCGCGCACCAATGCCGAGTTCATCATGAAGGTGAACTTCGATGCGGCGGGCAATGTCGCCAGCGTCGAACGGGGTGGCATGGAAAAGGTCGTGCGGATCAATCCCGATCGCGACAAGACGCCGACACTGGGACGCGACCGCAGCTTCTTCGAGGATCTGTTCGGCAATATCGGCGCGGTTGGCGCCGTGCCGGGCGCGACGGGCCAGAGCGGCCGTCCGGGCGGGTCCGGTCCGAACGGAAGCTGATCTTGGTCGTTCCCGGCCGGCTTGAACCGCCGCCAACTTGAACCGGCGCCAGCTTGAACAGCCGGGAGCATTCCCCATATCGCGGTCATGGACGACAGCAGGGCGAGCCACGGCCTGATCCAGTGGCACGGCACCACCATCATCGGGGTGAAAAAGAACGGGCGCACGGTGATTGCCGGCGACGGTCAGGTTTCCATGGGCAACACGGTGATGAAGCCGAATGCCCGCAAGGTCCGCCGGATCGGCGACGGCAACGTGATCGCCGGTTTCGCCGGCGCGACCGCCGATGCCTTCACCCTGTTCGAACGGCTGGAGCGCAAGCTGGAGCAGCACCGCGGTCAGCTGATGCGCGCGGCGGTGGAACTCGCCAAGGACTGGCGCACCGACAAGTACCTGCGCAATCTGGAAGCGCTGATGATCGTGGCCGACGCGGAGACGCTGCTGGTGCTGACCGGCAACGGCGATGTGCTGGAGCCTGAAGCCAAGAACGACGCGGTCATCGCCGCGATCGGCTCTGGCGGCAACTACGCGCTGAGCGCCGCCAGGGCGATCACCGACTACGAGGACGACGCCGAGACGATCGCCCGCCGCGCGATGCAGGTGGCGGCCGATATCTGCGTGTTCACCAACGATCGCGTGACGGTGGAAACCATATAGGCATCATCCCCCCTCCCGCTTGCGGGAGAGGCCGGGGGTGGGCTGTTCACACGCTACACCCCAAAGACCCACCCCCATCCCCTCCCGCAAGCGGGAGGGGGGAGCTTCAGAATGAAAGACAACCTTACCCCCAAGGCCATCGTCCGCGCGCTGGACGAACATATCGTCGGGCAGCAGGACGCCAAGCGCGCGGTCGCCGTGGCGCTGCGCAACCGCTGGCGGCGCCAGCATCTCTCGGCCGACCTGCGCGACGAGGTCAGCCCCAAGAACATCCTGATGATCGGGCCGACCGGCTGCGGCAAGACCGAGATCAGTCGCCGCCTGGCGAAGCTGGCCGACGCGCCGTTCGTCAAGGTGGAGGCGACCAAGTTCACCGAGGTCGGCTATGTCGGCCGCGACGTGGAACAGATCGCGCGCGATCTGGCGGAAGAGGCGATCCGGCTGGAGAAGGACCGCCGGCGCGACGCGGTGCGCGATGCGGCGAGCAAGGCGGCGATGGATCGGCTGCTCAAGGCGCTGGTCGGCGATGGCGCCAGCGAGGCGACGCGCGAAAGCTTCCGGCAGCGTCTGGCCGATGGCTCGATGAACGATGTCGAGGTCGAGATCGAGGTGGAGGACGCGCCCTCGATGCCGATGGAACTGCCGGGCATGGGCGGCAATATCGGCATGATCAACCTGTCCGACATGATGGGCAAGGCGTTCGGCGGTCAGCGCATGAAGCGTCGCAAGCTGCGCGTGGCCGATGCCTGGGACAAGCTGGTGGACGAGGAATCCGAAAAGCGCATGGACCAGGACGACGTTGCCCGTGTCGCGCTGCAGAACGCGGAAACCAACGGCATCGTCTTCCTCGACGAGATCGACAAGATCGCGGTGAGCGACGTGCGCGGCGGCTCGGTCAGCCGCGAAGGCGTGCAGCGCGATCTGCTGCCGCTGATCGAAGGGACGACCGTCGCCACCAAGTACGGCCCGATGAAGACCGACCACGTGCTGTTCATTGCCAGCGGCGCGTTCCATGTGGCCAAGCCCAGCGACATGCTGCCCGAACTGCAGGGCCGCCTGCCGATCCGCGTGGAGCTGAAGGCGCTGAGCGAGGACGATTTCGTGCGCATCCTGTCGGAAACGCGCGCCAATCTGGTCGAACAGTACCGCGCCCTGCTGGGCACCGAACAGGTGACGCTGGACTTCACGCCGGAAGCCGTTCGCGCGATCGCCCGCACCGCCGCGCAAGTCAACGAAAGCGTCGAGAACATCGGCGCGCGGCGGCTGCAGACGGTGATGGAAAAGCTGCTGGAGGAAGTGAGCTTCGACGCCGAGGACCGCGTGGGCTCCACAGTGACGATCGACGAGGCCTATGTGGCGGACAAGCTGGCGAGCCTTGCCGGCAACGCGGACTTGTCGAAGTATATCCTGTAAAAATCCTCCCCGATGCGGGGAGGGGGACCGTCCGCAGGACGGTGGAGGGGGCTTCTCGGCTGGGTGGCAGTCTCGGTGAGGATGGGCCGCAAGGCCAAGCCCCCCCTCCACCACCCTTCGGGTGGTCCCCCTCCCCATCCTGGGGAGGATCTGGTAGGGCCATGCGATGACCCACCAGACCCCCGAAGACCGCCCGATCTACCGCCTGCTCACCGGCAAGGACGACCGTGCCTTTTGCGAGCGCGTGTCAGAGGCGCTGGCGCAGGGCTGGCGGCTCTATGGCTCGCCCTCGCTCGCGTGGGATATCGAGAATAGCTGCATGAAGGCGGCGCAGGCGGTCGTGTGGCATGAAGCCGATGTGATGAAGTGAACGCCGGAGCAGGCCGGCGGATTACTCCGCCGCCTCGCTCACCTCTTCGCTTTCCGCCGCCTGGCGCGCCCACATCTCGGCGTAGAGACCGTCGCGGCGCAGCAGTTCCAGGTGGCTACCGCTTTCCGCCAGCCGTCCCTGATCCAGCACGAGGATGCGGTCTGAGTCCGCGATCGTCGACAGGCGGTGCGCGATCGAGATCGTGGTCCGGTTGGCGGCGACCATGCGCAGCGTGCCCAGGATGTCCTGCTCGGTCCGGGTGTCAAGCGCGCTGGTCGCTTCGTCGAACAGCAGGATCGGCGGGTTCTTGACCAGCGTGCGGGCGATGGCCACGCGCTGCTTTTCGCCGCCCGAAAGCTTGAGGCCGCGTTCGCCGACTTCGGTATCGAGGCCTTGCGGCAGGCGGGCGATGAAATCGGAAATGGCGGCCCCGCGCGCGGCGGCGTCCACGTCGGCCTGTGTCGCGCCTTCGCGGCCATAGGCGATGTTGTAGCCGATGGTGTCGTTGAACAGCACCGAATCCTGCGGCACGATGCCGATCGCGGCGCGCAGGGACGCCTGCGTGACGCCGGCGATGTCCTGCCCGTCGATCAGGATGCGGCCCGATCCCGGATCGTAGAAGCGGAACAGCAGCCGCGCGATGGTGGACTTGCCCGCGCCCGAAGGGCCGACGATGGCGACGCGGCTGCCGGCCGGCACATCGAACGAAAGGCCGTGCAGGATCGTGCGGTCGGGATCGTAGCCGAACACCACGTTGTCGAAGACCACCGAGGGCCGCCGCACGATCAGCGCCGGCGCGCCGGGTGCATCGGCGACTTCCACGTGCGTATCGATCAGGCGGAACATTTCCGCCATGTCGATCAGCCCCTGCCGGATCGTGCGATAGACCATGCCGAGCATGTCGAGCGGGCGGAAAAGCTGGGTGAGGTAGGTCTGCACGAACACCAGCTGGCCAGCGGTGTACTGGCCCTTGGCCCAGCCGACGACCGTCCACGCCATCGCCCCGGCCATCAGCAGGTTGACCACGACCGCCTGCGCGATGTTGAGCAGGCCCAGGCTATTCTCGCTCTTTACCGCGGCATCGGCATAGGCACGCGTCGCCTGCGCATAGCGGGCTTCCTCGCGCGCCTCCGCGCCGAAGTATTTCACCGTCTCGTAGTTGAGCAGCGAATCGACCGCGCGGGAAAGCGCCTGCCCATCGAGCCGGTTCATCTTTTCCCGCAGATGGGTGCGCCATTCGGTGATGGTGCGCGTAACCCAGATATAGCCCGCGATCGCCACCGCCGTCGCCGCGACAAGGCCCCAGCCGAAGGTGAAGTAGAAGATCACCGCCACGATCGCGAGCTGCAGCACCGTGGGCGCGATGTTGAACAGCATGAAGTAGAGCATCGTGTCGATGCTCTTGGTGCCGCGTTCGATCACTTTGGTTACTTCGCCGGTGCGGCGGGCGAGGTGGAAACGCAACGACAGGCGGTGCAGGCGCGCGAACACGTTTTCGGCCAGCGCGCGCGTCGCATCCTGCCCCACCCGTTCGAACACGATGTTGCGCAGGTTGTCGAAGGCGACGCCGGCGAAGCGCCCGGCCGCGTAGCCCAGCACCATCAGCATGGCGAACCGCATCAGGCGCGGGCCGGACACGTTCATCGCGTCCACCGCCCACTTCAGCAGATAGGGCAGGACAAGCTGCGTGCCGGTGGAGGCCAGGATGAACAGGCTGGCGAAAACGATGCGCCATCGCAGCGCCGTGTTGTCGGCGGGCCAGAGATAGGGAAGGAAGCGCCGCAGCGTGTGCCATCCATCGTGGCGGGCGTTGCGGTCGGTGGCGGTTTCGGGCGGCATGGGCCTTCACATAGGCGCTTTGCGCCGATCCGCCAGCCCCGTTGCCCGATCGGGTGGATTATCCGCGCCCGTGTCGCTGCTGGCGTCTCTTGCGTTCAGTTCATCCCGAACTGCATCGGCAGGCCCCGTGGCATGTCGAACAGGATGCTCCGGCTCGAAAAGTCGATCGCCACGCGGCGGAACAGGCGCAACTGGTCCATGCCGAGCAGCATCGCCGGGCGCTTGTCCAGCTTGAGCGCCTTGAACGGCGGCGCATCGGCGAACACGAGCGGGGTGTTCGACATTGTCAACCCGCCCAGCACCAGCGTGCGCGCCAGCCCCACGTCGGCGGAGATCGATTGCCCGGTCACCGATATGAGCGAGGTCTGTTCCTGCGCATGACGGCGTGCCAACGCCCTTTGCAGCGGGGGATTGCCGATCGAAGTATCCGAGCCGGTATCGATGATGATATCGGTACGGACGCCATCGACCATGGCGTTGGTCATGATCAGCTGGCCCGACCGGCGCCGCGCCTGCACCGTGATTTCGAAGCCGCTGTTGCCGCCCAGTTGCCGGGCATCGCCGATCGCCATGACCTTCTTGTCGAAATCGAGCAGGACGCGCTGGTCCTGCAGGCTGTCCAGCCCGATGATCCCGTCCGCGCCGATCCAGCGCCCGTCGAGCAGCGGGGCGGTGAGGCCATAGAAGCTGCGGCGGCCGAGGTTGATCTCCTCCACTTCCACCAGATCCACTTCCTGCGTGCCCGCCACGCCCACCAGCAGCGCCTGTCCGGCGCTGGCCAGGCCAAGCTGCCGGGCTATATCGCGCGACAGGATCGTGCGTTCCGCGCCGGTATCGATCATGAAGCGGTAGGGACCAGCCCGTTTGCTGCCCGTTTGCGCGTTCTCGACGCCGATATGCACCGGCACGGTCATGCGGGCCTGCAGGTCGGGCGTGATCGCCACGATGTCGACCGAACCGGCCTGGGCCGTGCCGTCCTGCGCTACGGCGATGGGGTAGGCGGTGAACAGGGGCAGCAACGCGCCCGCCGCGAATAGCGGATATAGTGCCATGGCTTCTCTCTCCGCCTGGCAGCATACGCCTGTTCGGGCGCCGGAGCCATGGTGTTTATCGGGGAAGGGGCGTCTTCCGTCGAAGCGGCAGCGCCGCCAGAATCTCGCCCAGCATCGCCGTCACTTCCGCGAACAGGGGATGACCGATCGCCCACAGCGTCGCCAGCCACAGTGCGATGCCGGCGCTCACCATGCTCGCCGCCTGCCCGAAGCCGGTTTCCGCCGGACCGTGCCAGAAGACATAGCTGGCAAGCAGCGGGCCGACCGCCGCCAGCGTGGCCAGCAAGCTGCGCGCGTAAATCTGGAAAAGGTCGCGCCAGCGGAAATCGAGCATCCCGCGCATGAACGGGGCGTAGATCATTACCCAGAACAGCCCGTGGGCGAAACGCGAGATGGCAACCCAGATCAGGCCGAACGGCGCGGTGAGCGCGATCAGCAGGACCGACATCACCGTTTCCACGATGTTGCGGTGGATCAGGCCCTTCATGCGATCGAGCAGCAGCGGCAGATCGCCGTTCAGCGGCAGCGAGACATAGCACAGCTGCGACAGCGCGACCCAGCCTAGCAAGGGCGCGGCCGCCAGCCATTTCGGGCCGTAGAGCAGGTTGACCAGCGGCTCCGACAGCACGGCGATGCCCGCCATCGCGGGCCAGGTGACACCGGTATAGGCGGCGACGACGCGCAGGTAGGGCGGGCCGAGCGGCTGGCCACTGTCGCGCACCTGGCGGAAGGCCGGGTAGAACACGCCGGTCACCGCGCCGGCCACCAGCAGACGCAGTTGCAGCGCCAGCCCCGAGGCGCGGGTGAACAGGCCGACGGCGGTGTTGTCGATGAGCCGGCCGATGACCAGCTCGGGCGCGCGACCCGTGATCGAATAGCACGTCGCCAGCACGGAATTGGTGCCGCCCAGCTTGAGCACCGGCGCGGCGCCCTGCACGCGCAGGGGCCATGGCAGCATCAGTCCGGCGCGCCACTGGCTGACCACCAGCCGCGCCGCCTGCTGCGCGAACGCGCCCCAGGCCAGCGCCAGCGCGCCATAGCCCAGCACCGCCAGGGTGACTGCCGTGGCGGCGTTGGCGATGGAGGAGCCGACCTCGATCATCGTGTTGGACTTGTAGTCCATGCGCCGCTGGCAGGTTGCCTGCGGCACGATGGCCAGCGGCACCGCCAGATAGGAGCAGGCGATGACCAGCGTGATCGGCAGCAGGCGCGGATCGCCGTAGAACAGGGCGATCGGCTTGGCCGAGAGGATCGTCAGGATCGCGATGCCCCAGGCGAAAGCCACCGAGACGGTGAACGCCATGTGGAGCTTTTCGGGTGTCAGGTCGCGTTCGCCGTTGACGTAGCGGGTCACGCCGAAATCCTGGAGGAAGGCGACGATGGTGACCGCGGCGAAGGCGATCGAGAACAGCCCGAGTTCCGCCGGCGTGATGAACCAGCGCGCCAGCACCACGCTGGTCAGGAACTGGATCGCGAACGAGGTATATTGCGATACCAGCGCCCAGGCGGCGGCGGTGCGCACGGACATCTGCGGAGGGGGCATCTGCGGTTGGGGCACCTGCGGCGGCGTGTCGGCGGCCGTGCTCATGCACCGCTGCTCATGCGA
>NZ_BBXA01000019.1:0-82500 GCF_001014975.1 Novosphingobium sp. MD-1 | reverse complement strand
CGTCTGTGAACCACCCGATCCCTTCTCGAACTCGGCCGTGAAACCAGTCCGCGCCAATGGTACTAACGCTCAAGCGTTGGAAGAGTAGGTCGCCGCCAGGCATTGAAGCCGACGGATTATAACAACATAAAAACCCATTCATGATGATCAGACAAAAGCCCGCCTTCCGGTGGGCTTTTTGTTTGCCCGCGTTTCGTGAACCGAAGCGGACTCTTTGTTGCAACAAAGCATCAGGCGATTGCCGAAAATGCACCCGCGTGCATTCGCTGCTGGCGTGCGCCGTAAATCGCCCTAGAACACCCACATCCACCGTTCGCCCGGCGTGGCTTGGGAGAGGATGCGGGAAAACTGCACCGCGCCGGGCGTTACGGGGATATCATCAACGACAGTTCGGCATGGTTCAGCGCTTTTCGGTAGCGCTGCTGGCGTCTGCCTGATCGGCGCTCCAGACCTTGCCGCCGCCAATCCACGTCTCGAGGACCTTGGTGGCGCGTATTTCCGCCGCGCTGGCGAACATCGGATCGGTATCGACAAACACGAAATCGGCACGCTGGCCGGGAGCCAGGCGACCGAAGCGCTGTTCGGCGAAACTGGCCCAGGCCGCGCCGCTGCTATATCCGGCAAGCGCGCTGGCCCGGTCGACGCGTTCCTGGGGCTGCCATCCGCCGACAGGCTGGCCCGCTGGATCTTCCCGGCTGATCGCCGCCGCGATACCGGCAAAGGGATCGGCCTGTTCCACCGGCGCGTCCGACCCGAAGGCGAGCGTTGCACCCGCCGCCTGGAGGGAATGCCAGGCATAGGCGCCGGTGAGCCGCTGCGGCCCCAAACGGGCCTCCGCCATCAGGCGGTCCGAAGTCTGGTGCACCGGCTGCATCGAGGCGACGATGCCGTTGCGCCCGAACCGCGCGAAATCGGCCGGGTCGACGATCTGCGCGTGTTCGATGCGCCAGCGACGATCGCCCTTGTAGGTCTGCGACAGATCCTCGATGGCATCCAGCACGGCGGCATTGGCCTGATCACCGATGGCGTGCACCGCGATCTGGAAGCCGTCCATCGCGGCGCGGCTCATTAGGTTGCGCAATTGCGTGTCGGACAACTGGGGCAGCCCGCGCGTGCCTGGCGCATCGGCATAGGGGGCCTTGAGCCACGCCCCGCGCGATCCCAGCGCGCCGTCCATGTAGAGCTTTACGCCGTTGAGACGCAGACGGTCCTGATAGAGCCATGGGGTGGGGCCGGGGCCGGCGATCAGCGCCATCTGATCGACGCCGGCGGCATAGGCCATGATCCGGATATAGAGTTCGTTGTGATCACCGGCGCGGCGATAGGCCTGCCAGTCCTCGATGCTCGTGCCCATGTCGGCCACGGCGGTTACGCCGCGCCGGAACAGCAGGCGCTGGGCGGTCGCCAGCGCGACATCGCGGTCGGCCGCGCGCGGGGCGGGGACGACCCGCGCCACCAGCGCTTGCGCGGCATCGACCAGCACGCCGGCTGGTGCGCCGGCGGCGGTGCGTTCGAGATGGCCGCCGGCCGGGTCCTTGGTCTGCGCCGTGACACCGGCGGCTTTCAGCGCCGCACCATTGGCCCAGCCAGCATGGCCATCGACGCGTTCGAGCCAGACCGGCTTGTCGGCCACGACGGCATCGAGTTCCGCCGCTGTGGGAAAGCGCCCCAGTCCCCAGCTTTCCTGATTCCAGCCGCGCCCGATGATCCACGGGCGATCGGGATGCTCGGCGGCATAGCTCTTGATCCGTCCCAGCGCTTCGGTCAGCGATTTCGTGTCCGACAGATCCAGCGTGAGCGCGGCGAAGCCCAGCTGCATGACGTGCGCGTGCGCGTCGATCAGGCCGGGCAGCATGATCCGGCCCTTGCCGTCGACGTGGTACTGAATGCCCTTGGGAGGCTTTTTCTCGCCGGGCCGGTAGATCGCCTTGATCACGCCGGCATCGTCGAAGACCAGCGCCGAGAACGTCTGGACGCGGCCATCGGGGCCGATGGTTTCGCCGCTGACGTTATCGACCAGCGTATCGGCCAGCGCGAGCGAAGGGGCTGTCGCCAGCAGCAGCGCCGCGATGGCGGCCCGGCGCCCGTGGCTCACGCGGGCGAGCCTTTCTCGCTACCCCTTCTGGGCAGGCGGCGGATCAGCGCGCTGGTGTCCTCGCGCCCGCCGCCCAAAGCCTGCACGTCGGCATAGAACTGGTCTATCAGCGCCGTCGTCGGCACGCTGGCGCCCAGATTGCGGGCTTCCTCAATGGCGAGGCCCAGGTCCTTGCGCATCCAGTCGATGGCGAAGCCAAAATCGAACTCGTCCTTTGCGGCAGTGTGCCAGCGGTTGTCCATCTGCCAGCTTTGTGCCGCGCCGCCCGAAATCGCCTCGAAAACCTTGTCGAGATCGAGGCGGGCGATCTGGCAGAAGCGGATCGCTTCGGAAAGGCCGGCGATGGCACCCGCGATGCACATCTGGTTGGCCATCTTGGCCGTCTGCCCGGCGCCGGACTTACCCACGTGGACCACCCGCTTGGCATAGGCAGCAAGGATCGTGCGTGCGGCGTCCACCGCCTTTGCGCTTCCGCCGCACATGATCGAAAGCGTGCCGTTCTCGGCGCCGGACTGACCGCCGGTGACGGGCGCATCGACGCAGAGCAGTTCCTTGTCGCGTCCTTCCACCGCGATCTGGCGGGCGATCCGCGCGGAAACCGTGGTGTGATCGATGAACAGCGCGCCCCGCCGCAACGTGGAAAACGCGCCCGTGGGGCTGAGCACGACATCGGCGAGATCATCATCGTTGCCAACGCAGGTGATGACGACGTCGGCTCCTTCCGCCGCTTCAGCCGGCGACGAGGCGACACGCGTCGCAAGGCCGGGGTTCGCGGCCTGCCATGCTTCCGCGCGGGTGGCGGTGCGGTTGTAGATGGTGAGGCGGTGCCCAGCCTTGCCAAGATGGCGGGCCATCGCGCCGCCCATTACGCCGAGGCCCAGAAACGATACGTTGAGAGGTTCGCTCATGTCCGCCTGTTTAACGGCTTTGGCGGAGGGTTCCAGTCGCAAAGCGCGCGGGGCGTCAGGCGTGCTGCGCCTTCAGGCAAGAGGTCAGCGACAGATAGAATTCCGCGATGGCAGCCAGTGCCTGGTCACTGATGACGGGTGTAGCTCCGTGCCGGGGGGGGACAAGCCCTTGCCCGCGCGCAGCGATGGCAAGATCTTGGGCCAGTCTCGTGCCGGACGAAACCGGCGAATGGCCCGTTGCGAAAGCGCGGACGCGCCCGATCGCGCGCAGGCGCAGGACGTCCACCGGAAAGCGGCTTTCCATCGCCTTGATCCGCGACAGCTTGCGCGCGCTATCGGTGTCACCCTTCGCTGCGGCGCCGTGGCGGGACGGTGCCTCTGAAGGCGGGGCGTGCTCGTCGATAAGGATGGCCAGGAAGCGGTCGAGTTCCTTCAGACAATTGCCCGCCAGCCGCAGCGCCACGCGCGCGGTACGTTCGCAGCCCGGCATCACGGTGGCATCGCGCGCGGCGCGATCGATCAGAAAACGGCAGCCACGCACCATTGCCCGATGCGCTGCGGAAAGCGCGGCTGCATCGGCCTGGACCCGCGTGGGCGAACCCTTCCGCGAAAGGGACTCAGGCAAGGAGATGGCACCCGGATGGATGGCGACGGTAACGTTCGGTCATGGGGCTGCTCCGATCCAGACGTGCCAGCGGGAGGTTTTATCGTGCCGGCAGTGCTATTTTCGGAACCTGACGGATGCGCCCGCTTACAGCAGTTGCGCGCGGCCGTCCAACGCGGAACTGCGCCATAGTTTGCAGCGGGAATGGATCAGGAGGTAGCAGGAATCGCGAAATAGCCGGAAAAGCGCAGATTTTTGCCATTTCTGGACGGAGCATTTCGCAGGATACCCCCAATCATACCCCCAAATGTGCTGGCTAGGCGCATTTCCGGGCGGCTGGAGGGCCGCCCCGCTCACCAATCCCAAGGCTCGTGCGGAGCAGAACCGACAATCCGATTCGGGCGCGTTTACCGGCCCGAGAATTGCCGATTAGACCCCCACACCGTACGCGACAAATCGCAGCCGAAAAGCCAGCAGTTCCGGGCGTTTCGGCAAATGGCAGCTTCCCCGTCAAATCTGACTTGCGGCCAGTTTCCAAGTCACTTTCAATTCACTGACGGAAAATGACCTTTTATTCTAGTCACTTACGCGCCATTTTGGGCGGGGGTCGTGGCTTGAATGTGATTGGCTGGCGGCAGCTCGGATCGGCCCAGCCGGGCGGCTGGCGCTTCGCATTGTGGGATTGCTCTCCGAATGACGGGAACGGCGGGAAATTGGGAACAGCTCGCCTAAACACCTGTCAGGCAACAGCAAATCGTGTTCCCAGCAATTGCCGGTCCTGTTCCCCGCCTCGCAGCCTGGGAACAACTTCCGTGCCGGAGGTAAGCAACAGGTCGAGGGCACCGCATCAAGTTCACCACGGCCAATACCACAAAAATCATAGCTATCTGATTGCGTACGGCTGGACTGTGAACACCGAGGCCTCTACCTCCTTCGACCGGCGATCCGAATAAACCATGAATAGTATGGGGGCCGAATGGCGAAGATCACACGATCAGTGCAGTACCGATACTTGGACCGCGAGCGCGCTGGCATCGAGAAAGGTACGCTGGAGGATCTATTGCGGGCGGCGCTCGCGGAAAAGCGGGACAGCGACGTAATTGGTGAAAAGGCACGGGCACGGATAGCCGATCTCGAGCAGAGCGGGCAGCTAACTCTTTGGAACGGGTTGCAGGGCTACGATCCTAAGGGTGTGCTGTCCGGAGAACTGGTCCTCTACAAGCAAGGGTTCGATGTTCCCGCAATTGAGGAACGGTTGGATAATGATGAGAACCGTTTTCAGTTGGTGCGCTTCCAGACAGACGGGAAAAGCAAGCCGATTGAGGGAGCGCTCTACTTTGCCGTCATCGGTGACCACCTTGGCATTATCCAGTCCAATGCCGTCACTGGCCGATGGCTGGAGCGCTATTTCACATGGTTACTCAAAGACATAACAAGCGGATTGGAAGCCGAAAATTTCATCGCATTGAACGCGAAAACAGCATTTGCTGCCAGCGATCTAGCCAAAGTCGGTCCAGCAAAGGGGTTGACCGTACACGCCAACTCCAATCCCGTTCCGGAACGGGCTACTAGCGACACGCTCCCGCCGAGCAGAGACTTCAAGACGAAGCGTAAGGGCAAGGGCGCGACGGTGATAGAGGTTCTGAAGCTCATGGGCTTGGGCGAGGACACAATCGAAAGCATCAGGGCTGACGTCCCCCCAGGTGGATCATTGGAGGGCGACTTTCTGGTATTCATCAAGCAAGGGAAGCGGAAGCGGCCGATCTCTCTGGGAACGCTAGACCATGCCTTCCGCAACACCACTCCAGGCGAAATCGATATTCAGGGAAAGGGGACGGCAGTCCGGGACAACCTGCAATCTCGATCAGAGCCGGTGCGCGTGACCGAGGGACCACTCGGCCTAGATCCCAATGAGGCTATCGAGAAGATCATCGAGGTACTATATCGGTGGGGTGAACAAGGCGTTGTGAACCTAAGCCCAAGAGAATGAAAACCGCCATCATCAGCTCCGTCCTTGCCGTTGGAACGTGTTTTGTTCCGACGACCATGATCGACCCCATGGCACGAGCGATGGTGCCAGCGATTGCGTTGATGGCAACAGGCATTTTCCCATGCATGACGCTCACAATCGGAGCAATGAAGGCAGAGGGACGGACGCCCGCGCTTATCGAGGAGCTTTATCTTCAGCTTCGGGGCCTGCTGAAAGTTCTTGTGGTTACATTCGCGCTGGCAGTCGCTGAAATCATCACACTGACTGCATCGGTGGCGCTTGCTAGTCCCGGAGCGCCGCGTGGAATTGAAGTTGAGCCAGGCACGTTTTACGTCACGCCCGTTCAAGCGGCGGCAATGATTGCCGCCTTCATTTTAGGCATCCTGTCAGGGCGCATCATCGTGCTTGGAAGAGCCTTTTTTGAGGTGCTGGAAATCAACAAAAAGCAGTCGCTTCTAGTCGCTAGGGCGAAGGTTCGCACCGAGCGCGATGCCGCAATTGAAAATTCGCGCCGCGCCCGATTTTCGCCCGATGACGCCACACCAAAGCGGCTGCGCACCGCGAATGGCAGCGACTAACCGCGCCTAGAGCCGCAACTCGTTGCCGTAGTGCAACCGCAGCGTGGGCACCGATACGCCGATCAGCTTGGCCACTTTCGCCATGGGCATTCCCCCCAGGATTGCCCGCCTGACAATCTTGCGCGTCGCGGGCGTCGGAGCGTGTCGCCGCCTTCCTTTGGGCGGGCTGGCCACTGTGCTGGGGAAATAGTGCCTTGCGACGGTGTTGACGCAGACGCCCAAGGCCCGTGCGATGGCTGGCCAGGTCGCCCCAGCCGCCTTCAATTCGTTTGCGATCAGCATTTGTTCCGGCGTGGGAACGTGTGGCTTTCTGCCGACGCGCTGACGGGAAGGCTCTGGCCGCGTCTCGAACAGATCGAATTGCGGGGGGCTGTCAGGGGCGGCCATCACCAGCCGTCCAGATCATCGGCGAAGGGATCGCCGCCGTAGTCGTAATCATCCGCACCCGGCGCGGCTGGACCATCCATCGGCCATTCTACCGGCCCGGCTGGAGCGTCGGCAGGCGAAGGGACGGCTTTGGCCAGGTCGCTTGCATCCCATTCCAGAATGGTCGCGCGCACCGTGTAGAACCGGGGTGTTTGGTCGCCAACACGTTGCTTGCGCTTGGGCCGCCCACCGTCACCAGGGACAAGGAAACCTTGCTCTTGCAGGACCGCCGCTGCTTCCTTCAGATCGAAACCGGCAAGGATCTCGCTCCAGCCGCTATCGTGGAACAGGTAGCAGGACTTGCCCGGCTCAATGTCGTGCAGGTAGCCCAGCGTGGATAGCGACCGAGCTTCGCCTTCGCGGTTGCTGGCACCCCCTCCATTATCGCCGTCACCATCCCCATAGAACGATTGCACCTTGCCTTGCGGAACGCGACCGAAGCGAGACTGCCCGGCTTGTATGGCGTTGCGCACCCGCTCCAGAATCTGCCGATGCTCCCGCAGGCCGGTACGTCCGAATCCAGCCGCCCAGGCATTGAAACAGGCGAGCGCCGCCGTTTCTGCCTCGCCAGATCGCCACGGAACAATGCCAAGCACCGCCGCCATTTCGCCAGCCGCCGCGACGGCAGCGAAGCGCAAGGCCCCGCGATGGACCTGCCCGCTATCCCCCTTTTGCTTGGCCTTCCCGGCAAAAGCCTTGGCTAGCCGTTTGGCCTCGCTCTCCCAATGGGCAGGATCGGCCACAAGGCCGCGCACGAAGGCAGGCCCGGCATGGCCATAGTGCGCGGCGCAGGCCGCCTTGATCGCATCGGAAAAGGCGGCCGGACTGGCCATGTGGTGAAGGGCCTCCCAAGCTCCGAAACCCGCTCCGGCATCGGCTGGCAAGTCGAGTAAGCGCAGCTCTTGCCCGGCCATGGTGCGTTCGCCCCGCTTCGCAGCGCGCATATGGTCCGCAAGGCCGATTTCCCCGGTGCTGCACACCATGACCCGCCATTCTGCCCGGCGGCGCAATGCCCCTGTCTGTCCGGCCCGTGCCTTGCCTTGGCCGCTTGCGAGCGCATAGGCCGCATTGCCCGCCTCTTGGGGGTCAACAAGCGCCAGCTCGTCAAGGATCAGCAGCGTTTCGGTGTGACCGTGAGCGACGCCCTCCAGGGCGTTGCCAGTTGCCCGCCAGCTTGACGCGAAGCCCAGCGCACCGCCCCCGCCCCACACGCTGCCAGCCGCCATGGCCAGCGACGTTTTGCCGGTGCTGGACGCCCCGCGAAAGTGGAAGCCGCCGCCCTCCATATCGAGCCAGCGCATGATTGGCCCGACAAATGCCAGCGATATGGCAAATGTCAGCAGACTGTTGCCGGGTGCCAACGCAGCAAGAGCGCGCCGCCAGCCGTCCAGACTGCCCTTTTCCCGATAGTGCAGCGCAGAGGCCGCCCCGTCGAAATGGACCGGCTCCGCGCCCGGTGGCGCGATTATCGCGTTGGGCAGGACAAAGCGGCTGGCATCAACCCAGCCGGTCCTTTCGGCCAAGGTGAGGCGGGCACTATGCGTCACCGCCCGAAGGAAACGAATGAAACGATCGTTCTGGCCCGTCGCGGACAGGATCAGCATCCCCGCGCCCGCCAGCTCGGCCCGCACTGCGCCAGCATCGGATGCCAGCGCCGCCCGCTTGACAGTCTTGCGCTTTTCCACCCCGTCGCGGTCCCGAAACCGGATCAACAGGCCCCAATCTCCGCCTTCGCCGTCTCGCGCCTCGCCCATGATGTCGAATGGATCGGACAGCCGAACCGCCCGCGCTTCTGCGCCATCTTTGCTGTCAATCGGCGTCCAAAAGGGACCCCCGATCGGCGCGCAAAAGGGACCCCCTCTCAACGATGGCAGGACGGTCGAGGAACGCGCCTTGCGCTGCGCGCGGCGTAGGGAGGGCGGAGCCCGACCGGAGGCGCGCGCAGCGCAAGGCACCTTAATCCTGCGTGCGGCAGGGATCAGTTTCGGTTCTTGAAGCGCCAGCTGTCATTGCCGGTCTCGATGATGTCGCAATGATGGGTGACGCGATCGAGGAGAGCGGTGGTCATCTTGGGGTCGCCGAACACCGTCGGCCATTCTCCGAACGCCAGGTTGGTCGTGATGATGACGCTGGTTTGCTCGTAAAGTTTGCTGACCAGATGGAACAGCAACTGCCCGCCTGAACGGGCGAAGGGAAGATAGCCAAGCTCATCGAGCACGACGAGGTCGAGGCGAGAGAGCTGGGCGGCAAGCGCGCCGCTTTTGCCGATCCGGGCTTCCTCTTCGAGGCGGGTCACCAGATCAACGGTGTTGAAGTAACGCCCCCGCGCTCCAGCGCGGACGACATTGGCGGTGATGGCGATGGCCAGATGGGTCTTGCCGGTGCCGGTGCCACCGACCAGGACGACATTGCGCCGTGCGGGGAGGAACGCCCCGCCGTGCAGCGAACGGACCAGCCCCTCGTTGATCGGCGTCCCCTCGAAGTGGAAAGCATCAATGTCCTTCACCACCGGCAGCTTGGCGGCCGCCATCCGGTATCGGATCGAGGCGGCGTGGCGGTGCGTTGCCTCCGCACGCAGCAGATCGGTCAGTATCTCCATCGTCGTGCGCTGGCGCTGAAGCCCTGTGGTGACGGTCTCATCGAACGCGCCGGCCATCCCTTTGAGTCCGAGCCCGCGCATCGCGTCGATCATGTCATGCCGCTGCATGAAAGTTCCTCAGTTGGTCGTAACGGGCACAGTCGGCGATCGGCGGATGCCGCAGGGCATTGTCCTCCGACGTGACGATCGTCAGCGGTCGCGGCGGTTCGCGGCGCCGTGCCAGGATATTGAGGATCAAGTCGTCGCTCGCCGTGCCGGTTGCCAGTGCCTCCCGCACGGCGGCTTCGACGAGTTCCAGGCCATCGGTCAGCACGGCCGCCAGCACGCGCACGAACCGCCGATCGGCATCATCGCCGTTACCCAGCTTGCGTCGCAATCGGGCGAGCGCCGGCGGCAGTTCCCAGTCCTGGAAGGGTGCTCCGTTGCGTAAAGCGCCGGGCTTGCGGGCCAGCACCGGCAGATAGTGCCAGGGATCATAGATGGTGCGGTTCCGCCCGAAGAAGCGGGGATGCTCAGCGACGACCTCATCGCCGCATCGCACGACAATACGGTCGGCATAGGCCCGAACCTGCACAGTGCGCCGCGCCACTGTCGAGAGGACCGAGTAACGGTTGCGATCGTAGCTGATCAGGCAGGTGCCCGACACGCCGTGCTCGCTCTCGTTGAAGCCGTCGAACGGCCCCAGCATCGACTGTAATGCAGGACGTTCGATCTCCAGCATCTGCGCCACGGTCTGGTCGCCCTGCTCAGGATGGGCCTGCCGTTCGGCCCAGCGTCGGCACTCAGCTTCCAGCCAGCCATTGAGCTCCTCGAGGCTGGCGAACCGCAGACGGGGCTGGAAGAAGCGCCCTCGGATCGTCTGCACCTGGTTCTCGACCTGACCCTTCTCCCATCCCGCCGCCGGCGAGCAGGCCGTGGGCTCGACCATATAATGGTTGGCCATGATCAGGAACCGCCGGTTGAACACCCGGTCCTTGCCGGTGAACACGCTCGTCACCGCCGTCTTCATATTATCGTAGATGCCGCGCCGGGGCACGCCGCCGAAGAAGGCAAAGCCGCGCGCATGCGCGTCGAACAGCATCTCCTGGGTCTCGCGTGGATAGGCCCGGACATACACAGCCCGCGATGCGCACAGCCGCATGTGCGCGACCTTTACCCGCATCGGCTTGCCGGCGATCTCGACATCCTCGTGGCTCCAGTCGAACTGGTAGGCCTCGCCGGGCTGGAACAGCATCGGAATAAAGGCAGTCGTCCCGTCTCCGACATCCCTGCGCCGCTCGATCTTCCACCGTGCCGCATAGCGGCGCACGGCATCGTAAGAGCCCTCGAAACCCTCACGCACCAGAAGGTCGTGGATACGGGTCATCCGAAGCCGGTCACGTCGGCCCCGTAACTCGTTCTCTTCCAGCAGCACATCCAGCCGATCCTGAAACGGACCGATCCGCGGCAGCGGCTGAACCTTGCGCCGATAATCAAATGCGCCTTCCGGCGCCCGGATCGCCTTGCGGATTACCTTCCGCGACACATGCAGATCACGCGCGATCGCCTTGATCGCCTTCCCGCCGGCATACTCACGCCGGATACGAACCACTGTCTCCAAAACCAACATCCCGATCTCGCCGCATGAACTTCCACGCGGCTGTGTAAGCTATCGAAATGAGGGGTCCCTTTTAGACGCCGATCACCCCGCTAACGGGGTCCTTTTTGCACGCCGATCCACACACCTCCACCGCCGCGCGCCATCGACGTTTCGCAGCTAGTTCATTCGGGTGACGTCTGGAATGTCAGGTGCCAAACCAACGACCGCAACATTTTTAAGGCTCCAGCCTACCCCAAATTTCATTTGGGAATTCGGCCTGCAATCGCTGCAGAAATGCAGGAGCGTAGGCCCGCAACCACGCGGCAAAACGGGCGAGGCCCATCTGATCTCGTTCGAGGTGTAGCGTTCCCAGCATGAGCCCTTGGCGAACTAACATGACCTGCATTCCGTGGTTCTCCACCAGATAAAAGATTCCCCCATCACTTAGATCACGATCGAACACGGTCCCCTGTGCCACGATGCCGCACACTGTTCGAATCGTCCCGATCGGATCGAGATTGTAGTTGTAACTGCGGCTGACCAATGACTGGCACAAAGTCCAAATCAATCGTCGATCGAGGATCGACAAGTTGTCGCGCGACGATGTGACCGTTGTGATGCATTGCAGCAATGTGGACCGGCCGGCAACGGACAAGGAATCTTCGCTCAGATGCGATACCAAGGCTGAGATCCTGTATAGGCAATCCTCGTGCTCAGGAAAGGCGGCGCACCAACCCACGATCGCCGACACAATGACTTCAGGCAAATCGTGCTGCTTTGTAAGAATCTTGCTCAAATAGGCGAAGTCCGGTTGGTTTGCCCATGCTTGCACCCATCCGCTGACTTGATCATGGACGAGTTCAAACGCCCCCCTGGCCTCAAGCCAGGCGCGGTAGATGAACTGGGCGACGTCGGTCTGGCCATGCGCGTCAACCCATGCCAGCAGCGGTGCTGCGACCGCTTCGGTGCCACCCCCGGCATCAAGCCAGGCGCAGTAAACGAACTGGGCGACGTCGGCCTGGCCATGCGCGTCGATCCATGCCAGCAGCGGTGCTGCGACCGCTTCGGTGCCACCCCCGGCATCAAGCCAGGCGCAGTAAACGAACTGGGCGACGTCGGCCTGGCCATGCGCGTCGATCCATGCCAGCAGCGGTGCTGCGACCGCTTCGGTGCCACCCCCGGCAACAAGCCAGGCGCGGTAGACGAACTGGGCGTCCTCGGTCTGGCCATGCGCGTCGACCCATGCTAGCAGCGGTGCTGCGACCGCTTCGGTGCCACCCCCGGCATCAAGCCAGGCGCGGTAGATGAACTGGGCGACGTCGGTCTGGCCATGCGCGTCAACCCATGCCAGCAGCGGTGCTGCGACCGCTTCGGTGCCACCCCCGGCATCAAGCCAGGCGCAGTAAACGAACTGGGCGACGTCGGCCTGGCCATGCGCGTCGATCCATGCCAGCAGCGGTGCTGCGACCGCTTCGGTGCCACCCCCGGCATCAAGCCAGGCGCGGTAGACGAACTTGGCGACGTCGGTCTGGCCATGCGCGTCGACCCATGCCAGCAGCGGTGCTGCGACCGCTTCGGTGCCACCCCCGGCATCAAGCCAGGCGCGGTAGAGAAATGTCGCGCGATAGGTTGTTGAGTGACAATCGAGCCAGTGTATTACCACCGACTGAATCGTCGAAGGCGCTACGCCGTGCCTGAGCATCTGCACAAATAGGAAATGGGTTTGTTCGGCGCCTGCGAATTCAAAAATACTTGCAAAGGCCCGGTCGCAAAACCGCTGCGGCTCAAGGGCATAAGCCCGCCGTAACACCATGTTCGAATATTGCGGCTGATTGCAGGCATGATCGAGCAGATCGGAAACGGTCCTCAGTTCTGGACAATCGACCAAATTCAATTTGCGATGGACTGCTTCCGTGGCAAGATGACTCACGACGCCATCCAATGACCGCTCGCGCCGGATCACCTCTTGCAATGCCCGGGACTGATGCAACACCGTCAACTTTGCCTCGAGGCTGAGCAACTTGCTGCCAAGAATTAGGCCGCAACAAGCTACTGTTTGCTCGGGATGTTTCGCGAGCAAAACATCTACAACGTGCCGTCCGTCGATCTCGACGAAACGGCGATGCGGCGCCAAGCGCTCCAGCGCGGTAAGTGCGTGGGCGAGGTCAAGCCGCCCGGCCGCCGCATCGAGCAGTTCGAGCGCGTGCTCGGTGGCAACATGCTCAGCCTCGAACAACCAGCGCGAAACCAAAGCATCGGCGAACACGTCGTGCACGGCATGATAGGCCTCATCGCTGTACTCAATCCACCGATCGACCCTCAGACCATCTAGTAGCGATCCCCACTGCTGCGAGAACATCTGGTATCGTTCTGCCGGTATCGGCAAGGCTAGCGCGATATGAGCAAGTGCCCGCTCGCACTCCCGTCGTTTGCCCAATGGCCCAATCAACATCTCGATGCGGTGATTGAACCATTTCTCGAAATCACCAAGGCCGTGAAGCACGCCGAATTGCAAATCGAACTGTTCACGATGGTGTCGAAATAGGAACAGTGCGAACGCCGCCAAGGCAGGAACGCCGTTGCAAACTTGCGCCAAGTTTGCCGGATCAGGAAACAATTCGACCGACAGGATGGATCGCGTGACCCATGCGACATAATCAGCCTCGCCCGTTTGCGCAGAACTTAAGCTCCGTTCCTCTGGATCAAGCGGGGCTAAGCTATCGCGGACCAATGTATTGGCACTTGAGCGGCAAGTCGCGATCAATCGAATCCGGTGTTTTGTGTTCGCTTTGAGGTGCGCCACCGCATCGGCAACACCAGCCAGCGCGGTAACGGCTTCGGCATAGTCGATTAGCAATAGAATCGATCGATCGGTAGGATAATGGCCAACAAGTTCAGTCAGGGATTGAAAACTGGCGCTGCGCCCAAGCCGATAGACATCGAAGTTATGGGCGTCGCTGCCAAGCGCTGCAGCTAGTTCAAGAGACAAGCGGGTCTTACCGACCCCACCCGGACCGGAAATTAACAGTGCTGGTGGCTGCCCGTCCGCTAGCGCAGCGGCGAAATCGGCTTCCTCTCCATACAGTGATTCGCCAGTTTCTGAAACATATTCAGTCCGCGAGAAATAGCGCAGTTCTCCGCTTTCAAGAAAGTCCCGAAAGGTCGACTCGGTCCCCAATCGATTTGTGAGCAGGTCCACCCCAACCGGCAAGCCCCGGAACCAACGAAACGCGAGGGTAGGGTGTTCGTCGAGTTCAGCCTCGAACCAATTCCACGCAAAGACTCGCACTGCGCCTTCGCATTCTGCTAGGTGGCGAAGAGACTCCACGCCTTTGGCGACAAGCTGACCGAGATCGGTCGCAATTCTGGCTTCAAGCGCTTGAATTTCGCCGGGAGACATCATTGCGGTAACACAAAACCGATACCGCACAATAGGACGCTCTGAATCAATCCAGGCTTGATAAGGTGAATTCGGGGTTACATTTGGATATTCATTCAGTTTCAGTAGATTTTTTTCGAGGTTTTTATAGACCTCAGTCCAACGCCTAGGAGCCTCTTTCGCGTCTTCTGACCCGATAAATTTACATTCGACAACCGATGCCGCTCCTGGGTCGGACAAACAATCAAGCAAGTCGATCGCCCCGTCGCGTCCGCGCACCAATCGTTTTGAATATCCGCGTTCATCACGGGCAAAGCGAAAGCACTCGAACGTGAACGCCTCGAATGCATGGCCATCATCGCCAACCTGAAAGGCTCGCTTACCAAAATGCCTACGTTCGCCCGCCATATCGGAATGGTGGAACAGACAAATGCATCGGTCAACCAAACCAAGCGGCATGATGCGCAATAGTTGCTGATCTAAGGGGCGCTTGCCGCGTCCAAGCTGCACTCGGACCAACGTCCGCCATCTGCAAATCGACGTGGAACCTAGGCGTTTGTTAAGTCGGCTTCAGACGACCGAAGGAGCGGATCACTTGGCTTTTCCGTTCGCTCGATTGATCGGCACAACATTCGCGCCCTTGCGCAGCGTATCGAGATGGTCGCTCCACCATTGGGACATCTCCACCCGCTCTTGCCAGTAAGCGCCGCGCGTGTAGGCGGCCCGCACCTTGTCAGCTTCGCCATGGGCAAGCGCCCGCTCGATAGCATCCGGATGCCACTTGCCGCTTTCGTTCAGCAGCGTTGCGGCCATGGCCCGGAACCCGTGGGCGGTCATTTCGTCGCTGGCATAGCCCAGCCGCCGTAGCCCGGCATTCAACGTGTTCTCGCTCATGGGACGAGCACGGGTGCGAACAGAGGGAAAGACATAGCCAGCCGGGCCGGTGAGGGCATGAATTTCTCGCAGGATCGCCACGGCCTGCCGGGATAACGGAACGCGGTGGTCCTTCCGCATTTTGGTTTTCTCGGCTGGGATGGTCCAAAGCGCCCCGTCCAGGTCGATTTCATCCCAGCGGGCATGGCGCAGCTCACCGGGGCGGACAAAGACATGGGGAGCCAGTTGCAGCGCCAGCCGGGTAAGCCCAAGGCTTTCATAGCCGTCGATGGCGCGCAGCAGCTCGCCCACCTTCACCGGCTCAAGGATGGCCGCGTAGTGCGTCACCTTGGGCGTTGCCAGCGCGCCGCGCAGATCGCGGGTAGGATCGGACGCCAGCCGCGCCGTCGCCACCGCATAGCGAAACACCATGCCCGCGAGCTGCAATGTCCGGCGCGCGCTCTCCAGCGTTCCCTTTCCTTCGATCTTGCGGACGGCGGCGAGAATGTCGGCAGGCTCAATCTCGCCAATCGGCAAGCTGCCCAAGGCAGCGTTCAGACGGGAGAGCAGGTATTCGCTCCGCTTGGCCGTGGCAGGTGCCCATCCGTCCTGCCCGTCCTTTTTCCGCTTGGCGCAATACTCGGCAGAGATGATGGCAAAGGTGTTCATCGCCTCTGCCCGCTGGCGGACCTTCGCCCGCCGCTTCTCCCGCGACGGGTCTTTGCTGGCGGCGATTTGCTCTCGCGCTTCATCCCGGCGCTTGCGCGCATCGGCCAAGCTCACTTCGGGATAGGCACCGAAGGCCGCCAGCTTTTCCTTGCCAGCCAGGCGGTATTTCAGCCGCCAGAGCTTTCCGCCCGCTGGCGTCACAAGCAGATAGAGGCCCGCCCCATCGGCGAGCTTGTATTGTTTCGCCGCCGGTTTCGCCTGTCGAATTGCAATGTCTGTCAGCGCCATGGCCTGCCCTCGCATACCCCCAGCGCCGCACATCATACCCCTTGCCTGTTCCGGCTTCCCCCAATCATACCCCCATCGGCGGGTGGCTAGATATGGACGCGAGCGAGCGAATGCGGCCTGATATGCCGCTAAATACCGTGTATTTCAGGGGTATGTCCAGACAGATACGGACGCGGCTGGACTGAAAGGTGGAGCGGGTAGCGGGAATCGAACCCGCGTATTCAGCTTGGAAGGCTGCTGCACTACCATTGTGCTATACCCGCGCAATCAAGCGTCGTGCTCTTGATCGCGGCAGCGACCGCTGTCGCCGCCCTGATACGGGCCGATTGCCACGGCGGGGCGGCGGCGTCAACCGGCGTATTGGCAAACCGGGCGAAGCGCCGGCCCCCTTGTATCCTGGCGATAAAGATATATCTTTGAGCCATCTTAACAAGCGAGGCTTTCTTCATGTCCGTAACCCGCGCCATCGTGCCCACCGCCAGCGCCAGCCGCTATCTCCAGCAGTTGTGCAAGCACTGGAGCCACAAGTTCGACGTTACCTTCGATGCGCATCAGGGGCGCGTGCCGCTGCCGCTCGGCCCTGTCGATCTTGTCGCGGACGAGACGGCGCTTACCGTGACCTGCACCGTTGCCGAGGGCGGCGACGTGGCGCGGATGCAGAAGGTGGTCGCCGATCACCTGAACCGCTTCGCCTTCCGTGAAGGCGAACTGGTGTTCGACTGGCATCCGGCCTGAGTTCCGCCTTTACGCGCCTCCGAATATTGTTATAGAACATAGCTAATTTCGGAGGATGTCATGACTGACGCGAATCTCTCGCACGCCGCCCTTGACCGTTTCCTGCGCCCGCGTTCGGTTGCCGTCGTGGGGGCGTCCGACAAGCCGGGCGCGCTCGGCGCCACCCTGCTCACCAACCTGGCCAACAACGGCTATTCCGGCGCGATCTATCCGGTGAACCCGAAGCGCGAGGAGATCATGGGGTTGCGCTGCTATCCCTCGGTCGATGCGCTGCCGGAGGGTGTGGACGTGGCGGTGCTCGCCATCCCGCGCGCGGGCGTGCTGGACGCGGTACGCGGGCTGGCGGCGCGCAAGGCGGGGGGCGTGGTGATCTTCTCCGCCGGATTCGCCGAAGGGGGTGAGGAAGGGCTGGCCGAACAGCACGAGATCGCCCGGATCGCGCAGGAGGCGGGGCTGGTGGTCGAAGGGCCGAACTGCCTGGGCCTCGTCAACTATGTCGATCGCGTGCCGCTGACTTTCGTGGAAACCAACGCCGTGCCGCCGGGCGATCGCCGCGCGATCGGCATCGTCTCGCAGTCCGGTGCGATGGCGGCGGTGCTGGGGACCATGCTGCTCGCGCGCGATGCCGGCGTGTCCTATTCGGTATCGACCGGCAACGAGGCGGCGAGCGGCGTGGAGGACTATGTCGACTGGATGGTCGACCAGCCCGACACCCATGTGATCGCGATGATCGTCGAACAATTCCGCAAGCCGCAGCGCTTCCTCGCGGCGGCGCGGCGTGCGCGCGCGGCGGGCAAGCCGATCGTCCTGCTCCATCCGGGCAAGTCGAGCGCGGCGCGCGAATCCGCGGCTACGCACACCGGCGCGATGGCGGGCGACTACAAGCTGATGCGGGCGATGGTCTCGCGCGCCGGCGTGATCTTCGCCGAAACGCTGGAAGAGCTGGGCGACATTGCCGAGATCGCGGTGCGCTGCCCCGTGCCACCCTCCGGCAACACGGCCGTGCTGGGCGAATCGGGCGCGTTCAAGGCGCTGACGCTCGATCTGGCCGAGGAACTGGAACTGCCGCTGGCCGATCTGCATGACGCGGATTCGCCGGCCCTGCGCGCCGCGCTGCCGCCCTTCGTGCCAGTGAGCAACCCGCTCGACATCACCGCGCAGGGGCTGTCCGAACCGTCGATCTATACCCGCACGCTGGAAGCGCTGCTGGAGGACGACCGCGTAGGCACCGTGCTGGCCGGGATCATCCAGGCCGAGCCGATCACCTGCGCGATCAAGTACCCGCCGATCCTGGCGGCGGTGGATGGCAAGGCGCTGACCAAGCCGCTGGTCTTCGCCGGGCTGGACGAAGGGGCGGATGTGCCGGCCGATCGCATTGCCGCGTTGCGGGCCGCGGGCATTCCCTGGTTCCCGACCACCGAACGCGCGCTGCGCGCCATCGCGCGCCTGACGCACTGGTCCGCGCGCGATCTTTCGGCCACGGACAAGCCGGCCCTGCCGCTGGCGGGGCTGGACGCGGTTTCGGGCGTGGTGCCGGAATACAAGGCGAAGGAGCTGCTGGGGCCGCTGGGCCTGCCGTTCCCGGCCGGTCGCTTCGCGGCGAGCGCGGACGAGGCGGTCGCGGCCGCCGATGCGGTCGGTTATCCGGTGGCGATGAAGGCACAGGCTGCCGCGCTGGGGCACAAGAGCGATGCCGGTGGCGTGCTGCTCAACCTGGCCGATGGCGCCGCCGTGCGCGCGGCGTGGGAGCGCATCCACGATAACGTCGCGGCCTATTCGGCGGCGATCCGGCTGGACGGCGTGCTGATCGAGGCGATGGGCAAGCGCGGGCTGGAAATGATCGTCGGCGCCAAGAACGATCCCGAATGGGGGCCGGTGGTGCTGGCCGGCTTCGGCGGCGTGACGGCGGAGATCCTGCAGGACGTGCGCCTGCTGACCGCCGATCTGACCGAGGAAGCGGTCGTGGCAGAGTTGCTGAAGCTGAAGAGCGCGGCGCTGCTCCAGGGCTATCGCGGATCGCCCGCGCTGGACGTGGCGGCGCTCGCGCGCCTGATCGCTACCGTGGGGCAGGTGCTGCGCGCCGAACCCGCGATCCGCGAGATCGACCTCAATCCGGTGATCCTGCACCCGGTGGGCGAAGGCGTCGTGGCGCTCGACGCGCTGATGCTGGTCGACTGACCGCCGGAATAGGCGGTAAGGCACAAAAGCCCCGCTCTCGCCGGAGAGCGGGGCTTTCGCGTTTCAGTGCCCGGGAAAATCCATCAGGGCATCCACGGTCAAGCCGGCGCCGCGTAGCCGTTCGGCGCCGTGGAGATCGGGCAGGTCGATCACGAACAGCGCGTGCCGCACCGCCGCGCCTGCCTGGCGCAGCAGTTCGGCGGCGGCCAGCGCCGTGCCGCCGGTGGCGATCAGATCGTCCACGATGACCACGCGCTGGCCTTCGCGGATGACCGTGGGATCGATTTCCAGCCGGTCGCGCCCGTATTCCAGCGCATAGTCGATGCCGATCGTCTTGACCGGCAGCTTGCCCGGCTTGCGTACCGGCAGGAAGCCCACGCCCATGCGCGCCGCCACCGCCGCGCCGAAGATGAAGCCGCGCGCTTCCATGCCGGCAATCAGTTCCGCGTCTGCCGCGCGGGCGCGTTCGGCCAGGTGATCCACGCAGGCGCTAAGCCCTTCGCCATGGGCAATCAGCGTGGTGATGTCGCGGAACAGGATGCCGGGGGAGGGGAAATCGGGAACCGACCGGACAAGCATCTTGAGATCGTCGGGCGTCATCGGGAAACTTTCGAGGAGAGGTTGCGGGGATTTCGGCGCGATGGGCGCGGCGCACCATGGCGTTGCGGCGGCCGTGCGCCAACGAAAAAGGCCACCGTTCCCGGTGGCCTTCTCGTGTCTGGCAATCGGCGGGCGATCAATGTCCGCCCACGTTGCTCCAAACCTGCTTCTTGGACAGATAGGCCAGCACGGTGGCCGCCAGCAGGAAGCCCAGCACGGCCCAGCCGGTCTGCTTGCGCTTGTCCAGCTTGGGTTCGGCCGTCCAGATCAGGAACGCCGCGACGTCCTTGGACATCTGGTCGACCGTCGCCGGCGTGCCATCGCTGTAGGTCACCTGGCCATCGCCGGTCAGCGGCGCGGGCATCGCCAGGTTCAGGTTGGCGAAGTACGGGTTGTAGTGCAGCCCTTCCGGCGTCTTGGCGTCCGGGAACTTCTTGAGGAGTTCCGCGGGCTGGTCCTGGTAGCCGGTCAGCAGCGAGTACACATAGGCCGGGCCTTCGTGACGCGCCTTGGTGATCAGCGATAGGTCGGGCGGGCTGCCCTGGCCGGCGTAGTAGACCATCGGGAAGTGATCGGCGGGCAGGTTGTCACGCTCGCCACGGTCACCGGTCTTCGGGTCGAAGGTGGGCTGCTTGGTGCCCCACTGCTTGGCGATCGCCTTCACTTCGGCTTCCGAATAGCCGAGCTGCTGGAGATCGCGGAACGCGACGTGCTTAAGCGAGTGGCAGGCCGAGCACACTTCCTTGTAAACCAGGAAGCCGCGCTGCAGCTGTTCCTTGTCGAAGCGGCCGAACGCGCCGTCGGAAGCGAAGTGCACTTCCTTGGGGTGCTTGTGGAACTCGTGCTCGGCTGTCGGGGCCGCCGGCTCGGTGATGGCGACATAGGCGCCATTACCGAACGACCAGAGCAGCGCGACGGCGAAGAAAAGGCCGACGAAGGGGCCAAAAAGACGGACCATAGGGGTTCTCTCGTTCTTTCCGGTTCGGCTGGCTCAGGCAGCGGGGTTGGCGGACAGCACGGCGCCGTCATCCTTGCCCAGCACGGCTTCGGTGATCGAATAGGGAAGCGGTTCGGGCTTCTCGATCGACGAAACGAGCGGGAGAATGACGAGGAAGTGCAGGAAGTAGTACGTCGCGGCGATCTGCGAGATCATCACGTAGGGTTCCGCAGCCGGCGCGCCGCCGCAGTATCCCAGGATCAGCACGTCCACGAGCAGGACATAGAAGAACTTGCGGAACAGCGGACGGTACAGTCCCGAACGGACCGGCGAGGTATCCAGCCAGGGCAGGAAGAACCACACCAGGATCGCGCTGAACATGGCGAGCACGCCCATCAGCTTGGCCGGGATGAAGAAGAAGTCCGACGTGAAGGCGCGCAGGATCGCGTAGAACGGCCAGAAGTACCATTCGGGCACAATGTGCGCCGGGGTGCTCATCGGGTTGGCCGGAATGTAGTTGTCCGGGTGGCCCAGCGCGTTCGGCGCGAAGAACAGCACCGCGCAGTAGAGCAGCAGGAACACACCCAGTCCGAAGCCGTCCTTCGCCGTGTAGTACGGGTGGAAGGGAACGGTGTCGCTCTCGCTCTTCACTTCCACGCCCGTCGGGTTCGACGAACCGGGGATGTGCAGCGCCCACACGTGCAGGATCACCACGCCCAGGATCACGAAGGGCAGCAGGAAGTGCAGCGAGAAGAAGCGGTTCAGCGCCGCCTGATCGGGCGAGAAGCCGCCGAGCAGCCACTGCTGCAGCGGTTCGCCCACCAGCGGGATCGCGCCGAACAGGCCGGTGATGACCTTGGCGCCCCAGAAGCTCATCTGGCCCCAGGGAAGCACGTAGCCCATGAAGGCGGTGGCCATCATCAGCAGGAAGATCACCACGCCCAGCAGCCAGATCATCTCGCGCGGGGCCTTGTACGAGCTGAAGAAGAACCCGCGGAAGATGTGGACATAGACCACGACGAAGAACGCCGAGGCACCGTTGGCGTGCGCGTAGCGCAGCATCCAGCCCCAGTTCACGTCACGCATGATGTGTTCGGTGGAATCGAACGCCACGCCCGTGTTGGCGGCATAGTGCATCGCCAGGATCACGCCGGTGACGATCTGGAGCATCAGGCAGACGCCTGCCAGGATGCCGAAGTTCCAGAAATAGTTCAGGTTGCGCGGCACCGGATAACCGGCGCCGACGGCGTTGTAGACGAAGCGCGGCAAAGGCAGCTTCTCGTCCAGCCACTGCATGAAGGGGTGGCTAGGCTTGTAATGGTTCGCCCAGGGAAAGCTCATCGGGTCTTATCCTCAGCCGATCTTCACGACAGTGTCGGAAGTGAATTCGTAGGGAGGCACTTCGAGATTCTTCGGTGCCGGGCCTTTGCGGATGCGCGCCGCGGTATCGTAGACCGAACCGTGGCAGGGGCAGAAGTAACCGCCGAACTCGCCCTTCACCTCGCCTTCGCCGGCGCCCAGCGGCACGCAGCCCAGGTGGGTGCAGACACCCATGGTGATCAGCCAGTTCTTGTGGCCTTCCTTGGTGCGCTGCTCCAGCGTCTGCGGATCGCGCAGCGTCGAGGCGTCGACCGCGTCCGCTTCCGAGATTTCCTTCGGGGTCAGGTTGCGGAGGAACACCGGCTGCTTGCGGAACACGGCCTTGATCGCCTGTCCCGGCTGGATCGCCGAGATGTCGATCTCCGTGGAGCTTTCCGCCAGGACGTCCGCCGACGGACTCATCTGCCGCACCAGCGGCCAGACGGCGGCAAGGCCGCCCACTCCCGCAAAACTTACGGCCGCGATATTGATGAAATCGCGCCGCCGCACACCTTCTCCGGTACCATCAGCCGGAGTGTCGATGCTCGCCTCATCAGCCATTGAAATTCCCTGCCTGCTGCCGCCGCGCCCGCGGACCGGGCGCGGTCCAACTTGCCCCTTTGAACGTGCCCGGGGAAAGGACCGTCCGGTTTATCCCCCTTGCACAGGGGCCGGGCGCACGCGAACAGCGCGCACCAAACCCCCACTTGGGGGGCCTGATAGACGCAAAGGCGATAGTTTGCCAACAGGCATTTTGGTCCTGCGGGAAGCGCGGATTCACAAGGGTTTGGGCAGGGGGGCGAGCAGGGTTTCGCCGGAAGAACCCCGGAAGGGGGATTCGCGGCCTAGCGCGGGAAACCGGCGCCCGCGGGCCAGCCGGGGTTCGCCAGCCCCATAACCTTGAAAAGCGTGCCCATCTGCGATTCTCCGGTCAGTCGGTCGAGCGCCGCGTTGAGGGTCGCGACCTGTGCCGGCGCCGAGCGCGCCAACGCCTGCGCGCGTGCGCCGATGCCGAGCGCGTGGAGCCAGGGGCCCTGTTCCGCCGTGCCCATCCACCGCGCGCCGCCGGCTTCGGCGGTTTCCGCCATCGCCGCGAAATCGACGTGCGCGGTGAGGTCAGCCTCGCCGGGCATGGCGAAAGCATCGACCTTGCGGTGCGCGCGTACCGCCTGCAGCGTGCTGCCAAGGCGCGGCGCGGTGTGGCCATAGTCGATGAACAGCGCCGCGCCGCCCTGCGCGGCCAGCCGTTCCGCGACCGCGCGCACAGCCGCCGCAGACGCGGGACTGCTTTCGAGGATCGCGCCGTCGGGCGCGTCCGCGATCAGCGCGGCAAGCGCGGCGGAGACGGTGCCGCCCATCGCCACCGCCGCATCCATGGGGCGCGCGCCCACGACCGGGGCCAGCCTGCCTTCGTGCATCCCCACCAGGCGTTCGCGCCAGCCGGCGGCGGTCTTCACCAGTTGATGCACCGGCAGTGCATCGAGGAACTCGTTGGCGACGATCAGCAGCGGCGCGTCCGCGGGCAAGGTGGAGAGATCGTCGTGCCAGCGGGCATCGGGATGGTGTTCGCGCTGGATCGCGCGGAGCGCCGTGCTGCCCTCCACGAAATGCACGGCGGGTGCCATGCCCTGTCGTCGCATCACGCGCAGCGCGTCGCGCGCCAGCGTGCCGCGGCCCGGGCCGAGTTCGACGTAGTGGCCGGGATATGGCGCGCCGGCGCGCGTCCAGATGTCCGTCAGCCACAACCCGATCAGTTCGCCGAACATCTGGCTGACTTCCGGGGCGGTGATGAAGTCTCCCGTCAGGCCCAGCGGGTCGCGCGAATCGTAATAGCGCGCGTTCGATTCGGCCATGAAATGCGCGATGCTCAGTGGCCCGGTGGCGGCGATCAGGCGGGCGAACGTCGCGGTGAGCGAACGATCGTCCCGGGCCGTCGTGGCCCCCCCGGTCACGCGGTGGCGGCCGGCGCGGTTGCCGGCTTCGGGGCCGAAAGCGGAGGGCGAACCAGCGCGCGAATGAAGAAGAACAGGCCCACCGCCATCATCGGCATGGTCAGCCACTGGCCCATCGAGAAGCCGGTGCTGCGGGCGAATTCCTCAAGCTGCGCGTCCGGTTCGCGGAAGTATTCCACGGTGAAGCGCGACAGGCCGTAGCCCAGCGTGAACAGCCCGACCAGCAGACCCGGCCGCCAGCGCGCGCGGGTCTTCCAGAACAGCGTGATCAGCAGCACGGCCAGCACCAGGCCTTCGAGCAGCGCCTCGTAGAGCTGGCTGGGATGGCGCGGCTGGGGGCCGGCGCCGGGAAAGATCATGACCCAGGGCACCGTGGAGGTGGTCACGCGGCCCCACAACTCGCCGTTCACGAAGTTGGCCAGGCGGCCGAACAGCAGACCGAAAGGCACGCAGACGGCGATGTAATCGCACACCCGCACGAAATTGAGCTTGTTGCGCCACGAAACCCACGCGATCGCCAGCACCGTGCCGATCATGCCGCCATGGAAGCTCATGCCGCCTTCCCACAGCTTCACCAGTTCGCTCGGATCGGCGAACATGCGCGGCGCGTAGAACGTGGCATAGCCCAGCCGCCCGCCCAAGATCACGCCCAGCGTGGCGTAGAAGAACAGATCGTCTGCATGGCGCTGCGCCAGCGGCGCGCCGGGCGAACGGATCATGCGCAGAAGGTGCCAGTAAGCGAGCAGGATGCCCGCCAGATAGGCCAGCGAATACCACTTGATCGTGAAGAAGCCGAGGTCGACGGCGATCGGGGAAAGGCCCAGGTCTTCCCAGTGCAGTGGCTGGTGGGGCAGGGCCATCGCACCCGACGCAAGCAGCGGAACCGACTGTAACAGCGCCGATAGTGACAGCAAGGAGTGAACTCCGTACAAGTTGCAGAAAGGGACCTGTCTGTGTCTTCGCCGGCAGGTTCGCCGCCGGCTTTTGGCACGGCAGCGAATGCCTGACAAACATGAAAAGGCCGCGCCGTGCGGCACGCGCACTTGGGAGAGTAACGAAAGCAATGCTGAGCCAGCTCGATCGGGATCTGTCCCGGATCATGGATGCCCTGACCGCCGAAGGCGGCATGTTTGCCACGGTTCCGTTCCAGCGCGCGGGCTGGACGGTGCCGATGATCGCCGCCGCCCCGCCCAGCCTGGCGGCCTATTTCGCGCTGTTCTGCGCGCAGCAGGGCGATCGCGAATTCATCATCGATGGCGGACAGCGACTGACGTTCGCGCAGATATATGCTGCCGCGCGCGTGGTGGCCGGCGGGTTGGTGGAAGGCCACGGCGTGCAGAAAGGCGAGCGGATCGGCATCGTCGCGCGCAATTCGGCAAGCTGGGTCGTGGCCTACATGGCGGTGGTGATGGCGGGAGGCTGCGTCACGCTGCTCAACGGCTGGTGGAGCGGCGAGGAACTGGCGCACGGCATCCGGCTGGTGGGGTGCCGTCTGGTCATCGCCGACGCCGGCCGCGCGGCGCGGCTCGAGGGGCTGGACCACGGAGCGACGCTGCTGCCGATGGAGCACGACTGCCCGCCGCTGCAGGGGCTGGCCGCGCTGACGGCGCAGGGCGGCGGCGCCGAAACGCCTTTGCCGGATCTGGGCGGTGACGATCTGGCGACGGTGCTGTTCACCTCCGGCTCCACCGGCAATGCCAAGGGCGCCTATTCCGATCACCGCGGGGTGGTGCAGGGCACGATGAACTATCTGGCGCAGAGCGTGATGGCGCTGGGCCTGATGACCGAACGGGGCGAGGCACCTCCGCTGGGCGCGCAGCCGGTAACGCTGGTCAACGTGCCGCTGTTCCATGTCACGGGCGAGGTTCCGGTGTTCCTCCAGAGCTTCGCGCTCGGCCGCAAGCTGGTGCTGATGCCCAAGTGGGACGCGACCGAGGCGATGCGCCTGATCGAGCGCGAGAAGGTGACCTATTTCGTCGGCGTGCCGCTGATGAGCTTCGAGATCGCCACGCATCCCGATCGCGACAAGTACGACCTGTCGAGCTGCGTGACCTTCGCCGCCGGCGGCGCGCCGCGCCCGGTGGAGCACGTCGAACGCATCCGCAAGGCGCTGCCGCAGGGCTTTCCGATCATCGGCTATGGCCTGACCGAAACCAATGGCGTCGGCTGTGGCAATCTCAACGAGAACTATCTCGCCAAGCCCGACAGCACCGGCACGGCCTCGCGCCCGCTGGTTGATCTGGCCATCCTCGATGACGCGGGCAAGCCGCGGCCGCAGGGCGAAATCGGCGAAGTCTCGATTCGCAGCGTCTGCAATTTCCTGGGGTACTGGGACAATCCCAAGGCGACCGCCGAGGCGATCATGCCCGACGGCTATTTCCGCACCGGCGACCTCGGCTATCTCGATCCCGAAGGCTATCTGTTCATCGTCGATCGCAAGAAGGACATCATCATTCGCGGTGGCGAGAACATCTCGTGCATCGAGGTGGAAGGGGCGATTTACGCGCATCCCTGCGTCGCCGAGGCCAGCGTGTTTGGCCTGCCCGACGAACTCTATGGCGAAGTGCCGGTGGCGGTCTATCTGGCCAAGGACGGTTGCTCGGCCAGCGAGGAGGAACTGCGCGTTTTCCTGGCCGAACACATCGCGCCGTTCAAGATTCCAGTGCGTTTCTGGCAGGTTCACGAGCCGCTTCCGCGCCTGGGCACGGAAAAGGTCGACAAGCGGTCGCTGCGCGAGACTTATGCGAAGCTGTGGACGGTCAAGGCTGGTTGACCGGCTGGAATAACGTAGCGCGGCTTTGCGGGAACCACGGAGGACTTCGTGGTTTCCCGTCAACCCCGCTCCTTCTATAGAGCCGCCATGACGCTTCCCCGCCTTCCGCACCAGCGCGCGATCGTTGATCGGCGTACCCTGACCGACGCGGTGGCCGCCGCCGTGGCCGAGCATCGCGACAAGGCACGGCCCGTCGTGGTCGAACTGCTGCGCGATGCGCTGTCGCGCGGGCGGTCGGAGCTGATGCGGCGGCTGTCGGAAAAGCCGTCCGCCGGTTACGAATGCGCGCAGGGGCACGCCTTCCTGATCGACCAGTTGGTCCGCGTGATTTACGATCACGTCGTCGGCGACGTCTATCGCGCCAGCAACCGCAGCACGGGCGAACGGATCGCCGTGCTGGCGGTGGGCGGATACGGCCGGGGCGAAATGGCGCCGCATTCCGATGTCGATATCGCCTTTCTCACGCCGATCAAGCCGACGGCGTGGTGCGAACAGGTGATCGAGGCGATGCTCTATTTCCTGTGGGATCTGGGGCTGAAGGTTGGCCATTCCAGCCGTTCGCTGGACGAACTTGTGCGCATGGCGCGCAGCGATCTGACCATCCGCACCGCGCTGCTCGAAGGGCGCTACGTGTGGGGCGATCGCGAACTGTTCGAGGAAGGTTCGCGCCGCTTCTGGGCCGAGGTCGTTACTGGCACCGAACGGCAGTTCGTTTCCGAAAAGCTGGCCGAGCGCAACGAGCGGCACAAGCGGCTGGGTGACAGCCGCTACGTGGTCGAGCCGAACGTGAAGGAAGGCAAGGGCGGGCTGCGCGATCTTCACACGCTCTACTGGATCGGCAAATACATCCACAAGGTGCGCGATCCCAGCGAACTGGTCGACGTGGGTCTGCTGACCGCCGACGAATACCGCCAGTTCCGGCGCGCCGAGAACTTTTTCTGGGCGGTGCGCTGCCATCTCCACGCGCTGACGAACCGGGCCGAGGACCGGCTGACCTTCGATCTCCAGCGCGAGGTCGCCATGCACATGAACTTCGCAGACCGGCCGGGCAAGAGCGCGGTCGAACGGTTCATGCAGTTCTTCTTCCTGCAGGCCAAGCAGGTGGGATCGCTGACTGGCGTGTTCCTGGCGCAGCTTGACGAACAGTTTGCCCGCCAGAAGCGCGGGTTCTTCGCGGCATTCCGGCGGCGGAAGAAAAAGGTGGGCGTGTTCACCATCGATGCCGGGCGCATCACCGTGACTGGCGACGATTTCTTCCGCAAGGAGCCCGTGCGGCTGCTGGAGATGTTCGCGCTCGCCGATCGCGAGGCGATGGAAATCCATCCGGAAGCGATGCGGCTGGCCCAGCGCGATGCCGGGTTGATCGATGCCCGCGTGCGCAAGGACCCGCGCGCCAATGCGCTGTTCCTCGACATCCTGACCAGTCGCAACGATCCCGAAACCGTGTTGCGCTGGATGAACGAGGCGGGTGTGTTCGGCCGCTTCGTGCCCGATTTCGGCCGTGTCGTGGCGCAGATGCAGTTCGACATGTACCACCACTACACGGTGGACGAGCATACGATCCGCGCGATCGGCCTGCTGGCGCGGATCGAGAAGGGTGAGGCGCGCGACGATCATCCGCTGGCCAGCGACGTGATCGCCAAGGTCGCGTCGCGCCGCGTGCTTTATGTCGCCACGCTGCTCCACGATATCGCCAAGGGGCGGCGCGGGGACCATTCGATCCTTGGCGCGGAAGTGGCGATGAAGCTGTGCCCGCGGCTCGGGCTGTCGGCGGCGGAAACCGAACTGGTCGCCTGGCTGGTTCGCCAGCATCTCCTGATGAGCGCCACCGCGTTCAAGCGCGATCTGGCGGACTACAAGACCATCGCCGATTTCGCCGGCACGGTTCAAAGCGTCGAGCGGCTGCGCCTGCTACTGGTCCTGACGATCGTGGACATTCGCGCCGTCGGCCCTGGCATCTGGAACGGCTGGAAGCGGCAGCTACTGGGCGACTTGTTCCTGGCGACGGAGGAAATGCTGCGGCTGGGCCACAAGCAGCATGGGCGCGCGGAACGGATCGCGGCGAAGAAGAAGGCGGTGGGCGAGATCCTGCGCGAGCGGGACAACCTGATCGGCACCGCCGGCCGCCAGCTGGGCGAAGCCTACTGGATCGCCGAGCCGGAGGACATCATCGCGCTCAACCTCCAGCAGCTCGACCGCGCGCACGGGCAGCCGCTATCGGTCGAGGCGCAATACTACCCGGCGCGCGGGGCGACGCTGGTCACGGTGATGGCGGCGGACCATCCGGGGCTGTTCTATCGCATCGCGGGCGGCATCCATCTGGCCGGCGGCAACATCATCGACGCGCGCATCCACACGGCGCGCAACGGTACGGCGGTCGACAACTTCCTGGTGCAGGACCCGCTTGGGCGTCCGTTCAGCGAAGAGGCGCAGATCGGGCGGCTCAAGGCCATGATCGGCGATGCTCTGGCAAACCGGGTCAAGCTGGTGCCGCAACTGGCGGCGCGCCCGCTGGCCCGCCCGCGCGCCGACGCGTTCGAGGTCCAGCCGATCGTGATCTTCGACAACAAGGCGTCCAACCGCTTCACCGTGATCGAGGTGGGCGCGCGCGATCGGCCCGCCCTGCTTAACCGCCTGGCGCGCGCGCTGTTCGAGGCGCGGCTGGTCGTCCATTCCGCGCATATCGCTACCTATGGCGAGCGCGCGGTCGATACGTTCTACGTCACCGATGTGCTGGGTGAGAAGGTGGCCGCCGAAAACAGGCTGAAAACGGTGGAGAAACGCCTGCTGGAAGCGGCCGGCGAACACGAGATGAAGGCGGTCGCAGCCTGACGGGATGCGGGCGGGTTTCAGCCCGCGCGCGCCACGATCTGGCGGGCGATCAGCCAGCTTGCCGGGAACGCCAGAACGAAGCCGCCCAGCGCGGCGGCCAGGATCGGCCCCTTGGCAACATAACCTGCCGCCAGCGCGGCGGTGATTCCAGCCCCCATCAGGGTGGTGGCGATGACAGCGTGAAGCACAAGCATCAGGCGCAGCACGGCGCGTTCCTTCCTGGTCCGAACGGCCCCTTGGCCGGCATTCCGCCGAACCGGGCCATTGCGTTCAAAAGGGATCGCGACTCGGATTAATCAGTTTTGCCTAATATGGGTTGACCGGTATCAAATGCCCGACGATTCGTCCCGTTGTGCCGGTCGTCCAGCTGCGTCATGATGGGGTGCGGGAGGCTCGAAAGGATACGGTTCCAGATGCCTGAAGCGCAGTACCTCGCCGGCCGGATCCTGCTGGCCATGCCGGGCATGGGCGATCCGCGTTTCGACCACGCGGTGATCGCGATGTGCGTGCACGACGAAAACGGTGCAATGGGCATCGGCATCGGCCAGCCCCGTGATGGCGTGACCCTGCACGGCCTTCTGGAAGACGTGGGCATCGATCCCGGTGTCGCGCCCGATGGGCCGGTGCTCCATGGCGGTCCGGTGGAACCATCGCGCGGGTTCGTCCTCCATTCGCGGGACTGGGGCGGGGCGGGCACGATCGACGTGCATCCGCTGTGCGGGCTTTCCGCTTCGCTCGACATCCTTCGGGCCATCGCGGAGGGGCGCGGGCCACGGCACTGGCTGATCGCGCTGGGCTATGCCGGCTGGGCGCCTGGCCAGCTCGAAGGCGAGATGCGGCGGCACGGATGGTTCGCGGCGGACGGCAGTTCGGATATCCTGTTCGATACGCCGGTCGGCGCGCGCTGGGCCGCGACCTGGCGCATCCACGGCATCGATCCCGCCTTGCTGGCGAGCGAAACGGGCAGCGCCTGACCCGCTTCGGCGTCAGGGCGCGGGGCTGAGCCGTCCGATTGCTTCGGCCTTGCCGATCAGCGGCAGCAGCGCCTTCATGTCCGGCCCGTGGTCCATGCCCGTGAGTGCCTGCCGCAGCGGCAGAAACAGGGCCTTGCCCTTGCGCCCGGTCGCGTCCTTGAGCGTCGCCGTCAATGCGCTCCAGGGGTCGGACGCCCAGTCGATCCCGGCTGCGACCGTCGCGGCCTGATCGAGGAAGGCCCGCGTCTCGGGGTCGGCCTCGGGGGCAGTGATCGGCCCAGTCACCACGCGCCACCAGTCGGCCGCTTCGCCGATATGGGCCAGGTTGGGGCGGATCGCTTCCCAGGCGACCTCGGTCATGCCTTCGGGCAGGAGATGGGCCACGCGCGCGAACGGCAGGCGATGGACCACGGCGGCGTTGATGCGGTGCAGTTCGGCATCGTCGAACCGCGCCGGCGCGCGGCCGAACCGGGAAAGGTCGAACGCGGCGGCCAGGGCATCCGCATCCAGCGCGGGATCGATCGGGTCCGACGTTCCCAGGCGCGCCAGCATGGCGATCAGGGCTTCGGGTTCAATCCCCGCCTCGCGCAGATCGGCGACCCCCAGCGAGCCCAGCCGCTTGGAGAGCTTGCCTTCGGTGCCGGTCAGCAGCGCGGCGTGGGCGAAGCGCGGCGGCTCCGCCCCCAGCGCGCCGAACATCTGGATCTGCGTGGCGGTGTTGGAAACGTGGTCCTCGCCGCGCAACACGTCGCTGATCCCCATGGCGGCATCGTCGATCGCGCTGGGCAGCATGTAGAGCCACGATCCGTCGGCGCGGCGTACCACCGGATCGGACATCTGGCGCGGGTCGAAGTACTGCGGGCCGCGGATGCCGTCGTGCCATGCGATCGGCGTGTCGTGGTCCAGCAGGAAGCGCCAGTGGGGCTTTTCGCCCGCCGCCGCCCTGGCCGCGTGATCGGCTTCGGACAGGTGCAGCGCGGCGCGATCGTAGATCGGCGGCAGACCGCGCCCGAGCAGGACCTTGCGTTTGAGATCGAGTTCCTGGGCGGTCTCGTAGCAGCGATAGAGCCGCCCGGCGGCGACCAGCCGGTCGAACGCGGCCTCGTAGATCGCAAAGCGCGCCGATTGGCGCTCCTCGCCTTCGGGATGGAGGCCCAGCCACGCCAGATCGGCGCGGATCGCTTCGACATGCTCCTCGCGGCTGCGCTCGGCATCGGTATCGTCGATGCGCAGCAGGAAGCGACCGCCGTGGCGCTTGGCGAGCAGCCAGTTGTGCAGCGCCGTGCGAATATTGCCGACATGGAGCCGCCCGGTGGGCGATGGCGCGAAGCGCGTGACGACGGGCGTGGAAAGGTTTGCGGACATGGGTGCCCTATAGCGCGTGTCGCGCCGCGCTCAATGCACCGGCGGATCGACGTCGGGCACGGCGCCGATCGGGGCCACCGGCGCGCCGGTCTCCCGCGGGGGCAGGGCGTCTTCGGGGATGTCGTCGATCTGCATGGCGCGCGTGGGCACGCGCTCCATATTTCGCACGCGCACGTCGATCCGGCCGTCCGCGATCGTCAGTTCGTTGAAGCTGACCGGAGTCGAGCGGATCCGCTGCGAAAGCGTGCCCGCGCCGATCATGCGGACCGGGCCGTTTGGGGTGGGGTGGATCAGGTCGAACGGATCGTGGACGTGGCCGGAAAGCACGGCCAGCACATCGCGCTTCGCCAGTTCCGCCAGCGCGCGCGATCCTCCCCGCGTCAGCGCCTTGCCGCGCGTGCCGGCCTCCACCAGCGGGTGATGCGCGGTAACGATGGCGCGGACGCCCACGGGAAGCGCGTCGATCGCCGCCAGCGTCTGCGCCAGCGCGTGCCGGGTCACACAGCCTTTTGACCAGTTGAGGCGCGGCTGCGCCCGTGCCGTGGTCTTGAGCGGGATGATCGCGATGCCGTTGACCGGAATCGCGCGCTCGACCAGCGCCTCGATCCGGCGGAAACGGCGATAGGGATCGGTGAAGCGTTCGAAGAGGTTGAAATAGGGCAGGTCGTGATTGCCCACCTCCACCGTCACGGCCGCATCGAGCGAGAGAATCCAGTCGCAGGCGGCGGCGAATTCGCGGTGGCGCGCGCGCATCGTCAGATCGCCGGTGATGGCCACCGCGTCCGGCCGTTCGCGCGCGATGCTTTCCCGCGCCCAGGCCAGCGCCTCCCGGTCCTCCAGCCCGAAATGGATGTCGCTGAGATGGAAGATCCGGATCGGGGCAGAGTTACTCATGCTGCCGGATGCTAGACAGGAAATTCACGTCGCAGTCCATGATTTCGAACGTCACTTCGCGCGATCCGGTGCGGCGTTCGCCGTCGATCATCAGTTCGATCGGCTCGTCGGAGCGGCAGCGCACGCGATCGTGTTCGCCCAGCTTGTCGTGCGGGCCAGTGCGGAAATCCCGCCGCAGGATCGCGCCCGCTTGCTGCGCGATGCCGGCGATGTCCTGCGGGCCATAGGCATCGACAGCCATGCCCGCAGCGCCGGGGTGAAGGCGTAGGGCGGGGTAGCCTTCCTCGCGCCCCGTTGCCGGCTCGACGATCGTCACGCCGGGGTCCGAGGCGCTGCGGCGAATCGCTTCGCCCAGTGATGTCGCGATGCCGCCCAGATCGCCGTCGCGGATTTCCTCGCGCACGTCGGCCCATACCGCGCCGGGGCCGGCCACGATCTCGCACAGGGCGTCACCTTGCGCGCAGCGGATCAGGCGGCGGCGTGTGGATGAGAGGCTGCCCTGTTCCAGCGCCGCAACCACGCCTTCGACAGACACGTCTTCGCCATGCAGCGCCTTGGCCATGAGGTTCTGCGTGCCGCCCGGCAAGACGAGCACGTCGCCTTGCCAGCCATAGAGCCGCGTGCACTGCGCGTTGACGGTGCCGTCCCCGGTGAACACCGCAAGCATGCCGATGCCTTCGCGGTCGAGATCGGCGCGCGCCGGCAGGGCATCGTCAGGAAAGCGCACGACGCGCGCCGGTTCTCTCCCGGTGGCGGCCAGTCTGGCCATCAGGTCGTCGAGCGCGTCGTCGCTGTTGCTGCCGCTGGCCGCGTTGGCGACCAGCCAGATTGGCGGGGTTCGGTCCATCGTTCGGGCAATGCGGCTGGGCGCGCGTGGTTCCCGGGCCGGTTCAGATACGGTCGCTCAGGATCAGCCACGCGGATAGGCCGTTGAGCGCGGTATAGCCGAGGTAGGCGACCGGCCCCCACGCAATGCCCTGCGCGGTCAGCAGCAGCCCGGCAAACAGCATCAGGAATTCCACCGCGAAGCTGAAGCGCCGGTGGAGGCCGTGATAGAACCAAGGCATTTTGCCCAGCAGCGGATGGCCGCTGTCCAGGACTGCCCGGTGCAGAGCGAAATTGCCGATGCCGAGCAGGAATGTGACGAGAATGGCCATTGTCGCGTAACGATAGAACTCTTCTTCCCGGTTGTCAGCAACATGCGGCCCATGCGGTTCACCGGATCAGGACGGTCGTTCGTCGGACGCGGTCGCTTCTCGTCGGCGGGACTTCCTGCCTTGTCGATGACGGCGGGCGCGACGGGGCGGGGCGGCGTAGGACAACTTCAGCGACGGCGTTGCCCCCCATACCCCGATCTGCCGTCGCAGCCCCCCTTCCGGGATCGACCGCCAAACGGTTCCGGACACCAGATTGAGGACCAGACCATGACCGCTCTCACCAAGACCGCTTTCGCCACTGCCCTTTTCGGCCTGACCATCGCCGCGCAGCCCGCCTTTGCCCAGGAAACCCGCGCGGTGGACTATGCCGATCTCGACCTTTCCACGCCGCACGGACAGTCCGCGTTCGACGCCCGCCTGCGCAGCGCGGCCCGCGGTGTCTGCGGCATCGGCACCGATCGCGCTTCTCTGAACGAGCAGGTGTCCGAACGGACTTGCTATAACAGCGCGCTGAACAATGCGCGGGCGAAATTCGCCTCGATCAAGCGCGGACCGGTCCACAGCCGGTAATCTGCACCCCGGGGGCGGACCTCAGCCCCCCGCTCCCGGGTTCTTTTTGCAGATAGTCTGCGGGGCTTGCTACCCGACGATGCGGACCGGAGCTGTTCCGGCAGCAACGCCGCCCGCTTCTTCCGCTTCCACATCCGCCAGATCACGCCAGGTGAGGTCGCTGTGCTTCAACTGGCGATCGTCGTGCGCGCGGATCGTGATCGGCGCGATGGGCCTGCCGTCGCGCGCGTCGCACAGCACCGGATTGGCGGCGACGCCGAGTTGCCATTTCTCGCCCCACTGGCGCAATGCCAACATGGCCGGCAACAGATCGAATCCCTTTTCCGTCAACCGGTATTCGATGCGGCGGCGATCGTCGGCGCAATGCTCGCGCTTGAGAATGCCTGCTTCGACCAGCCTTGACAGGCGGTTCGAAAGGATGTTCCGGGCGATCCCAAGCTCGTCGAGGAAATCCTCGAAGTGCCGGACGCCGTTCAGGGCGGCGCGCAGGATCATGAACGACCAGCGCTCGCCCATGGCTTCCAGCGCCACGGGAAGGCCACACTGTCCGATCTCGGCAAGGGGTTCGTGAAGTTTGTGCATGTCGTCGCGCTTGTACCCCATATCGTCGGCCTATTTAAGTTTTTAGTTGCAACTTAAAACCTATCGATATAGGAAACGATTCGCAACGGAAATCGACCCTCTCCAAGGACCCCATGATTTCCTTGCCATGAAAAAGGGGAAGAATCATGACTGCACTTCGCCATGGCGCGTTGCGCCAGCTTGCGCCTGCCGTTCTCGCGCTGGTCGGAACGGTCGCCGGTTTCACTGCAACCGCCACGCCTTCGCACGCAGCGGGCGGCTACTATTCCGTTACCCTGGCAACCGCTCTCGATGCGCCCAAGCGCCTGATCGAACACGGCGTTGCCTGGTCGTGCACCGGATCGGAATGCTCGGGCGCGCGCGACACCTCGCGCCCCGCAATGGTCTGCGCGCGCATTTCCCAGAAGGTTGGCACGATCGCCCGCTTCGCCACGCCGGACGGCGAGCTTTCCGCCGAGGAACTTGCCCGTTGCAACGGCGGGAAGGCCTGATTCTGGCCTGAAGGATCGATCCGGGCCTTAACAAGCGCCCGGCCGATCCGATCTTTTCTCCAGCGCGTGTCCTCCCGCTACCCTGCCGGACACGCCAAACCTGCCAGGGCCGCGAGCGTCATGCTCGCGGCTTCTTTTTTGCGCACGCCGCGCCTATAGCCTGACCATGCGCATTCCCGCCGCGCTTGCCGCGCTTTCGTTGCTTGTTCCATCTGCACTGCCGGCATCCCCGGCCGTGGCGGCGGATGCGGCCGCCGATGCGGTTACAGCCGACAGCCTGACCCCGGAACACCGCGCCGCGCTGCAATGCGCCGCCGTCTTCGCGATCGTTGCGTCCGAGCAGGCCAACGGGGCGCCTGCCGCGCTCGCGTTCCCGCCGCTGGCCGTGCGGGGAAAGCGCTATTTCGTCGAGGTGAGCACGCGGGTCGTCGCCGAAGCCGGCCTGACGCGCGAACAGGTGCGCGATCTGATCGTGGCCGATGTCGGCACCTTGCAGAAGGGCGCCAGTGCCGATCCCGCGGATGCCGCGTTGGCTGCGCAGATGCGCGCCTGTCTTCCGCTGCTGGACAAGACCGTTCCGCCACTGCGCGCGCCTGACCTTCTGCAATGCACCGCGATCCTCTCGCTCGCCTTCGAGGAAATTCATGGGCGCGAGGGCATGACCCCGGCGGCGCAGGACATGAAGACGCTGGCCTCGGTGCTGACCGCGCGCGAGCGTGAAGCGCTGATCGCCGCGGGCAGGAGCGGCGACCAGGCCGACCAGGCGATCGCCGAGGCGCACGACGCCATGCTCAAGGAAGCGTTCGACGAGGGCGGGGGTGTCGAAAAGTACGACATCGCCCACTGTTACGACCTCGCGAAGCCGGATCAGAAATCGCACTATTGATCAGCTTCCATCGCGCTTCGGTGGCCGGAGCGGTTTGTGCTTGGCTGGAATGCGCCGTGCGCTAGACTCCGGCATCGAAGTGATGGGGGTGGCGATGGAAGGCGTTCTCGTTCTGCTGGCGGTGCTTGTTGCCGTCTATTTCTTCACCGGCGTCCGCGTCGTGCGCCAGGGCTATGTCTATACCATCGAGCGGCTGGGCAAGTTCACCCTGGCGGCCACGCCCGGCCTGCATTTCATCATGCCGTTCGTCGATCGCGTCGGGCGCAAGGTCAACATGATGGAGCAGGTGCTCGACATCCCCGGCCAGGAGATCATCACCCGCGACAACGCCATGGTCGGCGTGGACGCCATCGTGTTCTTCCAGGTGCTGGACGCGGGCAAGGCGGCCTACGAGGTATCGGACCTCTTCGTCGCGATCATGCAACTCACTACCACCAACTTGCGCACGGTGATGGGTTCGATGGACCTGGACGAGACGCTGTCCAAGCGGGACGAGATCAACGCCCGCCTGCTGGCCGTGGTCGATCACGCCACCTCGCCCTGGGGCCTCAAGATCACCCGCGTCGAGATCAAGGACATCCGTCCGCCGGCCGACATTTCCAACGCCATGGCGCGCCAGATGAAGGCCGAGCGCGAGAAGCGCGCGCAGATTCTCGAGGCCGAGGGGCTGAAAAGCGCGGAAATCCTGCGCGCCGAAGGGCAGAAGCAGGCGCAGATCCTCGAAGCCGAAGGGCGGCGCGAAGCGGCCTATCGCGATGCCGAGGCGCGCGAACGCGCGGCCGAGGCGGAGGCACGGGCCACGCAGGTCGTGTCCGAGGCGATCGCGTCTTCGGGCACGCAGGCGCTCAACTATTTCGTGGCGCAGAAATATGTGGAGGCGGTGCAGCAGTTCGCGGTTTCGCCCAACGCCAAGACCATCCTTTTCCCCGTGGAGGCGACGCAACTGATTGGCTCGCTGGGCGGGATCGGGGAACTGATCGGCGATGCGGTGAAGCCCCGGGCCAACCCCGCACCGGCGGACAAGGCGGGGGCGGACAAATCGGGGATGGGCCGTGCTTGACGCGCTGGCGCCGCACTGGGGCTGGCTGGCGCTGGGCGTGGCGCTGGCCATCGCGGAGCTGGTTGCGCCGGGCTATTTCCTGATCTGGCTGGCAGCGGCGGCCCTGCTAACCGGCTTCGTCGCTGCGGCGCTGCCTTTGGCGATCGCGGCGCAGGTCGTGCTGTTCGCGGTGCTGGCCGGCTGCGTGCTGCTTGCCGGACGGCGCTGGCTGGCGCGCAATCCGGTGGTCTCGGCCGATCCCCTGCTCAACGATCGTGGCGGTCGGCTGATCGGCCAGAGCGTCACCGTCGTCCAGGCGATCGAGGGCGGCGGGGGACGCGTCCGCCAGGGCGACACCGAATGGCTGGTGCGCGGCCCGGATGCGCCGGTCGGCGCGCGGATGCGCGTGGCCGGGCACGATGGCGCGGTGCTCATTGTAGAGTTTCCCGACTGACCCCATATGCGCGGCAAAGGAGATCCCCCATGGCCGACAAGCTGAACCTCACCGAAGCCGAATGGCGCGAAAGGCTGACGCCGGAGCAGTACGCGATCCTGCGGCAGGCGGGCACCGAGCGCGCCTTCACCGGCAAGTATGAAAAGAACAAGGCAGCGGGCGACTATGTCTGCGCCGGCTGCGGCGCGCCGCTGTTCGCCTCCGCCACCAAGTATGACAGCGGCTCCGGCTGGCCGAGCTTCTATGCGCCGATGGAGGCCGAAGCGGTGGACGAACACCGCGACGTTACGCACGGCATGGTCCGCACCGAAGTGCGCTGCGCGCGCTGCGACGGGCACCTTGGCCATGTCTTCCCCGATGGCCCCGCGCCCACCGGCCTGCGTTATTGCATCAACAGCGCCTCGCTGGATTTTTCGCCAGAGGATTGACGGGAAACGGCCTTTTCCGCCTGCGGGAAAACTTCCGATTAACCCTGCGTTACAAATCGCCTATGCAAAGGGCGGTTCGCGTTGGGGGCCATCCATGCCGGATGCCGTGTTGCTCCCGCCAGCATGGTTCGCAGTAAACGGAAAGGTCCGGTAGAAGACTGATGGCCAGACGGGATATTCCACGCAGCCCGGATTCGGGCGGCTCTTCCCGCGCGCCGAAGAAGCCATCGGCCTTCCGCCGTTGGATACGGCGCATTTTCGTCTGGGGCGGCGGCCTTGCGCTCCTCGCGGCGATCGGCGTGGCGGTGGCGGTGTTCGTCACCGCGCGTTCGCTGCCGAGCTACGAGAAGCTGAAGTCCAGCCAGGCCGGCCAGATGATCGTCGTGCGCGCCAACGACGGTTCGGAAATCGTCACCCTGGGGCCAAGCTATGGCCGGTGGATTCCCTATGACCGCATTCCGCGCGTGATGCGCGATGCGATGGTTTCGGTGGAAGACCGGCGCTATCGCGAACACTGGGGCGTGGACCCGCTGGGCATCGCCCGTTCGCTGATGGTCCGCGTCGAAAGCGGGCGCTGGCGGCAGGGCGGTTCCACGATCACGCAGCAGCTTGCCCGCAACATCTTCCTTAACAACAGCCGCACATTCGATCGCAAGCTGCGCGAGGCGGTGCTGGCGCTGGCGCTGGAGCAGAAGTTCAGCAAGGATCAGATCCTCGAACTCTATCTCAACAAGGTCTATTTCGGTGGCGGCGCCTATGGCGTCGATTCCGCCGCGCGCAAGTTCTTCGGCCATTCGGGCGAGCGCCTTTCGCTGGCCGAGGCATCGATCATCGCCGGGCTGGTGAAGGCGCCTTCGCACTATTCGCCGACCGCCGATGCCGATGCCGCCGTCGGGCGCGCCAAGGTGGTGCTCGACGTGATGCAGCGCAACGGCACGATCACCCCCGCCGATGCCGCCGCGGTCGATTTCAAGGACGTGAAGCTGGCGGGCGAGGAAGGCCAGAACTCCGCGCGTTACTTCACCGACTGGGTGCTGCCGCAACTGGACCTGATCCTGCCGGACAACGACCAGCCGATCGAGGTCTGGACCACGCTTGATCCCGTCATGCAGCACGCCGCGACCAGCGCGATCCAGGGCTATGCGCCCAAGGGCGCGCAAGGCGCGATGGTCAGCGTGGATCGCGATGGCGCGGTGCTGGCGATGGTGGGCGGCACGGATTACGTGACGTCCAACTACAACCGCGCCACCAACGCCGTGCGCCAGCCCGGCTCGGCATGGAAGCTGTTCGTCTATCTCGCCGCGCTCGAGGCTGGCTACACGCCGGATTCGCGCGTGGTCGATGCGCCGGTCACGATCGACGGGTGGTCGCCGCGCAATTCGGGCGGCACTTACGCCGGCGAAATCGACGTGCGCACCGCCTTCGCCTATTCCAAGAACACCGTGGCCGCGCAGCTCGGCAACGAGGTAGGCTTCGGCGCGGTGGCCAACATGGCCCGCCGCTTCGGCATCACCACGCCGATCAACACGTTGCCCTCGATGGTGCTGGGCACCTCCGACGTGCGCGTGATCGACATGGTGCGCGCCTTCGCCGCGGTGCAGAACAAGGGCGCGTCGGTCACGCCCTATGGCATTCGCAAGATCACCACCACGGACGGCGAGGTGGTCTATAGCCACCGCCCTGATGCGTCGCAGCAGCTTGTGCCCACGTATGTCGCGGCCGGTATCACCGATCTGCTGCAGACGGCAGTCAGCATCGGCACGGGCCGCGCCGCGCAGATCGGCCGGCCGGTGGCAGGCAAGACCGGAACGACCAGCTCGAACAAGGATGGCTGGTTCCTCGGCTTTTCCAGCGGCATCACCACCGGCGTATGGATGGGGCGCGACGATGCCCACGCGGTGCCGGGATTGCAGGGCGGCACCGCGCCGGCGCGCGCGTTCGCGGCCTACATGAAAGTCGCCACCGCCAAGCGCCCGGCGGAGAAGTTCGATACCGAACTCAAGCTGCCGCAATGGCAGCTCGAGCCCGACGACGAGGCGCTGCTCAACAATTCCGACAACTACTTCTACGTGGATGAGAACGGCAATCTGGTCGACCAGGGCGGGCAGGCCCCGGCAGGCGGCGCACCGGGTGGGCCGGGGAACGGTCCAGCAGGCGGCGCGCCGGGTATCGGCAGCAACACGCCCTCGGGGGCGCAGCGCGAACGCCAGCCGACCTACCGCGATGGCAACGGCGCCGATGGCAGCGGCCCGGCGGCCGCGAACGACGATTTCCTCGACCGCGCGATCGGGCGGGGCCGGAACGACGCCAACGGCCAGGCCGCACCGCGCGCCCGACCGACCGGCGGCACCCGCGCCACCGTTGGCGGAGGGCAGGGCAACCCCTGATCGTTTGCTCGCAATTGCCCCGGAGGGCCGGTCCTCTCGGGTGTGAACGCGGTGCGCGGAAAGCCCACCCCGCTGCGACTGACTAGCGCCGCCTGCGGCGACGCAAGTCTCGCTCCCCTCCCGCTGGCGGGAGGGGCCGCCCCTTCTTCTCCCCTCCCGCTGGCGGGAGGGGCCGGGGGTGGGCAGCCACCCACCTTCCAACCGCCAACAAAAAAGGAGGGCGTTGAGGCCCTCCTTCTTCGTGTTCCGCTATCGCGCCCGTGCGGTCAGCGCAGGCGCACCGGCACGTAGATCGCCGGCTGGCCGCGGCGCTGGACGCGCAGCAGCACGGCTTCGCGGTTTTCCGCCTTGGCGGCGCGCACCACGGCTTCGAGATCGGCGATGCTGGTCAGCGCGCGGTAATTGGCCGACAGGATGATGTCGCCGCGCTGCAGCCCCTTGGAGCCGGCGTCCGACGAATCGTCGACCGCCGTGACCACAACGCCGCGCGTATCGTCGCTGGCGCCAAGCTGGCGGGCGATCTGGGTGGTCAGCGGAATGGCGGCCAAGCCCAGCGACTGCTGGATCACGGTGCCGTTCTGCTTCTGGCTCTGGCTCTTGCCGCCGAAGCTGTCGTCCTGATCCTGCGCGTCGGGATCGAAGCTCTGCTTGGCCAGTTCCTCTTCGGTCGGGCGCTTGTCCACCACCGCGTTCACGGTCAGGCGCTGGCCGTTGCGGACCAGTTCGATCGGGATGCGCGTGCCGGGCGCGGTGTTGGCGACGATGAACGACAGCGTCTGTTCCGGCGTCACTTCCTTGCCCGCCACGGAGACGACCACGTCGCCCGCCTGGATGCCGGCCTTGGCCGCGCCATGGCCCGGCTCCACCGACTGGATGAATTCGCCGCGCTTCTTGGCCAGACCCAGCGAAGCGGCCAGATCGTCCGACAGCGGCTGGATGCGCACGCCCAGATAGCCGCGTTCGATCGCCTGGCCCTTGATCAGCTTGTCCACGATCGGCGCGGCGGTTTCGGCGGGAATGGCGAACCCGATCCCCACGCTGCCGCCGGTGGGCGAAAAGATCGCGTTGTTGATGCCGATCACGTTGCCCTGCATGTCGAACATCGGGCCGCCCGAGTTGCCCCGGTTGATCGATGCGTCGGTCTGCAGATAGCGGTCATAGGCCGAACCCGAACCGGTGTTGCGATAGACCGCCGAGATGATGCCCTGCGTGACGGTGCCGCCCAGGCCGAACGGGTTGCCGATCGCGATCACCCAGTCGCCCACGCGCGCCTTGCGCGAATCCCCGAACTTCACGAACGGGAAGGGCTTGGAACTGCTGATCTTCAGCACCGCGAGGTCGGAAGCGGCATCGCGGCCGATCAGCTTGGCGGGATAATCGGTGCCGTCGGTCATCGTCACGGTGATCGATTCGACCTCACCCTGGCCGTCGGCGGTGATGACGTGGTTGTTGGTCACCACATAGCCGTCGGCGGAAATGACGAAGCCCGATCCCAGCGACTGCGCCTCGCGCGTCGTGGTGCCGCCGCCGCCCTGGCCGCCGCCGAACAGATCGCCGAAGGGCGTGCCGGCGAACGGGTTGTTGTTCTGCACCTTCACCCGCTGGCGGGTGGAGATGTTGACCACTGCTGGCTGAAGCTGCTGGGTCAGGTCGGCGAAGCTGGCCGGCGCGCCGGCGCGGGGGACGACCGCCTGCATCTGCGCGCTGTCGTTCTGCGCGACCTGCGCCCCGGCGGGAAATCCGGTGACCAGCGTCAGAGCGCTGCCGGCGAGGAGCAGGGCCGTAGTCACACCATAAGCATATCGCACGTGGCCATTTCCTTCTTGTCTGTTCGATTGGGGCGGAGTGCCGCCGCGTGAGATCCCGCCCCGTTTTTCACGCTTTGTTGCATGAACGGGATTTGAATGACGCGGTTCCTACTTTCCCCTGAACTGCTTCAGATATTCGTTGTCCGGCGACAGCACGATCGAGGTGCTGCTGCCCTTCTGCGCGAAGGTCGCGTCATAGCTCTGCATCGCGCGGTAGAAGTCGTAGAACGCCGGGTCCTTGCCGAAGCTGTCGGCATAGGTCTTCGCGGCGGAAGCGGACGCTTCGGCGCGGATGATCTGCGCGTTCTTCGAGCCCTGCGCGCGGATCGTCGCCGCCTCCTGCTGGCGCGCGGTGCTCATCCGGGTGAAGGCGCTTTCCAGCGGGGTGCCGTCGGGCAGATCCGCCCGCTTGATCCGCACGTCGATCACTTGCGCGCCGTATTCGCGCGCTTCGCTGTCCAGCCCGGCGCGGATGTTGGCCATGGCCTGCCCGCGTTCGGCGGTCAGCAGCGAGGCGAAGGTGCGGTTGCCCAGTTCCTGGCGCAGCGCCGAATTGAGGATTGGCTGGAGCTGTTCGGAAACGCGGTCCACCGTGCCGGCGGTCTGGTACATCTTGACCGGATCGATCACGCGGTACCGGGCATAGGCGTCCACCTCCAGCCGGCGCTGGTCGGCCGAGGTCACCTGCTGGCGTTCCAGGTCGACGTCCAGCACGCGCTTGTCGATGCGCACCGCCTGCTCGAAGAACGGAATCCGCCAGCTCAGGCCCGCGCCGGTCTGGCCGTAGTCGGTGTTGGGCCGGAAACGGTTGATCACGCGCACGGGATCGCCCAGCCGGACGATCAGCACCTGTTCCTTTTCATCGACGACGATCAGCGAACTGATCGCAAGCAACAGCGCCGCGGCCAGCACGCCGAGCAGCACCTTCTGTTCGCGCCACAGGTTCTCGAAGAAGCCGCCCATGTCAGCGGCCCTCCGTCGGTGCGGGCTTGGGTTGCTGCATGAGTTGCGGCAACGGCAGATAGGGCGTGACGCCCGGCGTTTCGACGATCACCTTGTCGGTCTGGCTCAGCACGCGTTCCATCGTTTCATAGTACATCCGGCGCCGCGTCACTTCCGGGGCCAGCTTGTATTGTTCATAGACCTTGTCGAACGCGGTTGCATCGCCCTGCGCGCGCGCGGTGGTTTGCTGCGCCCAGGCCTGCGCGCGGTTGACGTCGCTCTGCGCGTCCTGCTGTGCGGCCAGCACTTCCTTGAAAGCGTCCACCACCTTGGCGGGCGGGTCCACCTTCTTGATGTCCACGCCCTGGATCAGGATGCCCGAACGGTAGGCGTCGAGCACCTTCTGCATCCGGTCGCGCGCGCTTTGTTCGATCGAGGCGCGGCCTGCGCCCATGGCGTCGTTCAGCGTGACTTCGGCGATCGACTGGCGCATCGCCGCTTCGGCCACCTCGCGCACCGTCTGGTCCGGATCGGCCAGCTGGAACGAATAGAGCTTCAGGTTCTTGATGTTCCAGCGCACGAGGTACGACAGGTCGACAAGGTTCTGATCGCCCGTGAGCATCAGCTTCTCGCCATCGCCTTCCGGAATCGATTCCCGGCGGATCGAGGTGACGTCCTGCGTCGCGACCGACTGGATCGGCCAGGGCAGCGTCAGCGCCATGCCGGGGTCCAGCATCCGCGAATACTTGCCGAACGTGGTGACCACGCCCTTTTCCTGCGGCGAGATGCGATGGACCATGGATGCGCCCAGCCACACCGCCACGACCAGCGCGATGCCGATCGGCAGCCACGACTTGCCGTCCGGCCGCTGCGGCAGGCGCGGCAGCGTCGGCCCCTTGCCGCCGCCGCCATCGCCTCCGCCAGGACGGCCTCGCCCGGTGCGCGCGCGGAAGATGTCCTCGATGCTGGCGGAGCGCCGACCTTCGCCCGACGAAGGCGGCAGCCAGGGATTGCGGGGGCCGTTCGGTTGCTTCGGCTCCTGCGGCTTTTCGCCCGCCGGTCCGTCCGGCGCATCGGCGTCCTCGCCACCCGTAGCCGAAGGCGCGGCGCCGCCCGGCTCGCTGCCGTCGGCGCTGTCAGGATCGCCCCACGGGCTTTTCTTGCCGGCCATCGCCAGGCCGATGCGCGTCATCCGCTCGCCAAAACTGCTCATGAGGTCGTTATAGGAACGGGTTTCGCGGAAAAACAGTGTCTCCTCCCCAAAATTCATCTGCTAGGACGCGCGCGAGTTGGAAGGCCCGGAAGAACAGGAAAACACGTGAGTCTGAACGAAGACGCGCTGCGAAGCGCCCTTGAGGAACTGGCTGGCGCGCGGCTGCAATCGCTGCGCGGCGCGGATGGCATCGCCACGATCGTGCTGGACGTCGGCGGGATGGACCGCATGGAGCGGGACCGGCTGGAAATGGCGGTGCGCGACGCCGCGCGCAAGGCGGGTGCGCAGGACGTGCGGCTGGCGATGACGGCGGAGAAGCGCCAGCGCCGCATCATCGCTGTCGGTTCGGGCAAGGGCGGCGTGGGCAAGTCGACGCTCTCGGCCAATCTCGCGGTCGCCATGGCGCGGCTGGGGCGCAAGGTGGGGCTGGTCGATGCCGATATCTACGGCCCTTCGCAGCCGCGCCTGCTGGCGACCGAGGGCCGCCGCCCGGAGGCCGAAGGCAACAAGATGATCCCGGTGCCTAGTCCGTTCGGCGTGCCGATGCTCTCGATGGGGCACCTTGTCCAGCCCGGGCAGGCGATCGCCTGGCGTGGGCCGATGGCGGGCAACGCGCTGGGCCAGCTGATCGACGCGCACTGGGGGGATGCCGAGATCATCGTGGTCGATCTGCCGCCCGGCACCGGCGACGTGCAGCTGACCATGCTGCAGAAGCACAAGCCCGCCGGCGCGGTGATCGTGTCCACGCCGCAGGATCTGGCGCTGATGGATGCGACCCGCGCGATCGGGCTGTTCGAACAGGGGCAGGTGCCGCTGATCGGCCTTGTCGAGAACATGGCCGGCTATATCTGCCCCCATTGCGGGGAAGAGAGCGACCCGTTCGGCATCGGCGGCGCGGAGGCAGCGGCGAAGACCATGAACCTGCCGTTCCTGGGCCGCGTGCCGCTGGACCTGGCGATCCGGCGCGACAGCGATGCGGGCCACCCGCCGGCGGCGGGCGAAGGGCCGCAGGCCGAAGCCTTCGCCACGATCGCGCGCGGCGTGTTGCGCTGGCTGGACGGGCAGGGCTGATCGCGTGGCGCTGGGCGGGCGGCTGACCCGGCGGGGGCTGCTGGTCGGTGCGGCCGGTGCCGTCGCGGCGGGTGGCGGCCTGCTGTTGGCGTTCTCGCTGGTGCCGCGCCACTATGCCACGCCTTTGCGCGCGGGCGATGGCGAGCATGTTTTCGACGCTTTCATCCGGATGGCGGCGGATGGCGCGGTCAGCGTCGCCGTGCCGTTCTGCGAGATGGGGCAGGGCATTACCACGCTCGTCGCGCAGATCGTCGCGTGGGAACTGGGCGCGGACTGGCGGCGTGTGGGCGTGGAACCCGCGCCGGTCAGCCCGGTCTATGCCGATCCGGTGCTGGCCGCGCACTGGGCGCCGCTGTGGATGCCGCTGGGCGCGGGGCTGGCGGAGAATCCGGATGGGATGCTCGCCCGGCTGAAGGCCGAACGCGAGCCGATGATGATTACCGCGGATGGCACCGCGCTGGCCGCTTTCGAACAGCCGCTGCGCGCGGCCGCCGCCGGCGTGCGGGCGATGCTGGCCAAGGCGGCGGCGGCGGAATGGAACGTCGGTTGGGAGGAGTGCGAGGCGCGGGATCATTTCTTGATCCATGGCGACAAGCGGCTGGCCTTCGCCGCGCTGCTGGAAAAGGCGCTGGCCTACGACCCGCCCGATCCGCCGGTGCTGCGCGCCGGGGCGCCGGCGGAAAGGCCGCGCGATTTTCCCGAAGGCGCGCGGGCGCGCTATCCCCGGCTCGATCTGCCGGCCAAGGCGGACGGCAGCTTCGTGTTCGCGGGGGATGTTCGGTTGCCGGGTATGGTCTTCGCCGCGATCGCGCACGGGCCGCAGGGGAACAGCGTGCTCTCCAGCCACGACAAGGACGCGGCGGCGGGCGTGCGCGGCCTTGTCGGCGTGGTCCATGCCAAGCGCTGGCTGGCGGCGGTGGCGACGACCTGGCACGCGGCGAACAAGGCGGTGAAGGCGATGGAGCCGCGTTTCCGGGCGGCCGGCCCGATCGCGGACAGCGCCGAGATCGACCAGGCGCTCAATACCGCGCTGCAAAAGGGCCGTTCCGTCCGCGTTGCCGCGGATGGCGATCCCGATGCCCTGCTGGAAAAGGCCGGGCCGGTGAAACTGGGGCTTGCCGCTCGCTACGATGTCGAGCCGGCGCTGCACGCGCCGCTGGAAACGGCCACGGCCACGGCGCGGCTGCGCGATGGCAAGCTGGAATTGTGGGTGGCGACGCAGGCGCCCGAACGGGTGCGCCGCGCCGGCGCGCTGGCGGCTGGCGTCTCGCGCGCGGACGTGATCGTTTATCCGATGCACGCCGGCGGCAGCTTTGATGCGCGGCTCGACAGCCGCGTGGCGGCGGAGGCGGCATCGATCGCGCGGCAGGTGGGCCGCCCGGTGCAACTCGTCTGGTCGCGCTGGCAGGAATCGCTGGCCGGCCTGCCGCGCACGCCGGTTTCGGCCGAGCTGGCCGGTTCGCTCAGCCCCGATAAGCAGCATGTCCTTGGCTGGCGCGCGCGCATGGCGCTGCCGCCGACCACGATCGAATCCGGCCTGCGGCTGCTGCATGACCGTGGCGTGCCCGACGCGCTGGAAGCGAGCGAGGGGAGGGCCGATCCGCTCGCCTGCGAAGGGGCTTTGCCGTTCTATGGCATTCCGGAAAAGGCGGTCGATCACATCGCGGCCAGCCTGCCGCTGCCGACCGCGCGCTATCGCGGCAATGCCCATGGCTATGCCGCGTTCTGCAACGAGAGCTTCGTCGATGAACTGGCCCATGCCGGAGGGCAGGAGCCGCTGGCGTTCCGCATGGGCATGCTGGGCGGGCAGCCCCGCCTGGCCGCCTGCCTTTCCGGCGTGGCGCGCATGGCGATGTGGGGCGGCGGGGCGGACGCTTCGGGTCAGGGCATCGCCTGCCATCGCATGGACCTGCCGACGGGCAGCGGGCAGGTGCGCAGCGGCTTCATCGCGGTCGTGGCCACCGCCCGGCAGGACGAAGGCGCGGTCCGGGTCGACCGGCTTTCCGTGTTCTGCGACATCGGCCGGATCGTGAACATGGACATTGCCCGGCAGCAGGTGGAGGGCGGCCTGGTGTTCGGGCTGGCGCAGGCCATCGGCGGCAGCACGGCCTATGCCGGCGGGCTGCCGGTGTCGGGACGCCTCGCGCAGCTCGGCCTGCCTTTGCTGGCTGATTGCCCGAAAGTCGATGTTGCATTCGCCGAAAGCAGCGAGGAACCGTTCGATCTGGGGGAACTGGCCGTGGTCGCGGTCGCGCCCGCCATTGCCAACGCCCTGTTTTCGGCCACGGGGTTGCGGTTTCGCCGGTTGCCGCTGCTATCCGAAGGTCTGTGACGCGCATGACTGTGAACGTATCCTCCGCCAATCACCGGCCCGCCGACCACCCGCCGGTCGCCACCGGCCGGATCGGCGTGCTGCTGGTCAATCTTGGCACGCCGGACGCGCCCGAGCGCGGCGCCGTGAAGCGCTATCTCAAGGAATTCCTGTCCGACCGGCGCGTGGTCGAGATTCCCGCGCTGCTCTGGCAGCCGATCCTGCGCGGCATCATTCTCAACACGCGGCCGGCGAAGTCGGCCCATGCCTATGGCCAGGTCTGGGGCAGGGACGGATCGCCGCTGGCCGCGATCACCGCCGCGCAGGCGGCAGCGTTGCAGGCCCGGCTTGAGCAGGCGCATTCCGGCGATGCGGTGATCGTGCGCCATGCCATGCGCTATCAGAACCCGGCGATCGCGCGCGAACTCGATGCGTTGGTGGAGGCCGGGTGCGAACGCATCCTGTTCGCGCCGCTCTATCCGCAGTATTGCGCCGCCACCACGGCCAGCGCGCTCGACGCGCTCGGCACGTGGATCGCCAGCCGCCGCCGCCTGCCGGCCCTGCGCACGCTGCCGCCCTATCACGACGATCCGCTGGCCATCGCCGCGCTCCATCGCGATCTTTCCCGCCAGATGGCGGTGCTGGACTTCGTGCCCGAACTGCTTCTGCTGAGCTACCACGGAATGCCCGAGCGCACGCTGCATCTGGGCGATCCCTATCACTGCCATTGCCGCAAGACGTCCCGGCTGCTGCAGGAGGCTTTTGCGGATACGCATGCCGGCCTGCGGATCGAAACGACCTTTCAATCGCGGTTCGGGCGTGCCCGCTGGCTGGAGCCGGCCACCGACGCCGTGCTGAAGGCTGAAGCGGCCCAAGGCACGCGGCGGATCGCCGTGGCCGCGCCGGGCTTTTCCGCCGATTGCCTCGAAACGCTGGAGGAACTGGCGATTCGGGGCCGCGATGATTTCCTGGCGGCGGGCGGAACCGACTTTGCCACGCTTTCCTGCCTCAACGCGGGGGACGAGGGCATCCGCCTGCTTGAAGCGCTGGTGCGGCGCGAGCTTGCGGGGTGGCTATAAAGCGCTTATCGGCATCTTCGAAGGACGAGGCGCCGGAAACCGGTCGAATCTGTTGACGATTCGCCCGTCTGTGGGTATGGGCGCCGCTTTCCGGCGGGCTTGCCCGCCTTGTACGTGCAAGCAACCAGGATTTTCCCGGTCCGTCTCCGGACGGCCCGCCAGAGGACAGAAACAGGACAGACATGGCCAATACGCCGCAAGCCCGCAAGCGCATCCGTCGCAACGAACGTCGCGCCGAAATCAACGGCAACCGCCTTTCCCGTATCCGCACCTTCGTGAAGAAGGTCGAATCGGCGATCGCCGGTGGCGACAAGTCGGCGGCGGCTGAAGCGCTCAAGGCGGCGCAGCCGGAACTGGCGCGTGGCGTGGCGCGCGGCGTGCTTCACAAGAACACCGTGGCGCGCAAGATGTCGCGCCTGACCAAGCGAGTCGCGGCTCTCTGATTCGACCGCCCATCCCCCATCGGGGATGATGCTCAGGGTCGATACGGATATCTGACAGAGGAAAAGGCCGGCGGTTTCATCGCCGGCTTTTTCGTTTTTCGGTTCCGTGACTATTTGCGGTCGCAGCAAGTCATGGATTTTCCGCGATTCGCTTTGCCTCTGCAGCGAAACGTATATTTTTCAAATACTTACGAGATTTCCGCGGCGTCTGGCGAGTCAAGGCGATTTATTTCAGTTTTTTTGCGTCGCCACGCTTGCGCTCCGCCCCCCGTCACCAATAGACAGGCTGAACCGGCATCGTTGATCTCACGGAGCCGTAACAAGCACTGGGATCAGCGTGACGGTGTCACGGAAATCGCATGGTTCGAGTCCGCTGGCGGAATCCCCGCCGGCGGTCGGGGGTTCGTCATGTCTGCGGCGGGGGGATGTCGTCGCAGGCCTTGATCAGGTCGGGACAGCGCCGCGTGAAGATGGATGAATTTGGCAGCGCGGGCGGCTACCGCGCACCGGCTGCGCGTGGGGGCGGCTCGGAAGCCGTTTCAGGCAGGAAGGGACGGGACGGGATGATCGAGGACCAGGAAGCGCTGGATCTGGCAGCGGACTGGGCCGACATCAGCCAGGGTCTGAAAAAGGATCTGGGATCGCAGCTGCACGGGCAGTGGATCAAGCCGATCCAGCTTGGCAGCTTCTGCAAGGAAACCGGCACGCTGGACCTGTTCCTGCCGACCGAGTTCTCCGCGAACTGGGTGGCGGATCGCTTCGCCGATCGCCTGTCGCTGGCGTGGAAGATCGCGCGGTCGGAAGTGCGTCAGGTGCGCATCACGGTGCATCCGCGCCGCCGCGCCATGCCCGAACTGCGCATCGGCGGCGATGCACCGGTGCCGGCGGCGTCGGCCACCGTGCGTACCCCGGCTTCGATCGGCATGTCGGATTCGCTGGTTTCGGGCCTCGATCCCTCGCTGATCTTCGCCGAATTCGTGAGCGGTTCGGCCAACGTTCTGGCGGTCAACGCGGCGCAGCGCATGGCCGCGCTGGAGACGCCCCAGTTCTCGCCGCTCTATCTCAAGGCCTCGACCGGGCAGGGCAAGACCCACCTGCTGCACGCGATCGGCCACGCCTATGCCGCGAACCGGCCCGGCGCGCGCATCTTCTACTGCTCGGCCGAGCGCTTCATGATCGAATTCGTCCAGGCCATGCGCCAGAACGAGATGATCGAGTTCAAGGCGCGCCTGCGCGGGTTCGATCTGCTGCTGGTCGACGATATCCAGTTCATCATCGGCAAGGCGAGCACGCAGGAGGAATTCCTGCACACGATCGACGCGCTGCTGGCCGCCGGCAAGCGGCTGGTCGTCGCGGCGGATCGTGCGCCGCAGGCGCTCGATGGGGTCGAACAGCGGCTGCTGTCGCGCCTGTCGATGGGGCTGGTGGCCGATATTCAGCCGGCCGACATCGAACTGCGCCGCAAGATCCTCGAACACCGCCTGTCGCGCTTCACCAGCACGCAGGTTCCGTCCGACGTGATCGAATTCCTCGCGCGCACGATCAACCGCAATATCCGGGAACTGGTCGGCGGCCTCAACAAGCTGATCGCCTTCGCCCAGCTCACAGGCCAGCCGGTCTCGTTGCAACTGGCCGAGGAACAGCTCACCGACATTCTCTCGGCCAACCGCCGGCGCATCACGATCGACGAGATCCAGCGCACGGTCTGCCAGTTCTACCGCGTGGACCGCACGGAAATGGCGTCCAAGCGCCGCGCCCGCGCGGTGGTCCGCCCGCGCCAGGTGGCGATGTATCTCGCCAAGGTGCTGACGCCGCGCAGCTATCCGGAAATCGGCCGCAAGTTCGGCGGGCGCGATCACTCCACCGTGATTCACGCGGTGCGGCTGATCGAGGAACTGCGCACGCGCGATGCCGACATGGACGGTGACGTGCGCACGCTGCTGCGCCAGCTCGAAGACTGACGGGAAACGGGGCGGGCCTGACACGCCCCGCGCCTGTCGATTGCTTCAGACCAGACCCAGCTTTGCCAGCTCGCCGGCCAGCCCGGCGGGCAAGGCTTCGCCCGCTTCCCCCATGGCCAGATCGCGCGGCGCGTCCTTGTCTTCCAGATAGCGCCATCCCTGGTGCGCCCGGCGCGGCACGGGGTGGACGTCGATCAACTGGGTGGAGATGACGATGTGCGTCTTGCCGCCCTCGGCTTCCTCGAAGCCCAGGATCGGCGAGCGGGCGACGAGCTGGTGCTTCAACACCCAGAACAGCGATCCGCCGACCATTTCGGCGTGGCGCTTGGGCAGGTAGCGCGTGGTCAGCCGCGCTTCCGGTCCGCGCTGCGCGAACCAGGCGTGGACCTCGGCCAGCGACTGCGCGCCATAGGCGACCTTGGTCATGTGCAGACGCGGGGCTTCATCGTCCATCAGGCCTTCATCGTCCATCAGACATCGTCCATCGTCAGGCGCCGATTCCCGCCAGTGTCGCCAGCCCCAGGAAGCTCAGGAAGCCCATGCAATCGGTGCACATCGTCACGAACACCGCGGACGAGGTGGCCGGATCGATGTTCATGCGATCGAGCGTGACGGGCACGAACACCCCGGCCAGCCCGGCGACCATGTTGTTGATGAAGATCGCGGCGGCGAAGACCAGCGCGAGCGGCACGCTGTGCCAGATGAAGAACGAGCCGATCCCGATCAGCGTCCCGAGCGAAACCCCGTTGGTGGCCGCGATGCGGAACTCGCGGCTCAGCACGCGCAGGGTGTTGCTGCTGGTCAGCTGGTTGGTGGCGATGGCGCGGACGATCACCGCCAGCGTCTGCGTGCCGGCGTTTCCGCCCATCCCGGTGACGATGCCCATCAGCGTCGCCAGCACCGCGTAGCGCGCGATCTCGGCATCGAACAGGCTGACCACGCTGGCGGCCAGCATGGCCGTCGGCAGATTGACCAGCAGCCACAGCAGGCGCGTGCGCACGGTGAGGTGCAGCGGTTCGTTGATGTCGCCATCGCCGGCACCGGACAGCAGCAGCGCGTCCTCGCCCGCTTCTTCCTGGATGATGTGGACCACGTCATCGACGGTGATCTGGCCGACCAGCCGCCCGTCCTCGTCGACCACCGCGGCGGAGATCAGCGCATACTTCTGGAAGCGGAGCGCCACTTCCTCCTGATCCATCGTGACCGGAATCAGCGTCTGGTCGCGCTTCATCACGTCCGCCAGTGCCACGTCGCGCGGCGTGCGCAGAATCCACGAAAGCACGCAGGTGCCGATCGGGCGGTGCTTGTGATCGACGATGAACACTTCCCAGAACTCGGTGGCGAGGTCCTGGTTTTCGCGCAGATAGTCGATGAGATTGCCGACGGTGAGATGTTCGGGCACCGCGATCAGATCGCGGCTCATAAGGCGGCCGGCGGTCTCTTCCGGATAGGACAGCGCGCTTTCGATCGCGGCGCGGTCTTCCGGATCGAGCTCGGCGAGGACGGCTTCCTTGTCCTCCTCGTCGAGGTCCTCGATCAGGGCGACCGCGTCGTCGGTCTCCATCTGCTCGGCCAGCTCGGCCACCTCGTCGGGGTCGAGCTGCTCGATCAGCGATTCGCGGACGTGGTCGTTGAGCTCGGCGAGCACTTCGCCGCCCATCAGGTCGTTGATGGCGCGGGCCAGCCGGGGGCGTTCCTCGGGGTCGATCAGCTCGAACAGGTCGGCGATGTCAGCGGGGTGCAGCGGTTCGACAAGGTCATAGACGGCGTCGCGGTCGCCTTCGTCCAGCGCATCGCAGACCTTGCGGATGAACGCCGGCTTCAGCGTGTTGTGTTCTTCGTCCAGACTCTCCGCATGGCGCGCGCTTTCCTCGGCCGGCGATGCATCGCCGCCGTCGGCAAGGGCCAAGTCGATGGCCAGGTCGATCCGGTCGTCTTCGCGCTCCATCAAGGGCCGGGATAGGCGGTCGCAAGCCAAAAGCAACGCCCGAAAAGAGCATGGCGTGACTTTGTCGGGGAAGACCCTATATCGGCGGCAGACAAGGAAGGATTTTGTGACAGATGGCTGAAGAGAAACTCGTCTTCTCGCTCGATTCCGGCGATGTCGTGATCAAGCTGCGCCCCGATCTTGCACCCAATCATGTGGCGCGGATCAAGGAACTGGTCGGCGAAGGCTTCTACGACGGCGTGAAGTTCCACCGCGTGATTCCGGGCTTCATGGCGCAGGGCGGCTGCCCGCAGGGCACCGGCATGGGTGGCTCGGACAAGCCCGACCTGCAGGCGGAATTCAACAGCGAACCGCACGTGCGCGGCGTCTGCTCGATGGCGCGGACGAGCTATCCGCATTCGGCGAACAGCCAGTTCTTCATCTGCTTCGACGATGCGCGCTTCCTCGACAAGCAGTACACCGTCTGGGGCCAGGTCGAGAGCGGCATGGAACACGTCGATGCGCTGCCCAAGGGCGAGCCGCCGGCAAACCCCGGCGTGATCCGCAAGGCGAGCATCGTCTCGGCCTGATCGACCGGCACGGCTCGATTGCAAAAAGGGAACCGACCCCGTCGGTTCCCTTTTTTCATGTCCGGGCAAATGCGCTATAAATCGCCAAATTCCGGTGATTGCATTATGCGCAATTACACTTTTGCGTGGGAATATAAGGAATTGCTACGACGGAAGTAGTGGTTATCAACCACTCGCCACGGGTCTACGCGCGGCCAAACAGCGGAGAGTCCCATGTCTCAGTCCTCCCTTTCGCAGCGCATCGCCCATCCGGCCCTTCAGGCGCGCGTGACCGATGCCGATAGCGCCGCCGCGCTGATACCCCCCGGCTCCACCGTCGGCATGAGCGGCTTTACCGGTGCGGGCTATCCCAAGGCGGTGCCGCTGGCGTTGGCCAAGCGGATCGAGGCGGCCCATGCGGCGGGCGATCCGTTCCGCATCAAGGTCTGGACCGGGGCCTCGACCGGCCCGGAACTCGATGGCGCGCTGGCCAAGGCGAAGGGCATCGATTTCCGCCTGCCTTATAATTCGGACCCGATCGCGCGCGAACAGATCAACCGCGGCGAGATGAACTACTTCGACATGCACTTGTCGCAAGTCGCGCCGATGGCGTGGCAGGGCTTCCTTGGCCCGCTCGACATCGCGCTGATCGAAGTGACCGCGATCCTGCCCGACGGATCGCTGGTGCCGTCCTCGTCGATCGGCAACAACAAGACCTGGCTCGATCGCGCCGACAAGGTGATCCTCGAAGTGAACCGCTGGCAAAGCGAGGCGCTGCACGGGATGCACGACGTCTATTACGGCACCGCTCTGCCCCCGCACCGGGTGCCGATCCCTCTGATCCGCCCCGAAGACCGCATCGGCCAGACGACCTTCCGGTGCGATCCCGCCAAGGTGATCGCCGTGGTCGAAACGGATTCGCCCGATCGCAACCAGCCGTTCAAGGCGCCGGACGCCAACGCCCGCGCCATCGCCGGGCACCTGATGGAATTCTTCGCGCACGAAGTGAAGATGGGGCGCCTGCCGTCCTCGCTGCTGCCGATCCAGTCGGGCGTGGGCAACATCGCCAACGCCGTGCTGTCGGGGCTGATGGACAGCCCGTTCGAGAACCTGACCGCCTATACCGAAGTGCTGCAGGACGGGATGCTTGACCTGCTCTCCACCGGCAAGCTGCGCATGGCGTCGGCCACGGCCTTCTCGCTCAGCCCCGAAGCGGCCGAGACGATCAACGCCGATATGGCGCGCTATCGCGACCGGCTGGTGCTGCGCCCGCAGGAGATCAGCAACCATCCCGAACTGATCCGCCGGCTCGGCTGCCTCGCGATGAACGGGATGGTCGAGGCCGACATCTACGGCAACGTCAATTCCACGCACCTGATGGGATCGCGCATCCAGAACGGCATCGGCGGGTCGGGCGATTTCGCGCGCAACGCCTATATCTCGATCTTCATGGCCCCATCGACCGCGAAGGGCGGCCAGATTTCGACGATCGTGCCGCAGGTCAGCCACGTCGATCACATCGACCAAGACGTGCAGATCATCGTGACCGAACAGGGCCTGGCGGATCTGCGCGGGCTGCCGCCGCGCAGCCGCGCCGAACTGGTGATCGGCAACTGCGTGCATCCCGCATACCGGGATATGCTGGCCGATTATTATGCGCGTGCCTTGCGCGATTCCTGGGGCAAGCATTCGCCGACGCTGCTGACCGAGGCGCTGGCATGGCACCAGCGCTATATCGATACCGGTTCGATGTTGGCGCCAGCCGGCTGACGGGGCGGGCGGCTTATCGCTCCCACGGCGGCACCGGGCTGAAATGGCGGCGCAGGTGTTCGGTGAACGCGCCGACGCTGGCCGCCATGTGCTGGCCCGCCGGCCGGATTGCATAGATCGCCACGTCGTCGCTGCCCTGGTGATCGGGCAGCACGCGCACCACGCGCCCTTCGGCCAGGTCCGGCCGGATGTCCCACAGCGAACGCAGCGCGATGCCCACGCCCCCCAGCGTCAGTTCGCGCACGACCTCGCTCGAATTGGTGGCGACCACACTCTCCGCGTCGATCGTCACCGGCCGGCCGTTGGCGCTGAGTCGCCATGGCAACTGGCCACGCGCGGCGAGCAGACGGTGCCCGGCCAGGTCGCGAATCGATGCCGGCGTGCCGTGCGTGGCGAGATAGGCGGGAGACGCGCAGAGGATGCGGCGGCTTGGCGCGAGCCGCACCGCCTCCAGCCCACGTTCGACCTGCGCGGTGATGCGGACGGCCAGGTCGATGCGCTCCGCCAGCAGATCGGTGAAGCCGTCGCTCAGCTCGATCTCGATCCGCACCTCGGGGAAGCGTTCGAGGAACGAGGGCAGCAGCGGGGCGATGAACATGCGCCCGAACGAGGTGGGGGCGGCGATGCGCAGCGGACCCTTCGGCGCCAGCGTGCGCCCGGCGACGCGCGCCTCGGCATCGTCGATGCTCGCCAGGATCGCCAGCACATCGGCATGGAAGCGCGCGCCCTGTTCGGTCAGTTCCAGCCGCCGTGTCGTGCGCCGGATCAGTTCGGCACCCAGCCGCTCCTCCATCCGCGCCAGCCGCTTCGACACCATCGGCGGGGAAAGCCGCAGCGCGCGCGCCGCGCCGGCTAAGCTGCCGCTGGCCACGATCTGCGCGAAAAGCCGATAGTCCCGGTCGCCGTCCATTGGTTCTCTTAAGGAATGAGTGTCGTAACTTTAATCACTCTACCGAACGAGAAGGCCGAAGGCTAGAATGCGCGCATCGGAATGGATGCGCATGGGAGCAAGCGATGAGTGAACGGGTTGAACGCAGCGGTCTGAAGGTCGATGGCCAGCTTGCCGTTTTCCTCGAACAGCGCGTGCTGGCGCCGATCGGGCAGGAGGCCGCCGCCTTCTGGCAGGGCTTTTCCGCGCTGTGCGATCGCCTCGTGCCGCAGAACCGCGCGCTGCTGGCCAAGCGCGATGCGCTGCAGGCGCAGATCGACGCCTGGCATCTCGCGCGCAAGGGCCAGCCGATCGACGCCGACGCCTATCGCGCGTTCCTGACCGAGATCGGCTATCTGGTGCCCGAACCGGAGGACTTCCTCATCGGCACGCAGAACGTGGACGAGGAAATCGCCACGATGGCCGGGCCGCAGCTTGTCGTTCCCGTGCTCAACGCGCGCTTCCTGCTCAACGCCGCCAACGCGCGCTGGGGCAGCCTCTATGACGCGTTCTACGGCACCGACGCGCTCGATGCGCCGCCGGCGCGCCCCGGCGGGTATGACGAGGCGCGCGGCGCGGCGGTGATCGCTGCCGGGCGGCTGTTCCTCGATGGCGCGCTGCCCGGCTGGGAAGCTGCGCTGACCGGCGGCGAATGCCCGCATCCTTACGCCACGCGCGATGGCGGGGTGATGTTCAAGCACAACGGATTACACATCGAGCTGGTGATCGATCGCAATCACCCGGTGGGCAAGGGCGATCCGCTGGGCATTGCCGACATCGTGCTCGAAGCCGCGCTGACCACGATCGTCGATCTGGAGGATTCGGTCGCCGCGGTCGATGCCGAGGACAAGCTGGCGGCCTACGCCAACTGGCTGGGCGTGATCCGGGGCGATCTGGCCGATACGTTCGAGAAGGGTGGCCAGACCATCACCCGCACGCTGGCGGAAGACCGCACCTGGCACGCGCCTTCGGGATCGGCGTTCAGCCTGCCGGGGCGCAGCCTGCTGTTCGTGCGCAATGTCGGCCATCTGATGACCAATCCGGCGATCCTGCTGGCCGATGGATCGGAAATTCCCGAAGGCATCCTGGACGCGGTCATCACCTCGGCGATCAGCACGCACGACGTGAAGGGCCTGGGTCGCTTCCGCAACAGCCGCACCGGCAGCATCTATATCGTCAAGCCCAAGATGCACGGGCCGGAGGAAGTGGCTTTCACCAACACCCTGTTCGATGCGGTGGAAGACCTGCTCGGGCTGCCGCGCCACACCGTCAAGGTCGGCGTGATGGACGAGGAACGCCGCACCAGCGCCAATCTTGCCGCCTGCATCGCGGCGGTGAAGGACCGCATCGTGTTCATCAACACCGGCTTCCTCGATCGCACGGGCGACGAGATCCACACCTCGATGCAGGCCGGCGCGATGATCCGCAAGGGCGCGATGAAGGCCTCCGGCTGGATCGCCGCCTACGAAAAGCGCAACGTCTGCATCGGCCTACACCACGGCCTTTCCGGCAAGGCGCAGATCGGCAAGGGCATGTGGGCCGCGCCGGACATGATGCGCGACATGATGGACCAGAAGATCGGCCATCCGAAGACCGGCGCCAACACCGCCTGGGTGCCTTCGCCCACGGCCGCGACGCTGCACGCCACGCACTATCACCAGGTCGATGTCTTCGCCGTCCAGAAGGACGTGGCGAAGGAGGAAACGCCCGGGCTGGACGCGCTGCTGGCCGTGCCGCTGGCGGCGGGCGCGAACTGGTCGGAAGACGAAGTGCGCGCGGAACTGGACAACAACGCGCAAGGGCTGCTGGGCTATGTCGTGCGCTGGATCGATCAGGGCGTCGGCTGCTCCAAGGTGCCCGACCTCAACGACGTGGGCCTGATGGAAGACCGCGCCACGCTGCGCATTTCCAGCCAGCACATCGCCAACTGGCTGCTGCACGGCGTCTGCTCGAAGGAGCAGGTCCTGGATTCGCTGCACCGCATGGCCGCCAAGGTGGACGCGCAGAACGCGGGCGATCCGCTCTACGAGCCGATGGCGGGCAACTGGGATACCAGCTTCGCGTTCCGCGCGGCCTGCGATCTGGTGTTCAAGGGCGTGGAGCAGCCCAACGGCTATACCGAACCGCTGCTGCACGCCTGGCGGCAGAAGAAGAAGGCGGCGATCGCCAAGGTGGCGGAGCCGGCCTGATCCGCATTGACAGGGCGCATCGACAGGGCAGGGCTCGGCATGGTTGCTTCGCGGCCATGACCGAGCCCAAAGCCACCGGACCCGCATCGTACTTCCCGTCGATCGAGAAAAAGTACGGCAAGCCGATCGCCGAATGGAAGGCGCTGGTCCGCGCCGCGCTTCCGGCGAAGCATATGGAGCTGGTGGCGATGCTGAAGAATCAGCACGGCATGGGCCATGGCCACGCCAATGCCATCGTGGCGCACACGCTGGCCGAGGCGGACGGGTAGCCCGGCGTTTACGGCGTCAGGGCGCGCGCGATCGCGACGAATTCCGCGACATCCAATGTTTCGGCACGACGCTGGGGGTCGATGCCCAGTGGCTCCAGCACTTCCAGCGCGCCGGGCAGGCCCTTGAGCGACTGGCGCAACATCTTGCGGCGCTGGCCGAAGGCGGCCTCGGTCACCCGTTCCAGCATCCGCGCGGAGACGCCCGCGGGCATCGCCGCCGGCTCGACATGCACGATCGCCGACATGACCTTGGGCGGCGGGGTGAACGCGCTGCGGTGCACTTTCATCGCGATGACGGGGCTGGCGCGCCACTGCGCCAGCACGGCGAGCCGGCCATAGGCATCGGTGCCGGGCCGGGCGACGATGCGCTCGGCCACTTCCAGCTGGAACATCAGCGTCAGCGATTGCCAGCGCGGCGGCCATTCCTGGCCGGAAAGCCAGCCGGTGAACAGCAGCGTGCCCACGTTGTAGGGCAGGTTGGCGGCCACGTGCCACGGCCCGTCGAACAGCGTGACGGGATCGATCCGCGTCGCGTCGCCCTCGATCACGGTCAACTGGCCGGGGAAGGCATCCGACAGTTCCGCAAGCGCCGGCAGGCAGCGCTTGTCCATCTCTATCGCGGTCACGTTCGCCCCGGCGCGCAGCAGCGCGCGGGTCAGCCCGCCGGGACCGGGGCCGACTTCCAGCACGTTCGCCCCGCGCAGGCTGCCGGGCACCTTGGCGATCCGGTCCAGCAACTGTTCGTCGAACAGGAAGTTCTGGCCCAGCGCCTTGCTGGCGAACAGACCGTGGCGGTTCACCACCTCGCGCAATGGCGGCAATTGGGGCGGTAGGTCGGTCATGCGGAAAGCCTGCGCACCGCGCATTCCCCGGCCATGCGGATTGCGGCGACGGTCGCGCCCGCGCGCGCCGTGCCCGTTCCGGCAATAGCGAAGGCCGTGCCATGGTCGGGCGAGGTGCGCACGATCGGCAACCCCAGCGTGACGTTGACGCCAGCGTCGAAATCCAGCGCCTTAAGCGGGATCAGAGCCTGATCGTGGTACATGCAGATCGCCGCGTCATAGGTTTCGCGCGCTTCGGCGTGGAACATCGTGTCCGCCGGCAAAGGCCCGCGCGCGTCGATTCCGGCGGCGCGCAGCGCGGCGACGGCGGGCGCCACCACATCGGCATCCTCGTGCCCCATGCGGCCGTCCTCGCCCGCGTGCGGGTTCAGCCCGGCGATGGCCAGCCGGGGGTGCGCGACGCCGAAATCGCGCGCCAGCGCCGCCGCCGTGATCGCGGTGCGCGTGCGGATAAGCTCGGCAGTCAGCAGCTCGGGTACGGCGCGCAGCGGGACGTGGACGGTAACGGGCACCACGCGCAGGCTTGGCCCCGCCAGCATCATCACCGCGTTCCGGGGGGTGACGCCGCAGGCTTCGGCGACGAATTCGGTCTGCCCCGGCTGGCGGAAGCCGATCGCGGCAAGGCGGCTCTTGGCGATGGGGCCGGTGACGATGCCCGCCGCCGTGCCAGACCGGGCAAGGCCGGTTGCCGTTTCCAGCGCGCGCAGCGCCAGCGCGGCGCCGGCTTCGTCGGGCTGGCCGGGGGTATAAGGGAGGTCGCCCAGGTCTATGACCGGTAGCGCGGTATCATAGACCTCCAGCGCTTCGTCCGGCCCGGCGATGGCGCGCACCGGAACCTCGATACCGCGCCGATGCGCCGCCTGTTCGAGCAGCGCCCGGCTGCCTACTACGAAGAACGGGGGCAGGGCTTCGGCGCCGCTCAGCGCCCAGGCTGCGCAGAACAGTTCGGGGCCGACACCGGCGGGATCGCCGATGCTGGCGGCGAGGGGAAGGGAAAGCGTCATAGCGGTTCCCTGTCATGCGCCGGGCCGCCGGTCCTTGCGGATTCGCAAAGACGCGGCGGGGTCAGCGTCAGTTGTATTCGATCACCGCATCGCGCCGCAGATCGCGCAGATAGGTCTGCGCGCGCTTGTTGACGCGATCGTCTTCCATCTGCTGCTGCAACTCGTCGAAACTGGGGCCGGAATCCACCTTGGGATCGTCACGCCCGCACAGCAGCAGCACGCGCACGCCGTCCTCGATCGATCCGAACGGCGGGGTCGCCTCGCCGACCGAGAGCTTGAGCAGCGTTTCCTGCAGCGCACCCGGCAGGTCGCGCGCCTTGATCTGGTCGTTGGCGACCACCGATGCGCCGATCGTCGCAGCGGCCTTTTCCGCCTCGCCGCAGCCGTGGATCGACTTCACCATGCTGGCGAAGTCGGCGGCCTTGTCGGCAGCCTGCTTTTCCGTGGTGCCCTTGGGGAACGCGATCGAGATTTGCTTGAGGCTGAGCACGGCATCGCGCGGGTCGGCGGTCAGCACCTGGCGCTTGTCGATCAGGTAGAGAATCGAGAAGCCGCCGGGAATCGGGATCGGGCCGGCAAGCTGGCCCGGGGCCATGCCGGTCGCGGCCGCGGCCAGTTCGTTGGGCAACTGGCCGAGGCGGATCCAGCCGAGATCGCCGCCGACCGCCGCCGTCGAGGCTTCGGAGAACTGGCGCGCATAGGCAACGAAGCTGCCGCCCTGCTTGATCTGCTCGACGATCTTTTCGGCGTTGGCGCGGACCTGCTGCTGGGTTTCGTCCGTCGCCGACAGGAAGATTTCGCCGATGCGGTATTCCTCGGTGCCCTTCGACGCCTGAAGCCGCTCCATCATCTCGCGCACTTCGCCGTCCGAGATGTTGATGAACGGCTGGACGTTACGGCGCAGCAGGCGCTGCCACGAAAGCTCGCCCTTGATCTGGCGCTTGAGCGAGGCGGCCGACGAGCCGATCGAGGCGAGGTACTTTTCCAGCGCCGGCACCGACTGGCCGAAGTTCTGCGTGGCCACGCGCTCGAACGTCTGGTTCACCTCGTCGTCGCCGATCTGGATGTCGGCGGCCTTGGCTTCCTGGATCTGCAGCGTTTCGTCGATCAGGTTGCGCAGCACCTGCAGGCGCAGGCGGTCCATTTCCTCCGGCCCCACCTTGTTGCCGTTGGCGTTGACGATCAGCGCCAGGCGCTGTTCCACGTCGGTGCCGGTCACGATCTCGCCGTTCACGATCGCCGTGGCACGGCGCACGTTGGGATCGCTCTTGCCGAACAGGGTGGGGTTGGCCGGGATGTTCAGGGCGCCGTTGGCGTCGGCGCTTTCCCGCACGGCCTGCGCGCTCGCGCTCGAGGCGATCGGCCCGGCGACCATGGCGGCAAGGCCCAGAACCAGCGCGCTCTGGCCGATCAGGGGACGACGGATCGGGGAAGGAAGGCGGACGGTACGCGTCATGGCAATCTGAATATCCTGTCGAACCGGCGCACCGGCATCCTTCTGCGCATTTCCCGGCAAATGGTATCGCCGGGCTTAACCCAAGCTGAGTGGCGCGGCGATAGCCGTATTGCAACGGCGAGGGAAGCGAAAGCGGGGAAAACCCCGAACGGCCGGGGTGCCGGACATCCCCAAGCGCCGGTCAACGCCCGCCCAGGCTGCGCAGCGACAGCGAGAACGAGAAGCCGTTACCCTGCTTCGCGTCGCCCGTCGTCACGTAGTCGCGCACCCAGGTGAAGGACAGGTCGAGGCAATCGTCGGTATAGGCGAAGCCCAGCCGATGCCGCAGCATCTGGAACCCGTCGGAAGCGGTGTTCGTCGGGTCCTCGGCGCGCGGCGTCAGGTTGACCACGCCCGATCCGAACACCGACCAGTATTTCGCGAAGGCCACGCGCCCGGTGAAGCGCAGCTCCTGCCGGTCGCGCAGGTCCTCGAAGGTGGAGGCGATATCGCGGTTGAGGCGGAGGTAGCCTACTTCGAAGTAGGACTTGTGTCCGCCGATGGTCGCGTCGAATTCGTTGCGGCGCAGCACGAAATCGTTGTGATCCAGCCGGAACCGGTGCGTGAACTTGACGATATCGCCAAAGCGCAGGTCGGTCCTGCCAACGATGTCGGACGCGCGGGTGGTCAGGCCGGTGCCGTCGGGCAGCAGGGTCATGTCGTTGGACAGGCGGTAGCTTTGCCCCACCGTGCTGGAAATGCGCCAGCCGGGCCGGGTCAGGCTCCAGTCGAGGCCGTAGGTGAAGCGGACGCCGTCCTCGATCCGGTCGTATCCGGGAAACCGGTTCAGCGAGAACAGGTTGGCATCGTCGAGATCGACCGAACGCGAATCCTCGTTGGGGATCGACAGGTTGCGCACGTGCGGCGTGGCGACGATCTGGAAGCGCGGGGTCAGCACCTGCGTACCGCCCAGGAATTCGCCCACGAAGGGCCAGCGCACGTCGATCGCGGCGGTGGCGATGCCGCGCGCCTGCCAGCCGGGATTGCCGCGATAGAGCACGGTTGGCGTCAGGGCGTTCTGGTCGCTGTGATAGACGTCGCCGCGCAGCAGCCCGGTCAGCGTGATCACCTGGCCCATGCCGGTCACGGTTCGCAGGTCCCACTGCGCGCGGGCGAAGGCGCGCTGCGTATCCTGCCCGCCGGTGCGCGTGATCGCCAGCGTGTTGGCCTGCAGTTCCAGTTTGCCGCCCACGCCCGGCATATCGAGCCGGCGGCGATAGTCGATCGCCGGGATCGCGATCGGCACCTGCCCCTGGGCGTAGCCGACGCGCAGCGTCTGCACCGCCCAGCCGGCCAGGCTGAAATAGCTGTTGTCGTCGATGCGTTCGAGATTGATCGAGGAGCGCAGCCGGTCGTCGCGGCCCAGGTCATAGCGGCGCAGGAAGGTGCGGTCGCTGGCGATGCGGCCGTAGCCCGAAATGCTCCAGTTGTCCGAAAGCTGGAAGCGGCCGTTGCCTTCGAAATAGCCACGGAACTGCTGGTTCTGCGCGCCCGTATTGCCCGAGACCGAGATCACCGAGCTGCGCGTGAGGTAGCCCGTGATCTGGAAGGCGCCGCTTTCGGTCAACTGGCGGTAGCGGGTCTTCACCATCGGCAGCGAGCCGGTGTAGAAGTTGCCGGTTACCGCCAGGTCCTTGTTCTGGGCGATGCGCCAGTACCAGGTCAGGCCCAGTTCGGCGCCGTTCGACGCGCCCAGCCGGAAGTCCGGGATCAGCAACCCGCTGACGGCGCGGAAGTCCGATGTGTGGGCAAGGCCGGGCAGCGGCAGCAGCGGCACGCCGAACACGTGCAGAACCGCGCCCTTGTAGCGCACCCGCTTCTGCTTGTCGTCGTAGTGGACGCGGACGGCGGTGATTTCCCAGCTCGGCTTCTTGGCGCAGCCTTCGATGTCCTCGATCGCGCAACCCGAATAGGCGGCATCGTGCAGGATGATGTCGCCATTGTCCTCGCGCTCGCCGCTTTTCGCCGCTAGCCGCCCGCCTTCGCGCATCACGACCAGCAGGTCGTCCATCGCGCCGGCCTTCAGTTCCTCGGTCAGGTCGGCCTTGTCGGTATAGACGATGTTGCCCACGTCATCGACCATGCGGACGTTGCCTTGCGCCTGGATCGCGCCGGTCTTGCGGTTCCAGGTGATCGTATCGGCGCGGACCGACTGTTCCTCGCGCCGCAGCACGACATTGCCCCGGGCGGTGACGACATCGGAGTCGTTCGCGTATTCGACCTTGTCCGCCGCGAACTGGACGGGGGTGTCATCATCCGAATCGGCGGCGGCGGGCGTGGCGGATGGCGCAGGGGCGGGCGGAGAGGCCGGAATGGCCGTCTGCGCCAGCGCGGGCCAGGCCGTGCCGAGCATCAGGCCCAGCGCCAGACTGCGCGCCAGCTCGCGCGAAAACGGGATCAGCGCCACGCCTGCGGTCATGCGGCGCGGACGCAAGCGTCGGTAAAGGGCTTGCGGCTGCGGCCGCTTGGCGGGTTGCATGGCTTGCCTATCGCACCAGCGCGCCCTAACTGCAAATCCACAATTTCAGCCCGGACACGACTGCGCCGGGCTGTGGCCGCTTTCCGACAGGAGCACCCGATGAACGTTGTTTTCCGCCCGGCCGCCCAAGCCCGTCCCCGTCTGGTGGCCACGCTGGTGCCGCAGGGTGCCTTCCCGGCGCAGGCCGATGCCGTCGTGCGCGATGGCGCCGCTGCCGCGCGCTTCACCGGCAAGACCGGGCAGGTGTTCGAAGCCTTCGCGCAAGGGCCGGACGGTCTCCAGCGTCTCGCTTTCGCCGGAATCGGCGATGGGAGTGCGGCGGATCGCCTTTCGGCGCTGGAACGCGCCGGCGCGGCTCTGACCGCGAAATACCTGACCTCGGGCGAAACCGCGCTGGGCATCGATTTCACCGGCAGCGGGCTGTCCGCCGCGGAAGCGGTGGCGGTGCTGTTCGGCGCGCTGCTGCGCGGCTGGCGCCTCGATGTCTATCGCACCAGGCTGACCGACGAACAGAAGCCCTCGCTGGCCGAAATCGTCGCGATCGGCGCGCCTGATGGCACCGAAGCCGCGTGGCAGGCGGAAGCCGCGCTGGCCGAAGGCGTGGCCTTCACCCGCGAACTGGTGACCGAGCCGGCGAACGTGATCTATCCCGAAAGCTTCGTCGCCCGCGCGCAGGAGCGGCTGGCCGGCCTCGGCGTGGAAATCCGCGTGCTCGACAAGGCGGAGATGACCGAACTGGGCATGGGCGCGCTGCTCGGCGTGGCGCAGGGTTCGGTCCGCGAACCGCGCATCCTGGCGATGCGCTGGAAGGGCAAGGCCGGAACCAAGCCGACCGCGTTCGTGGGCAAGGGCGTGACGTTCGACACCGGCGGCATCTCGATCAAGCCGGCCGCCGGCATGGAAGACATGAAGTGGGACATGGGTGGGGCCGCTGCCGTTGCCGGCACCATGCTCGCCCTGGCAAAGCGCAAGGCCGAAGCCGACGTGATCGGCGTGTGCGGTCTGGTCGAGAACATGCCGGACGGCAACGCGCAGCGCCCCGGTGATGTCGTCACCTCGATGTCGGGGCAGACGATCGAGGTGATCAACACCGATGCCGAAGGCCGCCTCGTGCTGTGCGATGCGCTGACCTGGGTGCAGAAGGAATATGCCCCCGCCACGATCGTTGACCTTGCCACGCTGACCGGCGCGATGATCATCTCGCTCGGCCATGAACACGCCGGCCTCTTCGCCAACGACGATCTGCTCGCCAGCCAGCTCGATGCGGCGGGCAAGGCCAGCGGCGACAAGCTGTGGCGCTTCCCGATCGGCCCGGCTTACGACAAGCTGATCGACAGTCCCATCGCCGACATGAAGAACGTGGGGCCGCGCTATGGCGGGTCGATCACCGCCGCGCAGTTCATCCAGCGCTTCGTCGACAAGGGCGTGGCCTGGGCGCATCTCGACATCGCCGGCACGGTCTGGGCGGACAAGCCCGGCGCGACCTGGGACAAGGGCGCGACCGGTTTCGGCGTGCGCCTGCTCGACCGCTACGTGCGCGACGTGCTGGAAGCGTAGCGGGCCGGCACCGCCTCGGCCAAGCTGAAAAGGATTTCCGTGCGCGTCGACTTCTACCAGTTGAGTCGCGATCCCGCCGAAGGCGTGCTGCCGCTGATCGCGCGCAACACGCTGGGGGCGGGCGCCCGGCTGCTGGTGGTGTCACAGGACGAGGCGCAGCTCGGCCGCATCGGCGAGGCGCTGTGGACGCGCCTGCCTGACAGCTTTCTTGCGCACGGACGGGCGGGCGGCGCGCACGACAGCCGCCAGCCCATTCTTCTGTCCGACACGGTGAACCCCGCCAACGGCGCGCGCTTCCTGGCGCTGGCGGATGGCCTGTGGCGCGATGCGGCGGAAGGCGCGGAGGATTTCGAGCGCGTGTTCCTGCTGTTCCCGCCCGATCGCATCCATAGCGCGCGCGATTGCTGGCGAATGCTGGGCCAGCGCGAAGGCGTGGATCGGCGCTATTGGCGGCAGGAAGGCGGCAAGTGGCGCGAAGGGCCGTAGCAGCCCGACCGCGCTCCCCGATTTTTGCGCGTCTTGCGGCGCAGCACAATCCCGGCTAGGGGCGCGCGCAACAAATCCCCAATTTCGCGAAGGAACATTCCATGGCGGTTACCCGCACGTTTTCGATCATCAAGCCCGACGCCACCCGTCGCAACCTGACGGGCGCCGTCACGGCGAAGCTCGAGGAAGCGGGCCTGCGCGTCGTTGCCTCCAAGCGCATCCACATGAGCCGCGAACAGGCCGAAGGCTTCTACGCAGTGCACAAGGAACGCCCCTTCTTCGGCGAACTCGTTGAATTCATGATCTCCGGTCCGGTCGTGGTGCAGGTGCTCGAAGGCGAAGACGCCGTGAAGCGCAACCGCGACATCATGGGCGCCACCAACCCCAAGGACGCCGCCGAAGGCACGATCCGCAAGCTCTTTGCCGAATCGATCGAAGCCAACTCGGTCCACGGTTCGGATTCCGAAGAGAACGCCGCGATCGAGATCGCGTTCTTCTTCAAGCCGGAAGAAATCGTCGGCTAATCGTTCGCACCGAACGGAAAGCATGAAGGGCCGGGGCAAGCGCTCCGGCCCTTTTGCTTTGCCTGCCGCTGCCGACCAGCTATGTCTGGCGCGGGAGACAGGCGATGCATGGCATGGGTTCGGGCGATTGCCCTTTCGAGTTCAATTTCGACGCCGCGACGTTCAAGGTCGGCGATACCGTCAGCTACCGCGTCAACGGCAGTTTCGAAGGCATGCCTTTCGTGGGCACCCTGCTGGAAGTGCATGACGATCACGTGGTGATCGCGGGCGACGCCAACGATCCCTCCTGCCGCTATCGCGGCACGCGCGAAAGCCGGCCGCAGGTCGATTACGCCGAAATCTGACTCTCAGAGCAGCGGGCTCATCATCGCGGCAAGGTTCTGCCACAGGCGGCGGGGCAGGCTGTATCCGGCCACGATTGCGGCGGTGATGGGCACGGACTGCGCGATCCAGTGGTCCTGCGTGGCCCGGATCGCGCTCGTCAGCGCCGGATCGAGAAACAGGATGTTGTTCTCGTAGTTCAGCTCGAAGCTGCGGCGGTCGAGATTGGCCGAACCGATCATCGTCACCTGCCCGTCGACGGCCATGGTCTTGGCGTGGAGCAGGCCGGGCCGGTATTCGTGGATCTTTACCCCGGCTTCCAGCAGCGCATGGTAATAGCTGCGGCAGGCGGCCGCGACGAAGCGGCTGTCGTTGCGCGCGGGCACGATCAGCACCGTGTCCACGCCTCGCCGCGCAGTGGACAGCAGCGCGTAGAGCAGTTGTTCGTCTGGCACGAAATAGGGCGTGCTGATCACCAGTTCGCGCCGCGCGGAATGGATGAGTTCGGCGAAGCAGGCGGTCATCGCCGCATACGTCAGCGTGGGGCCGGTGCCGATGACCTGCGCGATTATGTCGCCCGGCCGTTCGTCCGTCTCCTCGCAAGCGTCGATCAGCAACGGTGATACGTCGTCCCCGCCTTCGGCCATCCAGTCGGACGCGAACAGGAACTGGCATTGCCGCGTTACCGGTCCTTCCCAGCGGGTCATGATGTCCACCCACGGCGCGAAGCGGGGCTTGATGCGGAATTCGGGGTCGGCGGCGTTCTGGCTGCCGCACCAGGCGATGCGGTTGTCTATCACCAGCACCTTGCGGTGGTTGCGCAGGTCCACGCGGCCGCGCAGCATCGTCCACAGTACATTGCCCACCGGCAGCGCGGGCAGGGCTTCCACGCCCGCCTCACGCATCATCCGCCACAGCGGCGACGATGTCATCAGGCGCGATCCCAGCGCATCGGCCAGCACGCGCACGCGCACCCCGCGCCGGGCGGCGCGGGCCATGGTTTCGGCCAGCCGCGTGCCGTTGTTGTCGGGCAACCAGATGTAGAAGCACAGGTGGACCGTGTCCCGTGCCGCCTCGATGTCCGCGATCATGCCGTCGATCGCGGCATTGCTGTCGGTGAACAGGCGGGCGGCGTTGCCACCGCCCGGCTCCAGCGCGTTCACCGTGCTCGCCAGCGCGAACGGCGCGGCATAGGGGCTCTGGCTCACCTGGCAATGCGCGGCCATGTCGCCGGGCGGGCGGGGCAGCGCGGCATCGATCTCCGCGCCGCGCCGCCGCCGGTCGCGGCTGAGCAGCGTTTCACCCAGCAGCAGGTAGCCCAGCACGCCGACGACCGGGAACATGAGGATGACCACCAGCCAGGCGACGCGCGATTCGGGTTCGCGGTGCGGCCGCAGCATGGCGCGCAACAGCGCCCATATTTCCGCCGCGACGAGAAGGAGCGCGCCGGTAACTTCAAGCTGGTAAAGCGTCATCGCCCTCTGCGTCCCACGCGCGCGGGCGCCTGTAAAGGGTCAGGCAGCGAGGAACGCGGAAAGCGCCCGTCAGAAGTCCATCATTGCGGCCAGGCGCTTGGGGGCGATGGCGGCCCAGCTTCGGCGCAGCCAGTCAGCGATGCCGTCCCAGTCGGTATCGCCCAGGTCGAGCCGGATCGCGATCCAGCCATCGCCGAAATAGGCCGGCCGGTAATAGCGCGCCGGATCGCTTTCGATCAGCTGTTCCTGTTCGTCCAGCCCGCTGATCTTGACCAGCAGCGCCGTCCGGCCGTCGCCGTGGTGGTCGATCGAGACATAGGCGAACTTCTTGCCCTTCGTTACGCCGAAGCAAGGCATGCCGTGGCTGGTGACTTCGTCCGCCTCGGGCAGAGCCATGGCGCGTTCGCGCACTTGCGCGACAAGGTAGTCCGGCGCGGTTTCGCGCGTCACGAAGTCGGCCAGCACGCGCGAATAGAGCTGGTGTTCCGCGATCAGCACGCGCGCGGCCAGGGTGTCGCCGGTATCGCCTGGCAGGATCGCCACCGGCGTCTGGCCCAGGATCGGGCCGTCGTCGAGTTCGGCGGTGACGAGATGGACCGAGCAGCCGCCGTGGCTGTCGCCCGCCTCAATCGCGCGATCGTGCGTGTGCAGGCCCTTGTATTTCGGCAGCAGCGAGGGGTGGATGTTCAGCATCCGGCCTTCCCAGCGGCCGACGAATGCGGGGGAAAGGATGCGCATGTATCCCGCCAGCGCGATGAAGCGCGCGCCGGCGCGGACGACTTCCGCTTCCATGGCCGCGTCATGGTCGGCGCGCGCGATGCCCTTGTGCGGCAGGCAGAACGTCGCCACACCTTCGGCTTCGGCCAGCTTCAGCCCCGATGCGTCCGGATTGTTCGAAAGCACGAGGACGATGCGGTACGGGCAGTTTTCCGCCCGGCTGGCATAGAGCAGCGCGGCCATGTTGGTGCCGCTGCCCGAGATGAAGACGGCGACGGGCGCGCGGTCAGCCAAGGTGCGTCGCTTCCCATGCGGCGCGCGCGGACCAGATTTCGGCGCTGCCGGTCACGGTGCAGCCCTTCTCGCCCTGCACGATTTCGCCGACGCGGAACACGGTTTCGCCCGCCGTTTCAAGCTCGGCGGTCACCGACGCGACGTCCGCCGGCGCGACGGCCAGCACCATGCCCACGCCGCAGTTGAAGGTGCGCGCCATTTCCTGCGGCTCGATGTTGCCCTGCGCCTGCAGGAACGCCATCAGGCGCGGCTGTTCCCACGCGTCGGCATCGATCCGCGCATGAAGCCCGGCGGGCAGCACGCGCGGCACGTTCTCAAGCAGGCCGCCCCCCGTGATATGCGCCAGCGCATGGACCCGGCCCGAACGAACCACGGGCAGCAGGCTTTTCACGTAGATCCGCGTCGGTTCGATCAGGTAATCGATCAGCAGGCGTTCGTTGTCGAACAGGGCCGGGCGTTCGAGTTTCCAGCCCTTGTCGGCGGCGAGGCGGCGCACCAGCGAATAGCCGTTGGAATGGACGCCCGACGAAGCCAGCCCCAGCAGCACGTCGCCTTCCGCCACGCGATCGCCGGTCAGTTGTTCGCCACGTTCCACCGCGCCCACGCAGAAGCCGGCAAGGTCGTAGTCGCCGGGGCCGTACATGCCCGGCATTTCCGCCGTTTCGCCACCGATCAGCGCGCAGCCGGCGATCTTGCAGCCTTCTGCGATGCCGGCGACGACCCGCTCCGCCACGCCGTTATCCAGCTTGCCGGTGGCGAAGTAGTCGAGGAAGAACAGCGGCTCCGCGCCCTGTACGATCAGGTCGTTCACGCACATCGCGACAAGATCGATACCGATGTGTTCGTGTCGGTCGTGGTCGATGGCCAGCTTGACCTTGGTGCCCACGCCATCGTTCCCGGCCACCAGCAGCGGGTCCTTGTAGCCGGCGGCGCGCAGGTCGAAAAAGCCACCGAATCCGCCGAGTTCCGCGTCCGCTCCGGGGCGGGCGGTGGCACGGGCCAAAGGGCCTATCGCCTTGACCAGCGCATTGCCTGCGGCGATGGAAACGCCAGCCTGTTCGTAGCTGTAGCTTTGGGGCGAAGGAGTGTTGTCGGTTGCCATGATCGCCGCCGCCTAGCGCTTTCCTGCTTGGATTTCCACTTGCCTTTCGGCAAAAGCGCCCGCGAAGAGGTCGCGAACAACAGGGTCCGGCGGCCATTCTACGGGAGTTCCCTTGGCCGTTCCGCGCGCAATGCAGATGCCGAAGTTGAGCCGGAAGGCCTGGATCGCCGCGGGAATCGGCGGTGCGTCGGCGCTTGCGCTGGTTTTTGCCGGCCCCGCGCTGCTTGCGCAGATCGAGGGCGATCGCGGCATCGCGCCGATCGCCAGCAACGGCGATTTCGAGGTTGGCGGCATCGAGGTGAACGTCTCGGGCGACAATGCCGAGGACGCGCGCATGAAGGGCTGGCGCGAAGCGCAGCGCAAGGGCTGGGAAAAGTTGTGGGAACACAACCATCTGGGCAGCGGCGGCGCACCGGCGCTGGATGACGGCACGATCGATTCGCTGGTGTCGGCGGTGGTGGTCGAAAAGGAGGAAATCGGCCCGCACCGCTATATCGCGCGGCTGGGCCTGATCTTCGATCGCGCCCGGACGTCGCAATATCTTGGCTTGCAGGGCGCGCACGCCAAGTCCGCGCCGATGCTGGTGATTCCCGTACTCTATCAGGGCGGTGCGGGTTCGGTGTTCGAAACGCGCACGCCCTGGCAGAAGGCCTGGGCCGATTTCCGCACCGGCGAAAGCGTGATCGACTATGTGCGCCCCAACGGTGGCGGCGCCGATTCGCTGCTGCTCACGGCCGGGCAGGTTTCGCGCCGCAGCCGCAACTGGTGGCGGCTGATCCTCGATGAATTTGGCGCGGCGGATGTGGTCGTACCGATCGCGCGGCTGGAACGGCAATGGCCGGGCGGGCCGATTCGCGGCACCTTTACCGCGCGCTATGGCCCGGATAACCGCTTCCTGGGCAGCTTTCAGCTGACCGCCGAGAGCGAGGACAAGCTGCCGGCGATGCTGGCGGATGCGGTGCGCCGGATCGATGGCATCTATGCGGGCGCGCTGGCCAACGGCCAGTTGACCCCTGACCCCACGATCAACATGGCCACCAAGATCGATCCCAAGCTGATCGAGCAGGCGCTGGGCCAGCTCGGTCCGGCGCCCGCCGCCGGTCCGGCCGCAGGACCCGATGGCATCCCCGCGGCCGCAGCATCGACCACAGCGGCGCCCGCCACGACCTTCATCGTGCAATTCGCCACGCCCGATGGCGCGGCGGTGGATTCGGGGCTGGCCGGCGTTCGCGCGGCAGTGGGGGTGCAGGGCGTGGCGACGACCAGCATCGCGATCGGCGGCACTTCGGTGATGCGCGTGACGTTTGCCGGCGATCTTGAAGCGCTGGCGGCGGCTTTGCGCGCGCAGGGCTGGAAAGTCACGCAGGGCGCCAATGCGCTTTCTATCCGCAAGTAACCGGCGATCCGTATATGACCGGCGGGCGCGCGCGCGTTCCGGTCGATGAATCGCATGTCGCAGATCGCCTTGCCGCTGGTGACCGCCGTGGGGGCGGAGACGATTGCCATCGGGCCGTCGCTGCAGCCGGTGATCGATGGCTTGCGCGCCGCGCCGGACTGGCCGTTCCGTACCGCGATCCTGTCCGGGCCGCCGCGTTCGGGCAAGAGCCTGCTGGCGCGCTGGTTTGCCGAAAGCGGGGTGGGGGACGTGGTGGACGATGCCGACAGCCTGCCGCAGGACGAGCTGTTCCACCGCTGGAACCGCGCCCAGGCGGAAGGCCGGCCGCTGCTGATCGTCAGCAACGCCGCCCCGGGCGAATGGAAGGTGACCCTGCCCGATCTCGCTTCCCGGCTGGGCGCGGCGCTGCCGCTGGAAATCGGCGCGCCGGATGATGCCCTGCTGGAGGCCTTGATCGAAGCGCACGCGGCGCGGCGCGGGCTGGTGCTGGGCGATGGCGCGCTGGCCTATCTGCTGCCACGCATCGAGCGGACCCATGCGGCGGCGGAACGGCTTGTCGAAACAATCGACAGGCTGAGCCTTGAGCGCAAGGCATCCGTCACCATATCGCTGCTGCGCGATGCGCTCGCCGTTTCAGGGGGCGAGGGCGGCGAGCGCACGGGCCGGCAACCGCCGCGCTTGCCTTGAGCCGTGAAAAGAGGGAGAATCGGCCCATGTTCGCGAAACTGATCGACTATCTGGATTCGATCCAGGCGCGCGATCCCGCGCCGCGTTCGCGTTGGGAAATCCTGCTCTATCCCGGACTGTGGGCGGTGGCGCTGCACCGCGTGGCGCACTGGCTGTTCCAGGGGAAGCTCTATTTCCTGGCCCGCGCGGTGAATCACTTTTCCCGCTTCATGACCGGAATCGACATCCATCCCGGCGCGAAGATCGGCCGGCACCTGTTTATCGACCACGGCTTTACCGTGATTGGGGAAACGGCCGAGATCGGCGACAACGTCACGATCTACCAGTGCGTGACGCTGGGCGGCACCAACCCCGCCAACGGCGTGCCCGGCAAGCGCCACCCCACGTTGCAGGACAACGCGATCATCGGATCGGGCGCGCAGATTCTCGGCCCGATCACGGTGGGCCAGCGCGCCCGCGTGGGGGCCAACGCGGTGGTGACCGAGGATGTGCCCGAAGGCGCCACGATGATCGGCCTCAAGGCCCGCTCCACGCTGGTCCCGGTCGAAACCTGGCTCAAGGACTTCATCCCCTATGGCACGCCCTGCAAGGAGCCGTGCGAGCCGGCGGGTGGCACCCGGGTCGATGAACTGGAGGCGGAAGTCGCCGCGCTCAAGGCGCAGGTGGCCGCGCTCGTGGCGGCTCAGCTCGAAACCGCCGATGGTGACGGAACCGCGCCGTCGCCCACGCGGCGGAGGTCGCGGACCTGAGCGGGCCGGGCGGAGCGGACGCGTCGGGCGGGGCTCCCGCCGGCACGGTCATTCCCTTTCCCCATGCACGCGCCGTGCCGCAGGTGGCGTTCGCGCGTGACGAACTCATGCGGATTCTCGATCTCTACGGGCGCATGGTCGCGGCTGGCATCTGGCGGGACTATGCGATGGATTTCGGGCGCGATGCAGCCAGCTTCTCGGCCTTTCGGCGCACTGCCGAGCGGCCCAGCGCCCGGATCGAGAAATGCCCGGCCTTGCGGACCCGGCAGGGTATGTGGGCGCTTTATGGCGAGGCGGGACAAGTGCTCAAGCGCGGGCATGAATTGGCCGGCGTTCTTGTCCCGCTCGAACGCAAGCTGCTCAAGGTGGTGGACGATTAGGAGAAACGGCTGCGCACGCGCCGGCCTGCTGCTGTCGCTCCTGCTGCTTTCCGCCTGTTCCGACGCGGCGCCCGCACGCAAGCGCCAGAACCGCGCCGAAGCGCAGAACGGTCCGCTGATCCGCGTGCTGTTCCGTTCCGACCACTGGCTGCTGCTGGTGCCCTACCGCGCGAAAGACACGCCGCAAGCGCGGCTGGCACCCGATTGCCTGGAGCCGCTGGTGATCGATGCCACCAGCGGCGTTGCGCACCCTGTCGGCCGGGCGGAGGCACTGGCGCGGGTCCGGTCCATGCAAATGATCGGGGCCGAGCGGGGCGATTGCGCGCCTGCGCCCGCGCCGGTCCGGGGGCCGGTCAGGCAAACACCGCCGCTGTCTCCCGCGCCTGCTGCGCTTCGGTGATCTCGCCCACGATGCGATAGAGGAACCACGCGGACCCGGCGAGGCTGGCGGTTGCGCCGAAGCCGAGCACGGTGGCGACGGCATGGTTCACGTCTTCCAGGCGCTGGGCCAGGGTGGCGAGGATATTGCCGCCGATCCAGCATCCCCACCACAGGCGTAGCAACGCCTGGCCATTGCTTGCCGCTTCCGATGACGCCCCAAGGCTGGCGTCCCAGATTTCCTGCATGGCCTGGAACGGTTTGAACAGATTGGCCACCGGCACCAGATACCACGCCCAGGCGCCGCTGGGGCCATAGGTCAGCGTGGCGCCCGTCTGGCGCAGGTTGTCGTTGGCGCGATAGAGCCACATCGATGTGGTGACCGCACTGGCGACAAGGCACCCGAACTGGGCCAGACCCGCCGCGATCGCGATGCGGGCGGCCATCGGGTCGGTGGCGGCCTGATCGAGCAGGCCCAGGGCGGTGATGACGGAGAGCGCCAGATCGGCCACCACGAACAGCAGCAGCACGATGGAAAGGGCCTTGGCGCGGCCGGCCAGTATCCGCCTGCCATCCTCGATTGTCATCGCGCTCTCCCGGTTCGCTGCGGAATCCTAGCGCGCCGGTCGGGAAAGTCAGCCGCAATCATCGCTATTGTGGTGTCATGATTGCGGCTGGCCATTCTTCCTGCCGATCAGCCTTTCATCGCGGCCTGCAATTGGCCGATGATGACCTGGCTCTGTTCCGATCCCGATGCCGGCACGAAATCGCCGGTGCGGTCGGAAATGCGGTCCCACGCCGCGGCGAAGCCTTCCACGGTGCGTTCCGCGGGCGGCAGGACCACGCCCTTGTTCATCGTGACCCATGCCGAATGGTAGGCGCCCGCGCCCGCGCCGACGATGGCGTTGCTGGGGGCGTCTTCCGAAACGAGGAACAGCGCTGCCGGGACGACGTTCTCCGGGCCGAACAGCTTGAAGGCTTCCTCGGGCAGGATGTCCTCGGTCATGCGCGTTGCCGCGACGGGGGCAAGCGTGTTGACCTTCACGTTGTATTTCGCGCCTTCGAGGTACAGCGTCTTGGTAAGTCCGGCGAGGCCGAGCTTGGCCGCGCCATAGTTCGCCTGCCCGAAGTTGCCGAACAGCCCGGTGGACGAAGCGGTCATCAGGATGCGGCCGTAGTTCTGTTCGCGCATCAGATCCCAGCACGCCTTGGTGGCGAAGGCGGAGCCGATCAGGTGGACCTTCACCACCAGTTCGAAATCGGCGGGCTCCATCTTGGTGAAGCTCTTGTCGCGCAGGATGCCGGCGTTGTTGATCAGGACGTGGACGCCGCCCCACTTTTCCTTGGCGCGTGCGACCATCTCGGCCATCTGCTCGTATTCGGTCACCGACCCGCCGTTGGCGATGGCTTCGCCGCCGCCGGCAAGAATTTCCTCGACGACCTTCTGCGCCGCGTCCGAAGCCCCGGTGCCGTCGCGCGATCCACCCAGATCGTTGACCACGACTTTGGCGCCGCGCCGTCCCAGTTCGAGCGCATAGGCGCGGCCCAGCCCACCGCCGGCGCCGGTAACGATAGCGACCCGGTCCTTGAACGAAATCGACATGCCTGTTCTCTCCAGCTGCGTTTCAGCCGCGCGCCCTAATCGCGCGGTTAAGCGATGGCGCGGGATGCCATGGCCGGGGCCGGGGTGCAACACCGCGCTTTTTCCGGGCGCGCGCGTATGACCGAAGTTTGGTCAATTGAACGTCAAAAAAGTGTAACACAAGCGTCATAATGCCCCTGCCAGGGAAGGGGCACCGCATTTCGCATCGCCTGCTTCGGGGACAATCGCGGGGCGTGCCCCGCAGCCGGATTCGCGTGCCGCAACGGCACAGGGTTTCGGCGGAAGGGGCGACTGATGAAGGGACGCGGCGCGTCAGCGCTGATCATAGCGGCCATGGTTGCGCTGCCTCCGGCAGCCGCGCGGGCGCAGAGCGTGCAGGAACTGCAGCGCCAGATCGATGAACTGAAAGCGGCCGTGCAAACGCTGACGGCGGCGCTCGCCGCGACGAAGGCGGCACCGGCGGGCGCGGCGAGCGGACAGGTGGCGGCTTCCGCAGCACCAGAACCCACACCCGCACCGGCGCCCGTGGCGCTTGCATCGGCGGCGCCAGCACCTGCCACGCCCTTGCCGGTCGCTTCGTCCGGCACTCCCCCGCGTGCGAAAGCGTGGTACGAACGCATCCAGATGCGCGGCTATACCCAGTTGCGCTTCAACAGCATCATCTCCGGCGATGCCACCGCCCCGGGAAACCGTTCGCGCCTGCGCTCCGTTTCGGACAGCGGGCTGAACGATGCCGGCAATTTTTCGCTCCGGCGGGTGCGGCTCGTCTTCCAGGGCGACCTGACCGACCGGATCTCGTTCTATCTCCAGCACGATTTCGCCACCGCCGTCGCCAACCAGTCGGTCGGCGAACGGCGCGAGACGTTCGGACAATTGCGCGATGCCTATGTCGATGTCGCGCTGGACCGGGCCAAGCGCTTCAAGCTGCGCTTCGGGCAATCGAAAGTGCCCTATGGCTGGGAAAACCTGCAATCGTCGTCCAACCGGCTCCCGCTCGACCGTTCCGATGCCATCAACAGCGCGGTTCCGGGCGAGCGCGATCTGGGCGTGATCGCGTTCTATACGCCGGCGCGCGTGCAGCGGATCTGGGACGATCTGGGCAGGAAGGGGCAGAAGCTGTTCGGCAGCTATGGTGCGTTTTCGCTGGGTGCGTTCAACGGGCAGGGGATTGCCCGGTCCGAACAGAACAAGACGCTGATGCTCACCGCCATAGGCACATGGCCGTTCCGGCTCGACGGACTGGGCGATGCGTTCGAAGGGCAGGTGCTGGAACTGGGCGCGTCGCTGATGCGCAACAAGGTGCAGCCCGATATCCGCACCGGCGGGGTGAGCCCGGTGGCGTTCGATGACAACCGCGTGGGCCTGCACGCCATCCTCTATCCCCAGCCGTTCGGGATTCAGGCTGAATGGAACTGGGGGCGCGGGCCGGAATTCGATGTCGCGGCGCAGGCCATCCGCGCGAAGAAGCTGGACGGCGGCTATGTGCAGACGATGTACCGGGTCGAGGAATCCCCGATCGGACCGTTCATGCCCTATGCGCGCTGGCAGCGGTATCGCGGCGGCTACAAGGCGGCGATCAACGCGCCGCGCCTGGAAACCGACGAGGTGGAACTGGGCGTGGAATGGCAGCCGATCAAGGCGATCGAGCTGACGCTGGCCTATGCTCGGATGAAGCGCAACGAAGCCGATGAACGCCGCCTCGGCCGGGCCGAGGGCAGCGTCATCCGTAGCCAGTTGCAGTGGAACTACTAGAGTATGACTTGCCTTTGACCCGCTTCGTCATTGCGAGCGTAGCGAAGCAATCCAGAGCCGCGCCATGTAACTCTGGATTGCCGCGGGGCTACGCCCCTCGCAATGACGATGCGGGACGATGGACATCCGGCTCCAGATCGCCCTCCGGTGCCGGTCAGGCGATCCGCTTGACCCAGCCGTGCGTGTCCGGCGCGTCGCCGCGCTGGATCGCCACCAGCTTCTGGCGCAGCTTCTGCGTGAGCTGGCCCGGGCCGCCCGATCCGATCGTGAATGCGCCATCGTGGCTGGAAACGCGGCCGACCGGGGTAACCACCGCCGCCGTGCCGCAGGCGAAGGTTTCGACGAGCCTGCCCGAAGCGGCGTCGGCCTTCCACTGGTCCAGGCTGTAGCGTCCTTCGCGCACGGTGAGGCCTTCTTCCTGCGCCAGCCGGATCAGGCTTTCGCGGGTGATGCCGGGCAGGATCGTGCCGGTCAGTTCGGGCGTGAGGATCGAACCGTCATCGAACACGAAGAACAGGTTCATGCCGCCCAGTTCCTCCACCCACTTGCGCTCGACCGCATCGAGGAACAGCACCTGGTCATGGCCGCGTTCGAAGGCTTCGGCGGTGGGGACGAGGCTGGCGGCGTAGTTGCCACCGCACTTGGCCGCGCCGGTGCCGCCCGGTGCGGCGCGCGTAAAGTCGCTCACCCAGATCGACACAGCCGGCGCGCCCGACTTGAAGTAGTTGCCGGCTGGCGAGGCGATCACCAGGAACTTGTACTGCTTCGACGGGCGCACGCCGAGGAAGGCTTCCGATGCGAACATGAACGGGCGCAGGTACAGCGACCCGCCCTCCACGGTCGGGAACCAGTCCCGGTCGGCCAGCACCATTTCCTTCACCGCCTGCACGAACAGCGCTTCGGGCAGTTCGGGCATCGCCAGCCGGCGGGCGGAAGCGTTGAAGCGCGCCGCGTTGGCTTCCGGGCGGAACAGGGCGATGCCGCCATCGGCGAGGCGATAGGCCTTCAGCCCCTCGAAGATTTCCTGGGCATAGTGCAGCACCGCAGCGGCCGGGTCGATCGGGATCGGGCCATAGGGAATGACGGAGGCGTTATGCCAGCCGCGTTCCTCGTCCCAGTCGATCGATACCATGTGATCGGAAAAGACCTTGCCGAAGCCCGGATCGGCCAGCACCGCCGCGCGCGCATCCGCCGCCAGCGGGGCGGGGTGGGGCAGGTGGGCGAAGGTCATTTCGGATTCGGCGAGCGTCGCCATGGCAGTCAGTCCTTCCGCAGGAATCGGCAAGGAAAGCGCCGTGAACTATTATTACGCGAAACGCAAGCAGTTTGTAATAAATGTGAAGGGCCGCCCCGGTAACCCGGAAGCAGCCCTTCGCATGGTCAGCGGCCGGAAGTGCCGCCCACGAAGCCTTTATCGCTTAATCGAAACTCAGCGATAATGCCTCGCGCGGGACTGTACCGACCTCTCTGCTGAACCATGAGACATCGGATCACCTCCTTTCGCGCTGTTGAGCCAAAGATCGCCGCCTTGCGAGCGGCTGGACCGGGAGCGTCTGAGGCCCTCCGGCCTTGACCAGAATGTGAGTCATTCGGGCGCGAACAACAAGACTTGCATTCAACTTTTTTGGCGTCAGTATCGAGACTTCGCGTGTGCAAAATGGCGCGTCGGAAAGCCCGGTCGCAAGGCCCGCTAGCCCCGGCAATCCTCGATCACGCGGCCCACTTCCGACCACGCCGGCAGATAGAGCGTGGGAAGGCCGTTCACCTCCACCGCGAAGCGGCCCCGGCTGAACGCCATGGCGTCCAGCAGACGGTCTCCCGCAGGCAGAACGACCTCAAGTGTCTGCGCGCGCGAAGGGGCTGCGCTGAGCGGGCGTGTCTGCGTACTGGTGGTGATCGACATCGGCAGCGGCCCCGGCGCCGCGCCGGCCCGCGCGATCGTCACCGTGCGGGCCGCGCGGTCGCAGCGCAGGCTGAGCAGTGCTGTGGCGCTCGGCGGATTGGAAAACTGCGCGACGCCGCCGTTTGGCGTTGCGTGATAGAACCACGATCCCACCGTCTGCGGGGCATCGCGCCAGTCGCGAAAGGCGGGCGGCGGCGCTGTTGTCTGCGTAGCTGGGGGTGCCGGCGCCACCCGTGGGGTGGGCTGTGGCGCCGGGGGCGGCGCCGGTGCGGCGACGCAGCCGGCAAGCGCCAGCGTAGCCGCCAGCACGGCCAGGGCGGAATTGGCCGGGGCGGAAATCGCGACGCGGGGGCGACGGTGTCGCGCGCTGTGGTTGATCTTCATGCCCGTTGTATGAAAGGAACGGGAGGTGACCTCAACCCCGCCTCCTTCCGCTTCGGTGAAGCCCACCCGACCTGCCAAGCCGGCCGCGAAGGTCCGCGTGGACCAGTTGCTGGTCGAACGCGGGCTGGTCGAAAGCCGCGCGCGGGCGCAGGCGCTGATCCTGGCGGGGCTGGTCTATGCCGGCGAGGCGAAGATCGCCAAGGCCGGGCAAACGGTGCCCGCGGACGTCGCGCTCGACGTGCGCGGGCGCGACCACCCGTGGGTTTCGCGCGGCGGAATCAAGCTGGCCCACGCGATCGCGCATTTCGCGCTGGACCCGCGCGGCGTGACCGCGATGGACATCGGCAGTTCCACCGGCGGTTTCACCGACGTTCTGCTCCAGAATGGGGCCGATCACGTTTTCGCGGTCGATTCGGGCACCAACCAGCTGGCGTGGAAGCTGCGGCAGGACCCTCGCGTCACCGTGCTGGAACAGACCAGCGCCCGCGTGCTCACGCCTGCGCACATCGACAGGTCGGCGAACTGGGTGGTGTGCGACGCCAGCTTCATCGCGCTGCGCAAGGTGCTGGAGGTGCCGCTGGCGCTGGCCGCGCGGCCGACGCGGCTGGTCGCCCTGATCAAGCCGCAGTTCGAGGTCGGCCGGGCGGAAGTGGGCAAGGGCGGCGTGGTGCGCGATCCGGCGCTGCACGCGCGCGTCTGTGCCGAGGTCCGGGTCTGGCTTGAGGGCGAGGGCTGGGAGGTGGATGGGATCGTGGAAAGCCCGATCACCGGCCCGGAGGGCAATGTGGAATTCCTGATCGCGGCTTTTCGCGCCTGAACCGCGCATTGTGCGCGTTTGTGACATTGCGCGGCCGGCATCGGCCCGCCAATATCCCGGGCGAATCACGAAGGGCGCCGGCTTCTCCGGACTCTGCCCGCAGTAAGGTGCCATGAGATACCTCGCTTCGCCCGCACAGCTTCGGGCCAGCCTGTTGCGCTGGTCGCTTTTCACGGTTCCGCTCGTCCTCGCGCTGGGCTTCCTTTCGGGAAGAAGCGCGGGTAGCGGGCCTGACAACCCCTGGTTCGCGACGCTGACCAAGCCCGGCCTCTATCCGCCGCCCGCCACGTTCGGGATCGTGTGGACGGTGCTTTACGTGCTGATGGGCGTTGCGCTGGCCATGGTGCTTTCGGCGCGGGGCGCGCGGGGGCGGGGGCTGGCGGTGGCCGCGTTCGTCGTGCAACTCGCGCTCAACCTGGCGTGGAGCCCCGTGTTCTTCGGCCTGCACCGGATCGCGCTCGCGCTGGGGATCATCGGGGCGCTGGCGCTGGCGCTGGCGGTTACCATCGCGCTGTTCTGGCGCGTGCGTCCGCTGGCGGCGGGGCTGCTGCTCCCTTATCTCGCGTGGGTCTGCTTTGCATCGCTGCTCAACTGGCAGCTGCTGACGCTCAATCCGCATGCCGACGGGGCTGCACCTGCGGGGGCGACGGTGCGGGTGCAACTCGGGCACTGATCGCACCTTGCGGCCGGCGGTAATCGGCCCCATCTAGGCGGCATCACCAGTTTCAGGACAGATTGCCATGCAAAGCGAAAACCCGCTGATCGCCGATTTCGTCAAGCTGATGAACAGCGCTGCCGGAACGCTTGCCGGCGTGGGCCGCGAAGCGGGCGAGACCGCGCGCGAGAAGGTGCGCGAGGTGTTCGGTGGCCTCGATTTCGTCAGCCGTGAGGAATTCGACGCGGTGAAGGACATGGCCGCCGCCGCGCGCGAGGAAGTGGAAACGCTCAAGGCACGGCTCGCCGCGCTGGAAGGCGCGAAAACGGATTGATCGGGCAGGTCGGCCGGCGCGCGCGATCAGGTTGAAGCGAGATTGCGGGCGACGTCCGCGTCGCAGTCCAGCCGCCACAGCAAGCCTTCCTGCGCATAGTCCAGC
>NZ_BBXA01000018.1 GCF_001014975.1 Novosphingobium sp. MD-1 | reverse complement strand
GGCGGGGCCGCCCCGTTCCCGCCACTCCACCACAAACCTGCCGTCCGCTTCGCGCCACGCCAGGTTGACGCTTCCGCCGGACAGGGAAAGCGCGCCGTACTTGATCGCATTGGTGGCCAGTTCGTGCAGCGCCATGCCGATAACTTCGGCCGCGCGCGGGGCAAGGTCGATGTGCGGGCCGTCCGTGGAAACGTGGCTGCGGCTCTCGCCATCGAGAATGGCGAGCTGGGCGTCGGCCAGTTCGCCCATCGGAATCGTCGCCCAGCCGCGGCGCACCAGCAAGTCCTGATTGGCGGACATGCTGGCCAGCCGCTGTTCGAAGCGCTGGAGAAACACTGGATCGACGTTGCCCGATCGCCGGGCAAGCGCCTGCACCACCGCCAGCATGTTCTTGGAGCGGTGATTCACTTCCATCAGCAGGATGCGGATCTGCTCTTCCTTGTCGAGCAGTTCGGTCACGTCGGTGTTGGTACCGAACCACGCCAGGATCACGCCGCGCTCATCCCGGATCGGCTTCGCGCGCGAAAGGAACCAGCGATAGCTGCCGTCACGCCCGCGCAGGGGAAACGTGTCTTCCCATTCGCGCCCGGCGGCGATGTGCCGTGCGAACTTTTCACGGACACGTTCAAGATGATCGGGGTGCTGGACAGCAGCCCACCCCCAGCCCTGCATGTCCTCGAACCGGGTGCCGGTGTAGTCGTACCATCGGCGGTTGTACCAGTTCAGCCCGCCATCGGGCGCCGCGATCCACGCCAGTTGCGAAATGTTGTCCGCCAGCATGCGGAAGCGGCGCTCGCCTTCCTTGAGCGCTTCGGCGGCGGCGAACTGGTCGGTCACGTCGCGCGCGATCTTGCTCGCGCCGACAATCCGGCCTTCGGCATCGAGCACGGGCGAAATCGTCAACGAAACGCGGATGGGCGTGCCATCCTTGCGCAGCCGGATCGTTTCGAAGTGCCGCACGCGCTCTCCGCGCTGGATGCGGCCGATGATCGCGTCTTCCTCGCCCTGGCGATCGGCCGGAATCAGACGGCGGATGGACTGGCCGACCATTTCCGCTTCTTCGTACCCGAAGATTCGCGTTGCGGCCGGATTCCAGCTTATGACCGTGCCGTCGAGCTGCTTGCTGATAATGGCGTCATCCGACGACTGGATGATCGCGGAAAGATGCTCTTCCGCCAGCAATCGACTGCTCCCCGCTGCCCGTTCGGGACCAAACTAGCCGGGGTTTTGCCCGACTGTCCACGAACGGATGCAACGGGGATGTGTTCCCGGTGCCAGAGGCCGGCCCTCAGAGTCCTGCTTGGGTAAGCGCCTGATCCAGATCCTCGATCAGGTCGTCCGGATCTTCAAGGCCGACGTTCAGGCGCAGCATCCCCTCGGTCACGCCCATGTCCTCGCGCGCTTCGGGGGAAACCGAATAGTGCGTGGTCGAGGCGGGGTGGCACATCAGCGAACGCGAATCGCCGATGTTGTTGGAGATGTCGATCAGTTGCAGCGCATCCAGCAGCGCGTGGGCCTGTTGGCGCCCGCCATCGAGCACGATCGAGAAGATCGAACCACAGGCCGACATCTGCTTCATCGCCAGATCGTGCTGGGGATGGCTGGCAAGGCCGGGGTGGAGGATCGTGGGCACGCGGCTTTCCACGAACCGGCCGACCTTCAGCGCGTTCTCGCTCTGCCGGTTGATGCGCAGGTCCAGCGTTTCCAGACCTTTCAGCACGACCCAGGCGTTGAACGGCGCCAGGTTCGGCCCGGTGTTGCGTTGGAACGGCAGCAGCTTGTTGTTGATGAAATCGTCCGAACCGCACACGGCGCCGGCCAGTACGCGGCCCTGTCCGTCCATCATCTTGGTGGCGGAATAGGCGACCACATCCGCGCCGAATTCCAGCGGGCGTTGCAGCGCGCTGGTGGTGAAGGCGTTGTCGACCACGGTGGTGATGCCATGCGCGCGCGCCAGCCCGCAGACATATTCCATGTCGACGATGTCCATCGTCGGGTTGGCCGGCGTTTCGAAGAAGAACACCTTGGTGTTGGGGCGGATCGCTGCTTCCCACGCCGCGTTGTCGCGGGAATCGATCACCGTGCCTTCCACGCCAAAGCGCGGAAGCAGGCTGTCCACCAGCCAGCGGCACGATCCGAACGCGGCCTTGGCGGCGACGATGTGATCGCCGGCGGAAAGCTGGCAGAGCAGCGCTGCGGTCATCGCCGCCATGCCGCTGGCCTGCGCGCGGCAGGCTTCGGCGCCTTCCAGCATGGCGATGCGTTCTTCCAGCATCGCCACCGTGGGGTTCTGGAGGCGCGAATAGGTCATGCCCGGCTGTTCGCCGGCGAAGCGCGCGGCAACCGTGGCGGCATCGTCGTAGCTGTAGCCTGATGTCAGGAACAACGCTTCCGACGTCTCGCCCATCTCCGAACGCCAGGTGCCAGCGCGCACGGCGCGGGTTGCGGGGCGCCACTTGGCGGTGATCGAGCGGTCCTGGCCTGTCGTCCGTTTCATGGCGCAGGGCCTTACGCCGCGCGCGTTGACGGTGCAAGGCGTGCCCCGTCACCTCCCATTGCGTGGTTCCGCGCATCGGCCTATCTGGCGATGGGCATGGCCTCGCTTCTCCACAACGCCCCCGCTTTCGATCGTGCCTACCGTTCCGGCCGGGACCGCGATCCGCTGGGCTGGTGCGTGCTGCTGGCGTTCGTGTTCTGGGTGGTGGTGCTGCACCGGCTCGGCATCCCGTCGAAGCCGATGTTCGATGAAATCCATTATCTGCCCGCCGCGCGCCGGCTGATCGAACTGTCCAGCCGGCTCAATCCCGAACACCCGCTGGTGGGCAAGGAACTGATCGCGCTGTCGATGAAGCTGGTGGGCGATACGCCGTTTGGCTGGCGTCTGCCCTCGGCGATCGTGGGCACGCTGGGCCTGTTCGCGGCCATGCGCGCGATGTGGTGGGCCACGCTCTCGCGCCGCGCGACGCTGGTACTCGGCGTGCTGATGGCCACCAACTTCATCTGGTTCGTGATCGCCCGCATCGCCATGCTGGACATGGCGATGGGCGGCGCGATGGCGCTGGCGTTCTGGCAATGGGCGTTGGCCTGGCGCAGGGGCGGGGAGGGCCGGCCCGGACGCGCGCGGCTGCATCTGGCGATGACGGGCGTGTTCCTGGGCCTTTCGCTCGGCGCCAAGTGGAACGGCGCGCCGCTGCTCGCCGCGCCGGGCCTGCTGTTCGCGTGGGACCGCTGGCGCGCGCTGGCCGGCCGGCGCGGGCACTTCCTGATTGCGCACGATGCCGCGCCGGTGCCGGGCGTCTCGCTGCTTGAAGCCGGGCTGTGGCTGGGCCTGCTGCCGATCCTGACCTACCTCGCCACGTTCGCGCCGGCCTTTTTCTACAAGGTCCAGCCGATGACGCTGCACGGGCTGCTGCCCTGGCAGAAATACATGCTGCAATTGCAGGACAGCGTGGTGAAGCCGCACACCTACATGAGCCGGTGGTGGCAGTGGATGTTCAACCTGCGGCCGATCTGGTTCCTTTATGAAAAGGTCGATGGTGCGCAGCGCGGCGTGCTGATGCTCGGCAATCCGTTCACGATGCTCGCCGGGTTGCCCGCGCTGCTGTTCTGCCTGTGGGACGGCCTGCGCGGCAACCGCCTGCGCGCAGGGCTGTTCGCGCTCTATTTCCTCAGCCTGGTGTTCTGGGCGGTGAACGGCAAGCCGGTGCAGTTCTACTACCACTACATGCTGGCCAGCCTGTTCCTCACCGCCGCGCTGGCGGTGGTGCTGGCCGACTGGTGGGATCTGGGCGTGCACTGGCCCGGCCGGATCGCGCTGCTGCTGGCGGTGGGCCTGTTCATCGGGTTCTACCCGATCCTGTCGGCGGGCCGGTTACCGGCGAAGAACGCCTATACCGCCTATACCTGGCTGCACAGCTGGCGCTGACCGCAACGGCTGCCGGCGTCCTCAGGTCGCCGCGTGTTCGGCCGGCTTCGGCGGGGGCGGCGCCGATGGCAGGGGCAGGGGCGATGGGTCCTCGTCGGCGGCCCGGCTCCGGCAGCGGCGCACCACTTCGCGCGCGACATCGCTGCCCGCTACGGTGATCTTGCCCGCGCCCGGAAGGGTGCCGTCGAAGCCGCTGCCGGTAAACACGGCGGCGCGCGGATCGTCGGCCGCGATCGTGCCCTGCCAGATGTAGCCGCGCTCGCCGGGCAGATTGGTGGCATCGACCGGCAGGCGCAGGATCTGCCCTCCGCCGATCAGCGCGAACAGCGCCTGCGCGCCGATCTCGGCGGGCACCGGGCGGGTGACGATCAATTGCCCGCCATGGCAGGCCAGCATCAGCAGCGGCGGCTGCCCCGGAAAACCATAGCGCGCCGCCTCCCCGCCGGCATGGGCGCTCCACCCCGCTTTGGCATCGGGTGCGGGTGGTCCCGGCATCGGCTCGTTGGCGGGAATGGAAAAACGCACCGCCCCCAGCGGCCCGCCTCCGTCAGCGGGCTGTGGCGCCGGTTTGGAACAGGCGGCAAGCGACAGGGCGAGAGCGGCGCCGAACAGCAGCGGACGGGTGAGCATGGTTGCGTTGGTGCTAGACGATCAGGCGGCGCGCTTCTGCACGGTGAGTTCCAGCCCGAGCGCATGAAGTACCGCGACCAGAGTTGCCAGCGTCGGATTGCCGTCTTCGGACAAGGCGGTGTAAAGCGCTTGCCGGCCCAACCCGCTCTTGCGCGCGATTTCGCTCATGCCCTTCGATCGGGCAACGTTTCCCAAAGCGGCGGCGATATGCTTGGGGTCGTTTCCTTCCATCGCGGCTTCGAGATAGAAGAGGATGTCCTCCTCGGTTTCCAGATAAGTGGCCGGATCAAATGGACGAAGTTCCATCGCTGCGCTCGATTTCTTCCTTCAGCCGCTTTGCGGAAGCAATGTCGGCCTTCTGCGTGCGCTTGTCGCCTCCGCAGAGGAGAATGACAAGCTCCTTACCCCGCTGGAAGAAATACACCCGGTAGCCCGGCCCGTAGTCGATGCGAAGTTCGTGAACGCCGCCTTTGACGGACTTGCAGTCACCAAGATTCCCATCGGCCAGGCGTTCAAGGCGAACCACGATCCTCGCTCGCGCCCGCCGGTCCCGCAAGGAGCCAATCCATCCCGAGAAGTCGGGCGTTTCCGACAGCTGGAAGGCTTGTCCTTTATGGAGGACGCTTTCGATTTTATCAATCGGCTTTTGCGACATGTTGCCTCGATACGTTTCCGTTCGAAGCATTTCAGGGGATCGGCAACTTCAGAACAAGGCGCTTTGAATGGCCCCCTACCGCCCCCACTTCGTCTTCTGGCTCTTCCCGAACCGCGTCTTGCGCGTCCCCGGCTTGCCCTCGTTGCTGCGGCCCACCAGTGGCGCTTTCCGTTCGTCCTCCGGCAGACCAAGCTCGGTCGCTTCCAGCTTGCGGATCTCGTCGCGCAGGCGGCCGGCTTCCTCGAACTCCAGGTCGGCGGCGGCGGCGCGCATCTTCTTTTCGAGTTCCTCGATATAGGCGCGCAGGTTGTGGCCGACGAGGTTGTTGGCGCCTTCCGCGTCCACTTCCACCAGCACGCCGTCGCGGCTCGCGGTATCGGCCACGATATCGTGGATGTTGCGCTTGATCGTGGCGGGGGTGATGCCGTGCAGCTGGTTGTATTCGTGCTGCTTCGCCCGGCGGCGGTCGGTTTCGGCGATGGCGCGCTCCATGCTGCCGGTCATGCGGTCGGCATAGAGGATCACGCGCCCGTCCACGTTGCGCGCGGCGCGGCCGATCGTCTGGATCAGCGAGGTTTCGCTGCGCAGGAAGCCTTCCTTGTCGGCATCGAGAATGCAGACGAGGCCGCATTCGGGAATGTCCAGCCCCTCGCGCAGCAGGTTGATGCCCACCAGCACGTCATAGACGCCCAGGCGCAAGTCGCGGATCAGTTCAATGCGTTCCAGCGTCTCCACGTCCGAATGCATGTAGCGGACTTTCAGCCCCGCCTCGTGCATGAACTCGGTCAGGTCCTCGGCCATGCGCTTGGTCAGCGTGGTCACGAGAGTGCGATAGCCCTTCGCCGCCGTCTCGCGGCATTCGTTGATGCAGTCCTGCACCTGGTCTTCGACCGGGCGGATCAGCACCGGCGGGTCGATCAGGCCGGTGGGGCGGATCACCTGTTCGGCGAAGACGCCGCCCGCCTGCTCCATCTCCCACGATCCGGGCGTTGCTGAAACGGCGATGGTCTGCGGCCGCATCGCGTCCCATTCGTTGAAGCGCAGCGGGCGGTTGTCGATGCAGCTGGGCAGGCGGAAGCCGTATTCGGCCAGCGTCAGCTTGCGGCGGTGGTCGCCGCGCGCCATCGCGCCCACCTGCGGCACCGTCTGGTGGCTTTCGTCGATGAACAGCAGACAGTTGTCGGGCAGGTATTCGAACAGCGTCGGCGGCGGTTCACCCGGCAGGCGGCCGGTCAGGAAGCGGCTGTAGTTCTCGATCCCCGCGCACGATCCCGTCGCCGCGATCATCTCGAGGTCGAAGTTGGTGCGCTGTTCGAGCCGCTGCGCTTCCAGCAGGCGGCCTTCCTCGGTCAGTTCCTTCAGCCGTTCGGACAGCTCGAAGCGGATCGCCTCGGCCGCCTGCTTCATCGTCGGCCCCGGCGTCACATAGTGTGAATTGGCATAGACGCGCACGTTGCCCAGCTTGGTCCCGGCCTTGCCGGTCAGCGGGTCGAACTCGACGATGCTTTCGATCTCGTCGCCGAAGAAGCTGATGCGCCAGGCGGTGTCATCGTAGTGCGACGGGAAGATTTCCAGGTTGTCGCCGCGCACGCGGAACGTGCCGCGCTGAAACGCGGCATCGTTGCGCTTGTATTGCAGCGCCACCAGCTTGCGGATGATCTCGCCCTGATCGACGCTCGTCCCCACCTTGAGGTCGAAGATCATCGCCGAATAGGTTTCGACCGAGCCGATGCCATAGATGCAGGAAACCGAGGCGACGATGATGACGTCATCGCGTTCCAGCAGCGCGCGCGTGGCCGAATGGCGCATCCGGTCGATCGCCTCGTTGGTCGAGCTTTCCTTCTCGATATAGGTGTCCGACCGGGGAACGTAGGCTTCGGGCTGGTAATAGTCGTAGTACGAGACGAAGTATTCCACCGCGTTTTCGGGGAAGAAGCTCTTGAATTCGCCATAGAGCTGCGCGGCAAGGATCTTGTTGGGCGCCAGGATCAGCGCCGGGCGCTGCAGTTCCTCGATCACCTTGGCCATGGTGAAGGTCTTGCCCGAACCAGTGACGCCTAGCAGGACCTGCGTCTTCTCGCCCTCCCGCGCGGTGGCCACCAGATCGGCGATGGCGCCGGGCTGGTCGCCCGCGGGGCTGTATTCGGACACGATCCGGAACGGCTTGCCGCCTTCGACCTTGTCCGGCCGTTGCGGCTTGTGCGGCACGAAGGTGCCGGATGTGTCGGGCTCTTCCAGCCCCCTGCGGATCACGAGTTCAGCCATGCAGGCAGATATGGCTGTTCATGCTGCGTTCCGCAACCGGTGCCGGCCGTCGCGCGCGGCTATCGGGCATTTTGGGTGATTTGCATCATTGGCGCGCAACACAACCGGGTTATAGCGTACCCGTGGTCATGGCGCCTCCCGCTGCGGAGGCCCGGTTGTTCCGAGGGGAATGTTCATGCGTCGAATCCTGTTGCCCGCGCTGGTCGCCGGTATGTGCATTTCGCTGGCGGCGTGCAGCGACGAGAAGAAGGTCGAGGCGAAGAACGAGAGCGTGGCGGAAGTAGCCAAGAAGGTGGCGGCATCGGATATCCGCTTCACCCCGGGCCGCTGGGAAACCACGGTGAAGATCGAGAAGATGGAAATCGACGGGATTTCGCCGGAAGCCAAGGCGGCGATGCAGCAGGCCATGGGGCAGGCGCGGACGATGTCGAGCTGCCTCACCAAGGAGCAGGTGGAAAAGCCCAACAGTGAATTTTTCGGCCAGGTGGGCGATGGCTGCAAGTATGATTCGTTCACGATGGCGGGCGGCAAGCTCGACGCCAAGATGACCTGCAAGACCGCGAGCGGCGAACAGGTGGTGACGATGGGCGGCACCTATACGCCCGAAAGCTACGACGCGACGATGAACATGGATGGCAAGGGGCCGAACGGCAAGGCGATGGCCATGGCCATGTCGATGAAGTCGAAGCGCGCGGGCGAATGCACCGGTGCGGAAGATGTGACGCCTCAGCCCCCTGCCAAGTAACGTTTCTGCCAGGTAGGCGCAGCTGACGGAAAATTGACGGCGGCGCGCAGCGATTGACGCGAAACTGAAACAATTGCGATTGCCGTGCGTTCATCGGAGGTTGATCCCGGTGAGTGCAGGAAGGCGCGATGATCCAGATGGCGGACTTGACGCGACAGGGCATGGACGGCTTTCGCCAGGCGGGCGAACGGCTGGCCGCCTGGCGCGCGGAAGTGGCGCGCCGGGCCGCGCTGGCGCGCCAGCCGCAGCCCGAAGGCGCGCGGCCGCCGTCGGTCCGCCGCCTGCTGGCGGAACTCGGCTCGCCGGCGGAACTGTGGCGCGAAGCGGGCAAGGTGCGCCGCGCCGGTGGCCTGGAACTGCCGCGCGGCACATCGCGCGCGGTCATGCTGGTGCCGGGCTTCGGCGCGCACCCCATGCGGATGCGCGGGCTGGCGCGTGCGCTGGAAGGCGCCGGGCACCGCGTCAGCGATTGGGGCATGGGCTGGAACCTCGGCGCGGACGAGGACCGTTTCGCGCGCCTGTGCGAACGGGTCGATGCCATGGCGCGCAAGGAACGCGAACCGCTCACGCTCGTCGGCTGGAGCCTGGGCGGGCTCTACGCGCGCGAAGTGGCCAAGATCATGCCCGAAAACGTGGCGATGGTGGTGACGATGGGCACGCCCTTTTCGGGCGACCGGCGCGCCAATAACGCCTGGCGCGCCTATCAGGCGGTCACCGGCCACACGGTCGATCACCCACCGGTAGGCGAAGACCTGGCCGAAAAGCCCCCGGTGCTCACCGTGGCGCTGTGGAGCCCGCGCGACGGCATCGTGGCGCCACGCTCGGCCTGCGGCTGGCCCGGCGAACGCGATCGCGCCATCGCCGTGCGCTGCACGCATCTGGGCTTCGCTGGCCATCCGGACGTGACCCGCGCGGTGGCGGCGCTTCTCACCGAAGGCTGACAGGCGGCCGCCGCGGGCTCCGGGTTATGCCGTTGCCTCCTCGAACGCGCTCACTTCCACGCGCACGCCCGATAGCGCCGCGTTGCCGGAAAGCGGATCGATCGCGGTTTCGTCGGTCAGGTCGTTCACGCTGACGCCGGCGTGGGCTTTCGCCGTCTGCATGGCGATCCCGGGCAGGCCGTGCCCCCAGCCATGCGGGATGGAGACGGTGCCGGGCATGATGTCCTCGGTCACTTCCGCCGGCAGGGCAATCGACCCGGCGCGGGAACGCACCGTGGCCGTCTCGCCATCCGCAATGCCCCGCGCGGTTGCGTCGTCGGGGTGGATCATCAGCGTGCAGCGATTGGGGCCCTTGGTCATGCGGCGGCTGTTGGCGAGCCACGAGTTGTTGGTGCGCAGATGTCTGCGTCCGATCAGCAGCAGCGCGCCATCGTGCCCGGCGGACGTTTCCGGCACTTCCAGCGCGGCCAGCGCTTCCAGGCATTCGGGATCGGCGCAGGCCACGGTCTTGTGCGGTGTGCGCAGCCTTTCGGGCAGGCGCCCTTCCGCGGGCGGACCGAAATCCAGCCCGGATGGGGCCGCTTCCACATCGGCCAGCGAGACGGCGTAAGGCCCCGAGCGCAGCAAGGCGTCTAGCGTCTCGCGCGGGGTGGGTGCCTGCACCGGCTCGCCCGTGATCGCGCCGGCCAGCCCGCGCAGGATTTCCCAGTCCTGCAAGGTGCCGTCTTCGGGCGCGAGCGTCGGCGGCGAATAAGCGGCGATGGTGCGCACGGCCATAGGCAGCAGGAACAGGCCATAGTGATCGCGTTCGAGCGGGCCGACGGGTGGCAGGATGTAGTGCGCGCGCCGGCTGGTCGCGTTGCGGTACATGTCGATCGACACCATCAGGTCCAGCTCGCTCAGCGCCTTGTCCAGACGGGCGCCGTTGGGCGTGGACAGCACGGGATTGCCAGCGACCACGAACAATGCGCGCAGCCGCCCCGGCCCGGGCGTCTCGATCTCTTCCGCCATCGCGGCGGCCGGCAGTTCCCCCAGCACGGAGCGGTGGCCCGAAACGCGCGAGCGATGCTTGCCGATCGAGCCGGGGGGCAGGATGGCCAGCGTGTCGAGCGCGGGCAGGGGGAACACGATGCCGCCTTCGCGGTCCAGTTGCCCTGCGGCGATGTTGATCAGGCCGATCAGCCAGGCGTTGAGCGTGCCGTGGGCCTGCGTGGCCACGCCCATGCGGCCATAGAGCACTGCCGGCCCTTGCGTCATCCGTTCGGCCAACCCGTCGATGTCCTCCGCCGCGACACCGCAGGCCGCGCCGCAGGCGGCGGCATCGAACCGTTCCAGCGCGGCGGCCACGTCCGCCAGCCCCGTGATGAAGTCCTGAACCGGCCTTGCCGGCCGGCGCGCCAGCACCGCCTTCAGCAGCGCGACAAGGAAGAAGGCATCGGTTGCCGGCCGGATGAACAGATGGCGGTCCGCCACGCGCGCGGTTTCGGTGCGTCGCGGATCGACCACGATCAGCGTTCCGCCGCGCTGGCGCAGTTCGCGCGCGCGGTTGCGGAAATCGGGCACGGTCCAGATGCTGCCGTTTGACGCCATCGGATTGCCGCCCAGGATGATCAGCGTCTGCGTGCGGTCGATATCGGGGATGCCGAACAGGCTGGCGTGCCCGAACAGGCGCAGGTTCGCCACCTGATGCGGCATCTGGTCCACGGTGCTGGCCGAGAACTTGTTGCGGGTGTGCAGCGCTTTGGACAGGTATTCGGCATTGAGCGCGTTGCCATAGCTGTGCGCGTTCGGGTTGCCGATATAGACGGCGGAGGCATCCGGATCTTCGGCCAGGATGGCGCGCGTGCGCTGGCCGATTTCGGCGAAGGCCTGTTGCCAGCTGATCTCGTGCCAGGTTTCGCCCACGCGTTTGACCGGCCGGCGCAGGCGATCCGGGTCTTCCTGAAGATCCTGCAGTGCGGTGGCCTTGGGGCAGATATGCCCGCGCGAGAGCGGATTGTCCGGATCACCCTTGATCGACAGCACGGCGCGGTCTTCCGTTTCGACCAGGATGCCGCAGTTCGCCTCGCAGATATGGCAGGTGCGGTGATGGATCCGGCGCATGGCCACTCTCCCGACTCTGTTTTAATTGACCGGTTAAGAATGCGGCGGGATCGGCATCAAGGCAAGCGGAAACCCCCGGGGCGCCTGCGGACCAACCTTCGTCGCAAATTGCACCAATTCGCGCCAAATTTATTTCGCAGGTGCAACATGAGAGCGCTTGGCAAAGCCCCAATCATATGCAAGCAATGGGCGCAGACGGGATGTGCTTATGACAAACTCCTCGCCCTCGTCCTATGACGAGATGCTTGACGCCGATGGCTCGGTGCGCGCCGCCTACGCGGGCTATTGCAAGTGGTACGAGGAGCAGCCGCCCGACCTGCTGAGACGCAAGAAGAGCGAGGCGGAAGCCTTCTTCCGCCGCACCGGGATCACCTTCAACGTCTATGGCGCGGAAGATGCCGAGGAACGGCTGATCCCGTTCGACATGGTGCCCCGGATCATCACCGCGAACCAGTGGCGCAAGCTGGCGCGCGGGATCGAACAGCGCGTCCGCGCGCTCAACGCCTTCCTGCACGACCTTTATCACCGGCAGGAAATCGTGCGGTCGGGGCGTTTCCCCGAACGGCTGCTCAAGGGCAACGCGGCGTTCCTTGCGGAAATGTCGGGCTTCACGCCGCCGGGCGGGGTCTATACCCACATTGTCGGCATCGATCTTGTCCGCACGGGCGAGGACGATTTCATGGTGCTGGAAGACAATGCCCGCACCCCCAGTGGCGTCTCCTACATGCTGGAGAACCGCGAAACGATGATGGCGATGTTCCCGGAACTGTTCACCCGCGTGCGTGTGCGGGAAGTTTCGGACTATCCGCGCCGCCTGGCCCGCAGCCTTGCCGCCTGCGCGCCACCGGCCTTCGATGCGTCGGGCGGGCGCAAGCCGGTGGTCGCGGTGCTGACGCCGGGCATCTACAACAGCGCCTATTTCGAACACGCCTTCCTGGCCGACCAGATGGGCGCGGAACTGGTCGAAGGCAGCGACCTGCGCGTGGAGAACGGCCGCATCGCCATGCGCACCACGCGCGGGTGGAAGCCGATCGACGTGCTCTACCGCCGTGTCGACGACGAATATCTTGATCCGCTGACGTTCAACCCGGACAGCGTGCTGGGCGTTTCGGGCATCATGGACGTCTATCGCGCCGGCGGCATCACCATCGCCAACGCGCCGGGTACCGGCATCGCCGACGACAAGGCGATCTACAGCTTCATGCCCGAGATCGTGGAGTTCTACACCGGCGAGAAGCCGATCCTCCAGAACGTGCCCACCTGGCGCTGTTCGGAGCCGGAGGCGCTGGCCTATGTGCTGGAGCATCTGGCCGAACTGGTGGTGAAGGAAGTCCACGGCTCGGGCGGCTATGGCATGTTGATCGGGCCGACCTCCTCGCGGAAGGAAATCGCCGCGTTCGAGGCCAAGCTGCGCGCACGGCCGGACAACTATATCGCCCAGCCCACGCTTTCGCTGTCGACCGTGCCCATTCTTGCCAAGGCCGGTCTCGCGCCGCGCCACGTGGACTTGCGGCCCTTCGTGCTGGTTTCGCCCAACGGGGTGGACATCACGCCGGGCGGGCTCACCCGCGTTGCGCTGAAGAAGGGGTCGCTGGTGGTGAATTCGTCGCAGGGGGGCGGCACCAAGGACAGCTGGGTTCTGGATGATTGACGCTGCTCTCGGGTCGGGGGCGACGGATCGGACGGTCATGGAGACGGAATGCTAGGCAGATCGGCAAACGGTATTTTCTGGCTCTTCCGCTACCTGGAGCGCGCGGAGAACACCGTGCGCCTGGTCGAGGCGGGATTCCGCATGGCGCTGACGCGCGATGCCAAGGATGCCAGCGACGAATGGCGCTCGGTCATCGTCACGCTGGGCCTGCAGGAGTTGTTCGAAGCCAAGTTCGGCACGGAATATACCGGCCCGCACGTCTTCAATTTCGTCCTGCGCGACAAGGAGAATCCCGGCAACGTCCTGCTGATGTGCGAACTGGCCCGCACCAACGCGCGCATGGTCCGCACCGGCATCACGCGCGAGGTGTGGGAAGCCGTCAACGAAAGCTGGATGAAGGTGAAGGAGCTGCTCGCCCGTCCGGTTACCGAAACGCGGCTGGGCGACGTGCTCGATTGCATCCGCCGCCAATCGACGCAGGTGCGCGGGGCGATGGAAGGCACCATGCTGCGCAACGAGATCTACAATTTCGCGCGGATCGGCAGTTTCATCGAACGGGCGGACAACACTGCGCGCATTCTGGACGTGAAGTATTACGTCCTGCTGCCGGCCGTGTCGTATGTGGGTTCCAGCCTGGACAATGTGCAGTGGGAAAACGTGCTGCGCTCGGTCGCGGGGGAGCGCGCCTATCGCTGGCTCAATGCCGGGCGGATGGACCCGCGCGGCATCGCGGAATTCATGCTGCTCGACGGGCGTTTCCCGCGCAGCCTGGCGTTCTGCTATTCCAAGCTGCGGTCGAACCTCGCCAGCCTTGCCCGCGAATATGGCGAGGAAATGGAAAGCCACCACATTCTGCGCAACGCCGACAGCGAACTGCATGCGCTGACGGTCGATGCGATCTTCGATCAGGGCCTCCATGAATTCATCGGCCGGTTCATCGCCCACAACACCCAGCTCGCGCTCCAGATTCAGCGCGACTACCGTTTCGTCGAATAGAGAAGGATCGCCGGTGCGCATCGCGATCGATCACACCACGCATTACCGCTTTTCGGAACCGGCCGCGCATGGTCTCCAGCGCCTGCGGCTCACGCCCAAGGCCACTTCGGGCCAGACGATCCAGTCCTGGGACATGGAACTGGCGGGTGCCGTGCTGGAAGCCGAATACGACGATCACAACTGCAATCACGTTTCGCTGATTGCCTTCACGCCCGGCGCCACCGATGTAACCATCCGCTGCCGGGGCGTGGTCGATACCGCCGACAATGCCGGCATCGTCGGCAAGCATTCCGGCCATCTGCCGCTGTGGCATTTCGCGGAACCGACAGAACTGACGCGCGCCGGTCCGCGTGTGCGCGCGCTGCTGGCGGCGCTGGGGCAGGCCCAGACTCAGACTCAGACTCAGGGCCAGTCGCAGGGGCAAAGCCAGAGTCAGAGTCAGGGCACGCGTCCGGGCGATGACCGGCTGGCGGTGCTGCACGATCTATCCGCGCTGGTGGCCGAACGGGTCGCTTACGCTGCGGGGCACACCGACGCGGCGACGCCGGCCGAAGCCGTGCTGACGGCGGGCCATGGCGTCTGCCAGGACCATGCCCACGTGTTCATTGCGGCGGCGCGGGCGCTGGGCATACCGGCGCGCTATGTCAGCGGCTATCTGCTGATGGACGACCGGGTGGATCAGGATGCCGGCCATGCCTGGGCCGAGGCCTTCGTCGCCAATCTCGGCTGGGTCGGCTTCGATATCTCCAACCGTATCTGTCCCGACGTGCGCTACGTCCGCGTGGCGACGGGCGCCGACTATCGCGATGCCGCCCCCATCACCGGCATCCGCTATGGCGATCTTGACGAAACCATGCACGTCAAGCTTGCCGTGGAACAGCAGCGTGTGGAACAATAATCAAGGATTCATCCGCAGCGGACGTTGACGGCGATTGCCCCCGCTGTGCGATAACCCGATAGACGGGTAATACCGGGGGACGGGGGCGGCTGGCTCCCTTTTGGCGTACACGGGGGAACGATGACCTATTGCGTGGGGATGGTGCTCGACAGGGGCCTCGTGATGATGAGCGACACCCGCACCAATTCCGGGGTCGATAACATCTCCGTATTCCGCAAGATGTTCAGCTGGCATGTGCCCGGCGAACGGATCATCACGATGATGACGGCGGGCAACCTTGCCACCACGCAGGCGGTGGTCAGCCAGCTGGAGGAACGGAACAAGGCGCCGGGCGAACGCCGCCCCTCGTTGCTGGAAGCGCCGACGATGTTCCAGGTGGCGACGATCGTGGGCAACTTGCTGCGCGACGTGATCGAACGGCGGCAGGACGATGGCGGGCCGTCGGGGGAAGGGCCGCGCTTCACCGCATCGATCATCATCGCCGGCCAGATCCGGGGCATGGAACCGCGCCTGTTCATGGTCTATCCGGAAGGCAACTTCATCGAGGCATCGTTCGACACGCCTTTCTTCCAGATCGGCGAGACCAAGTATGGCCGCCCGATCCTGCTGCGCGGCTATGAGCCGACGATGACGTTCGAGGACGCGGTGAAGCTGCTGATGGTCTCGTTCGATTCCACGCTGGCGGCGAACCTTTCGGTGGGGCTGCCCTTCGATCTGATGGTGATCGAGCGCGACCGGTTCGAGCCGCTGCACCAGCGCCGGATCACCAAGGACGATCCCTATTTCAAGCAGATTTCGTCAAGCTGGAGCGAGGCGCTGCGGCAGGCGTTCCATTCGCTGCCGGATTACTCGTTCGATCCGCCTGCGGTTCCTGCCGAAATAGAATAAGTAGTTTAACCAAGTATAGTTACGAACGCCTTATTTTATATCCGCTTGCATTTGCTGCTTGCTTCCGTGGTTTATTCAGATATTAGGGCGCAATATTTTCTCGAATTTGGATGAATATAGCGTAATTCAGTCCGGTTCGGATGTCGATTTACTTAGTGAAATTAGATATTAACTATCTTTCGGCGCCGCTTAAACTTCCGCTTTGAGGCCGGTCTGACTGGCGCAATCGGCCTGTTCGATGATGTGATGCCGTCATGGCTGAACGCATCACACTCCATGTCCTCGATAGTGACTCCGCCCGCCGTGCCCGGCTTGCCCGCCTCGCATTCGCCGCGGGGCATCACGCCGAAATCTACGCCAGTGCGGATGAGCTCCTGTCTCACGCGCCGTCCGGCGGGCTGGTCATCGCGCATGATGAACCGGTGGGGGAAGGCATCCCGTCTCTGCTCGGCCTGATGAACCGGTTCGGCCACTGGCTGCCGGTCATCGCGGTGGCGGAGCGTCCGCAGACGGAATCGGTGGTCCGCGCCATCAAGGCCGGGGCGCTTGACTATCTGGTCCTGCCGCACGAGATCGCGCCGCTCAACGAGGCGATCGAGCGCGCCGCGCGCGAGGCGGACAACCATCGGGCGCACCGCGCCCGCGCGGCGGATGCCCGGCAGCGCATCGCGCGCCTTTCCCTGCGCGAGCGGGAGGTGCTCGATCGCCTGGCCGATGGATGCAGCAACAAGGCCATCGCGCGCGAACTCGATATCAGTCCGCGCACGGTCGAAATTCACCGCATGAAGATGATGGGCAAGCTGGGCGCGCGGCACGCGGCGGAGGCGGTGCGCCTGCGGATCGAGGCGGACGGGCTTCATATCGCCGCCGCGTGATCGCGGCGAGGGCGATCCTGGCCATCCGGGAACCAGGTTTTCCACAGTGCGTTAAGTCACAGTTACCATCCCCGGGTGGGAGGTGTCTGCCGCACGACGACTCGTTGCGGCCAGAGGTTTGTGCGCTGCGGAAATTGGCTATGAAGCTGCCATGCTTCGCACCGCCTACGCTTCGATCCTCGCTCTGCTGGCTCTCATCGCCACCGCTGTCCCGGCCCAGGCTCGCCTGCAATGCGTGACCTACGCGCGCTCGGTGTCCGACGTGCAACTGTTCGGCAATGCGCGGACGTGGTGGGATCAGGCGGCCGGCACTTATGCCCGTGGCCACCGCCCGCGCGCGGGTGCGGTGCTGGCCTTCCGCGCCACCGGCGCAATGCCGATGGGTCATGTCGCCGTGGTGAGCAAGGTGCTCGACAGCCGCCGCGTGCTGCTCAACCACGCCAACTGGTCGCGCCCCGGTATGGTCGAGCGCGAGGCGCTGGCGGTCGATGTTTCCGAAGCGGGCGACTGGAGCAAGGTGCGCGTGTGGTACGCGCCCACACATTCGCTGGGCCTGCGCGAAGCGCCGGCTTTCGGCTTCATCTATCCCGACGGGTCGGATACGCTGGCGGGGAATAGTGTCCAGGACGCTAAGGGCTGATTGTCCGGGCCGCGCGAAGCGGTCCAGCCTATCCCTCCGGGATCAGCGACAGAACGGCCGGCTGGCTCCGATTTCCAGATGGAAGTGATTGCGGTGCGCGGCGTTGTAGTCCGGGCTGAGCACCGTGCCGAAGCGCTTGCAGGCGCTGGCGTGGATAACGCGCAGGAATTCGCGCTCCGCCGGCGTCCCGCCTGACCAGTTGTTGAGCACGCTCACGCGCCGGCCATCGGCCAGCAGGAAGGCGGCGATGTCGATCGCGTTGGCGGTGGCGTGGCCCGAAAGGCGCGCGGTGCCCGCCACGGTGCGGCAGGAATAAGTCCCCATCGTCTCGATGCGCAGCAGCGGGCTGCCCAGGATCTGCCGGGCGGCGCGGTCCACACCAAAGCGCGCCCAGCCCGAAAGCGTGGTGGCGAGCGGGCAACTGACCGGGCCGAGATTGGACAGCTGCAGCCGCCGGTCGTCGCTTTCCAGCCAGGTCAGGCGCACCGCGTTGAGCGTGGAGCAACCCGCGCCGTAATACTGATCGGGCAGGGGTGTGAAGCCGGCGTCGGATTGCCCGAGCCGCGCTAGGCAGGCCTGCGCGGCGGGGGCGGGCGAAAACGTGCCCAGCGCGCTGCGCGCGGGTTCGCGGTGCTGCGGTTCGGGCGCGCTGATACAGCCGGCCAGCGCCGAGGAAAGGCAGGCCGCCACGATCAGGGAAAGGCCGCGAATCTTCATGGGGCAGCTTATAACCGGGAATGGTTATTTTTCTGGTAACTGTCTGCAAAACAACGGTTGTTCATCTGGGGGAAAGGTGTGGCCAGCGCTTTCCGGTCTCCGCCTACCGGTGCCATATTTCCGCACGATAATTTTGCGGCGCGCCGGTTCCGGTTGACAATCCGCCCCGCGCCGTTAGGTGCGGCTCCGGGCCACGCGGTCCCAACGCCGCGCGAGCTCTCTGCAAGGAGAGTCAGACATGACTACGACTATTCCGGCGCGCAAGCCTGCGCGTCCGTTCTTTTCTTCCGGTCCCTGCGCCAAGCCGCCGGGCTATTCCCTCGACAAGCTGGCAACCGAATCGCTGGGGCGCTCGCACCGCGCCAAGATCGGCAAGACGCGCCTGCAATACTGCATCGACCTGATGCGCGAAGTGTTGGGCCTGCCCGACACGCATCGCATCGGCATCGTGCCCGGTTCGGACACCGGCGCTTTCGAAATGGCGATGTGGACGATGCTCGGCGCGCGCGGCGTGACGACGCTTGCCTGGGAAAGCTTCGGTGAAGGTTGGGTCACCGATGCGGTCAAGCAGCTCAAGCTCGAACCGACCGTGATGCGCGCCGATTACGGCCAGCTTCCCGATCTCGACAAGGTGGACTGGTCGGACGACGTCCTGTTCACCTGGAACGGCACCACCTCCGGCGTGCGCGTGCCCGATGGCGAATGGATCGCCGCCGATCGCCAGGGCCTGTGCTTCGCCGACGCCACCAGCGCGGTGTTCGCCTATGACCTGCCGTGGGACAAGATCGATGTCGCCACCTTCTCGTGGCAGAAGGTGCTGGGCGGCGAAGGCGCGCACGGCGTGCTGATCCTTGGTCCGCGCGCGGTCGAGCGGCTGGAAAGCTATACGCCGGAATGGCCGCTGCCCAAGGTGTTCCGCCTGATCTCCAAGGGCAAGCTTGCCGAAGGCGTGTTCAAGGGCGAAACCATCAACACCCCCTCGATGCTGGCCGTGGAAGACGCGATCTTCGCGCTGGAATGGGCCAAGGGGCTTGGCGGGCTCGAAGGGCTCAAGGCGCGCTGCACCGCCAATGCCGAGGCGCTCGACAAGATCGTCGCCGAACGGGCATGGCTGTCGCACCTTGCGGTCGATCGCGGCATTCGCTCGAAGACCTCGGTCTGCCTCTCGGTCGAAGGCGCGGACGCGGACTTCATCAAGGCGTTCGCCGGCCTGCTCGAAAAGGAAGGCGCGGCCTATGACATCGCGGGCTACCGCGATGCGCCTCCGGGCTTGCGCATCTGGTGCGGCGCGACCGTCGACACCGCCGACATCGAAGCGCTCGGTCCTTGGCTCGACTGGGCCTGGGAAACGCTGAAGGCCGCCTGAATCACGAAATTCCGTCATCCTGACGAACGTCAGGATCCCCGGCCGGATTGCGGAACACGCGGTTCCGTTTAGCCGCCTGCGATCCCGGCTTTCGCCGGGATGACGTCTGGAGACAAATGTCATGACCAAGCCCAAAGTCCTCATTTCCGACAAGATGGACCCCAACGCCGCCGCGATCTTCCGCGAACGCGGCTGCGAGGTGGATGAGATCACCGGCCTGAAGCCCGAGGAACTGATCGCGATCATCGGTCAGTACGATGGCCTCGCCATCCGCTCGTCGACCAAGGTGACCAAGGAAATCCTCGACGCCGCGACCAACCTGAAGGTCGTCGGCCGCGCCGGCATCGGCGTCGACAACGTCGATATCCCGGCGGCTTCGGCCAAGGGCGTCGTCGTCATGAACACCCCGTTCGGCAACTCGATCACCACCGCCGAACACGCCATCGCGCTGATGTTCGCGCTGGCGCGCCAGCTTCCCGAAGCCAATGCCCAGACGCAGGCGGGCCTGTGGCCGAAGAACGGCTTCATGGGCGTGGAAGTGACGGGCAAGACGCTGGGACTGATCGGTGCCGGCAACATCGGCTCGATCGTCGCCAGCCGCGCGCTGGGCCTGAAGATGAAGGTCGTTGCCTACGATCCGTTCCTCACGCCCGAACGCGCGGTGGAAATGGGCGTGGAGAAGGCCGATCTCGATACGCTGCTGGCCAAGGCGGACTTCATCACGCTGCACACGCCGCTGACCAGCGAGACACGCAACATCCTGTCGGCGGAAAACCTTGCCAAGACCAAGAAGGGCGTGCGCATCATCAACTGCGCGCGTGGCGGGCTGGTCGACGAGGCGGCGCTCAAGGACCTGCTCGATTCGGGCCATGTCGCCGGCGCCGCACTGGACGTGTTCGTGACCGAGCCGGCCAAGGAATCGCCGCTGTTTGGCACGCCGAACTTCATCTGCACCCCGCACCTCGGGGCCTCCACCACCGAAGCGCAGGTCAACGTCGCGCTGCAGGTGGCGGAACAGATGGCGGATTACCTCGTCACCGGCGGCGTTACCAACGCGCTCAACATGCCCTCGCTTTCGGCCGAAGAAGCGCCGAAGCTGCGGCCCTACATGGCGCTGGCGGAGAAGCTCGGCTCGCTCGTCGGCCAGCTTGCGCACGACAACCTGACCAAGATCGCGATCGAGGTCGAAGGCGCGGCGGCGCAGCTCAACCCCAAGCCGATCACCGGCGCGGTGCTGGCCGGGCTGATGAAGCAGTATTCGCAGTCGGTGAACATGGTCAACGCGCCGTTCCTCGCCAAGGAACGCGGGCTGGACGTGCGCGAAGTGCGCCATGACCGCGAAGGCGAATACCGCACGCTGGTGCGCGTCACCGTCGGCACCAGCCAGGGTGAACGCTCGGTCGCGGGCACGCTGTTCGGCAATGGCCAGGCCCGCCTGGTCGAGATCTTCGGCATCGGCATCGAAGCCGATCTCGATGGCGACATGCTCTACATCGTCAACACCGACGCCCCGGGCTTCATCGGCAGCATCGGCACGCTGCTGGGCAAGACCGGCATCAACATCGGCACGTTCCACCTTGGCCGCCGCGAGGCCGGTGGCGAAGCGGTGCTGCTGCTGTCGGTCGACAGCCCGGTCAGCGAGGAAGTGCTGGCCGAAGCGCGGCAGGTTCAGGGCGTGCGCATCGTCAAGGCGCTGAAGTTCTGACCTCGGCGCAAGGAAGAACGCGTCATCCCGGCGAAAGCCGGGATCTCGGGCCGCTGCAGGTAAATCTGCGAGAGGTCCAGCCCAGCCGAACGAGATCCCAGCTTGCGCTGGGATGACGGTTTCCTTGCAGGGATGACGCGCATTTCCTCCGGTGAGCGTTCGACATAACCGCCAATACCCCCTAAAGGCTCGCGCCATGGATACCAGCGACCCCGATCTGCTGCCCGAAGGGCTTGAAGACCGGCTGCCGCGCGAAGCGGCGACGGCGACCCGTGTGATGCGTGCCGTTCAGGACGTGATGCACGGCCACGGCTATGATCGCGTGCTGCCGCCGATGATCGAGTTCGAGCGCAGTCTGGCCGCGCGCATGGCGGGCATCCAGTCGCGGCGGATGTTTCGCTTCGTCGATCCCTCGTCGCTGCGGATGATGGCGCTGCGCAGCGATTTCACCCCGCAGATCGGCCGGATCGCCGAAACCCGCCTGGCCGCTGCGCCGCGCCCGCTGCGCCTGTGCTATGCGGGCCAGGTGCTGACCATCAAGGGCGACGGGCTGGACCCGGCGCGCGAGCGCTTCCAGTGCGGGGCCGAACTGATCGGCGCGGACAATGTCGCCGCCGCAAGCGAGATCGTCGCGCTGGCGATCGAGGCGCTCGCGGCCGCCGGCGGGCGCAACATCAGCGTCGATTTCACGCTGCCCGATCTTGTCGATACGCTGGCCGAGAAGGCCATGCCGCTTGCCCCCGGACAGATCGAGGCGGTGCGGCGCGAACTGGATACCAAGGATGCCGGCGGGCTGATCGATGCCGGCGGCGAGGCCTATGTTCCGCTGCTTTACGCAACCGGCGATTTCGATGCGGCTATTGAGAAGCTGGCCGCGATCGATGCGGGTGGCGTGCTGGCCGGCCGCATCGCGGCGCTGCGCCAGATCGCGGCGCGTCTGGGCGGAACGGCCCGGCTCACGCTCGATCCAGCCGAACGCCATGGCTTCGAATACCAGACCTGGTTCGGCTTCACGCTCTATGCCGAAGGCGTGCGCGGCGTGCTGGGGCGGGGCGGCACCTACCGCATTGCCAGCGCCAACGGGGGTGAGGGCGAGGCCGCGACCGGCTTCTCGCTCTACCCGGATGCGCTGGTCGGCCTGCTCGCCGCGTCGGAACGGCGCGAGGACATGGTGTTCCTGCCGCTGGGGCATGATCGCGATGCCGCCGCGCGGCTGCGCGCGATCGGCTGGCGCACTGCCGCCGCACTCAGCGAGGCCGACAGCGCCACCGCGCTCGGCTGCACGCATGTGCTGGGCAAGGACGGCCCGGAGGCACTCTGACCGCCGGCGCGGAAGTGCCCGTTATCGCCGGCCCGGCGGTGGCGCGCGCGCTTCTCGCTGGATGGCAGACCCGCTGGCGCGCTCCCTCTGACGGCCCTCTTTCGCGCTGTGCGCCGGGCGACAGCCTGATCGTGCGCGAAGCGTGCATTCCCGGCCGTATCCGCGATGGCGGGGAAGTCATGACCGATCTCGCCCGCGCCGAATTCGTCGTCTTTCCCGATGGCTGGCGTCGTTATCGCGACGGCTCCGGTCGCAGCGGCCCGCTGCCGCGCGATGCCGACGAGAAATGGATAGCGGCGGTGCACATGCCGCGCTGGGCGGTGCGCATCGAACTGATCGTCGAGCGTGGGCAGATCGAGCCGGTGCAGGCGATCACGCGCGCCGACATGCGCGCGGAAGGCTTGCGACCGCTGCTCGGCGGGCTGCTCTGGCGCGCGCCGGCGCATGGCATCGGCTTTTCCGCCCGGCGCCTTTACGCGCACCGCTGGAATCGGGATCATCCCACGCCGGGCTACCGCTGGCAGGACAACCCGGCGACCATCGTGCTGGATGTCCGCCGCGCGTGAACGCGGCCGAAAGGCGGGGAACGGGTCACTTTTGGACCGGAATCGCCAGTTTTCAGCCAGCTTTGCCGATAAAATGGAGAGAGTTCCGTTTTATCGGCCCGCCGCCGCCGGTCTATCCTGAGAGCAAGGCCTTCGTGCGAAGGCCGCTTGCTTCCTTGGAGAAGACATGATGGATCTCTCGGCGCTCTGGGCCAGTGCGGCACCGCTTCTTACCGCGGGCGCGATCAAGATAGGCGCGGCCTTCGTTCTCTATATGGTGGGCCGCTGGCTGATCGGCTTCGCGATCCACGCCTTGTCCGCGCTGCTGACCAAGCGGAACTTCGACGCGACGCTCCAGCGCTACATCGCCAACATGCTGGCGGTGGTGCTCAACATCCTGCTGGTCGTGGCGATCCTCGGCTACTTCGGGTTGCAGACCACCAGCTTCGCCGCGCTGCTCGCCGGCGTCGGCCTCGCCATCGGCGCAGCCTGGTCGGGCTTGCTCGGCAATTTCGCGGCCGGCGCCTTCATCATTATCTTCCGGCCCTACAAGCTGGGCGATTATGTCGTGGCCGGCGGCGTTGAAGGTACGGTGATCGAGATCGGGATGTTCAACACGATCATCAACACGCCCGACAACGTGATGTCGGTGGTGGGCAACGCGAAAGTCTCGGCCGACGTCATCAAGAATTTCAGCAGCAACGGATACCGCCGCGTCGATCGCACCGCGCAACTGGCGTTCGGCGTGGACCCGGTGGATGCGATCGGTCGGCTCAAGGCGGCGCTGGCCGGCGTTCCGAACGTGCTGACCGATCCCGCGCCGGATGTGGAAATCCTGGATTTCAACGAGCGCGGCACAGTGCTGTGCGTGCGCCCTTACTGCCACACCAACCATTACTGGCAGGTCTATTTCGATACCAACAAGCTGATCGCCGAAACCTTCGGCGCGGCCGCCTATGGTGCGCCGCATACGGTGCACCAGATCAGGCAGGGCTGAACCGCCCTTAGGGGTCGCGCGGGAAACGCTGGTGCGGGATGCCGCGCCGGCGCTTTCTTCTTGTCGACTATCCTGTTCGCGAACGACGGCGTAAGTCTCGCTCCCCTCCCGCTTGCGGGAGGGGTTGGGGGTGGGCATTCCCACGCCACGTTGCCTAGGGTCCTGACCCTGGGCGTTACTTCCCGAACGTCGCCTTCAGCCAGCGGTCGGTCAGCACTGTCGCGGGATAATCCGGATCGCCCAGTTTCGCGTTGATTTCGACATGGCCCTGCAACCCCGTGCCGGGGAAGCTGCCGGTCTCGACGCTGGTACCGCCAGCGCGCAGCGCCTTGGCCAGCTCCTCCGCCTGCGCCACGCCGTCCGGCCGCCGGACATGGAGCAGCAGGAAGCGCGGCGCGTTCGGCGCGGCGGCCTGCAAGGCGGGGGATAGCGCGCGCTGGCGGGCGGGGTCCGATCCGAACGGCGCGTCATAGATGCGGCGCTGATACTGCCCGACCGAGGCGATCTGCTGCGGCACGTCATAGGCCGCGCCGTCGACGGGGATCACGCCCGCCACATCCGCGAACGAAAGGCCGGCCTCCCGCAGATAGCGTTCGTCGGTGCCGACCAGCGCCACAAGGTGCGCCCCGGCGCTGTGGCCCATCAGCACCACGCGGTGCCGGTCGATCCCCAGCGCATCGGCTTGCGCCAGCAGCGCCGCCAGCGCGGCAGCGACATCGCTCGCCTGTTGTTCCACCGTCGCCTGCGGCACCAGCCGGTAATCGATCGAAGCGAAGGCATAGCCCAGCGCGGGGAAGTGCTCGACCTTGGCCTTGCCGGTCGCGTTCTCCTTGCTGCCGTGTGCCCAGCCGCCGCCGTGGACGAACAGGATCAGCGGCGCCGGGCCTGCCGCCTCGCGCGCCGGCCAGAACGCGATCGTCTGCGCGGCATCGTCGCCATAGCGGATCGTCCGGTCGGCCGCCGGCAGGGTGCGCCAGGCCTGATCGCCCTGTCCGCCGTTCTGGCGTCCGGCCATCATCGCGCGCAGGCGATCGCCGGGGCTGGCCTGCGCGGCGGCGGTCAGCACCAGGACCGTGCCGATGATCGTGCCAAGGAAGATGTTTCGCATGAGACAGCACTTCGCAATTGCAGACCGGACAATGCTATCGCGCGCCGGCCGTATCGCCAGCCTGAAGTGGTTACGAGGTGTGACATGCGCCGTGTGCGGTACGCGGTGTGACGGCGGCGGCATCGACACGCCGATTGTGCGTCATGCGTCTTTCCCGGCAGTGCGCTCTTGCCCTTGCACCCGGTGTCCCCTAGTGCGCCGCGGGAACTCCCCAAGACAATTTCAAGACACCGAGTCCGCGACAGGAAAGGCATCGTTTTGGCCAACGTAACCGTGATTGGCGCCCAGTGGGGCGATGAGGGCAAGGGCAAGATCGTCGATTGGCTGGCCAGCCGGGCGGATGCCGTCGTGCGCTTCCAGGGCGGGCATAACGCGGGCCATACGCTGGTGGTGGGCGATCAGGTCTACAAGCTCAGCCTGCTGCCTTCGGGCATCGTAACCGGCACGCTCTCGATCATCGGCAATGGCGTGGTGCTCGATCCCTGGGCGCTGAAGGCCGAGATCGAAAAGCTCGAAGGCCAGGGTGTTGACATCAACACCGAAAACTTCGCCATCGCCGACAATTGCCCGCTGATCCTGCCGTTGCACCGCGATCTCGACGGCTTGCGCGAATCGGCGGCGGGCGCGGGCAAGATCGGCACGACCGGGCGGGGCATCGGCCCCGCTTACGAGGACAAGGTCGGCCGCCGCGCCATCCGCGTTTGCGATCTGGCGCATCTCGACGCGCTCGACGCGCAGCTCGATCGCCTGTGCGCGCACCACGATGCGCTGCGCGCCGGCTTCGGCCAGCCGCCGGTCGATCGCGCCGCGCTGCTCGATGACCTGCGCGGCATCGCGCCGTTCGTGCTCCAGTTCGTGCAGCCGGTGTGGAAGCGCCTGAAGAAAGTGCGCAAGGCCGGCGCCCGCATCCTGTTCGAAGGCGCGCAGGGCGTGCTGCTCGATGTCGATCACGGCACCTATCCGTTCGTCACCTCGTCCAACACGGTCAGCGGTTCGGCGGCGGCCGGTTCGGGCCTTGGCCCCAACGCGGTCGGCTTCGTGCTGGGGATCGTCAAGGCCTACACCACCCGCGTCGGCTCGGGGCCGTTCCCGACCGAGCTGGAGGACGAAACCGGCCAGCGCCTGGGCGAACGCGGCCACGAATTCGGCACCGTTACCGGGCGCAAGCGCCGCTGCGGCTGGTTCGATGCGGTGCTGGTGCGCCAGTCCTGCGCGATCTCGGGCGTGACCGGCATCGCGCTGACCAAGCTGGACGTGCTCGACGGGTTCGAGAAGGTGAGGATCTGCACCGGCTATCGCCTGCGCGGGAAGGTGCTGGATTACTTCCCCAGCCACGCCGCCGATCAGGCGGAAGTGGAGCCGATCTACGAGGAAATGGACGGCTGGAGCGGCACCACCGCCGGGGCGCGCTCGTGGGCCGATCTGCCGGCGCAGGCGATCAAGTACATCCAGCGCGTGCAGGAACTGATCGAAACCCCGGTCGCGCTTGTCTCCACCAGCCCCGAGCGCGAGGACACTATCCTCGTGCGCGATCCTTTCGTCGATTGAGATGATGCGCCTGCGCCCGTTTCTTCCGCTGGGCTTTCTGCTCCTGGCGGGAGGATCGGCGCAGGCCGTGCCCGACAATCTTCCCGCCGCCGATTTCGTGGTGGTGGAAAAGGGCGCGCGGCGGCTGACACTGTTCGCCGATGGCCGGCCCTATCGGGTCTATGAACGCCTGCAACTGGGCGACGAACCCGTCGGCCCCAAGCGTTTCGAAGGCGACGAGCGCACGCCCGAGGGCCGTTATACGATCGATTATGGAAACGATCGCAGCGCTTATCATCTTTCGCTTCACATTTCCTATCCCGCGCCGGCGGACGTGGCGTTCGCACGGGGGCAAGGGCGTTCGCCCGGCGGGCTGATCTTCCTCCATGGGCAGCCCAACGCTCTCCCGATGGGCCGCGTTCCGGGCGACTGGACCGATGGCTGCATCGCGGTATCCAACGCCGAAATCGAGGAAATCTGGTCGCTGGTTGGCGATGGAACGCCGATCGAAATCCGGCCCTGAAGCCCGCCGGACGGGATTGTTGCGCCAAATCCGACCTATCCATTGTTGACCTCGACACGCTGTTGTTCCCTACTTGTTCCAGTCTCGCAGGGCGGAGATGAAGCATGGGGCAGAGCGTTACGCGGTTCGACTACGATGATTCCACGGCGATCCGGTCCGATCGCGCGCGCGCCCCGCTGGCGGTCGCGATCTTTGCCGATCAGCCGTTCCTGCGTGCCGAACTGGCGGAAGATGTCACTGCCGCCGGCTTGCGCGTGGTCCGGTCGCACACGCTTGGGGCGCTTCTCGACGATCCCGAAGATCGCGGCGTCGATGATCTCGTGCTGGTCGATTGCCCTGTCGTCGATGCGGCGGAACTGGCCGCCTTGTCGCGGTTGGATATGCTGGCGGCGCGGGGCGGTGCGCAGGTGGTCGTGTCGACCAGTCTCGATTCGCTGGAAGCGGTGTTCGGTTGCCTCGATCAGTCGCAACCCGATATTCTGGTGGCGCCCAGCCGCGCCGATCGCATGATCGCGCTGGGTAGCGGATTGGCGCGGCGGGGCAAGCGGGTGCGCGAACTGGATGACGAGGATCGGCTGACGCTGCTGCGCCTGACCGAGCAGGTCAGCGAGATCGCGCGCACGCTCGCCCGCTTGTCGGGGGAAGGCGATGCGGAGGGGGCAGGCGGCGGCACCGTGGAGGACAAGGTTTCCGCGTTTCGTTTCGATGGAGCGGAAGCGGGCGGCGCGCGTGATCGCGACAACGGCCGGCTGGCGCGGGCGACCCGGCCGCCCTTGCCCGATCCGCGCCTGATCCGGCGCATCGCCCGCCAACGCCAGTTGCGCGCCCGGTTCTTTCAAGGAGACCTGTTCGCCGATCCGGCGTGGGACATGCTGCTCGATCTGACCGCCGCGCGGGCGGAACACGCGCGCGTTTCCGTCACCTCGCTGTGCATCGCCTCGGGCGTGCCGCCCACCACCGCGCTGCGCTGGATCGCGCAGATGACCGACGCCGGCCTGTTCCGCCGGGTGGAGGACGATACCGACCGCCGCCGCGCGTTCATCGCGCTGACCGATCGCGCCGCCGATGCCATGGCCCGCTATTTCGCGGAGATCGGGGTGTCCGCGCCCATGGTGTAGAAGGGCCGGGATATTCCCCTGGCCCGGAACGGATCGTTCGCTGCTCAGAATGCGACGCCGGCCGTGGCGTAAAAGCTCCGTCCCGGTTCGGGGAAGCCATCGACCAGTGCATAGTTGTCGTCGAACAGATTGCGCGCGCCCACGCCCACTTGCAGCCCCTGGCGCACCGTCCAGTCCGCGCGCAGGTTGGCGAGCACGTAGCGGCCGGTGTCGTAGTACTGCGTGACGGCGGTATTGGCGGTCTTGCGGTCGGAGGCGATGTCGAGGCTGGGCGTGATCCGCAGCGCTGGCACCGGCTTCCATTCGGCGTAGAGGAACGCCTTGTGCGTCGGCACGCCGGTCAACGCGAACAGCGGTACGGTGACGCCAGCCGCTGGCGTGATGTCGAAATCGCGATGGATGTACGTGTAGTTGGCGCCGACCGAGAGCGTTTCCCCCAAAGCGGCGTTGAGCGCAATTTCGGCGCCATAGTAGGTGCCGTTGCCCAGGTTCTGGCGCTGCGTGGTGCCGGAAGGGAAGCCCGCCGACCGCACGGCCACGATCGCGTCTTTCACGTCGCTGTAGAACAGCGCGCCTTCCACGTTCACCGGGCCGAACCGGCGCTTGCCCCCCAGTTCCACGTTGGTCGCGCGTTCGGGCTTCAGCGCGGGGTTGGATGCCGCCGTGCCGAACTGCGTGCTGAACCGCTCGAAGATCGTGGGAAAACGCACGCGCGAGGAGACGCTGGCGTTGATCCGCGTGTCGGCGTCGGATTGCCAGACAAGCTGCCCCTGCGCGTTCCAGCCATCGGCGTTCTTGTGCGGATACTGGAATATCCGCGCCGCGCCTCCGCCGGGCGGCGTGCCATATTCCTCCGCCTGTTTCATGTCGCGCCAGTCGAAGCTGGCGCCGGCCACGAAGGTCAGCTTCGGCGTCAGCATCAGCCGGTTTTCCACCGCGATGCTGTAGGTGTCCTCGATATTGGTCTGCTTCGGCTCGGTTGCGCCGGAAGGGAAGCCCTGCTGCCATTCCACGTGCTTGTCGCGCCGGTAATGCACCGCCAGCGTCAGGTGGTCGGCATGGCTCGCGTCCACGCCGAGTTCGGCCGATCCGCCCCAGGCTTCGTCCGCGTAATAGGAGTTGAACGCCCGCCCGAGGGTCTGCTTCGTCTGCGCGGCATCGTCGAACGAACGCAGCAGGTTGTCGAAGGTGTTGCGATAGACGCGCGTCTTCAGCGTCGCCACGTCGCCCAGCGCGGTGGTGGACAGGAAATAGAGGCTGTCGATGTTCCAGTATGGCCAGCTCCAGTAGCGCTGGCTCGACGGCGCGTCGGTAACGTGCAGCGGCGCGTTCTTGGAGCCTTCCTGCCGGGTATAGCTGATCGCGTATTCGTCCGTGGCGTTGGGCGTGAAGCCGGCCTTGACGTTGACGCGCCAGTCCTCGCTGCGGGAAAGGCCGCGATGCCCGCCGTCCTCGGCCGAGGTTGCAGTGGGCTTGTAGTCGCCCGACAGGTCCCAGTGGTCCTGGAAATTGCGCGCATAGGACACCTGCGCATACCACTTTTCGTGCGCGGTGCCGAGCCGGCCATAAACCGTGTAGCCGGCATACTCCGCTTCGCGCCCCAGGTTCAGCGTGCCGCGCACATCGCCTTCCAGCGCGCGCGTAGGCTTGCTGGTGACGAGGTTGATCGCCCCGCCGATCGCGCCCGGCCCGTCGAGCACGGAAGGATAGCCCTTGGCCACCTGGATCTGCGCGATGTCGGGCGTCAGGAAGCGGCCATAGTCCAGCCGGTTGTCGGCGGGCAGGTACACGCGGATGCCGTCGATCGACAGCGGCACCTGGAACCGGTCGAACCCGCGCACGAACACCAGCCGTTCGTTGCGCGTGCCGCCGGAATTGGAGCCGTTGATGCCGGGCATCAGGTTGATCGCATCGTCCAGCGTATTGCGGTTGAACAGGCCGATCGCGGCGGCGCTCAGGGTTTCGCCGCTGATCTCCACGCCGTCGGCGGGCGCGGCCGTCACCACGATCTGGCCCAGCGTGAACGCTTTCGTGCTGTCATCGGCGGGCTGCGGGGCATCTTCGGCATGCGCCTGGGCGGAGGCGAGCGCGATCAGCGAAGCCGCCACGGCGGGAACGCGGCGCATGGATAGGGCGGACGCGGGAAAGCGGCGCATGGAAGACTCCCTGTTGATCGTTCTTGCGGTTTGCGGCGAAGCCTATATTCAGTGAAATATAGCATGGCAATGCGGGGATCGATCGTGAAGGGATTTAGGGTGGGGTGCGTGCTGCTGGCGTCGATGGCCTCGGCCGGTCCGGTTCTGGCGCAGGAACGGCCGCCGGTCTGCGCGGCGCCGATTGCGCTCAGCGGGGAACTGGCGGCATGGGCCAGCCCCGGCGACCGCACTGCCGCGACGGATGTGGCCGGGCTTGCCGCCGCCACGCTGGCCATCGGCGAGGCCGCGCGGGTGAAGCTGCTGCCGACGCCGGCGGTGCGCTATCCGTTGCGGCCGGAAAAGCCGGGCGGCTCGGTCAGCTTTGGCGGGCTTGTCCGCCTGCATGTCACCGCGCCGGGCACCTACCGCATCGCGCTGGGATCGGGGGCGTGGATCGATCTCGTGGCCGGGGGCAAGGCGGTCGGCTCCACCGCACATGGCCACGGGCCGGATTGCTCGGGCATCCGCAAGATGGTCGATTTCCCGCTGACTCCGGGGGACTATACCCTGCAGATCGCCGCGAACGGCGCGGATACGATCACGGTTCTTGCGGTGAAACTGCCCTGATGCCGTTGGCAAGGCTGGCGGCGGGCTTGCTAGCGCTGACCGCGTTGGTCGCGGCGGGCAAGCCATCGTGGCCGACGGGACTGCCCGTGCCCACCCGGCCTGCGGGAGAGCCGGTCGCGCCACCGGCCATCGAACAGGCGCGGATCGAGCTGGGCCGCCGCCTGTTCTACGATGCCGACCTGTCGCGCGATGGCACGATGGCCTGCGCCACCTGCCACGAACAGAAGCACGCCTTCGCCGATGGCAACCGCACGCATCCGGGCGTTACCGGCGAGCCGGGGCGGCGCAACGTGCCCGGCCTTGCCAACGTGCGCTGGATCGCCCCGCTGACGTTCGCGGACCCGGCGCAGACCACGCTGGAAGCGCAGGTCGCGGTGCCGGTGTTCGGCACGCACCCGGTCGAGATGGGCATGAAGGGGCTGGAAGGGGATATCGCTGTGCGCCTTGGGCGCGACGATTGCTATATCCGCCAGTTCCGCAGCGCCTTTCCGCACGACGGGGGCCGGATTGATCCCGTCAATGTGGCACGCGCGGTGGCCGCGTTTGAACGGACGCTGGTTTCGTTCGGCAGCGCGTTCGATCGCGGCGCGCTGTCACCGGATGCGCGGAAGGGCAGGGCGGTGTTCGCGCGCGCTTGCGCGGGATGTCATGCCGGCCCGCTGTTCACCGACCGGGCTTATCACCGCCTCGATCCGGTCGATCCCGCCGCGCCCGATCAGGGGCTGTTCGAGGCGACCGGCCGGGCCGAGGACCGCGCGCGGTTCCGCACGCCGTCGCTGCGCAACGTCCTGCTGACCGGGCCGTGGTGGCACGATGGCAGCGCGGGCACGATCGACGAGGTCATCCGCCGCCACCGCCGGCCGGTCACGTCGGCGGACATGGCCGTGCTGGTCGCCTTCCTGGGGGCACTGTCCGACCCCTCCTTCACCACCCGCGCCGACCTTGCCATGCCGGACAAGGCTTGCGGCCGCGCGCTTTAGTCCTTCTGAGTGGCTTTGGGCTCGCTGCGCAGTGCGGCGGAAAGCGCGGCGAAATCGGGGCCGCGCGCGCCGGTGTCCACCCTGGCCTGCAACTCGCGGTAATGCGCCAGCACGTCGGTTCCGAACGGGGTGACGCGCGCGCCGCCGCCGTGCGCGCTGCCGGGGGAGGTGATCACCAGCGGTTCGTTCCAGCAGCGGTTCATCACGTCCACCAGTTGCCAGGCGCGGCGATAGCTCATGCCCAGCAGCCGCCCCGCGCCGGAAATCGACCCTTCCCGCGCGATCGCGTCCAGCAGATCGGCCTTGCCTGGCCCCATGGCGATTTCCGCGCCGCAGGTGATCTGGATCTTGAGCTTGAGCGCGGTCATGCGGCGAACGTACTCCGCTTGCCGCAGCCTCTCAAGCCGGCGTCACTTGCCCGCCAGCGTATCCGCCAGCAGCGCGTCGGTGCGCGGGCCGGACCAGTCGTGCGCGCCGATCATCCGCCACACTTCCTTGCCGTCCTTGTCGTAGAGCACGGTCGTGGGCAGCAGGCCGGTGTTGTAGTGGAAGCCCAGATCGTTCTTGGGATCGAGCCAGGGTTCCAGCCGCGCGAACTTCTTCTCCGCGAACAGCGCCTTGACCTTTTCGGGCTGGCCCATGTCCTGCGAGATGGTCAGCACGCGCAGCTTGCCCTCTTCCTTGGTGGCCAGCTGGTCCAGCATCGGCATTTCCAGCACGCAGGGGCCGCACCATGTCGCCCACAGGTTGACCAGCACCGGCTTGCCCTTGAGGTCGGCGGTGCGCAGCGTCTTGCCGCCGGTGTCGGAGAAGGTCAGGTCCGGGATCGCCTCGCCGCGCTTGCTGATGTCGAGCGTGCCGTTGAACTCGCCCTTGATTTCGCCGCCCGATCCGTCCTTCGCGGCATTTTCGCCCCCGCTCTGCGGTTGCGCTGTCTCCGGGCTTTTCCTATCGCACCCGGCAAGCGTCAGGCCCGCCGCCAGCGTGGCCGACAGGATCAACACCTTTGACGAACGGAAGATGACTGGGATGACGGGCAATTCAGGCTCCAACCAGATGTGGGGCGGGCGTTTCGCCGCCGGCCCGTCGGCGATCATGCGCGAGATAAACGCCTCGATCCCGTTCGACAAGGCGCTGTGGCGGCAGGACATCGCCGCGTCGAAGGCCCATGTCGCCATGCTGGGCGCGCAGGGCATCGTCTCGGCAGACGACGCCGCGTTGATCGCGGACGGGCTGGACAAGGTCGCCGCCGAATACGAGGCGAACGGCGTGCCCGAGGACTGGGACCTCGAAGACATCCACATGACCACCGAAAGCCGGCTGGCCGAACTGATCGGCGCGGCGGCGGGGCGGCTGCACACCGCGCGCAGCCGCAACGACCAGGTGGCGACCGACTTCCGCCTGTGGGTGCGCGATGCGTGTGAACAGGCCGATGCCGGGCTGCAGGCGCTCCAGGTGGCGCTGGTGATGCGCGCCGGGGAACATGCCGACAGCATCATGCCCGGCTTCACCCATTTGCAAACCGCGCAGCCGGTCACGCTGGGCCATCACCTGATGGCCTATTACGAGATGATCGGGCGCGACCGGTCGCGCTTTGCCGATGCGCGCGCGCGGATGAACCGCTGCCCGCTGGGCGCGGCGGCGCTGGCCGGTACCGGCTTTCCGATCGACCGCTTCCGCACGGCCGAGGCGCTTGGCTTCGATGGGCCGACCGACAACAGCCTCGATTCGGTGTCCGACCGCGATTTCGCGCTGGATTACCTGATGGCGGCGGCGCAATGTTCGCTGCACCTGTCGCGGCTGGCGGAAGAGTTCATCATCTGGGCCAGCCAGCCGTTCGGCTTCGTCACCCTGCCCGACAGCCTTTCCACGGGCAGCTCGATCATGCCGCAGAAGAAGAACCCCGACGCGGCCGAGCTGGTGCGCGGCCATTCCGGGAGGATCGCCGGCTGCCTGACCGCGCTGATGATCACGATGAAGGGCCTGCCGCTCGCCTATTCGAAGGACATGCAGGACGACAAGCCGCCAGTGTTCGAGGCGGCCGGGCTGCTCGCGCTGTCGATCGCGGCGATGACGGGCATGGTGGCCAAAGCCGCGTTCCGCACCCCGCGGATGCGCGCGGCCGCCGAACTCGGCTATGCCACGGCGACCGACCTGGCCGACTGGCTGGTGCGGCAGGCAAACATCCCGTTCCGTGAGGCGCACCATATTACCGGCAGCGCGGTGAAGCTCGCCGAAAGCCGGGGCGTGGCGCTCGACCAGCTGCCGCTGGCGGACCTCAAGGCGATCGACACGCGGATCGACGAGCGCGTCTATGCCGCGCTGTCGGTGGAGGCATCGGTCGCCGCGCGCGCCAGCCATGGCGGAACCGCGCCGGTGGAGGTAAGGAAGCGCGTGGCCGAGGCGCGCGTGGCGCTGGGGCTGGAGGACTGACGGTATGGAAATGGGCGAGATCAGGCGCCTGCGTCGGGCTGCACCAGTGATCCGCGCCGCGCTGGCGCTGGGCGTGGCCGGGCTTGCCCTGTCCGGCTGCGGCAACCAGCGTCCGCTGAAACCGCTGGCCGACCAGCAATTGCCCAAACCGCCTTTCGGGCGCGAGGACCGTCCGGTGGCCGACGAATTGCTGCGCGCGCCGGTGCAGGCCCGGCCCGAACGCGGCATCGAACCCCGGCAGCGCTCGCAGGAGCGCGAGGACGATCCCTTCGACCTCCCGCCCGAGCAGTAATCTCTCTTTCAAGGCCGAATCATGGACCATTTCGAATATCGCGACGGCGTTCTCCACGCCGAGGACGTGCCTCTGCCCGCGATCGCGCAGGCGGTGGGCACGCCCGTCTATGTCTATGCGCGCGCCACGCTGACGCGCCATGCGCGCGTGTTCCGCGATGCGCTGGCGGTGCTGCCACGCGTGAAGATCGCGTTTGCGGTCAAATCCAACCCCAACCTGGCCGTGCTGCGCGTCCTCGCCGCCGAAGGCTATGGCGCGGATGTCGTGTCCGGCGGGGAACTCGAACGCGCGCTGGCGGCGGGCATGGCGGCGGACGGCATCGTCTTTTCGGGCGTCGGCAAGACCGAGGCGGAAATGCGCCGCGCGCTGGAAGCGGGGATCGGCCAGTTCAACCTCGAAAGCGAGGAGGAGGGGCTGGAACTCGCCGCGCTCGGCGCGTCGATGGGCACGGTCGCGCCGGCAGCGCTGCGCGTCAATCCGGACGTGGACGCGGGCACGCACGGCAAGATTTCCACCGGCAAGGCCGAGAACAAGTTCGGCGTGCCCTTTGACCGCGCCGGCGCGATCTATGCCCGGCTGGCGGAGACGCCCGGCATCGCCATGCGCGGGCTGGCGCTGCACATCGGCAGCCAGCTGGCGAAGCTGGAGCCGCTGGAGCAGGCCTTCACCAAGGTCGGCGGCCTGATGCGCGCCATCCGCGCGGCCGGCCACGCGGTGACGCACATGGACCTGGGCGGCGGCGTGGGCGTGCCTTACCGCGAAGGCGAGGTATTCCCGCAGCCGGCCGACTACGCGGCGATGGTCGAACGCGTCACGCGCGATTGGGACGTGACGCTGATGTTCGAGCCGGGCCGCGTCATCACCGGCAACACCGGCGTGCTGGTGACGCGCGTGGTCCGCGTCAAGGAAGGCGCCAGCCATCCCTGGGTGGTGGTCGATGCGGCGATGAACGATCTTGCCCGTCCCGCGCTCTACGATGCCTGGCACGATTTCGCGGCGGTCACGCCCGATGGCGAACGCTTCACCGCCAACATCGTCGGGCCGATCTGCGAATCGAGCGATACCTTTGCCATGGCGCGCGACATCGATCGCGTGACGCGGGGCGATCTGGCGGTGTTCCGCACCGCCGGCGCCTATGGCGCGACGATGGCCAACACCTACAATTCGCGCCCGCTGGTGCCCGAAGTGATGGTGGATGAAGGCCGCTGGGCGGTGGTGGCCGACCGCATCGATCCGGCCACGATCCTCGCGGCCGAGCGCGTGCCCGATTTCCTGAAAGGCTGAAGCGCCATGCAATCGCTGCCCCTGTTCCACCGCATCGCCGGCCAGCCGGTTGTCGTGCTGGGGCAGAGCGAGGCGGCGGCGGCCAAGCGACGGCTAGTGCAGCGGGCCGGCGGCGTGGTGGTCGACGATCTGGCGGAGGGCATCGATACCGGCGCGCGGCTCGCGTTCATCGCCCACGACGATGACATGGCAGCGCGCGCCGACGCCATCCGCGCGCGGGGCGCGGGCCTGCTGGTCAACGTCACCGACCGCCCGGAGCTGTGCGATTTCACCGTGCCCTCGCTGGTCGATCGCGATCCGGTGCTGATCGCGGTGGGCACGGGCGGGGCTTCCGCCGGGCTCGCCAAGGCGCTGCGCCTGCGGCTGGAACGCTTGCTGCCGCAAGGGCTGGGCGGGCTCGCGCTGGCGCTCCATGCCGCACGCGAAGCGGTGCGCGCGCGCTGGCCCTCGCCGGGCGAACGCCGCCGGGCGCTCGATGCCGCGCTGGAGCAGGGCGGGCCGCTCGATCCACTGGCGGAAGCGCCGGCCTATGCCGTGGAGCGCTGGCTTGGCGGTGCCGCCGCCGGCCTGTCCGGGCGCTTTGTCATCGCCTTGCGGTCCGACGATCCGGACGATCTCACCCTGCGCGAGGCGCGCCTGCTGGGGCAGGCCGACGCGGTGATCGCCGGCCCGGATGTGCCGCCCGCCGTCCTTGCCCGCGCGCGCGCCGATGCCGTTCGCCTGCCGCCTGGCGCGGAAGCGCCGGACCAGGGAATCGTGATCGACCTGACGCTGGGATAGCGCTGGGCGGCGCTATTCGGCCTTCGGCGCGAGCAGGAAGTTCATCCAGCAGCTGGCCACCGGCTTGTCGCGATCGGCCTGCCACGCTTCCACGCGCACGTTGGCCACGCGCCGGCCCGCGCGGGTTACGCGGCCCATGGCGTAAGTGCGATGGTCAACCCCGCCGCGCAGGTATTCGATGCTGATGTTGACCGGCTTGATCCGCATCGCCGCGCCGGTGCGGTCGAGCTCGGCCCGCAGCGCGGTGAACGCCGCCATTTCCAGCATTCCGCCGATCGCGCCGCCATGGAGATAGCCCGGACGGCCCACCGCCCGTTCGGTATAGTCCATCCCGATCACGGGCACGCCGTCTTCGATCCGGTCGATTTCCATGCCCATGGCGCGGGCATAGGGGGGCAGATGCAGCGGATGGTCGGCGGGCAGGGGTGTGCCTTCCTCCGGGCTGGTCACGCTTTCATCCATCCGCTCGCCTCCACCAGCATGAAGATGCCCGCGGCGTGCGCCACCGGATCGGTCAGTTCGCCATCGTGCGCGATGCCCCGCACGAAGGCCATGCTGCGGCGCAGCTGGTAGCATTCGGCGCGGGCGATGATCGTTTTGCCCGGCGTGGCCGCACGCACATAGTCGATGCGCAGGTCCAGCGTCACTTGCGGCTGGAATTCGCCGCGCCGCGCCCAGACCGACATCGAGGTGCAGTTGTCGAGCAGGCTGATGATCGGGCCGGAAGCCAGCACGCCGGTTTCCTCCACGCCCACCAGATCCTCGCGCCAGGGCAGCGCCAGTTCGAACCAGTCTTCGCCGTGGCCGACATATTCCATGCCCAGAAAGCCGCTGTGGCCGTGGCGCGTGATGGCCTTGCTGCCCTGTACCGGGTCCATGCCAACACCCGGCGGGATGTTGAAGCGCGGCGGGAATTTGTTTTTGGTATCCTCCATCCCGGATGCTGTGCCGGTCGCCGGAAACAAAGACAAGTGGCAATGCAGGACTGGTCCGGGCCGGCCGCGTCCCTGTCCTACAGCACGCCGCCCGCCAGCGCGTCGATCGCGCCTTGCAGGATCAGCGCGGCCGCGTGCGAATCGATGCGCTCGGCGCGTTTGGCGCGGCTGAAATCCTGCTCGATCATCGCGCGTTCGGCCGCCTGCGTGGTCCAGCGTTCGTCCCACAGCAGGATCGGCAGCCCCAGATCGTCAAGATTGCGCGCCATCGCGCGGGCGCCCTGGCTGCGCGGGCTTTCGCTGCCGTCCATGTTCAGCGGCAGCCCGATCACCAGCCCGCGCACCTGCCGTTCGGCCACCAGCGCGCGCAATTGTTCCTTGTCCTGCGCGAACTTGCGGCGGACGATCGTCTTGCCGGCAGTGGCGAAGCGCCAGCCGGCGTCGCACAGCGCCACGCCGATCGTCTTCGTGCCGGTATCCAGCCCCAGCAGCACGCCGCCCTCCGGCAGCGCGGCGCGGAAATCGGGCGTGAACGTGGTGATCATGGCGTCGGTACCGAGTGCGACTTTTCCCACGCCGCCGTCCGCCGCGCCACGTCCGCGCGCAGGTTCATCCAGAACAGCGGGATGTCATAGACGTGATAGTTGTTGCCCGGCAGTACATAAGGGCCGACGCTTGGCGGATCGCCGATCAGCAGCAGCCCGCGTTCGTCGCAGCGCGCGGGCGCGGCGCCGGAGATCAGCTTCCCGCCGGTCGGGTCCTCGTCCATCTGCAGCGTGCCGAGATTGGCCGCGATCGGGGCGCTTCCGCCCATGCGGCCGGTCAGCGGGTTGGTGCAGAGCGGGGCTTCGTTGCCCACGCGCTGCCCGTCCAGCCCGGTGCGGCCGTGAAAGGCGTCCAGCACCAGCGCCGGTTCCGCCGGTTCGGCAAAGGTTTCCCAGCTGATCGCGCAGCCGGTGTCTTCCGGTCCGGCGCAGGCCGGCAGGCCCATAGCCGGCAGATCGTGCCGGGCGGAGATCGGCCAGCCGATCGCGTAAGCGGCGATCAGGCGTTGCTGGATCGGCGTGCCCTTCACGCTGTCGCGCAGCAGGTGAATCAGGTGCAGCGATCCCTGGCTGTGGCCGGCTAGGATGATCGGGGCGTCGGCCGGCACTTGCTGCAGGAAGCTGGCGAACGCGGCCTTCACGTCCTGATAGGCCACCGCCAGCGCCTGCGCGCTTTCCGGCTTGTCGGTCAGGAACGCGCCGAACGTCGCCTGGCGATAGCGCGGCGCCCACACTTGCGCGGCGCCATTGAAGGCGCTGCCCATGGCGCGGATGAACGAAGCGGCGCGCCGGTTTGCGTCGGCGTCCTCCAGCGATCCGTTCCAGTGATCGCGTGCCAGATAGCTGGTGGGATGGACGAAGAACACCACCGCGCGCGAACGGTCGCCTTCGGCCTTCATGCCTTGCGGGCGGAGCTGCGCCGGATCGTTGGCGATGCCGGGCCGTGAAAACCACATGCCCGGTGCCTTGTAGGCTCCATCGGGCAGCGGCCCTTTCTGCTCGAAGCCGGTCCTTGGCACGAAGGCGAACCGCGTCAGTTCCAGCGACCAGAGGCGCAAGGCGGCCAGCGCCACGATGACCAGCACAACCAGAACGGCGATGAGATACAGGAACTTGCGCGCCATTTCGGAGACCTTCTCAGCCTTCCCCGCCGGAGCCGCCGACAGAAGGGCGGCCGTTGCGTTCGGCTTGCCGTTCCAGCGCGATCTTCAGCATGGCCACGATCGGATCCGCGAGCAGCAGGCCCAGCAGGCCGAACATCACGCCGAAGATCAACTGCGCGCCCAGCACCAGCGCGGGGGCAAGGTCGGCCGTCTTCTTCGCCACCATCGGCACGATAATATTGCCGTCCACCGTCTGCACCACGACATAGACGATGATGCAGAAGATGCCCATGTCGGTGCCACCCGAAAAACCGACCAGCACCATCAGGATGCCCGAGATCGGCGCGCCGATGTTGGGCAGCGCGGCGAGCAGGCCGGTGAGCAGCCCCAGCAGCGCGGCCATCGGCACGCCATAAAGCGCGAGCAACGCCCAGGTCGCCACGCCTTCCACCGCCATGCCGATCAGCCGCCCGAACAGCAGCATCCGCAGCGCCTTGCCCATGCGATGGGCAGTGCCGTGGAAATGTTCGCGGCTTCCCTCGGGCAGCATCCAGGCGATGCCGCGCCGGTAGAGGTCCGGCTCCAGCACGAAATAGATGCCCAGGATCATGATCAGGAACGCGGTGCCGAAGCCGCCGAAGATGCCGCCCAGCGCGCGGGTGACGGGGCCGACGCCGCCGATCAGCTTCTCGGCAACGTTGGAGAAGTCGGCCTGGTTCACCGAGATGCCGTGGGCATGGCCCCAGGCCAGCACGCGCGCGGTCTGCGTTTCGATCACCGCGGGCATCTGCGCGGCCTGCGCGGCGATCTGGCTACCGGCGAACATCACCAGCCAGATCAGGAAGGCCAGCGCCGCCAGCAGCACGATCAGGATGCGAAAGCCCCGGCGGATCGGCAGTACGCGGCTTAGCAGCCGCTGCCCACCGTCGATCATCGCGGCGAAAACCACGCCGCCGAATATCACCAGCAGCGGTTGCGCCAGATAGACCGCCAGCGCCAGCAGCGCGGCCACGCCCAGCCAGACGAAGGCTTTCTTCGCTTCGCTCCGCACCAGATCGTCGCGGATGTCGGTCGGGCCGGACCGTCCTTTTTCGTCACCCTCGGCCATGGTCTATCGGTCCTTCTGCGCCGTCTTCGCGATTTCGGGGCGCAGACTGGTCCAGGCGCGCCCTTCGCGCAAGGCGCGCCACCACGACAGCGGGTTCCACCCCTCGCTGCCATCGAGCGAGAAGGTGAGGAATTCGGCGCGCCCGCCCACGTCGGCCAGCGGGACGGGGCCGCCCAGACCCTTTTCCTCGATCGGCGCGCGGCTGTCGGCGGAATGGTCGCGGTTGTCGCCCATCAGGAAAACGTAACCCTGCGGCACCTTCACTTCGGCGTAGTTGTCCAGCGGCTGCTGACGGTGATCGATCACGCGATAGGTCGCGCCATTGGGCAGCGTTTCGCGCAGGATCGGCAGTTCGCAATACCAGCGCCCGTCGTTCGCGCGATAACGCAGGCCGGGGAAATCGTCGGGATCGCACGGCTGGTTGAGGTCGACCGGCAGCTCCAGCGGCGGTTCGACCTGCTGCGGCACGGGCTTGCCGTTCAGGATGATCTGCCCGTTCACCACCGCGATGCGATCGCCCGGCAGCGCCACCACGCGCTTGATGTAGTCCTCGTCGCGATCGGGTGGCACCACGATCACGATGTCGCCATAAGCGGGCGTGCGCGGCAGGATGCGCGTCATCCCGCGCGGCAGGATGTGGAAGCTGGCGGAGACCCACGACCAGCCATAGGGATACTTGCTCACCACCAGCCGGTCGCCCACCAGCAGGTTGGGCATCATCGAGATCGAGGGGATGTAGAACGGCTTGGCGATCAGGCTGTGAAAGCCCACCACGGCCAGCAGCATCAGCGCCAGCCCGCGCAATTCCAGCAGCCAGTTGACGCCCTGCGTGTCGTCCGCGGCGGCCGGCTTCGCTTCGGCTGCGGGAACAGCGGACGTTTCAGGCAGGTCCGGTCCGGATTCGGTCGTTTCGTTCAAGCGTCACCTTGCGCGCTGGGGGCGTCGGGGCGGAGCGGGCGGGCCTCGATCACCACGAAGGCCTGCGCCCAGGGATGATCGTCGGTCAGCGTCAGGTGGATCACCGCCTCGTACCCGGCGGGCGTGATCCTGGCCAGCCGCGCCGCCGCGCCGCCGGTCAGCGCCAGCGTCGGCGCGCCGGAGGAGGCGTTGACCACGCCGATGTCCTTCATGAAGACCCCGGCCTTGAACCCGGTGCCCACCGCCTTGGAGAAGGCTTCCTTGGCGGCGAAGCGCTTGGCCAGCGTGCCGGCGCGGGTGAAGGGACGGCGGTTGGCCTTGGCCATTTCCACGTCGGTGAAGACGCGGGCCTCGAATCGTGCGCCGAAACGGTCCAGCGATGCCTGGATGCGCTCGATGTTGCAGAGGTCGGAGCCCATGCCGATGATCATATCAGAGCTTTTCGTTCCCGCTGGACACAACGCCTAGGACCAACCGGTAGATGATCCACATGAAGCCGAACAGCACGCCGTCAAACGCGATAAATCCAACTAAGGCGTAGAGGTGCGTCGGATTGAATGGCCGGCCCTCCTGATGGTCGGTCCAAATGTTAATGGCCGAAATCAGCAAGATAGCCGCTGGGAACAGATAGATGACGAAAATTCTCGATTGGCGCCATGATCTCCGCACGCTTTTGGCTCTCTCGTTCACCGCGCTTCGTCCATCAGGTCGCGCATCCGGCGCACCGCGTTTTCCAGCCCGACGAAGATCGCCTCGCCGATCAGGTAGTGCCCGATGTTGAGTTCGGCGAGCTGGGGAATCGCCGCGACCGGCTGGACGTTTTCGTAAGTCAGCCCGTGCCCGGCGTGCGGTTCGATGCCGTTGCGCGCCGCCAGCGCGGCCATGTCGGCGATTCGCTTAAGTTCGATCGCGCGCGTTTCGCCTGTCGCATGGGCGTATTCGCCGGTGTGCAGTTCCACCACCGGGGCGCCCAGCCGGATCGCCGCCTCGATCTGCCGCGCTTCGGGCGCGATGAACAGGCTGACGCGAATCCCCGCGTCGGACAGGCGCGCGACGATCGGGGCGAGGCGGTTGTGCTGGCCGGCGGCGTCCAGCCCGCCCTCGGTCGTCCGCTCCTCGCGCCGTTCGGGCACGATGCAGGCCGCGTGCGGGCGGTGGCGCAGTGCGATTTCCAGCATTTCCTCGGTCGCCGCCATTTCCAGGTTCAGCGGCAGGTCGGTGGCGGCCTGGATGCGGGCGAGGTCCTCGTCGCGAATGTGGCGCCGGTCCTCGCGCAAGTGCGCGGTGATGCCGTCGCCGCCCACCGCCGCGACGATTTCCGCCGCGCGCACCGGGTCGGGATGATCGCCGCCGCGCGCGTTGCGGATCGTGGCGACGTGATCGATGTTGACGCCCAGCCGCAGCCGGCCCGGCGTGAGCGCCGCGTTGGCCGCTGCCCCGGCCATCAGGGCTGCGCCCGGCTGCCCGGCTTGACCGCCGGAGTCGCGGCCAGTTCGGGCGGCAGTTCGTCGGGCGCGTAAGTCGGGAAGTTCAGCGCCACCAGCGGGAAGAACGGCACGCCCAGATCGACCGCCCCGGCCGACCGGTCGACCAGCGCGGCAGCAGCGATCACTTCGCCCCCGGCCGCTTCGATCGCCTTGATCGCCTCGCGGCTGGAAAGGCCGGTGGTCACTACGTCCTCCACCATCAGCACCTTTTCGCCCGGCTGCAGCGTGAAGCCGCGCCGCAGCTCGAACGTGCCGGTGGGGCGTTCCACGAACAGCGCCTCCACGCCCAGCGCGCGGCCCATTTCATGGCCGATGATCACGCCGCCCATCGCGGGGGAGACGACCTTCTGGATCTGCTGGCGCAAGTCGCGCGGCAGCTTCTGCGCGGTGGCGGTGGCCAGGCGCGCGGCCCGCATCGGGTCCATCAGCACGCGCGCGCATTGAAGATAGAAGGCGCTGTGCCGGCCCGAGGAGAGCAGGAAGTGGCCTTCGAGCAGGGCCTGGCTGGCCCGGAATTCGGAAAGGACGTCTTCTTCCTGCATGATGCCTCGCACGATGATGCCGGATTCGGCCTTGTTGGTCGCCTGTACCGCCGGCCCGCAAGCCGTGGAACGGCGAACCGCGCAAATGGCCCGCGCGCGCCCGCGCGGCAAGCATTTTCGCATGGCAAAGCGGCGCTGGCCGGGCCGTCGGAAAAATATGGGTCTAGGCGCTTGAGGGATGGTGAGGTGCCGCGTATAGGCGGGACAAATTGTCCTACTTGGGGCGATTAGAGGGGATACGCTTTGGTCCTTAGGTCAAGGGCGGGGCGTACACAGGGAAGCGGAACTTTCGACGATGAGTCTAGCCGATACAGCCCAGGCCATGGGCAAAGCGATCCGGGCCCTTGGCGTCGCAGCGGCGCTGGCGTTCGCCCCGCAGGTCATGGCGGCGCCTGCCGCCGCGCCTGTCGCGGCCGCCACGGCGCCCGCCGCCGATGCCGTCCAGCCGGCCGCCAAGGCCGACGCCGGTGCCGAAAAGAGCAGCTACGTTCCGGCCAAGCCCACGCCGGGCAAGGGCCAGCCAGTTGCCGGCGCGCTGTCCTTCCAGGACCAGTATTCGATCACGGGCCAGCAGGCGCTGCGCATGTACGATTACGTGCTGATGCCGATCATCACCGTGATCACCCTCTTCGTGCTGGTGCTGCTGCTGTTCGTGATGGCGCGCTTCCGCCGCGGCGCCAATCCGGTCGCGTCGAAGACCAGCCACAACACGCTGATCGAAGTGATCTGGACCCTGCTGCCGGTGCTCATCCTGGTGGTCATCGCCGTGCCGTCGATCCGCCTTCTCGCCGCGCAGTACACGCCGGCGCCGAAGAACGCGCTCACGGTCAAGGCCACGGGCTACCAGTGGTACTGGGGCTATACCTATCCCGATAACGGCGGCTTCGAAGTGATCTCGAACATGCTGCCGGACGAGGAAGCGCTGAAGCGTGGCGAGCCGCCGCAGCTTGGTGCCGATGCGCGCATGGTCGTGCCCTATGGCGAACCGATCCGCATGCAGACGGTGGGCGCCGACGTGATCCACTCGTTCGCCGTGCCCTCGCTGTGGTTCAAGCTGGACGCGGTGCCGGGCCGGATCAACGAGAAGGAACTCTTCATCAAGGAACCGGGCGTGTACTACGGCCAGTGTTCCGAACTCTGCGGCGTTCGCCACGGCTACATGCCGATCGTGGTCGAAGCCGTCAGCCGGCCGCAGTTCGAAGCCTGGGTGAAGGCTCAGGGCGGCACCGTCGGTCCGAAGGAAGCGGCGCCCGCCGCCGCTCCGGCCGCCGCCGCTCCCGCCGCGGATGCGTCCGCTCCCGCTGCCGACGCTTCCGCGTCGCCGGCCGCGTAATTCAGGAAAGGGGTAGACCGTCATGGCCACCATTCCCGCAGACCACGAAGGGTTCGATGCGCATCACCACCACGATGCGCACGATCACGATCACAAGCCGAGCTTCTTCGCTCGCTGGTTCATGTCCACCAACCACAAGGACATCGGCACGCTCTACCTGATCTTCGCGATCTTCGCGGGCATCGTAGGCGGCGCCGTGTCGGGCATCATGCGCGCCGAACTGGCCCAGCCGGGCATCCAGTATCTCGGCGCCGTCGCCAGCTTCCTGGGCGAAAAGAATCCCAGCTTCGACCAGCAGCTCCACCTGTGGAACGTGCTGATCACCGCGCACGGCCTGATCATGGTGTTCTTCATGGTCATGCCGGCGATCATCGGCGGCTTCGGCAACTGGTTCGTTCCGATCATGATCGGCGCGCCGGACATGGCCTTCCCGCGCATGAACAACATCTCGTTCTGGCTGACCTTCGTCGGTTTCTGCTCGCTGATGTTCTCGGCCTTCGTGCCGGGCGGCGTGGGTAACGGCGCGGGCACCGGATGGACGGTCTATGCCCCGCTCTCGACCTCGGGCTCTGTCGGGCCGGCCGTCGATTTCGCGATCTTCTCGCTGCACCTTGCGGGCGCGGGTTCGATTCTGGGCGCGATCAACTTCATCACCACCATCTTCAACATGCGCGCGCCGGGCATGACCCTGCACAAGATGCCGCTGTTCGTGTGGTCGGTGCTGGTCACCGCGTTCCTGCTGCTGCTGTCGCTGCCGGTTCTCGCCGCCGCGATCACCATGCTGCTGACGGACCGCAACTTCGGCACGACGTTCTTCGATCCCGCCGGCGGTGGTGATCCGATCCTGTACCAGCACCTGTTCTGGTTCTTCGGCCACCCCGAAGTGTACATCATGATCCTGCCGGGCTTCGGCATCATCAGCCAGATCATCTCGACCTTCTCGAAGAAGCCGGTGTTCGGCTATCTCGGCATGGCTTACGCCATGGTCGCGATCGGCGTTGTCGGCTTCATCGTGTGGGCGCACCACATGTACACCACCGGCCTCGACGTGAACACGAAGATGTACTTCACCGCGGCGACCATGGTCATCGCGGTGCCGACCGGCATCAAGATCTTCTCGTGGATCGCGACGATGTGGGGCGGCAGCCTCGAATTCAAGTCGCCGATGGTCTGGGCGATCGGCTTCATCTTCCTGTTCACCCTGGGCGGCGTGACCGGCGTGGTGCTGGCCAACGGCGGCATCGACGATAACCTCCAGGATACCTACTACGTGGTGGCGCACTTCCACTACGTGCTGTCGCTGGGCGCGGTCACGTCGCTCTTCGCCGGGTTCTATTACTGGTTCCCGAAGATGAGCGGCCGGATGCACTCCGAATTCCTGGCGCACCTGCAGTTCTGGGTGTTCTTCGTCGGCGTGAACCTGATCTTCTTCCCGATGCACTTCCTGGGCGCGAACGGCATGCCGCGTCGCTACCCCGACTATGCTCCGGCGTTCGAACACTGGAACAAGGTCGCCACCGACGGCTACATGATCATGTCGGTCAGCATCGTGATCTTCCTGATCAACATCGCCTACGCCTTCCTGGCTGGCAAGAAGGCCGAAGCCAACTACTGGGGCGAAGGCGCGACGACGCTGGAATGGACCCTGTCCAGCCCGCCGCCGTTCCACCAGTTCGAAACCCTGCCGGTGATCGACGCCAAGGCGGCGCACTGATCGGCGGTTTCGCCTGAACCATGACAAGAGGCTCCGGAGCGATCCGGGGCCTCTTTTCTTTTGCGCTGGCCTTTTTCACGCGGCGTGGGATTATAACTTTCGTTGCAGCAGTCGGGGGCAAGGCGATGCGGCGGATCGGGTATGCGGTGGCAAGCGTTCTCGCGATGGGGCTGGCCTTTTCCGCGCCCGCCCGCGCGGCGATGGCGCGGGCGGAAGCGATGCAGCTCTATGCCGCCGGCGGATTTCCGATCAGCGCGAACGGCGATCACCCGACCAACCGCTGCGGCGCGGCCGCCAGTCCGCGCATCACCTTTGTCGACATGAACGCCGACGGGCGCAAGGAAGCGCTCTTCATCGATGCCGGCCCTTGCTACAAGCCCGACGGGCGCTGGTACGCGATCGCCACGCAGGCGCCGGATGGCCGGTGGCGCCGCATTCTGGAAGGGCAGGGCACCGTTGCCACCACCGGCACCGCATTCGGCGGCTGGTTCGTGCTGTCCACCACCAGTGGCGGGCGGACCGGGCAACTGCGCTTCGATGGCACGGTCTATCGTCCGGCCGAGACGGTCACCGCCGGAGCGCCGCCCCGGCCTCAGGCGGCACCGCGCGGTCCGGTGACCGGCGACGCCGCGATCTTCGCCGCCGCCGGCTTCCGGCAGGTGCACGGGCGCTGGGAAAGCGGCTGCAACGATGGCAACGACGATGGTGCGACCTACGAACCCGGCCGGATCGACCAGCGCCGCGATCTCAACGGCGATGGCCACCCCGATGCGGTGATCGTGGAAGGCGGGCTGTTCTGCTATGGCAATACCGGGGCCGCCTTCTGGATCGTGGCCGGGCAGGCGAACGGCGGCTGGAAGCTGATGGCGAACGAGGTCGGCATCCCCGATTTCAAGGCGGCCCGTGGGGTCGGTGGCTGGCCGGACATCGAGGTCGGCGGCCCCGGCTTCTGCTTTCCGGTGATCCGCTGGAATGGGGCGGTCTATGCCCGCAACCGCCTGGAGTACGACGGCAAGCCCTGCAAGCCACCGCGCTGACGCGCGGGTGGCGCATTGTTCTCACCCGCTTTCCCTTCCGCGCGCGCGGGACTATAGCGCGCGCACGATGGATGCCGCCAAGACCCTGACGCTGCCTGCCGACTGGCGGGATTTCTTCGCGCTGACCAAGCCGCGCGTGATGACGCTGGTGATATTCACCGGCCTGTGCGGCCTGCTCGCCGCGCCGGGTGACATCCATCCCGTGCTGGGTTTCACCGCGATCCTGTGCATCGCCGTGGGCGCGGGCGGGGCCGCCGCGCTCAACCAGTGGTGGGAAGCGGATATCGACGCGGGGATGAAGCGCACGCGCGAACGGCCTTTGCCGGCCGGGCGCATGGATCGCGAATCCGCGCGCGATTTCGGCTTTGCGCTGGCCGGTGCCTCGGTCATGGTCATGGGGCTGGCCAACGGCTGGCTGGCGGCGGCGATCCTGGCGGTGTCGATCTTCTACTATGCGTGGATCTACACCGTCTGGCTCAAGCCGCGCACGCCGCAGAACATCGTCATCGGCGGCGGGGCGGGGGCCTTTCCGCCGCTGATCGGCTGGGTGGCGGTCACGGGCCATGTCACGCTGATGCCGGTGCTGCTGTTCCTGATCATCTTCTTCTGGACGCCGCCGCATTTCTGGGCGCTCGCGCTGTTCGTGCAGACGGACTACGCCAAGGTCGGCATTCCGATGATGCCGGTGGTGGCGGGCGAAAAGGCCACGCGCCGCCAGATCCTGGCCTATGCCGTGTTCCTGCTGCCGCTGACGCTGGTGCCATGGTTCATCGGCGGCACGGGGCTGGTCTATGGTCTGTCGGCGCTGGTGCTGGGGCTGGTGTTCGTGGCGCTCTCGGTCCGCGTCGGCCTGCGCACCAGCGTGCCGGACGATGGCATGAAACCCGAAAAGCGCCTGTTCGGCTATTCAGTGCTCTATCTCTTCGTGCTTTTTGCGATGCTGGTTGCCGATCGCATCGCCACGGTGCAAGGCTGGCAAGCATGAACCCCAACGACGATCACCTGAGTCCCGCCGAAAGCGAAGCCTATCGTGCGCGGCAGCGTGCCCGCAGCAAGGTGCTGGGCCTGATCCTTGGCGCGCTGGCGGTGCTGTTCTTCGCGATCACGATCGCGAAGATGAGCGTCCACGCATCGGGGCAGATGTGAGCGTGGCCACCGCGACGCAAGGCCGCGGCAGCAACCGCAAGGTCGCGCTGATCGCGGCGGGCGGGGCGCTGGCGATGCTGGGGCTGGGCTATGCCTCGGTCCCGCTCTACCGCCTGTTCTGCCAGGCGACCGGTTTCAACGGCACCACGCAGCGCTCCACCGCCGCGCAGGCCGATTCGGTCAAGGTCACCGCGCGGCCCGTCCGCGTGCGCTTCGATGCCAACGTGGCCAGCGGCATGCCCTGGCAGTTCCGGCCGGAACAGGTGACGCAGGACGGGCGCATCGGCGAACGCAAGATGGCGTTCTTCATCGCGAAGAACACTTCCGCCCACCCGATCATCGGGCGTGCCACGTTCAACGTCACGCCCGAACAGACCGGCGCCTATTTCCACAAGATCCAGTGCTTCTGCTTCAACGAACAGCGGCTGGAGCCGGGGCAGGAAGTGCGGATGCCGGTGATCTACTACGTCGATCCGGCGATGCTGGACGATGCCAACGCCAAGGATATCGGCGAAATCACGCTGAGCTACACCTTCCACGAGGCGGCCGGGACTGCGCCCGTGCCGGCGGCGAAGTAGGGTGGTGGCGCTAAGTCGGGAAAGGGGCCGAAAGCCACTGGACCGCGCCGTTCGCTGGCGATAAAGGCCGAAATTGAGTTGCGTCTGGATCATGTCCGGATGCCATGAGAAATTTGGGGGAATCAGACCATCATGGCTGGCGCTAAGAACCACGATTACCATATTCTGCCGCCGGATATCTGGCCGCTCACCGGCGCGCTTTCGGCGCTGACCATGACCAGCGGCGGCGTGCTTTTCATGCACAGCCTGCCCGGTGGCAAGGCGGTGATGCTGCTGGGCCTCCTGGGCGTTCTCCTCACGATGTTCTCGTGGTGGGGCAAGGTCATCAAGGAAGCGCACGCGGGCGATCACACCCCGGTGGTGCAGCTGCACCAGCGCTACGGCATGATCCTGTTCATCGCTTCGGAAGTGATGTTCTTCGTCGGCTGGTTCTGGGCCTTCTTCGATTTCTCGCTGTTCCCGTCGACCATCAACGTCGACGTGATCGGTGGCCAGTGGCCGCCCAAGGCGATCGAGGCGGTGATGGACCCGTTCGATCTGCCGCTGCTGAACACGCTGATCCTGCTGTGCTCGGGCTGCACGCTCACCTGGGGCCACCACGCGCTGATCCACGGTGATCGCGATGGCCTGAAGAAGGGCCTGTGGGCCACGATCCTGCTGGGCCTGCTGTTCAGCTCGATCCAGGCTTACGAATACGCGCACGCGCCGTTCGCCTTCGGCAAGAACACCTATGGTTCGGCCTTCTACATGGCCACCGGGTTCCACGGCTTCCACGTCATCGTCGGCACGATCTTCCTGATCGTCTGCCAGGTGCGCGCCTACAAGGGCGATTTCACCCCTCGCCAGCACTTCGGCTTCGAAGCCGCCGCGTGGTACTGGCACTTCGTCGACGTGGTGTGGCTGTTCCTGTTCGTCGCGATCTACGTCTGGGGCGGTTGGGGTTACCCGACCCACTGATGCCGCATCCGGCCGATCAGGCGGAATCGAAAGGGCAGTCCGGAATTCTCCGGGCTGCCCTTTCCGCATCCTGCCCCCGCTGTGGCGCGCGCACGCTGTTTGCCGGGCCGGCGACGTTCGCGCCGCGCTGCCGCGCCTGCGGGCAGGATTTCGCCAGCCATGAACTGCAGGGGCGCCAGCTCTACCCGGTGATGCTGCCGGTCACGGTGCTGCTGATCCTGGTGGCGCTGCGGCTGGACGATATGGTGCGCTTTCCGGTCTGGGTGCTGGCGCTGGTCTGGCCCCTGCTGGCGGCCGGCGTGGTCACGCTGGCGCTGCGCGTGGCCAAGGCGGCGCGGCTGGTGCGCCGCTTGCGCCGGGAGGGCGGCGCATGATCCGCCGCATCCCCATCGTGCCCACGCTGGTCGTGCTGGCGGCGGTCGCCACGATGATCGGGCTGGGCGTGTGGCAATTGCAGCGCCGGGCGTGGAAGGAAGCGCTGATCGCGCGCTACGCCGCGGTGCGCGTGGATAGCGCCGAGGTGCCATGGCCGCGCGATCCGCAGGCGATCGAAGCCGCGCTGTATCGCCGCAGCACGGTGTGGTGTGACCAGGTGCTGGCCACCACCGCCATCGCCGGCCGCAGCGCGCGGGGGGATCAGGGCGTGGCGCAAGTTGCCACCTGCCGCATCGACGGCGGCGGGCAGGTCGATGTCGCGCTGGGGTGGGCGTTGCAACCAGCGCCGGTATCGTGGACGGGCGGCAAGGTCAGCGGCATCGTTGCCTCCGGCGCGGGGCACAGCGCGCGCCTGATCGCCGATCCGCCGCAGGCCAGGCTGGCGCCGCTGGCCCGTCCGGACCCGCGCGACATTCCCAACAATCACCTGGCCTATGCCGTGCAGTGGTTCCTTTTCGCCACGGTCGCGGCGGTAATCTATGCCCTTGCGCTTGCGAAGCGGCTTGCCGGGCCGGGCCGGCGCGGCTAACCGCGCCGCAAGCCGGGGCATGTAAGGATTCTGCCATGAAGTACATCAGCACGCGCGGCAACGCGCCCGCGCTCGACTTCCAGGGCGCTACCCTGGCGGGCCTCGCGTCCGATGGCGGGCTTTACGTGCCGGAAACCTGGCCGACCTTCACCGAGGCGGACATCGCCGCCATGGCCGGGCTGCCCTATGCCGAACTGGCGGCGCGGGTGATGCAGCCCTTCGTCGGCGATTGCCTGACGCCGGAGCGGCTGTTGGAGCTGTGCCGGCAGGCCTATGGCCGTTTTGCCCATGTCGCGGTCACGCCGCTCAAGCAACTCGATGAAAAGCAGTGGGTGCTGGAACTGTTCCATGGCCCCACGCTGGCGTTCAAGGACGTGGCGCTGCAACTGCTGGGGCTGCTGTTCGAGGAGTTCCTCAGCCGCCCGAAGGCCGATGGCGGCGATCAACATATCACCATCGTCGGCGCCACCTCGGGCGATACCGGTTCCGCCGCGATCGACGCGGTGGCGGGTCGCGCCGGGGTCGATATCTTCATGCTGCACCCGCACGGCCGGGTCAGCGACGTGCAGCGCCGGCAGATGACCACGGTGCTGGCGCCGAACGTCTACAACATCGCCATCGACGGCAGCTTCGACGATGCGCAGGCGATGGTGAAGCGCATGTTCAACGATGCCGCGATGACCGGCCGCTTCGCGATCAGCGCGGTCAATTCGATCAACTGGGCGCGCCTGATGGCGCAGGTGGTGTACTACTTCGCCGCCGCGCTCCAGCTTGGCGCGCCGCAGCGCAAGGTGGCCTTCAGCGTGCCGACCGGCAATTTTGGCGATGTCTTCGCCGGTTATGTCGCGGCGAAGATGGGCCTGCCGATCGAGCGGCTGATCGTCGCCACCAACGTCAACGACATCCTGCACCGCGCGCTGTCGAGCGGGGACTATTCGGCCAGCACCGTTACGCCCACCGCCGCCCCTTCCATGGACATCCAGGTTTCGTCGAACTTCGAACGCCTGCTGTTCGATGCCGCCGGGCGCGATGGCGCCGCGCTGGCCGCGCAGATGAAGGGCTTTGAAGCGACGAAGGCGATGCAGCTGACCAACACCCAGCGCGAAAGCATCGCCGCGCTGTTCACCAGCGCCCGCGCCGACGCCAACGACATGGCCCATGCGATGCGCTGGGCGCACGAGGCGACGGGTGAAGTGCTCGATCCGCACACCGCGATCGGCCTGCACGGTGCGCGCACGGCGCAGGGTATCCCCGCCGGGGTTCCCGTGGTGACGCTGGCGACCGCGCATCCGGCCAAATTCCGCGATGCGGTGGAGCGCGCCACGGGCGTCCGCCCCGCGCTGCCGACGCGGATGGGCGACCTGTTCGAGCGCGAGGAATCCTGCGCGCACCTGCCGGGCGATTACGATGCCGTCGCCGCGTGGATCGCCGAACGCGCCACGCCGCGCCACGGCTGACGGGACGCGGGAAAGCGCATGGCCCGGCTCGATTCCGCGCCCCGCCTGATGATCGGGCAGGGCTGGCCCGATTTCGGGCTGGTTGACAGCGGACACGGGCGCAAGCTGGAACGCTATGGGCGTTACCGCTTCATCCGGCCCGAACCGCAGGCGCTGTGGACGCCGCGCCAGGCCGACTGGACGGCGGACGGGGAGTTCGTCCCCGGTTCCGACGAGGACGGCGGCGGGCGCTGGATGTTCGACCGGCCGGTGCCGCGCGAAGGCTGGGACCTGACGCGGGGCGAAGTGCGCTTCACCGCCTCCTGCACGCCGTTCCGCCATCTTGGCTTCTTCCCCGATATGGCCCCGGTGTGGGATTGGATGGGGGACCGGCTGGAAGGCAAGTCCGACGCCTCCACGCTCAATCTGTTCGGCTATACCGGCGTGGGCACGCTGTCCCTGTCGGCGTTCGGGCCGGTCACGCACGTCGATGCCTCGAAGAAGTCGGTCGCGCAGGCGCGCGCCAATGCCGCGCTTTCGGGCATGGCCGAGCGGCCGGTGCGCTGGATCGTCGACGATGCCGCCAAGTTCGCCGCGCGCGAAGTGCGGCGCGGGCGGCGCTACGACGGGATCATCCTCGATCCGCCCAAGTTCGGCCGGGGGCCGGATGGCGAGGTCTGGCGGCTGGAAGAGAACCTGCCGGGCCTGATCGCCGATTGCCGGCACCTGCTCGATGCCGAAAGCCGCTTCCTGTTCCTGACGGTCTATGCGGTGCGGATGTCCTCGCTCGCCATCGCCGGCCTGCTGGCCGAAGCGCTGGCCGATCTGCCCGGCACGATCGAACACGGCGACCTCGCGATTCGCGAGGATGGCGACGACGGACGCCTGCTGCCGACCGCGATCTTCGCGCGGTGGAACCCGCAAGGCGCGTAACCGAGGCCGGCCTGATCTGGACGGCACCGTTCTCCATCGTCATTGCGAGGGGCAAAGCCCCGCAGCAATCCAGAGCGGCACGCGGGACTCTGGATTGCTTCGCTACGCTCCCAATGACGAAGCGGCGTAACACTGCCAGGGGCCGCCAGCGCGTAACGGTGGACTTTTCCCGCGCGCGCTGCCAAATGCCGCGCCGTGTCTGACAGCCTCATCCTCGAAGTCGCCAACATCGAAACCGACGTGCTCACCGGGATCTACTCGGAGGAGACCGGGCGGCCGCAGCCGCTGCGCATCTCCATCCAGGCCTGGCTGACGCCGCGCGACGGCTATTCGCCCGATTGCCCGCTATCGGCGAGCAAGAACTACATGGACCTCAAGTTCGCCGCCTCGGACGGGCTGCCCAAAGACGTCCATTTCAAGCTCATCGAGGCGGTGGCCGACCACATCTGCGAAACGCTGTTCCTGCAGGATACGCGGATCGAGCGGATCGCGGTGAAGATCGTCAAGCTGGCGATCAGCGAGAACGGCGAGGAAATCGGCATCACGCTCACGCGCGAGCGGCGCGGTTGAGCGAGGACGGACCAGCGCCAAGACCGCTTGCGCTGGTCACCGGCGGCTGGCGCAGGATCGGCGCCGCCATCGCGCGCAAGCTGGCATCTGCGGGGTGGGACCTGGCGCTCCACGCGCACCACGCCGGCTCGTTCGACACGGAATTTGCCGCCCAGCTCGAATGGATCGGCGCCCGCGTGGTGCCGCTGGCGGGCGATCTCGACGATCCGGCCTGCGCGGAACGGCTGCTGGCGGACTTGCGCGAACAGGCCGGGCGCGCGCCGCGTCTGCTGGTCAATTCGGCCTCGGTGTTCCACGACGACACCATCGCGACGATGACGCCTTCCGCGCTGGAGCATCATTTCCGCGTCAACCTGTTCGCGCCGATGCTGCTGACCCGCGCCTTTGTCGAGGCGCTGGGGGAAGGCGATGGCTCGGTGGTCAACATCCTCGACCAGCGCGTGGTGAACCCCGTGCCCGATCAGCTCAGCTACACGCTGTCGAAGCAGGCGCTGCACGCATCGGTGCGCACGCTGGCGCGTTCGCTGGCGCCGCGCGTGCGCGTGAACGGCGTGGCGCCGGGCCTGATCCTGCCCACGCAGGATTACGATGCCGAACAGTGGCGCCGGCTGGAAGAGATCATGCCGCTGCGCCGCCTGCCCGGCGCCGACGAGATCGCCGACGCGGTCCACTACCTGGCGACCGCCTCCTCGGTCACCGGACAGACTATTTTCGTCGATGCCGGCGCGAACCTTGAATCTTATCCGCGTGATTTCGTATACTTGGAAAAGTGAGCACGCCCGCACCTCTCCCCGCACCCCTGGTTGACCGCTTCGCGCGGAGGATCACCTACCTCCGGCTGTCGGTTACCGACCGGTGCGATCTGCGCTGCGCCTATTGCATGCCGGAGCGGATGGAGTTCCTGCCCCGGGCCGAAGTGCTGACGCTGGAGGAACTCCACCGGCTGGCGCTGACCTTCATCGCGCGCGGCGTCACCAAGCTGCGGCTGACGGGTGGCGAACCGCTGGTGCGGCGCGACATGATCGAGCTGGTCCGCGCGCTGGGGCGCAAGCTGGGAGACGGGTTGGAGGAGCTGACACTCACCACCAACGGCACGCGGCTGGCGGAATTCGCCGAGGATCTGGCGGCGGCGGGGGTGCGGCGCGTCAACGTCTCGCTCGATACCCGCGATCGCGCACTGTTCGAGAAGCTCGCCCGGCGCGACAGCCTGCCCCAGGTGCTGGAAGGCATCGCGGCGGCGAAGGCGGCGGGCCTCCGGGTCAAGCTCAACACCGTTGCGCTCAAGGGGCTCAACGAGGCGGAAATCCCCGATCTCGTCGCCTGGGCACACGGGCAGGGCCATGATCTCACGCTGATCGAGGTCATGCCGCTGGGCGAGGTCGAGGGAGACCGCTTCGATCACTACCTGCCGCTCGATTCGGTGCGCCGCGATCTGGCCGCGCGCTGGACCCTGACGGCGAGCGAGGCGCGCTCCGGCGGCCCGGCGCGCTATGTCGATATCGCCGAAACGGGCGGGCGGCTGGGCTTCATCACCCCACTGACCGGCAATTTCTGCGACGGCTGCAACCGCGTGCGGGTGACGGCCACTGGGCAGCTGTTCATGTGCCTGGGCGGCGAGGGCAAGGTGGACCTGCGCGCCGCGCTGCGTTCCCACGATCCCGATGCCGCGCTCGCGGTCGCCATGGCGCGCGCGATGGGCGAAAAGCCCGAACGCCACGGCTTCGTGATCGATCGCCCCGGCGCGCCGCCCGCGCTTTCGCGCCACATGTCGATGACCGGCGGCTGACCATGGCGGCGCGGCTGGTGTTTCTCGGGCGTCTGGAAGACGTGGCCGGCGCGGCGGAGCGCGCGGTCGCGCCCGGCCCGCTCGAGGCCATCCTGGCCACGCTCGATAAGGCGCTTGCCGTGGAGCTGCTGGGCGATCGCGTGCGGATCGCGCTCAACGGGCGGCTGCTGACCGACCACGGCGGGGTCACGCTGGCGGACGGCGACGAACTGGCCTTCCTGCCACCGGTTTCGGGCGGCTGACGTGGCCGAGATCGTCTTGCGCGAATCGGCGTTCGATCCCGCGGCGGAAATGGACGCCTTCATCGGCCGTCACGCACAGGCCGGCGGCGTCGTCAGTTTTCTCGGGCAAGTGCGCGGGGACGGCGGCGTGGAAGCGCTCGAACTGAAGCACTATCCGCCGATGACGCAGCCGGGCATGGCCGATCTCGCTGTCACGATCGAACGGCGCTGGCCGCTGGAGGGGCTGCTGTTGCTGCACCGCGTGGGCCTGATGGTGCCGGGCGATCCGATCGTGCTGGTCGCCGCCGCCGCGCGCCACCGGCGCGATGCTTTCGCCGCCGCCGATTTCGCGATGGACCACCTGAAAGGCGAAAGCTGGTTCTGGAAGCGCGAGAAGACCGCCGCCGGCTGGCGCTGGATCGAACCGCGCGCGCAGGACCACGCCGACCTGGCGCGCTGGTAGCTATCCGCGCACGCGGCCGCGCAGCGAATCGAGCGAGCGGTTCTCGGCCGCCAGCCAGCCATCCACTTCGTCGCGCACCTTGCGCACGGCCTTGAGGTCGGCATCGGGGCCGTCGACGGCGGCTTTGGTGGCTTCCACCAGCAGGGTGTCGAGATCAGCCAGCGGCAGCAGCAGGCTGGACCGCGCCGAATCGAGCGCTGCCAGCGCGCCCTGCGCTACCGACCAGTTCTCCGCGCCGGGCGCCGCGCCCGCCGCTTGCGCCGCCGCGCGTTCTCCGGCGGGGCGCAGGGCTTCGAAATCGCGGTGCGCCTTGGCGGCGGAATCGCGCAGCGTGGCCAGGCGGGCGAGCAGCGCGGGGCTGGCGGCCGATGGCGCGGGGGCAGGGGCCGGCTGCGGCGCGCTAGCGCCCGTGCCATAGGCGCTTTCGGCGGGCCGGCGGGCCAGCGAGGGATAGTGCCCGCGCGCGGCGCATCCCTGAATGGCCAGTGCGGCGATGGCGAGGATGCCGATGCGGAGGGCGGCAGGCGAGAGCGGGGGCTTGCGGAATGGATCGGGGCGAAGCATGGCGCCGCCATAGCACGGGCGCGGCCGCTGGCCAGCATGTGCCGCTGCCTTGGGCGGGCCTTCGCGGTGTTTCCGCGCCCGCGCATGCAATTT
>NZ_BBXA01000017.1 GCF_001014975.1 Novosphingobium sp. MD-1 | reverse complement strand
TTTCCCGCCCGCCGCATCGGCCTTTCGCGTTGACAGGCGGGCGACCTTGGACTATCCGCGCCTCTCTTTCCGGGACCCTGCCCACGGTGGGGTGCCGGTGTGTTGCCCGCTATCCGCCGATTCGTGCGGGGTCTGGCGAGCAGACGTGAAGACGGGCAGACTTGAAAGACGGATAGTAGAACCATGTTCGCAATAGTGCGCACGGGCGGCAAGCAGTATCGGGTGGCCGCCGGAGACAAGATCGCGGTCGAGAAGCTGGCGGGTGAAGCCGGCGAAACGATCACCCTCGGTGACGTCCTCCTTGCGGGCAAGGACGGCGAACTGGCTGACGCGGCCAAGATCACGGTTTCGGCCGAGATCATCGCGCAGGCCAAGTCGGAAAAGGTCGTGGTGTTCAAGAAGCGCCGCCGCCACAACTATCGCCGCAAGAACGGTCACCGCCAGCAGCTTACCCTGCTGCGCATCGTGTCCGTGGCCTGATTCGAGATCCGGAGTAAGACGAGATGGCACACAAGAAAGCAGGCGGCTCTTCGCGTAACGGTCGCGATTCGGCTGGTCGCCGCCTTGGCGTGAAGAAGTTCGGCGGTCAGGAAGTGATCGGCGGCAACATTATCATCCGCCAGCGCGGTACCAAGGTGTACCCGGGCGCCAACGTCGGCATCGGCAAGGATCACACCCTGTTCGCGCTGACCGAAGGCCGCGTACGCTTCCACGCCGGCAAACTCGGCCGCAAGTACGTGTCGGTCGATGCCATGGCGGAAGCCGCCGAGTAATCGGATGGTCGATAAAGGGCCATCCTGACGGGATGGCCCCGCCGGTCTTCGCAGAAAGACCGGCCGAACGAGGGAGAGGGGCCGACCCGTCTCCCTTTTTTTGTTTCTCCCTCATCCCGCCGCATCGGAAATTCGGATGACCGCGCGGGTGGCCCATGGCCGCCTGCATGGCGCGATTCCGCATCGTTCCGGCGCAACGCGAAACAATGCTGTCACTTCATGTGCTTAGTGGGCGCGTGAGGGGCGGATGAAGGAGATGTGCCATGTTCATTCGCAGCGAACGCCTGTTCCTGAGGCCAGGCTGGCCCGAGGACTGGGCCGAGCTTCTGGCGCTGATCGACGACGAATCGGTCGTGCGCAATCTTGCTCGCGCGCCCTGGCCTTACAGCCCGGCCGACGCGCGCGCCTTCGCCAGTCAGCCGCAGGCGCGGCGCTACCCGCATTTTTTCGTGACGCTGCCCGGCGCGACCGGGGCAAAGCTGATCGGCTGCGTGGGGCTGGCCGACCAGGACAGCGGGGCCGAACTGGGATACTGGATCGCGCGGCAGCACTGGGGCCGGGGCTATGCGACGGAAGCGGTGCGGGCGGTCCTCGCGCTCGCGCCCACGCTGGGGCACCGCCGGCTTGGCGCGCACCACTTTCTCGATAACCCGGCGTCGGGCCGGGTGCTTGCCAAGGCGGGCTTCGTGCCCACCGGCGATGTCCGTCCCAGGTTCAGCCTTGCGCGGCGCGGGGCGGCGCCATCCGCGGCCTATGTGCTGCACCTTGCCGCGCCGGTGAACGGCGGGAGCGAAGGCGGCGATGCCGGTGATTCTATCGAGGTGATGCGCGCCGCCTAGGGGCAGTGGGATAAGGGCGGATGTGGAAAGCCCACCCCGCTGCGACTAACACCGCCGACGGCGGTGCAAGTCTCGCTCCCCTGCCGCGTGCGGGAGGGGTTGGGGGTGGGCAGCGGCCTTTGCATGCAAAGGATGCAATCGGCAACTCAATACCCGGCGGTGAACCGTGCCCGCGGGTAGCGGTGCTGTTCCAGCTCGTCGACCATGGCGATGGCATAGTCGGCAAAGCTGATCCGGCTCTCGCCCTTGTCGTCGGTCACCAGCTGGTCCTTGCCGCCGCGATAGGTGCCAAGGCGCGGGCCTTCGAAGATGAAGGCGGCGGGCGAGAAGAACGTCCAGTCGATCTCGGTCTCGCCCTTCAGCGCGTCCAGGAAGGCGATCCCGCCCTGCGCCGCGCCTTTCCACGCTTCGGGGAACTCCGGCGTATCGATCAGCCGCACGCCCGGCGCCACTTCCAGGCTGGCCGCGCCGCCCGTAACCAGCAGGCGGCCGACGCCGGCCTGTTTCAGCGCCGAGAGCAGGGTGGCGGCGGAAACGTCGAAGTGGATCGCGCTGATCACCGCGTCGGCGCCCCGGATCAGCGGGGCCAGCGCGGCCGGGTCTGCAGCGTCGCCCGCCTTGGCGGTCACGCCCGGCAGCGCGGGGATCGCTTCGGGCTTGCGCGCGATGGCGATCACCTCGTGGCCGCGCGCGACCAGCTCCTTCACGATTTCCGATCCCGCGCGTCCGCTGGCGCCCAGAACTGCAATGGCCATGGCCTGTCTCCTTGCGTGGTTTCCAATGGATACCAGCTGCGCTATGGAAACTCTCCATGCAAGAACGCACGGATTCCATACCAGGTCACCTCACGGTAACGCTCGCCCCTCGTGGTGATGGGCGGCGCGCCCATGATCGGCGCGGCAATGCCTATGCCGCCGAGTGCCCCACGCGGCAGCTGCTCGATCGCATTGCCGACAAGTGGAGCGTGCTGATCCTGCTGCTGCTGGGCGAGGGGGACTTGCGCTTCAGCGAACTCAAGCGGCGCATCGGCGGGATTTCGCAGAAGATGCTGTCGCAGACGCTGCGCTCGCTGGAGCGCGACGGACTGGTGTTGCGCGCGGTGGAGCCGACGGTGCCGGTCACCGTCACCTACAGCATCGCGCCGCTGGGGCGCGGCCTGATGGCGGCCTGCCGCTCGATGCTTGAATGGGCGGAAACCTGCATGGTCGAAGTCGCCGCCGCGCAGCGCGCCTACGATCTCCGGCGGGAAACGGCCGAAAGCTGAAGCGCCGGTCTATTCCGGCGCATGGCACACCGCTTCCACGTTGACGCCATCGGGATCGAACACGAAGGCCCCGTAGTAGGCGGGATGATAGTGCGGGCGCAGGCCCGGCGCGCCGTTGTCGCGCCCGCCGTGCGCCATGGCTGCCGCATGGAAGGCATCGACCAGAGCGCGCGTGGGCGCGGTGAAGGCGATGTGCACGCCGGAACCATTGGGGCCGCCGCTCGATACCCAGAAGAACGGCTTGCCGTCGCGGCCATAGCCGACGCCTTCGTAGCCGCCGGTTTCCGCTGCGGTCAGTTCCATCATCGGGGTGATGCCCAGCGGCGCCAGCGCGGCGTCATAGAACCGGCGCGAGGCGGCGTAGTCCTTCGCCGCGATGCCGATATGATCGATCATGCCGGTACTCTCCACCCTTGCCGAATCCGCAGCAGCTTAGGCGCGCGGTCCGGCAAGGCAAAGGAGTGGCGTCTCCGTCGTCCCGATTTCAGGCTGCCGAAAGCCGCGCGTCGGGGAATTCGCTGTCGGCCTTGTTGATCAGCTTGCGGTCGTCATGCTGCCAGGGGTGGAAGCCGGGCAGGAAGTAGCTGGCCCAGGCCGGGAAGATGCGGCGCAGCACGCCGGGCTTTCCCAGCAGGTAGGCAGTCAGCCGCCACTTCCACTTCGCCCCGGTCAGGCCGTCCTGCGCCAGCAGGTCCAGCGTGTCTTCCACGCGGTGCGTCAGGAAGTTCTTGGTGATGACCAGCATCATCAGCGACTTGACCTTCCAGCGCTTCCACCGGCTCCAGTCGCGCGTGGCGTGCAGCCAGGTGTCGTAGGCCACGCCCTTGTGCTCGATTTCCTCGATCGCGTGCCAACGCCACATCGCGGCGGTTTCCGGCTCCGCCCCGGCGAAGTGCGCTGGGTTGGCCAGGAACTCGTGCGCCATCATCGCGGTGTAGTGTTCCAGCGCCATGGTCGCGGCCAGGTTCAGGATCACCGGGCGGTCCTTGGTCAGCGCCAGCATTTCCTCCACGCGCCTGTCGATCTTGTCGATGTCGTAGCCGGCTTCGCTGGCCGCGCGGTTGAACACGATGTGTTCGCGGGTGTGGTTGATTTCCTGCTTCACGAAAGCGCGGATCTCCGCCTCCAGCTTGGGTGGAACGCCATCGCGATGGGCCTTCACCGCTTCGATGAAGAAGGCTTCGCCGCGCGGGAAGGTGGCGGACAGCGCGTTGTGCCAGGCGGTGGCGACGGGATCGTTCGCCAGCCACCAGCGGCCGGGCTTCTCGTCCCGCCCGAAGCGCCGGTCGCGCACGGTGATGGTGAGGTCGGAAGGGGTAGGCGCAACCTTGCCCTCGGCAACGGCGCGTTCTACGGCGATGGGATCGGTGATTGCGTTCATGCGGCTCAAGGTATAGTAACTTACATCAATGTCAATAAGGAAGCGTCTCAGCCCCGAGGAAAGCCGCATTGCCGCGCTGGAAGCCGCGCGCGCGCTGCTGATCGAAGCCGGTCCACAGGCGGTCACGCTCAAGGCGGTGGCCGCGCGAATCGGGCGCACGCACGCCAACCTGCTGCATCACTTCGGCTCGGCCTCGGGCTTGCAGAAGGCGCTGGCGGCGCATCTGGCCTCCGCCATCTGCGGCACGATCGCCGAAGCCGTGATCGCCACGCGCTCCGGCGTCGGCTCCCCGCGCGAAGTGGTGGACCTGACCTTCGATGCCTTTGACAAGGAGGGCGCGGGCGCGCTCGCCTCGTGGATGCTGCTTTCGGGCAACGAGGACGCGCTCGATCCGATCGTCGATGCGATCCACGATCTCGTCACCGAACTGAACGAGCCGGAGGCGGCGAAGATGCATGCCACCACGCTCACGCTCACGCTGATGGCGCTGGGGGACGCGCAGATGGGCGGGCCGCTGTCCGCCGCGCTGGGCCTGCCGCGCACCGCCGCGCGCGATCATGCCGAGGCGATGCTGGTCGAGGCGGCCGAACGCGCCGGCATCGTGCAGCAGCAGGGTTAGCGGCGGGTCAGTCTTCCCCGGCCCCTTCCGCTGCCAGCCCCATCCATGCGGGCGCGAGGTCGGCGGGCAGGTCTTCCACGCGCAGGTGGTCCACGGCGAGGCCGAGGTCGGGATAGGCCACGCGCCGCCGGGCTTCGTCCGAGCGGTCCAGCGGCACCACCACCAGCCGGCGGTTCACCTTCTGCCGCCAGTTCATCCGCGCGGTGTTCTCCTGCCCCACGTAGCAGCCCTTGGTGAAGCTCACGCCGTTGAGATCGCCGGCACTGGTTTCCAGCCACAGCGTCTTGTCGCTGCCCAGTTCGTCCGCGCCTTCGGGCACGCCCAGCGCCAGCCGGTGCGCGCGCCACATGGCGTCGGCGGGCTGGTCGGCGGGATCGGCGGGGGCGAGCCAGCGCTGGCCCAGCGCGGCAAGGCGCGGATCGGGGTGCTCGCCCTCTCCCGCACGCCAGTGGACGGCCAGCGCATCGTCGCGCGCGATGGCGATCCTGCGGCGCAGGCGATAGAGCGAAAGCCGCTTCGCCAGCGCCTCGGCCGCGCCGGCCTCGCAGTCGATCAGCAGGTCATCGCCATCGCGCCACACGATGAAGTCGAACAGCGCCTTGCCCTGCGCGGTCAGCAGCCCCGCCCAGACCGGCAACGGCCCGTGCATGTCGCTGGTGACGAGGCCCTGGAGGAAGCCGGCCACGTCCTCGCCCGCCTCCTGCGGGGAAAGGCGGAGCACGGCGCGGTCGAACAGGCGGGTGGCGGTCATGCCCCGAATCTGGAGGCCAGCGCGGGCGGAATCAAGAGGGTGCGGTCGATGCCCACCCCCAGCCCCTCCCGCGTGCGGGAGGGGAGAGCAAGGGATACCCCTCCCGCACGCGGGAGGGGAGAATACGGAAATCCCCTCCCGCGCCCGGCGATTTAGGGCTTGGACTTTCCCTCCGCGCCCGCTCAAATCGCCGCCTGACGAGAGGAAGTCCCGCCATGCCCCGCCCGTTCTCCCGCCCCCTGCTTGCCCTCATCGCCGCCCTTCTGGCCTTTCCCGTTTCCGCGCAGGAAGCCCCGCGCGGCACCTATCTGCTCAAGCCCGACGCGGTGTTCGACGGCACCGGCACGGAACCGCACCGCGGCTGGCAGGTGCTGGTGCGCGGCAACAAGATCGAGGCGGTCGGCCCCGCCATCGCCGCCCCGGCCGACGCGCGGGTGATCGATCTGCCGGGCACCACCCTGCTGCCCGGCCTGATCGAGGGGCATTCGCACTTGTTCCTCCACCCCTACAACGAAACGCCGTGGGACGATCAGGTGCTGCACGAGCCGCTGGCGCTGCGCACCGCGCGCGCCACCGTTTCCGCGCGGGCGACGCTGATGGCTGGCTTCACCACCGTGCGCGATCTCGGCACCGAAGGCGCGGGCTATGCCGATGTCGGGCTGAAGCAGGCGATCGCGCAGGGCATCGTGCCTGGCCCCCGGATGCTGGTGGCCACGCGCGCGCTGGTCGCGCCCGGCGCCTATGGCCCGCGCGGGTTCGAGCCGGGCGTGGCCGTGCCGCTGGGGGCGGAGGAGGCGGACGGGCCGGCGCTCGTCACCGCCGCGCGCCGCCAGATCGGCGCGGGGGCGGACGTGGTGAAGCTCTACGCCGATTACCGCTGGGGCGCGGGCGAGCCGAGCCGGCCGACCTTCACCCAGGCGGAAATGGCGGCGGCGGTGGAGGCCGCGCACAGCGCCGGGCGCAAGGTCGCCGCCCATGCCGGCACGGCGGAAGGGATGCGCCGCGCGGTGCTGGCCGGGGTGGACACCATCGAACATGGCGATGAAGGCACGGCGGAAGTCTTCGCGCTGATGAAGCAGCACGGCACCGGCTATTGCCCCACGCTCGCCGCCACCGACGCGATCGCGCGCTATCGCGGCTGGAACGGGGCGGAGCCGGCGCCGCCCATGGTGCAGGAAGCGCGCACCGCCTTCTCCCGCGCCCGCGCGGCCGGCGTCGCGTTCTGCGTGGGCGGCGATGTCGGCGTCTTCGCCCACGGCGACAACGCGCGCGAGGCGGAACTGATGGCCGCCGCCGGCATGCCCCCCGCGCAAGTGCTGCTTGCCGCGACCGCGGGCAACGCGAAGCTGTTCGGCCTCGACGACCGCCTGGGCACGATCAGGCCCGGCCTGCTGGCGGACCTCGTCGCCGTGGCAGGCGACCCCACCCGCACGATCGCCGCGCTGCGGCAGGTGCGGTTCGTGATGAAGGACGGGGAGGTGTGGAAGGGGGGAAGGTAGCGGCCGGGGTTGAAGTTCTTGGCAATTTTTGCCATATAGTCATCGGAGGTATCGCCCGATGGCTACCATGAATGTTTCCCTGCCCGATCCCATGCGGGACTATGTGCAGAACCGTATCGACAGCGGCCAGTATGCCAGCGTCAGCGACTACGTGCGCGACCTGATCCGGCGCGATCAAAGCGCGATCGTGGATGAAGAGCGCTGGCTGAAGGAACTCGATGCGTCGATCGACGAAAGCCTGCGGGAGATGAAGGCCGGCGGCGGGCACGATCTCGATGACGTGTGCGACGCGATCACGGCCGACATCCGGCAAGCGGCGGGCGGTGAACCGCCCCGATGAAGGTCACGCTGTCCACCAGGGCGAGACATGACCTTGAAGGCATCCGGAACTATATCGAGAAAGACAACCCCGCGCGGGCGATCTCGTTCGTCAACGAATTGCGCGATGCCGCGAAGCGCCTGATCGAAATGCCCCGCGCCTTCCCGCTGGTCCCGCGCTACGAACCGCACGGGATCAGGCGGCGCTCGCACAAGGGCTACGGCATTCTCTATTCGGTCGAGCCGGATCGCATCTTCATCCACCGGATCATCGGGCCGGGGCAGGATTACGACGCCGTCCTGCAGTTGAATTGAGTGCAGGTCTAACCGGCATCCCCACTCTATCGCCTCGATGGCGAGACGGTGGCGATCATGGCCGTCAGCCACCAGAAGGAAGCGGGCTATCCATAGGGATCGACCCATAAGTCCACGTTCAGGACAAGGGAAATCCAGGTGTTTGCTCAAGATTTCTGCTGGACTGCCTGCATGAGCCAACCGACGTACTCGTTCACGTCATGGGTGACGTTTTTGCCCCATGCTCCAGTGAAGGTTGTCGCGTCGGGTTTTACCTGCGTGGCAGCCGCCACCTCGTTACGCAGATAATCCGCATAAGTGGAAAGGTTCTTGAGATCCCCTCCGGTCAGGTTTCCCTGCGCGGTAACAGCAGAATCGACGTCAATCGCCTCGATATTCACCGGCCCGCTCATGTTGGCATAGTACTCGTATCGACTTGCGCGGGCTTCGCTAATCTGTTGTGCGTACAGATCCGGTCTCCAGACAACTTTATTGCCTACCGAATGACCTAAATATGTTCCCTTGCCGGCGCGGTAAGCCTCCATCGATTCAGATGCGCTCAACTTAATCCGATCCGATTCCGCCTCCTCCTTCATTATGTCATCAACAGTAAATTGGCCGTTGGATGAATCCGCGACCTTCTGAGCATAAGCGACTCGATCCGTGTACCGGAGTGACGGTGTAAGTGCCCCAATCGTTGCCAATTTAGCCTCCTGCGGTTACTTTCGATCAAAGTCCGGAACCGGGTTTTCCTGCCTGAAAACGGCTGAAGGGCCATTTTATTAAAAGGAGAAAGAGCCAAACTCGCTCCATCGGTGGAAGTGTAGGCTTATTATTGGCAACCTCCGTGTAGCCGGGCGTATTTTCAGAGCGCGCGCGCATCCGGCCCCGGTTCCAGAACGCCCACCCACACCCCCTCCAACACCCCCTGTCCTAATCCCCCCACCTATGGCAAAGCAGCGCGCATGACGCCGCCTCCCACCCGTTCCGTCCCTCGCCATAAACGCAGCGGCGGGCGGTGGACGGTCTTGCCTTGGACCGTGTCAACTTGTTCAGCTTTGGAGTGCCTTCGATGAACGTCGCCCCCGAACTCGTCCTGTCGAACGGCACGGTCCACACGCCGTCCGGGCCGGTCGTCGCGGATGTCGCGGTGCGGGACGGGAAGATCGTGGGCGTGGGGTCTTATCCGGACGCGGCGGAGCGGATCGATTGCACCGGGCTGGACGTGCTGCCCGGCGTGATCGACAGCCAGGTCCACTTCCGCGAACCGGGGCTGGAGCATAAGGAAGACCTTGAAAGCGGCAGCCGCGCGGCGGTGATGGGCGGGGTGACGGCGGTGTTCGAAATGCCGAACACCAATCCCAACACCGATACCGCCGATCGCGTGGCCGACAAGCTCGCCCGCGCGCACCATCGCATGTGGTGCGACCATGCCTTCTATGTCGGTGCGACGGCGGAGAACGCCGAGCATCTGGGCGAGCTTGAGCGCATTCCCGGCACCGCCGGCGTCAAGATCTTCATGGGCGCCTCCACCGGCAGCCTGCTGGTGTCGGAGGACGCCGATCTCGCCCGCGTGCTCGCCCACGGCAGCCGGCGCGTGGCGATCCATGCCGAGGACGAGGCGCGGATGAACGCGCGCAAGGACCATCGCGTCGAAGGCGATGCTTCCAGCCATCCGGTGTGGCGCGACGATGAAAGCGCGATGCTCGCCACGCAGCGCATCCTGCGGCTGGCGCGCGCGGCGAAGCGGCCGATCCATATCCTGCACGTGACCACGCCGGCCGAACTGGAACTGATCGCGCAGCACCGCGATGTGGCGACGTGCGAGGTCACGCCCCAGCACCTGACGCTGCGCGGGGAGGAGGCCTATCCGCGCCTTGGCACCTGGGCGCAGATGAACCCGCCGATCCGCTCCGGCGCGCATGTCGACGGGCTGTGGCACTGGCTGCGGCAGGGCGTGCCCGACGTGATCGGGTCTGACCATGCGCCGCACACCATCGAGGAGAAGGCCAAGGTCTATCCCGCCAGCCCCAGCGGGATGCCCGGCGTGCAGACGCTGCTGCCGCTGATGCTCGATCACGTCGCCGCCGGGCGGATGACGCTGGCGCGGCTGATCGACATGACCAGCGCGGGGCCGCAGCGCCTGTTCGGCCTGGTTGGCAAGGGCCGCATCGCCACTGGCTATGACGCCGATTTCTCGGTGGTCGATCTCAAGGCGAAGTGGACGGTGACCGAGGACTGGCTGCAAAGCCGCTGCGGCTGGTCGCCCTATACCGGCATGGAGCTGACCGGGCAGGTGGTGGGGACCATCGTGCGCGGGCACCGCGTGATGTGGGAACGCCAGCTTGCCAATGCCGCCACGGGCGAAAAGCTGCGCTTCGCGGCGGCGCTGTAGGGCCGTCTTTGGCATTCCATCGTCATTGCGAGCGCAGCGAAGCAATCCAGAGTCCAGCGTGGGTCGCTCTGGATTGCCGCGGGGCTTCGCCCCTCGCAATGACGAGGCATGGCGATGGTGTCAGGCTCTGACGGGAGTTCAGGCTGGCGCGCGCTGGCGGCGGCGCAGCATGTCCCAGCTGAACAGCGCGATCGCGGTCCAGATCAGCACGAAGCAGGCGAGGCGCACGGGATCGAGCGGCTCTCCGAACACGAAGATGCCCAGCAGGAACGCCAGCGTGGGCGAAATGAACTGGACGAAGCCCAGCGTCGAAAGATCCAGCTGCCGCGCCGCCACCGCAAACAGCAGCAGCGGCGCCGCCGTCACCAGGCCCGAGGCGAACAGGCCGATGGTGGTGCCGGCATCGAGGCCCAGGCTCGATCCTGCGGGGCTGCGCGCCTGCCACGCCACCAGGACGATGGCCGGCAGGTAAAGCAGCGAGGTTTCGATCGTAAGCCCGGGCACCGAGCCGACCGGGGTCAGCTTGCGCACGAATCCGTAGAGGCCGAAACTGACGGCGAGCGCGAGGGCGATGCCCAGCATCTCGATCGCTCCGGCCAGCAGCAACGCGATGCCAAGCCCGGCAATGGCCACGGCGGTCCACTGCGTACGCGTCAGCCGCTCGCCCAGCAGGATCGTGCCCAGCAGCACGCTAAGCAGCGGGTTGATGTAGTAGCCAAGGCTGGCGGCAAGCACGTGGCCACTGTTGATGGCGATCACATAGAGCAGCCAGTTCGCGCCGATCAGCAGCGCGCTGGCGCACAGGCGCAGCAGGACCGTGCGGTCGGCCAGCGCCGCGCGGACGTCCGCCGCCTGTCCGCGTGCGGCCACGATCGCAAGGCACAGCGGCAGCGTGAACAGCACGCGCCAGCCCACCAGCTCGATCGCGGGCACGTGGCGCAGCGCATGGAAGAACAGCGGCAGAAAACCCCACAGCACATAGGCGGCAACCGCGGTCATCAGGCCGGCGCGGTGGTGGGAGTTAGACGGGGGCATACAGTGCCTCTCGCATTGGCGAGCGCGCCGGCCAAGCACAAAATATTCAACGGCTTGCCGATGTGACGGTTCGTTTCATCCTGTTTCACGAAGTCTGACGGAACGGTTGCCCGCTATTCAGGTCCGTATCGGTACCGAATTTTGCAACGGCCGCGCGGGTCCTATTCGCGAAAGGCCGCACGAACAGGAGACCGGACATGAGAATCATCACCCGGGCGGCGATCGCCGCCGCCCTCTCCGCCGCCACCCTCGCGCTTGCCGCGCCGGCTTCGGCCACGGTGACGGCGGCTCCCGCAACGCCCGTGGCATCGGTGGCGGATGCGCTGGGTGAAGGCTGGAATCACCGAGATCGCGGCTGGCATGAAGGCTGGCGTGGTGGGGATCGCGGCTATTACCGTGATGCCGGCCGGCGCGATTACTACCGCGGCCCATCGTGGCGCGGGCGTGATGGACGCTATTACTGCCGCCGTTCGGACGGCACCACCGGCCTGCTTATCGGCGGCGCGGCGGGCGCGCTGATCGGGCGCGGCATTGCCGGGCGCGGGGATCGCACCGTGGGCACCGTGCTCGGCCTCGCCGGTGGCGCGCTGCTGGGGCGCGAGATCGACCGCAGCGGATCGCGCTGCCGCTGAAATCCTGCCGCCCTTCGGGTCGCACCATGGGCAGAGCAGGGGCGCTCCGGCGAATGGCCGGGGCGCCCTTTCGCGTTCCGGCGAACGCTTCCTTAACCATGGCGGGGGCAAGGCGGGGGCATGGTTCGTCCCTTGCCGGTCATCGCGCTGCTCGCCGCGCCGTTCGCGCTTGCCGCCTGCGCGCAGGACGATGGCCCGCGCCGTGCGGACGCCGACGATCCGGTCATGGCGCAGGCGCTGGAAGGCCAGTTGATGGTGGACCCCGACCTTTCGCAGCGGAACCTGCGCAACCAGGCCGTCGTTCCCGGTGGCCCGGTCGATACCGCTCTGGTGCAGTTCGACCGGCACGATTGAGCGCCAGCCGCTGTCCGGCTTCAGTTGTCGCGCAGGCCCACGCCCATGCCGGCGCGCGGTTGCTCCATCTCCGCGGACGCCACGGGATAGGCGCAATAGTCCGCCGCGTAATAGGCGCTCGGGCGATGGTTGCCGGACAGTCCGACCCCGCCCATCGGCGCCGATAGCGAAGTGCCGTTGGTCGGGCGGTTCCAGTTGATCACGCCGGCGCGGACATTGGCCCAGAACTGGTTGTATTCCTCGGGCGATCCGCCGACGAGCGCGGCCGTCAGGCCAAAGCGCGTGCGGTTCGCTTCCGCGATCGCCTGGTCGAAATCGTCGACCCGGATCACCTGCAGCAGTGGCCCGAACAGTTCGACATCGGGCCGCTCGGCCATGTCGGTCACGTCGATCATGGCCGGCGACAGGAACGGCAGGCCTTCGCGCAGCCGCCGCATGTGCAGGATCGGCCGCCCGCCGTTCGACAGCAGATAGACGAAACTTTCGGTCAGCCCGTCGGCGGCCTCGTTGTCGATGACCGGTCCCATGAACGGTTGCGGTTCATCGAACGGCGCGCCGACGATCAGCCGGCTGCCCAGACGCTTCATCTCGTCGATCAGCGGTTCGTACAGCGAACCTTGCACGATCAGCCGGCGGGCCGAGGTGCAGCGCTGGCCCGAAGTAGCGAAGGCGGACTGGATCGCAAGCACTGCCGCATCGCTGATCTTGGGCGTGTTCCACACCACCATCGGGTTGTTCCCGCCCATTTCGAGCGCAAGCATTTTGCCCGGGTTGCCGGCCAGACGCCGGTTTATGGCGATGCCGGTGTGCGCGGAGCCGGTGAACAGCACCCCATCCACGCCATCGTGTTCGGCCAGCGCCCGGCCCTGATCCGGGCCGCCGATCAGCAGTTGCACCACATTGGCGGGAATGCCGGCGCGGTGGAAGCACTGCACCAGCAGTTCGCCCGTGGCCGGCGCCTTTTCCGATGGCTTGAACACTACCGCATTGCCCGCGATCAGCGCGGGAATGATATGGGCATTGGGCAGGTGCGCCGGAAGATTGTAGGGGCCCAGCACCGCCATCACCCCGTGCGGCTTGTGGCGCAGCGCGGCGGTGCCTTGCAGCGCGCTGTCGAACTTCCGCTGGGCGGACCGTTCGGCATAGGCGCGAACCGAGATGTCGACCTTGGCGACGACCTTTTCGACCTCGGCGCGGGCTTCCCACAGCGGCTTGCCGGTTTCGCGCGCGATCAGCGCTGCCAGGTTCTCCTGCTCCTTGCGGACTTCGTTGGCGAATCGCCGGCACAGTTCCACGCGATTGGAAAGCGACTGGGCGGCCCATGTGGACCACGCCTGCCGCGCCCGATCGACGGCCGCGTCCACATCACCCACCGGCCCGCGCCACAGTTCGGCGCCGGTCGCGGGCTCGCAGGAGACGATCTCGGCATCGTTGCCGGAAGGAGCGGTCATCGGTTCATTCGCTTTTGCTTTATCGGCAACGCCCTAGCAGGAAATTGGTTACCATATTTTCAAGCCGGTCAAGCATGACCGCGCGGGGCCGGGGCGGCGCCCAGCGCTTCCCCCATGCGCCGGACGGCGGCGACCTTGGCGTGCAATGCCGTCCAGTCATCCTTTTCGGCGATCGGTTCCCAGATCGCTTCCACTTCGTCGATCAGCATCGATTGCGGGGCTTCGTCGGACCAGTAGGGGTGATCGTCGACCGTCGACCGGTATGGGCCAAGCGTCTCCTTCAGCGCCGCGCCCGCATCGTCGTCCGCAAACGGGCCACGCCCGCCGCGATGGGCGAAGAAGAAGGCGTCCGGCCCGATCCCCTGCGCCACCATCGCGGCTTCGCAGGCGCCGATCAGCGCGCTGTCTTCCTCCAGCCCGCGCGGCTCCACGCCAAGCCGCCAGCACCAGCGCCGTGCCATCGCCTGCTGGTAAAGATCGGGAAAGCGGTTCAGCGCCGCTATCAGCGGCGGGGCTTCCGAAAGCAGGCGCAGCGCGACGGCAAGCTGCCCGCAGTTCCAGTGGATCGCCTCGGGCTGGCGGCCGAAGGCGTAGAGACCCGAGTGATCGAAATAGGCGGCGGTGAACGCGGGATTCCACGTGGGTAGCCAGCGCCAGGGACCATAGTCGAAGCTCTCTCCGGTCACGTTCATGTTGTCGGTGTTCAGCACGCCATGGACGAAGCCGGCGACCATGTAGCTCGCCGCCATGTCGGCCATGCGTTCGACCACCTGGTGCAGCAGCCGTGCCGCCTTGTTGTCCGGCTCGGGCGCGTCGGGGGGAAGGGCGGGGCCGGGAAAGCTGGCCAGGCAGTAATCGACGAGCTGTTCCATCTCGGCGGGCGCATCCAGCATCCCCAGCCGCTGGAACGTGCCGATGCGGATATGGCTGTGGCTGAGCCGGACCAGCACCGCGGCGCGAGTGGGGGAAGGCTCATCGCCGCGCCATAGCGATTCGCCGGTTTCGATCACGGAGAAGGTCCGGCTGGTATTGACGCCCAGCGCTTCGAGCATTTCCGTCGCCAGCGTCTCGCGCATCGCGCCTTTCAGCGTGAGGCGACCATCGCCTTGCCGGCTCCATGGCGTTTGCCCCGAACCCTTGGTGCCAAGGTCCATCAGCCGGCCGCGCCCGTCGCGCATCTGCGCGAACAGGAAGCCGCGCCCGTCCCCCAGTTCGGGGTTGTACACGCGGAACTGGTGACCGTGGTACCGTAGCGCCAGGGGCTGCGGAAGATTGCCGGGCAATGGCGCGAAGCGGCCGAAATGCGCGATCCATGCCGTGTCGTCGAGACCGGCCAGGCCTACCTCCCGCGCTGCGCGATCGTTGCGGAACCGCAGGGTGGTCCCGGGGAAGTCTGCCGGCGCCACCGGATCGCCGAGCCAGTCGGCCAGCGACAGGATATGGGGATCAGGGATGTAGATCGCGTCTTGCGGGTTGGATTGCATCAAGCGATAGTGGTCGCTGGGCGATCCGCAGGCAAGCGGGTCTGCTTGCGGATGCGGGATATTGGGCGCGGATACGGGATAATGGTGTTTGAGCCGGGCGGATGTTCGGCTTATGGCGCGGATCGCGTGGGGGCGTTGAACAAGGAACGGTTTTTCAGGCGATGGCGGATTTCGAGAATCGCAGCTGGTCCAGCCGCGACGGGCTGCGCCTGCATTTCCGGGATTTTCCGGGGCCGGACGACAAGCCGCCAGTGCTCTGCCTGCCGGGGCTGACCCGCAATGCGCGCGATTTCGAGGATGTGGCGGCGCGGCTTGCCGGGCAATGGCGGGTCATCTGTCCGGACATGCGCGGCCGGGGCGACAGCGATTACGCCAAGGACCCGATGACCTACAACCCGGCGCAGTATCTCGACGATGTCGAATTGCTGCTGGAACAGCACGGCGTCGCCCGGTTCGTGGCGGTCGGCACGTCGCTGGGTGGCTTGCTGACGATGCTGCTGGCGGGCCGGGACAACAGCCGGATCGCCGGATTCGTGTTGAACGATATCGGTCCTGAAGTGGAAGAGGCCGGGCTGGAACGCATCCGCGAATACGTGGGGCAGGGCCGGAATTTCGAAACCTGGATGCACGCGGCGCGCGCGCTTCAGGAAAGCCAGGCCGATGTCTATCCCGATTACGGCGTGCCCGACTGGCTTCGCTATGCCAAGCGCGTGATGGCGCTGGGCAGCGGCGGACGGATCGCGTTCGACTATGACATGAAGATCGCCGAACCGTTCGACGCGCCGGCCGGCGCGACGCCGCAGGTGGATATGTGGTCGCTGTTCGATGCGCTGGCGGGGCGGCCCGGCCTGCTGCTGCGCGGCGCCCTGTCGGACATCCTTTCCGCCGGTACCGCGAACCGGATGGTCGCGCGCCATCCGGACATGGAGCTTGTGACGATCGAACGCGTCGGCCACGCACCTACGCTGGACGAACCGGAAGCGATCGCGGCGATCGACCGGCTGTTCGCCCAGGTCTCATGAGCGACGGCGGCAGACGGCGCCTGCACCTTCTGCACCTGCATTCGACGTTCGGTGCGGGCGGCAAGGAGCGCCGCAGCGTGGCGCTGATCAACCGCTTCGGCCCCGCCATCGACCACAGCATCGTTTCGGCCGAACCCGGCGCGATGGGCGCGATGGCGCATATCGCCAAGGGCATTTCCGCGCATTCCCCGTTCGGCTTCCCGCCGCTGGCCGGGCGGTTCGGCGTGCGCCGGTTGCAGACGCTGGCCCGCGCGATGCGGGGGTTCGACCTGATCCTGACCTACAATTGGGGCGCGATGGACGCGGTGATGGCCCACGCCCTGTTCGGCCCCACCATGGGTCTGGCGCCGCTGGTCCACCACGAAGACGGGTTCAATGCCGACGAGGCGGAGAAGCTGAAGCCCACGCGCAACTGGTATCGCCGCGTGGCGCTGGCCCGCGCGAGCGCGCTGGTGGTGCCGTCGCGCCAGCTGGAAGGCGTGGCGCTGCAGGCGTGGCACCAGCCCGCCGCCAAGGTGCACCGCATTCCCAACGGGATCGACACAGCCGCCTATGATCGCAAGCCCAAGCGCGATGCGCTGCCGCGTGTGGTCAAGCGGCCTGGCGAAAAGTGGGTCGGCACGCTGGCAGGCTTGCGCCCGGTGAAGAACCTGCGCCGGCTGGTACGCGCCTTTCGTGCCCTTCCGCCCGAATGGCAGCTGGTGATCGTGGGCGAAGGGCCGGACCGCGAGGCGATCGTGGCCGAGGCGATCGCGCTGGAGGTGGGGCATCGCGTCCACTTGCCAGGGCATGTGGCTGATCCGGCACAGGCGATCGGCCTGTTCGATATTTTCGCGCTCTCGTCCGACAGCGAGCAGTTTCCGCTGTCCGTGGTGGAGGCGATGGCGGCGGGCTTGCCGATCGCCAGCCCCGCCGTGGGCGACGTGCGCGACATCGTTTCGGACGAGAACCGCGATTTCATCACGCCGGCGGGCGACGAGGCCGCGCTGGAAGCGACGCTGGCCGCCTTTGCCTGGGACGAAGCGCTGCGCCGCCGGATCGGGGCATCAAACCAGGTGCGGGCACGTGCGGAATTCGACGAGGCGGCGATGGTGGCGCGCTATGCCGCGCTCTATGGCGGGGTGCTCGGTGTCGCCCAGTTTCCCTGACGCGTATTCCCCTATGTGGAGCGGGCGATGGCCATGATTACCAAGTGTTTCCCGCTTCACCGGACGTTCACCCACGGAATTCCAGAATCATTCCCGTTGAAAAGGCGGGTCTATCCGCTAAACACCCGGCACTTCCGTTAACTGACCGCCGAAAGCGCAGCCTTGGCCCTTCGTCCTACCCGTCCGCAGTCCCGCTCCGATCAGCTTGCCGAACGCAAGGCCGCGCAAGGCGATGTGTTCCTGCGCGAAGTCGACGATGCGCTGCGCGAGGACCAGTTGTTTCATGCGCTGCGCCGCTATGGCAAGCCGGTGGGCGCGCTGGTGGTGGCGGGCTTGGTCGGCCTGGCCGGCTGGCTGTGGTACGATTATCACAAGGCCACGGTCGCGGGCGAACAGGGCGAACGGATGACGATCGCGCTCGATCAGCTCGAAGCCGGCCGCGTGCAGACCAGCAGCGACAGCATGGCGCCGCTGGTGAAGGATGGCGGACCGGGCTATCGCGCGGCCGCGCAGCTGACGCAGGCCGGCATCGCCGCGCAGCAGAACAAGACCGATGATGCCGCGAAGCTGCTCGCCGCCGTCGCCGCGGACCAGAGCGCGCCGCAGGCTTACCGCGATCTCGCCACGATCCGCGAAGTGGCGATCACCATGGACAAGCTGCCGCCGGAAAAGGTGGTGGAGCGGCTCAAGCCCTTGGCCGTGCCGGGCAATGCCTGGTTCGGCAGCGCGGGCGAACTGCTCGGCGTCGCCTACCTGAAGCAGGGCAAGAACGATCTGGCCGGGCCGCTGTTCGCGGCAATGGCCAAGGACAAGACCGTTCCGGCCTCGATCCGCGAACGCGCGCGCCAGTTGGCGGGCACGCTGGGCGTTGATACCATCGATGATCCGAAAGCTCTGATTGCGCAGGGCCAGGCACAGCAGGGGCCGGCCGACGCCGGCGCCCAGTAACACCAGTTTGACGGGGATGACGGGGATGATGCGCAATCCGGTGCAGGAACATGGCGGCATTGCCGCGCGCCGCCGGCTGGTTCGCCGCGCAGGCATGGCCGGGGTGATCGCCCTGGCGGTCGCGGTCGGCGGGTGTGCGGGCAAGCACAAGGTCAAGACCACGCCCACGGTGGGGCAGCGCGTGCCGATCCTTTCGCGGATCGAGGCTGGCACCAAGGTCGATACCGCGATTTCGGGCATGCAGGTGGTGCTGCCGCCGGCCGAAGTGAACACGGAATGGGCGCAGGGCGGTGGCACGGCCAGCAAGTCCTATGGCCACCTTGCGCTCGGTGCCACGCCGCAACGCCTGTGGAGCGCCAATATCGCTGGTTCCTCGGTCAAGCAGCGACTGGCCGCCTCGCCGGTGATCGGCGATGGCAAGCTGTTCGTGATGGACACCGAAGGCATGGTCCGCGCGATGGACGCCAACACCGGCAAGGAGCTGTGGCGGGCGGGCTTCAAGCTGCCCGAAAACGGCGGTTCGGTGTTCGGCGGTGGCGCCTCGTACAACGAGGGCCGCGTTTATGTGACGACGGGCCTGGGCGAAGTTGCCGCGCTCGATGCCAAGGACGGCGCGATCAAGTGGCGCGTCAAGCCGGCCGGGCCGCTGCGCGGGTCGCCGACGGTCAGCTTCGGCGCGGTCTATGTGATGACGCAGGACAACCAGATCGTCGCGCTCAATATCGAGGACGGCGCGCTGCTCTGGAACGAATCCGCCTCGGTCGCGCAGACCGGCGTGTTCGGCGTGGCCGCGCCGGCTGCCGGGCAGGGCACGATCGTTGCCGGCTACAGCTCGGGCGAACTGGTCGCCTACCGCTACGAGAACGGCCGCCAGCTCTGGTCCGATGCGCTGGCGCGCACCAGCATCGCCACCAGCGTTTCGACGCTGACCGACATCGACGCCGATCCGATCATCGAGCGTGGCCGCGTCTATGCGCTGGGGCAGGGCGGGCGCATGGCCGCCTACGAACTCGTTACCGGCCAGCGCGTGTGGGAACTCAACCTTGCGGGCATTTCCACCCCGGCCATCGCCGGCGAATGGATCTTCACGCTGACCGACGAAGCCAAGCTGCTGTGCATCGCCAAGGGCACCGGCAAGGTGCGCTGGCTGACCCAGCTGCGCCGCTGGGGCAGCGAGAAGAAGAAGACCAACCCGATCTTCTGGACCGGCCCGGTGCTGGCGGGCGATCGCCTGTGGGTCGCCAATTCGCGCGGCGAAGTGTTCACCCTGTCGGTCACCGACGGAACGGCGAGCGAATGGGGCAAGGTTTCCGGGGCGGTATCGCTGCCGCCGGTGGTCGCCAACCAGACGCTCTATATCCTCGACAACAATGGCCGGATCACGGCGTTTCGCTGATCGGGCCGCCGACGAGGCATAAGGCTGGCGCCGGCCGGCCTTTACGCTTTGCTCATGCTTGAAAGCTAAACCTGCCGCGCATGAGCGCGCACGGTTCCGTGGCCGAAACACGGCCCCAAGCCCCTTTCGTTCCGGCCAGCCGGCCGGACAGCGATGTGTCCGTTGGCGTCGGCCTGTCGGGGCTTGCCGGTCTGGCGTTCTGGGTGCTGGTCTGCCGCAACTGGCCCGCCATCGCCGACATGTTCGGCCTGCCGGGGCCGCGCGAACCGATGGTGGGGCCTTCCGCCGCGCTTCTCGCGCTGCTTTTCTCGGGCACGCCGATGGTGCTCTATTCGCTGCTGGTCGACAAGGTCCACCGTCGCGCCTCCACCGGGATCGACTGGTCCAGCCCCCGTCCCTTGCGCGAGGTGATGGACATTGCGATCACCAAGCTGGCCGGGCTGTGGGCGACGTGGACGCTGATCGGCTTCGTCTATTGCCTGGGGCGCTGGTACTGGCGCGGGCAGTACCTGTTCGCGATGGACGTGCTGGAGACCATCGCCCCGCTGCTGTTCCTCGGCTCCGTCCCCTATGTGCTGTGGCTCGATCGCGTGCTGGTGAACCCGCGCGACGGAGCGTGGCATTTCGGCGCGATGCTGATGGGGCGCGAAGCCTATGCGCGCGAGGAAGTCTATCACCACTTGCGCGCGTGGACGGTGAAGGGCTTCTTCTGCGCTTTCATGATCTCGATCCTGCCCGGCGGGTTCGCTGCCGTGGTCCAGGCGGACTGGTCGCTGACGGTCCACGATCCGGTGCGGATAGCCGGCCTGACGATCGAGACGATGTTCATGGTCGACGTGCAGATCGCCATGGTCGGCTATCTGCTGACGATGAAGCCGCTGGATGCGCAGATCCGCACGGCAAACCCCTATCTCGGCGGCTGGCTCTCGGCGTTGATCTGCTATCCGCCGTTCATCCTGATGGGCGGTGGCGATGTGCTCGATTATCGCGCCAACGGGGCGGAGTGGGACTTCTGGCTGCAGGGTCACACCACGCTATTGTGGATATGGGGGGCGGCGCTGGTGCTGCTGACCGCGGCCTATGCCTGGGCGACCGTGGCGTTCGGCCTGCGCTTTTCCAACCTCACCTGGCGCGGCGTGCTCACCAATGGGCCTTACGCCATCACCCGCCATCCCGCCTACGTATCCAAGAATGCCTACTGGTGGCTGGCCTCGCTGCCGTTCCTGACCGTAAACCATTCGATGACCGACGCGGTGCGCAACACGGTCACGCTGGGGCTGGTCAGCGCGGTCTACTACTGGCGGGCCAAGACCGAGGAGAAGCACTTGCTCGCCTCGGACCCCAAGTACCGCGCCTATCATGCGTGGATGGATGAGCACGGCCTGCTGACCAGTGCGTTCAACCGCCTGCGCCGCCGTGTGATGCCAGCACGGGTCGAGCTTCAGCCGGCCGAATAACTGCTCAGACGGGGATGCCTTCGTCGGTCTCGAAGATGCGGATGTCACGGTCCGAGAGGCCGAGTTCGGCGCGTTCCTGCGCCCAGGCCGCCATGTGCGCGGTCTTGAAATGGGCGTCGAGCGCCGCGCGATCACGCCACTTCTCGCTGACGCGGATCACTTCGGGGTCGGCCACGTCGCGCGAATAGGCATAGAGAATGCAGCCGTCTTCGGCCCGCGTGGCGGCGATCACCTTTGCCATCATCGGCAGCGCCTTGTCGAAGTTCGCCGCCGGCAGGCGGAAACTGCCCATGACCAGAATCATCGCGCTTGTTCTCCCCATTCAGAAGCTCTTGACGGCGTAGACCTTGGAAACGTCGCCGCTCCATTCGCCGTGGTAGAGATCGAGCAGCCGTTCGGCCGGAGTCTTGCCGGTGCTGACGATCTCGTCGAGCGGGAGCAGGTAGCCCGTTTCGTTGTCGCCGGCGGCGTTGAGGCGGTTGCGCGCCGAAAGCCCGGCGCGCGCGATGCGCAGCACTTCGCCGGCGATGTCACGTAGCGTCCCGCCGCCCGGAAGGGGCGCGTCGAGGCCCAGCTTGGGCACGCTGGAGCGCAGGCGCTCGCGCCCGTCCATGTCCCAGTCCTTCACCAGATCCCAGGCCGCGTCGAGCGCGGTCTGGTCATAGAGCAGGCCCACCCACAGCGCGGGCAGCGCACAGATGCGGCTCCACGGGCCGCCATCGGCGCCGCGCATTTCGAGGAAGCTCTTGAGCCGCACTTCGGGGAAGGCGGTGGAAAGATGGTCGATCCAGTCCGACTTCAGCGGCTTTTCGCCGGGCAGCGCGGGCAGCTTGCCATCCAGGAAATCGCGGAACGACTGGCCGGCGGCGTCGATATACTTGCCGTCGCGGAACACGAAATACATCGGCACGTCGAGCATGTAGTCGACATAGCGTTCGTAGCCGAAGCCATCCTCGAACACGAACGGCAGCATCCCCGTGCGCGCCGGATCGGTATCCGACCAGATGTGGCTGCGGTACGAGAGGAAGCCGTTGGGCTTGCCTTCGAGGAACGGCGAATTGGCGAACAGCGCGGTCGCCAGCGGTTGCAGGGCCAGGCTGACGCGGAACTTCTGCACCATGTCCGCCTCGCTCGCGTAATCGAGGTTGGTCTGGATGGTGCAGGTGCGCAGCATCATGTCGAGGCCCATCGAGCCGACGCGCGGCATGTGCCGCAGCATGATCTCGTAGCGGCCCTTGGGCATGATCGGCAGGTCTTCGCGGCGCTTGTCGGGCCACAGGCCCAGGCCGAGATAGCCGATGCCAAGCTTGTCGCCGATCGCCTTCACTTGCGCCAGGTGGCGGCCGGTTTCGGCGCAGGTTTCGTGCAGGTTTTCCAGCGGCGCGCCGGAGAGCTCCAACTGCCCTGCCGGCTCCAGGCTGACGGTGCCGTCGGCCCCGCCCATGGCGATCACGTTGCCGCCTTCGATGATGGGCTCCCAGCCGTATTCGGTCAGCGCCATCAGCAGGTCGCGGATGCCGCCCTGTTCCGCATAGGAAGGGGCGTGATAATCCCGCGTGCTATAGACGAACTTCTCGTGCTCGGTGCCGATCCGCCAGTTTTCGCGTGGTTTTTCACCGCGCTGCATGGGGGCCACGAGCTGCTCGCGGCTTTCGATGACGGGATCGTTGCTATTTGAAACTTGCCGCGTGCTCATGCGCGTTCCGTTAGTGCCTGCAAGGCCTTCTGGCCAGCGCGAAATCGGAAATACACTATCCCGAAAATGGAAGGCTCAGCCGTTCCAGTCGCCGGAAATTCCCATCCACAGCGCGGTAGCCGCGATGGCCGCGGTTTCCCCCCGCAGGATGCGCGGGCCAAGCGATATGGGCACGGCGGCGGGATGGGCGCGGATCAGTGCGCGCTCGGCATCGTCGAACCCGCCTTCGGGGCCGGTGAGCAGCCCGGCCGGGCCGGGATGCGCGGCAAAGGCGGCGGCGGCGGGCGCGCCGCCGGTCTCGTCGGCGAAGAACAGGGCGCGCTCCGCCGGCCAGTCGCGCACCAGCGCCTCCAGCTTTGCTGGATCGGCCAGCACGGGCAACGCGGTGCGCGCGCATTGCTCCGCCGCCTCTGTCACGATGGCGCGGGCACGTTCGGGGTTGAGCTTGTCCGCCACGCAGCGCCGCGTCAGCATGGGGCGGACCGTGCCGACCCCCAGTTCGGTCGCCTTTTCGAGAACGAGGTCGAAGTTCGGTTTCTTGAGCAGCGCGGGGCACAGCCAGAAATCGGGCACCGCTTCGCGGGGGCGCAGGCGCCGTTCGATTTCCAGCATGACGTCGCGCTTGCCCGCATTGGTCACGCGCGCCAACCATTCGCCGGTGCTGTCGTCGCAGAGCATCACCGCATCGCCCGGCGTCACGCGCATGACCTTGGCGAGATAGTGCGCCTGCGGCCCGTCCAGCGGCAGGGTCATGCCTTCGCGCAGGGGCGTTTCGACGAACAGGCGCGGCGCGCTGCGTGGGGGCCAGGCGGGGGTGGCGGGCATCATGGTTCCTTATCGCCGCACGCGCCCTGCGTCATCCCCGCTTTCCCGGGAAAGACGAGGTGCTATAGCGTCGCCATGACCTCCGCACAGATCGTTCCCGATAGCGAACTTCGCGGCCTCGTTGCGCATCTGCCGCCGGGCTTGCGCGATTTCGCGCTGCTGGCGCGGTTCGACCGGCCGATTGGCTGGTGGCTGCTGTTCTGGCCCTGCGCCTGGGGCGTGCTGCTGGCGGGGGGAGCCGCGCGCTGGCCGATCGTGCTGTGGCTGCTGCTCGGCTCGATCGCGATGCGCGGGGCGGGGTGCGTCTATAACGACATCGTCGATGCCGATCTCGACCGGCAGGTGGCGCGCACGGCGGCGCGGCCGGTGGCGAGCGGGCGCGTTTCGGCGAAAGCGGCGTGGGTGTGGCTGCTGGTGCTGTGCCTGATCGGGCTGGTGGTCCTGCTGCAACTGCGCTGGCAGGCGCAGGTGGTGGCGCTGGGCAGCCTGGCGCTGGTGGCGGCCTATCCGTTCATGAAGCGCATCACCGGCTGGCCGCAGGCGTGGCTGGGGCTGGTCTTCACCTGGGGCGCGCCGGTCGGCTGGGTGGAAGTGGCAGGGTTCGACCGGCTGGGCGGGCTGGGCCTGCTTTACGCGGGCTGCTGGGCGTGGTGCATGGGCTACGACACGATCTACGCCTGCCAGGACCGCGAGGATGACGCGCTCGTGGGCGTGGGATCGAGCGCTCTGTCGCTGGGCCGGCACGTCAAGGCGGGCGTGGGCGCGCTCTATGCCATGGCGGTGGCGTGCTGGGGCGGCGCGGTGTGGCTGGTGCGGCCCGATCCCGTGGCCCTGCTGGCTCTGCTGCCCGTGGCGGCGCATCTCGCCTGGCAGGCCGGGACGCTGCGGCCGGATGACGGCGACAGCGCCCTGGCGCGGTTTCGCTCGAACCGTTTTGCCGGCCTGCTCATGGCGGCGGCTTGCCTGGTGGTGGGTGCGGCCGGTCAGGTGTAGCTGACCACTTCGAATTCGATGCCGTCCCAATCGAAGAAGTAGAACCGCCGGCCGGGTTCGTAATCCGCGTGGTTGAACGGCACGAGTCCGGCCTCGATGACGGTGCGCTCCGCCGCGTCCAGATCGTCTACCAGCAGGCCCACATGGTTGAGCGGCAGGCTCTTGGCGAAGCGCATCGGCCGCTTCTCGTCGGGCGTCCACAGCGCGAGATAGTCGGTATCGGCACTGCCGACGTGGATGGTCCAGCCGCCCAGTTGCGAAGGGCCGCGCCAGCGTTCCTCCCACCCGCACAGCCGAGACAGGAACGATGCCATGCGTTCGGGATCGCTGACGGTGATGTTGACGTGTTCAAGGCGGGCGGGCTGCATCGTTCTGTGTCCTTTCGGGGATGGTTGCGAATCGATGCTCGTGACGATGCAATCTAAAGCTGACTTGAGGTCAAGTTATGAATACGATGGCTTCATGAACCGTAACGACCTGATCCCGATAGGCGCGCTGGCGCGGCGTACCGGCCTCGCCGTGTCCGCCATCCGCTATTACGAGCAGCGCGGGCTGATCGAATCGGTGCGCAGCAGCGGCAACCAGCGGCGCTTCCTGCGGTCGGACATCCGGCGGCTCAGCTTCATCCTGATCGCGCAGAAGCTGGGGCTGGGTTTGGCCGAGATCGAGCGCGAACTGGCCGCGCTGCCGCAGGGGCGCACGCCCAATGCGCGTGACTGGGCGCGCATCAGCCGTTCGCTGCGGGGCGAGATCGACCGCCGCATCGCCACGCTGGAGCGCACGCGCGAGAAGCTGGACGCCTGCATCGGCTGCGGCTGCCTCAGCCTGGCGCGATGCCGGCTCTACAATCCGGAGGACCGTGCCGGGGAGGAAGGAAGCGGGCCGCGCTACGTGCTGGATGACGGCTGATTGGCTGGCCCTGGGGCGGGGGTACATTCCGCTGTGGAGGAATGACCGCTATTTGGGATCGCTAACGAGGGGCTGAACGGCAGGAGAGGCGGGGGAAGCAGACGTTAGTTTCGCAGCATTTGTCTGATGGCTAGGATCGCGACAGCAAGGAGCGGCGGTATACAGATCAGGTACGTAAGGCGAGGATGGCGGCGGGCCCACTTACCGAAGAGACGTTCTCCAATAAGCCCCCCGAAGAAACCGATGAGCAGTTCGTCGAGCATTCGCTGAGCTTCTCATCTTCCACTTATGACCGCAACCGCGTCAGTGTCCGGCAAGGCCGGTTTCCGCGCGGGGATGGCGATAGCCGCCGCCAGCGTGCCGACGTCACGCTCCGACGACTGCCGCCGCAATTCCGGATATTTCCAACCCCTGATCTAATCGTCGTGTCCGGAAGTACCGCCCCACGGAAAAACATCGGATAACTGTCGCTCCGACCATGCCCGAATTTGTCCACGCCGCTACGCCGTCGCCAGCAGTTCCTCGGCGGCGCCAAGGTCCACGCTGACCAGCCGCGAGACGCCTTTTTCCACCATGGTCACGCCGAACAGGCGGTGCATCCGGCTCATCGTCACCGCGTTGTGGGTGACGATGAGGTAGCGGGTCCGGGTTTCGCCGACCATCGCGTCGAGCATGTCGCAGAAGCGTTCGACGTTGGCGTCGTCGAGCGGGGCGTCCACTTCGTCCAGCACGCAGATCGGCGCGGGGTTGGTGAGGAACAGCGCGAAGATCAGCGCCACGGCGGTCAGCGCCTGTTCGCCGCCCGACAGCAGCGTCAGCGACTGCAGGCGCTTGCCCGGCGGCTGGGCGAAGATTTCGAGGCCGGCTTCCAGCGGATCGTCGCTGTCCACCAGCGCCAGATGCGCCTCGCCGCCGCCGAACAGGCGCGCGAACAGGCGGCGGAAATGGGCGTCCACCGCCTCGAACGCGGCGCGCAGGCGTTCGCGCCCTTCGCGGTTGAGGTTGCCGATCGATCCGCGCAGGCGATGCAC
>NZ_BBXA01000016.1 GCF_001014975.1 Novosphingobium sp. MD-1 | reverse complement strand
GTCTGGCCCACCTGGTAGTCGTTGGGCACATAGCCCGCGTCCACCGCCGCGCGGCTCGCGCCCACGCCCGCGCCCAGCTTGTCCGCCAGCGGCACGATCGTCGCCGCGAACGTCTCCGCGTCCTTCAGCGCGCGCCCGCCCGAGACGATGATCTTGGCCGAGGTCAGTTCGGGACGCTCGCTCTTGGCGATCTCCGA
>NZ_BBXA01000015.1 GCF_001014975.1 Novosphingobium sp. MD-1 | reverse complement strand
CCGGTTTGGCGGATGAAAGTTCCTGGTGAGAAGACGGAGAGGGAGGCGGACAGTTCCAGTTCGGCGGTGGTTTGCCATGCGAGCGTGGCTTCGGCTTCCTTGCCGATGAAGCGGGCGTGGCTGGTGCCGGGCGCGCGGATCAGGTTGCCGGGAATGTCATAGACGCCATCGCCGGCCGTGTAGCGCCAATAGGCCATGGCGGCGATGCTGGCGGACCAGCCCTTGCCCAGCGGCGTGCTGATCCGGGGGTTGAGGCTGACGATGTTGGTCGG
>NZ_BBXA01000014.1 GCF_001014975.1 Novosphingobium sp. MD-1 | reverse complement strand
TCGCCCTCGCCATGGACGACCTTGCCGCCCAGCAGCGTCAGGACCGAGCGGATGTGGACGATCGCGTGCTCGGGCACGCTGAAGTAATCGTCCGACAGCACCGCCAGATCGGCAAGCTGCTCCGCCTTGATCTGACCTTTCTTCCCCACTTCGTTGGAAAACCACGTATTCTCGTAGGTCCACATCGCCAGAGCCTTTTCCCGGCTGACACGATTGGCGCCGGGATAGAGCGTGAGCCCGCCCACCGTGCGCCCGGTGACCAGCCAGGACAGCGACACCCACGGGTTGTAGCTGGCGACGCGCGTGGCATCCGTGCCCGCGCCCACCGGGATGCCCGCGGCGATCATCTTCGTGATCGGCGGGGTGCGCTCGGCCGCCCTGGCGCCATAGCGTTCGACGAAGTATTCGCCCTGATAGGCCATGCGGTGCTGCACGGCGATGCCGCCGCCAAGCGCGGCGATGCGGTCGATATTGCGGTCGCTGATCGTCTCGGCATGGTCGAAGAACCAGTTGATCCCGGTCAGCGGGATATCGCGATGGACCTTCTCGTACACATCGAGCGCGCGGCCGATGGTCTGGTCGTAGGTGGCGTGGAGGCGCCAGGGCCAGCGGTGTTCGGCCAGCAGGCGGATCACCGGTTCGAGATCGCCTTCCATGCTGGGCGGCATGTCGGGCCGGGCGACGCGGAAGTCCTCGAAGTCGGCCGCGGAATAGACCAGCATCTCGCCCGCGCCGTTGTGGCGGTAGCTGTCGTCGCCCTGGCCGGGGCTGACCTGCTTCACCCATCCGCTGAAGTCGGCGAGTTCCTCCTTCGGCTTCTGCGTGAACAGGTTGTAGCTGATGCGCACGGTCAGTTCGCCGTCCTGGTGCAGCTTCTCGATGATCCGGTAGTCGTCGGGATAGTTCTGGAAGCCGCCGCCGGCATCGATCACGCCGGTCACGCCCAGACTGTTCACATCGCGCATGAAGTGACGGGTGGAATTGATCTGATAGTCCTCGGGAAGTTTGGGTCCCTTGGCCAGCGTCGAATAGAGGATCGTGGCGTTGGGCTGGGCCAGCAGCAGGCCGGTCGGGTTGCCGGCGGCGTCGCGCACGATCTCGCCACCGGGCGGATTGGGCGTGTCCTTGGTATAGCCCACCACGCGCAGCGCGGCGGCGTTGAGCAGGGCGCGGTCGTAGAG
>NZ_BBXA01000013.1 GCF_001014975.1 Novosphingobium sp. MD-1 | reverse complement strand
GGCGCCCCCCCGCCGTTCGGCAGCGGCCAGATCGGGGCGGCGACGCATCAGCGTAGCGGGATCGGCATCCAGCGCCGGATCGAGCGGGGCGGGGATGGCGGCCGTTTCGCGCAGGCGTTCCAGCCACGCCCGGTCGCTTCCCCCCGTCAGCACGCCCAGCCGGTCGATGTCGACTTCGATCGCCTGCCGCAGCGGCGGCAAGGTGGCCAGCGTGGCGGCGTGGGCCGCTTCGGCGCGGTTGGCATCGAAATCGCTGGCCAGGCCCTGGTTGGCCCGCTGGCGCACCAGCGCCGCCAGATCCCCGCGCAACCGCGCCTGCTGCTGCGCCAAGGCGAGCCGTTCCTGGAGCCCACGCAAGTGGAGATAGGCGTCCGCCGTCTCCGCCGCGATGGCCAGGTGCATGGCGTCCATCTCGGCCAGCGTGGCCGCCGCATTGGCCGCGGCCGCCTTGCGCCGGGCCGACAGTCCTCCGAACAGGTCGATCTCCCAGCGGGCTTCCACCCCGGCCTGATAGAGTTCGTAGTTCCGGGGCAAGCCCAGTTGCCGCGATGCCGCGCCGATCGGCGAATGGAGCGATTGCCGGTCGGCTTCGGCCGCGCCAGTGGCGTCGAGCGACGGCAACAGCGCCGCGCGGGCTCCCTTGGCCATGGCCCGCGCCTGATCGACGCGCGCGGCGGCGGCGACAAGGTCCAGATTGCCCGACAGCGCGCGGCGGACGGTTTCGTCGAGCTGCGGATCGTGGAACGCTTGCCACCAGGCACCGGTGGCGGGCTGGGCGTGGACCATCGCCGGCGTGGTGGTCACCAGGAGCAGGGCGAGCGCGGCTCGCCGCAGATTGCGGAAACGCATGAGACTTCTCCTTAATGCGCGGCATCGGCGGGAGGGGGCGTCGCGCCCGGCTCCTGCCGGCAGAACGGCACCAGCACCAGTGCCGCGATGAACATCCAGGCCATCACCCGGAACACGTCGTCGAACCCCAGCGCCAGCGCCTCGCGCCCGATCACGCGCGCCATCACGGCCTGCGCCATGTCCTGCGCGCGCGCGCCGTCGGGCGTCATCGTGGCAATCCGCTGCCCCAGGCTGGCCATGACATCGCTGGCCGGCCGCGCGTGATGACCCAGCGCTTCGGAAAGGCGCGCGGCGGCGATGCGCGTATCGTCCTGCAGCCAGCTGTTGACCACTGCGATGCCGATCGCGCCGCCAAGGTTGCGCATCAGGTTGAACAGGCCCGAGGCTGCGCCGAGATCCTGCGGCGGCACGCCCGAAAGCGCCATGTTCACCGAAGGAACGATGCACAGCATCAGGGCGAAGCCGCGCAGCATCTGCGGCACCAGCAGTTCCGAAAAGCCCCACTGGCTGGTCATGCCCGACGTCAGCCACAGGCTCAGCGCGAACAGGGAAAGGCCGACGCTGATCATCCAGCGCATGTCGATGCGCTGCGACAGCGACGCGGCGACGACCGTCGACCCCAGTTGCGCCACGCCGACCACGAAGATCGTCTTGCCGATCTGCAAGGCGTCGTACCCGCGCACTTGCGCCAGATAGACCGGCACCAGCGAGATCGAGGCATACATGCCGAAGCCGATCACCAGGTTGAACAGGCAGGCGAAGGCGAAGATCGGCCGGCGGAACGGGCGCAGCGAAACCACCGGCATCGGCGAGAACAGCGCGCGCTCCACGAACAGCACCAGCCCCACCAGCGACAGCCAGGCGGCGATAGCGATCGTTTCATCCCCCAGCCAGTCGTGACGGGGGCCTTCCTCCAGCACGTATTCAAGGCCGGCGAGAAAGACCGCCATGGCCACGAAGTGCGCCCAGTCGATCCTGCGCAACAGGCTGGTGTCGGCCTTGTCGATCCGCAGCAGCATGGCGCAGGCCGTGGCGATGGCCAGGCCCGGAAGAACATTGACGAAGAACAGCCAGCGCCAGTCCAGCGCGTCGGTGATCAATCCGCCCGCCGAAGGGCCGAGCGCCGGCGCCAGGACGCTGACGGTGCCGAGGATGGCCGGGATCAGCGCGCGCTGCTTGCCGGAGAACAGCGTGAACCCGACCGCGAACACCAGCGGCACCATCGCGCCGCCGGTGAAGCCCTGCAAGGCGCGGAAGGCGATAATCGATCCGATCGACCACGACAGGCCGCACAGCAGGCTGGAAATCGTGAACATGGTGCACGAAGCCACGAACAGCCAACGCGTCGACAGTGCCCGCGCGAGGAAGCCGGACAGGGGAATCATCACCAGTTCGGCCATCAGGTAGGCGGTCTGCACCCAGCTGATTTCGTCCGCCCCGGCGGCGAGCCCGGCCGCCACCTCGCGCTGCGAGGCGGAGACGATCTGGATGTCGAACAGGGCGAGAAACTGCCCGAATGCCATCAATCCGAAGATCAGGAACTTGCGGGCCGTGGGCATGGCCGTCGGATCGTCCGACCAGTCCGTGCCGAAGCGCGCGAAAGACCATCTGGGCATGGTAGCAATTTTCCCTCTGGACGAATGATGAACAACATATATATTACGATCATCATATCAGCAAGAGTGCATTTCCATGCTTCAGCGCACATCGGAATCCCAGGTTGATGACGCGGTGGCGCCGGCACCCCGGCGCAGGGCGCCGCGCGCGGTGATCGCGGCAGGCGCGGCGCTTGTCGCAGCGGGGCTGGGCGCGGCCTGGATCCTGTCCGAGCCGGCCAGCCAGTCCACTGACGATGCCTATGTCGGCGCCGATGCGACGAGCGTGGCGCCCCGCATCAAGGGCTTCGTCAGCGCGGTGCTGGTCGAGGAGAACCAGGCAGTCCGCGCGGGAGCGCCGCTGCTGCGCATTGATCCCGAGGAATATGGCGCGCGCCGTGCGACCGCGGAAGCCGATCTTGCTGATGCGCGGGCGGCCGTGGCGGCGGCGCGGGCCGCGCTGGTCCGGCAGGGCACGGAAGAGACGCTTGCCCGCGCGCAGGCCGGCGCTGCGGCGACGACGATCCGCGCGGCGCAGGCCAATGCTGGCCACGCCTCGGCCGATCAGGGGCGCTATGACGCGCTGCTGGCGACGGGCGCGGTGGCCGCGCGCGATGCGGAAAGCGTCCGCACGGGCGCGGTTGCCGCACGGCAGGCGCTGGCCCGGTCCGAAGCCGATCTGGCGGTCGCGCGCCAGCAGGTGGCGGTGGTCGGCGCCCGGCGCGGCGATTTGCTGGCCGCGCTGGCGCAGGCACAGGCGGGCGAGGCCCGCGCCCGCGCGGCGCTGGATCTTGCCGGCCAGGACTTGCGCCACACCGAAGTGCGCGCGCCGATCGATGGCGTAGTGGCCAACCGGCAGCTGCGCGTGGGCGATTACGTGCAGCCCGGCACGCGCGCGCTGACGCTGGTGCCGATGCAGGCGCTTTATGTGACGGCCAACTTCAAGGAAACGCAGACGCGCCGGATGCATCCCGGCCAGCATGCCACCGTTCGCATCGATGCGCTGGGCGGCGCGAAGCTGAAGGGCACGGTGGAAAGCCTCGCGCCGGGATCGGCCTCGACGTTTGCGCTGTTGCCGTTCGAGCCCGGCACCGGCAACTTCACCAAGATCGTGCAGCGCGTGCCGGTGCGGATACGGCTCGATCCCGGCCAGTCCGCGCTCGCCGCGCTGCGCCCCGGCCTTTCCGTCACCGCGAACGTCCAGCTTTCCAACTGAAGGAACACCCTGAAATGACTATTCCCCACCATGCGACCGCCGTGATCACTGGCGCTTCGACGGGTATCGGCGCCGTCTATGCCGACCGGCTGGCCCGGCGCGGGCACGATTTGGTGCTCGTCGCGCGCGATGTTGCCCGTCTGAACGCGCTGGCGGAGCGTCTGCGCGCGGAAACCGGCCGGTCCGTCGAAGTCCTGCCCGCCGATCTCACTGATCCCGCCGCCGTCGCGCGCGTGGCCGACCGGATCGCCACGGTCCCGAACCTGGGCCTGCTGGTCAATAATGCCGGCATGGCGCTCACCGGCACGCTGGTCACCAGTCCGGCCGAGGAAGTGACGCGGCTGATCGCGCTCAACATCACCGCACCCGCCCTGCTGGCCCGCGCCGCGGCGCTGCGCCTGACGCACGAGGGCGCAGGCGCGATCGTCAACATCGCGTCGGTCCTCGCGCTGGCGCCGGAGATGTTCGACGGCGCCTACAGCGGCAGCAAGGCGTTCATCCTGAACCTGTCGCAGGGGCTGGCCACCGAACTGGCGGGCAGCGGCGTGCATGTGCAGGCGGTGCTTCCGGGCGCGACGCGCACCGAGATCTGGGAGCGTTCGGGCAAGGACGTCGATGCCTTCCCGGCGGAAATGGTGATGGACGTGAACGACCTGGTCGATGCCGCGCTGGTTGGTCTCGATCGCGGCGAGGGCGTGACGATCCCGCCTTTGGCCGATCTGGCCGGCTGGGACGCCATGCAGTCGGCGCGCGTGGCGCTTGGCCCCCAACTGTCCCGCAGCGAGGTCGCCGCCCGCTATCGCGCGGTTCTGGCCTGAACCCGGTTACCGCAGTGGATTGATCCGGCCGAGCGCACCGTTCGCCCAGCCAAGGATATCCTCGCTGCCGTTGTCGAACAGGTCATAGACCTCGCCCACCAGCAGGTCATGCGTTCCATAGGGCACGCGCTCGCGAATGTCGCAAAAGATGTTCGCGGGCGCGCCCTCGATGAACCAGACCGGGCCATGCTGGCGCCAGTCGTCCTGCGCGAAGCGTTCCTCGCGCGCGGCCGCGCCGGCGAACGGCGCCATGTGCGCGTCATGCGCGTCATGCAGCAGATTGATGCAGAAACGCCCCGCGCGGATCATCGCGTCGTGGCTCGATCCCGACCGGTTGACGCAGATCGCCATGGCGCAGGGATCGAGGCACACCGGCATGATCGCGGACATGGCGAGGCCGACGGGTGCGTTCGTTGCGGGATCGAAGCTGGTGACGATGCCCACCGGCGCGGGCATGTGCCGCAGCACGCGCTTGAGCCGGCTGTCTATGGTCGTGGTCACGTTGGTTGCCATCGATTGCCTGCCTGCTCCCGGGATGCGAAACTGCGCCGGATTTATCGCATCGCGCCGCGCGGGTTATATGCGATCTGCGCAGGAATCGTCCGTCTTCATGCGCAGGACCCGGCCGGGTCATGCCCCGAACAGGCTGGCGACAGCGGCGGGCGAGGAGGGGAAATAGAAATGCATGTAGGTGGCGTGCAGCGATCCCTGCCGGTACAGGGCTTCGCCGGTCCGGCCGCCGGGGTTTTTGGCCCGGGTAACGGGGGATAACGGGGTATCCATCCGGGAATAGTGGAACGTGTGGCCGCGCAGGCTGCCCGCGGGCAGCGCCATGTCCTGCAATCCCAGCGCGGCAAGGCTCGCCTGCATTGTCGCCCGGCCCGGCATCAGGCCCAGCATCGGGGCGTGCGCGCCTTTGCCGTCGTCCAGTGCCTCCAGGCAATAGAGCATGCCCCCGCATTCGGCGAGCACCGCCTTTCCCGCCGCATGGTGCGCGCGGATCGCATCGCGCATGGCGTGGTTGCCGGCCAGCCGGTCTAGGTGAAGTTCCGGGTAGCCGCCCGGTAGCCACAGCGCGTCACACGGGGGCAGCGTGGTATCGGCGAGGGGCGAGAAGAACGCCAGCGTGGCGCCCATCGCGCGCAGGCAATCGAGGTTGGCGGGATAGAGGAAACCGAACGCCGCATCCCGCGCGACGGCGATCCGCAGCCCGGCGAGATCGCGTCCCGCGGAGGAGGGGGCTGCGTGTCCGGTGAAATCCACCGGCGCCGGCAGCCAGCAGGCCTCGCCCGGCAGCGCGGCGGCCGCCCGGTCGATGCGCCCGTCGAGATCGGCGATCTCGTCTGCCTGCACCAGCCCGAGATGGCGCTCGGGAAAGGCCATGCCGGCATCGCGGGGCAGGGCGCCCAGCCACTGCACGCCGCCGCGCAGGCTTTGGCCGAGCATGGCCGCGTGACGCTCTCCCGCAACGCGGTTGGCCAGCGCCGCGATCACCCGCACGTCATCGCGGTAGGTGGCCAACCCATGGACCAGCGCGCCGAAGCTCTGCGCCATGGCGCTGCCGTCCACCACCGCCAGCACGGGCAGGCCGAAGCGGGCGGCCAGATCGGCGGCGGACGGATCGCCGTCGAACAGGCCCATCACGCCTTCGACGAGGACGAGATCGGCCTCGCGCGCGGCATCGGCCAGCAGGTGGTGGCATCCGGCTTCGCCCACCATGAACAGGTCGAGCTGATAGACCGGCGCGCCGCTTGCCCGTTCGAGGATCATCGGATCGAGGAAGTCCGGGCCGCACTTGAACACGCGAACCTTGCGCCCGGCCTGGCGGTGACGGCGGGCCAGCGCCGCCGTCACCAGCGTCTTGCCTTGCCCGGATGCCGGCGCGCTGACCAGCAGGGCCGGGCACCGCGCCGCCTTCACCGGTCGATCCCTTCCTGCGCGCGCACGCCGTCGCGGAAGGCGTGCTTCACGTCGCGGATCGCGCTGACGGTGTCGGCCGCGGCGATCAGCGCCTCGTCGGCGGCGCGGCCGGTGATGACGACGTGCTGCATCGCCGGTCGCGCTTCCAGCGCGGGCATGATCTCGTCGAGCGCGAGATAGCGATAGGTGACGAGGTAGGTGAGCTCGTCCAGCACCACGAGGCTGATCGCCGGATCGGCCAGCGCGGCCCTGGCCTTTTCCCAGCCGGCGCGCGCGGCGGCGATATCGCGCTGGCGGTCCTGCGTTTCCCAGGTGAAGCCTTCGCCGCACTTTTCCCAGATCACGTCGGGATGGCGCGAGAAGAAGGCGCGCTCGCCCACGTTCTCGGCCCCCTTGATGAACTGGAACACGGCCGCCTTGCGACCGTATCCCAGCGTGCGCGCGACCATGCCGAAGGCGCTGGAGGACTTGCCCTTGCCGTTGCCGGTCAGCACCAGCAGCAGGCCCTTGTCGCGCGTGGCGGCGGCGATTTTGGCGTCGACCAGCGCCTTGTGCCGGCGGGTGCGCTCGCGGTGCGCGTTGTCTTCGGACCCGCTCACCGGCGCTCGCTTTCGCGCAGCTCGGGCCGGATCAGGAACAGCAGCGAGAACGCGGCGGCGGCCAGGCCGCTCCAGCCCAGCGTCGCCCACAGCGTCGACGGGAAATAGCGCCCGATGCGCGGCAGGAAACCTGCGAGCGTCGGATCGGCGAAGCGGCCGCCGAGGAAGTAGAAACCGCCGCTCGAAAGCAGTTCGGACGCGAACGTTGCGCAGATCAGCAGCACGGCCATGATCGGCAGGGCGGCCAGGCTTTCGCCCAGCCGGGTCTGCGCGTACCGTCCGGCCAGCCACATCACGCCATAGGCGGGCACCAGCATCCCGTAGGCGGGCGTAAAGCAGAAGGCCGACTGGCCGAACCAGCCGATCACCACCACGTCGATGGCATAGCCCAGCAGGAACAGCGCGCCGAACGCGGCCGCGCGGCGGACGAAGAAGCCGAGCACGAAAAAGCTGGCCAGGCTGGTATCGGGCAGGTGGATGACCTGGCTCAGCGAATGGCTGCGCGTGATGAGCATGACGAGGGCGAGAAGCCCGAAGACGGACAGTTCGAACCGGGTATTGCGGACCATGAGGGGTCTCCTGAACGGGTTGGATTTCGCGTTGTGGCCGCGCGCGCGACCATCGGCTGCGGCGCGGGGGCCTTTGCGATGCGCGGGCGGGCGCGGAACCGAAAGCTCGGGGCCGGGGCGCACGTCTGCTGCGGTTGTCGTGGATGTCAGACGCAGTTCATCACAGGCCCCCTTCGGCAACAAACGCACTTATGTCGTCCGCCAAGGGAGAAGCCCTCGTCCGCCCGGTGCATCCCGCCCGCGCGAAGGAACGACGATAGCGGGCCGGTTTCCTGACTTCCCGGATCATCGCGCCTATCGCCGCCTTCTCAGGGCCGGAACCCCAATGGCATGATGGCGATGCGCTCACCGGTCACAGTTGCGGGAGCAGTGCCGGATTCGGCGGATTTCCGCCGGCCGGACTTCCCGATTAAGCCCTTTCGGGCACCCGTTACGCCGACCGTGATAAGCGAAGCGGCGCGATGCCGCAAGCATTCGCGCTTGCGGCATCGCCGGCGCGAAGCTATCCGCCGCTCTGCGACAGGTTCCCCGAAAGGGGATCAAAAGGGAACGGGGTGCGAAACCCCGGCTGCCCCTGCAACTGTAAGCGGCGAGCCGACCGGCCATCACGCCATTGGGACTTCACCGTCCTGAGAAGGCGGCCGGACCGGCATTGACCCGTGAGCCAGGAGACCTGCCTGACGCGGTCGTTCTTCGTTCGGGCAGGGTGCACCGGACGTTCGAGGTTCCCGCGCCAAAGGCGGGACGATCCCTCGCGCAACGACAGCCACTGCCTGCCGGGAAGACCGTGCGGGAAGCGTCGTCTCGTGCCCCCGGCCATCTCCCGGGGCGTCGCGCGGCGGGCGTTTTCCTTGCGGTCCGAGCGGCAGGTCATCGCCGTTCGTATCCAGGGAACCGCACCATGCGCCTGACCCGTTGTTCCGTTGTTTCTGCCCTTTCCCTTTCGCTGGGCCTTCCCGTGGCCGCCCATGCTGCCCCTTACCCCGAAGATCCGGCCCCTGACGCCGCTCCCGACACCTCCATCGTCGTCACCGCGCTGCGCACGCCGGTCGCGCAGGATCGCGTCTCCTCCACCGTCACCGTGCTGGACGAGGCGGCCATCCGCCAGGCGCAGCCGCTGGCCGTGACCGATCTTCTGGTCCGCACGCCGGGCATCAGCCTTTCGCGCAACGGCGGTTACGGCGCCGCCACGTCGCTGCGCATTAGGGGTGCGGACGCCGGCCAGTCGGTGATGGTGATCGACGGAATGCGCCTGTCCGATCCTTCCGCCACGTCCGGCGGCTATGCCTTCGCCAACCTGCTGGTCGATGACATCGAACGCATCGAGATCCTGCGCGGCCCGCAATCGATCCTGTGGGGCAGCGACGCGATCGGCGGCGTCATCAACGTGACCACGCGGCGGGCGGAAAAGCCGCTGGAAGGCGGCCTGGCGGTCGAGGCGGGCACGCACGATACGGTGAACGCGCAAGCCGGCGTCGGCGGCACGGGCACGCTGGTCGACTGGCGGCTGTCCGCCTCGACCTTCTCCACCGACGGCATCTCAGCGCGCAGCAATGGCACCGAGCCCGACGGATACCGCCGCACCTCCGCCAGTGGCACAGCCACGGTCAAGCTGGCGCCGAACCTGTCGCTGGACCTGCGCGGCTACTGGGCCGACGCGCGCAACGATTTCGACAGCACGGCGGGCGATTCGCTCATCTATGGCCGGACGAAGGAATGGTCGGGCTATGCGGGGCTCAATCTGGCGCTGCTCGACGGCCGCTTCACCAACCGGCTGGCGGCGATGCGGACCGAGACGGACCGCGAGAACTACGACCCCGCCCGCGCGATCCGTCCGCTCAATTTCGATGCCCACGGCCGCGTCCGCCGCTTCGAGTACCAGGGCTCGCTGCGCCTTTCCGACGCGGTGCAGGCCGTGTTCGGCGCCGAGCGCGAGGAACAGCGCATGACCACGGCCTCGCCCGGCAACAACACCGCGCCCTATGCCCTTGTGCCCCAGGCGGCATCGACCGACAGCCTCTATGGCGAGCTGCGCGCGACGCCGCTTGCTGGGCTGACGCTCAATGGCGGCGTGCGCTACGATCACCAGTCGCGCTTCGGTGGCAACACGGTGTTCAGCGCCGGCGGGGTCTATACACCCAACGCGGGCAGGACGGTGCTGCGCGCCAGCTATGACGAAGGGTTCAAGGCCCCGTCGCTCTACCAGCTGTTCAGCCTCTACGGCAACGCGGACCTCTGGCCCGAAAAGGCGAAGGGCTGGTCGGCCGGCTTCGAGCAGGCGCTGGGCAGCGTGCTGCACGGTTCCGCGACATGGTTCGAGCGCGACACCGACAACCTGATCGACTTCGCCTATTGCCCAACAAGCGGCACGCTGCCCGCGTCCTGCTATGTGCCCGGCACCACCACGACGCGCTTCGGCTATTACGCCAATGTCCGCAAGGCGCACGCGCGGGGCATCGAACTGAGCGGCGATGCGCGGATCGGCGTGCTGTTCGCGCAAGCCAACTACAGCTGGATCTCAGCACAGGACCGGTCGCCCGGCGGCGCCGACTTCGGCCGCCAGCTTGCCCGCGTGCCGCGCCATCTCGCCAATATCGAAGGCGGAATCGATCTGCCGCAAGGGGTGAAGGCCAGCGTGGCCGCGCGCTACGCCGGCGCAACGTTCGACCGCGCGGGCAGCCGCGCGACCCTGCCCGACTACTGGCTGGTCGACCTGCGCGTGCAGTGGCGCGTGGCTGGCGGGCTGACGGTCCATGGCCGCATCGAAAACCTGGCCGACCGGCACTACGAGACCGCCAGCGGTTACGGCAGCCTGGGCCGGACGGTCTATATCGGCCTGCGGAGCCGGTTCTGATGCTGCGCGCGGTTGCAGCGGGGCCGGCAGTGGTGGTCTGCTCCACCTGCCGCCTGTCCGCCGACCGGCGCGAGGACGAAGGCGGGCGGCGCGGTGGCGCGCTGCTCGCCGAGGCCTTGCGGCAGGTTCAGGCACGGGAACCGGGCCTTGCCGGCGTGGCGGTGCAGGAAATGGCCTGCCTGTTCGCCTGCCAGCGCCATTGCACGGTCCATATCCGCGCGCCCGGCCGGATCGGCTATGTGCTGGGCGGCTTCACGCCCGACGAGGCGGCGGCCCGCGCGATCCTGGGCTATGCCACCCGCCACGCCGAAAGCGCGGAAGGCGTTGTGCCCTATGCCGAATGGCCGGAAGGCGTGAAGGGGCACTTCATCACGCGCACCCCGCCTGATGGCTATGTCTGCCCATGATTGTCTGGCCATGATCCGCTTCCAGGATGCGGCAGCGTTCGGCGCCGCGCTCGACGCCTTGCCGCAGCCCGACGATGCCGCGCTGGCCGCGGCGCGCGCGCGGCAGGCGGTGCTGACCAAGCCGGCGGGATCGCTGGGGCGGCTGGAGGAGATCGCGTTGTTCATGGCGGCCTGGCAGGGGCGCGAACGGCCGGTGCTCGATCGGGTGCGGGCGACCGTGTTCGCCGGCAACCACGGTGTGGCCGCGCGCGGCGTCAGCGCCTTTCCCGTGGACGTGACCGCGCAGATGGTCGCGAATTTCCACGCCGGCGGCGCGGCGATCAACGCGCTGGCGCGGGCGTGCGGCGCGGCGCTGTCCGTGGTTGCGCTCGATCTCGACCACCCGACCGGCGACATCGCCAGCGCGGCGGCGATGAGCGAGGCGGAATGCCTCGCCGCGCTCAATGCCGGGGCGCAAAGCGTGGCGGCGGATACCGATCTTCTGTTCGTGGGCGAAATGGGGATCGCCAACACCACGCCCGCCGCCGCGCTGTGCGCGCAGGCTTTCGGTGGCGATGCGGCGGACTGGTGTGGGCGCGGCAGTGGCGTCGACGATGCCGGCATCGCGCGCAAGGTCGCGGCCGTCGAAAGCGCGCTGGCGTTGCATGGCGCGCAGTGCGTTACCCCGTTAGAGACGTTGCGCCGGCTTGGTGGGCGCGAAATCGCGGCCATGGCCGGCGCGATCCTGGCCGCCAGGCGGCTGCGCGTGCCGGTGCTGCTTGACGGGTTCATCTGTTGCGCCGCGATTGCCCCGCTGGTCGCCACACAGCCCGCATTTACCGATCATTGTCTTGCCGCGCATTGCTCGGCCGAACAGGCGCATACGCGGCTGCTCGGGCACTTCGGGCTGGAGCCGCTGCTGCGCCTCGATCTGCGGCTGGGCGAGGGATCGGGCGCGGCGGTCGCGGTGCCACTGGTGCGCGCCGCCCTTGCCGCCCACAACGGCATGGCGACCTTTGCCGAAGCGGCGGTGGCGCAGGCCCTATGAAAGCCGTGACGCTTCACCTGCTGCGGCACGGTCCGCCACTTCGGCCCGGCCTGCTGCTGGGGCACACCGACGTTGCGGCGCACGATCCCGGCTGCGCAAGGCTGCTCGCGCCGGCGATGGCGCTGGACGTCGCGGGGATCGTCACGTCCGATCTCCGGCGCGCGCGGGCCTCGGCGGAAGCGCTCGCGCAGGCCCGCGCCTTGCCGCTGGCTGTCGATCCGCGCTGGCGCGAACTCGATTTCGGAGCCTGGGGCGGCCGTGCCCCGGACGCCGTGCCGCAGGCCGATCTCGCCCGGTTCTGGGATGATCCCGATGCCTGCCCCCCGCCGGGCGGCGAGCGCTGGTCGGCGTTATGCCATCGGGTAGGGCAGGCGATCCGCGAACGCGATCGCGCGACGCTGGTCGTCACCCACGCCGGCGCGATGCGCGCGGCGGTCTCGGTCCTGACCGGGCTGGACCATCGCGCCGTCTGGGCGCTGGACCTGCCCTATGGCGCCTTGCTCTCGTTCAAGGTCTGGCCGGGGGAGAAGCCGGCTGGCCAGATCACGGACCTCCGGTCGGGGAACGCGCCGTGAGACCTTGCCTGCTCGCCCTGCAATTCCTGACGCGCCTGCCGCTGCCGGTGATTCCGGCGGACGAGGCGGACTTCGGCCGGGCGATCCGCTGGTTTCCCGCCGCCGGGCTGGTCGTCGGCAGCGCGGTGGCCGCTGCCGCGTGGCTGGGTCTGCACCGCGATCCCTGGCTTGCCGCGCTGCTGGCGCTGGCCGCGTGGATCGCGATCACCGGTGCGCTGCACCTCGATGGGCTGGGCGACATCGCGGACGCGGCCGGGGCGGCGCACCAAGATCGCGCGCGCGTCTCCGCCGTGCTGGCCGATCCGCATATCGGCAGCTTCGGTGTGGTCGCCATCGGGCTGCAAGTGGCGGCCAAGCTGGTGCTGTTGCACCTTGCCCTCACCGTGTCGGTGCCGCCCGCGCTGCTGCTGGTGCCGGTCTTGGCGCGGCTGGGGCCGATCGCCTGGGCGATCACCCTGCCGCCGTTGCACGCGGGAATGGGTACGCTGTTCCGGGCGGGCGCGAGCGGGTGGGTTTTCGCGCTCTGGCTGGGCGGCCTTGCCGTGGGCGCCGTGCTGACCAACCCGGCGCTCCTGCTCGTGCTTGGTCTGGTGCCGCTGTGGGCGTGGTGGCTGCGCGCGCGGATCGGCGGCATCTCGGGCGACGGGCACGGCGCCGGGATCGAGCTGCTCGAAACGGCGGGGCTGCTGGTGCTGGCGGTGACCGGATGAGCGGGGCTTTCACCCACCACGGCGGGCGGATCGCGGACGCTTGCGCGCGCTTCGGCGGCGCGCCGGAGGACTGGCTGGACCTTTCGACCGGGATCAATCCCGTGCCGTGGCAGCCGCCCCCGGCACTGGCGATCGACTGGCGCGGCCTGCCCGACACGCAGGCGCTCGCCCGGCTGGAAGCGCGGGCAGCCGGGCATTTCGGCGTGGCTCCCAACCTCTGCATGGCCGTGCCTGGCAGCGAGACGGCGCTGCGCCTGCTGGCCCGTGTGCTGGACCTGCCCGGCCTGACCCCGCCGCTCGCCTATGGCACTTATCGCGACGCCTTCGCGCCCGGAGCGGCCTTGGCTTCGGGCGAAGACCCGCCGCCTCGTGCAACCGCCATCGTCCTCGGCAACCCCAACAACCCCGATGGCACGGTGCTCGCGCCCGCCCGCGCGCTGGCCTTGCTCGCGCATCAGGAAGCGCATGGCGGCTGGCTGATCGTGGACGAAGCCTTCGCCGATTGCGCGCCGGACGCCAGCGTGGCGGCGCTGGTCGCCCCGCAGCGTCGGCTGATCGTGCTGCGCTCGTTCGGCAAGTTCTTCGGGCTGGCCGGGTTGCGGCTGGGCTTCTTGATCGCGCCGGAGGGGGTCCTGGCGGCGCTGCGCCATCTGCTGGGCGATTGGCCTGTCCATGCCGCCGCGCTGGCGCTCGGCACGGCGGCCTATGCCGACCGGACGTGGATCGCCGATACCCGGCAGGCGCTGCCGGCGCGGGCCGCCGCGCTCGATCGCGTGCTGCGCCGCCACGGCCTTTCGCCGGAGGGCGCCTGCCCGCTGTTCCGGCTGGTGCGCACGCCGGAGGCCGGGCGGCTGTTCGCCATGCTCGCCCGCCGCCGCATCCTGACCCGGCCTTGCGCGGATCACTCCGATCTCTTGCGCCTTGGTCTGCCGGCCGACGACGCGGAACGCGCGCGGCTGGATGCGGCGCTGGCGCAGGGACGGGCCGATGGCTGAGCCTGTCGCGCTGGTCGCGCTGGTCGCGCTGGCGCTCGACGCCGGGCTGGGCTGGCCGGCCCGGCTGCACGCGGTGACCGGGCATCCTGTCGGCGCGTTTGCGCGGCTGATCGCAACCTGTGAACGCCGCTGGAACCGGCCCGGCTTAAGTGACTTTGCCCGGCGCCTGCTGGGCACGGTCACCGTTGCGCTGCTGATCGCCGTTGCGGCGCTCGGGGCGCTCGCGGTGGAGCACGCGATCCGCTGGGCGGCGGGTCCGCTGGCCTGGCCGCTGCTCGCGCTGGCCGCCTGGCCCGCGCTGGCGCAGCGCAGCCTCGACGATCACGTGCGCCCGGTGATCGCGGCGCTGGCGCGCGATGACCTGCCGGCCGCACGCAAGGCCGTGGGCCGGATCGTGGGGCGCGATACCGCCGCGCTCGATCAGGCCGGAATAGCCCGCGCCGCGATCGAGAGCTTGGCGGAAAGCTTCTGCGATGGCGTGGTCGCGCCGCTGTTCTGGCTGCTCGTGCTGGGGCTGCCGGGGGCGTGGGCCTACAAGGCGGTGAACACGGCGGACAGCCTGATCGGCCATCCCGAACCACCGCTGCGCGCGTTCGGCTGGGCGGCGGCGCGCAGCGACGATCTGCTGAATCTGGCGCCGGCGCGCCTTTCCGCGCTGCTGCTCTGTCTGGCGGGCGGAGGCGGCTGGCGCATCGTGTGGCGCGATCATGCACGCCATGCCTCCCCCAACGCCGGCTGGCCCGAGGCGGCCATGGCCGGAGTGCTCCGCGTCCGGCTGGCCGGCCCGGTCCGTTACGATGGGGCGGTGCTGGACAAACCGTGGATCGGTGAGGGAGGAGAAGCCGGTCTTGCCGTGCTGGTGGCGGCGCGGCGTGTCTATGTTCGGGCCTGCGGGCTGGGATGGCTGATAGCGGGAGGAATGGCATGGCTGGCCTGATGGTGCAGGGGACCGGTTCCGATGTCGGCAAATCGGTGCTGGTCGCGGGGCTGTGCCGCGCGCTGGCCAACCGGGGCATCCGCGTCCTGCCGTTCAAGCCGCAGAACATGTCGAACAACGCGGCGGTCACGGTCGATGGCGGCGAGATCGGCCGGGCGCAAGCGCTGCAGGCGCTGGCCGCGCGCGCCGCGCCGCATACCGACATGAATCCCGTGCTGCTGAAGCCGCAGGCGGATCGCACGTCGCAGCTCGTGGTGCATGGCCGGGTGCGCGGCACGCTGGGATCGGCCGATTTCCGCGAAGGGCGGCGCAGCCTGCTGCCCGAAGTGCTTGAAAGCTGGCAGCGCCTGCGCGCGCGCTGCGATCTGGTGATCGTCGAAGGCGCCGGTTCGCCGGCCGAGATCAACTTGCGCGATGGCGATATCGCCAACATGGGCTTTGCCCGCGCGGCGGATGTGCCGGTGGTGCTGGTGGGCGACATCGACCGGGGCGGGGTGATCGCTGCGCTGGCGGGGACGCGCGCGGTGCTCGATCCGGTCGACGCGGCGATGATCCGGGGCTTCATCGTCAACAAATTCCGGGGCGATCCGGCGCTGTTCGCGGATGGTTACGACGCGATCGCCCGGCTGACGGGCTGGCGCGGCTTCGGGCTGGTGCCCTGGATCGCGGCCACCGCGCGCCTGCCCAGCGAGGATGCGGTGGTGCTCGACCGCGCGGCGTCGGCCATGCCGGGGCGCAAGCTGGTGGCGTGCCCGATCCTGCCGCGCATCGCCAACTTCGATGATCTCGATCCCTTGCGGCAGGAGCCGGAGGTGGACGTGGCGATGGTGCCGCCCGGCACGCCGATCCCGGCCCATGCCGCGTTGATCGTGCTGCCGGGATCGAAAGCGACGATCGCCGACATGGCGTTTCTGCGCGCGCAGGGTTGGGACATCGACATCCTCGCCCATCACCGGCGCGGCGGCGCGGTGCTGGGGATTTGCGGCGGATACCAGATGCTCGGCCGCCGGATCGCCGATCCGCTGGGGATCGAGGGTGATCCGTCCGAAATAGCCGGGCTGGGCCTGCTCGACGTGGAAACCGCGCTCACCCCGGGAAAGGCGTTGCGGCGCGTGCGCGGCACGGCGCTGGACGCGGCGTTCGAGGGGTACGAGATGCACATGGGCGAAACCACCGGGACGGGCGCGGCCCGCGCCTTCGCCTGCCTGGACGGCGCGCGCGCCGATGGAGCGATCAGCGCCGACGGGCATGTGCTGGGCACCTATTGCCACGGCCTGTTCGCCGCACCCGGGCTGCGCGCGGCCATGCTGGCGCGGTTCGGCGCGCGCTCGAACGGCGCGGACCACGACCGTGCGGTGGATGCCGCGCTCGACGAACTGGCGGGCGAACTGGAGCGGCACCTCGATATCGAAGGACTGCTGGCGCTGGCGCGGCGGGGCCTCGCATGACCAGCCTGCTCGTGCTGGGCGGCGCGCGTTCGGGCAAGAGCCGCTATGCGCAGCAGCGGGTGGAAGCCTGCGCGGGCCGGCTCGCCTATATCGCCACGGCGCAGGCGCTCGATGCCGAGATGGCCGACCGGATCGCCCGGCACCGCGCGGACCGCAATGCGCGCTGGCACACCATAGAGGCGCCGCTTGCCCTTGCCGCCGCCATTGCGCGGGCCGGCGAGAGCCACGCCGCGATCCTGGTCGATTGCCTGACGCTGTGGCTGTCCAACCTTCTGCTGGCCGGCCGCGATCCGCAGGGCGAAGGCGCGACGCTGGCCGAAGCCATCGCTGCCTGTCCGGTGCCGGTGGCGCTGGTCGCCAACGAGGTGGGGCTGGGGATCGTGCCCGACAACGCGCTGGCCCGCCGTTTCCGTGATGAGGCCGGGTGGCTCAACCAGCGGCTGGCGGCGATCGCGGACGAGGTCGTGTTCCTCGCGGCCGGCCTGCCCATGGTTTTGAAGGGCGCAGGCACGGCTGGATCCAGGGTATGAACCCTGCGCATTGGCCTTCCGCCTTCACCCTGCCCGGCGCGCCTGCTCGATCAGCGCGGCGGCTTCGTTGAGAAGATCGCGGCTGGCGCTGACGGCCCGTTCCGCATCGCCGGCGGCAATCGCGTTGGCGATGGCCCGGTGGGCGTCGCTGTCCGCGGTCGCCACGCCCTTTTGCCGGTTGGTCAGCCGGATGCTGAAGCGCAGCGCTGTCTCGACCAGATCCCGGCACTGGATCATGAAGCGGTTGCCGCTGGCGAGCAGGATGGCGACATGGAAATCGATGTCGGCCTGGAGAGCGTCCTCCTGGCTCATCCCGCCCTTGGTCATGCGCTCTGCCGCTTCCCCGATGCGCGCGATCGCTGCCGGATCGTTGCGACGGATCGCCAGCGACGCGGCCTGCGGCTCGATGGCGCTGCGGAAGGCGGTGAACTCCGCCAGCAGATCGAGCGAAAGGCCCCGGTTGAGCAGCCAGCGCAGCACATCGGGATCGAGGAAATTCCAGTCGCGCTCCGGCGCGACGCTGGTGCCGAGCCGGGGTCGGGACGCGATCAACCCCTTGGCCGTCAGCATCTTGATGGCTTCGCGGGTAACGCTGCGGCTGGCTTTGAACTGTTCCGAGATGTCCGCTTCAATGGGCAGAGGGCGATCCGCGTATTCGCCGGCAACGATCGCCCGCCCAAGCGTTTCGACAATGCGGGCGGTAACCTTGCCGCCGTTTTCGAAGGGGGTCATGGGCTGCTCCCGTCCCGATTGCGGATCGGGATCGCCGCTGTATTAATATGATAAATGGTGATAGAGCCGCCGCGCGGCGGGATCAAGCCGTTGCGTCGATCGGGAACAGGAGAGAACCCAGCCATGGCAGTCGTAACGCTTGCCAATGCCTTGCCGCTGTTTGCGGTGTTGCGCGGCCTTGAGCCGGAACGGGCGCAGGCCGTGGCGGACACGCTGGTGGAGGCCGGCTTCGGCATCCTTGAGGTCACGATGAATTCGCCGGACCCGTTCGCCAGCATTGCCAGTCTTGTCCGTTCGCTCGGGGATCGCGCGCTGATCGGCGCGGGCACGGTGACACGCACCGAGGAGGTGGACGAACTGGAACGCCTGGGCGCGCGTCTGGTTGTGTCGCCGCATTGCGATCCGGCGCTGGTCGGCCACGCCGCGGCCAAGGGCATGACCGTGCTGCCGGGCGTGTTCACGCCCACCGAAATGATGGCGGCGCTGAAAGCGGGGGCCACAGGCATCAAGATATTCCCGGCCGAAGCCATGCCGCCGGCCGGCGTCCGCGCCGTCCGGGCGGTGTTGCCGCCGCAGGTGCCGATCTTCGTCGTCGGCGGGATCACCGCGGCCAACATGGCCGATTATCTCCAGGCGGGCGCCACAGGCTTCGGCATGGGAGGATCGCTGTTCCGGCCCGGTAAGCCGCTGGACGCCATCGCCAGCGATGCGCGGGCGATCGTAGCCGCTTTCCACGCGGCGAAGGCACGGCAGTAACGGGTCCCGACCCTAGCGGCGGACATCCCCGCCACCGGCGAGGATACCGTCGATGTCTGCCTCGCTGGCGCGCAGAAAGTCCCCGGATACGGCGTGCGCCCATTGCGAGCAGCCCGTCGCGAAGGTGACGGTGCGATCGGGCGCCATGCCGCGCGCCAGGCCATGCACGATGCCGGCGGCAAAGGCGTCGCCTGTGCCGATCCGGTCGACGATGGCGTCCAGCGCAACGGGCGCGGTGCTGGCCACGGCGGCCCGGCTGGCAAGCAGCCCGGTCAGGCGCTGGTTGTCGCTGGAGGACACTTCGCGGTGCGTCGCCGCGACGTGGGTGAGCGCGGGGGCGAGCGCGAACATGACCTGCGCCGCGTCCCGGAATGCCGTGGCGGGATCGGGATCGGCGAAAGTACGATCCAGCATCAGGCCGATCACGCGCGGGTCGGCAAGCAGGACGTCGGCGGCCAGGGACAGTTCGCGTAGAATTTGTTTCGCTTGATCTTCCCGATCCCGCCACAGGCTTGGCCGGAAATTGCAGTCGAACACGATGCGCACGCCCCGCTCGCGCGCCGTGGCCATGGCCGACCGCAAAGCCGCCAGCGGGCCTTCGCCCAGCGCTGCGGTGATGCCGCCCACGAACAGCCAGTCCGCGCCGTTCAGGAGAGCGGGCCAGTCGAACAGATCGGGGGAGAGGTCGGCGAATGCCGAATGCGTGCGGTCGTAGAGAATTTCCGAAGGCCGGGCCATGGCGCCGGGCGAAAGGAAATACAGTCCCATGCGGCCGGACGTGAACGGGGTGCGGGCGAGGTTCACCCCGAACGCGCGGATCGCGTCCCGCGCTGCGCGGCCCAGGCGGTTTTCGGGCAGCACGGTGATGAGTTCCGCATCGTGCCCGAACCCTGCCAGCGCCACTGCGACGTTGGCTTCCGCGCCGCAGAACGTGGCGTCGAGCGCACCTTCCTGCCCCAGCAGCGCCGGCGGCCGGGCCGCCAGGCGCAGCAGCATTTCGCCAAAACAGATGATCCTGGACACCCGGCACCTCTCCATCGCGCTGCCCGATCAATTATATGACAAATTGCGACGGAACAAGCGAGGGGCGCGTAGCGGGGTTCAGGACACCCTTTCCAGCGCCATCGCCAGCGGCAGGGTGCGCAGGCGTTTGCCGCTGGCGGCGAACACCGCATTGGCCAGCGCCGGAGCGACCACGGCGCAGGGCGGTTCGCCCATGCCGCCGGGGTCGGCGGCGCTTTCGACGATATGCGTGGCGATGGCGGGGGCCTCGTTCAGCCGCAGGATGCGGTAGTCGTGGTAGTTGGACTGTTCGACGCGCCCGCCCTTGATGGTCACTTCGCCATGGAGCGCGGCGGACAGGCCGAAGATCACGCCGCTTTCCACTTGAGCGGCGACGCCCAGCGGGTTGATCGCCAGCCCGCAATCGACCGCCACGGTCGCCCGGGGCACGGTGATCGCGCCATCGGCGACGCGCGCCTCCAGCACCAGCGCGATGACCGTGCCCCAAAGCTGCAGCACCGCGATCCCGCGCCCCAGCCCGGCGGGCAGCGGCTTGCCCCAGCCGGCTTCGCGCCCGGCCCGTTCGAGCACGGCGCGGATGCGCGCGTCGGTGACGAGCGAGAGGCGGTAGGCCAGCGGGTCCTGCCCGGCGGCGTGGGCCAGCTCGTCGATAAAGCTTTCCACCACGAAGGCCGATCGCAATCCGCCCACGCCACGCCACCAGCTGGTCGGCACCGCGCTTTCGGCCTGCTGGAACGTCACCCGGTGCGCGTCGAGCGCATAGGGAATGGCGACCGCGCCCTCGATCGCGTCGGCATCGACGCCCGTGAAGCCCTGGCCCAGCAGCCGCGCCATGATCGAGGAGCCGGCGATCCGGTGCTCCCAGCCGATCGGCTTGCCGCCGGCATCCAGCGCGGCCGTGATCTGATCGGCATAGGCCGGGCGGTACATGTCGTGCTTCATGTCCTCCTCGCGCGACCACATCAGCTTGATCGGGTAGGGCACCTGCCGCGCCAGCTCGACCGCGCGCACCACCATGTCGGTTTCCAGCCGCCGGCCGAAGCCGCCGCCCATCTGGCAGTTGTGGAACGTCACCTTGTCCGCCGGCAGGCCCAGCGCCTTGGCGGCATCGTCGCGCGCCTGCGCGGGCACCTGCGATCCCGCCCAGATCGTGCAGCCTTCGGGCGTGACGTGCGCGGTGCAGCTGCCCGGCTCCATCGGCGCGTGCGCCAGGAAGGGCTGGCGATAGGTGGCGCTGAACGGACGCGCCGCCCTGGCCTTTGCGGCGGCGACATCGCCGGTGGACTTGGCCTCGAACCCCGGCTTCGCCAGGGCCTCGTCCAGCCCGGCGAGGATGTGGGCATGGTCGGCCGGTCCCTTGGGCGCGGACCATTGCGGGTTGGCCGCGATATAGCCCTGCATCGCCGCCCAGTAGGTCTCGGCCACCACGAACAGCACGTCGCTGCCCTTGACCAGTTGCACCACGCCGGGGGTGGTGCGCGCGGCCTTTTCGTCGAACGTGGCGAGCGTGCCGCCGAACATCGGGCATTGCGCCAGCATCGCCACTTTCATGCCGGGCAGGCGCACGTCGATGCCATAGACGGTTTCGCCGGTGACCTTGGCGAGGCTGTCGAGCCGCCGGGTCGGCTTGCCGATGACCCGCAGGGCGCTGCTTGGGCGCAATGGCGCGTCCTTGGGCAGCGGCGCGGCGCTGGCGGCGGCGAGCAGATCGCCCACGGGCAGGCGGCGGCCGCCCTTGGTCTCGATCACCACGCCGCCGACGAGGTCGCAGCGTTCGGGCGGTATACCCCATTGCCGCGCCGCCGCGCCGACCAGCGCGGCGCGGGCATTGGCGGCGGCCTGCCGCAGCGGCTTGTAGAGTTCGCGCACCGAACTGGACCCGCCGGTGCCCTGGTCGATCGGCGCGAAGCGCGCGCTGTCGCCTTCGGGGATGGTCACGGCCACTTGCGCGGGCGCCAGCCCCAGTTCCTCCGCCACCAGCATGGCGAGCGTGGTGAACACGCCTTGTCCCATCTCGGTCTTCGGCAGGGCGAGTGCGGCACCCTCGGCCGTTACCGAGAGAAAGGCATTGGCGGTGAGTGTCGCGGCCTTCGCGCCGGAGGCTCGGCCCAGCGGCACCACCAGCGCGAGACCCAGCGCGGCCGATCCGCGCAGCACACCCCGGCGCGAGAGCCCGGTAGCGCCGCCGCTCATGCCTTGCCTCCCGCCGCCGCCAGCTTCACTGCCTTGCGGATGCGCGGGTAGGTGCCGCAGCGGCACAGGTTGCCGCTCATCCCCGCCTCGATCGCCTCGTCATCGGGTGCGGGATTGGCCTTGAGCAGCGCGGCGGCGGCGATCAGCTGGCCCGGCTGGCAATAGCCGCACTGGACCACGTCGGCTTCGACCCAGGCATCCTGCAGGCGCTTGCCCAGCGGATCGTCGCGCAGACCCTCGATCGTGGTGACCGGCTGTCCGATGAACGCGCGGGCCGGGGCCTGGCAACTGAAGAAGCGTTCGCCGCCCATCAGCACGCTGCATGCGCCGCAGAGCCCCGCGCCGCAGCCGAACTTGGTGCCGGTCAGTCCGATCACGTCACGCAGCACCCACAGCAGCGGCATGTCGATGGCGCCGGCATCCACCGTCACCTGCTTGCCGTTGACCGTCAGCGAATAGCTCATGCCCATATCCCCGTCTGACGCCCCCCGTTTTGGCGTCCGGACCGCACTATGCGGCGAGCCGCGGCCCAAGCAAAACCCTTATATGCGGAAGCTGCCTTGGCCGCCGCTTGACTTTGCCGGGTGGTCTGGCCGATTGGCCCCTTCGTTATCGGCATTTTGAGGGGAGTAGGGGAGCCAATGCGACGCGGCTGGTCCCTGACATTGCAAAAGCGGATCCGGCCCGCCGGGTCGACGCCGCTCTACATGCAACTCGCTCATGCGCTGATTCACGAGATCGAGCGGGGGCGGCTCCAGCCGGGGTCGCCGCTGCCCAGCAGCCGGGAACTGGCCACCGAACTGGGCTTCAACCGCAAGACCGTGGTGACCGCCTACGAGGAGCTTGTCGCGCAAGGCTGGCTGGAAACGGCGGACCGCAAGGGGACCGCGGTCGCGACCCGCTTGCCGCGTGGCCGACCGGAAACCCCCGAAAGCAGCCCGCCGATCGGGCGCCAGCCGATCTATCGCTTCGTGCCGCCCCCGTCGCGGCCGATCGCCGTTCCGCCCGGGCGGCTTATCAAGCTCGATGAAGGCAGCCCCGATGGCAGCCTGTTTCCGCCCGAGGCGCTGGCGCGCGCCTTCCGCACCGCCGCGCTCTATGCCGCGCGGCGGCAACAGCTGGGCTATCGCGATCCCTGCGGCAGCGAGCGGCTGCGCTCCGGGCTGGCGGCGATGCTGCGCGAGGAGCGCGGCCTTGTGGTGCGCGAGGAGAACGTCTGCGTCACGCGCGGCAGCCAGATGGGCATCGCGCTCGCCGCGCGGTTGCTGGCCCGCCCCGGCGCGGTCGCGCTGGCCGAGGCGCTGACTTACGAACCGGCGGTGGCCGCTTTCCAGGCCGCCGGGGTGCCGGTGCTGCCGGTGGCGCTGGACGACGAGGGGATCGATGTCGATGCGGTGGAACGGGCTTGCCGCAACCAGCAGGTCTGCGCGGTGTTCGTCACCCCGCACCACCAGTTTCCGTCCACCGTTTCGCTCGCCCCGGAACGGCGCCTGCGCCTGGTCGAGCTGGCCCGTCAGTTCGGCTTCGCGATCATCGAGGACGATTACGATCACGAATTCCGCTTCGGATCGCAGCCGCTGCTTCCGATGGCCGCCTATGCGCCGGACGTGGTGATCTATGTCGGATCGCTGTCCAAGCTGCTGCTGCCGGCGCTCCGGGTCGGCTATATCGTGGCGCCCGCGCCGGTCATCGCCGCCGCGGCGCACCAGGTTTCGATCAGCGATGGCATGGGCAACAGCCTGACCGAGGACGCCATCGCCCTCCTGCTGGAGGAAGGCGAGGTGCGCCGCCACGCGCGCAAAGCGACGCGCGTCTATGGCGCGCGGCGCGATGCCCTGGCGCAGGCGGTGCGCGATGCGCTGGGTGATTTCGTGAGCGCGAGGTTGCCGGCGGGGGGGCTGGCGATGTGGCTGGAATTCCTCGATCTCGATGCCCTGGCCCGGATCGAGGCCGGCGCGCCCGCCGCCGGCATCACCTTCGCCGCGTCCGCTTCCTACCGGCTGGCCCCCGATGCCCCGCACGGGCTGCGGCTCGGGTTCGCGAGTTACCCCAGCGAACGGACGGTGGAGGCCGTGCGCATACTGGGGCATCTGGGCCACAGTTGATCCGCCGACGATGCTGGTCCCCTTGCTTTTGCCGATCTGGCGCTTTTTCCGGGCCAATCGCTTGGTGACAACGTCGCCATGGACTTTCCTTCCGGAACCAACGGCGATCTTGCCGATCTTGTGGCCGCCTATCCGCTGGCCTGGCTCACCAACAGCGGGCCGGACGGCTTCTTCGCCACGCCGCTGCCGCTGATCGCCGAAACGGGGCCGGATGGCGCCATCGTCGCGCTGATCGGCCACTGTTCGCGCCGCAACGCGCAAGTGGCCGCGCTGCGCGCCGATCCGCGCGCGCAGATCCTGTTCATGGGGCCGCAGGGCTATGTCTCGCCCGCGCTGGTGTCGCGGCCGCACTGGGCGCCGACCTGGAACTTCGCGGTCGCGGCCTTCGAGGTGACGGTTGCATTCGGGGAAGACAGCGAGACCCTGCCGGCTGTCCGCCTGCTGACCGCGCACGCCGAAGCACCGCAGTCCCCGCCCTGGCAGGTCGAGGATGCCGGCGAGCGATTGCCAAACCTGCTATCAAGAATCATTAGCTTTCGTGCGACGGTTCACGCTACGGACGCGCGATTCAAGCTGGGCCAGGAAGAAGACGTCGACGTGCTGAGGGAAATCCTGGCGGCCTATCCCGACCCGGTGATGGCCGGCTGGATGCGGCGGCTCAACGCCGACCGCCTGGAAACGGACGATGCGGAAGCGATCATCGGGGAGACAGGATAGCCGAAGCGGGCGATCCATGACATTCAGAGGGGAATAGACATGAGGACCACACTGCACCTTGCCTGCCTTGCCGGCGTTTCCATGCTGGCCATGGCCGCCGAGCCGGCGCTGGCCGCCGAAGATGCCGCTGATAACGGCCTGGGCACGATCGTCGTGACCGCGACCAAGCGCGCCATCGCGCTCGACCAGACGCCGATCGCCGCCAGCGCGGTATCGGGCAAGGATCTGGCCGCCGCCAACGCGCAAAGCCTGTCGGACTACATCACCCGCCTGCCCGGCGTGGTGTTCAACGATTACCAGCCCGGCGTTTCCGAAGTGATCATCCGTGGCATCTCGGCCACGACCTATCACGAACAGGGCCAGACCACGGTCGGCTATTACCTCAACGAAGTGCCGCTGGTCGAACCCGGCTTCCCGATCGGCATTCCCGATGTGGACACCTTCGATCTCAACCGCGTGGAAGTGCTGCGCGGCCCGCAGGGCACGCTGTTCGGCTCGTCCACGCTGGGCGGCCTGGTCAACTACGTGGTCAACACCGCGGATACGAGCAAGATCGACGCGGCCGCATCGGGCCTGATCGGTTCGACCAAGAATTCGCACGGCGAAGTGAACTACGCGGCCAAGGCGATGGTCAACGTGCCGCTGATTGCCGACAAGCTGGCGGTGCGCCTGGTCGCGCTGCAGCGCTTTGATGCGGGCTATCTCGACAATCCCGGCACCGGCGTGCGCGGCAGCAACGATTTCCGCACGCGGGGCCTGCGCGGCTCGATCGTGCTGACGCCGACCAGCGCGACCAAGATCAGCTATCTGTCCTCGTGGCAGGATACCTATCTCGAGGATCAGACCTACCTCGATCTCGACCATCCCTATACCCGCAACACTGCGCGGGCCGAACCGCAGAAGACGCGCTTCTGGATGAACTCGCTGCGGCTCGATCAGGATCTGGGCGGCGCGGAACTCACCGCCATCGGTTCCATCGTCGAAAAGCACAATTTCACCCAGTTCTCGTACCCCTATTTCTACGTGACGGGCGTGACCACCGGATCGGGTGCGGCCTATTCGGCGGGCAATGCCAATGCCAACATCAAGACCGCCGAAGTCCGTCTGGCCTCGAAGGGTGACGGGCCGTTCCGCTACCTGATCGGCGCCAGCTACATGGCGGCCAAGAAGTTCAGCTACGACCAGATCTTCCAGAACGGTGCGGCGGCTTACATCAACGCCAACCCTGCCTCGTTCGGCGGCTTTTCGGGCAGCGTGCTGGCACCGGGCGATCGCATCTATGGCTATGCATCCGATACCTACAACGAGGATATCGGCCTGTTCGGCGAAGTGAGCTACGCGATCCGTCCCAGCATCGAGATCACGTTCGGCGGCCGCTATTTCTGGAACAAGTACAACGCCACGGTGACCAACCAGGCGGGCGCGCTGGGCGGCTATCCGGGCGGCTACAGCCCGGTCGATGCCACCGGCCGCGTGTCCAACAAGGAAGACGGCTTCACTCCCAAGGTGACCATCACGGCCCGTCCGACCAAGGACTTCCTGGCCTATGCCACCTATTCGGAAGGCTATCGCGTCGGGGGCATCAACCCCAACGCAGGCCTGCTGCCTACCATTCCGGTCAAGTACAACAGCGACCGGGTGAAGAACTACGAAGCGGGCGTGAAATTCCACGCGTTCGACGGCAAGCTCTATGTGGAAGCCACCGTCTTCAACATCGACTGGAAGGGCATCCAGGCCCGCCTGTTCGGCCCGGCGCCTTCGTACTATTCCTACGTCTCGAACGCCGGCAGCGCCAACGTGGTCGGTGGCGAACTGGCGGCCACCTGGCAGATTGCCAAGGTCGCCAGCTTCAGCACCAGCGTAACGCGGCAGGACGCGCGCCTCACCGCGTTCCTGCCCGATACCTTCGCGGTCGGCGGCGGCTATGCCTCGGGCTCGGTCCTGCCGGGTTCGTCGAAGTGGTCGGTGGCGAACAACCTCAAGTTCGATTTCGAGGACGTGGCGTTCAAGCCCTCGTTCGAAGTGGCGCACCGTTACCTGTCGTCGGCGCCCGTCGCGTTCGGCAACACGGCGACGCGCGGCAACTTCAACATTATCGACCTGCGCGCCGGGGTAACGCTGATGGACAAGGTGCGCGTGCTGGTCTTCGCCAACAACGTGTTCGACAAGTTCGGCATCCTCAACGCGCCGTTCACGTCGCAGGCGACTCCGGCGGGATCGATCGTGCGGCCGCGCACGGTGGGCCTGCGGCTCGACTGGTCGCTCTGATGCGCCGCGTTGCCGTCTTCATCGCGGCAACGCTGGCTCTTGTGGCCGGGCCTCTTCGCGCCGAAGAGGCCCGGCAACTTGCCTATGACGCGACCGAGGCAACCTGGGCACAACCGGCGCTTTCCCCGGACGGCGCGTGGCTGTGGTTCGATCTGCTGGGCGACATCTACCGGATGCCCGCCACTGGCGGCGATGCGCAGGCCGTGCTGGCCGGGCCTGCCTTCGAGCGCAACCCGGTGCCTTCGCCCGACGGGCGCTGGATCGCCTTCATTTCCGACCGGTCGGGCGTCACCAACCTGTGGGTCGCGCGCAGCGACGGCACCGACGCACGGCAACTGACGCACGATACCGCGCTCGTCCTGATGACCTCGCCGGCCTGGGCGCCGGACGGGAAAAGCGTCTATGTCAGCCGGGCCGTCCACGCGGTGCTGGCGTTCGAATTGTGGCGCGTTCCCGTCGAGGGCAGCCCGCCCGCGCTGCTCGTGGCGGCCCAGCCCGGCGGCAACGAGGGGTGGGACGAGCGTATCAATGCCATGGGCGCGGCCCCGTCGCCCGACGGGAAGGCGGTGTGGTACGCGACCAAGCTGGGCCACACCTGGACCGAGAAGGACCCGCCCACCTGGTCCATCGCGCGTCGCGATCTCGCCACCGGCGCGGTCGAGACGGTGATTCCCGGCGGGATGCATCCGGTGCTCTCGCCCGATGGGCGATTGCTGGCCTATGCCGCGCGGCGCGATGGCGGCGAAACCGGCCTGCGCCTGCGCAACCTCGCGACCGGGGAGGATCGCTGGATCGCCTGGCCGATCGACCATGACGGGCAGGAAGGCGGCTACTACTACGATCTCACGCCGGGCTATCGCTTCACCTCTGACGGCAAGGCCATGGTGATGGCGCGCGATGGCGGCTTCATACGGCTCGATCTTGCGACCGGAAAGCAGCAGGCGATCCCGTTCCGCGCCCCGGTGCGGCTGGCGCTTGCCCCGCAAAGCCGCGTGCGCCAGCGGGTGGAGGACGGCGCCGAGGTCCGGACGCATCTGGCCGAAGGCGCCGCGCTGTCGCCGGACGGCCGGCGGATCGCTTTCACCGCGCTGGGCGCGCTTTACATCGCCGATGCGCAAGGCGACGCCCCGCCGCGCAAGCTGTTCGACGGCAACGCTTTCCAGCCGGCCTGGTCGCCCGACGGCCGCTCGCTGGCCTTCCTGCGCTGGACCGCCGAGCAGGGTGGTGGAATCTGGACGATCGACGCCGCCGGCGGCGCGCCCCGCCCCGCCAGCCCAAAAGGCGCCTACTGGTCCGAACCGCTGTGGGATCGCGACGGCAAAAGCCTGATCGCGCTGCGTGCCGCGCAATTCGATCGCCTGCACGCGCCGGATGAACTGGCTCCGTCGTGGCCGGTAGACGTGGTGCGCCTTTCCCTCGCTGGCGCCGCGATGGTCATCGGCCATGGCGCTGGCCTGCGCTCGCTGCAGCGGACGGCCGATGGCCGCCTGTTCGTCCAGGCCGACGGCGCGCTCAAGGAAGTGCTGGCGGACGGCGCGCTGGTGGCGCGCGCGACCGTCGTCGCCCGGGCAATGGGGCAATATGTCAAGGAACCGCGCCCGGTCGAGGAACTGCGCCTGTCGCCTGACGGGCGAACGCTGGCGGCGCGCACCGCGTTCGAGCTGCACCTTTTGCCGATGCCCGCCGATGCCAAGCCGGTGAACCTGATGGACGCCGTGCCCGGCCACCGCCAGATCACCCGGATCGGTGCCGATACGATGCGCTGGGACGGCGATGGCCTGTCGTGGACGGTCGGGCCGTTCTGGCGTCACGCCGCCTCGGCCGGGGCGCTGGCCGCAGCCGACCCCGAAGCCGCCGCGAGCCCGCGCGATCTGTCGGTTCGCGTGCCGCGCGCCCTGCCGGCGCAGGCGCAACTGCTGCGCGGCGCGACGGTGCTGACGATGGACCACGGCCGGACCATCGCCAACGCCGACCTGCTGATCATGGGCGACCGCATCGCCGCGATCGGCCCGCGCGGGTCCATCCCGGTTCCGGCCGGCGCGCGGGTTCGCGAACTGGACGGCAAGTTCGTCATGCCCGGCCTGATCGACGCGCACGCCCACTTCTTCCCGATCCCGCGCGGGGTGCACGATGGCACGCACTGGGAATTCCCCACGCTGCTGGCCTATGGCGTTACCTCGGTGCTGGAAGTGCAGCCGTTCACGCCGGATATCTTCGCCTATGGCGACCGGATGGACGCCGGGCTTTCCACGGGGCCGCGCCTGTTCAGCACCGGTCCCGGCGTGTTCGTGAACAGCGCCATCACCTCGCAAGCCGTGGCCGAACAGGTGCTGACGCGCTATCGCGACGCCTACCGCACGCGCAACATCAAGAGCTACATGGTCGGCGACCGGGCCGCACGGCAATACATGGCGGCGGCATCGCGCAAGCTGGGGATGATGCCCACCACCGAAGGCGCGGCGGATTTCATGCTGGAACTGACTCACGCCATCGACGGCTTTTCCGGCAACGAGCACAACCTGCCGGTCACGCCGATCCACGATGACGTGATCCGTCTCTTCGCCGCCAGCGGCATCGCCTACACGCCGACGCTGACCGTGCTTTACGGCGGCGCACCGATGCTGTTCGCCGATATCCAGAACGATCGCCCGCAGGACGATCCGCGCCTGCGCCGGTTCACCCCGCCGTTCGTGCTGGCCGCCAAGCTGCGCGATCGGCACTGGACGCCGCCCGAATGGCAGACCTGGCGGCGCTTTGCCGAAGACGCGATGCGACTGCGTCGCGCCGGCACGCTGGTCGGCGTGGGCAGCCATGGCGAGATGCAGGGCATCGGCGTCCACTGGGAAATGGCCGCGTTCGTCGCGGGCGGCGCCAGCCCGCAGGAGGCGCTGGAAATGGCCACGATCGACAATGCCGCGATCATCGGCCGACCGGATGATCTGGGCAGCGTGACGCCCGGCAAGCTCGCCGATCTGGTGGTGCTCGATGCCGATCCGCGGGCCGACATCGCCAACGCCCGGCGCATCGCGCTGGTGCTGCGGGGCGGCATCGCGTTCGACGGCACCACGCTGGCGCGGGACGGCGAAAGCCCGCCCGCGCCGTGGTGGCGCGAAGAGTCATCCGGGGCGGCTGCGCGATGAAGCCCGCCACGCTGCGCGCCTGGAGCAAGGTGCATACCTGGTCCAGCCTGATCTGCACGCTGTTCATGCTGATCCTGGCACTCACCGGCCTGCCGCTGGTGTTTCACGACGAGATCGACGGCATCGGCAAACCGGAACGGATCGAACGCTGGAACGATGCCGAACTGGTCACGCTCGACCGCGCGATCGCCGCCGCGCTTGCGCTGGAGCCGGGCGCCGTGCCGATCTACCTCAGCTTCGACGAGGATCGTCCGGTGGTGAACCTTACCAGCGGTCCGGTCGGCGATGCGCCGGAGACGGCCATGCGCTTCCACCCGATCGACCGGCGCACCGCCGCGCCGCCGCAGGGCGAAGCGCCCGGCGGCGGGGTGATGGACGTGGTGCTCGATCTTCACAAGGACCTGCTGCTGGGCACGGTGGGTGAATACTTCGTCGGCGCGATCGGCCTGTGTTTCGTGCTGGCGCTCGTTTCGGGCGTCGTGCTGTACGCCCCGTTCGCGCGCAAGGCGGGCTTCGCCAGCGTGCGCAAGGCCAAGACGGCGCGCACGCGCTGGCTCGACTGGCACAACCTGATCGGCGGCGTCACGCTCGCCTGGGCGCTGGTGGTGGGGCTGACCGGCACGATCAACACCCTGGCCGAGCCGATCACGGCGTGGTGGCGCGCCGATGCGCTGGCCCATCTGGCGCGCGACCGTGCCGGGCCGATCGCGCCCTATCGCCCCGGCATTGCCGACCAGGCGCTGCGCAACGCGCAGGCGGCCGTGCCGGGGATGCGCGTACAGTTCATCGCCTTTCCCGGCGCGGCCTTCAGCAGCCGCGATCATCTGGCCGTCTATCTGCAGGGCGCAACGCCGCTGACCGCGAAGCTGCTGACGCCGGTCATGGTCGATGCGCGCACCGGCAAGGTCGATGGCGTGGCCCCGATGCCCTGGTACATGAAGGCGCTGCTGCTCGCGCAGCCACTGCACTTCGGCGATTATGGCGGCATGGCGATGAAGCTGCTGTGGGCGGTGCTCGACCTCGTGAGCATCGTCGTGCTGGGCAGCGGTCTCTACCTGTGGCTGCGCAAGCCGCGCGCCGCGCGCCGGAGCCGCGCGGCATGACGCGCCACCCGCTCATGCCGATCGCGGCGATCGCCCTCGTCAGCTTTGTCGGGCTGGTCATCGGCCTGACCGGCGATGGCTGGGAAGATGCCGCCGCCGCGCTGGGCCTCGCCCTGTCCGTGGCGCCGATCGGCGTGGCGCTGCTGCGCCGCTGAGGATCCGGCATCGTTCGTCATTGCGAGGGGCGAAGCCCCGCGGCAATCCAGGGCGGTACGCGCGGCCCTAGATTGCTTCGCTACGCTCGCAATGACGAAGCGGGTTAGTGGCGTTCCGCTCTATCCGAAGCGCTGTTTGCCGCCCACCACGGTGCGCAGCACCTTGACCTGGGGGATCGTTTCCGGATCGATCCGGAACAGGTCGCGGTCGAACACCGCGAAATCGGCCTGCATTCCGGGCATGATCGCGCCGCGTTGCCGCTCCACCCGGCCCGCGTAGGCCGCTTCGCGGGTATAGCCCCGCAGCGCCTGGGCCATCGTGATGCGCTGTTCGGGATACCAGCCATGCGGGTTGAGCCCGTCGATCGTCTCGCGCGTCACCGCCGCGTAGATGCCGGTCAGTGGATCGAGCGGCGCCACCGGCCAGTCGGACCCGAAGCAGACGTGCGCGCCCGAGCGCACCATGGACCCGACCGCGAAGCTGGTGCGCAGCCGCTCGGGGCCGACGCGCCGCACCGCCCAGCGCCCGTCGTCAATCGCGTGGTAGGGCTGCATCGAGGCGATCACGCCCTGTTTGGCGAACCGTCCGATCGCTTCCTCGCGCAAGTGCTGGGCATGTTCGACGCGGAAGCGCCGGTCGCGCGCACCGTTGGCCGTGGTGACCGCCGCCATCGTGTCCAGCACGATGTCGTTCGCCTCGTCGCCGATGGCATGGGCGGTCACCTGCAGCCCGGCCTTGTCCGCGCCGGTCATCCAGGCCTTCAGGTCCTTGGGGTCGGTCACCATGATGCCGTGCGCGTGCGGTTCGTCGAGATAGGGCAGATACATCAGCGCGGTGCGCGAACCGAGCGATCCGTCGAACACCACCTTGCACCCGCCCCAGCGCACCCAGTCATCGCCGCGCCCTTCCTGCGCGACGAGGGCGGCCTGCCGTTCCCAGTCCTTCAGCGGCGTGAAGTTGTAGAAGCGCATCCCCGTTTCGCCCTGCGCGCGCAGGCGGCGGGTGTTCTCGAAGGTGGACCAGTCGAGTTCGGGCACGTGGACTTCGGTCACGCCCTTGCTCAGGCCCAGGGCGATGCCCTGCCGCAGGGCGGCGTCCAGCCGGGCCTCGCTCGGCTTCGCGATCGCGCGCAGAACCAGATCCTTGGCCGCGTCCTTGACGATGCCGGTCGGCTCCCCGCTTTCGTCGCGCAGGATCACGCCTCCGGGCATGTCCGGGGTGTTGCGGTCGATCCCCGCCAGCTTCAGCGCCAGCGAATTGCACAGGATCATGTGCAGGTCATAGCGGATCACCGCCACGGGCGTATCGGGCGTTACCGCGTCGATCCACTGGCGGGTCGGCATCTTTCCGCCCCAGCGGTCCTGATCCCAGTTGCCGCCTTCCAGCCATTCGCCCTTGGGCAGCGCGCGCGCGGCCTGCGCGATCCGCTGCACGAATTCGTCGGGCGTGGCCGCATCGCGCAGGGAGGGTTGCGACAGCGCCATCGACCCGATGGTGAAATGGGTATGGCAATCGATCAGCCCCGGCGTCACGAACGCGCCTTGCAGGTCGATGACCTGCGTGCGCGGGCTCGACGCGGCGCGCACCGCATCCTTGCCGATGGCGACGATATGCCCGCCGGCCACGCCGATGGCGTCGGTGCGCACGTCCGGTCCCGTTCCCGTCCACACCGCCGCATTGACGTAGGCCACTTCCACCCCGCCGCGCGCGGCGGCCCAGACCCGCGCCGGCACGGCCGCCGCGACGATGGCGTTGAGCGAACCCGATACGAACGCGCGGCGCGTGACCATGATGCTGCCTTCCTGCTTTCTGCAACGATCATGGCATCTTCAGCGCGAAACGTCATGCTTCGGCGTCCAGCTACGGAATTGTCCGGGGGCCAGCGTCAGCCGCAGTGCCGTTCGCAAAGTTCGCACAAGGCATGGATGATCCCGCGCACCACGGGATCGCGCAGGCTGTAGAAGCGGGTCTGCGCGGCGCCCCGGGTGCTGACCGCGCCTTCGTCCCGCAGCAGCGCCAGATGTTGCGAGACGGAGGATTGCGACAGGCCCGACAGCTCGACCAGTTCATTGACCGAAACCTCGCCCTCATCCATCCGGCACAGCATCAGCAGGCGCTCCGGATGGCTCATCAGCTTCAGCCGTGCCGCCATCGCGTTGGCGTTGGATTTGAGGTCCGAACGATCGGCCAGTGTCATGATGGAGAATCCGCCAGAGGATGGCCGTCATCGCGCAGGACGATGTAGATCGCGGGAATCACGAGGACGGTGAGCAGGGTCGAGGACGCCAGCCCGAACAGCAGCGAGATGGCGAGGCCCTGGAAGATCGGATCGGTCAGGATCACCGAAGCGCCGATCATGGCCGCGGCCGCTGTCAGCACGATCGGCTTGAAGCGGATCATCCCGGCCTCCAGCAAGGTCTGGCGCAGGCTCTTGTCCGGCGATCGGGTGTGCCGGATGAAATCAACGAGCAGGATCGAATTGCGCACGATGATGCCGGCCAGCGCGATGAAGCCGATCATCGACGTGGCGGTGAACGGCGCCTGGAACAGCAGGTGGCCAAGCACGATGCCGACCAGAGTCAGCGGGATCGGGGTCAGGATCACCAGCGGGATCGTGAAGCTGCGAAACTGGCCCACGACCAGCACGTAGATGCCCAGTAGCGCGACCATGAACGCCCCGCCCATGTCGCGAAAGGTCACCCAGGTGATTTCCCATTCGCCGTCCCACAGCAGCGACGGCCTGCTTTCGTCCTCGGGCTGGCCGTGCAGGATGACGTCGGGCCTGGTCAGGCCGTGCGCCTGCCAGTCGAAGCTGTCGATGGCATCGTCAACCGCCAGCATGCCATAGATCGGCGCTTCGTAGCGCCCGGCGAGTTCGGCCGTGACCATCGTTGCTCCGCGCCCGTCGCGCCGGAATATCGCTTGTTCGCCCGGCACCATCTTCGCGGTGACCAGTTCGCCCAGCTCGATCAACTGCCCGGACGGCGTCGTCGCGACGGGGGTTGCCGCCAGTGCCGACGACCATGACCGTTGCGATTGATCGAGCGAAAGCTCGATGGGCAAGGGATCGTGATCGGCCGCGCGGGGAGCGTAGCCGACGACCTGTGTGCCCAGCAGTGCCCCGATGCTGTCAAAGAGCTGGCGTTCGGACAGGCCGTAGTGATCGAGCTTCGCGCGGTCAGGGATCAGTTTCAGCGTGGGCCGGGGCGCGCCGAAGCTGTTGTCCACATCGACGATATAAGGCACCGACCGGAAGATCGTCTCCACCTGCTTCGCCGTCTTTTGCCGCGTTGCCTCGTCGGGGCCGTAGATTTCGGCGAGCAAGGTGGCGAGCACCGGCGGCCCCGGCGGCGTTTCTACCACCTTGAGCGACCCGCCCGCCGGCAGGGGAATGGCCCGGAGCTTCTCGCGCAGCGCCACCGCGATCTCGTGGCTTGAGCGCGAGCGGTCGCCCTTGGGCAGAAGCGTGACCATCAGGTCGCCCATTTCGGGCTGGTTGCGCAGGAAGTAGTGCCGCACCAGCCCGTTGAAGTTGAACGGCGCGGACGTGCCGGCATAGGCTTCCATCGACACGACTTCGGGCACGCCGCGCGCCACGGCCGCCGCCTGCTCCAGCACGCGCGACGTCATTTCCAGGCTGGTGCCTTCGGGCAGGTCGGCAACGAGCTGGACCTCGCTCTTGTTGTCGAAGGGCAGCAGCTTCACGGTCACGGCCTTGAAGTAGAACATCGAGCAGGCGACGAGGGTGGCCACGCCCACGCCGATCAGGAAGCGCTTGGCGCTTTGCGGCGTGGCGATGACGCGGGCGGCATAGCGCTTGTAGAGCGCGCCCAGCTTGCCCCCGTGTTCGTTCCCGTGGCCCTGCGACAGCGTCTGGCGCGCGAAGCGAATCATCAGCCAGGGCGCGATGATGACGGCGACGAAGAAGGAGAAGATCATCGCGGCGGAGGCGTTGATCGGGATCGGCGCCATGTACGGCCCCATCAGGCCCGACACGAACAGCATCGGCAAAAGCGCGGCAACGACGGTCAGCGTGGCGATGACCGTCGGGTTGCCGACTTCGGCAACCGCCTCGACCGCGGCGGTGATGCGGTCGCGGCCGTCGTGCATGCCCCAGTGCCGGGCGATGTTCTCGATCATGACGATCGCGTCGTCGACCAGAATGCCGATCGAGAAGATCAGGGCGAACAGGCTGACGCGGTTGATCGTGAAGCCCATCACGTTCGAGGCGAACATGGTCAGCATGATCGTCGTGGGAATGACGATCGCCGTCACGCCGGCTTCGCGCCAACCGATCGCGAAGCCGATCAGGATGACGATCGATACCGTGGCCAGGGCGAGGTGGAAGATCAGCTCGTTGGCCTTTTCGTTGGCGGTTTCGCCGTAGGTGCGCGTGACGGCGACATCGACGCCAGCCGGGATCAGCTTGCCCCTGAGCGTGTCGATGCGTTGCACCACCTGTTCGGACACGGTCACTGCATTGGCGCCCGCCCGCTTGGCGACGGCAAGGCTGACGGCGGGCGCCATCGACCATTCGCCTTTCCCGTCCTTGGTGTCGGCCCTGGCCCAGCGCCAGGAACGGGACTGGTCCTGCGTCGGCGCCTGTTCCACGCGCGCCACGTCGCCCAGCAGGACCGGGGCGCCCGTTGCCGAGCGGACGGTCAGCGCGGAAAGCTCCTGCGCATCGCGGAGCGTCTGCCCCGCCACGACGAGCGCGGCCGATCCGTTTTCGCGCACGGTGCCCGCGGGGAAGGCGCGGTTCGCCTGCGAGACGGCTTCGATCAGGTTGCCCAGAGGCACGCGGTAGAGGGCCAGCCTGGCCGGATCGGGGATCACGCGCAGCGCCATGCGCTGGCCGCCGGTAATGAAGGTAAGGCCGACGTCATCGACCTTGGCGACCTCGGTCCTGAGCTTGCCGGCCAGTTCGGCCAGTGCCTGATCGTCCCATTGGCCGGCGGCGCCGGGCTTCGGCGTCAGGGTCAGCACCACGATGGGCACGTCGTTGATCCCGCGCACCGTCACTTGCGGCGCGGGAATGCCCACGGGAATGCGATCCTTGTTAGCCTCGATCTTCTCGTTGATGCGGATCGCGGCGTCTTCGGGGTTGGAGCCGACGAGGAAGCGCGCCGTGACCATCACGCCGTTGTCCTGCGCCTGGGTATAGACGTGCTCCACGCCGTCCACGCTCTTGACGATCGTTTCCAGCGGCTTGGCCACCAGTTCCACGGCCTGCGAGGCCGATAGCCCCGGCGCCTGGACCATGATGTCGACCATCGGCACCTTGATCTGCGGCTCCTCTTCGCGCGGGATCGTGATCGTGGCGATGAGGCCGACGATGATCGCGGCGAGCAGGAACAGGGGGGTGAGCGGCGACTGGATCGTGGCGCGCGTCAGCCTGCCGGAAATGCCCAGGTTCATTTGCGGTCGGCTCCCTTGCCCGTGTCCGCAACGATCGTGTCGCCCGGATTGGCGCCAGAAAGGATTTCGACCCTGTCCGCCTTTTCGGCGGGCGCGGTCTGGACGGGAACCTGGGTTGCGCTGCCGTCCTTGGCCAGAACGGTCAGGTAATCGATGCCATAGCGTGTGGTGACGAAACGGGCCGGGACGACCAGCGCCTTGCGCGTCCCGATCTCGACGCGCGCCGCCACGCGCCGCCCGATCAGGCTGTTGTCGATGCCGGGCATGTCGACGTCGGCCATCACCTTGCCGGCGTTGACCGACGGATAGACCTTGATCACCCGGCCTTCGCCCATGCCCGCCGCGGACACCCGCGATCCGGCATGGGCCTTGCCGGCGAGCGATTCGGGCATTTCGAGCCGGACGATCGTTGGCCCGGCGGTGATCACCGCGATGACCACGCCGGGGGCAACCGGCGCGCCGGCGGGCACGTCGGCGCGCAGCACCCTGCCAGCCGTGGGCGCGACAACCGTGCCTTGCCCCGCCACCGCGCCCACGGCGGCCTGCTGCGCTTGCGCGGCGCGGACTTGCGCCTGCGCCGCGCTGGCCGCTGCCTGGGCCTGATCGAGCCGGGCCTTGGCATAGACGCCGTTGTCGTGGAGGAACTTTACGCGCTGGAGGTCCGCCGCCGCCTGCGCCGCCTGCGCCTGCGCGGCCGCTGCCTGCGCGCCATAGGCGCCGGCCTGGAACCCTAGCTGGCTATCGACGATCCGGCCGATCGCCTGCCCTTTCGCAACCGTGTCCCCCGCCTTGACCGTCAGCGTGCTGAGGATGCCGGGGATGCGCGCCATCACCTGCGCCTGATCGACCGTGGCGATTTCGGCACTGACGTCCTGCCATGCCGTGGTGTCCTGCATGGCAAGGGCGAGGCGAGGGCCGGCGGGGGCCTTCGCCGTCTGCGTCGTCTCGCCGCGGTCGGCGCAGCCGGCGAGAGGCAGGCCGAGCGACGTCGCCATGCCGATGGCGGCGAAAGCAAACAGATGTCCCCGCATGTCCCTGTTCGTTCCGAAACCGAAAACCATGGCGTGCGCCTTCCTCCAGCGGGCTGCGCGCGGCGTTGGGCGACAGCCTCAATACATTATCACTTGCTCATATCCTAAATACCTTATATAAGTCAAGAACGATACATAGAGCGCCTGGAGTGATCCGGTCGATCGGGGTGAGCGCCGCGAGGGTCCAAGCCCGCCGCCGGCTTACGGGAGAATGAGCAATGTCGTTGCCGCAGATTATCGTTCTGGGTGCTGGGCTTGGGGGCACCATCGCCGCCTATGAAATCCGCGATGCCGTGAAGGGCAAGGCGCAGGTCATGGTGGTCAACGACCAGGACGACTACTGGTTCGTGCCGTCGAACCCGTGGGTTGCGGTGCGGTGGCGCGAACCGGACGCGATCAAGGTGCATCTGCCGCCGATCATGGCCAGGAAAGGCATCGGGTTCACCTCCGTCGGAGCGCGTCGCGTCCACCCTGCCGAGAACCGCGTCGAGCTGAACGACGGAACCTCGCTGCTTTACGACTATCTGGTTATCGCGACCGGCCCCGAACTGGCGTTCGATGAAATCGAGGGCCTCGGCCCCGATGGTTTCACCCAGTCGGTCTGCCGCACCGACCACGCGGCCCACGCGGCCGACGCCTTCGACCGCTTCTGCGAAAACCCCCGGCCGATCGTGGTCGGTGCGGCGCAAGGCGCTTCCTGCTACGGCCCGGCTTACGAATTCGCCCTCATCCTCGATACCGAACTGCGCCGCCGCAAGATCCGCGATCAGGTGCCGATGACCTACGTCAGCCCGGAACCCTATGTCGGCCATCTCGGGCTCGACGGGGTGGGCGACACCAAGACGCTGCTGGAGAGCGAACTGCGCGATCGGCACATCAAGTGGGTCACCAGCGCCCGCATCACCAAGGTGGAAGAGGGCACGATGCATGTGGAAGAGGTGGCGGACGACGGCTCGGTCAGGTCGGCCCATGCGCTGCCTTTCGGCTATTCGATGATCCTGCCGGCCTTTCGCGGCGTTGCCGCCGTGCAGGGGATCGAGGGGCTGACCAATCCGCGCGGCTTCATCCTTGCCGACAAGCACCAGCGCAATCCCACGTTCCGCAACGTCTATTCGCTGGGCGTATGCGTGGCGATTCCGCCCGTCGGCCCCACGCCGGTGCCGGTGGGCGTGCCCAAGACCGGGTTCATGATCGAATCGATGGTCACCGCGATCGCGCGGAACCTTGCGCTCGAACTGGCTGGCAAGGAGCCGGTCGAGGAAGCGACCTGGAACGCCGTGTGCCTTGCCGACTTCGGCGATGGCGGGGTTGCCTTCGTCGCCCAGCCGCAGATTCCGCCGCGCAATCTCAACTGGTCGTCAAGCGGGAAGTGGGTGCACCTCGCCAAGATCGGGTTCGAGAAATACTTCCTGCACAAGGTCCGTCGCGGCACCAGCGAGCCGTTCTACGAAAAGCTGGCCATGCACGCGCTCGGCATCCGCAAGCTGCGTTTCAAATAAGAGAGAGGTGCGATGACGCTTGATTCAGCGGTTTTCCGTTTCGCCGGAGTGGTCGTGCTCGCCAGTCTTGCCCTAGCCCATTGGGTTCACCCCGGCTTCCTCTGGCTGACGGCCTTTGCCGGCGCGAACATGTTTCAGGCCAGCTTCACCGGCTTTTGCCCTGCGGCCATGATCTTCAAGAAGCTGGGGATCAGGCCCGGCAGCTCCTTCAACTGACGCAGGTGTGACATGCCCCGCCTGATGCCGCCCAGGTTGCTCTCCTCCCTGTCCCCGGCCCTATCCTTGCCGCTGTCCTGTCTGCTCTCCTGCGCCGTGGCCGTACCCCCAGCCATGGCGCAGGACCTCGCCGCCGCCGTCGCCGATGCCCTCGCCAACGCACCCGTGCTGGCCGAGGCCAATGCGGGCGAGGCGGCGGCGAAAGCCCGGCTGGATCGGGCGCGGGCGGAAAGCAACCCGCTCCTGCGGGTCGAAGGGTCCTATGGCGCGGGCCGGATCGACAACGGCGGCTTTTTCGGGATCACGGCGGACAATGTGAATCCGCTGGCCCTGCAGGCCACGGCGGAACTGCCGCTCTATGCGGGTGGGCGGGTGTCGTCCGCCATCGATCAGGCGCGCGGCGGCGCGGCGATGGCGCACTTCGGCGCCGAACAGGCGCGGCTGCAGACCATCGTCACGGCTGTCGGCACCTATACCGAGGTGCTGACGGCGCGAAAGCTCGAGGCGCGCTATGGTCAGCTTGTCGAGGAACTGACGGAAACGGAACGCCAGGCGGGACTGCGCTTCCGGGCGGGCGAAATCGCGAGTTCGGACCTCGCCCAGGCGCGGGCCAGGAAGGCCGAAGCCGATGCGGGTTTCGCGCAGGCGCAAGGCCGGCGGATGTCGGCGGAAGCGGCCTACCAGCGTCTTACCGGGAAGCCGGCGGGCGATCTGGCGCCGCTTGCCGAGCCGCCTGCCGTGCCGCCGACGCTCGACGAAGCCATGGACATGGCCCGCGCGTCCAATCCCGCGCTTCGCCAGGCCCAGGCGGGCGTCGATGTCGCGCGGGCCGGCACCCGTTCGGCACGGGCCGAGGGCATGCCGACGGTGGGTGCCTTTGCCGAAGCCGGGCATGTGCGCGACCAGTTCTTCCCCGGCTACAAGGCCGATACGGTCGCCGTGGGCATCAGGGGCCGCTGGACCCTGTGGGCGGGTGGGCGCGTATCGTCGCAGGTCCGTGCCGCGGATGCCGATCTCGATGCCAGCGAGGCCCGGTTGCGTCAGGCCGAACAAGGGCTTGCGGGCATGGTGATCGATGCGTGGCAGGGTCTTGCGACCGCGCGGCGCATGACAGAGGCTTCCCGGCTGCGCCGCGATGCGGCCACGGAAGCGCTGCGCGGGACTCAACTGGAAGCGCGCGTGGGCGCGAAGCCGCCGCTGGCCGTGCTCGACGCCGAACGCGAAGCCATCGAGGCCGAAGCCGCCCTGCTGCAGGCGGAGGGTATGCAGACCGTGGCGGCATGGCGGCTCAATGCCCTGACCGGGAATATCGCGCCATAGCCTGCCATCGGGCCGGGGCCTTCGGGATGGGGCCGGCGGCATCCGTGGAATACCGCCGGCTTCCGGACATCAGGGGACGATCACGTAGTCGGGATTGGCGACGGCGAACACGGCGTCGCGATCGGCTGCGGGCGGGTAGATCCACACGCGGTTGATCTCCTGCTTGATCGCCTTGGCCGCTTCGCGCGTGATCCGCACCTGCCGGTCCCAGCCTTCGGTGTAGAGCGCGCCCCAGTCGCCTAGGTCGATACAGGTCACGTACTTGGGCTGGCTATAGGGATGCAGCGGCAGGCCGACCAGTTCGGCGGCGGCGTTGTGCCCCGCCACGCGCCCCAGGCTCAGCGCGTGCTGGCACGACATCGGGGCGACATTGCCGTCATCGTCCGTACCGGCGTGCACCGTATCGCCCGTCACGAAGACGCCCGGCGCGGCAGGCGCGCGCAGATAGGCATCGCCGACGACGCGGCCGATCGCGTCATGTTCGCCGGGGATCTGCGCCGCCAGCGGACTGGCGCGCATGCCCGCGGTCCACACGACGGTATTGGTCGCGATCCGTTCGCCGGAGGAGAGGACCACGGCGTCCGCCTCGATCGCGGTGACCCGCACGCCCGTCCGCGTTTCGACGCCGGTGAAGGCCAGCGCTTCGGCGAGATGGGGCTGCGCCTCGTCCCCAAGCGATCCGCCGGGGCGATCCGCCGTGTCGATCAGGATGACGCGGAAGTTTGCCTTGTCGCCCAGCGCGGCGCGCAGCCGGATCGGCATTTCCGTGGCCGCTTCGAAGCCGGTCAGCCCGCCGCCGGCGACGACGACGGTATTGCGCGCCTCCGTCTCGGGCTCGCCAGGCAGTGCCTTCAGCTGCACGTCCAGCGCGTGGGCGGTGGCGAACTGGTCGGTATCGAACGCGTGGCGGTCAAGGCCGGGAACGTCCGGGCGGAACAGCTGGCTGCCAGCGGCGAGAACGAAGCGGTCATAGGCGATCGTTTCGCGTTCCCCGTCGCTCCGCGCCACGGTGACGGTGCGACTGTTGACATCGATGGTTTCGACGCGTCCGGCAAGGTGCCGTGCGCCCACGGCGGCGAGCAGCGCGCCGACATCGGGATTCATGTTGTCGAGCACGGCTTCGTAAAGGCGTGGGCGAATGACGAGGGTGGGGGCGGGCGAGACGACGATCACCTCGACGTCCTGCTGCCTGCCGGCAAGCGCGATGGCGCGGCTGGCGGAAAGGGCTGCCCAGACACCGGCAAATCCGGTTCCGGCAATCACGATCTTCTGGGTCATGGCATTTCTCCTTCTGTTGCTTTTTGCCGGGCGCGCTTCATCGTCCCGCGACGCCGCAGAGGGATGGCGTGCAGGCGCTTTCCCGGCGCGGCCCGGCAGGGGGGCCGAGAAAAGACGTTCAGGTGGGGAAGGGGGCGGGCACCGCGCGGGCGTGCCCGCCCGGCCGAACTCGTCTCAGTCTGGCCGGTCTCAGTCTGGCACGTCGCGCGCCGGCCTGCCGCTCTTCGCGGTGCGGCCGGTCAGGCGTCCGTCGATCCAGGTGCTGACTTCGGAAAAGAATTCGGGTGGAGCCTTGCGGCCGAAGCGCCCGGCGACGGCGCCGAGCGTCTGCGCGGCCAGCGCATCGCGCATGGCCTTTTCCGCCTGCAGCATCACCGCATGGATCGCGCAGACGCCGTCCAATGCCCAGCCGGGCGCATCGCCGCCGAACACGGCGCAGCGGCCGCGCACTTCCTGGCAGTCGAACAGCGGCTTGGCACCCTCGATGGCATCGACGATATTGAGGAAGGTGATCGCGTCGGCCGGCCGCGCCAGCAGGTAGCCGCCGCGCACGCCCTCGCAGGCCTTCACGATTCCGGCCTTTTCCAGCTTCGGGAAGATCTTGGCGAGGAAGCTGGCGGAAACGCCCTGCAATTCGGCAAGATCGCGGCTGCTCATCGGCCGGTCTTCGTTGCCGACGAGCAGCAGCAGGCAATGGATGCCATATTCGACGCTGGTGGTGATATGTGCCATGAACACGGACTTACCGAGTCCGCGTTCATGGGTCAAGTTAAAAACAGAGACTGAATTAGTCTGCTATATTTTAACCTGCGTTCACGGCGCCAGATAGGCCTCCTTGCCGGCAATGATCGTGCGCAGCACGCGGGTCGCGTGAATCTGGTGCGGATCGATGGCGAAGATGTCGCGATCGATCACCACGAGATCGGCTTGCCGCCCCGCTTCGATCGTGCCGATCCTGTCGCCCAGGCCGATCTGGCGCGCGGCGTTGGCGGTCATCAGGCGCAGGGCTTCGGCCACGCTCACCTTCTGGCCGGGGGCGAGCGTTTCGCCGCCGCCGCCCGGCGCTTCGCGCGTCACCAGTGTCTCGATCGCCAGCCACGGCGACATCGACGGCACCACCGGCCAGTCCGAACCGAGCACCACGCGGTCCCCGGCATCGATCGCGTCGCGGACCGGGGTGAAGCGGGCCATGCGTTCGGGGCCGACCGAGCGGATCACATCGCGCACCGGCGGGCTGGGGAACCAGATGTAGGGCGAGAACTCGAAGGTAGCGGTCAAGGCGTGGGCGCGTTGGATATCGGCCGGCGTCACGAAATTGGCGTGGGCGATCTCGTGGTGCGGGCCATAGGGGCCGTTGGCCTTGCGCGCCGCCGCCACGGCGTCGAGCGCGGCGCTGACCGAACCGTCGCCCGCCGCGTGGAGCTTCACGACCAGCCCCGCCGCATCATAGCGCGCGACCTTGGCGTCGATCTCGCCCGGCGCGTAGAGCAGCGAGCCCTTTGCCCGGGCCGCATCGCCGAACGCCGCCGCGTCGGCATAGGGCTCCAGCATCGCGGCCGTGTGCGAATCCGTGGGCACGCCATCGAGGATCATCTTGACGCAGCCCATTTCCAGGCCCGGCCGGGCATAGAGGTGGCGCTGGGCGATCAGTGTCTGGTCCCGGTCCCACATGCAGGCGCGCACGTGCTGCGCCAGCCCGCCCGCGTCGGCCAGCCGGGCATAGACGCGTGCGTTGGTGGTGGCGAGCAGCGCTTCCTCGTAGGCGGTGATGCCTTGCGCCAGCATCGCCTTGCTGGCCGTCCGCAGCGCTTCTACCCGATCGTCCTCGCTGGGGGCGGGCACCATGTTGAGCAGCGCGATGGCCGCATTCTCGCGCAGCACGCCGGTCGGTTCGCCCTTGTGGTCGCTGTCGCCGTCGCGTTCGATTACCCCGCCCGCCGGGTTGGGCGTGGCGCGCGTGATCCCGGCGGCCTTGAGCGCGGCGGAATTGGCCCACACGCTGTGCAGGCTGATATCGTGGAGCACTACCGGTGTCGTGGGCGCCACCGCATCGAGCAGGCGCTTGTGGGGTGGCGTCCTGCCCATGGAAGAGGCGTCCCACTGCCCGCCCGTGATCCATTCGCCGGGGCGTGCCGCGGCCACGCAGTCCTTGACCGTGCGGGTGATCGTGGCGGCGTCGGCTCCTTGCGGAAAACGGCAATCGCGGGCCTGCAAGCCGGCGTCGACCGCGTGGACATGCATGTCGATCAGGCCGGGCAGCACGGTCATGCCCTTGAGATCGACGATCCGCGTTTCGCCGGCGCGGTGCGCCTTGACCTCCTCCTCGCTCCCGACCGCGACGATCGTGCCGTGCGCGATGGCGATGTCGGTCTGCCAGCCGGCCGGCGTTGCGACATGGCCATGGGTGTAGATCACTTCGGCCGGAGCCGGCGGCGCCGCGCCGATGGCGTCCTGGAACTGGGCGGAAGCCGGGCTGGCGATCAGGGTGGCCAGCGCGATGGCGAGCGGAAGTCGGGTCATGGGGCAGCGGATCCTTGTGGCCGGGAAGCCTGGTGCGAATGAGCCGGCGGCACCCGCGCCGCCGGCCGTCGATCAGAATCGGGTGGTCATCTCGATGCCGTAGGTGCGCGGCGGCGCCCAGCGCACCAACCGTTCGGCGAAGGGCGCGAGGTAGAACGAGTAGTCGCGATAGCGGTTGTCGAACAGGTTGCGGCCGAACAGGGCGAGGGTCAGCCGGTCGCCGGCGAAGCTGTAGCCCAGCCGCCCGTTGACCAGCACGTATCCCGGCAGGCGGCCATCGGGCGTATTGGTCGCCTCGTAGTAGATGCCGCTCCGCCAGGACAGATCGAGCCGCCCGGTCAGATGCCCTTCGCCGAGCGGCTGCGTCACTTGCGCGCCGGCGTTGAGCGAGAGCTTGGGCACGAACGGCAACCGCTGCCCGGCGCAGTTCGTGGCCGGGGCACAGCCCGGGAAATCGGCATAAGTCGCGTCGGTATAGCCCGCGCCTGCGTTGAGTTCGAGCGCGCGCACCGGCCGGGCGGTGACTTCCACTTCGAAGCCCTTGATATGCGCGGCCGCCGCGTTGCGGATCTGGAAGGCCGCGCCGACGAGCGCCGAAACCTGCAGATCCTTGTAATCGGTATAGAAGCCCGCCGCGTTGATGCGCAGCTTGTGGTCGAACAGGTCGGACTTGATCCCGGCTTCGAACGACCACGCCTTTTCCGGGCCGAAGCTGATGTCGGTACTGCCCACGATATCCGGGTTGACCCCGCCGCTCTTGAAGCCGCGCGCGGCGCTGACATAGAGGCGGGTATCGGGCACGACTTCATAGGACACGCTGGCGTTGCCCGACAGGTTGCTGTCCTTGCGGTGCAGGCGCGCGGACAGGTTGGGCAGCGGCACGAACGAGGAATTGGTCTGGTCGAACACCAGATCCTTGCTCTCGGTGTTGATGCGCAGGCCGCCGCTGATCGTCAGGCCGGACAGCGGCCGCCAGTTGGCGCTGGCGAACGCGGCATAGGCATTGGTCTTCAAGGTGGAAATGCTGGAGATCGTGCCGACGAACGCGGCCGGTCCCGGCGGGCCGTTGACCGTGGTGGCGCGGTTGGCGTCGGCATCCTGGTGCAGGTAGTACAGCCCGATGAGGTAGTCGATCTTGCCGCCCGTGGGCGAGGCCAGCCGCAGTTCCTGGGTGAACTGGCGGGCGCGGTCCTGGAAGTCCGAGGTGGACAGCGGGATCGGGCGGGCGTCGTCGTCGTCGATCAGGCGGGAACGGTTGTCGCCATAGGCGCTGATCGAGGTGACCGTGAACCCGCCGACGTGCCAGTCCACGTTGAGGTTGGTGCCCCAGATCTCGCGGCTCTGCAGGCTGGGGTGGTCCTGCGAGACGGTGTAGGGATCGGTGAAGTAGCCCGGCAGGCCGGCAAGGCCGCCCGATGTGTTGTCGGCCACCTGGCCCAGCAGCAGCCGGTCGGCCTGCTTCAGCCAGCTTCCCGAAAGCGCGACTTCCAACGTCTCGGTCGGCTTCCACAGCAGGCCGCCGCGCAGCGACTTGCGGTTGAGGTTGTTGAGCTTCGACCCGTCGAACAGGTTGGTGATATAGCCATCGCGCGTGGCGATCGAGCCGGCGATCTTCACGCCCAGCCGGTCGGTCACGATCGGCGCCGTGGCGAACAGGCTGGCCTCGATCGTGCCCAGATTGCCGAAGGCGGTGCGCGCATTGGCCTCGATGCCGTCAAGGCTGGGCTTGCGCGTGGTGATGTTGATCGCGCCCGCCGTGGTATTGCGCCCGAACAGCGTGCCTTGCGGCCCGCGCAGCACTTCCAGCGTGGCGATGTCGGGCAGTTCCTGGTCCGCCGCATTGGGGCGCACCGTCAGCACGCCGTCGACATAGACGCCAAGCCCGCTGTCGAAGCCGATGTTGCGCGTCTGCGAAACGATGCCGCGAATGCCCATCGCGCCCAGCACCGAACCGCCGCCGTCCTGGGTGAGGTTGGGGACCGAGCCGACCAGGTCGCCCACGCGCGCCACGCCGCGTTGCTGGAGCGCCGCACCGGTCAGCGCGGTGATCGAGATCGGCACGCTCTGCACGTTTTCCTGCCGCTTGCGCGCGACGACGACAATGGTGTCGAGCGCGCCGCTATCCTGCGCGCCTGTCTCCGCCGGTTCAGCGGCAAGAGCGGGCGAGGCCGCGATTCCGGCTGCGCAGATCGCGAGCAGCGCCGCGCCGCGATGGGGTCCCCACATGATAAAGCTCCCTGTTGTGCGTTCGTTGATCGGGCGATGATGGGAACCGGCAATGGGCGCGGCATCGCCCATTTGCGGTACGCGCTGTGCAATTTCGGCAAGAATTGTCACAAAGGCGGAAGCCCGGCCTTGCCATCGCCCGCCGCCGCCAACACCATGCCCCGTTGCCGTTGTTGGGGGTATGGCGATGCTCTGTTCCAATGTTCTGGGCGATCTGTACGGGGCCAGCATGGATCGTCCGCGCCTTGCCACGGCGCTGGACCGGTTGCGCACGCAAACCGGCGCGCGCAGCGTCACGATCCACTGGTTCAACCGCACGCCCGACCGCCTGCGCCATCGCTGGCTGGCGACTTGCTCGGCGACCCCGGCGCCCGCCGGCGAACTCTCGCTGCTGGACGACCTCAATCCGCGCACCATCGTCGCGGTGAATCCCGTCCACGACGGCGTGTATATGCTGGAGGACGACAATTGCCCGGATGCCCTGCAGGGGCAGTTCCACCAGTGGCAGGCGCGCCTGCGCGAACAGGGACTGGGGCAGTTCCTGGGCGCGCGCATCGCCATGGGGGCGTTGGGCGAGGCGGGGCTTGCGGTTCATGCCGGGGTCGGCACGCCACTGGCGGCGCATTGCCGGCAGGCGCTGATCGACCTCATGCCGCACGTGCGCGAAGCGCTGCGCCTGATGATCGAGACCGATCGCCGCGCCAATGAAAACGCCATGCTGCGGCAAGTCATGGACCGGATCCAGTTTGCGCTGGCGATCTGTGACGATGCGGGGCGGGTCCAGATCGCCAATCCGGCGGCTCAAAGCCTGCTGGAAGGCCTGGTGGTGCGGGTGCCGGGGACGGCGGACACGGAATGGCGGCTGATCGAGGGGTTGCGTCCCTTGCTGCTGTCCGGCTCTCCCCACGCGATGCGGTGGCGCAACGGGGATCGCGAAGTGCTGCTTCACGCCGTCGCCTTGCCCCGCTTTGCGCTGGAACGCTACGCCATCGCGGGCGAACGGTCTGCCTTCGCGCTGGCGCTGGCCGACGCGGGAGGACCGCCACCGCCATCGCCGGCCGACTTGCGCGCCTTTTTCGCGCTGACCCCGTCCGAGGCCGATCTGCTGGCGCGTCTGTGCGGCGGAGACGATGTCGCCACGTTCGCGCAGGCGCGCGGGGTTTCGATCCACACCGCGCGCACGCAGCTCAAGCAGGTCATGGCCAAGACGCGGGCGAGCCGCCAGGCCGATCTGATCCGGCTGGCTCTGGCCAGCCCCTCGCACCTGTTCGGGCGATCGAACTGAGAGTCGGCGCCCCATCTCCTGACCGCTTCCGGCAGGCTTTGCCCGTTTCGCGAAACGAAGCCGCCAGCGGCTTGTCGCGGGCCATGACGCGGCCGGTGTTAGCGCGTAAGCACGGCGGCATCCTGGATTGATGTGAGGACGAAGGGCATGGAGGACATCAAGGCGGCCATCGCGGAGCTGCAGCAGCAGGTCGCGTTCCTGCAGGCGGAAGCGGAAGCGCGCCGGCTGATCGCGCGCTACATGTTTCTGTGCGACAGCCCGCTGCCCGAAGCGGGGATGCCGGCGGAAGCCCGCGCCGACGCGATCGGCGCGCTGTTTACCGAAGACGCCATCTGGCAGGGCGTGGGCGGGGCGCACGGCGCGCAGTTCGGCCAGCATCGCGGCCCGGCCGAGATCGCCGCGCACATGCGCAAGTTCTACGCCGCCGAGAATCCGAAGCAGATCTTCAACACGCATTACCTGACCGCCGAGCAGTTGCGCGCCACCAGTGCGGAAACCGCCGAGGGCGAATGGGTGCAGTTCCAGCCGTGGGTCTATGACGACGGGTCCTCGCTGATCCGGTCGAGCCGCCTGCACGTGAAGTTCCGCAAGACCGCGGCGGGCTGGCGCATCGCCAATTACCGCACCGAAAACCTGTTTATCGGCAAGCTGCCCGACAATTGGGCGCAGACCCTGATCCAGACCTCGGTACTGATGACGGGAGTGTGAAGCGGGGCGCCTGATCCGCGCGCTTTACCGGGGGCAGGTCTGCCTGTACCATCGGGCCACGATAGCGTGACCTTCTTGGCCTGAAGTGCGGAGGATGCCCGTGGTGGTCGCTCGACACAGCGACACGGTTCTGGACGTGGTGCGGTCCCCCAGCGCGGCCGCCTCTTCGGCGATCGCCGCGTCGTGGTGCAGGTCCGTCCTGTTCCATGGACTTGATCCCGACCAGCACGCGGCGCGCGAGCGAGTCGATGGCGCTTTCCTGTCAGCCTTGCGGGCCGAGCACGAGGTCATGCTCACCGTGGCCGCGCCCGTGCTCGATCAAATGTTCCGTTCGGTCGGGCGTTCGGGTTGCGCGGTCATCCTGAGCGATGCGCGCGGCATCGTGCTGGAGCGCCGGACGAACGATGCCGACGTCGATTCCTTCACCGCGGCGGGCCTGGTACAGGGCGCGCGGTGGGGCGAGGCGGAGGAAGGCACCAACGGCATCGGCACCTGTCTTTACGAAGACCAGCCCGTTATCGTTCACCGCGATCAGCATTTTGCCGGGCGCAATGTCGATATCAGCTGCATGGACGCGCCGGTGCATGATCCGCACGGCCGGCTGGCGGGGGCGCTCGACGTATCGAGCTGCCGCGACGATCACGGCCCCGCGATGGCGGAAATGATCGCCGCGCTGGTGCGGGATGCCGCGCGCAAGATCGAGCGGGACTATTTCTGCCACCACTTCGACGGCCACCGCATCGTGTTCCTGTCCGACGATGCCACAACCGGCACCGCCCTGCTGGCGGTCGATCGCGATGATCTGGTGGTCGGTGCCAGCCGGGCGGCGCGGTTGCGACTGGGGTTGAACGATGCAGCGTTGACGACGCCGCGCGCACTGGGCCAGCTGCTCGGCGAAGGCGCGGGTCCCTCGTTCGAGGACGCCGATCGCGCGGTTCTGCGGCAGGCGCTGGCGCAGGCCGGCGGCAACGCCAGCCAGGCGGCCCGCCTGCTCGGCATCGGCCGGGCCACGCTCTATCGCCGCATGGCGCGGGCCGGCCTGACCCCCTGAAAGCATCGCCCTGAACGATTTTCGTTCGCGCCTGTCTCGCTGGCGAGACACATGGGCATGGCCTTGTCCCGGCCCCCTCTTCCCGCCGTTCCGATCGCGTTCCTAGGATGCGGGACAGACGCCGAAAGACGGCGCCGGTTCACCCAGGAAGAGGATCAGGTTTATGGATTCCGTCGTTCAGGATCGCCCGGTTGCGACGCTGCAGCCGCCCTTCGCGGCCCGTTATGACAATTTCATCGGCGGCGCATGGGTCGCGCCCCGGGACGGGCGCTATTTCCAGAACGTGTCGCCCATCACCGGCAAGGTCGTCGGCGAGATTGCCCGTTCGCAAGCGGAGGATATCGAGGCCGCGCTCGATGCCGCGCATAAGGCCAAGGACGCCTGGGGGCGCACCTCGGTGGGCGAACGCGCCGCGATCCTGCTGCGCATCGCCGATCGCATGGAGCAGAATCTCGAAAAGCTGGCCACGGCCGAAACGTGGGACAACGGCAAGCCGATCCGCGAGACGATGGCGGCCGACGTGCCGCTGGCGATCGACCATTTCCGCTATTTCGCCGGCGTCGTCCGCGCGCAGGAAGGCTCGATCGGCGAGATCGACCACGATACCGTCGCCTATCATTTCCACGAGCCGCTGGGCGTGGTGGGCCAGATCATCCCGTGGAACTTCCCGCTGCTGATGGCGGCGTGGAAGATGGCGCCGGCGCTGGCGGCGGGCAATTGCATCGTGTTGAAGCCCGCCGAACAGACTCCGGCCTCGATCATGGTGTGGATCGATCTGGTCGGCGATCTGCTGCCGCCGGGCGTGCTCAACATCGTCAACGGCTTCGGGCTGGAAGCGGGCAAGCCGCTCGCCTCCTCGTCGCGTATCGCCAAGATCGCTTTCACCGGGGAAACCTCGACCGGCCGGCTCATCATGCAGTACGCCAGCCAGAACCTGATCCCGGTGACTCTGGAACTGGGCGGCAAATCGCCCAACATCTTCTTCGAGGACGTGGCGCGCGAGGATGACGATTTCCTCGACAAGGCGATCGAGGGTTTCGTGATGTTCGCGCTCAACCAGGGCGAGGTCTGCACCTGCCCCAGCCGCGCGCTGATCCACGAAAGCATCTACGACCGCTTCATGGAAAAGGCGCTGGCCCGCGTCGCCGCCATCCGGCAGGGCAGTCCGCTCGACAGCGCCACGATGATCGGCGCGCAGGCCTCCGCCGAACAGCGCGACAAGATCCTCTCCTATGTCGACATCGGACGGCAGGAAGGCGCGGACCTGCTGATTGGCGGTGGCGCGGCCGATCTCGGCGGGGAACTGTCGGGCGGGTACTACGTCCAGCCCACGGTGTTCCGGGGCAACAACAAGATGCGCATCTTCCAGGAGGAAATCTTCGGCCCGGTCCTGTCGGTCACGACTTTCCGCGATGCCGACGAGGCGCTCTCCATCGCCAACGACACGCTCTATGGCCTCGGCGCCGGGGTGTGGAGCCGCGACGCCAACACCTGCTACCGCTTTGGCCGCGCGATCCAGGCCGGGCGGGTGTGGACCAACTGCTACCACGCCTATCCCGCTCACGCGGCGTTCGGCGGCTACAAGCAGTCGGGCATCGGACGTGAAACGCACCGCATGATGCTCGATCACTACCAGCAGACCAAGAACATGCTGGTCAGCTACAGCCCGAAGAAGCTCGGCTTCTTTTGATCCCGCGCAAGGCCCGGCCGGTGTGGCCGGGCCATTTGTTTTCCCCGGGAATCCAAGGAGAAGAACCATGGCCAAGACCATGAAGGCCGCCGTCGTGCGCGCATTCGGTAAGCCGCTGACGATCGACGAAGTGCCCGTGCCGCAGGTCGGCCCCGGCCAGATCCAGGTCGCGATCCAGGCGTCGGGCGTATGCCACACCGACCTCCACGCCGCCGAGGGCGACTGGCCGGTCAAACCCAACCCGCCATTCATTCCGGGGCACGAGGGCGTCGGCTATGTCAGCCAAGTCGGCGCGGGCGTGAAGAACGTGAAGGAAGGCGATCGCGTCGGCGTGCCGTGGCTCTACAGCGCCTGCGGCCATTGCGTGCATTGCCTGGGTGGCTGGGAAACGCTGTGCGAGACGCAGCTCAACACCGGCTATTCGGTCAACGGCGGGTTCGCGGACTACGTCATCGCCGATCCGAACTACGTGGGCCACTTGCCCGCCAACATCGGCTTCACCGAGATCGCGCCCGTGCTCTGCGCCGGTGTCACGGTCTATAAGGGGCTGAAGATGACCGACACCAAGCCCGGCGATTACGTCGCGATCAGCGGCATCGGCGGGCTGGGCCACATGGCGGTGCAATATGCCGTCGCCATGGGGCTGAACGTGGCCGCGATCGACATCGACGATGCCAAGCTGGACCTTGCCCGCCGGCTGGGCGCGACGATCCCCGTCAACGCCCGCCACGACGATCCCGCCACCGTCATCAAGCGCGAGACCGGTGGGGGCGTGAACGGCGTGCTGGTCACGGCGGTCAGCCCCAAGGCGTTCGAGCAGGCGATCGGCGTGACCGCGCGTGGCGGCACCGTCGCGCTCAACGGCCTGCCGCCGGGCGATTTCCCGCTCAACATCTTCGGGCTGGTGCTGAACGGCATCACCGTGCGCGGCTCGATCGTCGGCACGCGCCTCGACCTGCAGGAATCGATCGATTTCGCCGCGCACGGGAAAGTCCGCGCCACGGTGGAGACCGCCAAGCTGGAGGATATCAACACCGTGTTCGACCGGATGCACAAGGGCCAGATCGAAGGCCGCGTGGTGCTTGACCTGACGGCGTAGAACACCCGCGCCGGCGCGTCTTTGGAGCGGATCGGGCGCTACCCACCCCCAACCCCTCCCGCCAGCGGGAGGGGAGCGAGACTTGCGCCGCCGCAGGCGACGTTAGTCGCAACGGGGTGGGCTTCCACCGCCGAGACTATACCCGCAAGAAAAATGCGCCTCCTGCACAAGGCAGGAGGCGCAGTTCAGATGGCAAGCCATCCTCGGGTCGCGGCTTTTCTTTGCCATGCCGGCGATGACACCGCCGTGACTTCGGACACAGATTCGCATTTTTTCGCTTCCGCGGTCCACGAAACGTCCTGTCGCCGTTACAGGCCCGGCGTGGCGTGATGTTCCGTCACCACCCCGCAAATCCGCGATCATAATCCGGCTGCTCGGATCTGGCCCTATTTCGCGCCGTGCTCCCCAACATATCCGATTGAATTCATTGGTTGTCCTCGGAAATGCTTAGAGGGCAATGTTCTTGACATGGGCCGTGCCAATTGCGTAGCAAACAAACATAACAATTCAGAAAAATTAGGGGGGTACAGGTGACCGGATTTCCGCGACGCGTGGGGGGCAGGCCCGCGTTCCATCAGGCTTCCGTGCTGGCCATTGGCCTGAGCCTGGTTTTCGCCGCATCGGCGGTCCATGCCGAAACGGCGTCGCCCGCCGCCGGGGAAACGGCGACGCAGGGGCTCGATGAAATCGTCGTGACCGCCCAGAAGCGCGAGGAACGGTTGCAGGACGTGCCGGTCAGCGTGGTCGCGGTCAGTTCGGCCAAGATCAACGAACTGCACGCGATCAGCCTGGGTTCGCTGGCCGCCTTCACGCCGGGCCTGGTGGTGGACGACAGCTCGGTCACGCAGCCGCGCTTCACCATTCGCGGCGTGGCGACCGACGATTTCGGCATCGGGACCGAACCCGCCGTCGCGGTCTTCGTCGACGGCATCTACACCGCGCGGACGGGCTCGGCGCTGATCTTCTTCAACGATATCGAGCGCGTGGAAGTGCTGAAGGGGCCGCAGGGGACGATCTTCGGGCGCAATACCTCGGCCGGCGCGATCTCGATCGTCACCAAGAAGCCCGAAGACCGCTTTACCACCACCGCCAATTTCGATTTCGGCAACTACGGCTCGAAGCGTATCGAGGCGATGATCAACGTGCCGCTGACGCACAACCTGCAGGTGCGCGGCGACGTACTGATCAACCGGCGCGATGGCTGGCTGCACGATGCCGTCACCGGCAAGGGCCGGGGCTTCATCCACACCACCTCGGGCCGCATTTCCGCGCGCTGGACGCCCGATAGCGCGACCGACGTGGTCTTCGCGTGGGACCATGACGAAACGCGCAACGATGGCCCGGTGGCGATCGGCATCAGCCAGGCGGCGCTGTCGCGCGATCCGTTCGGGCCGTTCACCAACGACGTGGTCGGCGGCGCGCGCGAAACGCGCCTGCTCAATGGCTATGCGCTGACCATCAACCGCGACATTACCGACGGGCTGAAGCTGACCAGCATCAGTTCCTATCGCCGGTTCTCCACCTCGAACCGCGAGGATGAGGACGGCACCAACGATCCCACGCGCTATCTCGACACCGATAATATCGAGAGCAACACAAGCTTCTATCAGGAGCTGCGCCTCTCGCACGATGGCGAGAAGCTGCACTGGCTGCTCGGCGGCAGCTATTTCAACGAAGTCGGCCACCAGACCAGCGCGGTGACGGCGCTGGTTGATTCGATCGATTTCGCGCTGTCGAGTGGTGGCTTGCCGCTGTTCAGCGCGTTTGCCGGCGCCGGCCTGCCGGTGTTCGGCAACACCTGGCGCGAGGACATGACCAACACCGCGCGCAACAAGTCGTTCGCGGCGTTCGGCGACGTGACCTGGGATGTGACCGACAAGTGGAGCCTGCGCTTCGGCCTGCGCTACACCAACGACCGCAAGACCTTCACCTGGTTCGCGCCCAGCGTGCAGTCGCCCGGCCTTTCGGCGATCCAGTTGCCGGGCGCGGTGTTCAACGCGGGCTTCGACCAGCTCGGCCTGCCGCCGCTGTTCGATCCGGCGACCACCTATTCGGTGCTGCAGGTCTATCAGACGCTCGCCGCTCAGCCGTTCCTGGCCGGCGCGCCGATCTACCCGACGGGCAACCTGATCTTCAACGAAGGCGCGCTGCAGAACGTGCCGTTCACGCGCAAGGCCAGCTTCAACGACGTCTCGCCGCGCTTCGTGGTTAGCTACAAGTTCACGCCCGATGTCATGGCTTACGTTTCCGCCTCGCGCGGGTACAAGGCGGGCGGCTTCAACTCGCAGGCGATCAACAGCTACTTCCGCCCGGAAACGGTGTGGAACTTCGAAGCCGGCGTGAAATCGGAATTCTTCGACCGGCGGCTGCGCTTCAACCTGACCGGCTATTATTTCCGCTACAACGACCGCCAGTCGATCTCGCTGGTGCAGAACGGCAGCACCATCCCGCAATACGTTACCACCACCGGCAGTTCGAAGGCCTATGGCTTCGATCTCGATACGGCGCTGAAGATCAACGACTACCTCAGCCTGACCGGCACCCTGTCGTGGATCGATTCCACCTGGGCGAGCCGCATCGAGCAGGTGCAGACCTTCAGCGGGCCGATCAATCTCAACCTCAACGGGCAGCCCACCGGCGAGCCGCGCCTCAGCAGCACGTTCGGCGCGCACGCGACCGTACCGGTCAGCTTCGGCAAGCTCTTCGCCGATTTCAACTGGAGCCACCGCTCGCGCGCCCGCACCAACGCGCGCACGCCTTATGACGACGCGCTCGATACGGTGCTGGGCGGGGTCGACTGGACGAAGCTGGGCACGCTGCGGTCCTCGCGCGATCTGGTCAACGCCCGCATCGGCGGCAAGAGCGCCAACGAACGCGTGACCGTGGCCTTCTGGGTCGAGAACCTGTTCAACAAGCAGTACATGAACGGCATCAACAACATCACCACCACCACGTTCGGCACGCCCTACACGCGGATTTCGCCGCCGCGCTTCTTCGGCGGCAGCGTGACGCTCAAGTATTGATGAATCGGCGGCCGGCAACAGCGTCGCCGGCCGCGCACACGGGATCGCACCAAGCGAGGAGAGAACGATGAAGGCAGGATTTGTGCGCGGCCGCGCGGCGCTGCTGGGCAGTGCGCTGATGGTGGCGGGTCTGGGCTCGCTGGGGTTGGCCGGGCCGGCCTGGGCGGCGGGTCCGCAGGCCGATGCCGATGGCTTCGTCACCGATCGCGCCTTCGAAAAGCATCTCCAGGAGCAGTTGCTTGATGCCAAGGCCGGCGACGTGATCACCATTCCCGCCGGCAAGTACCGCCTGTCGCGCGGCCTGGGGCTGACCGCCTCGGGCGTGACGATCAAGGGCGCGGGCAAGGACCAGACCGTGCTGTCCTTCGCCGGCATGGTCGCCGGCCCCGTCGGCCTGCTGGTCACCGGCAACCAGTTCGTCGTCAGCGACCTGACCGTACAGGACACCAAGGGCGACGGGATCAAGATCAACGGCACCAAGGGCGTCACCTTCCGCAACGTGCGCGTGCGCTGGACCGATCCCGACAACAGCACCCACGGCGCCTATGGCATCTATCCCGTGGGTTGCACCGACGTGCTGATCGAGGACAGCGAAGTGTTCGGCTCCTCCGACGCCGGCATCTATGTCGGGCAGTCGGACAACATCATCGTGCGCCGTAACCGGGCGGAACTGAACGTCGCCGGGATCGAGATCGAGAACTCGACGAACGCCGACGTTTACGAGAACGTCGCCACCCGCAACACCGGCGGCATCCTCGTGTTCAACATGCCCAACCTGCCCAAGCCGGGCCACAGCACGCGCATTCACAACAACGTGTCGGAAGCGAACAACACCCCGAACTTCGCGGCGAAGGGCACGGCGGTCAGCATCGTGCCCAAGGGCACCGGCATGATCGTGCTGGCCAACGACGATGTCGAGATCTTCGACAACGACATCCGCAACAACGATACCATGGGCATCGCCATCGCCAGCGATTTCTCGACCGACTACAAGATCGAGGCCGGCGCGCCCGGCGAGCACGATCCTTATCCGGACCGGGTGCTGATCTCCGGCAACCGTATCTCGGGCGGGGGCAACGCGCCAGACGCGGAGCGCTTCCCGGCCGCGCCGGTGATCCGTGCGGCGGGCCAGAGCACCAACGTGGTGTGGGACGGCTATACCCGTGCCCCCGCGGACGACAACGGCATCTGCCTCGCGTCCGGGCCGGACAAGCTGATCCGGCTCGATCCTAAGAGCCCCGGCAAGTTCGCGGTGATCGACGGCAAGAGCTGCGACGGCTTCAAGCGCCAGCCGCCTGTCGTCATCCGCTAAGGAATCGTCCGGTGTCCAAGTTCCTGCGGTTCGCGTTGTGGTCGCTGGTCGCTTCCGTTCTCGGCTTCGCGGTGCTGGCGCACCATTCCAGCGCGGCGGGATCGCGTGAGGATTTCCCCGCGAAGCTCTCGCAATGGAAGCTGATCCAGCGCGCGGGCGACCGGCTGGCCGCCGCGCCGTCCGGCGTGACCTACGAACTCGCCACGCCGCTGTTCACCGACTACGCACTGAAATGGCGCGTGCTGTTCATTCCGAACGGGCAGAAGGCCGCGTACAATCCCGATCGCGCGTTCGACCTGCCGGTGGGCACGGTCATCGCCAAGACGTTCTACTATCCCGTCACCCCCGCCGATCACACGGGCGAGAGCGCGGACGTGCTCAAGGCGCGCCCCAGCGACTATCAGGATGGTGTGGGCGGCTTGCGGCTTGCGCATGTGCGCCTGATGGAAACGCGCCTGCTGGTTCATCGCGCGGGCGGCTGGGTGGCGCTGCCCTATGTCTGGGACGAGGACCAGCGCGATGCCACGCTGGAGCGCGTCGGCGATGCGATCCCGCTGACGATGGTGGACGGCACGGAACGCAAGGACTTCGTCTATGTCGTGCCCAACGCCAACGATTGCGCCAATTGCCATGCGCCCAATTTCACCGCCGGGGAGATCAACCATATCGAGCCGATCGGGATCAAGGCGCGGCATCTCAACCGCGATTTTCCGGGCAAGTTCGGTACGATCAACCAGCTTACGCGGCTGCAGCGGCTGGGCTACCTGACCGGCGCGCCGGCGGTGGCGTCCGCGCCGCGCAACGTCGACTGGCATGACGAGCGCCTGCCCGTCGATGCGCGCGCGCGCAGCTATCTCGACATCAATTGCAGCCACTGCCATTCGCCCGTCGGCGCCGCGCGCACCACCGGCCTGTGGTTCGACCAGGGGCACGAACACGGCGCCGACTGGGCCAGCCCGCGCCGGATCGGGGTGTGCAAGCAGATCGTGGCCGGCGGGCACGGTGGCGGCGGCCTGCCGTTTGATGTGGCGCCGGGCGAGCCGGAAAAGTCGATCCTGCTCTATCGCCTGCGCTCGAACGTGCCGGGCACGATGATGCCGGAAATCGGCCGCAGCCTCGTCCATGCCGAAGGCATCGCGCTGGTGCGCAGCTGGATCGAGCGGATGGAAGGCCAGTGCCGCCTGGCCTCGGAGCAATAGAGACTTCACACCGCCGCCCCCTCCCGCAAGCGGGAGGGGAGCGAGGCTTGCGCCGCCGCAGGCGGCGTTAGCCGCAGCGGGGTGGGCCTTCCGCAGCGATAGGGTCGCCGTAAAAAAGCCCCGCCTCCACAAGGAGACGGGGCAAGGGTGGTGCGGTGATCGGTGGGGAAGGGCGCTAGCCCACGCCTTCCCAACACCGAGCAAAGATCAGAACTTGCGGCGCACCTCGATCTGCCATTCCCGGCCCCGGTTGTAGACGCCTTCGACGAAGCCCGAAGCGCCCACGTCGGCATAGCCGGCGACGAGGAAGCGCTTGTTGAAGATGTTCTTCGCGCCCACGCTGACGGTCCAGTTTTCCGCCGTGTCGGTATAGCTCACGGTGCCGTTCCACAGGCCATAGCCGGGCTGGTGGAGCAGCGGGGTGTTGAGCGCATCGAGGAACACGTCGCTGCGATAGGACCAGTCCACGCGCGGCGAGAACTTTCCGATCGCGGTTTCGGCGGTGTAGGCAAGGCCGACCGAAGCCGTCCATTTCGGCGCGTTCACGAACTTGCTGTTGACGTTGACGAGGCCGGTGCCGACTGGAATGTCGCCCGCCACGGTGTGGAGGATGATGCCGCCGCTGGCCGCCAGATACTTCGCGTCCAGATAGCCCACCGAGGCGTTGAACGCCCAGCCGCCGCCGATCCGCGTGTTCAACTCGCCTTCGAACCCGCGGATGCGCGCCTTTGCGGCGTTCATCGTGAACGGGTTGGGCAGGCCGGGCGAGAGAACGTTGAGCTGGATGTCCTTGTAGTCGGTCTGGAACGCGGCAAGGTTCAGGCGCACGCGCCGGTTGAACAGTTCGCTCTTGATGCCGGCCTCGTAGACCTTGACGTATTCCGGCGAGAACGAGGGGGGCGAGATGAACGGCGGGCCGGCCAGGCGCTGGGTGAAACCGCCCGATTTGAAGCCGTCCGAATAGTTGAAATAGGCCATGATATCGCGCGTGAACTTGTACGAGATATTGGCGAGGAAGTTGGTTTCGTTGACTTTCAGCTTGCCCGTTGCCCCCGGCAGCACTTGCGGGGTGCCCGCCGGCAGGATCTGCGTGGGGCTGGCGACGAAGTCGGTCAGATAGACCTGGTTGGGCAGGAACAGCTTGTCTTCGTCGGTATGGCGGATGCCGCCGGTGATCGACAGGGCTTGCGTGATGTTCAGCGTCGCCTGTCCATAGAAGGCCAGGCTGCGGTTGCGGATCGCGCCCCCGCTCAGCAGGCTGCCGATCGAGAAGTCCACGGTGTTGGCATCGGTGCCGCTTTCGCGGAAGTAATAGACGCCCGCTGCCCAGTTCAGCAGCTTGGACGAGCCGGTGACCTGGAGTTCCTGCGAGAACTGGCGCTGCGAATAATCGTTGAACGTATCGTCGATCAGCACCGGGCTGTGATCGTGATCGGCGCCGAAGATCGAATCCAGCTTGCGCCACGCGGTGATCGATTTGACCGCGATCTCGCTGCCCAGGATCGGTTCGGGCGCCTTCCAGTTGGCGGTCACGTTCACGCCCAGCACGTCGATGTTGGAGATGACGCGGCCGGTGCCGTAATCCTTGCCGGCCGGCGCGATCCATTGCGAGCCATAGCACTGGGCGGCCGTGGGCGTGGTGGCGCAGACCGCGCCGTTTAGCGCCAGGTTGTTGTACTGGGCGAAGGGCGCGTCGGCATAGGCGGCGATCAGTTGCAGCGGTGCGCCGTGTTCGCGTTCGCGCATCCGTTCGATCGAGGCGTCGATGGTCAGCGTGTCGGTCGGCAGCAGGCGGATATCGCCGCGAATGGCGAACTTGTTGTCGTTGCCCAGATCGACGCCGTCGCTCGTGCGGGTGACATAGCCATCCCGGTTGCGCGAAAACACGGTCAGCTTGGTCAGGATGCGGTCGGTGATCGGCGCGTCGAGCGTCGCCTTGAACTGGAGCAGGTGGTCCGATCCGCCGGTAACGGAAGCGGTGCCGCCCAGTTCCGTGCCGGGCTTCTTGGTGGTGATGTTGATCGCGCCGCCGATGGTGTTGCGGCCGAACAGCGTGCCTTGCGGCCCGCGCAGCACTTCCAGGTTTTCGAGGTCCACCAGTTGCAGCGCCGATCCGACCGAACGCGCGATGTACACGCCGTCGACATAGATGCCCACGCCCGGTTCGGTGTTCTGGTTGAAGTCCGTCTGGCCGATGCCGCGGATGAAGAACGAGGCGGCGGCGCTGCTGCCGCCGACCGGCGCCGTCTCGCTGACCACAAGGTTGGGCACCACCCGGTCCAGCCCGGTTACCGAGCTGACCTGCCGCTGTTCCAGCGCGTTGCCGGAGAAGGCGGAAATCGCGATCGGCGTTTCCTGCAGCGATTCCTTGCGCTTGCGCGCGGTGACGGTGATTTCCTCAAGGCCGGTGCTGGCCGAGGCGCCGGGCGTGGTTTCCTCGGCATGGGCTATGCCGCCGCAGGAGAGCGTGGTTGCGGCCAGCAGTCCGGCCGTGAACATGCGGCCGATGTATCGGTGATTTCCCCGTGTCATTGTGATCCCTCATTGGAAAGTTGCGTGGCAGGGCCTGCGAACTTCTGCGTCCGGTTCTGTGCCGGCCGTCATGGCGGGGAACTTCCGGATTTCGCCGGGCAGCGGCAATTCGCAATCCGCAGCCAATGTGCGCGTTCGGCAAGGCGGTGTTGCGTTTGCGAATAAGGATTCGGCAAAACAGGGAGTGTATTGCCTCGCACGCTTCGCATGCGCAAAAGCCGCCGCGTGAGGGCGCGGCGGCTTCTCCGGGGGGCGGAGCGTCAAAGGGGGGGAGGGGCCTAGGGTCAGGACCCATTACTGGCGCGGTCGAGGCTTCCAAATGGCGAACATATCGGGCCGAAAGGCGCGCGGCTAAGACTGGACGTCTTTGCAAGCGCCTTTCGGTTCGAGATGGAAGCCATTTGGACGTCCCGCAGGGATTTGGCCAAAATGGCCCAGCGCTGCGTCGGAGGGACTTGAAATATCGACATATTCCTGCGCCCCTCCTCCTTGCGCCGGGCCATTTTGCCTCAAACCTCGATCGCGCCAGTAATGGGCCCTGACCCTAGAGCAGGGTGACCGTCACCGACTTCGCCTCGGTGTAGAGTTCGAGCGGCGCGTGCGCGAGTTCGCGGCCATAGCCGGACATGCGGTGGCCGCCGAACGGCACCGCCGGATCGAGCAGGTTGTGCGCGTTGACCCAGACATTGCCCGCCTTCAGCCCCAGCGCGAAGCGGTTGGCCGCGCCCAGGTTCTGCGTCCACACGCTGGCGCCCAGGCCGAAGCGGGTATCGTTGGCGAGCGCCAGCGCTTCCTCTTCGCTGTCGAACGGCATGGCCACCAGCACCGGGCCGAACACTTCCTCGCGGCACAGCGTCATCTCGGGCGTACCGTCGGCAAAGACGGTGGGGCGATAGAAGAAGCCCGGGCCGGCCGGAGCCTCGCCGCCCGCCACCAGCCGCGCGCCCTGCGCCAGCGCGCCTTGCACGAAGCCGTCCACCCGGGCGCGCTGCTTGGCCGAAACCAGCGGCCCCATCTGGCTGGCGGGATCGAGCCCCGCGCCCAGCACCATGCCGTTGGCAACCGCCGCCAGACCGTCGATCACCTCGGCATAGATGCTGCGATGGACCAGCAGTCGCGAACCGGCGGTGCAGACCTGCCCGTGGTTGAAGAAGATCGCGCCGGCCGCGCCTTCCACGGCCATCGGCACCGGGCAATCGCCCAGCACCACCACCGGGCTCTTGCCGCCCAGTTCCAGGCTCAGGCGCTTCATCGTGGCGGCAGCGCGGCGCTGGATGTCCTGCCCGACCTCGGTCGATCCGGTGAAGGCGATCTTGTCGACGTGGCGATGTTCGACCAGCGCGATGCCGGCTGCCGCGCCGCCTGTCACAATGTTGACCACGCCGGCCGGGAACCCGGCTTCGGCAATCAACCCGCCCAGATAGAGCGCGGACAGCGGCGTGTCCTCGGCCGGCTTGAGGATCACGGTGCAACCCGCCGCCAGCGCGGGCGCGATCTTCCAGATCGCCATGACCAGCGGGAAGTTCCACGGGATGATCTGCCCGACCACGCCGACCGGCTGGCGGATGGTGTGCGAGGTGAAGCTGAGGCCCGGCACGTAGTGGAACGAGGGCGCGATGGTCGTGCCTTCGATCTTGGTCGCCCACCCGGCCATGTAGCGCAGCGAATCCATGGCAAGCACCAGATCGCCATGGCGCGCCATGGGCAGGATCTTGCCGTTGTCGAGCACTTCCAGTTCGGCCAGCAGATCGGCGTCGCGCTCAATCAGGTCGGCCAGGCGCAGCAGCAGGCGTTCGCGCTCCACCGGCCGCAGCGCGCGCCAGGGGCCGGTGTCGAACGCCGCGCGGGCGGCAGCCACCGCGCGGTCGATATCGGCCGCGCCGCCTTCGGCCACTTCGGCGATGGGCGCGCCGGTCGCCGGATCGATCACGGTGCGCCGTTCGCCACTGGCGGCCGGTACGTGCGCGCCATCAATCCACAACCCGTGCTGGCGGGCGAGGAAGGCCTGCGTCGCGGCGCTGGCGGCCTGCGCGCCGGACCCGACGGTGGCGGAAGGGCTCGCGCCGGCGGGGCTTGCGATGTCCAGCGTGTCGCTCATGTCAGGGGCCTTTTCGTGGATAGTGCTGTCGGACCGCAATCGTAGGAGCCGCGTTCGCGCCCGCGCTATCCACTTTGCGCAGGCCGCGTGCCGATCCGGCAAAAGGAAGGCGCACGCCTCTTGACAGGAGACGCTGCTTTCAGTGTCCTGCATCGGATGAGGACTCGGCTACGCGGTTCTCATGATCGGCACCCGATCAGGCCGCGTGAGCCGGGTAACAGTGCAAGCGAGAACACACGGCGGGCAAACCGTCGCGCTCAGGGAGCCGCCACATGCTAGCCGTCCTTGCCCAGTCGAATGTCGCCGGTGTTCAGTCCTTCCATTCGGATCGGGCGGACGTGGTCCACGAACACCTGTCGAAGCGCCTCTCCCGCCACCGCTTCGATTGTGGCCGGGCGGAGCCGATCGACGCGCGCATCTACAGCATGGAACTTGGCGCGATCCAGTTCGTCGATCTCCAGTATGGCACCGAGGTCGATGTCGAGGCGCAGCTGGAGGACGATCACTTCCTGGTCCATCTCGCGCTCGACGGCGAAACCGTGATGTGGGCCGATGGCAACCGCTACCAGCTGCGGCCCGACGAACTGATGGTGTCCTCGCCCGGCACGCCGCTCAAGGTCCACATGACGGGCAATTGCCGCCACCTCGCGGTGCGGATGCCCGCATCGATCTGCACCGACTATCTCGGCCAGCAACTCCACATCCCGGTCCAGCGCCGGCTGGAATTCTATCCGGGGCGCGAAGGCACGCGCGAACTGCCGCTGGTGTGGCGCGGGATGCTGACCCACATCTGCGGACAGTTGCAGCTTTGCCCGATCACGATGAGCAACAAGCGGCTGCAGCGCCAGTACGGGATGCTGCTCGCCGAAGTGCTGCTCGGCAATTACTGCAACAGCTATTCCGAACAGATCGCGCTCCACGGCAACGACATCTCGCCCCGCCACGTCCGCCGCGCGCGCGAGATCATCCACGATTCGGTGGAGGAGACGATTTCGATTGCCGCGCTGGCCGCGCAAGTCGGCGTTTCGGTGCGCTCGCTGCAAAGCGGCTTCCGCCATTTCCTCGGCGTGACGCCGCTTGAATATGTCCGCCGCCACCGGCTGGAAAAGCTGCACAGCGCGCTGATGGAAAGCGATGGCGGCGCCAGCGTGACCGAGCTGATGCTCGAATGCGGCATCGTCAACTTCGGCCGCTACGCGCAGTATTACCGCCAGCAGTACGGCTGCCTTCCCTCGGAAACCCTCCGCAAGCGGGGATAGCTTGGTGATTAGGTCGCGTGCACACTCTTGCCCTACGCGTTCGTCCGCTACGCGTTCGTCATTGCGAGCGTAGCGAAGCAATCCAGAGCGGCTTGAGCGTGACTCTGGATTGCTTCGTCGACTGCGTCTCCTCGCAATGACGATGGTGCGTTTGCAAAAAACATAAACGCCAATAGTTTCCTTGCCATCATGGCGCGTCGGGATCGGCCTTCAGGTCGAGCGCGCGCTTCACCACATAGGCGCGGATCGCTTCGGCCTGCGCGGCGGTGAGGTCCTTGGCGAAGTTGGGCATGCCCTGCGGTTCGGCCACGCCCTGCAGCACGAAGGCGGCGAACACGTCCGGATCGGTAATCGCCTGCGAATAGCGCAGGTTGGGCACGCCGCCGTGATTCACCGCCGTATCCCCGTGGCACATCCAGCAGCGCACGTGGAACAGCGTGCGGCCTTCGTCCACCTGCCGGGGATCGCCGGCGCTGGCGGGCAGCGGCGGCAGCACTTTCGGATCGACCGGCGGCAGCGCATAGGGCGCCTTGCCGTCGAGCCGGAAAGTGACGATGCGGTTTACGCGCGGGCCGACCGCGTCCTTCAGCGCCTCGCCCATGTTGAGCGGCAGAATGCCGCCCCAGCCGACCGCGACGGAGACGTATTGCACGCCCCTGATGCGGTAAGTGACGGGCGCGGCGACGATGCCGCTGCCCAGATTCACGGACCACAGCTTGCGGCCGCTGTCGGCGGCATAGGCGGCGAATTCGCCCGTGCCGTTGCCCTGGAACACCAGCCCGCCCGCGGTCGAGAGCACGCCGCCGTTCCACGGCAGCGGCATCGGCACGGACCACACCCGCCGCCCGGCGACCGGGTCCCAGGCCACCAGCGCGCCTTTCATCATTGCGCGGATCTGCGCGCGCACCTTGGGGTCTTCGGGCATCGAGGAGGCGGCCGGGTCCTGCCCGGTGTTCCACCCGCGCGGGTCGTAGGCAAAGCTTCCGGGCTTCGCCGAAACATAGCCATAGGGCATTTCCGCCGTGGGCAGGAACACCAGACGGCGCGACGGATCATAGCTCATCGGCTGCCAGCTGTGCCCGCCGGCGGGCGAGGGCAGGCCCAGCCACGCCGCGCCGCTTTCGGCATAGCGCGCGGCCGGCACGATGTCGGGGCGGCCCGTCCTGGGGTCCAGCCCCTTCGACCAGTTGAGCGGCACATAGGGCGTGCCCGAGATGAACTGGCCCGTCGCGCGGTCCAGCACATAGAAATAGCCGTTCTTCGGCGCCTGCATCAGCACCTTGCGCCGCTGACCGCCGATATCGAGATCGGCCAGGATCATGTGCTGCGTGGCGGTGTAGTCCCATTCGTCGCCCGGCACTTCCTGGAAATGCCAGACGTATTCGCCCGTCTCCGGCCGGATCGCCACGATCGAGGAGACGAACAGGTTGTCGCCCTTGCCGGCGCTGCGCACCGTGCGGTCCCATGGTCCGCCGTTGCCCACGCCGATATAGAGCAGGTCGAGTTCGGGATCGTAAGCCATCGAATCCCACGCGGTGCCGCCGCCGCCCACCTTCCACCATTCGCCGGCCCAGGTGCCGGCGGCCATGGCCATGGCCTTGTTCTCGAAGCCCTTCGCCGGATCGCCAGGCACGGTGTAGAACCGCCAGGCCTGCCTGCCGGTAGCCACGTCATAGGCCGTGACATAGCCGCGCACGCCGTATTCCGCCCCGCCGTTGCCGATGATAACGCGGTTCTTCACGATGCGTGGCGCGCCGGTGATCGTGTAGTTCTGGTTGCGGTCGGTGGTCTGGACCGACCAGACCTCGCGCCCCGTCTTCGCGTCGAGCGCGATCAGCCGCCCGTCGAATGCGCCCAGGAACACCTTGCCGTCGGCATAGGCCACGCCCCGGTTGACCACATCGCAGCAGCCGCGCCGGGCAGTGGCGCCATCGACGTGCGGATCGTAGCGCCACAGCACGCGGCCGGTGCGCGCGTCGAGCGCCATGACCACGCTCCACGGGCCGCTGACGTACATCACGCCATCGACCACGATCGGCGTCGCTTCCACCCCGCGCAGCGATCGCGCCTCGAAATCGGCGCTCCATGCCACGCCCAACCGGGCGACGTTGGCGGCGTCGATGCCGGCCAGCGGGCTGAACCGCGTTTCGCCGGGATCGAGGCCGTGCATGGCCCAGTCCGTATCGGCGCTGGCGGTTTCGGTGCTGGCGCGGGCGTTGGCGTTGACCGGCGCCGGCTTCGGCGCGGCAAGGGCCGTGGCGCTGACGCAGATCGCGGTCAGCAGGATCGCTTTGGTCTTCATCCGGGTTCCGCCATGTGGAGGGGCACGGGGCCGGTCACGGCCGCGCCCGCTGTCGCTGAGGGCCGAAGGGCACCCGATTTGCCGGACCGGCGCTATCCGGAACGCGAACGGCGCTGTACGCAAAGCGCGTCATTTCGGTCACAGGTTTCAACTGATTTCGCGAACCCCGCCTGCGGGTTCCGCAGAGCTTGGCCGCTTTGCGTTCCGGCAATCCGCAATGCGCGGCGGATGTACGTTTTCGGCATTTCTATGCTGTTGAAATACCAAGGCCCCTCGGCGAGCATCCGGTCAACAAAAGCACCAGTTGGTGCCGGCGATCAGGGAGCATCCGGCATGACCTTCGGGAAAACCAAAGCGGCATCGAGCAGTCTGGCCATGGCGGTTGCGATCGCCGGCATGACCGGGACGGCGCACGCGCAGGAAGCGCAAACCGCCACCCAGGACGCGACCAGTGGCTTCGGCGATATCGTGGTAACCGCCACCAAGCGGTCCGAGAACGTCGCCAAGGTGCCGATCTCGATCACCGCGTTCTCGGGCGATCAGCTGAAGGCGCTGGGCGTGACCGACACCACCCAGATCACGCAGCACGTTCCGGGGCTTCAGCTTAACGCCTGGTCACCCAACGTCACCATCTTCAACTTGCGGGGCATTTCGCAGAACAATTTTACCGACTATCTGGAAAGCCCGGTCGCGGTCTATGTCGACGATGCCTATATGGGCTCGATCAACGGCATTTCCGGCCAGCTGTTCGATGTGCAGCGCGTGGAAGTGCTGCGCGGGCCGCAGGGCACGTTGTTCGGCCGCAACGCCACCGGCGGCCTGATCCAGTACGTCAGCAACGACGCCAGCCGGGCGGACTTCAACGGCTATGCCACGGGCACCTACGAACGCTTCAACCGGCGCACGCTGGAAGGCGCGGTGGGCGGCAGCATCACCTCCGGCTTGCGTTTCCGCGTGGCGGGCCGCGTCGCCAAGGCGGATGGCTACATCACGCCGGCGGCGGCGCTGCCGGGCGTGTTCGAAAGCGATGGGCAGGCATTGGGCGGGGAGAACGGCTGGGCCGTGCGCGGCACGGTGCAGGCGGACCTTGGCCCCAACGGCAGGCTGGACCTGTGGTACAAGCATTCGCAGGACGATCACGTCGCCACCGGCGGCTATGTGTTCGACAACTGCAATCTGCAGGACAACGGCTATTGCACCACCGACACCGCCGGCCTGTCGAACGGCACGGGCGGGGTTATCAACGGCATCACCGGCGAGAAGGCCAGCCCCTACCAGAACTTCTCCAACGTCCCCGGTTTCCTGGATCGCAAGATCGATGTCTATCAGGGCAAGCTGGCCTACGATCTGGGCGGGATCAAGCTGACCAGCATCACCAACTATACCAAACTGACCAAGTCCTATCTGGAGGATGGCGACGCGACGCCGCTCGACCTCATCCGCTACGAGACGCAGGCGCGCTACAGCCAGTTCAGCGAGGAACTGCGCCTGTCGGGCGATCTGCCGCGCTTCCGCTGGCAGGTGGGGTTCTACTACCTCGACATGAAGATCAACGGCCATACCGTGACCACCGGCAACCCGGCGCTGGGCGCGGCGGTGGCCGTGGGGCTGGGCGGCAGCAACCCCTCGATCGACGAGACCTATCGCCTGACCTCGAAGAACTGGTCGCTGTTCGCGCAGACCGAATACGACCTGACCGATGCGCTGACGCTGATCACCGGTCTGCGCTATTCCAAGGACACCAAGGGCGTTACCTATCATTCGCTCGTCAGTTCGGACGGCAGCACGGTGGAACTGGCGTCGAACCAGAGCTTCGATGCGGTGATCCCCGGCGTCGATCGCATTTCCAAGGGCGATTGGGCGGCGCGCGCCACACTGAACTTCAAGGCGGCCGCGAACACCTTGCTGTTCGCATCGTGGAACCGGGGCATCAAGGGCGGCAACTTCACGCTCAGCCCCGCGATCGATGCCTCGACCTTCCAGCACAAGGCCGAAACGCTCAACGCGTTCGAGGGCGGCATCAAGTGGTCCAACGACAGCAAGACCATCCGCGCCAACGCCACGGTGTTCCACTACAGCTACAAAAACTACCAGGCCTTCGCCCTGATCGCCAACGTGCCGCAGGTGCGCAACAGCGATGCCACTGCCACCGGCGCGGAGTTCGAGGCGTGGATCAGGCCGGTCCCGCACTTCAACGTGAATCTCGGCGCGACGTGGGAAACCAGCAAGGTCAAGTCGGTGGCCACGGCGGGGTCGGAATACCTGTCGGTGCTGGTCCCCGGCGCCAGCGTGCCGCAATATTGCGTCGATCAGGGCACCGGCAACTATTTCTGCACGTTCCCGGCGGCCACGGTCACCAACGCCAAATTGCCCAACGCGCCGCGCTTCAGCGTGAACTACCTGTTCCGCTACGACATCGACACCGCGCTGGGCAATGTCGCCGCGCAGTTCGACGGCGCGTGGTATGATGGCCAGTACCTCGAAGTGACCAACGGCGCGTCCTCGTTCCAGAAGGCGTACAACGTCTCGAACGCCTCGCTGACCTGGACAAGCGCGGACGACCGTTTCAGCATCGAGGTGTTCGGTCGCAACGTGTTCAACAAGGCCTATCGCCAGTATACGCTCAACCTCGGTCCGCTCGGCACGACCGCGATGTACGCCAAGCCCGCCACCTATGGCGTCAGCGCGAGCGTGAAGTGGTGATCGCGGTTCGGCCCACGGCCATGGGGAAGCGGGCGCGGGGCCGGTTTTCGTTTCGGAGTATGCGATGAAGACGTTGCTTGCCCTTTCGCTCCTCGCGCTTGGCGCATCGCAGGCGATGGCGGCCCCGCCGAAGCCCGCGCCCCCGAAACTGGCGCCGCTGAAGCCCGAGGAACTGACCACGGTCGAGCTGAAGGAGCAGATGCCGCCGCACTGGGTGCTGGTGAACGACATCAGCTTCCTGCACATCGCGGATGGCCGCGCCTATCTGATCGATGCGGACAGTGGCCATTTCCTCGGCACGATTCCGGGCGGCATGTCGCACACCGGAGTCGCCGTCTCGCCCGATGGGCGCACGGCTATGGTGCCGGGCACGTACTATTCGCGCGGCAGCCGGGGCAAGCGCACCGATGTCGTCACCTTCTACAAGATCAGCGATCTGATGCCGGGCGACGAGGTGGAGATCCCGGCCAAGCGCATCCAGTCGCTGCCGCTGCCCTCCACCATCCCGCTGACCGACGACGGGCGATTCCTGCTGGTGTACAACTTCACGCCCGAACAGTCGGTCAGCGTGGTCGATGCGCAGGCGCGCAAGCTGGTGGGCGAATTTCCCACGCCGGGCTGCGGCCTGATGCACATGACCGGGTCGCGCGGTTTCCTGATGCAATGCGCCGACGGATCGTTGCAGGCCGCCGCGCTCGACGCGAATGGCGCGGTCCATCTCGGCGCCACGACCAAGCCGTTGTTCACTGCCGACGATCCCGCCAGCGACAAGCCGGTGCGGATCGGCCCGTCGACGTGGCTGTTCACCACCTTCGCCGGCGATGTCGCGGTGATCGACGGCGCCGGTGGGCAGATCGCTGTCAAGGCGCGCTGGAAGCTGGCGGGGGCAGACGAATCCGCCTGGCGACCGGGCGGTTTGCAGCCGCTGGCCTATCACGCGCCCAGCGGGCGACTGTTCGTGCTGATGCACAAGGGCGGCGCGGGCACGCACAAGTTTCCGGGCGAGGAAATCTGGGTTTATGACGTCGCCGCGGCCAAGCGCACAGCCCGCATTACGCTCGACCAGCCGGCCAGCGCGGTGGCGGTGAGCGGCGACGCGGCACCGCTGCTCTACACCACCCTGTTCGGCAGCGGCACGCTGGCGGTGCGCGATCCGGGCACCGGCGCGGTCCTGCGCAAGGTCGAAGGATTGGGGTCGGACCTCACGCTGATCCAGCCCGCGCCCGTCGCGGCCACGGCGGGCGCGCGATGATCGATCCTGTCCTTGCGCTGTTGCCCGCGATCGGTGCGGGATGCCTGTTCCTGTTGGCGGGCGTGCATAAACTGCGCGATTTTGCGCGTTTCGTGCCGACTCTCGCTGCCTATCGCCTGCTGCCGGCAGGGTGGGCAACCGTGGTGGCGCCGGCGGTGATCGCGGCGGAAATCGCGGCCGGCGCGGCGGCGCTCGCCATGCCCGTCTCGCCCGCTCTCGGCCGGGCCGGTGCGCTGGGTTGTGCGCTGCTATTGGGGGCTTATGCGGCCGCTATCGCCATCAATCTCCTGCGCGGGAACACGCGGATCGATTGCGGCTGCCTCGGCTTCGGCGCGCGCGTGCCCGAACTGCGCTGGGGCCTCGTCGGCCGCAACGCGCTCCTCCTTGCGGCCGTCCTGGCCGCCCTGCTGCCCGTTTCCCCCCGCCCGCTGGTATGGCTCGACGCCGTCACCGTGCTCGGCGGCCTTGCCGTGATGGCGCTGATTCATGCCGGCGCCGACATGGCGCTGCACCTTCCCCGCAAGGAGATCCGCTCGTGACCAATGCCGTGATTGCCGCGCTGATCGCGCTGTGGATTCTGGTGCTCGTGCTGGCGCTGGTCGTCGTCGCGCTGCTGCGGCAGGTGGGGATGCTGCACGAACGGCTCGGCCCGGTCGGCGCGCTGATGCTGCCGGGCGGCCCCGAAGTGGGGCAGGAGACACCGGCGTTCGAACTGGAAGCTATCGACGGCCGGGCCGTGCGCATCGGCGGGGCGGCGGACGGGCGGTCCACCCTGCTGTTCTTCCTTTCGCCGACCTGTCCGGTGTGCAAGTCGTTGATCCCCGTGGTCAAATCGATCGCGCGCGAACAGGGGGATGCCTTGCAGGTGGTGCTGGCCAGCGATGGCGACGCGCAGGCGCAATACGAAATGGTGGTGCGCGAGCGGCTGGAAGCGTTCCCGCTGGTGCTGTCGACGCCCCTCGGCATTGCCTTCCAGGTCTCGAAGCTCCCCCATGCCGTGCTGATCGACGCCAACAACCAGATCGTGGCAAAGGGCCTCATCAACAACCGCGAACATCTCGAAAGCCTGTTCGAAGCGAGCCGGATTGGCGTCGCCTCGCTGCAGGATTTCCAGCGCGCCCGCGCGGCGGGGCTGCTGGGGCAGAACCAGGGAAGCCAAGCATGAGAAGACTGGACCGCGCCGCCGAATACCTGGCCCGCAGCGCCGCGCGCGGCACTTCGCGCCGGGGCTTCATCGGGCGGCTGGGCGCTTTCCTGACCGTATCGGGCGCCGCCACGCTGCTGCCGGTGGCGCGCGCGCGGGCGGAACGCGCGCCCAATCCCGTGCAGGTGCAGGAACAGGGCGATCCGATGTCCTGCGAATACTGGCGCTATTGCGCGGTGGACGGCTTCCTCTGTTCCTGCTGCGGCGGTTCGGCGTCGTCGTGCCCGCCGGGAACCGAGCCTTCGCCGATCACCTGGGTCGGCACCTGCCGCAATCCGGTGGACGGGCGCAATTACATCATCAGCTACAACGATTGCTGCGGTAAAGCGGCGTGCGGCCGGTGCAACTGCAGCCGCGACGAAGGCGCGACGCCGACCTACCAGCCGACCACGTCGAACGATCTCGACTGGTGCCTCGGCACGCAGGCGGGGGTCGCCTACCACTGCTCCACGTCGGTCGTGCTCGGACCGGCGGACTGACGGCGCGGGGCGTGCGGCGACCGGTTGTCCTGCTCCCGCTGGCGCTGGTGTTCGGCGTCGCGGCGACCGGCACCGGGCCGGACGAGCGCGCGCACCGCGCCTGGGTGGACTATGCGCTGCACTGCCAGGGGTGCCACTTGCCCGACGGGCGCGGCATGGCGGGTAAAGTGCCCGACATGCGCGGGCAGCTCGGCCACTTCGCGGCCTTGCCCGGGGGTCGCGAATATCTGGTGCGCGTGCCCGGCGTTTCCACCTCGCGACTCAGCGATGCCGATGTTGCCCGGCTGATGAACTGGCTTGTGCGCCGGATGGGGCCGCTGCCGGCGGGGTTCGAGGACTACACAGCCGAGGAAGTGACGCGGTTGCGCGCCGATTGGTTAAGGTCGCCGGGGCCGGTCCGCGCGCAGCTCAAGGCGGCAATGGCCGAGGCGAGGGTTCAGGCCCGCTGACCCGCGACGAAGGCGCGCAGGGGCTTGCATCCGGGGGCGAGGATGGCCGCCGCGCCCACGCCGCCGACCACGGTGACCAGCGCCAGCGAACGGACGATCCCGGCGCCCGCGCCGAACAGGTGGTCGTTGAGCAGGCCGATCAGCAGCGTTCCCACGCCCGCGCCCAGCAGCGAGGTGCAGCAGATCAGCAACGCCGAGACTCTCGCGCGCATGGCCGGCGGCGCAACGATCTGGACGAGCGCGCCCGACGGCGCGATGGGAAACGACGAGAAGAACTGCAAACCTGCCAGCAGCACGAGGCCCGTGGCCGGCGAAGGCGCGAAGGCCAGCGCGCCGCCGAACAGCGCCGAGCAGAGCCCGCCGATCATGCCGACGCGCAGCGCGCCATCCCCCCGTCCGCTGCGGCGGTCGAGCCAGTCCATCAGCCAGCCGCTGGCGTAGGCGCCGCCGCCGCCCGCGCAGGTCGCGATCAGGCCGAGCCATAGCCCGGCCTCGCGCGTGTCGAAGCCAAAGGCGCGGGTCAGCACCGCCGGCGCCCAGGCCAGCGTGCCGAACAGCGCCCAGCCGGTCAGGGCATAGCCGGCAAGGTGCGGGCCGAAGATCGCGCGATGCCGGCCCATCATGGCGAAGACCGCGCCGATGCCCGGCGGGGAGGCTGCCTGCTTGCCGCTGGCGGGAGGGCGAGGATCGCGCACGGTCAGCGCCACGACTAGCGCCAATAGCAGGCCCGGCAGGCCCACGATCATGAAGCAGAGCTGCCACGGCCGCAGGGCCAGGCCCGCGATATGGACCGTGCCGTGCGCCGTCGCCGCCGCGATCACCGCGCCGCCCGCGACGAAGGCGAGCCCCGCGCCCACGAACGAGCCAAGCGAATAGACCGCCAGCGCCCGGCCCAGCTTTTCGCGCGAGAAGAGGTCGGCGATCAGCGATTGCGTGGCGGGGGAAAGCGCGCCTTCGCCCGCGCCCACCATCACGCGCGCGCCGAACAGCGCGGCGAAGCTGCCGGCAAGCCCGCAGGCGGCGGTGGCGAGACTCCACGCGGCGATGCCGGCGGAGATGACCGCCGGGCGCGCCATCCGGTCCGAAAAGCCGGCGATCGGCACGCCAAGCGTGGCGTAGAAGATCGCGAAGGCGAAGCCGTGCAGCAGACCGAACTGGGTATCGCTGATGCCGAGATCGGCCTGGATCGGCCCGATCAGCAGCGACAGGATCTGCCGGTCGACGAACGACAGCACGTAGGCCGCCATGCAGATCGCCACGACATACCACGATGCGGCGCTGTCCGGCGCGATGGTCCGGTCACGCATGAGCGGGTGCCAGCACGAAATCGAAAGCGCAGCGCCACGGCGTCGCGGCATCGGGTGTGGGTTCGTAGTTCACGATCAGCGGCGCCTTGACCCCGAACACCGCGTCGCTTTCCAGCCATGCGTCGCCGGCAACGAAGGTGTGCGTCACCAGCCGGTCGCAACCCGGAGCGGAGACGATGAAATGGGTATGCGCGGGGCGCCAGGGGTGCCGCCCGGTCGCTTCGAGCATCTGGCCCACGGGGCCATCGTGCGGAATGGGATAGGATACCGGCTTGATGCCGATGAAGGCGTATCGTCCGTCCTTATCGGTTATAAATCGCCCTCTATTATTCCATTGAGGTTGTACGTTGGGTTGCTGAACATCGTAAAAGCCATCGGCGTTGTCGGACCATACGTCGATCTCAGCGCCGGCGATCGGGCGGCTGGCGATGTCCGTAACCACGCCTTCAAACAGGCAGGCTTCGCCTTCGCCATCCAGACAGATGCTTTCGCCCATCTGTCGCTCCGGCGCGCCAGCGACGTGGAACGGCCCGAGCACCGTGTTCTGCGTGGCCTCGTCCGGCCGGCGGTTGTTGATCGCGTCGACCAGCATCGATGCGCCCAACACGTCGCTCAGCAGGATGAACTCCTGCCGTTCGGCGCTGCAGATGCGGCCGGTGGCGGTCAGGAAATCGATCGCGCTGGCCCATTCCTCCCCGGTCAGCTCCACGTCCTTGATGAAGGCGTGCAAGTGCGTGACGAGCGAGCGCATGATCCGGGCAAGGCGCGGGTCGATGTCCGCGCCCAGCCGGGCGTTGACCGCCTCGGCCGATTGCGCCTCCGTAAAATAGCTCATGCGCCTTGCTCCCTGATGATTGGCCCGGTCATGCCGGTTGCTCTCCCTGCCACGCCCGCGCCAGCAGGTCGCGGATCGGTCCGCGTTCGACCGGGCGCGGGTTGGGGTAGGTGTTCTGCGTGGCCAGCGTGGCGGCGCGGTCGATATCGCTTTCCGCCATGCCGAGTTGCGCGAGCGAGGTCGGTGCGCCCAGTTCGCGCGCCAGCCGGTGCAGCGCCTGCGCGGGATCGTCGCCCAGCGCTTGCGCCAGCGGAGCGAGTTCCGCCACCACCGCCGGGGTGTTGTAGGCCAGCGCGTGCGGCAGGATCACGGTATGCACATCGGCATGGGGCAGGCCGAAGCTGCCGCCCAGCGTGTGGCACAACTTGTGGTGCAACGACATCCCGACCGCGCCCAGCACCGTGCCGCACAGCCATGCGGCATAGAGCGCGCGGGTTCGCGCGGGCAGGCGCAGCGGATCGGCGGCGATGCGGGGCAGGGCTTCCACCATCGCCCGCGCGCCTTCCAGCGCCATCAGGCTGGAAACGGGATTACGATCCGGCGCGTAAAGCGCTTCCACCGCGTGCGCGATGGCGTTGAAGCCGCTGGTGATGCTGGTCGGCAGGGGCAGGTCCAGCGTGAGTGCGGGATCGTAGAGCACGAGATCGGGCAGCAGCCGGGGATCGCGCATTGTGGTCTTCATGCCCGCCGCCGTCTGCCCCAGCACGGGCGTTACTTCCGATCCGGCATAAGTCGTGGCGACGATCACCTGGCGGCAGCCGGTGTGCAGGGCAATCGCCTTGGCTAGGCCAACCGCCGTGCCGCCGCCGAAAGCGAGCACGCCATCGGCATCCACGTCGCGGAATTCCGCGAGCGCGGCTTCTGTTACCTCTACCGGCGTGTGCATGGTGGCATGGGCGAAATGGCTGGCGATCCTGCGTTCGAGCGGTTCGGCAATCGCCTGCGCCTTGTCCCGCTGCCCCGGCGTCGAAACCAGCAACAGCCGATGGCAGCCGAGCGTCTCGATTTCCCCGGCAAGTTGCGCCACCATTCCCGCCCCAAAAACGATGCGTGCGGGTAATGTGGTATAGGCGAAGCGGTCGAGCATGGGCCTCCTGGGGCAAAGGCGCATGGTGGGCGGCGGCGGCAAGGCGCAAAATCGGTTTTTCGCAATCGCTGTACGCTATACGAAGCAAAATCCGGTATCGCCCACAACACGATCGAGGATGCCCAAGCGATGACGTCTGACAGCGACAAGGATCCCGTGGTCCTCAATGAACCCCTCGTCCTCGTGCATCGCGATCGGGGGCGCTTCGATCTGGTGCTCAACCGCCCGGCGCAGTTCAACGCGCTCTCGGAGGAGATGCTCGCGGCGCTGAAAGCCGAGCTGGCCGTTGTCGCGGCCGATCCCGCGGCGCGATGCGTGGTGCTGTCCGGCGCTGGCCGCGCGTTTTGCGCGGGGCATGACTTGCGCCAGATGCGCGCCACGCCCGACATTGCCTATTATCGCGATCTGTTCGGCGCCTGTACCGAGGTGATGCAGGCCATCGCCGACCTGCCCGTGCCGGTGATCGCGCGCGTGCACGGCATCGCCACGGCGGCGGGATGCCAGCTCGTCGCCAGCTGCGATCTCGCGGTCGCCTCCTCCGAGGCGCGGTTCGCCGTTTCGGGGATCAACGTCGGCCTGTTCTGCTCGACGCCGGCCGTGGCGCTATCGCGCAACGTGCCGGCCAAGCGCGCGTTCGAGATGCTGGTGACGGGGCAGTTCATCGATGCGGCCACGGCGGAGAGCTGGGGTCTGACCAACCGGACCGTTGCGCCCGGGGATCTCGATGCGGCGGTAGACGATTTCGTTCGCACGATCATGGCCAAGAGTCCCGCCGCGATCCGCCATGGTAAGGCGCTGTTCCATGCCCAGCGCGAACGCCCGTGCTCCGATGCCTATGAACTGGCTACGGAAGTGATGGCGCGGAACATGATGGAGGAAGACGCTGGCGAGGGGATCGACGCCTTCCTGCAAAAGCGGGCGCCGGTATGGGCGGGCGTGTAGGCGTAGCGATGGGGAAGGAAGAGCGTTTGGAAGCCGTGGCGGACCTCTACGCGGGCATGATTGCCATCCCGGCCGGCACGTTCACGATGGGATCGGAAGCGTTCTATCCGGAGGAAGCGCCGCTGCGCCGCGTGAAGGTGGACGCCTTCCGGATCGACGAGACGCCGGTGACCAACCGCCAGTTCGCGCGCTTCGTGGCGGCGACGGGGCATGTCACGCAGGCCGAGGTCGCGCCCGATCCGAAGGACTATCCCGATATGTTGCCGGGCATGGACCGCGCCGGATCGCTGGTGTTCCGCAAGACGCGCGGGCCGGTGGACATGAACGCGCCGGGCAACTGGTGGCACTTCGAATTCGGGGCGGACTGGCGCCACCCGCTTGGCCCCGGCCGTTCGCTGGACGAACTGGACCTGTGGGATCATCCGGTGGTGCATGTCGCATGGGCGGATGCCGATGCCTATGCGCGGTGGGCGGGCAAGGACCTGCCGACCGAAGCCGAATACGAATATGCCGCGCGCGGCGGTCTGGAAGGCCGGGACTATGCGTGGGGCGACGAACTGGCGCCCGGCGGGCAGATGCTGGCGAACTACTGGCAGGGCCTGTTCCCCTTCGCCAACCAGTGCCTGGACGGATGGGAGCGGACCTCGCCGGTGCGGTCGTTCCCGCCTAACGGCTATGGCCTGTACGACATGATCGGCAACACCTGGGAATGGACCCGCGACTGGTGGAGCGAGCAGGCGGCGCAGGCTGATCCCAAGAAGGCGAAGGGCGCCTGCTGCACGGTTTCCAACCCGCGTGGGGGCAAGCTCAAGGACAGTTACGACCCGGCGCAGCCGGCGGTGCGCATCGGGCGCAAGGTGTTGAAGGGCGGATCGCACCTCTGCGCGGCGAACTATTGCCAGCGCTATCGCCCGGCGGCGCGCCATCCGGAAATGGTGGATACGTCCACCACCCATATCGGCTTTCGCTGCATGGTGCGCGCCGGCTGATCGGCAACGGCCGGCGGCCGGCGCTTACCAGCGCCGCGCCTTCATGCGCACGGTGACGACCGGGCCGAGCGCATCCGCGTTCTCGCCCAGCGCGAAGCCGTAATCACCGCCGGCGATGGACCATGTGCCGTTCTTCCAATCCGCCAGCAGGCGCGGATCGATCGCGACCGTGATCGGTTGCGAGGCGCCGGCCGCCAGATCGACCCGCGCGTAGCCCACCAGACGCTGCCTTGGCGCGCCCGCCTGCGTGACCATATAGAGCTGCGCCACCGTGGCGCCGGCGCGCTTGCCGGTGTTGGTGAGGGTGAACGTCGCGGTTGCTCCATCGGTCTTGAGGCCGCTGGTGGCGAACGCGGTGTAGGACAGGCCATGGCCGAACGGGAACAGCGGCTTTTCCCCCTTGCGAGCGAACCAGCGGTAACCGAGGTCTGACCCCTCGATGTCGTAGTTGGCGACAAGGGCCATGTCCGCGTGCGGCGGATTGCCGGTGAAATCGGGTTCGAGCACGTCGAACCCATCGACCTTGGCACGCGGAAGCTGCTTTTCGGCGGCCGGGAACGTGATCGGCAGGCGGCCTGAAGGGTTGGTCTTGCCGAACAGCACGTTCGCAATCGCTTCCGCGCCCCGTGCGCCGGGATACCATGCCTCGACCACCGCAGCGGTCTTGCCGAGCCACGGCATCAGCACCGGGCCACCGGTTTCGAGCACGACGATCGTGTTCGGGTTGGCGTCCGCCACGGCCGCGATCAGCGCGTCCTGCCCGTTGGGCAGCGTAAGATCGGGCTGGTCGAACCCTTCGGTCGACCATTGCGTGGCGAACACGATCGCGACATCCGCCTGCTTCGCCTGCGTCACCGCCTCGGAGATATAGCGGCCGTTGCGATAGGTGACGGTGGCGTCGCCGGCCTGCGCCTTGATCGCCTTGAGTGGCACGGAACGGTGATAGGCCTCCTGAATGAAGGCCGCGAACCCGCTGCCGCCGCCGAGCGGGATCGATACCGCCGGTCCGCCCTGGCCTTGCACCTGGCTTGAGCCCGCGCCCGAGACGACGCCGGTGTCGGCGTATCCGCCGATGACGGCGATCCGCTTTGCCGAAGCGGCAAGCGGCAAGGCCCCCCGTTCGTTGCGCAGCAGGACGATACCCTGTTCGGCGGTATCCTGCGCGATCCTGCCATGCGCATCGAAATCGATCTTGCCGCCGGGGCTGACGGGAAATTTGTCCAGCCCGTTGTCGTAGATCGCCCACAGCACGCGGCGGTTCATGTCATCGCGCCGTGCGGCCCATGCGGGTTTGCCGGCGGCGGCTTCGGCCAGCGGCCGGTCGAAGAACATCGCCTTGTCGAGCTGTCCGCCCGATTGCTGGTCCAGCCCGTTCATCGCCGCCTGAAGATCGGGCACCGCGCCCCAGTCCGACATCACGAAGCCCTTGTAGCCCCAGTCGCGCTTGAGCACCGTGTTCAGCAGCCAGTTGCTGGAGCAGGCCGGGTCGCCATTGACCTTGTTGTAGGCGCACATCACCGACCCCGGATTGCCGATCTCGATGCCGAGCTGGAAGGCCAGCAGGTCGCTTTCGCGCGCCGCGCCTTCGGAAATCCGGGAATCGACGAACTTGCGGCCCGTCTCCTGCCCGTTCAGCGCGAAGTGCTTGATCGTGGCGATGATGTGGTTCGACTGGATGCCCCGGATCGCATGGCCGGCGAGCGTGCCGCTGAGCAGCGGGTCTTCGCCGAAATACTCGAAATTGCGGCCGTTGCGCGGATCGCGCATCAGGTTGACGCCGCCTGCCAGCATCACGTTGAAGCCCTTGGCGCGCGCTTCGGCGCCGATCATGGCGCCGCCCTGTTCGATGAGGGCGGGATTCCAGGTCGACGCCATGGCGAGGCCCGATGGCAGCGCGGTGGCGCCATCCCGGCGCAGCCCGAACACGTAGGCGACGCCAAGGCTGGCGTCGGTTTCCTTCAGCGCGGGAATGCCCAGCCGGGCAACGCCGCCGACGTAGCCGGCGCCGGGAATGGCATCCGCCGGAATCGGCGGCGGAGTGGCGCCGACCGGAAGCGGCATGATCCCGTGAGTCAGGACGGTCCTTTCGTCCTGCGTCATCTGCCGCAGCGTCGCGTCGGCCCGGCGCTGGGCGTCTTCGCCAGCCCTGCCTGGCGCGGTGGAGCCCGGTTCGGTGGATGGAGCCTGATCGCGGGCGGCGACCGTTGTGGCGGCCGCGGTGCCAAGCAGGATGGCAAGGCCCGCTTTCATCATTGTCCCGGTCATGCTTCCTGTCCCCCGTTTCTTGTCGCACCTGGTCGTGGCATAGCCGCCAGTCATTCCGGTCTCCGGTCGAACATATCCGAATACCGGCACGTCAGCGCGCCCGGCTGCGCCAGTTCCCCGGTGCCGAACTTGGCCCATTGCGCGTCCCACAGCCTCTTCATCTCGGCAACCTTGGCCGGATAGCGGGCCGCGAGGTCCGTGCTTTCGGAAAAGTCGCTGTCGAGATCGAACAGTTCCCAGCGGTCGTTGGCATAGGGCTGGTCGCAGTCATGCAGCGCCACGGCGCGCCAGCGTCCGCTGGTGATCGCCCGGTTGCCGCGCAGTTCGAAATACTGCACCTGCCGGCCCGGCGCCTTGCGGCTGCGCACGGTGGGGAGGAACGATGTGCCGGCGACCGGGATCTGCGGCACGCCTTCGACGATCATGTCGAAGCGTGCCTGCGCCGCTTCCAGCAGCGTGGGCGCGATATCGATCACATCGACGAATTGCCGGCGGATCGCGCCGCCATCGTGGACCATGCGCGGCCAGTGGAAAATCATCGGGGTGCGCGTGCCGCCCGAATAGGGCCACAGCTTGTAGCGCCGCAACGGCGTGTCGCCCGCCATGGCCCAGGGGCGTGGATATTCCGCCTGCGTCTTGCCGGTTCCCAGTTCGTCGATACGGGCGCGCTGTTGCGCTGGTGTAACCGTATTGGCGCGATAGAGGCCATCAAAGAAACCGGTTTGCCCGGCCTCAGAAGCGGCGCCGTTATCGGACAGAACGACGATGACGGTGTTTTCGAGCGCGTTCCGATTGCGCAGGGCATCGAGCAGCCGCCCGATCTGCTTGTCGCAATGTTCGATGAAGCCGGCATAGACCGCCATGTACCGGGCGAAGACGGCCTTTTCGTCTTCCGACAGATCATTCCACGCGCGGTCGCGCGGTTCCCGCGCGGGCAGCAGCGTGTTTTCGGGGATCAGCCCCATCCGCTTCATCCGGACGAAGCGCTCCTCCCGGATCGCGTCCCAGCCTTTTGCGTAAACCGCGTCATACGGCGCCGAATATTCGCGTGGCACCTGGATCGGCGAATGCGCCGTGCCGAAAGCGAGATTCAGGAAAAACGGCGCGGCCGGGTTGCTGTCGAGATGGTGCGAGACGAGGCTGATCGCCTTGTCGGCCAGATCGGCGGAGAGGTGATAGCCTTCCGCGAAATCCCGCTTGAGATAGCCGTTGTTCTCCACCAGTTCGGGGCGATACTGGTCCGTCCAGCCGCGCGGGAAGCCATAGAAATAGTCGAAACCGCGCTGCAGTGGCCAGTTTTCGCGCGGGGCGTCCGCGCCCAGTTCGGCCATCGGGATCATATGCCATTTCCCGATCGCCCAGGTGGCATAGCCCCGCCGTTGCAGGGCTTGCGCCATGGTCTGCGCATTGCCTGGCAGACGGAACAGGCGTGCCATCTGCGGATCGCCCGGGGTCACGGCCGCGACATCGGGCACGTCCGGCATGTTGATCGTGTGCGCGTTGCGCCCGGTGAGCATCGCGGCGCGCGTGGAGGCGCAAACGGCCTTGGTGTCGAAGTGGACGTAGCGCAGGCCCGTCTTGGCGAGGCTGTCGATCACCGGCGTGCGGATTTCGGAGCCGAAGCAACCGATGTCGGAATAGCCCACATCGTCGAGGACGATCGTGATGATGTTGGGGCGCGGCCCTTTGCCGGCGATGGCACGGGCGGGCGCGTTCCCCAGGGTGGTCGTGGCGAGGAGCGCACTGACGAAGTGACGACGGGAAAGCTGCATGGGTCAGGCGTTCCTGCACGGTCGGGGAGCGCCGGCGCATGGGCCGACGCTCTCCGCGCTAGGCATCAGAAGTGAACAGCCGCTTCGACGCCGAACGTGCGGAAGGCGTCCGGAGTCAGCAACTGGGTATAGCCGGCGCCGGTGGCCGAGGTATCGAGCAGTCCGGTGCCTATGAGCGTGGCGAAATGCTTGTTGGTGAGATTCTTGCCGAACACCGCAAGGCTGTAGCGCCCGTCCTGCGTCTCGATCGACAGCCTGCCGTTTAGCAGGCCATAGCCGGGCTGGGCGGTATTGGGATCGCGGAAGCTGAACAGCGTGCGCGACCGGTAGGTGAAGGACAGGTTGGCACCGCCGCGCAGATTGTCGCCGATATCCGTCCGGTAGCTGGCGTTCAGCGAATAGGCCCACTTGGGGGCGTTGGTCAGCGCTTCGCCGGTCACGTCCTGCCGGCTGGTCACGCAGCCGAGCGCGGCGGTCTGCCCCGGATAGCAGCTGACGACCAGCCCGCGCACTTCCGTGTCCGTAAACGCGAGATTGCCCGAAAGGCTGAGGCCGTTCATCGGGCGCAGGATCGCCTCGATTTCCGCGCCCTTGGTCACGAGCTTGCCGGCGTTGGTCAGCTGGAACGAGGTCAGCACCGCGCTGTAGGTCTGCGCCTGGAAGTTGGTGAAGGTTTCGTAGAAGCCAGTCGCGTTCAGCGTCAGCTTCCGGTCGAACAGCGTGGTGCGCAGGCCGATTTCCCAATTGCGGGCGATCTCGGGCTTCAGCACCGCCAGCCCCGCGTTCACCGTTGCCGCAGTCAGGTTGTTGAGCAGGTTGAGCGCTGGTCCCTTGTAGCCGCGGGTATAGCTGGCATAGGCCATCACATCGGGCGAAGCCTGATACTGGATGCCGAGCTTGTAGCTGAAATCGGTGTCGGTGGCCTTCAGTGTCGGCGTGACGTAAGCCGGTCCCCCCAGGCTGGGCATCGCCGCGAGCGCCCCCGGCAGCACCGTGCGGTTGAAGTGTGCCACCGCTTGTTCCGAGGTCAGGCGGAAGCCGCCGATCAGCGAGAGGGTATCGGTCAGATGGCCGGTAAGCTGCCCGAACGCGGCCACGTTCTTCGTGGTAATATCGCGATCGACCTGGTTGCCGAGGTATTGCCCGGCGGGCAGATTGACCGTCAGATTGCCTTTCACCTGCGTGCGCGTGGTGACGTCCTGCCAGAAATAATAGAGGCCGAGGACATATTCGATCGGCTTGCCGGCCGGCGACGTCAGCCGCAGTTCCTGGGTGAACTGCTTCTGCTTCTGCAAGGCGTTGTTCAGGCTGACGACGGGCAGGGGAACCAGATCGGGATCGTTGTTGTCGAAAACCCGGAACTCGCGATAGGCCGTGATCGAGGTGATCGTCTGGCCGCCGAGTTCCGTGTTGATTTCGACGGAGGCGCCGCCGGTCTTCTGGCGGTTGAAGTAATCGCCATCGATCGTCACCTGCCGGTTGATCGGCCCGAGGGTCTGGCTGGCCAGCAGCGCGGCGCGCGTCTGGCCGTTGTAGTAGGTGGTCGTCGGCAGCACCGAGCGCACGGTGGAGGTGCAGCAGTTGCGGTTGCTCTCGCCGTAGTCGCCAATGAGATAGATCGAGGTAACGTCGCTCGGCTTGAACAGCAGTTTGCCGCGCAAGCCCCAGCTGTTGTTGCCGTTGAGCTTCTGGCCGTTGACGGTGTTGGTGATGATCCCGTCGGCGGTGGAGCGGAAGCCCGAGAGGCGCAGCGCTGCGCGGCCCTGATCCAGCACCGCCGATGCGGTGGCCTTCAGCCGAACGTCGTTAAACGTGCCGTAGCTGGCCGAGGCCGACAGGGATGACGTGTCAAGATCCGGCTTGCCGGTGACGACGTTGAGCGCGCCGGCCGAGGAATTCTTGCCGAACAGCGTGCCTTGCGGACCGCGCAGGACTTCGATGCGCTCGATGTCGTTGAAATCGAAGAACGAGGCGGCCGACCGGCCGATGACCACGCCATCGACCACCGTCGAAACCGATGGTTCCACACCGTCCGAGAAGTTGAGCGTGCCGATGCCGCGGATCGACAACCCTTGCCCGCGCGTGTTGGCGCTGTTGGTGAAGTTGATCGAAGGCGAGACCTGCGAAAGCTGTTCCAGGCCGCTGATCCGGTTGTCCGCCAGCACGGTGGACGAAAGCACGGCAACCGAAACGGGGACTTTTTGCAGGCTCTGTTCGCGCTTTTGCGCGGTCACCACGATCTCGCCGGTGGCGGCTTCTCCATCCGCGGCCGCGCCATCCTGAACCTGTTGCGCATGCACGGAAAGAGGCGTCGCGAGCGAAAACGCCACGCTTCCAAGCGACAGCACCGTGCGGCGATAATTCATGACACCCTCCCTTGTCTGACCGAATTGCGTTCGGTCCGATTTGTTTGCCCACTGACGCAAAGCGATTCGGGACAACGTTGTCCCGAACGCATAGTGTTGCGAAAAATCGGCGTCAACAGCGGACGGACTGATGGTTGCTTCTGTCGCTGTCAGCGCACCGCCGGGGCCATCGACTGGCGGGTCACCAGTTCGTAAGGCATCGTCACGACCCGGTCCCACGCCACGCCGTCTCGCGTGTCACGCTCGATCAGGCTGTTACCCGCCAGCCGGGCAATTTCGATCGTCGATTGCCGCACCGTGGCGATCCGGGGCCAGGTATGGGTGGAAACGGCGAGCCCGCCGAACCCCACCAGCGACAACTGGCCCGGCACGTCTATTCCCCGTTCGATGGCGGCCGCGAGCACGCCGGCGGCCATTTCGTCGTTCGCGGCGAATATGGCGGTTGGACGCTTGGGCAGAGCCAGCAGTTCGTGCCCCATCTCGAAGCCAGAGGCGAACAGGAAATCGCCTTGCCGCACCTCCACGCTGGCGCCGGCCACGCTGCCGATGATGTCGAGAAAGCCGATCTTGCGCTCGCGCTGGGCCGTATGGCTTTCGGGGCCGTCGATAAAACCGATCCGCCGATGGCCCATTTCGAGAATGGCTTCTCCTACGTCGTGCGCCGCCTTGTTGTTGTCGATGACGAAGCACAGCCCGCGGTCCAGATCGAGGCCGGGATTGATCCGAGCAAACGGAATTGCCGCGTTGTCGAGCAGGTCGAGCACCCATGCGATATCGCAAAGCGGTGGCACCAGGATCACGCCGTCCAGCTTCACCAGATCAAGAAAGCGGCGCAGCATTTCTCCCGACATCCGTGCATCCACGGACGAGATGTTCTCGATGACCAGATGATGTTCTGCTGCATGGCACGCCTGCAGCAAACCCAGTATCACGTCTGCAGCATAGCTTGGCATGTGATGATCGGGTTCGGAAGCGTGGAGGATCTCCGTATGCGATCCGATGATCAATCCAAGGGCATGGGACTTGCCGCCGCGCAAGAGACTGGCGGCCCTGTTAGGCTTGTAGTCGAGGTCCCTTATCGCCTGTTCAACGCGATCCCGCAGCTCTGCGGCCACAGTCGGTGCTCCGTTGAGAACGCGGGAAACGGTCTTGAAAGACACGCCGGCGTGTTTGGCGATGTCGACAATGGTTACAGACCGTTTCAAGCATTCCCCCTGAGCACCTGCCGCAGAATAGGTTCACGGTTCAGGCGGCTGCTCCGTGAACGCCAGCCGTCCTCGCCGTGCCTGCCACGGCAGAGGCCATGGCCGGAGGGCAATTACTCCAGAGCGGTCGGGATGGCCAGTGACGGATGATCGCCGCTGTGAGGGCGGCCCGTCATCCCTTCAAACCGCTGCGGCAAGATCGCCGCGAAGCAATTTGGCCCAGGCTCACCGTTTTGCGTAGACGATCCGCAAACGGGCGATCCAGTCGGCGCTGCCCGGAGGATCGAGCTCCACGCCCTGCCGGGCGACGCGCCGGGCGCACGCCGCCTGAGGAACCGTCAAGAGTGCCGAGCGCTTCCTTGGCAAGATCCAGCAAAAACGGTCGTTTAGGTTCGCTTTCGGAACGACAGGAGGTGGTCGGCACCTGTCGGATCGCGGGGCGGTTAGCCTGCTGTCCCAAGTCGCCTCAATAGCGATCGTTTCCGATCGACGATTGCCCCGTCGGAACCGGTCTTACGTTCACCGGGACAAGCTGGCCCTGGTCTTGGGCGGAACGTCTATCGGCAAATCCATGAGTACCACGTACCCCGCCCGTGCCGAGAGAAAAGTGGGGTATGCCCGCGCCTCGGCTATGCCGGAGCGTCAAGCACGGCCGTAGCCGCAGCGACCAGCGCCTGGGCGCCGTTCGCCGGCATCTCTTCATCCCGCATGGCCTGGTGGAACATGAGCGCACCAACGATGACGCTAAATGCAAGTTGCAGCCTGTCATGCGATGCCTGCGGTCGCAACCGGCTGAGCGCGCCTAGCAAGCGTTGCTCGTCCCCTGCCATCGCCGCTTCGGTCGCGTGCGCAAGCTCCGGCGTGCGCGAGGCGCTTTCGGTGATCGTCACCACCGCCCGTCCGCGCGCGCCCGTCATGAAGGCCTGCGCATTGCGCACGTGCGCCAGCAGTTCCGTGGCCGGATCATCGCTGAACACCATCTCGCGCTCCATCTTGCGCGAGGTCTCGTAGAGCGCGTTCGCCACCAGTTCGCTCTTGGCCGAGAACCGCCGGTAGAGCGTGGTGCGGCTGATCCCCGCCGCTTCGGCGACCGCCTCGAACGTCAGGCCGTCATAGCCGACCCGCGCCAGCAGCGCCCAGGTGGCCTGACGGATCGCCTCGTCTTTCTCGGTCTCACGCGGCCGCCCCCGGCCACGCATCAACACATCCTCCGCCATCTTCGTTCCTTCGCGAATCTGTCATCTAATATCGATACACGAACGTTCACAAATTGCCACAACCTGAAGGGGGCGCATTGTGAATCGCCGAAAATACCTGATGTGCAGCGCGGCTTTGCTGGCCGCAATGCCTGTCCGTGCCATGGCAGGGGAAACTGCCGCCGATGCCGCCGACGCGCCGGTCGACGACATCGTCGTCACCGCGCGCAAGACGCGTGAGCGGCTGCAGGACGTGCCGCTCGCCATTACCGCGGTGGGCGGGGCGGACCTGCGCCGCAACGATCACATCCGGCTGGAAGATCTCAACCAGCTCGTCCCCAGCGCCAACGTCGTCGTCACCAACGGCCACCAGGCGAGCATTTCGATCCGTGGTCTGGGCAACAACCCTGGCAGTGACGGGCTGGAGAACAGCGCCAGCCTGTTCCTGGACGGTGTCTACCTCGGGCGTCCGGGCATGGCCGCGACCGACCTGATCGACGTGCAGCAGATCGAGGTGCTGCGCGGGCCTCAGGGCACGCTGTTTGGCAAGAACACTACCGCCGGCGCGGTCAACATCACCACCGAGGCGCCGAGCTTCACGCTGGGCGCGCGCGGCCAGGCCACTTATGGCAACTTCAACTACCAGCAATATCAGGGCTCGCTCACCGGGCCGATCACTGACAGGCTGGCATTTCGCGTCACCGGCTACCGCACGACGCGCGACGGCATCGTCGACAATATCACCACCGGCAGGAAGACCAGCGGCCTCGGCCGCGACGGCGCGCGCCTGCAACTGCTGTGGAAACCGACCGATGACCTGTCCGTTCGGCTGATCGGCGAATATTCGAGCGAGCAGCAAAGCTCGGGCGCGGTTACCGTGATCCCGAGCATGGGCCTCACCCCGGCGGCGATCCAGGCCAAGCTGACCGCCACCGGCGCGAAGATCGCGATCGACCCGACCGGGCGCACCACCGCTGTCGACGGGCCGGTTGCCACCGGCACCAAGCAGGGCGCCGGCTCCGCGCAGATCGACTGGACCTTCGGCGGCGGCTTCAAGCTGACCTCGATCACCGCGTTCCGCTACTGGCAGTATCGCTCGGATTCGGACACCGAGGGCAGCAGCGCCGACGTGATCTACGGCGGCTACTATATCCAGGACCGCCAGTGGACGCAGGAGGTGCGCCTCGCGCTGCCGCGCATGGGCAATGTCGATGCGCTGGTCGGGCTCTACTATTTCAACCAGTACGTCGAGACCGACCAGCACCTCAACTACGGCAAGGATGCGGCGGCGTGGCTCTCGGGCATCCCCAATTCCCTGCTGCCGGTCTACGCGAAAGTATCGCCGCAGATCGCCGGACTGCTGGCGTTCAACAATACCCGCTGGGATACGCTGGCCAATCCGTTGACGCACAGCATCGCCGGCTTTGGCCAGGTCAACTGGCACGTCACGCCGAAATGGAATGTCACCGTCGGCTTGCGCGAAACGCACGAGACCAAGCGCGAGGATGTCTCGCGCCCGATTCCCGTCGCTGCCCCCACGGGCCTGCCGGTGACCGCGCTCGCCAGCCAGGCGGCCGCACCGATCCATGCCGCGATCTCGAATACCGCTGCCTCGTTCCTCTTCAGCACCGACTACCACCCGAGCGAGAGCCTGATGGTCTATGGCCTCGTTTCGCGCGGGCAGAAGGCGGGCGGGCTCAACACCACGCTGCCGCCGACAGGGCTCGGCGCCGATGCGCTCAAGGTCGAGCCCGAAGTCGCCACCAATTACGAGATCGGCATCAAGAGCGAGTTGTGGGACCGCCGCATCCAGCTCAACCTGAACCTGTTCCGCACCGAGATCCGCAACTACCAGGCCAATGTGCTCAAGGAAGTGAACGGACAAGTCGTCCAGCTCCTCACCAATGCCGGCCGCGTGCGCGCACAAGGCGTGGAGGCCGAGGCGACGCTGCGCCCCGTCGAGAACCTCACGCTGCACGGCTATGTCGCCTATAACGACGCCAAGTATCGCTCTTACCCCGCCGGCCCGTGCCCCATCGAAACAACCGGCCGGCCGACCTGCGATCTCAGCGGGCGTCCGGTGGCGGGGGCGCCGCGGTGGACCACGGGCGTCAACGGCACGTACGAGCACGACCTGGGGCGTGGCCTCGTCGGCTACGGCAGCGCCGAGTTCTCGTATCGCTCGCACTTCTACGGCTCGCTCGACGATTCGCGCCTGACGGTGACCGGTGGCTACGGTCTGCTCAACCTGCGTGCGGGCGTCCGGGAGAAGAATGGGCTGTGGGATCTTTCGGTCTGGGGCCGGAATGTCACGAACGCGGTCTATGCCAGCAACTACTTCAACTACGGCTCGATCCTGCCGGGCACCTACGTCGCCTTCTTCGGCGATCCGGCGACCTATGGCGCAACGCTGCGGTTCAACTTCTGAAAAGGATGCATTCGATGAAGCGCTTCACCACCCTGCTGGCCGCGACCGCGCTGGCGTTCGCCGCGACGGCATCCGCCAAGGATCTGTCGTTCACCATCGCCGCGATCCCCGACACGCAGAACTACATCGACTATACCCACCAGACCGCCGAAGGCTTCAAGTTCGACGCGGACAAGATGTTCCTCGAGCAAATGAAGTTCATCGCCGACAATCTCGAGGCCAACGGCGGTGACATCGCCTTCGTCACCGCGCTGGGCGATGTGTGGCAGCACCAGACGCTGCTGATGGACCCAGCGCATGCCGTGCGCGGTTTCAAGCGCGTGGCCAACCCGATCATGGACAGCCACTTCGCGCCGACGCCCAAGGTGACCACCATCGAGATCCCGACCGCACGGGCGGGCTATGCGATGATCGCGGACAAGGTGCCGTTCTCGGTCGTGCCCGGCAACCACGATCACGACGCGATGTGGACCGACGCCAACCACCCGCCGGCCGTCGTGTTCAAGGACATGTCGAGCCTGGGCGTGCTGCACGCCGGCGGGCTCGACAACTTCCGCTCGCTGTTCGGCGCCGACCAGCCCTTCTTCAAGGGCAAGCCGTGGTACGTCGCCAGCCACGATGGCGGCGCGGACAGCGCGCAGATCTTCACCGCCGGCGGCTATACGTTCCTGCACATCGGCCTGCAGTTCGACGCGCACGATTCCTCGCTGGAATGGGCCGCGAAGATTATCGCCGAGCATCCCGGTCTGCCGACGATCATCTCGACCCACGACTTCCTCGACAACGAAGGCCGCCGCGCGCCCAACCCGATCATCGACAACCATGCGGTCGATCCTGAGGACAACGATCCGCAGATGATGTGGGACAAGCTGATCAGCCAACACGACCAGATATTCCTGATGCTGTGCGGCCACGAGCACGGCCAGGCGATGCGCGTCGATGACAACCGCGCGGGCCATCCGGTGTGGCAGGTCCTGTCGGACTATCAGGACCGGCGTCAGACCGCGATCGACGCCGGCGTGAAGCTGCAGCCGGGCGAGGGCATCGGCGATGGCTGGCTCCGCCTGATGACCTTCGACATGGCGAAGCCCGTGCCGACCATCCACGTGCGCACTTATTCGACCGCCTACAAGAAGCAGAGCCGCGACACGGCTGAATACGCCGCGTGGTACAAGGCGGTCGAGAAGCCCAGGCTGACCGACGCGCAGTTCCATGATCAGGAGGATTTCACGATCGACCTGACCGGCTTCCGCCAGCGCTTCGGCGCACCGAAGTAGTCCGCACATACGCGATCCAGGTGGCGTAGGCATGGTGCATGGTTATGCATGTGCCCGCGCCACCTGAAGTTCATCCACGCTGGATGCCCCGTCTGCCGCCGAAACTGCCTTTCAGGCTGAGCCGCACAAATTCCGAAGGCGGCCGTGCGTGCATTGAAGGCTGCCGGTTTATCGGCATGAGATCGTCGTCATTCGGACGCGATGGCGCTATGGCACGTCATGATGCAGATTCTGATCGATGCCGACGCTTGTCCGGTGAAAGATGAAACCTACAAGGTTGCGATCCGCTACAAGTTTCCGGTGGTTGTGGTCAGCAATAGCCCGATCCGTGTGCCGCCCGATCCGCTCATAGCGCGCAAAGTCGTGAGCGACGCTTTCGACGCGGCCGACGACTGGATCGTCGAGAACACGGGCGGCGATACGGTTGTGATCACCGCAGACATCCTGTTGGCGGACCGCTGTCTGAAATTGGGGGCCACGGTCATTTCCCCGACGGGCCACCCCTTTACGAGTTCCTCAATCGGTAACGCCATCGCCATGCGGGCCATCCTGTCCGATCTGCGCGCTGGTGGTGAGAACCTGGGCGGACCAGCCCCCTTCAGCAAAACCGATCGCTCGCGCTTTCTTTCCGCCCTCGATCAAGCGCTAACAAAGCTGCGACAACGGAATTGATGCGGGCGAATCTTCCATTCCCGCCTTAAAGCGGGCCATACGCGGCCGAAGCAGGGCTCGTCGAAAGCCGCCGCAGGTTCATGATCATCAACGAGCAACCGGTGAGGAGCCCGTGGGCATGGATACGCCATGCCCCAGCCCTTCCACCAGAGCGTCAAAGACCGCGCGATATCGCTCGTTGCTCCGCAGGCCCTCGTGCATGACGATCCAGAGCGGTAAGTCGAAGGCGAAACCATCAGGCAGGATGCGCTCGAGCATGGCGTCGCGCGCGGCAATCGCCACCTGGCAAATGCCGATGCCGAAGCCGGCACGGATGGCGGCAAGTTGGACGACGGTGTTGTCTACTCGCAGCGCGAAATTCGCATGATCGAGGCCGGGCAGCGCGCCGAGCACCGCGCGTGACAAGTTTCCGTTGCTGTCTGCGCCAATCAGATCGTGGTCGATGAGGTCAGCGATCGATCCTGGAATGCCCCGCAGGTCGAGATAATCGCGATGGGCGTACAGGCCCAGTTGCAGCACGCCCAGCTTGCGCGCGACCAGCGCTTGCTGGGTCGGTTCGACCATGCGGATGGCGATGTCGGCCCGGCGTTGCAGCAGGTCGTCGATCGCATCGCTCGCCATCAGTTCGATGGACAACCGGGGGTGGCGGCGGCGTAACGACGCAAGCACGGGCGGCAGATGTTCCGTTGCAACCACCTCGCTGGCTGTGATGCGCACGGTTCCCGCGATCTCTCCCCGGTTGGCGGAGGCTGTGCGCAACAAGGCGGCCGAGGTGGCGATCATATCTTCAGCATATGGTTTCAACGCCAGCGCACGGTCCGTGGGCGAGAGTCCCCGTTGCGAGCGCAAAAACAGCGTACCGCCCACGGCCTGCTCAAGCGCCTCGATATGGCGGGCGACACTGGGTTGCGTCAGGCCAAGAACGCGCGCGGCGGCTGACAGCGATCCTTCCCGCAGCACAGCAGCGAAGGTGCGATATAAATCCCAGCTTGGTTCAGTATTCATTGATTTTCGTATAGCTGATCGCCGCATTCCGTCAATTTCGTAGTATGCTTGTTCCGGCGATGAGGAGGGCCTCGTACAAGGAGGCTGACATGGAACGGATTGCTCTGGTGTTGGGTGCGACAGGAGGAATTGGCGGAGCGGTCGCGCGGCGACTGGCAGAGGGCGGATGGAGCGTTCGCGCACTCGTCCGGGCGCAGAGCCTCGCGCGGTTGCCAGGTCACGTGATACCGGTGACGGGGGATGCCATGGATAGCACAACCGTAGCGGCAGCGGCGACGGGCGCAAAACTGATCGTCCACGCGGTTAACCCGCCCGGCTATCGCGATTGGGACAAGCTGGTCCTGCCAATGTTGGACAACAGCATCGCTGCGGCTCGCGCGCAAAGAGCCCGGGTGGTGCTGCCCGGCACCGTTTACAATTACGGCCCCGACAGCTTTCCGCTGATCGACGAAGCTGCGCCCCAACATCCTGTGACTCGCAAGGGGGCGATCCGGGTGGAAATGGAGCACAAGCTTCGCAGCGCCGCCGAGGCGGGAGACATTCGCGCGCTCATCGTGCGGGCGGGTGACTTCTTCGGCCCTGGTGCTGCCAACAGCTGGTTCGCCCAGGGGCTGATCAAGCCGGGCGCGCGACCAGGCGTCATCCGTAGTCCCGGCGAGCCTGGAGTGGGCCATCAATGGGCTTATCTGCCCGATGTTGCCGAAACCATGGTGCGCCTGATTGAGCGCGACACCGCGCAAGGCTTCGAAACCTTCCATATGGACGGCCATTGGGACGCTACCGGCGCCGCGATGATCGAAGCGATCATACAGGCACTGGGTGAGCCTAATGCACGCGTTGCCCCTTTCCCCTGGTGGTTGCTACGCATTGCCGGCCTCTTCGCAGTGACCCCGCGCGAACTGATGGAGATGCGTTATCTCTGGCAGCGGGCGATCCGCCTTAACAATGCCCGTCTGGTCGCCACGCTCGGCGCCGAGCCGCATACGCCGCTCGCCCTTGCGGTAAGAACCACACTTGGCGACATGGGATGCCTGTCGTGACGTGACTTCATCAAACTTACAGCGTCGCCCGCCGCCTTCAAAGCCGACCTTCACATCGCCCGATCGGCCCGTCGTCGGCGCGGTGGACGACCAAGCCGCTCGTGGAGGACAGCGCGATATGCTGCACATAGCCGTGAAAAGCGTTCATCAGTGCCTCGCGCCCCGATGTCAGGGCGGCCATCCGGGGAAGTCATAAAGCACCTCCCAGGCGATATCGGAGGCAACGATGTCGAAGAAGTGGTCGCCTTCGACCGCATCACCCAGCGCATGGCGCACCAAGCTGAAATAGGGGGCGGCGGCAGCGTGGGTAGTATGTGACCCGTAAATCGATCTCCCTCGGCTCAGCTTTCCGGAGAGACCAGCGCGGAGTGCTGCAAGGCAGTTCGCAACGACCAGCAGCGCGTTGTCACCTAAAGGGCTGCCTCACGCGCAAATCTACCGGGTGGGCAGCCCAGCCGCTTGCGGAAAGCCGTGCTGAATGCGCTTGCCGATTCATAGCCAATCTCGTCGGCGATCCGATCGAGCGACTTGGTACCCTGTGCGAGTGCCTCCTTCGCGATCGCCATGCGCCAACGCGCCAGATATTCGATCGGCGCGCAGCCCATGATCTCTCCGAACCGGGCCGAGAAGGCCGAGCGCGACATGCCGGCGACGACGGCGAGACCAGCAACGGTCCAGCCCGCCCGGACGTCTGCATGGATCGCCTGAAGCGCGCGGGCGAGCGCCGGGTCGCGCAGGCCGTTCAGCAGGCCCGCGACCACGCCATCCTCCCCTACATCGTGCGACCGCAGCGCCTCGATGAGCAGCGCGTCCAACATCCGCCGGAGCATCAGGTCCTTGCCGGGATCATCACTGGCGCATTCCTCGGCGAGCATAGCGATCAGCCGACCGAAACGCGTCGCCTTCCCGTCAGCGGCGGGAATATGGATACGCTCCGGCAACAAGGAGAGAAGCAGCGGTGCATTGACCCGCTCGAACGCGAAGCTGCCGCCCAGAGCGATGAAATCCGGTTCGCCGTCCTGCTCGCCGTGCCGGACCGCCTCGGCGCGCGGCGCAACAGGATCGCATCGCACCCCCGGCTCGCTGCTTAGCGAAAAGGCCGGCGTCGTCGGCAGCAGTAGAAAATCGCCCTGCGCGAGACGGAGAGGTTCCTCCCCGACAAAGCTCAGCCAGGCCTGCCCGGCAAGAACGATGGTGAAGCCGGGTGCGTCGTGGGCCTCATAACGAACGCCCCACGAGCCCCGACCGGAGATCGGCTTTGAAACGGCCGCTCTGGGTCGAAGCAGGGTGATCATGTCGCTCAAGGGGTCCATTTAGACGATCAATAATGATTATTGGTGCTATGATTATATATCGTATCGTCGCCTCCGTCTATGTCCTTGCCAGCGCCACCGCAGGAGACAGGCACATGACCAGGACGATCCTCATCACCGGCACTTCGTCAGGCTATGGCAAGGCAATCGCAGAACACTTTCTGGAGCAGGGCTGGCATGTCATCGCGACGATGCGCCGCCCCGAGGCTGCGGCGTTCGATGGCGATACGCGCCAGTTGCGCGTACTGCCGCTCGACGTGACGAACGCCGCCAGCATCGCATCGTTGATCGAGGCCGCAGGCCAAATCGACGTGTTGGTGAACAATGCGGGCATCGGCGCGGTTGGCGCCTTCGAAGCGACGCCCATGGCGCTTGTGCGCCAGCTCTTCGATACCAACACAATCGGCGTGATGGCGATGTGCCAGGCAGTCATTCCCCAGATGCGCGCGCGGCGCGCTGGCACGATCGTCAACGTCACCTCCAGCGTCACGCTCGGCGCCTTCCCGCTTGCTGCCGCCTATACCGCCAGCAAGCAGGCGATCGAGGGGTTCACCGGGTCGCTGGCGCATGAACTGGCTTACTTCAACATCCGCACGAAACTGGTGGAACCTGGCTATGCGCCCACCACGCGGTTTGCGTCCAACGCCGTCATGCCGGTCGATCAGCTGATTCCGGACGCCTATGCCGGCTTCGCAAAGCCGATCATGGAGGCCTTCGGCACTCCTGCCCTGACAACCAGGGAAAGCGATGTCGCCGAAGGCGTGTGGCGCGCCGTGCATGATACCGACGGGCAACTGCACTTCCCGGCGGGAGCGGACGCCGTCGCGCTGGCCGGAGCGCGTTGATCGCGAATGATGGCGTCTCCAGCACTGCCGCGCTATCCTCAGGGTTCCGCGATACACCCGCCAGCGCGACGAAGAACGAGACATTGGGCCATGCCGATCCATGACAAGTCGAAGGGCTATCATAGCGGCGCCATGGCTTATGTGGCCGGGCGCCCCGGCTATCCACCCGAGGCGGTGACGTGGTTGCGCGAAGTGCTGGATCTCGGCCCCGGTCGCAAGGCGCTGGAGGTCGGCGCGGGTACCGGCAAGTTCATCCCGATCCTGCAACAGACGGGTTGCGAGATCATCGCGCTAGAACCCATTCCCGAGATGCGGGAGCAACTGGTCCGGACCCATCCTGACGTTTTGACACTGGCGGGGCTGGCAGACGCCATCCCGTTGCCCGACGCTTCGGTACACGCGGTGGTCTGCGCGCAGGCCTTTCACTGGTTCGCAACGCCTGCCGCGGTTGCGGAAATGCGCCGCGTGCTTGTTCCGGGCGGCGTGCTGGGCCTGATCTGGAACGGACGCGACGAGGATGTGCCCTGGGTGGCCGCTCTTTCGGAGATCACCAATCGCCGCGAAGGCGACACGCCGCGCTACAGGACCGGGACATGGCGCCAAGCCTTTCCGACGCCCGGCCTGGCGCCCATCGGCGAACGCCATGTCCGCAACAGCCATGTCGGTACGGCGGAAGACGTCGTGCTCAAGCGCACGCTGTCAGTAAGCTTCATTGCGGCGCTGCCGAGTGGGGAGCGTTCCAAGGTGGAACGCGAAGTGCGCCGGCTCATCGCGCGGACGCCTGAGTTGGCCGACGGCAAAGTGGTCGCCTTTCCATACGAGACCAGCATGTATGCCTATCGCCGGATTTGATCCGACGCCTGTTTCTCGGATTCCTTCCATGGCCCCCTAAAAGGCACGCTCCGGTCGATCCTGGTAGAAGCTTTTGCCGGCACCAGTTGCCCAATCGCAGTGCCAAGACGGTAACGCCTTGACGTCCGGCCAGTGCAGCGAAGGACGCCGCGGGCGGCACCGCCTGAATATCCGGAGAGGCATCGCCGCGACCTCCCTGGCCATGCGAAGGCCCATTTCGGCACGGACGTCATCGGCAGACCAGTCACTATCCTTGCTCTGGAAGCCGGGCGGGATCACGATATCGAGCATCAGCGGCGCATATTTTTTCATTTCGCCATCGCCCATGTCACACCGGCCGCGGCCATCTCGTCATGCAAACAAGCATTGCGCATGGGAGACACGAACATGAAGTCTGTTATCGTCGGCGGCGCGCGACGGATCGGTCAGCCTCTCGTCATCCTTCCGCAAGCGCAGGGCCATCGGCGCGCGGCTCAATCCGTTGAGTGGGGGGCATGAGCCGGGGCTTGCCGCTCGCGCTCGCCGCGGCGCTCGGCATCGGAGCCGCCGTCAACGGTCTTTTCATGCTGCTCTCGCCCGCCCGATGGTACTTCGCGGTGCCCGGTGTCACCACCACCGGCCCGTTCAACCAGCATTTCGTGCGCGACATCGGGCTGATTTTCCTGTTGGTCGCGATAGCGATGCTTGCAGGCGTCGCGCGGCCGGCGGCGCGTCTTCCGCTCTGGTCCGCCGCCGCGTTCTGGCTGGCGGGCCATGCCCTGTTCCACTTTTGGGAAGTGGCGGTTGGCATCTGCGGCACCGGCGCACTCGTCCGGGATTTTCCCGCGGTGACCTTGCCGGCTATACTGACGACCGCGCTTGCGCTGTGGGCATGGCGCGATACCGCACGGGAGAGGTGCCGACCGCACTCGGTGGAGGACGCGCGTGCCGAGCAGGGATGAATATGCCGCTGATTTCGAGGCTCAAAGGCCACGGTTGTTGCGCTTGGGATACCGTATGCTCGGCTCTGTCAGCGAAGCGGAGGATATCGTTCAGGAGGCATGGCTTCGGTGGGCGGCAAAAGTGGAAAGCGTGGATGCTCCGGCTGCCTATCTGACCCGTATCGTCACCCGCCTTTGCCTCGATCAGCTCAAGTCCGCCCGTGTTCGCCGGGAAACCTATATCGGAGCCTGGTTGCCCGAACCGCTGATGGAAACCACCGAGCCTGAAGAGACGATCGCCGATGACCTGACGCTGACCCTGATGCTGGCGATGGAGCGCCTGTCCCCGCTGGAACGCGCCGCCTTCCTGCTTCACGACGTGTTTGGCGTGGCGCTGACCGATATCGCCACGACATTGGGGCGCGAGCCGGCCGCGGTCCGCCAGCTTGCCTCGCGCGCGCGCAAACACGTGCGGGATGCGCGCCCGCGTTTCACGGTGGACGCGAGCGAGGCTGACCGGATCGCTCGGGCCTTCTTCACCGCTTCGCGCGAGGGCGACGCGGACGCGTTGTCGGCGCTGCTCGCGCGCGACGTCGCGATTTATTCGGATGGGGGCGGCAAGGTGATTGCCTTCCGCAATGTCGTGCGGGGGATCGATCGGGCACTGCGCTTGTTCGCCGGGCTCAAGCGCAAAAATGCGTCGATGCCGACGCTCCTGCGCACCGCCACGATCGATGGCCTGCCGGGGTATATCAGTGTCGATCGAGGCGACGTGCCGCAGACGACCGCGCTCGACGTGCGCGATGGGCGGATCTCGGCGATCTACATCGTTCGCAATCCGGACAAGCTGCGCCATCTTACGGCAGCTTTCGATACAAGAAGCGGCTAACGCTACGCGCTGTCGCGCACGACCAGTTCGGGCGTCATCCGGACCGACGGGCTGTCTTCGCCCCGCAGCCGGGCGGCGAGTGCCCCGATCATCATGCCCGCGCCCCGGGCGATGTCCTGCCGCACCGATGTCAGCCGGGGAACCGTCTGCGCCGCGATCGGCAGATCGTCGAAGCCGGTAACGGCAATGTCCTGCGGGACGGCGAGGCCCTCGTCCGCTAGCGCGCGCAGCGCGGTCATCGCGATCACGTCGGACGCGCAGACGATCCCGTCCAGCGTGCGTCCGATCCTGCGGATCCGGGTGGCAATATCTTCCTGCGCCTGTTCGCCGCTCAAGTGTACCGGCAGCGCTTCCAGCGCGGGCAGGCCGGCTTCCTGCACCGCAGCGTTGGCGCCGGCGAAGCGCGCGGCGATCTCGGGCGGGCGAATGTCACCCAGGAAGGCCAGTCGTGTGCGCCCGTTGGCGATCAGGTGCCGGGCGGCCAGTTTGCCACCCGCGTGATTGTCCGACCCTATCGTGCATTGCTGGTAGCCCGGAGTCTGCTGGCCCCAGACCACCAGAGGACGATAGCGCTGCGCGACCTGTTCGATCGCATCGAGCTGATCCGATTGCCCGATGATCAGCACGCCGTCGAGCAACCCGGAGTCAACGATGTCATCAAGCCAGCCCGGCGTATCGGGCAGCACGCGCGACAGCATCAGGTCGTATCCGGATTCGGTCAGGCCATCGGCCAGATGGCCCAGCATGGTCATGAAGAACGGATCGGAAATGTGCTGTCGCCGTTCGTGCCCCAGCGGCACGACCACGCCGATCGCGCGGGTTTCCCGCGTGCGCAGCTTGCTGGCCATCTGGTTCAGCCGAAAGCCGTGCTTTTCCGCCAGCGCCTGTATCCGTTCGCGCGTGTTCGCCTTGATCAGCGGGTTGCCAGCGAGCGCGCGCGAGACGGTGCTCGCCGAAACGCCGGCGATCCGCGCCAGTTCCACGATATTGCGGACGCGGGCCGGTGGCTCCTCGCTCTCGTTGTCCCGGTCCATCACTTGCTCCGCACGCTTGCCCGGACGATCGTGCGCGACCTGGCCGACATTTGTGCGAACGTTTGCGGGAGCCGCGTCAGCGTGTCAATCGAGTGTCGAGAGCGCGAGGGCCAGCGCGCCCATGGGGCCGGCGCGTGCCTCCAGCCCCGGCGGGCCAATCAGCGTTTCCAGCGCCGCGCGATCGGCGCCGGGAACATAGCCGGCGAGCGCCCCGGCCGTGGCATCGCGAATGCGGTCGAGCAGCGCCGGGCGTCCGCCGCCCACGCCACCGCCGATCACGATGCATTCGGGCGATACGGTCAGTATTAGCGTGGCCATCAGTTCGCCCAGCTCTGCGCCGACATCGGACCAGACCGGATGGTCATCGGCGATATGCGTGGCATCGCCACCGATGCGCGCAGCGATGGCGGGGCCGGAGGCCAGCCCTTCCAGGCAATCGCCGTGGAACGGGCAGACCCCGGCGAAAGCATCGTCGCGGCGGCGGCGCACACGCAGGTGCCCGGCCTCGGGGTGCAAGGCGCCGTGCAACACCTGCCCATTGGCCACGATGCCGATGCCGATGCCGGTGCCGACCGTGACATAGGCATGGGTCGAACACCCGCGCGCGCGTCCCCAGCGTCCTTCCGCGAGGGCCGCCGCGCCGACATCGGTATCGAATGCCATGGGTACGGCGAAGCGATCGGCGAAGTGGTCCAGCACCCGCGCGCCGGTCCATCCGGGCTTGGGCGTGGGAAGTATCTGGCCACAGTCCGCCGCCTCGGGCGATACGCGCGCCGGGCCGAACGTGCCAATGCCCAGCGCGGTGAACGGCATCTCGGCCTGCCATTCCGCAAGCGCTTCGGACAGCCCCGCCAGCGTGGTTGCGGGATCGGTCGTCGGCAGGCGGCGTTCGCGCAGAATCTCGGTCCCGCGCGCGACCACGGCGATGCACTTGGTGCCGCCCAGCTCGACCCCGGCGATGAGTGGTGCATCACTCATGCGGCAAGGCTCGCGCGGTTGCCGTCCAGCGCCAGCCGGACCACGGGCGCTGCGGTGCCGCCAAAGGCTGCCCGGGCCGCCTCGGTCGACGGCGGCAGCTCGGCAAGACCGACGAGATCGGCAAAGCTCCACACCGAAAGATCGGGCAGCACCTGCCAGCTATAGGCCTGAAACGGAGCGGAATCGGGATTGCCGAAGACCAGTCCCGTGCCGTTGATCGGCGTCCATGGGCCGTCGATGCCCGGTGCCACAACGCCATAGAGACCGGTAGGACCGGACGGTCCGCCGGCCGCGAAGACCTTGCGCTGGGTGGACCAGAACAGATAGACCAGACCTTGGTGCATGATCGCGTGGGGCCGTTCCAGTTCGTTGTTCAATCCATCGGCGCTGACCAGCGGCGGGTCCAGCCGCCACGTGCCGTCTTCCTGCAACGTACCCGCGCCCACCACGCCGTTCCAGTCCGAATCCGATCCCATGCGGGAACCGGCGAAAAGCAGGCGGGTCTGCCCCGACGCGGGATCTTCGAACACGAACGGATCGCGGAACGCCTTGATCGCGCCCACCGCGCCGGTTCCTTCCAGATCGATCATGTAGTCCACGCCATCGGGGCGCAGCGTTTCGACAGGGGTAGTCCAGCCGGACAGTGCGGGCACGCCATCCGTGACCGTCAGCGCGGCGCGGGCCGCGAACAGGCGCTGGCGGAACGTGATCGCCGGTTCGCCGCGCACGCCGGCGGCGGTGAAATGCAGCGTGACGTGGCTATGCGCGCGATCGACGATCGCCGTGCCGGACCATTCGCGGCTGCCGGGGGAAAATCCGTCGGCGAACACGGGACCAAGATCGCGCCAGCCTGCCGGGGTGCGGTGGAACAGCCACAGCCGTGCCTGTGCATGGCGATCTTCGGGATCGGCGAGGACGGGTGCGGCAAGAAAGATCACCAGTGCCCCGCCCGCGATCGCGGCGACATCGCCGTTGGCTTCCAGCACCGGCCAATGGTCCCACAGGTCCAAGTCGGCGGCTATGCGGGGCGCTTCGGCGCGGGTGAAAGGGCGCGCCTGCGGCTGGGGATGTGCGGCGATTCCCGCGACGTGTTCGGGCAGCCAGCGGAAACAAGGCATCGGTCTGGTCCGATCGAAAGAAGAAAAATCGGGCCGGCGCATTAGGCCGGCCCGAGGCAGGGAGATCAGAACGAGATGCGTGCCGAGGCCGAGATCGTGCGCCCGTTGATCGAACGGGCCCGCACGATGCCGTTGGCCGGGATCGCGCCATCTTCCGCTTCGGTGAAGCCCTTTGCGTTGAACAGGTTGTTGGCGTTCACCGAGAGTTGCAGGCGCTCGATCGGACGCACCTGCAGGAAGGCGTTGACCGTGGTATAGGCCGGCAGCTTCAGCTGGTTGCTGTCCTGCGTGTAGCTGCTGGTGGTACCCACGACGTTGGCGCCGAACGATACCTTGTCGAGGTTCACTTCCGGGCTGATCTGGTACACGAAGCTGGCCTGCCGGCGCGGCGTGTTGCCGACGACCGTGGCATCGAGCGCATCGGAGGTGATCCGAGCGTGAGTCCAGGTGCCGCCCGCGTTGAGCTGGAACGGCCCCTTGCGGATGCTGCCTTCCAGTTCCACGCCATAGGAACGGTACTTGCGATCGAGGAAGCGCTGCGTGGTCGCCTCGAAGTTCTGTTCCTCGGTGGTGGCGTAGAACCCGGTCACGTAGAGCGCGACCCCGCCCGAGCGGTACTTCACGCCGCCTTCGGCCTGCCGCACGAAATCGACGGCGGCGCTGGAATTGACCAGGCTGCCATCGGTGTTGCGGATCGCCGGGCCGAACGTCAGGCGATCGGCATTGGCGCGGCCGCCGCGGCTGTAACGGGCAAACAGCGCCAGATCGTCGCGCACGCGATAGTTCACGCCCAGCGAGTACGAGGCGTAATGGTAGTTGTAGTGCACCGGAGCCGGGCTGCCCAGCGGGATCACCGCGACTTGCGTTTCGGGGCCGGAGATCACGCCGTTGCCGTTGATGTCGAAGCTGGTGATGCCGTTGCGGCCACCGCCCAGATCCGCGCCGGCGACGAACCCGCGCGCCTGCCCGATGTCGTAGCGGACGCTGGCATCCAGGGTCAGCGCCTCCTTGTTCCAGGTGAACGCGGCAAACGGCGCATTGGTGTCGTAGCTCAGGCGGTAGCTGCGGCGGCAGCAATTGCCGAAGAAGCGCGCGCCATAGCCATAGAACCCGTCCTGCGTGACGAGCTGGGCCGATCCGTTGACGATGTTGACCAGCGCCGCGTTGCCGCCGCCCTTCACTTCCATCACGGCCGAGGTCCACAGCCAGTCGGTATCGATCGTCTGGCGCGACTTGTAGAAGCCGCCGGTCACCGTCAGCTTGCCGCCGCCCAGGTCAAAGTCCTTGGTCAGGCGGAAATCGTTGGTGATGTTGTCCAGGCTGTTCAGCTTGGTGTCGAACACGACGATGTTGGCGAGATAGGTGTTCGCAGCCACTGCCTGCCCGGCGTTGGGGCCGTTGAAATAGACCGCCGAGGCACCCGCGCCGCCCAGGCTGGTGGCCACCGCGCCCGACGTGTCGACCGACGAGGGGAAGTTGGAGATGAACCGGCCCGAAATCGCCGAATAGCGGAAGCGTTCCATCACCGACCAGCCGCCGCCGACGTCGAACTTGCTTTCGAGGCCCACGGCCTTGACCACCGGATGCTGGCCATCGCGGATGTCGTCGGCCACCAGGTTGTTGTTGCCGTCCAGCGTGACGTTGCGCGTGAAATAGCGCGAATGCAGCGTATCCTCGTTGATGCTGAAGCCGGGCAGGTTGGTATAGACCGGGTTGGCGTTGGTGCCGGTCACGCGCACCGGATTGGGCAGATAGCCGATGGCCCGGTCATTCAGGTACTTGCCGTAGAGCCGCACGTAGCCGCCGGCGAAGTCCTTGGTCACGTTGAACTTGATCTGGCCGCCGCGGTTGCCGTCATAGCCGGCGCGGCGCGGTCCTTCGCCCTGGCGGTAGAAGCCGCCGACGTGGAAGCGCAGGCTGTCGCTGATCTTGCCGCCGTAATCGGCATCGACGCGGTATTCGCCATAATCGAGGCCGACCGTCGCCTGCACCGCGCCGCCTTCCTGTTCCCCGGTCTTGGAGATCAGGTTGATGACGCCGCCCGGCGAGTTCGAGGCGAAGGTCGAAGCCGAACCGCCGCGCACCGCTTCGACGCGCGCGATGTTGAAGTCCGAACGCAGGAAGATGTCGGCATTGCCGAACGTGATGTCGCCGAATTCCAGGATCGGCAGCCCGTCTTCCTGCAGCTGCAGGAACTTGGCGCCGCCCGAGGCGACCGGCAGGCCGCGCACCGCGATGTTGGCGTTGCCTTCGCCGCCCGAGCTTTCCGACCGGATGCCGGGAATGTTGCGGAACAGTTCGGCGACCGAACGCGGCGTGGTCTGCTGCAGCTGTTCGGCATTGAGCGAGCTGACGGAAACCGAGGAATCCAGCCGGTTCTGCCCGCGTGCCACCGCGGTCACGATGATCTCGGCATCGTTGGGGGAATCGGCCTGCGCCGAAGCGTCCTGCGCAAGGGCCGGGGTGACGCCGAGCGCAAACATCGAACTGGCTGCCAGCAGGCTGGCGGCGGACATGCGCACGGCGTTAAGCGGACGAACCTTCATCATTCCTCTCCTGGCACGGTCGAGTGACTCGACATCTGCAAGGGTTCGCTACGACCGATTGCAAACGTTTGCAAGAATAATTTGCAAACCTTTGCATTTTTGCTACTCAGGTTGCAGGGCAAGCGATGCAAGCAAACAGCGCCAAACCCGGTTAGGAGAGGGAATATGAAGGGCACCCGGCCACGCCTTGGTTTTCCTGGCATCGTGCAGATGAATCTGGGTTTTCTGGGGCTACAGTTCAGCTTCGGACTGCAGCAGAGCAATATGGCGCCGATCTACACTTATCTGGGCGCGGACGCGACGATCATGCCCGTGCTGTGGCTGGCCGGCCCGATGACGGGTCTGCTCGTCCAACCCCTGATCGGCGCGCTCAGCGATCGCACCTCCACGCGAATCGGCCGCCGCACGCCCTATTTCCTGATCGGGGCGGTGCTGTGCAGCCTGGCCTTGCTCGCCATGCCGTTCAGCCCCGCCTTGTGGGTCGCCGCGTCGCTGCTGTGGGTGCTCGATGCCGCCAACAATATCACGATGGAGCCTTATCGTGCCTATGTCAGCGACCGGCTGGACACGGCCGAACGGCCACTGGGCTTCCTGACGCAGAGCGCGTTCACCGGGCTTGCCCAGACGCTGTCCTACCTGGCGCCGTCGCTGTTCGTATGGGCCGGGATGAGCGCGGACGCGGTCGACGCGAACGGCATTCCGCAGGTGACGCGCGTGGCCTTCATTATCGGCGCGGTGCTCTCGCTGTCGACGATCGTGTGGTCGGTCTGGCGCGTGCCGGAGCTGCCCTTGCCGGAAGAGGAGGCGGCGGCGCTGCGCTCTCAGCCGTTGTCGGCGGGAACCGCCTGGCGCGATTTCGTCGATGCGGTGCGCGAAATGCCGGCGCCGATGCGGCAATTCGGCGTGGCCATGCTGTTCCAGTGGTATGGCATGTTCTGCTACTGGCAGTACGTCACGCTGTCGCTGGCGCGGTCGCTCCACGGTTCGGATTCGGCGGCGGCGCTGCGCGATGCCACGCTCGTCAACGGGCGTCTGGGCGGGTTCTACAACTTCCTCGCCTTTCTGGCCGCCTTCGCGCTGGTGCCGCTGATCCGGCGTCTGGGCGTGAAGCCGGTGCACGCGGTCAGCATCGCGCTCGGCGGGGTGGCCATGCTGGCCTTGCCGCACATGGGCAACGAGGCTTGGAGCTATCTTCCCATGATCGGCATCGGCATCGCCTGGGCCAGCCTGATGGGCAGCCCCTATGTCTTGCTGGCCAACAGCATCCCGGCGGAACGGACGGGCATCTACATGGGCATCTTCAACATGTTCATCGTCGTGCCGATGCTGATTCAGACGGTGACGATGCCGCTGCTCTACGGCCCCGTGCTGGGATCCGATCCGCGCAACGTGCTGTCGCTGGCCGGGCTAATGTTGCTGCTCGCGGCCGTCGCTACCTTGCGGGTCCGCACCGTGCGCCAGCCTTGAACAAAGTGGGGGCCTGGCCGCCCCGTGAGGAGTGGCCAGGCCCTTCGAGAGTGCCCCCGGAGGTTAGTTGCCGGCGGTCGCCGAACCGTTGCCGCTGACCGAACCGTTCACCGCGCCGGTCACGGACGTGCTGGCGGCCTTTTCGGCGACGGCGCTTGCGGTGCCGTTGGCACGCTGGGCCGCCTTGCCGGCCACCTCGCGGGTTCGCGTGGCCGTGCTCGCAGCGGTATCACGCGCGGTCATCGCAGCGCCTTGGGCCGTCGTGCGGGCCTTGCCGGCGGTCGCGCTCGCGGTGTTGCGCGCCGTTCCCGCAACAGAGCGCGAGGTCGAGGCGATCTGGTCGGTGCCGATCAGCTGGGCATCGGCGTTGGCCGACCCGCTGGCCGACCCGCTGCCGGAAACCGCGCCGGTGAGGGCGCCAGCCGGGCTGGCAAGGTTCTGGGTGACGGCGCCGGTCGCGCTGCCGCTGGCGCTGCGGTCGGCGTGGACCTGCCCGTTGTGGCGGTTGACGCGGGTGCTGCCCGTGGTCGAGCCGGCGGCGCTGGCCGCGCCGGACGTCGCCGAGCCGACGCGGTCCATGGTCGAGCCGATCGGCAGGTCGCCGTTCATGCCGCCGCCGAGCGTACCGCCCAGCGTGCCGCCGACCATGCCGCCGAGCGATCCGCCGCCAAGGCCGCCACCCAGCAACTGAGCGTGGGCCGGCATGGTCGAGACGGCAAAGGCGAGAACCGAAATCGTGATGAGCTTACGCATGGTATCCATCCTTTCGTTTGGTGGTGATGGACCCTGATCCATCCCCTTGCCCTGAGAACGAAGGATGCGTTCGGTTTAATCCATGCGCGCCCAAACATTTTTACAAATACATGATCTATCTACAAATTGTGCAAATCAGCCCTCGGCCGAACACGGCATCCGGCCCGCGCGCGCCCAGATCGATCGCTTCCCGGTCGAGCGCGGCGGGCAGGGCGGCGCGCGCATCCATGGCGTTGGCGGCCCGCGCGGCGACCAGTGGCGTCGCGAACGACGTGCCGCGCACCGGCACCAGCCGTCCGGCGGCGTTCATCGCACGCATGTCGGCTCCGGGCGCGGCATAGTCGAGATGCAGGGCGCGGCCCGCCTCGATCAGCGCGCGGTTGCGGCCATCGACGCCGGTGACGGCCAGAACGCCGGGATAGGAGGCGGGATAGGCCGGCGGCGCGGCCGGGCCATCGTTGCCCACCGCCGCGACGATTACCGCGCCCCGCCGTTGCGCCGCGCCCATGGTCCGCGCCAGCAGGCCGTTGGCAGGGCCGACCAGACTGATCGAGATCACCCGCACGCCGCGCCCCATCAGCCAGTCGATCCCTTGCGCGATTGCCAGCGCGTTGCCGCCGGCAGGCCCGGAGCCATAGACATCGGCCACCAGCACGCGCTGCACCCCGGCGCGGCGCAACAGCGAGACCACCGCGCTGCCATGATCGCCCGGTGCCGGCGCGCCCGGGGCGAAGCCGCGGACGGCTTCCACGGGGATGGCTGGCCCCGGCGCGCCATCGATCACGCCGACCGGCGTGGCGACCGGGGGGAGCTGGACCGAGGACGCCTTGTCTTCGCGCCCGCGCGCCGGTGCGGTCGATCCGGACGGGAAGTTCAGCGTGTCGGCGGCCACGGTCGCTTCGGGAGCGGCCTTGCGCAGCCGCGCTTGCGCCTGCGCAAGCGTCATGCCGCGCGGCACCGAGAGGCGGGTGACGGACAGGTCAAGCATATCGAGGCGCTCTTCCGCCAGAATCGAAAAGCCGAGCTGCCGCGCGGCATTGAGCGTCGCCTGATCCGGGGCAACCAGCAGCAATTCGCCCTTGCGCGCGGGATTGCCGTCGGCATCGCGCTCGATCGCCGCCGGGTTGCGGCGGACGAGATCGCCGAGCCGGTCGATCCGCGCCTGCGCCAGCGCGGCGGCGCTGCGCACCGTCCGCGTCGTGGCATCAACGCCCGTGCCAAGCGTGCGATCGACCGATTCCAGCGTCCCGCCCAGCACGCGCTCGACGGGCTGGGCCACGCCAGGCAATTGCTGGCCGATGGGGCCGATCTGCGCCAGCGCCGGGGAGGCCATGGCGACCGACAGGAGTATCCATATCCGACTTCGCATCCGCGTTTCCCGATCTTTCGGATTTCATTATGGATGAAACGACCGGTGTCGTCCGTTTTATCCATCGGAAAGGCAAAAACGCTGTCAGACCGCTTCGAATCCGAAATGCTGGCCCTGCTGCCCCGGTTGCGCCGGTTCGCGGCCGGGCTGGCGCGCGATCCGGCGCGGGCCGACGATCTTTGCCAGATGACGGTGGAACGCGCCTTGCGCAGCCGCGATCAGTGGCAGGCGGGGACACGGATGGACAGCTGGATGTACAGGATCATGCGCAACCTTTGGATCGACGAGACGCGCGCGGCCAATCGCCGCGGACAGACCTTCGTGGATGAGGAAGCCGGCGCGGCCGTCGGCGCGGACGGCGGGCAGGAAGCGCGCGCGATGCTGACCGACGTCGATCGCGCGATGGCCCGCCTACCCGACGATCAGCGCGAGGCCGTGCTGCTGGTGATGGTCGAAGGCTGGTCCTACAAGGAAGCGGCGGACATCGTCGGCTGCCCGGTCGGCACGCTCAATTCGCGGCTGGTCCGTGGGCGCGATGCCCTGCTCGCCCTGCTGGGAGAAGCGGCATGACCATCACCCCCGAAATGATCGCCGCCTATGCCGATGGCGAACTCGAAGGCGCGGAGCGCGATCGCGTGGAGCAGGCGCTGGCGCAGGATCCCGCGCTCGCCCGGCAGGTGGACGCGCACCGCGCCTTGAAAGCGCGGCTTTCCGCCCATTTTGCCCCGATTCTCGATGCGCCGCTGCCCGAGGCGCTGACGCGCGCGGTGCGGGCACAGCCGGAAGCCGAAGTCCTTTCGCTCGATGCCGCGCGCAGGGCACGCGCTGCGTCCGCGCGCGGCGGCACGCGATCGCGCTGGGCCTGGGGCGCCGGGGCGGCGCTGGCGGCCTCGCTGGCGCTGGCCGTCGTGCTCAACCGGCCGGCGGCGAACGGCGTCCCCGGCTATGCGGACGGGCAGCTGGCGGCGGCGCTTGATACGCAGCTTTCCGGAGGCCAGACGGCGGGCGCGCCGGTGCGCGTGATGCTGAGTTTTGCCGATGCCAGGGGCGATTTGTGCCGTGGCTACAGCGGGCAGGCCGGTTCCGGGATCGCCTGCCGCGATGCGCGCGGCTGGCGGCTGGAAAAGGCGTTCGGGGGAGCCGCCGGGGAAGAAGGTGTCTATCGCCAGGCCGGCAGCGCCGATCCGCGCCTGATGGCGGCCATGCAGGACATGGCGAGCGGACCGGCGCTTGATGCGGATGCGGAGAAGGCCGCGATTGCGCGGCATTGGAAGCGTTAGGGCATCACCTTCGGGACGGCCGCGTGCGGCCCCGTGTTTTATGGAATCTTTACGGCGCGGCCTGATTTCCCCGTGGAATCTTAACGCCCGAAAGGCGCAGTGGAAGCACCGCATTTGCATTGCGGGAGCTTTTCCATGTCACGTGCTTTCGATCGCCTGCGCCGGGGCGAACGCTGGTGGGCCGCCGAACTCGTCATGCGGTCGCTTGGCGTCCTGCTGCTCGGCGGCGCGCACCGGGCCTCGGTGTGGGCGCACCGGATCATTACCACGCCGCCGGTGCACCAGACGACCCCCGGCGAACTGGCGCTGTGCGCCATGGTCTTCCTGCTGCTGACCAGCGGGCTCGCCTTCGTCATCGAGGGGCCGGGCCTGTTCCGCTACGTTCCCATCCCCTCGCGCAGCCTCTGGTACTGAAAGGACCGTCCGATGCCGGACCTTGAATGGCTTGCCCTGCTGGGCGGCCTTTTCCTGCTTACGCTCGCCTTTGTCCGCCTTTGCGAAAAGGCCTGAGGATTTCGCCATGACCCTTCCGCTTCTGCTGGCCGGCATCACCGCCGGCGGCCTGCTCGTCTATCTTCTCGCCGTGCTCCTGCGGCCCGAACGCTTCTGAACGGAGCTATCCATGACCATCGAAGGCTGGACCCTGATCCTGCTGTTCACGGCATTGACCGTCGCGCTGGCGAGGCCGGTCGGTGCGTTCCTGTTCGCCCTCTATGAAGGGCGGACGACGCCGCTCCATCGCGTGCTTGGCCCGGTGGAATGGGGCTTCTACCGCCTGGCCGGCGTCCGGCCCGAGAGCGAGCAGACCTGGCGCGCCTATGCGCTGCACATGCTGCTGTTCCAGCTGGTGCTCACCGTGTTCACCTATGCACTGCTGCGGTTTCAGGCGGTGCTGCCGCTCAACCCGCGCGCGCTGGGCGCCGTTGGCGGCGATGGCGCGATGAACACCGCCATCGCCTTCGTCACCAACACCAACTGGCAATGGTACGCCGGCGAAAGCACGATGAGCAATCTCAGCCAGATGCTGGCGCTGACCATTCACAATTTCCTGTCGGCGGCGACCGGCATCGCCATCGCTTTCGCGCTGTTCCGGGGCTTCGCCCGGCGCCAAAGCGGCACGATCGGCAACTTCTGGGCCGATTGCACGCGCGTGACGCTCTATCTGCTGCTGCCCGCCTGCCTCGTCTATGCGCTGTTTCTGGTGGCCAGCGGCGTGCCGCAGACGCTGGCGTCGAGCATCGACGTGACCACGCTGGAAGGTGTGAAGCAGACGCTGGTGCTGGGGCCGGTCGCCAGCCAGGAAGCGATCAAGATGCTGGGCACCAACGGCGGCGGCTTCTTCAACGCCAACAGCGCCCATCCGTTCGAAAACCCCACCGCGCTGACCAATCTGGTGCAGATGCTGTCGATCTTCGCAATCGGTGCGGGTCTGACGTATTGCTTCGGCAAGGCGGTGGGCAACGTGCGCCAGGGCTGGGCAATCCTGGCCGCGATGATGATCCTGTTCCTGGCGGGCGCCGGCATCACCTATTGGCAGGAAGCGGCGGGCAACCCGGTGCTGCACCACCTTGGCGTGGCCGGCGGCAACATGGAGGGCAAGGAAGTGCGCTTCGGGATCGCCGCCAGCGCGCTGTTCTCGGTGGTCACCACGGCCGCTTCGTGCGGCGCGGTCAATGCCATGCATGACAGCTTTACCGCGCTGGGCGGCATGATCCCGCTGTTCAACATGCAGCTGGGCGAGATCGTGGTCGGCGGCGTTGGCGCGGGCATCTATGGCTTCCTGCTGTTCGCCCTGCTGGCGGTGTTCATCGCCGGCTTGATGGTCGGCCGCACGCCGGAATACGTGGGCAAGAAGATCGAGGCGAAAGAGGTGAAGCTGGCGGTGCTGGCCATCGCCGTGCTGCCGCTGTGCATCCTGGGCTTCACCGCGATCAGCGCGGTGCTGCCGGCGGGGCTGGCGGGGCCGCTCAACAAGGGGCCGCATGGGTTCACCGAGATTCTCTATGCCTATTCGTCGGGCACCGGCAACAACGGCTCGGCCTTCGCCGGGCTGACCGCCGGCACGCCGTTCTACAACGGGCTGCTGTCGGTGGCGATGTGGATCGGCCGGTTCTTCATGATCGTGCCGGCGCTGGCCATCGCCGGCAGCCTTGCGGCCAAGAAGTACACGCCCGAAACCGCCGGGTCGTTCCCCACGACCGGGCCGCTGTGGATCGGCCTGCTGGTGGGCATCATCCTGATCGTCGGCGGTCTCACCTTCCTTCCCAGCCTCGCGCTCGGCCCCATCGCGGATCATCTCGCGATGATCTCGGGCCAGCTGTTCTGAGAGGTTTGCCATCATGACTACGCCCCAGAGCGTTCCCGCATCCATGTTCTCGGCCAAGCTGACCGTTCCCGCGATCGGCGACGCCTTCCGCAAGCTCCATCCCGCCGCGCTGGTGAAGAACCCCGTGCTGTTCACCACGGCGGTGGTGGCCCTGCTGCTCACGCTGCTGCTGGCACTGGGCGGCGAGCCGTTGCCGCTTGGTTTCCAGGCGCAGTTGATCGTCTGGCTGTGGCTGACCGTGCTGTTCGGCACCTTTGCCGAAGCGCTGGCCGAAGGGCGCGGCCGCGCCCAGGCGGCGTCGCTGCGCGCGACCAAGAGCGAACTGGCCGCCCGGCTGCCCAACGGCCAGGTCGTGCCCGCCTCGCAACTGCGGCGGGGGGATGAAGTGCTGGTCGAGACCGGCGATCTGATCCCGGCCGACGGGGAAGTGATCGCCGGTGTCGCCTCCGTCAACGAAGCCGCGATCACCGGCGAAAGCGCGCCCGTGATCCGCGAGGCCGGCGGCGACCGGTCCGCCGTCACCGCCGGCACGCGCGTCATTTCGGATTCGATCCGCGTGCGGGTGACGCAGGAGCCCGGGCAGGGCTTCCTCGACCGGATGATCGCGCTGGTCGAAGGCGCGGAACGACAGAAGACCCCCAACGAGATTGCCCTCACGATCCTGCTGGTGGGCCTGACCATCATCTTCCTGATCGCGGTGGCGACGGTGCCGGCCTTCGCCCGCTATGCCGGCGGGCACATTCCCGTCGCCGTGCTGGCCGCGCTGCTGATCACGCTGATCCCCACCACCATCGCCGCGCTGCTTTCGGCGATCGGCATTGCCGGAATGGACCGGCTGGTGCGCTTCAACGTGCTGGCCAAGTCGGGCCGTGCGGTGGAAGCGGCGGGCGATGTGGACGTGCTCCTGCTCGACAAGACCGGCACGATTACCATCGGCGACCGGCAGGCCTGTGCCTTCCGCCCGCTCGACGGCATCGCCGCCGGCACGCTGGCGCAGGCCGCCATGCTGGCGAGCCTGGCCGACGAGACGCCGGAAGGCCGCTCCATCGTCGTCCTCGCGCGCGAGACCTTCGGCGTGGCCATCGATGCCCTGCCCGAAGGCGCGGAGATCATTCCCTTTACCGCCCAGACCCGGATTTCGGGTGTGAAGACCGATGCCGGGCTGGTGCAGAAGGGCGCGGTGGACGCGATCCTGCGCGCCAATCCCGAAGCGGCTTCGGGCAACCACGCGCCACAGCTGCGGCGCATCTCCGAAGAGATCGCCCGGTCGGGCCAGACGCCGCTCGCGGTGGCGCGGGATGGCCAGCTGCTGGGCGTGATCGCGCTGAAGGACGTGATCAAGGCGGGCGTGCGCGAACGGTTCGCGGAACTGCGCCGCATGGGCATCCGCACGGTGATGATCACCGGCGACAACCCGCTGACCGCCGCCGCCATCGCCGCCGAATCCGGGGTCGACGATTTCCTCGCCGAAGCGACGCCCGAGGACAAGCTCGCGCTGATCCGCACGGAACAGCAGGGCGGCAAGCTGGTGGCGATGTGCGGCGATGGCACCAACGATGCGCCCGCGCTGGCCCAGGCCGACGTCGGCGTTGCCATGAACACCGGCACGCAGGCGGCGCGCGAGGCGGGCAACATGGTCGATCTGGACAGCGATCCCACCAAGCTGATCGAGATCGTCGGCCTCGGCAAGCAGCTGCTGATGACGCGCGGGGCGCTCACCACCTTCTCGGTGGCGAACGACGTCGCCAAGTATTTCGCGATCATCCCGGCGATGTTCGTGGTGCTCTATCCGGGGCTGGGCGTGCTCAACGTGATGAAGCTGGCATCCCCGGAAAGCGCGATCCTTTCGGCGATCATCTTCAACGCGCTGATCATTCCGGCGCTGGTGCCGCTCGCGCTGCGCGGCGTGACCTATCGGCCGATGGGCGCGGGGCCGCTGCTGGCCCGCAATCTCGCGGTCTATGGCCTTGGCGGCTTGGTCGCGCCGTTCATCGGCATCAAGGCGATCGACCTCGCGGTCGCCGGCCTCCATCTCGTCTGAGGATTTTCGACATGACCAAGGATCTTCTGGCCGCGCTGCGCCCCGCGCTGGTGCTCACGGTATTGTTCGCGCTGCTGCTGGGGCTGGCCTATCCGCTGGCGCTGACGGGCGTGGCGCAAGTGCTGTTCCCCCGCCAGGCCAACGGCAGCCTGATCGATCGCGATGGCCATTCGGTAGGGTCCAGCCTGATCGGGCAGGGCTTTGCCAGCGACGGCTATTTCCACCCGCGCCCGTCGGCCGCCGGCAAGGGCTACGACGCCACCGCCTCCGCCGGTTCCAACCTCGGTCCGACCAGCCAGGCGCTGGCCGACCGGGTGAAAGCCGATACGCGCGCTCTCGCAACCTCACCGGGCGTCATCGTTCCGCCTGACCTGGTGACAACTTCCGCCTCGGGGCTCGATCCCCATATCAGCCCCGAGGCGGCCTATTTCCAGGTTAGCCGCATCGCGCGGGCGAGGGGGATGAGCGACCCGGCGGTGCGCGCGCTGGTGGCGGGTCATGTGGAAGGACGGATGCTGGGCTTTCTGGGCGAGCCGCGCGTGAACGTGCTGGAACTCAATCTTGCTCTCGACAGCGCGGCTACTGCGGGCGCACACGGGAGGCCATGAACGACGCCAGGCCTGATCCCGATGCCCTGCTGCGGGCGGCCACGCGCGAGGCCAAGGGCCGTCTCAAGGTATTCCTTGGGGCGGCGCCGGGCGTGGGCAAGACCTACGAGATGCTCAGCGATGGCGCGGCGCGGCGGGACGCGGGCGTCGATGTCGTGGTCGGCGTGGTCGAGACCCACGGCCGCCGCGAAACCGAGGCCAAGGTCGATGGCTTCGAGATCATGCCGCGCAAGCCCATCGCCTATCAGGGGCACACCCTGGCGGAGATGGACATCGACGCCATTCTCGCGCGCCGGCCGCAACTGGTGCTGGTCGACGAACTGGCCCACACCAACGCGCCGGGCAGCCGCCACGACAAGCGCTATCAGGATGTCGAGGAACTGCTGGCGGCGGGGATCGACGTCTATTCCACGCTCAACATCCAGCACCTTGAAAGCCTGAACGATCTTGTCGCCTCGTTCACCAAGGTCCGCGTGCGGGAAACGCTGCCGGACCGGGTGATCGAGAACGCGGAGATCGAGATCGTCGATATCCCGCCGGACGAGCTGATCGAACGCCTGCGCGAAGGCAAGGTCTATGTGCCAGACGAAGCCTCGCGCGCGCTGGGGCACTTCTTCTCCAAGTCCAACCTTTCGGCGCTGCGCGAACTGGCCTTGCGCCGCGCGGCGCAGGCGGTCGACGCGCAGATGCTGGATTACGTGCGCGCCAACGCGGTGGGCGGCACGTTCGCGGTCAATGACCGGCTGGTCGTGGCCATCAGCGAACAGGCGGGCGCGACGGAACTGGTGCGCGCGGCCAAGCGGCTGGCCGATGCGCTGCGCGCGCCGTGGACGGCGGTTCATGTCGAAACCCCGCGCGACGCCGCCTTTACCCCGGCGGAAAGCGCGCGGCTGGCCGAAGCCATGCGCCTTGCCTCGCAACTCGGCGCCCAGATCGAAACCGTGCCCGCCGAAAGCGCGCTGGCCGGCTTGCGGCAGTTCGCGGGCGAGGCGCGCGCGACGCAGCTGATCGTCGGCAAATCCCGGCGATCGCGCTGGTTCGAACTGCGCCACGGTTCGATCGTCGACCGGCTGGTGCGCGATGCGCCCGGCCTGGCCGTGCATGTCCTGCCGCTGACCGAAGCCGGCACGGCGCGAACGGTGCGTCTGCCCCGGCTGGGCGAGGGCTGGGGCTCATGGCACGGTTACGCCGTCTCGCTCGGCCTGGGCGCGGCGATCACCGTGCTGGGGCGGATGATCTTCGCGCAGGGCAGCATCACCAACATCGGGCTGCTTTTCCTGCTGCCCGTGATGCTGGCAGCGACGCGCTATGGCCTGCGCACCGGCATTGTCACCAGCCTCGCCTGCTCGCTCGCCTACAACTTCTTCTTCATTCCGCCGCTCAACACTTTCACCATTCAGGACCCGCAGAACATCATCACCGTGCTGGTGCTGCTGGGCGTGGCCATTGTCGGCAGCCAGCTTGCCGCGCGCGTGCGGGCGCAGGCCTTGCTGGCGCAGGCGAGCGCGGCGCAGAACCGGTCGCTGGCGGGCTTCGCCCGTCGGCTTACCGGCATCGGTTCCACCGACGAACTCGCGCAAGTCTTGTGTGGCGAGATCGGGCAGCGCCTCCACGGCAACACGGTGCTGCTGATGCCGGAGACGGCGGGCCTTGCGGTGCGAGCGTCCGCGCCGCCGGGGGGCAGGCTGGCGATGCTCGATGATGCCGCCGCTCGCTGGGCCTTCGACAACAACAAGCCGGCCGGGCAGGGATCGGACACGCTCACCGCATCGGAATGGCTGTTCTACCCGATCGGCACCACCGGCCGGGTGCTGGCGGTGTTCGGGCTGTCGCGCCCCGATGCCGGCGCGCCGGTGCGCGCGGACCAGCTGCCGTTCCTGCTGAGCCTGCTGGATCAGGCCGGGCTGGCGCTGGAGCGGATCGCGCTGGCCGAGGAGATGGCGGACCTCGCTCACGTCCGCGAACGTGACCGGCTGCGCCATGCCTTGCTCTCGTCCGTCAGCCATGATCTGCGCACACCGCTGACCACGATACTGGGCTCGCTCGCGGAGATCCGGGCGATGTCGCCCGAACAGGAGGACCAGCTCGCCGAAACGCGCGCCGAAGCGGAGCGGCTCCACCGCTTTGTCGCCAACCTGCTGGACATGGTGCGGATCGAGGCGGGGGCGCTGCACCGCAAGATCGAACCGGTCGATCTGGCCGAAGCGGTCGCCAGCGCATTGCACGATCTGGGCACGGCGCTGCACGGCCATCCGGTGAACGTCGCGATCGCGGCCGATCTGCCGTTCGTGCTGGTCGATCCGCAACTGTTCCACCATTGCCTGATCAACCTGATCGAGAACGCGGCGAAATATGGCGATCCCGGCACCGGCATCACCCTGCGCGCCCACGGCGATAGGCAAGGGCTGACGCTGTTCGTCGAAGACGAAGGGCCGGGCATTCCCGAGGGGCAGGCGCAACGGATTTTCGAGACGTTCGCGCGGATCGAGGGGTCGGACCGCAAGGGCGGGACCGGGCTGGGGCTTGCGATCGTCAAGGGTTTTGCCGAAGCGATGGGGCTGGGCGTTTCCGCGTCCGATCGCGCGGACGGGCGCGGCGCGTCGTTCGCGATCCGCTTCCCGCCCGGCCAGTTGAAGGAATTGCCTCCAGAATGAGCAGTGCCGAATGAACAGTGCCGTGACGATACTCGTGGTCGATGACGAGCCGGCCATCCGGCGGTTGCTCCATGCCAGCCTGGCCCGCGCCGCCTATCGCGTGGTGGAAGCCGGGTCCGGGCGCGAGACGCTGGCGGCGGTGCAGATCGACAAGCCCGAACTGGTGCTGCTCGATCTTGGCTTGCGCGATCGCGACGGGCTGGAGCTGATCCCGATCATCAAGGCCGCCGGCGCGGCGGTGATCGTCGTGTCCGCGCGCGATGCCACGGATGAGAAAGTGGCGGCGCTCGATCTGGGCGCGGACGATTTCGTGGCAAAGCCCTTCGACAGCGAGGAAGTGCTGGCCCGCATCCGCGCGGCGTTGCGGCACCGGCTGGCGAGTGCCACCGGCGCGCCGGTGCTGCGCCACGGCGACGTGGAGATCGATCTGGCGGCGCGCCGGGTGAGCCGGGGCGGCGAGGATGTGCGCCTGACGCCCAAGGAATACGGCTTCGTGGCGGAGCTGGCGAAATCGCCCGGGCGGGTGGTGACGCACGCGCACCTGCTACGCACGGTGTGGGGCGCCGGCCACGAGCATGATGTGGAGTACCTGCGCGTGGCGGCGCGTGCGATCCGGCGCAAGCTGGAGCAGGACCCGTCACAGCCGACCTTGCTGCGCAACGAACCCGGTGTTGGCTATCGGTTGCAGGTGGAGGCGTAACCCGCCTGCCACCTCGTCCTGGTGCCGGTTGAGGCGCGATGGAGCCTGCATTGCGTCGCTTTAACTGATCGGTTAAACCCGGCCAGCGGACCGCATGAATGATCATGCGGCCGGTTCTGTTCGAGGATGTCATACGGTGTTCGACACGCTGACGCTGGCCGCGCTGCCGCCCGAGGACGAGGCTCTGCGCCCGCAAATCCGGGCATTCATTGCCAGTCATGTCGCGGGATTGCCGGCGGATCGGCGGGCGCGGTCGTGGCAGGGCTTCGATGCCGCGTTCAGCCGCGCGCTCGGGCAGGCGGGCTTTCTGGGGTTGACGCTGCCCAAGGCTTACGGCGGGCAGGAACGTGGGCCATTTGCCCGGTTCGTGGTGGTGGAAGAGTTGCTGAGCGCCGGTGCGCCGGTCGCCGCGCACTGGATCGCCGACCGCCAGAGTGCCCCACTGATCCTTGGTTATGGCACGGACGAGCAGCGCCGGTCCTACATCCCCCGCATCTGCCGGGGCGAGGCGCTGTTCTGCATCGGCATGAGCGAGCCCGGTTCCGGGTCCGATCTTGCCAGCGTGCGAACCCGCGCCGAGCGCACGGACAAGGGCTGGCGCGTCAACGGCCAGAAAATCTGGACCACGAATGCGATGCATTCGGACTACATGATCGCGCTGGTGCGCACATCGGGCACGCCGGAAGACCGGCACGCGGGGCTTTCGCAGTTGATCATCGACCTCAAGGCGCCGGGCGTCTCGGTGCGGCCGATCGTCGATCTCACCGGCGACGCGCATTTCGCCGAAGTGTTCTTCGACAATGTCGAGCTTTCCGCCGACGCGCTGATCGGCCGGGAGGGCGAGGGCTGGAAGCAGGTCACGGCCGAACTCGCGTTCGAGCGATCGGGGCCGGAGCGCATCTATTCCTCGGTGGTGCTGCTCGATGCCTGGATACGGCATGTGCAAGCCGTGGGCCGCGGCGACGCCGGTGTGCTGACCGGCCGGTTCATGGCCGAAATCGCCACGCTGCGCGCCATGTCGATCGCCTGCACCGCCCGCCTCGCGCTGGGGGAGAGTCCGGTGGTGGAGGCGAGCATCGTCAAGGACCGGGGCACGACATTCGAACAGGACCTGCCCGTGGCGATCGGTGACGATCTGGCCGCGCATCCCGACGAGCCGGTAAGCGACGAGCTCTACCGCACGCTGCTCTATGTCACGCACATCGCGCCCAGCTTTTCGCTGCGCGGCGGCACGCGCGAGATTCTGCGCGGGATCATCGCGCGCGGCATGGGCCTGCGGTAAGGGACGGGGAGAGAGCCGATGGACGCACACGCACTGCTCGAACCCTTCGACCGGATGCTGGCCGCGATCTCCGCGCCCGCGGCGGTGCGCGCCGTGGAAGCGGGCGGCGATGCCTCGGCGATGTTGAGCGAACTGGCGCAATCGGGCTTTCTCGATGCGCTGGTGCCCGAAGAGGCGGGGGGAGCCGGCCTGTCGCTGGCCGGGATCGCGCCGCTGATCGAAGCCATCGGCGCCCATGCCGTGCCGTTGCCCGTGGCCGAAACCATGGTGGCGCGCGCCTTGCTGGCCCGGGCTGGTGTAGCCTCGCGCGATGGCCCGATCGCGCTCGCCACGGCCGGCGTGCCGGGGCAGATCGTACCGTGCGGTCTTGTCGCTGCGCACGTCCTGATCGATTTGGGCGACCGTCTCGTGCTGGCTTCGGCCGATGCGCTGGCAGTGACGCCGACGGGCGTTCATCACGCGCTGGCCGCGCGGATCGGCTGGGAAGGTACGCCAGTGGGGCGGGACATTACCCGTCCCCCGGCCGGGCTGCGGGCGCTCGCAGCGATCGTGCGCGCAACTCTGATCGCCGGCGCCGCGCATCGCCTGCTGGAAGTGACCACGCGCCATGCCAACGAACGGGTGCAGTTCGGCAAGCCCATCGGTCGCCAGCAGGCCCTGCAGCAGAACCTTGCGGTCATGGCGGAAAACGCCGTCGCCGCCCGCATCGCCGCGCAACTGGGCTGCGCGCAGGGGCTCGATGTTTCGCTGGCCGCAGCGGCGGTCGCCAAATCGACCGCCTCGTCCGTCGCGGCGCGGCTCGCCGGCACCGCCCATGCCGTCCACGGCGCGATCGGGATCAGCGAGGAATTCGACCTCCAGTTGCTGACCCGGCGGCTGCACGAATGGCGCCTGGCGGACGGCTCCGAAGGATACTGGAACGGCGTGCTGGGCGCGGCGCGGCTCGCCGATCCGGCCGGTTCGGTGGACTGGATACGCGCGGAAGTCTTCGCCTGAAAGCGGGACCGCAGGAACCTTCCTACCCGGCGCTGTCCTCCGCCAGCGCTGCTGCTTCGGCGGCGCAATCGCGATCCGGCGCCTTGTGCGGCTGGCTCGCCAGTTCGGCCCGGGCGGCCGCCAGATCGGCCTGGAAGCCCGGTTCCAGCTGCATCCGCGCAAAGACGGCCGAGGCGACGACGCGGCCTTCCTCGATATCGCGTTCCCAATGGACGTTGCAGATCCGGCGGCTCTCGCCAAAGGTGCGGCCGCGCGCGACCAACTGCGTCGCGCGATCGGGGATCAGTTCCGCCAGCAGCAGCCCCCAGCCATAGCCGATAGCGCTGTGGCCGGAAGGATAGGACCCGTTGGTGCGCAGGCCGGCTTCCTGCGACGGCGTGCAGGTCGGCTTGCCGTTCTCCATGAACGGGCGGGGGCGCTTGTACTTATCCTTGGCGCCGCTGGTCGCCATGCCGAAATCGATCATGGCGCGGCGCATCAGCCGGTTGAGCGCGGGCGTGTCAGTCGGCGTGATGGCAAGGCCGGCAGTGCAGGAAAAGGTACCGGTGGCCTTGGGCGACCAGAGATCGGCATCGCTCGCCGCCAGCGCGAAACGCGCCTTGCCCTGCAAGACCAGCGCGCGGTCGGCGGCGGCATGGTCCCGCGCTTCCGTGGCGGAACCGGCCCCCGGCGCGGGAGGAACGAGCGCCACGCTGTCGATGCCCGCACCCGGCGCCAGGTAACCTCCTGCGCCCGGCGCGGTCATCGCCAAGGGCAAAGGGGTTGCGCCGGACGATCCGGGCGAGGTCTGTCCGGCAAGCGCGGCGCCCGCGCCGGCGCCGGTCAGCAGCAGGGCGATAAGGGTGATCGTGCCGCGGTTGGTCATTGCTTCTGCCTCGTTCGTTCAAGCGTCTGAATGGCCGCCACGGGGACTGATGCCAGTCCTTTTCCACTTCGCCAACCCGGTGGTTCAGGAGCGGTTCGAGAGAATGGGAAACGACCGCGCAAATGGCGTATTGTCCGCCATCGCCCGCCGCCCTAGCCCACGGGTTGCTGCGGTTCGTGCGAGGACCGGCAGTTTGCGTGGCGCGTTCGGTCCAGAAGGGTAACAGCATGATTGTGAAAGCCGCCGCTGCAGGTTTGGCGTTGGCGATGCTTGCCATGGCGGCGGCTCCCGCATGCGCTCAAGGGACGGCGCCGTCGTCCGCGACCGTTGCCGTGCCGGCACCGCCCTTTGTACCGGCCGACTTCAACGTTCCGACCCACGTGGAAGGACCGGATTTCACGATCGTGCCGCTCGCCCCCGCCTTGGCGAAGATCGATTACGATGCCTACATGGCCTCCATCGAGCATTTGCAGAAGACCTTTTCGCGCAGCACCAGCTGGCCCCGCGAAGGCATCTCCGCCGCCGACGCCGTGCAGGACATGGAAACCGAGCAAGCCCGGTTCCAAGCCCGAAAGTCCTTCGCCTATTCCGTGCTGACGCCGGACGGCACGCGGGAGCGTGGCTGTGTCTATGTCTATCCCAGCACCGTTCCGGGCTACGATGCCGTGGTCAGGTTGTGGGTGACCAAGGCCGAATATGACGCGGGCTTCGACGCCGAGCTCTACACGTGGGTCATTGGCTGGGTGCAGGCCAAATGGCCTTTCGCGAAAGTGGCCTATCCCGGCCGCGCGATCGAATGGAGCGCCTGGGACGCCATGGTCGCGGCGAGCAAAGCCGCAGCAAGCAAGACTGGGAAAACCGCATCCGGGGCGCAAGCGCAGTAGGCAGCGGACCGGTCGCGCCGGTTCAGGCGCGGAAGCGCTTGTACTCCAGCCGGGCGATCGCGCGGTTATGGACCTCGTCCGGCCCGTCGGCGAGACGCAGCGTCCGCGCGAGCGCGTAGGCCGAAGCCAGCGGGAAATCCTCCGAGACGCCGCCTCCGCCATAGGCCTGAATGGCGTCGTCCAGCACTGTGACCGCAAGGTCCGGCCCGGCCACCTTGATCATGGCGATTTCGCGTTGGGCGGCCTTGTTGCCTACCTTGTCCATCATGTCCGCCGCCTTCAGGCACAGCAGCCGCGTCATCTCGATCTGGGTACGCGCGGCGGCGACGCGCTGCTCCCATACCGACTGGTCGGCAATGGGCTTGCCGAAAGCCGTGCGCGACAGCAGCCGGGGAACCATGTGGTCCAGCGCCATCTCGGCAAGGCCGATCGCGCGCATGCAGTGATGGATGCGTCCGGGGCCTAGGCGCCCTTGCGCTATCTCGAACCCGCGGCCTTCCCCCAGGATCATGTTGGTGGCCGGCACGCGGACGTTGTCGAAGGCGATCTCGCAATGGCCGTGCGGCGCATCGTCATAGCCGAAGACCGGCAGTGCGCGTCCGATGGTCAAACCGGGGGCGTCGACCGGTACCAGTATCTGGCTGTGCTGCTGGTGCCGGGGGGCATCCGGCGTGCTGAGGCCCAGCACGATCAGCACCTTGCAACGCGGATCGCCCGCGCCGGAAATCCACCACTTCCGCCCGTTGATGACGTAATCGTCTCCGTCCCGCGTGATCCGCGTGGCGATGTTGGTCGCATCGGAGCTGGCGACATCGGGTTCCGTCATCGCGAAGGCGGAGCGCATTTCACCCGCCATCAGGGGGCCGAGCCACCGCGATTTCTGTTCGGCCGTACCATAGCGATGCAGCAGTTCCATGTTGCCCGTATCGGGCGCGGAACAGTTGAACACTTCCGATGCCCACGGCACCCTGCCCATTTCCTCGGCGCACAGGGCATAATCGAGATTGGACAGCCCAGCACCGTGGTAAAGATCGGTATCATGCGCCGGGTTGGGCGGCAGGAACAGGTTCCACAACCCTTCGGCGCGCGCCTGCGCCTTCAGTTCCTCGATAACCGGCAGCACTTTCCAGCGCGTGCTCCCGTCCGCAAGTTCGGCCTTGTAGCGATCCTGCGCCGGAAGGACGTGCGCCGCCATGAAGGCCTTGACCCGTTCGCGCCATTCGCGTTGCCGGGGGGATATATCGAAGTCCATAAGTGCCCCTTGCGCCGTCCCCGTCCATGCCATTGCGTGGCGGGAGGCCGGTTGGGGGCAGTGCCGCGCGGCCCGCACGCTGTCGAATACGCATCCAGGATCGCTGCGATGACGAACCGGCAATTGCTCGCCGCCGGCCGTTATGGCGCTTTGCCCGCGTGACTTCCGGGTGGCGCCGCCGCCGGAAGATGATCGGGTGAGGAGTACGGCTATGGATGAAATCGCAAAGAAAACCGCGCTGCGGATGATCCCCTACGGCATCTATGTGCTGACCACGAGCGATGCCGACGGCGCACCTTTCGCGGCAACGGTCAACTGGGTGACGCAGACCTCGTTCGCGCCGCCTTTGGTAGCCTTGGCGGTCAAGGCGGATTCGGGCTCCTATGCCGCGTTCCGGGCAACCGGCGTCGCGGTGCTCAACGTCCTGGGCAAGGGGCAGCAGGGCGCGGCGTTCACGTTTTTCAAGCCGGCCGACTATGTGGACGGCAAGCTTTCGGGCGAGAGTGTTCGCGCGGCGGGCAATGGTGCGCTGGTTCTGGAAAGCGCGGCGGCGGCCGTGGAACTCAGGCTGGTGACGGTGGTGGAAGAGGGCGATCACCATGTGATCCTCGCCGAAGTGACCGATGCCGTGGTGATGCGCGAGCCCGAAGGCCGGGCGGACGCGGCCGTGCTGGAGATGAAGGATCTGGGCGAAAAGGTTTTCTATGGCGGCTGAATGTTTCGCGCGGGGCACAGGTGCCCCGCGCTTGGTTTATGCGTTTACGACCTAAAGTGCAGCGCCCAGTCTGAATCCGTCCAGCGTCGCATGTACCATGCGGCGGGGCGACAGAGCATCGCCGATGACGTGGCACTCCGCGTCGATCCCGGCGAAGGCGGCCGCCGGATCGACCGCCGCGTGCCGGCTTTCGAGATCGATCACCAGGCCGGGTTCGGGCATGGTGCCGATGGCGTTGGTCAGCGTATGGCGCAAGTGCAACTGGCCATCGCGCAGGCCGGATGCCGCGGTGAAGGGCCGGATATCGACCTTGCGTTCAGCCATCCGGCGCATCATCGCATAGAAGCTCGCCGCTTCCACGCCCTGCCCGGGACTGGCGCATTCCGTGAGCAGCGTTACGGCGCGGCCCTGGGCGGCAAAATGGTCCGTCACCACCAGCGGTCCCAGATGGTCATCGCGGCCGCCGATCACGGTAACAGGACCGGCGGGCAGCGGCGCGGCGTCGATTTGCGCATTCGCCGGCAATCCGATGGGCATGGACCAGGCCGCGCCCGTGGCCAGCACGATGATATCGGCTTGCCAGTCCACTGCCAGCGCTGCATTGCCATCGCATTCCAGCCGCACGTCGACGGCAAGCGCCGCCAGCCGGGCACGTACATACGCCAGATAGTCGCCGAACCGGGCCTGTCGCGATATCCGCGCCAGTGGCACCAGCATGCCGCCGAGTTCCCTGGCGCGCTCCACCAGGGTTACGGTGTGGCCGCGCTCGGCCGCCGCCATGGCGCATTCGATGCCAGCCGGGCCGCCGCCGACCACAAGGATGCGACGGGCCTTCTCCGTGGTCGCCAGGGCCAGTTCGTCCTCGCGGCCGGCGCGCGGGTTGACCGCGCAGGCGAGCGGGCGGCCATAGTGGCATTCGTTCCCGCCGATGCAGGGGCGCGCGGCCTCGTTCCCGCTTCCGGACAGGCCCTTGGCGACCAGTTCCGGGTCGGCCATCAGCGCGCGTACCATGCACACGATATCGGCGCTGCCCGAAGCCAGCACCTCTTCGGCCTGCTCGAGCGTCGCGATCGCGCCGCTGACCATCACCGGGACGGATACCGCCTTGCGTATGGCGTGGGCGGTGGCGACGTTGGCGCCCCAGGGCGTCAACGCGGACGGGACATAGGCGTTTCCGGCGCCCCGCCACAGCCCGGAATACGAACCGCCGGAGATGCTGACATAGGCCGCGCCCGCCTGCTCGAGCCGTGCGGAAATTGCGGCCAGGTCGACTATGTCCAGCCCGCCTGCGGGCTCCGGGCCGGTCAGGCGGATGCCTATGGGAACAGCATCTTCCACCCCGGCGCGCGCCGCCGCCAGTACCGCCAGCGGAAAGCGCATGCGGTTCTCGAACGATCCGCCCCATTCGTCCTGCCGTCGGTTGAACAGCGGCGAAAGGAATTGCTGGATCAGGTAGCCATGGGCGCCATGCAGTTCCAGCGCGTCGACGCCGGTTGATAGCGCGCGGGCAGCGGTCAGCCGATATGCTTCGATCAGTTCCGCGATTTCGGACACGGTCAGCGGATGGGCGCGATGACGTTCGAACTCGTCGGACATGGGGGACGAGGAGACCACTGGCTGGAAGGTGTCGCTGTGCTGGGCGGCGCCCGGATGGTAAAGCTGGCCGACGGCGCACACGCCGTGCCGCTGCACGGCATCGACCCATTCGCGGATGAACGGTACCATCCGGTCGTAGGCCTCGCGACCGGCGCGGGACAGCGGGTGATGCGGCACGCCGTCCATCATCTCGCTGCCGGGCGGCGATGCGCGGCCAGGCCCAAACGGGAATTGCATCAGGCCTAGCGGTCCCAGGTTGAAGCCAGCGAGGCCAATGCCGCCGCGCGCCCTTTCTTCCAGATAGCGCAAATAGCGTGGCTGCGGCAGGCGCGGTCCATGCGTTGCCATCATGACGCGGTTCCGGGCCGCCATCGATCCGATGGTGATCGGCTGGCGCACATGCGGATAGTGCGTGGAACGCATTATTGCCCGCCGGAGTTCGCCACGCGATATGGGTGCGGTATCATTTTGATTTTCAGGCCCTTTCCCTATCACGTTGCCATTTGGAACATGGCATCTTTTACTATTTAAGATTGCTATAATAGTGCTGATTGTCAATCGACCTTCCCGGAGCGCTGCCACTGCGCAGCATGGGGCACCGGACGTGCCGGGCTTTGCGCGATTGCCGCGCGGCACGCCGGGCTTGGGGAGAATTTCTTTCGTAAATAGCCCTCTACGCCTGTTGCGGATGCTTGAATTTGCTCGCAATCTGCAACGCAGACCAAGGCTGGTTGGCCGGGGATGCCTTCGGAACATGGTTGATGCCCGTTGGGAAACGCTAATGTGCTTCAACGAGATTTGTGGTTCGAACCGTGCCCTTTAAATGCTGATCATATAAAAAATGGCATGGGAGAGTGGCGATGAAGGTTGTCTTTTCGGGATCGACTGGACGTATCGCGCTGGGACGACGAGCACGCCTGCTTGGCGAAAGCGCAGCCCTTGCGGTGCTGGGGTTGCCGGGGATGGCCTTCGCCGCGCCGGATGCGGCAAACACACCGGCGGCCGTGGCGGCGGATACCGCCGAAGATGCCACCACGGGCATTCAGGACATCATCGTTACTGCGCGCCGCCGCGAAGAGCGCTCGCAGGACACGCCGCTCTCGATCAGCGCCATTTCCGCGCAGCAGCTCAAGGAGCTGAACATCGTCAGGCTGGACGGCATTACCCAGCTTGCGCCCAGCTTGCGCATCACCCAGGCGAGCGGCAGCGGCAACTCTCCCGCGATCTACATTCGTGGCATCGGCACGCTGTCGACCGCACTCTACGTGGAACCTGCCGTCGGCGTCTACATCGATGGCGTTTACACGCCACGCCCGAGCGGCAACACGTTCGATCTTCCCGATATCGCCAGCGTGGAAGTGCTGCGCGGGCCGCAGGGAACGCTGTTCGGCCGCAACACCACCGGTGGCGCGATTGTGTTGACGACTCAGGCGCCGAGCGAGGACGCCGGCCTGAAAGCGGATTTCTCGATCGGTTCGCGCAGCGAGATTACCGCGTCGGCGGTGGCGCAACTGGGGCGTATCGGCAATTCGCCGTTCAAGCTGCGCCTGTCGGCACAGGCCCACAGCCGCGATGGATGGGTGCGCACGCCGAACTATTCGCCTTCGAAGTGGGGCGGTGCGCTTTACAGCTATGGCTTCGGAGCGGCGGTCCAGGGCGACTTGGGCAAACTGACGGTCGATCTGCGTGGTCGCTATAACAACGTCGAATCCTACACGGGATGGGAGGCTCTGGCGGCCACGACGGTGGGCGGAACCTATTTCCGCAACTCGGGAACCGCCAATGGCCTGCCGTTCCCGATCGGCGTAGGGCCGCGGGACTACACGTATCGCGATCCGCGCACGGACGGGCGCTCCGTCGCCAAGAGCTATGGCGGCGCGCTGACCCTCACCTACGCCGTCAGCCCCGCGCTCACGATAAAGTCGATTACCGGGTACACGGGCATCGACCAGGATCTCCACGCCAACATCGGTGGCGGATCGACGCGGGGTTTCGTGGTGAATCCGGTCGTCGCCGGGCAAAATATCGAACCGGTCAGCGCCCACGTCACGCCCTATAACCCAGGTCATCAGAAGCAGTTCACGCAGGAACTCCAACTGCTCGGCAATCTCGGTGATTTCAATTATCTGGTCGGCTTCTACTACTATGATGAGAAGGTGCGGGAAAATCTCACCACCATCCTGAATTCGCCGCTCTCCGCAACCACGGCTGTGCGTCTGAACCGCACGACGATCTATGCGATCCATTCGAAGTCGTACGCCGGCTTCGCGCAGGTCGGCTGGAAGCCTTCGTTCGCGGACGGGAAGCTCGAGGTCGTCGGTGGCGTCCGTTACACCGAGGACAAGAAGTCCCTCGATTCCAATACCGTTTCGCGTACGACCACGACCACCACAGCGGCGCAATCGCGCAAGGACAAGTGGGACAATGTCGGCTGGCTGGGCTCGATCAGCTACCGCGTCTCACCCCTTGTCATGGCTTACGTTCGCGCCTCTTCGGCTTACCGGTCTGGCGGATACAACGCCCCGACCGTCGGCGCGCCGCCCTTTGGACCGGAAACAGCGATCAGCTACGAAGCAGGTTTCAAGAGCGATCTGTTCGACCGGCACCTGCGCTTCAACGTTTCGGTGTTCCAGACCGACTACGACAACCTGCAGGTCAACGGCTATAATATCGCCACCAACACCAATTCGCTGACCAACGCCGGCAAGGCACGCTATCGCGGTTTCGAGGTGGAAGGTCAGGTCGTGTTCGGCAATTTCCGGATGGATGGCAATCTGGGCCACGTCGATCCCAAGTACCAGGAATATATCCTGGCGGTAGGCGGGGTGCCCACCAACGTCGCGTCGCAGGCCAAGTTCGCCAACGTGCCGCATTGGACCTACCACGTGGGCGCGCAGTACCGGATCGATACCGGCAAGATCGGCGGCTTTACGCTGCGCGGCGATTACACCGGCAAGAGCAATTCGCCGAGCTACACGCTGATCTCGCAAGCGCCGAACACCGCCCAGGTTCCGCTCTTTGGCCGCGAGGACAATTTCAGCGCCCGCCTGATGTGGGATTTCGAGTCCAATGGACGCAAGTTCCGCGCGCAAGTGTTCGGCGAAAATCTCAGCAACAACCGGTACATCACGTTTGCTTCGGACTTCGGGGCAATCATGGCCGGCACGTTCAACCGTCCGCGCTATTATGGCGTGGCGTTGGGCGTGGAGCTCTGACCCGGGTGGAAGGCGATCCGGCGGCTTCGCTTGCCAGCAAGACGCCGGACCCGTCGCCGTGGCTGTCCGATTGCGCCCGGCTCGCAGGCCGTTGCGCGATCGTGACCGGGGCGGGGTCGGGCATCGGCCGTGCGATCAGCCGCCACCTGGCCCATGCGGGGGCATCGTTGCTGCTGGTTGACCGCGACGCGGATGCGGTGAAGCGCGCCGGCGAAGATCTTTCCGCGCGCGGCACCGCGACTGTCGATGTCGCTGATTGGGAGGGCACGCAACGCGCGCTCGACGATCTTCTCGGGTCCGGCGTTCCGGACATCCTGGTGAACGCTGCCGGCATTTTCCCCTCCGCGCCGGCACTCGATCTGGATGAGGAGCATTGGGATTCCCTGCTCGATATCAACCTGAAAGGCACGATGCGTCTGTGCCAGCTTGCCGGGCGGCGGATGCGGGATGGTGGCCGGGGTGGGGCCATCGTCAACATCGGCTCGGTGCAGGGGCAGCGTTCCACCGCCGGGAAGGCGGCCTATGCCGCGTCCAAGGCCGGCATAGAGGCGCTGACCCGGGTGCTTGCCGCAGAGCTGGGGCCGCATGGCATCCGCGTCAACGCGATCGCGCCAGGCCCGGTCCTGACCGAAGCCGCGAAAGCGCGCCTCGCAGCGATCGTGGACGGGGCCATGGCCGGGCGGGCCTTCAAGGCGGATCATCTGCGAATCGGTGATCCCGACGAGATCGCCCGTGTGGCGCATTTTCTCGCCAGCCCGGCGGCCTCCTACGTGTCAGGTGCGGTCTGGACGGTGGATGGCGGCACGACGCTGGCTTGAACGACACAGGGCTGTCGTGCCCATGCTTGCCCGAAGGGGCAGCATTGATGCAGGCTCGGCAAGCAACAGATGCCTCATCGGGAACGGTGCCAGCCGCAAGCCGATGCTATCGTGAACACCATAATGATCGGGAGTTGATGCCAATGGCCGTGATATCGGGCGTCGTTCAGGATATGCCGGCGTCATCGCCCGCAACCGACCTTCCCGCGTGGCGGCGTTGGCTGGTCATCGTCATTCTCCTGACGGGTGGCATCAAGTCCGCGCTGGCGTTCACCTCCGTGGTCCCGGCGCTGCAACTGATTGCTGCGGAGTTCGGCGGCGCGGGTGATTCGGTTCTGTCCGCGCAGTTCGTGGTCACGCTGGCCCCGGTGGGCATGGCGGTGTCGGGCCTGATGGCCGGCATGATTGTTTCGAATCGCAATCTGCGCACCACGATGTTTCTGGCGCTGGGGGTCTGCACTCTTGCCGGATTGATGCAGCTTGTGGTGCACAACTATTTCCTGCTGCTGGCCAGCCGCTTCGTGCTGGGTTTCAGCGCCGTGGTTGCGGACGTTTCGATGACCAGCATCCTGGCCGCGCAGTTCTCCGGCGCGGCGCGATCGAAGCTGATCGGATTTCGCCAGGCGATTTCGTCGATCGGTACGGTCGCGACGATGCTGCTGGGCGGCTGGCTGGCGCAGCATTACGGCTGGAGGGCGCCGGGTATCATGTTCCTGCTGCCCGGAATCATGCTGCTGCTGGCGTTCATTGCCTTCGATCAGCCGATCCGGCTTGAGCAGATCCCCGCTTCGCGGGAACGGTTCTCGGTCTGGCAGCTCTGGCCGCTGCTGCTGCTTTCGCTGGTGATGTCCATCGGCCACACCATGCCTTCGTTCCAGATGCCGTTCCTGCTCAAGGAAAACGGGATTACCAGCGCGGTGCTGGTCTCTCGGGTTCCCGCGCTCAGCTCCACGATTTCCATCCTGTCGGCTTTCGCATTCGGCTTTGTCTATGCGCGCCTTGGCCCTTGGACGCTGGTGGTGGCGGCGACCCTGATGGGCGCGGGTTTCATCGGCGCCGGATTGGCGCCCGGTTACGAGATTATCCTGCTGTGCGTGGTGATCGAAGGCGTGGGCGCGGGATGGACGATTCCGTTTTTCCTCAACCGGATCCTGGATCGCACGGACCCTGCCAAGCGCAGTTCCGCGATCGGGCTTGTCCAGTCTTCGCTGTTCCTGGGCCATTTTCTCAATCCGCTGATCACGGCGCCGGTGCGCCTGACGCTGGGCATCCATGCCACCTTCATGGTGGTGGGCTCGGCGCTGATCCTGATCGCGGTGCTGATCGGCGGCTGGAGCACGCGTTTCCGCAATACCGTCCGAGCGATATGATTACGCGAAGGCTGTCGTCACCCGTTGACCCGTCGCGCCCATTTGCTATCATATTAAAGATAGAAATGTATAGGAGATGAAAATGCCTTTGGGGAGTTCCAAGCTGATTTCCGCCGACAGCCACTTCAACGAACCCGGTGACCTGTTTACCAAGCGGGTGGCGCAGAAGTTCAAGGACCGCGTTCCGCGGATGGAAAGTTTCCCCGAAGGGGACGGGTGGATTTTCGAAGGACTGGAAGGCCCGCGCAATTTCGGCTGGAACGCCTGCGCCGGTCTGCCGCCCGAAGACATGAAGGCCTGGATGCGCTTTGACGACATGCGCAAGGGTGGCTGGGATCCGGCCGAGCGCGTGAAGGAGCAGGATCGCGACGGCGTGACCGCCGAAGTCATGTATCCCACGCCTTCGATTCAGGCCGCGATCGCGCTGATCGAGGACGAGGAACTGCACCTTGCCACCGTGCAGGCCTACAACGACTGGGTTTCGGAATACGTCGCCTATGATCCGGCGCGCTTCTGCGGCCTCGTCTATCTGCCCAACCGGGGCGGGGTGAAGGTGGCGGTCAAGGAAATGGAGCGCGTTCTTGGGCGCCCCGGCATGCGCGCGGTGATGGCGCAGGCCTATCCGACCGGCACGACGGTGATGACAGACGAGCATGACTACCTGTGGGCCGCGATCCACGAACGCGACGTCAGCTTCAACATTCACGTCGCGCTCGGCATTTACAAGCCGAGCCCGCACAAGGCCAAGCTGCCCGGTTATGGCCGTTTCTTCGATGCGCCGAACCGCTGCATCGAGTTCGTGTTCAACGGCGTGTTCGATCGCTTCCCGAACCTCAAGGTCGCCTTCGCCGAAGTCGATTTCGGCTGGGTGCCTTATGTCAAGGAGCAGATCGACAACAACTACCAGCGGCTGGAAAAGGTCAATCAATTCGGCCTGAAGCGTCTGCCCAGCGAATATATCGATGAGCATTTCTACTTCGGGTACATGACCGACAGCTTCGGCCTCAACAACCTCAACTACATGAATCCCGAGCGCGTGCTGTGGTCCACCGACTATCCGCACATCAGCGCGGACTATCCCTACAGCTGGCGGACGATCCAGGCGTCGATGTCGGGCGTGCCCGCGCCGACCAAGGCCGCGATCCTCTACGGCAATGCCGAGAAGCTCTACGGCTTCGACGTGGAAGCGCTCGCCAAGGCGGAAGGCAAGCCGGCGCTCGCCGCCGCCTGATCGCCGACGCCTTGCAACCGTGACGGGGCCTGGCGCCCGTTCCCAGGCGGAACGGGTGGCTGGCCCCGCGCGTGCCGGATAGAACGAGATGCTCGACAAGAGGATGCCGCTGGACGCCATCGTGGCGGAACTGGCTGATGGAATGACGATCGCGATCGGCGGCTGGGCCACGCGGCGCAAGCCGATGGCGCTGGTGCGCGCGATCGCGCGTTCGGGGCTGAAGGATCTGACCGTGATCGCCTATGGTGGGCCCGACGTCGGCATGCTGGCGGCCTGCGGCAAGCTCCGCCGGCTGGTGTTCGCGTTCGTTTCGCTCGATCACATTCCGATCGAGCCGCATTTCAAGGCCGCGCGCCAGGCGGGGCTGGATGTGTGGGAAATGGATGAGGGCATGCTCCACTGGGGGCTGCGCGCGGCCGCGATGGGCCTTCCGTTCCTGCCCACCCGCGTCGGCATCGGTACCGCGATTGCTGGGGACCCGCGCTTGCGGACGGTGAAGAGCCCCTACGACGATGGCGAAACGCTGATCGCGATGCCCGCGATCAAGCCCGACGTGGCGCTGCTGCACGTTCACCGCGCCGACGAGAAGGGCAACGTGCTGACGCTTTCGCCCGACCCGTTCTTCGATGAACTGATGGCCCGCGCGGCCGATCGGACCTTCGTGACCGCGGAGCAGATCGTGCCCACGGCGGACCTGGGCCTGCCCGGCAACGCGCGGTATCACCTGGTCGAGCGGTCACTGATCAGCGGCGTGGCGCATGCGCCGTTCGGTGCGCACCCTACCAGCGCGGCGCCGGACTACCAGCTCGATCTCGCGCACCTCAAGGCGTACGCGGCGGCGGAGGGCGAAGCGTGGGATGCCTATCGCCAGCGCTATGTCGCGGCGGACGAGGGCGCCTATCTCGCGGCGGTGGGCGGGGCGGACGCCATCCGCGCCATTCCCGCGCCGATCTATTGAGGAGGCCGGCCGATGACCGACACCCCTACATCACCTGCCGGCACATCATCTACCGGCGCGACTCTGGCCGACCTGCTCGTGGCGCAGTGCGCCGAAGTCTGGCGCGATGATCCCGAATGGCTGGCCACGGGCATCACCCCCATCCCCCGCCTGGGGGCGAGCCTTGCCAAGATGACGTTCAACCCGCGCCTGATGATCACCGACGGCGAGAACATGCTGCTCGAACAGCCGGCGCCGATCGGCCCGCGCGATGGCGGTCCCGTGGCGGAAGGCTGGGCGCCCTATGCCCGCACGTTCGACAACCTGTGGGGCGGGCGCCGGCACGCGCTGGTCGCGCCGGTCCAGATCGATCGCTTCGGCCAGACCAACATCAGCGTGATCGGCGATCACGCCCGGCCCAAGGCGGCGCTGCTGGGCGCGCGCGGCTTTCCGGGCAACAGCATATCGCACCCCAACAGCTTCTTCTTCCCGCAGCACAACCGCCGCGCGCTGGTGGAAGGCGAAGTCGATTTCGTCTGTTCCGCCGGATACAACCCGGCGCGCTGGCTGGATGGCCGCAAGCCGCACCGGCTCGATTTGCGGCGGATCGTGACCAACCTGTGTGTGATGGACTTCGGCGGCCCGGATCACGCGATCCGCGTGATATCGCTGCATCCCGGCGTCCCGCTGGAAGAAGTGCGCGATAGCACCGGCTTCGACCTCGCGTTGCCGGAGCAGGGCGTGGCGGAAACACCGCGTCCCGATGCCGCCGCGCTGGCGGTGATCGCGGCGCTGGATCCGCACGGCATCCGTGCCGGGCTGGTGAAGGGAAATCCGCCTGCCGTTCGCGTGGTGTGATGGCTGGGAGCCGAGTGATCGCAGTATAGCACCGTTGGCTTGCCGCGAAGCTATCGTCCCCGCTGTTGACCTCCTTCAATATTGCAATGATTGATAGATGTGAGAGAGGGACAGGAGCAGGCCATGAGCCCCGCGGATATCACCTACGAAACAGATACGCCGGTGCTCTACGACGCGCGCGAGGGCGTGGCCTGGATCACGATGAACCGGCCGCGTTACAACAACGCGCAGAACAGCCAGATGACCTACGCGCTGGACGACGCGTTCCGCCGCGCGGTCGACGATCCCGCGGTCAAGGCCATCGTGCTGGCCGGCACCGGCAAACACTTCAGCGCCGGGCACGACATCGGCACGCCGGGCCGCGACGTGGCGCGCAGTTTCGAGAGGACACACCTTGTTCCCGATCACGTCGGGCGGCCGGGCGCGGAATTGCTCTATACCCGCGAACAGGAAGTGTACCTGGGCATGTGCCGGCGCTGGCGCGATGTGACCAAGCCCACCATCGCGATGGTGCAGGGCGCGTGCATCGCCGGCGGGCTGATGCTCGCCTGGGTCTGCGACCTGATCGTCGCGTCCGACGATGCGTTCTTCCAGGATCCGGTTTCGCGCCTGATGGGCATCCCGGGCGTTGAATATTTCGCCCATGCGTTCGAACTGCCCCCGCGCGCTGCCAAGGAATTCCTGTTGCTGGGCGATCGGATGCCGGCGCAGCGGGCCTACGATCTCGGCATGGTCAACCTCGTCGTCCCACGCGACGAACTGGAGCAGGCGACGGCCGCGATGGCGGCGAAGCTTGCGGCGCAGCCGTCGCTGGGCATGTGGCTGACCAAGCAGGCGGTGAACCACGTGGAGGACCTGCGCGGCAAGCGGACCGCGATGGACGCGGTGTTCCACATGCATCACTTCGCCCACGCGCAGAACGATCTTGTGACCGGCCATGCGCTGGGCGGCGTGACCGGCAAGAGCGCGGCGGCGGACAACAAGGCAGGCGGGGAAAAGGCCGGCGGGGAGAAGGCCGGGGCATGACCGATCCGCTCGCCACGCCTCTTACCGCGCTGCTGGGGTGCAGGCTGCCGGTGATCCAGACCGCGATGGGCTGGATCGCGGAGCCCGCGCTCGTGGCGGCGACGGTCGAGGCGGGCGGGTTCGGCTTCCTGGGCGCGGCGGTGATGACGCCGGATGAAGCGGCGGCAAAGATCACCGTGCTGCGCGGGCTCACCGCGCATCCTTTCGGCGTCAACTTCCACATGTTCCAGCCCGGCGCGGCGGACCTGGTGGAAATTATCGTCGCCAATCGCGATCGCGTGCGCGCAGTCAGCTTCGGGCGGGGGCCGGACGCGAGGATGATCGCCCGCTTCCGCGATGCGGGTATCCTTTGCGTGCCCACGGTGGGCGCGGTGAAGCACGCGCGCAAGATGGCGGACCTGGGCGTGGACATGATCGTCGTGCAGGGCGCCGAAGGGGGCGGGCATACCGGTGCGGTGGCCACCACGGTGCTGCTGCCGCAGGTGCTGGACAGCGTGGCGATACCCGTCGTGGCCGCCGGCGGCTTTGCCGATGGGCGCGGGCTGGCGGCGGCGCTGGCCTATGGCGCGGCCGGTATCGCCATGGGCACGCGGTTCCTTATGACACGCGAAAGCCCGGTGCCGGATGCGGTGAAGCTGCGCTACGTCCGCGCGGGGACCGACGATATCGAAGTGACGCGCGCGGTCGACGGCCTGCCGCAGCGGATGATCCGCAACAAGGCGTTGCGGCGCCTGACCAGTGGAGGCGGGCTGGCTTCCTGGCGCAACGCCGCCGCGGCGGGCCTTGCGATGAAACGCGCCACGGGCGCTTCCTGGGGCGAGATCCTGCGGGCCGCGCAGGGGATGCGCCGCCATGGCGGGCTGACGCTGGCGCAGGCCGTGCGCGCGGCGGCGGCGCCAATGCTTATCCAGCGCGCGGTGGTTTCAGGCGATGGCGATGGCGGACTGATGGCCACCGGCCAGGTTGCCGGCCGGCTGGATGACCTGCCTTCCGTTGCCGATCTGCTGGCGGCGATCGAACGCGATGCGCGCGATCGGCTGGCCGCGATCACCCCCGAAGCCGCCCGATTGAGGATGCCCTGCTGATGCCGGTCCGAACCCATGTCGCCGACCGTATCGGCGAGATCATTTTCGATCATCCACCCGTGAACGCGCTGGGCAGCGCGGCATGGAACGAAGTGCCCGATATCGTGACCGCGATGGGGCGCGATCCCGACGTGCGCTGCGTGCTGATCCGCGCGGAAGGGCGCGGCTTCTGTGGCGGCGTGGATATCAAGGAGATGCAGGCGCATCCCGAACGGATCGTGGCGCTCAATCGCGGCAACTACCGCACGTTCCAGGCGGTGCGCGCGTGCGAGGTGCCGGTGGTGAGCGGGGTGCACGGCTTCATCATCGGCTCGGGTATCGGCATCTGCGGCGCTTCCGACGTGGTGATCGCCGCCGAGGACGCGTTCTTTTCGCTCCCCGAGGTCGATCGCGGCGCTATGGGCGGCGCCAGCCACCTGATGCGGATGTTTCCCCTGCAGAAAGTGCGTGCCGCGTTCTTCACCGGCGGCCGCATCGACGCGGCGGAGGCGTACCGGCTCGGCGCGGTCGAAAAGGTCGTCCCGCGTGAAAGCCTGGTCGAGGAAGCGCGGGCGTTCTGCGCGGTGATCGCGGGCAAGAGCCGCAAGGCGCTGGTCACCGCCAAGGAGGCACTGAACGGCATCGAGCCGCGCGATGTCGATCATGGCTATCGCTTCGAACAGGGCTTCACGCTCGAGATGTATCTTCACGAGGACAGCCAGCGCGCGCGCGATGCCTTCGTGGATACCGGCAAGGCGGCGGCGTTCTGACCATGGATATCCGCTATACACCCGAGGAGCAGGCCTTCCGCGCCGAAGTGCGGCGCTGGATGGCGGCGCATGTTCCCGCGCAACCGCTTCCCGATTTCGATTCCACGCGCGAAGGCTTCGAAGCGCATCGCCAGTGGGAGCGCACGCTGCACGCGGGCGGCTGGGGCATGGTCACCTGGCCGGTCGAATACGGCGGGCGCGGGCTCGACCTGATCCGCTGGCTGATCTTCGAGGAGGAATATTATCGCGCGGGCGCGCCGGGGCGGGTCAACCAGAACGGCATCTTCCTGCTAGGCCCGACGCTGATCGAATACGGCACGCCCGAACAGAAGGCGCGCTTCCTCCCGGCAATGGCGGCGGGCGACCATATCTGGGCGCAGGCCTGGTCCGAGCCGGGCGCGGGCAGCGACTTGGCCGGCGTGCGTTCTACCGCCGTTCGCGATGGCGATGATTACGTCCTGTCGGGTCACAAGATTTGGTCCTCGCGCGCGGTCCATGCGGACTGGGCGTTCGGCCTTTTCCGCGCGCCGGGCAGCGAGCGGCACAAGGGGTTGTCGCTGATCCTGTTCCCGCTCGATGCGGCGGGCGTCACTGTGCGGCCGATCCAGCGCTTCGACGGAAAGCCTGTCTTCGCCGAGCTGTTCCTCGACAACGTGCGGGTGCCGGCCACGAACCGGCTGGGCGAAGAAGGCCAGGGCTGGGCGGTCTGCATGTCCACCGCAGGGTTCGAGCGCGGGCTGATGCTGCGCAGCCCGGCGCGATTCCAGGTTGCGGCGGCGAAGCTGGTCGACCTGTACCGCGCGCGCGCTGGCGCGGCCGATCCGGCGCTCGGCGCGGCGGTGGCGCAGGCGTGGATGGACGCCGACGCCTATGCGCTATCGATCTATGCCACCGCCAGCCGGCTGATGGCCGGCGGGGCGATCGGGCCGGAAACCAGCACCAACAAGATATTCTGGTCCGAGCTGGATCTGGACCTGCACAAGACCGCGCTGGCGCTGCTCGGTGCCGAGGCGGAACTGACCGCCGCTGCGCCCGATGCTTCCGCCGATGTGGGCGACTGGCTCGACGGTTACGTCTTCTCGCTGGCCGGTCCGGTCTATGCTGGCGCCAACGAAATCCAGCGCAACATCATCGCCGAGCGCATGCTCGGCCTGCCGAGGTGATGGCATGGACTTCCGCCTGACTGACGAACAGACGATGCTGGCCGAAACGGTCGGCGCTTTGCTGCACGATTGCTGCAGCGGCGCGGACTTGCGCCGGTTGCTGGAAAGTGGCGCGGCACGCGATGCCGGGCGCTGGGCGCAGATCGAGGCGATGGGCCTGCCGCTGATGCTCGCGCCGGAAGCGCGCGGTGGCAGCGGGCTGGGGATGGTCGAGATGGCGCTGGTCGCGATCGCCTGCGGCCATGCCGCGCTGCCCGAACCGCTGGTGGAGCACGCGGGGATCGCGGTGCCGGCGCTGGTGGCGGTCGGGCGCGACGTGCCGGCGGGCACCGTTGCGGTCGGCCATCCGGTTAACCCGTTCGTCGCCGATGCCGATACCGCCGAAGCGTTGTTGCTGGCGGATGGAGATGCGATGCATCTGGTGCCGCGTGCTGCGGTAACGCTGGTGCGGCAGGACAGCATCGATCCCTTCCGCCGCCTGTTCCGCGTGGACTGGAAGCCCGCGCCCGCAACGCGCATCGGTGGCGCCGCGCTGTGGGAGGCGGCATTGGAGCGGGGTGCGCTGTTGGCGGCGGCGCAATTGCTGGGCTTGGCGCAGCGCGCGGTCGATATTTCCGTGGCCTATACGAAGGAGCGTCAGCAGTTCGGCAAGCCGATCGGGTCGTTCCAGGCGGTGAAGCACCATCTGGCGTCGGCGCAGGTGAAGATCGAATTTGCGCGGCCGGTGGTGCTGGCGGCGTCGGCGCTGCCCGCTTCTTCGCTCGCCCGCGCACGGGTCAGCCACGCCAAGCTTGCCGCGCAGACCGCCGCAGACGCGGCCAGCCATGCCGCCGTACAGGTCCACGGGGCGATGGGCTATTCGTGGGAGGTCGATGTGCATTTCGTGCTCAAGCGGGCGCTGGCATTGGGGCAGGCGTGGGGCACGCCCGGCTTTCACCGCGCGCGCGTGGCAGAGCACATGCTTTCCGCGCCGCTAGGTCCGGATCGTACCTTCGACGCGGTGCCGCTGCAGCAGGAGGCGCGCAGTGAAGCCGCTTGAGATCGCCCGCTCGTTGCGCGCCGATCCGGATGACGCCGCGCGCTATCGCGCCGCCGGGTGGTGGAGCGACCGGACGCTGTCCGCCCGCATCGCCGAACTCGCTGCGACGCGGCCCGATGCTGTCGCCTGGATCACTCCGGAAGGCCGCTGCACCTGGCGCGCCTATGATCGCGCGGCGACGCGGATCGCCGCACTGATCGCCGCACGCGGCCTGGCGCCTGGCGCGCGCGTCGCGGTGCTGCTGCCCGATGGGCCGGCCGTCCACGCCGTGCTGCTGGGTGTGGAGCGCGCCGGCATGGTCGCGGTTGGTATCGGGGCGCGCGCGGGCGTGGCCGAAGTGACGCATCTGCTCAAGCGCACCGGCGCCACGCTGCTGATCGCGCACGCGCGCCAGCGCGATCGCTCGCTGGAAGAACTGGTTGCGGCGGTGCGCGAACAGGGTGCGCCGCTTGCCGACACACTGGTGGTGCCCGATCTGATTGCCGAACCCGGCTGGTGCGACGGCCCCGTTGCCGATCACGCGCCGTTCCCGGCCGGCGATCCCGACACGCTGTTCCTGATCAATTCCACTTCCGGCACCACCGGCATGCCCAAATGCGTGATGCACACGCAGAACCGATGGTTCTATTTCCACCGCCTTGCGGCCGAAGCGGGACGGTTCGGGGATGGCGAGGTGTTCCTCGGGGCTGTTCCGATGCCGTTCGGCTTCGGCCTGTGGACGTCGCATTTCTCGCCCGCCGCGCTGGGATGCTCCACGGTGGTATTGCCGAAGTTCGATGCTGGCACAGCGCTCGACATGATTGCGCGCGAGCGGGTGACGGTGCTGTGCTGTGTGTCCACCCAGTTCATCATGCTGCTGAACGAACAGGCGGAACGTCCGCGCGATCTCTCGTCGCTCAAGTGCATGTTCACCGGTGGCGAGGCGGTCCCTTATCGGCGCGCGGCGGAGTTCGAGGAAGTGACCGGCGCCGCCGTGCTGCAGTTCTATGGCTCGAACGAGACCGGCGCGCTCAGCCACACCACCGCCGCCGACACGCGCGACCGCCGCCTTACCACCGCCGGCCAGGTCATCCCCGAGATGGACGTGCGTCTGTTCGATCCCGCCACCGGTGCGGAGGTGGAAGGACGCGGACAGCCAGCCTGCAAGGGGCCGGCCACCTGCCTCGGCTACTGGGACGACGACGAGGCGAATGCCAAGCTGTTCACGTCAGACGGCTGGATGTTGATGGGCGACATCGTTGAAATCGATGCGGAAAATTACCTGCGGGTGGTGGGCCGCACGTCCGAATTCATCATCCGCGGCGGCAAGAACCTGTCCGCGCCCGCGATCGAGGCCGAAGTGGCGACGCACCCCGCCGTGGCGCTGGTCGCCGCCGTGCCTGCGCCCGACGCGGTGTTCGGCGAGCGTGTGTGCATCTATGTCGCGCCGCGCCCCGGGCAGACGGTGGCGCTGGAAGAGATCACCGCGCACCTCGCGAAACGCGGCATCTCGCGCGAATGGTTCCCCGAATATCTCGTCCTGATGGAAGATCTGCCGCGCTCGTCGGGCGGCAAGGTCGCTAAGGGCGAACTCGCCGCCGATGCGAAGAAGCGCTGGGCGGTGCCGGCATGACATACCAGAACATCAAACTCGCCCTGGAAGGCCGCATCGCCCGCGTCACGCTGGCGCGGCCGGACAAGCTCAACCCGCTCGATTGGTCCACGGTCAAGGAACTGAACGCCGTGGTTGCGCGGATCGAGGCCGAGCCGGGCATCGATTTCGTGCTGCTGACCGGGGAGGGGCGCAGCTTTTCGGCCGGTGGAGATCTTGACGGGTATATCCGGCTCTATCGCGATCCGCCCGCGTTCCAGGCGTTTCTCGACGATTTCTACGCGATGCTGACCGGCATCGAGCAGGCGCGGGCGGTTTGGATCGCGGCAGTCAACGGAGTCTGTGTCGCGGGCGGAATCGAACTGCTGCTGGCCTGCGACATGGCGATCGCGGCGGAAAGTGCGCGGATCGGCGACGGGCATCTGAACTTCGGCCAGTTGCCCGGCGCCGGTGGGTCGCAGCGGCTGCCCCGCGCGATCGGCCTGCTGCGCGCCAAGCACCTGATGCTGACCGGCGAACTGCTGGATGCGCGGACAAGCGAGGCGTGGGGGCTGGTCACGAAAGTCGTGCCCGACGCCGACCTTCTCGCCGAGGCCGAAACGTGGATCGCGGGTATGGCGACCAAGAGTGCGGTTGGCCTCGCCGGCGCCAAGCGCCTCGCCAACATGACGCTCGACACGCCCTACGAGGAAGGCCTGCGGCAGGAGATCGCGTTCGTCCACCGCTACGCCACCACCGAACCTGACGCCACCGAGGGCCTCATGGCCTTCAAGGAGAAACGTGCGCCAAGCTTTGGCGCGCGGAAGGAAGACTGACCTCATGTACAAGTTGCGCGACAAGTATGCGATCACCGGGATCGGCAACACCGAATACAGCAAGTTCTCCGGCCGCACGGTGCGAAGCCTTGCGACCGAAGCCTGCCTCAAGGCGATCGAGGACGCCGGGCTGACCGTCGGCGACATCGACGGCATCGTCAGCTTCAACTTCAACGACAGCGCGCCCGCGATCGGCGTCGCCACCGAGATGGGCATCGAGAACGCCGGCTATGCGGTCGACTATGCCGCCGGAGGAAACGGCGCGAACCTGATCACGCTGGCCGCCGCTGCCGCGATCGAGGCAGGGCTGGCCAAGAATGTCGTCTGCTTCCGCGCGATGAACGGCCGTTCGGGCTTCCGCCTTGGCGGCGGACGCGACATGTCGGCCTATGGCGTCACCCAATATACTGCGCCGCTCGGCTGGATCACGTATCCGCAGGCGATGGCGATGTGGGCGCGGCGCCACATGATCGACTACGGCACCACCGAGGAACACTGGGCCGAGATTGCCACCACCTTCCGCGCCAACGCGGTGCGGAACGAGCGCGCGATGCAGCGCACGCCGATGAGCAAGGACGATTACTACAACTCGCGCTTCATCGTCGATCCGTTCCGGATGTACGACATCTGCCTGGAAAGCGACGGCGCCTGCGCGGTGGTCATCACCGCGGCCGAACATGCGCGCGATCTGCGGCACAAGCCGGTCTATATCATGGGCGGCGCCTACGGCGGCGGACCGACGCAGGGCGACGACCTGTTCGACGCGATCCGCTGGCCCAGCCATTCGCACAACTGCTTCAAGTACCTGGCCGATGATCTGTGGGGCAGTGCCGGCATCGGTCCGAAGGACGTCGATGTTGCCGAAATCTATGACTGCTTCACCTACAGCGTGCTGATGGCGCTGGAAGGCCTGGGCTTCTGTAAGGAAGGCGAGGGCGGCCCGTTCGTGATGGACGGCCGCATCGCCCCGGGTGGCGAACTGCCGCTCAACACCCACGGCGGCCTGCTGTCCGAGGCCTATATCCACGGCTTCAACCACGTGATCGAGGCGGTCGAGCAGCTGCGCGGCACGGCCGGCGTGCGCCAGGTGGAAGGCGCGGAGATCGCACTCACCACCGCCGGGGCGATGACCTGCGGCAGCGCCATGATCCTGAGGAACTGATCCATGTTTCAACCCACTGCCTATGCCAAGCCGCTGCCGGTTCCCGATCCCGAAAGCACGCCGTTCTGGGACGGGATGCGCGAAGGCCATCTGATGCTCCAGCGTTCGTCGGCCGGCGAATATCTGTTCCCGCCGGTGACGTTCAGCCCCGGATCGCTCGAACGCCCGGAATGGATGGAGGCGAGCGGCAAGGGCACGGTGTTCAGCTGGATCGTGGTGCGCCATCCGGTCCCGCGCGACGTCTATGCCGACGAGGTACCCTACGTCGTTGCGCTGATCGCGCTCGAAGAAGGCTGCCGCATGACCGGCAACCTGGTCGATATCGCGCCGGAGGATGTGCGCGCCGGAATGCCGGTCGAGATCGTCTACAACCGCGTCACGCCGGAGATCACGCTGCCGGCGTTCCGCCCGGCGAAGGGGTAACCATGGCTTCGCCCGCGATCGACGATCCCTTCGCCGCCTCGCCGCTGCTGCGCCGTTTCGCGCAGGCCACGCGCGCGGACCTGGAAGCCTACCAGCTTCGCAAGGTCCAGGTGCTGTGCGAACGGCTCTATGCCAACAGCGCCTATTATCGCGCCCGGATGGATGCGGGTGGGCTACGGGATGGCGTCGTCGACAGCCTTGACCGGTTCTCGAAGGCGTTTGCCTCTTCGGCCAAGGCGGATTTTCTCGCGGACCAGCAAGCGGCCCCCCCGTTCGGGACGCGGCTTGGCGTGGATCGCGCGGATGTCGTGCATATCAGCATGACCAGCGGCACTTCGGGGCAAGGGCAGGAAATCTATGGCCGCACTCAGCGCGACGTGCACATGCTGGGCTACCTTCATGCGCTGCCGTGGTTCATGGCCGGGCTGCGCCAGGGCGACATCGCGATCAATTGCGTGCCGGCGGGCGGCATGACCACCGGCGGCTGGGGCCCCGGCGAGGCGATCCGCATCCTGGGCGCCACCGGCTTCCACGTTGGCGGCAACACCTCCACCGACGCCAAGATCGACCTGATGCTGAAGCTTGGCGGCCTCCGGTTCATCTATGCCTCAACCAATTACCTCCACACGCTGACCGAGGCGTTGCTGGCGCGGGGGATCACCCCGCGTGAGGCTTTCCCCGGGATGCATGGCCTGTTCATCGCCGCCGAAGGCTATCCGCTGGAATGGGCGGCCAAGATCGAGGAACACTGGGGCTGTCGGTTGCAGGAAGGCTATGGCTCCACGCAGCTCAACGGGTTCGGCGGATCGACGGCGTCTGCCGGGGTGTTCCGCAGCGGCTCTGCCTCCGGGGGCGAGCGCGGGCTGATCCGCCTGTTCGAATGGGAGCATCTGGTCGAGATCGTCGATCCTGCCACGGGTCTGCCGGTGAAGCCCGGCGAACAGGGCGAGATGGTGGTCACCAACCTGTCGGTCGAGGGCAGCCCGGTGGTGCGCTTTCGCACCGGCGATGCGGCGCGTTTCGTGCCCTGGCAGGAATGCGGCGGTGGCGCCTGGAATGCGATCGAATGCGGCACGATCGGCCGGTTCGATGACATGATGAAGATCCGCGGCAACAACGTCTGGCCGACGATGTTCGACGCGGCGGTGTTCGCGCACCCGGAAGTGGGCGAATACAAGGGCCGCGTCTACACCCGCGACGGCAAGACCGAGGTGGAGGTGAAGATCGCCGTGGCCGACCACCAGGCGGGCCTGTCCTCCGACGAGCGCAAGCGGCTGCTGCAGTCTGTGCGCAACGCGATCAAGGAGCGCAGCAACATGTGGGTGGACGTGTGCGAGGTGCCGCGCGCCGAGTTCCAGGGCTTTGCCTACAAGGCGCGCCGCTGGACCGACGAACGGCAGGACGGATACCGGCTGTGACGGAGGGCGCGATGGTCGAACGGGACGAGGACGGTGCGCTGCTGGCGCAGATGCTGGTGCTGGCCGACCGGCTGGCCCAGAGCGAAGACGCATTGCTCAAGGGGCAGTACGCCTATTTGCGCGCGCGGGTGGCGGCGCTGATCGAGCTGCAATCGTTCGGCGAGGCGGTGTGAGCGGCGTCGCGCGCTTTTCGCTGGAAGGGCGGGTCGCGGTCGTCACCGGCGGCGGTGGCGGGCTGGGTTCGGCCGGTGCGCTGGCGCTGGCCGAATGCGGCGCGGACGTGGCGCTGGTGGCGCGCAACCGTGCGAGGCTGGAAGAATCGGCCGCCGCCGTGGAGGCGGCTGGTCGCCGGGCGATCGTGATCGAGGCGGACGTCGCCGATGCGCGGGCAATGGTCGATGCCGCCGCAGAAGCCGAAGCGACGCTCGGCCGCGTGGACGTGCTGTTCAACAACGCCGGCATCACCAATCCGCAAACGGTGCTGGAGATCTCGCCCGAGGATTTCCTGCGCGTGCAGGAAGTCAACATCGCCGGCGCGTTTCATGCCGTGCGCGCCTTCGCGCCGGCTATGCTGGCGCGCGGCTTCGGCCGGATCATCAACATGGGCTCGATCCTGTCGGGTCGAGGCATGGCCAACCGTAGCGCCTACTGCGCATCCAAGGCCGGGCTCGCCAATTTCGGCGCGGCCTGCGCGTTCGAGTTCGGCGGCCGGGGCGTCACTGTCAACACGCTGGGGGCGACGGTGATCGTCACCGATCTCAACCGCGAACTCGTGCGCACCCAGCCCGAACTCTATGCCCGCGTGGTCGATCGCACCCCGCTTGGCCGCCTGGGAGAGGTCGAGGACCTGATGGGCGCGCTGATCTTCCTTGCCTCGCCCGCATCGGGCTTCGTCACCGGACAGACGCTGTTTGTCGATGGTGGCTACACTGCTGGCTGAAAACCGAAGGATACCATGTCGACACCGCTCAAGACCCTGTTCGATCTCACGGGCCGCACCGCGCTTGTAACCGGCGGTTCGCGCGGGCTCGGACTCACCATGGCCGAGGCGCTCGGCGAGTTCGGCGCGCGGGTGATCGTTACAGCGCGCAAACAGGCCGAACTGGACGAGGCCGTAGCGCACCTCTCCGCCCTTGGCATCGCGGCCAGCGCGATCGCCGCCGACGTCGGCAAGCCCGAAGCGGCGCAGCAGATCGTCGATGCGGTCAAGGCGGGCGGCGGCCGGATCGATATCCTGGTCAACAACGCCGGCACCTCGTGGGGATCGAAGACCGAGGAAATGCCGCTCGATGCGTGGAACAAGCTGCTGGCGGTCAATCTTACCGGTCCGTTCCTGCTCGCGCAGGCCATCGCGCGCGAATTCATGCTGCCGGCGGGCTGGGGGCGGATTGTCAACATCGCTTCGGTCGAAGGGTTGCTCGGGCACCATCCGCGCATGATCGGCACGATTGCCTACAACGCCAGCAAAGGCGGCCTGATCAATTTCACGCGCGCCCTGGCGGCCGAATGGGGCGGGCGCGGCGTGACCGTGAACGCGCTCGCACCGGGTTACTTCCCGTCCAAGCTGACCGGCTACGTGCTCGACAAGCATGGCGAGGAATTGCGCCACGATACGCCAAGCGGCCGGCTCGGCTGCGATGACGACCTGAAGGGCGCGACATTGCTGCTGGCATCGAACGCCGGCGCGCACATCACCGGGCAGATACTCCCGGTCGATGGAGGCGCGTCGATCATCTGAACGCAGAACGTGGGGAGGTTTGCGATGAATGCACCTAGTCGTTTCGGTACACGCTATCCGTTTCATCCCTATCCGACAGGGTGGTTCAGCGTGGGTTTCGCCGATGATCTGGAGCCGGGAGATGTCAGGCCCCTGCGCTATTTCGGCAAGGATATGGTGCTGTTCCGCACGCAGGGCGGCGAGGTGGCGGTGACCGATGCGCATTGCCCGCATCTGGGCGCGCATCTCGGCTATGAAAGCTGGGTGGAGGGCGAGACGCTGGTCTGTCCGTTCCACCAGTGGCGCTACGATACCGGCGGCAAGTGCGTCAGCGTGCCGTTCTCCCGCACGGTTCCCCCGCGCGCGAAAGTGCGCAAGTGGCCGACGCTGGAGCGTGGCGGCATGATTTTCATCTGGCATGACCTCGAAGACCGCGAGCCTGCCTGGGAACTGCCCGCGTTCGACGAAAGCCGCCGCATTCCCGATGCGGGTTTCCGCAAGCTGCACGATGATTTCGGATCGGCGCACCCGCAGGACGTGTTCGAGAACGGCGTCGATTTCGCGCACTTCCCGGGCGTCCATTCCACCGGCCGCGCGGTCAGCAACGGCGCGATCCGCGCCGACGGCGTCCGCTTCTTCAGCCCGGTGCGCATCCTCCCCGCGGGATACGACGGACCGGTGGAAGGCGTGGACGTCGGTTCGACGGTCGATTCCGAAGTCATCGGTGGCGGTCTTTCGCGCGTGGAGAGCCGCACGCCGCACGCGCCAGGCATTGTCACGGTGTACTACGTCTCGGTGACGCCGGTGGATGCCGAACTCAGCCATTACCATGTCCACCAGTTCTTCCTGCGCGACGATGATTGCCCGATGACGGAAGAGCAAATCGCGGCGTTCACGGAGCTGGCGGCCGAGCATGGCCTCAAGGAGCAATGGAGCGACGGCAAGATCTGGCCGTTCAAGGCCTATGTCGAACAGCCGCTGCTGAGCGCGGTGGACGGGCCGATCCTCAAGTATCGCGACTGGTACAAGCAGTTCCACCCGGCTGTGTGACCAGCGCATTGGGGCGGGCGCGTGCAGGGCGCGCCCGCCTTTTTTGTGCGCAAAAAAGACGATTGTATCGCTTGCAAACGCGGAGTGTGAATAGCCCACCCCGCTGCGACTAACGCCGCCTTCGGCGGCGCAAGTCTCGCTCCCCTCCCGCTTGCGGGAGGGGGTGGGGGTGGGAACACCCGCTTGTTTACAAAGGATATAATTGCCCAAAAATAGCGGCGGAGATCGCTCCCCGCCGCTTTTCCATCCAATCGGCGATTGCTCTATTCCGCCGCTTCCGCCTGCGGTTCCGGCTCGGGCTCGAACGTTGGCACCTGCTCGCTCCAGTAGGCGGATTCGCGCGCGGTATCGATCGTGCGCGCACCGCGCACGCCGAACTTGCGGCGCGCCTCCTCTAGCGGCAGGTCCAGCCATTCCTCGTAGCGCGGCAGGAACAGCGCGTCGGATTGTTCGCCCACCTTCATCGCATAGTGCGCCAGATCGAACATCCGCAGCGTCAGTTCGGGATAGTGCAGCGGCCCGCGCATGAACATCGGGATCGTCAGCAACGTGTTCTGCACGTTGAGCACCCCCGCCAGCTCCGGCCCGAAGTGGCGGAACAGGTTCCCGTATTTGAGGAATGCCGGCATGATCTCGCCGATCCCGTCGAACCCGCCGCCCGAGAGGATGTGCATGATGTCATGCGTCTGTACGCCGCGCAGGAAGAAGTACTCGAAGCCCGATCGCGGCTCGAACGTGGGGATGATGTCCACTTCCATGCCCGCGCCGACCAGCCATTGGTACCAGATGCCGCCGACCGAGCCTTCCGGGCACGATTTCATGTCCTCGCGCGTCAGCCGCGCCAGCCAGCGATCGTCGAGCCACTTGTCGAATTCCGGCCAGGTTCGCCGGGCTTCGTTGAACAGGTCCTCGATGCGGCCGTGGTCCTGCACCTCGCGCACCGCCTCGATCAGCGAGGGGATGCCATACGTGACGGGGTAGTCGCGGCCATTGCGCTTGAGGCACTGCGTGGTGACCCATTCGCGGATGCGGGGGTCGTTGAGATACTTCGACGAGCTGATCAGCACACTGCTCGTTGTCTCCACCTTCTGCCGCCCGCGCTGGAGATAGGGCAGTTCTTCTTCGTTCATCCTCTCGACCTCCTGATGCGGGGCGCGTCGGTCATGCCGCCGCGACCGCGATTTTCTGGATGGCGGGGCCTACGAATTCCCCGGGAAGCTCCCCGGTAAACGCGCCGTTCTCGAATGTCGGCACGCCGTTGACGAGCGTGAGGCGCATCGGTGCGGCATCGCGGGTGAACCGCCAGGTGAAGCCGCCCTTGCCGTCGGGCACGTCGAACACGCGCTTCAGGGGACGGGCCTCGATCTCGTCGAGGTGGAACACCGCGATGTCGGCCCGATAGCCGGGCTTGATCACGCCGCGGTCGCTGAAATTGAAATGTTCTGCCTGCTTGCCCGTCTGCGCATGGATCGCCTCTTCCAGCGTCAGTTCCTTGTCGCGGAAGAAGCGCGTGATGAGCAGGATGTTCTCGCCGCCGCCGCACAGCATTTGCCCATGGGCGCCGGCGTCGGAAATGTTGGCCACGGTCTGGCTCATCCGGATGAGATCGACCGTCTTGTCGAAGTGCATGGCGTGCGGCACGCGGTTGACGATCGACCCGACCCCGTTCGCCAGCACCCAGTCGGCCAGCGCGTCGGACGGGTGCTTGCCCGTCTGTTCGGCCAGGTCCTTCAGACTCAGCCCAAGCGGGCCGGCACCGGTTTCCGAATCCATCAGCAACATCATGTGCGGATTCGCCACGAGCGACTGGCGGAAGGCCTTGTTGTCCCAGCTGTCTCGGGCGCGGGCGCGGAAGTCCTCGTCCTGGAGCAGCGCGATCTTTTCCTCGGTTGTCGGGGCCTGAACGATCTCGTGCCACACGTATTCGTTGGCCTGCGCGAACGAGGAACTGCTGAAGAAGTTGAGCGCCGTGGTGGGCGGAACGTGGGCAAAGCTCGGCCAGAAATCGAGCCCTTCCTGGCGTTGTTGCTCGGAAATCTCCCACATTCGGTCGCGGATCGAATCCTGGAAATGCAGCAGGCCGGCCGCGCCCGCCATCTGCACGCGCACGCCAAGCCCCCGGCACAGGTTGCCGAGCCGCTCCATCTGTTCGGGCGCCTTCAGCTTGAAGAAGGTATCCAGAATGACCTGCAACTGGCTGCCCGGCCGGCTGGCGAGCACGCCGATCAGCGCGGTCCATTCGGCATCGTCGGCCACAAGGCTCGGCACCGGGCGATCCTTGCTGTCATGGTCCATCAGGTTGGACGACATGCCCAGCGCACCGGCATCGATCGCGTCTTCCAGCAGCGCGCACATCTTGCGGATTTCGTCGGGAGTCGCCGCGCGATCCCAGGCGTCCATGCCCATCACGGCCAGGCGGATGGCGATGTGCCCGGCATAGCCGGCGATGTTCGTGGAAACCTTGCACTTCGCCTGCATCGAGGCGCGGTATTCGGACCAGGTGCTCCAGTCCCAGGGCAGGATGTCCAGGAACGGCTTTTCGGCGACTTCCTCGAAGAACGAGAATATCTTGACCATTTCCATCCGCACTTCGGGATCGGCGTGGACGGGCGCGGCGGTAAAGCCGCAGTTGCCGATGACCACGGTGGACACGCCATAGCCGGGCAGCGGATCGAGATCGGGCTGCCACCACATCACCGCGTCCATGTGGGTATGCGGCTCGATGAACCCGGGGGATACAATGCAGTCCTTCGCATCGACCACGCGTTCGCCGGCGGCAGCGGCCAGTCCGGGCGCGATCTCCGCGATGAAGCCATCCTTCACGCGAACGTCGGCGGCATAGGCTGGTGCGCCCGTGCCATCGACGACGGTTCCCCCCTTGATCAGAATATCGGTCATGCGCCTCTCCTGTCTTTGAAATCCGATAAGGCCATATTATAGCTAACATTGCAATGTTAGATGTCGTCGGTCAGAGGCCGTTGGTCGACGATTTCGATCCCGTAGCCATCCAGCCCGATGAAGCTGGCCTCGCTGTTGCTGAGCAGCACGATGCGGTGAATGCCGAGATCGGTGAGCACTTGCGCGCCGATCCCGTATTCCCGCACGGCGACATGCCGGCCAGCGCTTTCCTCGCGCCCCGCTTCGCGTGCGCGGATGATGCAGCCAACCAGATCGGGCGCGGGCGAGCTGAGCACGATGACCACGCCGCTGCCTTCCTGCGCGATCCGGTCCATCGCGCGTTCCAGAAGGCCCGAGCGGGGGTCGTCCTCTGCCAGCAGATCCGCCAGCGGCGAATGGACATGCATCCGCGTCAGCACCGGGCTATCCTGATCGACGGTGCCCTTGACCAGCGCGACGATTTCCGCGCCGGTCACGGTGTTGCGATAGGACATGATCCTCCAGTCGCCCGAATGCTTGCTGCGGAACGACATTTCCGCGCGGCGTTCGACCAGATGGTCGTGCCGACGGCGATAGGCGATGAGATCGCGGATCGTCCCGATCTTGAGACCGTGGTCCTGCGCATAGGGAATAAGGTCGTCGAGCCGGGCCATCGTCCCGTCCTCGTTGAGGATCTCGCAAATGACGCCCGATGGGTTGAGGCCCGCCAGCCGGGCGACATCGACTGCCGCTTCCGTATGCCCGGCGCGCACCAGCACGCCGCCATCGCGCGCCACCAGCGGAAAGACATGCCCCGGCGTGACGATGTCCGCGCGTGTCCGGGCCGCGTCGATCGCCACCGCGATGGTGCGGGCGCGGTCCGCTGCCGAAATGCCCGTGGTGACGCCGTCGCGCGCTTCGATCGAGACCGTGAACGCGGTTTCGAACGGCGATCCGTTGCGGCGGCTCATCGGCTCCAGGCCAAGCTGTTCCGACCGGTCCCGCGTCATCGCCAGGCAGACGAGGCCGCGCCCGTACCGCGCCATGAAATTGATCGCGTCGGGCGTCGCCATTTGCGCGGGGATGACGAGATCGCCTTCGTTCTCGCGATCCTCGTCATCGACCAGGATGAACATCCGGCCGTTGCGTGCTTCGTTGATGATTTCCTCGGGCGTCGCCAGAAAGCGATGGCGCAGCGCGATCGGAGCCAGCGCGGTCATCACAGCACCTCGAACAGTCCGGCGGCGCCCATGCCGCCGCCGACGCACATCGTGATCACGACATAGCGCACGCCGCGCCGCTTGCCCTCGATCAGCGCGTGCCCGACCATGCGCGCGCCCGACATGCCGAACGGATGCCCGATGGAAATCGCGCCGCCATCGACGTTGAGGCGGTCGTCGGGAATGCCGAGCCTGTCGCGGCAGGGCAGCACTTGCGCGGCGAACGCTTCGTTCAGTTCCCACAGGCCGATATCGTCGACCGTCAGGCCATGTTGCGCCAGCAGCCTGGGCACCGCATGGATCGGTCCGGTGCCCATTTCCTCGGGCGGGCAGCCCGCCACGGCCATGCCGCGATACGCGCCCAGCGGCGTCAGCCCCTCGCGCGCGGCAACCCCCGCTTCGACCAGCACGCACGCGGCGGCGCCATCGGACAGCTGGCTGGCGTTGCCCGCAGTGAGGAACCGGCCCGGCCCTGTCAGCTCGCCGCCGGTCCACACGGGTTTTAAGCTGGAGAGGCCGTCCAGCGTGGTTTCGGCGCGGGGGCCTTCGTCGCGGTCGAGCGTGACGGTGCGTTCGCTCTGTTCACCGGTGGTCTTGTCGGTCACGATCATGCGCGTGGTCAGCGGCGCCAGCTCCGCGTCGTAGCGTCCGGCGGCGTAGGCGGCCGCGGTCCGCTGCTGGCTTTGCAAGGCATAGGCGTCTTGCGCCTCGCGGCTGATGCCATAGCGTTCCGAGACGACTTCGGCGGTTTCGATCATCGCCATGTACATGTGCGGGCTGTGCGCCAGAACCGCCTCGGACTGCGCGCGATAGCCGTTCTTGTGCGCGTTCTGCGTCAGGCTGATCGATTCGACACCGCCACCCGCCACCACATCCATGCCGTCGTGCATGATTTGCTTCGCGGCGGTGGCGATCGCCATCAGCCCCGACGCGCACTGGCGATCCAGCGACATGCCGGCGGCGCTGTCGGGCAGTCCCGCCGCCGCCGCCGTCAGCCGGCCGATGTTGTAGCCCTGCGTCCCCTGCTGCGCGGCGCAGCCCATGATCACGTCTTCCACGCGCGCCGGATCGAGCCCCGCCCGCCGCACCGCTTCGGCCACGGCATGGCCCGACAGCAATGGGGCCTCGGCGTTGTTGTAGGCGCCGCGATAGGCCTTCCCGATCGGAGTCCGGGCGGTGGAGACGACAAGGGCTTCGCGCATGGGGTTCCTTCTCCGCAGATCTGGCCGCTTTCATCGTGGCCTGTCGGGGACGGCGTTATCCGGGCGGGATGCGGCGCTCTATTGCCATTGGATCATCAAGGCCGTCGCTGTGCGGCATCGACGGGCGGCATCGACCCGTCGCGGCTGCGATCGCAAACCGGCAAGGTTCGGGCGCAGCGATGCCCGCACGCTAACTCTCGCGCCGCCAAACGGCATTTGAAAGGCGGGTGCCTCACGCCGAGTTACGGAAACGGAACTGGGAGCCTGAGAGAAACAACAATGCGATTCTCGCTGATTTTTGAAGCTCAGATCGTCGATGCTTCGCCACGCGGCGAGAAGCAGGTGTTCGACGAACTGGTCGAACAGGCCTTGTTGGCGGAACAGCTGGGTTTCGACGTGGTATGGAGCGTAGAGCACACCTCGCTCACCCACTATGCCCACATGAGCGCGCCGGAAACGTTCCTTGCCTATATCGCCGGGCGGACGTCGCGCATCGGCATCGGGCACGGGGTGGTGTGCCTCATGCCTGCCATGAATCATCCGATCAAGGTCGCCGAACGGGTCGCGACGCTGGATATCCTCTCAAAGGGCCGCGTGCATTTCGGGGTCGGCAAGGGCGGAAGCCAGCAGGAAGCGGGCGCTTACGGCTACGACCTCAAGGCGCTGCAGCCGCTGATCGACGAGGCGATGTACCTGATTCCGCGCATGTTCGTGGAAGACGAGGTCGAACACAACGGCCCGCATATCAGTATCCCGCCGCGCCCGATCCATCCCAAGCCGTTCCAGGAACCGCACCCTCCGATGTACCTGGCGTGCACCAACATGGATACGCTGGCCCGCGCCGGCCAGCGCGGCATGGGTGCGCTGGTGCTGGGCTTTGGCGGACCGGAAGAGGTGGCGACCAAGAACAAGGTCTATCGCGATGCCTGGGCAACGCGCCTGCCCGAGGACCAGGTGGGTTACCGTCCCATCCAGCACCTTGCGGCGCTGTGCCCCACCATCGTGCTGGACGATGCGGAGGAGGCACGCCGGATCGGCATTCGTGGCCAGCGCTATTTCTATGAATCGCTCAACTACTGGTATGGCGGCGGACCGAAGCCGGAACCCGAAACCTGGGGCGACCAGCTTGTCGAGGAAGGCACCGACACGATCATCACCACCAAGCTCGCCTCCGAGACGCTGACCATGGACTTGCGCCCGGACGAAGGCGGACGCCGTCCGAGCGGCGGCATCCTGAATGCCAGGAACGCCTATGGCAGCGTGGCCGATTGCATCAACTACGTGGAGCAGCTCGCGGCCGCTGGCGCCGACGAGATCCTGTTCATGACCAACATGGGCACCGTGCCGCAATGGGCGCAGCTTGAAACGCTGCGCAAGATCGGCACCCATGTGATTCCCCACTTCCGATGACCGTAGCCATAGCCGGCCGCACAGCCGTCGTGACCGGCGCCGCGTCGGGCATCGGCGCGGCGCTGGCGCGGCATGCGGCAAGGCAGGGCATGGCCGTGGCCGCCTGCGACCGCGATGCCCCAGGCCTTGCGCGCCTGGCGGCGGACCTCGATGCCGCCGGCATAGCGCATTGCCTGCGCGTGGTGGATGTCACGAAAGCGGATGAACTGGCTTCGTTCGCAGCGGAGTGCGCGGAACTCCTGCCCCCCATTGCCCTGTTGTTCGTCAATGCCGGCGTGTTGCGCGGGGGCGGGGTGCTGCACATGCCGGCCGCCGACTGGCGGCTGCTGTTCGACATTAACGTGCTGGGGGCCATTGGCACGTTGCAGGCCTTCGTGCCGGCCATGGTGGCGCATGGGCACGGGGGCCAGGTCGTCGTGACCGGATCGACCGGATCGATGGTCGTCACTCCGGGCCTTGCCGCCTATTGCGCGACCAAGCACGCGCTGTGGCCGGTGACCGAGGCGCTGGACGCCGAATTGCAGGGCACCGGCGTCGGCGTTTCCCTGCTCATGCCCGGCGCGGTCGCCACGCCCATCTTCGATGCCGTGGACCCCGACCGTGCTCCGCCGGCGGATTCCATCACGCCCGAAGCCGCCGCCGTGATCGCCTTCGACGGGGCAAGGGCGCGGCGGGCGAAGATCTTGACCCATCCCGGCTACGTGGACCGGGCGGTACGGCGCTTTGAAACGAGCCTCGCCGACCTGCGCGGGGAATAGCGCCGCCGCGCAAGCGGGCCAGCCCGATTACCAGCCCTCGATCTCGGCAAGGCCGACCTCCTCCACGACCGCCAGCGCCTTGGCAAAGGCATCCGGTTCGACCGGCAGGCGCGGTGCGCGCGGATAGCCTCCGGCAAGGCCGAAGTGGTTGAGCAGGGCCTTGGTCACGCGAATGCCGCCGTTGCCATAGAGCGCCATGAACAGTCGCATCAGCTTGCCCCACCGTTCGAGGAACGCCGCATTGTCGCCCGCTTGCGCCGCCGCGATCACGCTGGCGCACAGGCGCGGCGCAATATTGCCTTCCGAGGATAGGTAGCCCTGGCCGCCGAGCGCGAGCACCAGCGGCGCCTGGTGCGGGCCGCCGACGCAGATGTCGATCCGATCGCCCAGCGCATCGACCAGCGTGCGGAGATAGCCGGGGTCCTGATGGCTGACGTTCAGGCCGATCAGGTGCGGATACTTGGCGAACAGATCAATGATCACCGGCGCGGGGATCACGTAACCCACCGACTGGTGCGTGGACAGCACGGCAGGGATCGCCGTGTTGGTCAGCACTTCGCTGAAATAGGCATCTAGTTCGCGCGGGGTGGGCACGTGGCCATGCCCCACATCCAGCGAATAGACCTGCGCGGCATCGACGCCGGCACCCTGCGCCATGTCCAGAAAGGCGATCATCTGGCGTGCAGTGCGCGGCTCCACACCCATCGCGCGGATCGGGGCCTTGCCTTTCAGTTCCTCCACCGCGATGGTCAGCAGGCGTCCGGTTTCGTCCGTGGACAGGGTATAGCCTTCGCCGCTGCCGCCGCCGCCGACATACACGCCAACGCCGGCATCGCCCAGCTTGCGCAGGTGCCGGCGAAGCGCCGGTTCATCGATCGCGCCCTCTTCGGTGAACGGGGTTATGCTGATCGTGAAGGTCTGCAGGCGGGACGCATCGGCTTTCATCATTCTCTCCTTGAAATGCTGGGCCTTGAAATGGAGGCAGGCCGGCTGGACTTGCAAAGATTTAGCACAAGCGTAATGCAGAGCCTTGCCGATTGGCCTAACGGGGGTACCTAGGGTGAGCTTGAAGACGGAGAAGCGCCGCTTGCGTCAGCCTCGCGTCGCAGAAATCGTGGCATCGAGCTTGCGGTCGCGCATTCTCTCCGGCGCGCTGGCGGATGGTGACATGCTGCCTAAACAGGAAGAGCTGCTGGCCGAATTCGGCGTCAGTCCTCCCTGTATCCGCGAGGCTTTCCGTATTCTGGAAACCGAAGGGCTGGTCACGGTGATCCGCGGCAACGTGGGCGGTGCCATCGTGCACGTGCCTCAACCTGGCACCGCGGCCTACATGCTGGGGCTGGTGCTGCAGGCGCGGTCGGTTTCCCTGCTCGACCTCCTGAACGGCATGCGGCTGCTGGAACCGGCTTGCGCGGCCGAGGCAGCGCTGAGGCCCGATCGGGCGACAAGCGTGCTGCCCAAGCTGCGGGCGAATATCGACGCCAGCGCAGCCGCCATCGACGATCCGACCGCCTTCATCGTCCTGGCGCGCGCGTTCCATTCCGAACTGGTGAACAACTGCGGCAACGAGACGATGAGTCTGGTCGTCGGCGCGCTCGAAAAGCTCTGGACCGCGCAAGTCGAAGCCCTGGCGGTGGACCGGTCGGTCCACGGCACGTTCGCCGACCGGGCGTTGCGCATGTCGTTGCTGAGCGAGCACGAGCGTATCTACCGGGCGATCGAGGAAGGCGACGCAACGACCGCCGAACGCGCCATCCGCGAGCATTTCTCGGGCGGGGGCGAACGGCGGCACGGCTTCGATACCTCGGTAACGGTCAAGGCCGACACGTTGCGGTACTGATCGCGCACGGGGTGCTTAGGCTTCGAGCCACCGCGTTACCTCGTCTGCGGATGCGCGGGGGCGCTCCGGGGCCGGTTCCGCCACGCTGCCCACCAGGATGACGCCCGCGATCTTCTGGTCTTCCGCCAGGCCCAGCAGGGCGGTTGCCTGGTCGTCATAGGCGTGCCAGCCGGTAAGCCACTGCGCGCCGTAACCCAGGGCGTGCGCGCCGTTGACGAGGTTCATGCAGACCGCGCCGGCCGAAAGCACCTGTTCCCATTCCGGCACCTTGTGCCCCGGAATCGCCGCCGAGACGACCACGACCACGAGCGGCGCCGAAGCGAGCTTGCGGGTGCTGACCCGCGTCTTCCCCGCATCCGGCCTCTGTTCGGCAAGTTCCAGCAGGCGGTCCACCCAGAGGCGCTTGGCCTCGCCCGCGATCAGGATCAGCCGCCAGGGGCTGAGCCGGCCATGGTCGGGCACGCGCAGGGCGATTTCGACGATCTTGTCGATCTCCTCGCTGCTCGGCCCGGGCGCGACGAGGGCATCCGGCAGCGGCGAACGGCGGGTGGCGAGCGTTTCGGCAAATGTCCGGGCCTCAGCGATGGACGCCATGAGTCTGGTTTCTCCCTTGGTTTGCGGCTCTTGCCGCTTGGTGTTTGACTCTCTAGCCGATTCCCTTATCATTTAAAAGATAGTACATAAAGGAGAGGTTGGCGATGCAAGCCATGCCGCTGCGCTTTGAAGATGTCCGCCTGGGAGAGGCGGTGAGTTTCGACGGTGCCTTTGCGGCGGACGGGCCACTCGAACAGCGCGTGTGCGACATGGTCCGCCGCTGGTCGGGAACGCCCAGCGCCTCGCTTGTGTCGGCCTATGGCCTGGACGATGGCTTCGCCCCGGAACGGCTGGCCGGCAGGGTCATGGCGCGCCATCTCGACGGCACCAACAACGCCGATGTCGAAATCATCCTGCAGGCGCGGAACGCGAGCGCCAGGGCGGTGGTCCGTGTGGCGCTCCGCTGAGGTGGCCAGCCATGCCTGTTCAAGCCGGGCGGAACCGGGCATAGCTGTGCCTATGTCGACGTCGCTTCCCCCCAGCGTGCCGCGCGAGGTGGCAACCTTGCGCACGTTGCGTATCGCCAAGCACTTCCCTTTCTTTCTGGCGGTTGCCGAGGAGCAGAACCTCCACCGCGCGGCCGAGCGATTGAATATCGCGCAATCCGCGCTGTCGCGCCGTATCGCGGACCTGGAGCGCGAACTGGGCAATATCGAATTGTTCGAGCGCCAGGCGCGGGGCGTGGCGATAACGCGCGCCGGGCAGGTACTGGCGCAGGACGTGCGGCGTATCCTGCTGCAGATCGAGGAAGCGCGGCGCAACACGCGCCGGATTGCGGAAGGCGATTCGGGGCTTCTGCGCGTGGCGTTTTCGGAAGCCATGCTGCGCCGTCCCGTGCTGCCGGTCGTGTTGCGGGAATTCCGTTCGCTTTACCCCGAAGTGGAATTGCGCGCGTTTCCGCTGACCTCCGATGCGCAGCGCAACCGTCTGCTTGCCGACGAAATCGACGTTGCCTTCGTGATCGACGAGGCGAGCGATGTGGAGCAATTCGAACGCATGTCGGTGGGCGTGGACCACTTCGTCCTGGCCCTGCCGGACGATCACCCGCTTGCCGCGCTGCCCGCCGTGTCGCTCAGCGATATCGCGTCCGAGCCGCTGCTGTGGCCGGCCAGGCATACCTCGCCAAGGCTGTTCGATCGCATGATCGCGGCGTTCGATGCGCGGGGAATCTCGCCGAACATCGTCGTGGAGGTGTCTGCCGTCGATATCGCCTATGAGCTTGCTTCCGCCCGTATCGGCCTTGGCATCATTACTGCCGCGCGGGCTGACCGCACGCCGCCGGGTATCGTCCTGCGTTCCATCACGGACCTCGACCTGCCCTTGCCGATCAGCATGCTGTGGGCGAAGGGGAGCGGGTCGCGAGTGATCGAACGCTTCATCGATCTGGTGCGTCAAAGCCTGGCGGACGAAGCGGGGCCGACCGCGAGCTGACCCCTGCTCAGGCCAGGACGAGCCTGCTGGCGATCAGCGCGCCAATCTCCCGTATCTCGGCGTTGGCGGCGCTGAGCAGGTCTACCAGCGTGAAAAAGCCGTGCGCCATGCCGGGATGATCGCGCAGGGTGACCTTTGCGCCCGCGTCGCGCAGCGCGGCGGCGTAGCACGCGCCTTCGTCATGCAGCGGATCGCAACCGCCCACAACGATGATCGCCTCGGGCAAACCGGCAAAGTCGCTTGCGGCAAGTGGCGCTGCTTCGGGCATGTGGCGCATCTCCGGCGGCACGTGCCGGTCCCAGAACCACTGCATGTCTTCGCGGGAGATCAGGTAATCGCCCTGGCCGAACGCGGTATAGGAATCCCGGGTGAAATCGGCAGACAGCACCGGATAGAGCAACACTTGCAGCGCGATCCGCGGGCCGCCCCTGTCGCGTGCGCGCAGAGCCAGGGCGGCGGCGAGATTGCCGCCTGCGCTATCGCCCATCACCGCCAGCGGCATGTCTTCGGCCAGCGCTTCCAGAATGGCCCAGCAATCGTCGAGCGGCTGGGGAAAGGGATGTTCGGGCGCGAGCCGGTAGTCGATGCTCACCACCTCGGCCCCGCTTTCGTGCGCCAGCTGGCGGCAGACCGGATCGAAGCCGTCCAGCGTGCCGAAGACCCAGCCTCCGCCATGCATGTAGAGGATCCGCCCGCCGCTATGCCGCTCCGGCAGATAGTGCCGAACCGGGACCGGTCCGCGCGGCCCTGGCACGTTCGCGTCCCGCACTGCCGCGTTCCGCGCACCACGCGCGGGTGGCAGGGCGGCCTGTGATTGGGCAAAGGCACGGCGGGCATCGTCGGGCGTGCCGGCCGCGAAGCCCGGAAGGCCCAGCGCGTTGCGCCGGTCGAGAATGGCCTGCATTTCCGGATCGAGCGGTCCCATCGTCATCTCCCTGAGCCAGGCCATTTCCGGCCGATAGGTGGGTGACGGCAATTGCCGGATTGCGATACCTCCGATCCGCCTTCGATATTCGACGCCCTGTTTCGTTGTGGCCTAGGACGTGAGACCAGATTGGGAGCGGCATGAGTGATATTCTGATTGTGCGGGAGGAACTGGATTTCCTGTTGTGGGAGTGGCTTGGTCTCGACCGGGTGCTCTCTGAATCCGATGCTGGCGGAATCGATCGGGAAAGCGCGGACGCGATCCTGGATCTTTCGGCGAGGCTGGCCGCTAACGGCTTCCTTCCCCACTACAAGCTGTCCGATAACCGCGAACCAGAACTGACCGCTTCCGGAGTCAGGGCGTTGCCGGAAATCGGCTCGGCCTTGCGCGAATATGCCGAACTGGGCCTGTTTTCCGCCAGCTTCCCGCCCGACCGGGGCGGTATGGGGCTGCCCGCCCTGCTCGCCAACGCGTCCTTCGCGCAGTTTCTGGCCGCCAATGTCGCCACGGCCGCCTATCCCATGCTCACGACCGCCAACGCCCGCCTGCTGCTGGCGTTCGGCACCGAAGCGCAGATCGAGGCATTCGCCCTGCCGCAGATCGCGGGGCGGTGGTTCGGCACGATGTGTCTGTCCGAACCGCAGGCCGGTTCGAATCTGGCCGACGTCGCAACCCGGGCGGTCCCGGACGGGCAGGACGCGCTGGGCACGCGCTATAGGCTTTCAGGCAACAAGATGTGGATTTCGGGCGGGGATCACGACCTCTCGGAAAACATCGTCCACCTGGTGCTGGCGCGGACGGTGGATGACCGTGGAGAACAGGCTGCGGGCACCAAGGGCCTGTCGCTGTTCGTGGTGCCGAAGATCCTGCCTTCGGGCGATTGCAACGACATTGCGGTGGCCGGGCTCAATCACAAGATGGGCTATCGCGGCACCACGAATTGCCTGCTGAACTTCGGCGAACGTGAGGGCGCGATCGGCTGGATCGTGGGCGCTCCCGGGCAGGGTCTGCCCCAGATGTTCAAGATGATGAACGAGGCGCGGATCGGCGTAGCGCTGGGTGCGGCGGCGCTGGGCTATCGCGGCTGGCGCCATGCGGTGCAGTATGCGGGCGAGCGCTTACAGGGTCGACCGCCCGGCAGCGCACTGGGCAAGTCGTTGCCGATCGTCGGGCACCCTGACGTGCGTGCGATGCTGCTGGCAGGCAAATGCTATGCCGAAGGCGCGCTGGCACTGGTGTTATACTGCGCCCGGCTGGTGGATGAAGAGTCGCACGATCCCGATGCGGCCTTGCTGCTGGGATTGCTGACGCCGATCGCCAAGACCTGGGCGTCGGAATATGGCCTTGCGGCCAACGACATCGCCATCCAGGTGCATGGCGGCTACGGCTACACCCGTGATTTCGATGTCGAGCAGCTGTGGCGGGACAACCGGCTCAATCCGATCCACGAGGGCACGACCGGCATTCAGGGGCTGGATCTGGCCGGTCGGAAACTCAAGGATGCCGCCGCGCTTGCGCTGCTGCGGAGGCGGATCGACCAGACCGTTGCCAAGGCGGCGCAGAACCCGGAACTGGCCGGTCTGGGCGGTATCCTGACCGAGGTGTGGGATCGGCTGAGCAGCGCGGCGGAGGCCGTGCGGGCGGCATCGCCGGACGTGCTCGCCGCCAACGCCACTGCTTTGCTGCGGGCATTCGGGCACGGCGTGGCCGGCTGGCAATGGCTGGACCGCGCGCTGCTGTGCGCCGGGGCGGGCGAGGATGCGCCGTTCCGCGCCGGCAAGCTGTGGGCCTGCCGATACTTTTTCGAACGCGAGATGCCGCAGATCGCGGTGTGGGTTGCGCCGCTGCTCGCGGGCAGTGCGCTGCCCGCGGCGATGCCGGCGGCTTGCCTGTAATTATGGGAGAAACGGGAATGTCGATCGATCTGTCCGGCCGCGTGGCCATCGTGACCGGGGCCGGCGGCGGGCTGGGGCGCGCGCACGCGCTGTTGCTGGCCCGGCGCGGCGCAAAGGTGCTGGTCAACGATCTTGGTGGCGCGCGCGACGGCAGCGGCGGTAGCACGACGATGGCCGATCAGGTCGTTGACGAGATTCGCGCGGCGGGTGGCGAGGCCATAGCGAACGGCGCGAGCGTGACGGACTACGCGCAGGTGGAGGCCATGGTCGCGCAGGCGGTGGCCGCCTGGGGGCGGGTCGACATCCTTGTCAACAATGCCGGCATCCTGCGCGACCGGACTTTCGCCAAGCAGGATCTCGCGGATTTCCGCACCGTGATCGAAGTACATCTGATGGGCGCGGCCAACTGCACCAAGGCGGTGTGGGGGATCATGACGGCGCAGAACTTCGGCCGGATCATGATGACCACGTCCTCGTCGGGCCTCTATGGCAACTTCGGCCAATCGCAGTACGGGGCGGCCAAGCTGGGCCTTGTCGGCATGATGAAGACCCTGGCGCAGGAGGGGCGCAAGTACGACATCCGCGTCAACGCGCTCGCTCCCACCGCCGCCACGCGGATGACCGCCGACATCATGAGCGAGGAGCAGCTCGCCGCGCTCGATCCGGCCGGGGTTTCGCCGGCCATGCTCGCGCTGGTCTGCGATGACGCGCCGACGGGCGTCATTCTGTGTGCCGGGGCGGGCCATTGCGAAGCGGCCCACATTACGCTGACGCGCGGCATCGACGCCGGCACCGGCGACGATGCGCCGGAGCGCCTGCTGGCCGGGCTTGACCAGATTCTCGATCGGGAGGGCGAGATGGTGCCGGAAACGGGGCTGGAGCAATCGCGCTATGAACTTTCGCGCGTGCTGGCCGATGCCTGACCAAATGGCGCCAGTTCGCCCGAATCATCGATTTGACGAAGCCGCGCTGGTGCGGTGGATGGACGATCACGTTCCCGACTTCCGAGGGCCACTTTCGGTGAGCCAGTTCGATGGCGGCCAGTCCAACCCCACCTATCGCTTGCGCACGGCCGGCCGCGACTATGTGCTGCGGCGCAAGCCCCCCGGCGTGCTGGTCAAGGGCGCGCACGCGGTGGATCGGGAATTCCGGGTCATCTCGGCGCTTCACGCCACCGGCTTTCCGGTGCCCGCGCCGTTCGGCCTGTGCCTCGACGATGCGGTTATCGGCACCGCGTTCTATGTGATGGAGATGGTGGAAGGCCGCAATTTCCGCGACACCGCCTTTCCGGAAGTGCCGCGCGACGAGCGGGCGGCCATGTTCGACGCGATGAACGCCACGATCGCGCGGCTCCACGCGATCGATCCGGTGGCGGCGGGGCTCGGGGATTTCGGGCGACAGGGCAATTACTTCGAACGCCAGGTGGGGCGCTGGTCGCGGCAATATCTGGAAGATCCCGAAGCCGGGCGCCTTCCGGCGATGGATGCGCTGATCGAATGGCTGCCTGCGAACATTCCCGCCGGCGATGACTGCACCATCGTTCACGGCGATTTCCGCTGCGACAACATGCTGTTCCACCCGCGCGAGCCGCGCGTGATCGCGGTGCTGGACTGGGAGCTTTCGACCCTGGGGCATCCGCTGGCAGACTTTGCCTATCACCTGATGATCTACCGGATGCCGCCGGGATTTTCGACGGGGCTGGCCGGGCTGGACCTTCCGGCGCTCGGCATCCCCGGCGAGGAACGCTATGTCGAGGCCTATTGCCGCCGCACCGGGCGGGACGGCATCGATCGGCTGGATTTCTACCTGGCCTTCAGCCTGTTCCGGCTGGCGGCGATCATCCACGGCATCAAGGGACGTCTCCTTCGCGGCACCGCATCGTCGTCGCAGGCGGAGCTGGCGGTCGAGCAGCTCGACCGGATCGCCGCGCTGGCGCTCGCGCAAACCCGCTGACCGGTCCGCGCATGTTCGGCGCGTCGATGCGCCATTCGTTCTAGGAGCAGAAGTATGGCGGATATCAAGCGTTTCGCAGCCAATCCCCGCATGAGCGGCGCCGTCGTGCAAGGCGGCGTCGCTTATCTGTCAGGGCAGGTGGCGATCGATCATCGTGGCGGCGCCGTGGCGGACCAAGTGACGGAAGTGCTGCGCCGGATCGACGACCTGCTCGTAGAAACGGGCAGCGACCGGTCCCGACTGCTGACGGCGACGATCCTGCTGGCCGATCTGGCGACGCTGCCCGAACTCAACGCGGCGTGGGACCGATGGATCGTGCCCGGCTGTGCGCCCACGCGTACCACCCTGCAGGCCATCCTGGCCTCGCCCGCCTATGCGCTGGAGATCGTCGTTACCGCTGCGGTGGATTAGGTTGCGTGGACAAATGCGAACGATGGTCTGCGCCCACTTGCGGACATTCCTCTGATATGACACCGAAGGTGCGTGAGATGGCAATTCAAACTCGCCGCATTGTCAGTCGTCGCGTCCTTAGCTGCCTGTGGCCCGACCACGAGCTTAAGGAATGATACCAAGACGACAATCTACGTGGATTTCATCAAAAACGGTGGGCCGCGTCCGCCATCGGCGCAAAAACTTGTTCCTGGCAACGTCATGACGGCACCCTGGCCTCCGAGGGAAGCCAGCACCCTCTATGTCGGCGTCGACCCGGACAGGTTACGAAGCTTCGCCATCGCCACACTTTGTGATCTGAGCAAACGGAACTGCAATCTCCGCGTTTCCAGCCTGCCCATACTTAGCACGAACGGCCCCTAGCCACCAATCTCAGCCGCCACGCTCACTACGCAATTTGTCCACGCCGCGTGCTCACGCCATTTCGGCCACCATTTCGTGCGCCAGCAGGCCGAGCCGGCGCACGCCTTCGCGCGCGGGTTCGGTGCCGATCATCGAGAAGCTGAGGCGCAGGCTGTTGGTGCGGCCCGGCAGCTTCTCCGCGCCGGCCGGGAAGAATGCCGCGCCGCCGATGATCGACACCGAATGTTCAGCCAGCGCGCGCTGCGCGAAAAGCGTGGCGTCCATGTGTTCCGGCAGTTCGACCCAGATGTAGAGCCCGCCTTCGGGGCGCGTCCACGTCACGCCGGCCGGCATTGCCTCCTCCAGCGCGGCGAGCATGGAATCGCGCCTTTCGCGATAGGCGGCGCAGCCCGCCGCGACGGCATTGTCGAGATGGGTTTGCACGACATCGAGCAACAGCATCTGGTTGAGCGCGCTGGTGGCAAGATCGGCCGCCTGCTTGATCAGCACCAGCTTGCGGATCACTGCCGTCGGGCCGGCGATCCAGCCGATCCGCAGCGAGGGCGCAATCGTCTTGGAGAACGTGCCGGTGTGCAGAACCGGCACCCGTTCGATATCGCCATACCGCTCGGTCGCCAACGCCAGCAGCGATGGCACGGCCTGCCCGTCGTACCGCAGAGCCTCGTAGCAGCCGTCCTCGACCACCGCCATGCCGGTGCCCTCGGCCAGATCGAGCAGTTTTTCCCGTTCCGCGCGGGTCATCGTGGTGCCGGTCGGGTTGCGGAAATCCGGCCCGACGTAGCAGAACTTGGCACCCGCAAAGCGGGCCGCGTCCCATTCCGCCGCGTCCACGGGCAGGCTGACATAGCGTGGCTCATAGGCGTCGAAGGCCCGCAGCGCGCCGATGAAGCTGGGGATTTCGACCATGGCGGTGTCGCCCGGCGACAGCAACAGGCGGGCGATGAAATCCAGGGCCTGCTGCGATCCGTTGGTGATCATCACGTTGTCCACGGTGCATGGCGTGCCCTGGGCCGTCATGTGCGCGGCGATCCACGTGCGCAGCGGTCCGTGGCCCTCGCTCGGCGCGTATTGCAGCGCCGTGCGCGCCCGCACCGGATCCGCCCAGATCGCCTGCGATGCGGCTGCCAGCGCGTCGTAGGGAAATATCGCCGGATCGGGCAGGCCACCCCCCAGATGAATGATCTGCTTGGCATCGAGCAGTTTCATGCGCTCGCGGATGTCCGAGGCGACCACCTGCTGCATCCGGGTGGCGTAAAGCGTGGTCCAGTCGGTCATGGTTTTCCCTTTTCGACGCTGTTGCGCGGCAGCGCATAGGCGACGCGTTGTGACGGGCGTGATCCGAGCAAGGCTCCGCCGATACAGGCCGTGAGCGTGCCCAGCAGCCAGCCGGCCGCCTTTCGGAACATCCGTCCCATGCCATCTCACCATTATTATAATCATTATATTTATTAAGAGATTTGATGTTGTCGAGTCCTATCTCGTCAGGCGCACGGGCATATGCTTGATCCCGCCGACGAAGTTGGACCGCAGCCGGTCGACAGGGCCAGTCAGGTGCAACTCGGGGAAACGGCTCAGCAATTCCCCCAGCACGGCCGCCAGTTCGATCCGGGCCAGATCGTTGCCCAGGCAACTGTGCCGGCCGAACCCGAACGTCAGGTGCCGGTTGGGCTTGCGCGCAAGATCGAGCGTGAACGGGTGTTCGAAGACGTCCTCGTCCCGGTTGGCCGACGGGTAGAACAGCACCACCTTCTCGCCTGCTCGCACGGTCTGGTTCGCGATTTCCACATCGCGCGTTGCCGTCCGCGCCATATAGACGATGGGCGTGACCCAGCGTAGCAGTTCCTCCACCGCATGCGGCATCAGCGATGGGTCGGCGGTCAAGGCGGCGCGGGCCTGCGGATGTTCGATCAGCGCCAGCATCGCGCCGCTGGTGGCGTTGCGCGTGGTTTCATTGCCCGCGATCGCCAGCAGGAAGCAGAAGCCCAGGATTTCGCGATCGTTCAGCGGCGTTCCATCGATGCGGGCTTCCACCAGCAAGCTGACCAGATCCTCTTGCGGCGCGGCGCGGCGTTGGGCGATGAACCGCGCAAAATAGCCGAACATGGCCTGCTGGGCGGCGACGATGGCTTCGCGCGGAAGGTCCACGCTGCCATATTCGGGGTCTTCGGCACCGATCACCGCGTTGCTCCAGGTGTACATCTGATCGCGATCGTCGGTGGGCACGCCGAGCAGTTCCAGTATCACGTCCAGCGGCAGTCGCATGGCGATGGCATCGACGAAATCGATCTCGTCGCTGGTTCCCGCCGCCACCGCCGCGATGCGCGCGGCTGCAACGTCGTCGGCAATTTCGCGGCAACGTGCCACGATATGCTCCTCAAGCGCGCGCATCACGCTGGGCTTGAAGCGTTCGCGCAGGATCATGCGGTTCTTGTGATGCTCGGGCGGGTCCATCGTCAGCATCAGCGGCACGCGCGGCGCGCTGGCATCCACCATCTGATCCTTGCGCAGGATGGTGACGCCCGGCCCGCTGATGAAGCTTTCGCTGTTCTTTCCGATCGCGGTGATGTCGGCATACCGGGTCAGCGCCCAGAACGGTTCGCGCGCGCCATCATCGTGCCAGGCGATGGGCTGTTCGCGCCGCATCCGGGTCCAGACATCGTGCGGATAGCCCTGCGCGGCGAAGCGATCGGGGTCAAAACAGGCAGGGTCGGCCAGCGGGCGCGAGGTCATCATCCGTCTCCGATTCATTAGTGAACGATCGTTCACTAGCATTCGTGCGGCATCCGCGCTAGGGGGAGGCATGGAAAACGGCATTGCCCCACCCGCTCGCGCGGCACGGCGAACGCGCATGGCGCCGGCAGAGCGCCGTGGCGTGATCCTTGCGGCCGCGTCGGAAATGTTCCGCCGCCATGGGTTCGCCGGGGCCAGTGTCGATGCGATCGCGGCGGCCTCCGGCGTCAGCGGACCGGCCATCTATCGCTATTTCAGCGGCAAGACCGAACTGCTGCTGGCGTTGCTGGAAACGGCGGTCACTCAGGCCGTGGCCTCGCTGGAGGCATCGCCCGGCGCTGGCGTGGAGGCGATGGCCGGCGTGCTGGCGCGTCACGCCATCGAAGAAGGCGCAATTGTCAGCCTGCTGCAAGGGACCGTGGCCGATATGTCGGCCGCAGACCTGGCGCGGCTGGAGCGGCTGCGCGGTGATGCCGTGGCCTCTCTTGTGCGGGCGTTGCGGAACGGCCGGCCTGGGCTGACGGCCGCCCAGGGCGAAGCGCGCATCGTCGCGGCACTGGCGGTCGTGGGGCAGGCGGAACGCTTCGTTGCGGCCGGCGGTGACCGGAACGACCTTCGTTCGATCCTCATCGCCATCTTTTCCGTCTGAAGCCCGCGCCGCAAGCGGTGTCGGGCCTGCCGCTGCCAAAATGCTGCGCAGTATCGCCAACGCTATTGTGTTGACGAATCAACTATTGTGCGTCTAGCTCGAAGGATGACGACGCCTCATCCGTTCCAGCCGCGCCTTGAGCATGCCTTCACGATCTCGATCACCCTCTCCCGGCCAAGCTGGGTCACGCCTGCCGCAAGGGGGGATTCGCGTGCGGCGATCTATGCCAAGGACGGGGTGGTGGAGGGGCCACGGCTCAACGGGCGCGTGGTGCCGATGTCGGGCGGCGACTTTCCGCTGACGCGCCCGAACGGGGTGATCGACTTCGATGCGCGCTATCTGCTGGAGGCGGACGACGGGGCGATCATCTACCTGGAAAACCGGGGCTTCCGCTGGGCGCGCAATGACGAGATCGCGGGGCGGATGCGGCGCAACGAGCCGGTGGGTTTCGACGACTACTACATGCGGGTGACGCCGCGCTTCGATGCGCCGGAAGGGCCGCACGCCTGGTTGTCGCAGCATGTCTTCGTCGGGGTGGCGGAAAAGATCCCCGGCGCCAACCGCATCCATTACTTCGTCGTGCTGTGAGCGGGAACGGATCTGGCACTGCACTTTCTTCCCTGCATTCCCGAGGAAACCCGATGACGCCGTCCCCTGCCGATTGCCGCCTGGAGCATGTGTTCGATATCGAAGTCCTGTTCGGCGCCGACCGGGTTATCTTCGGGCCGCTGCCCGGCGGCGGAAACCAGGGCTATACCCCGGCGATCGGCGGCACCATTTCCGGGCCGCGCCTGTCCGGCACGGTGGTGCCGCACAGCGGCGCGGACTACGCGACGGTGCGCGCCGATGGCACGATCGAACTGAACGCGCACTATCTGCTTCAGGCCGACGACGGGACGACGATCTACATCCAGAACAAGGGCTATCTCGTCCGCCCGCTGCCGGGCGAGCCGCAGCCGTCGTACTTCCGGCTGACGCCCTATTTCCGCGTGCCCGAGGGGCCGCACGACTGGCTTTCGCGCACGGTCATCGTCGGCGGAGGCGAACGGCGGACGGATCCCGACCGCTCGTTGTTCCGCTATTACGCGCTGGTTTGAGCGCGGCGGCCCTGACTCCTCTTTCGGCAAGTCTGGTAACGGCGTCTGCCCCGACGGATCGCGTCGGGAGTGCAGGTGCGCTCCGTCCCTATTGGCCTCCTCTGGCGCTTGACTCCCGTCACCAGCCCTCTTGCGTTGCGGGGTGAGGGGTGTGCAGCATAAGCGGGAGATACAGGCGATGGATCAACAACAAGAGGTGCCATGACTGAACCGCCGCGTGGTGCCGCCGAGCGCGTCGCCTACCTGATCCGTTTGGTCGCCGCCGGCCCGCACCGGTTTAGTCTGGGCGAACTCGCCGCGCGCGCGGAACTGCCGCCAAGCACGGTCCATCGCCTGCTCAAGGTGCTGTTTGACTGCGGTTTCGTGGAGCGGGGGAGCGGGCAGAGCTATCGCCCGGGGCGCGAACTTTACCGCACCGCCTCGCAGCTCATCGCCCGGTTCGATCTGACCCGCAGCGCGCGGCCGTTCCTGGACATGCTGGTCGCCGAATGGCAGGAGACGGCGGTGCTGTGCGCGTACAGTCCACCGGGCCGGTGCGGGATCATCGCGGATGTGGTTCCCACGCCGCACCTGTTGCGGTTCGCGGTGGAGAAGGGGGGCGAAGTTGCCCTGCCCTGGGGTTCGCTCGGACGGGCCATTCTGGCGTTCCTGCCGACGGGGGAAGGGGAAATCCTGCTGCGCGAGGCCGGCGATGGCCCACTGACAGGGCGCCCCCGGCCAACGCGGGCGGAACTGGAAGCGGACCTCGCGCGAATCCGGAAGGAAGGAACGGCGCGCTATTTCGATCCGCGTCACGACATCGCCGGCATCGCCGCGCCGATCTTCGGGGCCGAGAAGGAAATGCTGGGCTGCATCGGCGTGACCATGCCTTCGGCACGCTACCGGCTGCATGAAGAGGATGACCTTGCCGCCGCCGTCCGCGGGGCGGCCATGCGGATCAGCGAACTGGCGGCCATCTCGTACAGCTAGTTTTCCGTATAATGGAATTGTGATTCCGAAATTCGGAACGCCCTTGACCGTTGATTTATCAACATGCTCTATACCTCCCGTAGGCCGGGACAAAGATGGCCGCAACAAGGGGAGATGGACGAATGGCGCGTGGTGCTATGTTACGGGCGGCCGGCGGTTCGGTGATGGCGCTGGCCGGCGCGATGCTCTGGGCAGGGCCGGGATTCGCACAGGAAGCTCCGGACAACGCGGCCAAGGGCAAGGACCCTGCGGCCGAGGAAATCATCGTCACCGCGCAGTTCCGCGACCAGAAACTGCAGGACGTGCCCATCGCGATCACCGCGATGAGCGGCGCCATGCTGGAACAGCGCGGCCAGACCAACCTCGTCGATCTGGGTGGCAAGGCGCCGAACGTGACGCTGCGGACGGCTTCGGCCAACTTCGGTCCCGCCGTCGTCGCTTACATTCGCGGCGTTGGCCAGCGCGATACCTCGTTCGCGCTCGAACCGGGTGTCGGCATCTATGTCGACGACGTCTATCTGCCGACGATGCAGGGATCGATGCTGAGCCTCATCGACCTTGACCGGATCGAAATCCTGCGCGGTCCGCAGGGAACGCTCGCCGGCCAGAATTCGATCGGCGGCGCGATCAAGCTCTATTCCAAGAAGCCCGACGGTTCGAACGACGGCTACCTGTCGGCGACCTACGGCAGCTACAACCGCATGGAACTGCGCGGCGCGGCGAATTTCACGGTGGTGCCGGACAAGCTTTTCGCCCGCCTTTCGGGCGTTGCGGTCAAGAAGGACGGCTACGTCACCCGTTACGACTATGCCTGCACCCATCCCGGCAGCACGCTGCCGAGCATGGTGGCCGCCGACAAGTGCAAGCTGGGCACTGAGGGCGGCAAGGAATACGTCGCCGGGCGGCTCGCGCTGCGCTGGCAGGCTTCCAGCCGGGTGACGGTGGACCTTGCGGCGGACGTGACGCGCGACAACAGCGAGGTCGGCCCCGCGACGCTGCTCTACGTCGGCCGGCAGGCGGTCCCCGGCGCGACGCTGACCGGCGTGGCGACGCCGCCATCCTCGGCCTATGTGCTCAATGGCAACGTCTTCGGCACGGCATCGGGTTCGCCCTACATCTCGTATTCGCCCTACGGGAACTACGCGCAGGATACGTTCACCAAGAGCCCCTTTGTCAGCTACGAGAACTATACCGAGGTCACCCCGCGCGATGGTTCGGGCACGTGGTCCGCGCCGCTCAAGGGCTTGATCAACAGCTGGGGCGTTTCGGGCACGATCACGGCGGAGTTGACTGACAACCTCAACCTCACCTCGATCACCGCCTATCGCAAGTTCGACGGCAACTATTCGTCGGGCGACAGTTCGCCGTTCAACACCGGGCTGCAAGCGAACCGTGTCTATAACCACCAGTTCAGCCAGGAACTGCGCCTGTCCGCCAAGCTGGGCGACATGGTGAACCTGACCGTTGGCGGGTTCTATCTGGACAGAACCAGCCGCAACCGGTCGCGCGTCACGCTGCCGACGCTGAACTTCATCGAGGACAACCGGATTCCGGCCAAGACCAAGGCCGTGTTCGCCAACGCCGAAGTCTCGCCGCTGGCACGGCTGACCATCCTGGGCGGCATCCGCTACACCGACCAGAGCAAGACCTTCATCTATGGGCGTGAGGGCATTCCCGGCTCGTCCACGGGCGGCGCCGTTCCGGCTTCGCTGGCGCCGCTCAACGGGCTGTCGCGCGAGTTCTCGGGCAGCCGGGTCGATTACCGGCTTGGCGCGCAGTACCACCTGACCGACGCGATCATGGGCTATGCCCAGTTCTCGACCGGCTTCAAGGGGGGCGGTATCAACCCCCGGCCGTTCTTCCCGGCCCAGGCGCTGCCGCACAATCCGGAAACGCTCAAGGCCTATGAAATCGGCCTGAAAAGCGAATTCCTCGATCATCGCGTGCGCCTCAACACATCGGCGTTCATCAACAAGTACAACGACATTCTGGTGACGGTTTCGAACTGCCCGGTGGCGGTGGGCGTGCCGGCCGCGCCGTGCGCGCTGCCGCTCAACGCCGGCAAGGCGACGATCAAGGGCTTCGAGGCCGAACTCGCGCTGCGTCCGGTGCAGGGGCTCTCGATCGACGCATCGCTTGCCTATCTCCACTTCAAGTACGATTCGATCAGCGCGATCGCGGCCAGCGCCGGCATCGGGCTGGAGGACAAGGGCGTCTACATCTCGCCCTGGCAGTGGAGCTTTGGCGCACAGTACGAGTTCGATCTGGGCAAGGCTGGCACGATCATTCCGCGCATCGACGTCAACCATGAGGACGCGTTCGAGCGCAATGCCAACAACGTCGACGCCGCGACCGGGGGCAAGGACATCTTCGGTGTGATCCCCAGCCGCACGCTGGTCAACGCCCGCGTGGCCTACGCGACGGCCGAGAAGGACTGGGAACTGGCGGTGGAAGTCCGCAACCTGACCAACAAGCTCTATTATTCGGATATTTTCGACAATCGCGGATCGACCAATTCGATCCAGGGCGTTCCCGGTGAACCGCGCACCTGGGCCGTCACGCTCAAGCGCCGTTTCTAGGAACGGCTGATGCGGCGAAGGACGGCCTGTGGGTTGTCCTTCGCCGGACATCCGGCCCGGTCGGAGACCGGCGACCCGCACTATCGCAGGAAAGGAATGACCGTGTCGTCTCGACCCGTTGCCAACCCCGCCGTTCCGGCCACCGAAATTCCCGCCGGAACCCCCATCGTCGCCGGCCTGCCGATGCCGGAGTTCAGGCGGATTGGCGTCGAACCGATCTCGGGCGCCTGTGGCTGCGAGATCACCGGGGTAGACCTGCGCCAGCCGCTTGACGCGGAAACGCTGGCCGAGGTGATGAAGGCGTTCGAGCAGTTCCTGGTGATCGTGTTCCGCGATCAGGATCTGACGCCGGAACAGCACAAGGCCTTCTCGCGCTATTTCGGCGAGTTGACCGAACTGCCGCAGGCGCCGACCTATGCCGGCCATCGCGACATGCAGGAAGTCCGCCGCGAAGCGCACGAGCCGGAAAACGTGGTGCCTTCGTTCGAGCACTTCCACACCGATAGCCCGTTTCTGCCCACGCCACCCAAGTGCATCGTCATGCGCGCGCTGGAAGTGCCGCAGTGGGGCGGGGATACGGCCTTTTCCAACGCCTACCTTGTCTATGAACACTTGTCCGACGGGATGAAGACGCTGCTCGATGGGCTTCAGGTGGTCTATTCGGGCAAGGACATCTGGGCGAAAAACGAAAAGCTCGCGCCTGACAAGAGGTTGCGCCTGCGCGAAAGCCACGATTTTACCGAGGACCAGCTTGAAAGCATCCACCCGGCGGTGCGCGTCCATCCCGAGACCGGGCGCAAGGCGCTGTTCGCCACGAGTGCCTATTTCAAGCGCTTTGTCGGCTGGAGCGAGGACGAAAGCCGCGCCTTGCTGGCCTATCTCCAGAGCCTGGCGCAGCATCTGCACTACCATTGCCGCATCAAGTGGCAGAAGGACACGCTGATCGTGTGGGACAACCGCTTCACGCTGCATCGCGGGGTCCACGATTTCAAGTACGAGCGGCGGCATCTGATCCGTACCACCGTGGTGGGCGAGCGCCCCGTCGGCCCCCAGGCCGGCAACTGAACCACGGCGGACACGGAGAAACGGCATGAAGGTGAGCGCCGCGATCGCGGAAATCCTCAGGCGCGAGGGCGTCGACGTCATTTTCGGCTATCCGCGCAACGCGGTGCTGGAAACGGCGGCGGCCATCGGCATCCGCCCGGTGATCGTCCGGCAGGAACGCACCGGCGTTCACATGGCCGATGCGCTGTCGCGGCTGACGCGCGGGCGCCGCATGGGCGTGTTCGCTATGCAGCACGGCCCAGGCACTGAGAACGCCTATGGCGGCGTGGCGCAGGCCTATTCGGAAAGCGTGCCGGTGCTGGTGCTGCCGCAGGGCTATGCCCGGCGCATCGCCCACGTGCCGGACAACTTCAACGCCTCGATCTCGATGCGCGACGTGACCAAGACGGCGGAACCGATCCTGCGTGCCGAGGACACGCCGGCGGTGCTGCGCCGCGCCTTCTCGGCCTTGCGCAACGGCCGGTTGCGTCCGGCCCTTGTCGAAATGCCGTGGGACGTGCTGGCCGAGGAGATCCCGGGGGAACTGGACTACCGCCCGGTCATCAGCACCCGTTTCGGCCCCGATCCCGCGGCGGTCGAGGCCGTGGCGGACCGGCTGGTCGCCGCGCGGCGGCTGGTGATCCATGCCGGGCAGGGCGTGCACTGGGCCGAGGCTTATGCCGAGCTGCGCGAACTGGCGGAACTGCTGGGCGCGCCGGTATCCACCAGCCTGGAAGGCAAGAGCGCGTTCGACGAAACGCATCCGCTGGCGCTGGGATCGGGCGGCGCGGCCATTCCCGGCCAGCTACGCCATTTCCTTGATCGCGCGGACCTGATCCTGGGCATCGGGTGCAGCCTGTTGGAGACCGCGTTCGGCGTGGCCATGCCCGATCATGTGCCGATCATCCACGCCACGCTCGATCCCGCCGACATCAACAAGAGCGTGCGCTGCGAAGAGGCGCTGGTGGGCGATGCGCAGCTGACGCTGGCCATGCTGGTCGCGGCCTGCCGCGCCCGGCTGGACGCGCCGCGCGATCCCTCGGCCGCCATTGCCGAAATCCGCGAGGTGGAATCCCGCTGGCTGGCGGAATGGCTGCCCTTGCTGGAAAGCGACGACACGCCGCTCAGCCCCTATCGCGTGCTGTGGGAACTGCAGCGCACGGTGGACGTGGCCAACACCATCATCACCCACGATGCCGGCTCGCCGCGCGATCAGCTGACGCCATTCTGGAAATCGGTGACGCCGCTGTCCTATCTCGGCTGGGGCAAGTCGACGCAGCTGGGCTATGGTCTCGGTCTGGCGATGGGCGCAAAGCTCGCCTGCCCGGACAAGCTGTGCATTAACGTCTGGGGCGATGCCGCGATCGGCTTTACCGGCATGGATTTCGAAACGGCGGCGCGCGAACGGCTGCCGATCCTTTCGATCCTGCTCAACAACAGCGCCATGGCCATCGAACTGCCGGTCATGCCGATCGCCACCGAGCGCTATCGCAGCACCGACATCTCGGGCGATTATGCCGCGTTTGCCCGCGCGCTGGGCGGCTATGGCGAGCGGGTGACCACGCCCGACCAGATCGCCCCGGCGATCCGGCGCGGCATTGCCGCGATCGAAGCCGGCCAGCCCGCGCTGATCGAGTTCATCACCCATACCGAAACGAGGGCTTCGCGCCTGTGACCGCAGTGGTGCCGCGTCGCAGTGTGTCGGCCGGGGAACGCCATGCGTTTGCCGCGGGCGACGAAGCGGCGCTGGCCGAACTGCGCGCGGATCTGCGGGCGGCGTTCACCGACGGCGCGCGGGCGATCGTGGTCGAAACCGGCGACCCCTCGATTGTGGGGGAGGATGGCTTCGCCGAGCGCCTGCTGATGCTGGGGCGCTGGCTTGGCGCGCCATCGATCCAGTCGCCGCAAGGGGAACTGGTCGCGCGGGTGGAACGGCGGCCGGGCGATGCGCAGGCGCGCGGCACGCATTCCGATCTCGAACTGGCACCGCATACCGATCTGCACGACATTCTGGCGCTGGGCACTGTGCGCGAGGCGATGCGGGGCGGCGATTCGTTCCTCGTCCGCGCGGCGGACCTGCACGACGCGGTCCGGCAGCGGATGCCGCATCACTTGCCGGCGCTGCGCGAGGGGTATTTCTTCGGCACCAACCCCGTGCTCCGTTCGCGCGCGCCGGTCAGCGCGGAGAAGGTTCCGGTGTTCGCCGGCGAAGTCGATGGGGTGCAATGCTGCTTCAACCCCTATTTCCTGCAAGCCGCCGCGCGCACGCGGGGGGAAGCGCTGCCGCCCGCGCTTGCCGCCGCCGTCGCCGATCTGCGCGCGCTGGCGTTGGAACTGGCCGGGACCGCGCAATTCCGCCTCTCGCCCGGTGACGTGGTGCTGTGGCACAACTGGTCGTGGCTGCACGGCCGCACCGCGTTCGAGGACGATCCGGAGCAGGGAAGGCTGCTGTTGCGCCTGTGGCTGCGCTCGGACTTGTGCCCCCCGGCCGACATGCGCTTTGCCGAGCGGTCGGTGGCCATCGACGACGATCACGAATGCACCCGGCGCGAAGGGATGAGGGTAGAATGAGCGCGATCAAGGAAGCCGGCGAGGACAACGCCAAGTGGCCGTGGTCGGCCACCTGGCCGCTGTTCATCCTCACGCTCATTTCCGTGTTCAACTATCTCGACCGCGCGCTGCTGGGGCTGGTGCTGCCGATGATCAAGCGCGAATTCGGCGTGTCCGACACCGCGCTCGGCCTCGCCACCGGCCTCGCGTTCATTTTCCTCTATTCGCTGCTGGGCCTGCCGATCGCCTGGCTGGCGGACCGCTTCAACCGGCGCAACATCATCGCCATCGGGCTGGGCTTCTGGAGCCTGATGACGGTGCTGACCGGCTTCGTCACCAGCATCTGGCAACTGGCCATCGCGCGCTTCCTGATGGGGGCGGGTGAAGCCTGCGGGCTGCCGCCGTCGAACTCGATTATCGCCGACCTGTTCCACCCGCGCCGGCGTCCGCTGGCGCTGGCGATCTTCGGCACAGCCAATTCGATCGCCTTCATCTTGTTCTTCCCGATCGCCGGCTGGATCGCGCAGAACCATGGCTGGCGCGCGATGTTCGTGGCGATGGGCGTGCCCGGCATGATCGTGGCGCTGCTGCTTCTGCTGACCGTGCGCGAGCCTGCGCGCAAGACGCCGCCGCGCGAGCGCGAGCGGCTGTCCGCCACGCAGATCTTCGCCGACATCCGGACGCTGTTCGCGGACAAGTGCTACGCCTGGATTTTCGCGGGTGTTACCCTGATGGGAGCGAACGTGTGGGCGGCGGGGGCGTGGACGCCGACGTTCTTTTCGCGCGTGCATCACATGGGGCTGGCCGAGATCGCCGGCACGATCGGGCCGACGCGCGGCTTCATCGGCGCGGCGGGCGTGCTGTGCGGCGGGCTGCTGATCGACCGGCTGCCCGCTAGCCGCATCCGCTGGCGGCTGGCCGTGCCGGCGCTGGCCTGCCTGCTCGCCGGCCCGGCGGAAGCGGTGTTCCTGCTCGGTTCGGACCGCGCCGTCTGGTTTTCCGCCTTCGCGTTGACCAGCTTCGTCACCCTGATCCACCAGGGGCCGGTCTATGCGGCCACGGTCAACATCGTGCCCGAGCGCCAGCGCGCGCTGGCCATCGCGCTGCTGCTGTTCGGCGCCAGCTTCATCGGCAATGTCGTGGGGCCAAGCGCCGTCGGCTTCGTCACCGATCTGCTGACGCCGCGCTACGGCGACATGGCGATCCGGCATTCGATGCTGATCATCGCGGTCACCCCCGTCCTCACGGCCGCCTGCCTGATGCGCGCGGCCCGGCTCTATGGCGAGCGGGCGCACGGATAGGCCGCTACGGTTTTCTGCCCACCGACATTGCCGGATGGCTCGCGAGGCGACATGATCGCCGCGAAGGAGGCTTCCGGCCATGTCCGCGTTCCCACCCGCGACCACGCCCGCCACGTTCTATTTCGATCTGGTGTCGCCGTTCGCGTACCTGATGTGGAAGCAGTTGCGCCGGAACGCTACGCTGGCGTTGCGGCCCGAACCCGTTCTGCTGGGGGGCCTGCTTCAGCACTGGGGGCAACTGGGGCCAGCCGAAGTGCCGCCCAAGCGCATCCAGATCTACCGCATGTGCCAGTGGCTTGCCGATCGCTACGGCATTCCGTTCCGCTTCCCCGATGTGCATCCGTTCCGCTCGATCGAGGCGCTGCGCCTGCTGGTAGCGCTCGATGCGCGGATCGATGCGGTGGACGCCCTGTTCGATGCGGTGTTCCGCGATGGCCTCGATCTTGGCGATCCGGCCAATCTGGAAGCGTTCGGCCGGGCGCTGGGGCTGGACCGCGTGGCGGCGGTACTCGCCGCGCCCACGGTAAAGGACCGTCTGCGCGCCAATACCGAGGCGGCCATCGCGCGGGGCGTCTTCGGCGTGCCGACGGTGGAAGTGGGCGCGGAACTTTTCTGGGGGTTCGACACGATCGGGATGATCGACGATTATCTGGCCAATCCCGCACTGTTTCGAGCCCCCGCGATGGCCCGGCTGGAAGGGCTGGGCTATGGCGTGCCGCGCCGGACGAACGGATAGGACCTATCAGGCTGCGCGGTTTCGGTTTTCCGCGTCGTCGTCTTGCGTTTCGGCGGGCGCGCCATCGCTACCGCCCTGCTGCGCAGCGGGACGGGTCCCCTGCCCGATGCCATCCGGATCGATCGCCTGGGAGATGAGGAAGCCCTGGATCTCGGTGCACCCCTTGTCGCGCAGCGCCTGAAGCTGTGCGTCGGTCTCGACGCCTTCCGCCGTGGTGTCCATGCCCAGGCTGCCCGCCAGCCCGGTGATGGCCTGGATGATGGCGCGCGATTCGGCGTTGTGATCGAGCGATTCCACGAAGCACCGGTCGATCTTGATCTTGTCGAAGGGAAAGCTGCGCAGATAGTTGAGCGAGGAATAGCCCGTTCCGAAATCGTCGAGCGCGATGCGCACGCCAATCTCGCGCAGCTTGTACAGCGTCGATACGTTGGCTTCGCTGTCCTGCATCAGCACGGTTTCGGTGATTTCAAGCTCCAGCCGACCGGCGTCGATTCCCGCGCTGGCCAGCGCGTTGACCACGGTGGGGATCAGGTTCGCGCTGCGCATCTGCGCGGGTGAAAGATTGACCGAGATGCGCAGGTCGGCGGGCCATAGCGCGAGCTGCGCCGTCGCCTGGCGGATCACCCATTCGCCCACCTGCACGATCAGCCCGGTTTCCTCGGCCAGCGGGATGAAGGCGTTGGGCATGATCAGCCCGCGCGTGGGATGCTGCCAGCGGATCAGGGCCTCGTAGCCCACCACGTCTCCCGACGAGATGTTGACGAGCGGCTGGTAGTGCAGCGTGAACTCGTTACGCACCAGCGCCGCGCGCAGGTCCATTTCCAGGTCGCGCCGTTCGCGCGCAGCTTCGTCCATGCCAATCTGGAAATGGGCGAAGCGGTTCCGGCCGTTTGTCTTCGCGCTGTACAGCGCCAGGTCGGCACGCTTCATGACTTCGGTGGGATCGCTGTCGGCCACGGTGGCGAAGGCAATGCCGATGCTGGTCGACGTCATCACCTGCATCCCGTCGAGGATGAACGGCTGGTCGACCGCATCGATGATCCGGGCAGCGCAGGCTTCCACCTCGTCTGGCGATTTCACCCGCTCGATCAGGACGGCGAATTCGTCGCCTCCTAGGCGGGCCACCATGGCCTTTTCCTGTACGCAGGCCTCGATGCGGCGCGCGACTTCGCACAGCAGGCGATCGCCGATGGGATGCCCCAGCGTATCGTTCACCGATTTGAACTGGTCGAGATCGAGGCACAGGACGGCCGTCCGTTCCTCTTCGTGCAGCCGCTTGACCGCGCGGCCCAGCGTCTCGTTGAACAGGAAGCGGTTGGCGAGGTCGGTCAGGCCACAATAGTGCGCCATGTAGCTGACCCGTGCTTCCGCCCGCATTTCCGCCGTCACGTCGGAGGCGACGCCCTGCATGCGGCCGCCGGCGCGTGGCTGGGCGGAAAGCCGCCACCAGCACGTTTCGTCTCCCACGGTGATCTGCACGGTCAGATCGCGGAAAGCCTGCCGTTTCCGAAGCATCTCGACGAGCCGTTCGTGCTCGTGCCCTGCGTCGAACAGCGAGAGCAGGGCGTGCCCTTCAAGTGTTTCCCGGTCACGCCCGCTGGCTTCGACGAAGCGATCCGTCGGGGCTAGGATCATCCCCTCCCGGTCGATCGACCAGAGCCAGTCCGCGCTTTGCGCCTCGTAGTCCTTGAGCAGGAGCTGCACGGTTTCCGCGCTTTCCCGAAGCGCCTGCTCGCGCGCGACCTTTTCGGCAAATACCTTTTCGGTGCCCTTGATCGAGCGGGACAGGACGGCGGCGTAGCACAGGATCAGCAGCGTGCCCGTCGTCGCCAGGGGATTGCCGGAAAGCAGCCACCCGGCGATCGAGCCGATCGTCAGCGGGATCATGTAGGCAAACGCCGCCCGTGGAAGCGGGCCATAGCTGATGACCGCGGCTCCCATCATGCCGCCGGTGAGCATGGCCAGCAGCGTGAATACGCCAGGCGTGGCGTCAAAGCCGCCAATCGCCATGGAAAAGCCCCAGGCAACGCCGTTCAGGCTGGCAAGTAGCTCGATGAAGCGGCCATCCTTTGATGGGGACAAATCCTCGTAATCGTTCTTTGCCAGGCGGCGCGCGTGCAGAATCCGGACGAGGCCTTGCCCCAGGACCAGCAAGGTCCAGAACGCGATGGCCGCGTGGGAGACCGAGGACCACAGGACGGTCGCTACGATGATTGCGTTTACGATGCCGCCGATGACGGCCGTCCGCGCCAGTTTCAGGCTGGCTTCGACCTGCGCCTTGCGTAGAGCCTGTCCATCCGTCGTATCCACCAAGTTCATCTGCGGTCCATAACCTGCGGCAACGCAACGCTTGTCGGGGTATGGCGATCCTTCACCTTGCCTGGCGCTGCTTAGGAGGCGAAGTTTATTGGTCACAATCGTTAAGTTCGGTTGAATTCGAACAGGCGGTTTCCACCGATCCGGAGCATGTTCGGGGCCGACCCTGGGAGCCATGGCATTGACCGGCCGCATCGATACTTCGCCTTAACGCCCTTCCGTCTAGAAGGGTGGTTCTTTCGCGTTAAACAGGGAGCAACCGGTGCGCGTGCCTGCAAGGGTCAAACTGCTGACGATTCTGGCCCTGCCGGTGCTGGCGCTGCCCTTGCTGTCCGGTGCGGGGGCGGGAGCCGGGCAAAGCCTGCGCTATGCCGACGTTTCCATGCCGGAAACGCTGGCCGGCGCGCAGGATGCGCCTCCGGCACCCCCGGCGGCCACGTTGCCACCCGACCAGGCCGATCGCGCCTATCCGTTCTATATGCCGATGGATGGCCTGCGCCGCCCCGCCGTCCGGCTGCTGGTGAAATGCGATGCCTCGCGCGCCGCCGGCCGTGAAGTCTATGCCGGACGGAGCGTTGACGATTTCGGCGGGCGCATCGAAGGGGGCTACGAACTCGTTTACGAAGCGCTAGATGGCGCTGGGCAACCGTGCGTCTATCCGTTCGCGCCGCTGGTGCCGCAGGTCGCGGGCGATCTGCGCGGAACTCAATATATCCTGCGCTCGTCGATCCCTGGGCGTCGCGTCACGTTCCGGTCGGGGAACGAGTGGGCGTCCGTCGGCCTTCACCTCTACGACATCGGCCAGCAGCGGCTGCATTTCGAAATGCGCGATGTCGAACTGGACTTCCCCGGCGCGATCCAGCCGATCGGCGCGGTCTATCTCGAAGCTTTCGACGGGCATCGGCCGGGCCTGTTCACCGCTGTTATCCGGCGCTCGAAGATCTACGGCGGCAAGAACGCGATCTTCGTCCCCAGCGGCCAGACCATGCTCTATGTCGAGGACAGCGAGATTGCCGGCAACGTCGGCACCAACAGCGATCAGGAACACAGTACCTATATCAACGGTACGCTGGTTTCGCATTTCGTCCGTTCGAGCTGGCAGGGCCAGCGCGCGTGGCAGAACCTCGCCAGCGGCCACCAGATCAAGGACAAGGCTTATCTGCGCATCTACGAGAACGTAACGGTATCGAACCGACCCGTCGGTTCCACGCCGTCGGCCATGCCGCTGCTGGATGTCAGCGCCTTTGGCTTCACGTGGTCGAACGGGCTGCGGCTGAACCGGATCGCGCCGGCGCAGGCGCCGCGCGAAGGACTCGTCGATCTGCGTACCGAACTGCGGTATGGCGCGCCGGAGAATTACCCCTGGAGCCTGCTGACCGATCCCGCGTGGCGAATGCCGCCCACGAAAGCCGCTGTCGTCGGGCAGGCGCTGGACAAGGTCTATCTGTCGATTTTTCTCAACACCACGGTCCAGAGCTTCCGGACGGAGCCTTATGCGATCGCGCTGCGCCCGCAAGGAACGCATCTCGCGCCCGATGGCGTGGCGATGGAAGGCAACAGCCAGACGACGCTGGCGCAGCAGCGCATGGTCTCCATGGCGTTCAACACCAGGGGAACGCTGGCGCAGGTCTATGCGCCGCAGGGCTGGACGTTGGTCGATCCGGCACTGCCGCCCCAAGCGCGGTGGGTCACGGACCGCGACGCGTTCATCCGTCACGCACTGGGACTGATCGGGCGCTGACGGCGGGTATCCGGGCCGCCCGCCGGGGTCAGGCCGGTCCGCGATAACCGGCGAGACGGAGCGCGCCATCGAGGGAATCGCCGAGCGGATCGCTCAGGCGTTCGACGGTGCGGGAACGCAGCCAGGGCTTCATGCGGGGGGCGAGTCCACCCACCAGCGTGCAGCGCGTGGCGCCGCGCTCGAAGATCGTCTCGATGAAGCGCTCGATATGGGCGGCCGCGTCTTCCACGATCGAGCGGGCGATGGCGTCGTCGGCTTCGGCATAGTCCATCACCAGCGGCGCAAAGGCGCCATAGTCGCGCGGCGTGGCCTGATCCATCCACGCGATCGCCTGTGCCGTATCGTGGTTGAAGCGCTCGGTCACGGCGGCGCTCAGCGGCGTGCGGCGGGTGCGCCCGTCGAGCGCGCGCAGAGCGTGGCGCATGGCGGACAGGCCAAGCGCCGCGCCGCTGCCCTCGTCGGAAATGGGAAAGCCGTAGCCGCCGATGGTGAAATCCTCGCCATGCACGCGCAACTGGGCGGCGCTGCCGGTGCCGATGATCAGGATCGCCCCGTCTTCGCCGCCATGCGCGCCAAGGTTGGCGATCTGCGCGTCGGTGGCATAGGCGACCGAGGCGAAGCCGAAATCCAGTTCACCAAGCGCTTCGCGCACGCCTGGGCGCGTAATGCCGGCAATGCCCATGCCGGCGCGGACCTGCGCCCGCTGTGGCGGGGCAAGGCCGGCCTGCGCCACCGCCTGGTCGGCGGTATCCTTCAAGGTATCATAGAGCGCGTCGATGCCGATGCGCGCATTGGCGGTGCCCGAACGGCCTTCGCCGATGGTGGCGCCGGCCGCATCGATCAGGCGCGCGCGGCAATTGCTGCCGCCGGCGTCGATGCCGAGGAAATAGGTCATGGCCGGTGTTCTCCAGGGGTTGCCGTTGCGGTCCAGCCGCGGCCGCGGGCGGTGTGGCCGATGCCGGGGTTCAGCTGGTTGCGCGGATCGATGCTGCGGTAGAAGTGTTCCAGCTCGGGCCGCGCGACGTAGAGATGGCCGACGTTGTGTTCGGCCGGATACTGCGCCCCGCGCGCGTCCAGCAGCGCCCACAGCGCGTGTTCGAACGCCAGCGGATCGGTGCCCTTGCGCACGATGTAGTCCTGATGGAACACCTGGCAGAAGAAGTGCCCGTAATAGAGCGCGTGAATCGTCTTGTCGGCGAGGTCCTGCGGCAGTCTTTCGCGCCATTCGCGGGTGTTGCGGGGCAGCGCGACGTCGAGCGCGACGATATCCTCCACCTCCCGCCGATGCACCGCGCGATAGCGGACGGCCGCGCCGGCGGCGACGAAGCGGTGCAGGAAGGCTTTGGCGCTTTCCGCCGGCGTGCATTCGAAATGATCGCCGTTCTCATCACCGGGAAACAGGCGGGCAAGCAGCCCGCGCGTGGCCTCTGCCTGATCGCGCGAGACCTTGAGGATCAGGTGGTGCGCGAAGCGATCGCGGAAGGCGCGCATCCGTGCGGGCAGGGGATCGGGCACGAACCGGCTGGCCCACTGCATCACCCGGTCGCTCAGGCCGTTGCCGAACAGCGCATCGAACCGGCCCTTGGCGGCAAAGAGCGCGGGCAGCCGGTCCGTGCCGAGCCGCTCGATCGCGAAGAACATGTCGCGGCCATAGCGGTCGGCCACGTCGAACGCGGTCTGGTGCATGTATTCCCCGGCGATCGGCGGCTGCGCGAAATCGCGCAGCATCGTCCGGCGCAGTTCGGTGAGCGGTTCGGGCGAAGCTGCGCCGATGTAGAAGGTGGCGGTGTCTTCCTCGCGCGCGAACGTGTCGAGCCGGACGGCGAAGACGATCAGCTTGCCCGCGCTGCCGGCGCTTTCGAACAGGCAGCGCGGATCGGCATTGAACCGCGCCGGGCTCATGCTGTCGACATCGCGCACATGCTCGGCATAGCGATGGTCGTGCGCCCGGCGGTCGAGGGCGGGATCGATGTCGGCTTCCGCGAAGGCCCACGCGTCCAGCCGGGCGAGCATCGTTTCGGGATCGTCCCCCAGCGCGATGCCGAGGTGGTTGACCAGCGCCAGCGTGCCGTCGGGCCGGACCTGCGCGTACAGCGCCAGCTCGGTATAGGCCGGCCCGCGCCGCACGAGCGACCCGCCCGAGTTGTTGCAGACGCCGCCCACGACCGAGGCGCCGAGGCAGGAGGAGCCGATCACCGAATGCGGCTCGCGCCCAAAGGGGCGCAGCGCCTGCTCCAGACGGTGCAGCGTTGTGCCCGGCAGGCATAGCACTTGCGCGCCATCGCGGATGACATGCAGCGCGGAAAGGCGTGTGGTGCTGATGATGACGAGCCCGCCGGGATAATCCGCGCCATCGGGCGTGGAGCCGCCGGTCAGCCCGGTGTTCGAAGCCTGCATGATGATCGAGACGTCAGCCGCGACGCAGGCCTGCGCGACCTTCCAAAGCTCGACCAGGCTACCCGGCCGCACCACGGCAAGCGCCGGCCCGCTGCCGGTGCGATAGCCCTGGCGATAGCGCGCCGTGGCGCGCGCGGACGTTAGCACATGACGCTGCCCCACCGCCTCGCGCAGCCGCTCCAGCAGTTCCGTGTCGCGTTTTCCTGTCATGGCGCCGTTGTCTGGTCCTATTGGGTCTGGACTTCGTCGTCGGTCATCAGGTCGTCGCCGTCCAGCCAGCGAACGATCTCGCGCGCGGCGGGATGGTCGATCGACGCATAGCGCGCCCGCAGGCGCTCGCCGCGCGATCCCAGCCGTTCAAGGCCAACGTCCTGAAGCGCCGGAAGATCCTGTTGCAGCATCTGCGCGAACTCCGCGCCCAGCACCTGCCGCGCGGCCTCAGCGAACGCCGCGCCATAGGCGTAGGCTTCGCCCTGCCGGTAAACCGCAGCCAGCGTCAGGGCGGGAATGCAGCCGAGATGCGCCTGGATCGCGGGGTTGATCGCGTGGCCCGAAACGTGCGGAGCGATAGCGGCGGAGCGGCCGGTGAACGCGCGCAGATGGAGAAAGCGTGACATGCGCGCGCCGTCGTTGACCGGATAGTTGTCCCACAGGCAGACCGGACGCCCCAGTTCCTGCGCCACGCGCTCCACATGGGCGCGGTCGATCGCCCGCGAGCAGACCTCCTCGCCGGTCCAGTAAACCCGGACCGCCGGATCGAGCCGCCGTCCCAGTTCAGCGAGATAGCCGGCCGGCCGGTCGCCGAACACCAGATCAAGCACCGGGTCGTCCGAATAGTAGGTGGGGCAGGTATAGACCCGCGTCGCCCGGGTCAGGCCCGCGCAGAAGTTGACCACGTCTGCCTGTCGCGCGGCAAGGTCCGGCATGTCGCCGCGCAGATCGTCGAACAGAATGGCAAGGTCGTCGATGCCGATGGCGTCGAGATCCGCCACCCGCCGGGCGAGGGCGGCGCGGGCCTCGTCGTCGAACGGGTGCGTCGAGCCGATCGGCGTCAGCGCGATGCCGAACCGCATCCCCGCCGCGCGCACGTGGGCGGAGAGGCGACCAAGCATAGCGGTCTGTTCGGGGTCGTGGCGCTCACGCCAGGCGCGGCGCAATGCGCGGTCGGCCTTGGGGCCGTAATGGTAGAAGCCATAGCCCGCCGCCGCGAGCGTCTGCACGACATGGCCGCGCTCCGCCTCGGTCCAGATGCGCCCGAAGCGGCCTTCGATCAGGCCCAGTTCGGGCATCATGCGCGGTGATCCGCGCGTGCGCCGGCGATCCAGGTGGCGGTAACCGAGCGCGACGCATCAAGGTGGACGAGATCGGCGCGCAAGCCCGGCGCGATGGCGCCGGTTTCGTGGTCGAGCCGCAGGAATCGCGCGGGATTGCCGCTCGCCATGCGCGATGCGGTCACGATGTCGCAGCCGAGCAGCTCCATCGTGTTGCACAGCGCCTGCACCATGGTCAGCGCCGATCCGGCGAGCGTGCCGTCCGGCCCCCGGCAGGTGCCGTCGACCACCGCGATGTCCTGGCCCATCAGCGTGAACCGGTCTTGCGTGCCGCCGACCGGGGGCATCGCATCGGTCACCAGCATCGCGCCGTCGCCTCCCCGTGCGCGCAGCGCCACGCGCAGGGCGGCGGGATGAACATGGAGGCCGTCGACGATAAGCCCGAAATGGCTGGCGCGATCTTCCAGCGCCGCGCCGACCATGCCGGGTTCGCGGCTGAGAAACTGCGTCATGGCATTGAACAGATGGGTGAAACCCGCCAGTCCCTCTTCCAGCGCGGCGCGGGTCTGGTCGTAGTCCGCAAGGCTGTGCCCCGCGCACACCAGCACGCCCGCATCGGTCAGCGTGCGCACGGTTCCCGCAGGGGCGAGTTCGGGCGCCAGCGTCACCACGCGCCGTCCCAGGGTGGGCTGCGCCAGCCGCGCGATGACTTCCGCATCGACCGCTGTGAAGCGCGCCTTGTCGTGGATGCCCTTCTTCGCGGGGTTGAGATGCGGGCCTTCGATGTGAATGCCGAGCACACCCGGCACCCGGTCGGCCAGCGCCGCCTCGCCCGCCGCGATGGCGGTTTCGACCACGCCGGCATAGTCGCTGATCAGCGTCGGCAGCAGCCCGGTCGTGCCGAAGCGACGATGGGCGGTGGCGATGGCGCGGATGCCCTCGACCGAGGGGTGATCGTTGAACAGCACGTCGCCGCCGCCGTTGACCTGCACGTCGATAAAGCCCGGCAGCAGCCAGCCACCGCCAAGGTCATGGCGGGCGCAGCCGGCCGGCAGGGCATCCGCCGCAGCAAGGCCGGCAATGCGGTCGCCATCGAGCAACAGCGCCTGCCCTTCGGCAATCGCGTCGGCCAGAACGATGCTCGCGCCGGTAAGTGCCGTCAGCGTCATAGCGTGCGCGTTACCTTGTTGAGATGCGGAGGGCTATCGGGATCGCACCCCCGCGCCAGCGAAAGCGCATTGGCCAGGCCGTAGAAGCTCTGGATCTGCGCGATAGCGCCCAGCACGGGGTGGACCTGCGTGTCCATCGGCAGGACGAGGCTCGCGGGCTCCACGTCTTCGGGCAAGCCGGCGGCGATCACGTTAGCGCCCCGCGCCGCGAAATCCTCCAGTCGCGCGCGAAGGCCGGTCCGGGCAATATCGAGCGGGGCGAGGACCAGCACCGGATCGCCCGCGCCCACCAGCGTCATCGGGCCATGCGCCACTTCGGCGCTGCTGAAGGCCTCGGCATGAAGGTTCGATGTCTCCTTCAGCTTGAGCGCGGCTTCGCCAGCGACGGGCAGGCTGGGGCCACGGCCCAGCACGAGCATCTCGCTCGCGTCCCTCAACGGCGCGACGGCGGCAGTCCAGTCGGCCGCGGCGGCCTGTTCGAGCACGCGTCCCGTCTGGGGCAGCGCTTCCAGCAGGGCCGCGTCCTGGCTCCACTCGGCGACAAGATGGGTGAGCGCGACGAGCGTACAAAGGAAGCTCTTGGTCGCCGCCACGCTGGTTTCGGGGCCGGCGTGGACGGGAACGACTATCTCGGCGAGGTCGGCGAGGGGGGAGGCGGCATCGTTGACCACGGCGATGACCACCGCACCCCGCGCGCGCGCGTCATCGGCGGCGGCGAGCAGATCGGGGCTGCGGCCCGATTGCGAGATCGCGATCAGCGGCACGTCGCGGAAATGGGCCGAGGTCGCGTGATAGAGCGAACCGGTCGACGGGGCGTGGCTGACCGTGGGGATGCCGGCTTTCGTTTCCAGCAGGAACTTGGCGAAGGCGGCGGCCTGATCGGAGCTGCCGCGCGCCAACGTCGCCGCGAAGGGCGGGGCGAGCGCGCGCAGGCGCTGGCCGGCGTCGCGGACCAGATTGGTATTAAGCTGGAGCTGCCGCGCGCACAATGCCGGCGCGGACAGCGCTTCTGCGGCCATCCGCGTTGCGCCCGGAGCGAGCGTCTCGATGGTATGGGGAGTCGAGGTCATGGCGCGCTAGATACCATTCAGGGTGATTTACTCAAGTGGCATTAAATTGGTTTTGTCATCTTCCAAAATGATGATACCGATCTGGCGAAGCCGCGATGCGGCGGCGGGACGGTATCGTCTGCGTGGGGCTCAGGGAGGCGTGTGCATGCTCAGGATCGAGATAGCGGCCACCGATCACCAGGGCGCGGTCAACGAGGATATTGTCGGGCATTGCGGAGACGCCGCCTGGGTGATCGACGGCGCGACCGGAATCGGCGCCTCGCTGCTGGAAGAACCAAGTGACGCGGCATGGCTGGCGCAAACGGCGAGTCGGTTCCTTGCCGACGTCCTGCGCACGCATCCGGCGATGCCCACGGCCGATGTGCTGCGCACGGTCATGGCGCAGTGTGGCGAAGCCCTGCTGCGCCAGCGCGTGCGCGAACCGGAAGGGCGTCACGAGTTGCCCTCCGCGGCGTTTGCCATGGTGCGGGCGGTGGATGGCATGGCGGAGATCACCACCCTGGCCGACTGCCGCGTGGTGGCGGCCGATGCGGACGGCGCGGCGCGGTTCTGGGGCAGCGCAGCGCTGGATGCGATCGAAGGACGCACCTTGGCCGCTTTGCGCGGGGTTCTGGCGGAAGACCCCGCGATCACGCCGGATGCGCTCAAGGAGCGGCTGATGCCGGGCCTTGTCGCCAATCGCCGACTGATGAACCGGGATGGCGGATACTGGGTGCTCGGCACCGAACCGGCGGCGGCCGACCATGTCTTGCAGGCACGGATTCCGCTGCGTGCCGGCCAGCGCTTCGCCATCGCAAGCGACGGTTTTCTGCGCCTTGCCGAACTGTTTGACGTGGCCGGCCCGGCCGATTTTCTGGCCATCCGCAGCGCCGACGAATGGCGGCGCTGGATCGATGCGCTGCGGGCGCTGGAACGTGCGCCGGGCTCCTTGCGTCGCTTCGCGCGCGTCAAACCGCACGACGACGCGAGCCTTGTCGTCTGCCGCTGGGAGGAAACGGACTGATGCTGGTGATGGGATACATGAGCGGGACCTCGCTCGATGGCGTCGATGTCGCGCTGGTGGAAACCGATGGCGAACGGATTGATGGGTACGGGCCATGCCTGCTGGTTCCGTTCTCCGACGCTGAGCGCGCCGTTGTGGTGCGGGCGACGCATGATGCGCTGGCGTGGGATGGGCATGGCAGCGTGCCGTCCTCGTTCGCGGAGGCGGGGGCGGTGATCGACGCAGGCTATCTGCGCGCGGGCCGTGCGGTGATCGAACAGGCGGGGCGGAAGCCTGATCTTGTAGGCTTTCATGGGCAAACTCTGCTGCACCGGCCGCGCCGCCAGCTTTCCGTGCAGGTCGGCGATCCGCAGGCGCTGGCCGATGTGCTGGATGTGCCCGTGGTCGCGCAGATGCGGCAGGATGATTTGCGCGCGGGCGGGGAAGGTGCGCCGCTGGTGCCTGCCTACCACGCCGCGCTGGCGGTGCGGCTGGGTCTTTCGGGACCGCTGGCGTTCCTGAACCTCGGCGGCGTGGCCAACGTAACCTGGATCGGCGCGGACGGGGAACTGGTCGCCTTCGATACCGGTCCCGCCAATGGTCTTATCGATCTGGTCGTACAGCAGCGCGGCGCGGGCCGTTACGACGACGGCGGCAGGCTGGCGGCGGCGGGCCAGGTCGATGGGCGGATTCTGGCCGATCTGTTGGCGCACGAACACTTCCGGGGCAAAGGCCCCCGCTCGCTGGATCGCTACGACTTTTCACTGGATTGCCTGACGGATCTGGCGCTGGAAGATGCGGTGGCGACGTTGACGGCGTTCACGGTGGAATCCGTGGCGCTGGCCGGTCGCAGCCTGCCCGAGCCGCCCAAGGCCTGGATTGTTTGCGGTGGCGGTTGCCACAATCCCGTGCTGATGCGGGGGTTGCGCGATCGACTCGGCGATTGCCGGGCGGCTGGCGATCTGGGACTGCGCAGCGATTTCGTCGAGGCCGAGGCCATGGCGTTCCTGGCGGCGCGCAGCCTGCGCGGATTGCCGCTGACCTATCCCGGCACGACCGGCGTGAAAGCGCCGCAAACCGGTGGAATGCTGTGGCGTCCGCAGGCCGCATCCGCTGTTGTGGTATGATAAAAATAGTACCAGTTAGATACCGATACTTTACATTCACGCACAGGTATGCATTTTGAAGGCCAATCCAGCCGAGCAAGCCGCCGACTCTTCGGGTCGCACTGTTAGAGCAGCGACGGCGACTGGGTTCAGGGAAACAGGAAAATGAAGGGAAATCCCATGGTGAAATCCTATCGTCATGCCGTGGCTACGGCCGCTCTCGCCGTCGCGCTGGTGCAGGGGACGGGCGTTGCGCACGCGCAGTCCGCCGATGCGCCGTCGGATGCCGGCGCCGAAGCGCCCGCCGCGGCGGAGATCGTCGTTACCGGCACGCGCATCGCCGTGCCCGGCCTCACCGCGAGCAGCCCCGTCGCTTCGACCAGCGAGGAGAAGATCAAGCTCCAGTCGGCGCTGACGATCGAGGATTTCTCGACCAAGCTGCCGCAGCTTTCGGGTGGCGTCCGCCAGGGTTCGCAGGGTAGCGACGCGTTCGGTGCGCAGGTTCTCGAACTGCGCAACTTCGGCCAGAGCCGTTCGCTGGTGCTGATCGACGGCACCCGTGCCGCGCCGTTCAGCTTCCGCAATTCGGTGGACGTGAACGCGATTCCGGCCTCGCTGATCAAGCGGGTGGACGTGCTGACCGGTGGCGCGGCCGCCGTCTATGGCGCGGATGCCGTGGCCGGCGTGGTCAACTTCATCCTCAACGACGATTTCGAAGGCCTGCGCGCCACCTCCGCCGCGCGCCTCGCCACGCATGGCGGCGCGCAGTACGGCGGCTCGCTGATGCTGGGCGCCGGGCTTGGCGATCGCGGCCACATCGTGATCGCGGCGGACTATACCCAGCGTGACGGGATCACCGCCAGCCAGCGCAGCTGGGCGACCACGCCCAACCAGACGATCCCCAGCATCGGCGGCGTCTTCACCGACGTGGCCAGCGGCCGCAAGTTCGGCTTTACCGATGGTGGCGCGTTCACGACCACGCCTTCGGCCACCTCGAACATCTCGGGCAGCTATCCGCTGGTTTCGCCGTTGAAGCGCATCAACGTGGCCGCGCTGTTCAAGTACGAGATCACGCCGCAGGTCGAAATCTACGGCCGCGCGATGTACACCAACGCCCGCACCGAAGAGACCGGCACGCCGGGCGCAACGCCTGCCTCGGTCAACCGCGTGGTCTCGATCAACCAGAACAACCCGTTCCTGACCGACCAGATCCGCAACCAGCTGACGTTCGTGAACGGCGCGGCGCAAGTCAACGTCTCGCGCTCGCTGGCCGAACTCGGTCTCGTCACGTACCATACGGAACGCGACACGCTGCAGTTCCAGACCGGTCTGCGCGGCCCGCTGACGGCCTCGACCAAGTGGAACATCTATGCGCAGTACAGCCGCTCGACGGAGAACTCGCTGATTACCGGCGATGGCCTCGTCACCAACGCGGCGGGCGTGAACAACTTCGGCGCGATCGTGAACACCGTGAACATCTTCGGGCCGAACCAGAGCGCTCTGGCCGGCGCGCTGGGCAGCTCGATCAACGGCTTCAACCGCAAGCGCGATCAGTTCGTCACCGCCGCCACGCTGAGCGGCACGCTGGAGGAGCTGTTCTCGCTGCCCGCCGGGCCGATCGGCTTCGCGATCGGCGCGGAATACCGCAAGGAGAACGCGACCATCGCGCAGGACAGCGCGCTGCTCACCGGCAATACCTATCGCCAGGGCGTGCAGGCGGCCTACAAGGGTTCGTTCGATGTGGCGGAGCTTTATGGCGAAGTGCTCGTGCCGCTGCTGCATGACCTGCCGCTGATCCGCAAGCTGAACGTCGGTGGCGCCTATCGCTATTCGCACTATAACCTGTTCGGCAACCACGGTACCTGGAAGGCGGAAGCCAACTGGGAAGTCGATGCCAACCTGCGTCTGCGCGGCACCTACCAGCGGGTTTTGCGCGCGCCGAACTTCGGCGAGTTCGCGGCCAGCACCTCGTCGCTGCCGTTCAACAACCTGGTCACGGTCGATCGCCTCAAGCCGCGCTATGGCGGCGATCCCTGCGTGCTCGGCACCGGCAACGCCGCGCAGTGCGCGCGCTTCGGCGCCCCGGCGGTGGGTTCGGCGGATTCCATGTCCGCCAGCTACCTGACCGGCAACTACTATTACGGCGGCAATCCCAACATCAAGCCGGAGACCGGCTATACCAAGACGCTGGGCGCGGTGCTGACGCCCACCTTCGTGCCGGGTCTCAACGTCACGGTCGACTGGTACGAGCTGGACCTGCGCGGTGCTGTCGGCGTGATCCAGCCGATCGCCGCGATCACCAGCTGCTACATCACCAACCCTTCGGCCAGCAACCCGCTCTGCGGGCTGGTGACGCGCGATCCGACGACCGGCTATTTCAAGGACGCCTACGTCAACAACCAGAACCTTGGCCGCCTGTTGCAGCGCGGGTTCGACATCGCGGCGAACTACACCGTCCGCCCCGACTGGCTGCCCGGCAAGGGCATGCGCCTCAGCTATCAGGGCAACATCGTCACGTCCTATCTGATCCAGGCCAACGCCACGGTGGCGGCGGTGCAGTGCAAGGGCACCTTCGGCGCGACCTGTTCGAGCGATGGCACCACGCTGGTCCAGCCCGATTATCGTCACACCGTGGGTCTCGGCTGGATGTTCGACAAGGGCGTGATCCAGTTCGACTGGCAGCGCATCGGCAAGGTGCGGTCGAGCACGGCCGGATCGAAGGAAACGCTGGCAGCGCAGGACACCTTCGACCTGTCGGCCTCGTATGAGTTCACCAAGGCGATCACGCTGACGGCGGGTATCTACAACCTGTTCGACAAGGATCCGCCGCGTGTCTCTACCGGTGGCGTGTTCAACACGTTCCCCGATACCTACGACATCATGGGGCGCACGATCGGCCTTTCGCTGACCGCGCATCTCTGAGACCCTGCCACCCTTCGCGGCGTCCGGTCGGTCCCTGCTGACCGGACGCCGGCTTTTTCCAAGGCCCCGGCCATGGCATGCCGGGCAAAGGACGGGAGAATTCCGCAATGACGCTGCCTTTCTCGATGGCAGACTGGCTGGTGATCGCTGGCTACCTCCTGCTGCTCGTCGGGGGAGGATGGATCTTCACGCCCCGCAAGACCGCGTCGGCACACGACTATTTCCTGGCGGGTGGCAACGTGCCGGCCTGGCTCGCGGCGATTTCGGTGCTGTCTGCCACGCAGTCCGCCGCGACCTTCCTGGGCGGGCCGGACTATGGCTATCACGGCGATCTCACCTATCTCAGCGGCAACATCGGCGGTTTGCTGGGCGCGATCTTCGTCGCCCATGTGCTGATCCCGCGCTTTTACCGGATCAAGGCGACGACCGCCTATGAACTCCTGACCCTGCGTTTCAGCGAGAAGGCGACGCGCTGGGCCGGCGGGATGTTCCTGGTCGGCCGCGTCTTTGCCGGCGGCGCGCGTGTCTATCTTGCCGCCATCGCTCTCGCCATGGTGATTACCGGCACGGTCGAGGCGCAGGGCATCATGATCGCGGCCGCGCTGCTGGTGGTGGCAAGCGTGCTGTTCACCTTCGTCGGCGGGCTCAAGTCGGTGCTGTGGAACGACCTGATCCAGTTCGTCGTCTATCTGGGGTCCGCCATTGCGGTGCTGGTGTTCCTGCGCCTGTCGATCCCGGCATCGACGGCGGAGATCATCCACGGGCTGTCCCATACGCCCGAAGGCGTGGACAAGCTGCGGCTATTCGATTTCTCGATCGATCCGTCGCGCCCGTTCTCGATGCTGGCGATCCTGACGGGCCTGACGCTGCTCTACATCGCCAATGCGGGCATGGATCAGGATACCACCCAGCGCCTGCTCGCCTGCCGGGATGCGAAGACTGGCGCGCGCAGCCTTTACCTCTCGGTCTTGGCGACGGTTCCGGTGGTGGGCATGTTCATTGTCATCGGGCTGTTGCTTTACGTCTTCTATGACCGGCCGGACCTGATGGGCGGGGCTACGGCGGTTGCCGGCAACGAGTTCGGCGGTGAGAAGATCAGCATTTTCATGCATTACATCCTGACCCAGCTTCCCGGCGGATTGCGCGGTCTGGTGACCGTGGGCATCTGCGCCGCGGCCGTCGCCACGACCAATTCCGCGCTCAACGCGATGTCCTCGGTGCTGGTGCAGGACTTCTATCGCCCGTGGCGCGCAAGGCGCGGCGCCGTGGCCGAACACCACTACGTGCAGGCGGGCCGCGCCGGCATGGGCGTGATCGGCTTCGCGATGTTCGTAATGGCGGTCGTCTCGTTCTACTGGCAGCGCTATTCGGACATGGGCCTGCTGGAATTCGCGCTGCAGGTCATGGTCTTCACTTATGCGGGCCTGCTCGGCGTCTATTTCACCGCGCTGTTCACGCGGCGGGGAACGACCGGATCGGTCATCGCATCGCTGCTGGTGGGCTTCTTCGCTGTGCTGCTGTTGCAGCCCGCGATCGCGCGCGCGATCGGCCTGCCGGCCGCGCTGCTCGGCCTGTCGTTTCCCTTCCAGCTCTGCATTGGCACGCTGGTGGCCTTCGTGGTCTGTGCCGTGGTGCCGGGGCCGGGCGGGCCAGCGGTTTCCGAAACAGATTGATCCCCGCCCGGCGGAAAAGGATGTCATGAATACCGAAGCTCTCGATCCGCGCTACCGTGATCTCGATCTCTGGCCGACGGACTTGGCGGTGGAGGCCATGCTCGAAGGCCAGATGGCGGCGATCGCGGCCATCCAGACGCAGACCCACGCCATCGCCCGCGCGGCGGAAGCGGCGGCTGAGCGCCTCGGCGCGACGGGGCGGCTGGTGTTCGTCGGCGCGGGCACATCGGGGCGGCTTGCCGTGCAGGATGGCACGGAACTGCACCCCACCTTCGGCTGGCCGATGGAGCGGATGGTGTTCCGGATGGCTGGGGGTCTCGGCGCGCTGACCGAAGCCTATGAAGGCGCGGAAGACGATGCGAAGGCAGGCTGCGCCGAAGTTGCCGAGGCAGGGATCGGGCCGGCGGACGTCGTCATCGGCGTCGCCGCCAGCGGGCGCACGCCCTACACTGTCGCGGCGATCGAGCAGGCCCGTCGGCTGGGCGCGCTGACCATCGGTATCGCCAACAATGCCGGCTCGGTTCTTGCCGAAAAGGCCGAGCACGCGATCGTGGCGGTGACCGGCAGCGAGGTCGTCGCCGGGTCCACCCGGATGAAGGCCGGTACGGCGCAGAAGGCAGTCCTCAACCTGCTTTCGACCGCGATCATGATCCGGCGCGGACTGGTCTACGAAGGGCGCATGGTGGCCATGCGCATATCCAACGCGAAGCTCTTGCAACGGGGGCGCGGCATGGTTCAGGATATCGCCGGGGTGGACGCCGAAGCCGCCGCGCAGGCGCTTGAGGCGGCCGGGAACGAGATCCGGCTTGGCGCGATCGTGGCACTGGGCGTTCCGGTACGGGAAGGGCAGGATCTTCTCGACGCCAACGGGGGTGACCTGCGCAAGGTCATGAGGGCGCTGGAAAGGCGAGATTGAGCAAACGATGCAAGACATTGCCTGGACACGCAGCGGGGAAGGAACGCCGCTCTACCTGCAACTGGCCCGCAGCCTGCGCGAACACATCAGCAGCGGGGCCATCGATCCGGGCAGTGCGCTTCCGTCGGAGCGCGATCTCAGCGAAATGGCCGGTCTCTCGCGCGTCACCGTGCGCAAGGGGATCGAACAGTTGATCGACGAAGGCGTGCTGGTCCGCAAGCAGGGTTCCGGCACGTTCGTCGCCCGCCGCATCGAAACGCCGGGCGGCAAGCTTAGCAGCTTCAGCGACGAAACGCGGTCACGCGGCGAAAATCCCGGCGTTGTCTGGATCAACAAGGGCTATGCGCAGCCGACCGAGGAAGAGGCTGCTGCCCTCGAAATCGCCGCGAACGCGCGCGTCGCCCGGCTGGGGCGCGTTCGTCTGGCGGGAGGAGAACCTCTGGCGATCGAACATGCCGTGGTCCCGGCGGAGTTCATTCCCGATCTCGAAGCGCTGGGCGATTCCCTCTACCAGGCGCTCGACCGTTATGGCTTCCGGCCGACGGCCGGCACGCAACGCGTGCGGGCATCGCTGGCGACGCCGACGGAAGCAGGCATTTTGTGCGTGCGGCAGAATTCGGAAGTTCTGCGGATCGAACGCAAGACCTGGGTGCCCAGTGGGCGCATCGTGGAATTCACGCGATCGGTCTATCGCGGCGACCGCTATGAGTTCGTGAGCGATCTCAAAGACATCTGACCGCATGGCCGAGGCCGCGAGGGCGCTTGCGGGATCATCGCACACAGCAGGGTGCTTCGAGTGCGGCGTGGAGGTCTGACGCAAGCCGCCTTCTCCAAATGGCGTGCAGGCGCAATCCGGTTGCATACTGCGCGCATCCGCCCCCCATTACGCAAGCCGATTGCCGCGCCCCCCCGCTAGGGTGAAGCCCGTTCATTACGGGACCCGCACATGCACTTCATGACCCTGGCGCGACAGGCCGACGATCCGATTCTGGCCATGGGCGCCGCCTTTTCCGCCGACGTCCGCGATCGGAAGCTCGATCTGGGAATCGGCGTCTATCGGGACGAATGCGGGCAGACCCCTGTGATGCGGGCGGTGAAGGAAGCCGAACGCCGGCTGCTGATCGGCCAGCCGACCAAGAGTTACCTTGGCGTCGAAGGCGATCGCGCGTTTCTGGCGGGGCTGGAGCCGCTGGCGCTGGGCGATGTGCGGGCGGACCACGCGGTCACCGCGATCCAGACCGTCGGCGGAACCGGCGCGCTGCGGCTCGCCGCCGATCTCCTCGCGCGGGAGAAGCCGGACCGCACCGTGTGGTTCGGCGCGCCGAGCTGGACCAACCATGGCGCCTTGTTCGCCGCTGCCGGGCTTGCCGTCCGGAGCTTCCGCCACCTCGATCCGCGCTCGCAGGACATGGATGAAGCCGCGTTCGGGGAGGCGGTAGAGGCCGCACGGGAAGGGGATGTGTTCGTGCTGCATGGCTGCTGCCATAATCCGACGGGTGTCGACGCCAGCGCAGCGCAATGGCGATCGATCGGGAGGGCACTGGCGCGGCGCAATCTCCTGCCGCTGGTGGACTCCGCCTACCATGGGCTGGGGCAGGGCCTTGAGGCGGACCGTGCGGGATTGCGCATCCTGTTGGAGGAGGTGCCAAGCGCGCTGGTCGCGTATTCCTGCTCCAAGAATTTCGCCATCTATCGCGAACGGGTCGGCGCGCTTTTCGTGGTTGGCGGGCGGCAGGGCGTCGAACTGGCGGCGTCCAACCTTACCGCGCTGGCCCGCGCCACGTATTCGATGCCGCCGGACCACGGTGCGGCGGTGGTGCGCACGATCCTGCATTCGGAAGAACTGTCCGCGATCTGGCGCGCCGAACTGGATGCCATGCGCGAACGCGTGCGGGGATTGCGCGGCTTGCTTGCCCAGGAAGGGCGGATCGGCCCGGTCGACCTGGGCCGGCTGGCGACGCAGCATGGCTTTTTCTCGTCGTTGGCGATTGCCCCCGCCGATATCGCGCGGCTGCGCGACGATCACGGCGTTTATGTCGTGCCTTCCGGGCGGATCAACATCGCGGGTCTGCGCGAAGATCAGGTGGGAGCATTCGCGGCTGCCCTGCGCGCGGTGCTGGCATGACGTTCGTGGTGGTCGGCGCGGGGGCGATCGGCAGCGCGATCGCGGCACGGCTCGCCCATGGCGGGCAGGAAGTTACGCTGGTCGTACGCAATGCGACGAAGGCCGCGCTGATCGAGCGGGATGGCGTAACCTGCGAGGAGGCGGGCGCGACGATTACCGGTCATCCGGCGGTGAGCGATCGGGTTCCCGATGCTCCGGCCGATGTACTGGTGCTGGCGGTGAAGGCGGCCGACTTGCCCGGCGTGGCCGCAACATTGCCCGCCGCAATCGGCAAGGACACGCTGGTCATGCCGTTGGTCAACGGAATTCCATGGTGGTTCCGGCTGGGGCAGGGGGGCGGAGCAGAGCCTTTGCGTGCGGTCGATCCCGACGGCACGCTGACGCGGCGGTTCGCGCCGGAGCAGATCGTGGGCAGCGTGGTCTACACGACGGCGATGATGCAGGCGCCCGCGCATGTCACCGTCACCCAGCGCCAGAACCTCGTCATCGGCGCGATCGGCAGCGACAGCCGGGCGCGGGTTGCGCATCTGGGGCGGGTGTTGGCCGCGTGCGGGATCGAGGTGACGGTCAGCGAACGCATCGTCGATGCCGTCTGGGCCAAGGCGGCGCTCAATCTGGCGACGAACCCGCTGTCGGTGGTGGCACAGGCCGGACTGGGCGATCTGTGTTCCGATGAGAGGCTGGTCCCGATCGTGTCGAACATCCTTGACGAGACCTGGCGCGTCGCCGCGCGCTACAACGCCTGCCCGCCGATGACGCGCGACGAAATGCTGGGGCGCGGGCGGCTGGCAGGGGCGTTCCGCACCTCGATGCTGGAGGATTACCTGAAAGGCCGGCCGCTGGAACTGTCATCGATCGCCGATGCGGTGTTCGAGATGGCGGGCGAGATCGGCATGGACCTTCCCGTCAGCCGGGCGATCGTCGACATGGCGCGTTTCCGCGCCGGCACCCGCTTTCCGGAGAAGCACCCATGACCATGGCCGTTGGCGCGGACGAAGCGGCGTTACGCCGCGAACTCACCGATTTCTATCATCTCGTCGCCTGGTTCGGCTGGGACGAGATCATCTTCAACCATATCTCGCTGCGCGTGCCGGGCGCGGTTCACGCCTACCTCGTCAATCCCTTCGGGCTCGCTTACGAAGAGATCACGCCGGAAAGCCTCGTCAAGGTCGATACCGATGGCAACCTGCTGGAAGGTAACGGCTACAAGGCCAATCCGGCAGGCTTTGCGCTGCACGGGGTGATCCACGCACACCGGCCGGACGTGCACTGCGTGGCCCACGCGCACACGCTGGCCGTTTCCGCCGTGGTCAACAAGGCGCAGGGGTTCAGCCACGACACCTTCTACGGCGCGCAACTGACCGGCCGCATCGGCTACCACGATTTCGAAGGCATCACGCTCTATCCGGACGAAAAGGCGCGGATGCTGGAATCACTAGGGCAGCACGATGTGCTGGCGCTGCGCAACCACGGCGTCGCTGTCTGTGGGCCGGACATCGCGTCGACATTCATGCTGATGTGGACGGTGGAGCGGGCCGCGCAGATCCAGTTGCTCGCGCAATCGATGCAGGGCGAGCAGATTCCGCTGACGGGGATCATTCGCGACAAGTGCGCGGCCGATGCGCGGCGCATTACCGGGGGGGCGAACGGCGCGGCGCGCATGGTGTTCGACGCGGCGGTGCGGCGAATGCGCCGCGCGCAAGGGTAGCCGGCACATGGGCCGGGGAGTCAGCGGCACCACCCGGGTCGCGGCGGGCACCTTGGCCGTAGCCGGCGCCCTGGATGGCACCACCAAAGTCGACGCGGCCGGCCGTATCGAGGGCACCGGCACGCTGGGCACGGTCGTCAATTCCGGCATTGTCGCACCCGGCATCTCCGGCGTGGGGACGCTTACCCTTACTGGCAATTATACCGGCGTAAACGGCACGCTGGAAATCGAAGCCGCGCTTGGCGGCGACAGCGCACGGGCCGACCAGTTGGTCGTGGGCGGTTCGACCGCAGGCACGACGCGGGTCAAGGTGATCAACCTGGGCGGCATGGGCGCGCCCACGGTTCAGGGCATCAAGATCATCGATGTGACGGGTGCCTCGAACGGTGTTTTCACCCTGGAGGGCGATTATGTCTTCGAAGGTGCTCCTGCGGTGATTGCCGGCGCTTATGGCTACCGGCTATACAAGAACGGCGTCACCACCCCCACCGATGGCGACTGGTATCTCCGCTCCGCCCTGCTGAGCCCGGCGGCTCCGCCGGAAACGCCGCTCTACCAGCCCGGCGTGCCGGTCTACGAGGCCTATGGCCAGACGCTGGCAACGCTCAACGCGATCGGCACGATGCAGGAGCGCGTCGGCAATCGTCGCTGGAGTGCGGGCAGCGATGGCATCTCGGGCATCTGGGGCCGCATGGAGAGCGCCCGATCACGCCCCAATGCCGTTCAGTCCACCAGCCTTTCCCGGTTGAATGTCGATAGCTGGAAGATCGAGCTGGGCGTGGACCAGACGGTCAGCACCCGCGGCGATGGCTCGACTTTCGTGGCAGGGGTGCTGGCCAGCTATGGCGAAGCGCGGGCGGACATCGCCTCGCCCTTCGGCAATGGCAGCATCAAGACGCGCGGCTACGGCGCGGGTGCGACGCTCAGCTGGTTCGGGCCTCAAGGGTTCTATGTCGATGGCCGGGCGCAGTTCACGTGGTTCGACAGCACGCTGAAATCGAACACGCTCGGCGAACTGGCCAATGGCAATAATGGCACCGGTCAGGCCTACAGCATCGAAGTGGGCAAGCGTTCGCCGCTTTCGGGCAAGCTGTCGGTGACACCGCAAATCCAGATGGTCTATTCGACCGTCGGGTTCGATCGCTTCACCGATCCGAACGGCGCAGAGGTTTCGTCGCGCGTCGGCAACGGCCTGAAGACACGGTGGGGCATCTCGCTCGATCGCCAGGACGCCACCAGCCATCTCTACGGCGTGGTAAACCTGAGCTACGAGTGGCTGGACGGCACGGTGACCCAGGTCTCGGGCACGCCGATCGTGCGCAGCAATGAGCGGTTCTGGGGGGAATTCGGGCTGGGCGGCAGCGTGCAGCTTGGCCGCGTCATGTTCTACAGCCAGCTCTCGGCCAACACCGCGCTCCGCGACTTCGGCAACAGCTACAGCCTGAAGGGCATCGCCGGCCTGCGCCTCGCCTTCTGAACCCGCACGCCGAGGATCTGTTGAAATGGTCGGCGGTCCCGGTCCCGACCGGCAGGCTATCGCGAAGCACGGTCGGGGAGCGCCGACGGATATTGCCGCCGCAATACCGGTCGCGCCGCTGGCGGCGACGTCGGAACCGGTCATAGGTTCATCCGGCGAATATCAGCGCAAGATTGCCATTCTGTTTGGCGGCACGGTGTGGCCCGACTACCGCAAATAGGCCCTGATGATTGCCACCAGTTCCTCGGCGGCCTGCACCTTGGGATCGTTGATGGGGAGATCGGGTTCGATCATGTGTTCGCGGATGTGATCCTCGATCACCTCGGCGATGAAGCCTTCCAGCGCGCCGCGGCAGGCGGTGGCCTGTTGAAGCACACGGGCGCATTCCACATCGCCATCGACCGCGCGTTCGAGCGCATCGATCTGTCCGCGCAACCGTTTAAGTCGATTGAGGAGCTTCTGCTTTTCCTCGGCGACATGGCTCATGATCGGCCCTTTCCCCCTTGATACCATACCCCCCTAGGGTATAGAGGCCGGCAAGTCGAGTCGCTCCGCATCCTGTCCGCGCGCCCGGCGTTTCGAAGGAATCATCCGATGCCCCGAAGTTGTCAATCGGCGTCCAAAAGGGACCCCCGATCGGCGCGCAAAAGGGACCCCCTCTCAACGATGGCAGGACGGTCGAGGAACGCGCCTTGCGCTGCGCGCGGCGTAGGGAGGGCGGAGCCCGACCGGAGGCGCGCGCAGCGCAAGGCACCTTAATCCTGCGTGCGGCAGGGATCAGTTTCGGTTCTTGAAGCGCCAGCTGTCATTGCCGGTCTCGATGATGTCGCAATGATGGGTGACGCGATCGAGGAGAGCGGTGGTCATCTTGGGGTCGCCGAACACCGTCGGCCATTCTCCGAACGCCAGGTTGGTCGTGATGATGACGCTGGTTTGCTCGTAAAGTTTGCTGACCAGATGGAACAGCAACTGCCCGCCTGAACGGGCGAAGGGAAGATAGCCAAGCTCATCGAGCACGACGAGGTCGAGGCGAGAGAGCTGGGCGGCAAGCGCGCCGCTTTTGCCGATCCGGGCTTCCTCTTCGAGGCGGGTCACCAGATCAACGGTGTTGAAGTAACGCCCCCGCGCTCCAGCGCGGACGACATTGGCGGTGATGGCGATGGCCAGATGGGTCTTGCCGGTGCCGGTGCCACCGACCAGGACGACATTGCGCCGTGCGGGGAGGAACGCCCCGCCGTGCAGCGAACGGACCAGCCCCTCGTTGATCGGCGTCCCCTCGAAGTGGAAAGCATCAATGTCCTTCACCACCGGCAGCTTGGCGGCCGCCATCCGGTATCGGATCGAGGCGGCGTGGCGGTGCGTTGCCTCCGCACGCAGCAGATCGGTCAGTATCTCCATCGTCGTGCGCTGGCGCTGAAGCCCTGTGGTGACGGTCTCATCGAACGCGCCGGCCATCCCTTTGAGTCCGAGCCCGCGCATCGCGTCGATCATGTCATGCCGCTGCATGAAAGTTCCTCAGTTGGTCGTAACGGGCACAGTCGGCGATCGGCGGATGCCGCAGGGCATTGTCCTCCGACGTGACGATCGTCAGCGGTCGCGGCGGTTCGCGGCGCCGTGCCAGGATATTGAGGATCAAGTCGTCGCTCGCCGTGCCGGTTGCCAGTGCCTCCCGCACGGCGGCTTCGACGAGTTCCAGGCCATCGGTCAGCACGGCCGCCAGCACGCGCACGAACCGCCGATCGGCATCATCGCCGTTACCCAGCTTGCGTCGCAATCGGGCGAGCGCCGGCGGCAGTTCCCAGTCCTGGAAGGGTGCTCCGTTGCGTAAAGCGCCGGGCTTGCGGGCCAGCACCGGCAGATAGTGCCAGGGATCATAGATGGTGCGGTTCCGCCCGAAGAAGCGGGGATGCTCAGCGACGACCTCATCGCCGCATCGCACGACAATACGGTCGGCATAGGCCCGAACCTGCACAGTGCGCCGCGCCACTGTCGAGAGGACCGAGTAACGGTTGCGATCGTAGCTGATCAGGCAGGTGCCCGACACGCCGTGCTCGCTCTCGTTGAAGCCGTCGAACGGCCCCAGCATCGACTGTAATGCAGGACGTTCGATCTCCAGCATCTGCGCCACGGTCTGGTCGCCCTGCTCAGGATGGGCCTGCCGTTCGGCCCAGCGTCGGCACTCAGCTTCCAGCCAGCCATTGAGCTCCTCGAGGCTGGCGAACCGCAGACGGGGCTGGAAGAAGCGCCCTCGGATCGTCTGCACCTGGTTCTCGACCTGACCCTTCTCCCATCCCGCCGCCGGCGAGCAGGCCGTGGGCTCGACCATATAATGGTTGGCCATGATCAGGAACCGCCGGTTGAACACCCGGTCCTTGCCGGTGAACACGCTCGTCACCGCCGTCTTCATATTATCGTAGATGCCGCGCCGGGGCACGCCGCCGAAGAAGGCAAAGCCGCGCGCATGCGCGTCGAACAGCATCTCCTGGGTCTCGCGTGGATAGGCCCGGACATACACAGCCCGCGATGCGCACAGCCGCATGTGCGCGACCTTTACCCGCATCGGCTTGCCGGCGATCTCGACATCCTCGTGGCTCCAGTCGAACTGGTAGGCCTCGCCGGGCTGGAACAGCATCGGAATAAAGGCAGTCGTCCCGTCTCCGACATCCCTGCGCCGCTCGATCTTCCACCGTGCCGCATAGCGGCGCACGGCATCGTAAGAGCCCTCGAAACCCTCACGCACCAGAAGGTCGTGGATACGGGTCATCCGAAGCCGGTCACGTCGGCCCCGTAACTCGTTCTCTTCCAGCAGCACATCCAGCCGATCCTGAAACGGACCGATCCGCGGCAGCGGCTGAACCTTGCGCCGATAATCAAATGCGCCTTCCGGCGCCCGGATCGCCTTGCGGATTACCTTCCGCGACACATGCAGATCACGCGCGATCGCCTTGATCGCCTTCCCGCCGGCATACTCACGCCGGATACGAACCACTGTCTCCAAAACCAACATCCCGATCTCGCCGCATGAACTTCCACGCGGCTGTGTAAGCTATCGAAATGAGGGGTCCCTTTTAGACGCCGATCACCCCGCTAACGGGGTCCTTTTTGCACGCCGATCCACAATTCAACCCACTGCTAAAGTCGACACAGGTTAGTCATCGGGCCTTTCGAAAGGTAAGGTTGTAGCGCATCGCGCCGGTCACCGGGTGATCTGCGCCTTTGAGTTCATCCACACCGTGATAGACCATGCGCGACGGGCCGCCCCAGACGACCACATCGCCATGAAAGAGCCGGTGGCGCGCAGGCCGATCGCTGCGCTGATGACCGCCCCACAGAAAGGTCGCCGTCAAGCCCAAGGACACCGAAATGATCGGCGCCTCACGATCCCGCTCATTCCTGTCCTGATGGAGGGAAAGGCGTGATCCGGCGACGTAGCGATTGACGAGACAGGCGTCGGGCACGGCCCCATCAAAGCCGAGGATGTCGGCGGCGCGCTTCGCGAGGTCGAGAAAAAGCGGGGGGAGTTCAGGCCATGGCGTCCCTGTCTCAGGGTCGATCGCCTCATAGCGATAGCCCGAACGATCCGACACCCAGCCCCATGCACCGCAGTTGAACATGGCCACGGACATGACCTTACCGCCGCGCGTCTCCATATGGCGAAAGGGCGACAGGGCAGACATTCGTTCAACATGCGTCATCAATGCATCGGCCACATCGAGGGCAAAGCCGCTCAGGATCGCGGCACCCGGCCCAAGCTCCACGTCGCGCCTTTCGTTGGCGAATAGATCAGCTTGCATCATGGAAGATGATCCCCAGCGTATGTCGCTTGCCCGAACGCAGCTTGCTGACACCATGGCGCAGAGTGACGCGATAGTCGCCTTTCGCGCCACGCTGCGGGCGAAAGTTCACGGCAAACAGGACCGCGTCGCCCTTACCTAGCGGCACGACCGCCGGGCGCGACTGCATGCGTGGCCGCTGTTCAGTCAGGACGAACTCGCCGCCGGTAAAATCTTTGCCAGGCTCGGACAGCAGGACTGCGACCTGCAAGGGAAACACATGGTCGCCGTAAAGATCCTGGTGCAGGCAGTTGTAGTCGCCCTCCCCATATTCCAGCAGCAGGGGCGTCGGGCGCCTCTGCCCAGCCTCATGGCATCGCACCAGGAAGGTGGCATGATCGGCAGGGAAGCGGACGTCGATCCCCATCCGCTCATGCCAGCCATTGGCGATCGGCGCGAGGCGCGGATAAAGAGAGGTCCGCGCCTCCTCGACCAGCGAAGGCAAGGGATAGGCGAAATAGCGATACTCACCTCTGCCGAAGCCATGGCGGGCCATATGGATGTGGGATCGGAACACATTCGTGGGACCGCAAAGCGCAGCCACGGCATTGCATTCCCCGCCATCAAGCAGGCCGGGCAGGACGACCCAGCCTTCCTGATCAAGGTTGGCCGCGATCGCCGCCCAGTCATGGCCGGCGATGCGCGTATGAAGGCCCATTGGCTGGTCGTTCATGTGGCGCCTTCCATAATGACCATCCTCAGGCCCGTTCGATGCGGGCGGCATAGCAACCATACTTGGCATAATGGGCATGAAGATAGGCCACGTCCGGATTGGCGAGAAATCGCTCGATCAGAGGCGCCAGGGCTTCGCCCTCGGCAAGGTCCGCGTCGATCATCTCGCCCGACGCATCGAACGCACGCAGCGATATCAGGCGGATGCGGAGTGCTTCGGGCAGTAGGTTGATCACGTCCAAAGCACGGTCCGCACCCTCGCGCACGAAAATGGCGTGGCGCGACCGGTAGGGTGTTCGGGCGGGTTGATGTTCGTAGTTGAGCAGGATTGCCGTCTCTCCAACATCAAGGTCGCGGACCTCGATCCGGTCAGGGAAACCCGGCTTGGTATCAACCACATACCTGCGCGCACCGGCGCGGGCCAGATCATCATCGGAAAGTCCGGCGAGACCATGAAATTGGCTTGGATCGAGCCCGAGGACACGGAATGACATTGACAAAACTCCTTGCTTGAGGCCCGCCGTAGCAGACAGCATGGGAGCAAGCGTCCCGATCCTTGCGGTCAAATCGGTGTCCCCAACACATGACAGGAAGCAAGTCTCGAACTCGGCGTCTTCAGAACACGCCGCGCCTGCTGGGCGCAGGCTGTTGGGTGGGCAAGTGCTGCATATCGGCCGTCAGGCGCCGCCTTCAAAGACGACGTTGCAGGGCCTGGAGGCCGACCACGAAACCGCTCCTTCGTTCATCTTCTGGGAGAGGCGGAGAGCGGCGGCTTACAGCGAGGCCGTAAGCATGGCCGATTGGCGACAGTGACCAAAACGGCCATGGAAACTTTGCCATGTAGCTTTCATCCACCAGCATGACCTAGGGTCAGAAGCAGGAGGCAGGCGCGGTTCGCTTGCGACAGGCCGTCAAGAGTCTTGGCGGTCGCGCCCACCTGGCTGGTTCAACACAGCCTTCGTACCTTTAGTGTGTTCTGCGGGGCGCGACTGACAGTTGGTGATCAGAAGCGATAAGTTGCGGCAGCTCCAAACATCCGCGGCTCGCTGGCCAAGACGCGGTTGGCAGTGCTGCCGGGGAACACAGTGTTGTTGAGACCCAGCGCCGCGCCAAGCGGTTGGTACACGGTCAAAGGACGATAGTGCTTGTTGGCAAGGTTGCGCACGAAGACCGACAGCGTCCAACGATCGTCCGCACCACTCAGCGAGATTCGGCCACCGAGGAGTGCATAAGCACCTGCCAGTGACTGCGGGTTGCTGTCGTTCACGGTGCCGACGAACTGGCTGGAAATGAACGACATCGTGCCGTTGACCGCCAGGCGCATGCCACCCTGCCCGAGGTCCGTGCCCCAATCCACCGCTACATTGCCTGACCACTTGGGCGAGAAGGTGTTGGGCTTGCCGGTCAGGTCTTGGGTGCCGGGAAGGCCAGGCAGGTTGGAGGCGGTCCTGAAGTCGGTGAACTTCGAGTCGAGATAGGCCACCGAGCCCGAGATCGAGAAGTCGCGGCTCGGAGCGATGCTGAGGTCCAGTTCAACGCCCTGCTGGCGCAAATTCCCGGCATTGCGCACGATGAAGCTGACGCCGTCGAATGCGCGATCCTGGAACCCGCCGATATCCATGCGATAAAGGGTTATGTTGGCGCGGACCTTGCGGTCAAGCCAGCTCGACTTCACGCCAAGTTCGTAGTTCTTGACAGTCTCGCGGGTGAACAGGCGCTTGGTCGACACGAGGTTGCCACTGCCATCGACGACTGAAAGCGATGGCGTGCCACCACCCGAGTTGTAGCCACCCGACTTGTAACCGGTCGAGTGGTTGGCGAAGACGAGAATGTCGTCATTGGGTTTGTAATTTAGGCTTACCCGATAGGTGAAGCGATCTTCCTTGATACCGGGGAATGTCAGCTTCTCGGTGGCGCGCAGGGTCTGTGTGAACGGGCTCGACGCCTGGGCATAGCTGCCGCGCTTGCTGTCGGTGGTCCAGCGGCCACCTAGCGTAAGGGTCAGCTGGTCCGACAGGTGCAGATTGCCCTGACCGTAGGCAGCGAAGCTCTTGACGTTCTGGAACACGTCCTGATCGGTCGCCGCAATGCCGTTGTTCACGGCATAGTAGGTGGCGCAGGCCGTGCGCGCTGGTCCTGCCGGAACCAGCACGCCACAGAAGGCGGTGCCCATGTTGAGCTCTTCGGCCAGCGCGAAATCTTCTTCGAAGTAATAGACGCCAGCGACCATGTCGAACTTGCCGCCAAGCCATTCTTTTTCGGGAGAGATGAACTGCAGCTCGTGATTCTGGCTCTTCGAATCGAACAGGCTCCGGCGCGAGGCGAGGCTGACCGGGAAGTAGACGATATCGCCATCGAGCTGGTCGTTGGTCCACACGCGATAGCTGTTGATCAGCTTGAGCGTGCTGCCGCCTGCCAACTCGAGCGAGGCGGTGCTCGAGACGCCCCAGTTCTCGTCGACCAGGCCAGTCGCCATCGATTGGTTCATCACGCGGTCGTTGAGGTTTGTGTCAGGCCCGCCGTTAAACGCGGCCTGGATGAAGGCAAGGCGTGCAGCGCTGACCGAGTTGGGATCAAAATCGAAATTGGCGACGCCATCGCCGTCGAGGCGCGTGTAGTCGCCGCGCAGGATCCATTCGACATTGCCGAGATCGACCTTGAGGGTGCCGCGGAACGAGACGTCGTCCGATCCGCCGTAGTGCTTGCCATCGAGCTTGTTGACCCAGGGCCCCTTGAACCACTGGCCCATGCCCGCGACGCGCAAGGCGACGTTCTCGGTCAGCGGCAGGTTGACGTTGCCGGCAATCTTGTAGCGGTCGAACGAACCGACCTCGGCACTGACTTCACCGCTGAACTCGCTCTTGGGCAGTGAGCTGCGCAGCGAAAGCGCGCCGACACTGGCGTTGCGGCCAAACAGGGTACCCTGCGGCCCGCGCAGCACTTCCACGCCCTCTATGTCGAGGAATGCACCCAATACCGAGCCCGAACGTGGCACGTAAACGCCATCGACGAACACCGCGACGCTGGGTTCGATCAGCGTGTTGGCAAGCGAGCCGACGCCGCGGATGCCGATGCGGGTCGAGCCGGTATTCGACGAGCGCACGGTCTGGAAATTGGTAGCGACCTTGCCGAGGTCGAGCACGGTCACGACGTTCTGCTTGTCGAGGCTGGCGCCGCTGAAGGCGGCGATCGAGATCGGCACGCTCTGCACGCTCTCGGCGCGCTTCTGTGCGGTCACGATAATTTCGCCGCCTGCGGGCGCCGGGCTGGTGGTCTCGGCTGCGCTGTCCTGCGCGTGGGCCATGGTCGCGCTCGATGCCAGGATGGCGAACGCGCTGGCGCAAAGACGCAAGTGTCCAGTGGGCATTTCAGTATCCTCCCCAAACTTCCCGTTGTTGTCATCGTGATACCGGCCACGTGGAGGTGATATTTCACAATTCACGACAGCGATTTTGCATTTCGTGTCACACAAGATTCAGATGCAGGATCGCCAGGACCGTCACCACCGATCCCCAGCCGGGCGCGCTCACCTGAGCCCAGCGGAGCAGCGCGACCCCGGTTCGCAGTAGCGTTTCCGAGGCGAACTCGATCCCCAACCGCGTCTGCTCGCCCTTCATCAGGAAGTTGAACGCCATGCCCAGCAGCACATAGAGCATGACCTGGGTGGCTTAGTGTTCCGACAGCAACGTCGCCGCTGCGGCTATGACAAGCGCTCCTCCGAGCCACAGGGCGAGCGCCCGGATGCGGTCGGTCAGGGTCTGCATGGGTCAGGTGCCCTTGGCGGTGGCCAGATCGGCAAGATAGCTGCGGCGCATGGCCGCAAAGGTGAAGGCGGCGGCGATGCAGGACAGCGGCAGGATCCGGAATGCTCCGGCAAGTCCCAGCGCGTCGGCGATGCGTCCGGTCACGATCGGCCCCGGAGCCAGCCCGATCAGGTTGTTTGCGAGCGTAAGCGTGGCAAAGGCGGAACCGTGGATGGCGAGAGGGGTGAGGTTTGCGACCATCGCGCCGGCCGGACCGGTCGTTCCGGCAACGAGGAACATAGCAAGGCCGATCAGCGCGAGTTGCGCGACACCGGCGGGAAGAGCCATCGCCAGCGCGAGGCTCGCGGCCGTACCGATGCAGTAGGCCATGGCGAGGCTGATCTTGCGCTCTGGCCGATGCTGCGCGACGCGGTCGCTGACCATTCCGCAAACCACCATCCCCGTGCCGCAGGCCAGCAGCAGCAGCGCGGCCACTTGCCCGGCGCGGTCTACCGCATAGCCGTAGTTCCGGTTGAGGAAGCTTGGCAACCACACTGGCATCGCGCCCGCCGCAAACATCTGCAGGCCACTGCCGAGATAGGCCAGCCTCACCGAGCGGCTGCGGACGAGCGCGCGCAAGGGTGCGGACATTCCCGCAGCATCGCCATTGTCCCGCCCGCCGGTCTGCGGGGCCATCGCGCGGATGCGCCGTTCCTTGACCAGCAGCGGATAGAGCACGCCCAGTATCAACCCGGCAACACCGATCGCCATGAACGCGCTGCGCCAGCCGTGAGAGGCCGCGATCGTGCCTCCGATGCCCACGCCAAGGACTTGTCCGAACAGCCCGCCCGCCATGAAGGCCGCTGCGAGGGTAGCGCGCAGGCGCTGCGGAAACACGCTGATCACCACGGCGATCCCGACGCTGCCATAGGCCGCCTCGCCAACGCCGACGAGCGCGCGTCCGACGAGCATCTCGCCAAAGCCACTCGCCACCGCGCAGAGCAGCGTGGCCAGGCTCCACAGCACCGCCATGAGCGCGAGGCTGCGCACGCGGCCCCAGCGGTCGGCGGCGAGCGAGAGCGGAAAGGTCAGCAGGCCAACCATGACCGCGACGACCCCCGAGAGGAGCCCCAACTGTCCGTCGCTCAAATGCCATTCGACCTTGAGGAGCGGGAACACGGCGTTGAGCACTTGCCGAGCCATGTAGTCGGATATCAACAGGCCAAAGCTCAGCGCAAAGACGATCCAGCTGTAGGCGCTGCCCTTTGCGGGACCTTCATGTCCGCTATCGATGCTGATTGGCCCAGCCATTTTTCTTTCCCGATCCGATGCTTAGCCCGCCGTGACCTGCTTGATCAACGGCAGTGCCTCGTCCCAGGGGCCGAAACCCGCAGGCGGATTGAGATGCCCGACATCCCCCGCGTCGTGCAGCCGCGCGCCCCAGCACCAGGCGAGGTCGGCAATGCGGTCGAACGAGCCGAGCGGATCGTTGTTGCTGGCCACCACGATCGTGCAGAACGGCAGGCGCTCGCGTGCGATCGGGCACCAGCCATGGGCGGTGAGATCTTCCAGCGAGGGGTAGCCGGGCGGCAACGGGTTCTCGACATCTGCCGGCGTTGCCAGCAGTGCGCCACGGACCGCGCGGGTAGGCTTGCGCGCCCACTCGGCGACCATCAGACAGCCGGCGCTGTGGGCGGCGATCACCACGTCGCCCTCGATCTCATTCAGCGCGGCATCCAGTGCGGAGACACGCGCGGCAAGGCTCAGCCGGTCCTCGGTCAACGGTTCGACCGTGACCGAGCCCGGTATCGCGCGTGCCGCATGGGTCTGCCAGTGATCCTCGACGTGATCGCGCAGGCCCGGCACGAAGAGAACGGTAACGTTCATGCCACTTCGCGGATCGGCACGGCGAGCTGGCCACGCTCGCGGTTGGGCGCCATGCCGAGGCGGGCGAGCGTTTCCTCCGTCGAGTTGTACTGCGTGCCAATCCTGTAGATTGCGCGCGCCTCATCACCGTTGGCCACCTCGCGGCCCAGTTCGCGGCTGATGCGGACAAGCTGTTCGATCTGCGCGACCGAGCCCATCTTGTTGCCGTGCGGATCGTAGATCGTGTCCTCGATCCCGCAGCGGGCATGCATGCCAAGCGCGATGGCAATGGTGTTGATCGGCAGGACGTTGCCCATCACGCTTTCGAGCGTCACGGTCGAGCCATCGGGCGCGCGGCGGATGAACTCCATGAAGTTTGCAGGGTTCGGCCCGTCGAAACCACCACCGATGCCGACCCAGGTTAGGTTCAGCGGGCCTTTGTAGTGGCCTCTGCGGATCAGGCGCTCGACCGTCTCCATGTCGGGCATGCAGGTCAGCTGGAAGTGCGGCTGGATGCCGGCGCCTGTCAGGCGGCGCAGGTGCTCCTCGACCCAGGCAGGCCCTGCGGGAACGACCATCTCGCGATAGGCGTGATAGAGCGCCGGATTGGCGATGGAGGTCTGCGCGTATTCCTCCTCGTGCATCAGGTCCATGATGTTCATCTGCGTGGTGTTGACGGCGATGGTGACCTGTTCTGGGGCTGGCGTAAGCTCGGCCAGCATGTGACGCACCTCGTCCGACAGCCACTTTGCCTCCGCGCCCTCTTCCTCGCTTTCGGGAGCGAAGGAGATCGAGCCGCCAACCTGGATGATCATCTCAGGTACGGCGGTGCGGATCTTGTCGATCATTTCGTTGAACATCGACAGGCGCTTTGAGCCGTGACCGTCTAACTCGCGGCAGTGCAGGTGGAGGACCGTTGCACCAGCATTGTAGCAGTCCACGGCCTTCTGGACCTGCTCGTCCATCGTCACGGGAATATCTTCAAGGAAGTCTTCCGGCGCCCATTCCGGGCCATAGGGAGCAACTGTGATAACCAGCTTTTCCTGATTGCGGGGGAGCAGGGAGTCGTCGAGGAACTGCATCGGATCTCTCCTTGGATTTCTTGTCGTCGATGGATGTCAGTAGGGGCGGTCGCCGATGATGCCAGCGCGCTCCATGCGGCGGACCGTGGGGGCGTAGTCCATGACTGCGTAATGCTGGGTCGAACGGTTGTCCCAGATCGCCACCGAGTTGGGCTGCCAGCGCCAGCGTACCTGGTATTCGGGAATGCTCGCACGGCTGATCAGGTACTGCAGCAGATTCGCGGCACCCGGCGCATAGTCCAGACCGAAGCGGACGTTGTCGGCGGTGTGGTAATTGGTGAAGTGCGTGGTGAAGCCGTTTACGAACAGCACTTTCTCGCCGGTCTCCGGATGGGTGCGTACCACGGGATGCTCGGCATCGGGGTAGCGCGTCTTCAGGGCATGGCGCTCCGCCTCGTCCATCCGCGCACCGAACGAAGCCTCGATCGAATGGCGCGCCTTGAGCGGGGCTATGGTCTGCTTCACGTGGGCCGGCAGGTCGTCATAGGCCTTAGCCATGTTCGCCCACATCGTGTCGCCGCCTACCGGCGGGCAGGCCACGCAGCGCAGCACGCAGCCCATCGGCGGAGCCTCGCGCCAGGTGGCGTCGCAGTGCCAGGCGTTTTCATAGAAATCAGGCGGCGAATTCTCGTCCTTGTAGATTCTGACAAGACCCGGGTGGTCGGGATCGCTCCCGGCTACTGGATGGTCCTCGAGCGCCCCGAAGCGCTCGGCGAATGCGACATGGGTGGCGCGGTCGAAATCCTGATCGCGCAAAAACAGCACCTTGTGTTCGAGCAGCGCCATTCGGATCACGCGGAACAGGGCGTCGTCATGGACCGCGTCGGCAAGGTTCACGCCAGCCAGTTCCGCGCCGATATGGGTGGCAAGCTTTTCGACCCGCACGGCTTTCCTCCTCAGATTACGAAGATCGACGAACCGATGGTGCGTCCGCCTTCAAGATCGCGGTGCGCCGCGACGCAGTCAGCAAGGCGATAGCGCTGGCCGATCTCGACCTTGATCCGCCCGGCGGCGAGGTGTCCGAACCAGAGCGCTGCCAGTTCGGCGCGCTCGGCAGGGTCGGCATAGTAGTCGGCAAAGGCGGGGCGGGTGAAATAGACCGAGCCCTGCAGCATCATCTGGAAGGCATCGATCGGTGGAAACGGCCCCGAAGCAGTGCCGCAGCCGACCAGCACGCCGCGCCGCTTCAACGACTTGAGCGAGCCTTCGAACGTGTCCTTGCCGACACTGTCGAACACAGTGCTCACGCCCTGGCCATCGGTCAGTTCCCTGACCCGGGCGGCTACGTCCTCGCGGCGATAGAAGATGATCTCGTCACAGCCCAGGGCGCGCGCCTTTTCGGCCTTCTCCTCGCTCGAGACAGTGCCGATCACCCGCAAGCCGAGCAGCTTGGCAATCTGGACCGCGAGCAAGCCGACGCCGCCCGCCGCTGCGTGCAGCAGGATCGTATCGCCCGGTTTGATCGAGGGGTTGGCCTTGACCAGCCAGTATGTCGCGGAAAGGCCGCGCATAGTCGAGGCAGCGGCTTGCTCGAAAGTGATCGTGTCGGGCAACTTGAACAGCGGGGCTGCCGGCATCACACGTTCGGTGCTGTAGGCTCCGAGCGGACTGCCATTGTAGGCCACGCGATCACCGACAGCGAAACCGGCAACCCCTTCGCCGAGAGCGACAATAGTGCCCGCACCTTCGACGCCGATGCCGCAGGGCGGCTGCACCGGATAGTAGCCCGAGCGGAAGTAGGTATCGGCAAAGTTGCAGCCCACCGCCGCGTGGCGGATGCGGACCTCGCCCGGCCCGGGCTCGCCGACATGGACATCCTCAAGCTTGAGGACCTCGGGTCCACCGGTTTCATAAAAACGGACAGCCTTAGCCATCGCGATGTCTCTCCCCAATGCGCCTGCCATTGCAGTGATCATGCTGTGCAGTTGCCATGTAGTTAGAGCGGACCGCGCTTGTCTTTTTCACATTTCATGACATTGTTTTCCCATTCGACGCCACACTAGCTGGTGCGAAGGGAGACAGGACTTGGCAGAGTACGTCAGGGTAGCGGCACTGACCGGCTATATGGAAACGATGGCAACTTTCGCCGTCGATCCCAGACCACTGCTCCGCGAGCAGGGGCTATCGAGCGATCTGCTGGTCAATCCCGAACAACTGATTCCGGCCCAGGCTGCAATCCGCCTGCTCGAACGCAGTGCCGCCATCACCGGGTGCATGACCTTGGGGCTTCGCATGGCGGAATGCCGTTCACTTGCCAATCTGGGGGCGACGAGCCTGCTGATCGCGCACCAACCTACGCTGCGGCAGGCGCTCTCTACCCTTGCCGAATTCCGCTCGCGCATCAATTCGACGCTGGTCCTCCACTTCGAGGAGCATGGCGCGGATGTGATCCTACGTGAGGACTTCCAGCTTCGCCGCCCTGAGCCCTCACGACAGTCGAACAATCTGGCCCTTGGTGTACTTGCGAGGCTATGTCGCAGTGTGCTGGGCGATCTGTGGTCCCCGACGATGGTCTGCTTCACGCACGAGGCACCACCAACTGCAGAGCTACCGATCTTCTCGCGCGTGTTCCATTGTCGCCCACAATTCGGCAGCGAGTTCAACGGCATTGTCTTACCCAAAGCCGATCTGGACCACGCCAATATCAAGGCAGATGATCAGCTGGCCCTCCATGCAAGGCAACTGCTGGAAGCCGTCATGAGCCCGGTTGATCGCACAACCGTGCAGGATGTAAGCCAATTGATCCAGCTCCTGCTTCCCTCCGGACGCGCCAGTATACAGCAATGCGCCGCAGCACTGGGAATGACAGTCCGAACGCTACAGCGCGCCCTCGACGTCGAAGGCACCAGTTTCACTGCGTTGCTGAACAGCGCGCGGATGCACCTTGCCGTACAGTATCTTGCCAATCCCAGAATGCGTATCACCGAGGTGGCCGATTTGCTGGGCTACAGTTCCATCGGAGCGTTCACACGCTGGCACGGCGCGACTTTTGGAAGCAGTCCGCGCAAGGCTAGGCCAAATTCGTGAGTCGCCGCAATAGTCGACATTCAGGCGCCTGGACTCACACACTGGAAGCGGTCGTTTGTTTATCAATCTCGCTGGTCCCAGCAATGGCCTGGGCTGGAGGAAATCTGACGTTGCCAGTTCGGTTTGGTTTCGCCACAAGATTCTAATGCAGCGAGGCGACGTGATCACACCGGTTCAGATCGAGCATTCGATTGATGAAATCTGGATCGGTGAAGATTTGGCCAATACTACAACTACCTCGAATATCATTTCGAGGAAGGTGGTAGTTATATTCGTGCTCGAGTTTATCTCGACGATTCCCAAAAGGCGGTCCTATTCGGGCCATTCGATTCGCGGCACAACATCAAGGTGGTGACGGCGCCAAACCTTCAGGAGGCGGTTGAGACTTACCTCGGGAGACGGTTTCTCAAGGTAGTCCAGCGCTAATTGCCAATGACCGAAAGTGGGCGATACCGTTGAAAAAGTCGGTCTTGCAGTCGGGGTGAGGGTTTGATTCAGCATCAACATGCTGAAGGATGCCAAGCGATGATGGGCGAGCGCCGAGTGGCGCAGGAAGCCCTGTTCTACGAGTTCAGTCTGGATCGACACGTTCCGGCCGATCATCTGCTGCGGGCAATCGACCGGTTCGTGGACCTGTCGGGCATGCGCGAGCACCTGCGCGGCTTTTACAGCGCGATCGGTCGCCCTTCGATCGACCCCGAACTGATGCTGCGGATGCTCATCGTGGGGTACTGCTTCGGCATCAGGTCGGAGCGCCGCCTGTGCGAGGAGGTGCACCTCAACCTGGCTTACCGCTGGTTCTGCCGCCTGGGTCTCGACGGTGACGTACCGGATCACTCGGCCTTCTCGAAGAACCGGCATGGACGCTTCCGTGAGAGTGATCTGTTCCGCCAGCTGTTCGAAGCCACCGTGCGGCGCTGCATTGAGGAAGGACTGGTCGGCGGTGACGGCTTTGCTGTCGATGCCAGCCTGATCCGCGCCGAGGCCAACCGACAGACCTATGTCGAGGGAACGCAGGGTCGTGACGCTGGTCCGGCAGGGCGTGCCGTCGAGGAGTATCTCGCCGTACTCGACGATGTCGTTTTCGGCGGCGCAACGCCGGTTGAGCCCAAGCGCGTTTCGCCTGTCGATCCTGCGGCCCGCTATACCCAGGCGCACGGCAACCGCGCCGACTTCTGCTACGCCACCAACTACCTGATCGACGTCGACAATGCGGTGATCGTGGATGTCGAGGCGAGCACGGCGGTGCGCCAGGCCGAGGTGACCGCCGCCAAACGGATGATCGAGCGGGCAGCCGATCGCCATGGACTATTGCCCCGCAAGCTGATCGGCGACACCGGCTATGGCTCTGCGGGAATGCTCGCCTGGCTCGTCCACGAGCGTGGCATCGAGCCGCATGTGCCCGTCTTCGACAAGTCCGCCAGAAGCGATGGCGCTTTCGAGCGCAGCGACTTCACCTTCGATCACGAGGATGACAGCTATATCTGCCCGGCCGGCAGGCGTCTGCGACCGCGTAACCGCAACTTCACCTCGCCGCGACCGGAGGCCGACCAGGACGGCTTCATCCGCTACCGAGCGCGGCAGCAGGACTGCAGCAACTGCGCGCTCAAGCCACAATGCACAATGCACATCCATCCTGCCGGCTCGCAAGGTGACCCGCTCGATCCACGAGGGCGCTCGCGATCTCGCTCGGGCCCTGTCGCAGGAAGATGAATGGATCGCCTCACGCCGCGAGCGCAAGAAGGTCGAGATGCTTTTTGCCCACCTGAAGCGCATCATGCGGCTCGACCGGCTGCGATTACGCGGACCCAATGGTGCCCGGGATGAGTTCCACCTCGCCGCTGCCACCCAGAACCTGCGCAAGCTAGCCAAGATCAGCATCGCCAGGCAGATGACGATGACATGAGGTCAGGCGATTCTGCTCAGCCGTTTCGATCAATACCCTCCGCTTCGCCAAGAAGGCGACTTTTTCAACGGCATCGGGCGTGAGCCGCCCATCGGCGCATCGCGCCGCGATCGCCTTAAAAGGCGATGCTGCAGGGCCTGGAGGCCGACCACGAAACCGCTCCTTCGTTCATCTTCCGAGGAGAGGCGGCGAACGGCGGCTTATAGTGCGGCCTTAAGTGTCGCCGATCGGCGGCAATGGCGGGTTAGGCGCTGTTCGATCGTGAAGCTAGGCAGGACTCGACCACCACGATAAGGCCTCCAAGCAATGTGAGAAGCGCGAAGGGCGTTTGCCCCGAATAGGCAGATACGCCCAAGCCAATAAAGATAAGAGCGAGCCCAAAACGCCGCATTGGAGAACTGCTTCGATCTGACGGTCCGCTTTCCACTCGATATTATTGCTCCAATCTCGCAGTATCTGCAATGCCGTTGTGTCCGGAAAGGTGGCAATCACGGGAATGGCGCGAGAGGACATCGCGATCATTCCTGCGTCTGACCAACACATCCCCATCCGTCGCATTCTACGCCGAAGCTGTCCTCCATTTGGAGATAGGTCATCGTCAAATTGCGAATCGCTTCGTCGTCAGTGGTTTGGCTGCGAACGAGAAAGAGCCACGGCTGACCTGTCTCGCTATACGGACTACCTAATGCAATATCGCGGCACGCCGGCACTGGTCATTGAGGCTAAGCGCGTCGGGAAGCTGCCCCTCGATACGGCTGACCTCAAGCTGGGACAGTACAAGATCGACGGCCCCGCTCTAAATCCGTCCGCAATGGTTTTACTCAGGCAGCCAACTACTGCCGTGGAACACGGAGTCGAGTTCGCGACGCTAACAAGTGGCACTGTCTGGATCGCGTTCATGGCATTGCGCTCTCGCGGCAAGTCGTTCCGGGAATACAAGGCCATCGTGTTTCCGAGCCTCGCCTCGATCGAGAGTGAGTTCGCGACCTTCTATGAACTCTTCTCGAAGGAAGGCGTCTCGCAGAAGGTCGACCGAACTCACTTTGCTAAGCTCGACGGCGTGTCGGCGGCAGCATTCGAACCTGCGAATGCCGGTACCCCGGCCCGTTCTCCACTTACTTTGCCGCGGCGTCCGTCCAGCCCTTCACGACCGCGCCGCCCTTCATCACGAAGCGCACGCGTTCGAGCTGGGTGACATCCGCCAGCGGATCGCCTGCCACGGCGATCAGGTCGGCGTAGCGGTTGGCCTGGACCGATCCGACGTCCGCGCTGGCGTTGAGCAGATCGGCGGCGTTGACCGTAGCCGCGCGGATCGCGTCCATCGGCGTCATGCCGGCGCGGACCATCAGCGCGAATTCCTGCGCGTTGGTGCCGTGCGGCGCCATGCCCTGATCGGTGCCGAAGGCGATCTTTACGCCGGCCTTGTAGGCGTTGCCGAGGTTGGCGATCGTGATCGGGCCGACTTCCAGTGCCTTCTTGGCCGAGGACGGGTTCAGCGATTCCGGGTGGGCCTTCGCCACTTTGACCACGGTGTCGGCGACCAGCAGTGTGGGCACCAGATAAGTGCCATGCGCCTTCATCACCTTGTAGGCTTCGGCATCGCCGAACGAGCCGTGCTCGATCGAATCCACGCCCAGCGCCGAAGCGCGGATGATGGCGTCGCGCCCGTGGGCATGGGCGGCCACGCGCATGCCAAGGCTGTGCGCGGTGTTGACGACGGCGCTGATCTCCGCGTCGGTCATCAGCGTGTTGTTGGGATCGTCCCCGATGCTCAGCACGCCGCCGCTGGGCATGATCTTGATCAGGTCCACGCCGTCGCGGTGCATCCGCCGGACGACCTTGGCGGCCTCGTCCGGGCCATCGATGACGCGGCCTTCGCTATGGAAATCGAGTTCCGCGCTCATGCCGTTCTGCGGATCGCCATGGCCGCCGGTGGGGCCGAGCGGATAGCCCGAAACCCACAGGCGCGGCCCTGCGATCTTGCCGCCGGCGATGGCGCGCTTCAGCGCGACGACAACGCCGGTTTCGCCGCCGACATCGCGCACGGAGGTGAAGCCGGCTTCCAGCGTCTTGCGCGCGAAGCCCACGGAATCGAAGGCGGTATCGAGGTCCGAATGCGTCACCCGCTCGGCGATCGGGTTCTTGCCGGTATAGGCCGAGGTGATGTGATCGTGCATGTCGATCAGGCCGGGCAGGACGGTGGCCGTCGAAAGATCGATGACGTCCGCGCCGGCGGGCGTGACGAACCCGTCCTGGACGCCGGTGATGCGATCATCGTGAATCAGGATTGATACGTTGTCGCGCGGCTTCGCGCCGACCCCGTCGATCAGATGCCCGGCGTGGACCACCAGATCCTTCGCCATGGCCGGGGTGGTGAACAGGGCGAAAACGGTGGTTGCGGCCGTGGCGGCCAGACGGTTTCTGGTGATGGTGAACATGGACGCTCTCTTGAAATGGGAAAGGAAGCGGGGCGGCCTTCTCCCGGCTGAAGGCCGCTCCGTCCGGGTCAGAAGTTGGTACGGAAATTGACGCCGATCGTGCGCGGTGTGGCGCTGGTTACCAGCGTGCGGCCGACGGCGATGGCGCTCGACGTGGAACGCGTGATCGCGGTCGAGTCGAACAGGTTGGTGACGAAGAGGTACACGCCCCACTTGTTGTCGGGCTCCTCGATGCCGATGCGGGCGTTGACCAGCGCGTAATCGTCAACCTTGCGGGCATAGACGTAGTTCGGACGGAAATCCGACCACGAACTGCCGACATAGTTGAAGTCGGCCCGCAGGAAGCCCGAGAGCGACTCGCTGAGCGGCCAGCTGTACTGCGCCGAACCGCCACCCATGATCTTGGGCACGTAGGGGATGCGATCGCCCTTCAGGCCCGAGGTGGCGGTCACACCGGTGTTCTGGTTCTGGGTCAGCTTGGCGTCGATGTAGGAGAAGTTGCCCAGAATCGACAGGCCCGGCAGCGGATGGATGCCGGTTTCCGCCTCGATGCCCTTGACCTTCGCCTTGCCGGCGTTGCCGATGTAGGAGAAGGCACCGTTGGGCGTGCGCAGCGTGATCTGCATGTCGCTCCAGTCGATCTGGAACGCATCGACGTTGAGCGTCACCTTGCGATCGAACCACGCCGTCTTGAGGCCCACTTCGTAGTTCCACAGGCTGTCCGAATTGTACGCGGTCAGCGCGGCGTCGAGGCCAAGCACCTGGTTGGCGCCGCCCGGGCGGAAGCCCTGCGCCGCTTCGGCATAGAGCATCACGTCCGGCGTGATCTTGTAGGATGCGTTGGCCTTGACCACCCAGCCGCTTTCGCCCGACGTGACGGCCGTGGGCGGCGTGAGGCGCGCGCCGACCAGGATCGAGGGAACGGTCGTCTGGCCCACGATGTTCTTGTTGTAGTGGAAATAGCGCGCGCCACCGGTCAGGTTGAGGCGATCGGTGATATCCCACGACACTTCGCCGAAGCCCGCGATCTGTTCCAGCCTGTCATCGATGAAGCGCACCGTGGCGATTTGCAGCGGATAGATCACCTGGCCGTTCAGCGGATCGGCATTGACCTGCGGATTGGCCACGTTGGTGTGGCGGTTCGAATAGAAGCCGCCCAGGGTCCAGTTGATGGGCCCCTTGCCGTTCGAGCTGAGGCGGATTTCGCCGGTCCAGGTGTCCATGTCCTGCTGCGGGAACAGCGCCGACGTCGACTGCCCATCGACCAGCGCGTAGAAGTTTGTGAGCTGGGTCGGCGAACAGGCCGCCCCGCCGGCAACCAGCGCTGAGCAGCGGGCGGGCGTGCGCTGCCCACGGATGTAACGGGAAACGTCGGAGACCGACGACAGCTTGCGGTGCATGTACGATCCGGTGGCCGTCAGCGTCGCGAAGTCGAGGTCATAGTTCGACGTGATGCTGTACAGCTCCACGTTGTCGCGCACCGGCTGTCGGGTATAGGCATCGGAGATGTACTTGCCGGCGCCCAGGGTCCAGCTCGGCGTGTCGGTCCGGCTGCGGTTGATGTAGGCCGCGAGATCGATCGTCCAGCGCTCGGTCGGCTTCAGGCGCAGCAGCGCGCGGCCGCCGAAGCTTTCCTGCTTGTTGATGTTCTTGATGCCCAGCGTGGTGTTGTCGATGAAACCATCCTGGTTGCGATAGAAGCCGACGACGCGCAGACCCACCTTGTCGGTCACGATCGGCGCGTTGATCATCGCGCTGCCTTCCATGTTCCAGCCGCCGTGGTGCGTGTTGGAACCGCTGATGTCCACGCCGGCCTGCACCGTGTCCAGGTTCGGCTTGTTGTAGATCACGCGCAGCGTGCCACCCATCGAACCCGAACCATAGAGCGTGCCCTGCGGACCGCGCAGCACTTCCACGCGCTGCACGTCGAACAGGCGCAGTTCGGGCGTCGATCCGCCGGCGTCGTTGCTGGCGCCGATCGATCCGGTCACGGGCGTTTCGTCGTAATAGGTGCCGATCATCGGCTCGCCCGGACCCTGGATGCCGCGGATGACCACGCGGCGCTGCGAAGGCCCGCCATCGACGAAGTTGAGGCCCGGCGTGGTCGCGCCCAGATCGGCGATGCTCTGCACGCCCGAATTGGCAAGCGCTGCGCCGCTGATCGCGGAAATCGCGATCGGCGTGTCCTGCAGGTTGGTTTCGCGCTTCAGTGCGGTCACCACGATTTCATCGCCGCCGCGGTCCTGCGGCGTTTCCTGCGCCAGGGCCGGCGTGGCGAGCAGCGTCGCGCTTCCGGCCGCCAGCAGCATGGCCTTGAGGTTGATTGAGCTGCAACCCCGGTTCATGTTCTTTGTCACTTGACCTCCCTTTTGCTTGTTCCCTCATCACGCGGCTACGCGCGAAGGCGCCGCCGTATGACAAATCACCATGCCGATGCAATGGATGCGATCGACAGGCTTGTCTGCCCGATTTCAGGAGTCCCATATGAGAGGAGGAGATTCTACTCCCTTGTTTCCCCGCAATTTTTCCGCGACGTTGCAAATGCACGCTGCCGCGGCCCCCAAAGGTTCTTATGGCCGGGAGCGTGAAACAGGAGGGGGTTCTCGTCAATAAGAATGCAAGGGGCCGGATTCGCAGAATGCACGCGGATTGCATGAAGCGCGGGAAAGCTGCGCGACGGTTGCGCGATAGGGGAAGATGGTGGAGGAACGCGTCGAATGTGGAATTTTCGGCCTGCACAATGCTTCGCTCGTGCATGATCCTTCGCCAATCCGCGCACACGGCGCAAGAAAAGGCGTTGTGTCGGTTCCGGTCGCCGATAAGGTTGGCCGCCTTTCAAAGGGACTGTCCAGCCTCTCTTCCTCGCGCCTGTGGCGTGAGGCGTTTCAGCATGCCTGACCGGCGCGTCGGGTAATCGTCATTTTCGGGGAGCACGTGTGAAGAACAGAACGATTGTTGCCGGCATGGCCATGGCCATGCTGCTGAGCGGTACCGCCATGGCGCAGCAGATGGACCCGGATTACGCCGCCGACGTGAAGCGGTGGACCACCAAACCCGAGTTCATGAGCCCGCTGGTCGATCACCTGCCGGTCTCGCAGACGATCCCCTCGCCCAAGCAGGTGCTCGGCAAGACTATCGGCGCGCCCGATACGCTGCACTACTACGAGCAGATCATCGCCTATTATCGCAAGCTGGCGGAAGCCGCGCCGGACCGCGTGAAGATCATCGAGATCGGCAAGACCGAGGAAGGCCGCGAGAACATCGTGGTCATGATCTCTGCCCCCGAGAACATAGCCAGCCTCGATACCTACAAGAAGAACCTGGCGCTGCTGGCCGATCCGCGCAAGCTGCCGGCCGCCGACGCGCCGGCGGTGATCGCGCAGACCAAGCCCTTCTATCACATCTCCGGCGGCCTCCACAGCGCGGAGACCGGCCCGCCGGAAATGCTGATGGAACTGGCCTATCGCCTGCTCACCGAAGACAGCGCGATGATAAAGGGCATCCGCGACAATCTGGTCGTCGCGATCACCCCCGTGCTCGAAGCGGACGGGCGCGATCGCTATGTCGACTGGTACTATCGCAACCTGATCGACGAGAAGGACGACCGCAACAAGCCCGGTGGTCCGCCCTATTGGGGCAAGTACATCTATCACGACAACAACCGCGACATCAATTTCTCGGACGTCAGCGCGCGTCACCTGATGAAGTACTATCTCGACTGGCATCCGCCGATCATGCACGAACTGCATGAATCGGTGCCGTTCATGTACACCTATTCCGGGCAGGCGCCGCAGAACCCCGATCTCGATCCGATCCTGTTCGGCGAACTGCCGTGGTTCTCGAATTTCGAGATGGCGCAGATGACCAAGTACGGCATGCCCGGCGTGTGGACGCACGGCTTTGTCGATGCCTGGACGCCGGGCTACCTGGCCTTCATGTCGTCGAACCACAACGGCATGCTGCGCATGTACGAAACCTTCGGCAACGCCGGCGCCACCACGATGTACCGCCATGTCGCCCCTGAAGTGCAGACGGGCGTGCGCGGCGGGGACTGGACCAAGCGCGACTGGTTCCGGCCGCTGCCTCCCTACAAGGAGGTGATGTGGTCGATGCGCAACAACACCAACTACATGGAAACCGGCATCCTGACCGCGCTCGACCTGGCCGCGCGGTTCCCGCAGGTCATCCTCGAGAACTTCTACAAGAAGAGCAGCAACGCGATTCAGGCGGGAGCGGACAAGGCACCCTATGCCTATGTCATTCCCGCCGATCAGGCCGACCCTTCGCGCATCAAGTTCGTGACGGACATTCTCCAGTTGCAGGGGATAGAGATCGGCCGCGCCAACCAGGCGGTGACGGTCAAGGAAGGCTCGTTCCCGGCCGGTTCGCTCGTCATCAAGCTCAACCAGCCCTACGGGCGCCTCGCCAAGATGCTGCTGAAGCTGCAGAACGATTATCCGGACGAGAACCTGACGACCTACGACGACGCGGCCTGGACCATGGGGCTGATGACGCACACCCGGATCGTGGAGGTTGCGGACAAGGCCGCGTTGGCGGTGCCGGTCACACCGCTGGCGCAGTTCACCCTTACCGGGCGGATCAGCGGCGGCGGCGCGCGCACGTATGCCGTGCTCGATCAGGGCTCGGTCAACATGGCCACGCTGCGCTACCGGCTGAAGGACACGCCGGTGAAGGTGGTCGAAAAGGCCTTCCAGTCTGGCGGCAAGACCGTTCCGGCGGGGTCGTTCCTGGTCGATGGCAGCGCCTATGCGGCGCTGAAGCCGGCGGTCGAGGAACTGGGGCTGGAAGCCATCGGGCTGTCCGGCCAGCCGAATGCCCCGGCGCACGATACCGTGCTGCCGCGCACGGCGGTGTTCAGCACCTGGGGATCGAGCGAGAAGGTCGGCTGGCTGCGCTATGCCATGGACCGGCACGCCGTGTCCTATGACCTGATCTACAAGGAGCAGGTCCGCAAGGGCAACCTGCGCGCCAGTTACGACGTCATCATCCTGCCAATGCAGGGCCGGTCGGTGAAGGACATCGTTTTCGACATTCCGATGAAGGGCAAGCCGCTGCCCTATACCAAGACCGACCGTTATCGCTTCTCGGGCGATTACGGATCGTCGGAAGACGTGCGCGGCGGCATGGGGCTGGAAGGCCTTGCCGAACTGCAGAAGTTCGTGGAGCAGGGCGGAACGCTGATCACCACCGGCGATGCCAGTGCGGTGCCGGTCGATTTCGGGCTGGTGGACGATTTGTCCGAAACCAAGGCCAGCGGCAATTTCTACGCGCCCGGCCCCGTGGTCACGGCCAAGGTCACCAAGCCCGCCAGCCCGATCTTCTATGGCTACGATGCCGACATCAAGGACCAGAAGATGCCAGTCCGCTGGGCGACCAGCACGCTGTTTTCCGTGCCGGACAGGCTTAAGGGACAGATCCTGATGGAATTTCCCGGCGGCAAGGACGGCGTGCAGAGCGGGTTCATGCGCGGATCGGATCAGGTGAAGGACCGTCCGGCGATCATCAACGTGCCCGATGGTTCGGGCCGCGTGCTGATGTTCGCCACCAATCCCATCTGGCGCTGGCAGAACCTGGGTGAATTCCGGATGCTGTACAACGCGCTGATCAACTGGAAGCAACTGGGATTGACCGACGAGGCGCCGCCCGCGCCGCCGCCGGTACCGGAAGGGCAGTAAGGGAATGCCGGGGGTGGATCGCCGCGCTTTTTCGCTGGGCATGCTGGCGACGCTGGCCGCGGGCACCGGCGGAACGGCGAGCGCAGCGCCTGCGGCGAACGGCGTTCCCCCCGCGATCGGCGCGCTTTACCGCCGCGCCATCGTCATCGACGCGCTGGCCTCGCCGAATACCTGGAACGTACCCTACCCCAAGCCGGGTCCGCTCACGCCCTCGCAACTGGAGAATGTCCGCGCTTCCGGCATGACCGCGATCAACCTGACCGTGGGCAAGCCGGGCAGCCTGGCGGAGACGGTCAAGGAGATCGGCTTCTGGCTGGACCAGATCGCGCGTCATCCCGATTACCTGACGCTGGTGCGCCACCATGCCGATATCGCGCGGGCCAAGCGCGAGGGGAAGCTGGGCGTGATCTTCGGCTTTCAGGGCATGGGCATGATCGGCACCGATCTTGGCCTGATCGATGCCTTTGCCGCCATGTCGGTCAAGATCATGCAGCTGACCTACAACGATCGCAATGCGCTCGGCGCGGGCAGTTCGCTTCCGGAAAGTGAAGGACTGACCGATCTGGGGCGCGAGGCAGTGGCGCGCATGAACAGTCTGGGCGTGCTGGTCGATGTCGGCCATGCCAATCCCTCCACTGCGATTCAGGCGGCGCAAGCTTCCTCGCGGCCGATCACGATCTCGCACACCGGCGCCCGCGCGGTGTTCGACAGCCAGCGCAATCTGCCCGACACGGCGTTCCGCGCGGTGGCCGACCGGGGTGGCGTGGTGGGCCTCTACCTGATGCCGTTCCTCGGCCGCGATCCGGTGGCGGCCTCCCGCGCGCTGTTCCGCCGGCATTTGCGCCACGCGCTGGATACCTGCGGCGAGGATCATGTCGGGATCGGCAGCGACCAGAGCATTACCCCGGTGGACATTTCGCCCGCCTACATGGACATCGTCCGCCAGACAGCCGAGGCGCGGCAGAAGGCGGGGATAGGGGCGCCGGGCGAGGCGGACAGCCCGGTGACCGTGCCCGATCTCAACGCCCCGCGCCGGCTGGAGATGATCGCGGCCGATCTCACCGCGGCCGGCTATCCGGACCGTGTGGTCGAAAAGGTCATCGGCGGCAATTTCGATCGATTGTTCCGCGAAGTCTGGCCCGGGTGACAAGCCGTTGGTGATCCGGGAGAGGGCCGCCCTCTGGGCACGGGAGGCGGCAGGCAGGAGTATATGATGACGCAGGAACGGCTGGACAGGTTCGATCGCAAGATCCTGCAGCACATCCAGATTCGCGGCGATCTGGGGCCGGGCGAACTGAGCACGCTCGTTCACCTCTCGCCCTCGCAATGTTCGCGGCGGTTGCATCGCCTGCGCGAACAGGGCTTTATCGAACGCACCGCCGCGATCCTCGATCCGGCAAAGCTCAATCTGGGCATTTCCGCCTATATCGCGGTGAAGCTGCGCTCGCAGACTGGCGAGGCCGAGCGCCTGTTCCGCGCGCGGATCGAAGCGCTGCCCGAAGTGATCTCGTGCGATTACACCACGGGGGAGATGGACTTCATGCTGCGGGTCTATACCCACGATCTGGAAAGCTACAGCGAGTTCCTCTCGGCGAAGCTCCTGATCGGGGAGGAGATTGACAACGTCCGCACGTTCATCGTGATGAAGCAGCTCAAGAAAACGACCGCCCTGCCGCTCGATTTCTGCTGAGTTTCGCGCTAGCCGGCTAGGCTTCCGGCTCGAACGATCAGGCTCTGCACCCGCACCATGACACGCTCCACCCGCAGGTCCATCATCAAGGCCATGGCGCTCACGCCGGCCCTGCCTATTGCTGCCCAGGCACATCCGGCCGGACCGACCCGGGATGCCATCGCAGCGGACCTCGACCGCTACGTCGGCTTTGGCAACAAGGCGTCGGGAGGCCCCGGCGATACCGCCTGCGGCGCGTGGATCGAGCAGCAATTGAAACAGGCCGGCGCGCAGACCGAACGGCAGGCGTTCAGCGTACCGTTCTTCTCCCCGCGGCGCACGGAACTGGTGAGCGGCGCGGCGCGGGCGGCGGTGCTGCCATTTGCCATCGTCACGCCGACGGGCGGGGCCGGGCAGACCGGAAAGCTGGTGCGCGTGGAGCCCGGATTGGTGCCGGCATCGGGCCTGTCCGGTGTGATCGTCATGGTTGAACTGCCCTATGCGCGATGGTCGAGCGCGCTGGCACGGCCGGTCGCCGAGACGTTACGCGCCGTCGCTGCAGCCGGTGCCGCCGCGGTTCTGTTGGTGACCAATGGCCCCACCGGAGAGGCCATCGCGCTCAATGCGGACGGGAACAAGGCCATGGTCGATGTTCCTGCCGCCGTCCTTGCACCCAGGGCGGCTGCACCGTTTCGCGCGCTGGCGCAGGCAGGGGAGGTCGCCACGCTTTTCCTCGACGGGGATGCCGGTCGCCGAGAGGCGTTCAATATCGCTGGCCGATGGCGGCGCGGCGGCGCGGGAACGCTGGTCGTGTCCACACCGCGTTCAGGCTGGACGACCTGCGCCGGAGAACGTGGTCCCGGCCTCGTCACGTGGCTGGCGCTGGCGCGCTGGGCTGGCGCCGCCCTGCCGCGGCACGATCTCCTGTTCCTGTGCAACAGCGGGCACGAGTACGAAAACCTCGGATCGGAACATGCGCTCGACGCGCTTGCTCCGCTGCCGAAACGCACGGCGCTGTGGCTGCATCTTGGCGCCAATGTCGCCGCGCGCGACTGGCATGAACCGGGCGGAGGGCGGCTGCTGCCGCTGCCCAGCGCGGACCCGCAGCGATTCCTGGCGGTTGGCGCTGACCTCCTGCCCTTGGCGAAGCGGGCGTTCGCGGGGCTGCCCGGCCTTGAAATGGCGTATCCGGCGAGTGCCGGCGCGGCCGGCGAGCTTTCGACGATCCTTGCGGCGGGGCACCGGCGCGTGGCCGGTATCTTCGGCGCACACCGTTACCATCACGTCGAAGGCGACGATGCGCGTTGCGTGTCGCCCGATTTCGTTGCGCCGGTGATCGCGGCCTGCAAGGCATTGATTCTCGGCGCGACGGCCTGACGATCAGACTTGTTCGAGCGGCGGCACTCGCCATTTGCGATCGATCAGCTCGTCTTTCGGCAGATAGGCGCGCAGCGCAAGCCGCATGGGGCCGGCGGGGGCCGGCAGCCAGTTCGCGGCAAGGCGACCCTCGGGGCGTTCGCGCTGGATGCAGATCACCGTGCTGCCGTCCGGCTCGCGCACGAGATCGGGCGTGCGGTCGCCGATCGAATAGCGCCCGATCGGATTCTCCACGAGGTAGTAGCGGCCGTCCGGCTGCGCGTCGTACATCGTCAGCGACCAGAACGCCTTGGCCGGAACGCCGCCGGGCGGCACTCTCCAGCGATAAGCGTTCTGGCCCGACAGACGTGCGCCGTGCGCATCGAAGTTGGCATGAAAGTACATCGCTTCCTGTTCCCCGAGCGCCGCGATCCCACCCAGCGCCACAAGCGACCGAAGACGGTCGTTGCTGCCGAAATTGCCGACGCCGCGGGGCTGGTAGCTCCACCCGTTGACGACCAGATCACGGAACAGGAATCCTTCGCGCAGGTCCTTGATCCCGATCGGCAGGAAACGTGTCCATTCTGCGAGCAGGGCAGGGGAGGGTTGCTTTTCAGTGCCGATGCCCCAGGCGGCGAACTGTCCGGCGCGCGCGAGTTCCCCCCTGCGTCCCGGCGAACGGCGGATCAGCTCGTTGACGACCGCAAGGAAATTGGCGGCATCGTTCGCCTGCGGCTGGGCCGCGACCGTAAAGCCACGCGGCGGTTGGCGACCCGCCGGGGCCGATATGGTGATCTGTTGCTGTACGGCCTCTGCGGCGGGAAGATCGCCAGGCCCGTCGACAAGAATGCGCGCCAGCATCCAGACATCGTTCGTGCTGGACCGGAACAGCTGCACGCCGTCGGGAGCGGTACCCTGCCATTCCGGTCCCGCGATCCAGAAGCGGCCGCCGTTCCCGTTGGTCGCGCGCGTGCCCACATAGGCGAAGTTGTCGGTAAACGCGTTCATGAAGGCGATGGACAGATAGCGATCGCGCACGGTGGGCGCTGCCAGTTCCATCGGACCACCCGACAGGTCGAGCAGGCAGGAAGAATAGATCGTGTCGTTGTTGGGCGCGGTCACGTTGCGGGAACGCCAGTCGGACAGCTGCGAACGCCGGACGATGGTGTTGAGTGTGCCGGGCGCGCCGACACATCGGGCCAGCGCCTGTTCGTTTCGCGCGAACTCATACAGCGTGAAGGCATAATAGAACGCGGCGCGAATGCCGGCATCGGGATCGTCGGCCGCAAGCAGGCGTGCCGGTAGCGCCGCGCCGAACGACAGAGCGCCCGCCGTACCCAGCAAGGCGCGGCGGGTGAGCGGCAGGGAACGTGAAGTACCGTCTGAAATCATGGCCTGTATCCTTTCCCGATTACCGTGTGCCCGCCGCTTCGAGCGGGAAGTTTTGACGGACGTCATCGCCGTTTTTCATCCTACCTGTCTTTCCCGGCCTTCCCAGAAGGGCGCGCGCAACTCGCGACGCAAAATCTTGCCGGCGGCGTTGCGTGGCACCATGTCGATGAAACGGAATTCCCGCGGACATTTGTATCCGGCGATCCGGTCGCGGCAGAAGGCGGTAACCTCGTCCGTGGTCAGGGCATGTCCGAAGGCGGGCACGATCATCGCCAGCACGGCCTCACCCCAGCGCGGATCGGGCACGCCGATGACGGCCGCGTCCGCGATGGCGGGATGATCGAGCAGTGCGTTCTCGACTTCCACCGGATAGACGTTTTCGCCGCCGGAAACGATCATGTCCTTCACGCGATCACGGATGAAGAGATAGCCTTCCTCGTCCAGGTAACCGGCGTCGCCCGTTTTCAGCCATCCCGCGCGGATCGTCTGCGTGGTGGCCTCGGGGTCATCGGCGTAGCCCGACATGACGATGTCTCCGCGCACCACGATCTCGCCCGTCTCTCCGGCAGCCATGGGTGCGCCGTTCGTGTCGGTCACCGCGATTTCGATTCCGTCGGCCGCGCGCCCGCACGACAGCAGACGCTGCGCGCCCGGCGCATGGTCCTCCGGCGTCAGCAGCGTGACCGGGCCGGTGGTTTCCGTCAGGCCGTAGCATTGCGCGAAAGCGCACCCCATCCGCTCGCGCGCTTCGCGCAGGACGGATTCGGCAATGGGCGAGCCACCATAGACGATCATGCGCAACGCGGTGGGCGCGGTGTCGCGGAACGATGGCGCGGCAAGGCAGGCCTGGATCATCGCGGGGGCGAGCGTGGTATAGGTGACGCCTTCGCGGGCCATCACGCGCACCGCCTCGTCCGGCACGAACTGGCTGGCCAGCACCAGCCGCGCACCCGACTGGACCGATCGCAGCACCGGGCCGATCCCGGTGATGTGGAACATCGGAGCGGGGGCATAGATCACGTCGGACGTGTCGAGATCGAGCGGCGGGCGGCTGAACAGGGCGATCGAGGCCATGACGCTCGCGTTGGTGAGCATCACGCCCTTCGGCAGTCCGGTGGTGCCGCTGGTGTACATCTGGAGCACCACGTCTTCGGCGCTTCCCGAGCGCTCGACCGGCGTGTCCGGCTGGCGGTCACGCCAGGCCGCGAAACCCTCCGCCCCCGCCTCGTCGAGCACGATGAGCGGCACCGGCCTTCCCTCCATCGCCTGCGCCACGATGCCGGCGAACTCCCGGTCCGCGAAGACGCGCGTCGCGCGGGAATGGCCGAGGATATAACGGATTTCCGGCGCGGCGAGGCGCCAGTTGACGGGCAGGGCCACTTGCCCGGCGCGGGCGATGCCCAGCAACAGCTCGACTTGTTGCGCCGAATTGCGCCCGACGATGGCGATACGGTCGCCCGCGCTGCCGGAAGCGACGAGACCGTTGGCGACGCGGTGAACGCGCCCGTCGAGCGTGGCGAAATCGATTGCCGTCTCGCGTTCTCCAAGCGCCGGCGCGTGTGGATGCCTGGCCGCGATACGGCGCAGCAGATCATCGAGAAGGTGGCTTTCGCTCTCATGGGAAACAGCATCGGCGGCAAAGGTATTCAAGGCACTACCCGATCGTCATGAATGAAATCGATGTCGGGATTTTCCCCGACGAACATGGAAAGCGTGTCGGCGAACGGGAACGCGCCGCCCCACGGCGGTGGCGTGAACCGGAGTTCGGGATCGAGGAACGCGGCACGCCAGTCGGCATAGCTGTCGAACCACAGCTCCATCACGCGGGGATATTCCGACCGTTCGCTGACCGCGCGGTACAGGCCGAACCGCCGCAGACCCGGCCGCGCCACGATTTCCGGCGCGGCGACTTTGTCGAACCAGGCATCCGCGTCTGCCGTCGGAACATTGGTCGGATAGCGCAGGAACACGATCCAGCGCAGGTAGGGCATGTCCCTGGGCGGGGTGGGTTTCGACAGGTAAAGCGTGTCCGGATTGACCGGGATCGTCGCGGTGGTGCTGCGGAACAGCCGGTTGCCGGCCCAGCCCCCCGGCGGCGGGGTGAACGAGGCGAGATCGCCGCCATAGAGACCGTTGCGGCGGCTTTCTCGAAAATCGTCGATGCTGTCGAAGTGGATTTCGGTCATGCGCCCGAACGCGACATGGAAGCGACGCACGGCTTCTTCCGGCGGCAGATAGGCGCGAAACGAGAGGTAATCGCGCTGCCAAGCCTGATAGGCCCGCCGCACCTGGGGCGCGTGAAAGGTCATGTACCAGCGGTCGAGCGCCAGTTGATCGGCTCCTGGCATCAGCTCGATCAGGATGTAGTGCTTGATCGCGCCGGTCGCGAAGGCGGGCTGCGGCACAGCCAGCGCGGCCAGCACCGCGGCGCCACCGGCCATGGCTTGGCGGCGGGAAAGATGGTCGGCCATCATGGTTCCTTCCTGGTTGAGGGCAGTGCCAGCGCGACCAGCCTGTGCGGCGCCTTGCGGAAGCCCATGCCGCACACGATGAACTGCCGGCCGCCGGCCATGTAGGTCATTGGCGGCCCCAGCGTGTGATCGGGTAGCGGGATCTCCGCCCGGAGTGCCCCTGTCGCCTTGTCGTAGGCGCAGAGCATCTTGCGCGACTGCGCCGGGCTGTGCGGCCCTTCGCCCAGGAACAGCAGCGTCCGCGTCAGCAGCGGACCGGTGCGGCTGGTCGTGCCGATCCAGCCGGGATTGTAGGGCCGGAACATCGGCAGGTCGCGCGCGCCCGGCGCATTGGCGCGGGTCCACGCGATCGCGCCGCGATTGAGATCGATCGCGGTGATGCGGCCATAAGGCGGCTTGAGCAGCGGCAGGCCGCCCGGCCCGCGCACGACGCTGGCGCGGCCGGCGATCTCGCTGTCGCCGTCGGCCGCGTCGGTGCGCTTGCCGTCCCCGTCCAGCGCCATGGACACCGGCGCGGTCAGCGACGGGACATAGAGCATCCCGGTTTCCGGATCGGCGGCGGCGCCCCACCAGTTCGCTCCGCCCACCCAGCTCGGCAGCACGATGGTCGGCTGCGTACCCAGCGGCGTGAACAGTGGCCCGGCGGAATACTTCGCCAGAATGGTCCTGGCCTCGTCACGCAGCGCCGGGGTGAAATCGATCAGGTCGTCTTCGCCGATGCCCTGCCGGTCGAACGGCGGCGGCTTGGTGGGGAAGGGCTGCGTCGCGGCAGTGCGTTCGCCCGCGATAGTCGATTGCGGCACCGGCCGTTCCTCGATCGGCCAGACCGGCTTGCCGTCGCGGCGATCGAACACGAAGCAGAAGCCTTGCTTGGTGACTTGCGCGATGGCGGGGATGCGCTTCCCTTCGACCATGATGTCGATGAGATTGCCGGCGCAGGGAATGTCGTAGTCCCAGATGTCGTGGTGCACGAGCTGGTAGTGCCAGCGGCGCAAGCCCGTTTCGACGTCGAGGGCCACCAGCGCGTTGCCGAACAGGTTGTCGCCGGGCCGGTCTCCACCGAAGAAGTTGTTGGTCGGGCAGGTGCCGGGGATATAGACGAGGCCGAGATCGTCGTCCGCGCTCATCGGCGCCCAGGCATTGGCGTTGCCGGTGCGTTCGGCCGAGCCTTCGCGCCATGTTTCAGCACCCGCTTCACCAGCGCGGGGGATCATCCGGAACGTCCACTTGTGGCGCCCCGAGCGCACGTCGAAACCCTGGATGACGCCCACGGGCATGACCGGACGGCTCGGCACGTCGTTGATGTACTGGCCCACGATCACGGTGTCGCGGCAGATCACCGGCGGCGAGGTTGCGCCGATCAATCGGGCGGGGGCGTCGGGAACCGGCTCTCCCGAGGAGCGGAGCAGGTCCACTTCCCCTTTTTCCCCGAACCCCGCAACGGGCGTTCCGCTGGCGGCGTCGAGCGCGATCAGGCGGTTGTCGCCCGTGGCGATCAGAACGCGCGCATCTTTCCCCGCGCGCCAGAAGGCCACGCCACGATGCTGGAAACCCTTGCTGGTGGGATAGCCTTGCCGCCAGGTGCCGGGGTCGTAAACCCACAGCGTTCGTCCCGAAGCGGGATCGATCGCCGCCACCTGGCTCATCGCCGTGGAGGTGAACAGGCGGCCATCGACCATGATTGGCGTTGCCTGGAATTCGCCGGGCTGCAATTCGGGGTGCGCGGCCAGGATGGTGGCGTCCGGTGATGTCCATTCCCACGCCACTTCCAGCGTGGCGACGTTCGAGGCGTCGATCTGGTCGAGCGGCGAATACTTCGTCGCCGCGTTGGTCGCCCCATAGACCGGCCATTCGGCGGCGTTGCGCGTTGGACGGACTCGCGCCGCGAGGCCGGGAGCGAGAGCGAGCGCCGCAACGGCGCCCGCCCCCTTCATGGTCGTCCGCCTGTCGAAACCGGCCACGGCGCGGCTCACCAGTTGAACGAAAGCGTCGCGCCATAAGTGCGCGGCGTGTTGTAGTAGGAATTCCCGCCCACCGACACGATCCGGTAGAAATCGTTGGTGAGGTTCTTCACATACCCCATCAGCGTCCAGTGGGGCGTCCTGATGCCGGCCGAAAGATCCACCATCGAGTAGTTCTGGCTGGGCCGGGCCAGCGAGGCATCGTCGAACCCTCCGGCGGCGGTCTGGTAGCTGGCCGTGAACATCGCGTCCATCCCGCCGCCGATCGGATGATCGTACATCGCGTTGAGATTGATGATGTAATCCCGCGTGCGGGGCGTGGTTTTGCCCGCAAGGTCGATGAGCGCGCCCGCGTTGATGATCGAAGCCCCGTCGTGCCAGCGACCGCGCTCGCCCGAGACATTCAGGCTGGTCACGAGCTGTCCGCCCGCCAGCGGAATGGTGCCGCTCAGTTCGAACTCGCCGCCGAAGATGTCGTCGGTGCCGACGTTCTCGAGCGTGAAGGCGGGGTTCGTAGCGGACAGCGTGGTGGTTTGTTGCACGTTGCGGGTCACGCTGTAGTACACCGCCAGCTGGCTCCGGAAGACCGCGCTGCCGATCCGGAAGCGGCCTTTCACGCCGATTTCGCCCGACGTGATGTCTTCGGGATTGTAGGGAACGCGGTCGAAGAAGCCCTGCGCGGGGCTCTGGTTGAAACCGCCTGGCCGGTAGCCTGTCGCGACGCGGCCATAGAACGTGAGATCGGGATTGACCGTGTAGGTCAGGGACGCGGTGGGCAGGAACCGGTGCCATGTCCGCCGGAAGGTGGTGAGCGGAATGGTTTCGTTGGTCGTCGGATCGAGATCGATCTGGCGGAACCGGAAGTTCTTCCGGTCGATCTGGAAACGCGCTTCGACCGAGAGTTTCAACTGGCTCGTCAGATCGAAGCCCAGTTGCCCATAGGCCGAATACGAATCCAGCGTTTCCTGGGATTCCTGCCGGCGAAGCTGGCGCTTGAGCGAGATCGCGGTGGCGTTGCTGCCGGTGACCGTGCCGGTGCGCAGCGAATAGACGTTCGACGTGTAGGTCATGAAATCCACGCCGCCGAGCCACGTGAAGCCCGTCTTTCCGGTCGATCCCCAGCGCGCTTCGGTGCCGTAGCGCTTGAAGTCCTCTCCCTGCGCGTCGTACAACTGCGCCGTCGGCAGCCGGATGCCGAGGTAGTGGTCGAAATCCGCGCCCGATCGGGCGCCGTCGCGTCCCTTGTAATTCGCCAGCAGCGTCAGTTCGCTCGTCCCGAAATCATGCGTGAATTCGCCGATCATCTGCGTCTGGTTGATCGTCACGCGGTCCACCGCGTCGAGCCCGGTGCGCACGAAGGGATCGGGATCGAGCACCTGGTTCTGCCCCAGCGCCGTGAACCCGGGCGCTTCGGAGCGGGAATGTTCGACCATCAGCGTCGCGGTACTGTCGGTCTTGATGCCCACGCCGATCGCGCCGCGAATGCCCCAGTCGCGTGACGTGTCGATGGTCTTGCCGCTTACCTGGTCCTTGTAGAACCCGCCGGTCTGGTTGACGTAGTAACCGCCCACGCGAACCGCGGCGGTACCGCCGATCGGCACGTTCACCGTCAACGACGTATCCAGTTCGTTGACCGAATCGTACCCGACCTTGCCGCGTACCTCGGTATCGAGCACAGGCTTGCGGCTGATGACATTGACCGCCCCGCCCACCGCGTTGCGTCCGTAAAGCGCGCCCTGCGGTCCCCGGTAAACCTCGACCCGTTCGACGTCGTGAAAATCGATGCGGCTATAGCTGCGACCGCCGAAACCGCCGCCGGCCACGAAGATGCCGTCGCGATAGATGCCGGTGCTCGATTCCGAGAAGCCCAGCCGTCCGCCGCCCTGGCCGCGCAAGGCGATATCGTTGAGATATTCGGGGCCGGAACCGATCAGAATCGCGCCGGGGGTCTGTCGCGTATAGTCGGCAACGTCCTTGATCGCGAGGCGGCTGAGATCGCTGTCCGACAGGACGCCGACGGACACCGGCACGGATTCGATCGTTTCGGCCCGCTTGCGGGCAACCACGAAGATTTCGCCGGAACCGTCCTGCGGCGCATCCTCGGCGTAAGCCGGTGCGCCAACCAGCGCGATCGCCAGAATGGCCAGCGCGCTTCCCGCCCTCAACGCACGCGCCTGCCGCTCCATACCTTTCATCTCCATCCCCTTCTCTCGAAACGGGTGGCGATTCATCCTGACGCCACCTCTGTAACTCATGAGTAACATCTAGTTCCGGGTGAGTAAATAGGCTTGCGCTTTGCGCCGCCGGGACGGAAGGGGAGATGCCCGGTTGCAATCCGGCCGGCGGCGGGAGAACGTGGCGCGATGACGCAGAGCTATTCGGAAATGCTGGACGCGCATCGTGCCCGCAGGCGGGAGACGCTGCTGCTCGCGGCGGCGACGGTGCTGAACGAGCGGGGCCTGCGCCAGACGACCATGGATCAGGTGGCGCAGGGCGCGGGTGTGTCGAAGGTCGTGCTCTATCGCTACTTCGAATCGAAGGACCGGCTGGTGCACGAAGTGCTGTCCGATGTCGTGGATGCGCTGTTGCGCGCCGACGACGTGGACGTCGACTGGTGGACCAAGCGATTGCACCGGACGCTGGCGGTCGCCCGCTCGCATGCTGCCGCGATGTGCCTGCTGGTGCGGCACGCCTCGCACGATCCGGAATTCGGGATTCATTTCGACCGGCTCACGCAGGCGCTGGTGGGACGTGTGGAGGAACGTCAGGCCGCGATCCTGGGGCCGGAAAGCAGCGACACGCCGGGCGATGTGCGCATCCTGGCCGAATCCGTGACCGCCTTCCTGCTCGATGCCTATGTGCGCTGGATGGAGAACGGCGATCCGGCCCGCGACGAGCAGTTCCTCGCCTGGATCACGTCTTCGGTCCGGGCCACAGTCTATTACTGGCGAGGCCTCGCGCCCTGATTGCCGGCCCGGCGGCGCTCCGCCTTGAACTCTGCGGGATAGGGGTGTAACTCGTCGGTTACATGCTGGTGGAGAGGAGGAGAACGCGAATGGCGGGCTATCGGATGATCGCGGGCGGACTGGTGGTTATGGCGCTGTTTTCCGGCGCCGCCGCTGCGCAACGCCCCGGCTTTGGCGAACGTCTGCGTGAATTGCGCGCGGCGCGACAGCAAGCCTCTGCGGATGTCGATGGCGCCACGCGCCAGACGCTGATGTTCGCGGGGCGGGAACGGAGCTATGCGCTGCTCGATGCGCACAAGGGCGGCACTCCTGCTCCGCTTGTGATCGTGCTGCACGGCGGCGGCGGCAATGGCAGTACGATGCTGCCACGTTGGGCCGACAAGGCGCGGTCCGAGGGGCTGGTCGTCGCGGCGCCCGATGGCGTGGGCCGTATGCAGGGCATGGGAACCTGGAATGCCGGCGGCTGCTGTGGCGAGGCCATGACCAGCGGACTGGATGACGTGGCCTTCGTCAATGCCGTGGTCGATGACATTACGCGCAAGGGCGGTATCGACACGCGGCGGATCTACGTGGCCGGCTTTTCCAACGGCGGGATGCTGACCCATCGCTTCGCGATCGCGCACGGAGATCGGATCGCCGCCGCCGCCGTTGTTTCCGGGGCGATGTTTGGCGATGAAAAGCCGGCGGCGACGCCGGTTCCGATGCTGATCATGCATGGCAGGAAGGACAATGTCGTCGGCTATGACGGGGGCATGAGCCCGACCAGTTTTGTTGCACGCGCCCAATCCGCACCGTTCCTCCCGGTGGAGCGCACCGTTGCGTTCTGGCGGGATGCGGATGGCTGCCGCGCCGCGCCGGCCGTCACCACGGGCGGCGATGTGACCAGCGCGCGATCCTCAGGATGCTCCGGTGGATCGGAAGTGCTGTTCTACAGCCTGGCAAGCGCCGGTCATGGCTGGCCGGGCGATACCCGTAGCCGGGGGATGCTCGGGAACGATCCTTACACGCAGATCAATGCCACCGAGGTGATCTGGGATTTCTTCAAGGTTCACCGGCGCTAGGGTCAGGACCCGTTACTGGCGCGATCGAGGCGTCCAAATGGCGAACATATCGGGCCGAAAGGCGCGCCGCGAAGGCTGGTTGCCTTTGCAAGCGCCTTTCGGTTCGAGATGGAAGCCATTTGGACGTCCCGCAGGGATTTGGCCAAAATGGCCCAGCGCTGCGTCGGAGGGACTTGAAATATCGACATATTCCTGCGCCCCTCCTCCTTGCGCCGGGCCATTTTGCCTCAAACTTCGACCGCGCCAGTAAGGGGTCTTGACCCTAGCGTCAGAACGCGAAGCTGACGCCGGCCGATACCCGGTGGTTGTGATAGCCCTTGCCACGGTCCACGCCATCGTAGCTGGCCTGGATCGACAGGTTGTGCGCCAGATTTGCGCTGGCGGCCGCGCCATAGGCCATGCCGTTCTTTGTCAGTCCGGTGCTCTGCACCGTCCATGCCGCGCCGTTAAGGACCGACGTGCGCGTGGCCGTTGGCGCATCGCCAAGCTGGGTCAGCCAGGTTCCATAAGCGGAAAGCCTGGCGGACGCGAACGTCTGCACCACCTGGCCGCCCAGGCGGCTGTCCAGCGTATTCCAGCCGCTGTGGGGCAGGGTCAGGGCGAAGGCGTTGTTCGATGCGGTTTCGCTGACCTGCCCGGAGGACGCGTTGCCAAGCTGCACCCCGGCCAGCGCATAGGCCGCAAATCCGCCGGCCTGCACCGCCCGCAGCCGTGCATCGACCGCCAGTTGCGCCACGGTGACACGCGCGTTTCCGCTGGCCCGCACGGTATCACGGGCGGTGGCGATGGTCCGGCTGGTGTTCATCGTGCCGGAAGCAAACCCGCCAATCGCGGAGAGATCGACGAAAGCCGCTGGTGCATAGCGGCCGTAGAGGTAACCGACCGCTCCCGCGCCGCTGGCTTCCGCCCCGAGTCCGGTGTTGATCCGGGTATGGGCGTAGCCGCCCGCCACGCCAAAGCGCAGGCGCGGCGTGTTGACCAGCGTGGCGCCGGCGATGAAGCCGCGCGTCGTTGCCGAATTGCCGTTGCCCCGCGCGCTGTCGCCCGGCGCCTCATGGCTGTTGATGTAGCGCGTCCACAGCTGGACGCCCTGCTCGCCGCGCGCTCCGACGTAGCCCCCCTGATTCAGTTGATCGCGAACGGTGCCCAGGGCGGTATTGGCCGCGCTGGCATAGCCCTGCAGCGCATCGGCATAGATCTGGCCGCTGATCTGCGAAAAGGCCCGTTCATAGCCCGCCGCATCAAGCCCATAGAGACTGTTGAACAGGTTGCCGTTCGCGGCATTGCCGCGCAGGCTGTCGAGCGCAACGGCCGTGGCCCGGGTATTGCTGTTCCACCCGCTGTTCGTGCCCAGCGTGCCGAAGCTCACGGGAGTCACGATCAGCTGCGCGGTGGTATCGGTGTAGAGCGCATCGAAGCGGGTGTTCGCCGCCAGACCGCGGGCGGGCTGGATGACGGTGTCGAACGTGCCCTTCACCGCCGTCGCCGAGACGATGGTGTAGCGGCTGCCCAGTGCCGGCGTATAGCTGTTCGTGGCGGAACCGGTGATCCCGCGCAGCGTGGGGACGACCGTGCCGCCCAGCGTCACCGTGCCATTCACCACCAGCCGGTCATAACTACCCGCGCCACCGGCGGCGGACCAGCTGGCCCCGTCGATGTCGACGGCCATGGTGGCCCCCGATGCCAGCGTGGCGGAACCGTTCACGATCAGGGTGCCCGGGGAATTGCCAGGTGCCAGCGTGGCGCCGTTGGCGATCGCCAGAATGCCGTTGCCGGCCATGGAGATCGTGCCCGAACCGCTCAGCACGGCGCCGCTGGCCACGGACAGACCGCCGGTTGCCAGCGTGCCGTTGACCGCCAGCCGCCCGGCGGAAATGGTGGTCGCACTCTGGATCGCGCTGGTTCCCGACAGGACGAGCGAGCCGCTGCCCGATTTGGCAAGGGTGCCGGTTCCGGTGATCGATCCGGCATAGGTTCCGTCGGTCGTCTGGATGAATTCGAGCGCGCCGTTGTTCAGGATCGGCCCCTGGAGCGAAGTGCTCGTGCCTTTCAGCGTGCCGCCTGTGATCGTGGTGCCGCCGCTGTAGCTGTTGGCGCCGGTGAGCGTCAGCGTGCCGCCGCTCAGGCTGAACTGTCCCGCTCCGGATAGGACGCCCGAAAAGGTGCCGGTTCCGGCCGAGACGGTCAGCGCCTTGCTTCCCAGCAAGACCGAGCCCGATCCTTCGAGATCGACCACGCTGGTCCCCTGATCCGCGATGCCCGAAATATCGAACGTCCCGTCGACCGTCAGAGAGGAAGAAGCGACCGCCCCGGAACCCGCCAGAGCGAGCGTGCCGCCGCTGACGACGGTGCCGCCGGTGTAGCTGTTCGCGCGCGACAGCGTGGTCGTGCCGCTGGACTGGTTGACGCTGCCGGTACCCGCCAGCGTGGCGTTGACCGCGCCGCCCTGCAGCGCGAAGGTGCCGGAGGAGGAAAGCGTGCCGTTCTCAATCGCGCCGCCGGCCAACGTAACGCCGCCGTTCTGTGTCTGGCTGGTGCCGCCAAGGTCAAGCTTGCCGTCGACGTTGATGATGGTGTTGCCGCTCGCGTCGCCCAGCGTGCCGTTGCCCGCCAGCGCCAGCGTGCCGCCATCGACGACGGTGCCGCCGGTGTAGCTGTTCGCGCCGGATAGCGTGGTCGTGCCGCTGGACTGGTTGACGCTGCCGGTGCCCGCCAGCGCCGCGCTGACCGTGCCACCTTGTAGGGCGAAGGTGCCGGAGGAGGACAGCACGCCGTTCTGGATCGTGCCGCCGGCCAGCGTGACGCCGCCGTTCTGGGTCTGGCTGGTGCCGCCGAGGTCAAGCGTGCCATCGGTGTTGACGGTGGTGCTTCCGCCCGTGTCACCCAGGGTGCCGTCGTCGGCCAGCGCCAGCGTGCCGCCATCGACGACGGTGCCGCCGGTATAGCTGTTCGCGCCGGAAAGCGTGGTCGTGCCGCTGGACTGGTTCACGCTGCCGGTACCGGCCAACGCAGCAATGACCGTGCCGCCCTGCAGCGCGAAGGTGCCGGAGGAGGAAAGCGTGCCGTTCTCAATCGCCCCGCCGGCGAGTGTGACGCCGCCGTTCTGGACCTGGCTGGTACCGCCAAGATCGAGCGTGCCATCGCCGATGACGGTGGTGGTGCCGCTCGTGTCACCCAGCGTGCCGTCGCCCGCCAGCGCCAGCGTGCCGTTGCTCACGACCGTGCCACCGGTGTAGCTGTTCGCGCCCGATAGTGTTTGCGCTCCTGCTCCCAGCACCAGACCCCCGGCTCCGGCGATCGTGCCAGCGAACGTATCGTTGGCGTGGGTGATCGTCAGCGTATTGTCGCCCAGCGTGACGACGCCGCTGCCCGCCAGCGAGGCAACCGACGATTCACCGGCTACTGCGGAAATGTCGAAAATACCGTTGTCCACCAGACGTGCGGAATGCGCGATCGACGCTCCGCCGGAAAGGGCGAGTGCCGCGTCGCTGGTGATGGTCGTATCGCCGGTCCAATTGTTGCCGGCATTGGTCAGCGCGAAAGCCCCGCTCGAAAAGGTCACGTGCTGGTTGGCGGCGATCGCATCGCCATTGATGTTGTTGCCCGTGCCGGTGGTGATCGCGCCGGAAAGGGTGACCACGTTCCCGGACGTGTTCTGGAACACGGTCGGGTCGGCACTGGCGGGCGACGCCACGTCGAGAGAAACATTGTTCGCGTAGGTGCCGCCTGCGGCAAAGGCGATGGTCGGGTCCACGGCGTGGATCACGCCCGTCCCCGCGGCACCGGTATCTCCCAGTGCCAGGGTGCCGCCATTGACATAGAGATCGCCCGAGAAGCCGCTGTTGTTGGCCATCAGCTGCAGCGTGCCGGCGCCCCGCTTCACCAGCGATCCCGAACCGCTCAGCGTTCCGGTCAGGGTGGTGGCGTTGCCATCGGTATTGATGGCCCCGCCCAGCGATTGCACGGTGAAATTGTTGCCGATCGTTCCGCCCGAGACGATCTTGAGCGTTCCGCCGGCGAAGACGGGGTGGACGGCGTTGTTGGCCAGATCAGTGGAACTGTAATAGCTGACCGCCGTGTCGATGTCGGGAATGGCGGGAGGTGCGGGCGGGTTGGTGATCACGACGGTGCCCGTGGTCGTCCCCAGCTTCGATGCCACGAAGAGTATGGGATCGAGCGCGGTATCGATCGCGTTGAAATCGCCGAACCCCAGTTGATATGTGCCGTCGCTGGCGATCGTGAAGGTCTGGGCGATAAAGGTCGTGCTGCCATAGCTTTGCAGAATGACGGTGTTCGTGGGGTAGCCGGTGGACCCCGCCGTGATTCCCGCAGCGCCGTTGCGGGCCAGCAGGTCGACCGTGTTGAGGCCGTTGCCCGCGATCGAAAAGAACACACCGTCCGTAAAGGGAAGGTAATCCTGCGCGGCATAAGCCCAATAGAACGTGTAGGAGCCCTGCGTCAGGGAAAGCTGCTTGGTGATATAGGCGTAGTTCGTGGTCGTCAGATTGGCGCCCACGCCATTGATCACGACATTGCCGGTGCCGGTAACCGCCAGCATCGAGCCCGGATTGAGCCCCAGCGCGGTATCGATGGTATCGATTGTCGCCAGACTGAGTTGAGGCTGGATCACGGCCATGGATTCGCCCGGCGCCGGTGTCAGCGTGAAAGGCGATCCGCCCAGATTCAGGGTTACCGTGGCGTTCGTGACAGACGCACCGCCGGCCGTCGTCCACCCGTTCAAGGTGCCGTCGGGGAACAGGTCCAGGCTGCCCGCCGTTTGGGCTATCGCCGCGTGGGGCGGAACAATGGCGCTGGAAATGAGTAGCGCCAATCCAAAGGATTCAGCCTTTCTCGGAAACGTCATTCGCCGCCCTTTCATGATCGACGCGCCAGTTTAAGTGGCATTTTGAAAGCAACGGCTATCTACGATGGTAAAATATCCATCAAAATTACGGACGTATAAAGGAAAACACTTATGGATTTCCGTGAGGGATAATTGTTGGCGGTATTCCACTGTCCAGCGCCCGTGGCGATCTGGGGAAATCGGGACTTCTCCATTACCCGTCGTCGGAAGCCGGCGCCGCATTGCACGCGCGTTCGGTCATACGCTTGACGAGGTGTTCCAAGGCCCCGCGATGAGCGCTGGCGGCGAACGGAGCGTGCGGATAGGGTGCGCTTCCGCCGTGCGGGCATCCCTTGGCCCGCGAAAATAGGGAAGCTGCAATGCGCCGTTTCATAATGCACGCGATGGGGTTGAGCCTGCTCGCGCCGATGGCCACCGCCGATGCCCCGCCCGCCCGCCATGTGCCGGCGACGGAGGGCTTTCCGTTTTCCAAGGCGGTGGAGGTCGATGGCGTCCTGTATCTTTCGGGCGAGATCGGAACGGGGCCGGACGGGAAGCTGGTGCAGGGCTTCGATGCGCAGGTGCGCCAGACGATGGACAACATTGTCGCCACGCTGGCGCGCGAAGGTCTCACCACGGACGATGTGTTTAAATGCACCGTCTATCTTGCCGACATGAGCCAGTGGAGCGCGTTCAACCGGATATATCTGTCTTACTTCAAGCCCGGCCGGCTCCCGGCCCGGAGCGCGCTTGGCGTGAACGGGCTCGCCATGGGGGCGGTAACCGAAGTCGAATGCTGGGCTACTTTTCGCGGCAAGTAACCGGTTTCAGCGGACGCCGCGTCTCAACGGAAGCGCCCAACTTTGGCCTGCGGAATATTGGACAGGCCAATTACGGGAATCGCGATGCACTGATGTACGGGTGAACGGTCATTCCCGGCGGTGAACAGATTTTTCGGACGCCATGCCTGACAGGAGGCCGTCACCCGCGTGTCACGCAGGATGATCTTCGCGTGGAGCGGGTCCATAAAAATACCTTTTATAATCAGGATTTTACTTACAAAATTGGCCAATTCCCATCAGGAGGAATGACCAAATTTGTCAGATTCTGCGCAGGAAGTATTGTATCTGGTCAGGCCATTTGGTAGGAGGCCGATGCTTCACGGGCGAAGAACCCGTGCTTCTACTTCCAGGGAGAATGGAGATGACCTGTTTCCGCAATTCCGTTTGCCTCGGTGCGCTGGCTGCCGCGACGGCAGCGTTGGCGCAGCCGGCCATTGCGCAGAACGCGGCGCAGGACCAGGCATCTGCGAAGTCCGATTCCGGGGCTGATTCCGCCGCACCCGGCGAGATTATTGTCACCGCCCAGAAGCGCGCGGAAAACGTGCAGAGCGTTCCGCTCGCCGTTTCGGTGGTCGGGCCGACCCAGCTCAAGGCCGCCGGCGTCACGCAGTTCCAGGATCTGGGCAAGATCGCGCCTTCGCTGACGATCCGTCCGGCCGAGCATCCCGCCAACGCCAACGTCTCGCTGCGCGGCGTCGGCACCTTCGCCTTCGGCATCGGCGTGGAGCCGAGCGTGGCCGTACTGGTCGACGAAGTGCCGCTGGCCTTCCAGGCCCGCGCCTTCACCGACCTGCCCGACGTGGAGCGCATCGAAGTGCTGCGCGGGCCTCAGAGCACGCTTTACGGCAAGTCGGCCTCGGCGGGTCTGATCAACATCATCACGCGTGAGCCGACCGACACCTTCCACGCCCGCGCCAATATCCTGGCCACCACCGATTCCGAAGTGGGCGGCAACGTGAGCATCTCCGGACCGCTTGCGCAGGATCTCGGCTATGTGCTCTCGGCCAGCTATTCGAAGTGGGATGGCAACGTCCACAACCTGTATAACGGCAAGACCGTGAACGGTCGCGAAACGGTGAATCTGCGCGGCAAGATCCGTTACGAGCCCAGCTCCGACGTCAAGATCACGCTTTCGGGCAACTACGTGAACGGCACCACTACCGTTGGCCGTCCGTTCATCCGCATGGCGCCCGGCGCGCTGCTGCGCAACACCGCCGGCCAGACCGTGGGCGTGACGATGCCCGGCGTGAACGTGAACCCCGAAAACCAGGACATCAGCAACAACTACGATTCCCGCACCAAGTATTACGGCGGCGGTGGTTCGCTGCGCGGCGAATTCGGGCTGGGCGACCTGACGCTGATCTCGATCACGTCCTATGACAAGTTCCGCCTGAACGACTACCTCGATCACGATGATACCTCCTCGACGCTGCCCATCGGCAGCAACATCCAGGTCGGCGCGTTCAAATCGCGGCTGTTCACGCAGGAAGTCCGCCTGCTCTCGCCCGGCGACAAGCCGTTCCGCTACACGGTCGGCGCCTACTATGCCGATGTTCGGTTCGAGCGGCCGTTTTATCGCGGCCCCGCCTTCTCGCCCGCCAACTGGTATGCCACGTCCAAGTCGCGCCAGGTTGCCGGCTTCGTGCAGGCGGACTGGGAATTCATGCCCAAGGCCACGCTGACGGCGGGCGGCCGGGTGCAGAACGAAAAGATCGCCTACACCTTCCAGGACAACCTGGCGGCAGCCGGCAGCCAGTTCTTCAGTGGTGGCGCCTCGAAGACGGCCGGCACCTACCGGATCAGCGCGCGCTATGAATTCACGCCCGACTTGATGGTGTTCGCGACCTATTCGACCGGTTACAAGGGTCAGACCTACGACCTCACCACCGGCTTCAATGCGGCGCGTGCGGCGGCCGGCCCGCTGCTGCCCGAACGCTCGCGCGATATCGAGGTGGGTGCACGCATGCAGTTCCTCGACCGGCACGTGACGGTGAACCTCACCTACTTCGACACGACCTACAAGAACCTGCAGGCGCAATCGATCGAAACGATCGGCGGCACGCAGAACTTCCGCCTGACCAACGTCGGCAAGCTGGGCACCAAGGGCGTCGAACTCGATACCTCGGCGCGCACGGGCGATCTTTCGCTCAACTGGTCGCTGGCCTATCTCGACGCGAAGTACCTCTCGTACCCCACCGCGCAGTGCTATCCGCTGCAGACGGCCGCGACGGGCTGCATCAGCGGTTCGCCCAACTACCAGAACCTGACCGGCGCGCGCGCCGTGCAGGCGCCGAAGTGGAAGTTCGCGCTGGGCACCGAGTACAGCCCGGCGCTGACCGACACCCTGCGCGGCGTGGCCCAGCTCAACTGGCAGTACCAGAGCAGCCTCTACTTCGTGGCGGAAGACCCGCAGACGTTCCAGCCGGCCTATTCGATCGTCAATATCGCGCTGGGGCTGCGCGCCGAGGATCGCCGCTGGGAACTGACCGGGTTCATCAACAACCTGTTCGACAAGCAGTACTACGGCTCGCTGGTCAACACCGCCAGCAACTTTGGCACGGTGCTGGCGACGCAGGCGGTGCTGCCGCGTGACTATCGCCGCTATGGCGGTGTGCGCTTCGGCGTCAATTTCTGACGATCCGGGTCCTCCGGTCGCACCGGTGGGGGCGTCCCTCAGCCCCCACCACCCCTTCCGGATCGCCCATAGACGTATCGAGCGGCAAGTGCGGGAGCAGGACATGCGGCAGGTTCGGGTAAAAGCGGGATTGATCGTGGCGGCGCTGGGATGTGCCGTGCCGGCCATGGCGCAGGAGGCTCCGGCGGTCCTCCCGCTCAACACCGTGCAGAACGGGCCGCTGCTCGTTTCGGCTGACATGCGCCAGGGCACCGATCTTTCCGGCCCGTGGCACTATTCGATCGATCCCTATCGTGCGGGGATCGCCGGTTTCCACGGCGAGATGCCCGAGCGTGGCCAGCAGCGCTATGCCGATGTCGACGTCCGCAAGGCCATGGCCGAGGACAACCGCACGCTCTACGAATTCGACATGGCGCATTCGCCCACCGCCGCGCTTCCGGGCTCGTGGCTGGCGCAGACGCCGGAGATGCGCCACTATCAGGGCCTTGTCTGGTATCAGCGCACGTTCGATGTGCCCGCGCAGCGCAAGGGGCGCACGTTCCTGCGCTTCGGCGCGGCTAACTACACCACCACGGTCTATGTCAACGGCCAGCCCGTGGGCCGGCACGAAGGCGGTTTCACCCCCTTTGCCTTCGATGTGACGAAGCTGCTGCGCGATGGCGCGAACCAGGTGACGATCGGCGTGGATTCGCAGGCGACCGCCATCACCGTGCCACCCCCGGTGACCGACTGGGAGAACTATGGCGGTGTAACGCGCCCGATCCGCCTGATCACCACGCCCGACACTTACGTGGACGATGCGTGGGTGCGGCTGACGCGCGATGGACGGATCACGGTCAGCGCGCATCTTGACGGCCCGCAAGCCGCGAACAGCGCGGTCCGCCTGCGCATCGGCGAATTGAAGCTGGAACTCGCCGGCAAGACCGACGCGCATGGCGACTGGCGCGCCACCATGGCCGCGCCGCGCGCGCTGGTGCGCTGGTCGCCCGAAACGCCCCGGCTTTATGACGTGACGATCACGGCGGGCGAGGACACCTGGCGCGACCGCGTTGGCTTCCGCACGATCGAGACGCGCGGGGCGGACATCCTGCTCAACGGCAAGCCTGTGTTCCTGCGCGGCATCTCGGTGCACGAGGAGGAAATCGGCGCTAATCCGGCGCGTGTTATCACGCCCGATGCGGCGCGGGCCTTGCTGGGCGAGGTCAAGAACGGGCTCCACGGCAATTACGTGCGGCTCGCCCACTATCCGCACAGCGAAGTGATGACACGCGTGGCCGACGAGATGGGTCTGCTCGTGTGGAGCGAGGTGCCGGTCTACTGGATGGTCGCGTGGTCGAACCCGCAGACGCTGGCCACGGCGCGCAACATGCTGGCCGAAAACATCCTGCGCGATCGCAACCGCGCCTCGGTGGCGATCTGGAGCGTCGCCAACGAAACGCCGGTGACGGACGCGCGCAACGTGTTCCTGCGCACGCTGGTCAGCGATGTGCGCCGGCTGGACGATACGCGGCTGGTCAGTGCGGCGCTGCTGGTCGATCGCGCGAAGGATGCGGCCGTGCCGACGATGACGCTGGCCGATCCGCTCGCCGATGTCCTCGATGTCATGGCTATCAACACCTACAACGGCTGGTACACCAGTGACCGGCTGGCCGATCTGCCGGGCAGCGTGTGGCACGTGCCGGCGAACAAGCCGCTGGTCTTTTCCGAATTCGGTGCCGATGCCAAGGCCGGCTTCCACGATGGCGGCGCCGGCCAGAAGTTTTCCGAGGAGTTCCAGGCGGAATATTACCGCAAGACGCTGGCCATGGCGGACAGCCTGCCCACGTTGCGCGGCATGTCCCCCTGGATTCTCAAGGATTTCCGTTCGCCCCGCCGGCAGAACCCCGATTTCCAGCAAGGCTGGAATCGCAAGGGCCTGATTTCGGAAACGGGCCAGCACAAGATGGCGTTCGACGTCCTGGCGCACTATTATCAGGCCAAAGATCAGGCAGGACGCTGAATGGCCCGGATCGTATGCGTGGGCGAAGCCATGCTCGAACTCTCGCGGCTGGGCGAGGGCTGGGTGCTGGGCTATGGCGGAGACACGCTGAATACCGCGATCCATCTGGCGCGCGCCGGGCATGACGTGGGCTATTTCACCGCGCTGGGCAGCGATCCCTTCGCGGATGACTTGCGGCATCGCTGGGCGGCGGAACGGCTCGATTGCTCGCTGGTGCTGGCGCATCCCTCACGCCAGACGGGCCTTTACGCGATCAGCACCGACGCGCAGGGAGAACGCAGTTTCGCCTATTGGCGCGATACCAGCGCCGCGCGCGAGATGTTTGCGCTGCCCGGTGCGGCGGCGGCGCTGGAACAGATCGAACGGGCAGACCTCGTTCATTTCTCGCTGATCACGCTGGCGATCCTGCCGGCTGACGCGCGGGAGACTCTGCTGGCACTGGCCCGTCGGGTGCGCGGGCGCGGTGGCAAAGTCTCGTTCGACGGGAACTACCGGCCCCGATTGTGGCACGATGCGGCAGAAGCGCGCGCTGCGCGCGACAGCGCGATCGCGGTGGCGGATATCGGCCTGCCGACGCTGGACGACGAGATCGCCATGGGGGGCGCAAGTTCTGCATCGGCGGTGTTGGCGCATTGGCAGGCAGCGGGGTGCAGGGAAACCGTGGTCAAGCTGGGCGAGGCGGGATGCCTGCTGCCCGATGCGACGGTCATTGCGCCTGACGCCGTGCTCGATCCGGTCGATACCAGCGGCGCGGGCGATGCGTTCAACGGGGGCTATCTGGCGGAGCGGATGCGCGGTGCCGATCCGCGTGCCGCCGCGCGCGCCGGCCACGCGCTTGCCGGCTGGACGATCATGCGCCCGGGCGCGATCCCGGCGGATACGTTTGCATCCCCGGTGCCCAATTGACGCGGCATTCCCGCACCATTACGCCTCCGGGCGCTCCGCGCAGCTTCCGGGAACAGGATCGCCTGAAATGACGAAAACAAGCGCATCGCCGGTCTATGACATCGTTGTCGTAGGTGGCGGCATCAACGGCGCCGGCATCGCGCGCGATGCGGCGGGGCGCGGGCTGAACGTCCTGCTGGTGGAGCGCGAGGATCTCGCGTCGCACACCTCGTCGGCCAGCACGAAGCTGATCCACGGCGGGCTACGCTACCTCGAATACTACGAATTCCGTCTGGTGCGCGAAGCGTTGCAGGAGCGCGAACGCCTGCTGCGGATCGCCCCGCACATCATCTGGCCGCTGCGCTTCGTGCTGCCACGGCCGAAGGGCGGCCGGCCCGGCTGGATGATCCGCATCGGGCTGTGGCTCTACGACCACATCGGCGGCAAGCAGAGTCTGCCTAAGTCCGAAGGGGTATCGCTGCGCGATCCGCGCTGGAGCGATGGGCTCAAACCCGGCCTGACCAGCGGCTTCGCCTATTCCGATGCCTGGGTGGACGATGCGCGGATGGTCGTGCTCAACGCCATGGACGCCGCCGCGCGCGGGGCGACGATCCGGACGGGCGTGGCCATGACCGGGGCGCGGGTGGAAAACGGCCTGTGGCAGGTGGATCTGCGCGAGGAAGCCGGCGGCGTCGTTTCCACCGTGCAGGCGCGCGCCCTCGTCAACGCCGCCGGCCCGTGGGCGGGCAGCCTGCTCCACGGCATCGGTGGCGTGGCGCATGAGGGCGGTATCCGGCTGGTCAAGGGCAGTCACATCATCGTGCCGCCGCTCTACAAGGGCGATCACGCCTTCATCTTGCAGAATCCGGACGGGCGCATCGTCTTCACCATCCCGTACCAGAAGCGTTTCACGCTGGTCGGCACGACGGATGTGCTGGTGGACGAGGCCGAGCGCGCACGGCCCAGGATCAGCGCCGAGGAAACCGAATACCTCTGTCGCACGGTTAGCGAATACTTCGAGCGGCAGGTTGCGCCGGCCGACGTGGTTTCGACTTATTCGGGCGTCCGCCCGCTGTACGACGATGGCGGCGACGACGCCAAGGCGATCACGCGCGACTATGTGCTCAAGCTGGGGCGCGAGGAAGGACCGCAACTGCTGAGCGTGTTCGGCGGCAAGCTGACGACCTATCGCCGGCTGGCGGAACACGCGCTGGAAAAGCTGGCCCCGTTCCTGCCGGCGATGGGGCCGGCATGGACGGGCGCGGGGCCGTTGCCGGGTGGTGACTTGCCCGGAGGCAACTTCGATGCCTTCCTCCAAACCGTGCACGCGCGCTGGCCGTTCCTGCCGGCAGACACGGCCGAACGCGTGGCCCATGCCTATGGTACGCGCGTTGAGGAGTGGCTGGGCGGTGCGGAGGGCTGGAACGCGCTGGGCGAGGATTTCGGCGCCGGCCTGACCGCTGCGGAAGTGGACTATCTGTGCGCGCACGAATGGGCGCGGACGGCGGAGGACATCCTGTGGCGGCGAACGAAGTTGGGCCTTGTCTGTCCTTCTGATACGGCGGAGCGGCTCGCGCGCTATCTAGCAAGGCGCGCGGGGCACGAAACGGCCGCCGCGCCGATGGCGGCCAGCGGGGGAGAAGGATAATGGCCGGGCTTATCCTCGCGCTCGATCAGGGCACCACGTCCACGCGGGCGCTGGTGTTCGACGCGGATCGCCGCGTGATCGCCAGCGCGCAGCAGGAATTCCCCCAGCACTACCCGCATCCCGGCTGGGTCGAACACGATGCGGAGGACATCTGGCGCGATACGCTGGCCTGCGCGAAGCTGGCGCTGGATCGCGGCGGACTGTCGGCGGCGGACATCGCGGCGATCGGGGTCACCAACCAGCGCGAAACTACCGTGCTGTGGGACCGCAAGACGGGCAAGCCGCTGCACAACGCGATCGTCTGGCAGGACCGGCGCACCGCCGAAGTCTGCGCGGTGCTGCGCGATGCGGGGCATGAACCACTGGTGCAGGAACGCACCGGCCTGCTGCTCGACCCCTATTTCTCGGCGACGAAGCTGGCCTGGCTGCTCGATACCGTGCCCGGCGCGCGGGCGGCGGCCGAAGCCGGCGAACTCGCGTTCGGCACGATCGACACGTTCCTGCTGTGGCGCCTGACCGAAGGGCGTTCGCACAGGACCGACGTCACCAACGCCAGCCGCACGCTGCTCTACGACATTCACCGTCAGCGCTGGTGCCCCGACTTGCTGGCGCTGTTCCGCATCCCGGCGGCGGTCCTGCCCGAAGTCTGCGACAGCGCCTCGGACTTCGGCCATACCGACCTGCTCGGCACGCCCGTGGCAATCGGCGGCATGGCGGGGGATCAGCAGGCGGCGCTGGTCGGACAGTCCTGCTTCGCGCCGGGGCAGGCCAAGATCACCTATGGCACGGGCGGCTTCATGCTGCTCAACACGGGCGACAGGGCGGCGCGGTCGCGGGCGCGGCTGCTCACGACCATTGCCTATCGCGTCGGCGGGCAGGCGCGTTATGCGATGGAAGGCTCGATCTTCGTGGCCGGTGCGGCGATCAAGTGGCTGCGCGACAAGCTGGGCATCATCGTGGAAGCACGGCAGACGCAGGAGATGGCCGCGCGGCTGCCCGATAACGGCGGCGTCTTCATGGTGCCGGCCTTCGTCGGCCTGGGCGCGCCGCACTGGCATACCGAGGCGCGCGGGATGCTGACCGGCATGACCTTCGATACCGGCGCGGCCCACATCGCGCGCGCCGCGCTGGAATCGGTGGCGTTCCAGACGGCCGATCTGGTCGCCGCGATGGAGGAGGACGGGGCGGGCAAGCTCGCCGTCCTGCGCGTCGATGGCGGCATGGCGGCGAATGACTGGTTCTGCCAGTTCCTGGCCAATATTCTCGATATCGTGGTGGAGCGGCCGGCTAACCTCGAAACCACTGCGCTGGGCGCGGCGCTGCTGGCGGGGCACCAGTCCGGCGCCTGGCCCGATGCGCTGTCGGCCGATCCGGGGGCGGATGGTCTTGTCCGTTTCGCGCCGCGGATGGCGGCCGAGGAACGGGCCGGCCTGATCGGCGGCTGGCAGATGGCGGTGCGCCGGGCCACCAGCGCCTGAGACGGACAAGCCGGACCGGAGAAGGAGACACTCGATGCGCGTTTTCCATCGTTGCTGCCTGGCGCTGCCGGCGCTGTTGGCCTTGCCGGGTGTGGCGCGGGCAGCGCCCGGCGACTGGGTGCAGCAGGTGCAACCCATCGCGATTCCGGCCGACGGCAAGGGCATCGCCCTGCCGGTCACGCTGCCATCGCCCAAGGGTGCGGAAACGCGCCATGAAGCCTGGGCGCAGCAGGGGCCGGGGCAGCGGCTGGTCTACAACGTCAACCGGCCGGAACTGATCGTCGTCCCTCCCGCCCCGGGGGTCGCGCCGGCAGGCGATCAACCGGCGGTGATTCTCGTTCCGGGTGGCGGCTTCGAGTTCCTGTCGATGGACAACGAAGGCTATGGCGTGGCCGAACGGCTCGGCAAGCTGGGCGTGCGCGTGTTCATCCTGAAGTACCGCACGCTGGTTCTGCCCGACAGCATCGACGGATTCCGCGACGCGCTGGCCAGCACGTTTGCCGGCAAGGGACCGCCGATCGATATCCTGCAGGATCTGCCCTATGCGGTGGCCGATGCGCAGTCCGCCTTGCGCACGGTGCGCGCGCGGGCGCAGGAATGGCATGTAGATCCGCGCCGCGTGGGCCTGCTGGGCTTTTCGGCCGGCGCGATGACGACGCTGGCGATGCTTCAGGCCAATGCAGCCGACGCCCGGCCCGATTTCGCGGGGTTGATCTATGGTCCGACCAAGACCGGACCTGTCCCGCCGCATGCGCCGCCGCTGTTCGCGGCGCTGGCGATGGACGACCGTTTCTTCGGCAAGGACGATCTCGGCCTGATCGACGGCTGGCGCAAATCCGGCGCATCCGTGGAATTCCACCTCTACAGCGGCGGCGGCCACGGCTTCGCCTCGCAGCCCAACGGCACCACCAGCGATGCCTGGTTCGCGCAATACGCGTTGTGGCTCAAGGCGATGAAGATCGTGCCGTAGAATCCGCGCGGATTGTTTTTGACATAGACGGCCCGCCAATCGGATACCACGGGCATGTGGGTATTGCTGGGCATCGCCATCATCGTCGCGGGCTTCATGCTCCGCTTCAATCCTCTGCTCGTCATCGTGGTGGCAGCGCTGGTGACGGGGCTGGCAGCGGGGCTGAGCCCCGTGGCGATCGTCGCCGCCTTCGGCAAGGCATTCAACGATACGCGCTACGTCAGCGTCGTGTGGATCGTGCTGCCGGTCATCGGCATGCTCGAAGCCTATGGTCTGCGGGAGCGAGCGAGAACGCTGATCGATGGGCTGCGCGGCGCCACAGTGGGTCGCCTGCTGGCCGGATACCTGTTGCTGCGCCAGGCGACGGCGGCGATCGGATTGACCTCGGTCGCCGGCCATCCGCAGACCGTGCGGCCGCTGGTCGCCCCGATGGCGGTGGCCGCCGCCGAAGCGCAGGCGGGCGATCTGTCGGAAGCGGAGCGCGATGAAATCAAGGCCTGGGGCGCTGCGACCGATAACGTCGGGTTGTTCTTCGGCGAGGACATCTTTCTCGCGATCGGGTCGATCCTGCTGATGAAGGGGCTGCTCGAACAGTACGGCATCGTCGTCGAACCCTTCCAGCTTTCGGTCTGGGCCATCCCGACGGCGATCGCCGCCTTCGCGGTCCATGGCTTCCGCCTGTGGCTGCTGGACCGTCGCCTCGCCCGGACGAAGGGCCGGGAAACGGTGGCATGATTACGCTCCAATGGGTCTATGGCCTGGCCGGGGCGGTCTTTGCCGCGTTCGCCTTGCTGGGGCTGCGCGATGCGGGGAACCCCCGGCGGTTCCGGAATGGCGCGTTCTGGGGGCTGATGGCGGCCAGCATGTGGGGCGGCGATCGGTTCGGCGATTTCGGCAACGGGTTGCTCGTGCTGGCGCTGGTGGGCATCGGCGCGCTGGGGCTGGGACGGAGCGATGAAGGCGATGTCGCGCCGGACACGCGCGCGGAACGGGCAGCACGCCATGGCAACCGCCTGTTCCTGATCGCGCTCGTCATCCCGCTGACGGCCCTGGCCGGGACATTGCTGTTCAAGCAGTTGCCCACCCTGGTCGACAGCAAGCAGGCGACGCTGATCAGCCTTGCGCTGGGCGTGCTCCTGGCATTGGCGGCCGGTGGCGCGCTGCTGCGCGCGCCTCTTGCGCTGTCCTTGCATCAGGGCCGGCGGTTGATGGACCAGGTGGGCTGGGCCGCGATCCTGCCGCAGATGCTGGCCAGCCTGGGCGCCGTGTTCGCGCTGGCCGGCGTGGGCGAGGCGGTGGGCGGGATCGTCCGCCTTGGCATTCCGGCGGGCAGCCTGTTTGGCGCGGTGGTGGCCTTCGGCGTGGGGATGGCTCTGTTCACCATAGTCATGGGCAATGCCTTCGCCGCGTTCCCGGTGATGTTCGCCGCCATCGGCATGCCGCTGTTGATCACCACCTATCACGGCGATCCGGCGGTGATCAGCGCGATCGGCATGCTCGCCGGCTTTTGCGGCACGCTGATGACCCCGATGGCGGCCAATTTCAATCTGGTGCCCGCCGCGCTGCTGGAACTGCGCGACGAATATGGCGTGATCCGCCGCCAGATCGGCACGGCGCTGCCGTTGCTGGCGATCAATATCGCGCTTCTCTACTGGTTCGCCTTCGCCGCCAGGTAGCGCTTTCAGTCGCAGGCGATGCCCGCCTGTTCCAGCCAGGCGCGGGCCGGGGCGAGATGCGCTTCGTAATGGCGCCAGCGTTGCACGGAATCGGCATTTAGCGGCCGGCGCACCTGCTGCGCGCTGGGTGTCGCCACCGCGCCGCTGGCAGTGTGAAACGACAGGCACGCCTCGTCCCATGGCAGATGGCAATGATCGAGCAGGCGCCGGGTTTCGCCCTCCTGATCGGCGATCAGCGTTTCGTAGCCGAGTTCCAGCACGCGGCCGGGAAACAGATCCCGCCACAGCGCGATCAGACCGTCGAACAGGGCATAGTACCGCGCCGCGTCGACGAGGTCATACGACCAGCCGTAGTAGGGTGAGGTGGTGGCGAACAGGTTCTTGTAATTGCTCCACACCGCATCGAGCGGATGGCGGCGCAGGCAGACGATGCGGGCGTTGGGCAAGGCGCGCGCGATGTGGCCAGCGTAGAGGAAGTTGAGCGGGAACTTGTCAACGAAGATCGGCGCGTCGCCCCCGGCGTGCTGGCGCGCGCGGTCGAGATAGGCGCGGCCGAGGTCTTCGGGATGCGCCGATCGCACGCCTGCGATAGTCTCGGGGTCGAGCACCATGCGCGACGGGCTTTGCGACAGGCGCTTCAGCGCCAGCGGCATGGCCTGCAACTCGCCCGCCGATTCCACCTGCGGGTGGGCCGCCAGGATGCGGTCGACCAGTGTCGTGCCGGTGCGCGGCATGCCCACCACGAAGATCGGTGCCTCGGTCAGCGCGCTTTCGCCGGCGAAATAGGCGGGATCGGCGAAGGCCTGGCGCAGCGCGGCGGCGTTGCGCTCGTCGCCGTCCATGGCAAAGCCCAGCCGCTTGCGGTGCGCGGCGTTGGCGGTGGAAAGATGGCGGAAAACGTCCTCGTGCCGGCCCAGATCCTCGTATTCCTTGGCGGCGGCATAGTGGATGCGCAGGCGTTCCACCGGATCGGGCTGCTTGTCGATGGCTGTTTCCAGCCGCGCGGTGTGGTTCTGCTCCGCCTTTTGCCGGCGCAATCCGGCAAGGCCGAGATGGGCGCGCCCGTTGCCGGGATCGTGCGCCAGCATGGCCTCGTACTGCGCTTCGGCATCGTCGATGCGGCCGAAGAAGCCGTAGCTGCTCGCCAGGTTGAAGCGGAAGGTGATGTTATCGGGCACGGCGGCTACCGCGCGTTCGAACAGCGGCACCGCCGCACCGTGATCGCCCAGCCGGGCATACGTGCAGCCGATCGTATCGAGCACCAGCGGATCGTCCGTCGGGCAGCGCGCGGCATGGTCGGCGGCGGCGCGGGCCTCGCCTTCCCGGCGCAACAGGATCAGCAGGCGGGCGCGCTGCGCGGCGTATTCCGCGTTGTTGCGCGCCAGCGAGACGGCCCGTTCCACGGCGGGCAGCGCGGCATTGATCCGCCCCGTTTCGGCCAGCGCCATGGCGAGCAGGAAATGCGCTTCGGGAAGTGCGGCATTCACGCGCAGCGCGGCATCGGCGAGTTGCGCGCAACCGGCCACGTCACCCCGGCGCAACGCGGCGCGCGCTTGTTGCAGCGAGGCGGTGGTGCGATCGGGCGCGGGCGAACGCAGCAGGCTCACCGCTTAGCCGGCGGTAGCCGGGGGATCGTTGCGCCGGGCCTTGATCGCGTCGATCACCGGGCGGAACGGGAACAGGAACTGTTCCCATATCGACAGCCGCTTGCGTTCGTCCTGCCCGACCACGTCTGCCTCGCCTTCACGGTACGTGCCGAAGACGCGATCGATCAGGATCAGCGAGTTGGCATAGTTGCAGCGGGTGTCCTCATAGGGCACCGAATGATGCAGGCTGTGGTTGCGGATCGTCGTGAAGAAGAAGGAATAGAACAGCGGTGGATCGGACCGCACGTTGGCATGGGCAAACGTGGACACCACGCCCAGAATGTTCGCGGCGCAGAAGATCGCGGCCAGCGGCAGGTCGAACAGCGCCACCACGCTCAGGCTGATCAGGAACAACTCGATCGGGTTGCCGACGTAGCCCTTCATCGCGTTCAGCTGGGTGATGTGGTGGTGCGGCGCGTGGGTGAGCCAGGCCGGATGCCAGTTGTGCATCAGCCGGTGCATCCAGTACTGCCCGAACTCGATCAGGAACACGACCAGCGCCACCTGGAGGAGAAAGGGCATGTGCATGGCCCAGTCGGTGGTGATGCCCAGCGATTTCTTGACCGCCTTCAGCGGATCTTCCGCGAGCGTGTTGGAAACCCACGAGATCGCGGTGTAGCCCAGGACCACATAGAACGTATCGGTCAGGAACTCGCGCTTGTTCAGCCGCCAGCCGGCGTGCCGTTCGAACAGGAACTCCAGCCCCAGCACGATCGCGGTGATGACAAGACCGGCCACGATGATGGTCGCCGGATTTTTGGCCAGCGCTTCGGGAATAAAGGCCCAGAACAGCACCACGGCGACGATCATCGCCGGCGGGATGAGGTTGACCAGCGTCTGCTTGAAGTCCTTGCCCATCGTGGTCCTCGGCGGATTGCTTTCCGAATGATGCCGGCATGCTATCGATATTACCTATATCGTCAAGCGTAATATTCCGCATTTGCTAACGCGTCCCGCAACGCATCCGATGGCAAGCGCGCCCAAAAAGGTATTACATAGACACATTATCGTAATAACGGCGTGGACAAGCAGGTTGTTTCGGACAATGCTGCACCGCGAAAGCGCACGCGCTGTTTCCTTGAAGGAGAACCGAAATGAACAGGCTCGGGTTGGCGATGGTGGCGCTTGCCGCTCTTTGCGTGGAGGCGCCTGCGGCGCAGGCGCAGGAAGAACAGGTCATCACCGTGCCGGGCTTCGCGGATTTCCTCGCGGTGGATGGCGATACGGTGTGGGCGACCAACAAGGGCAGGGTGGAGCAGTGGGCGCGCGGCGGCAAGCGCGCGGAAGTGCCGATGACGCGCCCCTGCGGCGCCATGGCCGTGGCCGACGGTGCACTGTGGGTCGCCGATTGCAAGGAAGGCGCGCTCAAGCGCATCGACACGCGCACCGCGCAGATCACTGCCACGATCCCGACCGGCATTGCCAATCCCTTCGGCGAACTGAACGTCGTGGCGGGTGCAGGCTCGATCTGGGTCGCCAGCGACGGCAAGGGCGCGGTTTCGCGCATCGATCCCGCGACCAACAGCGTGATCGCGACCATCCCGGTCGATCCGGGCACGTTCTATCTGGCCTTCGGGCTGGGATCGCTGTGGGCGGTCAGCAGCGCGCAGCAGTCCGTCCAGCGCATCGATCCCGCGACCAATGCCGTTGCCCGGAAGACCGCGCTGGGCAAGGAACCGGGCTTCCTCGCCGCCGGCGAAGGCGCGGTGTGGGTGCAGGAGCAGGGCGACGGCACCGTCGCGCGGATTGATCCCGCCACGGGCGCCGTCACCGGTCGGGTCAAGGTGGGCGATAACCTCAAGTACGGCGATATCGACACTGGCGGCGGCAAGGTGTGGCTGCGCACCACCGCCGACCAGGTGTTCGTGGTGATCGACCCGGCAACGCTGGCGATCCGCGCGCGCATGGGCAAGGCTTCGGGCAGCGGCGCGCTGCGCTACACGCGCAAGGGCGTGTGGACGACTTCGCACGACGTGCACACGCTCTCGTGGTGGACCAAGCCGGGCAAGATCGGGAATTAGCGGCGTAGCCCTCTTCCCTTCAGGGGAGAGGGTTAGGAGAGGGGCAAGCGCTGCGTCAGCCCCTCTCAACTCCGGCTAGAGGCTCGCGATGTAGGCGCGCCAGCCACCCAGGTGGGTGATGTCGGTCGCCCCGTCCATTGCGCGTGGTTCGGCGACGAAACCCTTCACGCTGCTGCCGTCGGCGAGCGTCACCGTGCCGATCGCGAGCGGGGGAACCACTTCGGCCACGAAGCTGCCGAAGGCGGCGACATCGAGTTCATAGACCTCGACCGCGATTGCCGCGCCATCGGCGTTGTGCACCAGTGCGGGCTTGGGCGGCACGCTGTCGGCGATGGCATAGAGCCGGTACGTGGATGCCGTTTCGAACGCGCCGACGAACGCGGCATCGCGCGAGGTAAGCTGCCAGTGCAGCGGCATGTCCTTGAGATGGGCGCCGACGACGGCGAGTTTCACGGTCTGCATACGTCCCTCCAGATCGAGCGGCGGTGGCGGCGGCAAGTCGGCGGCCGCCAGGTAGTCGTTGGCCAGCGTCAAAAGACCCTGATCGGTATCGGCAGGCCCGATGAGCGTGATCCCGAAGCCCGTGGCGTTCGCGCGCGTACCGGCCGGCACGGCCACGGCGGCCATGTCGAGCAGGTTCACGAAGTTGGTATAGGCGCCGAGGTTGCTGTTGAGCGCGATCGGCGCCGCCAGCAGTTCCGCCACGCGATAGGTCGTGCCGGTAGTGGGGAAGGCCAGCACATCGATGGCGTCCCACATCAGGTCGGCCTGTCGCTTCAGCGCCGCCAGGCGATAGATGCCGTTGAACAGTTCGACCGCGCCGATGTCGCGCCCCGGTTCGACGACCTTGCGCACCGTCTCGTCCACCGCTTCCGGATCGCTGGCGAGAATGCCGGCGATGGCGGCGGTGCGTTCGGCCACCCAGGGGCCACCATAGAGAAGCTGCGCCGCTTCCTGCAGTGGCGTGATATCGATCTCCACGATCTCGCCCAGCGTGCCAAGCCTTTCAAGCGCGCGGTCGTAAAGGTATTCGGATTCGGCATCGCCAAACCACAGGCGCTGCGCCCGGCGTGGCACGCCGATGCGCGCGCGGCCTACCGGGCGATCGGCCAGCGGCTTGGAATAGGGATCGGCGGCATCGAAGCCCGCCACCACGGCATCGATCAGGGCCGCGCCGGCGATGTCGTCGGTAAACGCGGTGATGCAATCGATCGTGCGGCAGGCGGGAACAAGGCCGCGTGTGCTCCACCGCCCCTTGCTGGGCTTGAACCCGACGAGATGGTTGAACGCGGCGGGCACGCGGCCCGATCCGGCGGTGTCGGTGCCGAGCGCGAAGGGCACCAGCCCCGCCGCGACGACGACCGCCGAACCCGAACTCGATCCGCCGCTGACATAGGCGAGGTTATGCACATTGCGCGGAATGCCATAGGGCGTGCGCGTGCCGACAAGGCCGGTGGCGAACTGATCGAGGTTGGTCTTGCCGACGCAGATCGCGCCGGCCGCCGTCAGCCGCGCGGCAACGTCCGACGAACCATCGGGGCGATAGGCGAACGCGGGGCAGCCGGCTGTCGTCTCGAAGCCGGCGACATCGATGTTGTCCTTCACCGCAAAGGGCACGCCCGCCAGCGGCAGCGTTTCGCCCGCCGCGATGCGGGCGTCCACCGCACGCGCGGCTTCGCGCAGCGCCTCGGGATCGGCGCGGCTGATCCAGGCCTGCGGTTGCACCGCATCGTAGGCGGCGATGCGCGCCAGCGTGTCTTCCATCACGGCGAGCGCGCTGGTTTCTCCGCTGGTGATAGCGGCGGCGGTGGCGGCAACGCCGCGCCGGGCGAACGACACGCTCATGCCAGCGGGCTCAAGGCCAGCATCGGCGCGCCGGGCAGCAGCGATTGCCGCTCCTCGAGATAGAGCGCGGCCACCGTGCCCGCGCCGGGGCTTTCGACCGGGCATTCCATTTTCATCGCTTCGATCACCGCGATCGTATCACCGGCTTCCACCGTGTCGCCGGGCGCGACCAGCAGCTTCCACACAACACCGCCGAACGGCGCCTCGATCACGTCGGCGCCATCGGGAACCTCGATGGCGACGGCGGACTCCGCTCCACTGTCCTGATCGGTCAGGTCGGTCACCCGGTCGAATTCGCCGATGCGCTGCCATTCGGCGCGTTCCGCATCGAAGGCCGCCTGACGCTGCGCCTCGAACGACGCGATCGTCTCGGCGTTATCGCGCAGGAACGCGCGATAATCGGCGAGCCGAAACTCCGATTCCTCGACCTGGATGGACCGGCGCCCGCTGGGGAAATCCCGGCGCCAGTCGGCCAGTTCCTCGGCGCTCACCTTGAAGAAGCGGATCTGGTCGAAGAAGCGTAGCAGCCACGGCTTGCCGGCCTCGAACGCATCGGTCTCGCGGTGCGTGTTCCAGACCTGGATGGTGCGGCCGAACAGCTGGTATCCGCCCGGTCCCTCCATGCCGTAGATGCACATGTAGGCGCCGCCGATGCCGACCACGTTGGGCGGGGTCCAGGTGCGCGCGGGATTGTACTTGGTCGTGACCAGCCGGTGCCGGGGATCGACCGGCGTTGCCACCGGCGCGCCCAGATAGACATCGCCCAGGCCCAGCACGAGGTAGCTGGCGTCGAAGATCACCTGCTCCACCGCGTCGGCATCGGGCAGGCCGTTGACGCGGCGGATGAATTCGATGTTGTCCGGGCACCATGGCGCATCGTCGCGCACGGCGGCCATGTACTTCTCGATCGTCTCGATCGTGGCGGGATCGCGCCAGCTCAGCGGCAGGTGGACGATGCGCGATGGCACCGCGAAGTCCTCCAGGTCGCCCAGCCGCTCCTCCGCATCGATCAGCGCGGCCAGCGCGGCGCCCTGGTCCAGCCGGACCCCATCGAAATGGAACTGGAGCGAACGGATGCCGGGCACGATGTCGATCACGCCGGGCAGCGCCATCCGCTCCAGCTCCGCCATCAGCGCGTGGACACGGATGCGCAGCTCGATGTCGAGCACGATCGGGCCGTATTCGACCAGGATGTTGCGATCGCCCTGCTGGCGATAGACGGTGCGCGGGCGCTCGCCCTTCGCCGGCAGATCGGCCAGGATCGGCGAAAGATCGACGATAGCCCGCGCGGCGGCTGGCGCCGGCGCCGTGCCGCTGGCGACGAGCGCACGCTGCGCCGCGTCGGCCTTGGTCGCGTCCTCGATCGTCACGGGGCGGAAGCACAGGCGATCGCCGGGCGCGAGTTGCCCGATCTTCCAGCGGTCCGCCGCGATCACCACGAACGGGCAGACGAAACCGCCGAGCGAGGGGCCATCAGGCCCGAGGATGATCGGCATGTCGCCGGTGAAATCCACCGCGCCGATGGCATAGGGATTGTCGTGGATGTTCGACGGGTGCAGCCCCGCCTCGCCCCCGTCGGCGCGCGCCCATTGCGGCTTGGGGCCGACCAGCCGCACGCCGGTGCGGTTGCTGTTGTAGTGGACCTGCCATTCCGCCGCCAGAATGGTGTCGATGTCCGCGTCGGTGAAGAAGTCCGGCGCGCCGTGCGGGCCATAGAGCACGCGCAGCGTCCATTCCTTCGCCAGATCGGGCAGCGGCGCGGCGGGAAGGGCATCGCCCGTGGCCGCGCCCGCCGGATGCAGCGTATCGCCCGCGAGCAGCCGGCGCGCGGCATGGCCGCCGAACTGGCCCAGCTCGAACGTGCTGCGGCTGTCGAGATAGGGCGGCACGTCGAGCCCGCCGGCGATCAGGATATAGCCGCGCAGCCCGCCGCCGGTAACGCGGCCGAACGCCAGCGTCTGCCCGGCCGCGATGTCGATTGCCACGCCGCGTTCGACCGGGACGCCATCGAGCCGGGCCTTGAAGTCCGCCCCCATCAGGCAGATGCGCGCGGGCGCGTTAAACAGCAGGATCGGCCCGGTAATGGTCATTTCCAGCCCGGCCGTGCCTTCGGGATTGCCGAGCAGGCGGTTGCCGAGACGGAACGACTGGTCGTCCATCGGGCCGGATGGCGGCACGCCGATGGCCCACAGGCCTTGCCGGCCCGGCCAGTCCTGCACCGTGGTCGCGGTGCCGCCGCTGATCACGCGGATGCCGCGCGGGCCGAAATTCAGCCCGTCGAGCAGGCGGGTGGAAACATCGCCGGCCACGAACGGGGCCGCGCGCACCACATCGCGCAGCCAGCGCAGGTTGGTCTCGATTCCGTCGACGCGGCTGGCGTCGAGCGACTGTTGCATCGCCGTGACCGCCTCGGCCCGTGTGGGCGCATGGACGATCAGCTTGGCGAGCATCGGATCGTACCACGCGCTGACCGTGGTGCCCGCCATGCACCATGTTTCGGCGCGAATATCCCCGGGGAAACTTACCGCGGTGAGCGTGCCGGATGTCGGGCGATAATCGAGCGCAGGGTCTTCGGCATAGAGGCGCACCTGGATGGCGTGCCCCTTGGGTTGCGGCGCCGGCGCATCTAGCATCGCGAAATCGCCGGCCGCGCCGCGGATCATCCATTCGACCAGGTCGATGCCCATGACCTCTTCGGTCACGCCGTGTTCGACTTGCAGGCGCGTGTTCATCTCCAGGAAGAAGAACCGCTCGCGTTCGGCATCGTAGAGGAACTCGACCGTGCCGGCCGACTTGTAGTTCGCCGCCTCGCCCAGCCGGACGGCGGCGGCGATCAGTTCGGCGCGCACGCTTGCGGGCAGGTTGGGCGCCAGGGCCTCTTCCACCACCTTCTGGTTGCGCCGCTGAAGCGAACAGTCGCGCTCGCCCAGCGCCATGATCCGGCCGGCACCATCGCCGAAGATCTGCACTTCGATATGGCGCGCGCGACCGACGTAGCTTTCCAGGAACACGCCGGCATCGCCGAAGTTGCCTTCGCCCAGCCGGGCCACGGCGGCGAAGCCCTGCCGCACGGCGTCGTCGTCCTCGCACACGCGCATGCCGATGCCGCCGCCACCGGCCGTGGCTTTCAGCATGACCGGGTAACCGATCTCGCGCGCGGCCGCGATTGCCTCTTCCTCGTCCTGAAGCAGTTCGGTGCCCGGCGCCAGCGGCACGCCATGTTCGCGCGCCAGCGCGCGCGCGCTGTGCTTGAGGCCGAAGGTGCGGATATTGTCGGGATTCGGTCCGATGAAGGCGATGCCGGCCGCCGCGCAGGCTTCGGCGAACTCGGCGTTTTCGGCCAGGAAGCCATAGCCGGGATGGATCGCGCCCGCGCCCGTCGCCTTGGCCGCCGCCAGAATCGCGGCGACGTTGAGATAGCTTTCCGCCGCCGGCGCCGGGCCGATGCAGACCGCTTCGTCGGCTTGCGAGACATGAAGCGATGCCACGTCGGCTTCCGAATAGATGGCGACCGACTTCAGCCCCATGCGGCGCAGGGTGCGGATGATCCGGGTGGCGATGGCGCCCCGGTTCGCGATCAGGACAGTATCGAAGCTCATGCCGCCACGATCATCCGTACCGGCGTCGGGTTGAACGCGTTGCAGGGATTGTTGATCTGCGGGCAGTTGGACACGACCACCGTCACGTCCATTTCCGCGCGCAGGTCCACCGTGAGCCCCGGCGCCGAAATCCCGTCGACGATGCCCAGCGCGCCGTCGGCTTCGACGGGAACGTTCATGAAGAAGTTGATGTTCGAAACGATGTCGCGCTTGCTGCGCCCTTCGATCAGGTTCGCCTCAAGGAAGTTCTCGACGCAGGCGTGCTGCGCCTTGGTGTGGTGGCCATAGCGCAGGGTGTTGGATTCGCACGAACACGCCCCGCCGATGGTGTCGTGGTAATCGACCGAGGTGCCGGTGATGACCATCATCGGCCGCCCCTCGTTGGATCGCAGCACCGTTCCTTCCCGCAGGAACAGGTTGCCCTGCGCCGCGACGGTATCCTGCGCGCTGTAGCGTTCGGCATCGTCGGCGGTGGCATAGAGCAGGAAATCGACCGCCTGGTTGCCTTCCAGATCGACGATCCGCAGCGTTTGCCCGGCCGCGACATGATGCAGCCACGGCGCGCGCGACGGCACGATTTCGTCATGCACGATGGTGCCGGGAAGCCCGGTGGTATGGGGGTCGTCGCTCATGCTGGCGAATTCCTTGGCTAGCGGCGGTAGTAATCTTCGACGTTGAGGAAGGCGCGCAGGCCTTCCGGCGTCGCGTTGCGGATCGCGTCGTCCGTGGGCGTTACCGGGCCGCGCCAGGCCGAAAGGCGCAGCGGGGTCACAGTCCAGTCCGGCCGCGGATCCAGCACGTGCGGACAGTTCGCGATGACCACGATCACGTCCATCTCGGCCCGCAGCAGCACGGTGCGGCCGGGTTTGTAGGGGCCGACCAGCGGCGTGATGGCGCCGTCGGTCTCGATCCGCGTGCCCTTGAACAGGTTGATGCAGGGGTGGACATCGCGCCGGCCAAGGCCGTGCTTCGCCGCGCCCAGCAGCAGGCGGTCGCGCCCGTTGGGGAAGGCGCCGCTGTTGCGGCCTTCACCGTAGCGGGCGCTGTTGGTAGCTGCGTTGGAGGTGCCGCAGAACGCATCGTGCGTTCCGGCGTCGTCCTCGACGATGCTCATCAGCACCCGGCCCATGTCCGACAGCAGCAGCTTGCCCGCGCCCAGGTAGGCGTTCCACTGGACCTTGACCGTATCGGCGACGTTGAGCCGTTCGGTCGGCAGTTCGGCGTTGAAGACCATCAGCGAGGCACAGGCATCGCCGCGCAGGTCGATCAGGCGCAGGCGGGTGCCGCGCGCCAGCCGGCGCGTGGCATAGCCGCCGGCGGCGACCACTTCTTCCCACAGCAGGTCGTCGGCAGGGACACCGGCGGGGAGGTCTTCGGCGACCGGCGGAAGCACCGGCATCGCTTCCACTTTCGTGCCGCCCATGGCCCGCGCGTGATCGCGCGCGGCGAGCGGATCGGCCAGCGCGGCGCTCATGCGGCCGCTCCCTTGCGCGCGCCGCGTGGCAGCTTCTGTTCCCGCGCGCCGGTGCCTTCCGCCTCGATATCATCCTGTTCGTAGAGCGGCGGAAGCAGGGCGGTCGTCGTGACCAGTTCGAGCTGGTGGACACCGCGAATGCCGCGCAGCGCATCGCACAGCGCCTTCAGCCGCACCGCCGGCCCCTGCACGAGCAGGACTTCGAGCGACTGATCGTCTTCCAGGAAGACGTGCTGCGAGGAGATGACTTCCTTGAGATAGTCGGCCTGCGTCTGGGCGAGCTGGTGCCGCACGCGTCCGCGATCGCCGCGATAGACCAGCGTGATCGTGCCGGCGAGCATTTCGTCGGGCCGGGTCAGGGCTTCATGCTCGGCCAGGGCGTGGCGAATCAGTTCGGCGATCAGCTGGGAACGCGACGGCAGGCCGCGTTCCTCCACCATCACGTCAAGCTGGCGGAAGAGTTCCGCCGGAAGGCTCATGCTGAGCCGGGCGAGGTTGGCTAGAGGAGGCTCGGTGCTCATGACGCAGGTCTCTCAATTATTACTAACTTGGTCAAGTGTAATACTCTCGTCGTTCGTCGGAACCGGACGAGGCTTCAGTCGCAGGTCGTAAACAGCGGTCGCGCCAAAGCGGTGCGGCGCGTGCGGATCGATCCGGCGCTTGTCGAGCGTGAGCACGCGCGTACCCAGCGCGAACGCCTCGCGCAGGTCGTGCGTGACCATCAGGATGGTCAGCGAATAGTCCCGCCACAACTGCGTGATGAGAGCGTGCATATCGGCGCGGATGCCCGGATCGAGCGCGCCGAAGGGTTCGTCGAGCAGCAGGATGCGCGGGCGCTTGATCAGCGCTTGCGCAATGGCCAGCCGTTGCTGCATCCCCCCCGACATCTGCGCCGGCAGCAGGTTCAGACTGTCGCCCAGGCCGACCGCGGCGAGCATCGCCTCCGCTTCGGCCGCCGCGGCGCGCCGGCGTGCGCCGAACAGCCGCGCGGTGAAGGGCGCTTCCGCGCATTCCAGCCCGAACATCACGTTGCGCAGGGCGGAGAGGTGCGGGAACACGGAATAGCGCTGGAACACCACGCCGCGATCCGGGCCGCATTCGGGCGCTAGCGGCACGCCATCGAGCAGGATCGAGCCGCGCGTGGGCCGCTCCTGCCCGAGAACGACGCGCAGCAGGCTGCTCTTGCCCGCGCCGGACGGGCCGATGATCGAGACGAAGGAACCGGCCTCGATATCGAGGTTCACCCGTTCGAGCACGACCTTGTCGCCGTATTCGACCCACAGGTCGCGCAGGCTGAGAAGCACGCTCAATGTCCGGCTCCATGCGCCCAGGGGTAAAGACGGTGGCTGAGCTTCACCAGCGCCACGTCCATCACGATCGCCAGCAGCGCGATCCACGCGACATAGGGCAGGATGATATCCATCGACAGGTAGCGGCGGACGAGGAAGATGCGGTACCCCAGCCCGACATCGGAGGCGATCGCCTCGGCCGAAATCAGGAACACCCATGCCGGCCCCAGCGAAAGGCGCACCGCCTGGATCAGGCGCGGCATCGCCTGCGGCAGGGCCACGCGCTGCATCAGTTGCCAGCTGCTCGCGCCCAAGGTCTGCGCCTTGATGATCTGTTCGCGGGGCAGGCTGGCGACGTGGGCGGCGATGTCGCGGATCATGAACGGGGCGATCCCGACCACGATCAGCGCGACCTTGGCGGTTTCGCCCAGGCCGAAGGCTATGAACAGGATCGGCAGCAGCGCGATCGGCGGGATCACCGCGATGCCGGTCACCAGCGGCCCGAACGTGACGCGCACCGGGGGCAACACGCCCAGCACCAGCCCGACGAGCAGAGCCGAGATGGTGGAGATGGCGAGTCCCAGCCCGAGGCGTTGCAGGCTGGCCAGTGTATCGGCCCAGAACACGATCTGTCCTGAAAGCGCGTCCGGCTCGCTCAGCAGCCCGGACATGGCTTCCACCATGCCGCCCGGCAGCGGCAGGATCTTGTCCGAAGGGTTGGCGGCATGGCGGCTGGCGGCCATGAACAGATAGAAGATGATCAGGATCACGACCGGCGCGGCGCCTAGCAGCACGCGATTGCCCGGCCGGATCTGGCGGTTCACCCAGCGCATGGGACCTCTACTTGGTTCGTACAGTCAACGGGCACCGAGGCGGCTCAAAGCTTGCCGTCGGCGGCCATTTTCATGAAGCTTTCATCGAAGCGCAGGGTTACGTGCCCCGGATCGCCCAGGGTCTTGCCGCCAGGGAAGGCCATGCCCACCGCGTCGGCCGACTTCGCGCCCTGGCCGAACAGTCCCTTGGAGAAGCTGAAATCGCGCACGCGGGTCATCGTGGTGACCAGCGCCGGCGCGGACGTGGCCTCCACCGCTTCCTTGGGATCGGCATAGAGGTGCGTGGTCGCCAGCTGGCTATCGAACACCTCCGGCGTCGTCCCAGCCAGCTTGGCCATTGCCGCACGCGCGGCCTTGCCCTGTTCGTCCTGCCGCAGCATCAGCGCCGTCGTCTCGTACCAGATCGCGGTCAGCGCCTTGCCCAGGTTGGGATTGGCCTTGAGCGTCGCCGTATCCACCACCAGCAGATCGAGGATTTCGCCGGGAATCTTCGACGAATCGAACACCAGCTTGGCGTTCGGCTGCGCTTTCATCACCGAAAGTTGCGGATTCCACGCGACCGCCGCAGTCGCCTGCGGGCTGGCCCAGGCGCTGACGATGTCGGCGTCCGAGGTATTCACCGTCTTCACGTCGGTCAGTTGCAGCCCGATCGAATTGAGCGCGCGGGCGAGCAGGTAGTGGGACACCGACAGTTCGGCGAGATAGACCTGCTGGCCCTTGATCGCGGCCAGGTTGTCGGCGCCCTTCAGCACGATCCCGTCGTTGCCGTTGGAATAGTCCCCCATGATGAGCGAGGTGGTGTCCTTGCCGCCGGCGGCGGGAATGGTCAGCGCATCCATGTTGGCGACGGTCACGCCGTCCAGCTTGCCGGCGGTGTACTGGTTCACCGATTCGACGTAGTCGTTCACCTGAACGATGTTGATCTTCACGCCGTACTTGTCGGCCCACTTCTTCACGATGCCCGCCTGTTGGGCATAGGGCCACGGCATCCAGCCGGCATAGATCGACCAGCCGATGTTGAACTCGGTCCGCGACTCGGCCTTCGTGCCACCCCCGGATGAGCAGGACGCGGTCAGCAAGGCCCCGGCCATAAGGGTGATCGTTCCAGCGACGCGAATCCGGTTCAGCATGAGTGAGACCCCTTTTTGCACTGCAACATTGCCGCATCGAAAGGCGTTTGTCTATGCGTCATTATTACCATTGCGCACTTTTGTAATATCACTGATTCTTCCCGCGTCGCGATCGGCCGCAGGAAGCCGAAGCATCCGCAGTTCCGGGAGAGAATGCCCCTGAGGCGCTCAGCCGCCGCCCATCTCATGGGGAGGAGGGCGGTAGGTCGTGGCAATTGGGGAGCCGCTACATGGTGCACAAGAACGCATTCCGCGCCGCCATCTTATCTGCAACCGCGCTCGTCGGAGTCTGGGGAACCCCCGGATTCGCACAGACCGCACCGGCCGAGGCATCGGCGGACAATCCGGCGGATCCGTCCGCGGAAGGTCTGGAGACGATCGTCGTCACCGGCACGCGCCGTTCGGTGAGCATCCAGGACGCGCCGGTGAACATCACGGCGCTGAGCGCCGAGCGGTTGAAGGAAAACAATGTCGTGGACGTCCGTGGCCTTGCCGCGTTCACGCCCGGGATTACCATTCAGGATACCGGCCCGCGCAACACGGGCACGATCGTCCTGCGCGGCCTTAACGCGACCGACACGTCGTCCTTCGGCAACAACGAAGACAGTGCTGTCGCAACCTATATCGGCGAAGTTCCGCTGTATCTTGATCTCAAGCTGCTGGACATCCAGCGCGTGGAAACGCTGCTCGGTCCTCAGGGCACGCTGTACGGGGCGGGCACGCTGGCGGGTGCGATCCGCTACATTCCGAACCGTCCCGATCCGAACAAGTGGGCCGGCACGGCCCATGGCAAGATCTACGCGGAAGCCCATTCTGGCAGCCCCGGTTTCCAGATGGATGGCACCGTCAATATTCCGATCATCCCGGGCAAGGTCGCCCTGCGATCGACGGTGGGTTACTTCAACGACCCCGGCTTCATCGACTATCCCTATTTGCTGAATCAGCCGGGCGTGTCGTTGCCACAACCGCAACCGTCCGGGGTCCGGTTTGGCCAGATCGGCACGCCGCGGGAGACGGCCGGAGCGGTTTCCTCGTTCTATGGCCCGATTGGCTCGGCCAGCCAGATTGCCGCCAACCTGCACACCTACAAGGATGCGAACTTCGAACACACGTTCACCACGCGCAACCAGTTGGGCTTGTTCCCTGTCGACGGCCTCAACATCTACCTGACGTATGCTCATCAGTCGACGTCCACCAACGGCCGGCAGGCCAACGGCGCGGGCGTGCTTGGAACGGACAAATACCAGGCCCCGTGGCGCTATCTGGAACCGTCTCACCGCAAGTCCGATCTGTTCGCGGGTGAAATCGAAGCAGAGCTTGGCAACATCGCGCAACTCGTGTCCTCGACGTCCTATTCGGTGCGCAAGATCGACAGCTCGTCCGACGTAACCGATCTGCTGCTCGATCTCGATTACAACTACGAACTCTTCCCGGCCTTCTCCGGCTTCACCGACCAGCACGTGAAATACAAGCAGTTCACGCAGGAAGTGCGCTTCGTTTCAACCCATGGCGGGCCTTTCAGCTGGATCGTGGGCGGCTTCTACAACAGCTTGAAGTACCATTCGGACTATCAGGAAATTGTCCCGGGCCTTGGCGTCTATTATTTCGGTCCGAACATCTTCAACGCCAACTATCCGCGCGAAGTTGAATACGCCAGCATCGCCGACACGCGCACCACCGAAAAGGCGGTCTACGGCGAAGGCACTTTCAAGATCACCGACGCCTGGCAGGTAACGGCCGGCGGGCGCTATTTCGGGTATAACGCGCGTGTGCAAGGGGGTATCGCACTGCCGTTGCTGGGGGATGTCCCCACGATTGCCTACAACGGCTTGCTCAACGCGCAAGGCCAGCCTGACTACAAGCGCGCGAGCAAGAACGGTTTCATCTGGAAGTTCAACTCGTCGTACAAGTTTAGCCCGGACCTGATGGTCTATGCCACGGCCAGCAAGGGGTATCGCATCGGTGGCCCGAACCGCGTGGCGCCTTGTCCGGCGAACCTTGCCGATATCCAGAACGCCTGCGCCTTGCCGAATGAACTGTTCTATGGCCCTGACCAGACCTACAACAAGGAAATCGGCATCCGTTCGACGCTGTTCGGCGGCAAGTTCAACATCAATCTGGCCGCCTATCATATCCTGTGGAAGGGTATCCAGCTTGCCTCCGCCACCGTCAACGGTGCCAGTGGCATCACGGTCAACGGCGGCACGGCGGTTTCCAAGGGTGTCGAACTCACGTTCTGGGCAAAGCCCACGCGGCGGCTGACGATCCAGGGCAACTATGCCTACACCGATGCCCACCTGACCGAGGATGTGCCGGCTTTGCTCGACTATCGCAATTTCCCAGGGAATCGCGATATGCCCGGCACCCGCCCCAAGTCCATCCGCATCGCCGCGCAGGCGGGCGATCGGCTGCCGGGCTCGATGCGGCATAGCGGCAGCCTGGGCGTTACCTATACCGCGCCGGCTCCGGGCGGCGAAATCGTGGCGAACTGGACGGCTACCTATGTCGGCGACATCGTGACCCGCCCGGGCGCGCGCGCCTATGGCGAAACGCTGCCGGACTACATCGTGAACCGCGCTTCGATTGCCTATCGCTTGAATGAAGGCTTTGAGGTCCGCCTCTATGCCGACAATATCTTCGACAAGTACGCGGTGACATCGGTGGGCAACGATCTCAGCCGCCGGACGATCAACGATTATACGGTCTCTCGTTACTACTCGAACAATGTCCTCACTCCTCGCAAGGTGGGTGTCGAGCTGACCAAGACGTTCTGAGCATCGCTCTGAACGTCGCAGCAGGGAGCGCGTCCGCATGGCGCGCTCCCTCGCACCCCGGCCATCCTTTGGGGCACTCCATGGAACCGAACAAAACCTACAACCCCGCGCTGTCGGGCAATCCGCAGTCCGCTACGGGCCGCGTCTATCCCAATGGCAATCCCGATCTGGGATACAACCTGCCCGGTGCCCGCAACACCGACAGTGCGGTTCCGCTCCATCGCGGCAAGCCCGTGGTCCATGACTACGCGTGCGATGGTCCGGCGCCGGGCACCATAGGCTTCCGCTGGACCTATGGTTCCAACGTCGCGGCGAAGAACCGCGATCCGCGCGTGCAGGTGATCCAGTACAACGAGGACACCTTCATCCTGCGCCAGAACGTGTGCGTCCACTGGGAAGCGCCGTTCACCTATCTGCTGTTCGGTAACAAGGGCGCGCTGCTGATCGACAGCGGCGCCACGGCCGAGGCGCATCTCTATCCGCTGCGCGAAACGGTCGACGCGATCATCGCCCGCATCGGGCAGGTGCGCGGCTGGCGCGACATTCCGCTGACCGTTGCCTGTACGTCGGGCGAGGACGTGGCGCAGAACCAGGGCTTGCGGCAATTCGCCGGGCGTCCCGGCACGACGATCGTGCCCACGCCGCTGGCGGTGATGAAGCAGCACTACGGCCTTGCCGCAAGCTGGCCCGCCGGCACTGGCCGGATCGACCTTGGTGGCCGCGTGATCGACGTGATCCCCACGCCGGGCACGCACAAGGACGGAGTCAGCTTCTACGATCCCTATTGCGATTTCCTGTTCACCGGCGACCTGCTGTTTCCCGGCAAGATCAACATTGCCAACGACAGGGATTTCCTCGCCTCGCTCGAACGGTTGAAGGCGTGGACCGCCAGCCATCCGGTCAAGTGGATCATGGGCGGACACATCGAGATGATGTTCGTGCCCGGCAAGGCCTACCCCCGTTTCGCCACCTACAAGCCCTACGAGCGGGTGCTGGAAATGGTGCCGGCAGTGCTGGACGAGGCAATCCAGTACGCACGCGAGATCCAGGGGCATGACCGGATGCTGATCCGCCCGGACTTCATCCTGCTCAACAACGTCAGCCCGGATCAGCGCACGCTGGAATGGCCTGAAGGCGTGCCCAACATCAATCCGCCCCGGCCGTTCTGAAACGCCCTATCCCTTTTTCGACAAGGACGAGACCCATGGATCGTCGCACGTTCCTGACCACCTCCTCGGCCGCCGCGGTGCCGCTCGGCAGCATTGGCGCCGCAGGCCTTGCGCGGGCGGCCGCGCCGGCCACGCCGATCGACTTCAAGAGCAATCTTCCCGCGCCGGGCAGTTTCCCCGACCGGTGGATCTGCGGTTCCCCTTCGTGCATGGACAACACCGATCCGCCGGTGCAGGTCCACTGGTACAACCCGCACACCGCCATCCTGCGCCAGAACAAGGCCTACAGCTACGAAGCACCGTTCGCGCCGCTCTATTTCGGCAACGATCGCGTGCTGCTGCTCGACGAAGGTTTCGTCCAGTTGCGCAACGACTGGGATTTGCGCGGCGTGGTCGATGGTTGCATCGCCGACTGGTGCAAGCGCAACGGGCGCGATCCCGCCAGCCTGGAATTGCTGGTCGCCTTCAGCCACCTGCACGCCGATCACTACGCCGCGACCAACCAGTTCGCCGACCGGCCCAACACGCGCTACATGGGCCTGACCCAGGAAGAGATGATGGGCTTCTGGGGCATGACCAATTTCCCCGAGGAGCGCGTGACGCTGGACCTGGGCGGGCGCGACATCCTGATCTGGGGATCGCCGGGCCACGTCATGTCCGAATTCGCGCATTACGATAGCTACACCCAGATCCTCTACACCGGGGACATGTTCTATCGCGGGCGCTGCTACATCAGCTTCTGGCAGCCGTGGTTCGACAGCATGAAGCGCCTGATCGACTTCTGCGACACCCACCCGGTCAGCCACGTGATGGGTTGCCATGTCGAAATCAGCAAGGACGGGCAGGACTACGCCTACGGCATGACTTACCAGCCCGACGAGGCGCCGGTGCAGATGACCGTCCAGCAACTGCGCGAGGCGTTCGAATACGCCAAGACGATCACCAAGCCGGGCATCTATTTCACCGGCACCGTGTTTCTGTGCAACCAGACGCGCGGTACCACCACGATCGACCAGAATCCCTATCGCTATTGACGCGCGGGGCCATCGGCTGGCCGGCGGTGTGGTCTTGCGTTAGGGCTGGTGGCGCATGACCACGCTGACGCAGGATACCGCCGCCGGTTTCGTCCGGCTCACGCTGGGCCATCTGGGGCGGCAATACCCGTTCAAGATGGATCTCGTCCTGAACGGGCCGGAGGACGCCAGGCCCCCGGCCGATCATCACCCGATCTTCCACGGCAGTTTCGACTGGCACAGCTGCGTCCACGGCTGGTGGCAGGTGATGCGGCTGGCGCGGCTCTATCCCGCAATGCCCGAAGCCGCTGCGGTCCGGGCAAGGGCCGATGCCATGCTGGTGCCGGAAAAGGTCGCGGGCGAACTGGCCTATCTCGAACGGCCCGGCGCGGCGGGGTTCGAACGGCCCTATGGCTGGGCATGGCTGCTGGCGTTGCATGGCGAACTGACGCGGCACGAAGCCCCTTGGGCCGCCGCCGTGGAACCGCTGGCGCGCGCCTTCGCGGCGCGCTTCCACGCGTTTCTGCCCAAGCTGACGTATCCGATCCGCGTGGGCACGCATTTCAACATCAGCTTTGCGCTTGTGCTGGCGCATCGCTGGGCGGCCGCGCACGATCCGGCCCTGCGCGCGCGGATCGAGGCCCGCGCGCGCGACTGGTTCCTTGACGATCGCAATTGCCAGGCCTGGGAACCGGGCGGGGACGAGTTTCTCTCCCCTGCGCTGGCCGAGGCGCTGCTGATGAGCCGGGTGCTCGACCGCGATGCCTTCGCGGTCTGGTTCGCCGCGTTCCTGCCGCGTGCCGAACAAGGCCAGCCCGGCACGCTGTTCACGCCCGCGCTGGTATCGGACCGCAGCGACGGCAAGATCGCGCATCTGGACGGATTGAATCTCAGCCGGGCCTGGTGCTGGCGCGCGATCGGCGCGGCGCTGGCGCCGCATCCGCTGGCGCCGCTGATCGCGCGAACGATCGACGACCATCTCGCCGCCAGCCTGCCGCACGTTGCCGGCGACTACATGGGTGAGCACTGGCTGGCGACGTTCGCCCTGCTGGCGCTCGCCGGCGATTAGCTAACGGGGGGAAGGCGGCTGCGCGACTCCGTACCGCCAGCGCCAGATCAGCGCCGGCAGTAGCAGCAGCGACAGCACCAGCGACGTTGCCAGCCCGCCCAGAATGACAAGCGCCATCGGCCCCTGAACCTCGCGCCCGGATTGCCCGCTCTCCCACGCCAGCGGCGCCAGCGCGAACGCGGTGACCAGCGCGGTCAGGACGATCGGCGTCACCCGTTCGCGCGTGGCGCGCAGCACGGTCTCCATCGTCCACGGCAGGCCATCGCGGGCAACGAGTTCGTCGACATGCGCGACCAGCAGGATCGCGTTGCGCGCGGAGATGCCGAACAGGGTGATGAAGCCGACCAGCGATCCGAGCGAGATCACCCCGCCGGTCAGCGCCACCGCCAGCACACCCCCGGCCATCGCCAGCGGCATCCCGGCCAGGATGAGCAGGGCAGGGCGCACGCCGCCGAACGCCACGACCAGCAGGATCACCATCGCCACGGCGGTAAACAGGACATGGCTGCCCAGCTGATGGGCCGCCTTGGCCTGCCCTTCCGCCGCCCCGGCCCAGGACAGGAACACGCCGGGGGGCAGGTGGACAGTGCGGGCGATCCGGGCTTTCGCGGCGGCGACGAAGCCGGAGACATCGCCCCCGGTCACGTTCGCCGTCACCACCTGCCGGCGTTGTCCGCCTTCATGCCCGATCGACAGGCGTTCGCTGCCCAGCGAGATCGTGGCGATGTCCGCCAGCCGCACCGCGCCGCCGCTAGCGGTGCGCACCAGCGTCTGCCCCAGTGCTTCGGGATCGCGGCGCTGGTCTTCGGGAACGGTGACCGCGACATCGACCGTCCGATCCGGCAGCGCCACCACGCCGGCCGGCTGGCCCGCGAACGTGGCGCGGATGGCATCGCCCGCGTCGGCCGCGCTCACGCCGCGCAGCGCCATGCGCGCGGGATCGAGCGTGACTCCCAGCATCGGCGTGCCCGGATCGGTCTTCACGCGCACGTCCGCCGCCGTCGGCAAGGCGCGCAGTTGCGCGGCGATCGCTGCAGCGACCCGGTCGAGCGTATCGAGATCGGCGCCGTGGACGCTGATCGAGACGGCGGCGGTCTCGCCCGAAAGCGATTCGCTGATGCGGTCGCCCAGGAACGTCGTCACCTCGCTCTGGAGCGCCGGCGTATCGGACAGCACCTTGCGCATCCGCGCCAGCGCGCGATCCTCTCCCGCCCCGCCGACGTCGGGCTTCAGGCGGACGTGGAACTCGCCCCGGTGCGGGGGCCAGGTGTCCTCGCCCGCTTCAGCCCGGCCGATCTGCTCCTCCACGCTCAGCACTTCGGGAATGGCCAGCAGCCCGCGCGAAATCCGCTCGCCCGTCGCGCGCATCCAGTCGAACGAGGCGCCCGCCGGGCCGCTGACCTGGAGCACGTAGTGCCGTTCGCGGAACGAGGGCAGCAGTTCGGCCCCGAACGAAAGCGCGCCGGCCAGCGCGACCGCGCCGAGCAGGCCAATCGCCAGCGCCGCGCTGGCCGGCCTTTGCATGAGCCGGACGACAAGACCTTCGTGCCGCTGCTTGAAGCGGTGCAGGAACGCCGGTTCGGGCCGGGGCTCGTGCCCGTGCAGGAACAGCAGCGCCAACGCTGGCGTCACCGTCAGCGCGACGAGCAGCGACGTCATTGTTGCCAGCAGGAACGCGAGCCCCAGCGGTGCGAAGAAAGCGCCCTGCAGGCCCGTCAGCAGGATCACCGGAACCATCGTCAGCGCCAGCACGAACGTGGCGTAGACCACCGGCGCGCGCACTTCGACCGAGGCGGCCTCGATAATCGCGCGCCGGTCGGCGCTATCGGGCACGCCACGCAGCCGGCGCACGATGTTCTCGATATCGACGATGGCGTCGTCGATCACCACGCCCAGCGCCACGGCAAGGCCGCCCAGCGTCATCGTGTTGATCGTCTGCCCCATGGCATCGAGCGTGACCAGTGCCGCCAGCAGCGAAAGGGGGATCGAAACGAACGCGATCAGCGTCACGCGCCAGTCGCGCAGGATCAGCATCAGCACCAGCGCGATCATCAGCGCCCCGATCACCAGATCGCGCTCGATCCCGCCCAGCGCGCTTTCGATGAAGTTCGCCGGGCGGTGCATAGCGGGCAGGATGCGGACGCCGGCGGCGGTCAGGGCGGGCGTGACTTCGGCCAGCGCCGCTTCCAGGTTGCGCGTGGTCTGCAAGGTGTTGGCGCCATACTGGCTCGATAGCGTCATCAGCACGCCGGGGCGCCCCATGATCAGCGCGTCGCCCTGCCGCGGCGCGGCGGCATCGACCACTTGCGCGACATCGCCGACCCGCACGGTCCCGCCGCTGCCCGTGGAGAGCACGGAGTCCGCGATCTGGCGGGCGGTCATCGCGCTGGGGCCGGGATCGATCAGGATGCGCTGGCTGGGCGTGTCGGCAAAGCCGCCGCCGTTGACGTGGATCGCGCGGTCCACCGCCCCGGCCAGATCGGCGAAAGTCAGGCTGCGGGCCAGCAGGCGCGCGGGATCGGCCCGCACCTCGATCCGGCGCTGTTCGCCGCCGAACACGTTCGCGCGCGCCACTCCCGGCGCGGCGAGCAGCCGCGGGCGCACCGTCCATTCGACAAGATCGCGCAGCGCCATCGGGCTCAGGCGGTCGCTGGTGAAGCCGATCTTGAGCAGGTCCATGGTCGAGGAGGTGAGCGGGGTGATGCGCGGCGTGTCGGAACCGGCGGGCAATTGCGGGATGGCATCGGCCAGCGCCTCGGAAACCTGCTGCCGCGCGCGGTAGGGATCGACGCCTTCGTGGAAGGTCACGTCGATGACCGACAGCCCCTGGATCGATTCCGAACGGACCGTCTCCACGCCGTTGGCGCCGTTGATGACCGCTTCCAGCGGCCGCGTGATCAGCATTTCGACCTGGCGCGGCGTATAGCCCGGCGCCTCGGTCTGGACGCTGGCCTGCGGCGGCACGAATTCCGGAAACACGTCATAGGCGGCGCCGGCCATGCGCGCGGCGCCAAGCCCGAGGAGGACGAGAGCCAGGGCCAGCACGGTCCAGGCGTGGCGCAGCGACTGGCGGACGATAAACGATAGCATCGCTAGTCGTCGCCCCCGTCTGCTGGCCCGTCGGCCGGGGCGGCGTGTTCGAGGCCCAGCAGCGTGCCGGCTCCCGATACCACGATGCGATCGTTCGCGCGCAGCGCGGCGGCGGGAACGAACCAGCCTTCGCGGCGCGCGACCGCCCCTTGCAATGGCACGCGCTCGAAGCCGTCGCGACCTGCCAAGCGATAGGCGCAGAGCGCGCCGTCCACCCGCACCAATGCTTCGCGCGGGATCAGGTATCCGCCCTGCTTGCCGGCGTCCGTGCGATGCGCCGCCAGGATGCGCCCGACGCCCGCGCGGGCTACGGCGGCGCCACGGAGCAGCGCCAGCGTCCCCGCCGTCTGCAACTGCGTGTCACCCATCGCGGCGGGGCCGAGCGCCCGGACGCCAACTTGCTGGTCGCCGGCATCGACGGTTATCGCGGAGCCGGCCGGAACGATGCCGTCGGGGAAATCGATGCGCAGCACGGCGACTGTGCCCGCCGCTGCTTCGCGCGCCAGTCCCGGCACGCTCCCACATCCCAGCCGCGCAAGGCCCGCCCCGAATTCCAGCCCGATCCGCTGGCAGGCCGCATCCAGCCGCGCGCGGTCGGCCACGGCCTGCGAACGGGCCGCTTCCACATCGCGTTGCGACGCACCCTGGTCGGCGCGGGCGAGGCTGGCCAGCCGTGCGGCTTCGCGCCCCGATGCCTCCGCAGCGGCCGTCGCGGCGGTCACTTCGGCGGCAATCGCCGAAAGCGCGGTGAGGTCGATGGCGCGGGCATAGCCGGCCGCTTCCGTGCGCTGCGTCGCCGGCACGGGCTCGGCCAGCCGGATCCCGGCGCGCGCCTGCGCCCCGGCGTCCAGATGCAGCCCCGCGCCAGCAGTCGATACGGGCGGGTCGGAATCTCCCGTCTCGGTATCCGCGTCCATGCGCGAAACCGCGAGCAGGGTGCCGAGCACGCCCGCGCCCATGCCGCCCAGCACCAGACCCGCGATGGCCAACCGCTTCATGGTTACTTCTCCAGCATGGTGACGAGGCGGTTGCGGTCGATCATCGTTTCCGGTCCTTCCAGCGGCTGCCGCAGGGCGTCTTCCAGCGCGGCGTCCGCCGCGCGCAGGCGCGCCAGGGCATCGATTTCAGCCAGGCGCGCTTCCAGCGCCGCGATCTGTGCGCCGGTCCAGTCCGCGCGGCCGACCGCGCCTTTGGCAAGCTGGGCATCGGCGCGCCGGGCGACGGCTTCGGTCTGTGGCAATTCGGTGCGACGGACCCGATCAAGCGCCGCCGATGCCGCCGCCCGTTCCGCCCGCGCGCTTTCGATCGCGGCCTGCGCCTGTGCGAGCGCGGTTTCGATCGCCGCTCCGGCCTGCGCGCGGCGCGCTTCGGCCGCGCGGATCGCGGCGCGGTTGAGATCGAACGACGGCACCGTCAGGTTGATCGCGAACGGCAGCTTCACCAGACCGCGCTCCCAGGTATAGCCCGGCCCCAGGCTGACGGCGGGATACTGGCGCGCCAGCTCCCCGCGCAGATCGGCCTCGGCTTGGTCGTAGGCGACGATGGCCTTGAGCACGTCGGCGCGGCCGGCCACGGCACGGGCCATGGCGGATGGAGACAACGCGGGCGTATCGGCGGGCGCGGCGTCGAAACCATCCCATGCGACATCAAGGCCGTCGAGCGCGGTTGCGGGCAGGCCCAGCACGCCCGCCATCGCGATGCGCGCCTGTTGCGCGCGCCGCTGCGCGTCTTCCAGCGCCCGCGCCGCCTGCGCGCGCTGTGCACGATAGGGAAACAGGTCCAGCCCGGCCGTCTCGCCACGCGCCACGCGCTGTTCCAGCACCGCCAATTGCCGGTCACGCATGGCAACGATGGCCGCGCCGAGTTCCGCCTGCCGGCGCGCAATCAGGTGATCCGTCAGCGCGCGGATCAGCGCCATGCGATCGGCCCAGGCCACCTCGGCCAGATCGTAGCGCGCCGCAATCACGCCAAGGTCCGCCCGCGCCAGCCGCGCGCCGCGCCGGCCGCCGATGTCCAGCGGCAGGTCCACCCCGCCGCCCAGCAGCCATGGCGAGGACGTCGACGGGTCGTTGGCGTATTCGCTGCTGAGCGTGAGCGTGGGCGATCCCACCTTGCGCGCGCTGCGCGCATCGCGCCGCGCGGTTTCCAGCGCCGCGCGCGCCTCGGCCACACGCGGATCGGAGGCAAGCAGCGCCGCGAACAGCGTGAGGCGATCGATACGGCCGGCTTGCGCGCCGGGCGCGAGCCACGCCGCGTTGTGCTCCGCCGCCGCCGCGTCGAACGTGCGCGCGGTCTGGCCGGCGATGCGCGCCTCGAGATGGACAGGCGCGGGTGCGACATGCGTGCAGCCGCCTATCCCCGCCAGCAACAGCGGCAGCGCCCGGCGATGGAGCCGGCACCCGGCCTGACGATCGCGTCCCATGTGCCCGTCCCCCAATACCTGAAAGCGTAACCGGGCCGTCGAATGCGGAAAAGGCCAGAACACAATGATGACAGGAGTTTAATGAAAGGGGACGGCGGTGACCGGCGTGAGGATACCGGCCACCGCCACAAGCGGCGCGCGCCGTTAGTACTTCACGCGCACATCAAGCAGGAACGAGCGCGGCGGCAGGAAGTTGAACTGATCGTCCACGCCATAGGTCTTGCCGTTGGAGATTGCCGTGATCGCGCGGTTGTTGAACACGTTGGAAACGTTCACGCCGATGCGGAAGCGCGAGCCGATTTCCTGGCTGATCGCGAAATCGCCGACGCTATAGGGCTTGATGCGGTAGTTGCGTGGCCCCGTGCCGCTGTATTCGCTAGCGTATTGCGGGCCAGTGTACTTCTGCGTGAAAGAAACCCGCAGGCCGTTGTGGTTGTAGAAGAAGCCGGCGGCGGCCGTCGAGAACGGCGCCTTGGCCACCTGCGCGCCGGTGGTCACGCTGTGCGCGTAGTTGTACGATCCGTTGGCGAACAGCGTCAGCCCGCGCACCGGCATCACGCTGACCTGGCCTTCCACGCCCTTGTAGCGGACCTGCCCGATGTTCACGAGCGCGTTGGTCGGCGCGCCGACGGACGTGTCGCTGGCGATCTTGTTGTTCACGTCGATGATATAGCCGTCGACGTCGATCGAAACCTTCTCGCCGTGCCAGACGGTGCCGACCTGGTAGTTGGTGGAGGTCTGCGGCTTCAGCGCGGCCAGGTTCTGCTGCTGGATCGCCTGGTTGGTCGCGCTGTCGGACGCGGTGTAGAAGCTGGACAGGTCGGGCACGTACATGCCCTGCGCGTACTGGCCATAGAACGACCAGTTCGGACGCACCATCCAGTTGACCGTGGCGAAGGGCAGCACCTTGGTCCAGGTCGCCGAGGTATCGATCGGGGTGCGCGACTTCTGGTTGACGCTTGCCGTGATCGAGCGGTTGAAGTGGACGTACTTCACGCCCGGCGTGATCGCCAGCGCCTCGAACGGGCGGAACTCGAACTCGCCGAACAGCTGGTACTGGTTCCAGTCGGAATGCTGCAGATAGCCGACGTTGGCGATCGAGATCGGCGGCAGGCTGGCCTTGGCGGCGGTGCCGTCGGCGAACTTCTCGTTATAGCTCGGCAGGCCAGTGGTCCGGTCCAGATCGAGCAGATGGCGATCGGTGGCAGCGTGCTCGAACCAGCCGCCAAGGCGGATCTTGCCCATCGAGAAGTCGTAGTTGATCTGGCCGATGTAACCCAGCACGCGATACTTGTTGAGCTTGTCGTAGCCGAGAATATCGGTCGCGGCGGAGGGCGCGGTCACCGCCTTGTAGGGCGAGGCGGCCGTGCCCGCGCCCGAGAAGCCGGTGATGACGCTGCCGGTGTTCCCCGAGAGCGTGTTGTTGGTGTACCCGTACATGTAGGCACGGTTGTCCATCGAGAAGCCGCTGCCCAGAGTGCTTTGCAGGCGGATGTACGAGAAGTCCGTGGTCTTGTCGGTACGGTTGTACTTCCAGTAGTCCTGCTTGGTCGGATCGTTGCCGAGGCCATAGTTCCGGCCAAATTGGCCGATCTGCGAGGCGGCCGTGCAGTTGTCGGCGGTAAGCTGGGTTCCAGCCGGCAATGCGGTGCCGCCGGTGCCACAGGTCGCGCCCTTCAGCACGTCGGACTGGTAGTAGAAGTTGCGGTTCCACGTCGACATCAGCGTCAGCGTGTTCGAGGACCCGATCGGCACCACCGCCTTGGCGAACAGGTTCTTCGAATTGACCGGCGAATAGGTCAGCGCGCCGTCGGACTGGAGATACTGGCCGCCCAGCATGAACTTGGCGCCACCCAGCTTGTCGATCGCGCCCGACTGGAACTCGGCGCGGCCGATGAAGGTGTTCCAGTTGCCGATCAGGCCTTCGACCTGCCCGCCCATCTGGTCCTTCACCGCGCGCGAATACATGTTGATGTTGCCGCCGTAGGTCGCCTGGCCGAGCTGACTGGCGTTGCCGGGGCCGCGATCGACCACCACCGTCTCGATCGTGGTCGAGGGGAAGAACGCGGTCGAATGGTGGGTGGGGTTGTTGGTGTCGGCAAACGGGATCGAGTCATAGGTGACGTTGTAGTCGCCATCCTGGAAGCCGCGGATCGTCGCCTTGGTCTCGCTGAAGCCGGCGCCGTTGCTGCTGCCGCTGATCGATACGCTGGGGGTGATCGCGATCAACTGATTGAAGTCCGCTGTGGGTGAAACGGTGCTGTCGATGTATTCGCGGCCCACCGCCGCCTGCGGCTGCGTGGTGGTCAGCGACGCGGTGATCTGCGCGGCTTCGGCGGCTTTCGAACCGATCACGATGATGTCGGAGGAGGTCAGCGACTGGCGGTCGTTGGCCTGCCCGGCCTGGTTGGCGCTGGTCGATTGCTCGCCCTCTGCTGCGCTGGCGAACGAGGCGTCGGCAGCGGCGTTTTCAGCCGGGGTTTCGGCGGCACGGGCTGCGGCAGGCAGCGTGGCGGCCAGCAGGCTCGTCGCGGCCAGAAGCGCGGCGCGGTGGTAGGTCTTGGTCATGATGCCCTCATGGTTCGGAAGAAAAGGAACGGCCGCTCAGGCGGTCAGTGTGCGGAAAGTTCGGTGCGCGCGGCGGCAATGCGCGCGGCAAGGCGGGGGTCCGCCAGAAGACGTTCGGCTACGAGCGTGCCGACCACGTGGCCGGCCTCGAGATCGGACAGGTAGTGGACGCCGCAGACGGCGCGGCTCATCGCGTAGTCATCCGCGCGGGCGAGGATAGCCGGGGCGCGGTCCGGCAGCAGGCGGACCAGCGTCCAGGCCAGTGCATAGCCGATGCTGGCGTGCCCGCTGGGATAGGAACGCGGCGCTGCCGTCGCGTCCTTCTTGCCGCAATGGGGCAGGGCCGGATCGGCGCCGTAGGGGCGCAGGCGGGCAAAGTGGTCCTTGGCCACGACCACCACGCCTTCGGTTTCCTCGGTTACGATGGAGAGCAGGGCGGCCGTTTGCGGCAGTGTCGTCAGATCGCGACCGACCACCGCGTTATAGGCGGAAGCATCCTCGTGCGCGCCGTCCCAGCGGGCCTGGTCGAGCCGCGCGGGGCTGGCCGCCGCGACGATCCGGCGCACCTCGTCCAGTTCGCGCTTCTCGCGCGCCGATCCGGCCACGGGGGGCGGGGGCAGCAGGCGTTCGGGTACGAAGGCCGACGGGTCGATGTAATGCGCCGCCTCCGGCTGCGCGATCGCGGGAGCGCAGGGTGCAAGAAGGCAGGCTGCGAAAGCAGCCAGAACGCGCCTGGTGGCCGGCATTGGATGTTCCCTCGTCGCGCCCCGGTCCGGATCGAACCGCGGGCCACGAGAGGGGCGCTAGGCGGGGTCCATGACGGAAAGGTGACAGGCTGCGAGTCGCGCGCCACAAAACCGTCAACATTGCAAATTTAGAATGTAGCGTTCAGGCGGCCGGGACCGCGTCAGGCAGGGCGGGCAGCCGGATGCGGACCTTGAGGCCGGGCGCGTTGTCGGCCAGCTCCAGCGAACCCTGATGGAACCGCACGATCGCGCGCGTGATCGCAAGGCCCAGTCCGCTGCCTCGGCGCAGCCCGGACCCCTTGCCCCGCTCGAACGGCAGCAGCACGCGATCGCGCTCGCCTTCGGCCAGGCCTGGCCCGTCATCATCGATCGCGATCAGGGCGGATTCGCCGGCCTGTTCCAGCGACAGTGTTGCGCGCGTCCCGGCGGGGGTGTGCGTAACCACGTTTTCCAGCAGGTTGACGATCATCTGGTTGAAAAGGTCCGCGTCCCCGCGCACGCGCACCGGTTCGAGCCGGCCGAGTTCCAGCGCGCAGCCGGCATCGGCGATGACCGGCTCCATCGTTTCGGCGATGTCTTCCAGCATGGCGCGCAACGGCAGGTCGCGCACGGCCGAAGGGTGACGCCCGGTCTCGATTTCGGCCAGCCGCAGCAGGGCATCGAAGATGGTGATGATCGAGGCGCATTCGCGTTCGGCGCGTTCGAGCAGGCGCACCCGGTCGGCCTCCGCCGTTTCCGCCGTGAGCAACCCGCGCAGGCGCGTCAGCGGCGTGCGCAGGTCATGCGCGAGATGGCTGGAGAACTGGCGCTGCGCATTGACCATGTCCTCCATCCGGTCGAGCATCCGGTTGAGGCTTTCCGCCTGCACCGCGAACATCCCGTCGAGCCGGTCGGACGGGATGCGGCGGGTCAGGTCGCCCTGTGCGATGGCGTCGGCCGCCGCCTGCGTTTCCGCCAGACGCCGGGCGGTCAGGCGCGCGAACAGGATCGTGGCGGCAAGCCCCACCAGCAGGGCGGAAACGAAGATCGCGGCGACCACCGAAGGCAGCAGGGCGCGCAGGCTCGCGGCGGCCTCGCTGTGCTGCACTACCACGAACAGGCTGCCATCGGGCCGGCGGGTGGCGAGCGCGCGCCCTTTCTGCGGTTTCCTTCCGCCGCCCATGAAGGTGACGTCCGAATAGCCCGGTTGCGGCGCGGCCAGGTCCAGCCTTCCCGCCACGAGCCGGCCGGTGGCATCGTAGAACAGGTAGGTCCTTTCGCTCAGCATCTTGCGCCGCTGCCATTCCTGGATGCGGGCGATGACATCGGCATCCGATGCCGGCCCCGTGGCAACGGGGCGCAGGAACTTGGTGACGTGAACTTGCAAGGCATCGTCGATGCGCTGGGCGATCCGTTCCTCCGCCACCAGGAATACGATCACGCCCATGGCGAGCATGGCCAGTGCGAACGCCACGCCGAACTGGATGGCGAGCCTTCCCGGTCCGGGTGCGCGCCGGGCGGCCGACGCGGTCACCGGCACCGTTCCGAACGCAGCACGTATCCCGAGCCGCGCAGCGTGTCGATCGGGTCGCAGCCCAGCTCCTCCAGCCGGGCGCGCAGCCGGCTCATGTTGCTTTCCACGATGTTGGTGGTGGGCGTGAAGGCATAGCCCCACACGCTTTCGAGCAGCATGCCCCGCGTCACCAGCCGGTCGGCGCAGCGCATCAGGTGGGCTAGAAGCGAAAACTGCTTGCGGTTGAGTTCGATGGTGCGGTCAAGGAACAGCACCGAATGGCTGCTGGGGTCCAGCTTCAGCCTGCCAACCGCCAGTCCCGCGTCGGGAGGAGGCACCGGCGCGGCGCGGCGAGTCACCGCGTTGAGGCGGGCCACCAGTTCGTCCATGTCGAACGGCTTGGCCAGATAGTCGTCGGCGCCGGCGGCGAGGCCCTCGATGCGGTCCTTCACGGTGCCCAAAGCGCTGAGCATGACGACCGGGGGCAGCCTGCGTTCGGCGCGCATCCGCGCCAGCACCTCGATGCCGCTCATGCCCGGCAGCAACCGGTCGAGAACCATGCCCGAAAAGCGTTGGCGCTCGACCGCCGCGAGCGCGTCCTCGCCAGAGGCGACGCGTTCGGGTCGGTAGCCCAGCGTGCCCAGGCAGGCCGTGATGTGATCGGCAATTACCGCATCGTCTTCCACTACGAGCACACGCACGGCCGCCTCCTATGTCCGGAAGGCTTTTGCGATGGAGATGTGACTGTTGTGAGACGGAGCGGCGAAATCCCGTGCGCGTCAGCGCAGTTGCAGCCCCTGTTCCAGAACGGGCACCAGCCAGCCGAGGAAGGCCTGCAGCCGGTGCGAAAGCTGACGGCGGTGCGGATAGACCAGAGAGACTGGCAACGGTTCGGCCCGATGCTCTGGCATGACCTCAACCAGCGCTCCTTCGGCGATATGGTCCGCCACGTCGTATGCGGGAATCTGGATCAGCCCGAGACCGGCCAGTGCGCCGGCGATCAGCGCTTCGGCACTGTTCACGGTGAGCCGGGCGCGCAGGGAATGGGTCAGCACTTGCCCATTGCCGGTCCACTCCCACGGCTCCACCCGCCCGGTGGTGGGCGAGGCATAGGCCACGGTATGATGCCGGTCGAGGTCCGCCGGCGTTTCAGGCGTGCCATGCGCGGCAAGGTAGGCGGGGCTGGCGGCGTTGATGAGTTCCAGTTCGCCCAACCGCCGCGCGATCAGGCCGGAATCGGCGAGCGGCCCCACGCGCAGCGCGCAATCGATGCCGTCCTCCACCAGGTCCACCGCGCGGTCGCGCACGCCGAGTTCGATGTCGATGTTCGGATAGGCAGCCAGAAATTCGGGAAGGGCCGGCGCTACGATCAGCCGGCCCACGCGCCCCGGAAGATCGATGCGGAGGCGCCCGGATGGCGTTGCGCCGGACTGGCGGAACAGCCCCTCGGTCTCCTCGAAATCGGCGAGCAGGTTCTGCGCGCGGGTGTAGAGCGCTTCGCCATCGGCGGTCAGCGCGACGCGCCGTGTCGTCCGGTTGAGCAGGCGCGTGCCAAGCCGGGCCTCCAGCTCCTGAACGGCCGCCGACACCGAGGAGCGTGGCAGGCCGAGCGTGTGCGCGGCGTGCGTGAAACTGCCGGCCTCGGCCACGCGCGTAAAGATACGGAAGAGATCGACGCGATCCATTGTTCGTCAATTCTGGCCAATAATGCCAGGATTACAAGCTTTATCCTGCAATTTCCGCAAGTATCACCGCGACATGCATCACGCATGAGCACATTTGACGTGGGAGACCAGTATGACGGACCATTCGATCAAGGGTAAAACGGCCATCATCGCCGGCGGCGGCAAGAACCTGGGTGGCCTTATTGCCCGTGATCTTGCCGCGCAGGGCGCGCGGGCGATCGTTGTCCATTACAACAGCGCGGCGACCGCCGAGGCCGCGCGAGAAACCGTGGCCGCTATTGAGGCGGCCGGTGCGCAAGCGCTGGCCATCCAGGCCGATCTTACCACGGCGGGCGCGGTCGAAAAGCTGTTCGCGGACGCCGTCGCGGCGTTCGGCCGACCCGACATCGCGATCAACACGGTCGGCAAGGTGCTCAAGAAGCCGGTGTTGGACATCAGCGAGGCGGAATACGACGCGATGAGCGCGATCAACGCCAAGTCCGCGTTCTTCTTCATCAAGGAGGCGGGCCGCACGCTCAACGATCACGGCAAGATCGTCACGCTGGTTACCTCGCTGCTGGGCGCGTTCACGCCGTTCTATTCGACTTACGCGGGCACCAAGGCGCCGGTCGAACACTTCACCCGCGCGGCAGCCAAGGAATTCGGCGAACGCGGCATTTCGGTGAACGCGGTCGGCCCCGGCCCGATGGACACGCCGTTCTTCTACGGCCAGGAAAGCGCCGATGCGCAGGCCTATCACAAGAGCGCGGCGGCGCTTTCGCCGTTCACCGACACCGGCCTCACCGACATCCGCGACATCGTACCGCACATCCGCTTCCTCGTTTCGGAAGGCTGGTGGATGACGGGGCAGACGATCCTGGTGAACGGGGGCTACACCACCAAGTAGCGCCACCGGTTCGCACGCCGGGCCTGGTGCGCCCGGCTTGCGAACCGATCCCCTATTGTCCCTCGATCCGGTTCAGGAACTGATCGAGCGGGCACAAGCCCTTGATCCCGCGCGCTTCGCAGCCCGCGATCGGCAGGACCGATGCGGACGGGGGCGAGGCGGCCGTCAGGGCCGCGGCGCTGCGGATCTGGGAAAGCGATTGCGTGCGATAGCGCACCCGCACGAACAGCGCGCCATCCGCCGCGCGCAACCGTTCCAGCACCAGCGCGCCGCCGGGCGAGGGATCGTCGGCGGCAAGCCCGGGCACCTGCCAGTGGACGTCCAGCAGCCCGCCGAGATTGGCGACGTTGGTATCATGCCCCGAAATCATCGTGACGCGGGTTTCGCCGGTCAGCCCTTCGCGCACGATCGGCGCCAGCCCGGCGAAGTTCGCCGAGGCGACATAGCGGGGGCGGGCCAGCAGCCGGAATTCGAGCGCGTGAAACGCCGAGAGACGGCCGATGTCGGCCGCGCTGGCACGGCCCCATCCCACTTGGGCAAGCGGCTTGCCTTCGGCATATTCGAGCAGCAGGATCTGCGCCGCCGTCGATGCCCGGTCGAGCGCGCCGGACAGCTTGGGGCGTCCATTAGCCTTGGCGGGCACCAGTGCGGTGGGCTGCCCGGCCACGCCGCATCCCGTCCGGTGTGCGCCGCACAGGATCGCGTCCAGGCGGGCCAGCAGCGGGCGGTGCGCGGCCGCGATCGCACCCACGCCGTCGGGTGCGGCCGCGGCCCGCACAGCGGCGTCCGCAAGCGCGGAATCGTAGGGCGAAAGGCCGGCTTCGATCGCGCCGAAGCGGGAATCGGGTTCATCCTGTGGCTTGTGGTCGATCGGCACGCCGCATCCCGGCGCCAGCGCCGCGCTCCAGCTTTGCGCCGTGGCGATCGTGCGCTGGTCGCTGTCCGCGACGATGCGGATCGTTGCACTTTGCGGACACCCGCGCGCGGGGATCAGGCCGTCGGCGCGAAGCCGCGCCCCGTCCCACGTGCCGAGGCGCGAGACGGCCAGCGCGCCATGCGGGGTCAGCCAGCCCGGCTGGACCGGCCAGTCGGGCCAGCGTTCGGGCGTGACATCGGCGGGCATCGCCGGCGCCTTGGTCGGCGGACGCACGCCGTGGCGCATCACCAGCACCACCCGGTCCAAGACCAGCGGCGCGGCGGCGGGCGGGCGGTGCGCGCTCCGGCGCGGGGCTGCCTCGGCCATCGGGGCCAACGCGAGGGCAAGGGCCGCTCCCGCCCCCATCGCCAGAACCATGCGCTTCACGGCCATCATGCGCCTCATCAGAAGTGGACCTGCACGCCACCGCGCAGTTGCGCACCATAGTGTTCGCGCTCAACGAGGTAGGGCTTGCTGCCGATATAGCGGCGCCAGGGCGCGTCGGTAAGGTTGATCGCATCGCCGAACACGGTCACCTGCGGCACGACCTGATAGCTGACGTGCAGATCGAGCTGGCCGTTGGCATCGGTGTACTGGTCGGTGGTGGCGGTGCCGCCCAGCGTATCGAGATAGGCCGAGCGGTAGTTGAAGGCGAGCCGCGCCGACAGGCCGTACTTTTCGAAGAACAGCTGCACGTTGCCGAGGTCGCGCGACTGGTACCCGAGCGGGATGGCGCCGGGGCGGATGGCGTTGGCCGTGGCGTGGCCCCAGACGTGGGTGTAGTTGGCCGAAACGCCGAAGCCGCCGAGGAAGCCGGGCAGGCTGGTGAACTGCGTCTGGAGGTTGAATTCCACACCGCTCACGGTCTCGCGATCGGTGTTGACTGGCTGGGTCACCGTTGCTGCTGCATACGTCACGCCGCCGGCGGTGATGTTGGTGCCCTGGCGGAAGGCCGAATAGATCGGGTTGTCGATGTCCTTGTGGAAGAAGCCGGCCGAGAAGATCGCGCCTGCCGCGGGGTAGTATTCGATCGAGAGATCGTAATTGCGCGCCCGGTAGGGCTTGAGATCGGGGTTGCCGAGCACGATCGCGGCGAGGGCCGGGTTCGAGGTATCGACGCTGACGAACGGCGCCAGGGTGCTGTAGTTGGGCCGCCCGATCGACGTGGTCACCGCCCCGCGCAGCACCAGGTTGCGCGCGGCATCGATGCGCACGTTCAGGCCGGGGAAGGCATCGGTGAAGCTCTTCGCCCCAAAGCTGTTGAACCCGTCGTTCAGCGTCGAGGCCGCGTTGACGATCTTGGCCTTGGTCCTGTCACGGGTGTGTTCCACGCGCACGCCCGGCACCAGCGTCAGCGCGCCGATGCGCAACGTGGCCATGGCATAGCCGGCGATGATCTGTTCGCGCACGTCGTAGTCCGAAGCGAGCGTTGCGGAGAGCGAGCCGGCCGTATCGACTTTGCCCACCGCCGGATTGGCGAGGAAATAGGCCCGCGCCGCGTCGTAATCGATGCGGTTGCCGAACGTGAACTGGTTGCCATAGAAGCTGGTGTCGCCAGTGGCGGCGACATTCGCGATGGTCCACGCCGTGGCGCCGGCGGTGTAGTTGGTGCGGTCGCGGTTGTCCGCCTTGTGCCGGTCGAGCACCTTGAACCCGACCTTGATCGAGGAATCGTCGCCGAGCGCCAGCGGGTGCGTATAGTCGGCGCGGCCCTGCCAGAGTTCCTCGTAGGCGTGGCGGGTCTCGAAGTTGACTTTGCTGAAGGTCAGCGAAGGATCGGTGAAGGCCGCCGTCGTCGGCACCAGTGTATAGGGTTCGGTCGACGGGTCGTAGGTGAGCGTGAGCGCGCCCTTCTTGGTGGTGAAGGTGAATTCGCTGCGGATCGGGTCGGTCTTCACCGCCTTCGTCCAGTTGGCCGACAGTTCCAGCGTGCCGCCGCCGAGGTTGGAAAACTCGCCGCCCAGCGTGGCCGACTTGGTGTTGTCGTTCTCCTCGCGGTGCCGCACCAGGATCGTGCCGGTGCCTTTCAGCGCGGGGGTATAGGCGGTGACGGCCAGACGGTTCTGGTCGCGTGTCTCATGGTCCTCGAACTTCGAATAGCTCGTCTTGAGGTAGAGCTTCACGTCGCTGCTCGGCCGCCAGTCGAAGTTGCCCACGACGCCCAGCCGCGTGCGGGTGAGGTTGTAATCGCGCAGGCCGTTGCCATCGGGCACGCCCGCGGCGTTGTAGTTGGTCGAGCCCTGGAAGTTCTCGCTTTCGATCGGGCGGCGCGAATAGTTGACCGACACGATCGCGCCGAACTGTTGGCCCGCGCCGAAGCGGCCGCCCACGGTGCCGTCGATTTCATAGGGCGACTTGCCGTTGAGATCGTAACGGCCGACCGAGGCGCGCCCATCAAGGAAGAACGGCTTCTTGCTGTCGAAACCGGTGCGCGTGCGGATCGCCACTTCGCCGGCGATGGCGTTGGCGTCCTGGCTCGCCAGCAGCGATTTGGTGACCGCGACCGACTGGATCATCGCCGAGGGCAGATCGTCCAGCTTGACCTGGCGGCCGTCCGGTTCGGGCGCGGGCAGCGTCTGGCCGTTGAGCGTGACGTTGAGCAGGCCGGGATCGATGCCGCGGATGATCGCGTAGCGGCCTTCGCCCTGGTCGTTGGCGACGGACAGGCCGGGCAGCCGCTTGATCGCTTCGGCCACGTTCTGGTCGGGCAGCTTGCCCACGTCGTTGGCGTGGAGCGTTTCGATGGTGTTGGTTGCCGCCTGCTTTTCGGCGGCAGCCTCGCGCTGCGCCGCGCGCACGCCGGTGACGATGATTTCGGGCTGCGGGCTGCTATCGCCCGCGCCGGGCTCCCCCGGCACCGCCGGCGCCGCCTCGCCATAGCGGCCGGCCACGATCACGTAGATGCCTTCTCCCGTGCTGCGCGCGGTCAGCCCGGTATCGGCCAGCATGTGCGCCAGCGCCTGGTCCACGGTCATCCGCCCCGTGATCGCATGGGTGTGGCGGCCGCGCGCCACGCTGCCCGACACCACGATCTGCACGTTGGCCTGCCGCGCGATCTGGCGGACAGCGCTGCCCACATCCTGCGCGGGCACATCGAAGGTGAGCGCCTGAGCCAGCGCGGGAAACGAGACGAGGCCGGCCGCGACGAACGCGACGGCGGAAACCTGACGAAACTTCGGCAGCATTGAAAGACCCCCATGAACGCCCGGAAAGGCGGGTTCGGGGTTCTGACGGGGCAGCGCGGCATTTCCTTATCCGGCGGAAGCGCTTTTTTGATATCCGATTGTTTCGGCGTCCATTCCCGATCCGGCCCCCATTTCGGCCCCCATTCCGGCAGGCGTGCTATTTGCGGGCGGAAATGACGATGCTGTCCTCGCCGACGGTGGCGGTGCCATCCACGCTGACGGCTACGGCACGGGCGAAGCCGATCGGATCGTTCATCCGGAACGCGCCATAGAGCGGTTCGCCTGCCAGCCGGGCCGGATCGGCCAGCTGGACTTGCAGATGGTTGTGCCGGTTCATTTCCGCCACCGCCTCGCCGATCGGTTCGCCATCGAGTTCGAGCCGCCCGCTGGTCCAGCCGAGCGCGCGGTCGATCGCGGCGGCGGATACAGGCTGGATCGGGGGAGCGGACGCCGCACCGGCGGCGCGGGGAAAGCGGGCGCGGTTCCCGGCGACCAGCCGCGTGCGCGTGCCGCCCGCTTCCACGTCCACCGCGCCTTCGCTCACCAGCACGTCGACGAAGCCGGCCTCGGCATCGTCGGTCACCTGGAAGACCGTACCGATATCGGTGATGGTCACGTCGCCCACGATCACGCGGAACGGCTTGCCAGGATCGTGCGCGACATGGAACAGCGCCTTGCCGCGCACCAGACGGGTGACGCGCGCGTCATCCTCGATGCGCACATCCACGCGGCTGCCGGCATCGACCGATACCGCCGATCCGTCGCGCAAGGCCAGCGCGCGCACTTCGCCATGATCCGCCTCGAAGGTTTCGGCACGCGGCAGGTTGAGCAAGGCCAGCGCGGCGAGCGAGGCGGCCAGCACCGCGCCTCCCGCAACCCAGCGCCAGACCGCGCCGCGCGGCACCCTGTACTTGCGCCCGGCGCCTTCGGCAGCGCCGGCCGGCTCTGCCGTTTCCGGTGGTGTGATCGTGGCTTCGGGCAGCCCCCCGCCCAGCATCACCAGCGCGGCCTGCGCACGCAGGAGCGCGCCGGCCCGCGCCGGATCGGCGTTCAGCCATTCGTCCAGTCCGGGATGGGCATCGGACGGCGCAGCATCGATCCGGGCCGCCCAGAAGGCAGCCTCGTCTTCAACCGTAAACCTCGAATTTCCGCCGCTCGTCAACGTCCGTAAAATCCTTCTCGGGCGGGCTGTCGCCGGGGCCGCATCCGGGGTCTGTCCGCAAAGCCCGCTGGATCGTGCGCAGCGCTTTCTGCACGTCGTTTTCCACCACGCTTTCGCTCACGCCAAGCCGTTTCGCGATTTCCCTTTGGGATAACCCTTCCATCCGTTTCAGCGTGAAGATCGTCCGGCACCGGTCGGGCAGGTCCGCCAGCAGCCGGCCCACCAACCGGAGCTGCTCGCGCGCCGCGACCGTCGCTTCGACGCCAACCGCTTCATGCTCGACGAACAGGTTGGCATTTTCCGTAACGTCCTCGAACCGGATGATCCTTTCGCGCCGCAGCCGGTCGCGCCGCAGGTTCTTGACGATCTGCATGAAATAGGCGCCGGGCCGGTCGATATGGTCGACGCTGCGCATGGCCGCGAACCGGCAATAGGCATCCTGCACCAGATCGTCCGCGTCGGCATCGCACACCCCCGCGCGGCGCAGGGCGGCGCGGATGTGCTGTTCCTGCGGCACCACGTAGAGGGCCACCCAGCGGATGATGTGAGACGGAGCTGCTGGCACGGTGCGATCTTTTCCGGATCACCGCGCTATGTTGCATTTGCGAAATCTTCATGACAGCGGCCGGCCGGGCAGGCCACCGCCTTTCAGATAAAATGCGTTCAGAACAGCAGGCGCTCCACGCCCATAACGGGCCGCCGGGCGGCCACGGCATCCGCGCCGTTCAGCCGCACCTTGCGCGTTTCGGCCAGCGGCATGACGATGCGCAGGCCCGCTGCCGGTTCCGGCGCGGCACCATCCCACCGCGACACGATGTCCAGCCCGTCCGCGCTGGCCGTTACGGTCACGCGCCACAGCGGCGGGCGGGAAGCGTCGGGCCAGCCTTCGCTTTCGTCGAGGAAGCCTGCCCATTGCAGCGTTCCCGTGGCCGGGGGATAGAGCAGCACCGCCGGTTCCATCGGCCGGGGCGCGAAACCGCCGGGCGCGATGTCGAGGAACACGCCGCTGCCTTCGCGCGCCAGGATCGGCGGCAGGCCTTCCAGCGGCGCGGGCAGGACATGGCACTGGCCACCCGCATGGCAGCGGTCATCGCGCAAGTCGAACCAGTCGGTGCCGGCCGGGCAATAGACCGCGCGCTCGGCCAGGCCCTTGTCCATCGCCGGGGCGACCAGCAGATCGGGGCCGAGCAGGTAGTCATCGCCATCGGTCCATGCAGCGGGGTCGGACGGGAAATCATGCCACAGCGGGCGCGTGACCGGCTCGTAGTGGGCATGATGGCGCCAGAGCAGGTGGCCAAGCTGCGGGATCAGCGCCTGCCGCAGCGCCATCAGCCGCACGATCGCCGGGGTCGTCTCCGGATACATCCACGGTTCGTTGACCGTGCGATCGGTGTTCCAGCTGTGGATCGAGAAACGTGGCATGAGGATGCCCGCCTGCACCCAGCGCAGCAGCAGTTCGGGTTCGGGCGCGGGACCCGCGAAGCCGCCGATATCGTGGCCGTGGTTGGATACGCCTGACAGCGCCAGGCCAAGCCCCATCTTCTGGTTGAAGCGCAGCGATTCCCAGCTGGTGTTGTTGTCGCCCGACCATGTCTGCGCATAGCGCTGCATGCCCGCCATGCCCGATCGCGTGACCACGTAGGGCCGGTGCCGCGGATCATGCGCCCGTTGCGCCTGGCGCGAGGCCCGCATCATCAGCAGGGTCTGCACCGGCCGTTCGGCGGCGGCCGGGCGGGGCACGCCGAAACCGTCGATGCGCGCGCGGCGATCCCATATCTCGTATTCGTTGTTGTCGTTCCAGGTGGAGGCGATGCCGTAATCGAGCAGTTGCGCCGTCACCTGCCCGCGCCACCACGCGGCCGCATCGGGGTTGGTGAAATCGACGTAGGCGCCCAGCTCGTCCCAGAACTGGCATTCGATCGGATCGCCATCGGCGTCCTTCACGAACCAGCCTTTCGCCGCAAGATCGGCGTAATGCGGGTGATCGCGCAGCAGCGCGGGCTTGATGTTGGGCACCAGCCGCACGCCCGCCTCGGCAAAGGTGCGCACGAAGCCTTTCGCGTCGGGGAACTTGTCGGTGTTCCAGTGGAACACATAGCGCTTGTCGCCGATCGAGGTGTAGCCCGACGACAGGTGGAACGAGGTGCAGCCGATGTCATGCTCTTCCAGCTTCGCCAGGAATTGCCCCATCTGCCGCTGCGCGTCGGGCGCGTCGGTATAGGTCATCGTCGAACCGGAATAGCCGAGCGCCCAGCCGGGCATCAGCGCCGGGCGACCGGTCAGCCAGGTGACGCGCCGCGTGACCTCCGCCGCGTCCGGCCCGGCAATCATGTAGTAGTCGAGATCGCCGGATTCGGCGCGCATCGTGCGATAGGCGCCGTGGTAGTTGTCGTATTCCTGGCCCAGATCGAACACGGGATCGGCGGTGGTATCGTAGAACACGCCATGCGCGCTCCCATCGACGGCCACCACCAGCAGATAGGGGATGGCCTTGTAGAGCGGGTCCGAAGACCGCGCGTCATAGCCCATGGGATCGAGGTTGGTCAGCCGCAGACGGCGCCCGGCGCGGTCCATCGGGCCGGAGCGTTCGCCCAGGCCAAAATAGCGCTCGCCCGGCTGCCGCGCGACATAGTGATAGGTCGCTTCGTCCCACCACCCGAAATTGTAGGGCTGGGTCGGGCGGTCGGCGCTGATGACGGTCCAGCCTGCCTCCGACTGCCGCGACCAGGTGCAGAGAAACCCGCTGCGCGTGATCGCAAGCCGCAGGCGGGGCGTCTCGACGACGATGTGGTGCTCGTCCTCGCTTACGCTAAAGCCCGGCGTCGCGAAGCCCGATGTGTCCATGCGGTCGCGCCCGGGTTCGGCCACGTCCTCCTGCCCCGGCGCGACGGCCCAGCTGGGCGGGGAAGTGACGGTCCCCTGCGCCAGCAGCAGCACGCGCACGATGTCTTCCTCCAGCACGAAGACATGCGCCACCGCGCCGGTATCGGCGTGCAGCGTCACGCGCGCGCCGTCGTGCTCCGCGATGGAGAAGCGGGGAGGGTGGGACAGGCGCGGCTTGGGCATCGATCAGGCCTTTGCGGGGATGGTGAGGTGGCGGCGCAGCGCGATCAGCCAGAGGGCGCCGATCAGGTCGAACAGGCCGAGGCAGGCAAACAGCGGCGCATAGCCGACCGTGTCCGCCAGTTGCCCGATCGCCAGCGAGAACAGCAACCCGCCCGTCCACCCGGCCATGCCGACCAGGCCGTTGGCCTTGGCGACATCGGAGCGGGGAAAGACGTCGGCGGAAAGCGTGTTGATCAGAACCGAGATCATCTGGTGCGCGAAACCGCCGACCGACAGCAGCGCGATCGCCAGCAGCGGATGCGCGACCAGGCCGACAAGCCCCGGCCCGATCATCAGCACCGCACCCAGGCAAATGCCGGCAATGCGCGAAGACTCCAGCGACAGGCCCCAGCGGCGCTGGAACAGCGGCGCCAGGTATCCGCCGATGATGCCGCCCGCGTCCGCCGCCAGAAACGGCAGCCACGCGAACATCGCGATCTGCGTCAGATCCATGTGCCGCTCATTCGCGAGATAGAGCGGAATCCAGAAGCTGAAAGTCTGCCACGCCGGCTCCGCCAGAAAGCGCGGCACCGCGATGGCCCAGAAGCGCGGCGCGCTGATGATGGCGCGGATCGTAACCTTGGCAGCGTCCGCGTCCACCACGCGCTGTCCGTCCGCGATCAGGCGCCGTTCCTGGTCGGTGAGAACGCGCGATTGCGCCGGCGGGCGATAGAGGCGCCACCACGCAAGCGCCCAGATCAGCCCGATCGCGCCGGTGACGAAGAAGCCGGCCTGCCAGCCCCATTGCTTGGCGATCAGCGCCACTACCACGGGCGCGAGCGCGGCGCCGGCGGCGGTGCCGGCGTTGAACCAGCCGGTCGCGATCGACCGTTCGCGATCGGGAAACCATTCGGCGATGGCTTTCATCCCCGCCGGGATCGTCGCCGCTTCCGCCATGCCCAGCAGGCCGCGGAACACCGCCAGCGAAAACCACCCGCGGGCAAAGGCATGGGCCATGTTGGCCAGCGACCAGGCGATGGCGAACAGGGCGAAACCAGCGGTCAGACCGATTCGGTCGATAACCATCCCCGCGACCGGCTGCATCACCGTGTAGGCGATCTGGAAAGCGCCGACGATGTAGCTGTACTGCTGCGTCGATATCGACAGTTCCAGCTTCAATTGCGGGGCCAGCACGCCCAGCGAATTGCGCGCGAGATAGTTGATGACGGTGCCGACCATCACCAGCAGCAGGATGCGGACGCGAACGGCGCGCCAGTTGATCGTCATGGGCCTCTCCGGGATTTGCGGACGCGCATTTCTCCGCGCGCCCGCTTCGCATCATCGCGGCAGTATCGGCATGCGTCTCACCAGTTCCACATCGTGCCGTCCGCAAGGCGGGCGACGGGCAGGTAGGCCGGCTTGTAAGGGTATTTCGCGGCGAGATCCTCGTCGATGTCGACGCCATGGCCTGGTGTTTCCCCGCAGAGCAGGAAGCCATCGGCGAAGGTATAGTCGTGCGGGAAGACCGCGTCGGTTTCCTCGGTGTGGCGCATGTATTCCTGGATGCCGAAGTTGGGCACCCAGGTATCGAAGTGCAGCGCGGCGCCCATCGTCACCGGGGAAAGGTCGGTCGCGCCATGGCAGCCGGTACGGACCTGGTAGAGCGCGGCGAGATCGGCCAGCCGGCGCAGGTGCGTCACCCCGCCCGCGCCCACGATGGTCGCGCGGATGTAGTCGATCAGCTGGTTCTGGATCAGGTCCCGGGCGTCCCAGATCGTGTTGAAGATTTCACCGACGGCCAGCGGCGTGGTGGTGTGCTGGCGCACCAGCCGGAACGCTTCCTGGTTCTCCGCCGGGGTGCAGTCTTCCAGCCAGAACAGGCTGTAGGGCTCCAGCGCCTTGCCCAGCTGCGCCGCTTCCAGCGGGGTATAGCGGTGGTGGCCATCGTGCAGCAGGTGGTAATCGAAGCCATAGGTTTCGCGCAGCTTGTCGAACAGCTTGGGAACATAGTTGAGCGCCTTGCGCGTGTCCCATCCGGTCACGGAGGGCAGCGCGGCATCGGCCGGTTCGTAATAGAGCTTGCCACGCCCCACGCCATAGGCATCCTTGATCCCCGGCACGCCGGTCTGCGCGCGGATCGCCTTGTAGCCGAGGTCGATGTACTGGCCCACGGCATCGACCGTTTCGGCGATATCGGCGCCGTTGGCGTGGCCATAGACCATCACCCCGTCGCGGCTGCGCCCGCCCAGAAGCTGATACAGCGGCATCCCCGCCATCTTGGCCTTGATGTCCCACAGCGCGACGTCCACCGCCGCGATCGCGCGCATCGTTACCGGTCCGCCGCGCCAGTACGCGCCGCGATAGAGGTATTGCCAGATGTCTTCGATCCGGCGCGGGTCCATACCGATCAGGCACGGAATGACGTGGTCTTCCAGATAGGACACGACGGCCAGTTCGCGCCCGTTCAGCGTGGCATCGCCGATGCCGTACACGCCCTGGTCGGTCACGATCTTCAGCGTGACGAAGTTCCGCCCGGGGCAGGTAACAATCACCTTGGCGGCTTCAATTTTCATGGAATCCCTCGCGATATGGCGGCCATATTGGTATGACGACTTGACGGGTCCAATTTGGTCTGTCAAGTTTTTTGAAATTGGTAAAGCCACGGAGGCGGCATGAGTTCGACGGGATCGACGCAGGAACGGCTTTATCAGGATCTGGCGCGGGCGCTGCTGGATGAACTGGCATCGGGCAAGTACCCCGTTGGCGCGCGCTTGCCGGCCGAGCGCGAACTGGCCGTGCGTTACAACGTCAGCCGGCCGACCGTGCGCGAGGCGATCATCGCGCTGGAAGTGCAGGGACTGGTGGAAGTGCGCGTGGGCTCGGGCGCCTATGTGGTGCGGCTGCCCGGCGGCGATGACATGCCCGGCTTCAACGTCACCGCTTTCGAGCTGACCGAGGCGCGCCTGCTGGTGGAAGGTGAAACCGCCGCGCTGGCGGCAACCCAGATCACCGACGAGGAAATCGCCGAGCTGGAGGAACTGCTGCGGGCCATCGCGCGCGAAAACCTCGATCCCGCCGGATCGGACAAGGCCGATCACAGTTTCCACGTCGCCATCGCCCGGGCCACGCGCAACAACGCCATGATCGAGATCGTCGAGCGGCTGTGGAATCAGCGCTACACCTCGCCCGAAGCCTCGCTGCTGCACGAAAAGGCACGCACCGCGAACATCAAGCCGGTGGTCGACGAACATACCGCCGTGCTGGAGGCGTTGAAGCGCCACGATCCGTCCGCTGCCCGTGCGGCGATGCGCGCGCACTTGTCGGCCGTGCTGGAAAGCCTGCTGTTCGCCACCGAGGAACGCGCCGTGGCCGAAGCCCGCCGCGCGGTGCAGGCCAAGCGCGATCGTTACGCGCGCGCCACCGCTTGAAAATGCTGGCTGAAAATACTGGCTGAAGCCCCGAAAGACATATCCGAACCCATGCCACGATCCCTTGAACTGCATCCCGATCGCCTGCTGCCGGCGGAACCTTCGGTCCGTGCCCTGGCGCGCGCCTTGTATGCCGATATCGCGGACCTGCCGATCGTCAGCCCGCACGGCCACACCGATCCCCGCTGGTTCGCTGACAACGCGCCGTTCGGCAACGCCACCGATCTACTGCTGGTGCCCGATCACTACGTGTTCCGCATGCTCTATTCGCAGGGCGTCGCGCTCGAGGATCTGGGCGTGCGCAATCCGGGCGTCGATCCGCGCGCGGCATGGCGGCTGTTCGCCGAACGCTATACCCTGTTCCGGGGTACGCCATCGCGCATGTGGCTCGATTGGGTCTTTGCCGAAGCCTTTGGCATGGGCGTGCAACTGGAGGCCGAGACCGCCGACCTCTATTTCGACACGATCACCGAAATGCTCGCGACCGACAGCTTCCGTCCGCGCGCGCTGTTCGACCGCTATGGCATCGAAGTGATCGCCACCACCGAAAGCCCGCTCGATACGCTGGAGCACCATGCGGCGATCCGCGCCGAGAATGCACGGGCGGGCGGCTGGCAGGGCCGGGTGATTACCGCCTATCGCCCGGACCCGGTGGTCGATCCCGAATTCGAAGGCTTTTCCGCCAACCTCGATGCGCTGTCCGCCCTTACCGGCGAGGACTGCCGCACCTGGCGCGGCTATCTGGCCGCGCATCGCCAGCGCCGCGCCTTCTTCGCGCAGATGGGCGCCACCAGCACCGACCACGGCCATCCCACCGCGCAGACCGCCGATCTTTCGCCGGCCGAGGCCGAAGCGCTGTTTGGCAAGGTCTCGACCGGAGCATTCACCCCGGCCGAGGCGGAACTGTTCCGCGCCCAGATGCTGACCGAAATGGCAGGGATGAGCTGTGACGACGGGCTGGTCATGCAGATTCACCCCGGATCGTTCCGCAACCATAACGCGCAGCTGTTCGAACGCTTCGGCCGCGACAAGGGGGCGGATATCCCGACCCGCACCGACTACGTCCACGCGCTCAAGCCGCTGCTCGACCGCTTCGGCAACGCGCGCGATCTGTCGATTATCCTCTTCACGCTGGATGAAAGCGCCTATGCCCGCGAACTGGCGCCGCTGGCGGGGCATTACCCTTGCCTCAAGCTCGGCCCGGCGTGGTGGTTCCATGACAGCCCGGAAGGGATGCGCCGCTTCCGCCTGATGACCACGGAAACCGCCGGCTTCTACAACACCGTGGGCTTCAACGACGATACCCGCGCGTTCCTGTCGATCCCGGCGCGGCATGACGTGGCCCGTCGCATCGATTGCGGCTTCCTGGCGCAGCTTGTGGCGGAACATCGCATCGAGGACTGGGAAGCCGCGGAGCTGGCGCGCGATCTCACCTACAATCTCGCCAAGCGGGCCTACAAACTCTGACCTGACGGGATCGCTTGATGAGACTTTCCACCACTGCCGCCAGCCGCCTGTCCGCCGATGTCGTCCGTCCCGGCTACGACCGCGCCGCGCAGGCGGTGGGGATCGTCCACTTCGGCATCGGCGCGTTCCACCGCGCGCATCAGGCGTGGTACACCGACCGTGCCATGGGGCAGGGCGATCGCGACTGGATGATCACCGGTGTTTCGCTGCGTTCGGCCGATGTCGCCACGCAGATGAATCCGCAGGATGGCCTTTACACGCTGAGCGAACGGTCCGCCGCAGGCATCGGGGTGCGACTGGTCGGATCGGTGCGGCGCGTGCTGGTGGCCAGCGAGCAGCCGGAGGCGGTGATTGCCGAACTGGCCGCGCCGTCCACGCGGATCGCCAGCTTCACCGTGACGGAGAAGGGCTATTGCCGCGCGGCGGACGGGTCGCTCGACTTCAACCTCGCCCATTCGCAGAGCCTCTATTACTTCGTGACGCAGGGGCTGCGCCGCCGCCGCGATGCCGGATTGCCGGGGCTGACGCTTCTTTCCTGCGACAATCTTGCCGACAACGGGCGTCAGCTGGAGGCGCTCATGCAAGCCTATATCGCGCGGCACGAACCGGACATGGCCGCCTGGTTCGCGGACAACTGCACCTGCCCGGCGACGATGATCGACCGGATCGTGCCCGCCACGACCGACGCCGACCGCAAGGCGGTGGCGGGGGTGTCTGGGCTCGACGATGCCGCCGCCGTCGTCACCGAGCCGTTCAGCCAGTGGGTGATCGAAGACCGCTTCGCCGGGGCGCGTCCGCGCTGGCACGTGGTGGGCGCGGAACTGGTGGCCGATGTCGCTCCCTACGAAACGGCCAAGCTGCGTATGCTCAACGGCGCGCATTCGGCCCTCGCCTATCGCGGGCTTATGGCGGGTTACAGCTATGTCCACGAGGCGATCGGCGATCCCGACCTGCGCGCCATGGTCACGCGCCTGATGCTGGAGGAAGCCGCGCCCACGATCGCCGCAGCGCCGGGGCAGGATTTGTCCGCCTATGCCGCCGCCCTGATCGAGCGCTTCGCCAATCCGGCGCTCAACCACCGGCTGATCCAGATCGCGATGGATGGCAGCCAGAAGATTCCGCAACGCTGGCTGGAAACGCTTACCGCGAACCAGCGGGAAGGCCGGTCCTGCCCGGCGATCCTGTCCGCGATCAACGCCTGGATGAACCATGTGCGCGGCGACAATGTCGCCGCCTGGGGGCCGGTGGACGATCCGATGGCCGATCGCCTGCGCGCCGTGTGGCAGGCAGGCGATCGCTCCGCTGTCGCGCGGGCGCTGTTCGGCGCGGGCGGACTGTTCGCGCAGACCTGGACCGCCACCGACAACGATCTCGCGGCCCTTTCGTAGACGATCCCTTCCCGACTTCAGATCGCCAGCGGGCCGTGTGCGATATGCGGCAGGACATGGCGCGCGAACAGGTCGGCTTCCTGCGCGTGCGGATAGCCCGAAAGGATGAAGGCCTCGATCCCTTCGGCCTGATAGGCGCGCAGCTTGGCCAGCACCTGATCGGGCGTGCCGACGATGGCCGCGCCGCAACCCGATCGCGCCCGGCCGATCCCGGTCCACAGGTTGTCTTCCACGAAGCCATCGCCGCCGGCCGCGCCGCGCAGCTCGCTTTGGCGCTGGACGCCGTAGTTCGCGGCATCAAGCGACTTTTCGCGGATCGCCTTGCCGGCATCGTCATCCAGCTTCGAGAGCAGGCGATCGGCATAGGCGCGCGCCTCTTCCTCCGTCTCGCGCACGACCACATGCGCGCGATAGCCGAAGCGCAGAGTGCGCCCGAAACGGGTTGCGCGCGTCTTCATGTCGGCAATGGTTTCGCGCACCTTGTCCATGGTATCGGGCCACATCAGGTAGACGTCGCAGCCTTCGGCCGCGCATTCGCGCGCGTCTTCGCTCAGTCCGCCGAAATAGAAGGCTGGGCAGCGGCCGGAAAGCGTCGCGATGCGCGGTGGATCGAGCTTGAGCTTGTAGAACTCGCCGTCGAAATCCAGATGCTCCCCGTTCAGCAGGGTGCGGACGATCTTCATCACCTCGGTCGCGCGGCGATAGCGCGGACCCGACGCCAGCGTTTCGCCGGGCATGTCGGACGAGATGATATTGACGTTCAGCCGTCCGCCCGTGCCGGCCGCGTTGGGGCCGAGGATGCGATCGAGCGTGGCGATGCGGCGCGCAAGCTGCGGCGGCCAGTCTTCGCCGATACGGGTCGCCCAGAGCAGCTTGATCTTGCGGACTTGCGTGGCCACCGCGGCGGCAAAGGCGGTCGTGTCCAGCCCGAGCTGATAGCCGGAGGGCAGGAGGATGTTGTCGAAGCCGCCTTCCTCCGCCCGCAACACGATGTTGCGGCAGTGTTCCCAGCTCGATTGCAGATAGGGATCGGGAACGCCCAGGAACTCGTAGTCATCATCGCAAAGGGCGGAAAACCAGGCGATTTCGCATTGCTGGGTCATTGTCTTGCCTCCTCAGCGCTGCCCTTCAGGGCAGTCTCTCTCCACGCGCGGCAACCAGCACCGCGTACCATTCCTCGCGCGTCCAGCGCACATGCGCCGCCTGCGCGGCTTCCCTGATCCGGTCGGCCTGCTGCGATCCCACGATCGGCACGATTCCGGCGGGATGGGCCATCAACCAGGCAAAGGCCGCGACCGTGCGCGACACGCCTTGCGCCTTGGCGACCTTGTCGAGTGCGGCGGCGACGGCGTGCGCGCGTTCGTCGGCCGGCGCGCCCAGGCGTCCCCCGCCCAGTGGCGACCAGGCGAGCGGCACCAGCCCCATCGTCATCGCCTGATCCAGCTCGCCGTTCTCGAAGCAGGCGATGCGCAGGGGGCTGATTTCGGGCTGGGTCGCGACCAGCTTGTGGCCGAGGAAGTGCTGCAGCGCGGCGATCTGGTGGATGGTGAAATTCGATACGCCCAGCGTCCGGATCTTGCCCGCGGCCACGGCGTCGTCCAGCACGCGCGCCACGTCCTGCGGATGGGCGAGGATGTCGGGCCGGTGGACCTGCCACAGATCGATCACATCGGTGCGCAGGCGGCGCAGCGAGGCATCGATCGCCGCGTTCAGGTAGGCCGCGCTCTGGTCATAGGGCAGCGGTGGCAGGATTCCGCCCTTGGTGGCGAGCACCATCCGCCCGCGCAGGCCGGGTTCGGCCGCCAGCACTTCGCCCAGCAGCGCTTCGGCATCGCCGAAACCGTCGGTCCCGTCGAAGCCATAGATATCCGCCGTATCGAGCAGGGTGATGCCGGCATCGAGCGCGGCATGGACCAGCCGGGCGGCGTCGGCCGCAGTGCGGCCATCCTCGGCCAGCCGCCACATGCCCCATGCCAGTGGAGAGATGGAAAGGCCGCTATCGCCCAGCGGGCGTGATGCGGCGGGAAGGGGAAGCTGGCTCATGCAGATGTCCTGGGTGCTGCTGCGTCAGGGATGCCGGGACCGGGCCGCGCCCGATCCTCCTCTCGGTATCGATTATTCGATATGACAACGTGAGACATATACGGACGAATGCGATCGCGCAAGGGGCAGGCTGCCGGATGCCGTGATCGCTCGAACGTTTAACATGCGATTCCGGTTCAAGGTGGCGCCAGACCTAATCGATCTGGCGCCTTGAGCGTCGGTGCGCCGGCGGCTCAGTTGAACGTGACCTGACGCCCGCCGCGCAGGAACGCGATGGCGTTGCGGCGCAGATGGTTGGAGCCGGGATTGATGATCGGCTCAGGCGAATACTGCGCCAGATAGACGCGGCGCATGTTCGGCGTGGAATTGGAGCCCGTCGCATGAAGCGCCAGGCTGGAGAATGCCACGACGCTGCCCGCCGGCACTTCCAGGGTCACGCCTTCGGCATCGCCGGTGTAGCCGACAAGATCGTTGCTGCCTTCCTGGCGGATGTGCGGCACGATGCCATCGCGCGTTTCCGGCGCCTGCGAGAACGGCAGGATGCGTACGGTGCCGTTGGCGACGGTGGTGTCGTCCAGCGTGCACCAGCAGGTGAGGTAGGGCTTGTGGTCCGCCGGGCCACCGTTGCCCACGACATAGCCCGAATCCTGGTGCCAGCTGAACGGCATGCCCTTGGAAGCGCCCTTCACCACATACTGGTCATAGAAGAAGTAGGCATCGTCGCCCAGCGTCGCGCGACAGATGTCGGCCATGGTTTCGCTGAACAGCATGTCGCGCAGTTCGGGCTGCACGCGCTGGCATTCGCCGGCGAAATAGCGTTTGCCCTTGTGGCTGATGCCATCGACTTCGACGCCAAGCGCATCGAGCCGGGCATCCTCGCGTTCGATCACGCGGGCGCATTCGTTGCGCAGCAGGTCCAGCAGCGGTCCTTCCAGAACCCGCTCGAACACGGCGTATCCCTCGCGCTCGAACTGGGCGCGTTGCTCGGCAAACCTCATTGGACTCTCCCGGTGTCGTGTGGTTGACCCGTTCGTAGAGCGCGATCGGCCATCGCATCCAATCAAATTGCGCTAGCTAATCATACGCCTATACTATGACCATGCGTATGCGACAGGTTGAGGCGTTCCGCGCCGTGATGATGAGCGGGGGCATTACAGCCGCCGCGCAGATGCTCAATGTCAGCCAGCCGTCGGTTAGCCGGCTGATCGCCGATCTGGAGCGGGCGGTGGGATTCCGCCTGTTTGACCGGCGCGGCGCGCGCGTACACCCCACCGAGCAGGCGCAGATGCTGTTCGAGGCGGTGCGGCGCAGCTACACCGGTCTCGACCTGCTCGATCAGGCGGCGCGGCGCATCCGCGCGCATCCCGTCGGCACGGTGCGGATTGCCGCGCTGGCGGCGATCGCGATGTCGATTCTGCCGGCGGTGATCCAGCGCTTTCGTATCCTCTATCCCGACATCAAGGTCACGGTGGAGTCGCTGGGGCAGCGCGGCATCGAGGAACGCGTGTTCCTGGGGCAGGCCGACCTCGGCGTGGGCGTGGACATTCCCCCGCGCGAAGGCATCCGCACGACCAGCGTGGCGCGGGCGGAATATGTCTGCATCCTGCCTTCGGGGCATCCGCTGGCGCAGCGCGGCAGCCTGGCTGTGGCGGATCTTGCCGGCGAGGAATTCATCGGTCCAATGCATGAGGCTGATGCCTTGTGGAATGGCATCGACGCGGCGCTCGCCTCTTCGGGCGTCGCGGTTTCCCGCCGGCTGGAGACGCAGCATTCGCAGATTCTCTATGCTTTCGTCGAAGCGGGCCTGGGCATCTCCATCGCCGAGCCGTTCAGCGCACCCCTGTTTCACCGGGTGGGGGTGGCGATCCGCCCGATCACGCCGCCGGTCTATCTCGATTTCGCCTTGCTCGAGCCGGATATCGGGCCGACACCCGAGATCGTGAGCTGGCTGCATGTTGAAATCATGCGCGAAACGGCGGCCTGTCTCGATCATGTCCACAAGCTCATCGCCACAAGGCCATAGCATTTGGACATAGCATACCGATTTTTCTCGATTGGACTGCAATGACCAAATTGCGCACTCCATGACGTAGACGGTCGACATGCACGCCATCCGACAACGGAGCGGGTGTCGATCTCCAGCCTGCGTCGCTTAACCGGGCGCGCGGTCCGCTGGATGACTGTTGGGGAGGATTGAGTATGCAAACGAAAGCGAAGCTGTGCCTTGCGTTGTCGACCGCGCTGGGCATGTCCTTGTTCGCCGCGCCGGCTATTGCCGCCGAGGCGCAGTCGCCGGCCGGTGAAGAGAACGGCGGCATCGGCACTGGCGAAATCATCGTTACCGCGCAGAAGCGCGCGCAGAACCTGCAGGACGTGCCGCTGGCGATCTCGGTGGTTTCGGGCGCGCAGCTCGAACGCGCCAACGTCAATTCGGCGGAGCAGCTGTTCCAGCGCGTGCCGACGCTCACCTTCCGCAAGGGCAACACCAACAAGGATTCGGCGCTGTCGATCCGCGGCGTTGGCACCATCTCGTTCGCTTCGGGCGTCGAGCCTTCGGTTTCGACCGTGATCGACGGCGTGGTTTTCGCGCGTACTGGTCAGCAGACCTCTGACTTCCTCGACGTCGAACGCATCGAAGTGCTGCGCGGCCCGCAGGGCAGCCTGTTCGGCAAGAACGCTTCGGCCGGCGTCATCAACATCATCACGCGTGATCCGCCCAAGGCGTTCGGCGGCTATCTGGATGCGGCGTGGTACGAAGGCAACGAATTCCGCGTGCGCGGCAGCGTCGGCGGGGCGCTGGGCGAAGGACTGACGGCCTCGCTGACCGGCTTCTACGCCAAGTATGACGGCAACGGCGTGAACGTGTTCAACGGGCACAAGATCAACGGCTACGAACACTGGGGGTTGCGCGGCAAGGTCGTCTATCAGCCCAACGACACGTTCAAGCTGACCGTGATCGGCGACTACGCGCAGAACAACGACAACGGTTATGCCGACAGCATCGGCCAGGTCTTCCCCGGTGCCTACACCACGGGCGTGTTCATTCCGTCGCTGGCGCCGCTGACGCTGAACGACCGCAACAAGAACATCGACAACGATCTCGATCCGCTGACCAGGGACCGCAACAGCGGCGTTTCCGCGCAGATGGACATCGATCTGGGCAGTGCCACGCTGACCTCGATCACCGCCTACCGCCACTGGTACAACTATCAGCAGCGTGACGGCGATTTCCGTTCGGATGCGCCGAAGTATGTCGCCGCCGGCGCCGCCGCGAGCGATGTGCTCTCGCACGACCGCGGCGATCTGAAGTTCGACCAATTCACCCAGGAACTGCGCGTTGCCTCGTCGGGCAAGCAGTTCCTCGAATACGTGGCCGGGCTCTATTACTACCACACCAAGGAAGTCGATTTCTTCAACCGCACGGTGAAGGCCTGCACGGCCTCGACACTGGCGCCGGTGAACGGCCTGACGCCATGCGATGCAAGTTCGACCTACCTGACGCAGCAGGGCAACGCGGATTTCACCACCAAGCTGACCAGCTATTCGGCCTTCGGCCAGGCGACCGCCAACTTCACGCCCACGTTCCGCGGCATCATCGGATCGCGCTATACGCATGACAAGGTGGCGTTCGACTTCAGCCGCCGCTCCACTTCCGCCACGGCCTTCCCCGGCGTGAACCCGGCCTTTGCCGCCACCGGGGCCACCGCAAAGGATGGCTGGTCGGGCAATGTCGGCCTGCAGTACGACGTGGACAAGGATGTCATGGCCTATGGCACCTATACCCGCGGGTACAAGGGGCCGGCGATCAACGTGTTTTTCAACATGCTGGCGCGCGATACCGGGCCGATCGCTCCGGAAAAGTCAGACGCCTATGAAATCGGCCTCAAGACGCGGCTGTTCGATCGCCGCCTGACGTTCAACATCGCGGCGTTCTACGCCAAGTACAACAACTACCAGGCGAACTTCCTCGATCTCGTGGCGGGCCAGGTGGTTACGCGCCTGACCAATGCGGGCAGCGTTTCGACGCGCGGTGTGGAAGTCGATTTCAACGCCTCGCTGACCGACAACTTCTCGCTCAACGGTGGTTTCAACTACACCGACGCGCACATCAACAAGTTCAACTGCCCGACTGGCGCGGCAGTGACGTGCGCCGATGCCATCAACGGCAAGCCGCTGCCCTTCGCGCCGAAGTACAAGGGCACCGTCACCGCCGACTGGCGCCTGCCGCTGGGCCTGGAAGCGTTCAACGTCGATCTGAACACGTCGGTGGTCTATCAGAGCAAGACCAGTTTCGACATCAACCAGAACCCCTATGCCATCCAGACCGCCTATGCGCTGTGGGACTTGGGCGTGACGGTGCGGACCAAGGACGACAAGTACAGCGTCTCGTTCATCGCCAAGAACCTGACCGACAAGCACTTCGTCATCCAGCGCATTCCGAACGGCACGGCGTTCATGCGCCAGATCACGCCGCGCGATGCGCAGCGCTATTTCGGCGTCTCGGCGCGCATGAACTTCTGATCGGGTCGCAGGGCCGCCCCGGTTTCGCGCCGGGGCGGCCCACCCGTTACGCAAAAGACAGCAACCTCGCGAAAGGCCCATGCGATGCGCGGGTTGATGCAGGAATGGCCGTTGACGGTCGACCGGATCGTCGACCACGCTGCCGACTGGGACGGGGATCGCCCCGTCGTCAGCCGCCAGGCCGACGGCTCTCTCGAACGTACCGACTATGCCACGATCCGCGCGCGGGCACGGCGCTTGTCGGCCGCGCTCACCGCGCTGGGTATCGGGCGCGGCGACCGGGTCGCCACCATGGCCTGGAACAATGCGCGCCATCTCGAAGCGTGGTTCGCGATCATGGGCATGGGCGCGGTGTGCCACACGCTCAATCCGCGCCTGTTCGCCGACCAGCTCCGCTATATCGTCGACCATGCGGATGACCGCGCGATCCTGGTCGATCCCTGCTTTCAACCGCTTCTGGCCGAAGTGCTGGCTGGAACGGCCTTCAACGGCGCTATCATCGTGCTGGGTGATGCCGCTGCCGTCGATGCCGGGGTGCTGCCGGGTGCGGTCCCGGTCGAAGCCCTGATCGCGGAAACCCCGGGCGACGTGCGCTGGGGCGATTTCGGCGAAGAGACCGCCTGCGCGCTCTGCTACACCAGCGGCACCACGGGCAACCCGAAGGGCGTGCTCTATTCGCACCGTTCAACGGTGCTGCACATGCTGCTGACCTTGCAGCCGGACGTGTTCGGCCTTTCGATCAACGACGTGGCCATGCCGATCGTGCCGATGTACCACGCCAATGCCTGGGGCATGCCGCTGTCGACCGCGGCCGTCGGCTGCAAGCTGGTGCTGCCCGGCGCGCAGCTTGATGGCGCGTCGCTTCACGCCCTGATCGAAAGCGAGGGCGTAACGTTCTCCGCCGCCGTACCGACCGTGTGGCAAGGCCTGCTCCACCATCTCGATACCACTGGCGGCCGTCTGACCAGCCTGCGCCGGGTCATTATCGGAGGCGCCGCGCTACCCGAAAGCCTGGTCCGCCGCCTGCGCGAACACGGGGTGGAGACGGTGCAGGGCTGGGGCATGACCGAAACCTCGCCCATCGGCACGCATGGCAAGCTGACGCCGGAAGTCGCGGCCCTTCCGTTCGAGGAGCAGCTGCCGATCCGGCTCAGGCAGGGCCGCCCGCCCTTTGGCATCGAACTGAAGATCGTGGACGATGCCGGCGCGCGTCTGCCGCACGATGGGGTGACGCCGGGCAGGCTGCATGTGCGCGGCCCGACGGTGGCGTCCGGCTATCTGGGCGGCGCGGCGGGCGAGATGCTGGACGGCGAGGGCTTCTTCGATACTGGCGATATCGCAACGATCGACGCGCAAGGCTACATGGCCATCGTCGATCGCGCCAAGGACGTGATCAAGTCCGGCGGGGAATGGATCAGTTCGATCGAGATCGAGAACATTGCCGCCGGCCATCCCAAGGTGGCGCTTTGTGCGGTAATCGGCATTCCGCATCCGCGCTGGGACGAACGTCCGATGCTGGTCGCGGCGCTCCATCCCGGCGAAGAAGCGACGGCGGAAGACCTGCTCGCTACGCTCGAAGGCCGTATCGCCCGCTGGTGGATGCCGGATACGGTGGCCTTCATCGACGCGATGCCGCTGGGGGCGACGGGCAAGATCGACAAGAAGGCATTGCGCGTGCGCTTTGCCGCGATGACAGATAGCAAAAGGACTGCAAACCATGGCGCCTGACGCGCTCGATACCGGCTTCGCGATCCGCCTCGGCGGAACCACCATCCTGTCGCACGCGGCGGGGGCGCCCTGCATCGCGGTGGGGCGGGGGCATGCGCATGTTGCCGCGCGCCGGGGGCATTTCGATGTTTCGCAGAGCGATGTCGAACGGATCGCGCTGACTCATGCCGAGGCCGATGGCGACCGCATCCGGTTGGCGGAGCACGCGGGTGGCCCTTGGCTGCTCGAACTTACCGTTTCCATCACCGGCGACGATGCGGTGATCGCGCCTAGGGCGCTCGATCCCACGCTGAACCGGCTGTGGCTGCGCGTGCCGGCCGAAGCGGACGAACACGTGTGGGGCGGGGGCGAGCAGTTTTCCTATTTCGACTTGCGCGGCCGCCATTTTCCGCTGTGGAGTTCCGAACCCGGCGTCGGCCGCGATCCCGAAGCGACGCTGTTCCAGCAGGTGGAGGCGCTGGCGAAGGGTGGCGGCGGCACCTCTGCCCACACCAACTATCCGCAACCGACCTTCATCAGCTCGCGCCGCTATGCGCTGCACATCGACAGCTATGCCTACGCCGCGTTCGATTTTCGCGATGCTGCTTTCCACGAGATCGAGGTGTGGGAGATTCCCGCCCGGATCGAACTATGGGCGCGCCCGCGCTTTGCGGACATAGTAACCGCACTGGCGGATCGCTTCGGCAAGCAGCCGCCCTTGCCCGAATGGCTCTACAAGGGCGCGGTGATCGGACTGAAGGACGGCGCGGAAAGTTTCACGCGGCTCAAGCGCTATGAGGAGGCCGGCGTCGCCGTCTCGGGCCTGTGGTGCGAGGACTGGGTGGGGCTGCGCATCACCAGCTTCGGCAACCGGCTGTTCTGGGACTGGAAGTGGAACACCGAACGCCACCCCGATCTGCCCCGCCATATCGCGGAACTCCGGGAACGTGGCATCCGCTTCCTGGGCTACGTAAATCCTTATCTGGCGGTCGACGGTGAACTTTACGCTCACGCGGCGGAGCACGGCTATCTCGTCATGCGGCCCGATGCGGACGAACCCTATGTCATCGACTTCGGCGAGTTCGATTGCGGCCATGTCGATTTCACCAATCCGGCGGCGGCCGACTGGTTCGCCGAGGCCGTGATCGGCCGCAACATGCTCGATTTCGGGCTGTCCGGCTGGATGGCCGATTTCGGCGAATACCTGCCCGTCGACGTCCGTCTGGCTAATGGCGAAAGCGGGATGACCGCGCACAACCGCTGGCCCGCGCTGTGGGGCGAAGTCAACGCCAAGGGCGTCGCCGGGCGCGGCAGGACCGGCGATGTGATGTTCTTCATGCGATCGGGCGCTGCGGGCGTGCAAAGGCATTGCCCGATGCTGTGGGCCGGGGACCAGGCGGTGGACTTCAGCCGGCATGACGGGATCGGCACGGTGATCTGCGCCGCGCTCTCGGCCGGTCTGCTGGGCAACGCGCACCATCACAGCGACACCGGCGGCTATACCAGCCTGTTCGATACCACGCGTTCGCCGGAACTGGCGATGCGCTGGGCGGAAATGGCGGCCTTCACATCGATGATCCGCACGCACGAAGGCAACCGGCCGCGCGCCAATACGCAATACGACGACAGCCCCGAACTGCTCGCCCATTTCGCGCGGATGACGCGCATCTACGCGCATCTCGCGCCCTATCTGCGCACGTTATCGCACGAGGCGGCGGACACGGGCCTGCCAATCCAGCGCCCGCTGTTCCTGCATTTCGAGGACGATCCGAAAACCTATGCCATCCAGACGGCGTATCTGCTCGGCCCCGACCTGCTGGTCGCGCCGGTGATCGAGCAGGGGAGGATGGACTGGACCACCTATCTGCCCGCCGGCACCTGCTGGGTGCATGTGTGGAGCGGCGAACAGCATGAAGGGGGAAGGGACGTGACCGTGCCCGCGCCTTTCGGCCAGCCGCCGGTATTCTATCGCGCGGGCGCGGCGGATGCCGATCTGTTCGCGACCATCGCGATGCTCTGACTTACGGAACGAGAGAGAGCCTTGGGGCGCGGATTACCAAATCCCGAATCCGCTCGTCCTTCGGCGGACTGAGGACGAGCGGGATTTCGTATGCCAAAGTCCACTATCGCGTCGCCTGCAGAGTATCCAATCCGGCGGGAAGGGCAGGTTAGCGGACGTTAGAACTTGACGCCGCACAGCGACAAGAAGGTCCTCACGCTCTGTCTGTCGGTATCGTTCAGACCAACTGCCATGGTATACCCAGTGGTAAAGACTGAGACCATCGTGGCCTTCGCTAAGGCTTTCAAAGCCTTGTCGTTTTTCTCGAAGCGGAGTGTCAAGTTCCAGCCTCGAATGGCATTAGGAGAAACTTCTGCGAGTTTGAAATTCGGCGCGTCTTTTTCACTCGTTGCCAGTGCCATCAGCGCTGCGCCTGGAGTTATAACGGAACCAGGCGTATCTCCAATTTTTACATTGGTTTGAAGATCAACAAGATCGGTCACTCCCAACTCGGTGAGAACGACATTTGTGGGATGGCATTCAAATAAATACGATGCTTGAGTGTCGCCCTTATAAACCAATTGCAAGTTGCTGGTTACCGGAGGCTGCTGGACTTCCCAGCCATCTGCGAGTGCAGGTGACACTACCCCCGCAGACAGAAAAAGTCCGAGCGTGAACATCCCTTTGGCCATTCGACCCACCCCTCGTTAAGTGCGGTCAGACGCTAAGCCAGGCGATCCAACATCCGCAAGTTCGTAGTGTTTCAGCGGCGGCTTTCGCGTCATCCGGACAGGCTGTTCGCCCGGCGAAACCTCGGATAGCGGCCGGGCCGTCCGAGCCGAAGTCTGTCCAAGCCGCTAAAGTACCAACAATGTCACTTTACCAAGGCGCTCTGGTAAAGTGACACAGATGGAAAAAGTGCGGGGATCGAAAGGCGCCTGCACTTTCACGATTCACACGGAGTCCGCTTTGTGCTTGATTCGTTCCATGTTGGAATTGCCTTTCAGTTCGGTGCCCAAACCCGTTGCCGTCGCCAGCGAGCGGCCGCTTGACCTGCCCGGCATCATGCGCGCCATCGCCGATCATTCGGCGCGGCCACGCTATACCTTCATGGTGCTCGACTTGATCGCCCGCGCCGCCGGGCGGGGCGGGGCGGCCGGGCCCTACGTGCGCGAAGGGGAGCAGCTCGTGCCGATCCGCGAATGGCTGTCCGCCGCGATCGCACCCACCGCCGCGCGGCACCACTATCGCCGCGTCACGGTGGGCAAGGTGCGCCAGGCGCTGGAGGAGCAGGGGCAGTTGCCCGATGACGCGGCCGCATGCGAGCGCGTGGTGGAGGAGGAAATCGCCAACCGCCTGCGCGCTTCTGGCATGACGGCGGTCAGCCGCGCGGTGTCGGAACTGGTCAAGGCCGGCCTCGTCAAGCGCCACTATCAGGGGTATCGCGTCGATCACGAAAACCGGGGCGCGCAGCGGCTAGCGGTCTATACCGTGCCGCCGTTCGTCCGCGCCGTCCTCGACCGGGGCTATGCTGTTCAGCCCTGATCGCGCGCAACGCCCAGCGCGCCCTTGAGCATTACCGCCAGGTGCGTGCGGATTGGACCGCTCTCCATCTCGGTACCCATCGCCGCCTCGATCGCCAGCCCGGCCTGAAGGCTGCCCACCACATAGGCCGCCGTCAGCGGGTCCAGTGCTGCACTTATTTCGCCGGCCGCCTGGCCTTCGGCGATCATGGCCTGAAGCCTCTCGGCATAGCGGTCCTGCACCTCCTGAAACACCACCCGCGTTTCCAGCCGGTTGGCCAGCATGGCGCTAAACAGTACGAAATAGGCGCGGACGGAGATGTCGGTGGACATCAGGTCGGTGAACCGGTCGATCATCGTCAGCAGTCGGTCGAGCGGGCGGGAGACATCGGCCACGGCCATGTCGAGCTGGGCATGAACATGATCGGACACGCGCCGGATCACGGCTTCGATCAGGCCATCCTTCGATCCGTACTTGCGGCTGGCAAGCGCGCGGCTGAAGCCGGCCCGATCGCCCACGCGCTCCAGCGTGGCGGCCGTGTAGCCATCCTCGGCAATGATCGCAGCCGCCGCTGCCAGCAGGCGGTTTTCCGAATCCTCGCTGCGTTCGCGCTGCGTCCGGCGCGCGGGACGTTCCACGTCGTGACTCTCCAATTTATTTGTTGACCAACAACCAACATAAAAATAACTTCCCGGTCAAGATATACGAGTCTCCGCCCCGACGCGGAAAGGCAAGAGGAGAGGATAGCCATGGCGCTGGAACAGACGCTCGCGGAAACGGTCATCAACGCGCAGGCCTATGCCGACGGAGACAGGGTGGATGCCGCGTTCCGGCGTATCCGCGCCGAAGCGCCGCTCGACGTGGCGGAACTGGAAGGCTTCGATCCGTTCTGGGTGGTCAGCCGCCATGCCGACATCAAGGATATCGAGCGCCAGCCCGACCTGTTCCACAACGGCGATCGGTCAACTTTCATGTCCAGCCGGGAGAACGAGGCCAAGGTCAAGGCGCTGACCGGGGGCGATCCCAACCTGATCCGCAGCCTCGTTTCGCTGGACGGGCAGGAGCACAAGGACCTGCGCGGCATCCTGTTTCCGCACCTGACGCCCCGCGCGATCCGGCCGCTGGAGGAACAGGTCCGCAAGATCGCGCGCGAATTCGTCGATCACATGCTGGCGAAGGGCAGCGAATGCGACTTCGCGATGGATGTCGCCTTCCTCTATCCTTTGCGCGTGATCATGACGGTGCTGGGCGTGCCGCAGGAAGACGAACCGTTCATGCTCAAGCTGACGCAGGAGCTGTTCTCGAACGCCGATCCCGAACTGAACCGTTCCGGCAAGGAGCAGACGCCGGAGGAAATCCTCAAGTCGCTGTGGGAAACCACGATGGAGCTGGAAGCCTATTTCGGCGCCGTGACCAAGCGGTTCCGCGAAAACCCCAGCACGGAAGTGAACAGCCTGATCGCCAACGCCAAAGTGAACGGCGAATACCTCAACCACCGGCAGATTATGGGCTATTACATCATCGCCGCCACGGCGGGGCACGACACCACCTCCAACACCACGGCGGGGGCGATGTGGGCGCTGGCCGAACGGCCGGAACTGCTTGGGCAGATGCAGGCGGATCCCTCGCTTATTCCCGCGTTCGTCGAGGAATCGATCCGCTGGGTCGTCCCGGTAAAGCACTTCATGCGGTCAGCCGTGGCGGATTGCGAGATCGGCGGGAAGCGGATCGCCAAGGGCGACTGGCTGATGCTGTGCTACCAGTCCGGCAACCGCGACGAGACGGTGTTCGACGATCCCTTCGATTTCCGGCTGGACCGCGGCACCAACCCGCAGATCGCGTTCGGTTATGGCGTCCACGTCTGCCTTGGCCAGCACCTCGCGCGGATGGAAATGCGCATCCTGTGGGAAGAGCTGTTCACGCGGCTCAAGGCCGTGGAAATGGCCGGCACGCCCTCGCGCACGATTTCCAATTTCGTGTGCGGGCCAAAGCACGTGCCGATCCGCTTCACCGCGCAGTAAGGGAAGGGCAGGCGCATGGGCACCTCATCACGCCGCTGGCGTTGCCGGAGCTGCGGCTACATCTACGACGAAGCGCTGGGCCTTCCCGAACAGGGCATCGCGCCCGGCACGCGGTTCGAGGACGTGCCGGAGGATGCGTTCTACTGCCCCGACTGCGGCACCGAGAAGCAGGACTTCGAACTGATGGATTACTGAGGCGGGCACGCCTCCCCGCTCGGGCCTGCCGAGGATTATCCTTACGTATCCTGCGGTATCCTTGCCCGCAGGCGTGGCGCGGCGAAATCCCAGAACGCGCGCAGCTTCAAGGGCAGGATCGCCTGACCGGTGTGGACCAGGTGAACCGGCGAAGGCTCCGGCTCGAGCGCGCCCAGCAGGCGTACCAGCTGCCCGGCCTCTATCGCCTCGCGCACCTGATAGCTCAGCAGCCGGATGATCCCCAGCGCGCCGCACGCCGACGCGATCGCCGCTTCGGCCGAATTGACCGAGAGGCGGGGCTTTACCGTCACGGCCTGAGCATCCTTGCCCCGGCCAAAGCGCCACACGTTCGTTCCATATATGCCGTCAAACAGCACGCAATCGTGCTGTGATACATCCTCGGGCGCGATAGGCGCGCCCCGCGCGGCAATGTAGGCAGGGCTGGCGCAGACCCGCCAGACCACCTCGCCCAGCCGCGTCGCCACCATCGTGCTGTCGGGCAGCGCGCCGATGCGCACGGCGGCATCGACGCGATCATCAATCAGGTTCACCACATAGTCGGCCAGCACCAGCCGCACGTCGATTTCGGGATAAGCCTGCAGGAATTCGCGCACCACGGGTTCGACATGGAGCCGTCCGAACATCAGCGGGGCGGTGATGGTCAGGTGCCCGCGCGGTGCGCGGTATTCGCCCATGGCCAGGCGCTCCGCTTCCTCGACGTCATCGAGAATGCGGCGGGCGCTGGCGACGTAATGCGCTCCGGCCTCGGTAAGCTGCAACCGCCGCGTCGTGCGTACCACCAGGCGCGTGCCGAGATGGCTTTCCAGATCGGAAATCTTGCGGCTGACCGTGGCCAGCGGCATGCCGAGGGCGCGCGACGCGGCGGTCAGGCTCCCGCCTTCGATGGCGGCCAGCAGCGTTCGCATGGCATCGAACCGGTCCATCAAACTCTTCCAAAATTTAGAACAATGCTTCCTGAATTGGCAGGATACTCCATCATATCGGGATTACATAGATCATTCCCATCGCCCCTAGCCGATGAGGAATTCCATGTCTGATACTTCCCCTGCAGCGTCCCGGATCGCCGGACGCATCGCTGGCGTCGCACTGACCGGCGCGGTTGCCGTGGCCGGCCTTGCCGCGCCCGCGCTGGCCGCCGGAACGCTCGAACACCCGATTACCACCGTCGCCGATCCGGCACAGGTACGCTATGGCACGGTCCCCGTGGACGGGCTGAACATCGCTTACCGCGAAGCCGGAGACGCCAGCCTTCCCAAGCTGGTTCTGCTGCATGGCTGGCCGTCGTCCTCGCACCAGTTCCGCGATATGATCCCGCTGCTTGCACGCCGCTTCCATGTAATCGCTCCCGACTACCAGGGCTTCGGCAACAGCGACGCCCCCGATCCCGCGAGCTATGCCTACTCGTTCGAGGGCATTTCCCGCACGATCGAAAAGTTCCTGGCGGCCAAGGGCTTCGACCACTACGGCCTGTTCGTGCAGGATTATGGTGGCCCGGTGGGCTTCCGCATCGTTTCGCGCAATCCGGCGGCGCTGGATTGGCTCGTGGTCCAGAATTCGAATGCTTACGAGGAAGGCTTCTCGCCCGCGTGGGACGGCTTCCGCAATGCGCTGTGGGTCAACCGCAATGCCGAAACCGAAAAGCCGCTGGCCGCGTTCAACACGCCGGAGGGGATCAAGGGCGTCTATCTCGCTGGCGCGGGCCACCCCGAGCTGGTCAGTCCCGATGCCTGGCTCAGTGACAGCGCCTTCGTCGCCCGCCCCAACAACCTGCGTATCCAGCTCGACCTGTTCTACGATTACCGGACGAACCCGCCGCTCTACCCGGCCTGGCAGAAGCTGCTGCGCGACCGCCAGCCGAAGACGGTGATCTTCTGGGGCCAGCACGATCCGTTCTTCCTGCCTGCCGGCGGCGAAGCCTTCCTGCGCGATTTGCCCAAGGCGGAAATGCACCGGCTGAACGCGGGGCATTTCGCGACCGAGGACAACCTTCCCTACATCGCGGGGCACATGATCGATTTCTACGATCGGCAGGTCGCCAAGGCCCGCTGAGGCATCGTCCGGCCTCCGGGCTGGTGGCAGCCGGTGCTCCCCCTCCGCACCGGCTGCCCTGTTCCATGCGGAGCGGAGCAGGTCCCGAGATGAGCGATTTCCAACGGTTTCCGAAGCGCCGCCATTTCCTGAGCCTTGCGCTTGGCGGCATGGCCGCCTTTTCCGCCGTGCGCAGGGCCGTCGCGTCTCCCTTGCGAGGCGCGCCCAATGGGGAGGCGCGACCGATCCGTGCCCTTGCATTCGATGGCTTCACGATATTCGACCCGCGCGCCGTCACCGCGGCGGTGGTGTCGGCCGTGCCGGACCGGGGCGCGGCTTTGGCTGCGGCATGGACCAACAAGCTGTTCGCGCTGTCATGGATGGAAACGGCGGCAGGCCGCTACAGCGGGTTTGGGCGGTTGGCCGATGCCGCGCTGGATTTCAGCGCGCAAGCCATGGGCATCCCGCTGACGCCAGCGATCCGGCGCGATCTGGTGGCGGTGTTCGGGCAGCTTCCGGCCTGGCCCGATGCGGCAGCCGCGCTTGAACGGTGGCGCAGCGCCGGCATCCGTCTTGCCTTCCTGTCCAATCTCGAAGCCGAAGTGCTGATCGCGAACACGCGCCGGAACGGGTTGGGCGGTCTGTTCGACACGCCATTGAGCACCGACCGGGTCCGGGCATTCAAGCCATCGCCCTGCGCCTATGCGATGGGGCCGGCGCATTTCGGCCTGACGGCGCAGGAGATCGGCTTCGTTGCGTTCGGAGGGTGGGATGCCTTGGGCGCGCGCTGGTTCGGCTACCGTACCGCCTGGATTAACCGCCTGAGCGTGCCGGAAGAAACGCTCTCGCCGCATCCCGACAGCGCCGGACCGGATCTGGAGGCTGTCGACCGGCTCCTCCGATAACCGAAGTTATCGCTTGCGAAAAAAGAAAGGCCAGCACGAAGGCTGGCCTTGGAAAGTTTGGGAGAGGATGCCTGAAAGGCCCGTTCTCTAAAGCGGTCTGACCACCTTCCTGCAAGTGCGAAGAACGGGGTTCGGCTTGCATGAATTGCAAGTTGCTGACAACGGCGTCAGCCGCGCGTCAGCGGCAGGGCCTTGGGGCTGCGGAAATTGGACGAGGGCACCCAGTCCAGCACGGCTTGCGTCCGGGCAAATTCCGGTATCCGCGCCAGTAGTTCCTCGTAGGCGATCTGCGTCGCCAGGCGGCCGATCATCGAGCCGAGGCAGGCGTGAACGCCGCCGCCGAAACCCAGATGCCGCTTTGCGCGCCGGGTGATGTCATAGACATCGGGGTTCTCGAACATGCGTTCGTCGCGGTTGGCGGCGCCATAGGCCAGGATTACGAAATCTCCGGCCTTCATCGTCTGGCCATGCAGATCCACATCGCGCGTAAGGCACCGCTTGAACCGCTGGGCCGATGTATTGAACCGCAGCGATTCCTCGATCGCATCGGGGATCAGGGCCGGATCGGCGACCAGCGCGCGCCGCGCTTCGGGATAGTCCGCCAGGTTCAGCCCGAACATCGCCATGAAGCCGGAAAGGCTTTCGATCCCGGCCATGATCAGCGTCGTCACCGTCAACTGCACTTCCCGGTCGAGCAGCTTCTCGCCGTCGATCTCGGCGGTGATGAAGTTCGACAGCAGATCGTCGCCCGGTGCCTTCTTGCGCGCCTGCACCAGCCGTTCGGCATAGTCGGCCATCCATCGGAACGCCGAGAGATGCGCCTCGGTCTTCTGCCGGGTGACGGGATCGGTCTGCACCATCAGCACCGCATTGTCGCGGACCTGGTCCGCCCCTTCGGCCGGAAGCGCGAAAAGGTGGAACAGGAGATCGACCGTTACCTTGCCGGTATAATCGTTGACCAGATCGAACACCGGCCTGCCTTCCAGCGCGGCCAGGTGCTTGCGGCACGAGGCGCGCGTCGGTTCGATGATGTGCTCAAGCGCCCGTTTCGTCACGGCGGACTGGATCAGCGCGCGCAGCCGGTCATGGCGCGGTGGATCGCTGCTGCCCAGCGTGGCCCCGGCACGGCCGGGAAACTCGTTGACCAGGTTTCCCTTGGCCGAACTGTAGGTGCGCCAGTCCTGCAGGGCGTTCAAGACGTCCTGATAGCGCGACAGCACCCACATTCCCGCCTCTTCCGACCAGAAGCAGGGGTATTCGTCGCGCAGCGTCTTGTAGGCGGGAAATGGATCGGCATCGATCGCGGGAGAATAAGGGTCGAAACGGAACGCCGCGCGCTCCATCACCGGGGTATCGTTCATCGCGCTATCCTCTCTCGGCAACTTCTCTCGTGCCTTGTGGCACAGGCCCGCATCATGCCCCGCGCGGATCGCCGCTGCCACGCAGCTTTACGGCAATTTCTTGCACATTTCGCGCACTCTGGCCATCTTGGTGAAGGAAGGGGCCTGTCATGCGCGGCAAGGAAGTGAAGCGGTTCACGCTCTATGGCGAGGATGGCCGCACCATCGGTCCGGAGTTTGTCCATATCGAGCGGATTGCCGATCGCTCCAGCCTGCACGATTGGACCATCGCGCCGCACAGCCATCCCGGCATGGCGCAAGTGCTGATGATCGAAACCGGAACTGTCGATGTCGCCAGCGATGGTTCGGCGCGCAAGATCGCGGCGCCGGCCTGCATGATCGTGCCCAGCGGCTGCGTTCACGCCTTTCGCTTTGCTGTCGCGGCTGAAGGCTGGGTCCTTTCCATGGCCATCGCGCTTTTGCACGATCCGCGCATCGCCGGTCTGCTGGAAGGACTGGGTCTCGATGGCGGCGGCCTGCGCGTGATCCCGCTGGAGACGGAAGACCGGCAACGCGCCCGGCTGAGCTGGCTGCTCGCGGATATGGCAGACCGGCTGGAGCAGGGGCTTCGCGCCACCCCGGCGCTGATCGCGCAGCTTGGCCTCGTTCTCGCCACGCTGGGCGAAACGCTGGCCGCATCCCTGCCACAGGATGCCGGAAAGGACCGCCGCGCGGTTCTGGTGGCCCGCTATCGCGGAATGATCGAAGCGCAGTATCGCGATCACTGGCCGATCGAGCGGTACGCCCACGCCCTTGGCGTCACCTCATCGACCCTGACGCGAGCGTGCAGGGCTGTCGTGGAAAAGTCCCCGGGCGATATCCTGCACGATCGCCTGGCATTGGAAGCGATGCGCTTTCTGGCCTTTACCGGAATGGGCATGGCGCAGATCGCGCATCGTCTGGGCTTCGAAGATCCCGCCTATTTCGCCCGGTTCTTCAAGAATCGCACCGGCGAAACGGCCAGCGCATTCCGCGCGCAAAGGGCGTGGGAAGGGTTGGAACGGTGATGGAATGGCACGGAATGTCGGTCAAACGAGGCCCAGGTCCACCGGCGGCATTTCCGGAAAAACCGCTGCCACCTGCCGGGCGCTGAGACCATAGACCCGCGCGAAAATGCCGCCGAGCATCGCCCGATAATCCGTCAGAACGGGGAAATCGCGCTGCTGGTTAAGCGTGTCGGCCGAAACGCGCACTTGCGGGCCGACCATGCGTCCGCCCCGCACATTGCCGCCCAGCACCCAATAGGTGCTGCCATGCCCGTGATCGGTGCCCTTGTTGCCGTTTTCGCGAAAGGTGCGGCCGAATTCGGAAATGACGATCACCGTGGTATTGGTCCATTGCGGCCCGCTGGCCTCGGCGAAAGCGGCCAGGCCCCGCCCCAGATCGCCGATCCGGTTGGCCAGTGCGCCATCGGCAGCGCCCTGGTTGGTGTGCGTGTCCCACCCGCCGACATCGAGGAACGCGAGGTTGAAGCGGTCCTGCATCAGCGCGGCGATGCGCCGGGCCTGCGCCTCGAAACCGCGCGGGTTGATCGCCCCGCGACTGGCCTTGGCCATTTCGTCCTGCAACGCGCCATAGGCGTCTTCGCGCACGCTGAACCCTTCGGTCACCGCGACTTGCGGGGCCAGGGCCTGTGCCGTTGGCGTGGCATACATGGCCTCGATCAGCTTTTGCTGCCGCGCGTCGAAGCTGGGCTTGGTGACGGTGTTCACCGCCAGGTTCGGCACTTGGAGACTGGCCGAGTGGAACGCGATGGGCACCTGGTTGCTGAACGCGATCGGATGGCATCCTGCTACCGTGGCCGCAAGCCGCCCGAGAAAGCCCGAGCGATAGTCCCGGCTGCCCGCAAGGGGCTGGCCAAGCTCGATCGTATCCTGCGTCTCGAAGTGGCTGCGGCTCATGTCGTCGGTGCCGGCGAAGGGTACGAACGCCAGCTGGCGCTTCTGCCAGAGCGGGTAGAGGCTTTCCGCCAGTGCGGGATGCAGGCCCCAGTCGCTATCGAGCGGCAGCGCGGCCTTGGGATTGGCCGGATCGGGACGGGCGATCGCGATCGTGGGTCGCGCGGCGTAGTAGAAATCGCTCGATACGGGAACGACGATGTTGGCGGCATCGTAGGCGCCGCGCAGAAACACCACGAGCAGGCGTTGCGATCCCAGCGCGGGCACCGCCAGAACGCGCGAACTGGCCATCAGCGCTCCGCCGGCCAGACCGGCGCCAAGCAGATCACGGCGGGAAAACGGAAAGGTGGTCATGGTGCTATCTCCCCATGAAGTCGGGCGAGGCGAGGAACAGGATATTCCATTCCTGCGCGCTGGCGGCCTGATCCAGCGCGGCGCGCGTGGCCGGCGACAACTGCTTGTCGAGCCCGCCGTAATAAAGCGCGCCCTGCAACACCGGAAAGGCCTGACGCGGGGTGGCCGACGGCGCCTCGCCCTTGAACAGCCCGGCAGAGCCGGTGCCGATCGCCTGCGCGATCTCGAATCGTTGTTCGATCTGCCCCGGGCCGTTCCACGCGGTGCGTTCCAGCGGATAGCCGTCCGGGGTGAGATGACCGTAGAAGGGCTGGCCCAGCCGGTTCAGCCAGTTCGCGATCGGCTGCGTATTGGCGATCACCCGGTCGTCGTAAGCCATCCTTACCGCCGAGAGGACGAAGTGCTGCGGATCCTTGAGCAGCGGACGGGAAAGCGAGGCCCGAAACTCCGGGCTGTGGAACAGCAGGTCCAGCACGGCGGCGATATCGCCGCCGCTTTGCGCCCAGCGGGCCGCCATCCGCTCGATCAGCGCCGGGGGAGGGCTGTCGGCGACGAAATACTGCGCCAGCTGGCGCGAGACATGCCGGGCGGTGGCGGGCTGGGCGCAAAGGATATCGAGCGCCTGGCGCACCTCGTCATAGCCGGACCCTTTGATGACATGGCCGAGAAAGACCTTGTCGCCCATATCGTGGCGGGCGGGATAGAAGGCGAACATTCCATCGCGGATCGCCGCGGGATTGGTGGGGCTCGGTCGCTCCGGCCGATCGGGGTTGACGATGCCCACCCCGGTCAGAATGCGCGCGAGTTCCTGCACGTCCTTCTGGGTATAGCCCGAGCCCACGCCCATGGTGTGCAGTTCCATGATTTCGCGCGCGTAGTTCTCGTTGATGCGACCCTTGGCGTTCTGCGCGTTGTCGAGATATTGCAGCATGGCCGGGGAGCGCAGTGTCGCCTCCAGCAGATCGCGGAAGCGCCCGAGGGCGTGGGGACGTATGGCATGATCCTCGTAGTCCCCCACGAACAGACGGATTTCAGCCTTGTCGGTATAGACGTTGAAGTGGTTGAGCCAGAACGCGGTGAGCTGCTCGCGCAACTGACTGGGCGCATAGAGCGCGCGCAGAAGCAGCCGGGTCTGGTCCTGCTTGAAGGCATCGCCGAGCAAGTCGCGACGTACTTCCTGCGGGGTGGGCGGGGCCGGGGGTTGCGTCGCCGTGGTACCGGATGGCCCGGCCTGCATCGGGTTCGAAGCGGCCGGACCGTCGGAGGCAACGCCTTGACCCGGCGGCGACATTGTCGCCTGCGCCGCCTTCGCCGCTGTTACCTGTTCGCGGAATTCGCGCACCAGAGCGACGGTGCTTTGGCCGCGCATCGGCAAGGCATCGACCATTGCCTGGGCTGCGGGGGGCAATCGTTCTGAAGCGGGTGGATGCAGCTCCGCCTGCAACCAGGCTTCCGCACCCATCGCCCGCATGCGCTGCACCTCGGCTGAGGTTGCCCCCCAGGCCAGCCGGTTAACCATGGCCAGGTCGAGATCGGGGGATGGCTTGTCCTCGGCGAGCGCCGGTCTTGCGACCAGCGCCAGGGCAAGGGCGGCCAAATTCTGTCCGAGCAGCGAGCGACGCATCGGGTGGCTCCGTTCCGTATCGTCACGGTTCCATGATCCGTGCGTCCTTGCACGGAGATGAATAGTGCGGAACGGTCATGCCGATGACCGATATTTCATCAAATAGATAATATATTACAGTTTGTTACCGCAGCATCTTACGGAACCGGCTTGTCCGATCACTTGCGCGGTTCGGGCGCGGGCGTGAACAGCAGGTCTTTGTAATCGAAACTGAAATCGGCGATGGGCGAGACTGGCTTCGCGGAAATGGACGATACCTTGCCGTCGGCATCGAGCTGGAAGGTGAGATAGGCCTTTTCGATCCCCGGATCGTCGAACTGGGCGATGAACGTATCGTACTGGTAGTGCACAAGGCGCCCGCTCATGCCGGCAGTGGGCACGAAACGGACCGTCAGCCCCTTGGCGTCCGAACCCACCGCGAGCTTGCCATACCAGGGATCGCTGTAGGTCCCGGCATAGCGATCGAGCGGTAGCGAAGGGCCAACCTGCGCCGGCGTGGCCGCCGCCTGCTTCATCGCCGCAACGGCATCGACGATGCGCTTGGCACGATAGTCGTGGAAGCGCTGCGGCCAGTCCTGCCGGGGCAGGCCCAGGTAATGATCGATCAGTTCGTACATCAGCCCGTGGCGCGGCTCGCTCTCCTCGGCATTCACCTCGATGGCGAAACCGACGTTCTTCTCGGGGATCAGGCACACGATCGAGGTGAAGCCGAGCAGCCCGCCGGCGTGCCAGACGATGCGCGTGCCGTGGTAGTCGCGCACTTCCCAGCCCAGCGCATAGGCATCGAACGTCGGCGTGGTCGCCGCGATCGGTTGGGGCGCCGGGGTGATCGGGATCGGCGTGACCGGCGACCACATCTCCTTGCCGGCGGCCGCGCTGAACAGGCGGCCGCCTTCGGGCAGCGCGCCGCCGGCGAGCTGGATCTGCAACCAGCGCGCCATGTCGTTGGCGCTCATCGCGATCAGGCCCGCCGGGGCCATCGCCCGGCCCAGCTGGTCGCGCTCGTCGAGCACCACTTGCGGGCCATCGCCGCGCACCATGCCGACCCGGCCATGCGGCTGCGCGCGATTGGGCGCGGAGGTCTGCGTCCTGAAGTCGGCCGCCGCATCGCGCATCCCGGCCGGCGCGAAGACATGCGCCTTCATGTAATCTTCCCAGGTCTGCCCACTGACGCGCTCGATCAGCAGCCCCGCCACGCCGTAGAGGATGTTGTCGTAGGCATAGCCGCTGCGAAAGCTCGTTGCCGGCTTGATGTAGCGCAGCCGGCGCATCAGGTCGTCGCGCGAGATCGCGCCGCGCGGCACGGTGAGCAGGTCTCCCGCTCCCAGCCCCAGCCCGCTGCGATGCACCAGAAGGTCGCGGATCGTCATCTCGCGCGTGACCCAGGCGTCGTACATCTGGAAATCGGGGATGTGGTCGATGACCTTGTCGTCCCAGCCGATCTTGCCGGCATCGACCAGCGTGGCGAGCGCGGCGGCGGTCAGGGCCTTGCCGGTCGAACCGATCATGAAAATCGTGTCCGCGTCCACTTTCGCGGGCGCGCCAAGCCGGCGTTCGCCATAACCCTTGGCGAGCACGACCTTGCCGTTCTCGACGATGGCAACGGCCATGCCCGGCGTGCCCGAGGACTGGCGGATTGCCTCGATCCGCGCGTCGATGTCTGCCGGCGGCGCGGCAAGGGCAGCGTGGGGAACGGCAGCGGCAAGGCAAAGCCCTGCCAGCAGGGACAGACGTTTCATCGGGCTTCTCCTGGGGCGAGCTGGCCATTGCGGAACCGCCAGAGACCGATCGTCAGCAGCGGCAGGATGTAAAGGGCAAGGAGCACGAAGGCGAGCGCGCGATAGCCGTTGGCAATCAGCGCGATCAGTCCGACGCGGTCGGCCACCACCATGCACAGGACCAGCAGCGCGATCGTGATCGCGGCCCGCAACGGTACCGTCGGCGGGGCGCCGCGGTTGTGCCGCCAGGCTGCGGCGATGCGCTCGTTGATCGCATGGACGGCACCCGTGCCGCTTTCGAGCAGCGCGGAGAAGATCATCAGCTGGAACAGCACATGGAACAGGGGCTGGCCAAGCTGGCGCAGCAGAAAGTCCGAAGGCAGCGCCTCGCCGGCGATGCCGGGCAGGAAGGCGGCCATGCACACGAAGAACATCAACGCGGGCAGCATCGCCAGCGGCCCGGCGATCGCCCCGGCAATCACCGCGTCGCGGTTGCTGGCGAGGTGGCGGGTGACCGGCAGGATCACGATCGCGCCGATGATGTTGTAGCTGGCATATGTCAGCCCGCCCCCGAACCAATCGGCAAACCAGCCGTGACCGGCCGGCGCGCCTTGGGCAAAGGCGGCGGCGATGCGGTCTCCGAAGCTCGACAGCGCGAGGACGAGGAACACCGCATAGACGCCGTAGAGCAGCACCGAAACCCAGGTGAACAGCCGCTCGACAGCCGTGTTGCCGAAGGCGGCGAAGCCGGCGATGCCGGCCATCAGCGCAACCGTACCGGCCATCGGCGGGAGGCCGGCGGTGTGAACGATCTCGCCCGCCGCCGCGCCGAACACCGCGAGCAGCAGCATCACGAACAACGCATAGGCGATCTCGAACAGGATCCAGCCACGGCCCAGCAGCACTTTGAAGAAGGCGCGATAATCGCGCGCCCGCGCCGCACGGGCGACAAGGAACGTCGCCACGCAAACCGCGCTCCAGATCGCCGTTGCCAGCGCGATCGCGGCGATCCCGCCCCAGGCGCCGGCCGGCAGGAAGAACTCGGCGATCTCGCGCCCGGTGGCATAGCCCCCGCCGATCACGACGGCCTTGAACGATAGCCCCGGCAGGAGGAGCCGCTTGAACCAGCTCTCCGGAGCGGCTTGGCTCATCCGGTGCAGGCGTCGAGCAGGCGCTCGAACGCCATGCCGCCGCGGATCGGATCGGCAACGGGCAGGCTTAGACGCGCGGCCACGGCGGCGATTTCCGCTGCCGCCGCGTCCTCGCTCATGCCCGCAGTGTTGAGGCTGACACCGGCGCAGCGGATCGCCGGATTGGTCAGCCGGCCCAGCGCGATCGTCTGCGCGATGACATCCTCGATCGCCGGAACGGCATAGTCGGGCATGCCGAGGATGCGTTCGCGACCAGGCTGGTGGCAGACGACGAAGAGATCGGGTTGGCTGCCGTGAAGCAGGCCGAGCGATACTGCCGCATAGGCGGGGTGATAGAGCGAACCCTGGCCCTCGATCACGTCGATATGCGCCGGATCGGCTGCGGGAGTCAGCGCCTCGGCGGCACCGGCGACGAAATCGGCCACGACCGCGTCGATCGGGATACCCGATCCCGCGATCATGATCCCGGTCTGCCCGGTCGCCCGGAACGTGGCATCCAGCCCGCGCTCCTGCAGCCCCCGGGCGATGGCCAGTGCCGTGTATTTCTTGCCGAGCGCGCAATCGGTGCCAACGGTCAGCAGGCGCCGGCCCGAACGCTTGCGGCCGGTCGCCACACCAACGCCCTCGGGCGGGGTGCGAACATCGACAAGCTGGCGGCCGTTGCTTTCGGCCAGGCGGCGCAGTTCGGGAATGGCGTTCAGCTTCACATGCATGCCGGCGACGATGTCGAGCCCGGCCTCCAGCGCGGCGAGCAAGCTCGGCACCCAGTGCGGCGGGATTGCCCCGCCGGGACTGGCGACGCCGATCAGCAATGCACGGGCGCCACGGGCATAGGCCTGCTCCAGTTCGAGCCGTGGAAGGCCGGTGGATACTGCCGCACCCGGCAGCACGAATTCCCCGACGCAGCGGTCCGGCGCCCAGTCACGCAATCCGAACGCGGTCTTGGCAAATCCCGGTTCGGTCGTGTCACCGAGAAAGAGCAGGTAAGGGCCGGGCAGCGTCAGGCTGCCCGACGCCTTGGCGGCCGGTTCGGCGGCCAGTGGAAATTCAGTATTGAGCACTGAGCGAAAGTCCGAATGTGCGCGGGCGGATAACGCCGGTGATGATCGCCCCGCCCGGGTTCAATGGCAAGCCATTCGCGGTAAGCGCGCCGGTCGAGGTCTTGCCTTCCGTATCGGTCAGGTTGCGGACGTAGGCCTCGATGCCGAACTTACCGAAATCCAGGCCCGCGCGCAGATCGACGGTGGCGTAGGAAGGAAGCTGGCGCTGCCGGCCGTTGGCGGCGCGGAAGGCGGCGTCGAAGCTGCCGCTCTGCTTGGAGAGATAGCGCAGCGAACCGCCGATGAAGGCCTTGGTGGTTCCGCCCAGATCCCAGTCGTAATCGCTGTTGAGCGAGATGGCATACTTCGGCGTGAACGGCAGTTGATCGCCCTTGCGGCCGCCCACCAGCGCTGGCGCGTCCGCCTTCAGCTTGGCGTCGGTATAGGCGCCGTTGAACGAAACCACGAAGCCCTTGGTCGGCCGCATGGTCAGGGTGAATTCGGCGCCCTGGCTCTTTGCGCCGGCGCCATTGATGTTCACACCGAAGCCGTTGACCACCGTCAGGAGCTGGATCTTGTCCCAGTCGATATGGAACACCGCCAGGTCCAGCCCGAGGCTGCGATCCGCCGTCTCGCCCTTGAAGCCCGCTTCGTAGCTGACGGCGGTGTCCGGATCGAAGCTGGACGGGGTTCCCGCCGGGGCGTTCGGCGCGATCACGTTGGGGCCGCCCGGACGATAGCCCTTGGCGACGCGGGCATAGAGCGTCGCGCGCTCGCTGATCTTGAACTTGGGCGCCACCGAATAGGTGAAGACGTTGTCGGACGAGCGCAGGTTGCTGTTGACCGGCACATTGCCGGCAAGGACGCCGCTCGCCGCCTGGCTGGCGACCTGCTTGTTGTGGCTATAGCGCCCGCCGAAATCGATATCGAACATGGTGCCGAGATGCAGGGTCAGGTTGGCGAAGCCCGCATATTCCTTGTACTTGGATTGCAGGTCGACATGGCCCAGCACGAAGGGGAAGACGATCGGCGTCGTCGTGCCCGGCGTATAGGCGGCGTAGTCCTGCAGCAGCAGGCCCTTTTCATCGTTGTAATAGCCGCCGATCAACCAATCGAGGCTGTTCCCGACCGCACCGGCGAGCCGCAATTCCTGCGTCCACTTGCGCGTGTTGACCTTCTGGTTGAGCACGAAATCGTTGGCCGGCGCGCCCAGCAATGCCTGCACGATGCCGCTGAGATTGAACGTCGCGTCGTCGCGGAAGGTCTGCTTCTGCGTCGCGTAGCTGGTTGCGCTGGTCAGGGTGGCGAAACCGAGGTCGGCGGTGATCGTGCCGCTGTAGACCCGATAATTGACATTGGTGAATTCGGGCGAGAACTGCGACTGGGTGGGGCGGCCATAGAGCGTGCGCAGCGTGGCCGGATCGCTCTCCACCGACGAGTCCGCATTGGCGCGGATGTTCTGGAGATAGGCCGTCAGACGGACGTCGAACATCTCGTTCGGCTTGAACAGCAGCGAAGCGCGGCCGCCATAGACCTTGGAGTCGTTGATGTTGCTGGCGACGTCTGAGGTGACCGGGCTGGCGAACGACGTGCCCGATGTGCCGATGGAATCGATCCATCCGCCGTTCTTGTGGTAGAAGCCCGATGCGCGGAACGCGAGCGTCTCGCCCAGTGGCAGGTTGATCATGGCGTTGCCGTGGTACGACATCGCGCCGCCCTTGGTCGCCTCCGCCGCGCCGCGCACCGCGCCTTCGGTGGCGCCGAGCTTGGGCGCGTTGGTGACGTACTTGATCAGGCCGCCCAGCGTGGAGGCGCCATAGAGCGTGCCCTGCGGCCCGCGCAGCACTTCGACGCGCGCGATGTCGAAAGTATCGAAATCGCCGGCCAGCACCGCGCCGTTGGCGAGGGCCGTCGACGAGCCGAACGGCGTTTCGTCGACATAGACACCCACCGTCGAGGCGACGCCGCCGGTGTTGAGGCCACGCAGCACCAGACGGCCCGCGCCGGGCGTGGCCTGATTGAGCTGAAGGCCCGGGACGTGGTTGAGAAAGTCCTGGAAGTTGTTGGCCTGCGACCGTTCGAGGAGGTCGCCCGAAACTACCGAGATCGATTGCGGCACGTCGATCAAGGTCTGTTCTCGCTTCTGCGCGGTCACGACGATTTCATCGTCGCCGAACGTGCCCTTGTCCGAATCGGTCGCCGACTGCGCCAGGGCCGGGCCGGATGCGATGGCCGCCAGGCAAGCGGTCATCAGCAAGGTGGTGCGAGCTGGTCTCATGGTATTCCTCCCGAATTCGGGTCCGTTGGGACAAGGCGTGCCGGAAGGGCCCTATGTGAACCCCAAACCCGTCCAGAACGCCGCGTGACATTATTATCCTGATAAGGACGTTATTGTCTCAATAGGAAAACTGTCAATCCATTTCGGCCGATTTGCGCACATTCTGCGCTGTCCGTTGTTCGATCGTCTCTGTCGGGGCGCTCAGAAGGCGCAGGAGCAGGGCGGACAGGCAGGCCAGCCCGGCAAGGACGAGAAAGAACGGCGCGGGAGCGAGGCGGCTCCACAACGTGCCGACCACGCCGGCGCTGAGGCTGCCGGTGAAGGTGATGAAAAACCAAGCCGCAACGGTAGTCGCGCCAAGGCTCAGAGGCGCGAGGCGCGCGAACAGGCCCAGACCGGTCGGCAGGATGAACAGTTCGCCGAAGGTGAAAATCAGGAAGAACGCGGCAAGCCACATCCAGTTGGCCCGCGCTGGTCCGGTCGTCCAGGCGATGGTGGCGAGCATCGCGTAGGCACCGGCGACGATCAATGCGCCCATCGCCATGCGGTGTAGCGGCGCGGTATCGCCCGCGGCTTCCGCCCGGCGGCGCCAGAAGTGGAGAAGGGGCGGGGTCAGCAGCATGACGAACAGCGGATTGAGCGACTGGAACCACGTCATCGGTATGGCAAGGCTGCCCGCGCTCCGATCGATCCCGCTGTCGGCCCACAGGGCAACGGTGTTGCCCACCTGTTCGTAGGCGGAGCGGAACAGCGTTACCGCCAGACCGATGCCGAGCAGGACGGCGGCCACTTTCGGATCGAATGCGAGCGGCCGCGTCTCGGTGGCGCGGGCGGGCTTGCGTTCGGGGGGCAGGTGGCGCTGGCCGGACAGGTAGATCACCAGCCCCAGACCCATCCCGATCCCGGCCACGCCGAAACCGTAATGCCAGCCATAGACCTCGCCCAGCGTGCCGCAGATCAGCGGCGCCAGGAAGCCGCCGATGTTGATGCCGACGTAATAGACGTTGTAGGCCCAGCCACGGCGTTGATCGCCGGGCTTGTAGAGATCGCCGACCTGGCTTGGCAGGCAGGGCAGAAACAGGCCGTTGCCGATCGCGATCGTGGCGAGCGCGGCATAGAACAGCGGCTCGAAGGTCATCATGAAGTGCCCGGCGCACATGATCGCGCCGCCCAGCACGATGGCCCGGCGCTTGCCGAGCACACGGTCGGCGATCAACCCGCCAAGGATCGGGGTGAAATAGGCGCCGGCGGTGTACGTGCCGTAGATGAACGACGCGTGGGCCTGGCCCAGCAGGAGCTGCTTGGTCATGTAATAGACCAGCAGCGCCCGCATCCCGTAGTACGAGAACTGCTCCCACATGTTGGTCAGGAACAAGACGGTCAGCCCGCGCGGCTGCCCGAACCAGGTCTGTTCCGGCATCATGCGGCGACGGGCGCGCCCGATCCCCACACGGCCGGGTCGGCGAAGATATCGCCGTTGGCATAGGTGACGCCCGGCACCCGGTCGCGGGCGAGGAAGGTCGGTCCGTCGAGGTCGACGACATCGCAAAGCTGGCCCAGGACGAAGCCCGGCGCCATCGCCAGGCTGGTGCCGACCATGTTGCCCACCATCACGTCGAGACCGAGGGCGCGCGCCTTTTCGGCCATGAGCAGGCCTTCGGTAAGCCCGCCGCACTTGTCGAGCTTGATGTTCACGACCTGATAGCGCCCGACGGCGCCCGGGATGTCCTCGAGCGAGAGGATGCTCTCGTCGCCAGCGATGGGAACCGGCGAGGCGAGCCCCTCCAGATCGCGCTCGTATCCGCGCGCCACCGGCTGTTCGAGCAGCGAAACCCCTTCGGCGACCAGCACTTCGATCAGCGGTCCGAGATCGGCCGCCGCAAAGCCCTGGTTCCCGTCCACCCCCAGCCAGACATCAGGCCGCGCGGCGCGGATGGCCCGTACCCGCGCGCTATCGAGGTCCAGATCGCCGGTGAGCTTGACCTTGATCGCGCGCGCTTCCGCATAGTTCACCGCGCCTTGCGCCATGACCGCAGGCGTATCCGCGCCGAGCGTGAAGGTCGTCCGCAAGGCCCGCGGGCTGGACTGCCTGGCAAGCTGCCACACCGGCACGCCCGCCCGGTTCGCTTCGAGTTCCCACAGCGCGCAATCCACCGCGTTGCGCGCGCCGCCCGGTGGCATGATCGTGCGCAGTTCCTCGCGCCCGATCCCGCTTTCGATAGCGGACCGCGCCGCCGCGATTCCGGCAAGCATATGAGGAACGTCATCGCCCAGGAAGAACACGCCGCCGCCTTCGCCGCGCCCGGTGTGATCGCCATCGTCCAGGGTTACGACAATCACCTCGGAGCATTCGAACACGTGGCCCGCAATGCGGAAGGGTTGCGCCAGCCGCAGCGTCTCGGTCGCGACCGTGAGCGTGAGAGCGGCCATCAGTAGGCCACCGTCATCGCCACCAGCCCGAAGGTGACCGCGAAGTAGAGCACCATCAGCGAGGCGAGCAGCAAAAGAACGGCCCACAGCTTGCTGAACCAGCCGCGCTTGCCCTTCCACGCCTGCCAGGCATTCCAGGCAGCGATCGGCACGGCGCCGAAGAACGCGATCAGGCCAAGGATCTGCAATACCCACAGCCAGGGATCGAGCCCGCCCGCCAGGAAACTGGCGCTTTCCAGCAGGAGCGAGAAGGCCACGACCCAGCCGATCAGCACGGCAACGGATACGGCACTGACGACGCGCACCGCCCGGTATGCCTTGATAGCACCGCGTTCGAGGCCAAAAGCCGCCTTGTAGCGCCGCCGCGTGAACCAGCCCCATGGCCAGGCGATCAGCGTCAGCACGAGTACGCCAAGGCTGGCGTAGAGCGCCGGCAGGATCCACGTGGCCGACCGGCTGGCGGGAACGCGATCGAACACTTCGAACGGGGAAAAGAAGTCCATCGACCAGCGGACGACCTTGCCGTCCACCACCTTGGCGGCCAGGCGATCATGGCCGAACTTGTCGCGCCAGACGAAGGGCGCGATCTCGACCCATTCGCGCGGGCGGCCGTTCGGCCCCTTCAGGCCGGGAATGACCAGCTCGCCCTTGTCATCGGTGGCGACCTTGAACTGGCCGAGCAGGTTCACCACGGAGAAATAGTTGGTCTGCCACCGGCGGCTCGCATCCCAGCTGCCCGCCATCATCTTCGCGTGTTCTTTCGCCGTTGCGGCATCGACGCGTCCGTCGGCCGGGCCGGCATAGGGCAGGTAGCGATCGGCGAAATCCATGAACAGCGCGTTGCGCAGGTCGCCCGAAGCGCCCTGCCGCCCGCCGCTGTTGAACGAGACGTAGAAGCCGATCCCGTCCTTCATGAACAGGTGCAGCGAGGTGTGGAAGGCCTCGGTATCGCCCAGATGCCCGATGACCTCGCGCCCGTTGACGTTGGTTTCGAAGAACCCGAGTTCCATACGGTTGAGCGGCGGGACCAGCGAGAAGGGGTCCACCTTGGCGAGCGGGCTGTTGTGCATCATGTCCGCCGTTTCCGGTTTCAGGACGCGCTGGCCGTCGATCTCGCCACGCTGCAGGTGGGCGATCATGAAGCGGCCCATGTCCGTGCCCGATGCGGACAGGGAACCCGCCGGCCACGGCCCCAGAATCTCGAAGCCCTCGGTCGGCTTGCCATCCTTGTAGCCAATCGACATGTCGGGCACGAGCCGCTGGGGCAAGGGCTGGCGCATCGACGACTGGCGCATCCCGATCGGACCCAGAACGTGACTTTCGGTATAGGCGAAGAAGTCCTCGCCCGAGGTGCGCTGCACGATATAGCCGGCGAGGGCGGTGCCCCAGTTCGAATAGGCGGGGGTCGAACCGGGCGCGAAGATGCGCACGGGGATGGCGCGCTTCAGGTAATCCCCCAGCGGCATGTCCCACTTCTTGTCGTAGAAGATGATGCCCTTGCCGGTTTCCTCGAAGCCACCGGTATGCGTCATCAGCTGGCGCATCGTCACCGGCTTGCCCTGGTACGGCGGAATCCGGAAATCGAGATAGGCGTTGACGTCGCGGTCCAGGTCGATCTTGCCCTGTTCGACCTGCTGCATCACCGCGGTCCAGGTGACCAGCTTCGATACCGAGCCGGGCCGGAACAGCGTGCGTTCGGGATCGACCGGCTTGCGCGTGGCGACATCGGCATAGCCGAACCCGCGCGCGGTCAGGATCTTGCCGTCCTTGACCACGGTGACCACCGCGCCGGGAATATCCCCGCTACGCAGCGCTTGCGGCATATAGCCATCGAGCCAGGTATCCACGTCCGATTTGGTGAGCACGGCCGGCGCCGGCTGCGCCGTGGGTTGGGGTGCCGCGCCAGCGACAGTGGGAGAGGGGGCCTGTCCCTGGATCAACCCACCGCCGCACAGCAACAAAAGTCCGCCGACGATGGCCTTGCGCCATGTTCGCATGATCCTGAACTCCCTTGATGCTCACCGGGATTGCTCTGGCCACGCCAGACCAGTACAGTGTGCAAATGCTCCAATTGGGATTACTTTATCCTGATTGGAAAATCAGTCAACGAATAAGGATCGTCCGGATGTCCGCAGCTACTCCCACACTCGGCGCGCTGGTACGCGGATTGCGCAGCCGTAACGGGTGGACGCTCAAGCAAATGAGCGAGAAGGCGGGCATTCCGGTCTCCACCTTGTCGAAGGTCGAACACGATCGGCTTACGCTGACCTACGACAAGCTGCAGCAGATCAGCCAGCGGCTTGGCTTGCGGATGTCCGAACTGTTCGCCGAAAGCAGCCACGAGGAAACGCCGGCCGCGCAGGTCACCGCCCGGCGCAGCAAAGGTCTCTTGAACGAAGCGCTGCGCGTCGAAACGCCCAATTACGACTATTACTACCTCTGCACCGAGCTGCGGCGGAAGCGCATGATCCCGGCGATCACCAAGATCCGTGCCAAGACGCTGGAACAGTTCGGCGATCTCGTGCGCCACGCGGGCGAAGAGTTCGTCTATGTGGTCCGTGGCAGCGTGGTGGTCGTGACAGAGTTCTATGACGCGATGGTGCTTAACGAGGGGGAATCGCTCTACATCGATTCCAGCATGGGCCATGCCTATCTCGCCGCGGAAGGCTGTGATGAGGCCGAGGTGCTTGGCGTGATGTCGAGCAGCGATGCCGAGCTGCTGGATTCCCTGCTCGACATTCACGAGGAACAGCTCGGTGGCGCGCCCGAGAAGCGGCAATCCCGCAAGGCCATGGCTTTGCCGCGCCTCTAGAGGTTTCGGCCGGATGGAAACGGGCCTTGGCGCCGGTCCCGGAAGGCGTCCATAACGGTGATAATAGAGATTATGTAAAATATGCGCGCGCGAGTGCGCGCCTGTCATTGCGCGATACGCTTGTATCCGCCATCGGACGAAGGCCGTGCGGCTTGCGGTGGCCAGGATTCGAAGAAGCCCGGCCATCACGCCGGGAACGTGAGAGGAAAACGCATGAAGACCGTGTTCGATGGCGTCACCATCACCACGCAGGATGCCGTCGCGATCGTCAGCTTTTCGCGCCCGCCGCTCAATTATTTCGATGTCGATCTGATCAATGCGCTAGCCGATGCGCTGGAGGAAATCGATCGTACCGACGATCTGCGCGCGGTCCTGCTGCGTTCCGAAGGCAAGGTCTTCTGCGCCGGCGCGAGCTTTTCCGGCCGCGAAGGGTCTGGCCAGGGCGAACTGGCCGATCCGGGCGATCTCTATCGCCAGGCGGTCCGCTTGTTCCGGACGCGCAAACCCATCGTTGTCGCGGTTCAGGGCGCCGCCATTGGCGGAGGGCTTGGCCTCGCCATGGTGGGCGATTTCCGGATTGCGGCGGAAGACGCCCGGTTCGCCGGGAATTTCGTCAAGATCGGCATCCATCCCGGCTTCGGGCTGACCCATATCCTGCCGCGCGTGATCGGCCATCAGAACACCGCGAAGCTGTTCTACACCGGCCGCCGATACACCGGAGCCGAAGCCGCGACCATGGGCCTGGTGGACGAGGTAGTGCCCGCCGAGCACCTGGCGGAAGCCGCCCTCGCCTTTGCCGCCGAGATCGCCGAAGGCGCGCCGCTCGCGGTAGAAGCCACGCGCGCCACGCTGCGCCACGGGCTTGCCGATGCGGTGGCCGCGCAGACGGAACGGGAATGCCGCGAACAGATCGCGCTGTTCGCCAGCGCGGACTTCAAGGAAGGCGTACAGGCGGTCGCGGAACGCCGGCCGGGGCGCTGGCAGCGGCGATAAGAGTAACGCCCTGGCCTGTGCCGCCGCGACATGCCATGTTCTACTCGAGCCGTTGCAGCCAACCATCGATCGACCAGCGGCCCGGGCCGGATTGCCACAGAAAATAAAAGCCGCCGGCGGTAGCGAAATCCTTGGTGAAGAAGGCCAGTTCGCCGGGGTCTGCCAGATTGTTGTGGTAGAGCGAAGCCGCCACCAGGCAGAAGCCGCCAAGCAGAAAAGCGGCCCAGCGGGTAGCCGCACCCAGCCACACCGCCAGCCCGCACAGAATCTGGAAGGGGATCACCAGATAGATCACCTCCCCCGGCAGACCGCCCTTCTCGATGTACGCGGTCATCCTGCCCATGTTGGCGTATTTCATCACGCCGAAAATCACGAATGGCAGCCCCAGCAGCAGCCGGGCCACCAATGCCCCCAGCGATCGGAACACCGTGCTTTCCAGCGCTTTGCGAATGCTGTCCGTCGCGGCCATGGTCCTCTTCCTCCCGTCCCTTATTGCTTTAGTACTAAGATAAATCCGGCCGCATTCAAGCGCCAGCGGAATTGCACCGCGGCGCCATTGGGTGATTGCGCATCGTCTGGAAAACGGCCATTTCCGTGGCGATCCCGCACCGGCCGGATGAACCGGCCGGCCCTTCGTTGGTAGAATCATGCAATCCAGTGCCAAGCCGCTTCCGACCAAGCCCCGCGCCAGATCAACCAGCCCGGCCGAGCAAGCCAAACTGCAAATGGCCAGCCACGAACAGCGGTTGGACGCGGCGGTCGATACGCTGGTGGACGAATGGGCGGATGTCATTCCGGGGCTGGACCGCGATGTCCGTGCGATTGCGGCGCGGATTGCCCGCATCGACGACCGGCTGCGCGCCGGCGTGGGCAAGATTCTCGATCAACACGATCTTTCGGACAACGAATTCCGCCTGCTGGCAGGGCTGATGCGCAGCGGCGCGCCCTATCGCTGCGCGCCCAGCGATCTGGCGGGGCGCTATGTCCCTGTAACGTCGGGCGGCCTCACCGGCGTGGCACGCCGGCTTGAAACGCGCGGCCTTATCCGCCGCTGCGCCCATCCCAGCGATCAGCGTTCCATGCTGATAGAGCTGACTGCGCCGGGCAAGGAATTGGCGATGGCGGCGATGGAACAGTTCGCCGCGGTGGAATCCGCGCTCATGAACGGCCTGTCCGCATCGGCCCGCGCCAATGGCAACGCCTTCTTGCGCAAGCTGATGCTGTCGATCGAAATGACCCTCCCATAGGAGGGGTCAGGACCGGTTCACCGGGATGGTATCAACGGCGATCGCCCCTTCTGCCGAACGGGAGAGCCGAACATGCCTGATCCAGCTTTCGTCCTGCAGCGGGAAATCCGTGCGCCCGTGACCGCTGCGGGTTTCCTCGCGGGCGAGCTTGGCGGTGGCTACCAGTTCGGCGGTCAGCGCCAGATTGCGCAAATCCTCGGCCGCGACGATGTCTGACGTGTCGATGCCGCTGGCGGCAATCCGGCGGATTTCCTGCAATTCGGCAATCGCCTCGGTCAACTGCTGGCGGTTGGACACCACGCCCGCCTTGCTCCACATGATATTCTGCACTTGTGCGAACAGGCTGGCGGGGCTGATCGTCCCGCCTCCGCCCGACAGCCGCGCCTGCTCTTGCGCAACAGTATCCGGCGCGATCGACGGGGACTTCTGACCTGCGGCGAAGCCGGCGGCGCTGCGCCCCGCAATCGCGCCGAAGGTCTGGGTTTCCAGAAAGCCACAGCCCTGCATCCGGTCGCCGCCGTGGATGCCGCCCGAAGCCTCGCCCGCGGCGAACAGTCCGGCGACCCGGGTTGCGGCATTGGTATCGATCCGCGCGCCGCCCATCAGGCGCTGGAACATCAGCGTGATCGGCACGATCTGGCCGCCCTCGTAAGTGCCGACCGGCGCGCGGGAACGCGCGACCTGCCCTTCCTCGACATGCCAGACCACCGGTCCGCGCCCCTCGAAGTTCTCGGTATAGACAGCGCGCGCCATCATGTAGCGCGGGGCGCATTCGAGATTCTCCGGATCGTATTTCTCCATGATCCGTTCGCCCAGCGCATTGACGTAAGCCGCGCCAAAGATTGGTCCGGCGGGCGGGGAATCGCGGAACTGCGCAAATTCCATATCGATCAGCGGCACTCCGGCGTGGAAGGCCAGACTGTAGGAATCGCCGGTCGTGCGGGCCTTGGGATCGACCACCTCTTCGCACAGGATCGAATAGAGGCGGTTGACCCCGCCCGATGCCAGCACCACCGCCCTGGCGCGGATCACATAATGCACGCCGTCCGGACCAACGGCATAGGCGCCCGCCACCGTATCCCCGGCCAGCAACAGGCGGGTGATCATCGTGTTCTCGTGCAGCTCGATGCCCGCGTCGAGCATGGCCTGCCGCATCGGCTGGATCACATTGGCGTGAACGCCCTTTCCGTGCCCCTGCGCCATCAGCGTGCGCCGCACCGAATGGCCGGCACGCTTGGAAAGGAACCAGCTGCCATCGGCATTGCGGATGAATTCCACCCCGCGCCGCTCCATATCCTCAGCCAGGGAGCGGCCGTGCGCGGCACATTGCGCCACCAGATCGCGATCGCAGATCCCACCGCTCGCCGCCGTCCAGTCGTCCAGGAAAAGCTCCGCGCTGTCCGCCTCGTCCAGCAGTGGTACGCTGAAGCCCACCAGCGCATGGGGGCTGGACCCGCTTTCGCCGATTTCCCCCTTGTCGACCAGCAAGACCTGCGCGCCGGCGGTTGCCGCTTCCAGAGCAGCCCGCGTCGCAGCGGAACCGCCGCCGATGACCAATACGTCAGTCTCTACCATCTGGACCACGGCTGTTCTTCCTGTTCTGCGGGTGCGGGACGAGCCGCCCCGACGGGCCGGCGTGCCGTTATGCAGACTCCCTATTTTTGCTCGATCACGCTGTCAATATATCTTAGCACTAAGATAGTTTCATGATCGCGCCCGGGCGATTCGGGCGCGGCGAGGGCTGCCAGGGAGGTCGATGCGCGATGGATGAAGGCGCGGCACAAAAGCCGGCAACGGAAGGCTCCGGGAACGATCCCGGCACGCCCGGCCCCGCCAAGTCCGACCTGCCCGAGGCGGGAAGCTTTGTCGTGGAATTGGCCCGCTCCGGCCTGACGCTGACCGTACCGGCAGGGGAATCGATCCTGGACGTGGTGCGCGCGGCGGGTGTGCAAGCCAATTCCAGTTGCGAACAGGGAACCTGCGGCGCCTGCGAAACCCGCGTGTTGGCGGGCATACCCGATCACTATGACGCGGTGCTGACGCCCAAGGAGCGACGGGAAGGCAAGGTCATGATGATCTGCAGCTCCGGCGCGCTGTCCGACCGGCTGGTGCTCGATCTGTGATGCACGCGCCGATTGTTTCCGCCCGCCGCGATAGCGTAGGGTGATGACAAGACGCGTCGATATTGATATACATTTTTGACTACCGATCTTCGGGATGGCGCGCCGGGGCGGATTGCCGGGCAAGGCGGCGCGGTCCTGCGGATCGGGAAGGCCTTTTAAGACCCATGCGACACGCGAAATGGCAATCGCGGCGCAGACCACGGAGAGCCGCTCTTGCTGTCGATATTGAAGAACGCCTGGTACGCTGCCGCCTATTCGCACGAGGTGGGTGCCGAACCGCTGGCCCGCACGCTGATCGACCAGAATGCCGTGCTGTTCCGGGGCGAGGACGGCGAAGTGGGCATGATCGTCAACCGTTGCCCGCACCGCTTCGCGCCGCTTTCCGCTGGCAAGCAGATCGGCGATACGCTGGAATGCCCCTATCACGGCTTGCGCTTCAACCGTTCGGGCCACTGCGTGTTCAACCCCCACGCCAAGAACAAGGGCCCGTTGCGCGCGGCGGATATCAAGGCCTGGCCGGTCATGGAGCGGTACGGCATCGTCTGGTTCTGGCCGGGCGATCCGCACCTGGCGACCCCCGAGGCTTTGCCAAGGGTCGATTTCCTGGAAAAGCCCGAAGAATACGCGCTGGTTCGCGGGCTGTTGCATGTGCGCGGCCATTATGAGCTGGTGGTCGACAATCTGCTGGATCTCAGCCACGCGGCGTTCATCCACCCGCAATTCAGCGGCGGGAACTACACGGCCGAGCAATTGCTGGCGGCCACCTCGCAACGGCTGGAGCGGCGCGAGGGTTCGATCGTGAACCACCGCCTGCGCAGCGGGCTCGGGCCGTCATCGGCGCATGTCAATCTGTTCGGCATGGATGCGGCAACCCCGGTTCACACCGATACGACCATGACCTGGTATCCGCCGGCGTTCCTCGATTTCGCCGTTGGCAGCTGGGAAGTGGGCCAGGACCGCGAAACCGGGGTGCATATTCCCCAGTTGCATTTCATCACTCCCGAGACCGAGTTCACCTCGCACTATTTCTTCGTCAACGGCCGCAATCGTCGACAGGACGAGCCGGAGGTGGACAAGGCCATGCTCGATTTCTTCGATCTGGCGTTCGGGCAGCAGGACGAGCCGATGATCGAGATGGTGCAGCGGAACATGGGCACGGTCAGCGATATCAACGAACTCGATCCGATATTGTTGCCAACCGATGCCGCGCCGGTTTCCGCCCGACGGATGCTGGCGGCGATGATCGCCGCGGAACAGGCCGCCGAAGTAGGCCCGGGCGCAGCCGGGGAAAGCCCGACCAGAGAGGACTCGCCGGCACTCTCCTGATCTGTGCGAAATTTGGTATATTATATAGTATACACTTTTGGAGTTGATGTGGTAGGCTGCCGCGCAGCGCGATCAACGCGCGCGCATCATGGTGGCCAAGGCCCGGCACAGGGCAATCTGGGAGAGCACGCTTGGTACGGACACTGTTGACCGCACTTGCGCTATGGATTGCCGCCGCGACGCCGGTCGTGACACTCCATGCCGCTGAGGTCGGCCCCGGAGTGGGCCAGACCGAGGATGTCGGCGCCACAGGCTACGCTACAAAGCGGCTGGTGCTGGCCTCCGCCTGTTCCGAGGCCTGCCCCTGGGGCGAACTGGGCGAATTTTTGCGCGATGCCGTCCGGCCCGACGGTTACGAGATCATCCTGTGCCGCAATTGCAACCGCACCGAAGGGCCAAGGCTGGTCGCCAACGCGGCCTTGCCACCCCCGCTGGTCGAGGACGACCTGCGCCACGGAACGACCCGGCGCATCAATGCCCATGTCGACTTCGGCATTACCGAGGCGTCGATGCTGGGTTGGGCCTATCGTGGCGAATATATCTACGCCAAGGATGGTCCCTATACCGGACTGCGCCTGATCGCGCGGATCGAGGACCCGACCTATCTGCTGGTGGCGGTCAAGCCGCAACTCGGCATTTCCAGCCTGGCCGAAATCCGGGCGCGCAAGCTGCCGGTGCGGATCATCACCGATTTCCAGCCGAGCGTCATGCCGGTGCTGGATTATTACGGGATCGACCGGAAAAGCCTGGAAAGCTGGGGCGGCTCGCTGGTGGGCACCAAGGATATCACCGCGGCAACGCCGTTCGACGTGGTGATATCAAGCCTGGCCAGCCCGGCGAATAATCCCGAATCCGCATTCTGGACCACGCTTACCGTCGCGCATGACCTCAAGTTCCTGGACCTGGATACCGCGCTGATCGATCAGCTGGTCGACAAGGCGGACATGGTGCGAACCACCGCGCGCTGGGGCCTGTTGCGCGGGGTCGATCGCGCGATCCCCACCGCTGGACGCTCTGGCGAGGTGGTATTCGCGCGCGCCGACATGCCCGACGATATTGCGTACGCCATTGCCCGAGCGATCGATCGCCAGCGCGGCGAACTCAAGTGGTTCGTGCGGCCCTATTCGATCGATCCGCTGACCGTTGGCAACGGTCGCGGCGTACCGCTCCATGGCGGGGCGGCGCGCTACTACCGGGAAAAGCACTACCTCGACTGAAGCCGGAGCCGGACCGAGGCGGACACGAGCCCCCTCCTCGCCCCCGCCCAACAGGTTGCGCCCGACGGGGCACGAAAGGACAAGCGATGCCGCTATCCAATAGTTTCAAGGTTCCTGCCGCGATTACCGGGGCGATTGCCATCTATATTCTGGCCGTCGACAAGTTCGATACCTTCATGTTCTTTGGCTTGCCCGTGCTGGCCGGCATCGCCGCGGCGCTGGTGCTGCGCCGGATAGACCCGGTGCGCACCAACGCCGATCACGTAACCGATGCCTTGCGCGTCTATTACGGCCTGCATTTGATCTGGTCCTCGTCGCGCTACTGGTTTGCCGGCGGCCAGCCGGTGATCCCGCATCCGATCGGCGGCCCGTTCATTGAATCGCTGGCCGCGATGGGCCTGTTCCCCGGAATCAAGGCGATGGAAGGGGTGATCGGGCTGGTGCTGCTGAGCAACCGCTTCGTTCCGCTCGCGCTCGTGCTGGAAATGCCGACCTCCTTCACGGTGTTCTATCTCAACACCTTCATCACCGCCGCGCCGCGCCAGCTTATCACCGGACCGCTGGAACTGGGCGTGAACTGCCTGCTGCTGCTGGCCTACTTCCGCTACTACCAGCCCTTTCTGGTCGCCCGCGCCTATGCCGCTCCGCCGCGGTTTCTGGCGGTCAGCGCGATCGATGCCCCCAAGGGCCTGGGTCCGAGCTGATCGCCGAGGCACAGCACAAATCCGAACCACCTTGCACGGAAAGAACGCACATGCCGCCGCATACCGAAATTCCCGGCACCGCCAGTCTGGCTGGCGCGGTGGAAACGCGCGATCTGGCGCAATTGGTCGACGAAGCGCCGTGGAGCACCTACCAGAAATGGCTGCTGGGCTGCTTCGCGCTGGTGTTCGCGGTCGATGGCCTGGCCAACCAGTCGCTGGGCATCGCCCTGCCGGCGTTGATCGCGGACTGGGGCGGCGCGCGCGCCGCCTTCGCGCCCGTGGCCGCGTCCAACCTTGCCGGCGTGGCGCTGGGCTCGATTCTGGGCGGGCTTATCGGCGATCGCATCGGACGCCGCTGGGCCTTGATTTCCGCCATTTTCCTGTTCGGTTTGATGACGGCTGCCGGCGGCCTTACGCACAGCGTTACCCAACTGATCCTGGTACGCTTTATCGACGGCGTCGGCATCGGGGCCGCCATCCCCAACGGCGCGGCGCTGATTTCCGAATTCACACCGGCCAGCCGCCGGGGACGAGCCATCGCCATCGGCATGGTGTTCATCCCCATCGGCGGCATCCTGGCGGGCATGCTGGGGGCCGGCGTGCTGCAGATGCTGGGCTGGCAGGCGATGTTCTTCATTTCCGGCGCCCTGCCCATGCTGCTGGCGCTGGCATTCATCCGCTTTCTACCGGAATCGCCCGGCTTTCTGCTGCGCGCCGGGCGGCCCGAGGTTGTGGCGCGGGTGCTGGGGCGATGCGGCATCCGGCTCGATGCGTGGCAGGTCTATTCCACCCCGCCCGGCCACGCCTCGCTGGCCGGCCCGCTGGGCACGCTCCTCGCCCCCGCTTTCCGGCGCCAGACGCTGCTGCTGTGGGGCGGCTTTTTCACCTGTCTCATGGCCTCCTACACCATCTTCAGCTGGGTGCCCACCATGCTGCACACGCTGGGTTTTGACCTGACGCTGACCAGCCTTGGCATCACCACATTCCATATCGGTGGCGCGGTGGGCGCGTTGTTCAGCGGGGTGCTGGTCGACCGCAAGGGCTTCAGCTCCGCGCATATGACGCTGGCGGCGGCGGCGGCCGTCGTCGCGATGGTGATGGCCGTGATGCTGCATCAGAACATTACCATCGCGCTGCTGGTCCTGCCGATGATCCTGACGCTCGGCTTCTGCATGGCCGGACTGCACAACACGCTCTACACGCTGGCGGCGGAAACCTATCCCACCGCCGCGCGCGCCACCGGCGTCGGCACGGCATCGGCCACGGGGCGGCTGGGCGCGGTACTCAGTTCCTATACGGGCGTCATCTCGCTGGATATCGGCGGATCGGGCGCGTTCTTCGGCGTGATCGCCATTCTGCTGGCGCTGTGCGGACTGGCTGGTCTGGCCGCGCGTAAACACACCGCCCCCAGCCCGATCGCTACAGCCTGATCCCCTCATGCGGAGAACACACATGCCGCGCACTGGCCGTCTCGCTATCCCATCCGTTGCGGCGCTGGCGGCACTCGCGTTTGCCAGTGCCCCGGCCGCCGCACAAACCGGTACGCCAACTCCGCGCGTCACGGTGCGGGAAGGAACGCTTGCAGGCACGGCGGAAAGCGGCATTCGGCGTTTTCTCGGCATCCCCTATGCCGCGCCGCCAGTGGGCGACCTGCGGTGGAAGGCGCCCCGACCGGCCGCCCCATGGCGCGGCGTGCGTCGCGCCGACGCGTTCGGCCCGATGTGCGCGCAAGTGCAGTTCCCGGGCGCCCCGCCCAAGCGCATGAACGAAGATTGCCTGACGCTCAACGTCTGGGCACCCGCGCAACGGCGAGGCCGCCTGCCTGTTATGGTCTGGATTCATGGCGGCGGCTATATGTTCGGTAGCGGCAGCGAACCGCAGTTCGATGGCACCGCGCTCGCCAAAAAGGGCGTGGTGCTGGTCACGCTCAACTATCGGCTGGGGCCGCTTGGCTTCCTCGCCCATCCCGATCTCACCAGCGAGGCGCCCTATCGCTCCTCCGGCAACTATGGCATCCTCGATCAGATCGCTGCCTTGCGCTGGGTCCGCCGCAACATCGCGGCCTTTGGCGGCGATGCCGGCAATATCACGATCTTCGGGGAATCCGCCGGCAGCGGCTCGGTCAACATACTGCAGGCCTCGCCCCTGGCGCATGGCCTGTTCGACAAGGCGATCGGGGAAAGCACATCGCAGTTCGATCCCGACGGCGGGCTGATCGGCCGGCAGGACCGGGCATCGGCAGAGCGCTATGGCGCGGCCTTCGCCGCGAAACTGGGCGCGAGCTCGATCGCGCAATTGCGCAAGAAACCGGCGGACGAGATCCTGCGCGGCGCGCCGTTCTTCTGGCCCACCGAACGCGACGGCTACGTCCTGCCCGATCTGGTCTACAACATCTTCGCTGCGGGCAAGCAGAACGATGTGCCCACGCTGGTCGGGTCCAATTCCGACGAAGGCTCCACCCTGAAGATGAAATGGGTAACCCCCGGCCCCGGCAATCAGACGCAGTATGACAGCGTCTATGGCGACGTGGCCGATCCACTGCGCCAGTCCGCCACCGACGCCGTCCAGTGGCAAATGCGCGCCTGGGCACAGCTGCAAGCCAGGACAGGCAAATCCGGATCCTGGCTCTACTGGTTCGATCAGCCGTGGCCCGCCCAGGTGGAAAAGGGCGCGTTCCATGGCGCGGAGATCGTATACGTGTTCCAGAATCTTCGCGCCGAAAGCCAGCCCTGGACCGAGCGCGACCGGGCGCTATCCGATCTTATGTCGAGCTATTGGGTGAATTTTGCGCGGCGCGGCGATCCCAATGGCGCAGGCCTGCCGCATTGGCCGGGTTACCGCGCCGCCAATCCGCAACTGATGCGCCTTGCACCCGTGCCCGGCGTAATCGGCACCCCGCGCGAGGCGGCGCAACGCTTCCTCGATGCCTATTTCGACGCGCGCCGCTAAAGCCCTTTGGCGCGCAGCAAGCGCGCGATCAAACCGGCGATTTCGGCGTTGTTGGTTTCGGTCGGGAAGCCGTGGGTGTTACCGGTTATGCCGTGCTGATCAAGCTGGACATGCTCCACCGGCACACCGCCCCAGCGCAGGAAGGCAACCGTGCAATGATCATAGGCGGCGTGATAGGATGACCCGCCTGTGACGACCACAACCGGTATGTGCGCAAGGTTGGTGATCGTGCGCCGCTGGCCCTGCGGCAGCCAGCAGCCGATCCGGTCCGGCCCTTCCGGCGCCGCGCGTACCAGCGCACCGAAATCCGCGACGCCGGCCACCGGTGGCGAGAAGCGGATCGGCGCATAGGTTAGCCCGAACGGCCGCGCCACCGGATCACCGGGCTGCCCCAGCGGCGGCGCATTGTAGAACGGAGGGCCGTTCGGCTCCGCCGCGATTATCGCCTTCACCAGTGCCGGGCGCGCGTCGGCGATCTGCCAGCCCGTGGTGCCGGCGCGCGAATGGGTGACCAGAATAGCCGGGCCGATCCGGTCCAGCAAAGCCGCCCCGGCCTCGCGATCGATCCCGTCCACGCGGCTGCTGATCGCCAGCGGATCACCCGGCGCGCCGAACGGCACCTCGATGGTCGATTGCCGGCCGCGCACCATCTGTTCGTAGGCGGGATCGCCGGGCTGGAGCTTGCCGGGAAAGCGGGTGGCGGGTCTGGCCGCAGGCGGCGCTTCCCCGCCCGTGCGTTTCGCCAGCGCGGTCGGCGGCGGCAGCATCGGCCCGTCCACCGCGTCAAAATGCGCCGACCGCCCCAGTGTCGGCCTGTCCACGACGTAGACGGCATAGCCCTTGCGCAGGAACAGCGTGGCCCAGCCCTCGCGCCCGTCGGGCGTGCTCCAGAATCCCGCTCCGGTCGAGGCGCCGCCATGAACGAACACGAGCGGATAGCGGTGGGTGCGGTGTGCCGGGATCTGGTATTCGACATACATGGCATCGGCCACGACCTTGCCCGATGGGGTCTCCGCCTCATGCCCGCCGACGTAGAAGTTGCCCTGCTCGGCAATCACCAGTGGCGGCCTGGCGGGCGGCCGATTGCTCTTGGCAAAGGCCGGGCCGCCGACAAGCCCCAGCGCCACCGCGACGATGACCAAACCATGGAACCTGCTCATGGAACTCCCTTTGCCGCTGTTGAGGGACGCACTTTCGTCGCCTGTCAGTGTCGCAAGACCAGGCTTATCGCGGTGATCGCGGTGGCAGCGGCAATGCCGGCCAGCGCGGCCAAGAGCTGACGTGCCGGGGGCAAGCGCGATGCATCGAAGGTATCCGCTCCGCCACCACCACCCAGCGAAGGCTTCCCGGCCGAGACCGCCAGCATCGGGCGATAGCGATCGAGATGGCCCACGGACATGATGGCGTTGAGCGTGATGATCACCACCGCCACCCCGATCCCGAACGGCTTGCCATGCCCGCTGGTAACAAAGGCGATCATCAGCGTGATCGGCCATGCCGCGACGATCGCCAGCGCGGCAAGGCAATCGACCAGCAAGGCGAGGCCGATCGCGATTTCCAGCGCCTTCACGATGGCCATCACGCCGGATGCGGCAAGCGCGGGAACCAGCCCCGGCCCCGGCTGGATCGATTTGTCCGCATAGAACGCAAGCCAGTAGTTCAACCCGTGGAACAGGAACCAGCCGCCATAGAGAAACTGGCAGGCATAGGCGATCCCGGTGAACGCCCTGCGCCCACCGGAACCGCCTGTTTCGGCTGCCAGGGCTTCCGCCGATCGATCATCGTGGCCGCGATGGATCATGGGAAGAGCCCCGCAAATGCCTCAGTAGAACTTCTTCGAGAGCTGCAGCGAGACAAACCGCCCCAGCGAGCTGGAATAGGATGGGTCGAACCGGATCGGCGTGCCGCCGGAATTGACCACCAGTGGCGGCGTGGCATCGAACAGGTTTTGCGCGCTCAACGATATTGCCAGGCCGTTCGACCAGCCGGAATCGCTATCCTTGAACTTGTAGCGCAGGTTGAGGTCGAAGGTCGTGTACGAGCCGATGTTGCGATAGCTGTCCGGCACCGCTGCGGGCAGGAAATCGCGCGTGATCGTGCGCGAATTCACGAAATTGATAAAGGCCGTGCCCGAAAATCCGCCCTTGTCGACGCCCAGTTCGATCTTGCCGGTGAAGCGCGCCGGATAGCCGAAATGGTTGACCTCGTTCTTGAGTACCGCGCCAGGAATGGGCGCGGTCTTGTAGCGGAACGTATAGTTTGCCTGCGCGCCGATACGGAAATCGGCGAAGTTGCCAGGAATGTCATAAAGGAAGTTGAAGTCGATGCCATCGGTCTTGACGACGCCGCTGTTGTTGCGGCGCGCATCGACGATCGCGATCAGGGTCGTCGGATCGACCACGCCGAGGACCGGCAGCCCGGGATCGCTGGTCAGCTGGTTCCAGTAAGCGACATACTGCGCCAGCGTCATCTTCGACTTGGTGGGGAAGTATACCGGGTTATACACCACGAAACTGTCGTACAGGCCCGAATTGAGCACTGCGCCGATCGGGGCGTTATAGGCCGCCGTATCCACCTTATCGGTGTAAACGATGTTGTAGTACGTCACCCCGAGGTGGACGTTCTTGACCAATTCAGGTGAAACATCGAACCCGATCGACCATGTCTTGGCCTTTTCCGGCTTCAAGTCGGCATTGCCGCCGATCGGATAGGCATACTGGAACGAGCCATTCGCCGGGCTGAGCCCGACCGCGGCGCCGGTGGCGTTACGCGGCAGGAAACCGGCGGTCGCATACTTGTTGACGTCGACCAGTGTCGGCGCGCGGAACGAGGTGCCATAGCTGCCATGGAAGGTCAGCCCGCCCACCGGCGAATAGTTCACCCCGATCTTGGGATTGGTGGTGTGGCCGACATCGCTGTAGTGGTCGTACCGGACCGCGACGTCCAGTTCGAGCCGGGCGATCCCTGGCATCGCGTTGCCCGATCCGACGAGAGGCACGAACAGTTCGGCATAGCCCGATTTGACGTCGCGCTTGTTCGACGTGGGAACGCCGGTGGCGATACCGACATTGTCGGTACGGGTGTTGGACACCTGGCCGGTCCCCGACAGGAAATCGTGGTGCAGTTCGCCGCCGAGAGCCACGCGCACGCTGCCACCGCCGATATCGAAGAGGCTGCCGCCAATGTTCGCCGAACCACCGGTCAGCTTGTAGGTGGAGCCCAGCTTCGTATAGGCGCGGAACAGGTCGAGCGTTGCGGGCGAATTGCACGTCGATGCGCTGGAATCGCAGAACGGATTGAAGAAATCGACGCCGGCAGGCTTGGTGGTGCCGGCAACCGTTGCGCCCAGGGCGCGGTTGAGGCCGCTGGTGTTGAGCTGGTTATCGACACGGTTGGAGCCGACATCGGTGCTGTAATATCCGCTGAGGTTCGCGCTCCAGCCGTGCCCGAGCTTGAATTCCAGGCCCCCGGAAATGGACCAGATCTCTTCGTAGCCGGCATTCGTCGCCGGCCCGAGCGCGTTCAGGAAGTTGTATGGCACCAGCACGTTGCCGTTGGCCGGGCAATCCAGTGTCGCGCTGTTATCGGCCTTGCCGGCGAAGCACGGGCTATAGGGGTTGGTGTTGGGCACCGTCAGCGTCGCGGTCGAGGCGACGCCCTTCAGGACATAGCTGTGCCGCGAATAGAAGCCATCGGCGCTGAACGTGATCGAATCGCCCAGGTGCTGACGGAATGTGCCGACGACGGCGTGGCGTTCCCCGCTGGGCACCGCATCGGCGCCTTTCCAGGCATTCTGGCGATTGGTCGTCGTGCTCAGCTGCCCCAGCGTGATCCCGCCCGTGGTTCCGGCGGGAATGCCATAGGCCGGACCGTTGGCCGTGAACTGGACGTTGGCCGGGCTGGAAAAGATCGGATTGGCGCCCCCACCATAGGGTGAAAGATCGCTGTTGAACAATTCGGGACGGTCGTCCGCCTCCAGCGCGGTGCGCTTCTGGTATTCATAGGCCAGGAAGAAGCCACCGGTATCCCATTTGCGGCCCGCCGCGATCGACCCGATATATTCCTGCACCGAATTCGCCAGGCCGACGCGGAACTGCGCCTCGAGCGTGTTTTCCGGCTGGCGGGTAATATAGTTGACCACGCCGCCGATCGCGTCGGAGCCATAAATGGCCGAGCCGCCATCGGCCACGACCTCGATCCGCTCCACGGCTATACCGGGGATATTGTCGGCATCGAACAGCTGACCGTTGGGGCCCTGCGGGGCCACACGATGCCCGTTGACCAGGCTGAGCGTCGAGGCAGTGCCCAGACCGCGCAGATTGATCGATTTGGCAAAGAATGAATTGAGCGACGTGTTCTGGATGACCGAACCACCGAGTTGGTCGTTGGAACCACCAAAATTGATGACTTGCGGAATCTTGCGCAACGCATCGTTGGTCGTGCCGCCGCCCAGCTTTTCAATGTCCTCGCGGCCGATCGGAATCAACGCCGAACCCACCGGGTTGATGCCTTTGATGCGCGTGCCGGTGACGACGATATTCGGCTCGTCCTTCGCCACATCGGCAGGCTTGTCCGCCGTTTCGTTGTCTTGCGCGAAAGCGGGCGCGGACACCAGCGCGAGCGCTACCAGCGAAGTCGATATGGACAACCGGGACGCGGCAGCCGGACGGACTGAAAACTTCCTCGCAATCATCACCTTCTCCCTCAACCAACCCCGGTCTTTTGCCAGGCAATCGAACACCGAAGCAGTGGTCACCAACTCGGTATCTTAAAATAAATACTATTTTGGTATACTCTTGAGTCCACCACCCGTCAAGACAACCGTTGCTGCGCGTGACGGGAGCGACATCGATAATTTTTCGTAATTTCAGCACATTAAAGTATGATACAAATATTCATCAGCAAAGACTGCGCTCTGACGGGCGGAGATTTTCAACGCCGCCGGACCATCATCGCGGCCTGTTGCCCGCCGGCGAAACCCCCGCCTTGCCTCCAAACAGCGCAGGCGGTGCAACCGGAGGCCGCATGGCCAGCATCGGCCGGTAACTCTGATAATAGGCCAGCATCAGCGCCAGGTTGACGCCGAGTTCCGGCGGACCGGTGAGCACGCCGCTCAGCCGAGCCGTAACGAACGTGTTCAGATAGAAGATCGTTACCGCCGTCGGCATTTCCAGCACGAGCGCCAGCGGCACGAACCGGTTCGACAACAACAGCAGCGCGACGATGCCCTCGATGGTCTTGATCGCGGGGAAAGCCCCCATCGCCACCAGCGATGCGACAAAGGGGCCGCCGATCGGGTGGTGGATCACGGGCTGCATGTCGGTGCTCCAATAGCGCACCGAAGACCACAGCAGATGGCCGCCCATATAGATCCGCAGCACGTCGGCGATCTGCTCCGCCGTGGTCCGCCCAACGCTGCGCCGCGAATTGTACGCCGCAACCAGAACGCCGGCAATCAGCGGCAGGCCGAAGAACAGGAACGAATCAAAACTCAGCAGATTGAAGGCCAGGCCGGCGATCACCAGGATCAGGCCCGCCGCCAGCTTTGCGCCGCTACCCATAAGCCCATCCCCTCCGCCACCGCTCAATCACGCTGCGGCCCGCAAGCGGATCATTCCCGCCGCCTGCCGTGCGTTGATAGGATCAGCGGCCTTATCGTGTCAATATTTGATATACTATTTTGCATATTATTCTATGGAGCGGAAAAGGATCAATCCACCGGCGGTTTGTCGCCGATGATGTCCGCCCCCAGCCAATCGAAATGATCGTCGGGCACGCGCGCCGGGGGCACCGCGCGGAAACTGTCCACCGCGTTGATATCCCCCCGCCCCACATATTGCGCCCGCACCGGATAGGGATAGACCGGGCGGCGGCGCGGCGTTCCATCGGCCAGCGCGACGGTGCCTACCACCGCTCCGGGCGATGTTCCGCGCTCCACCCAGTTCACAACGGGGCCAAGCATGTCGTGCTGATAGGCAATATAGCCGCCGGTGCAGTGGTATACGGCCGGAAGCATATAGACCCGCATGAACGGATCGGTCCCGGCAAAGCCGCCCATGGCATCACGCACGCGCTGATAATAATCGAGCAGCAGATAGGATCCGCCGGCGTTGTCGGCTTCACCCTGCCACATGATCAGCTTTCCCCCACCCGCCTTGAACGCGGACAGATCGGGATCATTGGCGTTATAGTATCCGCCCGCGCGCAACAGATCCTTCAGCGCCGCTTCATCGGGCTGCCAGCTGCGCCAGTCGAAATCCTGATGCGACCGACCGCCATAGATCATGAACTTGATCTGATTTGCCGCGAGGGCGTGACCGTTGACAAGGAAGCTGCCCGGCCCGGTCCACAGCAGTTCCGAACCATAGGGTTCGCCCCCGAAAAACAGCGCCCGCCCTGCCCTGTCCACCGGGCCGCGATAGAGCTTGCGGATCACATCGGCTTGCTGCGGGCTGATGCAGCCCGAAGTGACACCGGGCTTGCAGACCAATTGCCCGGGATCGAAACGGCAAACTCTTGGGTTGTCGATTTGCCCATCTTTCAGTCCGTCGAGCCCGTCGCACGCCGCAATCACCGCGTCGTGCAAGAGGCTGGTCGCTTGCGGTGTCAGGACCGGCTTGCCGGCGGCATCCTGCGCCACCTGCGATTCATGGATGATCCGCACGACCCCGGCGGTGATCCACAGGGCAGGCGCGCCGGCGACGATGCCGTCGAAATCGTCCGGATAGCGCTGCGCCTCCATCATCGCTTCGCGGCCACCGTTCGAACAACCCAGAAAATAGGAATACTGCGGTGGGCGTCCATAATAGACGGAAAGGATCTGCTTGCTCGCCAGCGCCACGACATGCGCGGCACGGTAAGCGAAATCCTCACGCAATTGCGGCGCATAGGCCGCCCACAACGTGTCGAACGGTTCGGGGCCGACGTGGCCGGAATTGTTGAAGCTGACCGCAAAAGCGCCGCCAAACGCCTGGCGGTTATCACAGCTTGGCAGAACGTGATCATAGATCACCCCGCACGCGCCGCCGCAGCCGCCCTGGAGATAGCGCCCGGTATAGGATCTGGTCGGCAGGTGCAGTTCAAACTGGATCTGCGGCGCAATCATGCCCTTGATCAGGCAGAACTCCTGCCCGCCATCGCGTGTCTGCACCTGGGCCGAGGAAATTCGGGTTGGCGCGCCAGCTATGCCCAGGAAGTCACGGCTCGCCAGATCGCCGCAGGCCATGACCGGCGGAATGGCTGGCCGTTCCGGCAACGGCGTATAAACAGCGGCGGGCACGGATTGCGCCACTACCGGGCCGCTGCCAACCGCGATGGCCCAGAGCATGCAGATCATGGTGGCCAGATGCCGGGCGGCCGCAAGTTGCCTGGCGGCGCGGCACCTCACTGTCGCCGCCCGCTGCAACGATGCGCCGCGAAGAAATCGAAGGTTTCGGGCAGATAGCGGACCCAGGCATCGCCATGCGTGCCATCGGGCACCAGATGCATGCGCGCCCTGACCCCGGCCGCACGGGCGCGGGCGGCAAGCCGCTGCGTGTCTGCCAACCTGGCAAGCGTATCGCGGCCACCATGCACGAACAGCACGCCGCTGATCGAGCGCAGGCGTTCGACCGGATAGCCCGGCCAGGGCGGACCATCGCTGGCGGAGATCGCGCACCATTTTTCGGGAAAGCTGCGGGCCAGATGCAGCACGCCGGTCATGCCCATCGAATTCCCCATCACATAGACGCGGGCGGGATTGATCCTGTAGTCCGCCATTGCCCGGTCGATCACATGCAGCACATCGGCCTGCGCCAGCGCGGATTCGGCCTGGGGAGTCATCGCGCGCGGCGCGGCGCGGGCGGGCAGCGCCGAAGGCAGCGGCAGGTTTGCGCCATAGTCCGCCATGCCATTGTAGCCATTCGGCGCGACGATCACGAAGCCGTGCCTGTCGGCCTCGCGCTGCAGCGCCCCGCCGGCATCGTCAAAGGGAGACGCGGCGGTGGCGGCATAGCCATGCAGTACCACCACCATGGGCGCGGCGGCGTCTGCCTTCCAGCCGCCGGGCAAATAGACGCGATAAGGCACCTTTTCGCCCGGCCTTTCAGGCATTTCATACGTCAGCTGCAGCTCCCGGCCAGGCAAAGACGGCGATACCGCCCGCGCTTCGCCCGCGGCCCGGTCCGGCGGGCTTATTGTGGCAAGAAGTGCCAGCGCCAACCCGCAGTCAGCGGGGCCAAAGCGGCGGTATCGCCTTGTCTCAACCATCGGGGTCTCAACCATCGCGCGGCTCCCGAAAACAGGCCTTGTCCCTAGAGTTTGATCATGCCCGCAAACAGCCACAGGTTGAACGTCTGCAACGCCAGACCCACCCAGCCAAAGGCGAAGAATATCCTGCGCTGCCAGCGGCCCATCGGCGGCTGCATCGCCGGCGCCAGGTCAAGCGTGGCCCCTGGCACGGGCAGCGGTGCCCGCCACGCCAGGGCCGGCCGATAGTATCCGAAGTAGCACCACATCAGCCAGAGATGCGGCAGCAGCACACAAAGCCCGCCGACGATCATGTCGGCAATCGCCGCCAGCAGCGCCGAAGTGGTCTCCGCGCCGTTGATCCAGCGCCAGATGTCATCCAGAATCAGGGCATCGAGCATGAAGGTCAGGAAGGCGACCGGCAGCGCCACGGCCAGCATCGCCGGAACGCCACGGTTGGCCAGCAGCGACAACCCGAAGGCAACTTCCACGATCTTCGCCGACTGGAACATCCAGCCGGTCTTGATCATTTCCACCACCACCGCATGCTTGATCGGCAGATCGGGAGGCATGTTCACGTGCGGCAGCATCGGAATGAACCCGAAAAACCAGTTCAGCCCGCTGAGCAGATAGAAGATTCCCAGCACCATGCGGGCCGCGAACACCATCTTTGCCTGCATGGATCGCTCTCCTCGCGCCCGGCTGCGTTCCCCGAGCCGTCGTGCTTGACGGCCTTCACAGTCCGAATCATGTTGACACCAATGCTTTAAGCGGGCCTCTATTGTTAGGCAATTATGTAGTAATATATTTCATGCAAATCCAAACGCTGGCCCAAACACTGGGGCGCCTGACGGTGCGCAAGGTTGTGGAAATGGAAAGCGGCCTGCCCCTGCCGGCCATGTTCCCCGCCGTGAATTCCGCCGATCTTGCGACGATGGCTCGCTGGTGGCGCGATCCCGATTTCACGACCGAGCCAGCCGGATCGACGCTGATGCTGAGCATGCACAGCTATGTGATCAGCCTGGACGGCGCCAACGTGCTGATCGATGCCTGCAACGGGAACTGCAAGCAGCGCAGCCTGCCGTTCATAAACATGCTGGATACCCCCTACATGGCGAATCTGGAGGCGGCCGGCGTGTCGCCCGAAGAGATCGATCTGGTTTTGTGCACCCATCTGCATTTCGATCACGTGGGCTGGAATACGCGGTTGGAGAATGGCCGCTGGGTGCCCACCTTTCCCAATGCACGGTATATCTTCGGCAAGCGCGATTACGAACATTGGGCGAGCCAGCACGAGGACGCGCTGCACCACGAAGCATTTATGGATTCCGTTTTGCCGGTGGTGGAGGCTGGCCTTGCCGAGATCATCGATGTCGAAAGCGAAACACCCGTGTTCCAGGCGATCGGCGATGGCATCTGGCTGGAACCGGCCTTTGGCCACTCCCCCGGCTGCTGCGTGATCCATGCCCAGGCGGGCGGCGCGAAGGCCCTGTTCTGGGGCGATGTGATCCATCACCCGATCCAGCTGGTACGTCCGGAGCTGCCACTGATGTTCGACCATGACCCGGCGCTGGCGGCGACGGTCCGCCAGGCGCTGCTGAACCGCGTCGCCGATACCGACACGATGTGCTTTCCGGCGCATTTTCGCGGCAATTCCGCCGGCCATGTGCGCCGTGATGGCAGCCGCTTCCGCTATGATTTCGTTTAGCCCGGCGGTCGCATAGCGGCGATGCGGTAGGCGCGGACCGATACCAGTTGCAGCACTTGGGCCGCAACATAGGGATCGGCATTCGCCAGCGCTTCCGCCGCCGCCCGATCCGGTGCGTCGATAATCACCACGCTGCCCGCCGGCTGCCCGCCATCGTCCAGCAGTGGCCCCGCCAACCGCAAGGCATCGCCCAGCCCCTTGCGGTAGGCGATGTGATCGGGCCGCAAGGCTTCGCGCTGCGCAGCCTTGCCGGTTTCGGCATATTCGACCAGGAAATGTGCCACCGGTCAGGCCGCCGCATCAACCGGTTGCAGGTTCTCGGCCAACGGCTGAATATCCTGCCACTTCCGCTCGGGCTCGAAAAAGAAGGTTTCGGCGGTGATCTGGTTCCAGTCGAACGATCCCTGCGCCGCCTCGGGCACTTCGCCCGTGGCCATCATGTGCTTGACCGACCGCAGCATCATCCGGCGGAAAGCGACCACCGCCATGTCCGAACGGCCCAGATGCTCCTTGGTGCGATCGGCAATCTTGCCCATGGTTTCGCTGACCGCGTGATCCTGCAAGGCAATGCCGACAATGCCGGACATGTTGCTGGTACGCATCATTTCGCGGTCCTGATTGTACCAGACATCGATGCCGTTGGTCTTGAAGAAGTGCTCGTCATGCGGCGTGTTCGCCTCGGTCATGCGGTGGGCGCGATCGATCGTCTGGCCGGGATCGTAGAAAAACTGGATATGCCAGGTCGAATAATCGTCGCGCGGCACGAAGGCATTGACCAGCCGGCGGTTCCGGCGAAATTCCGGCGCACGCGGCCCGTCGGGCGGGATGAAGGTGTAAAACGGCATCGGCACCTGGGTCATCCGGCCGTTCTTGAGATTTTCATCGGCATTGCGCACCGCGCAATAGCGCATCCCATAGCGGGTAAATTCCACCTCCAGCTTGGGCCGCAGGTCCTTTTCATGCGGCCATTTGGCCGGCTGATCCCATGCGCTTTCCCGGTGGAGAATCCCGGCATGCGACGAATCCACCGCGCCTTCCAGCGCCTGTGAATAGTTGCATTCGTAGATGACCTTGAACGCTTCGCAGCTGCCCTTGGGCATGTCGAACCAGGGGAAGTGCGGGAAAGCGGGCTCAAGCTCGCTTGGCCCCATATAGGTCCACACCATCCCGCCCGCGACCCGGGTGGGATAGGCCTTCGTCCGCATGGCATTGGCCAGTTTGGAATTCTCGGGCTCCGCCGGCGTATCCACGCATTGGCCGGTGACGTCGAACTTCCAGCCATGGAACAGGCAGCGCAGACCGCATTCGCCATTGACGCCCAGCGCCAGCGACGTGCCGCGATGCGGACAATGCTCATCCAGCAAGCCGATCCTGCCTTCGCTGTCCATGAACGCGACGAGATCCTCACCGAGCAGCCGTATCCGCACGGGCTTGCCATCAGCGACAAGCTCGCTTTCGAGCAAAGCCGGCATCCAGAAGCGGCGCATCAACTGCCCCATCGGCGCGTCCGGCCCAACGCGGCAAAGCAATTCGTTATCGTCATGAGAGAGCATTTGACGCATCCACTTTGTTAGACAATAAGATATATTATCTTGCAGTGACTCGAAAGTCACTACCCAATCTGGAGAAAAATCTTGGATCTGGACGATGTGCTTGCGGTCGAAAACTTTTCGGACCTCACCATTCAGGTGCTGGCCGATCGGCTGCAGCGATCGAGAACGGCCGAGCACTGCATCTATCGCGAAAGCGAACTGGATGAGCTGTGGCGGCTGGTGGACATCGCGGTCAGCTCCGGGGATCGCGATGGCCTGCGCGATCAGGCCAGCCTGATCCGGTTGCGCGCCATTGTTCACCGCGCCCACGATCTGGTGGGCATGGAGGGCACCCCGGCCGCCGCCGCCGCCACACTGCGCGAGGCGCTGGCGTAACCGGCTGGCGCGGCGGGCTGCGGCGCTGGCTCCGGCCTAGCGCCAGCAGACAAAGCCCATGGCGTTGCCGGTGCCGGCTTCGCTGCGATAGCAGGGAATGTAGTCCAGAACTTCCGGCCGCAGCCCGGCCTCGGCCATCGCGCCGGCCACCGGAATCCAGTTCTTCATTTCCGATGTGCCGTCGCGGAACACGGTTTCGCCCATCGCGAACACGGGTGCGAGATCATTGTTCTCCAGCGCGGCCAGAAACGTTCGGTCCACCTCTTCATCGATCACGAAATGGGTCAGCCCGCCGCTGGCGATCAGGGCCACGCGCTGGTCGCTGTCCCACGCGCGGATTGCCTTCAGGATCGACTGGCCAAAATCGAAGCAGCGCCGGGCGCGCGGCTGGTTGGGCGGATAGAAGGTGTTCACGGTCACCATCACGCTGGGGCAGGGATTGTCGCGCATGATCCGGCGGAACACGAAGCCCCAGGCATGGGGCGTCTCCTCCCGCGGAAGGGCCGACATCGCCGCCACATCGAATTCATCCGCGATCGCCACATCGATGATCTTGCGCGCAAGATCGGGGCAACCGCGATAGTCGGCGCCGCCGGCCGGAATATACCCCGGCAGCGAAGCCGCGATGCCCGGCGGCAGCTCCTGCAGCCGCTGCGCGCCGAGTTCGTGATTGAGGATCGTCTCGCCATAATGGACCGCGAAGGCGGGGTTTAGCGTGGTGCGATATATCTCGTTCTGGTCGTTGCCGACGATCACCGCGACATCGATCCTGGCCTCGGCAAAGATATCGGCCAGACGCTCGATATTCGATTGGCAGGCGGCCTGGCGCTGCTCCCAGACCTGTTCGGTGATCTGCTGGTCCAGCCCCTCGCCGGCGCGTGCGGCCACAAGCTGGTCGAAGCTCCAGTCACCGCCTCTCCAGGCGTGGATATTGGCTTTGTCGGCCGGCACCCGGATGCCCCAGCTTTGCGATTCGGTCACCAGCATCGGCCCGTGGCTCGTGCCAATTCCCAGCACCACTTGCGCCATCGCTTCCTCTCCCTCTCCGGGTTTCGCCATCGGCTGCGATCAACGGCCCCCAACAACGGGGGTTGATGCCGCCTTCAAATTCGGATACTCGTTTGTATAACAATTTTCATCACAGATCAATGTGGGTCTGCCGCGCGAAGGAGAGGGCGTAATGGACATGACAGTGGCGAGCGATCTCAGCATTGCCAGCAAGTGGCCAACGATCGGCTCGCCCGAGGAGGCCATCGCCAAAGTGCGCGCACTGCTGCCGGAAATCGGGCAGGCGGATACCGGAGCGGACAGCAACCGCCGCCTCGATGCCGGCGTGGTGGACCGGATGCGCGCCAGCGGACTGTTCGGCCTGGTCATGCCGCGCAATCTGGGCGGTTCGGAACTCGGCTTTGCGGACCTGGTTCGCGTAGCCGCCGAAATCGGTTCGGTATCCGGGTCTGCCGCATGGATTTTCGGCGTGCTGGCAGGCCACAGCTGGCTGATCAACCTGTTTCCCGAGCAGGCGCAGCGCGAGGTGATGGGCGATCCCACCACGCTGATCGGCACGGTGTTCCGGCTGGGCGGCGATGTGGTGGAAGAAGGAGACGGCTATCGCCTGACCGGCGGTAACGGCAAGTTCTGTTCGGGGATCGACTATGCCACCTGGGTGATCATCGGCAATGCCGTCAAGAAGGCGGACGGATCGATGGAACCCCGGTTTTTCGTGGTTCCCAAAACCGACATCGTGGTGATCGACGATTGGCAGACCATGGGTATGCGCGCCACCGGCAGCCGGTCGATCCGGATCGACAGCGCCTTCATCCCGGCGCACCGCAGTTGCAGCCTTGCCGATATGCTGGCCGGGTCCACGCCGGGCGCGAAGCACCACAGCGGCGCCGTCTATCGGATGCCGTTTTCCAACATCGCGCCGTTTTCGATCGTCGGCGCGCCGCTGGGCATGGCCAAGGGCATGGTAACGCGCTTTGCCAAGGAACTTGGCGCGAAGCTTAGCGGCGGTTCCCCCCTTGAAGTGGCGGAACAATCGGCGACGCTGGCGAGGATCGCCGAGGTCGATGCGCAGATCGATGCGGCGCTGGCGCTGGTGATCAGCGATGCCGAGATGATCGACCGCGCGATCGAGCCCGACGACATCTCGTTCTTGCAGAGCGCCCGCATTCCGCGCAACTGGGCCTGGGCGGTCCAGCAGGCGCGCCACGCGGCAAACCGCATCTTCGAGGCTTCGGGTGGCACGGCCATCTACGATGACCAGAAAATCCAGCAGTTGTTCCGCGACATAAACGCGGCGGCACAGCATTTTGCATTCACCTGGGATCGCGCCATGACGGCTTACGGCCGGGCGGCGACGGGCCTCAAGCCCGGCGAATTTGCCATTCCCAAGCGCAACTGACCGCAGCGAAGACCGGGGAGCGAACGGAATGTGGCGAAGCATCGAGCATTACGGCGTCACCTTTTGCCGCTTCTATCTGGGCGGTTTCAACCTGGTGTCGGGCCTGAACTACTTCGTGCTGTTCTGGCCGCAACCCAAGATTGCCGAATCCGCTGGCAACGAGTTCGTGATCGCGGCAATGCAGCTCAAGCTGTTCGCCTTCGCCAAAGTGGTCGAAATGCTGGGCGGGCTGTGTCTTGTCACCAACCGTTTTGTGCCGCTGGGTCTGGTGTTGCTGATGCCGGTCACGGTCAACATTTTCCTGGTGAACGTGCCGTGGGCGCCCTTCCCGCACATCCAGCTTTCGGTGACCCGCAATCTGGTGATGCACGGCATCCTGCTCGCCGCCTATGCCAACTACTATTATCCCATGCTGAAATTTCGCAGCGCGCCTCTTCCCGTGTGGCGTGATCCTTCACGCATCGTGAAATCGCTTTGATCGCAGGTGGCGGGATGATGGCAAATTTCAATTTCGCGCTGGACGGCAAGGTTGACCTGTTCAGCCTGAACCCGCTGGAAATGACCAATTTCGAGATGGCGGGCACAATCATCGGCATTGCCGGAGTCTTGCTGAGCATGGCCTTGCGCCGCAGCGCCCGGCCCCGGCTGCGCCCGCACCTCTTCACCGCCGAACTGGCGGATGAGACAGACGCCGGACACGCGCAATAGCGCTGTTTTCGCGCATGGATCGGAGTATGGGCAGTTGAGGCGGTTGCTGGAACTGAAGAGCCGCAACGCCGTGCTGGTCGCCGCCTCCGCGATGTTCATGGCACAGCTGGATGGCGCGGTGCTGGTGATCGCCCTGCCCCGGATCGCCCGCGATTTTCACGTGCCGGTGATATCGTTGAGCCTCTCCATTACCATCTATCTTACCATGCTGGTGGCGATGCTGCCGATCAGCGGCTGGTGCGCGGACCGGTTCGGCGCAAAGCGTGTGTTCATGGCCGCGACGCTGGGTTTTGCGTTTTTCTCATTGTGCTGCGCCTTGTCGACCGGCCTTTGCAGCTTCGTGCTGGCACGCGCGCTGCAAGGGGCGGCGGCGGCGCTGTTCGCGCCGGTTGGTCGCCTGATTCTGCTCCGCCAGACGCCAAAACACGAACTGGTCGACGCGCTGGCGATTACCGCCATGCCCATGTTGATCGCGCCCACGCTGGGGCCATCGCTGGGCGGGTTCATCGTCCAATATGCGCGATGGGAGTATATCTTCCTGCTCAACTTGCCCATATCGGTGCTGCTGTTTCTGGCCACGCGCGCGACTATCCCGCGCATGGAGCCGGAGGCGCCGCGCAAGCTCGATATCGTCGGCGCGATTCTGGTCAGCGGAGCGCTGACCGCGGTCCTGACCGGAATCGACCGGCTGGTCATCGGCTTCGACGCCCTGCTGCCATGGGGGCTGATTCTGGGCGGACTGGTGCTGGCCGGCGCGGCCTGGCGCCATCTTGAATCGCACCCCAGCCCGATCCTGACATTCGGCGCCATGCGGAATCCCGGCTTCCGCACCGCGGCGATCGGCGCCGGCGCGGTGGTGCGCCTGCCGGCCCGCGCAATGTTGCTGGGCCTGCCGCTGATGCTGCAGCTCGGTTTCGGCTTCAGCCCTTTGTGGGCGGGGGTGATGCTGATCGCCCTCAACGGCGGCGATCTTGTCACAAAGCCCCTGATAAAACCGGCATTTGATCGTTATGGCTATCGACAGACCACGATCGCTGGCAGCCTTACGGGGCTTGCCGCCCTGGCTTTTATAGCGCTCGCCCGCCCCGGCACGCTGCTGGCCCCGCTGCTGCTCGCCGCGCTGACCGTGTGTGGCATGGCCCGCTCCCTGACCTTTACGGCCATGACGTCGCTGTCTTTCTCATCGCTGACCGCATCGACCATGACATCGGGCAACATCATCGCCAGCATATCGATGCAGATTTTCAACGCTCTGGGCGTTTCGATCACGGCGGTGATCCTGAGTCTGCTGGCAAAACTGGGCGGCCGCGCCGAACCGGCCATGATCGACTATCGCCATGCCATGCTGGTGATCGTGCTGATCGGGCTGGCGGCCACCATCCGCTTGCGCAACCAGATACCCGAAGACCTCGCGCCCGCACGCCCAAGGGTGCGTGAAGACCCGGAGGAAGCGCGAGAACGAGCGCGAGGAGACCTCGATTGACCGTCATAGATGCCCATTGCCACGCCTCGCCGCTGTGGTTCGAGCCGGTGGAAACGCTCCTGTTCCAGATGGATCGCTGCGGCGTGCACAAGGCGGTGCTTACCCAGATCCTGGGGCAGTTCGACAATGCCTATCAGGAACAATGCGTGGCCAGGCTCCCGGACCGGTTGGCGCATGTCGGTGCCGTACAGGCGGCGGCGGCCGACGCGGTCCAAAAGGTCACCGCCCTTACCCGGCGGGGCATGGCCGGGCTCCGGCTCCGCCCGGATGCCCGAAGCCCCGGAGATGACCCATTGGCGATCTGGCGCGCCGCTGCCGATGGCGGTCTGGCAATCAGTTGCGGCGGCCCCGCCGCCAGCATCGTCAGCGGCGAGTTTGCCGCCATCGTCCGCGAATTTGCGACCATGCCCTTCGTGATCGAACATCTTGGCGGCTGGACCCGACCGGACTGCGATCACAGCCCACAGGTCTGGCAAGGCATTCTGGCTCTGGCCGATTATCCCAACGTGATCCTCAAAATCCCGGCGCTGGGGCAACTGGCCCCGCGCGCGGTGGGGCAGCCTCTGCCCGCGCACGCACCGGTGCTCGATGCGGCCAAGGGCGCGATCCTGATCGAAGCGCTCGACGCGTTCGGGGCGGAAAGGCTGATGTGGGGCAGCGATTTCCCGGTCGTGGCCTCGCGCGAGGGCTATGCCAACGCGCTGGACTGGACCCGCATGCTGTTCGCGGAGCGCAGTTCCGAAGAGCGCGAGGCGATCTTTGGCGGCACTGCGGAGCGGATCTTCTTTGCACGTGACGCTTGAATGAATCACACAATCGTTATACAAAACGATATATTCTATGATCGGAGTGGTTCAGATGGCCGACGCCAAGGAAACGATAATCTGCATCTCGGCGAACGGTAAAACCACTTCGTCCAGCACGCTGGCCGCCCGCCGGATGCTGGTGGCAACGGCCGAGGGTGTGCTCGACTTCCGCCGCGACGGACCGGGATCTCCATGGCACCTGCAAGACGATGTGCTTCTGGCCGGCCAGCATGTCAGCGCCCTGGTTTTCGACGAGAAAAGCGGATTGCTGTTCGCCGCCCTGCATTTCGAGGGCGGGTTGCAGGTCAGCGCGGATGGCGGGAAAACCTGGGAAGCGCGCAACAACGGGCTACAATCGGGCCATGCCTATTCGCTGCTGGTGCAGCATGTCGGCGACCAGATCATTCTCAATCTCGGCACCGAACCGGTGATGTTCTACCGCAGCTTCGATCTCGGCAAGAGCTGGACCGCCTATCCCGAATGCACGCAGGTGGAAGGCACCGAACACTGGTTTTTCCCGCGATCAGCGCCGCATATCAAGCATATCGCCTCTCCGGCCGGCCATCCGGACACGCTCTATATCTGCATCGAACAGGGCGATCTGCTGCGCAGCGAAGATGGAGGCGAAAGCTGGACCTCGATCAATTCGATGGAGCAGCCGGACGACAAGTTCCGCCGCGATCAGCACCGCGTCACCTTTTTCCGGGACAGTGCCGACGAGATATTCCTGACCACCGGCATCGGCGCCTATCACACGACGGATGCGGGCAAGACCTGGCAGCGGTTGACGGACACGTCGCATCCCTGCGCCTATCCCGATCCGTTTTTCGTGCATCCCGCCAAGGACGTGCTGTTCATGGTCGGCGCCGGTATGAACCCGAACCCCAACTGGGGCGCCCAGGGCACGGCATATCCGAAATTCATGAAAAGCACCGATCACGGCAAGACCTGGGTGAACGCGATGGCCGGCATGGCCGATCCCATCGCCGGCAATCTGGAAGTGGCGGCGATGCACGATTCCGCCGAAGGCGGACTGGAACTCTACACCGGCTCTGCCTGTGGCGAACTTTATGCCAGCTACGACGAGGCCGGCAGCTGGGCACTGGTGTCGAATACCCTGCCCGCCATGTCGAAAGGCCCGCATTTCCGGCATTTCCTCCCGCCCGAAAAGCGCGAAGCCTATGAAGAGAAATTGAAGGCCATGAACGCCTTCGCGTGATCCGCCGACGATGCACAGGGACCAGAACCTGGACGCGATCGTCATCGCGACGGCACAGCTGAAAAGGCACTATTCATGACAAACCGGGCAATCCGCGCGGCGCAGCCTGTGGTGGCCGCCGCCCTATGATCGACAGCCACGCGCACCTTATTTCGGGCGATACGGCGCGATACCCTCCTTCGCCGCCCAGCGGCGTGATCAACGACGCGGATTTCGAAGATCCGATGACCATCGAGCGTCTCGCCGGCGAGATGGACGCGGCCGGCGTCGACAAGGCCGTGCTGGTGCAACGCGGATCGATCTACGGCTTTGACAGCAGCTATGTCTGCGATAGCGCCGCACGTTTCCCGGATCGGTTTGCCGCGGTCTGCTCGATCGATGCCAGCCAGCCCGATGCCGCCGAACAGGTGTATTATTGGGTGCGCGACCGGGGCGCGGTGGGTATTCGGCTGATGGAACTGGTCAAGGGTAGCGGCCTTGGCTGGCTGGATGCCGCTACCGGCCGCGATGCCTGCGCCGCGGCGCGCGATCTTGGCGTGCCGGTATGCGTGCATTTGTTCCCTTGGAATCGCGTGGAGGGGCTGGCCGGGATTGCCGCGCTCTTGACCGACCTGCCCGGCCTGACCGTGGTGATCGATCATCTGGGAGCGATCGACTGCAATACCACTCCGCCTGATTATGGCGTGGACGAACTGATGGCCAGCATCGCCCGATTCAGCGGCGCGTACGTGAAATTCACCACCATTCCGCTGGGCCGGCTGGAACAGACCGGGATAGACGCGAAGCCGATCATCCGGCGGGTGATGGACCTGTTCGGCGCAAGCCGGATGATGTGGGGTTCCGATATCACCCAGTCCGCGGGCACTTATGCCTACATGACCGCGCTGGCGCATGCGTCGGTTGCGGGGCTTTCATCGGCCGAACAGGACAGTCTGCTGGGCGGCACCGCCGGCCAGCTCTATGGGCGCAACTGGTCGGCCGGCCTCGGTAGCCCCGGATTCCCGCCCGTTTCACCGAAGGTCGAGCCAAGATGACAGCAACAGTGCGCGCCGCCGTCAAAACCGGCATCGAGAACACGGAAATTCTGGAATTTCCCGTTCCCCGCGTCGGAGATAACGACGGACTGTTGCGGGTGGAGGCATCGGGTGTGGGCGGCAGCGACCCCGAAATGTACCGCCGGGAAAACACCGCGCCCTGTGTCATGGGCCACGAAGTTGTGGGCACCGTCTCCGAAGTGGGCGCCGCCGCCGCCACGCGCTGGGGCGTGAAACCCGGCGACCGCATTGCCCTGCACGAATATCTCCCCTGCTGGCACTGCCACTGGTGCCGCCAAGGGGATTTCCGGCTGTGCATGGAAGCCGATTTCTTCAACGTGAAGGACCGGTTCAATACCTTGCGCTATGGCACCTGCAATGCCGACATCGCACCGCATCTCTGGGGTGGCTTTGCCGAGCACATGTATCTTGCCCCCAACGCGGTCATCCACCGGATTCCCCCGCAGATGTCCGCGCGGCACGCCACCATGGCCGTGCCGTTGGGCAATGGCGTGCAATGGGCGGTGTTCGATGGCGGGGCGGGGATCGGCAAGACCGTGCTGGTCTTCGGACCGGGCCAGCAGGGCCTGAGCTGCGCCTTGGCGGCCAAGGTGGCGGGGGCCATGACGGTGATCATCGCCGGCATGTCGCGCGACCGGGCGCGGCTCGATCTGGCGCTGGAGCTGGGCGCGGATATTTCGGTGGATGTCGAACAGGAAGACCTGGCGGGGATCGTCATGCGGGCCACCGGCGGTGCCGGAGTGGATGTGGTGGTGGACACCACCGGCGATCCAGACGGGCGCATCGCCGAACAAGCCGTATCGCTTGCCGCGAAGGGCGCCTGGCTCAGCCTGAACGGGTTGGGGGCATCGGTGCCGCTCGGCGAGGTCAAGAAGCGCTATCTGACGGTTCGCGCGCCGCGTGGCCACAGCTATCGCGCCGTGCAAACCGCGCTTGATATCGTGGCAAGCGGGCGCTGGCCGATCGAAAAGCTGTGCAGCCATGATTTCCCGCTGACGCAGGTGCACGATGCCATTCTCGCAACCGCCGGACGCGGAACGGAGGGGGCCATCCATGTCACGGTGAGCCCGCACCGCGAAGGGTGAACGAAGCCGCGAGCACGGCCGGCGGACAAAGGTGGCGCAGCGGGCTGCATGATCCGTCTCGCGTTGCGCGCCGCGGCCGCCTAAGGTGTCGCTTGGCCTGCTTTTGGATTTTGAACTGGATGGCGGATTGATGCTGAGCGACGAATTGAACGGATCCTTGCCAACCGCTGTTGCCGACGAACTTCGCGCCTTGATCGTGCGCGGTACCTTGCTGCCCGGCGAACATCTCGGCCAAAGCCAGCTGGCCGACCGTTTCGGCCGCAGCAAGGTTCCCATCCGCGAAGCGCTCAAGCTGCTCGCGACCGAGGGCTTCCTGCTGCACGATCAAAATCGCGGATATTTCGTCGCGCCGCTGGAACTGGAAGAAGCGCGCCAGCTCTACAAGCTGCGCCGCTGGCTCGAAACACAACTGCTCACGACGGCGGAATGGCCGGATGCGGCCAAGATCGCGGAATTGCGCGCACAGTTTGACCGGGTGGACGCGCTTGACCAGGTCCGCGATTTCAATGAGTGGGCCAAGGCGCTGGAAAACATGCGTTATGCGCTGTTCGATCTATCGCCCCAGAAGGTGCTTTTGCGCGAAGCCACCCGTCTGTGGCGCCTGACCGATCGCTATCGCGCGCTCATGCCGCGCACCTTCGGCGAAAGCCCCGAACGCAAATTGATCGATGCGCTGGCCGCCCGCGATCGCGCGGCGCTGATTGCGGACTATCTCGCCACGCGGGCATCGATCGAGGCGGCACTGGAGCTGGTGTTCCAGTCCGACGAATAGTGCCGGGCGGCGCGCCTGCGGGCAGGCGCTATTCCCCCCGGCGCGTTTGCAGCGAATGGTACTTGAACTGGCGGCGGGCTTCGTCCAGCCGCATTCCGCCGCGACATGCCGCACGGATACGCTCTTCGGCGGCGGAAATCTCTTCCGCGGCATCCAGCACGGCGTCTTCGTGCGCTTGTGGCAGGACCAGCACCCCATCCGCATCGCCGCGCATGATATCGCCCGGCGCCACCCGCGCGCCGCCGATATTGACCACGCATTCCATCTGTTCCACCTGCACCCGGTCCTTGCCCGTCCGCATCCAGTGGCCTTTGCTGAACACCGGGTAGCCGAGCGTGCGGCACAGCGCGACATCGCGGCTGATCCCGTCGATCACGGTGGCGGCGATCCCGCGCCGGTGCGCAATCTCGGTCAGGATATCGCCCCAGATGGTGGCATCTTCCCGGCCGCCATTGTCGATCACCACCACGCTGCCGGCAGGGATATCGTCAATATAGTCGCCAACGGTTCCCGGCGGGTTCGCCGCCGGCCCGCACCGCATGGTATAGGCGCGCCCGGCCATCTCGAACGAGGGATCACGACCGGAAATCCGATAGCACTGGCCCACGATACCCAGCCGGTCGAGCGCGTCTGACAATGTGGCCGTGTCAAGCGCGAGAGCCCGTGCGACGTTGCGATCCTCTGCCATGTCAGACCTTTTTCAGCATGTTTTCGTAATTGCCGGCCAGCACATCGCTCATCCGCGTGCCGCGCTCGATTTCCGCGATCATGCCCGCTTCGCGCCGGCATATATCCTCCGCCGCTTCCAGCACGGCGTCCAGGTTTGCCGGCTGGATGACGATCACCGCGCTGCCATCGGCGACAATATAATCGCCGGGAGCCACCACCACAGCGCCGATTTCAACGGGCACGTTGGTGCCCTTTTCCACCACGCGCGATCGCGCGGTGTAGCAGGTCAACTGGTTGGTGAAGATGGGAAAACCCAGGTCGCGCGCCTCGTCGATATCGCGCACCGGTCCGTCGGCGATCACCGCCCGCACACCCGCCTTCTGCGCACCGCGCGTCAGCAACCCGCCCCAGCAACCCGCTTCCACCCCGGTGCGCTGTTCCACGACGATGATCGAATGCACGTCCGATGCCTCGATCGCGGTGGTGCCAAGGTGGCGCGGGGGGCCTGGAGGCGGATCGCCCACGCCCAGCTTCATGGTAACGGCAACGCCCGCAATGCGCCCGTCGCCGGCTTCGCGCCGCAGCCCGGTTACCTGTCCGGACAATCCCAGCCGGTCCAGCGCGTCCGAAAGCGCGCACGTGTCTATCGCCTGCAGCCGCCGCAAGGCTTCGGCAACGCTGCTCATGCGGCGGGCACCTCAAGCCGGAACAGACGGGTGGCGTTGCCGAACATGATCCCGTCCTTTTCCGCATCGCTCAGCCAATCGAAGCCGGTGATGAACGGGGCAATGTCATCCAGCGTCCGCCCGGTGTGCGGGTCAACCGCGGAGCCGACGCCGGGGCATTCGGCCCCGAACAGGCAGCGATCGGCGCCCACGGTCTTGATCAGCAGCCGCAGCGCCTCTTCGGAGTAAAGCACCGTATCGTAATAGATATTGCGCATCTTCTCGACGAAATCCTCGCCCCGGCGGATCGCCGACGCACGGAAGCGGCCAATATGATAGGGGATCGCGCCGCCGCCATGGCTGCACACGATCTTCAGCTCGGGAAAATCCCGGAACACGTCGCTTTCGATCAGCCCGTAAACCGCCATGGTTTCTTCCAGCAGGAAGTTGAGCGTGTAGGGCGCGCGGGCTGAGCGCGATCCGGCCGAGTGGATATGCGCGGGCACATCCAGTTCGCACAGCTTTTCATAGAGCGGATACCAGTAGCGATCGCCCATCGGCGGCGGCTCGATCCCCGAATTTTCGTATGGGTCGGGGTTGAGCAGGCAGCCCTTGAAGCCCAGCCGCTTAACGCAGCGCTCCAGTTCCGGCAGCACGTTCTCGATCGGCTCGCCCGCCACTTGCGGCAGGCCGCAGATGGGCGCGAAGCGGTTGGGCAGCAACTGGCATTGCCGCGCAATGATATCGTTGGTGGCTTCGGTGAACCAATGCACCAGGAATCCCGGCTTTTCCGAATGCATCATCTGGAAGGGGCGCGGGCTGAGCAGTTGATAGTTGGTGCCGACACGGTCCAGCATGTCCAGATGGCCGCAGGGGGCCATTTCCTTCTTGTTGGTGTGCGACAGGATTTCCTCATCCGTCAGATCGGGGAAGCGCTTGCCATGTTCGCCGCGATGCGAAAGCAGCAGCGACTTGTAGACCCACAGTTCGGCGGGCGCGCTGACGTGCCCATGGCAATCGACAATCATGAAGCAAGCCCTCTCCCGCGCGATTCCGCCGCTTGATCTGTTGAGAATACAATTTCGTATACCTATCTAGGTTCAATGGTCAACCCTTCGCAATCGCGCGCCGCATGGCGCGGTGTAATCCGATCCTGACCTTAGCCATTCCTGTGGATCGCTTTGGAGGCGCGGGCAAAATGCCTACATTTTTGCTGAACACACCGCTAAAGCAGATGCCACGCCGCCGCCGCTGGCCCTGCGTGGATTGACGGGCCATGGCAAAGCGACCGAAGGAATGTGAATGGACGAGATTTCAAAATCCGGACGCGGTGTTCCCGCCAAGATCGCCGGGGAATTGCGATCCCTGATCGCGCGGGGAACCATGGCGCCGGGGATGCGCCTGGGGCAGACCGAACTGGCCGAACAGTTCAATGCCAGCCGGGTGCCGGTGCGCGAAGCGCTCAAGCTGCTGAGCTCGGAAGGAATTATTGAGCACGATCCCAATCGGGGCTTTTTCGTCACCCGCCTGTCGCGGGACGAGGCGGAACAACTGTTCACGTTGCGGCACCTTGTCGAAGACGAACTGCTGAAGACGGTGGAATGGCCCGATGCGGAACTGCTCGACGCCTTGTCGAAGCGCGCGGAACGGCTGGAGGAACTGCTCGACCAGGGTGACCGCTCCAACTGGTGGAACGCGCACCACGATTTTCACATGGAGATCTTCAACCTCTCGCCCAAGAAAACCATCGTGCGCGAAGCCATGCGTCTGTGGGCGCTGACCGACCGCTATCGGGCCTTGTTGCCGCTACCCCGCCGCGCCAGCGAGGAGCGCAAGGTGGTCAACAAGCACGAGCTGGTCGAAGCGCTGAAGGAACAGGACCGCGCCAATCTGCTGGCGGTCCGCCGCAACCGGCGCGAATCCTTCGAACGGCTGCTGCTGGAGACGCTGGAGGCGCGGGGCCTGTAAGCTCACCCCTGCGCCGCGCCGGGCGATGACGGAGCGGGGCGGCCACGGATGATGTCGGCCGCCTTTTCGGCAATCATGATAACCGGCGCATTGGTGTTGCCGCCGATCACGCGCGGCATCACCGATGCATCCACCACGCGCAGCCCCTCGATCCCGCGAACCCGCAACCGCGGGTCGACCACGGCATCCTCGCCCTGCCCCATCGCGCAGCTACCCGATGCGTGATGGGCAAGGATGCTGGTCTTGCGGTTGTAGGCATCGATCTCGCGGTCCGATGCGATGCCCGCGCCCGGCATCAGCTCCTCTCCGATCATGTTGCCCAGCGGATGGGCCGAGAAGAAAGCGCGCATCTTGCGCACCGCGCGGCGCATCGTCTCGAGATCGCGCTGGTCCTGGTACATGTTGATGCGGATTTCGGGGGGATCGGCCGCATCGGAAGACCGCAGCCGCACGGAACCTCTGCTCTCCGGCCGTAACAACACGCAAAAGGCGGTCATCGCGTGGCCGGCGCCCTTGCGTATGCCGGGAAACCATACCCGGCCGTCCAGACGGGTGGGATAGATGTTGGCCTTGATGTCGGGCCGATCCAGACCATCGCGGGTGCGAATGAACCCGAAGCTCGTCACCGGCAACTGGGCCGCCGCCCGATCCAGACCCAGCGCGTATTTCATCATGGTCGCGGCAAGGCGATCGAACCGGAGTGCGTTTTCAAATCCGACGGGCTGGTTCAACGCATAGCCCACCCCGCAGAGCGGATGCTCCTGAAGATTGCGGCCAACGCCAGGCAGATCGACCGCGACAGCGATGCCATGGGCGCGCAGGTCCTGCGCCGGACCGATTCCGGAAAGCAGCAGCAGCTTCGGCGAATTGTAGGCGCCAGCTGACAGAATCACTTCCCGCCCCGCCCGGATGATGCGTCTGCCGGCCCCGTCCGCCACTTCCACGCCGGTGGCGCGGCCGTTCTCGAGGATGACGCGCGTCACCAGCCCGCCCGTCAGCACCGTCACATTGGCGCGCCGCATCGCGGGAGCCAGATATTGCGAGGCCGCGCTGGCGCGCTTGCCTCGGTGCACTGTCACTTCAGGCGGCGCGAAGCCCTCGCCCGCGCCTGGCCCGTGCTGATCGTCGAGTACGGGATAGCCCAGGTTCCGCGCGGTCTGCAGCGTGGCATCGGTGATCGGCCCGGCAACATCGACAGGATTGACGCTGAGCGGCCCATCGCCCCCGTGGTAGGCGCTGGCGCCGCGCCAACTCCTTTCCGAGCGGATGAAATAGGGCAACACCCCGTCCCATCCCCATCCGGCAGCGCCGAGCGCCGCCCATTCGTCATAATCAGCCGGATGCCCGCGTGAATAGACCATGCCGTTGATCGCTGAAGTGCCCCCGAGACACTTGCCGCGTGGCAGCCACAGCCTGCGCCCGTCCAGCGCGGGTTCCGGCTCGCTCCAGTAGTTCCACGAAAGCCGCTTCACGTATTGAAGCTGCATGAAGGCAAACGGAACCTTGATCAGCGGGTGGCGCCCCTTCCCGCCCGCTTCGATCAGGATGACACTGGCATCGGAGCTTTCCGACAAGCGATTTGCCAGGACGCATCCCGCCGAACCCGCCCCAACGATAACATAGTCCGCCTGTTCAACGCGCGTCATTGCCGGCCCTCCCGAAATTGTGATACTTGATTGTATTACAATTTCAAATATCGTGTTAGCGGGCGAGAGGGCAGACGCTTTGGATGCACAACGGTTTTACATCGGCGGGGAGTGGGTAGAGTCCTGCGGCGAGGGCCGGGTGACCGTGCTTTGCCCAGCAGACCTTACACCGATAGGCCAGGCCGCCATGGGCACGATCGAGGATGCGGATCGTGCTGTCCGCGCGGCAAGTGCTGCGTTTGATGTCTGGCAGTCCAGCAACGTGGCGGATCGGCTGGAACTGATCCGGCGAATGCGCGCGGCATTCGCAAAGGCGGCGCCCGGGATCGCCGACCACCTTGTGCGCGAAATCGGACTCACGCCGATGGTGGCGCAGGGGCAGACCGCCATGTGCCTTTCGCATTTCGACAGCATTATCGATTTGCTGCCGGGCTATCGTTTTTCGGAAGCGCTGGGCGACAGGATAGAGCTGGTCCGGGAACCGGTGGGCGTCGTGGCGGCCATCACCAGCTGGAATGCGCCTGTCAGCCAGATGCTGTGCAAGGCCGTTCCCGCCATTGCCGCCGGCTGCACGGTCGTGGTCAAGCCCAGCGAACACGCTCCACTGTGCGGTTTGCTGCTGGCGGAAGCCATGGCCGAAGCCGACATCCCCGCCGGCGTGTTCAATCTGATCAACGGACGCGGTGTCGATTGCGGCCGCAGGCTGGCCGAACACCCGGATGTCGCCATGATATCGATGACCGGTTCGGTGGCCGGGGGTGGCGCCATGGCCGCGGCCGCCGCGGCGGGCATCAAGCGCATCCACCAGGAACTCGGTGGGAAATCGCCGAATGTGATCCTGCCCGACGCCGATTTTGCAGAGTCGATCACCAAGGGCGTGCATATCTGCATGATGAACGCCGGGCAGACCTGCGCGGCGCCGACCCGGCTGATCGTACCCGCAGATCGTTTTGACGAAGCCGCCGCGATCGCGGTTGCGGCGGCACAGAAACTGGTGGTCGGCCCGCCCGACCAACCCGGGGTGACCTATGGGCCGCTGGCCAACAAAGCGCAGTTCGAGCGGGTCAATGCCACTATCGAGCGGGCCATCGCGGAAGGCCAGCCCTTGCTGACGGGAGGCCCCGGGCGCCCCTCGCATGTGGACAACGGCTATTTCGTGCGGCCGACCATCTTCGGCCCGGTCGCGCCCGATGCCCGGATCGCGCAAGAGGAAATCTTCGGGCCGGTGCTCTGCATCCTGTGCTATTCCGATATCGACGATGCGATCCGTATCGCGAACAGCACGGATTTCGGACTTTCCGCCTATGTCGAAACGCCGGACCCGGTGCTGGCGCGGCGTGTCGCCGGGGCCATCCGCGCCGGATGGGTGAACATCAACTACCCTCCATGGACCGGGGCCGCGCCGTTCGGCGGCTATCGCCGCTCGGGCAACGGCCGGCAATACGGCGTCTGGGGCTTCGAGGAATTCCTGGAGACAAAGGCGATCGTCCATTGAACAGCGATGCCCCGCGCCCATCTCCGCGCGCCATCGCCTCCTTGCTGGTCCTGTCCTGCATCGTCGGGCTCAACACTGTTGATCGCAACATGCTGGGGCTGCTGCTGCCGCAGATCCAGCAGGAGATCCACATCTCGGATATGATGCTGGGCGTGCTGATGGGGCCGGCCTTCATGATCGTCTATTCGGTGTGCAGCCTGCCGATTGCCTGGCTGGCCGACAGGACAAGCCGCCGTGGCATCATTGTCTGCGGTCTGACGTTCTGGAGCCTCGTTACCGCAGCGACCGGCTTTGCCCAGAACCTCGTCCAGCTCCTGGCCGCGCGAATCGGGCTGGGTATGGGCGAGGCAAGCAATATGGCGCCGGCCTCTGCCCTGATCGGCGACACGTTCGGCGGCCGATACCGGGTGCTGGCCATGGCGGTCTTTGCCGCGGGCGGTCCTGTCGCCATCATGATCTGCTATCCGATCATCGGCAGGATCACCGCAGAACAGGGCTGGCGCGCGGCTTACGCGTTCATGGGGTTGGCAGGGCTGGGCGTCGCCACGCTGACGTTGCTGATCGTGCGCGAAAGCCGGGTTGATCCGGCGCACGGGAAGGCCGGAACGCCGGTCGCGACGCAAGCCGCATCGGGCATCTGGCGCGCCACCCGGCAGGTGGCCGGCACACCCGGCTTTGCCCTGCTATGCCTTGCCAGCGTCATGGTCAGCGTGAATTTCGGCGCGATGCTGGCTTGGTTACCCAGCTTCATGGTCCGCCTGCGGGGGCTCGATACAGCGACAACCGGCGCCTTGCTGGGCACCTACAAGGGCCTCGTCGGCGTTGCCGGCAGCATAGCCGGAGGACTGATCGTGACGGGGCTTATGCGCTTTGACCAGCGCTGGCTCGCCTGGGCGCCGATGCTGTTCTGCCTTGGCATCATACCCGCCGAACTGATGCTGCTGTTCGCCGATGCGCCGAGCTGGTGGCATATCGGTCTGGCCGCCGACACGCTGCTGATGAGCGCTATAACGCCCTGCCTGTTCGCGCTGCTGCTCAGCCTGCTGGACAGCGGGCTGCGCGCCACCGGCGTCGCGCTCTACCTGCTGATCTTCAATCTGGTGGGCCAAAGCATCGGTCCGCTGGCCGTGGGGATGATAAACGATCAGCTTTCGGCCGCATGGGGAACGGCCGCCCTTCGGTCCTCCTTGCTGATTGCCCCCCTGAGCGCGGCGGCGGGTGCCGCCCTGTTGCTTGCGCTCGCCGCTCGCCTCGACACATCGCAGGCTGCACCCGGGTAACGTGCTGCCCGTCAGCGGCGATCTATCAGATCGTCGCCATCGCCCTCGCGGAGGAAGCGGAAGCTCAACGCCGAAAGCACCAGCATCACCGCCAGCGCTATCAGCGGCATGGAAAAGCTGCCGCGCGGAATGGTAGCCCCTGCGCGCGTGTGGCCAAGCATGATCGCGCAGAGGCTGATGCCGGCGGCCATCGCCAGGCGCTGCGCCACCGCCGCCAACGATGTTGCCCGGCCCAGTTCCGTCGCCGGAATGCCCGAAAAGTTCAGCGCCCCCAGAAGGGAAAGCTGGATCGCCTGCAACATCCCGAAGCCGAATAGAAACGCTCCCAGCAACCACAGCGAGATGCCCTCACGCATCGGCAGGAACAGCAACAGCATCGCGGCCAGCGCGATGCTGTTGCCGATCAGGAGCAGCCGGAGGCCAAGGCGTCGCCGCAGCGGATCAAGCACCAGCCGCAGCGCGATCTGCCCGATTGCCAGCGCTGCCATCAGATACCCGGCCTCAATCGGCGACGCGCCCAGCCCCAGTTGAAAATACAGCGGAAAGAGAAACATCGTCGCGCCAAGGACGATGCGGGACCAGGCACCACCCAGCACCGCGACGGCAAAGGTGCGATAGCGCATCAGGCGGAAATCAAGGATGGGGTCCGGCCGGCCGGCATGCCGCCAATAGGCCGCCATGGCGACCAGTGCCACGGCAACGCCCAGTTGCGCGACACCGGTGAAGGCGCCCTTCTCTGCAATCGCCTCAAGGCTGGTCTGGAAGGCCACCAGCGCCAGTGCCACCAAGGCGAAGCCCCACCAGTCGAACCGCGGCGTTTGCGAGGCGGGCATCCGATCCAGGAACCGCATCGCCAGCGCCATGCCGCCCAAGGCCAGCGGGAGATTCGCGAAGAATATCCATCGCCAGTCCAGATAGCTGGTGATCCAGCCCCCCACCACCGGCCCCAGCAATGGCCCCATCAGGCCGGGCACGATCATGTAACTCATCGCCTGAACCAACTGGTCACGCGGGAAGCTGCGGGCCAGGATGAGCCGCCCCACCGGGGTCATCATCGCGCCGCCCATCCCCTGAATGAACCGTCCGGTCACAAGCTGGGCCAGGTTGGCGCTGAAGCCGCAAACGGCCGTGCCAAGGGCAAACACCATGATGGCAAGGACGAACACTCGCCTTGCTTCAAAGCGGTCGGCCAGCCAGCCGCTGGCCGCCATCCACATCGACACGCTGATGAGATAGGCGGTCAACGTAACGCCGATAGTCGTTGCCGGCACATTCATCGCATGGGCAATCTGCGGCAGCGAGGTCGCGATGATCGTCGCGTCGAGCCCTTCCATGAAGAAGCACGCCCCAACGGTAAGCGGGATGGCCCGCGAAGGCGGCGCGCTAGGTGCCGCGTTGCGGCGAACATGTGGCGAAGCGGGCCTCGGCATAGCCATCAGAATGCCGTCAACCGTGTCGCGCCACGCAAACGGTATCGCCGGGTTTCATCGATTGTCCGCATCACCGCCCGTTTCTTGGTCGACATTGTATAATGTTATCGTATACCAATTCGCAAGGCGCGCGTTCCGGTCCACTCGGCGGCGCCGCGCGCCGCGGAAAGGGACGAGGGAGCAATCACGCTATGGGCGCAGGAAGTAAGGCTGGCGCGATACTGCCGCTGGATCCGGACGTTATCTCCGGCCTGGCATCCGAAGGCGTAGCCACTGTTCATGAGGCGCAAGATCGCACCGGCTTGATGGCAAGCCATATGCGGCCCGTGTTCAGGGGAGCCCGCATCGCGGGCACTGCGTTTACCGTTACGGTGCCACCGGGCGACAACTGGATGATCCATGTTGCGCTGGAACGCGTCAGACCGGGCGATGTCCTGGTCGTAGCCCCGACCTCTCCGTGCGAGGATGGCTATTTCGGGGATCTTCTGGCGGTCGCTTCCAAGGCCCGGGGCTGCGCGGGGCTGATCATCGATGCCGGGGTACGGGATACGGCAGAGCTGGAAGCGATGAACTTCCCGGTGTGGTCCAAGGCAGTTTATGCGCAAGGCACGGTCAAGGCCACGCTTGGAACGATTGACACGCCGATCGTGTGCGCGGGTGCGTCGGTTTGCCCCGGTGATGTGGTGGTAGCGGATGATGACGGTGTGTGCATCGTCAAGCGCGATGCAGCGCGGGCGGTTCTGGACAAGGCCAGGTTGCGCACCGCCAAAGAGGCAGCCATCCGCGAGCGGCTTGCCGCCGGCGAGCTGAGCCTCGACGTCTTCAATCTCAGATCGCGGCTTGCAGATGCCGGCTGGACGGGCTGAGCCTGTCGGATAGGGTTTTTGGCGATGCGCCTGCGCTTCCAGCTTCCGTTCGAGACGGCATTACGCCGCCGGCACGGCCATGCGCAGTGGCACGCCGGTCAGCCCCTGCAAGGCATCGAGCGTGAGCCCGTCGATCATCTCTCCGACCGAGGCCCCTTCCGACCCAATACCGAACAGGCCGAACGAACGATCGATCAGCGCCTCGATCAGTTCGTCCGGCATGCCGGACGTGCCGGACCCGCCGATCATCACCGAGGCGCCATCGGCCACCGCCTCGCGCACCGAAGCCATCGATTTGTCGATCACCGCTTGTCTCGACAAGGCGGGCGCCATGGCCTCCGCAACCGTCCAGGCGCCGGCGCCTTCGTTGTCAGGCGCGTGGCGGTGAAGCCGCTTCCCAGCCACCGCCCAGAGCGCGGAACACGTCCACTTGCGCGAAGGCCACAGCGCGCTTGGCCGCTGCGAGATCGGCATCGGCGCTAGCCAGCGTGCGCTGCGCGTCGAGCAGGGTCAGGAAGTCGATCCGCCCTTCCCGCTGCCGCGCAACGCTGATCGCCGCCGCGCGCGCCGCCGCATCGCGCGCGGACGCCAGCGTCTGTTCGCGCTCCAGCGCATGGCTGTAGGACGCCAGCGCCCGTTCGGTTTCCTCCAGCGCGCGCAAAACGGTGCCATCGAACTGCGCCAGCGATGCCGCGCTATCGGCCTTGGCCGCCGCGATCCGCGCCCGCACCGGTTCCTGATTGGGGAACGACCAGTTGATCAGCGGCCCCAGCAGCCAGCGGAACGGGCCGCCGGTGAACGGGTTCGCGCTGCCCAGTGCCGTCGCGCCGATCGACCCGCCCAGCGTGATCCGGGGATAGAGGTCGGCCGTGGCAACGCCCACGCGCGCGGCATCGGCGGACAGGCGCCGCTCGGCCGCCTTGACGTCGGGCCGCCGCGCCAGCAGCGCCGCACCATCGCCCACCGGGATCGGCTGGGCCAGCGCGGGCGTGACGTTGCCGGCGCTGGCGATCTCGGACGGTAGCGCCTGCGGCGTCCGGCCGGTCAGCGTCGCCAGCCGGAACAGCGCGGCATCGCGGTCCGCCTGAAGCGCCGGGATCTGCGCCTGCTGCTGATCGCGCAGCGCGGTCACGCGGATCACGTCGAGCCGGTCAGACCGCCCCACCTCGAACCGCGCGGTGGTGATGCGGATTGACCGGTCGAGCAGCGCCACGGTCTGCTGCGCCACCGCCAGCCGCTCGGCGGAGGTGGTCACGTCGAAATAGGCGCGCACCGTGTCCGCGATCACCGCCACGCGCACGGCGGCGGCATCCGCTTCGGCCGCTTCCAGATCGCCGCGCGCGGCGGTGATCCCGCTTTTCACGCGACCGAAGAGATCGACTTCGTAGGAGACATCGAGACCGCCATCGAACGTCCAGCTTTCGCGGTCCACGCCGACGGGCGTCTGCGCGGCGGCCGAGCGGCCATAATCGGCCGAAGTGGTGACCCCGGTTTGCGGCAGCCTTTGCGAACGCGCGCCGCGCAGTTGCGCCCGCGCCCGCTCGATCCGCGCCACGGCCACGCGCACGTCGGTGTTCTGCGCAAGCGTGTCCTCGACCAGCCTATCCAGCCGGGCATCATGATACAACGTCCACCAGCGGTCCGCCGTCGCTGCCGTGCTGACGGTTGGCGAGGCGCTGCCAAGGAAAGGCCCGGCGGCCGCCTGCGGCGCGACAGGGGGCGTGTAGGCTGGCACCGTGGCGCAGGCGCTGAGCGCCGAGGCGCCCAGCAACAGGGGAAGCAATTTCCGGATCATCATCGCAGTTCCTTATTCAGCCGGCTGCGGCGCATAGGCGGCCGCGGCGCGGCGGCCACGGCCCAGGCGCTCGCCCAGGCCCCGGCAGACCACGTAGAAGGTGGGCGTGAACAGCAGGCCGAACGCGGTGACGCCGGTCATGCCGAAGAACACCGCCGTCCCCAGCGCCTGCCGCAGTTCCGCCCCTGCCCCGCTCGCTACCACCAGCGGCACCGCGCCGAGGATGAAGGCGAAGCTCGTCATCAGGATCGGGCGCAGCCGTGCGCGGGCGGCGTGGACCGCCGCTTCCACGGGCGAAAGGCCACGTTCCTCTTCCGCCTGCTTGGCGAACTCGACCACCAGGATCGCATTCTTGGCGGCCAACGCGATCAGCACGACAAGGCCGATCTGGGTCAGGATGTTGTTGTCCATGCCCCGCAGGTTCACGCCCAGCATCGCCGCGAACAGGCACATCGGCACGATCAGGATGATCGCCAGTGGCAGCGTCAGGCTTTCATACTGCGCCGCGAGCACCAGGAAGACGAAGAACACGGCCATGGCGAAGACCACGCCGGCGGTGTTCCCGGCGGTTTTCTGCTGAAAGGCGATGTCGGTCCATTCGCCGCCATAGCCGGCGGGCACGGTCGATGCGGCAAGCGCTTCCATCGTCGTCAGCGATTGCCCGGTCGAATAACCTGGCGCGGTGCTGCCGTCGATTTCGACCGCCGGCATGAGGTTGTAGCGGACCACGCGATAGGGGCCGGTCTTGTCGCGGAAGGTGGAGACCGATCCGATCGGCACCATCTGCCCGGAGTTCGAACGGGTCTTGAGGTTGGCGATGTCCGCCACCGAACCGCGATGGTCGGCATCGGCTTGCGCTGTTACGCGATAAGTCCGTCCCAGAAGGTTGAAATCGTTGACGAATGCGGAGCCGAGATAAACCTGCATCGCTTCGAACACGCGTTCGGGCGGCACGCCCAGCAGATCGGCCTTGCGCCGATCGACATCCGCGAACACGCGCGGGGTGCCGACATCGAACAGCGTATAGACCTGGCTGAGGCCGGGCGTCTGATTGGCCTTGGCGATCACGTCGCCCGCCACCTTGTTCAGCGCGTCGTAGCCCCGGCCTTCGCGATCCTGCAGCATGTAGCGATAACCGCCGGCCGCACCGATGCCCTGGATGACCGGCGGCGGCACCAGCAGGATGCGCGCCTTGTCATAGCCTTCGACGGCCTTGCCCGCCTGCTCCATGATCCCGGCATAAGTCACGCCTTGCGCGCCGCGTTCGGCAAAGCTCTTGAACGGGAAGTAGATCGCGGCGGAATTGGGCGCGGACGTCTGCGACGGGCCGTGGAACCCGGCGAACATCACCGCGCCGCGCAAGCCTTTGATCGGCAGGATCTTGGCCGCGACCTCGCGCGTCACCGCGTCGGTGCGCTCCAACGAGGCCCCGGGCGGCAGCTGCACCACCGCCAGGAAGTATCCCTGATCCTGCGCCGGAATGAAGCCGCCGGGTGTCGCCCAGAACAGGCCGATGGTGGCGACGATCAGTGCGGCATAGGTCGCCAGGACCTTCTTGCGGCGGGCCAGCAGCCAGCGCGTGAGGCGGCCATAGCGATCGGACAGGCGATCGAAGCCGGTGTTGAAGCGATCGCCGGCTTGGGCCAGCACGCGCTTCCAGCGCGATGCGGCCGGATCGTTGGCGGCAGACCCGTGCTTGGGGCGCAGCAGCAGCGCGGCGGCGGCCGGCGACAGGGTCAGCGACAGCAGCAGCGAGATCACCGTCGCGGTAGAGATCGTTACCGCGAACTGCTGGTAGAACGCGCCCGAAATGCCGGTGATGAACAGCGTCGGCACGAACACCGCGCACAGCACCAGCACGATCGCGACCAGGGCCGCCGCGACTTCGTCCATCGAGGTGCGGGCGGCCTCCAGCGGGCTCATGCCGTGCTCGATGTTGCGTTCCACGTTTTCGACCACGACGATGGCATCGTCAACGACGATGCCGATCGCCAGGACAAGCCCGAACAGCGACAGCGAATTGAGCGAGTAGCCAACGGCCGCCAGCATCGTTGCCGTCCCGATCAGCGAGACCGGGATGGCGATGATCGGGATGACCGCCGCGCGCCAGTTCTGCAGGAATACCAGGATCACGATGACGACGAGGATCACCGCTTCGAACAGCGTGTGATAGACCGCGTCGATCGACTGGCTGATGAACTCGGTGGGGTTGTAGATCACACTGTATTCCAGCCCCTTGGGGAACTGCTTGGCCAGCGTGTCCATCTCCGCCTTGACCTTGTTGGCCGCATCCAGCGCGTTGGAACCCGGGCGCTGCATCACCGCCACGACCACGGTGGGCTTGTTCGACAGGTAGGTGTTGATGCCGTAGTCCTGCGCGCCGAGTTCCACCCGCGCCACATCGCGCACGCGGACCTGATGGCCATCGGCATCGCTGCGGATGACGACGTCGGCGAACTGCTGCGGGTCGGTCAGCCGGCCCTGCATCTCCACGCCGATCTGGAAGGCTTCGCCGCGGTTGTAGGGCGGTTGCCCGATCGCGCCGGAGGAAACCTGCACGTTCTGCGCGCGCAACGCGGCCACGATCTCGCCCGCCGTCAGGTTCAGCTCGGCGGCACGGCCCGGATCGATCCAGACGCGCATGGCATAGTCGCGCGCGCCGAAGAGCTGCACGTCGCCCACGCCATCCAAGCGGGCCAGCCGGTCACGCACCTGAGTCAGCGCGTAGTTCGACAGGTAATCGCGATCGAACGTGCCATCAGGCGACTGGAGGTTGACGACCATCAGGAAGTTCGGCGTGGTCTTGCGCGTCACCACGCCCAGCCGCTGCACTTCCTCGGGCAGGCGCGGCGTCGCCACGGCAACACGGTTCTGCACGAGCACCTGCGCGGCATCGAGATCGGTGCCGATCTTGAACGTGACGGTGATCGTCACCTTGCCGTCGCCGGTCGACTGGCTGCTCATGTAGAGCATGTTGTCGACGCCGTTGATTTCCTGCTCGATCGGCGCGGCCACGGTCTGGGCAACGGTTTCGGCGGAGGCGCCGGGGTATTGCGCCGCGACAGTCACGGTCGGCGGCACGATGTCGGGATACTGGCTGACGGGCAGGCCGATGAAAGCCAGCGCGCCGACGACCGAGATGATCACCGCGATCACCGCCGCGAAGATCGGCCGGTCGATGAAGAAGCGCGAGAAACGCATGAGAGGGTAATCCTGCGAAAGGAGAAACGGGGCGCGCGGATCAGCGGGCGAACGTTGCCTGCGACGCGGCGGGCGGCGGCGAGCCTCCGGCCTGTGCGGCGGGCGTTTTCGCGGCCTGGATCGGCGCGGCGCGGGTCAGGACCTTGGCGCCGGTCGCTGCGGCCTGGATGTTCGAAACGATCACCCGGTCGGACCGGGCAAGGCCGGAGCGGATCACGCGCAGGCCATCGACCACGGGGCCGAGTTCCACCGGCTTGGCCGCCACCACGCCGTCCGCCCCGGCCACCAGCACGACCTTGCGCGCCTGATCGGACTGGATCGCCTCGTCGGGCACGAGCAGGGCATCGACTTCGCCCCCGTTCGACAGGCGCATGTTGCCGAACATCCCGGCGGTCAGGAACAGTTCCGGGTTGGACAGCACGGCGCGGCCGCGGATCGTGCCGGAGCGCGGATCGAGGCCGTTGTCGGTGAAATCGAGCCGCCCCTTCCAGCGGAAATCGCCTTCGTCCTGAAGGCGAATTTCCACCTCGCCGCCACCCTTGCCTTCGGCGCGATCGCGCTGGGTCTTGAGGAACAGCGCTTCCGAGGCATCAAAGGTGAAGTAGATCGGATCGAGCGCGTTGATAGTGGTCAGCAGCGTGGCATTGGCCGCGTCCGCCCCCGAAACCAGGTTGCCCACGTCAATCCGGCGGTCGGAAACGCGCCCGGTGATCGGCGCGCGCACTACCGTGAATTCCACGTTGAGCGCCAGCTGCCGTACCCGCGCGTCGGCGGCGGCAAGCGCGGCCTGCGCCGCCTGCAACCGGGCGCGCAGGGAATCGACTTCCGCCGCCGAAACCGCCTCGTCGCCGGTCAGGCGGCTGACGCGCCCATAATCGGCCTGTGCCAGCCGCAGCGCGCTGCGCGCGCTGGCGGCATTGGCGCGCGCTTCGGCCAGCGCGGCCAGGAAGGGACGCTGGTCGATGGTGAACAGCGGCTGCCCCTTGCGCACGATGTCGCCGTCATGAAAATGCAGCGCGACGATCTGCCCGGACACGCGCGGGCGGACTTCCACCGCCTGGCTCGGCGCGAAACGGCCCACATAATCGTCCCACAGCACCACCTTGCGCACCAGCGGCGCGGCAACGCCGACGGTGGGCTGCGGCATCACGGCGGCCTCGGCCTGAGGCCGGTCGAACGCCTTCCAGCCGGCACCACCCGCCAGCGCCAGCCCGATCGCGACCAGCGCGGCCGTCCGCCAGCGGCGGCGGGGACGGCGTTCCTTGCCGGGCGCCTCCACGGGGATGGTCGGCATTTCAGCCTGGATGCGTGAGACCATGTTCATTGCAAGACTCCGTCATTGGCAGACGCGCCCGCGCAACGCCGAATGCGCCCTGCACCGGCTTGACGGACACGAAAATGGGAACGCCGTTCGCACGGGGGCGAAGCGGACGGGGCTGCGCGGCTCGCGCCACGCAAAGGATGCAGCCGGCTCCGGCGCGTGGACGGCATGCGCACGCGCTCGCGACGCCGGAACCGGCTGCGGGAGGAGCGGAAGGGCACGCCGACCGGGGTGAGATTCGGCGGGCGTCTTCCGCAGGGGTTGGTGAGCGCGCCCGCCCCAGGGAGCGAAGCGCGCGGCTATTCTAGAAAATCGGGCTCAACAGATCGGGTTGGACACAACCCCCTCCCGGATGCCTCTGCTTTATTCCATACCATGCGGTATATAATATGGAGCGATGGAGCGTCAACCGGAATTTTGTACCGATTAGTAGATTAAATGAGGAAATGCAAAAAGATTTGCTTTTCCAGCGAGTTGATCACCTATCGACCGGGCCACACAGCCAGCGTCATGTCCACCAGTTGCGCCAGTTGCTCGGGCGTGGCGCCCGCGCCCGCCTGGACGCCCATGCCCTGCATCACGGCGTTGAGATAAGCTGCCAGCGCCGCCGGATCGATGCTTTCGGGAAAGTCCCCTTCGGCCTTCGCACGCTCGAACCGTTCCACCATGGCCTTTTCCGACGAGGCGCGGCGCGCGATCACTTCTTCCTTGATCGTGTCCGCATGCGTCGTGCAGGCTACCATGCTGATAACGCCCAGGCACGCGCGCGGATCGGGTTCGCCGGTCTGCAGAGCCAGCGCGCCGCGCAGCAGCTTCTCGGCCACCGCTTTGGCGGTCGTTTCCTGCAGCGCGGATTTCACGTAGCAGAGCTTGTCCCGCTCGTAGAGATCGAGCGCCTTGCGGAACAGCGCCTCCTTGTTGCCGAAACAGGCGTAGAGGCTGGGCTTGGTAATGCCCATCGCCTCGGTCAGCTCGGCCATGGACGCGCCTTCGTATCCGCGCAGCCAGAACACCTGAAGCGCGGCGGCCAGCGCTTCTTCGGGATCGAATTCCCTGGGGCGCCCCCGTCCGGATTGAACTGCCATTTCCATACCGAGCGGTATATAGATGCGAAACCCTACTTCGTCCAGTGGCCGGCCGAGATTCAGCGCGGAGGCTCCTCGATCAGATGGCGGGCAATCTTGATATCGGCCCGCAGCCAGATGTCGTATGTTTCGGGCCGCAGGATGACCGGCAGCGGGCCGGACGCGCCCGAAGTCAGGATGGCAAAGCTCGGAATCTCGGAATCCCGCCATATGCCGGCCACGGCAAGCAACGGCGCCGCGGGATCGGTGAACCAGCTATCGCCTCGGCGATAATGCGTCACGGGCACGAGGCAACGGAACTGCGTGTGCCGCAGCGTGCCGATCCAGAACGGGCTGTCCAGGTTGCGCACGAACGGGACCAGGTGTTCGCCGCGGGGAGGCGGCGGGACACCCCATTGGCGCGGGACGAGGTGGCGCCCTTTCTCCCGGGTGGTCAGGATCACCGGCGCGTAGCCGCCGGGCACGACCGTGCCGCCCTGCCACACATCGCCGGCGGCATCGGCACCCAGACCCTCGGCGATCTGTCGCGCCGAAGCATCGATACGATAGGCCGGCGCCATGGCGGCTAGCCAAGCCTCAGTCCGAGTTCGGCAATCAGTTGTCCGGCTTGCTCGCGTGATATGGTCGCGCCGCGGAACAGCGCAACATCGGTGAGTCGCAATCCGCCCAGATCCGCTCCGCGCAGATCGGCCTTTTCGAAGCGGGCGCCTGTCAGCGTGGCATCGCGCAGGCTGCACGCCTCGAACACGGCCTCGCGCAGATCGGCCTTCCGCAGATCGGCCTGGCTGAAATCGAGATGCCGCAGGCGCTGCTTGCGAAAGCTCAGCCCAGCGAGCTTGGCGCCGGCGAGCAGCACTTCCTCGCAATGGAGATCGATGATCCGCGCATCGGTGAGGTCGGCGCCCGTCAGCTTGCTGCCGGTCAACCGCGCGCTGGTCAGGCGGGCCTGCCTCAAGTCCGCGTTGTTGAAGTCGCACGACTGGATCACCGCATCGGTGAGATCGGCGCCGAGGAAGCTGGCGAACGGGGCGCGACAGGCGAGCCATTGCGTGCCTTCCAGCCTCGCCCTGGCCAGGCCGGCCCGCCGCAACGTACACCGTTCGAACCGCCAGCCGGCAAGGTCGAGATCGCTGAGGTCCGCCCCGTCCAGATCGCAGCCGACAAGATGCGCCGTGCCCGGGTTATCGCCGGCCGTCAGTGCGACGATATCGGCGCGCGCCAGCGTTAGTCCGTCGGCCGTCCGCGCATGGTCCGTGTTGGAGATCATCATTCCTGATAGGACTTTGTCCCGATCTTGGTAAAGTCGCAGTACCATGACGATGACGCACCGATGGCAGGTCTGGCGGAGATTTTCCGAGCGTAGAAGCAGCCATGCCGCCGGTCGTTCCACCGCCAAGTGGTTCGGCACCTGGCTTGACTGGCTGCTAGTCCCGGTCTTCCTGCTGTTCTTTACCACCCGCCTCGTGCCCGAACCCGTGGCGGACCGATCGCTCTATCAGTCCATTGCCGAGAGGATACTGGCTGGCGATCGGCTCTATGTCGACGTGATCGATAACAAGGACCCGCTGTTCTACTACGCCATTGCGGCACAGCGCCTGATCGGCCCCTTCGCGGAATACGGCTTCGAGTTGGCGTGCGTGGGCGGGGCGGCGCTGATCGGCGCTGCCCTGGCGCGACGCTTCCATCCCCAATCCGCGCTGGGCCAGCGGCTGGTTCTCATGGCAACGGCCTTCATGCTGACCGGGCCGCTATACGATCGGGGCGGCAGCATTCCCCCGGGGATCGTGCTGACTCTGGCCACGATCGCCCTTGCCACGGCGGGACGCGGCATCGCCACCGGCGTGGCGCTGGCGGCCCTGCTGTTCACCAAGCTGATCTACGCGCCGATCGCGCTGGCGTTCGTTCTGGTCCACGCGATTGCCCGATCCACCCCGCGCGAACCGGCCGCCGGGTTCTTGTGGCGATGCGGATCGGCCTGCGCGGTCGCTTCCACCGTCGTGCTCACAGCCCTGGCCGCGCGCGGAGAGCTGCATGGCTATCTGGCAGCCCAGCAGGCAAACCTGCTCTATTCGCACAGCAACGTCTTTTTCGCGCCGACGCTGCTTGGCAACCTGTGGAATCATGCGCTCACCGCGCTGTACTTCGGCAAGGCCATTCTCGCGCTGTCGCTCGCGATGTTCCTGTTCCTGCTGGCCCGGTTCCTGCGTGCGCCGGCTGACGGCGCGCTGCGGCCGTTTCTGGCGGGATGCCTGGCGATCTACCCCCTGTCGCTCGCGGTGATCGGCGTCACGGCTATCTGGGGGCCGCACCTTGCCGTCCTGCACATCTTTCTGGCGATCGGGGCAGCCGTGGCGGTTCCAGACCTGCTGGCGAGCTGCGGCCCGCTCATCGCCTTGCCGGTGATCCTCGGGGCGGCAGGGGTGCTGTCCTTTGGCGGCACGGAGATATGGACAGACGACAGCCCGCTGGACTTCTTCGACCGCGTGGAGGAACTCGATGCCGATCCGCCCGAAGCCATGGCGCTTCATCAGGTGGCGGGGCCTGCTCCGGTCCGGTACGCCCGGCTCGGCTCCGACAACGATTTCCACCATGCATCGGGCACGCGGCGGGACCGGCTCGTCTGCCCGCGCTTCTTCCAGTACCGGTTCACCGACACCAAAGTGCTCGATGGCATATTGGCCTGCGCCGCGAAGGCCGATTACCTCATCGTCGACTTTCCCGAGGATCAGCCGCTGGTGCCCGGCACATTCGTGACGCCGGTTGCCGATTTCGCCGAACTCAATCGGCGCTGGCAGGGCTTCACCGCGGCCGCCGAAGCGATGCTGCAACGCGGATTCCACTGCGTGAGCGCAGGCGATACCATCCGGATATGCCGGCGCATGAACCGCCGTGGGGTCACTTCCGGTTCTGGGGATCGGTAGTCGTCGTTTCGGGCAGCCATCCGCCACCCAACGCCTGGAACAGGGCCACACGCGCCGTCAGCGCGTCGGATTGCGACTGGATCAGCGCCAGTTCCGCCGCGAGCAATCCGCGCTGGGCATCGAGCTGCTCCAGATAAGGCGAATAGCCGGACGCATAGCGCGCGCTGGCATGCCGGTATGCCCGTGCCAGCGCATCGCGCTGCGCGGTCACGATGGCGGCCTGCTGATCGGTGCGGACGACAGTGACCAGCGCGTCGTTGACTTCGCGAAAGGCGTTGAGCGCAACCTTGCGATAGGTGAAGGCCGCCGCATCGCGCTGCGCCGCCGCGCTTTCCGCGCCGGCGCGCAGGCGTCCGCCTTCGAACAGGGGCGCGAGCACGCTGCCCCCCGCCGACCAGATCGTGATCGGATCGGCCAGCAGCGTCGACAGGGCCGCCCCCGCCGAAGCGGAAAGCCGCACTTGCGGCAGAAAGCGCTTGCGCGCCGCCGCCAGCGCATGATCGGCCCCGGCCAGTTGCCACTCGGCCTGCGCGACATCGGGGCGGCGGCGCAGCAGTTCGGACGGCAGCGCCTCCGGTATCGCCGGTTCGCGCAGGGCGGTCAGCCGAACGCCGCGCCCGACCTCTCCGGGAAGATCGCCCGCCAGCACGCGCAATCCGTTTTCCTGCCGGGCAATGCCCTGTTCGATCGCGGGGATGATCTGCGCGGCAGACTGGTATTCGGCTTCGGCCTGCGCCAGTTCCAGCCGCGAGGCATAGCCGGCGTCGGTACGGCGCCGGATCAGGTTCAGCGCCTGTTCGCGCGCGGTGAGCGTCGCTCGCGCCACCTCAAGCCGGGCATCGAGCGCGCGCAGCGTGATGTACCCGCTCGCTACCGCTGACGCGATCGACAGATGCACCGCATCGCGCGCCGCCTCGCTGGCAAACCACGCGGACCGGGCTGCCGACGCCTGATCGGACAGGCGGCCGAACAGATCGACTTCCCATGCCACCTGCAGCTGCGGTTGCGCGGCGGTCTGCTCGGCCGGTTTGCCGAAGGCATTGACGCTGCGCGATTGGGCCGACGCGCCGGTCGCATCCAGCGTGGGCAGCAAGGCGGCGCGCGCCGCCATCTCCTGCGCCCGCGCGTCGCGCACGCGCGCGGCGGCGATGGCGATATCGGGATTGCCGGCCAGCGCCCGTTCGACCAGCCCGGTCATCACGGGGTCCCCGAACGCCTGCCACCACGCCGGTTCAACCAGGCCGGACTGCGCGGTATCGACCCGCCATTCCGTCGGCGGCACCACGGGCGCCACCTGCGCTGTCTCGACATGCGGGCCGGCACAGGCAGCCAGCGCGGCACAGAGCGCGACGGGCAGCGGACGGATCGTGGCCCGGCGCATCAATGCCTCGTCGCCACGCGGACCTCGACCGACATGCCCGGCCGCAGGCGGGCCGCCTGCGCCTGCCCCGGATCGATGCGGATGCGCACCGCGATCCGCTGGGGAATCTTGACGAAGTTGCCGGTGGCGTTGTCGGGCTTGAGCACCGCGAATTCGGACCCCGCCGCTGGCGACAGGTTCTCCACCTTGCCCGTCAGCTTCGTTCCGTTCAGCGCGTCGACGCGGAACGTCACCGGCTGCCCGATCCGCATCCCGCTGGTTTGCGCCTCCTTGAAGTTGGCGATGATCCAGAAGTCGTTAGGCACCAGGAACATGAGCTGCGTGCCCGCCGTGACGAAGGCCCCGTTGCGCACCCCGATCTCGGACAGCTGGCCGTCCGACGGAGCGCGGATCACGGTGTTGTCGAGATCGACTTGCGCCAGCCGGAGCTGCGCCTTGGCCCCCTCGACCGCCGCTTCCAGTCCACCCCGGCCGACCAGCACCGACCGCACGTCCTGCTGGCCGACCTGCTGCGTTGCCGATGCCTGCCGGACGCCCGCCTGCGCCGCCAGCAACGCGGCGCGCGTCTGGTCCCGCTCGCGTTCGGAAATCGATCCGTCGGCCACCAGCGCGTTCGCGCGCTTCATATCCGCCTCGGCCCGCACGAGCTGCGCTTGCGCATTGGCGATCCCGGCTTCCTGCCCGGTCAACGCCGCTTCGCGCGCGCGCTGGCTCTGCTGCGAATTGGCAAGCGCGGCCAGTTGCGCGGCCAGGTTCGCCTTGGCCTGTTCGACCCGCGCGGCATAGATGCGGTCATCGATCGTGGCCAGCACCTGCCCGGCCTTCACCTGCGCGAAGTCGCGAACCGGCACGGACGTCACATAGCCGCTCACCTGCGGGCTGATTACGGTGACCCTGCCCCGCACATAGGCGTTGTCCGTCCCCTCGCTCCAGCCCGCGAACGGAGGCAATTGCCAAGCGTAAAGGATCGCCAGCGCCGCCGCCACGGCGATCGCGGCGATGACGATCACGGTCAGGCGGCTCTTGGCCGGCGGCCTCCAGCCGTTGGGCACGGGGTTGACCTGTGGATCGGCCGGGGCCGGTTCCGCCCTGATCGTTTCGCTTGGCCCCTGATCCGTCATGCGCTTTCCCCGTTTCGCCCCGTGGCGGGACCCGACATCGCGGCCGCCTGCTCGGCCATCTTCTGTTGCAGGAGAATCACCGGCGAAATCTCGTGCCGTCGCAGGATCGCGCGGCGGATCGCCACGCCCCACAGCGCCGCCGCCACGGCCAGCACGCAGACCACCAGAAAGAGATCGTTGAAGGCAAGAATATGCGCCTCGCGCGTGGTCTGCTGCGAAAGCAGGGCAACGCCTTCCGCGCTCCGCAGCGCCGGATCGCCGATCACCGGCGCAACCGCGCCCGAACCTGCCCGCACGCGCAAGGCCACCTGCGGGTCGGTCATGACCACGTCCTGCGCCAGTTCGTGCGAATGGTACTTCTCCCGCACCGTCTCGAACGTGCCGAGCGCGGCGGTGCCGACAAGGCCGCCTATGCTCTGGCTCAGGCTGAACAGAACCACGAAGCTAATGAAATTGCGCGGCCCGGCCAGCAGCGTCCGGGCCATGCCGATGACCATCGCTTGCGCCATGAACAGCAGCGAGGCGAACCCGATCAGCGCTTGGCTGAAATAGAACATCTCCGGCCGGCTGAGGTTGGTCGATCCCGCGTCGATGAACGCGCCGATCGCAATCAGCACGGCGGACACGATGATCGGGCGCGTAAGATTTTCGGGATTGAAGGTCAGCACCGCCACGGTCATGCCCGCGATCGAGGCCAGCACGATCACCAGGTTCAGCGTGACCATCTGGTCGTTGATCATGCCCACCACGTTGAGCAGGCCCACCGACCCGAACGCCTGTTCCGAAAGCAGGATGCGCACGGAGGCCGCCACGGCCATCAGCCGTAGCATCTCGCGCGTGCCCAGCCAGCGCGTGTTGATCAGCGGGTTCGCGCGGAAATGCTCGATCAGCAGCGCCCCCGCGATCATCACCATGCTGCCCGCCAGCGCCCAGCCGATCCAGGCGCGGTCGGTCCACCATTCGATACGACCCTGCGTCAGCGCGGCGATCAGCAGCCACAGGCCCGGCCCGAGCAGCCCGAACGTGAGGAAATCGGCGCGCTCGAACACCTTGAACCGCTCGCTGGGCGGAAGGGGCAGCACCATGATCGCCGCCAGCATGGCCAGCGCCAGCCCCAGCTCGAACCAGTACAGCATGTGCCAGTCGCCCCATTCCAGCAGGCCCGGCGACAGCACCCGCGCCAGCGGCGTCGCCAGTTGCGGAATGGAAATGCCCAGCATCACCCCGGCAAGCCGCTTGGGCGCGGGCATGGCCTGCATCAGATAGAGGATGGTCAGCGTCGTCAGCGCGGCCGCCGCCATGCCGCTGGCCGCCCGCACCAGCACCGACGACCAGAAGCCGTGGACGAACAGGTGCAACAGCGTCGCCAGCGCATAGGCGCCCAGCATGTACCGGACGAAACTCTGCAGGCCGAACTGTTGCCGGAACTTCACCAGCAGCAGATTCGCCGTGGTGTTGGTCATGAGATAGGCCGCCGTCAGCCAGGCCGCCTCGTTGGAATAGAGGCCCAGCGTGCCCTGCGCGAAGTTGAGATTGACCGCCACCAGCGCATTGCCCAGGCCCGCGGTCACGCCAATCAGCACGCCGACCGCGAAATAGCCCAGACGCCGCCGTGCGGGATGATCGGGATTGGCGGGCGACCCTGGCAGGGTGGGCCGTTCGTGCGGTTTGAACTGATAGACGCCCTGTCCGTCCACACCGCCCCCGGGCCGCCAGAATGGCAACGACGACAACACTATAAGGCCCGCCGCGAGCGCAGGCAACGCGAGGCGCGGCTTTTTCAGACTTTTCTATTTTCCGGAAAAGTCTGAACCAATTTATCTGGATTTCCGGAAAATCCCCGCCGCGTATCCTGCCACTCGCAATCACGGAAACCTTCCGGATCAGAGGGAAAGCGGCCATGAAGAACCACCTGCTCTCGCTGGGCGCTGGCATCCTGATCGGCCTCCTCTACGCCACGCTGGGGGTGCACTCGCCAGCGCCTCCGGTCATCGCCCTGACTGGGCTGCTGGGGATGCTGGCCGGGGAACGCGTGGCCTCCCCGATCCGGCGAATCGCTCTGCGCCGCGCCCGTCCGGCCGACTGAACCGCGTCCCGGCCGTCGGCACCGGCCAAGCCCAAGGAAAGCCCATGACCGAACTTCTCCTCGTCAACGCCAAGGTGTCGACGCTTGATCGTGCCAATCCGGTTGCTGAGGCCATCGCGATCCGGGATGGCCGGTTTCTGGTGGTGGGGAGCGAAGCGGAAGTCCGCGCCGCGGTCCTGCCCGATGCGCGGGTGATCGACGTGGGGGGCCGCCGCGTCATTCCGGGGCTGATCGACAGCCACATGCACATCATCCGCGGTGGCCTGAACTTCAACATGGAACTGCGCTGGGACGGCGTGCCTTCGCTGGCCGAGGCGATGGCCATGCTGAAGCAGCAGGTCGATCGCACCCCCGCGCCGCAATGGGTGCGCGTGGTGGGCGGGTTCACCGAGCACCAGTTTGCCGAGAAGCGCCTGCCGACGATCGCCGAACTCAACGCCGTCGCGCCCGACACGCCGGTGTTCATCCTGCATCTCTACGACCGCGCCCTGCTCAACGCCGCCGCGCTGCGCGTGGTGGGCTATACCAAGGACACGCCCAATCCGCCCGGTGGCGAGATCGTGCGCGACGCCGCCGGCAACCCGACCGGCCTGCTGCTGGCCCAGCCCAACGCCACGATCCTCTATTCGACGCTGGCCAAGGGACCCAAACTTCCCGAGGACTATCAGATCAATTCCACCCGTCACTTCATGCGCGATGTGAACAGTCTGGGCGTGACCGGCGTGATCGATGCCGGCGGCGGCTTCCAGAACTATCCCGACGACTACCGGATCATCGAGAAGCTGCACCAGGACGGCGAACTGACCGTGCGCATCAGCTACAACCTGTTCACGCAGAAGCCGAAGGAGGAACTCGCCGACTTCAGCGGATGGGTGAAGCAGGTCAGCCCCGGCCAGGGCGACGACAGCTACCGCCACAACGGCGCGGGCGAGATGCTGGTCTATTCCGCGGCCGACTTCGAGGACTTCCGCGTCGCCCGGCCCGACATGCCGCCCAGCATGGAAGGCGATCTCGAACCGGTGATCCGCCTGCTGGCCGAACACCGCTGGCCCTGGCGCCTCCACGCCACCTACGACCAGACCATCGGCCGCGCGCTCGATGTGTACGAGAAGGTCCATCGCGATATCCCGCTGACCGGGATCAACTGGTTCTTCGACCATGCCGAGACGATCAGCGACCGCAATATCGACCGCATCGCCGCGCTTGGCGGCGGCATCGCCGTGCAGCACCGCATGGCCTATCAGGGCGAATACTTCGTCGAACGCTATGGCGCCAGGGCGGCCGAGCGCACCCCGCCGATCACGAAGATGATCGCCGCGGGCATCCCGGTGGGCGCGGGCACGGATGCCACGCGCGTCGCCAGCTACAACCCGTGGGTGTCGCTGTCCTGGCTGGTCACCGGGCGCACGGTGGGCGGGCTCACGCTCTATCCCGGCGCCAATCGTGTCAGCCGGGAAAAGGCTCTGGCGATGTGGACCTACGAGAATACGTGGTTTTCCAACGAAGTGGGGAAGAAAGGTCAGATCAAGGCGGAGCAGCTTGCCGATCTGGCGGTGCTGTCGGACGATTACTTCAGCGTGCCCGAGCACGCGATCGTCCACATCCGCTCGGTCCTGACGCTGCTGGGCGGCAAGGTCGTCCATGGCGAGGGCGACTATGCGCCGCTCGCCCCGGCCCTGCCGCGCCCGATGCCCGACTGGTCGCCGGTCGCGACCTTCGGCGGCTACCACAAGACGCCCGAGGCACGGGCCAGGCTCGCCTCGGCCTGCGGTTGCCACTCCGCATGCGGCGTCCATGGCCACGATCACGCCGCCGCGCTGGGCGCGTCCGTGCCGGCGGCCGACGTGCAGACCTTCTGGGGCGCGCTCGGCTGCGGCTGCTGGGCGGTCTGATCCCGGGAATACAGGAGAAATCACATGAGAAAGCTTTCCTATCTTGCTGCTGTCAGCCTGGTTCTGTCCACACCGGCAGCGTTCGCGCGCGATGCCGCCGGCGCCGACTACGCCGTGGGGCCGCAGTACGACACGACCCATGTCTACGTGCCCGAAGACGCCTTCGACACGTTCGTCGCCAGCTTCGTCGCCACCTTCGGCGGCAGCACCAGCAAGCAGGGCGAATTCCAGGTCACGCCCACCAAAAGCCTGACCAAGTCGCAGCTTGCGCTGACGCCCGCCGGCACGGTGTCCGCCTTCGGCTTCAAGACGCCGATCCCCTACCCCTTCGGCGACGAGCGCACCGGCTATCTGGTCACCGACATGGACGCCGCCATCGCTTCCGCGGTGAAGCATGGCGCGGTGCGCCGGCTCGATGCCTTCCCCGATCCGATCGGGCGCGACGTGGTGATCCAGTGGCCGGGCGGCGTGAACATGCAGCTCTACTGGCACACCGCCAAGCCGAGCTACGCGCCGCTCGCCACCGTGCCCGAGAACCGCATCTACCTGACGGCCGACGCCGCCGACCGCTTCATCGCGAGCTGGACCGGCTTCGCGCACGGCCGGGTCACGGCGGACAACCGCGCCGCGTCGGGGGCCGAGGTGGGCCAGCCCGGCAAGACGATCCGCCGCGTCGCCATCGACAGCGGCTATGGCAAGATGGTCGTCTTCGTCACCGACGGGCAGCTTCCCTGGCCCTATGGCCGCGACATGACCGGCTACGAGACGGCGGATCTGGCCGCCACGCTGACGCGGGCCAAGGCCGCCGGTGTCGAGACGCTGGTTGCCCCGTTCACCGCCAATGCCCGCCAGAGCGCGATCGTGCGCTTCCCCGGTGGCTATATCGCGGAAATCCACGCCGCGGCGGCGCAGTGACATGGCCGCCGATGCTTCGCCGCGCTTCGTGGACCGGTTGCTTGGCTGGGCGCCAACGTGGTTCATCGCCCGCCTGCTGCTGGTCAGCGCCTACCTTCTGGGCGGCGTGACCAAGCTGGCGGACTGGCCGGGCGCGGTGGCGGAGCAGGCGCATTTTGGGTTATATCCCGCTGGTTTATGGGCCGCTCTTACCATTCTTGTCGAGATCATCGGTCCGCTGCTGATCCTTGCCGGCCGCCTCGTCTGGCTGGGCGCCGGCATGCTCGGCGTGTTCACGGTACTGGCCGCGATGGTGGCCAACGCCTTCTGGACCCTGCCCGCCGGCGCGGACCGGTTCATGGCGACCAACGCCTTCTTCGAGCACCTCGGGCTGGCGGGCGGCTTCGTGCTGGTGGCGCTGGTGGCGCGACAGGCGCGGTGACATGGCGCGGTGACATGGCGCGCCGCGTCCTCCTCGCGCTGTTGCTCGCCGTGCTGTCCTCGCTACGGCCCGCCCCAGCGGCCGCCCAGACCGCCGAAGCCTGGCAGGCGCCCACGCTGAGCATCACGCGCTATGACGAGGACTGGTCGGACCTGGCCGACGCGGCAAAGCGCGCCCACCACTGGACCGGCCCCTTCAAATACATCCCGCTGGGCGATGATGCCTGGCTGTCCACGGGCATCGAGGTGCGCCTGCGCAACGAGAACAACCGCAACGCGCTGTGGGGCGGCGCGCAGGCGCCCGACGACAGCTTCCTGTGGGTGCGCGCGCTGCCCTATGCCGATCTCCATGCCGGGCCGGTGCGCCTGTTCGCCCAGCCCATCGTCGCCTATGCCGCCGGCGTCGCTCCCGCCCCCGGGCCGGTCGACCGCACCGGGATCGACCTGCTGCAAGGCTTCGCCGAAGTCGACGCGGGGCCGGTCACGCTGCGCGCCGGGCGCCAGATGCTCTCGCTCGGCACCGAACGGCTCGTCGGCACGCGCTATGGCCCGAACGTGCCGCTGGCCTTCGATGGCGTGCGCGCCATCGTTACCCACGGGCAGGCGCAGCTCAGCCTGCTGGCGGTGAAGCCGGTGCTCTCGCGCCCCGGCAACTTCGACGATCGCACGTCCCCCACGAAGGCGCTGTGGGGCGCTTACGCCACGGTGCCGGGCGTCGACCTCTACTATCTCGGCTATTACAACCGCGATGCCCGCTTCGGCGCCGCGCAGGGCCGCGAACGGCGCCACACGATCGGCGCGCGGCTCCACGGCGCGCAGGCCCGCTGGCACTGGAACGTCGAGGGCGTCTACCAGTTCGGCGATTTTGCGGGGCAGCCGATCGCCGCCTGGACGCTGGGCAGCGAAGTGGGCCGCGCCGTGCCGCTGGGCCGCCTCTCGCCCGACGTGACCGTGCGCTTCAACGTGGTCAGCGGCGACCGCAATCCGCGCGACAATCATCTCGGCACGTTCAACGCCCTGTTCCCCAAGGGCAAGTACTTCGGCGAGCTTTCTCCCGTGGGACCGACCAACATCGTCAGCCTCAACCCCCGGATCAGCACGCCGCTGGGCAAGGGCTGGTCCGCCAGCATCGCCGCCATGGCCTATTGGCGCTACACGGCCGGCGATGGCGTCTATGACATTCCCGGCAACCTGATCCGCGCGCCCGGCACCAGCCACGCCCGCTTCATCGGCAAGGAAGCCGAAGCCACGCTCGCATGGCAAACCACCGCCGAACTGGAACTGTCCGCCTCCCTCTCCGTCTTCTCACCAGGAACTTTCATCCGCCAAACCGGGCCCGCTCACCGCATCACCATGATCGGCTTCGAAAGCAATTTCCGCTTTTAGGACCAAGGAAGAACAAGCAATGTCTGAATCCGGCAAACCATCGACCTCGCCCCTTCCGGGCCTGCTGCTGCTGTTGTCGGTCACCACCGGGCTGGTCGACGCGGTCAGCGTGCTGGGGCTTGGCAAGGTGTTCACCGCCAACATGACCGGGAACATCGTCTTCCTGGGCTTCGCCGCCGCCGGCACCCCCGGCTTCCGTATTGCGCCCTATCTGGTCGCGCTGCTCGCCTTCTTCGGCGGTGCGCTGTTGGCGGGCCGGGTCGGCCAGCGGTTCGGCCGCGAGCCGCTGCGCCGCTGGCTGACCATCTCCGCCCTGATCGAGACCATCGCCTTGTGGCTGGCGGCGGCGGTGGCGCTGACCTTCCGCGTGCCGGCGCAGGAGCCGGAGGCCGCGCTGTTCGCGATCATCGCGCTGACCGCCATCGCCATGGGGTTCCGTAACGCCACCGTTCGCCAGCTCAAGGTGCCCGACCTCACCACCACCGTCCTGACGCTCACCATCACCGGCATCGCCGCCGATTCCCATCTGGCGGGTGGCGGCAATCCCAATCTTTCCCGCAGGCTCGGCGCGATCCTGGCCATTTTCGCGGGCGCGGCCGGGGGCGCGCTGATGGTCATCCATGCCGGCCTTGCCCTGCCGTTGAGCGTGGCGGGGGCGATCATCATGGGCGGCACGCTCGCCTGCGTGCGCCATCCCGCCGCCGCCATGCCCCACGCCAACGGATAACGAGGCTTGATGGCGCGAATGCAGAAGTTATTGGCGCGAATAAGAAAGAAATGATCATCGATCCACCTACGTTCTCGGGAAATTCGCGCGCGGCCGGCGGGCGGGACGAGCGAAGGCGGAACGAATGGGGTCGATCGATGGAAAAGTGTGCGTGGTCACCGGCGCGGCGCGCGGCCTGGGTCGTGCCATCGCGCAGACGCTGGCCGCCGACGGCGGGCGCCTTGCCTTGTGTGACGTGCTGGAACCGGCGCTGGAAGAAACCGCCGCCGGTCTGCGGTCCATGGGCGCGGACGTGTTCGCCTCCCCTTGCGATGTCAGCGACAGTACGGCCGTTGACCGGTTTTTCGCGGAGACGGCGCAAGCCCTGGGCCCGGTCGACGTTCTCGTAAACAACGCGGCGCTGGTGCCGGGCGGCCCCGACGACGAGGCGCGGCGCAACCGGCATTACGCTTGGCTCACAACCCCTGTCGAACGCGGCACGCTGGGCTTTACCTCGGCCATGACCGATACCGAATGGCTGCGCTTCTGGGGGGTGAACGTCCACGGGGTGTTTTTCTGCACCCGCGCCGCGCTGCGCCAGATGGAACCGCGGCGGCATGGACGCATCGTCAACATCGCGTCGATCGCCGGGCTTTCGGCTTACAGCGCGCACAGCCCGCATTATTCCGCCACCAAGGGCGCGGTCATCGCGTTCACCCGCTCGGTCGGCGCCGAAGTGGCGGGCGCCAACATCTTCGTCAACGCGATCGCGCCCGGCGGCGTCGCCACCCCGATGTTCGACGATTACCTTGCCCGGCTCGATCCCGAAGCACGCAACCGCATGTTCCAGTTTGTGCCGGCGGGGCGCCTGGGATCGCTGGAAGAATACGCGGGGCTGGTGCTGTACCTTGCTGGCGACAACCACTACCTTGCGGGCCAGATTATCAGCCCCAACGGTGGAATGTTCTGAATGGCGCACGCGGCCGTCGTGATCGATCAGCCCGGCCCGGAGCGGACAAGCGCCTATGGCTGGATCGTGTTCGCGCTGAGCTTCGGGCTGCTGATGTCCGATCACATGACCCGGCAGGTGCTCAACGCGGTCAACCCTCTGCTCAAGGCCGAATGGAACCTGGGCGATGCCGAGGTCGCCTCGCTGTCCAGCGTGGTCGCGCTGGCGGTGGGCCTGCTGACGTTTCCGCTCTCGCTGGCGGCCGACCGGTTCGGCCGCGTGCGCAGCCTGTTCGCGATGGCAACGCTGTGGAGCCTCGCCACGCTGGGCGGCGCGCTGGCGCAGAGCTATCACCAGATGCTGTTCGCCCGGCTGCTCGTCGGCGTGGGCGAGGCGGCCTATGGCAGCGTGGGCATCGCCGTGGTGCTGGCGGTGTTTCCGGTGGGACTGCGTTCGACGCTGTCTTCCTCGTTTCTCGCCGGCTCGGTCGTCGGGCAGATGGTCGGGGTGGCGGTCGGCGGCCAGATCGCGGCGGCGCACGGCTGGCGCAGCGCGTTCGAGGCGATCGGTGGAGCCGGTCTGGTGCTGGCGGCGCTCTATCTGCTGATCGTGCGCGAAAGCCGCCTCGGCCCCGTCCCGTCACGCGAGAAGCTCGATTGGCGCGTGCTGGGGCGCCAGCTGTTCGGACGGCGCCTGCTGTGGCTGACCTATTTCGCCAGCGGCAGCCAGCTGTTCTGCGCCGGCGCGCTTTCCGTGTTCCTGCCGCTGCTGCTGACCCGGTACTATGCCATGCCGATCGATCGCGCGGGCAGGACGACCGCGCTGTTCCTGCTGGTCTGCGCGATCGGCATGGTGACCTGCGGCGTGGTGGGCGATCGCCTTGCCCGGCGCGATCCGGCGATCAAGCCGCGTGTCGCGCTGGTCTATGCGCTGATGGCCGCCGTGTTCTTTGCCGGCGCCTTTCTGGCGCCGCCGGGCGCCGTGCAGCTCGCGCTGATCGGATGCGCGCTGCTGGTTGTGGCCGGCGTGGCGGGGATTGCCGGGGCGATGGCCGCGAACCTCACGCCGCGCGCGATCCACGGCACGGTGATGGCGGTTTTGGCGCTCAGCAACAACCTGCTCGGCCTGGCGCCGGGGCCGTTCGTGACCGGGATGATCGCCGACAGGATCGGGCTGGACAAGGCGCTGCTGATCCTGCCGGTGCCCTGCCTGCTGTGCGCGCTCAGCCTTGTCCTCGCCCGCGGGGACTATGCGCGGGCAATGCGGCACGGGTAGCCTCCGGTCGCATAGGTCCACCTTTATTCGTCCGACGGCTCCTAAAGGCGTGACAAGCGCGAAGGGGCGCGAATAGGATCGCCATGGGGGTTTGTCGGGTGTCTTGCGGCCGCATCGCGGGCACCGCGCACCCCCGGCAGCAGGGGGTGACATGGGCGGACTGATTTCAAGGCAATCCCGGATAATCTTTCCGGCGCGGGTCGTTCTGGCGCTGGCCAGCGCGCTGGCTTTCGCCGGACCGGCAGGCGCTTCGACGCTGATTACCGGGGCGACGGTTTACGACGGGTCCGGCGCGGCGGGGCAGAAGGTTTCCGTGCGCGTCGATGGCGACCGGATCGTGGCGGTCGGCGATCTGCCGGCCACACCCGCCGACACGGTGATACGGGGCGACGGGCTTGCCCTCGCCCCCGGTTTCATCGACAGCCACAGCCATCACGACCGCGGCGATTATGCCGATCGGGCGATGCCGGTGCTGCTGGCGCAGGGCGTGACCACGGTGGTCGTCGGGCAGGACGGGGGCAGCGACGGCCCCTTCGCCGAAACCGCCGCCCGCTTCGCCGCGCGGCCCGCCGCCGTCAACGTCACCGCCTATACCGGGCACGGCTATCTGCGCGAAAAGGTGATGGGCGAGGATTACAAGCGCACCGCCACGCCCGCCGAAGTCACCGCGATGCAGGCGCTGCTCGATGCCGATCTCAAGGCCGGATCGCTGGGCCTGTCCACCGGCCTCGAATACGATCCCGGCATCTATTCGGATCATGGCGAACTGCTCGCGCTCGCCCGCACCACGCAGGCGGATCACGGGCGCTACATCAGCCACATGCGTAACGAGGACCTGACCTTCGACGCCGCGCTCGATGAACTGCTCGACCTGGGCGAGAAGACGGGCGTGCCCGTGCAGATCTCGCACCTCAAGCTGGGTCTGGTCGATCGCTGGGGCGATGCCGGCAAGGTGCTGGCCAAGCTGGATGCGGCGCGGGCGCGCGGGATCAAGGTGACGGCGGACGTCTATCCTTACGAGTACTGGCAATCGACGCTGACCGTGCTGTTTCCCAAGCGCGATTTCACCGACATCGCCGCCGCCCGCTTCGCGCTGACGCACCTGACCACGCCCGCCGGCATGTTGCTTGGCTTCTATGCGCCCAACCCGGCCTATGTCGGCCACACCATCGCCGACATCGCCGCCGAGCGGCACGAGGAGCCGGCCGCGACCTATCTCTGGCTGATCCAGACGGCCCAGGCCTGGCGCAAGGCGCATCCGGATGCCGACCGCGTGGAAGCGGTGATCGGCACCGCGATGTCGCCCGCCGACGTCGCCGATTTCATCGCCTGGCCCAACAGCAACATCTGTTCGGACGGCATGGTCGGATCGCGCCACCCGCGCGGGGCCGGCGCTTTCGCCAAGGTGCTGCGGCTCTACGTGCGCGAACAGCACCGGCTGACGCTGCCGGAAGCGATCCACAAGATGACCGCGCTTTCGGCCGAGCACATCGGGCTGGAAGGGCGCGGCCTGATCAAGCCCGGCTACAAGGCCGATCTGGTGCTGTTCAATCCCGACACCATCGCCGATCACGCCACGGTGGAGAACCCCGGCGCGCTGGCCACGGGCGTTTCCGACGTGATGGTCAACGGCGTGATGGTCTATCGCGAGGGCAAGGCGACCGGCAGTTATCCGGGCCAGTTCCTCAAGCGGGGCGGCCTGTGATGCAGCGGCGCGGCTTGCTGAAGGCCGGCGCCGGACTGGCAGCCTTCGGAGCCGGCCGCGCCCTGGCCGCGCCGATCCTGTCGGCCGGCAACTTCGGCCTGACTCCTGCCCGCGCCGCCCGGCGCAACGGCTGGATCGAAGTGGATGCCGGCGCGTTCGAGGCCAATATCGACGCAGTGCGCCAGTGGACCGGCGGCACGCGCCTGTGCGCGGTGATGAAGGCCGATGCCTATGGCAACAGCATCGCGCTGCTGATCCCCTCGATCCTGCGCAAGCGCGTGAGCGACGTGGCGATCACTTCGAACGACGAGGCACGCGTGGCACGCCAGCTCGGTTTTCGTGGCCGGCTGATCCGCATCCGCACGGCCACGCCCGAGGAGATGGAGGACGGCTTCGCGCTGGGCATCACCGAGCTGATCGCCAATCCGCTGGCCGCCGAGCGGCTTCAGGCGCTGTGGCTCAAGGGCAAGCCGAAGCGGCCGCTTTCCGTCCACATCGCCCTCAACGCCGGGGGCATGAGCCGCAACGGCGTGGAGCTTTCGAGCGCCTATGGGCAGGCCGATGCCCGTGCGCTGCTCGCGCTCAAGGGTCTGCGCATTACGGGCGCGATGACGCACTATCCCAGCGAGGAAGCCGCCGACATCCTCGGCCAGCTCGGGCGCTTTCAGGACGACCTTGGCTGGCTGGCCTCGGCCGGGCTCGATACCCGCCCGCTGCTGCGCCACACCGCCAATACATTCGCCACGCTGGAGCATCCCGAAACCCGGCTCGACATGGTGCGCGTGGGCGGCGCGATCTATGGCGATCCGGGCAGCACGAAAACCGATAAATTCCGGCCGACGATGGCGATCAAGTCGCGCGTCGCGGCGGTGAACCACTATCCCGCCGGGCAGACGGTCAATTACGACCGCACCTACCGCCTCGATCGCGAAAGCTGGCTCGCCAACATTCCGATCGGCTATTCCGATGGCTACCGGCGCGGCTTCAGCCATGCCAACCGGCCGGAGTTCGAAGCGGAGAGCCACAACCGTACCGAAGTGCTGATCGGCGGCCGGCGCTTCCCCGTGGTCGGCCGGGTGACGATGAACACGATGATGGCGGACGTCACCGGCTGGCAGGACAAGGTCCGGCTCGATGACGAGGTCGTGCTGTTCGGCGCGCAAGGGGCGGAACGGATCACGCAGCCGGAATTCGAACGCAACGGCAGCGTCTATGGACCCGAAGCGCTGACCGTGATGGGCGCGACATTGCCGCGCGTGCTGAAGGCGGGCTGAGCCTATCCCCTCACCGCCTCGCGCACGCGGGCGAGCGCGGCGGCGAGCGGATCGGTTTCACCCAGGATGCGGAACGTGCCGTTCATGGTGAAGAAGCAGTGCCCATGGACGGTCGCCAGCAGCGATCGCGCCAGCGCCGGCGCTTCCTCGCTGCGCTCCGGGGGCAGCACGGCGACAAGTTCGGCCACCACGATCTCGAAGATTGCGGTCACTTGCCGGGCATAGCTTTCCGGCGGTTCCATGTCGTCCGGCAGGCGAAAATCATAAAGCGCCGCCCAGGCATGGCGGTTGACCACGGCGAATTCGAAATAGGCGTCGACTGCCCGCTTCAGACGGTCGCCATGCTCGCCGGCCAGCCGCGCTTCCAGATAGTCGCGCCACAGATCCAGAGTGCGGCCGTTGATCGCCAGGATCAGGCCCTCATAAGTGCCGAACACGTTGTAGATCGTGCCGATCGAATAGCCGATCCGCTTGGCAACCTCCCGCGCCGAGAAGCGGGCGAAGCCCACTTCCAGCATCTGGCGATGCCCCTCCGCGACGATCATTTCGCGCAGTTCGGGGCGGGAGTGATCGGATCGGCGGCCCATGTCAGCCCTGCGTATTCATTCCGGCGTGCTCATCCCTGCCCGTTCATCCCTGTTGGCGGACGAACGGATACTTCATCTGCGCCAGATAGCCGTTGGGCACGCTTTCGGGAACGCCGTATCCACTGGGCCACTGGCTGTCGGGGAAATAATGCGTGCCGAACAGCCGGTCGAGGATGGGGAAGTGGATGGCGAAGTTCTTGTCCACGCCTTCCGCCTCGATCGCGTGGTGCCAGTGGTGGAAGCGCGGCACGACCACGAACTTGCCCAGCACATTGAAATCGCCGCGCAGGTTGGCGTGGACCAGCGAGGCATAGACATAGACCATCCCGACATATGCCTGCATCACCGATGGCGCGAAGCCGAGCGTGAGCAGCGGCAGCGACGTTACCCCGCGCAGCAGCACGATCTCCACGAAGTGCATCCGCGCGCCGGCCAGCCAGTCCATCGCCTTCGCGCTATGATGCACCGCATGGAAGCCCCACAGGAACGGCACGCGATGGAACAGCCGGTGGAACCAGTACTGCGCCAGATCGGTCAGGATCATGGCTAGCAGGAACTGCACCGGCCATGGCAGGCTGCCCACGGCCGACCGGGTATGGTCGAGCCAGCCGAAATGGGTGTTGACATAGCTCGACGGCGCCAGCGCGAGAAAGGTGATGAACTGCACCAGCATCGAACTGACGAGGTAATAGAACAGGTCTTCGCGCCATTCGGTGCGGAACAGGCGCTGCTTGGCAAGGTGCGGGAAGATGCGCTCGATCGGCGCGAACATCAGGCCGGTGGCGATCATGTTCACCGCGAAGAAATCGACACCGAAGAACACGCCCCAGTCGTGCGTTTCGCGCGGCTGAACCGCCGCGCCGCCCAGGATCGAGGCGGCCAGCGCCAGTACCAGCGCGGTGCCGCCCAGCGCCTTGCGCGGGCGCAGCAGCAGGCTGAGCAAGGCCAGCGCATAGGCGCCGAGCAAGGTCAGGTGCACGAACGGGCGGAAGCCCTGCATGTCGCGCAGCTTGGCCAGTTCCGGCATGGCGAACCATTCGGGCCAGCGCAGCGCCGCCACGAAGCACAGGCCGGCCATCGCCAGCACGATCGCGAAAAATCCGGCGAACCAGCCCGTGCCGAAGCCACGCGCCTCGATGGGCGCTTCCAGATCGCGTTTCAGACTTTGCCAGTATCCTCTGCTCATCGCAGGCATTCCCTTTTGCGGATACGCCGATTCCATGCGGCACCGACGCTACGATAGCGTCAAATTATACACTGTCTATTATTAAATTGAACAATGATAATTTTTCGGGTAACGTCCGGTCCCAAGGAGAACCGGTGATGGGATTGATCCTCACGCTGATCGTGTTCGTGGGCGGAGCGCTGTTGCTGGGCGCCCGATCGCGGATTGCCGAGCTTGAGCGCCGCCTGCGGCTGGTGGAGGACGAGCTGCGCCGGCGCATCGCGGCGGGCGCGATGCCACGCGTCGAATCGGTCGAGCCGACAGTGGAAACATCCTTACCGGTGGTGGCCGAGGCCCAGCCGGAAACACCGGCGGCAGCGGCACCCGAACCCGAAATCGAAACGCCCCCTCCCTCGCCGCCCGAACCCATGGCCGAAACGCTACCGGCGATGGCCTGGGAAATGCCGGCCGAACCCGCCGTGGAAGCGCCGGCCGATCCGCTTCCGGTGCAGGTTTTCGAGCCGGAGCCTGCTCCGGAGCCGGAACCCGCCCCGGCCATGCGCCGCGCCGCGATCAATTTCGAGGAACTGTTCGGCCGCAAGCTGCCGATTTGGGCCGGCGGCATCACGCTTGCCATCGCCGGCGTGCTGATCGTCAAATACGCCATCGACCAGGGCTTTTTCGGACGGATATTCACCCCCGGCGTGCAGGCGGTCTGCGGCATGCTGTTCGGCTTTGGCCTGATCGGCGCGGCCGAATGGGCATGGCGCGCGCGGGAGAAGGTGGCCGATCCGCGCGTCAGCCAGGCGCTGTCCGGCGCCGGTATCTCCACGCTCTATGCGGCGCTGCTGGTGGCCGCGAACCTCTATCATCTCATCCCTCCGCTCGCGGCGTTCGCAGGCCTTGCGCTGGTCACGGGCGGGGCGTTGTGGCTCTCGCTGCGCCACGGCATGCCCAGCGCCGTGCTGGGGCTGGCGGGCGGCCTTGCCGCGCCGGCGCTGACGGTGGGGCTGGATGCCAACGTGCCGATGCTCGCGGTCTATCTCGGCTTCACCATCGCGGGGCTGGCGGGCGTGGCACGGGCGCAGCGCTGGCCGTGGCTTGCCCTGCTGGCCCTGCTCGGCGGCGCCGGATGGAGCCTGTGGCTGATCCTGGCCGGCAAGGCGCTGGAAACGGTGGGCGCGCTGTCGATCGGCGGTTTCGTGATGCTGCTGGCCATCGTCCTGCCGCTGTTCGCCTTTGCCGGCGCGGCGCAACGCCTGCTGCGGTCCGCCGCCGCGGTGATCGGCGCCGCGCAGCTTGGCCTGCTGGTCGCGCTGGGCGGGTTCCTGCCGCTGCACTGGGGCCTGTTCGCGCTGATCGCCGCCGCCGGCCAGTTCCTCGCCTGGCGCGAACGCGACCTGGCGATCGTGCCGACACTGAGCGCGGCGCTGTCCGTTATCCTGCTGATGCTCTGGCCGCACCCGGAAACCGGCTGGCTGCTGACCATGGGGCTGACGCTCGCCGCGATCCATGCCGGGCCGTTGCTGGCACGGCTGTGGCAAGCGCCCGCGCGCCTGCAACGCGCGGTCGAGCTGGCCGGCATCGCCGTGGCCGCGCCGCTGCTCGGGCTGCGCCATGCGGAGCAGGTGTGGACGGGGTACAGCCTGCCCGTGGCCTTGTGCGCGCTCGGCGGAGCGCTGCTGGTGCTGGGCGCAGCGGCGCTCGGCTGGCGCGCGCCCGACCGGCGCGACGACCGGCGCTTCGCCCTGTTGCTGGCAACCGGCGGCGGCCTGCTCATCACCGCCGCGTGGTTCGCGTTCGCCCATTGGCAGGCGCCGCTGTGGACCATGCTGGTGGCGCTCGCCGGGCTGGCCCTGTCCGCCAAGGCCGACGACCGTCGGGTAGAACCAATCGCCACCACGTTCGGAGCACTGGCGCTGGTGCAGCTTGTCGTGACGTTCGTGCCGGTCCCGCTGGCCGAGCCGAACGCGCTGGTCGAGGGTGCCGGCGCGGGCGCGGACCTGACCGCGCTGTTGCGCTGGGCCGGGCTGGCGCTGGGCTTCGGGTTGTTCGCGTGGAACGCGCGGAACGTTCATCTGCGGCGGCCCGCCTGGTTGGTCACAGGCCTGTTCGTCTATGGGGCGCTGGCGCAGCGCGTGCCGGGCTGGACCTTGCCCATCGCCGCCTCGGCCGTGGCGGGGGCCCTGTTGGCGGTTGTCAGACGGCGGGAACAGCCGCGCGACGAGGCGCTGATGCTGCCATTCGCGGCGGCGGCGGTGCTTCTACTGGGCGTGTCGGGAGCGCATCCGACGGACGAATGGGCGCGGCTGACCGGTGGCAGCGATGCCCCGGCCAGCATGCCGGCCCTGCTGCGCTGGGCCGCCCTGCTGGCGCCGGCGCTGTTCCTGGCGCTGCGGGCGCGGATAGGGGCCTTGCGCCTGACCGGAGAAGTCGCCGCGGTGCTGGCCGGATATGGCGCGCTGGCGCAAGTCGTGCCGCCGGTTGCCTTGCCGCTGGTGCCGCCGCTTGGCCTGCTTGCCGTAGCCGCTGGGAGTCGCACGCTCCCATGGCCGGCCTTGCGCGCGGCGGGGGTCACGCTGCTTGGCCTTGTCCTCGGCTGGGCTTTCCTGCCGCTGGTCCAGTGGTTGGACCACGCGCTCCGTTCGCTGGCCGGTGTTCCGATGCTGCTCGACCATCCCGATCTGGGCACGCTGGCGCTGGTCCGGCGGCTGGCGATCCCTGCCCTGCTGCTGGGCGGCGCGGCCTGGCTGCAACGCACGCGCCTGCCGCGCTTCGTGCTGATCCACCTGGCCGTGATCGGCGGCGTGATCGGAGGCGTGGCCTTGCACGGCCTATACCGTCACCTGTTCGCGGCGCTGGTCGGCACGGACTTCATCACGACCGGCCTGATCGAACGGCTTGTCTGGTCGGGCATGCTGCTGGGCGCGGGCTGGCTCCTGCTGCGGCGCCGACGCGATCCGGCCGAAGCATCGGTGCCCGCCGCCGTGCTCACCGCCGCCGCCGGCCTGCATGGGCTGTGGTACAGCCTGCTGCTGCACAACCCGCTGTGGAGCACGCAGGATGTGGGCGCCCTGCCGGCGCTCAACCTGTTGGCCCCGCTGTTCGTCCTGCTGCCGCTAGCGCTCTACCAGCTCGCGCAGGCCCTGCCCGCCGCCGGCAGGGTCATCGATCGCGCGATACAGCCGGTGCTGATGCTGACGGTGGCCGGCTTCGCCTGGGCCAGCCTGCGGCAGGCTTTCCATGGCACCTTGCTGGTCGATCCTGGCGTCGGGCCGGCGGAAGACATCCTCCGCTCGATCCTCGGCATCGCGCTCGCCATCGGCTTCCTGCTGTGGGGCATCCGCCGCAAGCGGCACGACTGGCGGATCGCCTCGCTGGTGCTGATGCTCGCCGCGGTGGTGAAGGTCTTCCTGTTCGATGCCTCGGGCCTCGAAGGGCTGCTCCGCATCGCCAGCTTCGTCGCGCTGGGCTTCAGCCTGATCGGCATTGGCTGGCTCTACAGCCGCCAGTTGCGCCGAGGGGATGGCTGAACTCAGATACCCAGGCAGGTCAGCTTGATGTCGAGATAGTCGTCCATCCCGAACGACGATCCTTCGCGCCCGATGCCGGATTCCTTGACCCCGCCGAACGGGGCGACTTCGGTGGAGATCAGCCCGGTATTCAGCCCGACCATGCCATAGGCCAGCGCCTCCGGAACACGCCAGCTCCGGCCGAGATCGCGCGTGAACACATAGGCGGCGAGACCCGCGTCGGTATCGTTGGCTATCGCGATGGCCTCGTCCTCGGTTTCGAACCGCACCAGCCCGGCCACCGGGCCGAAGGTCTCCTCGCGGCACAGCAACGAGTCGGCGGGTACGTCCGCAATCACCGTCGGCGCGAAGAACGTGCCGCCCGCGTGGGCGTCGTCGGTCAGCGCCCCACCCCCCGTCAAAATCCGGCCGCCGCGCGATACCGCGTCCTGGACATGCGCCTGCGCCTTGGCAACCGCGCGCGCGTCGATCAGCGGCCCCTGATCGGTGGGTCCGGCCAGACCGGCACCGACCACGAACGCCGCTACCCGTTCCGCCAGCCGCGCGGCGAAGGCATCGTAGATGCCGGACTGGACCAGCAACCGGTTTGCGCAGACGCAGGTCTGCCCGGCGTTGCGGAACTTCGAAGCCAGCGCGCCTTCCACGGCGGCCTCAAGATCGGCATCGTCGAACACGATGAACGGGGCGTTGCCGCCCAGTTCCAGCGAAACGCGCTTCACCGTGTTCATGCAGCGCGCGGCCAGCATCTTGCCCACCGCCGTGCTGCCCGTGAAGGTGAACTTGCGCACCCGCTTGTCGCCGGTCAGCACCTCGCCGATGGCGACGGCATCGCCCATCACCACATTGAATACGCCCGCCGGAACGCCGGCCAGCTCCGCCAGCCGCGCCAGCGCCAGCGCCGAAAGCGGCGTCAGTTCCGACGGTTTGAGCACGAAAGTACAACCGGCGGCCAGCGCCGGCCCGGCCTTGCGCGTGATCATCGCCAGCGGGAAGTTCCACGGCGTCACCGCCGCGACCACGCCAACGGGTTCCTTGCGAACGACCAGCCGCCGGTCCGTGGCATGCGGCGTCAACAGCGCGCCATTGACGCGCCGGGCCTCTTCCGCGAACCATTCGAGGAAGCTTGCCGCATAGGCGACCTCGCCCGCCGCTTCCGCCAGCGGCTTGCCCTGTTCGGCCGTCATCAGGCGCGCCAGCGCGTCCTTGTTCTCCAGCATCAGGGCGGCCCAGCGCCGCAGGACAGCCCCCCGTGCCTGCCCGGTCAGCCGCGCCCACGCCGGCTGCGCCCGCGCCGCCGCGTCGACCGCCAGCGTCGCTTCAGCCGCGCCGAGCGAAGGGACCGTACCAACCAGCGAACCATCGGCGGGGTTGGTCACGTCGAACGTGTGCTCGCCCGTTACCCAGGCGCCATCGATGAACGCCGTATCGCGCAACAGCCCATGTTCGTCGTGCTCGAGCACCGTCTTGGACTTCTCGACAAGCATCACGCGGCTTCCTTCGCGGCGACAAGGGCATCGGTCAGCACCGCCAGCCCTTCGTCGAGCACGGCATCGCTGGCGGTCAGCGGCACCAGGATGCGGATGGTCTGGCCCAGCGTTCCGCAGGTCAGCACCACCAGCCCGCGTTCGAGCGCGGCGCCCGTCACCCGCTTGGCCGCCGCGCCGTCCGGGTTGCCGTCCTGATCCATCACGTCGAAGGCGATCATCGCGCCGGGGCCACGCAGGTTGGCGATCCGGACGGTATCGTTGCGCGTTGCCGCCACCGTGATCGCCGCGCGGATGCGTTCGCCGATGGCGTTGGCGCGATCGTTGAGCTTTTCCTCCTCGATCACGTCCAGCACGGCGAGCGCCGCCGCCACCGCGACCGGCGAGCCGGCATAAGTACCGCCCAGTCCGCCGGGGCCGATCGCGTCCATCACGTCGGCACGGCCGATCACGCCCGACAGCGGGAAGCCGCCGGCAAGGGATTTGGCCACGGTCAGCAGGTCGGGCTTCACCGGCTGGTGTTCGATGCCGAACATCTTGCCCGTGCGGGCAAAGCCGGTCTGCACTTCATCAGCGATGATCAGGATACCGTAGGTCTGGCGCAGCTTGTCCAGCGCCTCGAACAGGCCGGGATCGGCCATGTGAAAGCCGCCCTCGCCCTGCACCGGCTCGATGATGAACGCCGCGATGCGTTCCGGCTCGATGTCCGCCGCGAACAGGAAATCCAGCGCCTTGAGCGTCTGGTCCAGCGTGACGCCGCTCGATTCCGAGGGGAGCGGGATGTGGTAGATTTCGGCCGGGAACGGACCGAGACCCCGCTTGTAGGGGTTGACCTTGCCGGTCATCGCCGAAGACAGCAGGGTGCGCCCGTGGAAACCGCCGGCAAAGGCGATGATGCCGGGACGGCCGGTGGCGGCGCGGGCGATCTTCACCGCGTTCTCGGTCGCTTCCGCGCCGGTGGTGAAGAAGATGGTCTTGGCTTCGCCTTCCACCGGCGCGATCGCGTTCAGCTTCTCGGCCAGCTCGATATAGGGCTCGTAAGCCATGACCTGAAACGCCGTGTGCGTATAGGCGTCGAGCTGTTCGGCCACGGCCGCCATCACGCGGGGATGTCGGTGCCCCACGTTGAGCACGGCGATGCCGCCCGCGAAATCGACGTAGCGCTTGCCCTCGACGTCCCAGATCTCGGCATTCTCGGCTCGGGCCGCGAAGACCGGTGTCGCCGTGGCAACGCCACGCGGCACAGCGCGTTCGCGGCGTTCGAGAATGGACTGGTTCGTCATGAGGCAACTCCTGCTGCGCGATGGGATACGCACGCGGAAAAGGGTGGCATGGATCGCGGTAGCCGCCGGCCTAGAGCTCTCCGCCGGTCGACGGAAGGCGCCTTGTATGGTCTGGGTGGTAACGTTAGGTTACCACCATGAGTACCGGAATCCTTCCGCCGTTTGCCGTGCTGCGCGCGTTCGACAGGGTCGGCCGCCTGGGTGGCATTCGCAAGGCGGCGCACTCTCTGCAGATTAGCCACGCCATCGTCAGCCGTCACATGGCCGCGCTGGAAACCTTCCTGGGCGTCACGCTCTACAATCGCCGGACGGGCGAGCTGACCGAAGCCGGGCGCCGGTATCATGCGCGAATCTCCGCCGCCATTTCCGACATGGAAGCGGCGACGAGCGCGGTGAAGGGAGCGCACGCGCGCCCGCTGACCATCTGGTGTTCCGCAGGCTTTTCATTGCACTGGCTGGCGCAACGTCTCCCGGACTTTCGCACCGGCGCGCGCGAACGCAGCGGACCGCTGGTCGATCTCCATTCCACCGACACGGAACCATCGTTCCGGCACGACGAAGCGGACGGCGACATCCGCTATCTGTTCGACGATGACGCCAAGACCTTGCCCGATGACATGCGCGCGGAGGAAATTGCCCGGCCCGTGGTGTTTCCTGTCGCCGCGCCGTCTTTCAGGATCGGCCGGCACGGCGCCCTGCGCCAGCGCAAGGACATTCTGGACCTGCCGATGATCCAGGAGCGGTCCGATGCGGAATGGGCCAACTGGCTTTCGCTACAAGGCCTTAGCCCCAAGGTAAGCCAGCCGGTCGCGCGGTACGGGCAGGCGCACCTGGCGCTCGTCGCGGCACGATCGGGGCAAGGCGTGGCGCTGGCCAACCACTACCTGGTTGCCGACGATCTGGCCAGCGGCCGACTGGTCATGCTGTCGCCCGATGACGGCCCCTGGGAGCCTGTACGGCTGGGAGCCTACTATTTCCGGTGCAGCCGGCCACGCTGGAACGAGCCGCTTGTCGCCCGCTTCCGGCGATGGCTGCACAAGGCCGTGGCTGAAGACGAACAGGCGTGGTCCCTGCCGGACGACGCCGCAACCTGAAGTGGACGCCGTCGCAAGATCGGCGCTCACTCCTGGCGTGGCGGAATGCGCGCCGCCTTAGAAGCTGTACTTCAGCGATGCGCCGAACGTGCGCGGCGGCCGGATATCGCCGCCGGCGAAGTTGGTGGAGCCATAGCGACGGGCATCGTTGTAAACGGCGCGGTTGGTGATGTTGCGCATCCAGGCCGTGACGGTAACCTGCCGGTCCGGCGAGCGGTACGTGAGCTGCGCGTTGAGAAGCGCGTACGGCGACTGCGTGAGGAACGCCACCTTGGTGAGATCAAGCTTGTAGGATGAGCTGTACTGCGCATCGATATCGGTAATGAAAGTAGCACCGCTCGACAGTTCGAATTCATGCGTCCATCCGCCGCGCAGCGTCCATTCGGGCGCGCGGGGCAGCGCCGCGCCGGCGCAGCTGAAGCCATAAAGATTTACAGGACCGCGGCCGGGTGCGTTCACCGACCCGACCACGCCCAGCGAAGGACATTCCCGCGCCGGATCGCTGGCAAGCGATGTTGTGTAGGTGAACGACTTGAAGCGCGCGTTCAGGTATTCGACGTTGAAGGTGAAGGTATCGCTTCGCTGCGGCTGCCACACGACATCGACATTGCCGCCATAGATGCGGGCCGCGCCGACATTGCGGGTCACAAGCGCCGATACGCCGCGCGTGTCGAAATTGACGAACGTGAACTGGTAGTCCTGGTAGTCCCAGTAAAAGCCTTCCAGATTGACCTGCAACTTGTTGTCGAGAAAGCGGTTGCGCACGCCCGCGACGTAGGATGTCAGGAATTCCGGCGCATAGTCATTGCCCGGGGCCGCGCCCGAGAAAACCCCGCCCGATTTGAAGCCGCGATCGACGCGGGCATAGGCCATGGAGCGCGGCGCGAGATCGAATTCCACGCCCCCGCGCCAGGTGACGGCGTTGTTCTTCACTTCGTTATCGGCCCGGCCCTGAAGGCAGAAGCGATAGGCAGGATCGAACAGCGCGATCGTCGGTGGACAGGTGGGAACGCTTGCGATGGTGGAAAAGGTCGTGGTCACCCCGAACAGGCCGCGCTTTTCATCGGTGTAGCGAATGCCCGCCAGCACGCGGAGGCGATCGGTGAGCGAAAGGCGCCCGTCGGCGAATACCGCGAGCGCCTTGGTCGGCGCGCGATAGGACGTGAAGATCGATGAGTTGCCTGCCAGGGCGCCCGCACGCGCGCCCTGGTCGATGCGGGAATCCGCATAGGTGACTTCGCGAAAATAGAACCCGCCGAGCACGATGTTGTAGTTCGATGTATTCCGCGCCAGCCGGACTTCGAGCGAGGTCTGGTAGACCTTGTCCGCCTCGCGGAAATTGAGGTTGCCGGCCGGCGATGCGTAGAACGCGAAATCCTGCCAGCGATAGGCGGGAACCACCGTGAGGTCCGCAAAGCCCAGCTTCGCGTTCAACTCCGCCGAAACGCCGACATAGGTGTTGTCCACGAAGCCATCGGATGGCACGCGAGGTGATCCGGTAGCGATCTGGTATTGCCGAACCAGATCGCCGGAGGCCGCCATCCAGGGATCGGCGCCGGCCGGCGTGGGGAATACGACGCCCGATTGCCCCTTGCCGCCGGTGTGCGTGACATCGGCCTTCAACCCGAGGCTGACGGCGCTGCTCGGCTCCCACAACAACCGCAGACGGCCGGACCGCTGCGATTCATCGTCGTATCCGTCCTGCAGATACCCATCGCGCTCCACCACGTTGAAGGCCACGCGACCGGCAAGCGTATCGGTGATGGGCACGTTGAGCGCCCCCTGCAGCTGGTAGAAATTGTAGTTGCCGACGTTGGCGCTGAGGTAGCCTTCGAATTTCTGCGTAGGCGCGTTGGTAATCACGTTGATCACCCCGGCCGAAGCGTTGCGCCCGTAAAGCGTCCCCTGCGGGCCTTTCAGCACCTCGATCCGCGCTACGTCGTAGAAGCTGCCGCCATACTGCGTGGAACGCGCCACATGCACGCCATCCACGTTGAAGGCGACCGCAGACTGCGCAAAGCCGTTCGCCGTGTTATCGCCAACGCCGCGCAGATAGATGCGCGCATAGGCGAACGAGCCGACTTGCAGGTTGGGTACCAGCCGGCTCAGACCTTCCGGCTGCGTCACCCCGGCTGTGGCCAGTTGCTTTGCATCGACCACGGCAAGGGAAAGCGACGAATTCTGGATCGATTCCGTGCGGCGCTGTGCGGTGACGATGATGTCGGTAATCCCGGACTCCGGCTGCGCCTCCGGCGATTGCCCGTCAACCATATTTGTCTTCGTGGAAGAATCGCTGGTTTGCGCGAAGGCGACGGGCGATGTCGCGATAGCCAGTGCAAGAGCGGAAACGGTACAACCCAGGCGCATCTGCCTGCTCTCCCCATATTGAAGCCCACCCGATGGCGGCTCTTTTCATGTTCGACGGAGCATACATGCACCAAAATTAAATTCAATAGAGAGGATAAATAAACTTCATATTCCATATTTGCATGGATTTTTGAGATATTCCCGACATGGTCGTGTGGGATAAAATCGCGGATTTTCCGACATCCGCGACAGCGGCTTCAGTTTGTGCAGTCTCGCAGTTTTCGCCCCATCGCTCGTCCAACGCGCCAGGGGAAGCCGTTTACCTCGTTGATGGCCTGCCGGCGAGTCGACACGCATTTTTCTAATCAACTATAATTTATCTTGCCTCCTCCCCGCCGGTCGGATTATGGATCGAAGGCAACCGCGATGCAGACGCGCGGCAAAACAAACTTGTGGAGGCCTTGCTTGACTGAGTCCCGCCATGTGCGAACGGGAGTGTTCCTCCCCCCCCATCACGGCAACGACGAAGATGTCTCGCTGTGCATGCAGCGTGATTTCGAACTCGTGCAATGGCTCGAGTATCTGGGCTTTTCGGAAGTCTGGATGGGCGAGCATCATTCGGGCGGAATGCAGATCTACGGATCGCCAGACCTGTTCATCGCCGCCGCGGCCGAGCGTACATCGCGCATCCGCATCGGGGCTGGCGTGATCTCGGTTCCCTATCACCATCCCTACATGATCGCCGATCGCATGATCCAGCTGGATCACCAGACGCGGGGGCGCGCCATGTTCGGTTTTGGCCCGGGGATGCTGGTGTCCGACGCGGCGATGCTGGGCATTGCGCCGGAGCAGCAGCGCGCGCGGCTGGTCGAGGGTGTGGATGTGATCCATCGTCTCGTCAGTGGCGAAGTCGTCACGCACGACAGCGAATGGTTCACGCTGCGCGATGCCAGCATGCAGCTTTCACCCTACAGCTACCCGCTGCCGGAAATGACCGTCGTCACCTCGCGCACGCCGGTCGGATCGCGGCTGGCAGGGCGTTACAATTTCGGCATCCTCACCCATGGCGGTGGCGACGTGAACGCCAGCTGGGCGCTGGCAGAGGAAACGGGCCGCGAATATGGCAACCAGCTGAGCCGCGATAACCTGCGCGTCGTCGTATCGTTCCACCTCGCCGAAACGCGCGAAGAGGCCGCCAAGGCGGTGGAGTTCGGGTTCGAGCCCTGGATGCGCTATCTCGAAGCGCTCAACCCGGCGAGCTATGCCGATTCCCGCGCGAAGGCGGGGAACGACGCGGCCAAACTGATCGCGCTGCGCGGTGGCCTTGTCGGCACGCCGGATGACGCGGTCGAGTTTCTCGAGCGGATGTGGGAGCGCACCGGTCCCTTTGGTTGCCTGCTGATGACCGGCACCAACTGGATGAACTTCGAGGCGACAAAGCGCTCCTACGAACTGATGATGCGCTATGTGATGCCGCGCTTCAACAAGGCCAATCGCCAGCGCGAACGGTCGTTCGACTGGGTCTACGAAAACCGCGAAGCGTTCAGCGGTGCGAACATTGCCGCGATCAACAAGGCGGTTGCCAGCGCGGGGAGGCCATGACGGCCTGACACGTTCACAGCAATGAAAAGGGCGCCCGATCCCGCCGAGGATCGGGCGCCCTTTTTGGTGCGGCACGCCGTTCAGGCGACGCGGGTATAGCGCCCGTCGACATAGACCAGCGGATCGACATCGCCGTGCAGGCGCACGTCGGTGACGCGGCCAATGATCACGCTGTGCGTGCCGTATTCCATGCGATCCTCGTAAACGCACACGAAGCTTGCTTGTGCATCCTCCAGCCACGGCGGGCCGTCTTCCTCTCCAGTCCACGCGCCCGACGCGAAGCGTGCCTCGCCTTTCTCGCGTCCGCTGCAGAGCGCCGAAAGCGCTTCCTGGCCGGCGTGCAGGATGTTCACGCAAAACGCAGCCCCCGCCGCCAGCGGCCCGTGCAGGCTCGCTCCCCGGTTCACGCAGAGCAGCAATGACGGCGGGTCCATGCTGAGTTCGCTCACCGCCGTCGCGGCCATCGCGTGCCGCTGCCCTTCATGCCGCGTCGTGATGACGACCACCGCCTTCGCCAGCCGCCGCAAACCGGCCCGCAAATCGTCCGCCACGTCCCTAACCTCGCTCATCATGCACCCTTCCCTGCTTGGCATGCGGCGCCACGTCCATCGCTTACTTGTCCACTCGCGGTATCAGAATGTACGACGCGCGATCGCCGCCAGTATGAATGCGGTGTGCGCCCCGGTTCACGGTATCTTCGTGGCGCATGTACAGCATCGGCTTGGGGTGATCGAAGATGTCGCGCCCTTTCACGATCAGCCGCAAGGTATCGCCCGGCCGGAAGCGCGTGCCGGAAGGCAGGATCTCGATATCCACTTCGGCGATCTCGCCCGGCGCAAGCTTTTCGTCGCGATCGTTGGACAGCACCGGCTGATGCGCGGTGGACCGCACCGGATCGAGCGCGCGGCGTGATACGCGCTGCCACCCCAGAGCGACCGGCCCGTCCTCGAACACGGCCCAGTGCGCGAAGCCTTCCTTGCCGCCGTCCGGCCGCAGCTTTTCTACCGCAACATGCAGATCAAGGTCATCGCCCTCGTCGGTCGAAACCCACAGCTTCAGCTTCATATGTCCCACGAGGTCGAGATCCTCGGTGACCGGGAAATCGAACACCGCGCACCCTTGCTGGTCCAGCGGATCATAGCAGACCTCGGAGCCTGCCGCGGGCGGCAACGCGCCAAGGCCGCCGCTTTCCCCGTCCAGATACAGTCGCTCGTACCGCGTGCCTTCCACCGGCCACGCCGTGGCGGCGCGGATCGTCGCCTCGCCATAACGATCGCGCACATGCAAGCGCACCGGCGGCCAGTCGACCAGGTCTGTCTCCTCCCCTTTCAGGAAGTGATCGAAAAAGGCTGCTTGCCGCGCGATCGAATCCGGCTCGTAATAATAAGCCCACTTCTTCCCGCCGTGGATTTCCAGCCATCGGCGCGGGGAGGACAAGCCTTTGAAGCCTTCCAGCGTGCCACGCGTGTGCACGCCGTGATCGGACCAGCTGGCCACGACATAGGCCGGAACGTCGATCGCGCTGAAATCGGCGACCTTCGATCGCCAGTATGCGTCGAAATAGGGGTGCTCCACGGTTTGCGCCCACAGATCCTCGACCTGCCGGTCGGACGCACCCCAGCGCACGTGGATGTAGGGCCAGAAGCTTGTTTCCGGAATGCCGCCGTGCCGGACGATCTCGTTGTAGGTGTCCGACCACCCTTCCCACACGTTGATCGCCGCCAGGTGCGGCGGCTTCAGCGCGGCCACTTTCCACTGGCACGACGAAAGATAGGACACTCCCGAAAGGCCCACCTTGCCATTGGACCAGGGCTGCGTGCCGGCCCATTCGATCAGATCGTAATGGCACTGCGCCTCGCGCGGGGAAAAATAGCTGGCTTCGGTTTCGGCAAACCATGTGCCGGGCACGTCGGCGGTGATCACGGCATAGCCGCGCGCCGTCCAGTAGACCGGATCGGGCGCCTCGAAAATCGTGAAGTCCGACATCCAGCCTTCCTGCACGCCGGAGGCCGGGAAGATCGTCGCCAACGGGGCGGGATCGTGTTTGCCATAAGGAGTCCACGCCACCAGAACCGGCAGTTCGCCGCGTTCGCCTTCCGGGCGAAAGAGATCGATCCATATATCGAACCCGAACCGCGTGGGCACGCGCACGTCGCGTTCCACGATCATGCCATTCACGACGCTGCGTTCGTAACGGCGCGGCCGCGCGCCCCGGAAATCAGGCGAATTCAGCGGCGCCCGCAGCCTCTCACGATATCCCGTCTCCATGCGCGAACCCTTCTTCCTAGCCGCCGCACGCATGACTTATCCGACAGTGATTTTTATTTCAAACCAATTATAATTATTGATCTCCGAAATAGAAACGTCCGGCCGTGCGATGGATCGCATCACGCACGGCTGGATTGGGCACCAGCGTTTCGAAGCGAGAGATCGCCCGGCCATAGGTCATGCCTGCCTCGAACGCCACGAAGGGCCAGTCGCTTCCCCAGAACAGCCGGTCGGTGCCGGCGTGGCGAAGCAGGGCATCGGTCAGTTGTCGGACAAGCGCGTCGGAGCCGATACGGAAATCGGCGGAGAGCTTGACCCAGCAGCGCCCGCGCTCGACCGCGCCCAACACGGCCTGGAAGCCGGTGCAATTCACGCCCAGCGCCACGTCGGGGCGGCCGAAGTGATCGATTACCAGTGGCACGCCGCTCCGTTCGATCGCGGCGATGGCGGCGGGCAGGCGATCCCCCCGGTCGTGCAATTGCACATGCCAGCCCCCGTTTGCCAGGCGGCGCAGAAAGCGCTGCCACACCGGATCGGCAAGGTCGGGCGGCGACGGCGTGCTACGCCATTGAAGGCGTACACCAACCGCCCCGGCCGACGCCATCTCGCGCAGCGCATAATCGTCCGTCGCAGGATCCACGATGACCGTGGTGCGCAGATTCGGATGCGTCGCCGTGGCCGTCAGCGCATAGTCGTTGTTGTCTTCGAACAGGCTGGCCGCCGCCAACACCGCACGGTCGATGCCGGCTGCGCGCAGGTTGTCGAGATAAAGCTCGATCGGAGCTTCCCCCGCGGGCCGATGCCAGGCGTCCGGGGAGAGTGGCATCCCGGCGTGAAAGATATGCGCGTGGGTATCTACGCCGGCCACACTCATAAAGGCTTTTCTCCATCAAATTATATGCACCGATAATTGTTGTTCAGGAATCCGCAAGATGTTGTCGCTGGCGACACCGCGCGGTAGTGCTTGCGATCGGTCCGGCATCGCGACACCGCGCGGCAGGGCCGTCATGCGGCGTATCGGCCCCGGCGTTTTGGCGATCGAGGATTTGGCGAGTGGACAAGCAAGACGTACCAACGCGGGGGAAAAAGAAGGCCGGAGCCCCGCGCAAGAAGGCCGAGCGGACCGCCGGGAAAGTGACCCGGGCGATCGGGCGCCCCACCGGCAAGCGACGGATCGGCAAGGAACTGCTGATTGAACAGACCGCCGAGCTATTGCGGACCCTGCCGCCGGAAAAGCTTTCGCTTTCGGTCGCCGCGCGCCACGCCCGCGTTCACCTTACGCTGTTCAAATACTATTTCCAGGACCGCACGCGCTTGCTGGTCGACGTGGCCCGAATGCTGTCGAAGGAGTTTGGCGACAGCGTGGCCGCGGTGGAAAGCGATGCCACGTCCGCGCCGGACCGTCTGGCCATCCGCATCGATGCGATGGTCGATTTCCTGATGGCCAACCCCTTCTACCATCGGCTGATGGTGGAAATCATCGGCGATGAAACCGATCCCCTGGCGGCCGAGCTCATCAATGTCTGGATGTCGAAAACGCTGGAAATCTATCGCTCGATCATCGCCGCCGGCGTGGCGGAAGGAACGCTGCGGCCGGTCGATCCCTATTTCACCTTCCTCGCCATCATGGGGCTTTGCGAAAAATACCTGCAGGCATCCAAGCTTTTTGACCGCGATGGAGTGGAGTGGGACGAGAGTTCCGCCGATACCGCCGCGCGCTACAAGGGCTTCGTGCGAAGCCTGATCCTGGAAGGCCTTGGCGCCGTGCCAGCGGCCGCACCGCCGAACAGGAAGCAATGATCAGGGAATAAATTATAGCTGACTATAAAATATATTCCAGAGCACGGACCGATCTGCTACTTCCCCGCCATCAAGGGAGAAACAGATGTCCGATTCTACGACCCAGCAAGCCGCCCCCGTCCTGCCGCCCCCGCCCTTCGCGGGGCAGGAATACGGCAAGGAGCCAGATGGCACCTATCTGAAGAACTGGAACCCGCTGATGCTGGCGGAAGAACTGCCTGCCGGCAAAATCGTCGGGCGCGATTTCCTCGGCACGCGGGTCATCGTCTATCGCGATGCCGAGGGGCGGCCGGTGGTGCAAAGCGCCTACTGCCCGCACGTGGGCGCGGATCTTGCGCAAGGCTGCCTCGTCGATGGTGCGGTGCGCTGCGCCTACCACCACTGGAAGTTCGGACCCAACGGCGATTGCGTGGACATTCCGGGCGAAACCCACATCCCGCGCGCCGTGCGCATCTTTTCCTATCCGGCCGCCGAACGCTGGGGGATGATCTGGGCCTTCAACGGTGAAACGCCACTGTTCGACCTGCCGGAATTGCCCAACGTCTCGGAAGACGAGGTCGTTTTCCGCGCGTTCCATCGCGGCCTGCGACCGATCGAGGGCTGGATCGGATCGTCCAACCTCGTCGATTTCCAGCACCTTCAGACCGTCCACGGCATCAACAACCCCAATCCCACCAAGGTGGATTTCGGGGACTACGTGATCGTCGTGCGGCAGGAATCCGAAGCGCGCATCGCCGATACGCAGCTTTTCGGCGGCACTTGGCTTACTGCCCACATGCAGCTTTCCGACGGCACTGAACGGTTCTTCATGGCTGGCAGTTCCCAGGTCGCCCCGGGCTGGTCCGACGCCTATTTCCTCGTGGCCATGCGCAAGTCGCAGGCGGATGAACTGGGGCCGGAAGCCGCAGCCGCGGAATTGCAGAACCGGATTGACTACATGCACAAGCTTTATGCCGAGGACGAGCCGATCCTGTTCGCGCTGCGCTTCCGGGGGTACGGCAAGAGCACGCTGATCCGCAGCGACAAATATTTCGGCAAGTTCCTGCAATACATCGGCCGCTATCCCCGCTCGGCACCGTTCGATGTCTGACACCGGCAGCAAGATCGCGCTGGTCACCGGGGGCAACAAGGGCATCGGGTTCGAGATCGCCCGAGGGCTTGCACGGCACGGGGTGATTGTAGTGCTGGGCGCGCGCAATCCTGTGGCGGGCGAAGCCGCCGCCGCCGCGCTGCGGGACGAAGGGCTGGAAGTTCACTTCCAGCCCTTGGAGGTTACCGATGCCGGCAGCATCGCCGCCGCGGCGGAGCGTCTCTCCAGCGAATGGGGCCGGCTTGATGTCCTGGTGAACAACGCCGCCGTCTCGCTGGAAAAGGGGGTTCCGCCCAGCCTGTCGGATCTGGGCCTGATGCGCCAGACCTATGAAACCAACGTGTTCGGCGTCGTGGCGGTGACGCAGGCGATGCTTCCCCTGCTGCGCGCCAGCAAGGCGGGCCGCATCGTCAACATGTCGACGGGCCTTGCCTCGCTTTCGTTGTCCAGCGGCCGCGAAGCGCCGTTCTCGTTCAGCCGGTTATTGGCCTACAACACGTCGAAGACCGCCGTGAATGCGGTTACCGTGCAGTTCGCGAACGAGTTGCTCGATACGCCCATCAAGGTGAACGCGGCCAACCCCGGCCTGTGCGCGACCGATCTTTCCAACAGCAACGGCCGTCCGCCCACCGAGGGCGCGGCGGTAGCGATCGGGCTGGCGCTTCTGGATGAAGACGGCCCGACCGGCGGTCTCTATGGCGATAGCGGTAAGGTTCCCTGGTAGAATCAGGCGCGCCGCCGGAAGGTGGCGCGCCCCGTATCGTGCAGTACCCCCCGGCGATCCGCCGCCGATAGCAGCGCGCAGGAATCGCGCGCATCCTTGGCGATCCCGCCATAAGGCCGCGTGGTGTTGCCGAAGTCCGATCCCCACATGATGCGCGAGGCGCCGTAAAGGCGAACCGCGTCGCGCAGGCAATGCGCGGGGTCGATCCCCGCGGCAGTCAGCGCGTCTATATCCAGCGTGGTCCACTTGAAGCGGACGTTGCGGCGTGCCGCGAGCGTCGCGTGCTCGGCCAGGAGACCGGCGGAATTGGGGCCGCCCGTCCATCCCAGATGTTCGAACAGGATCGTGCAGCCCGGATAGCGGTCCGCCAGGCCCGCGATCGCCGCGAAGGCGTTGCCGGTGACCTTGGGCGGCAGATACGTCACCCCCACGGGCAGCCCCAGACGTTCCGCCAGCGCCCATATTGCCCGGGTCGGTTCGGAATCGAGCCAGGGGTAGTGGCCGCTGGCGTCGGCCAACCCCGTGACACGCAGCGCATCGACGTGATGGTCGCGCACTTTGGCTTCGATATCGGCGGCGCTGGCGGGATTGCGCGCATCGACGATGATCTCCGTCGCGATCCGGTCGCGGTGGGCGTCCGCCACATCCAGGACGTACCTGTTATCGGTCTTGTAGGCCCCGCTGTATTGCACGCCCACGCCGCCCACGACGCCCGCCGCTTGCCATAGCGGAAACACCGTTTCCGGGGTGGCCGGTGCGTGCATGATCCGGGCGCGCAGCACCTCCTCCGGCTCGCGCGCGAAACGCGGATCGATCGGATAGGCGGCGATATCGCTTGAAAAGAAATGGATGTGCGCGTCGAACAGCGGGTCCGTTGCCGACGCCCGTGGCTCGGCGCGGGCCGATAGCCGCGTCGCGCCCGCCAGCACCAATCCTCCCGCACCGGCCAACAACGATCTTCTTTGCATGTTTGTCACCAGTCCACTGTCCATCAATCGCGCGCGTCAGGAATCCCATCCGACCGCAGAGTGTGAAAAACCATCATGGCGATAGCCGCCAGCAGCAGTGGCGATGCCACCGCGGGATAGATGCGCCACGAGCCCCAGCCTGCCGCCAGCATCGCGCCGCCCAGCCCCGGTCCTATCATCGATGTCACGCGCCCGATGCCACCAGCCCAGCCGATAGCCGTGGAGCGGATCGAACTGGGATAGCTTGACGCCACGAGCGAGTTCAGACCGGCCTGCGCACTGATCACCAGCAAACCGAACGCCCCCCCGAACACCCAGCCAAGCTGGGGTCTTTCCCGCACAATGCCGGTCAGGCTCATCACGATGAAGGCGATGAACAGCGTCAGCATCAGCGACCTTGCCATCCCCATGCGCTTCATCATCGCGGTCAGCAGCACCGGCCCGGCGATCGCGCCGAACGCGGACATGGCTGACATCCGTGTGGCCGTGCTGGTGTCCAACCCGCCAAGCACATGAAGATAGCTGGGCAGCCATGCCGACAGCGTTGCCGTCACGCACAGCGCAGCCCCCATCGCCAGCCACAGCATCAGTGTCATCAACGCGCGGCCTTCGCGGAACAGCCCGGCCAGCGGGATGCCGGTCGTGCTGGCCTCCGCTGTAACGAAGCGGGCGCCGGGCGCGTATTCGAACGTGTTGTCGATCCGCCGCAAGATGCGACCGATACGCGGATCGCAGGGATCGCGCACGATCAGGAAACGGCAGGATTCGGGCAGGTAGAGGTAGAGGAAGGGAACGAACGCCAGCAGCAGCCCACCGCCGGCCCAGAACGCCGCTTGCCAGGAATGATAGGCCACCAGCGTCGGGCCTATCAGCCCGGCGATGGATGCGCCAAGCCCATGCGCGATGAACAGCCAGGTCAACAGGCGCCCGCGCCTTACCGTAGGCATGAATTCGGCAACAAGCGCCACGATGTTGGGCATCGTTCCGCCTAGCGACGCGAACGCCAGAAAGCGCACGATGGCGAATTGCTGCAAATCGACCGCCACCGTCGATGCCAGCGTCAACACGCCGAACAGCGCCGAACCGGCGATAATCAAGCCGCGGCGGCCTATCCGGTCGGCCAGCATGGGGATGGTGTAGAACCCAAGCGCCATACCGGCAGCTTGCGCGGTGAATACAAAGGCCATCGCCGGAATCGGAATGGCCAGCCCTTTGGCAATGACCGCGGCCAGATTGGCGACCACGTAGGCATCGTAGCCTTCCAACGCCATCAGCACGCCGCAGGCGATATAAAGCATCCAGCGATAGGCACCCATCCTCGGACGTTCGAGAACCGGATCGATCGATCGTTGCGCTGCGTCCAAACCGCCTCTCCCGCTGGCGACCGGCTTTCTTGCGGATCTGCCGACGGGACGCCTAGCATGCGCCCCCAAGGGCATCAATAATATTCTACTCATATTTAATTAATGGATGAACGCCGCGATCGGGCACCGCGGATAATGGCGTTGTGGGCGACAGGCCAACGCTGCCCGATGCTTTGCTGGAATGGGGCTTTCCTGCGCGCCAGCCGCATCACTCCGCTCCCGCGGACGAGACCAGTTCTCGCCATTCGAATCCGTATGTTGACTAGGAAACATTTTCCTGTAGTTTCCTAGTCAACAAATTGGACCGACCATGGCTGCTGTTTCCGACCTTACCGCCCATACGGGCTATCTTTTGCGCATGGTGTCGAACGCGGTGTCGCAGGAGTTCGCGCGCAAGGTGGCGGGCGAAGGCGTGACGGTGGCCGAATGGGTGATGCTGCGCTCCCTCTATGGCGGCCAAGCTGTCGCGCCGTCGGCCCTGGCCGGCAGGATGGGTATGACCAGGGGGGCCATAAGCAAGCTCGCAGACCGGTTAGTGGCGAAAGGACTGATCGAACGCGCCGGCAACCCGGATGATAAGCGCGCGCAACGCCTTTCACTGTCTACCGTCGGGGCGGAGAAGGTGCCGGCGCTTGCTCACCTTGCCGATGAGAACGACGCCGTCTTTCTCGCTGCCCTGACCGGTAAAGAGCAGGAAAGGCTGCGCGCACTGCTGCAAACACTCATCGACAAGCACAAGCTGTCAGCCATGCCCGTCGACTGACCGCCTTCCATATCATCGAAGAAAGGAACTGCGCATGGACGCGGAACGGATTGCTGTGGCCAAAGCCTGCCTCGATGCGGCCTGTGATGGCAGCCTGAGCTTCCCGGAAATCATCCACAGGCTGATCGATGCCGGGTTCGAAGGCTATACGGTCGACTATCGTCGCAACAGCCAGACCTGCTATCTGCCCGATGGCGATTGCATCGAACTCGATTTGCTGCATTCGGCGGGCGCCATCGCTGCCACATTCGACAACGCGGGCGTCGAAGCGCTAGTGCGCTGGGCTCAGGCCGGCGATCCCGACTATAGCTATGCTGCCTTCAGCGAAAAGGCGAAAGACAAAGGCTGCGCCGGCTATATCGTTTCGTTCCTGGGGCGCCGCGTCGTCTACTACGGTCGCACCGCTGAAACCCATGTCGAGATGTTCCCGCAATGAACCTCACGGTTTCATAAACAGCGGAATCGTACGCAGGAGGCGATGACGGGAAGGCCAGCTTCCGCCTTGCCCCAGGCAGGCCGGTATTCGGACTGTCGCTCAGATCCTGACGTCGCCCGTTCTCAGCACGGACGCGATGATCCACCCGGCGATGATCGGGGAAACCAGCATCGCGGCCAGTCCGTAGCGGAGCGCCTGCGCGCCGTGTTCGGCCTGCCACCCATCGCTGATCGCGCCGACAACAGCCGGACCGAGTGCTCCCCCGACGAGGCCCATCAGGATGATCACGACGGTCGCGGTGATCCCGCGCTCGCGCGGTCCGACCAGCCCGATCGCGTAGTTCATGATCGGCGGAATGGCCGCGCTGAGCAGCAGGTTCATGACGCCGGCGCACACCAGGGCAAGCTGGATTTCCCGCACGAAGACGAAGCCCGCCATGAACGGCAGGGAGAGCAGGACCGCCACCAACGAAACCCGCAGCATGGCATTGCGCCGCCCGGTGCGGCGTACCACGCCGTCGGCGAGAAAACCTGACGCGACGGTCCCGACAATGCCGCCAAGCCCGACCGGCGGACCGATCAAAATCCCCACCTGCCCCAGTTCGATCCCGTGCAGCCGGATCAGGAACGCCGGCCCCCATGCTCCCAGCACCGACCCCATCATGGCGGTGAAGCCAAGGCCCACCGACAGGTACAATACCTCCCTTATGCGCAGCACCGCGCGAAAGCCGGTCACGAGATCGGTCCAGTAGGCCACGGGGGACTCGTCGTCGGCGCGAGCGCGGGCGGGTTCCCGCACGGTGAGGGCCAGAAGCGCGGCCACCGCCAGGCCAGCTCCGCCGCACACGATGAACATGCTGCGCCACCCCATCAAGGCGGCAAGAACCCCGGCCAGTATCGTACCTCCGACGATTCCGACGAAATTGCTCGACTGGTAGATCGATACGGCTCGGCCGCGCGTTTCGGTCCGGAAAAGATCGGGTATCATCGACATGGCCACGGGAAAAGCCGTGGCCTCGCCAATGCCGACGAGAATCCGGGCCAGCGACAGGGAGAGGTAGCTGTGGGCAAGTCCGGTCCAGGCTGTCGCCAACGACCACAGCGCGATGCCCGCCGCCAATATCCTGACGCGGTTGCCCCGGTCCACGTGCCTGGCGATGAACACGCCCCCGAGCAGGCTGAACAGCACGAAGAACAGACCGCTGGCCAGCGCCAGCTGCGTATCGCTCAACCGCAGGTCCGTGCGGATCGGTTCGGCCACCACGCCGAACAGCATCCTGTCGCCCTGGTTGAGAACGTTCGTCAGGAAAAGGACGGCGAGCGCCCAGTACGACGACAAGGCCTGCCGCGGCGCCCCCTCGGTCGGCGTCATGCCGGCGCCAGGCCCAGCAGACCGGCGGCGTTGAGGCCAAGGATGCGCGCCTTGTCCTCCTCCGCCAATCGCGCGTGGAAACCGACGGGATCGGGCTCCGCCATGTCGAAGGGATAATCGGTACCCAGGCACAGCCGATCCGCGCCATGCGTGCGGACCAGGCTGTCGAGCTGGTCCTGATCGAACACCAGCGTATCGAGCCATAACTTGCGCAGATAGCTTGAGGGCGCGTGCTGGCAGTGCTCGCTGCAATCCCCCCTCGCCCGCCAGCCATGGTCCATGCGGCCCCAATAGCCCGGCAGATAGCCGCCGCCGTGCGCCACGCAGATTTTCAGCCCCGGGTGCCGGTCCAGCGTGCCGCTGAAGATCAGGTGCCCGATCGCCAAGGTGGACTCCAGCGGATTGCCGATCAGATTGTTGAAGTAATATTCGCTCATCCGCTGCCCCTGCGTGAAACCCAGGGGATGCAGGAAGATCAGCACGCCAAGCTCCTCGGCCGCCGCCCAGAACGGGCGCAGCCGTTCGGCGTGAAGGTCTTCGCCGTTGACGTTCGAACTGATCTCGATGCCGCGCAGATCAAGCTCGGCCACGCAGCGGCGCATTTCCGCGATGGCCAGTTCCGCGTTCTGCAGCGGAACCGTGCCCATGCCCACGAACCGGTCGGGCTGGCTGGCGACCGCCGCAGCCATCCCGTCGTTCACCGCCCGCGCGGCATCCCGGCCGGTCTCGGCGTCAGCGTAGTAAAAATACTGCCCTGGGCTGGGCGACAGCGCCTGCACATCGATGCCCAGCCGGTCCATGTCGGCAAGGCGCGTATCGAGCGTGTTGAGCGTGCGGCCCATCGCGCCGAACATCGCGCGGTTGACCTCGCTGGTCTTGGCGCTGGTGAAATCGTTGATGCCCGGCGGCGGCCCCGGATAGCGCGCCTGCACGATGGCATCAGCCGCCGGAATGCCGAGGTGGCAATGGATGTCGACAACCAGATGCTGGCCGCGTGCGCGGACCGGGATCGGCGCACGATCGCCGCAGGTGAACAGGCTCATGCAAGGCTCCGCGCAGGTTGGATGGCCCCGGCGCATTCGCCGAAGCCGATCGGAACGAAGCCATCGCGCGTGGCACGGCCGCGTATGGTCAGGATGTCGCCGTCTTCCAGCATCGTGCGCGTGCTGCCATCGGAGAGCGTGATCGGCACGCCGCTGCCCAGCGTGATCTCGGCAAGGCAGGCCCGGCTTTCGTCCTCGGGCCCGGAAACGGTCCCGGTGGCGATAAGATCGCCGGTATCGATCGGCGTGCCGTTGGAGGTCTGGTGGGCAACCATCTGCGCCAGCGTCCAGTACAGGTCGCGCGTGTTGGTGCGCACGATCCGCTGGGGGGAAAGGCCGGGCGCGGCAAGATCGGCCGTCAGCTCGATCGCCAGCCCTCCCCCGGCAATGTCGGCGGGATCGCGAAGATGCCGGGCAAGCGCGGGCTCGCCTTCGCCACGGCCCCGCGCCGCAACGCGGAACGGCGCCAGCGCTTCCATCGTGACGATCCACGGGCTGACCGTGGTCAGGAACGACTTGCCCAGATAGGGTCCGAGAATGGATTCGAAGAACTGGATGGCCCGCGCCGACCAGTCGTTGACAAGGCAGCATCCGAACAGGGCCTGCCCGGCTTCCGCCATGGTCAGCGGCTGGCCCGGAGGGTTTCCGCCCCGCAGCCAGGCGCCGAACTCCAGTTCGAAATCGAGCATCGGTTCGGCGCCAAAGCGCACTTCGCCGCTGCCGGGCGCGGTTTCGAACTGGCCCAGCGGCCGCTGCACCGGCGTTCCGCTCACCGCCACCGAGCTCGCCCGGCCATTGTAGGCGACGGGCAGCGACAGTGCGGCAAGTCCGGGCGTCTTCCGCCCCATCCGCGCGATGTGATCGTAAGACGTGCAGAAGTCGGTGAACGCCGGCGGACGGACCGGCAGGCGCAGCGTCACGTCCGACAACGGCACGAGCATTGGCTCCAGCACCGATCGGTCGGCTCCGCCACCGTCGCGGAACAGCTGCGAAAGCTCCGCGCGCAAGGCGCTTACGTCGGCCGGCGCACAGGCCAGCAACGGCGCCAGCGTTTCCCCGCTGGCCGCTTTCGCAGCCGCGAGCGCCCCATCGCGACGGAGCAATCCGCTGTCAGCCAGCGCCGCCAGATCGATCACGCAATCGCCAAGCGCCACCCCACCCCGCACCCGGCCGCCGTGTTCGAACAGCCCGAACGGCAGGTTCTGGATGGGGAAATCCGTTTCAGGCAGGTTGGCCGAAGCGAGCCACGAACGCGCGGCGGGATCGTGCGTGGCGTTGAACGGCGCATCAATGGTCATGGCCACACCCTTCGTGCCCAGCCAGTTCGCGGGCATAGCGGCCCATTTCCCCGAACAGGTCGGCCCCGTCCTCCGGCGCGAGCGGCGCCCCCCACTGCCGGTACAGCGCGAAAACGTTGGCCACGATGCGCTCCGGATCGGTCCAGCCGCGATACTCGGCCATGTTGATGTCGCGCCCGGCCTCCTTCCAGCCCATCCCGGCTTCGAACCGCCGGCGCGCCTCGTCCCGGACATAGCGGAAGTAGTCCCGCAGGTTGGCGACCGCCACGGTATCCGTGATCGGGCCGTGGCCGGGCACAACCACTTCGGGATCGAGCGCGATGATGTGTTCGCAGGCGGCGATCCAGTTTTCGATCGGGCCGTCCCACATGATCGGGTGCCCTTCGTTGAACAGCAGATCCCCGGTGAAGACCACGCGCTGCTGCGGCAGCCAGGCAATCGTGTCGGAGGCGGTATGCGCCGGGCCAAGGTCGATCAGCTCGACCGCGGTATCGCCGACGCTCAGCTGCAGCGACTTTTCGAAGGTACGGTTGGGCATGGCGACGGAATCAAGGTCGCTCCAGTCGAACTTGCGGCCCATGGTTTCGTAAAGAAAGGCCCCGGCATCGCCCATCGCCCGCCAGTTATCGGCCAGGCTGGCGAATCGGACCGGATCGAACCCACCCATCTCGCGCGCGGTTTCGACCGTCGCGATGATCTCGGCCCCTTCGACAAGTCCGTTGCCCACGAAATGATCGGGGTTCGCGTGCGTGTTCACCAGACGATCGATATGATCGCCACCGTCGACGCGCGCAAAGTCCGCCAGCATCGTCCTGGTCAGGCTCCGGCTCATCAGCGTATCGACCAGCAGGGTTTCTCCCCGCGATACGATCAGCCCGGCGTTCGACCATCCCCATGTACCGTCGGGCTGGACATAGCCGTAAACGCCGTTGCCGATATCATGGACGCCCTGCGTGAAGGCCCAATTCGCCATTCCCGTCTCCTTCTCCCGCCTCAACCCTAACGCTTTTATTCCTGTTCTCAAGAATTAAGTCGCGCGCTAAGGGTGAAAAATGAGCAGCAGCAAACAGCCGCGCAGGGGCAAGGGACGACCGGTCGGTTCGGGGGATGGCGTTGGCAAGGAAACGCTGATTGCCGCGGCGAAGAAGCTGCTTCAGGAATTGACGCCGGCGCAAGTGACGATCGCCGCCATCGCGCGCGAGGCCGGGGCGGACCCTGCCCTTGTCCGCTACTATTTCGGATCGCGCGAGGCCTTGCTGCTGGAGGTCACGCAACAGATCGCGCTTCAGGCCGAGGTCGAAACCCGTTCGGAAGACCTTACGCCCGAGGCGGGGCTGGAAGACCTGATCCACCGCACGTTCCGCTTCACCCGATCGGCTCGATACATGCAGCGGCTGATGGCCGAGGAATTGAGCAGCGTCCGCTCGCCCGAAGTGCGCGAGAAGCTGCGCAAATGGCAGAGCATGCCGGTCGAGGCCTACCAGGCCTTGCTCGATGCCGACCAGGACAAGCAACTGACCGATTTCTCTCCCCTGTTTGTCCATCTGGCCGTGATCGGGATCAGCGATTTCTTCCACTCCGGCGAAGAGGTGGTGAAGATGCTCGTGCCGGAAGGAACCGATCTTGCCGCGCTGGAGCAGGAATACGAGGCGTTCGTGCCGAAACTCCTGCTCGACGGGCTCCGCCGGCGTTAACCGGCGGCGCCTTCCTTCACGCAAGGATTGCGCTGCTGCCCCAGGCCCGTGATTTCTCCCTCCATCACATCGCCATCCTGCAGGTAAACTCCGAAGGCCGATCCGTTGCCGTAGGGCGAACCGGTGCAGATCAGGTCGCCGGGCTGCAGTTCCACGATGCTCGACAGGAACGCGATCTGCCGTTCGATGCCGATCATCATGTCGGACGTGGATTCGTTTTGATAAACCTTGCCATTCACCGAAAGCCGGATGTTCAGCGCATAGGGATCGGCCACGTTCTGGCGCGGCACCAGCAAGGGGCCGAACGGCAGGAACGTGGGAAAGCTCTTGCCCGCCAACCAGTCCGGCCCGACGGCCGAGCCGTCCTTGCGGAAGATCAGTTCGCGCGCGGTCACGTCGTTCACCACGGCATAGGCGGCGACGTGGTCCATGGCCTGTTCGGGCGACACATGGCGGCAGCGCTTGCCGATCACGACGCCCAGTTCCAGTTCCCAATCGGGCTTTTCGACCTGCCGCGGCAGGACCACCGTATCATTCGGCCCGATCACGGCGGACGGCAGCTTGATGAAGCAGAAGGGGGTCGATGTCTTCGCCTTCTCGTCCATCACGCGTTCGGCGTGGGCGCGCAGTTCCTCGGGCGACTTGCCCTCCATGTCGGCGGTGCGCATCGACGGATCGCCCATCATCAGGCCGATCACGTGCTTGCGATAGTTCGCCCCCGTGCAGAACACCTGCCGGGGCACGTAAGGAACCAGCGCGTCCGCCATGTCGAACGGCACAGCCTGCGCCCAGGCGTCCTCGCCGAGCTCGGCAACAACCGCGCACGTCTCTTCCCACGTCTCCAGCAGCCGCAGGGCATCATTCGGCAGGCCAACCCGCGCGAGTGGCAAGGCCTTGCCCGCGCGCACGGCCACCGCCGCAGGCGCGCCATCGATCTCGATCGTTGCGATACCGGTAAAGTCCACGTTCGGTTGCACCTTCTTCAATGGGGTTTCTGGCTTCAATAGGGCTTCTGCAGCGCCGCCAGCGTGCCGCCCAGCATACGATTGGCTTCCACCTGGTCCCCGCCGGTCATCTCGATCGTGCCGATCCGCACCGAATTCTCCACCACGATCCGCGCGCGTTCGAAGCGGTGCGCCATGAACGAGGCCAGCGCGGCATCGATGCTGTCATGCCCGGCAAGCTCGCGCCCTAGCACCAGCGCGTCCTCGATCGCCATGCCCGCGCCCGACGCCATGTGGGGCGTGGTGGCATGGGCGGCATCGCCGACCAGCACGACGCGTCCCTTGTACCAGGGGTCCGCCAGCAGTTGCCATTCCAGCGGCCGGTAGTTCACCAGCGAGCGATCGCCCAGACCATCGCGCACCTCGGCAACATAGCTTCCGAAGCCGGCCAGCAGATCCTTGAGACGGCCAACCATATCCTCTTGGGCATAGCGCGGGTTGTCCGGCACGTGCTCCAGCGCGAAGAGGTACATGTGTGTGGGCGAAACGGGATTGAAGCCCAGCTTCACCGGCCCGCCGAAGAACATCTCCGTTCCGGTCATGCCCTCTGGCCGGGGCGCGACCGCTCGCCAGCAGCCCTGCCCGGTGAAGACCGGGGCCGGGGCATCGGGGAAGAGATGGCTGCGGGTCTGCGAATAGATGCCGTCAGCCCCGATCACCAGATCGAAGCGCCCGCGCGATCCATCCGAGAATGCGACGTCGACGCCGTCGCCCGTGTCATCCAGCGAACCGACCGTGGTACCCAGCCGCACCGCCACCGGAGAGACCTTGACCTTTGCGGACAAAATCTCGTGCAGTTCGGACCGCATGATGCCGCCGCTGCAGTTGATCGGAGCGGCATCCGGCACCAGCGGCGCTTCGAACAGGATGCCACCGTCCGGCGAGCGCCCCTTGAAGCCCGAGGCGACGTGCCCGCGCCGGCGCACTTCATCGAGCAAGCCCAGATCGTCGAGCGCGCGCAGCGAGGTACCGGTCACGCTGATGCCCGCGCCATAGGTGCGCCATTCGGGATCGGCATCGATCAGATCGACCGCCACGCCCTGCCCGCTCAGCACGAGCGCGGCGCTCATCCCCGCGATGCCGCCACCGATCACCAGTGCCGAGGCAATCATGCCGGCACCTGCCACAGCGCCGGATCCGGTGCCATTTCGGCATGAGGCTTGTTTCCGGGGATGATACGCCCGGTGCCCCACTGGTCCATCGTCTCAAGCCCCGGCGTATGGACCTTCGGCTGCCACGTCGCCTCGTCAACTTCCTCGAGGTCCGACGTGTACTCCACCGTGTTGCCGTTGGGTGTGGTGTAATAGGTGAAGGTGTTGTTGCCCGCCGTATGGCGCCCTGGCCCCCATTGCAGTTCGATCCCGGCCCCGTTCATCCGGGCCAGGCCGCGCATCAGGGCATCGATCGAGGCGACGTCGAACGCGATGTGGTTGAGCGCGGGCGGTCCCGGCAGGATCGCCAGGCGGTGGTGGGCCGGATTGCAGCGCAGGAACACCATGAAATCGCCGAGCCAGTCCGAAAGCCGGAACCCCAGCACGTCGCGATACCATTGCTCCAGCGCCTTGTGCGCGGGCGAATGGAGCACGACGTGGCTGATGCGCAACGGCGCCGCCAGTGCGGACGGCAACTCGCCCACCGTCCGCTGCGCACTGTCGGCGACCACTTCGAAGGCATGGCCGTCGGGATCGAAGGCCCTGAAGCCATAGCCTCCCGCCGGACCGTCCAGTTCGGCGGGCTCGCTGATGATCTTCGCGCCCGAACCTTGCACCTGGGCAAACAGGGCATCGACATCGGAGCGGCTTGCCGCCGAATAGCCGATCAGATCGGTCTTGCGGACCTCGTCCTGGCGCAGGCGGATCACATAAGGATGCGAAGACCCTATCGCCGCGAGGTACACCATCCCGTTCTGCTCGAACGCGGGTTCGAGCTTCCAGACATCGCGGAAGAAATCGCTCTCCGCCGCAATGTCCGGAACGGCGAGGGCGACGTACTGAAGGTCGGTGACCGAAACTGTCATGGGAATATGGCTCCGGATAGCTGGTGCTGGCTCATGCTAGAACTTGAACGCCGCCCGGATGCCGTAAGTACGGGGTTGCTCCGCGTTGGCGACGATCAGGTTGGCGCTGTTGGCAAAGGGATTCACGATGCGCTGGTTGTTTTCGACGTTGAAGACATAGCCCGTGATCGACCAGCGATCGCTTTCCTCCGCCAGCGTCACCGAAAGCGTGGTGACGAAATTGGCCGGTGCCTTCAGGTACGAAAGGTAATCGGCGCTGACGAAGGTGGAACTGCGGAACCGGGTGTTGGCCTGGAGCACCAGCTTGAGCGTATCGAGGTGGAACGTTTGCTGCCCGTTGAGCGTGACGGACCACTTCGGCGCATTGAACGCCGGCCGGCCGGAACAGTTGATCGCATAGACGTTGATCGTGCCGCCCGGTGTCGTCTGCGTGGTCGGCGCGAAGGGACAGGCCGTGTTGGGCGGCAGCCCCTGGTTCGGCACATAATAGACGAAGCTGTCATAGCTCGTGTCGAGATACTGCACCGAGCCTGACAACAGGGTATCGGTCGCGGCAAGGAGTTCGACGTCGAGATCGAAGCCCTTGATGGTGCTGTTGCCGATGTTGCGCGTCAGAAACACCGTCGATGGCGGATTGCCAAGGTCATAGCCGAACTGGCTGAACTGCTGGTTGCGGTACTTCCAGATGAAGCCTTCGAGGTTGACCTGCAGCTTGTTGCCGAAGAACCGGTTCTTCGATCCGATGGTGTAGGCGTCCAGCGTTTCCGGCGCATAGGATTCCAGTCCACGGGCGAAGGTGAAGCCACCCGCATGGTATCCCGTTTCAAAGCTGGCATAGACCATGTTGCGCGGTGAAAAATCGTACTGCGCGGCCAGACGATAGGTGAACTTGTTGTTCCGGAGCCCCGAATTGACCGGGATCGGCGAGCGCAGCACGAAGGGCGCCGTGGTCGATCCGCCCGCAAACGGCGGCAGCACGAACAGCGGCACATTGGTGATCGGCACGCCGTTGGCGGCGTAGAACGCTTCAACATCGGCGGCGGTCTGCACGCGGGGGATAAGCGGCGTGTTCGGACAGACATTGCCGATGCCGGGCTGGCCGCAGAACAGCAGATACACCTGCGACGTGCCGTTGAAGGTCTTGCGGTCCGACGTGTAGCGCCCGGCCGCTGTGAGGCTCAGCCCCTCCACCGGCTTGAAGGTGACCTTGCCGAAGCCCGCCCACGATTCCGTGCTGGTCTTGAAGTTCTGGAAAGGCGAAAGCGTCCACTGGTTGTACCACGCGCTCGCCGAAATCCGCTCGTCGTAATAGATGCCGCCGATCAGGTAATCCAGCTGCTTGCCCAAGCTACCCGCCCACCGCGCCTCGACGCTGGCCTGCCGATCCTTTTCCTTCGAACCGGATTCGCGGAAGATGTTGGTGAAGACGTAATCGAGGTTCGCCTCGCGCCAGGCCGGCTGGATCGTGAGCGTTCCGGCATCCGTCTTGTAGTTCAGTTCGGCGGTGACGCCCCAGTAATTGTTGTCGTTGGAAGGACGGCCGTCCTGCACGGCGCCGGCACGCCCCGCCTGCGCCAGAAAGCGCGAGGCCAGCAAGCCCTGCGACGCGGGATCACCGGTTCCCTGCTGGGTGGAAAAGCCCGAAGGCACGAAGTTGTATCCGGCAAAGCCCGTGGGGCCGAAGGTGGGGTTCACCGCGCCGACGTAATAGCCTGACGCGCTGGCGCCGCCCTGGTGGGCATAGTCGAACGCCAGCCGCACATCGAGCGCCGCGCTCGGCTCCGCATAGATCTGGACGCGGGCGCCGGCTTCCCGCTGGTTTCCGGTGCCATCGCTGAGAAAGGCATCGTGGCGGGAGAGGTTGCCCGCGGCGCGGATCGCCACGTTCTCGCCCAGCGGCAGGTTGACCGCACCCTGCAGCGTCAACCAGTTGTAATTGCCATAGCCGGCGCTGACCTCGCCCCCGGTGCTGTTCAGCTTCGGGCGGTTGGGAATGACATTGATCGCGCCGCCCGTGGCATTGCGTCCGTAGAGTGTGCCTTGCGGCCCCTTGAGCACTTCCACGCGCGCCAGGTCATAGAACATGCCGGAGGTCGAGCTGGGCCGGCCAATGTAAACCCCGTCGTAGTTGAAGGCGATGGCGGGGTCGGAATAGGCGTTGACCGTATTGTTGCCCACGCCGCGCAGATAGAACGTGGTCGTGCCGCCGGAGCCACCGATGGTCGCGAGCGCGGGGGAGGTGCGGGAAAGGTCTTCCGCACGCGTGACGCGCTGTATCGCCAGATCATCGGCCGTTACCACGTCGATCGCCAGCGGTGTCTTTTGCTGGCTCTGGCTCACCCGTTCGGCGGTCACGATGATCTCGCCCAACTGCCCTGTCTGCGGATCGGCATCGCCGGCTTCGGCATAAGCCGTGGCCGGCAACGTTCCGAGCGCGATGGCCATCACACACGCATTGCCATGGAATCGCTTCATGATCCCTCTCCCGTTAAGCGCCCATTATTCTTGGGCGGCTGAATTATTAATTCCGGCTATCATGAAATATGGGGCTCCGCAAGCGGGTGCGTGAGCCTCGCACCCCTCCCGCATGAATTATTTCTTGCCAACCGGAATTATCGTCCTAGCCTTGGGGGAAATCCGCAAGGCGGCCTTTGCGGCCGACCTTCGCAACGCGATTGGGAGATCGAACATGCTCAATTCCGCCGACAACACCCTGCTCACCCGGATCGGGCCGGGCACGCCGATGGGCACCATGTTGCGGGAATACTGGGTGCCGGCGTGCCGCTCGGCCAAGCTGGAAGCCGATGGCGCCCCGGAGAAGGTGCGCCTCTTCGGCGAGAACTTCGTCGCCTTCCGCGCGACCGACGGACGGGTCGGCTTTCTGCAGGAAGCATGCCCGCATCGCTGCGCGAGCCTGCGCCTGGCGCGCAACGAAGGGAACGGCCTGCGCTGCATTTTCCATGGCTGGAAGTTCAGCGTCGACGGCGAATGCGTCGATGCTCCCACGGAACCGCGCAGCCAGAGGGAACGCTTTGCGCAAAGCGTGCCCGTCCGCAGCCATCCCACGCACGAGGCCGGCGGGCTCGTATGGGTCTACATGGGCGCGCAAGAGACGCCCCCGCCCTTCCCCGACTTCGAGTTTACGCAACTGCCCGATACGCACGTGTTCCCCTTGCGCGGGATCATCAAGACCAACTGGCTGCAGGGTCTCGAAGCCCTGCTCGACAGCGCGCATGTCACCTTCCTGCACGCCACCAATCTCGACAGCGCGGTCGGCCGCTCGCTCTTCCTCGAAGAGAGTGACATGATGCTGGGTGACGGCGCGCCCGTCTTCGAGTTCGATGAAAAGCCCTATGGCTTCACCGAAGGGGCGATCCGCACGGAACTGGGCGATCAGGACTATGCCCGGGTGCGCGAGGTCGTCCTGCCCTTCTTCAGCTTCATTCCCGCCGCCCCCACGGGCGCGCGGATCGTGTGTTGCTCGATACCGATCGACGACGAAACCACGGCGCAGTGGTACATCTCCTACGATGCCGATGCGCCCGTCGATGGCAGCAACCTGACGTTGATGGGCAACTGGAGCGGCGATCCCGACCACTTCAATTCGGACATGGGCGATGAATCCAACCTCTGGCACCAGGACCGCGAGGCGATGAAGGCCGGACACTGGTCCGGCATCGTCAACCGCGGCAACCCGTACGAGGATTTCGCCGTGCAGGAATCGATGGGGACCATCGTGGACCGCAGCCGCGAATACCTCGGGACGTGCGACCGGGTCATCTACCGTGCGCGCCGCATGTTGCTCGATGCAGTCCGGTCTTATGAAGCGACGTCGACCGTACCGTTCACCGGTCCCCAGGCCAAACTGCGGACCATCCGCGCGCTAAGCTTTGCCTACCCCAAGACAGAAAACTGGCGCGATGTCCGGCAAGCCCTGCTCACCGGGCACGAAAACGCTTAGGATCTGAAGCCGTTGCTTCCCTGACGATGCTGTGGTCCAGGCGTTCATGGAGTTGCCTGAATCAGGGGTGATTTGTTCTGTCCGACCGACAAGCAGATCGCTCGATTGCAGCCCCATTTTCGCAAAATCATGAGCGCGAGCGGGTTGGTGCTCGACGGGCCTTGAGCGGTATCCTCGTCATCAACCGCAACGGGTCGTCCTCCGCCCCGCCGGTGTAATCGCTGTCGGGCGCTTCACGACTGATCAATATATATTGATAAAATCCGTACATCTTGACGACTCTATGGTGATGAGTGGACAAATGGCTCCACGGATCAACAGGAGCAGCAGGTATGGGCAAGGAATGCGATGACGAGGTGGTAATTCTGGTTCCCACCGGATCGCTGGGCGCCGGCGCACGCGAGGAAGAACTGGAATACGGCATTGCCCAGGGCGCGCAGGTGATTGCGACCGACGCTGGCTCCACCGACAGCGGCGCAGCCTATCTCGCGCTGGGCATTTCGAAGAACAACCGCGGCGCGGTGAAGCGTGACCTCACCCTGATGATGAAAGCGGCTTCCAAGGCGGGCATTCCGATCGTGGTGGGCACCAGCGGCCAGGCGGGCGGCGATCTCAATCTGGAATGGACGCGGGACATCGCCGTGGAAGTCGCGCGGGAACTGGGCATTCGCCCCCGGATCGCCCTGCTCTATTCGGAGCTTTCCAAGGAAACGGTCAAGCGCAAGAACGCCGAGGGGCGGATTCGTCCGCTCGCGCCGATGGGGCCGCTGGACGATGCGACGATCGACGGTTGCGATCATATCGTCGGCGCGATGGGACCGGAACCGTTCATCGCCGCGCTGGAAGCGGGCGCCGACATCGTGCTGGGCGGCCGCACCACCGATACGGCGGTGATCTGCTGCTACGCGCTGATGAAGGGCGCCCCCCGCGGGCTGAGCTGGCACGCCGGCAAGATCGGCGAATGCGGCGGCCAGTCGACCATCAAGACGGTCGACGCGGCGGGCCTGCTCATGCGTATCCGGCGCGACAGCTTCGAGGTCGAGCCGCTAAACCAGATCAACACCTGCACGCCCGAAAGCGTTTCGGCGCATATGCTCTACGAGAACAGCGATCCGTTCCGCCTTTTCGAACCCGGCGGCGTACTGGACGTGACTCGTTCGCAATACGAGCAGGTAACGCCCCGGACGGTCAGGGTGACGGGCTCCGAATGGGAGGAACTGCCCTATACGATGAAGCTGGAAGGCGCCGCCGCAGGCCAGTACCAGACGCTGATGCTGGTCGGTATTCAGGACCCGATCGTGCTCAACGATCTTGAGACCTTCCAGGCGAAAATGACCAAGACGCTTTACGATCGCGTCCACAGCACCATCGGCGAAGCGGCGGGGAACTTCCACATCTCGCTCAGGCTCTATGGCTGGAATGCGGTGTCCGGCGCGCAGCCGAAGGCCGGCACGCCGCCACCGCCCGAAATCGGCGTCCTGTTCGTGGCCACCGCCGATACGCAAGACATGGCGAACCAGATCGCCAAGGCCTGCAATCCCAAGTTCTTCCATATGTACATGCCCGCGCACCACGAAATGCCGAGCTACGGGTTCGCCTTCACGCCGGCCGATATCCCGCGCGGCCCGATCTACGAATTCAAGCTCAACCACGTCGTCGAATGCGACGATCCCATGGAACTCGTCCGCACCGAATGGGTGGACCTCAGCCTTGAGGAGGCCGCATGATGCCTACCGTGCAAGACGTTTGCCGCCACGTCCGTTCCAAGAACGCCGGGCCGTTCTGGGTGACTTTCGACCTGTTTTTCCGGAACCGCGAAGACTTCCACCGCTATGCGCGGCACCCCGCGCTGGGGCCGGCCACCTTCGAACGCCTGTTCGGGACCGACCCCGCGCTGGTCAAGCAATTCCCCGTCGAAAACCTCAACATGGTCAAGATTTCCTGCGTGCGGCCAGCCCCTTCGGGCGGGCGCGAGGAGCGCGACATGCACAGCGGCCAGATGTTCGTTCGCTTGCTGGACGTGCAACTGGACTGATACACGAAAGGTGCGGCGTAAACCCCGCCGCACCCTCTTGCCCGGTCAATTGCGGAACGAAGGGTCCATCCTGTCCAGCTTGCGCAGCAGCGCCGGCCACGCGAGCGCCCCGGCGGCCATGGCGACCATCGCCGGAGGCGTCTGCCCCGCAACCTTCTGCTCGACCCCCTGGGGCGGCGTGTTCAGCCGATCATGGCCGGCGGCCAGCATCATGACCTGGGCCTGGCAGGCCCGCTCAAGGAAATAGAGCCGCAGGAAGCATTCGCCCACGGTGGCGCCAACCGCGAGCGTTCCATGATTGCGCAGGATCATCGCGTGCTTTTCACCAAGGTCCTGGACCAGCCGCTCCCGTTCGTCGAGGTCGGTCGCAATGCCTTCGTAGTCGTGATAGGCCACGGTGTGCTTGGCGATCATCGCCGTCTGCGTGTGCGGCAACAGCCCGAATTCCATGGCCGAAACCGCCTGCCCGTGCGGTGTGTGCAGGTGCATCACCGCCATGGCGTCCTCGCGCGACATGTGGATCGCCGAATGGATGGTGAAGCCCGCCGGATTCACCGGATGGTCCGACGGGCCAACGGGGTTACCCTCGACGTCGATCTTGACCAGCGACGAAGCGGTGATCTCCTCGAACATCATGTCGTAGGGATTGATCAGGAAGTGGTGTTCCGGCCCCGGCACCCGGCATGACAGGTGCGTGAAGATCAGGTCGTCCCAGCCATAGTGCGCCACAAGCCGGAAGGCGGCGGCAAGATCGACGCGCGCCTGCGCTTCTTCTGCGGACATTTCCATTCAGCAACCTCCCCTTTTCGTGACCGGAACGGCGCCCGCCATCCAGATTGCAAAAAACGCGCACGAATGCACGGAAGCTCAGGCGCCGATGGCGTCCACGATCGCATCGGCGCAAGCGATGGTGTTGGCGGTACCACCAAGATCCCGGGTGCGGAACCCCGGCTGGGCCAATACCTCCTCGATCGCCCGCAGCACGGCGGCGGCGGCAACGGTTTCCCCCAGGTGGTCGAGCATCAGCGAAGCGGACCAGATCTGCCCGATGGGATTGGCAATGCCCTGCCCGGCGATATCCGGCGCGGACCCGTGGACCGGCTCGAACAGCGAAGGGAAGCGCCGTTCGGGATTGATGTTGCCGGCGGGTGCAATCCCGATCGTGCCCGTGCAGGCGGGACCGAGATCGGACAGGATATCGCCAAAAAGGTTGGAAGCAACGACCACGTCGAACCAGTCCGGATGCTGGACGAAGTGCGCGGTGAGAATGTCGATGTGATACTTGTCCCAGCGCACGTCCGGATAGGACGATGCCATCGCTTCGACGCGCTCGTCCCAGTAGGGCATCGTGATCGAAATGCCGTTCGACTTGGTGGCCGACGTCAGGTGCTTTTTTTCACGGCGTTGCGCCAGATCGAACGCGAAGCGCAGGATGCGGTCCACGCCCACGCGCGTCATCACCGTTTCCTGGATGACGACTTCCCGATCGGAATCGGGGAAGATCTTGCCGCCGATCGACGAGTATTCGCCTTCGGTGTTTTCACGCACGACGTAGAAGTCGATGTCGCCCGGAACACGGCCGGCCAGCGGGCTGGGAACACCCGGCATCAGCTTCACGGGGCGCAGATTGACATATTGATCGAATTCGCGCCGGAACTGGATCAGCGATCCCCACAACGATACATGATCGGGCACCGTTTCCGGCCAGCCGACCGCGCCGAAGAAGATCGCATCATGCCCGCCGATCAGCGATTTCCAGTTGTCCGGCATCATCGTGCCATGTTCGCGGTAGTAATCGCAGCTGGCGAAATCGAAGTGGTCGAACGCGAACCCGCAGCCGTACTTCCGCGACACCGCTTCCAGCACGCGCAGCCCTTCCGGAATCACCTCCTTGCCGATGCCATCGCCGGGAATGACCGCGATGCGGTGAACGTTCTTGCTCATGAAGTGCTCTGCTCCTGCACGGGATGCGCCGCATCGATCAGGATCGCGCGGAAATCGTTGACGTTGGTGAGAGTGGCACCGGTGATGACCAGATCGCCCAGTGCCGCGAAGAAGCTATAGGCATCGTTGCGCGCGAGGTGCTCGTCCGCGGAGAGGCCCGCCGCGCTCGCACGGGCGGATGAGGAAGGCGAGATGATCGCCCCGGCGTTGTCCTCGGTGCCATCGATGCCATCGGTATCGGCGGCCAGCGCGAACAGGCCCGGCAGGTCTTGCAGGCCGGTCAGGAGGCCCAACAGGAACTCCACGTTCCGGCCGCCCCGGCCATCGCCCCGGACGGTTACCGTGGTCTCCCCGCCGGACAGCAGCACGCACGGCGCGCGCACGGGCTGCCCGCGCGCGACGATCTGGCGGGCGATACCGGCGTGGTCCAGTCCGACATCGCACGCCTCACCCTCGATGGCATCACCCAGAACGAACGGCGTATATCCAGCTTTCCGGGCGACGTCCGCCGCCGCTTCGAGCGCCCGTTGCGGCGTTGCGATCATCCGGCAGTCGGGTTCGGTGCCGCCAGACGGCTTCGGCGTCTCGCTGTCAGGGCTGGCAAGCCACGCTCGCACCGCCGCCGGCAGCTCCAGCGCGTACTTGTCCACGACAGCCAGCGCCTCCGCACGCGTGGTGGGATCGGGCACCGTGGGGCCGGAGGCGATCGTGGCCGGGTCGTCGCCCGGTACGTCGGAGATGGCCAGCGTCACGACCCGTGCCGGCGCGGCCGCGGCGGCGAGCCGTCCGCCCTTGATCAACGAGACGTGCTTGCGCACACAATTCATTTCCTCGATCGTCGCGCCGCTCTTGAGCAACGCTTTCGAAAGTGCGCGCTCGTCCTCAAGGCTGACACCGGGAGGCAACGCCGAAAGGAGGGCGGAACCGCCGCCCGATATCAGGCAGATCACGAGGTCGTCCGCCGTCAGCCCGGAAACCGCTTCGAGGATGCGCCTGCCGGCTTCGACGCTGGCCGCGTCCGGTACGGGATGGCCCGCTTCCAGTATCGTGATGGCGTCGCACGCAACGGCGTGGTCATACCGGGTCACCACCACGCCGGATAGCGATGCCGGCCAGCAACCCTCCAGCGCCCGCGCCATCGCAGCGGAGGCCTTCCCCGCGCCTACCACCACCGTTCGACCAAGCGGGGGCGCAGGGACACGGCCCGGCAGGCACCGCTGCGGCAGGGCGCTGCCGACGGCGGCCTGAAACATCTCCAGCAACAGGCTCTCCTGCGCGGATCGTTCCGCGCTGGCAGACGGCTTTGCTGGAAAGCCGGTCATCGATCAGCCCTTCCGCCCATCGGCCACAACGCATTCGGCCGGCGGATCGCCGCCGTCCAGCACGGCAACCACGCAGCGGGCGGCCACCATGTTGGTCCGGTCCAGCCCTTCGCGCGAGGAGGCGCCCGAATGCGGCGTGGCGATCACGTTGGGCAGTTCAAGCAACGCTTGCGTGACCGGCTTGAACGCGGGATCGGCTTCGCTGAGGAACACATCGAGCCCCGCGCCGGCGATCACCCCGTTGCGCAGCGCATCGAGCAACGCGGCATCGTCGACCAGTCCGCCCCGCGCCGTGTTGATCAGGAAGGCGGCTGGCTTCATCCGGGCCAGCGCACCGGCATCGATGATAAATCGCGTCTCGGGCGTCAGGGGCGCGTGGATCGTCACATAATCGCTGCGCACCAGCAGTTCGTCCAGGTCGACCCAGGTCACGCCGGAGCGGGCCGCATAGCCGGCATCCGGCGAACCGCCATGGACCAGGACCTCCGCTTCGAATCCGGCAAGGCGCTGCACCACGCTTCGCCCGATCCGTCCTGGCCCGATAACGCCCACGGTCTTGCGATAGAGGTCCGTCCCCAGCAGGATCGACCAGTCCCCGCCGATCATCCTGGCCTGCGTTTCGCGAAAGCGATGGCCGACCGCGAGCATCAGCGCGAGCGTATGGTCCGCGACGGATTCGTGGTTGCCGCCCACCGCGATGCACACGACCTTGCCAAGGTCCCCGGCCGCCGCCAGATCGACGCGATCGTAACCGACGCCACGGCGCGAAACGATCCGGAGATCGGGCAGCGCGGCCATCAATTCGCGCGTCACGCGCGCGTGGCCGACGATCCATCCAGCCGCGCCCGCAAGGTGCCGGACCAGTTCATCGTGGCTGAGGTTCCCGTCGGCCTGACCCGGCGGAAGGTCAGCCTGCACCACCTCGCAGCCGGCCTGTTCGAGATAGTCGATCGTCGCCTGATCGAAGAAGCGTTGCGTGACGACGACGCGGCGGCGGGATGGTGGCATGCGGATCTCCAAAATCGCCGGTGCCGCTCAGACGAGGCCCGGGTAGCTGATCTCGACGATCAGGTTGGCAAAAGCATCGACGGTAACGACGGCATCGGGGCCGACGTTGAAACTGGATTCCCGCTCCTCGAAAATCGCGGGACCTTCGATACGGGTGCCCGGCTTCAAGGCGTAGCGATCGTAGACACGTGTTTCCATCCTGCCGAACCCGGGGAAGCTGACGCTGCGCGAGGGCCGCTCCGCCGGCGCATCCACCGGAGCGTGGGCCAGGCTGATCTCCTGCGCGGGCAGCGATGCCGTGAGCCGCCAGTTGACCGCCTCTACTGGAACGTTTTGCACCACCCGGTCGAACAGACGGCGATACGTGGCGTCGAAGGCTTCACGCACCTCCCCGGTCCGCTCAGGCCCGAGCGTGCCTTCGGGCAAGGTGACAGTGATTTCGAAGCCCTGCCCGTGATAGCGCATGTCCGCCTGCCGCTGGAACCGGATCTCTCCCTGCCCCGAACCGGTATCGGCAAGCATCAAGCGGGCGGCCGCCTCCATCTCGGCGAAGAGGCTGTTGACGTGATCCCAGTCGATCCGGTCAAGCCGGGCGAAATACCCGCGCGCGCTGTCGGTCGAGGGCGCGGCGACGAGGAAACCGAACGCGGAGATGACCCCCGCTCCCATCGGCACGATCAGGCGGCGGACCTTGAGCAGCTTGGCAAGCCCGTAGGCGTGAACCGGCCCGGCACCACCGAACGCCAGCATCGCATAAGCCCGGGGGTCCTTGCCCTTTTCGGCAAGGTGCATCCGCGTGGCTGCCGCCATGCTTTCGTTGACGATTTCCTGGATGCCGCGCGCGGCCGTCTCTTCCTCGATGGCGAGCGGCTTGGCGAGCCTTGTCTCCACCGCGTTGCGCACCGCTTCAAGGCCCAGCGCCATTTCGCCGCCCAGGAAATAATCAGGGTTGAGGTAACCCAGCAGCAAGTCCGCGTCGGTCACGGTCGGCTCGGTACCGCCGCGTCCGTAGGCGACCGGGCCGGGCACCGAACTGGCGCTGCGCGGCCCGACCTTCATCAGCCCCAGGGCGTCCACCGCCGCGATCGATCCGCCGCCGCCGCTGATCTCGATCATGTCGATCACGGTGACCTTGAGCGGCAGACCCGACCCCGCCTTGAACCGTTCGAGGCGTCCCGCCTCGAAATCGTGCTTCACGTGCGGTTCGGCGTGCTCGATCAGGCACATTTTTGCCGTGGTTCCGCCCATGTCGAACGAGATCAGATGATCCTCGCCGATCTGCCGCGCGATGTAGGCGGCGGCCATCGCCCCGGCGGCAGGACCGGACTCGATCAGGCGAACCGGAAAATTTTTGGCCTCGTCGATCGTCGTCAGACCGCCGCTCGACAGCATGATCGAAAGATCGCCATCGAAGCCGAGCGCGCCCAGCTCGTCCGTCAGCCGGTCTAGGTAGCCGTGTACGCGGGGCTGAACATAGGCGTTCACGCACGCGGTGTTGGTGCGTTCGTATTCACGGATTTCCGGCGCGACAGCCGATGAAATCGTGACCAGAAGATCAGGGAACGCGGCCTTTACGATGTCCCGCGCGCGTTGTTCGTGCGCGGCATTGCGATAGGCGTTCATGAAGGCGATGGCGAGCGCCTCGATCCCCTCGTTCTCCACGAGGTCGGTGACTTGCGCGATGAGTTCGCGCTCGTCGAGCGGTTCGCGCTCCTCGCCGTTGGCCATGATCCGGCCCGGCACGCCGCGCCGCAGGTTGCGCGGTACGATCACCGGCACGGGCTGCTGGAACAGGTCGTCCACGTCGTAGCGCGTTTCGCGCCCCATCTCGAGCGTATCGGCGAAACCCTGCGTCGCGATCAAACCCACTTTCGCGCCCGTCCGCTCCAGCACCGTGTTGGTGATGAGCGTGGTGCCATGGACGATGCTGTGGATTTGCGACGCCGCAGTGCCGGTCTCTTCCAGCAGTCGCTGCACGCCTTCGATGATCGCCCGGCTGGGGTCGTCGGGCGTGGTCAGGCGCTTGCCCGTGCGCGTGATCCCCCGCGCTTCGTCGTGCAGCACGAAATCGGTGAACGTGCCGCCGATGTCGACACCGATCCGCGCCGTCTTGAGCGCGCTCACGCCTCGCCCTCCGCGCCCTGACCATAATCGCGCGCGGCCCCTTCGCGCGTCACCAGGCCCAGCAGAAGATCGCGTGCGATAGCGGCGGCATCCCGCTCGGCCACATCACCAAATCCACCTCCGCCCGCGAAGTGGAAGGCGATGGCCGCGCCGGGTTTGACCACGGTCCGGGACTTGAGCCGCACCGGCCCCACGCCTTCGACCGAGGCCGAGGCGCAGGCACCGGGCTGGCCGCCCAGCAGGCCGTTCGCCGGATTCTTCTCCCGATCGCCGACGATGGTAACCTGCATCGGTCGCGACGCGGTATTCTCTATCTCCACCGTTTGGCCCAGGCCACCGCGCTGCCGGCCAGCGCCGCCCGAATCCGGGCGGAATTCCTTTTTGCGGAACAGCAGGGGAGAACCCGCTTCGAGCACTTCCAGGCTGCCCGCTCCCGAATTCGTCGGAAACGCGGTGGTCGAAAGGCCGTCCGTGGCATGCGAGGCCCCCATGCCGGCGCTGGCGAACAGCACCACGGAATAGCGATCGCCGTTGTCGTCCACGCCGCCCAGCCGGGCGCGCATGGCCGGAGCGCCGCCGCTGTCTGCGATAATCCGGTCCGGCACCACCTCCGCCAGCGCCTGATAGATCGCGCATGACAGGATGTGGCCCGACAAGTGGCGGGCGGCGACGGCGGCGGGATATTTCGCGTTGATGATCGAACCTTCGGGCGCCGTCACCGTGATCGGGCGATAGGAACCTTCGTTGCGCCGCGTATAGGGATCGAGCACGCACTTGATCGGGTAGATCGAGTAGGCCTGCGTGTAGTTCATCGTGCAGTTGGTCGCCCGCTGGTTCTGCGGCGAGCTGCCGGCGTAGTCGACCATCATCGTCTCCCCGGCGATGGTGATCGTGCAGGCGATATGCGTGGGATGATCGTCGAACCCGTCCAGATCGATCGCCGAGCGATAGACGCCATCGGGCAGCGCCGCGATGGCGGAACGCATGGAACGCTCCGACATTGCCTGTATTGCGCGGGAAAGATCGTCGAGATCGGCAAGCCCCGTGTCGACCAGGAAATCCACCGTGCGCCGCCGGCATACCTCGTTCGCGGTGACTTGCGCCTCCAGATCGCCAAGCATCAGATCGGGCAGGCGCACGTTGTTGAGCAGCAGCGCCAGCATGTCCTCGCTGCGCTCGCCGGCGCGATAGAGATGCAGCGGCGGAATGCACACGCCTTCCTCGAACAGCTCACGATTTTCAGCGCCCAGGCTGCCGCCGATGTCCGGCGTGTGCGCGGCGGTCCCGGAAAAGCCCACCAACCGACCGAGGTGGAAGATCGGCACGATCATCGCGATGTCGGGCAAGTGCCCGGTGCCGATCCAGGGATCGTTGGTGATGACGCAGTCCCCTTCGCGCCAGCTTTCCGCGGGAAACCGCGACAGCATATGCCGCGCGGTGCGCCCCAGCAGGCCGGCGAACGTGGGGATGCCCCCGCTGCATTCGGCCAGCGTTTCGCCCTGCGCGTTCATCAGGCAGGTAGCGAAATCGTTCGATTCCCGGATGATCGGCGAAAAGGCCGTGCGCAGGAGCGTGGTGGCCGATTCATCGGCCACGGCGATCAGCCGGCTCCACAGAATTTCCAGCGCGATCGGATCGAAACGACTGCCCATAGATCCCCATTCCCGTTGCCCCGTCTGTCGACCGTTGTCCGGAGCCTTGCTTACGGCCTAGCTGGCGTCGGCCGTGCCATCCAATACAGTGTTCGCATAATTTGATCCGCGTTGCCGTCCGCCTGAGCCCTTGCGGGACAATCGCGTTTCGCGCAGACCTTCGGCCATGGACTCCGAATGGCTAGAGGATTTTCTTGCCCTGCTGGATTGCGGGGGGTTTTCGCGGGCGGCGGAAAAGCGGGCGGTCAGCCAGCCCAGTTTCAGCCGGCGCATCCGCTCGCTGGAAGACTGGGTCGGCGCCACCCTGATCGATCGCAGCACCCACCGCATCCAGCTGACTCAGGCCGGCGAACGGTTTCGCGGCGTGGCGGAGGAAACGTTGCGCCGCCTGCAGCTGGGGCGGGACGAGGTGCGCGCCATCGCCAAAGCCTCGTCGGAAACCTTGCGCTTCGCCTCGACGCATGTCCTGTCGCTCACCTTCTTTCCGCTCTGGCTGCGCCAGCTCGAAAACGCGCACCCGTTCAGCGCCACCGTCGAGCTGACCGCCGACAACATGGTCGCCTGCGAACGCCTGATGGTGGAAGGCCGCGCGCAATTCCTGCTGTGCCATCATCACGAGGCCGCGACGACGCGGTTCGGATCGGACTTCCGCTCGATCCGGCTGGGCGAGGACGTGCTTCTGCCCGTGGCCACGCCCGGACTGCTCTCGGACGAAAACGCCGACCATTTGCCGCAGCTGTGTTTCACCGCGGATTCGGGCATGGGCCGGATCCTTTCGGCCGCCTGGGCCGCCGCCGGACGCGAACCGCCCTCGAACCCGATCTTCACCTCTCACCTCGCCAGTGTGCTGACTGCCATGGCGCGCGATGGACGGGGCATCGCCTGGACCGCGCAGAGTCTGGTGCAGGACGATCTGGCAAGCGGCCGGCTGGTACGCGCTGGCGCGCTGGACGATGACGTGCCCATCGAAATCCGGTTATGGCGCCCGAAAGCGCGGCAATCGGCGGCGGCCGAAGCGCTCTGGTCCCGGATTCTCAAGGCGCATTCTTCCCCCGGCTGAACGGGCGGCCGCGCCGGAAACCGGAGCGACCACCCCGGCGGTTCAGAAGCGCGCCTTGATGCCGGCATAGAACCGGCGCCCAAGCAAGTCGTAGGTATAGGGATCGGTAGCGAGAACGCCGGTCACGTTGTCGTTGAGCACCGGCGGCGTCTTGTTGAACGCGTTCACGACGCCAAGGCTCAACGTGAACTGCTTGCCCACGTTGAAGGCCAGATCGAAATCGAAATAGCTGACAGCGGGCACGCCGTGCGCGGTGCCGCCCGTGCCGACGTTGGCGGCATTGGCCATGGCCCCGAGATAGCGCCAGCGCATTCCGGCCGAAACGCTCTCCAGCGTCACCGTGACGCCGGTGGTCGCCTTCCAGCGGGGATGCGCATCGGCGAACAGGTCGATCTGCTGGTTGCCGATGGTCCCGGCATAGTCCAGCGTTGGCGCGGTCGCGAAGTTCTTGATCTTGAAGCTGTCTAGGTAGGTAATCACGGTGTTGATGCCGAACGATCCTTTGCCCTTCCAGCCGATTTCATCGAACCGGACGCGCCAGTCCAGCTGGGTATCGATGCCCGTGGTCTTGTAGCTGGCAAGGTTGAGCAACGGGTTCTGGATCACGGTCAGCTGGCCGTTGGTGGCATCGCGCGCCAGCAGCGAGCAGTAGTAATTGCTGCTGCTGAAGGTGGGATTGACCGTACCGTCGAAACACTGTGACAGCGCCACGGTATTGGTGATCTGCCCGATCGCGCGGCTGATCCTGATCGAATACCAGTCCACCGACAGCGAGATGTGCGACAGCCACGGTGAGGCCAACCTGGGATTGAGCACAAGGCCGATTGAGTAGGTGTCCGCCGTTTCCGGCCTCAGCGCGGTGTTGCCGCCCGCCTGGAAGGGCACGCGGGGGTTGGTGTTGGTGAAGCCGGTAATGAGGCTGGCCGGAACCCCCTGCGCCAGGCACAGGGCCGTCACCGCCGACGCGTTCGGCCCCGAACGGTAAGCGCCACGGGAATCGCAGGGATCACCCGATCCGATCAGGCCGGGGGAGCCGATCGGCGCCTGCCCCAGGTTGGTCGCCGCGAACAGTTCCCCCGCCGAAGGCGCGCGTGTCGCCCGGGAATAGCCCCCGCGCAGCCGCAATCCGTCGATGACCGTCCAGTCGCCGTCGACCTTGTAGGTCGAGATGCCGCCGACCGTATTGTAGTGCGAATAGCGATAGGAGGCATCGATGTTGAACTCGCGGATCAGCGGCGCATCCTTGATGACCGGGATCAGCAGCTCGCCATAGGCTTCGGTGGCCCTGGTCTTGCCGGACGACCCGAACACCGGCAGGAAGTTGGCGAGATCGCCGCTCGAAATCAGATTGTCCGGGCTGAAGGCATAGGTGTTTTCGCGATAGTTCGCGCCCAGCGCGAATTTCAGCGTTCCGGCGGGAAGCTGGAACAGATCGCCGGCCAGATTGGCCTCGACGTTGGTCTGCTTGAGTTCGGTGACATTGCGTGCCGTGCGCGCGATATAGGCGATGCACGAAGCGGAATTGGGCGTTGGCCCGAACGGGTTGTAGCCCCCGCTGCACAGGCTCCGCCCCCCGTCCGCCGCACTCAGCAGGGTCTGCAGCGCGGAGGAACTGGGATAGCCGGTTTCGGTGGTCAGCGCGCGGGTCTTGCCGAAACTCGCCACGAGGCTCCAGTCCAGGCGGGCGCTGCGGATCTTGCCGTTCAGCCCCGCCGTCAGCTGGAACACGTCGTAGTCGTTGCGCTCGGCACGCGTACCCGCTTCCTGCATGAAACGGGTGATCGTGAACGGCGCGTTCGGATTGGGCCGCGAGGCGAGGTACGTGCGCAGATCGGCCGGAATGAACGGGTTGGTCACCGGTACCGACAGGATCTTGCCCGACGACGATCCGGCGTTGGCATAGGCGCCACCGGTGGTGACGTTATAGCTGGTGTACCAGCCTTCCACGAAGGCCTTGATATCGTCGGCCACTTCGTAATCTGCGCGGCCATAGATGTTGTAACGGGTCAGCGGCGTCTGCGCGGTATAGGTATCGGTGGTCGTGAACTGCTGGATGCCGCCATAGTAGATATAGGGCAGGTTGCGGCTGCCACGATAGTTGACCGCGCCGGTCGGCGCGAACAGCGTGCCATCGGCGTTGAACGAGAGCTGCGACGAGCGTGAAACCGATCCCGCCGCCGCGCCATAGCCCGCGAAAATGGCATTGACCGCCGCCTGGCTGGGCAGATTGCTGGCCGAGACGTTGACCAGCGAACTCGGCAAGGCCGGGACGACGACCTGCCCGCGCAGATAGGCACGCGCGTCGAACGGAGCGGTGCGGCGGTCCGAATAGCCGATAGAAATCATCGCCGAACCGCGCCCGTCGGCGAATTTGCCGCCGGCGATGGCGTTGAAATCCCGCGTCTGCCCGTCACCCATCCCGGTAACGCCCATCTTGCCCGAAACCTCGAGTCCGCTCACATCCCGGCGGAGCTTGAGATTGACCACGCCGGTTACCGCGTCGGAGCCATAGATCGCGGAGGCACCGCCGGTGATAACCTCGATGCTGCCGATCAGGTTCGCGGGGATCACGTTGAGATCCACCGAACCGTCCGCCGCCGAAGGCTGCACCCGCCGTCCATCGAGCAGCACCAGCGTTCGCTGCTGGCCGAGGCCGCGCAGGTTCAGGCTGGCCTGCCCGCCCCGCGCCTGCGTGTTGGTAGAGGAACTGGCCGACGACGCGATCTGCGGCAGCTGGTTGAGGCTTGTCTCCAGCGTGGAAGAATCCGTCTTCGCGATGAAATCGGAACTGACCGTGGAGATCGGGCTGCTCGACGTGTAGTCGCGCCGCGCGATGCGCGAACCGGTCACGATGATCTCGCCGCCTTTATCCGCAGTGGCCGGCGCTGCGCCATCCACTCCATGAGCCGGTTCTGCGGCCGTTTGCGCCCAGACCTGTTGCCCCGCGGCAAGGCCGATCACCAAGGCGCCCACGGCACATGAATTCTTCCAATCCATACATCCTCCCAAACCCGTCTCGACGCGGGTTCTTGCGATGCTGGATTTGTGAAGGTCGGGCCTGCCCGTATCAATGGCGCTTCCTGAAACATAACATGCGCCCGATGCATGATGTGTCAGACGAGCGGTTTCACACCGGAAGAATGCGCCTGATCGTCAGGCGGCGCCGAAGGCAAGGCCGTCGACGCGCAGGCCCTCCACGTTGTGCAGCAGCCAGTGCCCCCGCCTCTGGCTGATCTGGCCAGCGGCCTTGAGCGCGCCGATCTCGCGCTGAACGGCCTGGCGCGTCACTTCCAGGAAATCCGCGAAATCGCCCTGGACCAGCGGCAGTTCGACCAGCACCGATCCATCGGCAAAGGGCTTGCCGCAATGGTCGGCAAGGCTGGCGAAACACACGCTGATCAGCTGCCGCAAACGGAAGGTCGAGCGCATCTCGCGCATCGCGAACTGGCGGCTCGTGTTGTTGGCGAACTTGCGGCACAGCGCGTCGGGAATTTCCCGGAATTCGCCATAGAGCTCCCAGAAATCGCGTTCGGCCAGCATCCGCAGCCGCACCTCGGTGAGCGCGACCGTGGTATGGTTGAAGGGTCGGCGCGCGATCACCGGCGTTTCACCGAAACAGTTGCCCGGCCGGTACAGCAGGATCAGCACCTGCCGGCCATCCGGATTGAGGCCGAGCAGCCGCACGTACCCGCTTTCGACCTGATACATGCCCACGGCCCGGTCTCCCGTCCGCCGCAGTGTCTGCCCGGCCGGTATTTCCACCGTCGTCATCCGCGCCACGATCGCCTCACGCACGTGCGCGGGCAATTCGTGGAGCCAGTTCTCGCGCGACATCATCGGTTTCGCTCGCTTTCGTCCTCTCCCTGCGCCGTACCAGCGAATGCGGGAATAAAAAAATGCGCGCAATGCAATCTGGATGGCAGGCATCTCCCGTGACGAGACCGCACATAGGGCCACTGCATGGCACCGGTCACAACCGGCGCCGGCAGCGCATCACACGGCATGACGGGCGGAAAGTCCGTATGCGGGGGAGGATTGGGACCATGACATCCGATTTCAGGCGCGCGCTGTTGCGCGCATCCACGGCGGCGGGCATCGCATTTGCACCGTCCGCCACTCTGGCGCAGGAGGCAGCCGGTGGGCAGGCCGACACGAACGAAACCGGCGCATCGCAAGCCACCGACGGCGGCGCGTTCGGCGACATTATCGTCACCGCGCGCCGGCGTGCGGAATCGCTGCAAAGCACGCCTGTCACCGTGACGGCCTTCACCGGCAAGCAATTGTCCGAAAAGGGTATCACCAACTTCGATCGGTTGGCCCAGGCCACGCCGGGCGTGAACTTCGACGCCAATCCCCGGGCCGCGCCGCGGCCATTTTTCCGCGGCATCGGCAGCAGCAATCAGGGCGCGGGTGGCGATCCGTCGTCGGTCGCCTTCCTCGACGGGATCTATCTCGCCCGCGGCGCCATGCTGGGCATCGATTTCTACGACATGGAGCGCGTCGAAGTGCTCAAGGGGCCGCAGGGCACGCTCTGGGGCAAGAACGTCGTCGGCGGCGCCATCAACTTCATCACCAACAAGCCGGTGCATGAAGCGGAAGGAAGCGCCGAGCTGACCTTCGGCGAATACGGCCAGCGCAACGGCAACCTCATGCTGAACCTGCCCGTGACCGACACGATCGCGACGCGGTTCGTGCTGGGCGCCGTCACCAATGACGGCTTCCGCAAGACCGTGACCGGGCACCCGCTGGACGACGAAAACAAGCTGAGCGCACGCGGGCAGATCAAGGTCGATCTTTCGCCGGGCACTTACCTGCTGCTGTCGGGAGACATCGCCAACCAGGACCTGTCGGACAATTCGCGCTACAACGTTATCGTCCTGCCCTTCCGCACCGCTTCGCCGTTCGGGTACGACGACTACGACAAGCCGCGCGTGGCCAACCCCGATGTGCAAGGCTTCATCAAATCGCGGACCGGCGGCGCGCGCGCCGAACTGACCACCGACGTCCTGGGATTCGCGAACTGGACCACCACGGTGGGCTGGCGCACCCTGAACTACAGCTTCCTCAACGATCTGGACGGTACCAATGCGGCGACCAATGCGGCCAACCGCCTCGGCACCGACGGCATCCAGCTGCTGGGCGTGGAAAAGGCTGATTCCTATTCGGTGGAATCGCGGCTCTCGTCCACCGGTTCCGGCCCGTTGAGCTGGGTCGGCGGACTCTATTTCAACCACGACGATATCTATCGCGAACGCGAAACGCAGCAGCAGCTCGTCCCGACCACGGTCAACCGCTTCATCGGCCGTTCCACCAACGACAGCTACGCGGTCTTCGGCGAAGGGCAGTATCGCTTCGGGTTCGGCTTGCGGCTCTTTGCCGGTGGTCGCTTCACCCAGGAAAAGAAGACCTACGACGCCCGTCGCATTCGCGGCACGCCGGCGGCACCGGTCGTGAACTATGACACCGGCAGCCAGCCCGGCGTGTTCGACAAGGGCGTGTTCACCTATCGCGTCGGCGCGGACATGCGCTTCAACGACAACATCTTCGCGTTCGGTTCGATTTCGACCGGCTTCAAGTCAGGCGCCTTCCAGGAACAACCCAGCACGGCCGCGCTCGCCCGCGTGCCGACCGCGCCCGAGCGCGTCACGAACTACGAAGTGGGCTTCAAGACGGACTGGTGGGACCGCAGGCTGCGCTTCAACGTCTCCGGCTTCATCATGGATTACAAAAACTTCCAGACCATCAAGGTGGTCCCCGATCTCAGTGTCGGGCCGCTGGGACAGCGCGTGACTATCGATGTCGCCGACGCCAACATCAAGGGCATCGAGACCGAATTCATGGTCAAGCCGGTCGAATGGTTCGATGCGACGGTCCGCTATACCTACCTGCATCCGTTCTTCACCAAGTACATCCAGACGTCGGGCTTCGACGTGAACGGCAATCCCAGCTTTACCAACGGCGCGGGCAATCGCCTGAGCCGGACGCCGGTGAACGCCGTGGTGGCCGATATCGGGCTGCAAACGCCCAAGGCCGCGTGGGGCTGGCTGCGCGCCGCCGTGACGATGGATTATCAAAGCGATATCTACGACAACAACATCAACAGCTACACCGAATACCGGCGCTCCCGCACGCTGTGGGACGCCAGCGTGACCTACTACCTCAACGATCGCTTTTCGGCCCGCGTGTGGGGGAAGAACCTGACCGACGTGGAATACCGCCTGTGGCAGACCAACGGCGGCTCCTACCAGTTCGTCCAGTATGGTCCGCCGCGCCAGTTCGGCGTCACGCTGGACGCGCGGTTCTGACGGTGTCGCGCTTCGGGCTCACCTCTCCACCCGAGGCGGCCCGGCCGCCGCTGCGCCATGGCGCGGCGGCGGCACTCCGGGTGATGGCTGAAGGAAACGACGCGTGCTGATGCTGCTCGGTTACATGATGGTTCTGACGTTCATGGTCCTGATCATGACGCGCCGGCTGACCGCGCTGGTCGCGCTGATCCTGATACCGATGCTGTTCGGCGTGCTTGCCGGCCACGGTGCCGATCTGGGCAAGATGGCGGTCGACGGCATCGCGCAACTGGCGCCTACCGCCACGTTGCTGCTGTTCGCCGTGCTCTATTTCGCGCTGATGATCGATGCCGGCCTGTTCGATCCGCTGGTCAACCGTGTGCTGCGCTTCGCCGGCGAAGACCCGGTGCGCGTGGCGCTGGGCACCGCGATCGTCGCGCTGATCGTGGCGCTCGACGGCGACGGCGCGACCACCGCGCTGATCACGATCACCGCGTTCCTGCCGGTCTATCGCCGGCTCGGCATGAATCCGCTGGTGCTGGCGGTAATCCTGGGTTCCGCCAACACGGTCATGAACCTGGCGCCATGGGGCGGCCCGGCCGGCCGCGCGGCGGCGGCGTTGCACGTCGATCCGGCGGACGTCTTCGTGCCCCTGCTGCCCACGATCGCGGCGGGCATTCTGGGCACCCTGGGGATTGCCTGGCACCTGGGCCGGCGCGAACGCGGCAGGATCGCGCGCGGCACCGACCCGATCGAAGCCGACGAATCGATCCTTTCATTCACCCGCGACATGACGCTGGCCCGCCCCCGCCTGATCTGGCTGAACCTGGCACTCACGCTGGCGACGCTGGGCATAGCGATCGCGCGGCTGGTGCCGCTGCCGCTGGCGTTCATGATCGGCTTTGCGGTGGCGATGCTGCTCAACTATCCCTCGCCCCGCCTGCAGGGCGAGCGGCTCAAGGCCCATGCCGAAAACGCGCTGCCGATCGTGGTGCTGATCCTTGCCGCCGGGTCGTTCACCGGGATCATGGCCGGCACCGGCATGATCGACGCCATGGCCAAGGGCGCGATGACCGCGGTGCCGCCGGCGATGGGCCCGCAACTTGGCGTGGTCACGGCGTTCCTCGGCATCCCGTTGACGTTCGTGCTGTCGAACGATGCCTACTACTTCGGCGTCATCCCGATCATCGCCCAAACCGCCGCGCAATACGGGGTGGAGCCGGCGGTGATCGCCCGCGCCTCGTTGCTCAGCCTGCCGACGCATGGCCTGAGCCCGCTGGTGGCGGCGGTCTATCTGACGGCTGGCCTGCTCGGGTGCGATGTCGGCGCGATGCAGCGCTTCGGCCTCAAATGGGCGCTGCTGCTGACCCTGATCCTGATCGCCGCAGCCACGCTGACCGGCGTGATCCTGTGACTTTTCCGAACAAACCGCTGACGATGGAAGCATGACATGACAGAACCCAAGGACAATCCGTCCAAGCCCATATCGGTCCTCGTCCCGGCCGGCTCGCTTGGCGCCGGCGTGCGCGAGGACGAGGTTGCCTATGGCATCGCCAAGGGTGCCATGGTGATCGCGTCGGACGCCGGCTCGACCGACAGCGGCGCGGCCTATCTCGCGCTTGGCATTTCCAAGAACAACCGCCAGTCGGTGAAGCGCGACCTGGAAATAATGATGAAGCAGGCCTGGGCGGCAGGCATCCCCATCGTGATCGGCACCAGCGGACAGGCCGGCGGTGACAAGAACCTGGACTGGACGCGCGATATCGCGGTGGAGATCGCGCGTGAATTGGGCATCAGGCCAAAGATCGCGCTGCTGCGTTCCGAACTGGACAAGGCGACGGTCAAGGCGAAGAACGCAGCGGGCCGGATTCGTCCGCTGGCTCCGCTCGGCGCGCTCGACGACGCCACGATAGATGCGTGCGACCACATCGTCGCCGCCTTGGGGCCAGAGCCCTACATCGCCGCGCTCGACGCCGGCGCGGATATCATCCTGGGCGGCCGCACCACCGACACCGCCGTGATCGCCAGCTATGCGCTGTGGAAAGGCGCGCCGGCCGGCCCGAGCTGGCATGCCGGCAAGATCGCCGAATGCGGCGCGCAATGCACGGAAAAGGTAGAAGAAGGCGCTGGCGTGCTGCTGCGGATCGACCGGGACAGCTTCGAGGTCGAACCCCTCAGCACGGCCAACCGCTGCACGCCGCACAGCGTCTCGGCACATATGCTCTACGAAAACAGCGATCCGTTCCGCCTTGTCGAGCCCGGAGGCGTTCTGGACGTCATCGCGTCGCGTTATGCCCAGATTGATCCACGCACGGTGAAGGTCACCGGATCGGTGTGGGAGCCAAAGCCCTACACGATGAAGCTGGAGGGCGCCTCCAGCGGCCGCTTCCAGACGGTCATGCTCGTCGGCATCCAGGACCCCGTGGTCCTCAACAACCTGGACGCGTTTCACGACCGGATGCTGGGGGTGCTGTACGATCGCGTCCACAAGGCGGTGGGCGAAGCGGCCCGCGACTTTCACCTTTCGCTGCGCCTCTACGGCTGGAACGCGGTTTCCGGCGACAAGGTGCCGGCCGGCACGCCGGCCCCGCGCGAGGTTGGCGTGCTGTTCGTCGCCACCGCCGATACGCAGGAAATGGCCACGCAGATCGCCAAGGCGTGCAATCCCTATTTCTTCCACATGTACATGCCCGAGCACGAGGAAATGCCCAGCTACGGCTTCGCCTTCACCCCGGCGGACATAGAGCGCGGTCCGGTCTACGAGTTCCGGCTCAACCACGTGGTCGAATGCGACGATCCGATGGAGCTCGTCCGCACCGAATGGGTCGATCTGGCGCTTGAGGAGGCTGCGTGATGGCAACGGTCAACGAGGTTTGCCGCCTGGTCCGCTCCAAGAATGCCGGCCCGTACTGGGTGACGGTCGATTTCTTCTTCAAGGATGCCGAAAGCTATGCCCGGTACGCGCGCAGCCCGGCGCTGGGAGGCGACACCTTCGCCCGGCTGTTCGGTGCCGATCCCGCGCTGGTGAAATACTTCCCGGTCGACAGCCTTCACGTGCTGAAAGTGTCCTACCCACGCACCTCTCCACAGGGCGGCGAAGTGGAGCGCGACATGCACTGCGGGCAGCAATATGTCCGCCTGCTCGACATCGAGCTGGATTGAGCGCGCGCAGGGGCGTGGCCGAACCTTGGTTACGCCCCTGCTTGCCATCATGCCACGGGGGGTAGCGGCCCCTTGTACACCTGTTCGCGCCGGCCGGCTTCGCCAAGCTGGTACTGTTCCGAAGCGTGCGCGATCCAGCCGATCGCGCGGCCGATGAGAAATGGCGACTGGGTGGCGCTTGGTCCGCGCAGCGCCGCGTCCCCCGCCAGGCCGATCCGCGCCGTGACGAAGGCGGACAGCAGCGAAAAGGCGGGCTTCCGGTCCAGCACGTCCTCGGCATAGCGCAAGGCGTGACGAAACCGGGCATAGGCGGGATCATCGCCCAGCGCCGCGTCGCAATAGTCCACCAGCACGCGTGCCCGCGGATCGCCGCCCGCATAGAGGCGGCTTTCGAAGCCCGGCAGCGGCTCGTGCTCGCGCATCCGCCGGGCGATCGGTTCTTCCGGATCCGCCGCCTCGATCGTCTCCGCCACGAACTGCCGCGCGGCAAGACTGTGCCCGAACTTGCTGCTGCGGCCGGCGTGGATCATCAACCCGGCCGCGACCGACCGCCACGGGGTAACGCCCGTGCTCGCCACCGCGCGCACGGCATAGGTCCCCTCCTCGAAGCCGTGGTCCGCGCCCAGGATCAGCAACCGCCGCACCAGATCGGTCACCGCCGGTTCAAGCCGCAACGCCGCGCCGAACTGCTCGTGGATCGGCCGGACCGAGGGTTCGGACCGGCGCAGGAAAATCGCGGTCAGCCAGCGAATGATGTCGGCCCCGGACCGCGCCATGCCGATCGGCGTCAGATCGTGCGCATGGGCGTTGGCGTGTTCCAGGAAGGGCAGATGGGCCACCGCGCGATCGACCGCCGGCTCGCCCGCCAGCAAGGCGTCCAGCTCCACGAAATGCGCAGGACAGCGCGGCGCACGGGCGGTGAAGGCCTTTTCCTCCTCCACGTCCCACAACAGCGCCGCCACCGCCTCGACCGAGGATGTTTCCGCCAGCTCGGCAGCGCTGCGCCCACGATAATAGGGGCCATGCTCGGTCAGCAGGGTAATGCGGCTTTCGCGCTGCAATTCACCGGGCGCGAACGCCGGTTGCCGGCCCTTGCGCCGCAGCCTTTCCACGTCGTCGCGCCAGTAGCGGCGCGAACGCGAGCCCGGCACCGGTTGCGAACGCAGCCCCTTACGGCTGACATAGGCGTAAAGCGTGGTGACGCTGACGCCCAGCAATGCGGCCGCCTCCTCCGCCGAAATGTATTCCTCATCCATCGCGTCCCGGGATTTCATATGGATAAATCAACGTCAAGGTTGATATATCCACGTCAACCGTGCTCACCTCGACGGCTCGTTGGCATCGATCGCTTGGCGCAAGGCGGGCAGACACACGCGCAAGGCAACGATCGCAAGCGGGATGGCCGTCCCCAGCAGGATGCTCAATGCCCAGCCCAACCGCGCTTCATCATGGAACACGTAGTCGGTGATCGCGCCGACCAAAGGGGGGCCGAGGCCGCCCAGCAAGGCAAGCGGTATCGAGAACAGGGCAAAGACGCGGCCGCGCAACGTCGGCGGCGCGATCATCTGGATCGCCACCGAGGCGTAGGCCAGGCAGGGAATGGTGATAACGCCGGCCACCGCATAGCACAGCACGAACGCCACGCGGCCTTGCACCAGAAAGGCCGCCACCGTGATCGGGCACGTCGCGATCAGCAGCCAGGTGTAGAAGCGGATGTGAATATCGCGAATGCCCCGCGCGAACAGCCGGTCCATGATCATGCCCTTGACCACCAGCGAGGCGGCCCCGACGGTGCTGATCAGGCCGAGCACCGGGCCGTAGCTGACCGGCTCCCAATGGAACTGTCGCTGGAGATACGAGGGAACCCAGGAAATCAGGCTTTGGCCGCAAATCAGCAACAGACCGAACCCGGCCAGCATGGGAACCATCAGCCGGCGTTGCGCCACGAGGAACCGCAGCACGCTGTCATCCGCATTCCCTGTTCGTCCGGCCGCCGCGTCGGGATGCCCTGGCTCCCGGAAAGTCAGGCACAGCAAGCCGATGAACAGCGACGGTATGGCGGTGATCGCGAAGGCCAGGCGCCACGGCTCGACAGCGTGCAAGGTCGGCAAGGTGCGCGTGGCATAGGCCGCGCCACCCACGATGATCCCGCCCAGCGCGAAGGCGAAGGCGGTGCCCATCTTGGGCCCCATCGAAAAGACCGAGATAGCCGTGGTCAGGCGTTCGCGCGGGAATTTCTGGGCGATGAGCGAAAGGGCCGCCGGGGACAGCGAGGATTCGCCGATGCCCACACATATGCGCAATGCCAGCATCGCCACGAACGAGCCGGCAAGGCCGGACGCGGCAGTCGCCGCCGCGAACAGGATGGTGCCGCCCAGAATCACCATCCGGCGCGAATAGTGATCCGCGAGCCATCCCAGTGGCACGCCCGCCACGGCATAGGACACGGCGAAGGCAGGCCCCAGGATCATGCCGACCTGGAAGTCGCTGAGCAGCAGGCTCGCCTTCATGTCCGGCACGACCATGGTGACGATGAAGCGGTTGAGGTAACTCGCCACGTAAAGCGACGAGACGACCGTCAGCGTCCACCAGGCATCAAAACCGGCGCGCGCGGGCGCCGCCGCCGTGCGCCCATCACGCTCCATGCCGATGCCGGCGGCTGGAGATCAAGGAGACTTTACCGCCTAAACGGCGGCACGCTGCTACTTCCTGACTCGCGGCCCGTTCCGCCTCGCTCATGGACGATACCATCGCCACCGTCGCCACTCGTTCTCTCCCGGTTCTCTCCGCCGGGTATCCCGCCGCGACGCTCGCCTGTCTATAAGGCCCGGCGCATGGAATTATGTGCGAAACGACGAGCCGAGCTTTTTAGCTTGCGGCCCGCGATCTGGTGAGCAAGCCGTCGAGCGAGAAGCGTCCGCCTCCGCGCAAGACGAGCGGCACCAGCAGCGCCGTCCAGCTCAGGTGCGTGGGCCAGGCATCGGGATAGACGAAGATCTCGATCACCGCCGTCATGCCCAGCAGGCCGAACGCGGCGATGCGCGTGCCGAGGCCAAGGACCAGCATGGTCGAGAACAGGTGTTCGGCGATCGTGGCCATCCACGCCGCCAGCACCGGCGGCAGCAAGGGCAGCGCATATTCGCTGCGGAACAGCTCGAATGTACCGTCAGTGATCGTGAACAGGCCTTCCACCTTCGACCGGCCCGACAGGAAGAAGACCGGAGCGATCGCGAGCCGGTCGAGCAGGAGCAGCACGTCGTCGCTGCCGATCCGCGCGACAAGGCCGCCTAAGCCGGATTTGCGTTCAGGGTTCATGAGCCGTCTCCCAGGCAAAAGGAAGGGCCCGGCCGGTGAGGAACGGGGGCAAGTCAACCGGCCGGGCAGGAGCTTCAGGTACGGGGGGTTAGCGACCCGAAGCCCTTTGGCGTGCGAATGTGCGTGCAGGTGCCAGCCTTCACCAGCTTCCAGGCATCGCCCTGATAGTCGACGCGCGAGGTTCCGGCGCAGCTGGTGCCGGCGCCGGCCTTGCAGTCATTCTTGCCGGCCTTGGCCACGCCGTAGCACTTTTCCATCTGCGGCGCGTCCGCTGCGCTGACAGCGGTGCTGGCGCCGATGGCGATGGCGGCAGCCAGGGCTGCGTGCGTGATTTTCATGGTTCATTCTCCTTTGCGGGTTTTCGTTGATCCACCGGCCGTATCAGGTCCGACCATCGCATTTCGATCAGGGACGCGTTCCGGTTACGGATCATCGGCCGGGAAAATTTTTGCCGGATCGCCTGTCCGGTTGTAACCATCGGCCCATCCGCCCCGAAACGGCTTCGGGAAACGCACATGCAGGCAAGCGAAGATCAACTGAAGGCGTGGATGACACGCGGGCTGGACGGCGATGCGGCCGCGCACCAGTTGCTGTTGCGCGGGCTGCTGCCAGTGCTGCGCCAGTTCTATCGCCGCCGGATGAGCGGGCGCGAGGACGATGTGGAAGATCTTGTCCAGGAAACACTGATCGCGGTTCACCAGCGGCGCATCACATACGATCCCGCTCGGCCGCTGATGGCCTGGGTTTTCGCGATCGCGCGCTACAAGATGATCGACAGCTTCAGGCGTACCGGGCGGACGTGCGCGATCGAGGGACTGGAGGACATTCTAGTCGTCGAAGGCTTCGAGGACGCCAGCAACGCCCGCTCGGACGTCTCCCGCCTGCTCGATACCATCCCGGCCAAACAGGCGGCCGCGATCCGGGCCACGCGGATCGACGGACTCAGTACGGCCGAAGCCGCCGCTCGGCACGCCATGGGCGAATCCGACGTGAAAGTATCCGTGCATCGCGGGCTGAAAGCGCTCGCCGCACGGGTCAGGGACACATTGAAATGAACACCGACGACCTTATCGACAGCCTGACGAAGGACGTCAAACCCATGCCGCGCCATGCCTTGCGCCGGAGGCTGATCGCCGGTTTGATCCTGGGGGGCGGGGGGACTCTGCTCGCCGTCGGCGCATGGCTGGGCTTCCGGCCCGATCTCTGGATCGCCATGCATGGCGGCGCATTCTGGATGAAGTGGCTCTACACCGCGTCCCTGGCCCTCTGCGCGACACTGGCGACCGCGCGGCTGGGCCGGCCCGACGGCGCGGCGCTCGGCTGGCTGTGGATCATGGCCCTGCCGGTGGCGGGCCTTGCGGCGATCAGCATTGCGGAAATGGCCAAGACGCCATCGTCCGAATGGATGGCGATGTGGCTGGGCGCGAGCTGGAAGATCTGTTCGCGCAACGTATTCCTGCTGGCGATCCCGATTTTCGGCGGGCTGCTCTGGTCGTTCCGGCGACTGGCCCCCACGCGGCTGCGCGCGGCGGGCGCCACCGCCGGCCTCACGGCGGGCGCCTGGGCGGCCACGCTCTATTGCCTGCATTGCCCGGAAGTTTCGGCGATTTTCGTGCTGACTTGGTATTCGCTCGGTATCGCGCTGGCGGCGTTGACGGGGGCGATGCTGGGGCCGAAATTACTGCGGTGGTGACTCGCAAAATCTGTAACCGTCGCAGCCAGTCGCCCGAAGTACCGTTGCCACTCAGGCAAGTCTTCAGGAGAATACCATGAAAGCGTCCACCAAGAGCATCAGCTTCGCCGCCACCGCCGCCCTGATCGCCGCCGCCTCGATGGCCGGCAGCACGCCCGCGCTGGCCAAGCACCACGAAGCGCCCAAGGTCGCCTGCTATGGCATCAACGCCTGCAAGGGCCAGTCCGATTGCAAGTCGGGCAACCATGACTGCAAGGGCATGAACGACTGCAAGGGTCAGGGTTTCAAGGACACGACCGCCGCCGAATGCACCAAGGCCGGCGGCAGCCTGACCGCTCCGCGCTGATTTGCGGCCTGTGCCGGTCGCGCGTTCGCGCGCGGCCGGCGGGTCCGCACCAACCCTGCCAGAGCGCCCCTCATGACACCTCCCCTCTCTCCCCGTTTCGGGCTGGGTTTGCGCAAGCCGCACTACCATGACTTTCTGGAAGGCGACGTTCCGGTCGACTTTGTCGAGGTCATTTCCGAAAACTTCATGGTCCCTGGCGGGCGCCCGCGCGACGTGCTGCGCCGGGTGCGCGAAAAGCATCCCGTGGCGCTGCACGGCGTCTCGATGTCGATCGGGTCCGCCGACGGGATTGATCGCGACTACCTCCTGCGGCTCAGGGCGCTGGCGGACGAGGTGGAGCCGATGCTCGTTTCGGATCACCTTTGCTGGACGCGCACCGGCGGGTTCAATTCGCACGACCTGCTGCCCCTGCCCTATACCGAAGAAGCGCTGGACGTGGTGTGCCGCAACGTCGAACAGGCGCAGGACATTCTGCGGCGGACGCTGGTGATCGAGAACCCGTCCAGCTACCTCGCCTTCACCGGCGCGGAGATGAGCGAGTGGGAATTCATCGCCGCGCTGTGCCAGCGTACCGGCTGCGGCCTGTTGCTCGATGTGAACAACATTCACGTCAGCGCGGTGAACCACGGCTTTGACGCCCATGCCTACATCGCGGGCGTGCCGCTGGATCAGGTTCGCCAAATCCATCTCGCCGGCCACACGCAGGGCCGCGAACTGCTGATCGACACGCACGACCAGCCCGTGCCCGATCCGGTCTGGGCCTTGTTCGGAACGGTGATGCGCAAGCTCGGCACCGACGTTGCCGTGATGATCGAGCGGGACGACAACATCCCGCCGCTCGCCGATCTCCTCGACGAACTGGATGTCGCCCGCTCGATCGCGCGAAATGGAAGCGTGGCATGGGCCTGATCGCGACCAGGCCGAACGCGACCGGGCTGGGCGCGATGCAGGCCGATTTCTGCCGGTGGCTGGCCGAAGCGGACGAATGCGCCGCCGAGCGCCTGCCGCTAGCCGACCGGCGCGGTCTTTCGGTTTACCAGAACAATTATCGCGCGCAGTTGATGGACTGCCTGGAAGCGAGCTATCCGCAGACGCTGACCCTGATCGGCGTGGACGCTTTCCGCAGCGCGGCCGCCCATCATGTCGATGCGGTGCCCCCGCACAGCTGGACACTCGACGAATATGCCGAAGGCCTGCCGGGCACGCTGGCCGCGCTGTTTCCGGACCAGCCCGAAACGGCAGACCTCGCCCGGCTGGAACTGGCCCTGTCCGAGGCTTTCGTCGCGCCCGACGCCCCGGCGCTCTCGCTGGCCGACATCCCGGACGTGGCATGGGATACGGCCACGCTGCGGCTCGTCCCCTCGGCAACCTTCCTCACGCTTTCCACCAACGCGGCCGATATCTGGGCCGCGCTGAACCGCGAGGAAGCGCCGCCTCCCGCCGACCATGGCGGCGACGTTCGCGCACTGATCCTGTGGCGGCAGGATTTCACATGCTGCTTCCAGCTTATGGATGCGCAGGAGACGGCCCTGCTGCCCCGCCTCGCCACTAGCTTGCGCTTCGAGACGATGTGCGAGGAACTGGTGGACGCGCTGGGAGCGGACCACGGTCTTGCGCTGGCGGGCGAATTGCTCGCGCGCTGGAGTCAAGCGGGCCTGCTGCGGCACCCCGATCGCTGAAGCCAAAGCCCTGTAAAATCATCCCATGCCAACCTGCCGGGTGGACATTCCCCCGCCATCGCCCGCATAGAGCCATGCGAATGCAAGGCGGCTCCACCCGTTGATGGCCGCCGGCAACGGAAAGGCCCTTGTCGTGAATCCCCTCCAGCGCTTTCTTCCCCGGCGGGTCCGCATTCTGCTGCGCCGCCACGGGCCGGAAGCGTTCATCTGGCGGCGGCGCGTGGCGCTGCTGGGCGGCGGCATCCTCATCGGGCTGATCGCGCTGCTGTTCGCCGCCCTGGCCGACAGGGCAAACGAGGGCTTTCAGGGCATCGTCGCGCGCTGGTGGTGGATGCCGCTGGTGCTCACGCCCGCCGGGTTCGTCGCCTTCGCCTGGCTGACCCTGCGCCTTGCACCGGCGGCCAAGGGATCGGGCATTCCCCAGGTCATGGCCGCGACCAAGGACCCCGAGGCGGCGCTCGGCGGTCTCGTCTCCGGGCGCACGGCGATTGTGAAGTTCTTCCTGACGATCGGCGCGCTTTTGTTCGGGGCTTCGGTGGGGCGCGAAGGGCCGACCGTGCAGATCGCCGCCGCGATCATGGGCTATTCACACCGGCTGATGCGGGTGCCGCTGCGCGCTTCGGTCTATATCGCGGGCGGCGCGGCGGGTGTTGCCGCGGCGTTCAACACCCCGCTGGCGGGCGTAGCCTTCGCGATCGAGGAACTGGCTGCCGCCTACGAACAGCGCACCACGCTGCTGGTCATGGCGACGGTGCTGATCGCGGGCATGGTCAGCCTGGGCTTGGCCGGCGACTACGTCTACTTCGGCGAGATGCGCCAGACGCTGAACGTCACGCAGGCGCTCGTCGCGACACCGGTGGCGGGCGTGCTGGGCGGCCTTGCCGGTGGCTGCTTCTCGCACCTGATGCTGTCGGCCGGATCGACGCGCTTCGCGCCGATGGCCTGGCTGCGCGCGCGGCCGCTGCTGCTGGCTTTGGGCTGCGGGCTGGTCGTCGCCGGTCTCGGCGTCGCGACGGGCCTGACCTGGGGCACCGGCTATCAGGCGGCGCGCAGCGTGATCGAGGGCCGCGACGTGCCACTGTGGTTTGGCGCGGCCAAGTTCGCGGCGACGCTGGCCACGGCCATTTCCGGCCTGCCGGGCGGCATCTTCGCGCCTTCGCTCTCGATCGGGGCGGGGATCGGCGACATGCTGCGCAGCCTGTTGCCGGGCTATCCGGCAGGCGCGGTGGTACTGCTGGGCATGGTCGCCTATTTCAGCGGCGTGGTCCGCGCGCCGCTCACGGCGGTGATCATCATTTCAGAGACGACCGCCAGCCGGGGCCTGATGATGCCGCTGCTCGCCGCCGCGCTGATCGGCGATTTCGCGGCCAGCACGATCAGCCACGAAAAGCTCTACCACGGCCTGTCGCTGCGCTTCCTGCCGAAGGACTAGCCTTCCGCCACAAGCCTCACGCGAATGCCGTCGAGCGCCGAAACCAGCGGAATCTGGCACGAAAGGCGCGACCCGGAAGCGCGATCGTCCACGCTGTCGAGCAGATCGTTCTCGTCAGGCGACATCGCGGGCAGCAACCCCGTGTAGGCATCGTCGATCACGACATGGCACGTCGCGCAGGAGCAGCACCCGCCGCACAGCGCCATGACCTCGCCGAAACCGCTTTCGCGCAAGGCTTCCATCAGCGACAGGCCTTCGCCCGCGTCGATGGTCCGGACCTCGCCGGCGCGGTTCTCCACGCTCACTCCAACCATAGCCCCCTTTTCCCGTATCGTTTGCGGTCAGGCGGCCCCGCCATAGACCGATTTGACTTCCAGAAACTCGCGCAGTCCGTAAACGCCCCATTCGCGGCCGTTGCCGGACATCTTGTAGCCTCCGAACGGGGCGGCGCTGTCGAGCGAAGCGCCGTTGAGGTGGACCATGCCCGTGCGGAGCCGCGCGGCGACATCGCGGCACGCGTCGAGATCGGCGCCCCAGACATAGCCGGACAGGCCATAGGGCGTGTCATTGGCGATCTGCACCGCCTGCTCCACCGTGTCGTAGGCGATGATCGACAGGACCGGGCCGAACACTTCCTCGCGCGCGACGGTCATGGCGGGGGTGACGTCGCCCAGCACGGTCGGCCGCACGAACAGGCCCGGCTTCAGTTCCTCCGGGCACTCCGGCCCACCCGCGAGCAGCGTCGCGCCTTCCGCGATCGCCTGCTCGATCATGCCCACCACGCGGCGGTGCTGCGCCGCGTTGGCGATCGGCCCCATGAACGGATCACTGGCGGGCAGACCCACGCTCAGCGCATTAGCCGCCTGCGCGGCCAGCGCGTGCACTTCGGCAAGGCGCGTGCGCGGGACAAGCAGGCGCGTCGGTGCATTGCAGCTCTGCCCGCTGTTGCCCATGCAGCCGCGCACGCTGGCAGGGATCGCCTTTGCCAGATCGGCATCGGGCAGCACGATATTGGCGGACTTCCCGCCCAGTTCCAGCGCCACGCGCTTGACCGTAGGCGCGGCATTCATTGAGATCGCCACGCCTGCGCGGGTCGATCCGGTGAACGAGACCATGTCCACGTCCGGGTGCCGCGTCAGCGCGTCACCAATGCCCGGTCCGGTGCCGTGGACGAGGTTGAACACGCCGGGCGGCACGCCCACACTGTCGATCACCTCCGCCAGGATCGCGGCGTCGATCGGCGCCAGTTCGCTGGGCTTGAGCACCATCGTGCAGCCCGCCGCCAGCGCCGGGGCGACCTTGGTCGCGATCTGGTTCATCGGCCAGTTCCACGGCGTGATCAGCACGCAGACGCCGATCGGTTCGTGCCGCAGCAACGTGGTGCCGAGCGGCTCCTCGAACGCAAACGTCTCCATCACGCGGATGATCTCGCCAAAGTGCTGCGGTCCCGATGGAGCCTGCGCCCGCCGGGCCAGACCTTGCGGCGCACCCATCTCGGCCGAGATCGCGTCCGCGATCTCGTCGTTGCGGGCGATCAGCGCTTCATGGATCGCCCGGATCAGCGACAGCCGTTCGGCCGGCCGCACCTGCGACCACGAACCGAACGCCGCGCGCGCCGTCGCGATCGCGGCTTCGGCATCGTCGGCATTGCCCAGCGCGACTTCGGCAACGGTGGAAAGGTCCGCCGGGTTGATGACGGGCGCGCGGTCGGCCCCGTGCGGCGCAACCCAGCGGCCGCCGATGTAGAACCGGGTGGTGTCGGCCATCGCGCGCCTACTTCTTCTCGTCCAGGCGGGATTCGTAGAACTGCGCGCCCTGTCCGCCCGCCGCGCGCTTGCCCCGGAACTCCCAGTCGCCGCCCATCGCGGTGGAGATGACTTCCTCGGATTCGGTCGGCTGCGCGCCGCAATCGTCGCGGATCGGCGTGGGTCCATGGACGATCCGGTTGGCCAGGCGCCCCAGCCCCTCGACCTCGACCTCCACGAGATCGCCGGGCTGCACCGGGCGGCTGTTCGCCGGCGTGCCCGAAAGCAGCACGTCGCCCGGCTCCAGCGTGATCGTCCGCGCGATGTCGGCGACCAGATAGTGCATGTCCCATTCCATATTGGCGGTGGTATCGTCCTGCCGAAGCTCGCCGTTGACGTACGTGCGAATGCGCTTGTCGTGGAAATCCCATCCGGTCACCAGGCCGGGGCCGATCGGGCAAAGGGTATCCGATCCCTTCACGCGCAGCATCGATCCGGCATCGGTATCGCGGAAATCGTGCAGGCCGTAATCGTTCGCCACGCTGTAGCCGGCGATATAGTCGCCCGCTTCGGACGGCGCGATGTTGCGGCAGGTGCGACCGATGACGATCGCGATCTCGCCTTCGTAGTTCAGCCACTTGCAGCGTTCGGGGCGGACGACATCGCCCTTGTGCGTGTTCAGCGCCGTGGGCGGCTTGTGGAAATAGGTGGGCGCGGCCGGCAGCTTGGTAATGAATTCGTCGACCCGGCTGTGGTAGTTCAGGTGGACGCACACGATCTTGCTGGGGTTGCAGGGCGGCAGATGCACCGCATCGTCCACCCCGATCGAGCGGCCATCGCGCGTCACCAGCAGATCGCCTTCGCGGGTGGTGAGGATCGGATAGCCATCCAGAAGGATGCGGCGGTACTCGACGGTCATGAGGAACTCCCTGGCTGTTACACCGGCTTTAGCGACATGCCGGCCGGGCGGGATTGGCCGAGTTGGCCAAGTTGCGCCCGGCGGCACGGCATAGAACCGCCGCAATCGCCACGGGGAGTCGTCATGTCTGGTCTCAAGGGTCTGTTCTATCCGCGCACGCCATCGGGCAAGGCATCGATCGTGCCGCCGGTGCCGTGGCACTATTCGGGCGAGCTGATCACGCTGGAATACCGGACCGACCCCGCCCGGGTTGCGGCGCTGCTTCCCGATGGCTTCGAACCGGCCGACGAGGACCCTGGCGCCGTCGCCGCGATCTGGGCCGACTGGCAGAGCGTGAGCGAGGAGCCGGGCCACCTGCTCGATCCCGTGCGCGTGCAGTACAAGGAGATGTTCTTCGTCGTCCGCTGCAAGTTCGAGGGCAAGCACTATTCGCGCTGCATCTACATCTGGGTGGACAAGGAATTCGCGGTGCTGCGCGGGCAGCACCAGGGCTATCCCAAGAAGCTCGGTTCGATCCACATGAGCCGCCCGGTGGTGGTCGGCAAGGCCGGCCCCCGGCTGGAGCCGGGCGGCACGTTCGGCGTGACGCTGGCGGCATTCGACCGGCGCCTGGCGGAAGGCCGCTTCACCATCACCGATACGGCGGAGAAGCCGGGCTTCGTCAACGGCCTGCCCATGGCACACAACCGCTGGATGCCCTCGATCGAAACCGACGGCACCGACAGCCTCGACGAAGTGGTGACGATGGCAAGCTACGACGTCGACTTCGGCCGCTGCTTCAAGGGCGATTTCGACCTGTCGCTGTTCGATTCCCCGGTGGAGGAACTGCTCGACATCGCGCCGCAGGAAAAGATCGCCGGCTACTGGCACGAAGTGGGCGTTTCGTGGAAGGCGGGAACCACGCTCCGGCGGCGCAACCGGGTGTGACAGGACGCTGCCCATTGCGGACGCATACGAGAAAGGCTCCCGTTCCGGATGGAGCGGGAGCCTTTCTCTTGCAATCGAACAATGGGGCAGACCAGCGCCTCAGACGCTGCCCTCCAGGATCTGCAGCGTCTTGAGGTCGGAGTGGAAATCGAGCGCGTAGTCGCCGCCTTCGCGTCCCAGGCCCGATATGCCGATGCCGCCGAACGGCGCGGTCAGATCACGCACCAGGAAGGTGTTGACCCAGACCGTGCCCCCGCGCACCGCGCGGCCCACACGCTCGGCGCGGGCGGCATCGCCGGTATAGACGATGCCGGACAGGCCATAGGCGGTGGAATTGGCCAGCGCGACGCCTTCCTCTTCAGTCTTGAAGGTCTGGAACGTCAGCACCGGGCCGAACACTTCGTTCTGCACCACTTCGCTATCGTTGGAACGCGGCACGATCAGCGTCGGTTCGATGAAGTTCGCGCCTTCGCGCCACAGCTTGCCGCCGCGCACGATCGTATCGCCGGCCGCGCGCGCGCGGTCGATAAAGCCCATCACCCGCGCGACATGGTCGGGGTGGATCAGCGCCGACATCGTCGTCGCCGGATCGCGGCTGTCGCCCAGCACATGGGCATCGGCATAGGCATGGAAGCGTTCGAGGAAGGGCTCGCGCACGCTCTCCTCCACGATGATGCGCGTGCCGGCCATGCAGACCTGGCCGCTGTCATCGTATTGCCCCGCCGCCTTCTTCGCAGCCGCATCGATATCGGAGTCGGCAAAGACAAGCAGCGGCGATTTGCCGCCAAGCTCGGCGGTGAACGGCACGATGTTTTCCGCGGCGGCACGGCCGATCACCCGCGCGGTGGGCACCGAGCCGGTGAAGCTGATGCGCTTGACGCGCGGATCGCTGACCAGCGCCATACCCAGATCGCGGCCGAAGCCCTGCACGATGTTGAACACGCCCGGCGGGAAGCCCGCCTGCTCGATGAGGTCCGCCAGCACCGAGGCCGATAGCGGCGACCATTCGGCGGGTTTCAGGATCACCGTGTTGCCCGCCGCCAGCGCCGGCGCGCACTTCCACGTGGACAGCATGAACGGCGCGTTCCACGGCGTGATGATCACCGAAGGGCCGGACGGCATCCGGATCACCCGGTTGGCCGTGCCGCGCGAGGACCACACGCGCTCGCGATAATCGGTGGCGAGATCGGCGTAGTTGCGGAAATTCAGCGCGCCGCGCGCGATCACGCGCAGGCGCAGGCTTTCGTGCAGCATGGCGATGTCCATGCATTCCACGATCGCCAGCCGTTCGATGTTGGCATCGATCAGATCGGCCAGGCGATGCAGGATCGCCCCGCGCTCCGCCGCCGGCATGGCTGACCAGACCGGAAACGCGCGCGTGGCGGCATCGACCGCCAATGCGGCGGTGCCGGCGTCCCCGCGCGAAACGTCCGCCAGCTTGCGATCCCAGTCAAACGGGCAGCGCGTTTCAAAGGTTTCGGCCGACGCGACCCGGCGGCCATCGATGAAGTGATCGGGCGAGACATCCACGCCTTCGATGGAAACGCGCTCACGCATGATCGGCAGGACCCTCAGATGAAGTGCAGGTAGTAGGCGATCTGCTCGGCTTCGGACTTGCCTTCGAGTTCGAGCACTTCCTGCCGCTTGATCGCGATGAAATTGGCGACGAGTTCGGTCCCGAGCGTTTCGGTCAGAACCGTATCGGCTTCCAGCGCATCGAGCGCTTCGGGCAGCGAATGCGGCGTGTGCCGGTCGGTGACCGTGGTTTCCAGCCCGTCGTTGGTCTCGCGCGCGGGCAGTTCATAACCCTTCTCGTAGCCCAGCAACGCCGCTTGCAAGGCCGCTGCCAGCGCGAAATAGGGACTGGCCGCGCAATCGGCCAGGCGATGCTCGATCCGCGCCGCCGCGCCGGTTTCCGCCGAAACGCGCACGGTGACCGAGCGGTGATCGATGCCCCAGTTCGCCCAGTAGCCCGAGAGGCTGGCCGGTTGCAGCCGCGCATAGCTGTTGGTCAGCGGCGCCATGATCGCCGCCAGCGCCTCGTGGTGCTGCAACAGGCCGGCGATGCAGCCCGCCATCAGCCTGGAAGGTTCGCCGTTCGCGACATCGTCGGCAAAGGCGTTGCGGCCCGAATGCTCGGTGAAGCTGATGTTGAAGTGCAGCCCGCTACCGCTCTTTTCGGCGAAGGGCTTGGGCAGGAACGACAGCAGGTAGCCGCGCCGGATCAGCAGTTCGCGCGCCATCTGGCGGAACAGGAACACGTCGTCCGCGGCGCGCAGCGCGTCGGCATAGCGCAGCGTCAGTTCGAACTGCGGCGCATCGAATTCGGCGTTGATCGATTCAATCGGCAACCCGCAGCGCGCGGCCATGGCCCAGATATCGTCGATCAGCCCGGCGGGATCGGTGAACGGGCCGGTGCCATAGACGAAGGCGCCCGGCGTTTCATAGGGCACCCATTCGCCGTTCGGGCCGCGCTGGAAGATATAGGCTTCCAGTTCCATGCCGACCATCGGTTCCAGCCCGTGTTTGCGCCAGCCGTCGATCGCGCGCTTGAGCGCACTGCGCCCGCACAGCGGAAACGGCGCCCCCTGGAAATGAAGGTCGGCCAGCGCGATCTGGGTGCCGGCTTCCCAGCCCGGGCGCAGATCGTTGGCATCGAACCGCGCTTCCATGTCGGGCAAGCCATCGAGCAGGCCGCCGCCTGGCGCTGGTACAAGAGCTTTGCTATATGTAACCGCATAGGTTCCAACACACAGGCGCGCGTGGCCCTTACGCGCCTCGCTGGAAGGAACGTACTTGCCGCGCGCCAGATTGAGCTGGTCGGCGAACAGGATTCTCACGCGATCGCCGGCGGCGAGTTCGGTCATGGCTGCAATCTCCCCAGGCACTATTCTGTTCACGCAGGTGCCCTCATTTTCTTTCGACCCTGACCGGCAGGTATTTGATTCCGTGGATGAAGTTGGACCGCAGATAGCGGTGATCGGCCGTCTGCCCGATCGCCTTCACCCGCCGCGCCAGTTCCTGCAGCACGATCTTCACTTCCAGCTTGGCCAGCCACATGCCGAGGCAGATGTGCGGCCCGCCCTGCCCGAACGAGAGGAACGGGTTGCGCGGCCGGGTCAGATCGAGCCGGTAGGGATCGGGGATCGCGGTCTCGTCGCGGTTGCCCGAAAGGAACCACATGATCACCTTGTCCCCGGCTTTCACCGTCTTGCCGTGGAAATCGAAATCACGCGTGGCGGTGCGGCGGAAGTGCGAGGTGGGCGACGCCCAGCGGATCATCTCGTCGGTCGCTTCGTCCCACAGCGCGAAATCGGGTTGCTGCAGCTGCGCCAGCAGGGCCGGGTTGTTCGCCAGCGAATGCAGCGTCGCCGCGATCGAATAGCGGGTAGTGTCGTTCCCCGCCGCGACCAGAAGGCAGAAGAAGTTGCGGAACTCGTCGCGCGGCATTCGCGTGCCGTGGCTGGTTTCCTCGCGCACCAGATTCAGCACGCCGATCTGCTCGCCTGCGTCCATCCGGTCGAGCAGATCGTTGGCGTAGTCGAACAGCTCGACCGCCGCCGGCGAACGGAACGGCAGCAGCCGGTATTCGTCGGTATCGACCTTGTCGATCACGAAGTCGGTATAGTCGGGGTCCGAATTGGAAATGAGCGCATCGCCCTTTTCCACCAGCCAGGCGGCATCGTCGGCGGGTACGCCCATGATCTGCGCCAGCATCTGCATCGGCAGTCGCCGGGCGATGGAATCGACCGCGTCGAATTCGCCGGCTTCCAGCGCCTCGTCGAGCAGTTCGGTCACGATGCGGCGGATCGCTTCCTCGTACCCTGCCACGGTCGAGCGCGAAAAGGCCTTGGAAACCAGCGCGCGGAAAGCGCGATGCTGCGGCGGATCGGTTTCCTGGAAGGTCTTGCGCGCTTCGTATTCCTCGGGCGACTGATCCTCCATGCGGATGCCGCTGGCCGACGAAAGGAGATCGGGCTGCCGGTTCAGTTCCAGCAGATCGGCGTGGCGCACCACGTTCCAGAAGCCCTTCCCGCCATCGGACATGTCCGTCCACGCGAACGGGTCTTCCCGGCGCAGCCGGTCGAAGGTGGCGAAAGGCGCGCCTTCGTTGAAGGCATCCTGCGATGACAGGTCGACGAAGGCGTCTTGCGAGCGGGAGAACGGATAAGTTTCCATGCTCCTGACGATAGGAACGGTCCCCCGCCCCGACTTGGCCAAAACGGCCAAGCTGCGCGGGCCTGATTACCGGAAAGAAGCATGGTGATTTGACGCGCGGAACGGCGCGTTCATACGGAAAGGATTGCCCCATGGGAGAAATCGTCGGTGCCGCGCTGCTGGCCCACGCCCCCACCATCATGTTGTCGCAGGAAGACCGCTACGAACTGAATGAGGGCAAGGAGATCAGCCTCGTTCCCGGCCTGCACCGCTTCCGCAGCGAAGTGATGGACGCGATCCGGCCGGACACGGTGATCGTGCTCGATTCCCACTGGTTCACCACCGTCGAATTCTGCGTCAGCGGGCAGGAGCACCGCACCGGCCTGTTTACCTCGGACGAACTGCCGCGCGGGATGAGCCAGGTGCCCTATGACCTGAAAGGCAATCCCGCTCTCGCCGGTGCCATCGCGGAACGCGCCACCGCCTGCGGCGTGCGCACCAACGCGATCGCCGATCCCTGCCTGCCGATCCATTATCCCACGGTGAACCTCGCCCACTATCTGCACGCGGGCGAGGAATGGCTTTCGGTGAGCTGCGCGCAGACCGGCGAAACGCCCGATTTCCTTGCCGTCGGCCAGGGCATCGGCCAGGCCATTGCCGCGTCGGACCGCCGCGTGCTGCTGCTGGCCAGCGGATCGATGAGCCACCGCTTCTGGCCGCTGTCCGTACTCCATCTCCACGAGGCCTCCGACCCGATCCACATCAGCCGCCCGGAAGCGCGCGAGGCCGATCTCGAACGGCTGGAATGGTTCTACAGGGGCGATCATGCCTCGGTCATCGACACCATGCCCGAATTCCTCAAGCACGTGCCCGAAGCGCGCTTTGGCCATTACCTGATGATGGCGGGCGCCTGTGGCGGCCGCGAATGGACCTGGCCGGGCGTGCGTTATTCCGACTACGAGAACGCCACCGGCACCAGCCAGGTCCACGTGTGGTTCGCCCGACCGTGATGCGTGCGGTTCGAAAGAGACGGCATCAGGCGATCGCGGATCAGCGCCAGGGCAGAATCCGCGGCCTCAAACGATCTGGATGCTGAAGGCGAACCACGCGCCTGCCGAATGATCGTACAGTTGCACCACCTGATCCGTGACCGTCAGCGAATAATGGCTGGATGACGCGCGATCAAAGCCACGCGCGTTCCGGCCGTCGATCTCCAGCGACACGAACGCGTTGTCGGCGGCATCATGGATTTCGGACCGTGTCCCGCCGAACGTCGACGATCGATCGCCATCCCTGCCCTGAATTCTATCGCCCCGCACTTCCGCAGCGATACGCAGATCCTGTCCGGATTCGTGGTCATGCACGCCGGCAACCTTGTGGCCGAACATGAAGGCATGGGCCGTTGCGGCGATGATTGCTCGTGTGTGGGGAAGCATCCCGCCTTGTGCCACCGACCGCCGGAAAGCACCAGACCGTGGCGCCTTGTTCGAGTCAGAGAATATCCGGGTTGGCGAGAACGACCCGGCGCATGACCTTGCGCAGCTCGATATCGAGCTGCCGGCGCTCGTCGGCCGAAAGATCGCCAAGCCAGTCCTCGTACATGCCGCTGCGCTCCTCGCGCACGGAGGCGTAGATTCGCTTGCCTTCCTCGGTCAGCGAAATCAGGCTGCTCTTGCGGTTGCGCGGGTGGGGTTCGCGCTGGATCAGGCCCCGCCCTTCCAGCACGCCCACGGCCCGGCTGACCTCGGCCCGGTCGACGAAAGCGGCGTCCGCAATTTCGCTGGCGCTGCACTGGCCCATCAGTTCGACGTGCGAAATCACGCGCCATTCGGCCAGCGACATCGCCGCCTTTTCGCGCACGTGCTGCGATGTGACCCGGTCGATCATCTTGGCCAGCAACAGGATGCGATAGGGAAGATGGCTTTGCCCGAACAGCTTCCATCGCCGTTCGGAAGCGCGAAGCGTCGGATCGTCATCCGGCGGGGTGGCCCTGTCCATGACACGACCAATACCCGACTGAAACCGTCTTGTCACGCGCAGGTTGTAGATATATCAACAACTACCAGCGGTGATTAATCAATAACTGGATGCAGCCCGCAGGAGAGGACGAGCGTGACCGCCCCACACCAATGTGCGCCGCAGTGCGAATATGCCTTCACCACCTCGATTGAACTGGGCCGGCTGCGCGGGATGGCACCTTCCGTGCCGGGCGACACCCACGCGGTGATCTACGGGCAGAACCCCGCCTATCGCTGGGTCCGCAGCCAAGACATCGTGGCGCTGTGATCGTGACGGGCTCCGGTTTCGCCCCGATCATGCGCCCTGGCGTCGACCCGCACACCGCGCCGAACAAGCCGCCGCTGCCGTCGATCGATTACGCGCTGCGCCACGAGGCGGGGCTGGTGATCGAACGCAACGTCGCCATCCCGCTGCGCGATGGCGTGCGCATCTACGCCGATGTCTACCGGCCGGAAGGTCCGCGCGGCGAAGTCGACCTGCCGGCGCTGCTGTCGTGGAGCCCCTATGGCAAGCACGCCCAGTCCAACCAGGTATTCTGGCCGCGATCGGGCGTGAATCCCGAATGGCTTTCGCCGCTGACGCCGTTCGAAGGGGCTGACCCGGTCAAATGGGGCGCGCTTGGCTATGCCGTGATCGTCGTCGATCCCCGCGGCGCATGGCTGTCCGAAGGCGATTTCCACCACAACGGCGCGGTCGAGGCTCAGGATTGCGCCGATACGATCAACTGGCTGGCTGACCAGCCCTGGTCGAACGGCAAGGTCGGCATGACCGGGGTGTCCTACCTGGCGGCGATCCAGTTCTGGGTGGCGGCGCTGAACCCGCCCGCGCTCGCCGCCATCAACCCGTGGGAAGGCTTCACCGACTGGTATCGCGAATTCGCCTATCACGGCGGCATCCTGGAAACCGGGTTCCTGCCGCGCGCGTCCGACAACATCCGCTTCTCGCTGAACCACACCGAAGACACGTGGGAAAACGCGCAGGCCCATCCGCTGATGGATGCCTTCTGGCATTCGAAGGAGATCGACCTCGCCGCGATCCGCACGCCGGCGTGGGTCGTCGCCAGCTGGTCCGACCAGGGGCTGCACACGCGCGGCACGCTGGAAGCCTTCAAGGCCATGTCCAGTCCGCAGAAATGGCTGGACGTGCATGGTCAGAAGAAGTGGGCGCACTACTATCTGGCGCAGAGCCAGGCCCGACGCGAAGCGTTCTTTGATCACTTCCTCAAAGGCCGGCAAACCGCCGTGGCGGCGTGGCCGCCGGTCCGCATCGAGGTACGCGAACGGCACGGCGAAGCGGTGGAGCGCGCCGAACGGGAATGGCCCCTTGCCCGCACGGTGCCGACGCCGCTGTGGCTGCGCGCCGACGGCACGCTGGGCGCGGATCGCCCCGATGGCCCCGCGACGATCGCGTATGATGCCAACGAAGGTGAAGCGGTGTTCGATCACCGTTTCGCCACGGACACGGAACTGACCGGCCACGCCAGCCTGCGCCTGTGGGTGGAGGCCGAAGGGTCCGACGACATGGACCTGTTCGTGGCGGTGCAGAAACTCGATCGCGATGGGCAGCCGCTTGGCCAGACCTTCTATGCGTTCTTCGAAGATGGACCGGTCGCGCTCGGCTGGCTTCGGGCCAGTCACCGTGAAACCGACCCGGTCCGAAGCACGCCGCTGCAACCGTTCCACACCCACGTTCGCGAACAGCGGCTGGCGCCGGGCGAAATCGTGCCGGTGGACATTGAGATCTGGCCATCCTCCACGCTTTTTCACGCAGGAGAAACGCTAAGGATCGCGATCAAGGGCGCAGATATCTACGCCGAAGGCGTGCCGTTCCTGCCGTTCGCGCGCCACGAGCGCACGCGCAACGCCGGTCGCCACATCATCCACATCGGGCCGAAGCACGACTCGCATCTGCTGATGCCGGTAATCCCGAAGGTGGAGAGCTGACCGAGAACCTGTCGGCAACCCGCCAGCCAAAGGCCGCAGCGCCGAAAAGGCATTGTCATAGCGGCCGTCCGGCCATCGGGTGGCCACTCAAACCTGGCGATGGGTGACGTCTTGGTTTTTTGCAGGGCGGTGCCTTTCCAGCACCGCCCCGCCCTGTTCAGAAACTGCGACGAACGCTGACTTTCCATTCGCGCGGCAGGGCTGGCTGCCCCACGACGATGCCAATCGGGTAACGGATCTTGTTCAGGTAATAGAACTTGTTGAACATGTTGGTGACCGAAACCGAAAACTGCCAGTCGCGCGATGCGTCCTCGAAGGTCAAACGGCCGTTGGCGATCGCATAGCCATCGACCTTGGCCAGCGGATTGTTGTCGATATTGGAGAAGAACGAGGACTGGTAATTCACGTCCACGCGCGGCGTGATCGTCCCCGCATCTCCCACTGCGAAGGCGTACTGGACGCCCGCGCCGAATTTCCATTCCGGCGCATAGGGTGCCTTGTTGCCCAGCGTGATGCCCCGGATGGTTGCCCCGGTGGCACCGATCCGGGTCAGCTGGAAATCGAGCCAGCTGCCCGAAGCGTCGATGGTCAACCCTTCGACCGGGCGGGCGGTCACTTCGACTTCGACGCCCTTCATGTCCGCGTCACCCGCATTGACCGGCGTGGCATTGGTCACGCTGTTGACCGTGGGGGAAACGTTGGTGAAAACGATGTCCTTGTATTTGTTGATGAACGCGGAAATGTTCACGCGGAGCGCCCGGTCAAAGAAATCGGTCTTGGCGCCGATTTCCCAGGCCGTAAGCGTTTCGGGATTGAACGAGACAGCCTGTTCCGGCGCGAACGGACGCGGATTGACGCCGCCACCCTTGTAGCCGGTGGAAAACTGCGCGTAAGTCATCACGTTATGCGACCAGCGGTAATCCACGTTGGCGCGGTAATCCCAGCGGGTCTTGGCAAACCGGCCGGTGACGCCATTGATCGCGCCAGCCACGGTATAGGCGGGCTGGGACACGTCGTAGGGATTGAGGCGGCCGTAGGTATAGGTCTTCTTGTCGTCGGTGTAGCGGATGCCGCCCGTCACCGTCAGCGCGTCGGTCAGCTTGTACGAAGCATGCGCGAAGGCCGAAACGCTGCGGGCGGGAATGCGGTCGCGCGTCACATAGAAGTTCTGGGTCGCCGTGCCGGGCGCGATGAACGTCACGCCGCCAAATTTGCTCGTCGCCTTGTAGTAGAAGCCACCGACGGTCCATTCCAGCTTGTCCTGGAAAAATGATCCGCTGAGGCGCAATTCCTGGGTGAACTGCTCGTGATCGTAGATGTAGTTGGCGGAATTGGTGGAGTATGGCGTGAGATCGAGGTCGGAACCATAGCTGCCCTTGTAGCGCTGGTAGGCCGAGATCGCCTTGAGCGCGAGACCATCGCCGAACTTGTAATCGATCGTGCCATAGACTTCGCGTCCGCTGACCTTGCTGACCGGCGGGATGTAGGTGGCGCCGTGGCTGCCGGTGGCGTCGGTGAAGGGCAGATTCAGATACGTGGCGTAGTTCGTATAGGAATTGGGGCCGGTGATGAACTGGGCCGGATTCGTGCCCGCAGGCATCGAAGCGGTGGTGGTCAGCGACAGCAGCTTGCTGGCACCGATTTCCGAATGGTCTTCGGTTACCATGCCCACCAGGTTCACCTCGAGCTTATCGGTGGCGAGCCAGCGCAGGGCGAGACGCCCCGCCTGCATGTTCTGGCCCCCCTCCTTGCCGAGCTTGCAATCCGCGCCGGTGGTCGCCGCCGGAACGCCGCTGGCCGGGTTGAGGCAGCCGTAGTCCAGACGGGTCAGATAGCCGTCCCGCGTCTTCGAAACGCCCGATACGCGGACGAACAGCTTGTCGGGCACCAGCGCGAAATCGGCGCTGCCCTTCAGTTCAATGCGGTTGAACGCCCCGTATCCCGCCTCGACATAGCCAGTGCCGCTACCGGTGGGCTTGGCCGAATAGAGCTTTACCGCGCCGCCGATCGAATTCTTGCCCGCCAGTGTCCCCTGCGGGCCGCGCAGGATTTCCACACGATCAAGGTCGAGCAGGTCGAAGATCGAACCTAGCAAGGTGCCGTGGAACACGTCATCGACGTACATGCCAACGCCCGGTTCGAACGCGAAGCTGCTGTCGTACTGGCCGATACCGCGGATGTAGACTTGCGCGGCCGGGCCGAAGGCGGAGCCGCCGGGGCGGATATTCACGTTGGGCGCTGCCGCTGCCACGTCCACCACGCTGCCGAGGTTACGGTTCTGGATCGAAGCGGCGTCCACGGCCGTGATAGCCAGCGGGGTGTCCTGGAGATTCTGGGCGCGGAACTGCGCCGTCACGACGATTTCACCCGTCGTTTCGGGCGCGCTGGACGGATCGGCAGCGCCTTGTTGTTCGGCGGCTTCCTGGGCCGACGCCGCTGGCGTCCAGCCGACAAGAGCGACCGCCGCGAGGCTGGCATTTGCCAAAACATGCGCGCGCCGCGCACGCGAGCTGAAATTGCGAAACATTGATGTTCTCCCTGGACTTGCGGAGCATGCGGTGTCGTCGCCGGACACGCCCATCCGCCGGCACCCGAACGGCGCCGTTGTTTGAACCGGATCATGAGATGGATGGAGAGGAGACGCCTGCCGGCGAGCTCCGGAATGTGGTCAGTCTATCGATCACGCATACATGCAATTCCCCTCCACATCGCTCTCATGGCGAATTGTCGGGAGCGCTATTGGTTTATATAGCAACCTATGTCAAGGCGATTGTCATGCTGTCGGGCGGACCTCTCGCTCGACTTCCAGAGGATCGATCGCGTTGGCCAGCTCCATGTTGTTGAACATGCGCGCGAGATAGCCCAGCACGATGGTTTTCTCGTTCGGAGAGAAGCCATCGAGCATCAGCTTCTCGCGAGCCAGCGAAACCGCGACAATCCGGTCATGAAGGGCATAGCCCTCGTCCGTCAGCTGGATCGGCCGCGATCGCTTCGAATCGCCGATGCTAACCAGTCCCATGCCTTCGAGAACTTGCATGGAACGGCTCGTAATAGACTTGTTCATCACGAGAATTTCGGAAATCTCCGCCGCGGTGAGCGGGCCGCTGTGCGCGATGACGGTGATGATTCGCGCTTCGTTGATGCCGATTCCGAAATGCTTGAGATAGATGCGTGACTGTCCGCGCTCCATGCCGTTGGCAAGAACGACAAGGTAGTGCGGAACATAAAGATGACGGTCGATTACCTTGCGCGAGGAAGGTTTGGAGGGCTGGTTCATGCCATCTCTTTTGGGGGCTTCCGCCGCTGAGTACAAGCCGGTCCGCATCCGTCGCGATTGACAATCATAAGTTGCTATGTAAACCAAATCGGAAGAGGATGTCGTGTCGGAGCCGTTTGCGCACTGTGCTCGCAGGCCATCGGCATGGCATCCGGCCACGATACTCTCGACAGGATGTCCATGACCGACGCCTCCAGCGCGCCGACGCTCGATTTCGACTTGTTCTCCGCCGACGCGATGGCGGCGCCCGATCAATACGACGATCTGGTCCGGGAAACGGCGCCCGCCGTCTATCTTGCGCGGCACGGCGTGTGGGCCGTGGGCCGCCACGCCGATGTCCACGCGGTGTTTTCGGATTGGGAGACGTTCTCCTCGGCTTCGGGCACCGGTTTCACCAACATCCGGAAACAGGGCAACTGGAGGCAACCGAGCCTCATTCTCGAGAACGATCCACCGGAGCACGGCAAATATCGCCGGTTGCTAAGCCGTATTCTGTCCCCCGCCGTACTCCGCAAACTCAAGGCGGACTTCGTGGCGACGGCCGAAAGCATTGTGGATGCGGCGCTCGATCGCGGCGAGGTCGACCTCGTCGCCGACCTGGCGGAGGCCTTTCCATTCGCGGCGCTGCCGGACGCGGTGGGCTTCCGCAAGGAAAACCGCCGCAATCTGCTCATCTATTCCGAACTCAACTTCAATGCGATGGGTGAGAAGAACGACCTGTATCGCGCCGCGCTGGAGCGGGCGACACCGATCCTCGACTGGGTTGTCGAGAATTGCCGGCGCGATGCCGTCGGCCCGGATACGCTGGGATCCGCGATTTTCGATGCGGTCGATACGGGCGAAATCACCGAGGAAGAAGCCGGCCTGCTCGTCCGCATTTTCATCTCGGCGGGCATGGACACCACGATCAACGGGATCGGCTTTACGCTGGAGGCGCTGGCCCGCCACCCCGAGGCGTGGGCGCAATTGCGCGCCGACCCGACCCGCGCGCGCGCGGCATTCGACGAGGGCCTGCGCTACCGGGCACCCAGCCCCTATATCGGCCGCACGACCACGCGAGAGGTGGATATAGGCGGCGTGCGGATCGGCGCGGAAGAAAAGGTGATCCTGTTCCTTTCCGCCGCCAATCGCGATCCCCGTCAGTGGTCGGACCCCGAACGCTTCGATATCGAACGCAAGACATCGGGGCATCTGGCCTTCGGGTTTGGCATTCATGCCTGTGTGGGGCAAATGATGGCCCGACTGGAGGCCGATGTTCTGATGTCGACGATTGCCAGCAAGGTTGCCCGCATCGAACTGGCCGGCAAGCCCTCGTACCAGCGCATCAACTGGTTGCGCGGGCTGTCCAGCCTGCCGGTTCGCCTTGAGCGCGCCTGACATGGCCGCGCGGGGCGCCGGGCGGGCCGAGGATGGCGGCTATCCCTCCCCGCTGCGCGCGTGGCTGGTAATAGCCGTTCTGCTGCTCGCTTACACGATCGCGTTCGTGGATCGGCAGATATTGAGCCTGATGGTCCAGCCCATCCGGGCAGACCTGCAACTGAGCGACACCGCCATCAGCCTGTTGCACGGCTTCGCCTTTGCGATCTTCTACACGTTCCTTGGCATGTTCCTGGGGCGGTGGGCAGACCGTGGCAGCCGCAAGGCCATGATAGCGGGTGGCATGGTGCTGTGGTGCCTAGCCACCGTCGCATGTGGCTTCGCGCAAACCTTCCACCAGCTTTTCGCCGCGCGCATCATGGTGGGCGTGGGGGAAGCGACGCTTTCCCCGGCTGCTTATTCGCTGATATCGGACTACTTCGCCCCCGCTCGTCGCGGCCGGGCGATGAGCGCCTATACGATGGGCATCTTCGTCGGTTCGGGCGTAGCGCTGATCCTGGGTGGGCTTGCGGTCACCGCCGCCTCGCAGGAAGCTGCGGTGACCCTGCCGCTCGCCGGCACGGTAAGGCCCTGGCAGGCCGCCTTCATGATCGTTGGAATTCCGGGGCTGGCCGTGGCCGGGCTCATGCTGCTTGTCCGCGAACCGAAACGCCAGGAACGCAGAAAGGGCGATCACCCTCTGCCTGATATGGCCGAGACGTTCGCGTTCTTTCGCGCCCGGGCGGGAATCCTGTTCGCGATCGTGACCGGCTTCGGCGTCAACGCCATCATCAGCTACGGCCTTTCGGCTTGGGTACCTTCCCTGTTTATCCGCGTCCACCACTGGAGCGCCGGGGACATCGCCTTTGCCTATGGCGTGATCCTGCTGACTTCGGGATGCGCCGGCATTCTTTGCGGTGGCTGGCTGGCCGACCGGATGACCACTTCGGGGAAGCCGGATGGCGCCTTGCGCGCTTCGCTTCTGGGAATGGCGGCGGTCATTCCGGTAGTGCCATTCGTCGGCCTCGCTTCCTCGCCAGCCTTGGCGCTTGCCGCGCTCGCCTGGACCAGCTTTTTCCTGGGCGTGCCGACCGGCATAGCGCCGGCAGCCCTTCACGCCATCACCCCCAACGAGTTCCGCGGGCAGGTTACCGCCCTCTATCTCTTTGCCATCAACCTGATTGGCATGGGCTTCGGCCCCACGTTCGTGGCGCTCGCGACCGATCGCGTTTTCCAGTCTGACCTTGCCGTGGGCCGTTCCCTGGCGCTGGTTACCGGCCTGGCCGCAATCGTTGCGTTTGCGCTGATCGCCGCCGCCCGGCGCGGTTATGGCGCCGCGGTTGCCGCCGCCCACCGCTGAGACACTTCAAACAGGATCCGTCATGAAGAAGCTGATCAACGATCCCGCACGCGTCGTCGATGATATGGTCGAAGGGCTTGCTCTTGCCGATCGCCGGCTGATGCTGCTGCCGGATGAAACCGTGGTGCTTCGCGCCGACTATGAAGAACTGCGCGCCGCCGGCAAGGTTGCGATCATTTCCGGCGGCGGTTCCGGCCATGAGCCCGCCCATGCCGGCTACGTGGGCCAGGGCATGCTGACGGCGGCCGTCGCCGGTCCGGTCTTCACCTCGCCCAGCGTTGACGCGGTGCTCAAGGCGATCCTGACCGTCGGCGGCCCGGCGGGCGTGCTGGTCATTGTCAAGAACTACACCGGCGACAAGCTGAACTTCGGGCTTGCGGCGGAGATCGCGCGGACGCACGGCATCCCGGTCGATGTGGTGATCGTCGGCGACGATGTGGCGCTTGGAGACGAGAATCGCGCCGTCGGTCGACGGGGAATTGCCGGGACGGTGTTCGTGCACAAAGTGGCTGGAGCTGCGGCGGAAGCGGGACGGCCGTTGGACGAAGTCCGTCTCGAGGCGCAGGCGGCGGCTGACAATGTGTTCTCGATGGGGCTGGGCCTCACGTCTTGCACGGTTCCAGCCGCTGGCCGCCCGGGATTTGAGCTGGGCGAGGACGAGGTGGAATTCGGCCTCGGCATCCATGGTGAAAGCGGTGTGCGCAGAACGGCAATCGCTCCCGTCGATACGATGCTGGGCGAAATGTTGTCGGCCATCATGCGGCACGGTGATCTCAAGGCAGGTGACGAGGTCGCCCTGATGGTCAATGGCCTTGGTGGTACGCCCGCGTTGGAGCTTGCGATAGCAGCGCGAGGTGCCTTGCGACACCTGGCCGCAGCCGGAATATCCGTAAAGGCGGTGAGTTCCGGTACGTTCCTGAGTGCGCTGGAAATGGCGGGGTGCTCTCTTTCCGTCATGCGCCTTGACCCTTTGCGCATCCATCGTTTGCTGAGCCCCACCGCCGCTCCGGCATGGATAGCGCCGACGGCGCCGGTGAGCGCGGTCCAGGTCGCTTCGGCGGTTTCGATCGCCGGCGTACAGCCGATTACGGGCCAGTCGTGGTCCGATGACAAGCATGGTGTCCGCTTCGGAGAAGCGATCCGCGCGGTGATCCAGGCGCTGCAAGCGGCCGAGCCGGAACTGACCAGGCTGGATAGCGCCGTCGGCGATGGCGATCTCGGCATCAGCCTTGCGCGCGGCGCGACGAGCGTCGAACAGGCATTCGATTCCCTTGCCCTGGGCGATCCCGCGAAGGCACTGGCGCAGATATCGGGGATTTTGCGTCGCTCTCTGGGAGGGACATCCGGCCCGCTCTATTCCATTTTCGTCCTGCGCGCGGCCACGGCCATGGCGGCTGAAGCGAATCCCGCAGACCCCATGGCATGGGCGCATGCCATGCAGGCCGGTTGTGAGGGTGTCATGGCACTCGGTGGGGCTCAGCCGGGTGACCGCACAATGCTCGACGCGCTCTTGCCGGCAGCGGACGCACTTGCTTCGGCAGAGGGCAATGCCGCGGAGCGAAGCGCCCGCATGCTTGCGGCAGCGACCGCCGGCGCCGATGCGACGCGCGACATGGCGCCACGCCGCGGGCGCGCAAGCTATATCGGTGAGCGGGCAATTGGCCATCCGGACCCAGGCGCGGTCGCGGTCGCGACATGGGTGGATGCCCTCCACCGCTGGGCACGAGCCGCCTGAACCGGACCGGCAGGCGGACAGCGGCGCCACAATCCGCGGCAATTCAGGGGGGCGGGAGGCCATAGACTGACCATCGGCGTGATGGGTCAGGCCATCCGCGCGCTCCGGAATTGCCGACGCGTGTTCCCATCCGAATGAGGCAGCGCCAGATGCCGCGCTGCGCCCGTTCCCGAGCGGCCAGACAGATTCTGCCCGGCAGCAATATATTGCAATGCAACATCCCTAGGCCAGAAAAGTTTGCTCGCTAGTTGGCCCTCTCTGACAATGGATTGTCATCCGTCATGGGAACGAAACGGTTCGTGACAGGGGGTGAAATTGGCTGGTGAACGTATCGGTCTGCGGCAGGCAGCTGCATGGCTGGCGGAAATTGTCGGTCCTGACCGAAGCTATGTGAACGTCGGTATCGTCTATACCGTGGCGATCAGCCTGTTGTCGCTGGCAACGCCGATCTCGGTGCAGCTTCTCATCAACTCGGTGGCGCGCACCGCGCAGGTTGCGCCCCTGTGGATTCTCTCGGGTGTGCTGCTGGTGCTGCTGCTGGTCGTCGCGGGGCTTAGCGCGCTGCGGATCTATCTGCTCGCCATCTTCGAGCGTCGCATCTTCGTGCGCGTGGTGGCCGAGATCACGGTGCGCGCGGTCCATGCCCGCAACCCGTTCTTCGCCGACGCAAGCTCCGGCAGCCTGTTCAACCGCTATTTCGACATGGCCATCATCCAGAAGTCGGTGCCCAGCCTTGTCATCGGGGCGTTCACGATCATCCTGCAGGGCGCGGTCGGCCTGCTGGTGACGAGCTTCTACCACCCCTTCTTCCTGGCGTTCAATCTGGTGCTGGTCCTGGTCTGCCTGGCGATCTGGCTGATCTGGCGCCACGGCGCGATCAGCGGCGCGGTCGGCGTCAGCCACGCCAAGCATGATGCCGCGCACTGGCTGGAAAGCGTCGGCGCGTCGAACGGCTTCTACCAGTCCGCGCGCCATCTGGACTTCGCGATGGACCGCTCGGAGGCGGTGACGGCGGACTACATCAAGGCCCACCGCCGCTATTTCCGCTACAGCTTCGCCCAGACCCTCGGTTATTTCCTCGTCTATGCCTTCGCGGCCGCGGCCCTGCTGGCACTCGGCGGCAGCCTGATCCTTGCCGGACAGCTCTCGATCGGGCAGCTGGTCGCTGCCGAACTGATCCTGTCCGGCGTGTTTTACGGCATCTACCAGCTCGGCTGGTATCTCGACACCTTCTACGATCTCGTCGCGAGCAGCGAGGAACTCTCGCTGGTCTTCGCCATCCCGCAGGAGCGTCCCGGCCAGCGGGGCGAGGCGCCGCGCGATGGCTCGGTGCGCTTTCGCGATGTCGATTTCGACGGCGTCCACCTCGATTTCGCGATCGCCGGCGGCGAACAGGCGGTCATTCTGGCCGAGCCCGGCGTCGAGAACACCCTCGCCCTGCTGCTCAAGCGCCATATCACTCCCACGGGTGGCATCGTCTCGATCGGCGGCAGCGAACTGGGCAGCTTCAACATGTACCTTCTGCGATCAGCGGTCATGGTGCTCAATCGGCCGACGATCGTCGATGTCACCTTGCGCGAATACCTGACGCTTGCCGAGGGACGAAACGGGGACGGGGCGACGACCATGCGGGCGCTGGAGCGGGTTGGCCTGCTCGCCCGCCTCGCCAGTCTGCCCAACGGTCTGGACACCCAGCTCGCCAGCTCGGGCTCGCCGCTCTCGATCGTCGAGGTGATGCAGCTCAAGCTGGCCAACGCCTTGCTCAGCAGACCCCGGGTGCTGGTGATGTCGCAGCTCTTCGACATGATGCCGCTGGGCGTCCTCAAGGCGACGCTGGCCGAACTGCGGCAGAACGGCACCACCGTCCTGCTCAGCAGCGGACGGCCCGAGGCGCTCGACCTCGACGCCTGGTACTGGCTTGGCGCGCGAGAGCAGCGCCGCTTCACCGACAAGGCCGCGTTCTTGCGCTTCGTCGCCGAACGGGAGGTGCGGCCATGACGCTGGACAACACCCAGATGGAGCACTTTCCGTCGCTGGCACGGCTGCGCCCGCCCCGCGTGGTAACGACCGTTGCATGGCTTATCTTTGTTGGCATTGCACTTGCCGTCGCGATCCTGTTCGTGCCCTGGCTGCAAACTGCCCAGGGCGGCGGACAGGTCACTACGCTGAACGCCGAAGACCGCGCCCGAGACGTCTCTTCGCTGGTCGGCGGCCGCGTCGAGGAATTCTACGTGAAGGATGGCGATTTCGTCCATGCGGGCGATCCGATCGTTCGCGTAGTCGATATCGATCCCGACTTCCTCCAACGGCTAGCGGGCGAGAAGGCGCAAGTCGAGGCACAGATCGCCGCCGTCCAGCAGGCGCGCGCGACCGCCGCAATCGATGTGGGGCGCACCGGCCAGCTTTATGCCGAGGGTCTGGCCGCCCGTCGCGACTACGAACAGACGCAGATCAAGGTTTCGGAAGCCGACGCGAAGCTGGCCGAAGCCCGGGCCAAGCTGAAGCAGATCGAGATCAAGCTGGCGCAAAACTCGTCGCAGATCGTCTCCGCGCCGCGCGACGGGCGCGTCCAGAACCTCAACGCGGCCGCGGGCGGCTCGCTGATCTCCTCGGGCACGGTACTGGCGACGATCGCGCCCGAGCGTATCGCCCGCGCGGTCGAGCTGTACATAGACGGTCGGGATATCCCGCTGGTCGAGCCGGGCCGCCCGGTGCGGCTCGAGTTCGAAGGCTTCCCGGCTTTCCAGTTCAGCGGATGGCCGGCCTTCGCCGTGGGCATTTACGATGGTCGTGTGCGCTCTGTCGATCCCACCCCGCGCAGCGACGGGCTGTTTCGCGTCCTCGTCGAACAGGCGCCGAACAAGACCGCCTGGCCCGAACGCCGCTTCGTGCGCCAGGGCAGCAAGGTGCTCGGCTGGATCCAGGGCGACACCGTCCCCGTCTGGTACGAGCTGTGGCGTCAGCTCAACGACTTCCCGCTCAATTTCGGCGTAGCCAGTAAGGCCGGCGAACAGGAGGCGAAAGCCACGAAGGAGAACAAGAGCTCGATCGAGAAGAAGAAGTGATGATGCGCCGGCTCCTTGCGATCAATGCGCTTCTTCTCGCCGCAACGGCCGGCACGGCGGCCAGCGCAGCCGACCCCGTCGCCGTCCGCCCGGTGCCGATGGCGGTTATGCCCGCCCACCGAGACGATCAACCGTCCACGCCGCTCACGCTGGACGAGGTCCTGCGCTCCTCGGCGCGCGCGGCGCCCGACATCGTTGCGGCGCTGGCGCGCGTGCGCCAGGCCGAGGGGCGGGCACTGAGCGCCGAAGGCGCGTTCGACACGGTCTTCTCGGTCGATGCCCGCAGCCGCCTTGCCGGCTATTACGACGGATCGGAAGTCACCGGCAAGGCGGAGCGCCCGCTCACCGGCAACGGCGGATACCTCTACGGCCAGTATCGCAATTCGCGCGGCGATTTCCCGATCTATGAGGACAAGGCCTATACCAACCAGCTCGGCGAGGTGAAGATCGGTGCGCTCTACGCCCTGCTGCGGGATCGCATGATCGACGCCCGGCGTTCGACGGCGCAGCTTGCCGGAAACGACATCGACATCGCCCGCTTCGAGACGCGCGCCACCGCCATCGGCGTGCAGGCCCGTGCGATCGAGGCCTATCAGAAGTGGGTGGAAAGCGGCCTGAAGCTGCAGGCCTATCAGGCGCTCTACGACATCGCGGTCGAGCGCGGCAATGGCATCCGCCGGCAGGTGCAACTGGGCGCGAAGCCGGAAATCCTGCTTACCGAGAACGAAGCCAACATGGTCAAGCGGGAAGCCTTGGTCGCGCAGGCACGGCAGGAATTCCGGGCAGCGGCGAACAAGCTCTCGCTTTACTACCGCGATGCAGCGGGCCTTCCGGTCCTGGTCGATGCCGACCGGCTGCCGCCTTCGGCCGCGGCCTTCGATGGCATGAACGTGGATCCATTTTTCGAAATCGAGGAACGGCCCGATTTCGGCATCCTGCTCGAAGAGATCGAGCAGGCATCGGTCAAGCTGGCTTTGGCCGAGAACGACCTGCGGCCCAGGCTCGATCTCAAGGGCGAAATCGCCAAGGACATCGGATCGGCAGGTGCGGGCGGCTACAGCCGCTCGCCGCTGGAGGTCGTCTTCGGCGTGTCGCTCACAGTGCCGCTGCAAAACCGCAAGGCGCGGGGCAAGCTGACCGAAAGCCGCGCCAAGCTCGACGAACTGTCGGTCAAGCAGCGATACCTGGCCGAGAAGATCCGCGCCGAAGTGGCCGGGATCGGCATCGAGGTCGATACCGCGCGCGCACTGGCGGATGCCACCCGCCGGCAGGTCGCTCTCGCCGATCGGCTTGCCGAGGCCGAACGCCGCCGCTTCGCGTTGGGATCGAGTGATTTCTTTCTCGTCAACAGCCGCGAGGAAGCCGCCACCGATGCCGCCGTGAAGCTGATCGAAGCCCGTGCGCGCATCGCCGCCGCGCGGGCGCAGCTTGCTGCGGCGACGGCCGATGAAAGCGCCCTCAAGCTGGACGCACGTTAAGCTGCGGCGCGCTGGATTGGTCGCAGCGAACATCTCTGCGGCTGGCTGATGGACGACGTGGATTTACCGAGAAGGGGTGAGGGTCAGGACCCAGCTGACAATTACTCGGCCGGGGCGCCCGCAACCGGGAGTTCGATGCGAAAAGTGCTTCCCACGCCCGGCGCGCTTTTGACCAGCGTCACCTCTCCAGCGTGAAGTTCGACCAGCTGGCGGACCAGGGCGAGACCGATGCCGAGACCGTCCCGAGCCGCGCGCGACGTCCCGTCAATCTGCCTGAACAGCTCGAAGATGTGTTCTTGGGCCTCGATCGGGATCCCGATGCCGGAATCACTGACCTCGATGTGTACGCTATCCTCGACCCGTCTGGCCGTCATCAGAATCTGTCCCGGCTCAGGCGTGTACCGGGCAGCGTTGCTGACAAGGTTGATGACGGCTTGGGCGATCCGCACTTCGTCGCCATGTATCCAGATCGGCTCTGGCGGGATGTCGGCAACCAGCGTGTGACCGTCCGCGTCGAGCAGGGACTGGCACGATTCGACAACGTAACGGAGCGCATCCTGCAGCACGAAGGGCCTGATCTTCAGGGAAATCTTGCCCTCGTTGATCCTGGCGATGTTCAGCAGGTCCTCGACAAGCCGCGTCAGATGGTTGAGGCTTCGCTGCATCTGATCGCGGATGTCCTGCTTGGGCCCGCTGTCGTCGCGCTTGCCCAAAAGGTTCAACCCCGCGTTCAAGGCTGCGATCGGGTTGCGCAGCTCGTGGCCCAGGATGGCAAGGAAGCGATCCTTGTGCTGGTCGGCAAGCTGGAGCGCAGAGGTCAGTCCTTCGAGCTTGTCGCGTTGGCGCGCAATGCGCCGTTGCTGGGCGTGGAGGTCGAAGAACACGGCGGCCTTCGAACGCAAGATGTCAGGCTCGATCGGCTTCTGGATGAAGTCGACCGCGCCGGCCTCGTAGCCGCGAAAGCGGCGCTGGTGATCCGCGGTGCCGGCGGTGAGGAAAATGATCGGGATATGGCGCGTGCGCTCGCTCCCGCGCATGAACTCGGCCAGCTGGAACCCGTCCATTTCCGGCATCTGCACATCGAGCAGCGCCAGCGCGATGTCGTGCACCAGCAGCAATTCGAGGGCTTCCTCGCCACTTGCCGCCTTGTGGCAGACCAGACCGTCCCGCTGGAGCAGCGCTTCGAGCGCGAGCAGGTTCTCTGGCAGGTCGTCGACCAGAAGGAAGTGGACCGGCTCGCCCATTTCGATATCGTCTGTGCGGTTCATGCGGAGACCAGACCGGCTAGAAACGCCGTGATGCCATCAAGCGTTTCCACTCGGGCATCGGGGCAAAGAGCCAGCGCCGCCGCCGGCATGGCCCCGGACATGGCGCTTTGCGGGTCCTCCACCAACGCAATGCCGCCGGCGGCCGTTACTGCGCGCAGGCCTTCGGCGCCATCGTGATTGGAGCCGGTGAGCACGATGGCGGCCAGCTCGTGTCCGTAGGCTTCGGCCGCGCTTTCCAGAAGGACGTCGATCGCGGGGCGGCTGTAGTTGACCGGCTCGTCGGACGACAGCGCAAGTGTGCGGTCCTTTTCCACCAGCAAATGGTAGTCGGACGGCGCAAAGTAGACCGTGCCCGGCTTGAGTGGCTCCTTGTCCTCAGCCTCCTTGACGTCCAGCGCGCAGCGCTTCTTCAGCAATGGCACGAGCATGTTGTCGCGATCCGGGGGGACGTGCACCACGATCATGACCGGGACGGGCAACGCGGCCGGCAGCGGCGGCAGGATGTGCAGCAGCGCCTGAACCGCGCCGGCAGAGGCGCCGATGGCCACGGCGCTGACCTTTGCGGCGGTCATCCTTGTGCCCTCTGGTAGATTTTCTCTTCCGGCACGAACGGCGAAAACGATGCGGCATGGCGCGTGAAGCGCAGGCTTTCCTTGGAGCCGAGGCCAAGGAAGCCCTTGCGCGCCAGCGAATCGCGAAACAGCGCCACGACCCGGTCCTGCAATTCGCGATCGAAATAGATCAGCACGTTGCGGCAGGAGATGAGCTGCATCTCGCCGAACGAGGAATCCGTGACAAGGCTGTGGTCGGAGAACACGACCCGCTCGCGCAGGGTCTTGTCGAAGATGACGCCGCCGTGGGCAGCGCGGTAATAATCGGAAAGAGAGGTGCGCGCGCCTGATTTCTGATGGTTGGCGGTGTACCCCCTTATCTGGTCGAGTGGGTAAACCGCCTTCTCCGCAGCGTCGAGGGCATCGGGGTTGATGTCGGTCGCATAGAACAGGGTGCGGTCGTACAGACCCTCCTCGCGGAACAGGATGGCCAGCGAATAGAGCTCCTCGCCGCGGCTGCACCCCGCCACCCACACCTTGAGCGAAGGATATGTGGCGAGGTGTGGCAAGACCCGTTGTCGCAGTGCGCGAAAATAGGATGGGTCACGGAACATTTCGCTCACCTGCACGGTCAGGTAGTTGAGCAGCCGCGGCAGCACGCTCTCGTCGTGTAGCACGGCCTCCTGAATGGCAGACAGGCTGGTGTAGCCGAGCTGGACCCGCGCCTGTACCAGCCGTCGCTTGATCGAGGCCTGGGCGTAGTGGCGGAAATCGTAGTGATAGCGCCGGTGCAGCGCTTCCAGAAAAAGCTGGATTTCGATGTCCTCGATATCGTCGCCCGCCGTCATGCGATCACCGGGGCATCCACACGCGGACGAGGCTGAGCAGCTTGTCCACGTCGATCGGCTTCGCCATGTAGTCGTTCGCCCCTGCCGCCAGGCACTTTTCCTGGTCGTCCGGCATCGCCTTTGCCGTCAGCATCACGATCGGCAGGTTCTTCCAGCGCGGATCGCCACGAATTTCCCGCGCCGCCGAGAGCCCGTCCATCACCGGCATCATCACGTCCATCAGAACGAGATCGATCGCGTCGGCGAGGTTGGCCGCACTGGCATCGAGCGCCTCGATCGCTTCGCGTCCGTTGCGCGCAATCGCGATCTTCGCGCCGCGCGGCTCCAGCACGCTGCTCAGCGAGTAGACGTTTCGCACATCGTCTTCGACGATCAATATGCGCCGGCCTTCCAGCACCGCGTCACGGAAGCGGGCCTTCTGCAGCATGCGTTGCTGTTCCGGCGGCAGTTCGGAAACCACCTTGTGCAGGAAGAGGGTTACTTCGTCGAGCAACCGCTCGGGCGACTTGGCGCCCTTGATGATGATCGAGCTGGACAAGCGCCGCAGCCGCTGTTCCTCCTCAACCGACAGATCGTGCCCGGTGTAGACGATCACGGGCGGGAAGCTTTTCTCCTCGTTGCGGCTCAGGGTCTCAAGCAGCTCCATCCCTGACCGGTCCGGCAAGGTCAGGTCAAGCACCATGCAATCGAACGTCTCCTGGTCGAGCTTTTCAAGACATTCGGCAGCCGTACCCACTCCGACCGTCTCGACATCGCCGGTCCACAGCAGCCTGCTCACCGCATCACGCTGCACCGCGTCGTCCTCCACGATCAGCACCCGGCGCAGCCGGGTCGCCAACTGGTCCTGGAGCTTGCCCAGCACATCGGCGAGGTCTTCCCGGCGGATCGGCTTGACATGGTAGCCGACCGCACCAAGTGCCAGCGCCGTCTGCGCGTGATCGCTGGCCGAGATCACGTGGATCGGGATGTGTCGCGTCTGGTCCTCGTGCTTGAGGCGGTCAAGCACGGTCAGTCCGGACTGGTCCGGCAGGCCGAGATCCAGCACGATGGCGCTCGGCCGATGCAGGGCGGCCAGGTGGATCGCCTCTTCCGCGCTGCCAGCCACTATGCACTGGAAGTTCATTTCCTGGGAGAGGTCGCGCACGATCTGGGCGAACGGCACGTCGTCCTCCACCACCAGCAAAAGCCGTCGGCTCCGGTCCAGCCTGTCGCGATCGTCCGCCACCGCGTTCGATACCCGCCGCGGGGCAAGACGAGGATCATCCGGCGTCACCGCGGCAGCGTCCGCCGTCCGCGGCGTGGCCGGCAGTGCCGCCGCGGGAACAACGGCAGCGGCATCATAGAACTCGGGCAGCGTCAGCGTGAACGTGCTGCCCTTGCCCACCGTGCTGACCAGCGCGATCGTGCCGCCCAGCAGCCGCGCCAGTTCCCGCGAGATCGACAGACCAAGCCCGGTTCCGCCGTATTTGCGGCTGATCGCGCTGTCGGCCTGCTGGAAGGCGCCGAAGATCGCCTCTTGCTGTTCGGGGGAAATGCCGATCCCGGTGTCGGTAACCGCAAAGGCGACCTGCCCTTCCCCGGCCGGTGCGATTTCCAGGCTGACAGTGCCGCTCTCGGTGAACTTGAAGGCATTGGACAGCAGGTTGCGCAGGACTTGCTCCAGACGCAACCGGTCAGTCTCGATCGCGGCCGGCACGCCGGGCCGTACCACCAGTTCCAGCTCGACGCCGCGCTGATCCGCCACCGGCGCGAAAATCTGCCTGAGATCGCCCACCAGCCGTTGGAGCGCCAACGGTTCCGGCTGGATCTTCACGTGCCCCGCCTCGATCTTCGAGAGATCAAGGATATCGTTGATCAGCATGAGCAGGTCATTGCCCGAGGACTGGATCGTCCGCGCGAACTGGACCTGATCGGGCGACAGGTTGCCGTCGGCATTGTCGCCCAGAAGCTTTGACAGGATCAGCAGCGAATTGAGCGGAGTGCGCAGTTCATGGCTCATGTTGGCAAGGAAATCGGACTTGTACTGACTTGCCTGTGCCAGTTCCTGCGCCTTGCTTTCCAGCGATGCGGCGGATTGCTCCAGCATGGTGCGCTGCATCTCCAGCGTTTGGGCCTGTTCTTCCAGTTCGCTGTTGGTCTGCTCAAGCTCCACTTGCTGCTGTTCGAGGCGAACCTGCGATTCTTTCAGGGCACGCCCCTGCTCCTCCAGCTCTTCGTTCGACACGCGGAGCTCTTCGCTTTGCGCCTGAAGCTCGGCCTTCTGCCGCTGTGTCTCTTCCAGCGCATCCTGCAAACGGGTGCGGAAGCGGGCCGATCGCAAGGCAATACCCAGACTGTCCGCAGATCCAGCCAGAAACTCGAGCACACGCGCCGGAACGGGATCGAAGAAGCCCAGCTCGATCACGCCGTTGACCAAGCCGTCCGCGGTCGTCGGCGCGATCACCAGATGACGGGGCTGCGAGCGCCCGAACGCTGATCCGATGGTAAGGTAGTCGTCGGGCAGGTCGTTGATGACGATTGGCGCGCCCGAGTTTGCCACCTGGCCAAGCAGCCCGTCGCCAAGGGAAAAACTGTGGGGCATTGCGCCGTCTGCCGGCACGCCCAGCGTTGCAATGCGTCGGAAATGGCCACCATCTCCCTTGAACAGGGCACCCGCCTGAAAGCCGAGATAGGCGGCCAGGAATGCCATCGCTTCCTCGCCGATCTGTTCGACGCCCTTGTCGCCACGGATCACATCGGCGAGTTCCAGCTGGCCAGTGCGCAGCCAGTCCTGCCGCGCCTTGATTGCTGCGTTGCGCTGAACAAGCAGGAAAATGGCGATAGTCAGGATCGAACCGATCAGCCCAGCGATAATGCTGCTGCTGACTGCCCCGCGGGAAGCGGATGCCATCTCCTCCAGCCGCAAAGAGCGCTGCCGAACTTCCTCGGAGTTCATGACTTCGATCTGCCGCCGGATCGCGGCCATTTCCTGCTGCCCCACGTCCGTGGAAACCGCCGTGACCGCCGGTCCGAACCCCTTGGCCTGGCGCAGTTCTATGGTCCGTGTAAGCTCGGCCAGCTTTGCGATCACATGCGGGCGCAAATCCCGCAAGTTGTTGGATTGCACCGGATCGTTGACCGTCAAATCCTGTACCGCATCAAGCCGGTCGCGGACGTCGGACACGGCCTGATGGTAGGGCTGCAGGTAGGTCTCCTTGCCGGTCAGGATATAGCCGCGCTGGCCGGTTTCGGCATCCTGCAGCGTGGAGAGGAGCCGGTTGAGCGCCACCAGCATATTGTGCGTATCGCGTACCGAAGCGTCGGCGTTACCAACCGCCTGTATGTTCGAGTAGGATATGTAGCTGCTCGCGGCGAAGAACGCCAACCCGGCGATGAGGCCGATGAGCGTCCCGATGCGGACGCGAGCGGCGTCGAGCCGACGCATCAAGGCATCCTCGCAACGGCAACGAGTTCGGGAAGATGCCCGACAAGACAACCAGGTTTGGTGATCGAAGCCCCCTAGGATCGAGTTGCAAGCGAGGCCGCTGCAACGCGCCCGCCAACAACAACCAATTCACGTCCGCGGGATTACGCTCAATTTACCAAAAGGTTCCGAGCACCGCAGCCGCCATGGTAAAGAACCACGCGAACGATCGTGCGATCGGACAAACATGCGAACCGCCCCGGCATTCGCGGAGGCTCCGATTTGTGAGAAGGAGCTTTCGTGATGAGCAAGGCCCGGCTCAAGCTGCTGAAACGAGAGGTGAAGGAACTGCGGCGCGCAAGGTCTGATCAGTTGCTGCGCGATGGGGTGGCGGTCGCCCGGCGAACCGTGGAGCGCCTGATGGCAGCCATGGGGCTCAGGGGTTCGGCGCGGCAAGACGACGATCACCACGGTCAGCAACCCCAAGGCACCGTGTCCATTGTATAGGCGATTATGTAGTTTACAAACCCGTCAAGAGAGGTTGCCACGCAGATAGAAAGATCGCCGCCAACAATAAGGCGCTGGCGAGCGCATATCCACCAATGAGACAGGCCCGAAATCCGTTGGGATTCTCTTCCGGACGAATGTTACCAAATATGGTCAGGAATGATCCGCGCCTTTTTGCCGTCGCCGTTTTAAGGACCATGTAGATTGCGAACGCAATCAGAAGGTAACGAACTACATCAGGATTCACTCGGGTTTCTCCGGCACCGGCTTATGCCTCACGACCATCGCAAGCCTATCCTTGAAGCGCTCCGGGTCGTCGTCCGTCTCTAGCGCGCGGGCGGCTTCCTTGAATTTGTCGAGTTGGGATCGCTTTGGATCGGTGGTCATATGCTACGCCTCAGTCGTTCATGAAGTCAAAGCGCATTGTATCGCTCCACTTCGGGTGGATGGCATCCAGTTTGGTGCGGAAATCGTGCCAGTCCTTGCTTAGACGCACCCGGGAATGCCGGGACGGTTCAGTCTGCCGGCGTCGGACGCTTGAGGTAATTGGCCCTCTCATAGGTTATATATCTGAAATAAATAACTCTTTTCCAGAATCCGTCATGCCAACACGCCATCGTGACGTTGAACACACGGTTGCGAGGCCCCGGGGCATTCTCGAACGTGCGCTCCTGGGGCGATCTCTCATTTGGGAAACGCCGCCGCGAGATGGTCAATCAATGCCCATAAAACGGTTGCGAGATAATCAGGGAACGTCTGAAGTGGGCCAATTGCGCCGCTCATTGCTTGCGTTAGAAGCGAAGGCCGCAGACAGTCGCCCTACTTGGCAACGGGGTGCAAATCATGGCGATTTCTGGATTTCTATTGGCTGCGGCAGCAGCGCTGGCCGGGCCAACCGCGCCGGCCCGTGAGGTCAACCCGCCCACGCCGGTGGCTCGGGCGGTCTGGCTGGCGGACTCCGCCCTGCGCGAGCCAAAGACCGAAGTCCTGGTGCTGGGCACTCCGCACCTCAGCATGCTTCCGCCCGATTTTGATCGCGCTCAGTTCGAGCCGCTTCTGGTCCGTTTGCAGGCCTGGCGCCCCCGCATGATCATGATTGAGGCAGTAGGCGGTGCGCAGTGCGACTATCTGCGAGCGTTCGCCGCCTTTTACCCGGGCGTTGCGGAGGATTATTGCCCCGACGCCAGCGCGGCGCGGGCCGCGCTGCACCTCGATCAGGCCGGCGCCGAAGCAGAAATTGCCCGGCTGCTGGCAACCGACCGGGCCGACCGCCCCGCAGCCGAACGGCGTCGGCTGGCCACGCTGTTTCTCGCGGCCGGGGATCCCGCTTCGGCCAGGGTGCAGTGGTTGCGTCTGGCCGAACCGGACCGCGTCGCGGCGGACGGCCTGACCGATGCCTTGTTGGGAACGATAGCCGCGATCGGCAAGCGGCCGAATGAAAATCGCGAAGTGGCGGCCGTGGTGGCCGCGCGTCTTGGTCTGGAACGCGTCTGGCCCGTGGACGACCACACCGGTGATCGTGCGTCGGGGCCCAGCAACGCCGAAATGGACGCGGCGATCCAGCGGCTGTGGGATAACCTCTGGTCACACGAACGCAGACCGTTGCTCGAACAGGTTCCGTCACGGCTCAAGAATGGGGCGGTGCTATCGGTCTATCGCGGCGAGAACAGCCTGGCTGCAGCCCGATACGCCGTGGCGTCGGATTTTGCCGCCGCCGCCGCTGACCCCGCCGAACAACGCTATGGCCGGCGCTATCTTGCCTATTGGGAAACGCGCAACCTCCGCATGGTTGCGAACATGCGCGAGGCCATGGGGCCAACGCCCGGGACGCGAGTGCTGGCCATCGTCGGCTCATCGCACAAGCCCTATTACGAACGCTATCTCGGGGTCCTCCGCGAAATCCGCTTGGTCAGTACCGACGAGGTTCTCGCGGACAAGCCGCGTTAGCGGCAGCGGCCCGCTGGGCGCGCTTGTCGTCCGTTTCGGGAAGAACCGCTGGCTTGCTTTGTTCGGATCAGCAAAGTTGAGATAGCTATGTGCGCTCACCAGCCCGACCCGCACGCGGGACTGAGTTTCTCATCCGCAGCAGGGCACGGCATCGCGCGGCTGCCCCAAAAGGCAGGATTGCAGCGCGTCCCTGCGCGGATAGCAGCTTGCCATGACACGGCTTATCCTGATTCTGGGCGATCAGTTGACGCCTTCGCTCTCATCGTTGTGCGCCGCCGATCCGGCGAGCGATATCGTGCTGATGGCCGAAGTGGCGGCGGAAACGACCTATATCCGGCACCACAAGAAGAAGATCGCCCTGGTCCTGTCGGCGATGCGCCATTTCGCCGCGGAGCTTCGCACCCTTGGCTGGAAGGTGGATTATGTCCGGCTCGACGATCCGGATAACACTGGCAGCCTGCGTGGAGAAGCCCATCGGGCCATGGCGCGGTATGGCGCCAGCAGCATCCTTGCGACCGAGCCCGGCGAATGGCGGTTGATGGAAGAGATGAGCGCCTGGGCCGAGCTGTTGCCCGATACGCGCTTTCTGGCCGACCGCCACGGATTCGTGCGCTGGGCCGAGGCGCGCAAGAGCCTGCGCATGGAACATTTCTATCGCCTGATGCGGCGCAAGACGGGGCTGTTGATGGACGGCGAGCAGCCCGCCGGAGGGCAATGGAATTTCGATCACGACAACCGCGCTCCGCCGCCGGGGGCATTGGGGCTACCCCAGCCCGCGCGCTTCGCTCCCGACGCGATCACACGGGACGTACTCGATCTGGTAGCGCGACGCTTTCCCGATCACTTCGGCGATCTTGAGCCGTTCTGGTTCGCCACGACCCGATCCGGTGCAAGGGCCGCCTTTGACCATTTCCTGCGCCACGGCCTGCGCGATTTTGGCCGGTATCAGGATGCCATGCTGAGCGGCCACCGATTTCTGTGCCACGCCGTGGTCTCGATCTACCTCAATCTGGGGTTGCTCGATCCGCTGGAAATGTGCCGGGCGGTCGAGGAAGAATGGCGCGCTGGCCGCGTGCCGCTGAACAGCGCGGAAGGTTTCATCCGGCAGATCATCGGTTGGCGTGAATTCGTGCGCGGCATTTACTGGTGGCAAGGCCCCGACTACGCGAGAGTCAACGCGCTGGATGCGCGGCGCCCGTTGCCGTGGTTCTACTGGAGCGGCGAAACACCCATGGCCTGCCTGCGCGCCTGCATCGCCCAGACCCGCGAGGAGGCCTATGCCCACCACATTCAGCGGCTGATGGTGACAGGCACGTTTGCCTTGCTCGCCGGCGTCGATCCCCACGCTTTGCACGAATGGTATCTGGCGGTCTACGCCGACGCGTTCGAATGGGTTGAGCTGCCCAACACCATTGGCATGAGCCAGTTTGCCGACGGCGGTTTGCTGGCCAGCAAACCCTATGCCGCGAGCGGTGCCTACATTCAGCGGATGAGCGACTATTGCGGCACCTGCGCCTACAACGTCAAGGCACGGGTGGGGCCACAGGCGTGCCCCTTCAACTTCCTGTATTGGCGCTTCATCGCCACCCATGCGGCCACATTACGGAGCAACGGCCGCATGGCGCAGATGGTGCGCGTATGGGACAAATTCCCGCCCGATCATCGGCGCGAATTGCTGGATCAGGCAGATGCCTTTCTGGCCGGTCCCGCGCTTGCGCCTGCCCCATAAGCCAAACAAGCTGGCTGGTCAGGCGTGCTCGCACGCTCACCATGGTATGCGTGTGCCGTCCCAAGCAAAAAAGCCGCCGCTGTCCTCCGGCGTGAGGCGGTCGATCACATCAAGCAGATGCGCGGCGGCTGTTTCCGGCGAAAACAGCTGACCCGGCGCTACACCTGACTGGAATGGTCGGGAAAGGCCGGTGGCCACGGTGCCGGGATGCAACGCCACGATGACCGCCAGGGGATGCGTCCGCCGCATCTCGATGGCGAAATTGGCAATCAGCATGTTGAGCGCGGCTTTGCTGGCGCGATAACCATGCCATCCCCCCAGCCGGTTGTCGCCAATCGAACCCACGCGCGCGGAAAGAACCGCAAACACCGCACGCCGGTCCTTGGGCAGCCTGGGCAACCAGTGTTTGGCGATGAGCGCCGGACCGATCGTGTTGACCGCGAACATCCGGGCCATGGCTTCGGGCTGTATCGCCCGCAGCGTCTTTTCAGGCATCACCGCTCCGGATTGGTCGTGAAGCAGACCGCTTGCTACCAGCACCAGATCGGGCGGTGTCTCCAGGATCGAGCAGGCATTGATGATGCTGCTTTCATCGGTCAGGTCATACAGGAAAGGGACCTGTTGCGGTCGAGGCGGCAGGGGGCGACGCGATCCCGCATGGATATGTGCGTAGCGGCCGCAAGCGGCCAAACGATCCACCAGAGCGCCGCCAACCCCGCCACCGGCGCCGAACACAACCGCGCAGGTCATCGCGCGATGCCTTCCAGAACAGGCCGCTCCCGCGCCCGCAGGACCGCGCGGTTGCGATCGCGTTCGCCGCGCCAGACCATGCTGACCATGGCCGCAGTGGCCTTGTTCGCAGGCTGATTGCGCACAGGGTTCATCCTTCCAACAAAGGCCATGTCAATCGTCCACATCGTGGTGGCCCAAATCATTCGTCTGATTGGCCCCTGCCATAGACACGAGAGCGCCTGAGACGAGCAATATGCACGACAAGTGCAAAGCGGACCTGTCTTCCCGCGCAAAGGCGCGTGCGCACCTCTTCCACGATCCGCGCGCGGCCTGCGCTGGACGATCACGTCATCCGCGTAACGGGGCGCGCGGCCGGCGAAGCGTTGCGGTTGCGCGCATCGGCCACGGCCGCAGCGCCTTGCGCGCTCATGCCGCCGCCTCTTCCGCCACGAAGTAATCGCGGCGCAGCGTGCGCGCGGCCAGCAGGAACATCGCCCCGGCGATGAAGAACACACACACCGCCGACATCAGCGCCGACCGCACGCCAGTCGCCGCCGCCGCCGCGCAGGCGTGCTGGAGGGCGTCCACGGCCTGCGCCCCCGCCTTCATCGCATGGCACTGCGTCAGATAATCCCCACCCTGGAAAGCGGAGGAGGCGAAGCGATCGCTCATCCAGCCGACGAAGGTCGGTCCACCGCCATAGCCGACCAGCGTGTAGAACATGCCGAACACGGCCGCCCCGGTCGCCCGCATCCGCGGCTCCAGCAGATTCTGGATCATGCCGATGGTGGGGCCGTAGTATAGCAGCAGGAAGCAGCCCGAAATCACCAGCAGCACGGTGCCAAGCAGGGGCGATGCGGCGCTGAACGCGATCCAGTAAAAGAACGGCGCAATGAACAGGCCGATCGCAGCGCCCCACGCCGGCCAGCGCCCATCGCCCCGCCGTGCGAGCCAATCGGTGCCGAACGAGCCGATAAGCAGGCCGCTGCCCAGTGCCAGCGCCGAGATCGTGCCATAGAGCGCGCCCGCAGACCGCGCCGGCAGATCGTAAACCCGGCTGAGATAGACGGCGAGGAATTGCGAGATCGAACTCATGCCGAAGCCGGCAAGCGCCCCGCCCGCGATGACGAACATCAACGCTGGCTTGCTGGCCACCACTTTCAGGAACGCCCGGAAATCGGGCGCCGGCGTCTTCACCGGCGGCATGTTGTCCGCCAGCCCCCGGCGCGGTTCGCGCACCAGCAGGATGAACAACAGGCCGATCACCACGCCCGGCAGTCCCATCACGATGAAGGCCGCGCGCCATCCCCAAAGGCCCGTCACGGCACCGCCGACCGAGGCGCCGATAAAGCTGCCGATCGGCGATCCCAGCAGGATCAGGCCCATCACCGATGCCCGGCGTTCGCGCGGGAAAAGGTCGCCCACCAGCGATGACGTGGCCGGTTGCGATCCGGCCTCGCCCATGCCCACGCCCACACGGCACAGCATCATCTGCGCGAAATTGCCCACTGCCGAACAGGCCATCGTCATGGTCGACCAGAACAGGATCGCGGCGGTGATGATCCGCACGCGCGACATGCGTTCGGCCAGCCGGCCGATCGGCACGCCCAGCACCGCGTAAAGCAGCGCGAACGCCAGCCCCTGAAGAATGCCGAGCTGGAAATCGGTCAATTGCAGATCGACCTTGATCTGCTGCGCGGTGACGGCAAACACCGACCGATCGGCGAAATTGAACGTCGCGACCAGGAAGCTCATGGTGATGAAAGTGCGACGATAGCCCGTCGACAACATCCGTTCGTCATCACCTGTCCGCATTGCTCTCCTCCGGGCGGCGCTTTACCGCTTTCGCTTGTCCGCACCCGTACCGTCTGCCGGCACGCCGTTTGTGCCCCCGTGTGTGGCGGATGGTTGGTGATTTATCAATACGATTTGCAAAAAAGTCAGACCGGCTCGTTCAGCCTCACCAGATCCGCCAGCGTGGCAGTGACGGGCACCTCCACCCCCAGACGTTCCGCTTCGCGCGCAACGGCACCGTTGATCGCCTCGATCTCGGTCCGGCGGCCCGCCAGTCGGTCCTGCAGCATGGATGCCTTGTGCTGGCGATGATGCTTCAGCGCGAAATCGATCTTGCCCTCGATCCGCGCGATATCGATCGACAGGCCCTTTGCCGCCGCCGTCGCCGCCACTTCCCGCGCGATGGCAAAGGCCACCCGTCGGCCGGCCGGGGTATCCATGCCGCCCACGGTCAGCCCCGTGACGGTCGCGATCGAATTGAGCGCCGCATTGAACGCAACCTTTTCCCAGACGCCGCCTTCGATCGCGGCATCGTGGTGGGCATCGATGCCCGCGCCACGCAGCAGGGCCACGGCCGCTTTCGCGCCGTCATCGCCCGGGGGCCGGTAACTGCCCAGCCTGACGGTACCGTGGCCGTGCGAGGAGACGCGGGTGGGCGCTTCCAGATCGGCGGGCATATCGGTCACGCCCATCAGCACCTGTTCCGCAGGGAAAACCTCCGCGATCGCCTCGGCATTGCCGATGCCGTTTTGCAACGTCAGCGCTAAGGCAGACGCCTGCACCAGGTGCGCTACCGACGCGATGGCAGAGCCGCTGTGCATGGACTTGGTGAACAGCAGCACCAGATCGACCGGCCCCGCCACATCCGCTGCCAGCTTCGCCTTTATGGGGATTCGCCGCTCGCCGTCATCGTCGGCCAGCGTGATGCCATCGCGGGCCAGCGATTCCAGACGCGCGCGGTCCACGTCAACAAGCGTTACGGAAACACCCGATTCCGCCAGCTTGGCCGCGAACAGGCAGCCCATCGCGCCGGCGCCGACGATCACCACTTCGCGCATCCGCATTCTCCCGCATCATTCGCCCGCGCGCCCGGGGGGGCGGGCTGCGGCAATCGTAGCCAGCTAACCAGTGGCTCCCGATCTCGCAAGCGGCGTCGCCCCGCCCTTCACCACGCCCTGCGCCAGCGGCAGCAGTTCGAACAAGCGCCGCGCAGCCGGAACCACGCTACCCCGCCGGCGCGTGTAGACATAGAAACGGCGCTCGATTTCCAGGGCCTTCACCCGGACCGGCAAGATGGCGCCCCGCTGCAATTCAGCATGGAGCAAGGGCATCGGCAACCAGCCCAGCAGGGAACTGGCGGCAACGGTCGCCAGCATGGTGCCGATCGAACCGGTTTCGACCGCCACGTCGGGCAACGCTTCGCCCTGCGCGGTGACGAGGCGGTGAAACAGCATGCGCGGCGTGCTGCCGATCTCCGGCATGGTCCAACGCTGCCCCAGCGCCGCACTCAATGGCACCTCCTTCACCCCGGCCAGCGGATGCCGCGCCGCTGCGAAGGCGGTGTAGCTATCGGTGTAGGCCAATTCCGCCATCGGCCAGATGTCGGGATGCGGCGCGAGTTCCGGGGCAATCGCCACGTCGATCTCCCGTCCAGCCAGCGCCTGGACCAGCCGGTCTTCGGGCGCGTCCAGCAAGTCGATGTGCAGGCCCGGCGCCATGTCCAGCAGGGCCGCGATCATGCCGGGCAGCATGGTGCGCGCAACGGCCACCACCGCGCCCACACGCAGCCGTCCGCGCCCCAGGCCACGCAGGGCGTCGAGCGCATCGGTTGCCTGTTCCATCTCGAACAGCAGCAGGCGGGCGTGCGGAATCAGCGTTTCCCCGGCCGCGGTCGGCGCCATCCCCTTGCTGTGCCGATCGAACAGCGGCTGGCCGAAGCGCCGTTCCATCTCGCCAATCAGGCGGCTGAGAGCCGGCTGCGTCATGAGGGCCGCTTCGGCCGCCCGTCCCAGGCTGCCCCGGTCGACCACGGCGAGGAATGCCCGCAATTCTCGCTGATCAAAAGCCATGCATAATCTTTATGACTTTTGCAAAATTCCGCAATGGCGGCGGTTGCCTTGTCGGCCGATAAGACGGGCGAAGAACGGGGAACAGCAAGATCATGCACACGGTTCGCGATGCAACGCTTTCGCTGCTACGCACGCTGGGCATGGCCACGGTGTTCGGCAATCCGGGGTCGACCGAGCTGCCGATGTTCCGGGATTTTCCTGAGGACTTCCGCTATATCCTGGGGCTGCAGGAATCGATCGTGATGGGCATGGCCGATGGCTTTGCCCAGGCGACCGGCAATGCCGCGCTGGTCAACCTGCACTCGGCGGCCGGCGTGGGCCATTCGCTCGGCAACCTGTTCACAGCGTTCAAGAACCAGACCCCGCTGGTGGTGACGGCAGGGCAGCAGGCACGATCGATCCTGCCGTTCGAACCGTTCCTCTTCGCCGAACGCCCCACCGAATTTCCGCGCCCTTACGTGAAATGGGCGGTCGAGCCCGCGCGCGCGCAGGATGTGCCGGCCGCGATCGCGCGCGCCTATTACGTCGCGATGGAGCCGCCGTGCGGCCCCACGTTCGTTTCTGTACCGGTGGATGACTGGGACCAGCCCTGCGATCCGATCGCGCCGCGCCGCGTGGTCGCTCGCAATCCCGGCGACCCGCTGCTGCTGGACGAGATCGCCGGCGTGCTGGCGCGGGCAAACGCCCCGGCCTTCGTGCTGGGTGCTGGCATCGCGCGCGATGGCGCGTGGCAGGAAGCGATCGCGCTGGCGGAACGCCATTCGGCCAAGGTCTGGGCCGCGCCGTTCGCCGCGCGCGAGGTCTTTCCCGAGCGGCATCCCCTGTTCGCGGGCTTTCTCAACCCGGGCCGGGAAGCAATCGTCCACGACCTTTCGGGGCACGATCTTATCCTGGTCGTGGGCGGCCCCTTGTCGCTTTACCACACCGAGGGGTTTGGACCGCACCTGCCGGAAGGCGCGCAACTCTACCACATCGTCGATTCCATCGCGGTGGCTAGCTGGGCGCCCGATGGCGCGGCCGTGATCGCCGATGCCAAAAGCGCATTGGCGCGGCTGCTGGGAGGCCCGGCGCCGAAGGCACGCACGCGGCCGGCCGGCCGCGAAATTCCCGCGCCGCTCGCGGCCTCCGGGCTGACCGACGCTTACCTGCTCCAGCAGATCGCCCGCCTGCGGCCGGCCGGGTCGGTGATCGTGGAGGAAGCGCCATCCAGCCGTGGCGCCATGCACGATCATCTCCCGATCCTGGATGCGGGCGGCTTCTTCACCTGCGCCAGCGGGGGGCTTGGCCACGGACTGCCAGCCTCGATCGGTGTCGCGCTGGGTCGCCCCGATGCCAAGGTCATCGCCATTCTGGGCGATGGATCGAGCATGTATGCCATTCAAGGGCTGTGGTCGGCCGCGCAACTGGGCCTGCCGATCAGCTTCGTGATCGTGAACAACCGGCGCTACGAGGCGCTGATCAACTTCGGCCGCCACTTCGGCTTGCAGCAGACGCTGGGGACGGCGCTCGACGATATCGACTTCTGCGCGCTTGCCCGGGGCCAGGGCGTTTCGGCCACGCGCGTCGATACGTTAGAAGCGCTTGACGGCGCGCTTGCCGCTTCCTTCGCGGCACGAGGGCCAACGCTGGTCGAAGTGCTGGTCGATTGACGGGAACTGCCATGAGCGGGACACCATGAACGGGACAAGGACAATGTTCACCGGACGCCTTTCGGACCTGATCGACGACCGCCCCGACGAAGGCATCTTCCGCGTCAGCCGGGCGATCTTCGACGATCCCGGCGTGTTCGATCTGGAAATGCGGCGGATCTTCGAAAGCGGATGGGTGTTCCTCGGCATCGCCGATCAGGCGCGCGATCCGCACGACTTCTTCACCACCGATATCGGCCGCGTGCCCGTGCTGGTCAGCCGCGATGGGAGTGGCGCGCTCGGGGCCTTCGTCAATTCCTGCCCGCATCGCGGATCGCGCGTGGCGCAGACGCTGGCCGGCAATGCGCGCCTGCACGTGTGCCCTTACCACAGCTGGAGCTTCGACAGCGCGGGCCGCAACAAGAGCGTGAAACTGAAGCGCGCCGGCTGCTATGCCGAGAGCTTCGATGCGCAGAGCCACGACCTGCCCGCCCTGCCCGCGTTCGGCGAATATCGCGGCTTCCTGTTCGGCAGCCTCGATGCCGACGTGCCGCCGCTCGAAACGCATCTGGGCGAAGCGGCGAAGCTGCTGGACCTCGTTGCCGACCAGGGCCCGGATGGCTTCGAACTGGTGCCGGGCGCCGTCACCTTCACGTTCCAGGCCAACTGGAAGCTGCAGCTCGAAAACTGCTCCGACGCCTATCACTTCACCTCGACGCACCCTTCCTACATCCGCATCCTCGAACAGCGGCAGACCGCCAACACCGGCGTCGCGGTGAAATCGGTGTGGGAAAGCAGCGATTACTGGCGCGAGGACGCGCAGGGCGTGGCTGGCGGCAGCTTCAGCTTCCCGCACGGCCACGTGCTGAACTGGGGCATTTTCGGCGTGACCGAGGCGCTGCCGCTGTTCGAACAGGCCGAAGCGCTGGCCGAACGCCACGGCGCCGCCAAGCGCGACTGGATGTTCAACATGCGCAACCTGTCGATCTTCCCCAACCTGCAGATCGCCGAAAACGCATCGAGCCAGTTGCGCGTCATCCGCCCGCTGGCACCCGACCTCACCGAAATGCGCACCTGGTGCATCGCCCCCAAGGGCGAAAGCGCGCAGGCGCGGCGCCAGCGGATCCGCCAGTACGAGGATTTCTTCAACCCCAGCGGCATGGCCACGCCCGACGACACCGTAAGCTACGAGAACTGCCAGCGCGGCTTCGCCAGCCGCGTCGAGCCCTGGCTGCAAGGCTATTCCCGGGGCACCACCGCCAGCAAGGCCGGGGGCAACCCCTTCTCGGACCTGATCGACATGAAGCCCGCGCGCAGCGTGCTGGCCGATGCGCAGCTTGGCGACGAGACGCTGTTCCAGAGCTACTATCGCGAATGGGCGCGCCGCATGGCGGGAGTGATCGGCCAATGACCCTGTCGCTGAAAGATGCCGAAGCGATCCTCTATCGCGAAGCGGAATGCCTGGATGAAAGCCGCTGGGACGATTGGCTGGATCTCTATGCGGAAGATGCCTGCTTCTGGATCCCGGCGTGGAAGAACGAGACCGAGACAACCACCGATCCCGATACGGAACTCTCGCTGATCTATTACAAAGGGCGCAACAACCTGGCCGATCGCGTCTGGCGGGTGCGCTCCGGGCAATCGGTGGCCTCCACTCCGCGCATCCGAGCCGTCCACCTGATAACCAACGTCAGGCTGGTGAGGGCCGACGAAGCGAGCGCGCAAGTCGCGTCGAATTTCGCGGTCAATCTGTTCGACAAGCGATCAGGCCGGACGCATACCTTTTTCGGGCACTACCGGCACGCGTTGCGGCGCGAAGGCGAGCGCTGGCTGATCGCTGGCAAGACGATCGTGCTGCTCAACGATACCATCCCCACCGTGCTGGACTTCTACTGCCTCTGATAGAGGATGTTTGACCCTGTCCCTGGAAATGCCTCCAGCGGGAATGAGAGGAATCTCGCAAAATCGAAGCTGCGCGCAGCTGGAGGTTTTGCATGAAGAAGTCGAAGTTCACAGCGGAGCAGATCGCGTTTGCGCTGCACCAGGCAGAAGTGGGAACGCCGGTCGCCGAGGCCAGGAAGGGAACGACAGGGGTTGGTCGGGTTCGTCCAGTCCGCCGCGGTGGGAATTACCGCCTTCAAAGGGGACGTTGCACGGCCTGGGGGCCGGCCACCAAACCGCTCCTTCGTTCATCTTCTGGGGAGAGGCGGCAAGCGGCGGCTTACAACGACGCCCAAGCATCGCCGCTCGGCGCCAATGGCGGGGCAGCGGACGCTTCGCTGCCTAATCCGGCAAATTCTGCCCCAGCAAAACCACCTCGCTGCCATCTGCGACCAATGCGTTGCCGTCAAAAGTTCTCAGCCCGAAAATGGGATCGCCTTGTGGGTCATGAATATGTGCCTCGGCTTGAACGAGAATGCTTGGCAGATCGCCGTCTTCGCCGCGCCACAAAGCGTATTGCGGGATCAAAACGTCAAGAGCGCTAGGCTGCGCCCCTTCCGACGATTGCTGGCAGAAAACCGCGTTACCTTGGTCAACGTCATCCATTTTCGCGGATCGCCCTGCCAGAAAGCCTTGGGTTGGGAGCGATGGCCAATTCATGAGGCTATGAATTGCGCAAAAAACGAATGGCCGCAATGTTATCGTGTCCGCCAAGCCAGGTTTTTGCGCGGGAATGGCGATAGCCGCCGCCAGCGTGCCGGCGTCACGCTCCGCCTCTAAAGTAGACGTTCAGTGCCTCCGGTGGCTCAACCCAAACTTGTCGTTCATTCATAAAATGCTCAGGGCAGATGGCGCGCCATGCGTGTCTTGAGCAGTTCGACGAGTTCAGGTTGCATGAAGGCATAATCGTCGGGGATATCCAGACAGATAATCCGTTGCCCGCGCAGGGCCTTGCGGAATCGTCGTTGCAGTTTGGCGCGATGCTGCTTTTCCATCACCACGATGATGTCGGCCCATGACACCAGTTCAGCGGTCAGTGGGTTTTCAGCATCGTGGTTGGTGCCCGCAGAAGAGACCTCCAATCCCGGATAATGGGCGAAAACTTGTTCGGCTGTAGGGCTGCGCAGGCGATTCTGGCTGCAAATGAACAGTATGGTTTTCAAGCAACGCCTCTGGCGAAAATCTGCGGATGTTTTTGAGCGCCTTGCCGAAAAGGTCAATCTGAACTACCGGCCCGTTCAGCCAAATCCGGCCTGTTCTTAAACCGAGGAAAGGAGAAGACCATGCGCGCAGCATTCGCACGCCACAAATGCCACTTCTTATTTCCCTGTGTTCAGGAACAGATTGCATGGGCAATTCTCTCACGGGCGACGCGTCTCGCCTGATTGCTTTCCGCGGCCTTCGCGCCGCTGATTTTTCCAAATTTTTCGTCCTCGCTGCTCCTCTCTTTGGGGAGGTGCATCATGCGCGATGACATGTTCAAGGTGATTGTCGAACGCCCTCGCTGGGGCGCACGGCACGCTGCCTCGCCCAAACTGAAAAGGATGCCTCACGCCGACACGAAGCATATCGGGCTCAAGCGCCATGTTCGCATCGGTGCGCCCTACACCAAGATGCTCAATGAAAACCTTGCCCCGCTGCTGCGCTACTTGCGCCGCCAGCGCGGGCGCTATTGGGACGCCGTCTTCAGCGAGATTTGCGCCAGCCTCGACACGGGCAGCACCGTCAAAATGCACGTGCGCCAGCATATTGAGGACTTCGTTCTGACGCGTATCTCGATCGGGCGTGGCGGCGAGTGGATGTTCGAGGGGCAGGTTCTTGGCCGCAAGGGCCAGTGGTTCCGCCGACGGGAGCTGTTTGTTGATCCACGAGACGGCATCCTCAAGGATATGAAGCAACTTGAGACATGGCTGGCCGCCGGACAGATCCACGGCAAGGGAGGCCTGCGATGAGCGACATAACTCTGATCGCCGCCGATCCCTCGCGTTTCGACCCTCTAGCGCTGGACCAGCTTGATGCCAGCGCACGCTATGGCGGCATGGCGCGCGTCGTCGGACTGCCCGATCTCCATGCCGGCAATGGCATCGCGGTGGGCGCGGCTTTTTGGTCTCCTACCCACATCTGGCCCCATTTGGTGGGCAGCGACATCGGCTGTGGCATGGCGCTGTGGGAGACGGACTTGCCTTTGCGCAAGTTTCGGCTCGGCGCGGTAGAGCGCAAGTTGCACGGACTGGATGGGCCTTGGGCGGGCGATGGCGCCGCGGCTCTGGTCGAGGCCGGATTGCCGCCCAGTTTGGTCAGTCCTGCGCTGGGTACCATCGGCGGGGGCAACCACTTCGTCGAATTCCAGCGCATTGAGGCGGTAGCAAATGAGGAGCGCTTTGCTGCATTGGGCTTGGCGCAGGATCGGGTGTGGATGATGGTCCACAGCGGATCGCGTGGGCTGGGGCAGGCTGTCTTGCAGGCGCATCGCCAGCCTGACATCAGCCAAGGCATCCCGGCTAATAGCTCGCAAGCCCAAGCCTATCTGTCCGACCACGATGCGGCCTTGGGCTGGGCCACCCTCAACCGCCAGATCATCGCTGTGCGCTTTTGCGATAGCCTTGGCCTTGATGGTCGCTGTGTGCTGGACATCTGCCACAACAGCGTCACCCCGCATCAAGGCGGGTGGCTGCATCGCAAGGGGGCCGCCCCCGCTGACAAGGGGCTGGTGACCATCCCCGGCTCGCGCGGGGATTTCAGCTATCTGGCCGAGCCCATTGTCGATGGCGCGGATCATGCCCTCCATTCGCTGGCCCACGGCGCGGGGCGTAAGTGGAGTCGCAAGGATGCCCACGCCCGCTTGTCCCGCCGCTTCAAGGTGGCCGATATGCAGCGTACGAGCCTTGGCAGCCATGTGATCTGCGAAGACCGCCGCCTGATTTTCGAGGAAGCGCCCGATGCGTACAAGGACATTGGCATGGTCATCACGGATCTGGAACAGGCAGGGCTGATCCGCGTCATTGCCAAGCTGCGCCCCCTTCTCAGCTACAAGACGAGGGCAGCATGAGCGAGGTGATCCTGCACATCACGGCGGGCAAAGGTCCGCAGGAATGCCGTTGGGTGGTGGCACAATTGGCACGTGCTTTTGCGCGTGAGGCAAAGGGCATCGGGCTGGAATGCGAGTTGCTCGATGGGGCGGAAGATTTGTCGCCCTCGATCCTGCTGCGCATCGTGGGCGATGGGGCCTCACCCTTTGCCGCCCAACGCATTGGCACCAACCTGTGGATCGGCAACAGCCCCTTTCGCCCGACACACAAGCGGCGCAACTGGTTCGTGGGCGTGGCTCTGGCGCCGGAGCCCGAAACCATCAGCGACCTGCGAGAGGACGATATCGAATATCAGGCAATGCGCGCCAGCGGGCCGGGTGGCCAGCACGTCAACAAGACCGACAGCGCGGTGCGGGCCACCCATCGGCCAACGGGTCTTGTCGCCACAGCGCAGGAACAGCGATCCCAGCACGCGAACCGCAAGCTGGCGCGGCTGAAACTGGCGATCATGCTGGACGAGCGGCGCGGACAGGCCAAAGATGATGCGCGCCGATCCCAGTGGCAGGCCCATCAAGAGCTTGAACGCGGCAATGCGGTCAGGGCCTACACCGGAAGCAAATTTGTGCTGAAAGCATAATCACCCGATGGAGAACAGATGCTCGCCATCGCCCTGCCTTGTCAGTTCGATCCGCCGCCCCGTGAAGCGCCTGGCGATGTCGATAGCCGTGCGCGTATGCTGGCTGGGTTTCACGGTCGTGAAAGCGCCACCACTTGCCAGCACGAAAGGCAGGACCAATTGGTCAGCGAGATACGGTCCTGCAAATGCCGAGGTCGCGATGTAGCCTTTCATGCGCGCAGCGGCAGTCTTCGCCAGGCTTTCCGCAGGGACGCCAAGCTGGCCGAAACCGCTCACGACTTCGGTGACGTTGGCGTAACGCGCCTCCAACATCAGGATCACGCCCGGCCCCTGTTCAGCCGGGAGTTCGCGCACCACAAAGGCGTCGTCGGACCAAGCGGCCAGGTCGCGCCTGGCGCGCGCCAACATGCGTTCGGCGATCTCGGACGGCAGACCTGTGTAAACCGCGTGTCCGGCAACACCCAGTTGCTCGCCGCGCGTGGTGCAATCTATGGGGACCAATGGCGCCGGGACTATGTCGACCTCGATCCGTCCACCGCCGCGCGGATAGAAGCCGTGCCGGACGAGCCGTGCGGAAACGGTCGGTCCCATGCGGTTGATGACCGGGAGAAAAGTCCGCTCGATGAAGTCGAACGGTGGCGCCAGCATGTTGTGCGTGCCGCCTTCGAGGACAAGGCGCGACGGACCGTCAGCAAGAATGAGCGGCATCAGAATGGTCTGGAGTACAAGGCCGGTCGATCCTGCCGTGCCAACGGCGAACAGATACTCGCCGGGGACCGCCCGGCCGGGGCGGAATTCCAGCTCGGACCCGCCGACGGCGAGGCCGGCGCATTCCGAACCCGAAATCACGCACGCGGCTTCCACCGCGGTCACATGCTGCCGCATGAGGCCGGGCTTCGAGCGGTTTGCACGAATGTTGCTGATGCGGAACGGCTCGCCGGTTACGAGCGACAGCGCACATGAATTGCGCACCATCTGCCCGCCGCCTTCGCCTTCCGATCCGTCGATTGTGATCATGGTACTTTCATTCGATGGGGCAGGTCGCCCGCGTGAAGGGGGATTACCCCTTCACGCAGACCACCTGCTTCAGCGTATGAACGATCTCCACCAGATCGGCCTGTGCGGCCATCACGGCTTCGATCGGCTTGTAGGCCTTGGGCGTTTCATCGATGACGCCCACGTCCTTGCGGCATTCGACACCTTCGGTATCGCGGACATGTTCATCGAGCGTAACGAGGCGCTTGGCCTCGTTGCGGCTCATGACGCGTCCGGCCCCGTGAGAGCAGCTGTCGAAGCTCTCCGGGTTACCCAGCCCGCGCACGATGAACGACTTTGCGCCCATCGAGCCCGGGATGATGCCCAGCGTTCCCTTGGCCGCGCGCACCGCTCCCTTGCGGGTGATGAGCACGTTCTCGCCGAAGTGGTTCTCGCGTGTCACATAGTTGTGATGGCAGTTCACCGCTTCCAGCTCGGCCTCGAAGGGCTTGGCGATCTGGCCCCGAAGCGCGGCGATGACGTTGGCCATCATCATGCGCCGGTTCAAGGCCGCAAAGTCCTGCGCCCAGCCGACCGCCTCGACATAGTCGTCGAAGTGATCGGTCCCTTCCGGGAAGTAGGCAAGGTCCTCATCGGGCAGGTTGATATGCCACTTGCGCATGTCCTGCTTGGCCAGTTCGATGAAGAACGAGCCGATGGCATTACCCACGCCGCGCGAACCCGAATGCAGCATTACCCAGACGCGCGCCTCCTGATCGAGACACAGCTCGATGAAGTGGTTTCCCGTGCCGAGCGTGCCGAGGTGCACCAGGTTGTTGGTGTTCTTCAGCCGCGGGAACTTGTCGCAGATCCGCTCGAACCGAGCGACAAGCGTGGCCCAGGCCTCGACAATCGCCGGGGGCGGCGAACCCCAGGAACCCTTGTCGCGCTTGCCGCGCCCGACATCGCGCCCATGTGGCACCGCCTGCTCGATCGCCGAGCGAATACCCTCCAGGTTGTCCGGAAGGTCATGCGCCATCAGCGAGGTGCGTGCGGCCATCATGCCGCAGCCGATGTCCACGCCCACAGCCGCCGGGATCACCGCGCCCTTGGTGGGGATTACCGATCCCACGGTGGCGCCGATCCCCACATGCACGTCGGGCATGGCCGCGACATGCTTGAAGATGAACGGCATCTTCGCCGCGCGCGAAAGCTGGTCGCGCGCCTTGTCGTCCACGGGGACGCCGCGCGTCCACATCTTGATCGGCACGCCGCCCTGCACGGCCTGAAACTCGAACGTCGTATCGGCCATGAACGGCCTCCTTTGCTTGCATCATGGTGCCGGCGACGAAGTTTGGCGAGACATTACCCGGCCCTCAGCCGGGTGGAGGAGTCGAACCTCCTAGCCCGATGTAGTCCCGCCGGCATTCGCCAGCATTGAAAGTGTTCACGGCGACGAGGTGTGGGAAAGACATGCCCCCGAAGGGGCGCCGCTCTAACCGCTGAGCTACAGGCCCGCACATGGTGGACCCGGCGGGATTCGAACCCGCGACCGGCATCGTCACAAGATGTAGTCCTTACCCGGCATTCGCCGTGAATCGGGGTTGCCATGGCGACAAGGGATGGCGAGACGCGGTCCTTAAGCTACGTGTCGGCGGCGGGATTCGAACCCGCATCTCCCGTCACCCCTTCTCCCGCAAGAGATATGGCAGATCGGGGCGCTTTACTCGTCGGACCTTCGGTCGGGGACATGTAGTCCCACCGGCATTCGCCACGGCAATTCGGTGAAATTCATCAAAGGGTCACGGCGACCAGGTTTGGAAAGACATTCGTGCTCTACCAACTGAGCTACCGCCCCGAGGGACAGGCGGGGATCGAACCCGCGACACCGACATTATCAATGTAGTCCTTCCGGCATTCACCGTGACCCTTTTCTATCATACCTCCGTATTCTGAACGATCTCGACCCAGTCACGCGACTGCCCGGAGGCAAAGCGCGCCATTGCGTCGAACACCGCGTCGGTGAAACCACCGACATTCATGATGTCTGCGCGATCCCCCTTGGAATCCGGGGCCTGCGTGGAGCCATAGGGCTGGATGTCGATGCAGATCAGCTTCGCGCCCGGGTTGCGGGCCTTCAGCTTCTTCCACTCGTTCATCGTCGCCGTGGCGCCGCGCCGCGAAGGATCGACCCAGGACTCGTTGTCCGAGACGATCACCACGACATCCACCCGCGCCCGCTCCGTGTTGAGGAGCGCCAGCGGAGCCGAGACATTGGTCCCGCCGCCACCGACCCCGGCCAGCTTCGCTGCATTCACCGCAACGCGGGCATGGGGATCGAGCTTCAGCCCGACCACGGTCTGCTCGAACGGGATCACCCGGGCATCGCGGTTCTGGCGCAGCACGGCGGCGGCAACCAGCGCGGCGATGTCAATGCAGCGCACCTTCGAGCTGGCACCCTTGCGGTAGCCCGTCGCCGGCGAACCCATCGAGCCCGAGACGTCGGGGCAGACCACGACCTGGTCTTCCAGCTTCGGCACACCGGCCAGCGATGCTTCGAGCGCGCTTTCGAGCGCCGCCTGTACCGCCAGTGGTACACCGTCACCCACCTGACCCAGTGCCACCATCAACTGATAGGGCATCGGGCGAACGCGGGTGATCGCTGCGGGATCGGCGAGCCGAGCCGCGACCGCTTCGGTGACCCCGTCTACCGCGAACGCGCCATTACGCGCCAGCGTGTTGAGGTTCATGCGCAGCGCCTGCCAGCCCATGCGGCCAAGACCGTCACGGGTAGCAAGAACGCCCCACTGCTCAGGCGAGAGCGGGAAAGCGGTCAGCCATTCGAACGGCACCGGGGGCAGTTCGTCCGAGGGCGAACGCTTCCAGGCCTCGAAAGCCGCGATCTCGGCAGGCAGTGCCGCGACATCGTAGGGCTTTCCGATCAGCCAGCCATAGAAGGCGCGCCGCTCGGCATTGGCCGGAGCCGGGTGGACCATCTTGACGATATCCGCCAGGCTGGGGTCGTTGCCGGTCGCGGTCTGCATCAGCTGCGCCATCGACGCCTGCTCCAGCCATTCGCGGACCAGCCGCTTCGGCCGCGAGCCGAGCGATGCCCGGCCGACCTGTCCAGAGCGCATGATCTGCACGAAGGTGCGCAGCATCCGTCCATTATCGATCACGCGCCGGAACACGCGCACCGACAGGTCGGGATCGGCCATCGTCAGATAGGCCGCCAGCAGAGCCGGCATATCCTTCATGGCGCCCGACTGGCGCGCATAGACCGCGCACTTGGCGACCCATTCCGGATCGACATCCTTGGCCGCCAGCATGACATCGGCGAGCTGGGTCTCCGCGCTCGAGTAGAAGCCGTCGGCGAGCGTGCCGGTTGCGGCAAGCTGGGCCAGCTTGGCTTCGGGTCCATAGGCATAGGCGGCCCCACCCGCCTGGTTGACCGTGTCGGCGCGCGGCAGGAACCGCGACAATGCCGAAGCGAAAAGATTCCTGTTGGCCATAGTCCAACTCCAAAGCTTTCGGACCTGCGAGGCGGCCGGCCCATTCCGGCCGCCTCATGGTTCCGCTGGTGCCGGGCTGTTCGACCGACCCGACGCCAATATCATTGCAGAGCGCGTGCCAGTTGCGCTCGACAGCGCTAGGAATTTTTATAATATATTGTAATTAGGCCATTTTATCTCCGATTTGAGATACTGAACCCTCGACATTGCTTTGCAGCATTTCCCAATATTGTATCCCTGAATATAAGATTATATATCCTGAGCGCATGAAGCCCACTACGGTCATCAGCTTTCTCGGCTCCACGCTCGACGCCTCCAAGTTCGGTCCGTCCCGCTGGATGAAATGGCGGCCTTCTGTTGGCCTGTGCATGCACGAGGACCTCCGCGTCGATCGTTTCATCATGATCCACGGCTCGGCACACCGCCGCCTCGCCGAATATGTCAGCGAGGACATCGCCTCGGTCTCGCCTGAGACGTTGGTTGAGCGGCACGTCATCGACTTCGCAGACGCTTGGGATTTCGAGGAAGTGTACGGCAAGCTGCTCGACTTCGCTCGCTCGCAGCCGCTCGACCCGGATGTCGAGGACTATCTCATCCACATCACCACCGGCACGCATGTCGCGCAGATTTGCCTGTTCCTGCTGACCGAGGCACATTACTTTCCTGGCCGCCTGCTCCAGACCCAGCCTCGGCGCGGCGCACCCAATGCGGCCGGGACCTGGAGCGTGATCGACCTCGACCTGTCACGCTACGACAGCATCGCCACCCGCTTCGCCAGCGAAAGCGCGGAAAGCACATCGTTCCTCAAGTCCGGGATCGAGACGCGCAACGCCGCGTTCAACGCGATGATCGACGAGATCGAGCAGGTCGCCAGCCGCACCCGCGCTCCGATCCTGCTCATGGGGCCCACCGGTGCAGGCAAGAGCCAGCTTGCCCGCCGCATCTTCGAACTCAAGAAGCTAAAGCGGCAGGTCAGCGGTTCGTTCGTCGAAGTGAACTGCGCCACCCTGCGCGGCGACAGCGCGATGTCGGCACTGTTCGGCCACAAGAAAGGCGCCTTTACCGGAGCGGCAGCAGATCGACCGGGCCTTCTGCGCACCGCCGATGGTGGCATGCTGTTCCTCGACGAGATCGGCGAACTCGGCCTCGACGAGCAGGCGATAATCCTGCGCGCGATCGAGGACAAGCGTTTCCTCCCGGTCGGTGCCGACCGCGAGACGGAAAGCGACTTTCAACTGATCGCCGGCACCAATCGCGATCTCGCTCAGTGCGTCGCTGATGGCACCTTCCGCGACGACCTTTACGCACGCCTGAACCTGTGGACTTTCGCGCTACCCAGGCTCGCCCAACGCCGCGAAGACATTGCGCCCAACCTCGATTACGAACTCGACCGCCACGCCGAGCGTGAAGGCGAACGGGTGACCTTCAACAAGGAAGCGCGCGAACGCTACCTCGCCTTCGCGATGTCCGGCGAAGCGCAATGGCCCGGCAACTTCCGTGATCTTGCCGCCAGCGTCACCCGCATGGCGACATTTTCGCCAAAAGGGCGGATAGACAGCGAAGTCGTGGACACCGAGGTCGCGCGCCTGAGGCGTGTGTGGACCGGAAAACAAGACTCACTTGATCAATTGGACGGCTTGCTAGGCAAGGAGGCGTTGGCCGGCATCGACCCCTTCGATCGCGTTCAACTCGCCTTCGTTGTCGAAACCTGCCGCGTCAGCCGTTCGCTTTCAGATGCCGGACGCAGACTTTTCGCCGCATCGCGTACCAAGCGAGCAAGCACCAACGACGCCGACCGGTTGCGCAAATATCTGGCGCGCTTTGGTATCACGTGGGAACTCGTGACTGGGTAACGCTTAGCCGCAATAGCTGACGTTTACGGCATTTGATCGCATCGTCCAAAGCGACCTTCCGTTCATGGGGTGCCTTGGCTCGCCCGGCTTGCTCTCGCTTCAGCACGCTGCTTGATAATGGCCAGAATATTGCTCTGAATGTCACCCAGCAGGATTTCGCCCCAAAGCTGCGCGTATAGATTGACGTGCGTCTTGGCGATGTAATGCGTCCTTAGGGTCAGCCGCGTCCGGCCCTCAGCCAAGGGGGTAAGCGTATAGTCGCCGGCATCGATCGTCAGGAATTGCCCGTCAGGCGCAATGTGCCGGTCGGTATAGTCTTGGAGCGAGCTGTTGGTGAACGCGAACGCCCATGCGAGCCGCCGTCCCGGTTGCCATTGGGTGATCCTCTCCTCGAAATTGATGCGATCGCCCCAATAGGCGGTGCGGATGGCGCCCACGCCATATCCGCTCAATGTGGTTGCACGCGGGCGCGGCAGGCGCAGGATACTTTGCGTGAAATTCCATTGCCCTTCATGGTCTCCAATATGCGCGTTGGTCACGGCATAAGGCCAGACTTGCTCAGGTGCCGCCTCAATCACGATCGAGCGGGTCAGCGTTACCGGCTGCTCGGTGAACGGGATCTGGTTTTCCACGCTGCCACACATCAGCGGCAAAAAGAGCAGCGATGCCCGAAACCGCGCCGGATCGTTCCGCCCCTTGCGCACGCGGCGCAGGATGTAGACGCCAAGCCAGCCAAAGCTGAGCCAGATGGGCGCGAGCATGACAAGGCAGATGACGCCCTCGCGCAGAAATACCGCCGATCCCACGCAGACAATGGCGCCAAAGACCGGCGGCACCGAGAAGTAGAACGACCGTGGCCTCTCAAGCGCAGGATCCCCGACGTAGCAAATCAACGCGCAAAGGTAGGCTGGCAGAAAGGCCAGAAACCACAGGCTGGCAAAAGCCACGCTGTTGGCCTTGCTGGCGTTTAGCAGGATATAAGCGCTGAGCGCGATGGTCAGTGCCAGCGTAAACCCGGCGATAATGTGGCCGCGACGGGATGGAACCTCGTTCATAGCGCAAACTCCGGCTTGGCGACCATCAACCAGAAGATGACGATGACGCCGGTAAAGGCGGGCCAGCCCAGCGCGAACCACCAGCGCGCAAGGCGGTGGTAGCGTGCGGGCAATTCGGTGCCGTTCGGCGTGGCCTCCGCGATCCGCCGCATGGCCATTTGAATCGCGACTACCGGCAGCCAGCAAGCCCCCACCAGGATGTAGAGCATGATCGCGGCGATGAGCCATGGCGTGGTCAGCGGAAAGCCGGCCAGATGCGCCAGCCACACACCGGTCACCGGCTGCACGACGACGGCGGGCGTGGTGAACAGCCAATCCGCCAGTTCCACATTACGATTCACCACGCGTCGCGCGGCCAGCACACCCGAACGGTTGGCCATCCAGCCATGGAAAGCGGTGCCAAGCCCCGTGCCAAACAGTAACGTGGAACTGAGGATGTGGATGGTTTTGAGAAGCAGATAGTCAGTCATGAGGCTTCTCCATGGCATGGACGGCAAGCGACAGGCCGAGAACGGCGAGGTTCTTGACCAGGGCTCCAAAGGGATCGACCCAGAGCTCGGGCGCGATGGCTGCAAGGATCAGGCTGTAGGCGATCATCAGCACAACCCCCGCCAGTGCCGCCCCGCGCCAGCGCAGGATCAAGGCCAGGGCCACCACCATGTCCGCCAGCGATCCGGCCCAGACGGTGCCGGTCGCGGCCTCGCCCGCCAGGTCCAAACGGGCCAGCAGGCGGGTGTTGCTGGCCATGGGCGTGAGCAACAGTGGCACCAGCCCACCGGCCAGCCAGACTGCTGCCAGAAGCCCGCGCAGCGCAGGCTCCAGCGGCGACAAGCGGGCGGCCAGCAAATCGCCCCGCGTAGCCGGATGAGCGGCCAGGAATTGCGCGACAGTTTGCGGCGGAAAGCCAAGAGCATTCACAAACGGCTCCACCGGCGCGGTATTTCCCGCCTCCAGCATCGTCAGGCTATCGCGCGTCATCGGGCCGATTCCCAACCAGGCGACAGCCCGCAGCATCCAGCGCGGCACCGGCAAGCTGCTAGCCGTGCCAAGGCCCAGCCAGCGCCGCAGAACGGCCATCAGGTCTACGATCCGCATCGGTTCGGGACCCACCGCCTCCACCACCATGTTCATGGGCAGCGGTTGCTGCAAAAGGCGCCGGATCGCATTCACAAGATCGTCGATGGCGATAGGCTGCACCATGCCGCCGCCGATGTCGGGCATCAGTGGCAAGACGGCCAGGGCGCTGAACAAAGCCGTGCTGCCCCCGCCGCGCCCCACCACCAGCGAGGGGCGGACAATGGCCCAGCCCAGGTCCAGTCTGGTCAAGTGCGCGTCAGCCGTGCGCTTGCTGCGGTGATAGGCGGTGATGCCCTCGCTGGCGCCCAGCGCTGAGATCTGAACCACCCGCGCCACGCCCGCGCTCACGGCGCCATCGAACAGGGCGATGGCCCCGCGGGCATGGACGCCGTCATAGTCCGCCCCGGCAGCCAAGACGCCGGCACAATTCACCAGCGCGTCATAGCCCTGCAACCGCGCGGCCCAGACGGCAGCGTCGTCGCCGGCGAGATCACAGGCGATAGCTGCGCCGCGCCGTCCCGCTACCGTCACCGCGCAGCCTTCGGCACGCAGCCGACCGGCCAGATGCCCGCCGATGAAACCGCCGCCCACGATCATCACACGCATCGCCGTTTCCTCAATCCATGTTCGGCTGGGGCACCCGGCGCCACACGGCCAGCCCCATGCCGACCATCGCCATCAGGATTCCGGTCAGGGTGCACGCCACCGTGCCCTGGATCAGATCGGTAGGATCCCTGGCAATCCGCGCGATCGAGACGAACAGCAGTGGCAGGGCGATCATCATGACCGTCGACCACACCGTCCAGAACGACGACCGCTCCTCGGTTCCGCACAATTCAGACAACAGGATCGAAAGCGGGCGGCGCAGCACAAGCGCCGCCAATCCGGCCAGCGCCAGGGTAACGGCATAGGTGAGCAGCAGAGCGGCAATCGGGATCAACATGGCTTGGCTCCTTTCAGGCAGGCGGTCACGATGACCGCGCCATGCCCCCTGCTTCGCAACTGGCATGCCAATTGCGAAGATCGCCAGAAAACCGGGAATCTCGCCGATGAAACCGCCGCGTGAATGTAAACGACGTAAACGGAAATGCATGTTATGCTGTCGACGATGGATACAGCACTTGGCTTGATGGCCTATATCGGCGCACTGGGCCTGACCGCGCTGGCGAGCGTGCTGCTGGCCGGCTTTGTCGCGGTCAGGGCGCGTGGCTTGCCGGGCGCATGGACGCTGGTGACATTCCTGTGCGGGGTTGCGCTGTGGAGCCTGGCCATGGCCGCTCCCGCGATGCTGGGTGCCAGGGCAGCACCTTTTACGCTCACGGTGATCGCGCTTTCGCCCTTGCCGGCCGCGGCCTTCGTGCATCTCGTGTTCGCCTTCGCGCTGTGCGGTGCGCTGCGTCCGGTGGCTTGGGCCAGCTACGGCGTGGCCTGCGTGGCAACGATCGCCGGCATCGTTCTGGGCGTGGGAAAAATTGCACCTTGGCATGGCTTTGCGGGGGCCTTTGTGCCCTCGCTTACGGGGTGGGGCGTGCTGGGTGTTGCGGCGGCCTTGTCGATGACGGGGCATATCCGCCTGTTCCAGACGTGGCGCCGACAAAGCGGGTTGCATCGCGATCAGGCCGGGGCCGTGTTCGTGTCGAGCGGTATCGGCCTTCTCGCGCTCACCGGCTTTGCCTTCCCCGCGCTGGGTATCGAGGCCTATCCCTTGCCGGTACTGGCACTGCCACTGTATTCGGTGGCACTGGTCTACGCGGTGCTACGGCATCGTTTCATGGCGGCAGATGTATGGGCGCGGCGGGGCCTGGTGTGGCTCCTGCTGCTGGCGGGTGCGGGTGGCGCGGCGGCGCTGATCGCAACTTTGCCACTGGCGCTTGCCGGGCGGCCGGAAGGCTTCGTGGCGACCTGGGCGGCTTTGGCGGGCGCGATGGCGCTCGGGCTTCTGGTGATGGCCCCGCTCAAGCGGCTGACCGACAGGATGGTCTTCCCAGGCGCCAAGCTGGACGTGGAGCCATGGCGTGACGCTCTGGCGCAGGTACCAGACGAGCAGGCACTGGGCGAACTGGCCAACGCCATGCTGCGCCAGCATCTGGGCCTTGCCGCCGACGGTCCTGGATTGGCAATTAGCGGCGAATCCGTGACGCTGAACGGATGGGATGATGCGCCGGCGGCCCTGCGCCACACCGCCGTCCGCATTGCCGGGCTGGCGGAGGAGGCTGCCCGGCGCCTCGCCAGCGCCCGCCGCATGGTGGAAGCCGAGCGCGAAGCGAGGTTGGCGGAACTGGGGGCATTGGCGGCAACAATCGCGCATGATCTGCGGAACCCGCTGGGCATTGTGCAGATGGCGGCCACCGCGGCCCCGCCCGAGATTCGCGTCGAGATCGGCGAGCAGGTTGGGCGCATGAACGCGCTCGTCACCGACATTCTGGATTATGCGCGGGCGTGGACCATTACGCCGCGCCCCATCGAACTGGCCTCTTATCTCTCGGGATTTGGCGTGCCGGTGGAGGTACCCGAGGGCATGATGCTCCACGCCGATCCTGCCGCCTTGCGCCGTGCTTTGACCAATCTCGTGGACAACGCCAAGGCAATGGGCGGCGCCATGGGGAATGGTTGCACGATCATTGCCGATGGCCACAGCATTGACATTTGCGACAACGGCCCCGGCATTGCGCCGGAGATTGCCGGCAGCCTTTTCAAACCCTTCGTTTCGCGGCGCGCCGGGGGCACCGGCCTCGGTCTTGCCATCGTCCGCCGTATCATGGAGGCGCACGGCGGCAACGCCACCGTTGCGCAACGCGAGGGCTGGACCACCTGTTTTCGCCTGACTTTCGGGCCTGATTTGCGAGCGCGCCCATGATTCTTCTGGCCGATGACGAACCCGCCTTTCAGCGCCTGACCGTGAACTGGCTGCGCGCGCAAGGGCATGACGTTACCGCCGTGGGCGATGGCGATGCCGCACGCGCCGTCTTTGCGGAGCAGCGGCCCGATGTCGTACTGCTCGATCTGGCGATGCCGCCTCATCACGATCCGCAAGCGGGCATCGCGCTGATCTCCGCCTTTGCGCCGGCGCCGGTGGTGGTGATGACTGGCCACGCCGATCAGGCATTGGCCATGAAGGCGATTGAGGCAGGCGCGTGGGATTTCCTCGCCAAACCTGTCGATCCCGATCTACTCAAGGTTGTCGTCACGCGCGCGGTGGAGCGGGCGAGGCTCGCGCAGGAATTGGCCCTGCTTCGCGCGCGCGATGAGGCCAGCGAGGACATGGGCCTGATCGGCCAATCGCCGCCGATGGTCGCCTTGCGCGCGCTGATCCGCCGGGTGGCGCCCACCACGATGCCGGTCATGGTGCTGGGGCCGAGTGGCACCGGCAAGGAACTCGTCGCGCGCGCGGTCCACGCTGCCTCACCCCGCGCCACGCGGCCTTTGGTGCCGGTCCATTGTGGAGCGGTGCCCGCCGACTTGCTGGAAAGCGAGTTGTTCGGTCACATGAAGGGCAGTTTCACCGGCGCCCATGCCGACCGCGCAGGCCTGGTCGAAGTGGCGCATGGCGGCACGCTGTTCCTTGATGAGATCGGCGAAATGCCATCCGCCATGCAGGTCAAGCTGCTGCGCTTCCTGGCCGATGGCACCTATCAGCCGGTCGGCGCGCGCGAGGTGCGCAAATCCGACGTGCGCGTCGTCGCGGCCACGCATCGCGATCTTGCCGCCGCCGTGGCGGACGGCTCGTTCCGCGAGGATCTCTATTACCGCTTGAAAGGCCTCGTCCTGTCCACGCCGAAGCTGGACGAAAGGGGCGCGGACAAGGCATTGCTGGCACAAATATTCCTCCGCCGCGCGTCGCCTGTCATGGGCTTTTCGGGGGCCGCACTGGAATGGATTGCCCGGCGCGCGTGGCCAGGAAATGTGCGCGAATTGCGCGCCGCCGTGGAATGTGCGGCGGCCTTGGCCCAAGGCACGGCGATCAGCGTCGAGGATCTGGCCTTTGCTACCGGAGAAACCGCGCCCGTCGCCGTGCCTCCCCCACATGCGACGCTGGAAGAGGAGGTGGCCGCGTTGGAGCGGCGTCGGATCATTGAGGCGCTCGAGCGCACAGGCCATAACCATACCCACACGGCCCGCGATCTTGGCCTTTCGCGCGTCGGACTGCTCAAGAAAATGGACCGCATGGGATTGCGGTAACCGCCTTAATTGCTGACGTTCAGAGACCCAGTCCGGGGCGTCGGAACCTGTCGTTCATTCACCGGCGCCGCGGGGTGCTTGATTGACGAGGGCTGGGGACAAGCCCGAACCCGCTGACGCAGAAGCCCGACAAGACGTGTTCGATTGCGTCGAGATGTTCTACAACCCGGTACGCAAGCAGGTCGGGAACAGGCCGCTGTCGCCCGTAGAGTTCGAGCGGCAGCAGATTTTGAAAGCGGAAGGCGTCTAGGTCGTGAACTCATTAAATGGACAGAGTTACGCTCGCGTCACTCGGCGCGCCGCATAGGCTGGGGTGAGTTTGTCGTAGCTGTCTTGCCATTCGCCAAAGCCGTTTAGGGCCTCCAGCGCGTCCAGGTATCCCAATGGCGCTCTGCTGAATTTGTAGTCGAGAAGATCTACCTCATCAGGACGCATCGGCCAGAGGGAGCGTCCTTCAAAGTCGGTCGTACGAAGCTCGTCCCCAACTTTGACCTTCCAGTTCGGAAAGGGAATTGCAGCGGGAATGGGCTGATCGCGAGCAATGACGGACCAACGCCCATGATAAAACATGCTGTCCATCGTCGTGCCTACGAGCGCGATCTCATCGGCCAGCAAGGATGCAATGTCCGGTCGTGAGCTATGCAGGTTCTTGAAGAATGCAGCGTACAAGACGCCGCCGGGTATTATGACCAGACCATATCCCAGCCGACCGTCAGTCACCAGGAACTCGAAGAGATCGCCCTGACGCAGCTTCACCCGCTTCCGCTTTGAGTCAGAACTCATTGCTCAATGCCTCCGCCGATGACCTTCCCGAAAAGCATATCCAGAATGCATCCGCCGTTGCCAAGAGGCAGACCGTTGTGATTCAGCACAGGCATGAGCCGATATGACCTGACCGACTTCGAATGGCGCGTGATCGAACCTCTGTTGCCTAACAACCGCAGGGCGTGCCGCGCGTTGATGAACGCCGCGTGCTGAACGGCATCTTCTGGGTGCTGCGCTCCGGTGCGTCATGGCGTGACCTGCCCGAACGCTATGGCCCGCGAAATCGCCAAAATGCTCTGCCCCTGACGCCAACGCTCCCAAAGCTCAGCTTTCTGTTCCGACGTGAACCAGATCCGTGATGTCACCATCGCTCACCTCCAGCATCCCCGATTAAAGGTGTTGCGATGACCCGTTTAACCCGCCCCGCAATTCCGGACGGGGACAGGATCGATCATCAACATGTCCTCGCGTTCCGGCTTGGTCGGCATTCCTGGCGCTGCCGCCTATGATCGCGCCCAAGATACGCTTTCTACAGTCAAGGTTGGTGACAATCCTCCCTCTAAGTGCGCTGCACTTCAGCGAACTGCTTTACGGACTGCGTGACAACGGGCGCCGGCTTCAATCCGAGCAATGGTCGCAACCAGTTCACTCGCCGCCCAATCTCGTAGGTCAGCGCACAGCCAAAAACGGTCGTCAGCAGGATCACGCCGAATGCCAGTTCGGACTGCACCCCGCCTTGCTTCAGCCAGAAGCCCGCTGCGACGATGATAGTCTGATGCGCGATGTAATAGGGGAAAATCGCTTCGGTCAGATAGCGTCGCACCGGTCCATCAAAGTGGAGGCACGTCTGGGCAAAACCGAGCAATCCCAGGATCATGCCCCACGCCAGCACGGCGCGTGACAGCGCGCGAGCAGTCTCCCAGGCGGACGTCCCGTCGCTCAGGGCGTGTGCTGCAAGCATGGTTGCGCAGGCCAGCCCCGCACAGCCGAGCAGCGCGCGCCAGCGATGCAGAATCAGCTCCCATGCACCCTCCGAACGCGCCAGCCCAATGCCGAAGAAGAAGGCGAACCCGTAGACAGCATGGGCATAGGGATCGTCGAAAAGCGCATGCGTCTCGCCGAACGCCGGGTGCAGCACTAGCTGCGCGAAGGCGAGCCACGCGATCGGCAACAGCACAAGCCCCCAGCCGCGAAACAGCAGGTCAAAGATCTTCTGCAGCCTCGCCCGACCTTCGGCTGGAAGGGCCGCCAGCCCGGCAAGCACAAGGGAATAGGCCCAGAGATAAGCCACGAACCACAGGTGGTTCCAGGTCGGAAGCGGGGTGCCACGGCTGCTGCCGAACTCGAAGTAGTCGTGGAGCCAGAAATGCACGAAGCCCGCATCGTAGCTTCCCCGGTCGCGCAGCTCGAACCACGGCTGGGGGGCAACGAAGAGCACCATTCCAGCCAGCAACGGCACTGCCAGGCGCACTGAACGACTCTCGGCAAACGCCCGCGCCGTGCCAAGCTTGGCGAGCAGCGCACGCGAAACAACACCGGAAATCACGAACAGCAGCAACAGCCGCCATGGATTGATAGCCATCATTGGCCACCCCGCCCATTCGACCGGCTCCGCCGCCTTTACGTGCCAGCCCCAAGGCACGAAGAACATCCCGATATGATATAGGATCAGCAGCCCAAAGGCGCCGATCCTCAGCCAATCGAGCCCGTATTGCCGGCCAGTCAAATGTGTCTTGCCTTGCATCTCGCGTCTCCATCGCATTTACTCTCTCCCGTGAACTTGCTGCTCGCGGCCGCGCTGTCGCGGCACGGGTGACGGGCGGTGGAACCGGCGGGACGGGATGCGGGGCGGGTTGTGACGAGTGGTGGGGATCGAGGGCTGAGCGGTGAACAGCTCAAGGCTGGTTCCCTGCGCGATCCCCTTCCGATTGCCGCGCTGGCATTCGCCGCCTTCGGATCGCTGTACATGGTCGTCAACGCAGTCACCCTGATCGACCAACGCCGCGCACTCGGGCAACCGATTGCGAAATGGCAGGCCTGGGTGCTCGAAGGCACAAGTTTTGCCGCTTGGCTGGCGCTTTTGCCGTTCATTCTGATGTTGGCGGCCCGCCTCGTATCGCGCCCCCTGCCGCTCACCACGCTGGGCCATGCAGCGGGCTGCATCGTGGTCTCGTTGGTCCACACTGCGCTGATGGTGGGCCTGAGGATCGCTGCCTATGCGCTCGCAGGGGATCACTACGCGCCGACTGAACGATGGTCTGATCGGCTATTTTTCGAGGCGCGCAAGGACCTTATCACCTACATATCGATCCTTGCGGTATTCCTGGTCGCCCGGCAACTGGTGGCGCCGCGCATGGCGATCCGGCCGTCACCAACCCTCGAGGCGCCGCTGATCGAGGTGCGCGACGGCAGCCGCGTTGTGATGCTGCAGCCTGATGAGATTGACTGGGTGAGCGCCGCGGGAAACTATGTAGAACTGCATGGCCTGTTCGGGAGCGAACTGGCGCGGCGGAAGCTCGCGGATATGGAAGCCGAGCTTGCACATCATGGCTTCGTCCGTGTCCATCGCTCGCGCATCGTGCGGCGGACCGCGATCGCCAGCACGGAGACAAAGCAAAGCGGAGACTTCGAGATTACCCTGCGTTCAGGCGCGGTGATCAATGGCAGTCGTCGGTTCCGTCAGAACCTCTTGCAGGACGCATTCCGTGGATGAGCGGTACACCTTGGGCGCTGGTCTGGAGATTATCCTATGCCTGCATCGAGGCATTGCCGCTTGTGGTATCTGATCGGAACGCCTGAATTTGGTCGGGTGCCACCGGAACGATGTGATGTAAAATGCCGCCCTGGTTGCAGACGTTGAACGCTGCATTTAGGCCTCGCAAAACCCGCCCTTCGTTCAGGCGGCGATCCTTGGTTCCGGCCCGACGTAGTTGGACGCGGGCCTTATCAGCCTGCCATTGGCAACCTGTTCGCGCGCATGGGCGAGCCATCCCAGCGTTCGGCCCATCGCGAACACGCAGGTGAATTCGCTAGCGTCGAAGCCCAGCGCTTCGAGCAACAGCGCGGTGTAAAACTCGACGTTTGTTTGGAGCGATCGGTCCGGCTTGCGCTCGCGCAGGATCTGAAGGGCTGCCTGCTCCACCGCCTCGGCCAATGCCAGCCGGCCCGCATCGGGAGAGAGCCCTTTCAGCGCGCGCTTGAGCGCGTCCGCTCTTGGATCGCGCACCCGGTAGATGCGATGGCCAAAGCCCATCAGCCTGTCCCCCCGGTCGAGGGCACTCTCGATCCAGCGCCGTGCGTTGGACGCTCCACCGATCGCGTCGAGCATTTCGATAACCGGCCCGGGTGCGCCGCCGTGCAGGGGGCCTTTCAAGGTGCTGAGCCCCGTCAGCACCGCCGACGTCAGTCCGGCCAGTGTCGAGGCGGTGACGCGCGCGGCAAAGGTGGAGGCGTTGAGGCCGTGATCGCAGACGGTGACCAAATAGGTGTCGAGCGCCGCGGCTTCTTCCAGCGTCGCCGTGGTTCCCCGCACCATCCGCAACACATCGGCGGCGTGGTCCGCCGCCGGATCGGGTGGTACCAGATCCTGATGCTGGCGCCGGCGCGCGACAGCGGCGGTGAACACCGAGACTCCCGCCAGCAGCCGCATGGCGGTCCGCACATCATCGCCCTCGGGTATCCTAGCCAGCAAGGCACGAACCGTTTCGACCGGGTTCAGGCCAGGGGGCATGGAATGGGGCAACTCGACATGTGCGAAGGCCTCGACCCGCGCCTCGCCCAGCATCCTTTCCAGTCCATCCAAGTCGGGCAGATCATCAAGGAACCCGTCGAGCAACAGGTGCGCCGCTTCCGCGAAACGCGTGCGCCCCGCCAGTTGGCCCAGTTCGAAGCCACGGATGACCAGCCGTCCAGCGGCACCATCGACATCGGACAGAACTGTGCTCGCGGCCACTACGCCTTCCAAACCTTCCGCCATCTTCTGCATCTCCTGGACTTGACGGGCACAGGATTCCGGCGGAAGTTGATTTGGTCAATCTTGATCAACTTAATCAATGTCTGGGCGAAAGCATGGCTGGCTGGTTGACTGCAGAAGAAGTGATGTCGCGGCTCGGCCTCCGGGCGCAGACGCTTTACGCCTACGTCAGTCGCGGACGGATCGAGGCGCGGCGGGACGCGGACGATCCACGGCGCAGCCTCTATCGCGCTTCGGACGTCGACCGGTTGCAGAAGCGGCGTGCCCGTGGCCGGGGACAAGCCGCCGTGGCCGAAGAAGCCATCGCCTGGGGAGAGCCGGTGCTGGCATCGGCGATCACGACGATTGCAGACGGCAAGCTCTGGTACCGGGGCAGGAACGCTGCGTCGCTTGCCGAGACCGCAAGCCTCGAAGGCGTCGCGCGCCTGTTGTGGGACTGTGGCGATGAGCGGTTCCCGACGCAAACCAACACGATCGCGCCGGGCCGTGCGCATGACCGGATGTTTCAAGCCCTTGCCTGGCGCGCTGCGACAAGCCCCGCCATGCGGGGACGAAGGCCCGAGGCGCTATACTTCGAAGCGGCAGCGCTGCTCGACCTTCTCGTGGATGCGGTGGCCGGAGGCTCGGGCGAAGGTCCGATGGATCAGCGGCTCGGCCGCGCGTGGGGGTGCGACGACGTCGGTACGGACCTTATCCGGCGGGCCTTGGTCCTGCTGGCGGACCACGAGTTGAATGCTTCAACTTTTGCAGCGCGCGTCACGGCTTCCACGGGAGCATCGCTGGCGGCCTGCGCGCTCGCCGGACTTGCCGCCCTGTCCGGCCCGCTCCATGGGGGGATCGCGACGCGCGTGCGCAGTTTCCTGACCGAAGCCGGCAAGGCTGACCCGCATGGAGCCGTGTCGGCACGTCTTGCGGCCGGCGCGGCACTGCCCGGCTTTGGACATCCCCTTTATCCTGATGGAGACCCGCGCGCAAAAGCGTTACTGTCGGCCTTTGCTCCGCTGCCAGAGCATCGTGATCTTGCGGTGGCCGTGCTGGAGGCCACGGGCGAACTCCCGAACATCGATTTCGCCCTGACCGCGCTCACCGAGCTTGCCCATCTACCCGAAGATGCACCGTTCCAGATTTTCGCGACCGCCCGTTGCACCGGCTGGATCGCACACGCCCTCGAGCAATCCCGCGCCGGGAAGCTGATCCGGCCGCGAGCCAGATATGTCGGTGTGGCACCCGATACAGTATTTGCCGAGGCAAACCCGTGAGCGTTGCGGAAGCTCAAACGCCGGGAACGAAGGCCTTGATCCAGTTGATGATTTCAGCGCGACGCCGGCTATCGTCCGTAATGTCCTCGTCCACGCCCAGTTGCCAGGCGAGGCCCGCATCGTGCGGCGCGGCGGCAAGCCCGGTCAGCACTTTGACATAGGCATCGAGCGCGGGGCGATCGGCAAAGAAGCCCTGCGCGATCATGTCGTCGGCATAGAGCGTGTAGAGCTGGACGAGCTGCGCGATATCGAATTCCGGGTGGTACTGAACCGCCCAGACCTCGCTGCGCCCGACCGGAACGATCGCGGCCTGCACCAGGCTGTGCGCGTTGGACGCGAGCAGCGTGGCACTGTCCGGCAGGCGCGTGACTTCGTCATAGTGGATGCAGGGCGCATCGAACACCGCGCCCTTGCCCGCGAACATCGGATGATCTGCCCCCGCCGCCGTGCGCACTATCTTGCGCGCGAAGCCGACCTCACGGCCGCGCGGATTGTATTCGACCTGCCCGCCAGCCGCCATCACCGCGATCTGCAGGCCCCAGCAGCTTCCGAACACCGGCAGGCCGGCCTCGGCCGCATCCCGCAGCATGGCGATCTGGTTGGTGACCGCAAAATCTCTGTCATAGGCATGGAGCGACGAGCCGGTGACGACGAAGCCGTCATAGTCGCTGAACGACCGGCCGCCGGGTATGACCCCCTCCGGATCGGCGGCGTTGACCACGTCCAGATCGAAACCGGGATAATGCGCCAGGATCGCCAGCGCGTAGATCTCGCTGGACGAACGCACGCCCAGTTCGGCCGCACGCGCGCGTTTGTCGGCGGTATTGCCTTCCATCAGAAGCAGTCGGGTCATCGGGGATCTCTAGTGTTGCGATTGCAAGGTATCCGCGCGGTAGCGCTGCGGCGGCACGCCCACCCAGCGGGTGAAGGCGCGCGTGAAGTTGGAATGCTCGGCATAGCCCAGCCGCAGCGCGACTTGCGCGATCGAGCATTCCGGGCGCGTGCGGAATTCCAGCATGGCCTGCCGCATCCGGCATTCGTCGAGCAGTTGCTGGAAGGTCAGTTGGGCCTCGGCCAGCCGGCGCCGCATGGTGCGGCTCGACATGCCGATCTCGCTGGCCAGTTCGTCCTGGTTGATCTCGCCCTGCGACATGCGCGCGAAGATCATCGCGGCCAGCCGATCGCGCGCGGGCTCGGCGCGGCGCTTGCGCGCGATCTGCGTCGACAGGTCCTTGAGATTGCTCCTGGCATCCGATGGCGGCATCGCCGCATCGAGCATGGCGACCGGCAGGCTCAGCGAGTTCACCTCGCCGCCAAAGCTCAGCCGGCTGAGCGGCATGGCAAGCCCGGTATCGCGGCGCGCGCATTCGAACCCCAGCTCGATCTCGTCCATCGCGTCGGGCACGGCCATGCGCACGATGCGGGCAACGATGCCAAGGCTGAACATGGCGTCGTGATGGCGCGGCCAGATGTCGGGATCGAGAATGCGGTAATTGACCGTTGCCGTCCCATCCTTGACCTGAAAGTCCAGCGTGGTCGAATCCTGGAGCAGTTCGAAGTGGTCGGCAAAGCGGCGCAGGGCGGCACCAAGCGTCTGGGCCGAGGTGATCGCGGTGCCGATCTCCCCCAGCTGCGCAAGATCGTAATTGAGGCCGATCGTCCACGTCGCCGCCGGATGATTGGCCCGTTCGCCGACGGATTCCGCCATGCGGGCGAAACGCTTGAGCGATATGCGGTTCGACGTGGCAACGTCGTCATTGTCGAGGCCTGCCCGGGCAAGGGCTTCGTCGGGTTCGATACCGAAGGCGGGCATGGAGTCGGTCCACCCGCAAAGCGCTTCGGCCTGTACTGCCGGTTGGCTCATGGCTACTCCCCTATACGATAGTCGGAATGCGATTCCCGATCTTGACAGGAGCGTAACGCAGCCTCGCCATTCCAAATTATCTGAAACGGTCATTGGATTGATACTTTCGATCAAATCCGCAGCCTGCTTTGATCGGGAATGCCACTTGGCCAGTCCTGCCAAGTTAACCTGCGGTCGCTGTCCTAGGAACTGGAACCTTCAAGGGGAGGGACTCGCATTGGCCCAGCAATACGACGTCGACAGTCCGGCAGCCGTTGTCAGCGCGATCGTGCTGGGCACGCTGGGCGTGCTTTCGTTCATCGTCCAGCCCGCGCTGGTGCAGGGCTTCGTCACCCACCTGCATGTCGGCGAACCCGAAGCCCTGAACCTCGCCGGGATCGAGATGCTGGGCGTCGCCATCTCCTCGATCGCCATGGCGCTGGGTTCGCACCGGTACGACTGGCGGCGAGTCATGGCGGCGGCGCTGCTCGTCGCGGCGCTGGGCAACGGCCTTTCGGCCATGGCATCCGGTGGCGGCACGCTGTGGGCAGCGCGCTTCATCGCCGGGCTGGGGCACGGCGCGATCATCACGCTCAGTTTCACCTTTGTCGGGCTGACCCGCAAAGTGGACCGCAACATCGCCTTGTATCTGGCTCTGCTACTGACCTATGGCGCGATCGGCGTGTGGCGAATGCCGGCGTTTCTCGACCGCTTCGGCCTGCCCGCCCTGTTCTGGCTGTTCGCCGCACTTCTCGTTCTCGGGCTGGCCACCGTGCGCAACGTGCCGCGCACGCACGAGGCGCGGGCCGAAGTGCCCGAAGGCGCGCGCGATCTGCCGTATGGCATGGTCGCGATCGCGCTGGCGGGGGTGCTGGCCTACAACATTGCGCAGGGCATCGCCTGGGCCGTGCTGTTCCTCGTCGGCATCGCGGCCGGGATCGCAGAGCAATCCGTGGCCGACGCGCTGTTCGCCTCGCAAGTGCTGGCGATCGGCGGCGCGCTGGCGTCGGTGTTCCTGGCTGGTGCGCTGGCGCGCGATCGCGCGATCATGATCGGCATTCTCGGCGGCGGAGCATGCATCGCGCTCCTGCTCGCCCATCCCGGCATCGTCCTGTTCGCGATCAGCGTCTGCGGCTTCAACGTGCTGTGGAACTTCGTCCTGCCGTTCATCCTCGGCACCGTGGGCGAGTTCGACACGCGCGGGCGCATGATCGGCCGCGCCGTGGCGATGCAAATGCTGGGGCTTGGCACCGGGCCGTTCCTGGCCGGGCTGCTGACCAACGGATCGAGCTATACCCTGGTCGAACTGGCGTGCATCTTCTTCTTCCTCGCCAGTTTCGCGCTGCTGCTTCTGCCGATGCAGGCGCACCGCCGCCTGCTCGCGCCGCAGGGCTGAGCGCTTCCGCACGCACGGCGCGGACGGCGTCTGCAAAACGGAAATGTCCCGATCTGCCAAGCGTGACAGGACGCATCGGTATCTCCTGCAATCGACACCGGCGCGTCAGCCGCATGGCGACGATCCGGGCGACACAGGGAGATTACGCAATGACGCAGCCGCATCATCGACTGTTCAACGCTTCGCCGATGGCCATCGCGGCGGCCGTCGCGGTTATCAGCGCCACGCCGGCCTTCGCCCAAACGCAGCCGGCCGCGGAAACGACCGAAGCGCCGCAGCAGGGCTTCGGCGATATTGTCGTCACCGCCAACAAGCGCAGCGAGAACCTGCAGAAAGTCGGCATTTCGGTCTCGGCCTATTCGGGTGATCAGCTCAAGGCGCTGGGCATCACCGATACCACGCAGATCACCCAGCAGATCCCGGCGTTCCAGTTGAACGCATGGTCGCCCAACGTCACGATCTTCAACCTGCGCGGCATTTCGCAGAACAACTTCACCGATTACCTCGAAGCCCCCGTCGCAGTGTACATGGACGATGCCTACATGGGCTCGATCAACGGCATTTCCGGCCAGTTGTTCGATACCAAGCGCGTGGAAGTGCTGCGTGGGCCGCAGGGAACGCTGTTCGGCCGCAACGCCACCGGCGGACTGGTCCACTACATCAGCAACGATGCCAGCCAGGCCGATTTCAACGGCTATGCCGAAGCCAGCTACGAACGCTTCAACCGGCGCGCGCTGGAAGGCGCGGTGGGTGGCTCGATCGCGCCGGGGCTGCGTTTCCGTGTGGCCGGCCGCGTGGTCAAGGCGGATGGCTACATCAAGTCCGCCGCCGCGCTGCCGGGCACCTATGACGGCGACGGGCAGGACCTGGGCGGCGAGAACGCCTGGGCCTTGCGCGGCACGGTGCAAGCCGACATCGGCAGCGACGGCAAGCTCGATCTGTGGTTCAAGCACAGCGAGGACAACCACGTCGCCACCGGCGGCTATGTCTTCGACAACTGCGATCTGCTCGCCAACGGCTATTGCCACGTCAACCCGGCCGGCCTCAGCGACGGCACCGGCGGCGTCATCAACGGCATCACCGGGGCCAAGGCCAGCCCCTACCAGAACTTCTCCAACGATCGCGGCAACTTCGATCGCCGGACCGACATCTATCAGGGTAAGCTGGTCAAGAAGTTCGGCGGCGTGGAACTGACCGCCATCACCAACTACACCGATCTCAAGAAGTCCTATGCCGAGGATGGCGATGCCCTTCCCGTCACCGTCATCCAGTTCCTCACCACCGCGCGTTACAAGCAGTTCAGCCAGGAATTGCGCCTTTCGGGCGACAGCGGCCCCTTCCGTTGGCAGGCGGGCGCCTATTACCTCAACATGAAGATCGCCGGCTCGCTCACCACCATCGGCGCGCCGGTGCTGGGCACCGCCTTCGCCATCAACGGCGCGGCCAACGATCCGCGCGTGGTCGAGGACTATACGCTGCGGTCGAAGAACTGGTCGCTGTTCGGCCAGGGCGAATACGATCTGTCCGACACGCTGACCGTGATCGCCGGGGTGCGCTATTCCAAGGACAACAAGTCGATCGACTATACGTCGCGCCTGATCGACACGGGCTTCCCGACCGTGGTGCGCGCCACGGACGAAGCGTTTGCGGCCGTCATTCCCGGCATCAACCGCATCAAGTACGGCGACTGGGCCGCCCGCGTTGGTCTGAACTACAAGCCCAATCCCGATACCCTGCTGTTCGTATCGTGGAACCGCGGCATCAAGGGCGGCAACTGGACGCTGAGCGCGGACGTGACGCCCGCCAGCTTCCGCCACGATCCCGAACGGCTCAATTCGTTCGAAGGCGGCGTGAAGTGGTCCAACGCCGATCGCACGCTGCGCGCCAACCTGACGGCCTATCACTACCTCTACGACAACTATCAGGCGTTCTCGGTACTGGGCGGCCTGCCCCAGGTGAGCAACAGCGATGCGCGGGCCACGGGCACGGAGCTGGAAGTGTTCTGGCAGCCGGTCAAGCGGCTCAACGTGAACCTTGGCGCGACGTGGGAAACCACCAAGGTCAAGCAGATCCTGGGGCCGGGCAGCCAGATCGGCCCCGAATTCTTCCCCGGCGCGCCCGATGCCCAGTATTGCGCCAACCAGGGTGACGGCACCTTCCTGTGCACCTATCCGCAGAAGGCGATCACGGACGCCAAGCTGCCCAACGCGCCGAAGTTCAGCATCAACTACCTGCTGCGCTACAACATCGACGCGTTCGGCGGCAATCTGGCGGCGCAGTTCGACGGCGTGTGGTACGACGACCAGTATCTGGAAGTCACCAACGGCGCTTCCTCGCTGCAGAAGGCCTACAACGTCTCGAACGCGTCGCTGACCTGGACCACCGCCAACGACCGCCTGTCGGTCCAGGTGTTCGGGCGCAACGTGTTCGACAAGGCCTACCGCGCCTATACGCTCAACCTCGGCATTCTCGGCACTACGTCGGTCTATGCCAAGCCCGCCACGTATGGGGCGAGCGTGACGGTGCGCTGGTAGCACCCGACATGAGGGCGACGCCGGGCCGGGTTTTCCGGTCCGGCGCTGCCCCCTGCCGGCCGCCCCGGACTACCGGGCGCTTTGCAATTCTGGCCATTCGCCCCTCAGCGCAAAAGGAATTGATCCTAAGCATCATGCTGCGCTGCAACTGCGGCCTTCGATCAATTGCATTTTCGGGACGGGCCATAGCTTTCGTTTCGTGAACAGAAGCCGGCCGCGACGATTCAGCGGCGGCATGAACAGGGGAGTTCATCATGGGGGTCCACCGCACATTGGGACGCAGGTTCGGCCTGCTCGGTACGTCGATGCTGGGGGCGATGATCGTCGCCGCGCCGGCCTTCGCGCAGGAAGCGCCGCAATCCGCCACGGAAGGCGCGAACGACGCCAGCGGCGAAATCATCGTCACCGCCACGCGCAAGTCCGAAGCGCTGAGCAAGGTTCCGCTGAGCGTCAGCGCCTTTTCGACCGAAACGCTCGACAAGCGCGGCGTGCGCGATTTCAGCGACGTGATCCGCCAGACGCCGGGTGTGGTGTTCGAAGCCACCAACACCACCACCAACATCGCGATCCGCGGCATCAATTCCACTGTCGGCGCGGCGACCACCGGCGTCTATATCGACGATACGCCGATCCAGGTGCGCGCGCTGGGCTACAGCGGCGGCAACGCCTATCCGGTGATCTTCGATCTGGAGCGCATCGAAGTGCTGCGCGGCCCGCAGGGCACGCTGTTCGGCGCGGGTTCGGAAGGCGGCACGATCCGCTTCATCTCGCCCCAGCCGAGCGCCACCACCACTTCGGGCCGTATCCGCTCGGAGCTCTCCTTCACCGAAGGCGGCGCGCCCAGCTATGAAATCGGCGCTGCATTCGGCACGCCCATCGTCCAGGACAAGCTGGCGATCCGCGCCAGCGGGTACTACCGCCGCGATGGCGGATACATCGACCGGGTGCGCTTCGAGGACAAGTCGGTCGTCCAGAAGAACGCCAACTGGAACGAATCCTACGTAGGCCGCGTGGCGCTGGCATGGACACCCACGCCGCAACTGACGATCACGCCCTCGGTCGTGTTCCAGAAGCTCAACACCAACGACAGCGGCGAATCCTGGGACAACATCGCCGCAGACCAGACGCAGCCGAGCGTGCCCTTCTCCGACTATGCCAACAACAAGCTGCTCAACGGCAACCGCGTGCGCGAATGGAGCAAGGACCGCTTCGTGCTGCCCTCGCTCAACATCCGCTATGACCTGGGCGGCGCGGACCTGATCGCGATCGGCTCCTATTTCGACCGCAAGCAAACGTTCGTGTCGGACTACACCACCTTCGACCAGAGCCTGTTCACCGGCATCACTCTGCCGATCTTCCCCAACCAGTCCGCATTCAGCGACTTCGTGAACACCCAGAAGAACTGGACCGGGGAACTGCGCCTGCAATCGACCGCCAAGGATTCGAAGATCTCGTGGGTCATCGGCACGTTCTACCAGCAGGCCAAGCAGACCTCGATCCAGCAGGTCAACGACACGTTCTTCTACCAGTACGCGCCGTTCCTCGCCGGCATCCTCCCGCCTTTGGTCAACGGCAAGCTGATCTATGATCAGGCCACCACGTCGAAGGACACGCAATACGCGGTCTATGGCCAGGTCAATTACAAGCCGATCGACCGGCTGACGCTGACCGTGGGCCTGCGTTATGGCGAGACCAAGTTCGCGATCAATTCCTTCGCGCAAGGACCCGTGGTCGGCCCGTCGGTCACCGACGTCGGCACGCAGAAGGAACATCCGTTCACGCCCAAGTTCGGCATCGATTTCCAGGTGACCGACCGCACGCTGATCTACGGCTCGGTGTCGAAGGGCTTCCGCCCCGGTGGCTACAACCCGCAGGTCGGTTCGCCCTGCGGACCCGAACTCGCCTCGCTCGGCTATCCCGGCGGTCGTCCCAAGCTTTACAATTCGGACTCGGTGTGGAGCTACGAACTGGGTCTCAAGACGCGCGTCGCGGACGGGCGGCTGGGCATCCAGGGCAGCGCCTACCAGATCGACTGGAAGAACATCCAGCAGTCGGTGGCGCTCAATTCCTGCGGCTTCCAGTTCACCGGCAACCTTGGCAACGCGCGCAGCCGCGGTTTCGACCTGCAGCTTGACCTGAAGGTCAGCGAGCAGTTCTCGCTCCAGGCCGAAGTCGGCTATACCGACGCCAAGTTCCTCAACACCTTCCTGGGCGGACCCAGCGCGACGGTGCCTTCGGTGACCAAGGGCAACCACATCGCCTCGCCGCCGTGGACCGTGTCGGTGCATGGCCAGTACGATATCCCGCTCGGCGAGAACAAGGCCTACGTCCGCACCGACTTCGACTACCGCGCCTATCAGAGCGCGCTGACGCCGGGCATCGATCCGCGCAACGGCGGGTCTGACCCGACGCTGTCCAACCCGCCGGCCGTGAAATCCTGGTCGATGCGCGCGGGCTATCGCTTCAGCGGCGTTGATGTCTCGGTGTTCGTGAACAACCTGCTCAACCAGCACATCTGGGCCGGGCGGCGTTCGCGCGACAACGGCTTGTCGACGATCTACCGTTCGAACATCGTGCGTCCGCGCACCTTCGGCCTGACCGCCGCCTACAGCTTCTGAGGCGGCGGCCAGCAAATCGAAAAGACAACAAGGGGGAAATACCGACGATGGCTGCTCACTGGAAACACCTGCTTGCGGCGACCGGCCTCGTCGGCCTCCTTGCAACGGGCGGCGCGGCTGCCGCCCGGCCGGCCGCGAAAGCCGCCGCAGCGCGAACGGCGGACGTTCGTTTCGTCAACGGCCATATCTACACGCCCACCGGCTGGAAGACTGCCATGGCCGTGCGCGACGGCAGGATCGTCTCGCTCGATACGCGCACGCCCGCGCGGCAGGTGATCGATCTCAAGGGCCAGACCGTCCTGCCCGGCCTGTACGACATGCACGTCCACCCGATCCTGCAGGCCAAGGGCGGCGAAGGTCGCTGCCGGGTACCGCAGGACGCCAACGCGGCCAAACTGCTCGAACTCGTCGCCGCTTGCGTCAAGCAGGCGAAGCCCGGCGAATGGGTGACCGGCGGGCAGTGGCAGGCCTCGCTGCTCGAAGGCACGCCGATCACCGCCGCGACGCTCGACGCGATTTCTCCCGACAACCCGCTGATGCTGTTCGATGTCAGCGGCCACAGCGTGTGGGCCAATTCCAAAGCGCTCGCCGCCGCCGGGATCAGCGACACAACGCCCAACCCCGAAGGCGGGATCATCGAGCGCGATGCGGCGGGCAAGCCGACCGGCGTGCTGCGCGAGACGGCGGGGCGGCTAGTTACCGGCAAGGTGCCGCCGCAATCGCGCGAGGAAACCGGGAAAGTCCTGCGCGAACACCTCCAGATGCTCGCGTCCTACGGGGTCGTCGGCTACGTCGAGGCGATGGCCTTCCGCGACGATCTGGAAGTCTATGCAGACCTGGCCGACAAGGGACTGCTGAAGCAGCGCGTGCAGGCCTGCATCGCCTATTCCGAAGCCGGGCAGGCCAATCCCGATTTCGACCGGACCGTGGCCGACCGCGCCAAATACGCCCGGCCGCTGTTCAACGCCAACTGCATCAAGGTCTTCGCCGACGGCGTGCCGACCGAGAGCCACACCGGCGCCATGCTGGGCGACTATCAGGCCGGCCAGCCCAACGCCCCGGCACGCGGGCTGCTGCTGTTCGATCCGGCGCAGATGGCGGACAATCTGGTCAAGTGGGACAAGCTGGGCGTGACCGTGCTGTTCCACGCCGCCGGCGACCGCGCGGTGCGATCCGCGCTCGATGCCATCGCCGCCGCGCGCAAGGCCAACGGCATGAACGGGCCGATCCACCAGGTCGGCCATTCCACTTTTGTCGACCCGGCCGACCTGCCCCGCTTCAAGGCGCTCAAGGCGGCGGTCGAATATTCGCCGTACCTGTGGGACCCGCAGCCGATCAACGACGACATCACCAGCGCCGTCGGCGAACCGCGCATCGATCGCGTCTGGCCGATCCGCGAAGGGTTCGAGGCGGGCGCACTGGTCATCGCCGGGTCCGATTGGGCGGTCGTGCCCAAGCCCGATCCGTGGATCGGCATCGAAACCGCCGTCACGCGCCGCAATCCCGGCGGCGGCACGCGCAGCTTCGGCCTGAAGGAAGCGATCACCCTGCCGCAGGCTATCACGATGTTTTCGATCGATGCTGCCACCCGGCTCGGCACCGCCGCCACCGCCGGATCGCTGGAAACGGGCAAGGTCGCGGATTTCATCGTGCTGGACCGCGATCCCTTCGCCGGTCCGCCCACCGCGATCCATGATACCCGCGTGCTCGAAACCTGGGTCGGTGGCACGCGCATCTACCAACGCACGAAACCCTGACCGATGCGCCGGCTGGCGATCGCCCTCACCCTTGGCGTGCTGGCGATCGCCGGTTGCGGGCGCGCGCCCGACCAGCCGCCAGCACAATCCGGTGCCGCCATCGCGGCGGTGGAGCACGACGCGACCGGCTGGCCGAGCTATGGTGGGCAGCCTTCGGGCACCAAGTATTCCGCGCTCGACCAGATCAACCGCGCCAATGTCAGCTCGCTGCAAGTCGCCTGGACCTATCACACCGGCGAAATCTCGTCCGGAACCGACGATACCGACGCCACCGTCAGTGAACTGACGCCTGTCTATGCCAACGGGCATCTCTATATCTGCACGCCGTTCGGGCGCGTCGCCTCGCTCGATCCCGCCAGCGGGCGGCAGGTATGGTCGTTCGATCCGAAGAAGCCGCGCAGCGGCAACATGTATGCCGAGAACTATTGCCGGGGCGTCGCCTACTGGGAAGCGCCGGACCCGCAGGCGCGCGCCGCCGAATGCGGCAAGCGCGTGCTGCTCGCCGGGCAGGCCGGCATGCTCATGGCGATCGATGCCGACCGGGGCCGCCTGTGTCCCGGCTTCGGCCAGGGCGGGCGCGTCAACCTCGCCGCGCTCGACTACAAGGGCGAAGGACCGCTCGCCAACACCTCGCCCCCGGCGATCTACCGCAACGTGGTGATCGTTGGCGCCTCGGTCACCGACAACAAGTTCCGCAATTCGCTAGATGGCATCGTGCGCGGGTTCGACGTGGTCACGGGGCGCGAGCTGTGGAGCTGGAACCCGATCCCGCCCGAACTTTCGGACCGGACCGGCGCCGCCAACACCTGGGCGCCGATCTCGATCGACGCGCAACGCGGCTGGGTGTTCCTGCCCACCGGTAGCGCCAGCTGGGATACGCTGGGCGTCAACCGCATCGACGCGATTCCGGACGCCAACGCCGTGGTCGTGCTGGATGCGCTGACCGGCCGGCGGGTGTGGTCCTACCAGACGATCCATCACGATCTATGGGACTACGACCTGCCCGCCATGCCCACGCTGGCCACGATCGAACACCAGGGCCGCCCGGTCGATGCCGTGATCCAGGGCACCAAGACGGGCAACATCTTCGTGCTCGACCGCCAGAGCGGCAAGCCGCTGTTCCCGGTGCGCGAAATGCCGGTGCCCCAAAGCGACGTGCCCGGCGAACGGGCGTCACCAACCCAGCCGATGCCGGTGCTGCCCCACCCCGTCACCTCGCAGGCGCTCACCGCCGATCAGGCCTGGGGCGCGATCGGGTTCGACACATGGCGCTGCAAGGCGAAGCTGGCGGCGTTCCGCAACGAAGGCATGTTCACCCCGCCAAGCATCAAGGGCTCGCTGCTGCACCCCAGCTTCCTGGGCGGCACCAACTGGGGTGGCATTGCCTACGATCCCAATACCGGGCTGGCCGTGGTGAATTCCTCCAACCTCGTGTCCTCGGTGATCCTCAAGCCGCGCGCCGAATATGATGAAAAGCGTGACAAGCGGCCGGGCGTCTCGGTCTATGAGATGCGCGGTTCGCCTTACGTCATGCTGCGCGAAGTGCTGCTCTCGCCGCTGGGCGCACCGTGCAATCCGCCGCCGTGGGGCCAGCTGACCGCGATCGACATGAAGACCGGGCAGACGCGCTGGCAGATTCCGTTCGGTCGCATCCGCTTCTCGTCCGGCCTGTCCTCGCCCGCATCGTGGGGCGCCCCCAACCAGGGCGGGCCGATCGTGACGCGCGGCGGCCTGATCTTCATCGGCGCCAGCCTCGACAGCCGCTTCCGCGCCTATGACATCCAGACCGGGCGGGAAGTGTGGAGCGCGCGCGTTCCCGCACCCGCCACGGCCACGCCGATGACATTCCGCCATACCGACGGACGGCAGTACGTGGTCGTCGCCGCCGGCGGCCATGGCGGATTTGGCACTCCGCTCGGTGATGCGCTATTAGCCTATGCGCTGCCCCGAAAGGCCTACGCCCCGCCCCGAAAGGATTGACGCGATGCCTCGTCTCGTCCCTGCCCTGATCGCACTTGTGCTGGCGTCGATGCCGATGGCGGCGCACGCCAGCCCGCCCGCGTGGCGCGCGAATGTCGAAACTTTCGCGGCCACTCATTTCAAGCACACCGCTTGGGGCTTCGCCCATTCGCGGCGCGACTATGCGCTGGCGTCCGCGCTGGCGGCGGAAGACCATGCCACGGTCGATGACGATGTGCTTTATGCTGCAGCCATGCTGCACGATATTGCAGCCTTTCCGCCGTGGGAGGACACCAAGAAGGACCACGCCGATCGCGCGGTCAAGCTGCTGCCAACCGTGCTGCGCGACGCCGGCTTTCCGGCGGCCAAGATCCCCGCGGTGCTGGAAGCCACCCGCACGCACATGTTCGACCGCAAGCCGGCTTCTCCCGAAGCCATCTACCTCCACGACGCCGATGCGCTCGACTGGCTGGGCGCCATCGGCGTCTATCGCCTTGTCTCGCTGGTCGACACCACCGGCGGACAGCCCGATGGTGCGGCCACCGTTGCGCAGCTGCGCACCTTTCTCGCGGCGGTTCCGGCCGGGGTCGTCAGCCCTGCCGGCAAGCGGGCGCTGCCGGGGCGCGAAGCCTGGCTCAAATCGTTTCTGGATACCCTCGGCGCGGAAAGCGACGGGATGAAGCTGCTTTAGGCGGCAAGCGCCCAAAAGTAGACGTTGCAGACACGACGGCATTGTGGACGTTCGATTATTGCGATACCTTTGGTCGATGAAGCTATTCAGGGCCGTGTTCATCAGCTTTCTGGCGGCAAGTTGCTCGGCCGAATCTGCCCCAGAAAAGTCTCTTCCCTCGTGCTGGAATATAAACGACTTGGACCTAGGCAGGTTTGTTGGCCAAGGGATTTTTATCACCTCAATGGAGGGGATTTCCCTTCAGGCTCCTGGTTGTGACGACAGCAGTGGGTATAACAGTTTTAAGCTATCACCGCCGGTCGACCAAGCGATTCGCGACTACATGTTGCGCGGTGCAGGGGAACGCTTCATCGGGTTCACCTTTCACGGTCGAGTTGCCAACATTGGGAACCGCAAGCAACTCGTCATTGATAGCGTGGATCAAATTCGGGGCGCGGAAAAGCCGCGATGGCTGGCTGATCTTGAGCGTAGCCATTGAAGAAAATGATCTCCCGGCGAAGTCAGCTAACCACCAATCTCAGCCGCTGAGCGCAATTTCGCGACGTCCGCTCCCCCTCCCCCCTGCCGTTCCGTCGCTTGTCGGCGATCTCCGATAGCCGTCGTCCCTTCGGAGCAGGATGTGTCCACGTGCCCTAGGCAACGTCACTTTCGCGATAGCGCTTGGGCGTGGTGCCGAAATAGCGGTTGAAACTGCGCACGAAGCTGGCGCTTTCGGAATAGCCGACGGCCAGCGCGATCTCGGCCACGCCGCGCTGGCTCTGGCGCAGCAGGCGCGCGGCGGCGTTCATGCGCCGGTCCTGCACGATCTGCCGCCAGCTCACCCCTTCCGAACGCAGCCGGCGGTTCAGCGTGGCGACCGAAATGCCCAGCGTGTCGGCCGCTTCCTCCAGCGTGGGCGTGGTATCCAGCGGGCTGGTCTCCAGCAGGCGCATCAGATAGCCCGAAGGGCACAGCGCGTTCTCGGTATCGGCGGCGCGGCGGCGCAGGTGCTCCTCGATGATCGGGAACAGCGCCGCATCCAGCACCCCGCCCCGCTTGTCGAGAAAGCGGTCCTCGAACGAGAACGAATTGGTGTCCTGATCGAAATAGACATCGCACCGGAAGAAATCGCGATAGGCGCGATAATCCCCGTCGCGCGCGTGTTCGAAGCGCACCTCCACCAGCTCGAAATCGGAACCGGCGTAGTTGCGCGCGAACGTGTGCATCGCGGCAACGGAAAATTCGGCGTCCTGACGCCGCTTCTGCAAGGTCTGGTCGGTGATGACGTATTCGAACGTGGCGATGCCGTCTTCCTCGACAAAGCCGTTGCGCGCGGCCTGCTGCATCGTTTCCAGCAGCGAGGTGAACCCCCGGAATGCCGCGCGCAATGTCGGCGCGCTGAGAAACAGGAAGCCCAGCGGGCCGAGGCTGTCCGATCCCGCCAGCCGGCCAGCATAGAGTCCGAAATGCGGGTTGTTGGCCCGGATCGCCGCGATCTCGAAGAAGGAGAGGAAGTCCTCCAGCGCGATGACGCCCTTGGGATCGTCAAGGTCATCGCGGCGCAGGTTGTACATGGCCAGCAGCGGTTCCGGGCTGCATCCGGTGAGGACAAGGCAGTTGGCAACGTGGCGCAGCACCTGAATCGAAATCGTCGGCTTGCTCATGCCACGGTTGCCTCCCTTCGGCGGGATCATTCCATAGCATGGGCGCGGAGGACAGGGGCATGCGCTGTTTGGCCGATATTGCCAAATCGGCGAGCCTGCAAACTTGGCCGATGATGCAAAGACAGCGACGATGCCACGCAGTCTCCTGCGGTCCGAAAGGAATCCCGGATGACACGCCGATCCCGCTCTCTCCCCTCGGGGGCCACCGCGTTGGCCGTCACGCTGGCCAGCATAGCCCCCATGACCGCCCAGGCTTCGGAACCCCCAGCCGACGCCAGCCTCCTGTTCGTGAACGGCACTGTCCTGACGCCGCAAGGTTCCACCGAGGCGATTGCCGTGCGCGATGGCGCGATCATCGCGGTCGGGCGCAGCGAGGAGATTCTCAAGCTGCCCCATGCCGGCGCCGCCACCGTCGACTTGCAGGGCCGCACGCTGATGCCCGGACTCTACGACATGCACGTCCACGTCTATCCGGCGGGGCAGGCCAAGCTCGCGTGCAAGATTCCGCAAGGCGCGGGTGCGCCGGTCATCTTCGCCACGGTCAAGGCCTGCGCCGCCAAGGCAAAGCCGGGCGCATGGATCACCGGCGGAAGCTGGGTGGCGGCGGCACTCAAACCCGGCGAACAGACGCGGCGACTGCTGGACAGGGCCGCGCCCGATAATCCCGTCATGCTCGATGACGAAAGCCTGCACAGCGTGTGGGTCAATTCCCGCGCGCTGCAACTGGGCGGCATCACGCGCGCCACGGCCAATCCCGCCGGCGGCGTGATCGATCGCGACGCGAAGGGCGAACCGACCGGCGTCCTGCGCGAAGCGGCCGCGCGCAACCTTCTGGCGGTGCTGCCGCCGGTTCCGATCGACCAGCAGGTCGCGGCGATCAAGGCCGCCACCGATGAGATGCTGTCCTATGGCATCATCGGCTTCACCGATGCCGCGATCCGGCGCGACGGGGCCGAGGCCTATGCCCGTTTCGCCGCCGCCGGCGGCCTCCGGCAATATGCGCGCGGGTGTGCGGTGTGGGGGCCGAATTCGGGCGGCAGCGAAGGCCTTGTCGCCGCGCGGCAGGACTATTCGAAAGGCCGCTTCCAGCTCGATTGCGTGAAGATGTTCCTCGATGGCGTGCCGCTGGAAGGCCGCACGGCAGTGATGCTGCAACCCTATGAACCCCGCCACGGGGAACATGGTTCAGATGGTACGGGTGGCGAAAAGGGCCTGATGATGGTGCCGCCCGACAAGCTTAATGCCGCCGTCACCGACTTCGATCGGCAGGGCCTGCTCGTGAAGTTCCATGCTGCCGGCGATGGCGCGGTGCGCGAAGCCGCCGATGCCATCGCCGCCGCGCGCAAGGCCAACGGCTGGGGCGGACAACACCACGAGGTCGGGCACAACACCTTCATCGATCCCGCCGACGTGCCGCGCGGGCGCGAACTGCACTTCACCTGGGAACTTTCGCCCTACATCTGGTGGCCCACACCGATCACCTCGGTCGATATCGCCGCCGCGGTCGGGCCTGAACGGATGAAGCGGTTGTGGCCGGCGCGCGATGTCATCGAAAGCGGCGCAAACGTCGTGACCGGGTCGGACTGGCCGGTGGTGCCCTCGGTCAATCCGTGGCTGGCGCTGGAAACGCTGGTCACGCGGCAAGTGCCGGGCGCCACCGGCGCACCGATCAACGAAGGGCAGCGCATCACCCGCGAGCAGGCGCTGACGCTGATGACGCGCAACGCCGCCGCCGAAATGGGCCGGCTCGATCGTGGCGGCACGATCGAGGTCGGCAAACTGGCCGACGTGATCATCATCGACCGTAATCCGCTGACCGCGCCGGTCGGCACGATCCACCAGACCCGGGTAATCCGCACCTACATCGCGGGCGAACTCGTCTGGTCCAGCGAAGGGAATGCCAAGCCGTGACCACTCAACCCCTGTTCCTGACAGACGAACGCACGTTCTGGCACAGCACCGGCGTGCAAGCGCTGTTCCTGCCGATCGGCGACTGGGTGGAGCCGCCCTCGGGCAGCTATGGCGCTGACACGCCGGGATCGAAGCGGCGGCTGGTCAACCTTGTCCGCGCCGCCGGGTTCGATACGAAGCTGACCGTGTCGAGCGCACCGTCCGCCGCGCGCGACGACCTGCTGCGCGTTCATCCCGCCAGCTATGTCGATGCCTTCAAGCAGCTGAGCGACGCGGGCGGCGGGGAACTGGGCCTGTTCGCGCCTTTCTCGAAGGGCGGCTATGAAATAGCCACGCTGTCGGCGGGCCTGGCCATCGATGCGCTCGACGCGGTGCTGACGGGCCGCGCCCGCAACGCCTATGCGCTGTGCCGGCCCGCCGGGCATCACTGCCTGGCCGATCAGTCCATGGGCTTCTGCCTGCTCGCCAACATCCCGATCGCCATCGAAACGGCGAAGGCGCGGCATGGCCTTGGCAAGGTCGCGGTGCTCGACTGGGACGTCCATCACGGCAACGGCACGCAATCGATCTTCTACGATCGCGACGACGTGCTGACGATCTCGATCCACCAGGATCGCTGCTTCCCGCCGGGGTACTCGGGTTTCGAAGAGCGTGGCGAAGGCAAGGGCGCGGGCTTCAACCTCAACGTTCCACTGCCGGCAGGCAGCGGGCACGAGACCTATCTCTACGCGCTGGAGCAGGTGGTGATCCCGGCGCTGCGCGATTATGCGCCCGATATGATCGTCGTCGCCAGCGGGCTGGACGCCAACGCGGTCGATCCGCTGGCGCGCCAGCTGCTGCACAGCGACAGCTTCCGTGACATGACGGCGCGTATCGTCACGCTGGCCGACGAACTGTGCGGCGGGCGCCTCGCGGTCATTCATGAAGGTGGCTATGCCGAAGCCTACGTGCCGTTCTGCGGCCTCGCCATTCTGGAGGCCCTGGCCGGCGAACGCAGCGCTGTGATCGATCCGGAACTGGATTTCTTCCAGGCCCAGCAGCCCGACGAACGCATGATCGCGTTCCACAAGGTGCTGATCGACGAAATGCGCGGGCAACTGGGTTTCTGACCTTTCCCGCCGCCGCTCCCCTCGTAGCGGAGCGGAAGGACCGCCCGCCCTCGCCCGCCGAAGGCCCACTGTGCAAGGACGGTTGCGGAATGGATCGTTCCCCGATCCTTGCACGCTTCCGTCCTTGCATGCGGTTCGGATCAACCGGCCAAAGCGTCCAGCGGAGCTTTAGCCTCCTCGGTCAGAGTAAGTTCCGCCGCCCCGCAGTTCTCCGCTAAATGCGCGGTGCTGGACGTCCCTGGGATCAGCAGCAGGTTCGGTGATCGCGCCAGCAGCCACGTCAGGGCCACCTGCAGCATCGCACTGACCGAAGCTGGCACGCGTCTTTTCGCAAGGCTCTCTCCGGCGACTGAACCGCCTTTCCTGAAGACGCATCCCCGGGTCCGTGTCGAGGTGACGGTGGAAGACGGCTTCGTCGACATTCTCGCTTCCGGCGCGGCCGCTTGTCCGCAGGCTCAGGATTGTTCGAGCCTTCCCGCCGCGAAGTCGCGCGCGAGCGCGATAAAGGCCTGGAAGGCCGCAGAGGAATTGCGCCGATTGGAATAATAGAGACACAGCGGCACAAGCGGCGGTGTCCAGTCTTCGAGAATGCGCACGAGCCGTCCCGCTACAATGTCGTCGCGTATATCGGCTTCCATGAAATAGCCGATCCCGGTGCCGTTGGTTGCCGCGATCCGGGCCAGGGAGGCCTCGTCGAGGGTGATCGGGCCCTCGACATCGAGCTGCAGTTCTTCGCCGTCCTTTTCAAACCGCCATCGGAACAAGGCGCCATTGGGAAGCCGCACGCGAAGACAGGGGTAGGCGAGCAGTTCCTGGGGCACCTTGGGGATATCCCTGCGTGCAAAAAAGGAGGGGGATGCGGCCACCGCCATGCGTCGCATTTGACCCAGCGGTATTGCGATCGCGTCGCTGGGCACCAGATCCGCGCTGCGCACGCCCATATCGAAGCCTGCCGCAACGACATCGACAAGCCGACCCTCGGTGACAAGGTCGATATGAACCTGCGGATAGCGCTGCAGATAGCTGAGGACCAGCGGCGCCATGATTTCACGCGCGGCCGTCGCGAAGGCATTGATGCGCAAGGTGCCGGACGGCGTCTCCTGCTGGGCGCGCACCATATTCATCGCTTTCTGGATCTCCTCCAGCGCAGGCTTGATCTTAGCGACGAATATCCGGCCCGCATAGGTGAGCGAGACGCTGCGCGTGGTGCGATTGAACAATCGCACGGCAAGCTCCCGCTCGAGCTTGCCCACCGCGTTGCTAATGGCCGTGGTCGACATGCCAAGATCGAGCGCTGCCGCTCGAAACGAGCCGCACCGAACGATGGCCAGGACAGCCTCGAGCTCAATCAGCGAATGCCGAGTCATTGATCCGATTTTCGTGATACTTCATGTCAATTTGTCTCGATTATCAGGCGAAAAGTCCATCGCTAAATAGGCCTCGTCACTATCGAGGAGATCAACATGTCAATGGACCTACCCCAGCCGATCGCCGACTATGTCGAGGCAAACGCCCGTCTCGACATCGATGGCATGTTGAAGCCCTTCCTCAGCGACGCCGTGTTTATCGACAACGGTAAGCACTTCGAGGGCGAGGCCGCGATCCGCCAGCTGTTCGAGGAAGAAGTGATGCCGGTGAAGGCGATCTTCACGCCCGATACCGTTCGGGAAGACGGCGGCGACGTGGTCGTCGAAGGCCCCGCCCATGGTGACTTCCCGGGCAGCCCGCTCCGCTTCACCTACCGCTTCACGCTGGAGCGTGGCGCCATCAGGACGCTGGAGACCACGGTATGAACATCAAGACCGATCCCACCGAGTTCGCCGGCAAGCGCGTTCTCGTCAGCGGTGGCACCAAAGGCTTGGGCCGCGCCACCGTCGAACGCTTCCTGGCCGGCGGAGCCCGTGTGGTCACCGCCGCCCGCTCGATCACGGATTCCATAGAAGGCGTCGAATATGTGCAGGCCGACCTGACGACCGCGGAGGGCGGCGAAGCACTGGCGAGGGCGGCGCTCGAGCGGCTGGGCGGCATCGACATTCTCGCCCATGTCATCGGTGGCTCGGCTTCGCCGGCGGGTGGCTTCGCCGCGTTGACCGACGACCACTGGCTCGCCGAGCTGAATCTCAACCTGCTGGCGACGGTCCGGCTCGATCGCCTGCTGATCCCGCAGATGCTGGAGCGGCACGGCGGCGTTGTGGTGCACGTCACCTCGATCCAGTCCGTCCTGCCGCTGCCCGAGTCCACGACAGGCTATGCTGCCGCCAAAGCTGCGTTGAGAACTTACAGCAAATCGATCTCGAAGGAGCTCGGCCCCAAGGGCGTGAGGGTCAACTCCGTCTCGCCCGGCTGGATCATGACGGAGGGCGCTGACGACTTTCTCGAAACACTGCGGGCCGCCAGTGGCGGCACGATCGAGGATGCGCGTCAGTCCGTGCTCGATGCCCTGGGTGGCATCTCGATCGGGCGGGGAGCCCGGCCCGAAGAGGTGGCCGACCTCATCGCCTATCTCGCTTCAGACCGTGCCGCCGCAATCCATGGCGCGGAGTTCGTCATAGACGGCGGGACGATCCGCACCGTTTAATGGGCGGGCTGGCACTCGTCTCGCTCAGGGACGTTCGCCGCCTTCAATTCGGCTGATGTCCGACCCTGGCCTCCTGGCTGCATTCAACGCTCGGTCACATCGCGGTCCATCGGCGCCAGCTTGGCGAGCAACCGGTTCTGCGCGGCGAAGGAAACATGCGCTTCGCGCATTGCGCGTTGGAGGTTTTCGACCAGCGTGCGCTGTAGCCGCACGAGGTCGTGCTCGGCGAAGATCGCCTTGATCCGGGGATCGGCCACGTTGAGTTCGACGAAACGTGCGGTCATGCGGCGGATACCCGCCTGCCCGCCAAAGGCCCGCGCCATGCCTTCGCCGGCAAATGGCTTCGCCCCGGCGTTGGCATCGCTCTGCAGGTAGGGATCGACCGGAAGCTCCTCCGCCACGCTGGCCGCCCCTTGTCGCCACCGAACCCACGTCGACGTAGGCTGCGGTCAGCGTTACATGGCGGGTCACCGCCCAGCCCGTCCTCGCGCAGACGATCGTGCAGGCCCTCGCCGCCGCGGGGCTTCCCGCCGCCCGGCTCGAACCACGCATTGCAGACTGTCCGGCCCCGCTCGGTTGCCGTCATGTGCGCTTACGGGCTGGCGACTTGCCCCCGAAGTCGAGCTTTTGCGTGCGTGCGACCGGCCGGCTACCGTCCGGTCTATGGCGCTCCTATGTAAGTGAATGCTCCCCAGAAAGCGGGGTGCGACTGGCGCGCCCGTATCGCGATCTGCAGTTCATCGTCCCCGCTGTGCACCTTGACGCCATCGCCATCGAGGATCGCCAACGATGCGCGCTGAAATGCGGTGGCCCGATCAGCTCCTGCATTCATCTCCGCGAACGCCTTTCCCATGAGGGTTGGAGCTACGGAGTCATCCAGCCGCCAGTTCGAAACCAGTAGCGCCCGCGCTCCCGCAAACAGGAAGGCGCGGGCAAGGCCGGAAAAATTCGCTTGCGCCTCCTCTGCCGACGGAGCGCCCGTGTTGCAGGCAGAGAGCACCACGAGTTCCGCCGTCAGCTTGAGTGTCGCGATCTCGGGTACGGTCAGCAGACCATCGTTTTCGGGATCCGACGAGCGCCAGCTTGGTGAAAGCGCGAGGGCCCCATCCGAGAGAACGTCTTCCTGGGGCAGCAGACCATGGGTTGCAAACGCCACCACCCGGGCGGAGGCAAGCTCTCCCGAACGCGAGCGAGCGCGCAAAGCCTCTTCGGTGGCGGCATCGTAAAGAAGCACATCACCCGGCCCGGCCGCGAAGGCCTGCTGCATCTCGGCAGCCTCGAGGCGCGTTCCGGGAAGCCCGGGCAAACGGGACACGATCTGCCGGAAATCGGGCTCATGCCCTGAGGCCGGGATGCGAGCGAGGCGAGATACGGGAAATATCGCGCCGGCCGCAAGTTGTGGGCGGGCCGTTGTCCGGTGGCCCGAAAAGTCGGGCTCGGCCATCATGAACAGGGGTTTGGTCTGGCTTTGCGAAGCCGGAAGCCGACGCAAGGTCCTGAGTTCGGCAACCCCAGGCAGTACGGCGATTGCCTTGGAACGAACCAGCCAGTCAACCTTGGCAGCGTTCGCGCCCGACGATGCCGTGGGAACCAGCACTCCGGGCGGCAAAGCGGCGAGCATGGGCGATGGCACGACGATCAGCGTTTTAGCGGGACCAATCACCCGAGCGATGGCAGGGTCCCCAAGCAGTACCGTGTAAAGTTCGTGGGCGAGGGCCGGATCGAAATTGTGCCCCAGATCTTCGCCGCACCTGCTCGGTTGATCAGAGGAACACGGATCGATCATGGCTCGCAACGCTGCCATCTTCTCCGCAATCTGTGCACCCGACAGCGGCAGGTCTGCCCATGCTTGATCCGTCGCGGACACGGCAAAGACCAGTCCCTGCCGGTCCCGCGGACGGATGACCCACACGATCATGGCTTCTCCCGGGCGAAGGACGGGACGGTCGCGCCCGCGCAGGTCATCGATACCCACAGGCAGCGGATTGAGAAAATCGGCATAGCCAGATACCTCGCGCTGGAGTTGCTCGGACACCTCGCCTGCACGCCGCTTCTGCCCCGCACCCCGCCCCTCGAGCGCGATCCGCTGGTCAGCCGCCGTACCGCCGCGGATCTTCAGGTTCCCGTTGTCATCCTCCTGCCCGGACAGTGCGATGGCAACATCCCGTGCTTCGCCTGTCGCCTTGTCCCCTTCCGCCAGGAGAGCCCCCTTGCCCGCCGCGATCGCAACCATGCGCGCCGCGGTCCGGCCAAGGCTGCGGGTCGCTTCCGAAACGAAGGCCGGCTGGACAAGCCTGAACGCTTCATCAATCCGCGCAATATCGTCGGACGGCGAAAGCCTGCGCATCGCATAGGCGTGATCGATGCGGCAATCCCCGGCAGCCCGGGGATCGGGCTGCGCATGGGTGACCTCGTTGAAGTCGTCATCATAACCGAAGAGGGATGATTGATCGCATGCCCTGCTTAGAAATTCGACTGCTTCCTGCGGCTTGCCGTTGACGAGCAGCGAGCGCCCTAGGTTCGCCCACGCTTCCGCTTGAAACACATATTCGGATCGCCCCGGCTTGGGTCCAAGCGTTTCGTCGGCATATGCCGCGGCCGCTCTGAATACCGCCTCGTCCGAGAAGTCGCCGCTCATCGCCAGGAAGCCGGCGAGCACCACAAGCTGTTGCCTGATCCGCGCCGGGTCGGCTCCGGGTGTGTGCGCCAGTTTGGCCGCCTCGGCGCGATGGTATGCGGCCAACAGCGGCCATTGCTTGTTCTCGTACAGTCGGCTCAGCTCCTCCTGCTCCCGAAGCTGTTCGGTCGGAATCGGCGCTGAGGCGGCGCGCGTAGCCATCGTACGCGCCTCGACCGCGTCGGCGGACTGCCGGTCGCGATCCAGGGCATCGGCCAGTTCGTCCACCAGGGCGTTCCGTTGGTCGGAGTTCTTGCCGAAGACCCGCTCGGCCACCACCAGACGCCTTCGGATCAGGGCTGCCGCCTGGGCGTTCTTGCCCTCTGCCAGCAGGCTTTGCGCAAGATCTTCATTGGCTTCGATGACGGTACAATGCTCTGCTCCCAGTCGTCGGGCCAGCTTGTTGACCGCGGCGGAATAGACCTCGGTGGCCTCCGCCTGTCTCCCCTGACCGCCCAGATAGAGCGCAACCGTGCCTTCGGCCCGCGCGGTAACGGGATGATCGGAGCCATAGGTAGCCCCGAGGATGGCGACAACGCGACGAGCCTTCAGCTCCCGTGCGCGAGCGATAGCGCCAGAATTCTCGTCCCAGGCTCCAAGGTCTTTCTCGATTTCCCGGATCTCGGCGATCTCCGCTGCGGTGGGTTGCCGAATCGAGGGAGGAAACGAGGCGATGGACGGCTGCACCCGCGCGCCGCACGTGATCGTCTTGACTTGCTGAATTTCCCAGGGCTCCGGCAGCAACGTTGCTGCCGGGCTGGGCGAAGACCATGCAAGAAATCCCAGCAAGGCCAGAGATGCGAGCCTGCGCATCAGCGTGCTCCCGGCCATTCCCCCGCACGGACAAGGCGCCAAAGTCGCCCCGCCACGATGTCGTCGTCCTTCAGGGCGACAATTTCCGTCAGCGCGAACAAGCGCCACTCCGGCGGGCCTTCCTCCATAAGCCACGCGGCGCGAAGCACTCTCTCCCGTGGCGTTGACGGGTTCTCTGTGCCGGCGAGGATCGGCACTGCGGCCGGGCTGGTCCGGACAACCCGCCACAGGCGCGCACCGCTGCCGCCGCCACCGGCCAGAACGTCGAACGGCAGGTCTGCCGGCACGTCGAACATGCCACTTGCATTCATGGCAGGCTCGCCGGTCGTGGAGCTACCGAGCGCCGACCGGATCGTTACCGGTGCTGCCGCGCCGGCCCAGGCAACGCCCACGTGCGGCATCGCCAGAGGGAGCTTCTGCGTCTCCTGGGAAAGCCACGCCGGCCGGGCGACGGCGTTATCGCCCCGCAGGAGCGTGTGGACCACCACCTGACCTGGAGGCCGGGCGAACAGTGCGACGATCCGATCGAACAGCCTTATTGCCCGGTCGAACCGGCCAGGCTGCGACGGCGGAGCCGTAAAATCGTGCCCCGGGCTTGCCTCCGCCACCCCGCGGTTCGCCAGCCGAAGCCGGACAACCGCCTGGCCACGAACCCGAACGATGTCGCCGCTATATAAAAACGCGTATACCGACGCCGGTTCGGCCGCACCGTTAGAACGACGAACAATCTCTGCGGTGGCGGGTTCACGACCCTCGACTGCCGATACTTCTGCAACAACATCGGCGGGAGAAGCAGATGCTGCCGCCAGTTGCATCAAGATAGCCCACATAATAACCCCGGTCCGAGATTTAGGAATCATGCACGTGCGGGTTCCAAAGTCAAAAGGGCTTTCATGACTTCCAGCAGCGATCGACAACACCGCGCAGATTCGTCTTCGGAGTGGTTGCGCCGGGCAGCCGTGCATGCTGGCGCCGGCTTGCTGTTCAGCCTCGTGGTTTCGGTGTGCGTGACCATCGGCCTCGCCGCCGGCTTCACCTCTATCGCGGCAGCCGAACGTGCTGGTGCAGACTTCACCAGCAGGATATTCGTTTTCCTGCTGGGCGGCGGCGAAGCAAGCGGGTCACCCGCCGATCGCTACGCACTGGTCGACGTTGATCCTGCGGCTTGCGCAGCGTTTGCACCGGCAGGGCAGTGCGACAGCGGACGCCCCATACCCGACCGGATCATCGTCCCCTTGGTGAAGGCAATCGCCAGCAAGGGCGCATCTGCCATCCTCGTCGATGTCCCGCTGCCCGGTGACGACGGCGAAAGAAAGGCCATGTGTGGCGCTTTGGCGCAGATTGATGGGCCGTGGATCGTCCTCCCCTATGATACCCGACCCGACCAGAACTCCAACGGGCTGGTCGCAGCCAACGACGGCTGCACCAGTACCGGCGGACGGATCAGAATGGCGGCGTTCGCCACGGTGACTGCGGCTTCCGGCGACGGTCTGGTGCGCGATTACCCCGCGCAGGTATTGCAGCGTTTCGCCAGTCGGCCGACGGCGCGTCCGGTTCGTGTTGCAACCGCGCCTGCACTCGCCGCGCAGCTCGTGACCGGAAGGGACGGCCATCCTTCGCCGCCGCCGGGGATGCCCCCGCGCCAGGGTACGGGTATCTTCTACTCGCTTCCTCCGGTATCGGCCGGATTGACTGGGCCTGACGCGGACAATGCGCTTGAATACCTGGTGGCTTCGCGAATGCTAAACGGCCAGGACTTCGTGGTACCGAAGGATCGGCTTGCCGGACGCACCGTCATCATTTCCTCTACGTCGGCCCAGGGGCTGGACACGCACTTGACCCCGCTTGGACCGTTGAGTGGTGGCGAGGTTCTGCTGAATGCGACACGCACCTATGTGCACTACAGACCGTCGACGGCGCTCGCCGGACAACTTGACCCGGCGCAGGCCATCGATACGCTCCTGGCTAAGGCAAGGTCCGCGCTGTTACCCGCGATGGTGGTGCTGATTGCCGTCTTCGCGCGGGAAGCGATCGTGTCAACCTTGCGCGTCAGCGGCATGATATTGCCGATCCTCGTTTCGTCTCTCTCGCTCGTCATCTTTTTCTCCGGCTTTGTGCTGGATATCATCGAGGGCGTAACGGGGATCGAGGAAGCCGCGCGCGCAGGCCGGCAGGTGGACCTTGTCACCCCCGCCATCCTGACAGGACTCGACCTTTACCGCGAACTTGCGAATTCGCTCATGAAGCTGTTCGAGTCTTGGATCGTGGCGCTCATAACGGCGCCCGCCAGGGCGATCCGCTGGATCGGGGCCCAACTTCTCTGACGAGAACCTGCGCAAGGCGTCGGCATTGCCAGCAGGCGCGCATCTGTGCCAGACGGGGCTTCCCGACAACGATCCGATCCGGTTGCGACGTTCGGGGCCGGGGGATGCAAGCACAAGAGAAGCGCCGCACACGCATGAGCCGCGTCACCATCAAGGATGTCTCCAAAGCCGCCCGCGTCTCGATCAAGACGGTTTCCCGCGTTCTCAACAAGGAACGCTATGTCAGCGAGGAGACGCGCATCCGCGTCGAGGAAGCCGTCGCGCAGCTCAACTATCATCCCAATCTGGCGGCGCGCACGCTGGCCGGGCACCGGTCGTTCCAGATCGGCCTGATCCACGACAATCCCAGTCCGTTCTACATCTACAACATGCAGGCAGGGGTCGGGCAGCGCTGCCGCGAATCCGGCTATCGCATGATCGTGCAGCCTTGCGACATCGCCGCGCCGGGCCTGCTGGGCGATATCGGCGCACTGGTCGATCAGGTGCAACTGGACGGCATCATCGTGACCCCGCCGGTAAGCGATTCCGTGGAGGTCCTCGCGGAACTCGAAAGGCGGCGCATTCCGATCGTGCGCGTCCAGCCCGGCACGGACCTGACCGCCACCTCCGCGGCCAGCATCGATAACGTGCAGGCCGCCGATGACATGACCTCGTACCTCATTTCGCTCGGCCATCGCCGCATCGGCTTCGTCAGCGGCCACGCGGGGTATGCCGCCAGCACCCAGCGCTTGACCGGTTACCGGCAAGCGCTGCTGCGCGCCGGCCTCGGCTATGATGCGGCGCTGGTTTCTCCTGGCCGGTTTGACTTCCAGTCGGGCGTGGAAGCGGCGGAAGCGCTGCTCGCAATGGACCATCCGCCCACCGCGATCTTCGCCAGCAGCGACGAGATCGCGGCCGGCGTGCTTGCCGCCGCGCACCGCAAGGGCATCGCCGTGCCGCGCGATCTTTCCGTGGCGGGCTTCGACGACAACGATCTGGCGCAAGTCGTCTGGCCGCCGCTCACCACCATCCGCCAGCCCGTCCACGCTCTCGGCTATGCGGCGGCGGACCTCCTGATCGGCGCCGCCGACCGGATCGAGCGCCGGCTCCTGGCACACGAACTCATCGTGCGCGGATCGACCTCAGCGCCCGGCGAAGGGTAATTGTTTCCGGGGACGATTGTCCTTGTCTTTCTGCGTATGACAACGTTATCCTATACGCGATAAAGAGTGACGTTGGGGAGAATGCAGGATGTCGCAGGTCAGCGATCGACGCCGATGGCTTGTCGTGGGACTCGTTTTTGTCGCCATCGTGCTCAATTACGTCGACCGCCAGATTCTCGCGCTGCTGAAGCCCACGCTCCAGGCAGAGTTCCACTGGTCGGACCGTGATTACAGCCACATGGCGTCGGCTTTCCAGTTCGCTGCCGCGATCGCCTTTCTCGGCACCGGCTGGTTCATCGACAAGGTCGGGCTGCGCCCCGGTTTCGCGCTGGGCGTCGGCGTGTGGAGCCTGGCCGGCATGGCCCATGCCTTTGTCTCCTCCGTCGGCGGGTTCGTGGGCGTCCGCGCCGTGCTGGGCGTGGCGGAATCGATCGGCACGCCGGCCGCGGTAAAGACGGCGGCCACGTATTTCGAGCCGCGCGAACGTTCGATCGCGCTGGGGCTTGGCGGGATCGCGCCCAACGTCGGCGCGATCCTCACGCCGCTGCTCATCCCGCTGATGGCGCTAATGATGGGCTGGAAGGCGACCTTCCTGATCGCCGGCGGCCTGGGTCTGGTGTGGGTCGTGGTCTGGCTGGCGGTGCGCCTGCCCGAACAGCCGCAATCCGATGCCGAAGCGCCGACGATGGCGTGGAGCGCGCTGCTCACCGACCGGCGCCAGTGGGCCATCATCCTTGGCAAGGCGCTGACCGATCAGGTCTGGTGGTTCCTGCTGTTCTTCCTGCCCGACCTGTTCCACCGCGTGTTCGGGCTGGACCAGAGCGCGCTGGGGCTGCCCGTGGCGCTGGTCTATGCCATGGCCGCTGTCGGCGGCATCACTGCCGGCTTCCTGCCCGCCGCACTGATGGGGCGCGGCTGGAGCGTCAACGCGGCGCGCAAGGTCACGATGCTCATCTACGCCGTGATGGTGCTGCCCGTGCCGCTGCTTATCCATGCGCAGAGCCCGTGGCTTGCCGCATTCATCGTCGGCGTCGCGCTGTTCGCCCACCAGGGCTTTTCCACGAGCCTGTTCGGCCTCACGACCGACGTGTTTCCCGCGCGCGTGGTCGGCTCGGCGATCGGCATCGGCGCGTTTGCCGGCAACCTTTCGGGCATGGCGATGATCGAGTTCACCGGCTGGTCGCTCGATGCCGGGCATGGCTATTTGCCGATGCTGCTGATCTGCGCCGTCACCTATCTGGCGGCGCTGGGCGTCATCCACCTGCTGCTGCCGCGCTTCACCGCGATCGGCGGCGACCAGGATGGCGCATCCCCCGTCCTTGCCCACTGACGCCGCGCGCCCGGCAAGGTTGGGGTTGGTTCAGCTTACCATCTCTTCGCGGATCGAACCGCGCGCCATCCAGAACAGCGCCGACGCCACCGCGCCGAACAGCACGAAGATGAGCAGCGACCAGCGCACGCCTTCCGCCGGCCCAAGCCCGAACGTATTACCGATCAGATCGCTCACCGCGCCGACGCCCAGCGGCCCCAGACCCAGCCCGATCAGGTTGACGAGGAACAGCAGCACCGCCGCGGCCGTCGCCCGTGTCTGCGGCTGGACCAGACCCTGCACGGCGGCATAGCTCGGGCCATACCACAGCGTGTTCAGCACGGGTGGGAACGCGAACATGAAGAGGGCGAACACCGCCGATTCCGTGAGCAGCCCGACGATATAGAAAGGAATGCCCAGCAGCGTGGACACTGCCGGAATCGCCACATAGGCGCGCAAGTCGCGCGCGCCGTGGCGATCCGCCAGAAAGCCACCCAGCCAGGTGCCAGCTGCGCCGGTCAGGCCCAGCACGATCCCCAGCGTGACCCCGAGAAAGCCGGTCAGCCCCAGGCCGAAGCCATCGGCCAGCGGGATCAGCTCGGCGGCGTGGTTGCGGAAGAAGAACGGCGCCAGAAACGTCGCCGCGCCATAGCCGATGAAGGCCTTGATCGCCCCGGCGAAGGCGATCAGCCAGAACGTCCGCTTGCCCCTGATCTCGGCGATAGCGTCGCGAAAGGGAATGCGCGCCACGGCCGTTGCGATCATGTCGGCGCGCAACCGGCTACGCGGCTCGATCAGCGTAAAGCGCGCCACCAGCGCCATCAGCAGGCCGGGTACGCCCGCCAGCAGGAACGCCGCGCGCCAGCCGTGCGCATCCGCCACCATCCCGCCCAGCGCCATGCCGAACAGACCGCCCAGCGGCGTGCCCAGCGCATAGAAGGCCAGGGCGGACGCGCGCTTTTCGCGCGGGGTGTAATCGGTGATCAGCGAATGGGCCGGCGGGGTGCCGCCCGCCTCCCCCACGCCCACGCCAACCCGGCACAACACGAGCTGGGCGAAGTTCTGCGCAAAGCCGCAGGCCATGGTGAACAGGCTCCACACCCCGGCCGCCGCCGCGATGATCCGCGGGCGATTGCCGGTCTCCGCCAGCCGCGCGATCGGAATACCCAGAACGGTGTAGAACAGGGCGAAGGCCAGCCCGTTCATCACCCCCAGTTGCCAGTCGGCCAGATGGAGATCGTGCTTGATCGGCTCCGCCAGGATCGAAACGATCTGCCTATCAAGGAAGTTGAGGATGTAGATCACCAGCAGAACCCACAGGGCATAGCGCCGATAGCGCTCCAGGACAGGCGACGGGGCCGTGGGCTGTTCAGTCATGGGATCCTCTCGCAACGGGTTGACACGCCGCTCCCTGCCGTTCTTATGACAACGTTATCAGGGAGAGAGCACAATGGCGCGCCTGCTGGTCTTGCAGTCTGTCTGGGGTTTGGACAAATGCCCGGGCTTCGACATCGAGAACGACCTCGACACCGCGCTGGAACGGGTGATCGCCGCCGGGTTCGACGGCGTTGGCGTGAATATCGTGCGCGCGTCCCGGACCGCGGGCGTCGTCCGGGCGATGAACCCGCGCGGGCTGGCGTGGGAAGGGCAGGTCCTGGTCCATTCGGCGGATCAGCTCGCCGCCGCCATCGCCGAAGCGCACCGGCTGGGCGCGCACCATCTCAACGTGCAGATCGCGGGGCCTGTGGCCCACCTCACGGATGCGCTCGCGCTGGTCGACAGCCTGCTTCCGCTGGCCGAACGCGCCCCGCTGCCGGTGTGGTTCGAAACCCACCGGGGCCGGCTGACCAACGACCTGCTGTTCACGCTGCGCCTGCTGGAAGCGCGGCCCGACCTGCCGCTGACGGGCGATCTTTCGCACTATCCCGTGGCGGGCGAAATGGAGCTGCCGCTGCGCGCGGACCAGCTGGCAGCGATCGAGCGCATCCTGCGCAATTGCCGCAACTTCCACGGCCGCATCTCCACAACGCATCAGGTGCAGGTCACCTTCGACGCGCCGCAGCACCATGCCTGGCGCGACCAGCATCGCGCATGGTGGCGCCGGGGCTTCGAGCTGTGGCTTGAACGGGCCGGATCGGATGAGGCGCTCCCTTTCATGTGCGAACTGGGGCCGCCGCCCTACGCGATCACTGCGCCCGACGGGTCGGAGCTTGGCAACCGCTGGGACGAAGCGCAACGGATGCAGGACATGGTGCGCACGCTCTGGCGCGAGGTCAACGGCGCACCCTGATCCGGTAGCGAAGGCCATCCGTCACGCGTCGACGTCGACCGCCGCCCGCCATGCGGCGTAAGCGGCGTCGGCCTGGTCGCGCGTAACCGCAGGGTGGAATTCACGGCCATACCGCACGACGGCCGACAGGTCGGCCGCGTCGAGCAGCCCCGCCCCCAGCCCGGCCGCCAGCGCTGCCCCATAGGCCGTGCCCTCTGGCACGGCATGGCGGCGCACCGGGCGCTGGAGTGTATCCGCCTGCAACTGCAGCAGGGTATCGCTGGCGGAAAGCCCGCCATCGGCGGGCAGCGCTTCGGGCACCGGCAGCGCCTTTTCGATTACGTCGACAATATCGCGAAAGCGATGCGCGATTCCCTGCAGCGCGGCGCGCGCGACTTGCGCCGGGCCGCTGCCAAGGTTCAACCCCGCGATCATCCCGCGCGCATCGAAGCGCCCGTGGGGTGCGCCCATGCCCGCCAGCGAAGGCCGCACGATCACCCCGCCGCTATCCGCGACCGAGGCCGCCGCGGCCTCCAGGACAGAGGGCGATGCGAACAGCCCCAGCGCACCGCACATCCATTCCACAAGCGATCCCGCCGTGATCACCATCCCCTCGATGCAGAACAGCCGCTCGCCTCCGGCAAAAGCCAGTGCTTCGGCCGGCATGCTGAAGTGGGGCGCCATCGGTTGATCGCCGGTGTTCGCCATCAGCACGCCGGAAGTGCCATAGGTTACCTTCCACGCGCCGCGTTCGAGCGCGCCATGCGCGACCATGCCCGCCTGCTGGTCGGCAATCAGCGCGGTGATCGGCACCACTGCGCCCAGCACTCCGGGCGCGGTCCGCGCGATCGGCCCCCAGCTTTCGATCAGCGCCGGAAACATGCTTTCGGGCAGCCGCTGATACTCCAGCAGGGCCGGGTTCCAGCCCTCGCCGCCGGCGTAGTCGAAATAGCCCGTCATCCAGCCGCAGGAAATGTCGGTCACATGCGCCGCGCCGCCGCTGAGGCAATAGACCAGCCAACTATCGAGCGTTCCCCACTGGAGATCGGCCGCCGGCTTGCCGGAAAGCGCGATGGCGGCGGGAAGCTTGGCGGAGGGCACCTGCGGCCAGGCGGTAAAGCCCGCCGCGCGCAGATCGCGATAGGCGCCCATGCCGCGCAGGTCGCTCCACACCAGCATCGGCGCGACCGGCTGGCCGGTGTGCCGGTCCCACACCACCACGCTGGCGCGCTGCGAGGTGACGCCGATGGCCGCAACATCCGCCATCGTGCGGCCCGCCGCCGCCAGCGCGCCCGCGATCACGGCGCGGCATATGTCCCACACGCCGGCCGGGTCCTGTTCGACCAGACCCGGGGCGGGATAGGTGCTGACGATCGACCGCTTGTCGATGCCCAGCACTGTGCCGGCCGGATCGACCAGCATGGCGCGGGCGCCGGTGGTGCCCGCATCGAGCGCCAGCAGCAGTTCAGGCATCGGGGATCAGGTTGCCGGGATTCATGATGCCCTGCGGATCGAGCGCCGCCTTGATGCGCCGCAACAGCGCCACGCCTTCATCCCCCAGATCATGGTGCAGGTAGGGCTTGCGCAACCGCCCCGCACCATGATGGTGCGCCACGCCGCCGCCATGCCGTGCCGTCGCTTCCATGATCGCGCGCCAGCCAGCGAAATAGGCCGGCTCCATCTGCGCCGTATCGTCGAAGGTCGCGGCGAAGCTGAAATAGAGGTTGATGCCCGAACGATAGACATGGGAGCTGTGCGCCGACGCGTTCACGACCCCCGGAAGCGCGTTCAGCGCGGCGATCGCATCGTCATAGATCGCGCCGATTTCGCTCCAGCGACCGGAAATCTCGACCGTGTCGGCGATGTAGCCGCGCTCGAACATCTCGCGCCAGCTCGGCACATGGTTGCGCCGTTCGATCCATTGCCGCGCGGCGGCGGGATCGCCCGCCTCCAGCCCGGACGCGGCCGCAATCTCGTGCATCGCCGCCAATTCAGCGTCGATCCGCGCCTGCGGGCCTTCGTGCACCATCAGCAGCATGGCCTTGCCGCCGCGTTCGTAGTCGCGGAACAGGCGGCGGACTTCGCGGCCATCGTACTGGCGCATGACCGGCGGACGCCAATCGGCGCGGATGATCCGGCGCTGCGCCTCGAAACCGGCCTGCATGTCATCGGCATAGAAGATGCTGTAGCCGCGTTGTTCGGGCTTGGCACGCAACGAAAGCGTGACCCCCGTAACCACGCCCATCGTGCCTTCCGCGCCCATCAGCAGGTGCCGGAGATCCGGCCCCGCCGCCGCGCGCACCGCCTTGCCCAGCGTGACCAGCTCGCCCGTGGGCAACACCGCCTCGATCGAATGAATGATGTCCTCGATATTGCCATAGGCGGTCGAGAATTGGCCCGAAGCGCGCGTCGACACCCAGCCGCCCACGCTGCTGATCGCGATCGACTGCGGCCAGTGGCCGATGGTGAGGCCCTGCGCCGCCACGGCTTCCTCGGCCTCCATCCCGTTCAGCCCGGCATCGAAGCTCGCCAGCAGATCGTCGCTGTCGATGAAGCGAACCTTGTTCATCGCGCCCATGTCGAGCAGGATCGCATCCTGCGTCGGCTCGATCCCGCCGCAGACGCCGCTGCCAAGGCCATAGGGGATCAGTGGCACGCGGTGTTCGTTCGCCAGGCGCACGACCTTCTGGACGTCCGCGACCGATCGGGGCCGCACGATCCAGCCCGGCGCGGCCACCGCTTCCCCGCGCCAGTCGCGCAGATGCTTGACCGCCCACTGATCGTACCGGCGCGCGTTCCGCGCATCGCCATCGCTGGCCACCTTGTCGCCGCCCAGCGCGCTCACCAGCGCTTCTCCGATAGCCTTCATTGCCTGCATTCTCCCTGTACCTTGGCCACGCGATGCGTGTCAGGCTTGTATTTCCATTCCTGGCGTCGCTTCCAGCAGACGCCGGCTGGCCCGTTCGAGCGCGCGGCACCGGGCGACCTGATCCGCCTGTTCCTGCGCACTCCATCCCAGCAGCGTGCCCATCGCCGCCGCCGCCGGCTCCAGCGTATCCAGCCCCGCGCCATGATCGAACCACGCGCGCGCGCTGCGGCGGACCCAGTAGTCCTCCAGCGTCGCCGCGCCCTCGTGCGTGACCGCGCGGCGCGCCTCGGCCGCGACGTCGCCGCCATCGGCAACGATTTCCGGCGCCTCGCTGCCGTAAAGCCCCGTCAGCCGCTCGGCGGCGACCGGGGCGATACCCGCCAGATCGGGAGCCGCCTCCCCACCGGGCAACGGCACATCCGCCGTCGCACAGACGCGGGCAGCGGCGCCAGTCCGTTCGACCACCAGATCGACCACCCGCTCGGCCATCGCGCGATAGGCGCTGAGCTTGCCGCCCGCGATCGACACCAGCCCGCCGGGCGATGTCCAGACCTCGTCCTTGCGCGAAACCTCGTTGGCCTTCTTGCCGGGCTGCGCGATCAAGGGCCGCACGCCGGACCACAGCGCCTCGATCTCGCCATCCGCGATCGGAGCAATGTCGAGCGCCTTCTCCGTCGCGCGCAGCAGATAGTCGATGTCGGACCGTTCGGGCGCGGGCCAGTAATCCGATCCCGCATGGAACACATCGGTCGTGCCAAGGTACGTGAACGCGCCGCGCGGCACGGCGAAGATGCTCCGCTTGTCCGGCGCGCGCAGGATCAGCGTGGCGTTGACCGGGACACGCGCGCGGGGCAGCACCAGATGGATGCCCCGGCTGAGCGAAAGGCGCGTATCGCCCTCCCCCGCTTCCAGCGCCCGCACACGATCGACCCACGCGCCCGCCGCATTGACGACCAGCTTCGCGCGGACCCGTGCCTCCAGCGCCTCGCCCTCCAGCGTGGAGCGCGCCACGAGGCCGTCACCGGTCAGTTCCGCCGCCGCCGCATAGTTGACGACCACCGCGCCCGCCGCCTGCGCGGCGCGGATATTGGCCAGCACCAGCCGCGCGTCGTCGGTCAGGAATTCGGGATAGAGGATAGCGCCATTGAGGCCATCGGTGCGCATCAGCGGTTCGCGCCGGCGCAATTCCGCGAGGCCGATCGCCTCGTGCCGTTCGGCTTCGGGTACGCCGCCCAGCTTCTCGAACGTCCACAGCCCGGCGCGCAGCTTGGCCGCCATCGCCATCGACACGGTGGGGATCAGGAACGGCGTCAGCCGCGCGAGATGCGGCGCGATGCGGCGCAGGATCTGCCGCTCCGACGCCGCCTCCTTGACCAGCGCCACATCGCCCTGCGCCAGATAGCGCAGCCCGCCATGGATCATCTTGGAACTGCGGCTGCTGGTGCCGCTGGCGTAATCGCGCGCTTCCACCAGCGCCACCGAAAGGCCCCGCATCGCGGCATCGCGGGCAATGCCGGCGCCGGTGATCCCGCCACCGATCACCGCAAGATCGAACACGCCGGCTTCCAGCCGCGCGAAAGTGGCGCGCCGGGTCCGCGAGTCAAGGAAAGTGCCGTTCATGCGCTGTACGCTATGCGAATGTCCGATGGCTTGGTAATGCAAAACAGGAATGATATGGTGACTGTTGATGAACCTGCGCCGGCTCCGCCATTTCGAAACGCTCTACCGCATCGGCAATTTCGCGCGGGCGGCGGACGAGCTTGGCCTCACCCAGTCCGCCCTGACGCGGTCGATCCAGAAGCTGGAAGGCGAACTGGATGCCCCGTTGTTCGACCGCTCGACGCACTATGTCCGGCCGACCGGCGCCGCCGAACGCCTCATCCGCTCCGCGCGCGACGTGATCGCCGCCGCCGCCAATCTCGAACAGGAAGCGCGCGGGCTGAAGCAGCCGACCACCGGCACCGTCCGCATCGGCGCCGGCCCCTATCCCCTGCAACCCCTGCTGACTGACGCCATCATCCGTTTCGCGCGCGATCACCCGGCGGTGCGCGTGACCGTGACCGGCGGGCCGTCGGAGCAACTGCTGGAAACGCTGGTGGACCGGCGCCTCGATCTGGTGGTGTGCGATCGCGCCAAGTTCGCAACATCAGGCCATGCCGACGAGGTGCTGTGCATTCCCCTGCCGTCCGAGCCGCTGGTGGTGGTCTGCCGCGCGGATCATCCCCTGCTGGCCGCCGAAGGACGCCCCGACACGGCGGCCTGGCGCTGGGCCTTGCCCCGCCCGGCACCGGGCAGCAATTTTCCGCGTGCCCTGCGCGCGCGCTTCGCCGCCGGCCTGTTCCCCGATTACGAGCTGGATTCCACCGCCGCCTGCCTCGACATGGCGCGCAGCGGCCTGGCCATCACCGTCGTGCCGCGATCGCTGGCGGCGCGCGCCTGCGCCGACGGCACGCTCGCCACGCTACCGCTGCCGGAGGGCGAACAGACGCGCGACGCCATCCACCTGTTGCGTAACCGCAGCCGCAGCGCGCTGGTATCGGCCTTCGTGACCATCCTGCGGGGTACGGCCTAGGTCAGCCCCCGGCTGACGAGGCATTCCTGCACCGCGCGCTCCGCCTCGTCGATCGCGACATTGGTGAACGCCGCCGCGCCCGCATCAGCGTTGGCGATGGCGATGCGCCCAAGCGGGCGGCGACCGATCACATGCGGGCGCTGCGCATCGGGCATGTCCGGATCGCCCAGCGTGTCGTAAGTGTAGGCATAGCCATGCGGCCAGCGGTTGACCGTGATCGCCAGGATATCGCGCCGCGCGTCGAACCCGCCCGCGCCCAGCATCCGCTGGAGTTGCGCGCGGATTTCGCGCTCGATCGTTTCGAACGGCGTCGCCAGCATGTCGGCGCGCCCCGCGCGGTTCTGGTCCTTGCGCGAGAGGCCCTGCTGGTTGGGATTGCGCACCATATGCACCACCACCGGCTCGGACGGGTCCATCGCGCTGGCATAGCCGCCGATCGCCATCGCCGTGTCGAGCGAGGCCGAGGTGTGATAGCCATTGGGCGCGCTGATCGAGCGCACGCCCAGCGCCTTCCATGCCTTCCAGTCGCGCAGCAGGACGTTGGTGTACTGCATCGGCACTTTGGACGGATAGCGCAGCGCCGCTTTCTGCTCCTCCGGCAGTTCGGGCACGATATGCGGGATGATGTTGTTGAAGCAGGCCAGGATCACGTTCGCTCCGGTGACCGACCGGGGCTTGCCGTCCCGCATGTAGACGACCCGTACCGCCTTCTCGGTCAGCACGGTGGGCGCGCCGAGATGCTCGACGCGGATCGCCGTGCTGCTCAACCGCACGCGCGTCGCGTTGTCAGGCCGGTCGAGCGCCGCATAGTCGGCCGGCGCGCGCACGATCGTCTCCTGATCGAGCGCGGCGGGGCCGAACACGCCGGGCACCAGACGGTTGACCAACAGGCGCGCGATCGAGGCGTTGCCATCGGGAAAGTGGAAATGCTCCGCCTCCGCCTCGATCGGGTGCGGCAGCGCCATCCCCGCGAAACCGGGCGACCGGCCACCGCGCGCGGCAGTATAGGCGGGGCAGGTATCGACGCGCATGTTGTTGCGAAACGCCATCCCCGCGAACCAGGGCAGACTTTCGGGCCGCAGCCGCGCGTGCTTCAGCAGGAAATCCGCATAGCTCATGCGCTGGAGCGCGGCGACTTTCGCCTCGGGCGCGAGGTCGGGCAGGTAATCGACCTTCTCGGTATAGAGCCGCGTCAGGTCCGCGCGCACCGCCGGGGTCAGCGGCGCGGCGGCGAAGAACTCGGCCCACGGCCGCCGGTTCATGCCCGCAACGGTGCGATCCGCGCCGAAGTGCTCCTTGTCGAAGAACGCACCCTGCCCCAGCCCGGCATAGACCTGCGCCGAGCGGTCGTAGCGCGCATACGTCGATGGCACGATGCCGAGGTCCGCCAGCAACGCCTTGGACGAATGGCTGTAGGGAAACGGCGTCTCGATGCTCATCGTGCCGCCGTAAGCCAGGATCGTGCGCCCTTCGTGCCGGAACTCGTTGCGCTTGGCGTGGCCGCCGAAATCGTCGTGGTTGTCCAGCACCAGCACGCGCACGTCCGGCCCCAGCGCCTTGCGGTAGAACCACGCGGCGGAAAGGCCCGATATGCCCCCGCCGACCACCACCAGATCGTAATGCTCGCCCGTATCGTCCGCCACGACGGGGCCGGTGAAACCGCCGTCGCGCGCCAGGTGTGCCACCTCGAACGAGCCCGGATACTGTCCGCGCAGGCCGGTCCGCAACGGCGGATAGGATGCCGCGTCGGGCACGAAACCAACCTGGCCGGAAGCGGTCGCCGGCATCGCGCCCACCGCCGTCGCCACGGCCATGCCCTGCATGAAATCCCGGCGCGCGATGGGCATATCCATCCCCAGCCGCCGCGCTTCGCCGTCGCCCATCGCCATACCCCCGCAAGCTTTGCGGTGATCAAGCCTGCTTAATCCGCTTCGGGCAAGTTCTTATCGGGCGATCGGGTTTGGCCCGGCTATCCCAGCCGCTCGAACACCCGCTTCAGCACATCGTTGAGATGGGCTTCGTCTTCGGAGGGGATGTCGTGAAAGACCGTCTGGTAGATCGCGTTGGCAACGGTCCAGGCCCGATCGCACGCTTCCTGCCCCGCCGGCGTGAGCGACACGTCGGTATAGCGCGCGTCCGACGCGCGCGGGGCGCATTGCACCAGACCATCCGCTTCCATGCGCTGGATCAGCTTGAGCATCGTCGGCAGCTTGACGATGGCGAGGTCGGCGATCTCGCTCACGCCAAGCTGGCGGTTGCCGACCGACATCAGCACGCGCCAGCGCGCGACATCCAGCCCCTCACGCTTCAGGTGCTGTTCCAGCTTGCGCAGGTAGCGGCCCACCGCCTGCGTCATCCAGAAAAACGGCCAGCCGCGCGGGTCGAAATGCGCAGGGCGCGAAGCAGGCGAACTCTCTGTCATGCTCGCGCGTTTGCCGCCGGGCGCGCCGGATTGCAACGACCGCCTCAATAGAGGTCGTAGATGCCCGGATCGACGGCAAGGACCGGGACCATCCGTTCCATCGGAACACGCGGAGCATAGGTGTTCGATGCGAAGCGGAACGCAACCTCGCCATCGGCGCCGAAATCGAACGCGGCCGGATCGACCGCCAGCGCCGGCACCAGATCGTCCATCGTCACGCGCACCTGCGAACCGATCCGCGTCAGATCGTACAGTTCGCGGGCAAAGGCATAGGGCATGCGGATGCATCCGTGGCTGGCGGGCCGGCCGGGATTGTGGCCGGCATGCAGGGCGATGCCGGTCCAGGTCAACCGCTGCATGAACGGCATGGGCGCGTTGCTGTAGAGGTTGGAGCGGTGCCATTTCTGCTTCTGCAGAATCGCGTACACGCCTTCGGGCGTGCTGTGTCCCTTCCTGCCCGTGGACACGGACGCCTCGCCGATTACCCGGTCACCGGCATAGACCGTCAGCGTCTGCCGCCGCAGGCCAACGACGATGTGAACCGGATCGCTCCACGGCCCTTCGTCCAGCCAATAAGTGCCGGGCGCGGGCGGCGGTGCGGTAACCACAATGTCGCTGGCATGGGGGGCAGACGGCTGCGCGGACGGGGGTGCCGTCTGGGCCATACCGGGCCGCGCGGAGACCAGCGCAAGCAACGCCAACGCCGCCGCAGATCGGAACCCCTTTGTGACCATGGAATTCTGTTAACCATGCCGGTGATCGGAGTCACCAGCAGGTTGGCATTTCCACCACCGCGGAACGAAATTCCCGGCGACGCGATCGTCACCGCATATAGAGGCCGCCGTTGATGTCGATGGTGGCACCGGTGATGAAGGTGGCATCGCGCGCGCAAAGGCGAACCGCCATCGACGCGATGAACGCGGGATCGCCGATCTGGCCGACGGGGACGTTGGTCAGGAACTGCGCCATGCGGTCCGCCGGCACCGTGCGATGTACCATGGGCGTATCGAGCGGCCCGGGCGCGATCGCGTTGACCGTGATCCCGAACGGCGCGAGATCGCGCGCGAAGACCTTGGTCATCGTGATGATCCCACCTTTCGACACCGCATAATGCGCGCCGGTGGCCGTGCCGCCGTTCTGCCCGGCCAGCGAGGCGAGATTGACGATGCGGCCATAGCCCGCCGCCTTGAACGCGCGCGCGAACACCTGACTGCCGACAAAGGTGCCGCGCAGATTGACCGCGAGCACGGCGTCGAATTCGTCGGGCGTGATGTCGAGCACGGGTCGGGCCACGGTCAGCGCGGCGTTGTTCACCAGCGCTTCCACGCTGCCCCAGCGCGCGGCGAGCAGGCCATGCGCCGCCTCGAACGCGGCCTGATCGCGCACGTCGAGCGCGATGCCCGTCGCGGTGGCGCCACTGGCGTCAAGTTCGTGCGCCAGCGCCACCGCGCCGTCCGCGTCGATATCGCCAATGCCCACGTTGTAGCCGGCGGCGTGGAACTCCCGGGCGATCGCCGCGCCAAGGCCGCTCGCCCCACCGGTGACCAGAACGGTATCGCGCTTCACAGCAGGTATCCTATGCCGAACAGATCCTCGTCGGAATTGAGCAGCAGGATGGACTTGCCCGCCATCCTGAGCCCCGCATCGGTGCGGACGAGGCGGTAGGTCACGTCCGCCGCCAGCGTGCGGGTGCGGCCATACTTGTATTCGACGAGGATCTGCGCGCAGCGCACCGTGAGCGCGCCGGGCGCGCTGTCTTCCACCACGAAGCGCGAAGCGGAACGTACCGTCCGCGCCGGCGGGGCCGACGACATCGAGAAGCCCGAGAGCAGCCGCTTGACCCGCGCCTCGCGCATCGTCGCATCGTCATAGGCGATGTTCAAGGCGTCGACCGGATCGCTGGCGTCGCGGTCGATCGGGATCACGTAGTGCCCGCCCGCCCACAGTGGCAGCCAATCCTTGTATGCCAACCGATCGAGCAGTTCGCCTTCCGCCCAGATGAAGGCGGCGGCCTCGTCAAGGCCGATCGCGGCAGTCGCCGTGAGTGTGGCGGTGGTTGCCGAAGTGCTCATGCTTCCATCATCCTCTTCCACATGCGGTAGGCCGCGCGCATTCCCGTTTCGGAAGACACGTCGCCCGCGTTATGGCCCGGCTCGGCCACGCCATCGGGCGCGGCCACGCCGCGATTGACCATGATCCACACATCCTGCCCGGCCTGCGCGCCGCGCTGGACGCGCTCCCAGCCTTCGGCGTCGTCGGGCGTGCCGAAGCCCATCGGCCCCTGGAAGTGCTCGTGCAGCCGCAGACGCATCCGGTTCGCCGGTGCAGGGCCGCCGTCCATGCCGATGGCGATGTGCTGGATCTCGGTCTCGTCCACCTTGACCGGCCGCAGCACGCGGAAGAACGCCATCGAACAGGCGATGTTGGGGAACATGTTGAGATTGAACCCGGTGCCGCCCACCGCGCGCACGACCTTGCGCACCAGCGCCTCGTCATGCCCCTCGGCGCGCAGTTCATCGGCCAGCGCGGCGAAGCGCTCGGGAATCGGCGCGTCGAGGTTGTCTTCCAGATCGATGAGGTCGGGGATCATGACCATGACCGAATGGCCGTTGCCCAGGTCCTCGACCCAGCCGCCCTGCCCCAGCACGTCGAACACGTCCTCGGTTTCCTCGTCCAGGCTGTCGAGGAAGGTCTTGTGGACGATCGGGAAGTGATAGGCGTCCGTCGTGTTCTCGAGCTGGATCTTCCAGTTGCCGGGGAAGCGGAACTTGTGTTCGCCCAGCGCCTTCACGCCGAAGCCCGCGCCCTGCTTCATGAACAGGTCGATCCACTTGCGCGCCGGCCCGAGCCATTCCTCCAGCGGCATGATGTCGTCGCGGAAGGTCGCGTAGATCATGCCGTTGTAGCTTTCGGTGCGCAGCGACAGCAGCGGAAACTCGTCCTTGTCGAAATCGGCGGGATAGCCCTTGGCGTGCGGCACCATGCGCAAGGCGCCGTCGGGGGCGTAGCTCCAGCCATGGTAAGGGCAGACGAAGACCGAGGCCTTGCCCTTCTTCTTCTCGCAGACGCTGGCCGCGCGATGGCGGCAGCGGTTGAGCAGCACGTGGACTTCGCCCGCCTTGTCGCGCGTGACGATTACCGGCTCCAGCCCGACGTGCGCGGTCTTGAACGTGTTGGGGCCGGGCAGTTCGCTGGCGTGCGCCACCCAGACCCAGCTGTTCTTGAAAATCCGGTCCATCTCCGCGTCGAACAGCGCGGGATCGGTATAGAGGCTGGTATGCACGCGGTCTTCGCGCACCAATGTGTTCGCTGGATCAGTCATGCAGACCTCCTTGCGGGCTGGAACAAAGGATTGGTCGAAAGGTCACGCCGGGATCACCAGCTCGCGCCCGATGCGCGCTTCGACGCGCATGTAGCGCCACAGGCGATGTTCCCCGACCTCGATCGTGCGGAACAGGTTGCAGGCGGCTACGACCGTCTCGCGATCGGGCACTTCGGCGAGGATGTAGAACGTCCACGGCCAGCCGTTGGGCGATGTGCCGACCATGGTCTGATCGTCGTCGATCGTGCCGAGCACGGTCACGCCCGGCAGATCGCGGATGCCCTTCAGCATCTCGCCGGTCGCCTGCCAGACCTTGCCGATCTCGGCGGCAGGAAGATCGAAGAAGTTCTGGAGCACGGCGCCGCAGAACAGGACGCGAAGCGGGGGCTTGGTATCGGTCATTTCGGGGATCCTTGCTGAAGGTCTGGAATGGAGGTGCTCACGGGAAGCCGGCGGGGGCATCAAGGCCCAGCAGCACGCGGCCGGCGTTCTGCCAGGTGCCGTCGGACAGGAAGGCGTGCTGGGGCACGACCATCGCGTCCTGCAGATGGCGGGCGATCGGGTGGTTCGTGGCGATGCCGGTGGTGCCGCTCAGGCGATAGACCGCCTGCGCCACGTCGGCGCCCACCCGCGCCGCCTGCGTCGAGGCGAGGCGGAGCAGGGCGCGTGTTTCGATGCTGAGATCGTCGCCGGCGACCAGCGTGTCATAGGCTTCCTCAGTGATCTCGTAGAAAAATGCGCGCGCGGAGCGTAGCGCGGCTTCGGCCTTGGCCAGGTCGGCCTGCAGATAGGCCCGGTCCGCCAGCGTGGGCGCGCCGGTGATCGAGGTGCGCCCGCCCGCCATCTCGATCAGGCAATCGAGCGCGCCCCGCGCGGTGCCGAGCGCGACCACGGACAGCACCTGCGCCGCCAGCGGCATCGAGGGATAGCGGTAGAGCGGCGTATCGAGGCTCGAAGCGCCGCCGCGCACGAACGTCCATTCCTCCGGCACGACCACCTTGTCGACCACCATGTCGTGGCTGCCAGTGCCCTTGAGGCCGTTGACGTCCCAGTTGCGCTCGATCGTGACCTTGCCCGCCGGCATCACCGCGATCAGCGGAAGCCCCGCATAAGGGCCGCTGTTCGCGCCGTTTTCGACCTTGATGCCCACGCCGATCAGGTCCGCCCCGGTCGAGCCGCTGCCCCATGACCAGCGGCCCGAGACTTCCAGCCCGCCAGCGACCGGCACCGCGCGCTGCGGCGGATAGATGCCGCCGGCGAAGATCACGTCCGGCCCGTTGGCGTACATCTTTTCGAGCGTCGGCAGCGGCAGCGCGGACAGATAGACCGCCGAAAAGCCGAAGCTCGCAACCCAGCCCGAGGAGCCATCGACCTGGCTGATCGTTTCAATCAGGCGCAGGAAGCTGGCCGGCGACATCTCGTTTCCGCCGAAGCGTTTCGCCACCATGGCGCGATAGATGCCGGCCTCGCGCATCAGGTGGACCACGTCCGCGCTGACCTGCTGGTTTTCGGAAAACGTCTCGCGCTGTTCGCGCACCGCGAGCAAGAGGCGGTCCAGCGCGTTTACGTCCTTGCGGACATCGAGTGCCACGTTCATCAGGGCTGCTCCTCTCGTTGCAGATAGGTTGGAATATCCAGCGACGGCGCCAGCGCGCGCGCCACGGCACACAGCGCGGCATCCCCGCCGATGCGGCCAACCAGCTGGATGCCGATCGGAAGTCCGGTAGGCGTCGCCACGGGGATCGACAGCGCGGGATGGCCGGACAGGTTGAACTGCCGCACCAGCGCGGTCAGCTTGAGCATGGCCGCCGCGTCGGCGGCTTCGTCGAGCGTCGGCACGAATACCGGCATGGTCGGTAGCACCAGCGCGTCGACACCTTCCAGCGCGGCATCGACTTCGGCCCGGAACCGCGCGCGCACGTCCTCCGCCTTCGCCAGATCGTCGGCCGTCACCTTGCTGGCGTTGAGCAGGCGCTGGCGCACGTCCTCACCCATGTTTGGCGATGCCGTAAGCGAACCGAACGCCGCCCAGGTCTCCGCGCCGATGATGGCGATATTGGCGGCAAACGCCGCGTCCATGCCCGGCAGCGTTCTTTCCGTGAGATGTGCGGCGGAGCCAGCGAGCGCCGCATCGAACGCCTGCGCGACCGCCGGGTCAGTGGCGCAGGCCACGCGCCCGAGCCGAATGGTCACGGGCTTTTCCGCGATCTCGAACGTGGGATCGATGATCGTCATCGCCCGCTCCAGCATCGCCACGCTGCCGGCAAACGGCCCGACGCAATCGAGCGAGGAGACCGCCGGGTGCGCGCCCTGCCGGCTGACCCGGCCGAACGTGGGCTTGAGGCCGAACACGCCGCAGCAGGCGGCCGGCGTGCGGATCGATCCGCCGGTGTCGGTACCCAGCGCGAAATCGCACAGCCCAGCCGCGACCGCCGCCGCCGAACCGCTGGAGGACCCGCCGGGGACGTGGCCGGGATACGAAGGATTTGCGGGCGTCCCGGTCCAGCCGTTCACGCCGGTCACGCCATAGGCCAGCTCATGCATGTTGGCCTTGCCGATGATCCGGCAACCGGCATCGAGCACGGCCTGCACCACATCAGCATGGCGCGCGGCCGGGGGCGCATCCGCCAGCGCGGCGCTGCCGCCCCGCGTGGGATAGCCCGCGATGTCGAGCGAATCCTTGACCGCGACCCGCAGTCCGTCGCCGCCAAGCGACATCGCCTGAATGATGATGGCGTCCGCCATGTCCGTCGGTTTCTCCCCGTTATGGTGGAGAGCTTACGCTAGATACTTGAATATTCAAGTATCATAATATGTTTTGTATTCAATGCTATAACGAAAAGGGAGCGGCCCACACGAATCGCCGTCCCGATCTGCCGGTATCATCCCGCGCGACCGGGGGATGGAACGCATCAGGGCAGGACGACCGCCTTCCGGACGGACTTAGGCGCCTGCCCGGAAACGCCACCCGACACTCGCGAAGTCGGACGCGCGAACCGTCCGCACCCATTGGGCAAGGCGGACGGAACGTGGCAGTTCCAGGCCAAGGTCGACCAGCAGTTCATCGACATGGTGGATCGAGAACGGCACGATATTGGTGCCCTTGCAATGGCGTCCGCCGGTGCGCGCATCCATCCACGCCAGCCGGCGGTCGATATCGGCACCCTGCACCGCCTCGTCGGGCAGGGTGAGCCGGCCGGTCAGCAGCGCCGCGATCCAGATCGCGCCCATTTCGGCGTTGAGCTGGCAGAAGAACGACGAATTGTAGCCGTTGAACAACAGGCGCGGCACACCCAGCGGCACCATCGATCGGTACAGACGGAAATTGCCCTGACGGTCGGTCACCCTGGTGCGCGTCGCATCGGGCAGGAAATCGACGCGCTGATGCCAGCCCGTGCCACAGATCACCAGATCGGCGGGCAGATCGCGGCCGTTAGACAGCGTCGCGCGTCCGGGCGCCAAAAGGACGATCTCGGCATCGCGCTCGAACCCGAGCTGGCCGCTGGCCACCTTGTCGTAGAAGCCGTCGCTGACGAGGCTGACCGTGCTGCGCGCGATGGTTTCCAGCGGCGTTCCGGGGTCCAGCCCGATCCGCTTGAGGCCAAGCTGGCGACCGATCACGCCCTGCACCGTGGCCAGCAAGGCATTGCGGATGAATTTTCCGGACCCGAGCAGGCCGGAGCCGTGCAGGAACGCCTCGAACCCCTTGAGCTCCATCCACGGAAAAAGCCCCTCGCCCAGCCGATTTAGGAACAGGTGCTTGAAATTGAGGACATTGCCGATGCGCTTGGGTATCTTCCAGATCAGATGGCGCACCACCATCGTGGTGCTGGCGCTGCGCGCGGCGATGGCGTTGGCGACATCGCACGAAGACTTGCCGTAGCCCACCACCAGCACGTGGCGGCCGCTGGCCTGGGCGGGATCGGTGAACTGGCTGGTATGCAGCACCCGCCCCCCGGCCGCCTCGAACGCGTCCGTACCCGGAAACGGCGGCACCGCAGGGATCGAAAAGATGCCGTTGCACAGAATCAGCCAGTCGAACGACTGTTCCGTCTCGCCGCCGGGGCCGGCGAGCTTCAGGGTCCAGCCCGGCGCATCCGCGCGTTCGCGCGTCGCCAGGACCGTGTGCGAAAAGCGGATGCGCGGCGTTACGCCGAAATGCTCGGCATAGCTTGCCAGATAGGCCTGCATCTGCGCACCCGACGGCCATTCCGGATAGTCATCAGGCATAGGCCAGTCGGAAAACGCGTAAGTCTCGCGCGGGTTCTGCGTGGTCAGGCCCGGATAGCGGCGCGAGGACGACCACACCCCGCCAAGATCCGGCTCCTTTTCGAACACCGTCACCTCGAACCCGAGCGCGGCCAGCGTTTTGGCGGTGCACAGCCCGGCAATGCCCGCACCCACGATCGCGATTGTTCCTGCCATCCTGTCTATCCCCTATGCGACAGGACATCGGGTAGGGTTTCGTGGCGCGGGCGGCCTATGCGCCCAGTGCGTGGATTGTGCGCGGGCGGCAGCATTTGCACGGCACGCCCGCGCCGCCTGCGGCAAACGCATGCAAAGTCGCACTGGGCGCACATTGCCTGCAGCCGCTGAATATTCCCCCGCGCCAACCCGTGACGAGATGCACCCCACTCCGTCGACCGAACGGATCAAGCGATCTTCCATGATCCCTGGGGGGAAATATGACTGCTCTGTTCAATGGCCCGCGCCTTGCGGGATTGCTCGTATCGCTTTCCACATCCGTTGCCCTGCCCGGCATCGCCATGGCGCAGGCGGCCGCACCTGCCACCGAAAGCGCGTCCGCGGCCGATCCGCTGGCCGGCGACATCGTGGTCACGGCCCGCAAGCGCGAGGAAAGCGCGCAATCGGTCCCGCTGGCCATCTCCGCCTTCTCGGGCGCGGCGATCGAGGCGCGCGGCGTGCAGAAAATCGATGGCCTTGCCAGCTTCACCCCGAACATGACCTTGCAGAACAACCCCAGCTTCGGCGGCGCGGGATCGTCGGCGGCGATCTACATTCGCGGGATCGGGCAGAAGGAATTCCTGCCCACCACCGAACCCGGCGTGGGCGTCTATGTCGATGGCGTCTATGTCGCCCGTTCGGTCGGCGCACTGCTCGATCTGGTCGACGTCGAACGTGTCGAGATCCTGCGCGGGCCGCAAGGCACGCTGTTCGGCCGCAATACCATCGGCGGAGCGATCAGCATCACCACGAAAAAGCCGGATGAAACGCCATCGGGCAACCTGCAGGTCACGACCGGCCGCTTCAGCCGCATCGACGTGAAGGCGAGCGCCAACATCCCGCTTTCGGACACGCTGTTCTCCAAGGTCACCGTCGCCACCTTCAACCGCGATGGCTACGTCAGGCACCTCGTCGATGGCCGCGAGCTGGGCGATGTCGGCACGCTGACCGGCCGGTTCGACCTGCGCTGGAAGCCAAGCAGCACGTTCGAGGTCAATCTTGCGGTGGAAGGCACGCGCGATCGCACCAACGGCCCGGCTTTCGTGCTCTCGGGCGTCACGTACAAGTCCGCCATCTTCAACCCGCAGAACCTGCCAATGCTGCCACCCGGCAGCCCGGCTGCGGCGGGCGCCTATGTGCTGAATCCGCCGTTCGATGCGCCCACCGACAACTTCACGCTGCTGCACAACTATTTCGCCACGCTGCTGGGCGGGCAGCCGTGCTTCGCGTTCGCGCCCTACAGCCCACAAGGCAATGCCGCAGCCTGCTTCAGCAACCGCTTCATCGTGGGCGACGGCGCCGATGCCGGCACCGGCCCGCAATATGCAAGGAACGACCTGTGGGGCGCGCAGGCCGTGATCGATTGGGATCTCGGCCCGGTGCAACTGAAGTCGATCACCGCCTATCGTCACGTCAGCGGCGACTATGCCCGCGACGGCGATCATTCGCCGTTCACGATCCTGCACCTGGCGGACATTCTCAAGCAGCACCAGTTCAGCGAGGAACTGCAGGTGCTGGGCAATACCGCGGACGACAAGCTGAAATACGTGGTAGGCCTCTATTACTTCAACGAGAACGGCAACAATATCAATAATCTGGACTTTACGCCGGTGACCTTCCGGTCGGGCGGCAAGTTCGCCACGAAAAGCTATGCCGCGTTTGGACAGGCGACCTGGACACCGATCCCGCTGATCGATCTGACGTTCGGTTTGCGCTACACCAAGGACAAGAAGTCGTTCCTTCCCGATCAGGAAATCCTGGTCGACAAGACTGGCGGCGCGCTGATCGCGGCCAGCCCGAACACCCCGCAGACGCGCGTGCTGCCCTATGTCACCGCCTATCGCAACGAGGATGCGGTAACGCCCAGCGCCAATATCGCGTTCCATGTGGCGGACAACGTGCTGGCCTATGCATCGTTCTCCAAAGGGTTCAAGAGCGGCGGCTTCGTCCAGCGCGTGTTCCCGCCGCAGGCGAACATTCCCCAGTTCGGCGCAGAAAAGGCCACAGCCTATGAAATCGGCTTCAAGTCGAAGCTGTTCAACCGCCGCCTGACGCTGAACGGCGCCCTGTTCCTGACCAAATACGATGAACTGCAGGTGCAGGTTTTCACCGGCATCGCGCCGGTCACCAAGAACGCGGCTTCGGCCGAGATCAAGGGGCTGGAACTGGAAGGCCGCCTCGACGCTGGGGCCGGCTGGTTCCTGGAAGGCAGCCTTGGCTATCTGCACCCCCGTTTCACCGCGATCGATCCCGCCGCCGCCGAAATCACGCTGGCGTCGAAGTTCGAACGCGTTTCCAACTGGAGCCTGAGCGGCGCTGTCTCCAAGAGCGTGGAACTCGCAAACGGCGGCAACGTCCGTGCGCGGATCGACTGGTCGTACCGTTCGGGCGCCTACATGGACGCGCTCAATTCGCCCGAACTCTACCAGCCGGGCTACAGCCTGTTCAACGCCAACGTGACCTACACTTTCCCCGGCGAAAAGGTTTCGGTCTTCGCGGGCGTGACCAACCTGACCGACAAGCAGTACCTTCAGACGGGGGTCTATGGCGCATCGTTCGGGCTCTACGAAAAGCTTTACGCACGGCCGCGCGAATGGTCGGCCGGCCTCAAGTGGTCGTTCTGACCATGGCGCGGTACGAAGAACTGGCGGGCCGCACCGCCATCATCGCCGGGGGCGCCACCCTGATCGGGGTGGCGGTCGCCCGCGCCTTCCTCGCGCAAGGTGTGCGGGTGGTCATCGCGGATATCGACCGCACGGGCGGCGAGCGCGCCGAAGCCGATCTCGGTTCCGAGGCCCTGTTCGTCGAAACCGACGTCACATCGGATACGGCGATCGAAGCCTGCATCGCCCGAACGATCGCGCGGTTCGGGCGGCTGGACTTCCTCGTCAACGTGACGACCTCCTACCTCGACGACGGACTGGCGACGAAGCGCGAGACCTGGCTCAAGGCGCTCGACATCGGCCTGGTCGGTGGCGCGATGTTCGCGCAACTGGCGCAGGAACACCTTGCCGCCTACGGCGGCGCGATCGTCAACTTTTCCAGCGTCAGTGGCCATCGCGCACAAAAGGGGCGCTTCGTCTATCCGGCGATCAAGGCCGCCGTGGCGCAGCTTACGCGCAGCCAGGCGCTGGAATTCGCGCGCCTTGGCGTGCGCGTCAATGCGGTGACGCCGGCGTGGACGTGGTCCAACGCCATCCTTGCCATGAGCGCGGACGATCGGGCGAAAGCCGATGCAGTGGGCGGGATGTTCCACATGCCCGGCCGGATCGCCGACGCGGCGGAAGTGGCGGACGTGGTAGTCTTCCTCTGCTCGGACGCGGCACGCTTCATGAACGGCGCGGAAGTCGCCGTGGATGGAGGCTATCTGGCGCTGGGGCCGGAACAACGCGACGATCCGATCGCCCGGCTGATTACCGCGTAATCCCGTATCCGCGCCGCTCCTGTCGCATCGGTGACACGCCAGCGCGGAATGCAGCCTCCGAGTGCAGGATTCAGGGGTTCGCGCCTGGTCCGAGCCCATTGACTCTCCAGGGTGCCCGTATGATCCTGACTGTCAAAACAGGGAGCAAAATCACGGGGGGAACAGTGGGCAGCGGTTCCATGCCAGGCCTTGGCGGCCAGATTGCCATGACGACGGACGGCAATGCCTGCGAGACATTGCCGGGCTTTGCCGTCTTTGCATCCAACAGCCTCAGCGAAGTGCGCGAGCACATCGCGCGGACCTATTGCCCGCACCACCTCTCGGTGGCGCGACGCGGCGAACGGCTCGACGCCTGGCTCAACCACAAGCGCCTGAACGACATCGGCATCGGCGCAATGACCTATGGCGCGGAAGTATCGATCGAGGGGATCGAGGACGAGGATATGCTGCTGCTGATGCAGCCGCTCGCGGGGGCGGCCGAGGTCGGCACGCGCCGGGGGACCGTCCTGAGCACTCCGGCGATCGCTTCGGTCGTCAACACGCGCGATCTCAAACGGATGCACTGGTCCGCCGACTGCACGCAGCGCGTGGTCCAGATCAGCAACCGGGCGCTCGATCACCACGCCACGATGATGATCGGCCGCCCGCTCAGCCGCGAACTCGAATTCGCGCAGGAGATGCCGGTCGATGCCGGCAACGCGCACTGGTGGCACTATGCCTCGCTGCTCAGCATGGAACTTTCCGCCGCATCGGGAAGCGAAAGCCGCGCGGTGCTTGGAAGCCTCGAAACGCTACTGATCCTGAAACTGCTGGAAAGCCACCCCAACAACTATTCGGAGCATCTGCGCCCGCAACCGTGCAAGATCGCGCCGCACCACGTCCGCCGCGTGGAGCAGTTCATCATCGCACACGCCGCCGAGCCGGTGACGCTGGACCAGTTGGTCGATGTTAGCGGCGTCAGCGCCCGCGCGCTGTTCGACGGCTTCCGCCGCTTTCGCGGCACCTCGCCAATGGCGTTCCTCAAGGCCGTGCGGCTGGAGCGCGCGCGCGACGATCTGCGCCAGGCGGAGCCGGGCACATCGGTCACGTCCGTCGCCTGCAAATGGGGCTTTTACCAGTTCGGCCGCTTTTCCGCGCAGTATCGCAAGATGTTCGGCGAGCTGCCTTCGGAAACGTTGCGCAACCTCAACTGACGAAATCGAGCAGCGCGGCGGTGAACGCTGCGGGTTGTTCGATGTTCGACAGATGCGCGGCATCGAGCGTGACCAATTGCGATCCGGCGATCCGGGCGGCAAGGACTTCGGCATCGGCGGGGGGCGTGGCCGGATCGCGGGCACCGGCGATCACCAGCGTGCGTAGGTCGATCAGGCCGATCACCGGGCGCATGTCCATGTCCCGAATGGCGGCGCAGCAGCCGGCATAGCCCGCGGGCGATGTCTCCAGCAGCCCCTCGCGCACCGGCGCGATGATCTCGGGCGCGGCGGCGCGGAACTCGGGCGTGAACCAGCGTTCGAGAAGGGCCGAGGTCATCACCTCCATGCCGCCATCGAGCACGGCGGCAATGCGTGCCTGCCACCCCGCAGGCGGCCCCATGTAAGCCGCGGTGTTGGCCAGCACGAGCCGGTCGAACCGGTCGGGCGCATGAACGCCAAGCCACTGGCCGGTCATCCCGCCGAGCGACAGCCCGCAGAAGTGCGCGCGCGCGATGCCCAGCGCATCCATCAGATCGAGCACGTCGCGGCCCAGCCGGTCCAGCCCGTAGGCGCCACCCGGAACGTCGGAGCGCCCATGACCGCGCGTGTCATAACGCAGCACCCGGAAGCTGGCGGACAGCGCCGCCACCTGCGGCGCCCACATCTCCAGCGCGGTCCCGAGCGAGTTGGACAGGATGACGACCGGCGCATCGGCCGCCCCGTCCTCCGGCCCTTCCAGACGCCAGGCGATGGCGCAGCCATCACCCGCCATCGCCCTTCCCGATTCGATCATGCGGTAACCGCAGGAGCGCGATGGCGCGCCATCAATTCGGTCTCCGCCGTCTCGGCCGCCGGGTGCAGCACGAAGTCGAACGCGATTTCGCTGAACGGACCGTTGAGGTTCTCGGCGTGGATCGCATCGGGTTCCTCGCGGCGGACGATCTCCGGGATGAGATCGTCGTGCGTGGCGAAGGCGAAATCATCGTGCAGATAGGGATCGCCGTTGATGTTGATCTGCGTGGTCAGATGACGAAGGCCCGGCGCGGACACGAAGAAGTGGATATGCGCCGGACGGTTGCCGTGGCGGCCGATCGCCGACAGCAGACGATCCGTGCCGCCCTGCGGCGGCACCGAATAGCCCGACGGCACGATGCTGCGGAACTTGTAGCTGCCGTCGGCCCCCGTCTCGATGCGGCGGCGGTTGTTGTACGCGGTCTGCGAAGGGTCGAACACCGAATAGCCGCCCTTGGTATTCGCGTGCCAGACATCGACGATCGCACCCGCCACCGGCTTGCCATCGCGATCGAACACGCGCCCGTGCATGATCAGCGTCTCGCCCGTGTCGGTGCCATCGTCCAGCCGCGCGAAGCCCTTGGCCAGCGGCGCGCCGGGCACATAGAGCGGGCCTTCGATCGTGCGCGGCGTGCCGCCCGCGATGCCGGCGGCCTTGTCGGCCCGGTCCATGCGGATGTCGAGGAAGTGATCGAAGCCGAGGCCCGGCGCGATCAGCCCGAATTCCGGCGCCGCTTCCTGCAGGAAGTGCAGCGCGTGCCAGAATTCCTCGGCGGTCACGTCGAAATCGTCGATGGTGGTGAACAGGTCCGACACGATGCGCCGCACGATCGCCTTGGTGCGCGCGTCACCGCCGGGCTGGTCCACCCCGGCAATGCGGTCGAGGTAGTTCTGCACGCCGGATTCCTGCACGAGTTCTGATGCCATGAAACCTCTCCTTGAACTTGCGCGACCTCAGCGGTCGTCACTGTGGATGGACGACGGGTGGCGGCACAGCGCCGTCACGGTGATGTCCATGAACGGGAACAGCGGCAGGCCGGTGAGGATAGCATGAAGCTCCTCGTTGCTGGCCACGTCGAAGATGCTGGTATTGGCATAGGCTCCCACGTGCCGCCACAGATGCCGCCACGTGCCAGCCCGCTGCAGGTCTTCGGCGCGCGCCTTTTCCTCGGCCTTGAGCCGGTCGAACTCGGCCGGATCGAGATGCGCCGGCACCTTGACGAGCATTTCCACCTGAAAGAGCATGATTACCTCGCGGCCTGGTTGAGCATGACCACGGTGCGCTGCGGCGCATCGCGGCGGAAGTGGCGGACCTTGTCCTCGTCAAGCTCGATCCCGAGCCCCGGCCCCTTGGGCACGGTCAGCGCGAAATCGGTATACTCGAGCGGCGTGGCGAGGATTTCCTCGGTCTGCAGCAGCGGCCCGAACAATTCGGTGCCCCATGCCAGCGTGGCGAACGTAGAACAGAGGTGCGCCGCCGCCGCCGTGCCCACGCTGCCTTCCAGCATCGTGCCGCCATAGAGGCCGATATGCGCCGCCTCGGCGATCGCCGCGACCTTTGCCGCCGCGATCAGCCCGCCGGCCTGCGCTGCCTTGATCGAGAAGGCATCGCCGGCGCGGATCGCGGCAAGATCGAAAGCGTCGTGCGTGCCGCGCAAGGCTTCGTCCGCCATGATCGCGATGGGAGCGCTGGCCGCAAGGCGCGCCATGCCGGCCCGGTCGGCCCGCGGCAACGGCTGTTCGATCAGATCGATCCCCGCATCGCCCAACATCCGCGCGCCCTTGCGCGCGGTCTGCTCGTCCCACGCCTGGTTCACGTCCACGCGCACCGATGCGCCGGCGCCCAGCGCCCGCTTGATCGCGCCGGCATGGGCGACGTCGTCGGCCAGGGGGCGCTTGCCGATCTTGAGCTTGAACACGTTGTGCCGCCGCGCCGCGATCATCGCTTCGGCTTCGGCGATGTCCTTCGCCGTGTCGCCGCTGGCCAGCGTCCACAATACCGGCAAGCGATCGTGCTGCCGACCGCCCAACAGATCAGAGAGCGGCACGCCGGCACGCCGCGCAACGCAATCGAACAGCGCGGTCTCCACCGCATTCTTGGCGAAGTGGTTGCCGACGACGTTCTGCCGCAGCCGCGTCATCAGCGCGGCCGGCATCGCCGAATCCGCGCCGACCAGCAGCGGTGCGAAATAGGTATCGATGGTGAGCTTGATGCTCTCCGGGCTTTCGTCGCCATAGGCAAGCCCGCCGATCGTCGTCCCCTCGCCCAGCCCCGACACCCCGTCGGCGCAGCGCACGCGCACGATCACCATCGACTGGCGGCTGATCGAGGTCATCGACAGCACGTGCGGGCGGATCGTCGGAACATCGACAATCCAGGTATCAATCGCGTCTATGGTCGCCAACGGCCGATTCCCTTCCCAACCGCCATATATTCCACCTCTCCTATTGACTCCTCCCGCGTGCGTGAAAGATCGTCTTGGTCCGGCCTGATACCTTTTGGATATGATATGGAACTGAGGCACCTTCGCTACTTCGTCGCCGTGGCCAACGAACAAAACTTCACGCGCGCGGCGGAGCGGCTCAACGTGGCGCAGCCGCCGCTGAGCCGGCAGATCCGGCAGCTGGAGGAGGAAATCGGCGCCGACCTGTTCAATCGTGATTCCCGCCCCGTGCGGCTGTCCGAGGCCGGACGGCTGCTTTATGAACATGCCGTGCCACTGCTGGCCGGCGTCGACCAGTTGCGCGACATGATGCGCCGCTTCACCGGGCAGGGGCAGCGACGGTTCGTGATCGGCTTCGTCGGCTCCATCCTGTTCGGCCCCTTGCCCGAAGTGATCCGCCTGTTCCGCGATCGCGCCAGCAACGTGGACGTCTCCGTCCTAGAATGCACCACCACCGAACAGATCGCGGCGTTGAAGGAAGGGCGCATCGATGCCGGCTTCGGCCGGTTGCGCTTCGAGGACCCGGCCATCCGCCGGATCGTACTGGCCGAAGAGACGCTCCTGGCGGCGGTTCCGGCCGACCATCCCCTCGCGCTGGCGCAACGCCCGGTCCATCTGGCGGACCTGATCGGCGACACCCTGATCGCCTATCCGCGCCCGGCCCGCCCGAGTTATGCGGACCAGGTTTTCAGCATTTTTCATGATGCCGGCCTGCAACCGAGCGGCGTGCAGGAAGTACGCGAGCTCCAGACCGCGATCGGCCTTGTCGCAGCCCATGCCGGCTTCACCATCGTTCCGGAATCGGTGCAGCGCTTCCGGCGCGACGATGTGGCCTATCTCCCGATCGCCGACAGCACCGCACGGTCGCCAATCATGATGATTCATCGCATGGGCGACGTGTCCGTGGAACTGGCGGAACTGATCGCCATCAGCCGCGACGTGCATGGAATGTACGACGACTAGCCTCCCCCTGCGAGGCCGGGGTCAAGCGCTACGGTGAAGCAGACGACACGACGACCATCTCTCTGAAATCCTTCGTTTTCGACACCAATTGGGTCGACGTCCGATGGCGTCGTCAGCGGCGGCGTGACGTGCAATTTGATCGATCCCGAGCACTCTTGATTACCAAGAGAATGCAATATATACCCACGAGTAGCTACAAAGCGCCGTAAGAACGGCAAAGCAATTTGGGGGAGTTCCGATGAAGCTTGGGTTGCGAGCGATTTGCCATGCACCTCTGGGCATCGCGCTGCTGTTTCCGGCAGCCGCCATGGCCCAGGCCGCCGAGGATGGATCGACGGCCGCGCCGTCCGCCGCGGAAATCATCGTAACGGCCACCAAGCAGAACACGACCCTGGGCAGAGTGGCGGCGGCCGTGAGCGCGATTACCGCCGCCGATATCGGGCCTGGCGGCGTCCAGAACATCGGCGACCTTCAGGTCGTGGTGCCGAACGTCTCGATCGGCGACCAGTTCGGCGTCAACCGTACCTTCATCCGTGGCGTGGGCCTCAACAACTTCGACGTGGGCGGCGAAGGCGCCGTTGCCTTCCTGCAGAACGGCGCGATCCTTGCCCGCCCGGCGCAGCAGTTGAGCGGATTCTTCGACCTGGGCCAGATCGAGGTTCTGCGCGGACCGCAATCGATCCTCTACGGCCGCGGCGCGACGGCGGGCGCGATCAATCTCGTGACCGCACTGCCCACCGAAAAACTCGACGGCTACCTGCGCGCAACCTACGGCAATTATGACTCGAAGGTGATCGAAGCGGCCGTGGGCGGTCCGCTGTCGGGCGACAAACTGCTGGTGCGCCTGGCGGGGAAGTACGAAAAGCGTGATGGCTACGGCGTCAATCTGTTCACCGGAAAGCCGGTGGACGATCGCGATGCCTATTCCCTGCGCGGCACTATCGTTGCCAAACTGGCGGATAACTTCAAGGCGACCATCGTCGGCGATCATTTCCACGAAGACGACAACAATTACGCGTTCCACTACTTCGGGCCGTCAGTCATTCCCGAAGCCGCGGTATTCCACAACCTGATCGGCGGGAAATCGATTTTCGACTATTACGCGGCCCGCAATCAGAAGCCCAACCTGCGCAATATCTATTCCGACGAGGAAGCGATCAACAAGCGCAAGGGCTATGGCATCACCGGCACGCTGGACTGGGATCTGGGCGCGACGACGGTAAAGTCCATTACCGCCTATCGCACGTTCGATCGCTTCCAGCGGGACGATCTTGACGTCTCGGACGTCAATCTTGCCGGACAGAACAACTACGTCGAAAAGAGCCGCGCCTTCAGCCAGGAAATGACGGTGAATTACCAGGGCAACGGCTTCTCGCTGCTTGGTGGCGCGATGTACTTCCACGAAAAGCTCACCGGGCAAGTGCTGGTGCCGACCGTCAATCTGGGCGTGCTGTTCGGCCTTCCGGCCAACACCTTTGACAACGGCGCCTACGAACAGAACGGCACCGTCAAGATCGATGCGGTGGGCGTCTATCTGCAGGGCGCGGTCGACATCAGCCCCACGCTGAAGCTGACCGCCGGCGCGCGCTACAACTACGAGCACCGCAACGGCGTCGGCTACTTCCGCTTCGACGCGCTGGGCGTGAACATTCCGACCGACAAGGCCAAGGGCTGGTCTTCCGTGACGCCCAAGGTGCTGCTCGAATTCAAGCCCAGCGACACCTCGCTGCTCTACGCCAGCGTCACCAAGGGCTTCAAGTCGGGCGTGATCAACATCGGCAGCACCGATGCGGCGATCAACCCGGAAACGGTGTGGAGCTACGAAGCGGGCTTCAAGCAGAAGCTGGCCGACAACCGCCTGCTGCTGAGCGGCGCGGTGTTCTATTACGATTACAAGGACCTCCAGGTCAGCTTCGTCAACGCCAACTCGATCGTGCAGACGATCAACGCGGCGACCGCGCGCAACTATGGCGGCGAGCTGGAGCTGGAAGGCCGGGTCACGCGCAACTTCCGCATCAACCTTTCCGCATCCTACCTCAACGCCCAGTTCACCAAGTTCTGCAACGCCTATTACGGGGCTGGCTTCCCCGCGCGTCCTGGCATTTCCTACGCGACGTGCCCCACTGATCCGGGCCTTGTCGACCTGAGCGGCAAACGCCTGCCCAACGCGCCGCGCTTCACCTTCGGCGGCGGCATCAACTGGGATATCCCGCTGGGCAACGACAGCCGACTGGCGGTGAACGGCGACATCAAGTGGCAGTCGAAAGTCTACTTCTCCGAATTCAACAACCGTGATGCCGAACAGGGCGCCTATGCCATGGCGAACGCCGGCCTGACCTGGCATTCGCCAAACGATCGCTATTCGATCGGCGCGTGGGTGAAGAACCTGACCAACAAGTTCGTCATCTCGAACAACATCATCACGGCGGCGACCTTCGCCTACGTCCGCGTCGGCTCGGTCATGCCGCCCCGCACCTACGGAGTGACCGCCGCTTTCAATTTCTGACGGAAATCGGACCGGAGGCGAGATGGACCGCTTTGATATTGGAACCGTGAAGGTTCATCGCATCGAAGAGTGGCAAGGTACATTTTCGCCTCCGGCGGACCTGTTCGCGGGGTTCACGTCCGATGGATGGGAGCCCCATGCCGAAGAGTTCGCGCCGGAATACTACGATCCGGCCAGCGGCAAGCTCTTTGCATTCCTGCAAAGCTGGGTGCTCGATACAGGCCGGCAGCGCATCCTGTTCGATACCGGCGCGGGCAATGACAAGGACCGGCCGAACCTGCCCATCTTCGGCAACCTGCAAACCGACTTCCTCGGCAACCTGGCCGCGGCCGGGTTCCAGCCCGAGGACATCGACGTGGTGGTCTGCTCACATATCCATGTGGACCACGTCGGCTGGAACACGCGGCTGGTGGACGGGCGCTGGGAACCGACCTTCCGCAACGCGCGCTATGTGCTGCCACTCTCCGACCGCGCTTACTGGGACCCGCAGGACGAGGCCGCCGGCCCGGCCGGGATCGGCGCGGCGGTCAACGCCGGCATGTTCGATGACAGCGTGCGCCCGATCATCGAGGCCGGGCGCGCCGAATGGGCCGAAGATGGCTTCGAGGTTGACGATGGCCTCATCCTGCGCTCCTGCCCCGGACACACGCCCGGCAGCATGATGCTGGAAGTCGCCAGCGGTGGAGAGACCGCCATGTTCGTGGGCGATGTGGTCCATCATCCGGCGCAGATCTACCGCCCCGAATGGAACAGTATTTTTTGCGAGGAACCCGAACAGGCGCGCGAGACGCGGCGCAAGGTGCTGGACCTTGCCGCGTCGCGTGAGGCGCTGCTGATTCCGGCGCACTTCGGCGGCAGCCACATGGCGCGGGTGCTGCGCGAGGGCAGCGGCTTTCGCCCCGTGCTCAACCCGCTTTAGGAGGTTACGAGCCAGGGTTCTGACCCTAGCTCGCTGCCAGAACGCCTGCTTCCGTCAATGCGCGGATTGCATGGTTGTCGAAGTTCCACTGCTCTAGCGCGGCGATCCCGCCTTCTCCCGCCAGCGCCGGCATGGACCGCATGGCGCCCGGTGTGCGCGAAAGGCGCGGGGCGGGCGCGGGCTGCCGCGCGTCGGGCGGGCCAACATGCACGCCCCGGGCAAGGTTCGCCGGATGGGACAGTGCTTCCTGCGGCGAAAGCACCGGCGTGACGCAGGCATCGATGCCTTCGAAAGCGCGAGTCCATTCCGCTTGCGTGCGCGTGCGGAAAATCGCCGCGATACGCGCGGCACGCGCTTCCCAGTGGGCGGGATTCAGGTGATCGGCGAACTCGGCCGGATCGAGCCCGAGCGCCTGCACGAACAAGGCGTGGAACTGCGGCTCCAGCGCGCCGACCGCCATGTGGCGTCCGTCGGCAGTCTCGTAGCAACGGTAGAAATAGGCGCTTCCATCGAGCAGATTGCCACCGCGCCCTTCGCGCCAGATGCCCATGCGGGTCCAGGCGAAGACCTGGGTCATCAATAGCGACGCGCCATCGATCATCGCCGCGTCGATCACCTGCCCCTTGCCGCTGGTCGACCGCTCGACCAGCGCGGCGAGGATGCCCGCGACAAGCACCATGCCGCCGCCGCCGAAGTTCGCCGCGAAGTTGAGCGGCGGCGGCGGGGGACGGTCCGGCGGACCGATCAGTTCCAGGCCGCCAGTCAGCGCCAGATAGTTGATATCGTGCCCGGCCGTATGCGCCAGCGGTCCGGTCTGTCCCCATCCCGTCATGCGTGCGTAGATCAGGCTCGGGTTGAGCACGCAGAGCGCGTCAGGGCCGAGCCCGAGCCGTTCCATCGCGCCAGGCCGGAAGCCTTCGATCAGCACGTCCGCCCTGGACGCAAGATCGCGCGCCAGCGCCAGGCCTTGTGTGCTCTTGAGATCAAGCCCGATGGTGTGGCGGCTGCGGTTGAGGTAGTTGTGGCGTTCGTCCCCGCCGGCGGCCGACACGTGGCCGATCCGCTCCACGCGCAGCACGTCCGCCCCGAAATCGGCGAGCAACATCGCGCTGAACGGCGTCGGCCCCAGCCCGGCAAATTCCAGCACGCGGATTCCGGCAAGCGGCCCCTGTGGCGGTCTCGCATGTGACATGCCGTTGCGCTCCGCACCCTCGGCGTTGTCTTTCAAGGGCACAGCGCCGGCATTATCCATCTGTTCTTCTTCCCCAGTTGCGCCATGGCAAGGGCGCCCTACACTTTGTCAGGCCACTATCTTTGCACAGTCCTTATCATAGGTCGAAAAATATACTAGCGGGTAATGCCTTCTCGTGGCACTCTATGCGCAAGCGCCGGCCAAAGGGCGGACAGGCGCGCAGAAAGGAGAAAGCCGTGGGCAGCGTCAGAGCCAGCGAGATGACGTTTACCGAAACCGAACGGGTCACCATGGGCACCCCGGCCCGCGAGGCGATCCGCGACCAGGCCGAGAAGATGGGCGCGCGTCGCGTATTCATTCTGGCGTCCGAGACCCTGCGCACGAAAACGGAAGAGATTGCCGCGATCGAACACGCGCTTGGCGATCGCCATGCCGCCACGTTCAGCGGTATCGCGCCGCACGCTCCGCGTTCGGACGTATTGCGCGCCGCCGATGCCGCGCGGGCGGCCGGTGCGGATCTGATCGTTTCGGTCGGCGGCGGTTCGGTCACCGACAGCGCCAAGATCATCGCGCTGCTGCTCAAGCACGATGTCCGCAGCGTCGAAGCATTCGAGCCGCTGCACGTCTATGTCGACGATGGTGGCAATGTCATCAATCCCCTGACCGTCGGCCCCGATGTGCGCGTCATCTGCGTGCCAACGACACTGTCCGGCGGCGAATTCAACGCGCTGTCCGGCGCCACGGACGAGGCGATCCAGCACAAGCAGGGCTACGAACATCGCAACATGGCGCCGGTGATGGTCGTGCTCGACCCCGCCCTGACGGTCTATACCCCGGAATGGCTGTGGCTCTCGACGGGGGTGCGCGCGGTCGACCACGCGGTCGAAACGCTTGCCTCGCATCTTTCCAACGATTTCGCCGACGGGCTGGCCGATAGCGCGCTGCGCCTGCTGGTCGAGGGGCTGAGCCGCGCCAAGGCGGACCCGCAGGACATGGAAGCGCGGCTGAAATGCCAGATCGGCGCGTGGCAATCGATGATCTCGATCATCGGCGGCGTGCCCATGGGAGCCAGCCACGCCATCGGCCATATTCTGGGCGGAACCTGCGACGTTCCCCACGGCTACACGTCGTGCGTGATGTCGCCCTATGTGCTGGCCTGGAACGCCGAGCACGATGCCAGCCGGCAAGGCCGCATCCTGCAGTGCCTGGGCAATACCCATGGCACGGCGTCCGAAGCGCTGGACGCGTTCATCCGCAGCCTCGGCATGCCGCGCACGCTGGCGGACGTGGGCGTGGGCGAAGATCGATTCCAGCAGGTAGCGGAATATACCATGCTTGATATATGGGGGAGAACCAATCCGCGGCCGGTGCGTTCGCCCGCCGATATCCTGGAAATTCTGAGAAAGGCCGCATGACCAAGTCCAGCACTGCCGCCAAGCCGCGCCAACGCAGCACCGCCGCGCCCACCGGGCGCGAGATCAGAACCGGTGTGGTCGCGTTCAAGCAGGCCCGTATTCTCGAAGAGGCCGCCGCGCTGTTCTTCGAAAAGGGATACGAGGCGGCAACGCTGGAAATGCTCGCTGACCGGCTGAGCGCGACCAAGCCGTTTCTCTACACCTACTTCAAGGGCAAGGCGGCGATCCTGTGCGCCATCTGCGAACTCGGGGTTACCGAATCGCTCGCCGCCCTGGACAGGATCGCGGAAACGGAACGGACGTCGATAGACCTGCTCAAGGCCTCGCTGCGCGAAGTGGCGAAGATCATCATCGACCGCAACGAATATCTCGTTGTGTACCAGCGCGAGATGATGAACCTTGACCGGACGGACGCACAGCGCATCCTGCGCCTGCGCCACGAATTCGACCTGCGCATCGGCAAGATGATCGAGGATTGCGTGCGCGACGGGTACATCACCGTGCCCGATGCGCCGGCAATGTCGATCTGGATCGGCGGGCTGCTCAGCTGGATTACCTATTGCTACCGCCCGGGCAGCAGTCGGTCTGGCGATGCAGTGGCGGATCAGGCCATGAAGGCCTGCCTGCGGCTGATCGGCCTGGATTGACCGCTGTCCTCAGACGCCCGCCAGCCGGGCGCGGAGAGGACCGATGACCGATACCAACCCGAAGACCGCGCGCGATTTCACCGATCCGCGCATCCCCAACCGCGACGAATGCGTGCTGCGCTATCTCGTCGACCGCTGGGCAAGCGAACGCGCGGACAAGGTCCACGTCGTCTGGGAAGACGGCGAGGAATGGACCTTTGCCGATGTGCGCCGCCGCACTATCGCTAAGGCCGCGGGCCTGGAGAAGCTGGGCGTGCGGCAGGGCGATTTCGTGGCGGTGTGGCTGCCCAATGGGCGCGATGCGCTGCTCGCGTTCTATGCGATCAACTACCTTGGCGCAGTGTTCGTGCCGTTCAACACCGCCTACCGCGGCAACCTGCTCGCCCACGTCGTCGCGAATTCCGGGGCGGATCTCATCATCGCCCATCCCGATCTCGTGGGCCGGCTTGGCGAAATCGACCGCGCCGCGCTGCGCCGGCTGGTCCTGACGACGCAAGGCGCTGCGCCGGACGTCGGGCTGGACGTCACGCGCTTCGATGATCTGGACGGCGATGCCGTGTCCGCACTCGAGCGGCCGATCCAGCCGTGGGACATCCAGTCGATCATCTATACCTCGGGCACCACGGGTCCATCGAAGGGCGTGCTGTCCTCGTACCTGCACATGTTCTCCAACGCCGGCCCCGAATCCTGGCCGATGGTGGGTGAGGACGACCGCTACATGTGCGTGGCGCCGATCTTCCACATCGGCGGCATGGGGCCGCCGTTCGTGATGCTGGCGCGCGGGGCCTCGGTGGCCATGGTCGAGAGCTTTTCGACCGACCGCTTCTGGGAAATCGCGGCGCGCACGCGGGCCACGGTCGTCTTCCTGCTGGGGGTGATGGCCACGTTCCTGATGAAGCGCCCGCCCTCGCCCGAGGACCGCAACCACACCGTGCGCAAGGCCTTCATGGTTCCGCTGACCGACGATGCGCCCGCCTTCACCGAGCGCTTCGGCATCGACATCTACACCATCTTCAACATGACCGAGATTTCCTCGCCGATCGTATCCGAAGCCAACCCGGTGAAGCGCGGCACCTGTGGCCGCGCGCGGCCGGGCGTGGAAGTGCGGCTGGTCGATGCCAACGATTGCGAAGTGCCAGTGGGCGAAATCGGCGAGATGCTGGTGCGCACCGACCGCCCCTGGGGAATGAACAGCGGGTATAACCGCAACCCGGAAGCGACCGCCAAGGCCTGGGCCAACGGCTGGTTCCATACCGGCGACGCCTTCCGCCGCGACGAGGATGGCTATTTCTACTTTGTCGATCGCGTGAAGGACGCGATCCGCCGGCGCGGCGAGAACATCTCCTCGTTCGAAGTCGAAGTGGAGGTCTGCGCTCATCCCGCCGTGCGCGAGGCGGCGGCTATCGCCGTGCCCAGCGAATTCTCCGAGGACGAGGTTATGGTCATCGTTGCGCCGGTGCCGGGGCAGGCGATCGACGTTCCCGAACTCGCCCGCTTCCTGATCGAACGGATGCCCTATTTCATGGTGCCTCGTTATATCCGCGTGCTGGACGAGCTGCCCAAGACGCCTTCGGCCAAGGTGCTGAAAGGGGATCTGCGCGCGCAGGGCATCACGGGCGACACTTGGGACCGTGAAAAGGCCGGAATGCGGGTGCGGCGGGAGAGTTTCGCCGGCTAACACCGGTCTGCGATTGACTCTATATACTGATCGGTAGATATTTCTTATTATAGGTATGATGCTCGCCCGAACGTGCGGCCAACGAGGATTGCCATGACCGCTCCGAAGATCACCGACCGCCCCTTTGCCGCCGCTACAATCGACCGCGCGCTGCTGCGGCAGGGCGTGGATGAGGCCAATATCCCTGCCCTGCTGATGGTGCTGGTCCAGCTGACCGGCGACCGGCGCTATCTCGAACCACCCTACGCGCCGCGCCGGGGCAAGGGGCTGGACGACAACGACAGCGGCGGTCTGCCGGAGGATACCCAGCGCGAGATCAGGGACGCCGCATGGACCGCCATCGTCGCTTGGGCTGAAGGGCAAGAACCCGCGCTGCCGCGCCCCGCCAATGCCGACCTCGCCGCGATGCTGGCCGTCGCCATGACCGAGGCCGTGCCGCCCGAATATGGCGACATCGTCGCCGCGACGATGCACCTCGATCCCGCGCCGGAACCGGCGCGCCCGGCAAAACCGCTGACGGCGATCATCATCGGCGCGGGCATTTCGGGCATGGTCGCCGCGGTGCGCCTGCGCGAAATGGGCATCGCGCACACGATCTTCGAAAAGAACACGGAATTTGGCGGCACCTGGTGGGAAAACCGCTATCCCGGTTGCGGTGTCGACACGCCGAACCTGACCTACACCTTCTCTTTCCGCCCCAACGACTGGTCGGCCTTCTTCCCCTTGCGCGACGAGATCGAGAACTACCTGCTTGAAACCGCTCGGGAGACGGGGCTCTATGATCGCGTCCGCTTCGGCACCAAGGTCGAGCGCGCCGAATGGCTGGCGGACCGGAACCAGTGGCAGGTCACCGTGCGCACCGGGGATGGCCAGCAGGAAATCCACCACACCGACATCGTGATGAGCGCGGTGGGCATTCTCAACATGCCGGTCGTGCCCGACATCAAGGGCCTCTCCGGCTTCGCCGGCCAGATCGTACACACCAGCGACTGGCCGCAGGATATCGACCTGAAGGGCAAGCGCGTAGCTGTCGTCGGCAATGGCGCTTCGGCGATGCAGGTGGTGCCGGCGATTGCCGACGAGGTTGCCGAGCTGACGCTATTCGCGCGCTCCAAACAATGGGCCGCGCCCTTCCCCCAGTTCCGCAAGCCCGTGCCGACCGGCGTGCGCTATCTGATGCAGGTGGTGCCGCTATACCGCGCGTGGGTGGAACAGCGCCTGTCGTGGACGTTCAATGATCGCGTGCACGGCACGCTGTTCCGCGATCCCGACTGGGCGGAACCGGCGCGCGCCGTCAACGCGATCAACGACGGCCATCGCGAGTTCTTCACCCGCTACGTGCGCGAGGAGCTGGGCGAACGGCAGGACCTGTTGCCGCTGGTGCTGCCCGACTATCCCCCGTTCGCGAAGCGCATGCTGCTCGACAACGGCTGGTATCGCACGCTGCGCAAGCCGCACGTGCGGCTCGTGCCGCAACGCCTCGCGGAAGTGCGCGGCACCACACTGATCGCGCAGGATGGCGAGGCGTTCGAGGCGGACGTGCTGATCCTGGCCACCGGCTTCCAGGCAGCCAACGTGCTCGGCTCCTATGACGTGATCGGGCGGGAGGGGCGCGTGCTGCGCGATTTCTGGGAGGGCGACAACGCCGCCGCCTATCTCGGCACGCTGGTTCCGGGCTTTCCAAACTTCTTCATCCTGCTTGGCCCCAACGTCGGTTCCGGCCACGGCGGCAGCATGATCCGCAACATCGAAAACCAGGCGCATTACGCCACCCGCGTGATCGAGGCGCTGGTGAAATCGGGCGCGGACGCGGTCGAGGTGCGCGAGGACGTCTATGGCGACTACAAGACCAAGATCGACGCGGCGCACGAAAAGCTGGTGTGGACGCATCCCGGCGCCACCAACTGGTATCGCAATTCGCGCGGCCGGGTGATCGCCATCACGCCTTGGCGCAACGATGCCTTCTGGCGGATGACGCGCGAGGCGAAGGCGGAAGACCTGAGATTCACCGGAACGCCCACGGACAAGGCCGAACAGGCCGCCTGACGCGCGGCGGGGTCAAACAACCGGGTTGAAAGGGGAGAGAGAACGGCATGGACATCGATACCGCAGCGACCATCCCTCCGCTCGATACTTCGGACCCGGCGCTGATCCCCGATCCCTGGCCCACTTTCACCGCCCTGCGCGAACGCGATCCGTTCCACTGGTCCAAATATGGCTACTGGGTGGTTTCGCGGCACGAACACGTGCGCGATGTGCTGATGAACCGCACGGATTTCGGCACCGGCGATTTCGCGGCGAACCTGCGCCTGTTCTATGGGCCGGACTTCGACGTACTGGCCAATCCCGCCTACCGCTGGCTATCCGAAGTCTTCATCATGCAGGACCCGCCGCAGCATACGCGCATCCGCAATCTGGTGGTGGGTTCGCTGACCGCGAAGCGGGTTCGCGCGATGGAGCCACGCATCCGTGAAATCGCGCGGGAGCTGACGGATGGTTTCCAGGCGCGCGGCCACGCCGACCTGATTACCGAATTCGCCTACAAGTTCCCGGTCATGGTCATCTGCGACCTGATGGGCATCGATTACGAAGCCCCCGAAATGGCCGAGCTGATCGCGGCCATCCCGGAAGCCTTCACTGTGTTCGAGGCGCGCATCCTGAGTCCCGCCGAACTGGCGCTCGCCAACCGCCGCATCCTGGAACTCGAAGCCTTCTTCGAGGCGCAATTCGCCGACCGCCTTGCCAACCCGCGCGATGACCTGCTCACCGCGCTGGCCCGCACCGGGCAGGAGCCGGACGGGCTGTCGGTGCATGAGGCGATTACCGTCACGATCGGCCTGTTCGGGGCGGGCTTCGAAACCACCGCCAACATCATCGGCAATGGCCTTCACGCCCTGCACGCTCATCCCGAACAGTGGGCCAGGCTGGTTGCTGACCCCGGCGGCATGGCATCGGGCGCCTGCGAGGAAGCGCTGCGCCACCAAAGCTCGCTGATCGCCACCTACCGCACCGCGCTGGCCGACACCACGATCGGCGATCACCCGGTCCGCGCCGGGCAACGGGTGCTGACCTTGATCGGCGCAGCCAACCGTGATCCGCGCAAGTTCGCCGATCCCGATGCCTTCGACATTGCGCGCGGGGATGCTGGTCACCTGACCTTCGGCGGCGGCATCCACTTCTGCGTGGGCGCCGAACTGGCCCGGATCGAGGCGCGCGTCGCTTTCGAACACCTCGCGCGCACGTTGCCGCACATGCGCGTGGATAGCGCGAATGCCCACTGGCGCGAAAACTTCCTGTTTCGTGGCCTGATGTCGCTTAAGGCCACTTGGGATGCGCCCGCATGAAGCGCGTCGCGGTCCACCGTCTCGATGGTATCGATGCGCTCGTGCTGGATGAAGCGCCCGTGCCGCAACCGGCGAGCGGGGAAGTGCGTCTGCGCGTCAACGCGGTGGGCCTGGGCTTCGTCGACGGGCTGCTCATCGCTGGCCAGTACCAGTGGAAACCCCCGCTGCCCTATGTTCCCGGCGGCGAGATCGCCGGCACGATCGATGCCGTCGGCGAAGGGGTGACCGGGTGGTCGGCGGGCCAGCGCGTCGTCGCCTGGCGGATGGGTGGCGGCCTTGCCGAATACTGCACGGTCCCGACCGGCGCCCTTGTTGCGGTGCCCGATCGCGTACCCCTCGAGACCGCCGCCGCGGTGGTGCTCGATTACGCCACAGCCGATTACGCCCTGAACGTGCGCGGCCGCCTGCAGCCCGGCGAGACGGTTTTCGTTCTGGGCGCGAACGGCGGCGTGGGCGGCGCAGCCATGCAAATCGCCCGGGCGAACGGAGCGATCCCGGTCGCCGGCGTTTCTGCTGACCATCGACGGGACGCCGCCATGGCAAGGGGTGCGATGGCGACGGTCGATCTGTCCGCGCCGGGCTGGCGGGATGAATTGCGGACGGTCCTGTCGGGCAAGGCGCCGGACGTGGTAGTCGATCCCTTGGGTGGACCGCTGACCGAACCGGCTTTTCGCAGTCTGGCCAAGCGCGGGCGCCACCTCGTCATCGGCTTTGCCGCCGGCGGGATTCCCGCGTTGCCCGTCAATCTGGCCCTGCTGAAGAATGCCGATCTGCTGGGCGTGGACATCCGCGATTTTGCCGAAAGCGAACCGGACCGCTTTGCCGAACGGGTCAAGACCCTTCTGGACCGGATCGCACGCGGCGAACTTGCCTCTCCGCCCATCTGCAAACACGATTTCGCCGCATCAACGGACGCCTTCCGCAGTCTTCAAAGGCGCGATCGGAGCGGTAAACCCGTTATTGCGCTGCAATCCGGTTAAGACACTGGCCCTTCAGGCCAGGCCCCGCACGCAACGATCGACGCCATTGCTGAGGTGCCGGGCCAGCATCTCCTCGTCCTGGAAGAAGATGTGGTTCTTGGCGCCGGACTTGAGTTGCGCGCAGATCAGTTCGTGGGTGAAACAGTCTTCCATCATCGGATCGCGCAGGCCGATCTTGGAATATTCGCGCGCGAAGAGTTCCCCGGCGGTGCGCACCGGAGGATAATAGCCCTTGATCTCCCACACGCTACGATCGACCGCAACCGGCCAGATGTTGAAGGTGAAGAACAAGCCGTTCAGCAGCCCGACGAAGAAGTTCGGGAAGATGTGCCAGAAATCGAACGAGCCCCGGAAGCGATAGCCTTCGCCGGCGTTTTCGACCTTGGTCCCGAAGGCCTGCACCGTACCCGTGCCGAAACGGCTGGCAAGCAGCGCGGTAGGCGGGGGCGTGAAGGAATCGGGCGGCGGCGAACCCAGTACGCCGTGCAAACCATGCAGTTCAATCGCGGTGTGGCGATACTGGTTGCCATCGATCTTGACCGCGCGTGCCAGCGTCTTTTCGTGCAGGTAGGGCAAGTGCCAGCCTTCGAGCTGGGCTTCCTGCAGGGTCTTCCAGTTGACCTGCTCGTCGATGCGGTAAGAAAACGCGGGCGTATAGCCTTCGAAGTCGAACCGCCCGATCTCGTCCGCCACCGGTCCCAGGTATTCGAGCAGCGTCTGTTCGGGCCGGTCCGCCAGATTGACGAAGATGAAGCCCTTCCAGATGGCGCAATGAACCGGCGTGAGGCCATTTTCCGCCGGGTTCACGCCGGGGAAGTTCTCGGCATCGGTGATCTGCACCAGCTTGCCAGTGGTGTCATAGACCCAGCCATGGAAGCGGCAGGCCAGATAGCCGCGGCATGACCCTTCCGCATCCCATGCCACCGGCGCGCCACGGTGCGAACACATATTGTGGAACGCGCGATATTCTCCGTCCTTGCCGCGGATCACCAGCAGCGACGTGTCGAGGATCTTGAGGTCGGCGACGAAATAATCGCCCGGATTGGGCGCCTGTTCCACGCGGCCGACGTTGAGCCACTTGCGGCGGAACACCCGCTCGCGCTCCAGATCGAAGTATTCCTGGGAGGTATAGCGCTCGACCGGGATCGGGCCGCGGCCCTCTTCGGGATAGCGATCCATGAAACGGCACGGTGCGGTGCTCATGCGGCGGCTCCCTTGCCGGCCAGCGGCCAGGCGTCATGCGTGGGGACGAAACGGGAGATCGGGAAGACGTATTTGGGCGCGGGATCGCCATACATCTCGATCGTGGCGGAACATTCCGCGAGGGCAAGGCACATGTCGAGAAGAGTGCGATCCGCCCCGTCGATTTCCGACAGGGGCCGCTGTCCGAAATATTCAAAGGCGGCGGGGCTGCGCTCCAGCATGGTATCGTAGAACACCTGGCTCTCTTCGAGCGAGGACGACCAGCGCTTGTCGTTGCGTTCCCGCTCGGTGGGTCTTGCCCAGTCCAGGAACGGCAGAAGATCTTCAAACCCTTCAGGCAATTCGCGTTCCACACAGCCCTCCCTGTCGCGCCACGGCATGAGAAGACTGCGGGAACGCCGCGCCGGAACGCTATCCCGCCCCTGCAACCGGTGACCGCTGAGTGCGGAATTTCGACACGATCCGCGCCGGCAACGGACAGGCCGCGCGAACCCGACACTTCGATGGGATATAATACCTGTTAGGTATGAAGTGGCGCAGATTCAGTATTGGACGCGGCAAACCTCAGGCATCACGCTTCTACCGGAATCAGGGAAATTTTGCCACCCGGCGCCGCAGGGAGCGCTGGCGCAAGGCGATACCCGGAGAACCGTTCATGACCCATCGCATCAAGATGATCGTTCCCGTGCCGGTGCCGCAGCAAGCCCTTGCCGCATTCGCCAGCCAGATCCCCGCCGGGCTGGTCCGGCCGGACATCGCCATCGAGTTCGCCTGCGCGGCGCGCGGCGGGGCGACGCTCGATTCCCTCTATGAAGGCACGATCGCCGATGCCTTCTGCCTGGAGGCGGGATGCCGCGCGGAGGAGGAGGACTTCAGCGCGGTCTGCATCAATTCGATGAGCGATTCCGGCGTGGCGGCGCTGCGGTCGCGGTTGACCATCCCCGTGGTCGGCACGGCACAGGCGACCTATCATCTCGCCTGCCAGCTCGGCAAGAAATTCGCGATCCTTTCGATGTGGGATAACTGGCGCTGGCTCTATGACAAGGTCCTGACCGAACAGGGACTGCACCACCGCCTCGCCGCGATCCGCTCGATCGGCGTGCGCCCCGATACCGCCGAACTGCTGGCGGGCAAGGAGGACAGCGTCTTCCCGCTGCTGATGGACGCCGCGCGTCGTGCGATCGAGGAGGACGGGGCGGACGTGCTGGTGCTGGGATCGACCACCATGCACCAGTCGCACGCCTATCTCGCCGCGCACCTGCCCGTGCCGGTGCTCAATCCGGGTCTCGTCGCATTCAAGGCGTGCGAAACTTTGATCGACCTTGGCCTGTCCCATAGTAGAAAGGGCTTTGCGCCGCCGGAGAGGATCATCGACAACGTCTTCGAAGCAGCGTGAATCGGGAGCGGAATCGACCAGCTCAAGCGGAGGTCCAACGATAATGATCCCAGCCATGACTTCTGTCCGCTCTTGGGATGGCAGCGATCTTCCGCTGCCCAGCCTGACGCGCCTCGCGACACGCGATATCAACGAGGTTCATGATCACATGAGCCGCATGTTCTGCCCGCACGACCTGCGGGTGGAAGGCGGCAACCCGCCCCTTGCCTTCCGGCACCATCAGGCCTCGCTCAAGTCGGTCACGTTCAACGCCACAGACTACGGCAACCCCTATGGCCGGGTGGTGGTGAACATCCCGCCGACCGACGTGCTCTATCTTGTCCAGTTCTCGCTGCGCGGCGTCGCGCAGATCACGCAGGATAACGCGACCTTCGAGCTGCACCCCGGCCAGATGTGCGTGCTTGGCCCCGACGCCAAGGTCCGGCAGATGTTCGGAGACGGCTACAAGCACTTCACCGTCAAGATGGACAAGAGCGGGCTGGAGGCCATTCTGGCGCAGGAACTGGGGTTTCGGCCGGGCGACCTTCATTTCTCGCCGCAACCGGTTCGGCTCGAAGGCGCGGCCGCCGCGTTCGCGCAGCTTGTTCGCACCGTGTGCGACAATCTCGATTCCGGCATCGAAACCGGGTTGAGCGGGTTCAACCATGCGCGGGCAAGCGGCGCGGTAGAGGAGACGCTCCAGCGGCTGTTGCTGGCCGCCGTGCCCCATAACCATTCCGACCTGTTCGACGCGCCGGCTTCGTGCCCCGCCCCCTATTACGTGCGCCGGGTCGAGGAGTTCATCCACGAACACGCGCAAGCGCCGATCACGCTGGAAGAAATGATCGTCGTTTCCGGTGTCAGCGCGCGGTCGCTCCATGCGGGCTTCCGGCGCTTCCGCAACACCACGCCGATGCTCTATCTCAAGAACCACCGGCTCGATCTGGCACGGCGGCAATTGCGCGAGGGCGCCGATACCGGCGTTTCTGTCACAGAAGTTGCGCTGGCCTGTGGTTTCACCCACCTGTCGAAATTCGCCCGCGATTACCTCGAACGGTTCGGCGAGCGGCCGTCGATGACGCTGAAGCGCATGTCCGGCCGCTGATCGCGAAAGCGCATCTCAGCCAAGCCCGAACTGGGCGGCGGTGAAGACAAAGCGCTCCTCCGCCGGAAAGGCCGCCAGAGCGAGCAGCCGGCCGCCTTCATGGCGCAAGTGCCATGTCCGGCGGATCACCGGTTGCTGGCGCGCGAAGGCCGCCGGATCGAACAGCACCAGATTGCACCCGCCACCGGGATCGCGCGCGGAGCGGGTGCGGATCAGCGCGATCCGGGCTTCGCGCGCCTGCGCGGCAAGATCCTGGCAGGCCGTGTAGTCCAACGGATCGATCCAGCGCGCCGCTTCGTTGTCGAAAGGCGGAAGTGTCAGGTCGAGCGCCGAAGCCGTCGCCAGCGCGGCGGTGAAACTGGTGTGTTCGCTCGTGGTCGAAGGCGGTACAAACCCGGGGGACCGCTGGAAGAAACGCAAGCGCCAATAAGCCGTTTCAGCGATGGCCGTGGCCTCGCGCTCGGCCGCGTAGAAGATGCCGGGGCGTTCGTTCGCGCGGCGGAAGCGGCTTTCGTTGCGATGGCCATAACGGAAGGGCGAAGCAAGCAGGTAGTGCAGCCCGCGCGTTTCCGGCGGCAGATCGGGCTTGACCGCGTCCGCCAGCATTTCGAGCCGCGCCTGATCCGCCAGCCCATCGGCCAGACGGTTGGTGGAGATGCGGTGCTGGGCTTCCACCACCCGCCAGGCATCACCCCGCCATGGCCGGGCTTCAGACGCGAGCGCGGTAGGCGTCCACATAATCGCACACGGAAATCAGGCCCCGGAAACTGTCGATCAGGTCGAGCGGGCGGGCATTGAGATCGAGGTTGGCGGTTTCCAGCCAGCGCCGCGCGGCAGCATCGTCGCTGCCGAGCAGCGCATCGAGGCTGCGGAACAACCGCAGCAGGAACTGGCCCGCCTCATAGGACTTGGAAGCCGGATCGAGCACCGACCGACCGCTGCGCAGGCGCGAGACCGTGGCGGCCGACACGCCGAGCACCGTGGCCAGCTTGGTGTTGCTGAAATTCCAGAAATCGGCGATCCGCCCCAGCGCGGAGGTCAGGATTTCCGCATCGCCGCGCGGCGGGCTTTCAAACCGGGTCGCCATGCCTTCTCCTTTCATATGCATGATATAGGAGGAAATCATTCATTTGAACAGATGACTTCTGCAAAAATTCCTATCCGGCCCGATCGGCAAAAGACGACAGGGAAGCCGGGGGCTCCCCTGTCGCAAGGGTGGATTGCCTTTCGCGCAATGCGCCGCCGTCAGGCGTCGATCACCACGTCGCCGCCCGACACCGAGACGCAATAGGTTCTGACCGCGATCGAACAGGGCGCGCCGATCGCTTCCCCGGTGCGGATGTCGAAACTGCCCATGTGGAACGGGCAGAGGATCTTGCCGCCGTCCACTTCGCCTTCGGCCAGCGAGGCATCGCCGTGCGTGCACAGATCGTCCGTCGCGAAGAATTCGCCATCGAGGTTGTAGACGGCCAGCGCGCGTCCGTCGTCGAGATCGACGCGGATGACTTCGCCGGCGGGTATGTCACGGGTTGCACAGAGTCTGATCGTCACAAGTTCACCGGTTTCTTGAATTGCCATGAAGGCACGGCCTCGCCCTGAAGGCGGACATCGAGCCTCACTTTGGAAAAGCGCCATCCTTCGGACGTAAGCACCACATCGCTGTCGTACCAGCCACCAAACCAGGTGTCGGTCGGGCTGGCGTGCCCCTGATCACCGGCCGCAGGAGCCATCGTGCACAGCTCCCACAAGTACCAGTGGCAGCGCCCGGAACGCAGGTCCGCCGCCAGTTCGATCAGCGGCGAGACCATATAATGGATCGACCACAGCACCCTGTCGGCCGCAAGACCGGCCAGGCCCACCGCGATCGCATCGCGGCCGACGAGATCGGCGAACCCTTCGGCCGACCACACCGCATTAGCGGCGAAGAGCGGACCGAGAATCGCGGGATCGTTCTTGCGGTCCGCCCCCAACGCGTAACGCGCCACGAGATCCCCGATCTCCGCACGCGCCTCCAGCCGCGCCAGCCTGTATTCGCCGGACGTGGGCTCCGCCATGTCAGGGATGTGCCATCGGCTGAAGGCCCTGCCAGGTCGGCTGCGCGCCATGCACCGCCACGAAGCGCGTTTCCTCGAAGGCATAGGGCACGCCGACCGCGCCGCCGTAAAGTTCCAGGTGCGGCGCGACTTCGGCCAGCGACAGCGCGATGTTGTAGAGCGGCTGCAGCGCTTCGGGCAGCCCGCCGAGCGGATACTTGTCCACTTCGGCAAGGATCGCTTCAAGACGCGGCAACGTCGCATCGTAGAACGCCTTGAGCGCCTGCGGCGTCGCAGTACGGCGGCGCGTCTGGCGTTCGTCGGCCGTCGGCAATGCCCATTCGAGCCAGGGCGAAAGGTCCGCGAAATCCGCGGGCAGCGAAAGCTGGGTCATGATCTGCGTCCTGTTCAGGCGTTGACGTACTGGTCGACGACGGCGGCGCTATGGCGGATGAGGATTTCATCGTCCTGCAGGTGCTGCTGCGTCTTCGCCCGCGATTCCATCGCCCGCTGGGTATCTTCCATGGTGGCGGTGTCTTCGAGCCAGGCGTTGCGCTGGAGCGTCATCGCATGCTCGATCGCCCAGCGTTCCGCGTTGGTCCTGGGCGCACGCACGTAATAGCGGCCTTCCCACACGGTGCGGTTGTGCGCGGTCGGCCAGAACTGGTGGGTAAACCAGATCCCTTCCGACACATGCAGCAGCGTGTTCGGAAAAATGACGCTCAGCTCGAAGGCGAAATCGCCGCGATGATCGGGATTGATCGTCTTCGGCAGCATCGATTCGCCGCGGCGCGAAACAAGGCTCGCACCGGATATCGCGTTGGCCACGGCGGAAACCGGCGTCGGCTTGGCGTCCAGCGTCAGGCACACCGCGCAAGTCCGGTGCGGCCCCATCAGCTTCACGTTCTGCAGGCCGGTGGAAAACACGTTCGGGAACGAGCCGGCGTGGATCGTATCGACGTGATAGGCTTCGGCAAAGGCATCATGCGCCACCTTCCAGTTGCACGCCAGCTCGGTGCGATAGGTGAAGCCGAAGTCCATCTCGTCGAACGGATAGCCGCGGAAGTGCTCGGCATAGTCGCCCAGGTATTCTTCCAGCGTCTGTTCGGGCTGCGGGGCGACGTTGATGAAGAGGAACCCCTCCCACACCCCCAACGCGATTTCGGTGAGGCCGTTGTGCGCCTTGTCGAAGCACGAATAGAACCGTTCCTCGCTCGGCACGCTCTTGAGCGCGCCGTCCGCGCCATAGACCCAGCCGTGAAAACGGCAGGTAACGACGGCGGCCTTGCTCTTGCCGTAGGTTTCCTCGCCGATCTCGGTCACCACCGTATTGCCGCGATGCGCGCACATGTTGTGAAACGCGCGAACCACGCCGTCCTTGCCCCGGATGATGATCGCCGACGTACCGGCAGCCTCGATCCGCTTGACCTTGTAGTCCCCGGCCTTGGGAATTTCGCTGGCGCGGCCGACGCAGAGCCAGACCTTGCTGAAAATCTTTTCCTTCTCCTGCTCGTACCAGGCGGGGGAGATGTAAGGCTCGGTCGGGATCGGACCGGAGCCGAGTTCGGGGTACTTTTCCAGCCAGCGATGTTGGATGTTCATGGCCATTCTCTCCAATGGATGCGCGTGTCCCGCCTCACTCGACGAAGATGTCGAGCGGCAGGACCGCCGAAACGATGACGTTGGGAACGTCGACAAGCTGGCCGATGCGCAGGTCCACGGCGGCGGCGCAGATCGCATAGGCCTGTTCGCGGGTGTATCCCTTGTTGGTCGCGATCCAGTCGATCATCCGCAGCAGCGCGTCGCGCGCGGCGAGCGAGAGGTCTTCGGACAGGTTGGTCAGCGCGGCGACCTTCGGGCTGTCGAGATAGGCAAGGTGCGGCGGCACTTCGCCCGCCTTCTTGACCGGCATCCCGACGATGGCGTGGAAGCGGCCGGGTTCGGTGTTGCGAAGCTGGCTGCCGCCGGTGACGTGCGGGAACACGATGTCCTTGCCGCCACCCTTGATGACTTCGCATTTCAGCGTCACGCGCGCGGCCATTTCCACGGCCGTGCCGCAGACCTCGCCATCGCCCTGCGCGAAGTGGATGTCGCCGGTCCACAGGCCCGCCCCGTCGACGAGAACCGGGAACAGGATCGTGGTGCCGACCTGCATCGCCTTGATGTCCATGTTTCCGCCGTTCTCGCGCGGGGCCACGGTGCGCAGGCCTTCGGCGGCATAGGGAGCGCCTTCGCCGAACAGCCTTTCCGGCACGGCGCGGCCCGGATCGGGCATCAGCACGAAGCCGCCCGCTGCCGCCAGCGCGCCTTCACGCTCCAGCGCGGCGGCGACTTCGGGCTCGCCGGGCAGCACACCGATCGAACCGGGGAAGGCGCACATCGGAATGCGCACGCCGGGGATCTGCTCGGAAACGGCGCAGAGCCTATCCAGCTTCCAGTTCGCGATGAACGGGCCGGAGATGACATCGCGCAGATAGCCGAAGCCCGGCACAATCGCGGTATAGCCATAGTCCGACGGCGCGATGTCGACGATCGTGACCGCCAGCGCATCGCCCCGTTCCGCGCCCTCGATATGGACCGGGCCGGTCATCGGATGGACACGGTTGAGATCGCAGGCGGCGACCTGTTCAGGCGTGGTGTCGAAATCGAACTGGCTGTCGAACGCGTCACGCGTCTCATAGACGACATAGTCCCCCGGATTGGCGCGGGCGACGGGCTCCAGCGCCCAGTGCAGGCGGTTGAAGCAGTTCGGATCGTCCTTGGCAGTGGCTCCGCTGCGCTTGATTTCGACGGTCTTCGACATGGCGCTCCCTCGTTCTGTCCGGGCATGGCCGGACCGTGGTATGTGCCGCCATGATGGGGGGCTCCGCCGCTTGCGGGCTATCCCCGTGCCGTGCCGAATAGCCAGCTACCGCATCAAACCACGCCCCATCGATCCCGGCGAAACCCGCAATTCCTTCATTCCCCGCCACCATTCGATCGCGCTGAGGTGTTTCTTCCAGCGCCCTGAGGCTAGCGCGCCTGCGCCCCGATGATGTTGCATAATAGGGTCACGAAGACGCTTGCCGGCGTCCCGTGGGCAGGCGGAGCTTCCGGCAATATCGCGTAGATCCATCCAACAGAGCGCGAAGGCCGGATCGGGGAAATCACATCGGGAGGAATTCAATCATGACACAGCACAACACGCCGGCTAGTCCTGCCGGCCTGACGGTCCATCACACCACGCGAACCTTCCGGCTGCTTGTAGGCGCATCGCTGCTGGGCCTCGCCCTGCCCGCCGTTGCCGCCCACGCCCAGTCCGCATCCGCCGAAACGTCGGCCGGCGCGGCCGAGGAAGCGAACACCGGCGTCGAAACGATCACCGTAACGGCGCGCCGGCGCGCGGAATCGCTGCAGGATACGCCGATCTCGATCTCGGCAATGACCGGCGAAGGCATTGCCGCGCGCGGCATCGAGAACGTCACGCAGATCGGCGATTTCACGCCCAACGTGAAGTTCAACAGCTCCGTCCCGGTTTCGGCCAGCAACGCCACGGCCGCCATTTTTATCCGCGGCATCGGCCAGAACGACTACCAGCTTTCCGCCGATCCCGGCGTCGGTCTCTATCTGGACGGCGTCTATATCTCGCGCGGCGTGGGCAACGTGCTCGATGTGCTCAATATCGAGCGCGTCGAAGTGCTGCGCGGCCCGCAGGGCACCCTGTTCGGCCGCAACACCATCGGTGGCGCGGTCAGCGTGGTGACCAAGAAGCCGTCCGAAACGCTGAACGGCAATATCGAAGCCACAACCGGCAGCTTCAACCGCTTCCAGATCAAGGGCAGCATCGACGTTCCCCTGGCGCAGGGAGTCTATTCGAGCTTCGCCGGCTTCTACCACCGCCGCGACGGCTATGTGAAAGGCATCGTTCCCGGCGCGCCGGACCTGGGTGATACCGACAACCTTGCCGGCCGCTTCGCGCTTCGCCTCGAACCGTCCAGCAACGTGACCATCGACCTCGCCGTCGACGGATCGCGGACCCGCGAGAACTCGGCGCCCAACGTCGCGCTCAAGATCAACGAAAACGCACCCGCCGCGCAAGTGTGGAACGCGCTCTATTCCGGCGCAGCGGCGATCTGTACCAATCTTTCCAACCCCGCCCGGCTCAGCGACCAGCGCTGCTTCAACAGCCAGTGGGCGGTCGGCCCCTACCGCCACGGCGGCACCTTCACGTCGATTTCCAGCGTTTTCACCAATGGAAACCCCAGAAAGTACCAATCCGGTTCTGACGTGAACATCTGGGGTGCATCGGGCACGGTCGAGTGGAAAATCTCGCCCGAAATCGCGGTGAAGTCGATCACCGCCTACCGCAAGGTGACGGGCTTCTGGACACGCGATTCCGATCACAGCCCGGCCACGATCGTCGAAACCAACAGCGACTGGAAGCAGGACCAGTTCTCGCAGGAACTTCAGCTTCAGGGCAAGATGCTGGACGGCAAGTTCAACTGGGTGCTGGGCGGCTACTATGCGAGCGAGCACGGCAACCACAGGGACCTCGTCAACATCGTCGATGCCGTGTTCCTGAGCGGCGCGGTGCTTGACGGGGAGAGCCTCGCCTTCTTCGGCCAGGGCACCTACGAGATCGTGCACGATCTGAACCTGACCGCCGGCGTGCGCTGGACGCAGGACAAGAAGACGTTCGGCAACGCCAACCAGTACGTCGTCGAAGCCGGCTTCCTGACCGGCGCGCCCTACAACCCCGATGGGTCCGGGCTCAAGAACGGCGATCCGCTGATGGGGCCGCTCGGCCAGCGCGCGACGATCAAGGACAAGGCATGGACGCCGATGGTCAGCCTTTCCTACCGCTGGAGCCCGGAGCTGCTGACTTATGCCTCCTACTCCGAAGGGTTCAAGGGTGGCGGCTTTACCCAGCGCGTGTTCCCGCCGTTCGCCTTCATCCCCTCGTTCAAGCCGGAAACCAGCAGGACCTACGAACTGGGCTTCAAGAGCGATCTCGCCGGCCGGCGCCTGCGCCTGAACGGCGCGGTCTTCCTCAATGACTACAACAACCTGCAGATCACCGTGAACGATCCCACGCTGGGCTTCGCGCCGATCATCCAGAACGCCGCCAAGGCCCGCATCAAGGGCTTCGAGCTGGAAATGCTGGCGCGCCCGGTGCCGGCGCTGTCGATCGAGGCGGGCATCGGCTATCTCGACGCCAAGTACCGTCAGGTGGACCTGCGCGCGCTGAGCGCGGGCGTGACGACCGCGACCAGGCTGCAGAACGCGCCCAAGTGGACGCTGAGCGCCGGCGCATCCTATGCGATCGAGGCCGCGGGCATCGGCACCTTCACGCCGCGCATCGACTGGTCCTATCGCTCGACGGTCTACAACGATGCGGTCAACACGCCGGAACTGGTCCAGCCGGGCTATCACCTCGTCAACGCCTCGATCGGCTTCAGTGACGAGGACAAGCGCTGGGGCGTGACGCTGGGCGTCAAGAACCTGACCAAGGCGCTCTACCTCGGCTCCGGCTATGCGGACTCGTTCGGCGGTATCATCGAGGGCGTCTACGGCCGTCCGCGCGAATGGTACCTCAGCGCGCGCACGTCGTTCTGACCCCGTGGCGGAAGCGGCCCGGCGCAATCCCGTCCGCTTCCGCCGCCCCGGCTCGTTCATCAAAGGCCCGGCATCATGACAGAACCATCGTCGCTTGAGGACCGGATCGCCCGGCTCGAAGCGCGGCGCGCTATCGACGACCTGATCGGCGCTCTGGGCCGGGCGTTCGATAGCGGCCCGTCCGCCGATGCGCTGCGCCCACTATTCACCGTAGATGCCACCTTCCGCATCGACCACTACGGCGATCTGCAGGGCCGCGATGCCATTGCCGATGGCGTGGCCGGCAATGCCGATGCGGGTTTCCGCTGGACGCTGCACTACCTCGTCTCTCCCAAGGTGGAACTGGCCGCCGATCGCACGGTGGCCGACGTGGAATTCTATCTCTGGGAGGTCGCCACCGCGGCCAGCGGACGCGCCTACTGGATCGGCGGGCGTTATCTCGCCACCGCGCGGTCCGATCGGGGCCAATGGCGCTTCAGCTATCTCGAACTGATCGCCGATCTCATTTCCCACTATCCCGCGGGCTGGTCGCCAAAGCCCGGGGCACTCGCCGACGCCTGAAACCGACCACAGAGAGGACACCTCGACGATGACTGACCCCGCCAGCACCACGCTGAAGCCGGGCGCGGAGACGTTCGCCCACCTCGGCCGCAGCGTGGCCGCGATCCGCGCTGAACTCGGCACCGACCCCGTATCGGTGGACGCCATCCGCGATCCGGCGATCTACGAACTGGAGCGGGAGAAGATATTCCGCCGCACCTGGCTGAAGGTGGCGACCACGTCGGAGCTGCCCGCCATCGGTGACTACAAGGTCAAGGACCTGCCGGTCGTCGACGCCTCGGTGCTGATCGTGCGCGGCAAGGACGGCGTGGTCCGCGCGTTCCACAACGTCTGCACCCATCGCGGCAACAAGGTGGTGCCGACCTCGGACGCCGAAACCTTCGGCCGCGCGCGCGCCGGCGTCGTCACCTGCCGGTTCCACGGCTGGGTCTTCGGCACCGACGGCCCGCTGCGCTCGGTGCCGCTGGAGGACCATTTCGGTACGCTCGACAAGGCCTGCCTCGGCCTGCGCGAGATCGCCTGCGATACCTGGGAAGGCTTCGTGTTCATCAACATGGCCGATCCGCCCGAACAGACGCTGGCGGAATATCTCGGCGATTTCGGCACGCTGTTCGGCGGTTATCCCTATGCCGAAGCGACGACGGCCTATCGCTATTCCACCGTGCTCGAATGCAACTGGAAAGTCGCACTCTATGCCTTTTCCGAAGGCTATCACGTCCCCACGATCCACGCCGGATCGCTGCCGGGCTTTCGCGGGATCGAACATTCCGATTTCAAGCTGATCGGCCCGCACGCCTCGTCCACGATTTACGGCCTTGGCATGGAAGCCGCCGCTTCCACCGCCGAATGCGCGCGCGTGCTCCACGGTAGCGCAGCCCATGCCCCGCATCCCGAGCAGGTTCCGCCCGGGATCAACCCGACGCGGCGCGCGGATTTCCAGTTCGAACTGCCGAACGTCTTTCCCAACCTGCTGATCCATCTCGCCGCCGGCTGCGGCTATCCGGGCATGGCCTTCTTCACCCACCAGTTCTGGCCGCTCGACCACGGGCGGACGCTGTGGGAAGGCATCAACTACTTCCGTCCAGCGCGCAACGCGGCCGAACGGGTGGCGCAACTGCACGTCAACGCGCTGCATCGCAACGCCTGGCTGGAAGATACCGCGACGATGGAAGACACGTTCACCGGCATCCGTTCGGGCGCGGTCGATACCATGCAGCTCATGGATCAGGAGTTCCTGATCCGGCACGCGGCGCGCACGCTGGACCGCTATCTCGCCGCCTGAACGGAAAGGATCATCCCGATGACCGATACCATCACCCTGCCCGCCGGCTTCGAAGACCTGACCGAGCTTGCGGCACACTGGGCACGCGCCACGGAAAATGCGCGCAGCGCCATCCGCTGGAGCGCTTCGGCGCAGGATTTCGCGGGGTTCTACGCGGCGTTCATGCCACGCCTGCGCGCCGCGCTTGATCTCCTCGAACAGGTTCCGCTCGAGGAGATGGACGAAGCGCAGAACAACCTGTTCGAACTGGCCTGCGCCTTTGCCGAGGCCGCGCCGCACCACGAGCTTTATGGTGGCAGCGCGGACGTGCCGCACAGCTTTTCCGCGCGCCGGTTCGTCCCCGGCCACGGCGACACGGCTTCACGGCTGTAGGCGGCTCAGCCGGGCGCGAAAAACTGCTCCAGCAGGCCGGCCGCGCCCGGCGCCACGCATTGCGCCACGTTGAAGCGCATGAAATCGGGCGCGGTGCGCGTCAGGCTGAAAACGTCGCCGGGGGCCAGAACCACCCCTTGCGCCAGCGCGGCACGCGCGCATTCTGCGGCGTCCATCCCGCCGGGTAATTGGCACCACAGGAACATGCCCGCGCGCGGTTCGATCCAGGGCACGATGTTCAGCGCGCCCAGCCGTTCGATCGTGGCGCGCCGGGCCTTGCGTAGCCGGGCGCGCAGCGTCTGCACGTGGCGGCGGTAACTGCCGTCCTGGATCACGCGCAACACCAGTTCGCTCGACAGCCGCCCGGCCCCGAAGGCCGTGGCGATCGACAGGTCCACCAGCCGGTCCATCCAGTCGGCGCGGATCGCGACGTAGCCACAGCGCACCGCCGCCGACAGCGTCTTGGAAAAGCTGCCGATCTGGATCACCCGCTCCAGCCCGTCGAGCGCGGCCAGGCGCGGAGCGGGTTCCTCGTCGAAATCGGCGAAGATGTCGTCCTCGATGATGGTCAGGTCGTGCGCGTCCGCCAGCCGCAGCAGCCGGTGCGCCGTGGTGAGCGAAAGCGTGGCCCCGGTGGGATTGTGGACGCCCGAATTGGTGATGTAGAGCCGGGGACGGTGCGTGACGAGCGCGTGTTCGAACGCGGCAAGGTCCGGTCCTTCCGCCGTCATCGGCACGCTGACCACGGTGACGCGGTGCGCGCGCAGCAGCGCGAGGAAATTGAAATAGCACGGATCGTCCACCAGCACGGTATCGCCGGGCGCGATCAGCAGCCGGCAGAGAAGATCGATCGCTTGCGTGCCGCTTTCGGTCAGCATGATCTGGCCGGGGCCGCAATGCACGCCGCGTTCTCCCAGGCGCCGGGCGAGGATCTGGCGCAGCGCGGGAAGACCCAGCGGCGTGCCGTAATCGGCCAGGGCGCCACCGCCATCGCGCGCCATCGCGCGCAGCGCGCGGCGCACCTCCTCCTCCGGCAGCCATGCGGGCGGCAGCCAGCCGCAGCCGGGCTTGGGCAGTTCGCCGGGGCTTTCGAGCGACTGGCGCGAGACCCACAGCGGATCGATCGCCCGGTCCAACCGGGGCGCGATGTCGGCCAGCGACAGCGGCTCGCCCTGCCGCGCGACATAGAACCCCGATCCGCGCCGCGCCGAAACGGTGCCTTCGCTCGCCAGCCGGTCATAGGCTTCAACGACGGTCGACTTGGACACGCCCGCCGCTTCCGCCGCGCTACGGATCGAAGGCAGCTTCGCCCCGGGCGGCAGCGCACGCGAGGCGATCTGGCGGCGCACCTGCCCCATGACCTGTTCGACGAGCGTGCCTTGCGATGAGGCCATGATCCGAAACCTTATTGCCGATCGAACCAGTACAGTTTGTTTCAACCTTACTGGATTGTCCCTGTCGCCCATCGCCGCTTCCGAGGCAAGGAGGTTGCCGGAGGACTTATGGAGAAATCGCTCGAAGGATGGTTCAGCGGCCTGATCGGCGTGGTGATCTTCAGCGGATCGCTGCCGGCGACACGCGCGGCGGTGATCGATCTCGATCCGCTGTTCCTGACGCTCGCCCGCGCCGCCATCGCCGGGCTGATCGCGCTGGCGCTGCTGATCGTCCTGAGCCAGCCCCGCCCGGAACGGCGCGATCTGGTGCCGCTGGTTGTCGTAGCGCTGGGTGTGGTCGTAGGCTTTCCCCTGCTCACCGCCGTGGCGCTACGCCACATGAACGCGTCCGCATCGATCATCTTCACCGGCCTGCTGCCGCTGTCGACCGCGACGTTCGCGGTGCTGCGGGCGCGCGAACGGCCGGACCGGCGGTTCTGGCTGTTCGCCGCGCTCGGCGCGATGTGCGTGGGGAGCTACGCTTGGTCGCCTTCGCTGCGCGCCGATCCCACCGGGGTTGCGCTGATGATCGCGGCGGTAATCGTCTGCGGGCTGGGCTATGCCGAAGGTGCCGTGCTCTCGCGCCGGCTGGGCGGCTGGCAAGTGATCTGCTGGGCGCTTGCACTGACGCTGCCGGTCTCGCTTGGCGCGCTGGCGCTGGCCACGGCGCCGGTGTGGGGCGCGGTCGGTGCGCCGGCCTGGCTCGGTCTTGGCTATGTCTCGCTCGGCAGCATGTTGATCGGCTTCATGTTCTGGTATCGCGGCCTTGCGCTGGGCGGCATCGCGGCCGTGGGGCAACTCCAGCTCGTCCAGCCGCTGCTGGCGCTTGGCCTGGCCGCGCTGCTGCTGCACGAACCGGTCGGCATGGACATGGTTCTGGTACTCGTTCTGGTGATCGGCTGCGTGGCCGGCGCCCGTCATTTCTCGCTGCGAAAGGCTTGATGCATGACCCGCTATTCCTTCCAGATCGTCGACGTGTTCGGCACCGGCGCGTTCAGCGGCAATCCGCTGGCGGTCGTCACCACGCCCGAGGAACTGGATCCTGACACGATGCTGCGCATCACGCGCTGGCTGAACTTCTCGGAAACGACCTTCCTGCTGCCACCGACCGACACGGCTGCGGACTATCGCGTGCGCATCTTCACCCCGGCGCGCGAACTGCCATTCGCCGGGCATCCCACGCTCGGCACCTGCCACGCCTGGCTGGCGGCGGGCGGAACGCCGCGCGACGCCAACGAGGTCGTGCAGCAATGCGGCGCAGGGCTGGTGCGCGTGCGCCGCGCCGGGTCTGCGCTGGCCTTCGCCGCCCCGCCGACGATCCGGTCCGGCGCGGTCGAGGACGACAAGCTCGACGAGATCACCGCCGTGCTGCGCATTCCGCGCGACGCGATCCTTGCCTCGCGCTGGGTGGACAACGGCCCCGGCTGGGTCGCCGTGCGGCTGGCCTCGGCGGAAGCGGTGCTGGCGCTCGATCCCGTGCGCTGGCACGGGGCGACGATCGACCTCGGCGTGGTCGGGTCCTATCCCGAGGGTCATCCCGCCGCTTACGAGATCCGCGCGTTCTTCAGCGATCCGTTCGGCGGCCTGATCGAAGACCCGGTATGCGGCAGCCTCAACGCTTCGGTCGCGCAATGGCTGATCGGCGAAGAGCAGGTCAAGGCGCCCTACCACGTTACGCAAGGCGCGTGCCTGGGCCGGGATGGCCGGATCACGGTCGAGTCCGATGGCGAAGGCCAGGTCTGGATCGGCGGCCATACCGCAAGCCTGTTTGCCGGGACGGCGGACATCTGAACAAGGCTTGGCCGATTTCCTACCAGGTAGTACCACCATGGCATCACAGCCTGGTGGTACACCCCGCATATGCAACTTTCCCCGACGGACGGACATTTCGGCAGACTGGTGGAGCGCATCGTTGCCGGCGGGCCGGTCGTGGTGCTGTGCGCCCCTCCGGGCTTCTACAAGGGCCGGCTGGCGCAGGCGGCAGCGCAGCGCCTGCACAGCGCGGGCACGGACGGGATCGCGGTGTTCGGCCTGTGGGAACATGGCCGCGATCCGCAGGCGGCGGCCGAAGGGTTGCTGGCCGGGCAGGCGCCGGTCACCGTGATCGAGGACGCCGGCGCGGCCGACGGCAGGTTGCTGGCGCAAGTGCTGGACCGGATCGACCTTGAACGCGCCGGCCGCCGGGTGATCTTCACGATCCACCAGCCCGGCGATCTGCCGCTGGCGCGCATGGCCCTGCGGACGCCGATCGACGTGCTGGACGCCGATGCCTTGCGCCTGCGCCCGCAGGATATCGCCAGCACACTGAAAGGCTCGCTGCGCCCGGCGATCCGCGCCCGCATCCAGGCCCTGGCCGGCGACTGGCCGGTGGCGCTGGACGTGCTGACCCGCTGGGCCGCCTCCGCGCGCGAGGTGTCGGCAAGTTGGAGCGATCTCGACATCGTGCGCGAAAGTGGACTCGGCACGTTCATCGCGCAGGAAGTGCTGGCGTCGTTCGCACCGGCCGAATGCGCCGCGCTGACGCACGCAAGCTGGCTCGATGCGCCCGATCTGGCGACCTTGCGAGCGATAGACAGCCAGCGGCGGGAAGACACGGTCGTCGCCGATCTCGCCTATCGCCTGAAAGGTCTGGTCGACCGGCAGGGCCAGCGCATCCACCTCCATCCCGCCTTGCGCGTCCTGCTGCGCGACGGACCACAGACCGCAGGCGCGGGGGAGGACCGCGAGAGCCTTCTGCTGGCCATGGCCGACCACTATTCCGGCACGGGCCAGCTTGCCGAAGCTGCCACGCTGGCCCGGATGGCAGGCAATTCCGGCCGTATCCGCGAATATGCCGATGCGCATGGCGCGCTGCGCATCTGGATCGTCCACGGCTTTCCCGTTCTGCGCGAACTCGTCGAGAAATCCAGCGTGGAGGACGTGGCTGCCTCGCTCGTGCTGCGGATGATGGACTGCATCGTCCACCTCAAGGGCGGCCGCATCCGCGTGGCGCAGCACCTGTACGAAACGCTGGCGGCGGAAATGGCGCAGGCCGGGATCGGCCCGCCCGATCCGCTGGCGCGCGATCTGGAAATCGTGCGCGTAACGCTGCTGGTCTATGGCTGCTCGCTGGAACGGACGAACGACCTTGAACTGCTGCGCGGCCTGACCGCCGAGCAGGCCGAAGACGCCGCCCTGCGCAGTTTCCTCTCGACGCTTTCGTGCATCCTCAATTCGCAGCGCGCCCGGTTCGATGTGGCGAGGGCCAGCCTGATCGACGCGCGCGCACAGGCCAAACTGGCCGCTTCGCATTACAACGTCATGTTTCTGTTCATGCACGAAGCCGCGATCCACCTGGCCGAAGCAAGGCTCAAGCAGGCGCGTACCTGCATGTCGGAGGCGCGCCGTCACTGGCAGCAGGGCTTCGCGCATGATGTGGGCGTGGAAACGGTGATCGCCGCGCTCACCGGATCGATCGAGTACGAAGCCGGCCAATTGACGAGCGCGCGCAATTCGGTCCGCAAGTCCGCGCACAGGATGCCCGACGCCGAAGCCTGGTTCGACATCTACTTCCTGGCCTATGAAACGATGGTGCGGCTCAACCGCATCGACCATGGCCTCGGGACCACCCTGCGCGCCATCGAGGACGAAGTCGGCAAGCTGCGCGCGCAAGGCCTGCCGCGCGTGGCCGATCTGGTGACGGGGATTGGCCTGTGCATCGTCGGCGAGGAAGCGATGCAGGGCAACGAAAGTCCCGTTCCCCCGGGCTGGATCGCGCCGGAGCCCGGGCCGACGGCCAGCTGGCAGGAGCACGAGGTGTATACGCTGGCCCGCTTCTATGAACTGCGCGCCGATGGTGCGCGCGACCTGGCCGACGCGCTTCTCGAAACCGCGCTGGAGCGTGCGGCCGCGCGCGGGCTCGAACGATCGCGGCTGCGCTTCCTGCTCGCCCGCTTCAGCGCCGCCTGCATCGATGGCGAGGACGACCGCGCGCGCGATCTGCTGGGCGCGGCCATCGCGATCGGCGCGCGCACCGGGACCAGGCAGATATTCCGCGACATGGCAGGCCCTCTCCTCGCCACTCCGCTGGCGCGCTTGCGCGAGGAGGCCCGCCTCGACGAGGTCGGACTCGCGTTTGCGGAAACGCTTGGCAACCGGCTGCGCGACCGGGGCGGTGCCGGCGCGAGCGCCCTGTCCGAGCGCGAGCGCGAAGTGCTGCGGCTGCTGGAAGGCGGCGGTTCGGACAAGCGGATCGCACGCCAGCTGGCCATTTCCGAACACGGTGTCCGCTATCACCTCAAAAGCATCTACAAGAAGCTGGGCGTCCACGACCGGGTCTCGGCGATTGCCGCTGGCAGGCGGTTCGCATCCGCCTGACTACTAATCCGAGTAGTGCCGTAATCCGATGCACTATCTCATGACTACCATGTAGAACCCTTCCCCTCCCAGCCGGGCGCGTTGCGCACCGGCCACGGCGCAGGAAAGCTGTCCTCCACCAGCGGAGGGCTTCAATGCGGATTGGCGTGGATGTGGGCGGCACGAATACCGATGCCGTTCTTCTATCAGGCAAGAACGTGCTGGGGGCAGTGAAACGCCCGACCAGCAAGGACGTCAGTTCGGGCATTGCCGAAGCGATCACCGCGCTGATTTCCGAATGCGCGATCACGCCGGACGCGATCGACGCCGTCATGATCGGCACGACCCATTTCACCAACGCCTTCATCCAGCGCCGCGAACTGGTGCCGGTGTTCGCCATCCGCATCGGCTTCCCCGCCGGGCGCGGCATTCCTCCGTTCACCGCGTGGCCCGACGATCTCAAGGCGGTGGTGCGCGGCGGATCGGCGATGGTGCGCGGCGGCTTCGAATTTGACGGGCGCGAAATCTCCCCGCTGGATGAAGCCGCCATCCTCGCCGCTGTCGAGCAAGCGCGCGCGGCGGGCATCGGCCAGATCGCCGTCTCCTGCATCTTCAGCCAGCTGAACCCGGCGCACGAGACGCGCGCCGCCGAACTGATCGCGCAGCACGCCCCGGGGATGGAAGTCTCGCTCTCGTCCGAAGTCGGCCGCGTGGGCCTGCTGGAGCGCGAGAACGCCGCGATCATGAACGCCAGCCTGCGCCCGCTCGCCGCCACCATCACGTCGGCGTTCCGGCGCGCGCTGGCCGAACTCGGCATCGCCGCGCCGTTCTACATCAGCCAGAACGACGGCACGCTGATGAGCGCCGACCACATGCAGCGCTATCCGGTGCTGACCTTCGCCGCCGGTCCCACCAACAGCCTGCGCGGCGCGGCGTGGCTGACCGGCGCGAGCGATGCGATCGTGGTCGACATCGGCGGCACCACGTCGGACGTGGGCGTGCTGATCGCGCGTTTCCCGCGCCAATCGACCGTCCATGTCGACGTCGGCGGCGTGCGCACCAACTTCCGCATGCCCGATATTCTCTCGATCGGCCTCGGCGGCGGCAGCCTTGTCCGCGAGACGCCGGACGGCGTCACCGTCGGGCCGGATTCGGTGGGTTTCCGCCTGCGCAGCGAGGGGCTGATCTTCGGCGGCGAAACGCTCACCACCAGCGACATCGCGGTGGCGAGCGGACAGGCGACGTTCGGCGATCCCGCCCGGGTGGCCCACCTGCCCACCGCGCTGGTGGAGCAAGCGCGCGGCGCGATCGACCGGTTGATCGACGATGCCATCGACCGCATGAAAACCGCGCCGGGCGATATCCCGATGATCCTTGTCGGCGGCGGATCGGTGCTGGTTTCGGCCACGCCGCAGGGCGTTTCCGACATGATGCGCCCCGAACACGCCGGCGTCGCCAACGCGATCGGCGCAGCCATCGGCCAGGTCAGCGGCGAGATCGACCGCATCTACAACGCGCCCGACGCTGCGAGCCGCGAAGCGGCGCTTGCCGATGCCCGCGCGCAGGCGACCGAACAGGCCATCGCCGCCGGGGCCAACGCCGTCACGGTGGAGATCGTCAACATCGAGGCGGTCCCGCTGCAATACCTGCCGGGCGGGGCAACCCGCGTTGTCTGCCGCGCGGTCGGCGATCTGGCGCTTGCGGAGGTACGGTGATGGTTCGCGAAATCACGCTCGACAATATCGAACACCTGGCGATCGGATCGGCCTTCCTGGGCACCGGCGGCGGCGGGGATCCCTATCTCGGCTCGCTCCTGTGCCGCGAGGCGATCGCGCAATACGGCCCCGTCCCGATCGTTCGGCCGGAGGATCTCAAGGACGAGGACAACGTGTTCGTCGCCGCTGCGATGGGCGCGCCGACGGTGATGATCGAGAAGCTGTTCTCGATCGAGGACCAGCACCGCGCCGTGGAAGTGCTGGAACGCTTCCTGGGCCGCACCGCCACCGCGATCATTTCCGCCGAAATCGGCGGCTGCAATTCGATGATGCCGGTCGCCTACGCGGCGATGCGCGGGCTGCCGATCGTTGATGCCGACGGCATGGGCCGCGCCTTCCCCGCGCTCCAGATGACCAGCTTCAACATCGAGGGCGTGGCCTGCGCCCCGATGACGATCGCGGACGAGCACGGCAACAGCGTACTCTACCAGACGGTCACAGGTCTGAAAGCCGAGGAACTGGCGCGCCCCGTCGCCGCGGTGATGGGCGCCAGCGTGTGCATGTCGTGCTATCCGATGACCGGGGCGCAGGCGCGCCGCGCCGCCGTGCCGCTGACGCTGAGCGGCGCGATCGGGATCGGCGAAGCGATCGCGCGCGGCGGCGATCCCCGCCCGCCGCTCGATCGCCTGATCGATGCCCTGCGCGCCCACGCCTATTATTCGGACGCGGCGGTGGTGTTCCGGGGCAAGATCACCAGCCTCGAACGCGATACCACGCGCGGCTGGGTGTTCGGCAGTTGCACGATCTCCGCCATGGGCGGGGCGGATGCGGCGACTGGTGTGGCTGAAGTCCGATTCCAGAACGAGAACCTCGTTGTGCACGTCAACGGCGAACTGCGCGGCATCGTCCCCGATCTTATCACCATCGTCGATGCCGAAACCGCGCATGCCATTCCCACCGAACGGCTTGCCTATGGCCAGCGCGTCGCCGTGGTGGCGTGCAGCGCGCCGCCGATCCTCACCACGCCGCACGCGCTGGACGTGGTCGGCCCGCGATGCTTCGGGCTGGACGAGGACTACGTGCCCGTCCGCGACCTGATCGGGGAGTGCGCGTGATGCGAGTGCACCTCATCACCCCCGTCATCACCGAAGGGATCCGCACGCTGGACGACGTGGCACCGCTGATGCGCGACGATCTGGTGATCACCCAGTCGCTGCTCGCGACCGGCCCGGCCTCTATCGAGTGCGAATTCGACGAGGCGATGGCCGTCCCGGGCATCGTGGTCGAGGCGATCAGGGCGGAACGTGCGGGCGCGGACGCCATTGTCATCGACTGCATGGGCGATCCGGGGCTGAAGGCCGCGCGCGAGGTGGTGTCCATTCCCGTGCTGGGGCCGGCGCAGACCGCCATGCATCTCGCCGCCATGCTCGGCCACCGGTTCAGCGTGGTGACGGTGCTCGATTCGGTCGTGCCGATGATCGAGAATCTGGCGAAGGTCTATGGCGTGGGCGAAAAGCTCGCGTCCGTAAGGGTCATCGGCATTCCGGTGCTCGAACTGGAAGCCGCGCCCGAACGGCTGACGACGGAACTGGCGCAGGCTTCGCGGGCGGCCGTGGAGGAGGATGGCGCGCACGCCATCGTGCTGGGCTGCACAGGCTTCCTCGGCTGCGCGCAGGCCATTGCCGCAACCTTGCGCGCCCACGGACATAGTCTGCCGGTGATCGATCCGGTCCCGGCCACGGTCTGCATGGCGGACGGCCTGGTCCGCGCCGGGCTGGCGCACAGCAAGCGCACGTACGGCACGCCACGCGACAAGGAGCTGAGGGGATACCCGGAGATAGGCATCGCTCGACACGGGGCATAAAAAGGGGAAAGACGATGGGAACGAACAACATGAGGGGCGCCGGCCGGCTGGCCATCGCAATTGCCGGACTGACCGCCGGAACGCACGCAATGGCGCAGGAAGCGCCGCAGAACCAGGGCTTTGGCGATATCGTGGTGACCGCGCAGCGGCGCCAGGAGAACCTCCAGAACGTGCCGATCCAGGTAGCCGCGTTCTCCGAGGAAAAGATCGCCGACGCGGGCATCAAATCCACGCACGAATTCGTCAATCTGGTGCCCAACGTCTCGTTCGACGAAAGCTTCACTTATCTCAACTCGTTCGTGGTGGTGCGCGGCGTCACGCAGATCAACAATGCGGATTCGCCCGTGGCGGTGATCGTCGACGGCGTTCCCCAGAACAGCCAGAAGCAACTGCGGATGAACCTGTTCGATATCCAGCGGATCGAAGTGCTGAAGGGACCGCAAGGCGGCCTTTACGGACGCAACGCCATCGGCGGGGCGATGAACATCATCACCAAGGACCCGTCCGACCACATGGAAGGCGCGCTCGACGCCAGCTATGGCCGGGGCGACGCCATCGACGTGACCGGCTCGCTCTCCACCCCGGTCGGCGATGACGCGGGCCTGCGCGTCGCCGGATCGTACAAGACCGACAACGGGCGCATCCGCAACACCTACAGCAACAAGAACGTCGATTTCATCGACCACGACTGGGAACTGCGCGGCAAGTTCAAGGCCTCGCTCAGCGACAACCTGAAGATCGACCTGCGCGCCTCCTACCGCGATTTCCGCGCCGGCGCGATCTATGACAGCCGCGTCCCTTCCGGGCTGGCCAATGATTTCCGGCTGCCCAGCTCGAACATCGAAGGCCTGACGTTCGGCCACCTGTTCGATACCTCGGCCAAGATCGATCTCGATCTCGGCGCCGCCACGCTGACCAGCATCACCGCCTATACCGACATCAAGGAGAGCTATCGCGGCGATCTAGATTTCGGCAATCCGGTGGACAATCCGGGTGGTTTCCTCGGCTTCGGCATCCAGGCCGGCCAGGGACAGGACCTGCGCGTCAAGCTGACCAGCCAGGAATTGCGCCTCGTCTCCAACGGCAAGGGGCCGTTCCGCTGGATTCTCGGCGGCTATTACCTGCACACCAAGCGCAGCCTGCTGACCCGCGCCTTCATCGACCTGAACGGATCGCGCGATCAGATCGACAATCCCGCGCTGGCCCTGATCCGGCTGAGCGAGGACAACAGCAACAACGCCTATGCCGTCTATGGCAACGTCGATTACGACCTGAGCGATCACCTCACCCTGTCGGGTGCGCTGCGCTACGATCGGGACGAACGGCGGCAGACCGACCTGGCATCGGGCGTGGTGCGCAAGACCAGCTTCGACAACGTCCAGCCCAAGGCGACGCTGACCTACAAGTTCAACGACCGGCAGCTCGTCTACGCGACGTACAGCACCGGCTTCCGTTCGGGCGGGTTCAACGCGCCCACGGTGAGCATCCCGGTGTTCCGCGCGGAAAAGCTGGCGAACTACGAGGCCGGCTTCAAGACGAGCTGGTTCGATCGCCGCCTGATCCTGAACGGGGCGGTCTACAAGGCCGTCAGCAAGGATTTCCAGTATTTCTACATCGATGTCGCCACGGCCTCGCAGATCATCGGCAATATCGACAAGGTGCATATCTGGGGTGTCGAGCTGGAAATGCAGGCGCTGCCCACCAAGGGCCTGCAATTGTTCGGCGCCATTGGCACGACCGATACCAACATCCGCAAGAACGTGGTCGATCCCGCCTCCGTGGGCAACCACACGCCCAAGACCACGACCTGGTCGATGAATGCCGGCTTCCAGTACAACCGCCCGCTGACCGACGATTTCGGGCTGCTGCTGCGGCTCGACTATGCGCACAAGGGGCGCAAGTACTGGCAGGTGGACAACCGCCAGGTGCAGAACCCGATGAACCTCGTCGATGTGCGCGTGGGCGTCGAGAACGAGCGCTGGGGCCTCTATTTCAGCGGCCGCAACATCTTCAACGAGAAATATTACAGCGACTACAACCCGAAGGCCTATTCCGGGTCCGATACCGATATCGGGTTCCGCGCGCAGCCGGCGACCTGGGCGGTGGAAGCCAAGGTCAAGTTCTGACGCGGTCGGGCCATCGCGGCATCAGCCCGCCGCGATGGCCCGAATGTCTAGGCGGCCAGCAAGGCATCGATCCAGCGCGCGACTTCGCCGTTCTCCCAGGTATCGGACGCCGCTCCGATCACCACTTCGGCGATCGAGCGTCCCTCGATCGGGGATTCGGTGAAGGCGTTGAACAGCCAGACGCCATGCTGCCGCGCGAACGCCGCGTGTCTCTGGTCCAGATCGGCGGGCGTTCCCGGCAGCAGGAGCTGGAAGCTGTTCGCGTGGGGAATGACCGGGTGAACGATGATCCGCCCGTCGGAGGCCAACACCTCGGCCAGATCGCGTGCGCGGCGGACATATTCGGGCATGCGGGCCAGATGCTGATCGATGCCCGCCAGCGCCGAAAGCGCCTGCGGAAAGGCCGTCGCGAGGTTGCCCGCGAAGCGGGTTTTCCATGGCGCGAGACGCCGGATGAAGGCGTCATCGCCAACCAGCGCCGCGCCGCCCAGGCCGCCGAGCCCCTTGTAGTAGGACACATAGACCGTATCCGCGAGGTCGGCGAGATCGGTCAGCGCGACGTCATACCCCGCCGCCCCTTCCCACAGCCGCGCACCATCGAAATGCAGCGGGATACCCTTTTCACGACACCACGCGGACATCGCCCGCAATTCGTCCAGCGGCGGCAGCAAATAGCCTGACCGGCGCAGCGGCAGTTCGACGACCACCGCCGCCAGCTTCTCCTCCACGGCTTGCAGCGCGGCAAGATCGAACGGCTGATAGCGGCCGAGGCGGACAACCTTCAGGCCGGCCACGCGTTCGAGCCCGTCCCCTTCGTCCGACGCGATATGCCCCTGCGGATGCATCGCGACCGTGTCAGTCCCGCGCGCGTCGGCGTGGACGCGGAGCGCGCAGTATTGCGCGGTCATGCCCTTGATGAAGAACCGTGCAGCCGGCTTGCCCAGCAATGCGGCCGTGCGCTCCTCGAGCCGCGCCACGGCGCCACCGGCGCCATAGACATCCGCGGCCTCATCCTCGGGCGCATAGTCGGCCAGCGCGAGAAGCTGTTCGCGCGGTCCGGAAAAGCCATGGTACGATAGCGAGCGGGTGCAGGATTTCCTGATATCGGGATCGTTCATGCCGCAATCGTAAGGACTTGAGCCTATGCCGCAAGGCAAGGCGCCCCGTCAGGCGAACGGTTCGTCGATTGCCCGCGAAGGCTCGGTAAACCAGCGCGCGCCGTGATCGGTGACGTGGAAATGATCCTCCAGCCGCACCCCGAACCGGCCCGGCACCACGATCATCGGCTCGTTGGAAAAGCACATGCCGGGCTTCAGCGGCGTCTCGTCTCCGCGCACGAGATAGGGACCTTCGTGAATCGACAGGCCGATGCCGTGGCCGGTGCGATGCGGCAGGCCGGGCAGGCGGTAGTCCGGACCCAGTCCGTGCCGTTCCAGCACCGCCCGCGCCGCCGCGTCGATCGCGGCGCAGGGCACGCCGGGGCGCACGGCGTCGAACGCCGCGCGTTGCGCCTCGGCCTCGATGTCCCAGATACGGCTCTGTTCGTCATCCGCCTTGCCGAAAACGTAGCTGCGGGTGATGTCGGAATTGTAGCCTTCCACCGCGCAGCCGGTGTCGATCAGCACCATGTCGCCCTCGCGCAGTTCGTCGTCCTGCGGCAAGCCGTGCGGGAAGGCGGTGGAAGCGCCGAACTGGACGATGCAGAACGTGCTGCCGGCGCTGCCGATCGCCTTGTGCGCGGCATCGATGAAGCCGCGCACGGCGCTGGCGCGGATACCGGGGGCGAGAACGCGGGCGGCGCGGCGCTGGACTTCCAGCGTCATCCGCTTGGCTTGCCGCATCAGCGCCAGTTCCGGCTCCGACTTGATCGCCCGGCACCCGTCGATGATCGGGGTGGCATCGAGGACCGAGGCAGAGGGCGCCGCCAGCCGGACCCTCTCCGCCATGCCGAACGGCAGCGCCGGATCGATCGCCAGCCGCGTGGCGCCGGCTTCGCGCAGGATCGCGGTGACCAGTGCGGAAGGACTTTCGTGCTCCTCCCACAACCGCAGATCGACATCCAGGGTCAGGATCGCCTCGAGCGACCCCTGCTCGAACGCCGGACAGACGATGTAGGGCTTGCCGCGCGGCGTCAGCACCATCGCCACCAGCCGTTCGATCATGCCCCAGCCGATCCCGGTGAAGTACGAGAGGCTGAGCCCCGCCCCCACCAGCAGCGCATCCGCCCCGGCATCGACCATGGCCGCGCGGGCACGCTCGATCCGGGCCTGCCGCTCCGCCAGCGTGATCGCGGGCGCGCGATCCGCCCACGGCTGGATCGTGGCCAGTTCGGCCGCGATGGTCGATCCGCCGATCATGCCGCCGGATCGAACCCGTAATCGCGCCGCGCCTGCTCCGACGTGACATAGCCATCGCGCAGGTCGGCCAGCAGGCGGGATCGATCGCGTTTCATCGGATCACCATAGCCGCCACCCGTCGCGCTGACGAGCCGGAAGATCTCCCCTTCCACCGCCCGCGCGCCGGTGACCATCGAATAAGTCTCCACCGAGCCATCGCGGCGCAGGATCTCGGCGCGGTTGGTGGAGCCTTCGCCACCGCCGGCCAGCCCCCACGGGCGCGAGGTGGTGCGCGTGGCGGAATAGGTGAGGAAGGCTTCCTTCGCCGTCACGCGATAGTCCAGCACCACGCCCTTGCCGCCACGGTATTCGCCCGCGCCGCCGTCCTCGTCGTGCAAGGCATACTGGTCGATCTCGAAGCCGTAGCGGCTTTCGGCCAGTTCGATGGGGATGTTGAACGTCTCGCCATTGGCGGCGCAGAACTGGCCGGCATCGCCGTCGTGATCGATGCCCGCGCCCCAGCCGCCCACCAGCGGCTCGCCCATCACGAACAGGTCTTCAGTGCCGGGCAGAAGCCCGGAAATGAACGTCGCGCCCACGGTACGCTGGTGGCCCACCGGCAGCTTGTGCGGCATCAGCGGGGCCAGCGCCTTCCACATGACCTCGATCGCGCCCAGCAGCGATTCATAGTAGATCGAAACCGGCGCCGGGCTTTTCGCCGACAGGATCGTGCCTTCCGGGCAGATCACCTCCAGCGCGCGGAAACAGCCGCCGTTGGCCGGAATCTCGGTATTGGTGACCGCCTTGAACGTGCAGCGCACGCCGGTGATGAGGCCGGCGTAGGACAGGTTGATCGGCCCCGGCGCCTGGCCGCTGGTGCCGGTAAAATCGGCGATCATCCGGTCGTCGGTGATCGTCACCTTGACCTTGATCACGAACGGGCCGTTGCCGTGCCCGTCCTCTTCCACCACGTCCTCGGCGGTGAACACGCCCTTGGGCAGCTTCTTCAGCTCCTCGCGCGTCATGCGCTCGCCATAGTCGAGCAGCGAATCCATCGCCGCCAGCAGATCGTCGACCCCGTATTTCGCGGCGAGTTCGACGATCCGCCGCCCGCCCACGCGGCAAGCGGCCACGCCCGCGTGCATGTCGCCGATGGTGCTGTCGGGCAGACGAACGTTGGTGCGGATCAACTCGACCAGCGCCTCGTTCATGCGGCCTTCGTCGAACAGCTTGAGGAAGCGCAGGTGCAGCCCTTCCTGGAAGATGTCGGTCGATGCGGTGGTCGCGCTGCCGGGATAAGTGCCGCCCACTTCGGTCCAGTGCGCCTTGTTGACGGTCCAGGCGATCAGCCGGCCGTCGACAAAGACCGGATAGAGGATCACCACGTCCGACAGGTGCGTGCCGCCGCCTTCGTAGGGCGAATTGGTGACGAAGATGTCGCCCGGCCTGATCCGGTCGAGCGGCCAGTGCTCCAGCGTGCTCTGCACGGCGGTATCGAGCGTGGCGAGGAAGCCGGTCACGCCGTTGCCCTGCGCCAGCAGGTTGCCGCGCGCGTCGGTCGCGCCCACGGCGAAGTCGGTCGTCTCGTAGATGATCGGGCTCATCGAGGTACGGATCATCGCGTTGAACATCTCGTCGCCCAGGGCCACGAGCGCGTCCTTGATGATTTCCTGGGTGAAGGGATCGGTGCTCACGGGCGCGCTCCTTCGGGCTGGGGAAGATGGACATGGTAATTGCCAAGGCGATCGACTTCGGCACGCGCGCCCGGCGGCAGCGGCAGGGTAACGGCCGGCTCCTGGATCACCGCCGGGCCGGACAACGCCATCCCCGGCTCCAGCCGCAGCCCGTCATAGATCGTCGCGTCATGCACGCCGTGCGTGTCGAAATCGACGCGCCGGGTGCCCTTGACCGCATCCGCCAGCGTCAGGCCAGTCACCGCCCGCTCGGCAAGGTCGGGCTTGTCGACCGGCAGGGTGGCGACAAGGTGGAAGTTGACGAGCTGCACCGCCGCGTCGAGCCGGTAGGTGAAGCGCTTCTCGTGCGCCTCGTGAAACGCCGCGATCGCGGCGTCCACCGGCGCATCGCCATCGAGCGGGAAGGCGATGCCCACGGTATGTTCCTGCCCCGCATAGCGCAGGTCCGCCCGGTATTCGAACAGCGGCGCGCGATCGCCCGCTTCGCCGGCGAAATCGCGCAGCGCCTCCGCCTCGATTTCGGCGAAGATGGCGCGCACGGCGTCGATGCTGCCGGGCGCGAGCGGAGTCAACCGGGTGCGGATATAGTCGCGCCGCAAGTCGGTCAGCAGCATCCCCCAGGCCGAGAACACGGAGGAGTTAACCGGGATGATCACGCGCGGCACCTTGAGCTCCTCGGCCAGCGCCACCGCGTGCATCGCCCCGCCGCCGCCAAAGGCCATCAGCGCGAAATCGCGCGGATCGTAGCCCTTGTTGGTGGACACCAGCCGCAGCGCGGTGGTCATGTTGGCGTTGGCGATGCGGATCACCCCGCGCGCCAGTTCCGCGCGGCTGAGCCCGAGCTGGTCGCACAATGGCGCGAACGCGGCATCCACCGCCTGCCAGTCCGGTTCCACCTCCCCGCCGACGAAGCTGGCCGGATCGATGCGGCCCAGCAGGAGATTGGCGTCAGTCGTGGTCGGACGGGTGCCGCCGCGCCCATAGGCCGCCGGCCCCGGGCGCGCGCCGGCCGATTGCGGCCCGACATGGAGCTTGCCGCCGGCATCGACCCACGCGATGGACCCGCCGCCGTTGCCGATCTCGACGATTTCGGAAACGGGTGTCTGCACCGGATAGCCGGGCGACTTGCCGTCGCGCTCGATGTAGTAGTCGGTCGAGACCTTGATCTGGCCGCCCTCGATCAGCGTGCACTTGGCCGTGGTGCCGCCGATATCGAGCACGATCAGGTTCGGCTCGCCGATCGCCCGGCCGACATGGGCGGCGGCGTAGATGCCGCTGGCGGGTCCGGATTCGACCATGGTGATCGGGTTCGCCTTGGCCGCCGCCGCGGTGGCAATGCCGCCGTTGGACTGCATCATGTAGGGCTTCTGGCCAAAGCCGCCGTCGGCCAGCCGCTGTTCCAGCCGCTCGATATAGCGCCGCGCGATCGGCGAGACATAGGCGGACAGGACGGTGGTGTTGGTCCTTTCATATTCGCGCCATTCGCGGCTCACCTCGTGGCTCGCCAGCACGGCCACGCCGGGCCAGGCCGCGCGGATCGCCTCCACCGTGCGGCGTTCGTTTTCGGGATTCACATAGGCGTGGAGAAAAGCCACCGCGATCGCCTCGACGCCTTCCGCCCGGAAGAAATCGAGCAGCGCGGGCAACGGCGCGAGATCGACCGGCTTCACCAGATCCCCCCGGAAGTTGCTGCGCTCGGCCAGTTCGGCACGCAGATAGCGGTCCACAAACGGCCGGGGCTTGCGGAAGTTGAAGTTGAACAGGTCCGGCCGGTTGCCCCGCGCGATCTCGATCACGTCGCGGAAGCCCGCCGTGGTGATCAGCGCGGTCTTCACGCCCTTGCGCTCGGTCAGCGCGTTGATGACCACGGTGGAGCCGTGCGCGAAGAAATCGAGCGCGGCGGGCGAAAGGCCGGCCTTGGCCATGGCGTTCATCACGCCCTGTTCGAATTCGGGCGGGGTGGTATCCGCCTTGGCCACCTGCACCGCGCCGGGGCGGCCGGTCTCGGGATCGACGGGATAATAGACCAGGTCGGTGAAGGTGCCGCCGACGTCGCTTGCTGCACGCACGGGAAATTCTCCGGTTGGGCCTGTCGCCAGGCCCCGGTGGGAAGGAATCAGGGAAAGTGCGGCGCGGTCAGGCGCGGGGCACGATCACGGTGTTGCCGATCGGCGGCGGCGCGGCGAACAGGCCGCTGGCCGCCAGCCGCTCCTCGCCGGGCGGGGCCATGCTGTAACGCCGGCTGGGCTTCCATCCGAACTGCACCTTGGCCAGCGCCGCCGCCTCGGTCGCCTTGTAACAGGCATAGACGGCATCGACGATTGGGACGCCGAACTCCCGCTGCAACTGCGCGTAGAAGCCGAATTCGATCGTGCAGCCCAGAATCACCGCCTCGGCCTTGTCGATCTCCACCGCTTCGCGCACCGCGCGGCGGATGGCGTCCTCGGTGGCGGCGGTATCCTGCTGGAATTCATCGACGTGGCGGCCGATGGTGCGGAACGAGGCCAGCCGGTCATGATAGCCGTAGTGGCGGATGCGATCTTCCATCTGCACCTTCCACTTCTCGACGCCGATCACGACCGAGAAGCGGTTGGCGAGGTTGGACACGATCTGGAGCGCCGACTGGCACGGCGCGCAGACCACGGCATCGCCGGAAATCTCGCGCGCCTCGTCCAGCGCGGTGTCGTAGAAGCAACCGATGGCATAGCCATCGAAGCCATGGGTCGCGGCATAGCGCGCGATCGCCGTCACCGGAAACCAGATGCGGCTTTCGAACACCCGCCATTCCAGGTTGGTCAGCGCGACCGGCTCGGGAATGGCGAGCGAAACGACATGGACTTCGGCATTGGGCAGTTTGACGCGGCCGATCAGGTCGGCGATCGGCGCGTCATAGCCCGGCTGGTTGATCGGATTGACCCAGAGGATCCTGAGCGGCGCCGTGGCCGGCGCCTCGCGGTGATGGACGTTCGCGGTCATGTCCTTTCCCTCAGAAGCTCGTCCGCAGCTCGAAGCCCCAGGTGCGCGGCGAGGCCGGCTGGACGAAGCCCCCGCTGACGAACTCGGCGTTGTACTTCTTGTCGCCAAGGTTGCGGACGAACCCGGTCAGACTCCACTTGCCGCTGGCGTCCTCCAGCCCGGCATGAAGGTTGACGAGCTGGAAGGAAGACCGCGCCGTGGCGTTTTCCGGGTCCCAGTACTGCTTGCCGTGGTGTTCCATCTCGCCCCGCGCGAAGACGTTGAGGCCATCGGACACCGGGAAGCGGTATTGCGCGCCGATCGATCCGCTGTCGCGCGGGATATAGGGTGCCCAGTTGCCGACATCGGCGGGATTGAACGTGAACTGCTTGATCCGGCTGTGGGTGTATCCGTAGTTGGCGTAGAGGTCCAAGCCCTTGACCGGGGTGAAGGCCACCTCGATTTCCCCGCCGTAGAGATCGACCTTGTCGACGTTGACGAGGATCTGCGCGCCCACCGCGCCCACGAACACGAAGTAGAACGGGTTTTTGTCAGCGGTGTAGAACGCGGTGCCGTTGATCCGCAGGCGGCCGCCGAGCAGCGTCGCCTTGAAGCCGGCCTCGGTCGTTTCCGCGCTTTCCTGCCGGGCCAGGTCGAAAGCGCCGGGCAGGTTGGCGGCGGACGCCGCGCCGGCCTGGTTGAACTGGCCAGACCGGAAACCGATGCCCCAGTCGGCGAACAGCGTGAGGTTCGGGCTGGCCTTATAGTTCAGCGTGACCTTGGGCTGTGCCTTGCTGAAATTGGCGACGCGCGCACAGGCGGTGGTGGCCGCCACCGTGCAGCCGGCGGGAACGCCCGCGCTGCTCAGCGGATCGATCATCTGGTGGCGGTGATCGTGATCGTAGCGGAACGCGACCGCGGCTTCGAGCTTGTCGGTCAGGTCATAGGCGACGTTGCCGTAGAAGGCATAGGCGGTGTTGCGGTTGTTATCAGCGAGGAACGACAGCGTGGGGTTGATCGGATTGCTGTACTGCGGCGCCTTGTAGATGCTGACGATGCCCTGCCCGTTGTCCTGCCCCGTCGTGGTCGAGATGAACCGGCGGGTGCCAAGGATGTAGGCACCGATCATCCAGCGGAAGCGGCCGCCATCGGGCGATGAGATGCGCAGGTCGTTCTGCCAGGCCTTGACGGTTTCGTACTGCGTCTGCGTGCCGTCGGTGCCGAACACGTTGCGGCTGGCGGTGTAGGGGAACTGATCGCCTTCGAGGTATTCCTTGATGTTGATGTAGGAGAGGACATTGGTGATCGTGCCCCAGTCCGCCTTGTTCTCCAGCTTCAGCGATACATCCGTCAGCTCGCGGAAATTGCGGCCTCGGTTGTTGGCGCAGAACCGGCGGCTGACGCGGTCGGCATCGGGCGCGGGACCACCGAAGGGATTGGCCGGATCGAGGAAGCACGATGTGTCCGAGGCGAACTTGGCGCCCTGATACTGGAACTGATCGCCGATCGCGTTGGTGTGGCTGTAGCTCGCGCGCAGGTCCGCGGTCAGCGTATCGGTCAGGAACGCTTTCAACTGGCCGCGCACGTTGCGGTCATGCACCCAGTCGACCGTCTGGTTCAGATAGTCGTTACGCAGCAGGCCGCCGAAATTGCGCGCGCTGCCGGCCAGGCGGAACAGCAGCTTGTCCTTGACGATCGGCCCGCTGACCGAAACCTCGCCGCGGTAGTCGTTGCCGTTGCCGGCGGAAATCTGCGCGTCGAGATGAAAGTCGTTGGTCGGCTGCTTGGTGGTGATGATGATCGCGCCGCCGATCGCGTTGCGCCCGTAAAGAGCGCCCTGCGGGCCGCGCAGCACTTCGATCTGCTTCACGTCGAACAGGTCGCTGGTGAACTGGCGCGCCGAAATCTGCTGGATGCCGTCGGTCACCACCGCGATCGGGCTTTCGCCGTTGCGGACCTGCGAGATGCCGCGAATGGTGACGAACGAATTGCCCGCGCTCTGCGACTGGACGATCGAGATATTGGGCGTGATGCCGATGAAATCCGCCACGCCCTTCACCCGCGCATCCTCCAGTGCCTGGCTGGAAAAGGCGGTGACCGACAGCGGCGCCTGCTGTAGCGCTTCCAGGCGGCCACGCCCGATCACGACGATCTGGCTGGGATCGGCAGGCGCGGCAGCGGCCTCTTCCGCCGGCGCTTGCTGCGCGTGGGCCACGCCGGCGGCGGACAGGACGAGCGCCGAGGCGCAGGCGGACAGGCGTATCGTGCTACGAACGGACATTGGACCCCCCTTGGTCGGATTTGTGTCTCTTCCGGCAAGGTCCGTCATCGAGTGGTCACGAACAAGCTGCCCCGGAGAGTAGCTACCCATCGGTGGAGGCGGCGGCAGACCTACCCGAACGGGGAGGTCCGGCGGCGGGCGGAGAGTCAGGCGCGGGAGGACCAGCCGGTGTCGCGCAAGGCAGACAGCGCGTGGGCGCGACGGTCCACGCCCAGCTTGGCGAAGATGTTTTTGAGGTGGAATTTGACGGTGTGCTCGGTCATGTCGAGCGCGCGGGCAATTTCCTTGTTGGTCAGTCCGCGCGAAAGCTCGGCGACGACCTCCTGCTCGCGCGTGCTGAGCACCGCGATCGGGCTGCCGTCCGCCGGGCCGGTCTCCGCCATGCGTTCGTCGATAGAGGACAGGAACGAGGCCTCGACGGGATTGCCGCCGCCGTCCCACAGCGCGCGCTTGAGCCGGCGGATCAGCGGCGCGAGTTCGGGCTGCTCGAAGAACGGCAACGCGATCCCTTCACCGGCAGCGCGCTCCACCGCCTCGCGCAAATGGCCCATGGCATCGTCAGGCCGCCGGCCCAGCGCGGCGATGCGCGCCAGCAGCAGATGCGCGCGCACTTCATAGGGACGCGCGCCGATCGCCCGGGCACAGGCAAGCATGTCGCCCGCCCGTTCGCGCGCCTGCGCCGGATCGCGGATCGCCAGCCACGTTCCCAGTGCGAACGCCACGTCCACGCCGGCGCGCCAGTGGACGGGATTGTCGCGCCAGATGCCGAGGGGGAAACGGGCGGCAAGGTGTTCCGCCAGCGGCTGCGCCTGTGCTGTCTCGCCCGCCGCACCATGGCGCAGCAGGCGCTGCGCCTGGACGATGCTCGCCAGCCGCTCCAGCCCGCGGGCGCGGGTCAGCGCATCGCCATCAGCAATCACGCGGTCCATGGCCGCGCTATCCTGTGCCTGCCAGGCAAGGCGGAAGCGGCTATCCAGCCCGGCGGCATAGATTTCGAACCAGCCATCGTAATCACAGACATGGCGGAACGCCTCGTCAAGCTCCTGTGCGGTCATCGTCAACCGCCCGTCGCCCCACAGCTCGACCAGCGCCAGCAGCGTCTCCGCCAGTGCCTTCAGGCCGCTGTCCGCGCCGAAGTTCTCGACCGCCATCGCCTTCGCGCGCTGGAGATAGGCGGTGGCGCTGCGCAGTTCGCCGCGATAGGCGCACGACAGGCCCGCGTGCAGGAAGCAGTAGTTGAGGCCCAGCACCGAATTGACCGAGCGCATCGCGCCCATCGCCTGCCGCGCGAAATCCTCCGCCCTTGCCAGTTGGCCCGCGCACAGGCTGGCTACCGCCCCCGCGCAATCGAGCACGCCGCGCGTCAGTCCGTCGGCATCCGGCATCCGCTGCCGCATCGTCTCGAAGAACGACAGGAACGGCACGTCGACGGTATTGTCCTCGTACGTGCGGATCAGGACGTTGATGTTGAGGGTATCGCGCTCGTAATCGTTCAGCAGGCTCCAGTCCCCAGCAGGCCAGTCACCCGCCGGCGCACCCGGATCAAGGGCCACCAGATCGAACGTCGATCGCGCCTCGCGCAGCAGACCCATCTTGAGCTTCACGTAGGCTTCGGCCAGCAGCAGGCGCGGGTGCGACAGGCGCTCTGCCGGAGGAATGAAACCCAGCAGCTGGTTGAGCTGTCCCATCCCGCCGAACAGCACCAGCCGCCAGCCGCCCGCCTGCTCCACCAGTTCGGCGCAGCGCGCGAAATCGCCGGCCAGGCTGGCGTGGCGCACCGCCTCGTCCAGCAGTCCCCGCCGTTCGAATGCTTCCGAGGCGCGCAAGTGCAGCGCGGGCACCGCCGTCGGCCTGCGCTGGCGCAACTGCGCCTGGAGATAATCGGCGAAGAGATGGTGATACCGATACCAGATCGCGTCGGCATCGAGCGGTGTCAGCAACGATTGCAGCGGCTCCAGCTGCTCCATGATCCGCCAGCTGTCGTCACGCCCCCGCAGCGCATCGGTGATCTCCACGCTGAACCGTTCGAGGATTGAGGTTTCCAGCAGAAAATCGACCGCCTCCTCGGTCAGCCCGCGCAGGACCTGATCGGAAAGGAAGCTCCACAAATGCCCTCCCCGCGTTGCCAGCCGGCCCAAAGCGGGCGCACCGGAGGCCTGCCCCTGGCCCTGCAAGGTGATCAGGCGGGCAAGCTGCAGCGCCACCGGCCAGCCCTCGGTCCGTTCCGCCAGCGCGTCGCGATCGGCTTCGGCCAGACCGACATCGAGCACCTGCCGCGATTCCGACGGCGTGAAGCGCAGCATGTCGCTGGTGATCTCCACCGCCGCGCCGCTGCCCAGCAGGCGGTGCAGCCCGATTTCCGGTCGGCGGCGCGTGCTCATCAGCAGGCGCGTGCCTTCGGGCAGCAGCGCGATCCACTGCCCGAGGAACCCGTCGAGCGGCTGGGCGGACGCGCGGTGATAATCGTCAAGAATCAGCGTGACCGGCGCGCCGCTGCCGGCCAGGCGCGCGTTCAATTCGCGCACCGCGCTGTCGATGGTAATCTCGGTCAGGCCCCGGTCGGCCTGCGCCACCAGATCGCCCACGTCGACATCGGCGCTTTCCAGCGCCCGGATCACCCCGATCATGAAGCGGCGCACGTCCGCATCGCCCTCGTCGAGCGTCAGCCAGCCCACGCGCCCGCCGGCGTCGCGCAAGTGATCGCGCCATTGTGACAGCAGCGTGGTCTTGCCGAAGCCGGCCGGCGCGGTCAGGAGAACCAGGCGGCTCGCCGCCACCGATCCCAGCGCGGTCATCAGCCGGGCGCGGTGGACCACGCTCGACGGCATGCGCGGCACTTCCAGCTTGAGCTGGAGCATCCGCTGGGCGTCACTGGCGGTTCCGGTGCTGGGCATTCCCCCTCGACGCTGGCCGGATGGCCCCGCGCCATCCCTGCTTGCCGCCGCATAGTGTGCCGCCCCGCGCTCCGGCGCAACCTCCCCTTCCCGTGGCGGCGGCAGCGACGTCACGGCCCGTCGCGCCGGACCAGCGACAGTGGCCAAAGCGAGGTCTGGAGGTAGGCGCCGTCCAACGGCGTGGCATGCCCGGTCAGTGCCTGCAGCAGGAGCGCCCCCGCCTCCCCCTCCAGCCAGCCGCCCATCGCGACCGTCCGGTTCCGCGCCTCGTCGTAAGCGGTGATCGCCAGCGCACACCGGTCGCTTTCCTCCGCCTGCCCGTCCAGATCGGCAAAGCCGGTGATGGCGATTTCGCGCCCGTCTTGCTCCAGAAAACCGTCCACCAGCGCGACGCGCCCACCCGGCTCGGCCAGCACGCGGAGGGCAAGCCGCATGCCGTCCGCGCCGCTCCAGACGCCCGACGCCGGATGGGGAACGGCCACCCCCGCCGGCGGCAACCCGGCATAGGGGGTATCCGAAGTCCTGCGATAGGTGAGCTTGTCGCAATAGAGGCCGGGGCCGCACAGGCCCGGAAACTCCCCGGATGCCACGAGCAGATGATTGACCGTCACCTGCGCTCCGCCATCCTGGCCATGATACTGGCCGGCCATCGCCGACGCCCAGTGCCAGCTCGGATCGGCAGGATCGCCACCGACCGAACGCCATGCGATCGCAAGAGCAAGCGGCTGGCCCTTCTCGCCGCAAGCGGTCCCGCCCCGACGGCCGGTCACGAGGTAGCGGCCCGTCGATCCGGTGGTCGATTCATACACGCCCCAGATCGCGCCGCTTCCCGCAGGCTTCTCCTCCACCGCGAGGATCATGCGCGAGCCGTACTCGTTCTCCCAGACGCCTGCGACCGTCACTCTGCCATCCCGTCATCACCAACCGGGCGAACTATCGCAGGCGCCAGAGGGGAAACCAGCTACCCGGACGAGTAGGTCACCGCTATCGAGCGGTCTGAAAGGATCTTGCATGAAGAACACGATGCACGCCGGCCTTGCCGCAATCGCCGCGCTGGCGCTGCTCCTGCCGACCGGGGCCGCGCTGGCCGCCGCGCCCGGGCGCGGGACCGACGATACGCAGGCCGCCGCCAACATCCGCGCCCTGTTGCAGAACGATCCCGTGGTACCGACCGTCGCGCCGCGCGGCGCGGACGTCACGATCGTGCTCTTCTCCGACTACCAGTGCCCCTACTGCAAGCAGATCCACCCGGTGATCCAGCAATTGCTGCGCGAAGACCGGAAGGTGAAGGTCGTCTATCGCGACTGGCCGATATTCGGGGCGGGATCGGTCGAAGCCGCCCGCACGGCAATCGCCGCGAACTATCAGGGCAGGCACGCTGCGTTCAACGATGCCATGATGCAGACGCCGGGGCGGATTACCTCTCAAGGGGTGCGCGCGGCAGCCGATCGGGCCGGGATCGACTGGAACAGGTTGCAGGGCGACCTTGCGATCCACGCAAAGGATATCGACGCCGCCATCACCCGTACCAATCTCTATGCCACCGTGATGGGCCTCAAGGGTACGCCGGGCATCCTTGTCGGCCCCTACCTGATCCCCGGCGCGGTCGACATCGCGAACCTTCGGCGCGTGGTGGCCAGAGCGCGCGCCAATCCGACGGGCGCCTGACCGGAGCCATGCCGTTCAGCCCCCGTGCCGCCCAAGAAACGCATGGAGCAAGGACGGCCATTGCCCCGCCGGCGCGTTCGCGGGGCCGATGCCGAAACCATGCCCGCCCTCCTCGAACAGGTGCGCTTCCACCGGCCGTCCCACGTCCCGCATGGCATCCAGGAACAACATCGTGTTCTGATAGGGAACCGCCTGGTCATCGATGGCGTGAGCCAGAAACGTCGGCGGCGTATCGGCACCGACATGCTGCGCAGGCGAGCGGCGGGCGATCAAGGCTGGCTCCGGCGCGGGGCCGAGCAGTGTCTGCGCGGAAAGCGCATGCGTATAAGGCGGCGTCACCGCGATGACCGGATAGATCAGGCCGGCGCAGCTCGGCACCGGGTCCAGCTCGTCCGCGGCATCACGCGCTTCATAGACCGCTTGGCTTCCGCTGGTGATGAGTGAGGCCGCCAGATGCCCGCCGGCTGAAAATCCCACCACGGCCACGGACCGGTCGATGCCGAAGTGCTCGGCCCGCGACCGGATGAGGCGCATGGCCCGCTGCGCATCCTGCAGCGGCACGTCCCAGCGATCGGCCCAGCCTTCGCCCGGCAAGCGATAGACCAGCACGAACACCGTGTAGCCCAGCCCCGTGAACACCCGCGCAACGTCCAGTCCTTCGTTGCGGCTCGACACGAAATTGTATGCGCCGCCCGGGATCGCCAGCAGGGCGCGACCATTGCCTTTCTGCGGACGGAACACCCGCATTTCGGGCCGGATCACCCCGGTGATGAACGTGGGATCTAGCGTGGCGGACTTCGACGGCGCCACCTTCGGCGCGCCGGGCGGCTGCCCTTCCCAAAGCGGCAGTGCAGGCGCCTCCAGCCACGCGGCAGACAACTGGCCCGCGCCCTGCGGGATCTTCAGGGCTTCCCTGGCGGCTTGCACCGGCCCGTTCGTCAGCAACATTCCACTCCCCAGCAGCACCTGCCTGCGGTTGATCGGCCATTCCATTCCATTCTCCCGCAACAGGCAGGCCGGAAAGCTTCCGACCATCCGACTCCGGCATACAACCTCAGTCCGCGACAGGCAGGACCGGGCGGCACGCCACCGGCGGCCATCCTGCCACTGCCGACCACGTCCGCCAACCTCCCGGAACCGATGTCACCCCCTGAAAATGCACGATTGCGTAATCGATTGCTCTATCCTAGGATCGGTCGCGCGGATTGGCCAGCACGAATTGCCATCAACCAGGGAACGGCAAAATTACGGGGTTTCCAATACGGACATAAGCGGAAGCGGGCCGCTTCCGACAGCGACACAGGCGCCGTTCGAGAATTTTAGTGTAACGTTTACGCGAGGACCGATCCTCGCCAAGGCAAGCGAGAGGAATATTTCAGTATGGCGACCATGGTCACCGCAAACGGCAATCGTGGTATGCCTGATTCCACCATGTGGACCGCCGCCGACCTGTCCTCCCTCGCCCTGACATCCGACAGCACCATCCCGGCTTTCACTCTGGACGAAACCGCGCGCGTGCCCGGCTTCGACCTCTGGGACATGTGGCCGGTCGAACGGGCTGATGGCTCGCTTCCGCGCTTCGACGGCGCCGCGCTGTGGATGGTGCTGACCGCTCGGGCGGGAGAAGACCCGGATGCGCGCCATGCCATCGCGCGCATCCATCTCGCCAGCGAGAAGGGCGGTCGCTGGACCCTGCACCAGCCGGTGTTTCCCGATGGGTTTACGCCGGGCGACCGGGAATGGTCGGGCTCGGCCGTTCTCGACGAGACGGCCGGGTTGCTCACCGTCTATTTCACCGCCGCCGGGCGGCGCGGCGTCACCCCGCCCAGTCTGGAACAACGGCTGTTCGCGGCGCAATGCGGGTTCGAAGCGCTGGATGGCACGTTTGCGCTATCCGGCTGGTCCGGGCTGACGGAAGTCATCATCGCGGACGGCCGGCACTACAGGGTCGCGGACCAGACGGAAGGGCGGGCGGGAGAAATCCTCGGCTTCCGCGATCCCGGGTTCTTTCGTGATCCGCGCGGCGGCGGAGACTTCCTGTTCTTCACCGGATCGTGCGCGCGTTCTTCCTCGCGCTGGACCGGCGTCATCGGCGTCGCCACGGCGAGCGAGGGCGAAACCTCCGGCTGGACCCTGCGGGCGCCGGTGCTCAACGCGGCCGGGCTGAACAACGAGCTGGAACGCCCGCACATGCGCGCGGTGGATGGCAATTATTACCTGTTCTGGTCGACACAGGGCAAGGTCTTCGCCGAGGACGGCGCGGCCGGGCCGACCGGTCTTTATGGCGCGGTGGCGCCGACCCCGCTGGGACCGTTCACGCTGCTCAACGGGACGGGGCTGGTTGCGAGCGTACCCGAGCAATGCCCCGCGCAGGAATACAGCTGGTGGGTCATGAACGATCTGCAGGTGATCGGTTTCGCCGATTACCCGGGCATCGGCGACATGGCGTCGATCACCGAGGCCAGCCAGCGCCGAGCCCATTTCGCCGGCTATCCCGCGCCGTTCTTCCGGATCGCGCTGGATGGCGCGACATCGCGGGTGGTCGCCTGAGCGATAGGCTGAGCCGATAGGCTGGGCGATACTGGCCCGTTCAGCTCGATGCGCGCACGATCAACCGCGGCTCGATCTGCTGCGACGCCGTTTCCTCTCCGCCGATGCGCCGCAGCAGGGTTTCGGTCAGAAGCTGCGCGCCGTGGCGCAGTTGCTGGTCGATGGTGCTGAGCGGGGGCGACATATGCTCACCGATCGGCAATCCGTCGTAGCCGATAACCCGGACATCGTCCGGTACCCGCCGCCCCAGATCGCGCAACGCGCGGATCACGCTGATCGCGGTGACATCGGAGCCGGCGACGATCCCGTCGGGCATCTCCGACAAGGTTTCCAGCTTCTGCCTTACATCCGCGTAGGCGGCATCGGGCTCGAAGTGCGTCGGAAGTTCCTGCAACGGAGTCAGACCCGCTTCCAGCACGGCCATGCGGGCGCCATCGATACGTTCGCCAAATTCCGAACCGTCCACCGGCCCGGCATAGGCGATACGCCTGCAACCGCGTTCGACAAGGTGCATGGCCGCCAGCCGCCCGCCCAGCCGGTTGTCCGAACCGATCGAACAGTGATGCTGGCCCGGCGAATGGCCGCCCCACACGACCATCGGGCGATAGCGGCGCGAAACGGTTTCAATGATATGGAACTGGTCCGACTGGCCGACGACGATGATCCCGTCGACCCGGCCGCTCGCGATGAAGCGGTCCATCCAGCGGTCGTTGCGTGGCAGCACGCGCGACAGCAGCATGTCGTATCCGTTCTCGGCGAAGGCATCGGCGAGAAAGCCTGTCATCGTGTTGAAGAACGGGTCCGAAAGGTGCTGCAATGCTTCGTGGCCCAGCGGAACGAGCACGCCGATCGTCATGGTGCGCTGCGTGCGCAGGTTGCGGGCGGCGATGTTGGGCTGGTAGCCGAGCTTTTCGGCGAGCGCGGAAATGCGCTTGCGCGTTTCGTCGCTGACGCGGCCCGACCCCGTGAGCGCGCGCGAGGCCGTGGCCGTCGACACACCGGCCAGTTCGGCAAATTCCTTGAGATTCTTGACGCTGACCATCTGATCCTTCGTGTCTCGGCTCCAAGCCTTCAGGCGCAAGCCCTCGATACCCCGGCGCAACACCTACACGCGGTTGCGCAACCGGCCAATGGCCTGCTCCGCCTCACCGCAGGCTGGCGCGCGCGTCCGCGTCGCTTTCCGCATCCATGCGCGGTGAACCGTCCAGACGCAGCGAGGGAAAATTGGCGGCCGAAACCGCCTGCCATTGCGGCAAGGCCGGCGTATCGGGCGAGCCGGTTGCCGCAAAGGCCAGCAGCGCGCCCGACATCCTGGCAGCCAGATCGAGTGCCTCGTGACCTCCGCCGGTCATCGAGGCGCACTTCCCGGCGTTGCCGAACCAGAAGGGAATATCGAGGCAGTGGAACGCCATCGGCCGTCCATCAAGGATCGGCGTTTGCCACGTGAACCAGAACAGATGAGTCGCTCCAGCCCCGGCCGCGACACGCCGCCGCGCCTGATCGATCACCGCCTGCCGGATCGGGGCCGTGGCGATCCGCGACCATAGAGCGAAAGGCGCCGCATCGGGCGCCGTGCGCCGGAACGCCTCTATCACCGGTCCGGCGCGGCCGGGCGCGAATTTCTCGACCCGGGCGCGCAGGCTTTCGACATCCAGATCGTTCACGTCGGGGTTGTTGATGCCGGTCACGAACTCGTTGAGCGTCGATCCGATGATCAACGGCACCTCGGGCATGGTCCGAGGCATAGCCGGATCGACTGCATCGGGCAGGATCGTCCTGCCATCGACGACCGGGGCAAAGTTCAGCATTTGCGGCAGGCGGCGAACGTCGAGAAACCCATCGAACGGCGGGTTGACCCGGGCGGCCACGCGCGCGGCAGCGGCGCGCAAGGTCGCGTAGGGCATGGCCCGAAGCCCCGCGAGATCAACCTTGCGCACGCCCAGTTCCTGCAACAGGAGCGCGGAAAGCCTGGCACTGCGCTCCGGTGTGTTGAACTGCGCGAAAGAGCCGCTGAAAATGGCGGCCCGGTGAAACAGGCCGCGCGCCGCCGGCATTCCCATCAGCGCGCTCACCTTGGCCCCGCCGCCGGACTGGCCGAACACGGTGACGCGCGCGGGATCGCCCCCGAACTCCGCGATATTGTCCTTCACCCAGCGCAGCGCCGCCACGATGTCCAGCATCCCGGCGTTGGCCGAATCCCGCAGGTCTTCGCTCCATTTGGAAAGATCGAGAAAGCCAAGGACGTTGAGGCGGTGATTGAGCGTGACGACCACGGCTCCGCCGGTGCGCGCAAGATTTTCGCCATCGAAAGCGGGAATGTCATGCCCCGAACCGGCCGCGAAACCGCCGCCGTGAAGCCATACGAGCACCGGGCGGCGCGCGTCGTCGCATCCGGCGGTCCACAAGTTGAGCCGCAGGCAGTCTTCATCCTCCACCGCATCGTTCCAGCGGAAGATGAAGGCTTCCTCATCGTTGAACCGTCCGGTTCCCTTGTCCTGCGGCGCGATCGGGCCGTAGTGCAGCGTGGAGCGAACGCCCTGCCACGGTTTGACCGGCTGCGGCGGCTGGAAGCGGTTTGCCCCGGCGGTGGACGCGGCATAGGGTACGCCCTTGAACATCAGGACGCCGCCCTGGCGATATCCGCGAATGCGTCCGTTGACCGTGCGCGCCGTCACCAGCGCCGGGTCGGTCGTGATCCCGTCGTCGGGAACCATGCCGTTCGTGGCCCTTTCGCCTCTCCCGGCGGCGGAAGCAGCCGCGGGCGCGGAGCCAAGCGCCAGGCCCGCCGCCACCGCGCCCTTGATCAGTCCCCGACGATCGAGTCCCTCGCTGGTGTCATCACGCCGCGCCATGGCTGAGGCTCCCGCCCCCGGAACGGCAGCACCTTCTCCCGCTGGAGCCGGTGCCGCCGCGTCTCGGGTCAGTTGGTATTGAGGCGGAACGTCACGCCGATCGTGCGCGGGCGCGGCCCTGCGAGCAGCGTGGGGCCGTTCGCCGAGGTCGGTCCGCGCAGGTCCGAAAGGTTGTCACCGAACAGGCGCACCTCGTAGCGGTCGAACCGCACGCCGATGCTCGCCTGATAGAGCTCATACGGGTTGATCTCGTTGACCGTAGCATCTCCCAGGCGCGAGCGGCCCACGAATGTAGCGGAGCTCGTCGCAAAGAGCACGGCGCGGCCGATGTCATGCTCGTAGGTCGCGTCCAGACGGAAGTTGTGCGTCGGCGTGTTGAGCAGGCGCAAGCCATTGGCAATCCGCGGATCGGCCCCCGAGAAGGCGGGCAGGACGCGCGTGAACTTGGAATTGTTGACGTTGCCGATGGCGTTCAGCGTCAGGCCCCGCAGCGGGGTGCGCCAGGACAGTTCCATGTCGATGCCCTGCGCCTTGCCGTCGCCCAGATTGGCGAAGGCGGAGAGGCCGATCGAGGTGTTGAAGGCGCTCTGGATGTTCGTGTACTTGATGTCGTAGAGGCTGACGGCGACGTGCAGCGCGCCATCCAGCAGCGATCCCTTGGTCCCCACTTCCAGGTTGCGCAGCTTGTCGGGCGTCAGCGAGATGCTGCTCGGCACGCCATCGGCGATCACCGCGTCGGCCTGCGCCTTCGATTGCAGGATGCCGCTGCGGAAACCGGTGCCCGCGTTGAAGAACAGCATCCAGTTCGGCGATGGATTGATCGCCAGGTTCGCGCGCCAGGTCAGCGCATCGGGCGTAGCCTTGCTGGTCACGCCCACCCCGTTCGAAACCGAATCCGACGAACGGTGATCCTTGAAGTAGCGCAGCCCGACCAGCGGCACGACCTTTCCGCCGAACAGCGAGTAGCTCACTTCGGAAAAGACCGCCGCGTTTTCGGTCTTGGTGATCGTCCGCCCGTTCAGGGCCAGCGTCGGGAACGTCAGATTGAACGTATAGAGGCTGCGCGCGTTCTGGTAGTACACGCCCGCGACGCCCTTGAACGGGCCGGCACCGTTTGTCGCAAGACGCAGTTCGTTGACGAAGCTGCGCGCATCGCCGCCGTTGTTCAACACGCCGATGCCCAGCGGCGCGCCCAGGTTGAGCCCTACCTGGAAACCGCCGGGCAGCGATTTCTGGTACGATGTCGCGTTGGTCAGCGTGAAATCGCCGATCTCGCGCTCGATCGTGTTCGAGACGTACCACGCGCGCCGGCGGTCATAGCCGACCACGTCGCCCTGGTACGCGGCATAGGGCGGATCAAGCGAGTTGATCACGTTGAGGTACTTCTGGTCCGTGCTGAAGTACCAGCCCCGCGCGCGCACTGTCGTCAGTTCGTCCGGCTTCCACAGCAGCACCGCCTGGATATCCTTGGAGATGACGTAGTTGGCGTCCTTCTCGCGCGGGGTGCCGGTCGGCGCGCCCGAATAGATGTCGGCCGTGCCCGCGCGGCGGTCATAGCCACCGCTGATGCGCAGCGCGAGCTTGCCCGGCACCAGCGGAACGGAAAAGGCGCCTGCCCCGCGGTAGTTGGGATCGCCCGCCTCGCGCGTGCCCGAAAGCTCCAGCTCGCCCGCGTAAGTGATCTTCTCGAGATCGGGATTCTTGGTGTGGTAGATGATCGTGCCGGCCGACGAGCCAAGCCCGTAAAGGGTGCCCTGCGGCCCGCGCAGGACTTCCACGCGATCGATGTCGAAGTACTGGACCGGCGGCGCCGCCTGGTTGTTCGGCACGCCGAACGGTGTGTCATCGAGGTAGTAGCCGATCAGGCCATCGCCGATCGGGCCGCCGGCGCCCGAGCCACGGAACGAGAAGATGCGATAGCCGGCACCGATTTCCTGCGCCTGCGATGCACCGGGGATCAACTGGATCAGGTCCGCCCCGTCGCGCACGTTGCGCTGCTTCAGCGTATCGCCGCTGAACGCCTGAATAGCGAGCGGCACCTTGTCGAGCCGGACCGAGCCGGACTTCAGCGCGGTGACAACGATTTCCTCTGCGCTGGCAGTGTCGCTCGCCTTGTCGGCGGCGGTTTCCTGCGCGTGCGCGGGAGCAATCCCGCACGCCGCCCCGCAAGCTGCCATCGCAACAGCGCATAGCAGGCGCGTGTGCAGAGATTGAATATGCTGGTGAGCCTTCATGATACCCTCCCTTGTTTTGCAGTTGAGTAATCGATTACGCATTTGATGTCAAACCATGCACGGAAGCCAAACACCCCTGCGACCGCTATGCCCCGGGCCGGTCCCCACTCGCCTTCAGGAAAGCCGCCCCCAGGGCGAGCTTCCACGAAGCGGTGAACGTCCGGGCCGCGCGGGATGCCGGCGCGATAAAATCGAAACCGTGGTAAGCGCCGGGAACGACCAGCATCTGCGTCGGCACGCCCTGCCGGATCAGCGCCTGCGCATAGGCGATGTCTTCATCGACGAACAAATCGATCGCGCCCACGCCGATGAACGCCGGCGGCAGGCCGGCCAGGTTTTCCACTCTCGCCGGCACTGCGCCCTGCGGCACCGAGGCCATGCCCGCGGGTTGCCCCAGCAGGCTGGTCCAACCGACAGCGTTGCCCGCCTCGTTCCAACCGATCGTTCCGATGAACGGCGGAACACGCCGGATGCTGCCGGTGCGATCATCGAGCATCGGATAGATCAGCACCTGATAGCACAACGGCACGCTCGCGCGATCGCGCGCGGCGATCGCCAGCATAGCGGCAAGCCCGCCGCCAGCACTTTCGCCCTTGATCGCAATGCGATTCCGATCGACGCCCAGCGCTTCGGCATTGGCATGCAGCCATACCAGGGCCGCATGGCAATCCTCCAGCGGCCCGGGAAACCGCGTCTCGGGTGATAGCCGGTAATCGACTTCCACCACCACGCAATCCAGTTCCTCAGCAAGGGTCTGCGATGCGGGAAAAGTGTCCTCCATCCGGCCGACGATGAAGCCGCCACCATGGATATGCAGCACCGCCGGTCGCCGCGCACCGTCGCGCCGCGCCCCGATCACCGCGACGCCGACATCCGGCTGGCCTTGCGCACCGGGCACCCGCCGAAGCTCGACCGCCGGCGCGGGCGACGGCAGCGCGGCGGGTGGGGGCGGCGCTTTCGCCCGCATTCCAAGGATCGCCGTGTGATCGAGCGGATTGGGCAACGGGCGGGAAAGGATCAGCTTCGCGCCTTCGCGAAGTTCCGGATCGACCATGGCCAATCCGTCCGAATCGGCACTCGCGATCGCGGGGCTCGCTCCCGCGCGGCCAACTCCAGCCGCCAATATCGCCGGTGCGGCTGTCGCTCCCAGCGCGGCGATGCCGAACGTTCGTCGCGTAAAACCCACCTGCAATCCTCTCGGCCATTCGCTCCTTCAAGCGGGAGCGCACTCTGCGTAATCGATTTCTTACACCTTGCGACGGATAATGCAATCGATTACGCAGGCTTTCGTCATCACGGCGCGGCCGGCAGAAAGCCGTCCCACGAATTGAACGAACGCGCAGGAGAGGATCGAGCGCATGACCAGACCGGCAAAGGGTGCAAGCAGGATGCTGCGCGCGATAGTGGCGCTGCTGGCCTTCCTTCAGGGTTCGCCCTCGATTCACGCGCAAGACACGCCGCCGCCGCAAGTCCGTGTCGAGGACGACGGAACGGTCCACGTTCCCGCGATGACGGTGCCGGTATCGGTGATGCTCAGCCCGGAAGCGAAGCGCTATGTCGCCGATCACCTGAAGGCGATGCAGAACCCGCAACAGGTGCGCCAGAACAATGGCGTCCCGGTGTTCATGGAGCCTTATCTCGCCGAAGCGAAATCCACTTTCGCCTATGCCATGACCGAACGCAGGCTCGGCGGTGTCCGCGTGTTCGACTATGCGCCCAAGGCCGGCATTGCCCCGAAGAACGCGCGCCGCGTGCTGATAAACCTGCACGGCGGCGGCTTCATGGGCTGCTTTCCCGCATGTGCCGAACTCGAATCGATTCCGGTGGCGGCACTCGGACACGTGCGCGTGGTTTCCGTCGATTACCGCCAGGGACCGGCCTACCGGTTCCCCGCCGCCAGCGAGGACGTGGCGCAGGTCTATCGCGAACTGCTGAAAACCTATCCCGCCGCGAACATCGGCATCTACGGTTGCTCGGCCGGTGGCATGCTGACGGGCATGGCGACCGCCTGGTTCCAGAAGCACGCTTTGCCAAGGCCGGGGGCCGTCGGCATCTTCTGCGCCGGCCTCACCACCTCGGCCAACGGCTTCGGGGGCGACGCGGACTATATGACGGCCGCTGTCGGCGAAGCCCGCCCGGCCCCCAAATGGCCCCCTAGCGCCGATGCGCCATGGACCTCCCTGCCCTACTTCGCGGGCGCCGATCCCAGGGATCCGCTCGTGTCCCCCGGATCGTCCGACGAAGTGCTGCGGCAGTTTCCGCCGACGCTGATCATCACCGCGACGCGCGGATTCGAGCTGAGCTCCGCCGTCAGGACGCACAGCCGCATGGTGGCTCTGGGCGTGGATGCGGACCTTCACGTCTGGGAAGGCCTGTTCCACGGCTTCTTCTACAAGCCGAACATGCCGGAATCACGGGAAGCCTATGACGTGATCCTCAAGTTCTTCGACAAGCATCTCGGGCAATAGCGGCCCGTGATCAGGCCGGCGCGCCAAACGCGGCGTGCAGGCTCGATTTCCAGGCCTGCGTAAACTCGCGGGAAACGCGGGCTTGCGGCACCACGAAATCGAAAGCGTGGAAGGCGCCGGGCGTGACGTGAACGCGCGTCGGCACCCCGGCCGCGATCAGCCGTCGCGCGAAATCGAGATCTTCCTCGACGAACAGGTCCAGCGCGCCCACGCCGATGAAGGAGGAGGCCAGCCCCTCCATGTCGGCAACGCGAGCGGGGACGCTGTTTTCAGGCACTTTGGCCGATCCTGCGGGAACGCCGAGAAAGCAGGACCACCCGAACCGGTTCGCCTGAGCCGACCAGCCGACTGTGCCAATATGTGGCGGCGCGGTTCGCGTCGATCCCGTGCGGTCATCGAGCATGGGATAAAGCATGACAAGGTGGCAGACGCGCACCTTGCCGCGATCGCGCGCCATAAGCCCGACCAGCGCGGCAAGCCCTCCGCCCGCGCTTTCCCCCATCACGGCGATCCGTGCGGGATCGATGCCGAGTGGTCCGGCATTCGCCGCCATCCATTCCAGCGCGGCATAGTTATCGAGCACGGGGCCGGGGAACGGCGTTTCGGGAGCCAGGCGATAATCGACGTTGACCACCACCGCATCGAATTCCGCCGACAGGGTCTGGCAGAACGCGGTCATGTTCCTCGCGCGGCCAGAGATCATGCCACCGCCATGGATGTGGAGAATGGCCGGACGGCCCGATGTGGAAGGCTTTGCGCCGATGACCTCGACCGCGACATCAGGCGCCCCGGCCAGGCCAGGGATCGTCCGCAACGCCACGGAGGGCGCGGGCGCATCGAGGAGGGGCGGGGGAGCCCACGAGGCCCGCATCGCCGGCAGCGTCTCTCGCGTGGGTGGTGGGAACGTCTGGCGCAACATCCCGCGCGCCGCTTCGCGCAGCTCGGGATCGAACAGCCGCAAAGGGTCTGCCGCCTCCTGGGCCAGTGCGCGCGCCCAGCCTAAGCCAGATGCGCCAAGGCCAGGCCACACGGCAAGACCCGTCCCCACACAGGCCGCGCCGAAAAACAGATCTCTGCGGTTGAACTGCAAGCACGCCTCCCACGCCAGAACCGCTCGATAGCACAGCAGGTTTGGAACTCGAAGCGGGCGCGGCCATGACAGGGCTGCGATGGGCATGGACCTTGCCAGCGTCAGGACCAATTACCGGCGCGGTCCAGGCGTCGCGATCCGGTTTTGATAATTTGACAAAAATATCTTTTCGTCACATTTCTTGTTCGGGTCGCAACACGGCGGCGCGGGAGAGATGGATGGTCGACGATAGCGCGCTCGCTGCAAGCCGGGCGATTACCGGGGCAACGCAGGGCGGAGACGACGAGAAAGTCGCCGAACGGCTCAGGGCCTTTCTGAACCGGCAGGCGGCGCTCGGCGCAAACGTCGGCGCTATCCGGATCGACGCTGGGCGCCGTTCGGCCGGCGCCTCCAGCGGGACGATCCTGTTCGATGCCGAGATCGCGGGCGAAAGCAAGGCGCCGCTGCGGCTCGTGTTCCGTTACGATCTCGGCGGCGCGTTCTTCAGCCAATACGCGCTGCCCCCCCAGTTCTCGATCATGCAGGGCCTGCAGGCGCGCGGGCTTCCGGTTCCGAAAGCGCTGTGGCTCGACGCCGATGGCGCGGTGAACGGCAAGCCCGGATTGTTCATGGAACGGATCGAGGGGATCGCGCCAAGCACCATGCCGTTCAACGAAGGCCCCTATATGGCCGTGGACGCAGCCGGGCGACACGCCATGCTGCTCGAAGCGGCGCGGACGCTCGCGCTGATGCATGCGACCTCCCCCGCGGGACTCGCCGACGGGCATTTCGCGCAGCGCGGGGGCGATGGTCACTATCTCGATCGCGAGATCGGCTGGACACTGACCGAGCTGCGGCGAACGATCCCTCCTGCCGCGCAGGATGCAAAGGCGGATTTCTACCGCGACATTCGCCAGACGCTGGAGACGGTCGCCGACTGGCTGACAGCGCAGGCGCCGCGCCACCGCGCCCCCGAACTGGCGCACGGCGACGCGAACATATCGAACTTCATGTACGGCGAAGACGGCAAGGTCGTGGCCCTGCTCGATTGGGAACTGGCGCACCATGGCGTCGGGGAAGCAGACCTTGCCTATCAGATTGCCGGGATCGCTCATTTCGCGCTGCTCGCGCCGCCCGTCGATGGCATTCCGACGCCCGACGAGATGATCGCGGCCTACCGGCAGGCGCGCGGGAAGCTCGACGACTGGGAGTTCGCACAGGTGCTGGGCGAATGGCGCCTGGCGGTCTTCGCCTCGATGGGCATGAGCCGCCTTCCTCCTGAACTCGAAGACATCGAACGCACCTATTGGACCGCGACACGCAAGCGCCTCGCGGCGCTGGTTCCGGGGATCGGTGCATGATTCCCGCCGGGGATATCATCGTCCTGTCGGTCGAGGACGAGTGGCCGCACGCCCCCGAACCCGACGCGCATTGGCAGGAAAGCGTCGTTCTCTGCTTTCAGGACATCGAGCAGGGATTGGGTGGCTTCATCCGGATCGGCCACCACCCCAACCTGGGGACGGGCAATTGCACGTTCGGCGTCGTGGCGCCGGGCGTCGGCTACAACCGTTCGCGGATCGACGTGCCGATGCGCGAGGGCGACCGCTTCGCGAACGGCTTTGCGATCGACGGATTTCTGACCGCGACCTTCGTCAGCGCGACCAATCGCTGGACCGCCAAGGATGATGATTGCGCGCTCGATCTGCATGTCGAAAATCTTCATCCGCACTATGATGCCTGGGCCTTGTCGGGCCTGACCGGCGGCTTTCGCGAAAAGTTCGCGGCGATGCACACCGAGGTTGCGGGGCGGGTCCGCGGAACCATGCGGATCGGTGACCGGACATGGACGGTCGACGGCTTCGGGCACCGCGATCACAGCTGGGGGGTGCGCAAGCACGACGATCCCGAGGCCGCGCTTGCAACCTTCTTCTGGCTCGTCGGTTCGTTCGGCCCCGACCTGATCTTCAGCATGAGCGAATCGATCACCTTTTCAGGCAGGCGCAACCGCACCGGCTTCGTCATCCGGGACGGCGAACTGGCCCGCCCCCTGACGCTGGATGCGCGCTTCGGCGTGACGCTCGACGGCATGACGATGCGCGATGCGCGCGTGACCTTCGACGCCGCCGCGCTCGGCACGCACACGATCGACCTCGAAGGTTTCGGCAATGTCGTCCTCGGCATGGGCGGCCGCTATCTCGAGGTGGGCATGCCGGCGCGGGGGCACTGGAACGGTCGCACCGGCGGGGTTCACCTCAGCACCATGTTCAATGCACGCGGCGGGACCGGCCAGCCACCGATGCTGTTCGGCACCTCGTCCGCCAACGGGCTTTACCGCGAGCAGACCTTTCAGGAGGTCCGGAAACGCTAGCGCGCGGAGAGATTGCGCTTTGGGGATAACCGCTCTCCGAGGTCGGCGACAAAGGAATCAAGGATCGAAAATCGCTTTTCGACAACGGCATTCGTTCATTTGTCGAGCGCAGGCATGCTGGTTGAGCCAGCATCGCCATTGACCAAAATCTCCACCACTGAAATGCTTTAGGGATGAAGCTGCGACCATTGCGAGCAATCGCCCTCGCCTTTTCAGGCATCTCCCTTCTCCATGCGGTAGCGAGCCGAGCCGCACCACCCATGCACGACACCGTCTATTCCGATGCAACCGTCATCGATGGAACCGGCGCACCGGCGCGTACGCATCAGGACATCATCGTCTCGGACGAACGCATCGTCGCGATCGTCCCGCACGGTAGCGCGACTGGGCGGGACGGACCCGGCGCGCGACATGTTGATCTATCCGGCCTTTTCGTCATCCCTGGCCTGATCGACAGTCACGTGCACATGGCAACGCCGCCCGAGCCAATCAGGGCGCGCGCGCGACTGCGGCGCGATCTTTTTGGCGGCGTGACCGCGGTGCGCGACATGGCAGACGACATCAGGCTGGTCGGCGAACTGGCACGCGAGGCACGCTTCGGAGAAATTCCAGCGCCTGACATCGCCTATGTCGCCGTGTTTGCCGGACGCCCCTTCTTCGCCGACCCCCGCGTCGGCTCGGTGAGCAAGGGCTATACGCCGGGAACCGCGCCGTGGATGCAGGCGATCGACGAGCAGACCAACATCGTGCACGCCATCAGCATGGCACGCGGCACCGGCGCCGCGGCGATCAAAATCTACGCCGACCTGCCGTCCGACCTGATCGCCGCGATCACGCATGAAGCGCATCGCCAGCACATGCTCGTGTGGGCGCATAGCGCGGTCTTCCCCACCCGCCCGGCCGATGTCATCAACGCGGGCGTCGATTCCGTGAGCCACGTCTGCTACCTCGCCTATCAGGCCGAGCCGGTCATGCTGTCCTCCTATGAGGATCACACACCGGTCCACGAAAACCTTCTAAAGCAACCCGATGACCCGGTCATGGCTGGTCTGTTCGCCGATATGGTGCGCCGCGGGACGATCCTCGATGCGACCGGCAGCCTGTTCGTGCGCTATGACAAGGAGCGGGCGGCCCATCCGGAACGCAAGGCGCTGCGCTGCACCGGCCCGACCACGACACGTCTGACGCGACAGGCATGGCACGCTGGCGTACCGATCTCCGCCGGCACGGATTCGGTAGCGGGTGCCGGAAGCCAGTGGCCCGATGTCTTTCCCGAAATCGAGTTCCTCGTCCGCGATGTGGGCATGCCTCCGCTTGCTGCGATCCATTCGGCCACCGCCGTCGGCGCGCGGGCGATGGGACAGGGACAGGACATGGGCACGCTCGAACCAGGAAAGCTCGCGAACTTCGTCGTGCTGTCTGCCGATCCCGTCGCCGACATCGGCAATATCCGCAGCGTGCAGATGACGGTAAAGCGCGGTCACGAATACCGCCGGGCAGACTATCGCCACGTAACGGCCGACGAGATGGGTAACGACAATGACGACTGACAGGCGCACATTTCTGGGCGCGGCATCGGGAACCGCAGCGGTCGCCGCGCTGGGCGTTGCGGGCAAGGCGAGCGCGCAAGGACATACAATGCTTATCGTCAATGCGCTCGGCGGGATGGACGATCCCAACCATCCGCACGGCAATCTCGTCCCTGACCTCTCGCCGCGCGTAATGGCCGAAGCGCATGCGTCGGGCCTGACGGCGATCAACGTTACGCTGGGTTATGTCTCGGGCGAGGAGGATCCCTTTGAACTTTCGGTGCGCGATATCGCCGCGACCGATGCGCTGGTCCGCAAGCACGCGCGCGATGTGCTCAAGGTCTATACCGCATCGGACATCCGCCGCGCCGCGCAGGAACGACGCATCGGGCTGATCTACGGCTTCCAGAACGGCGCGATGATGGGCAAGGACCCATCGCGCGTGGATATTTTCGCCGGGCTTGGCGTGCGCGTATTCCAGTTGACCTATAACCCCGCCAACCTGCTCGGCGACGGATCGATGGCGCCGGAGAACCGCGGCATCACCGCACTCGGCCGCGAAGTGATCGCGCGATGCAACGCAAACCGCGTAATGGTCGACCTGTCGCACAGCGGCGAACAGACCTGCCTCGATGCCGCGCGGGTCTCGTCCCAGCCGATCTCGATCAATCACACCGGATGCCGTGCGCTGACCGACCTGCCCCGCAACAAGACGGACACGGAGCTTCGTCTGGTCGCAGAGCGTGGCGGCTTTGTCGGCATCTATTTCATGCCCTTCCTCAATCCCACCGGACACGCCCGCGCTGCCGATGTCGTCGCGCATCTCGACCATGCCGTGAATGTCTGCGGCGAGGATCACGTTGGCATCGGAACCGACGGATCGGTCACGCAGATCGACGACCTCGTTGCCTATCAGGCCGCGCTCGCCAAGGAGATCGCGGAGCGTCAGGCAGCCGGGATCAGCGCGGCGGGAGAGCGGGCGGACACCTATCCCTTCGTCGTCGACTTGCGCGGGCCGCAGCAGTTCCGCGACCTGATTGCCTTGCTGAAGGGCAAGGGCTGGACCCAGGCGCGGATCGAGAAGATCATGGGGCTGAACTTCGTGCGCTATGCCGAAGCCGTATGGGGCGCGTGATCGGGTGAAGCTGATCGATCGCGAAGAAGTCGCACGCCGACTCGACCACGTCACCTGCATCGCGCTGGTGCGCGAAGCGATGATCGCTCTGGCTGAAGGGCGCACGCGGCAGCTTTTGCGCGGGATCATCGATCTGGGCAAAGGGGACATGTTCGGGGTGATGCCCGGCGCGATGGACGGTGCCGGCTTCGGCGTCAAAGTGGTCAGCATATTCCCCAATGCGCCGGGCGGCCGCTCGCACCAGGGCGTGATCGTCATCTTCGACCGCACAACCGGTGCCCCGACGGCGGTGATTGAAGGCGGCGAAGTGACTGCCATCCGCACCGGATGCGCATCGGCCGTCGCGACCGACGCCCTGGCGAATAGGGACGCGCACCAACTGGCCGTGCTGGGTACCGGCGAGCAGGCGTGGCAGCACATTGCCGCGATCCGCCATGTTCGCGCGCTCTCGCGGGTCACGATCTGGGGGCGCGACCCGGCCAGGTCGGCGGCGCTTGCCTGCCGCGTGGAACGCGAGCTGCAACTGTGCGCGCGTAGCGCACCGGACGTTCCCGCCGCGGTCGCACAGGCCGACATCATCTGCACGGTCACCGCGGCCGACGTGCCCATACTGTTTTCGCGCGACATCCCCGACGGCGCGCATGTCAACGTGGTAGGCTCCAGCCGGCTCGGTCCGGCCGAGATCGATAACGCACTGGTCGCCCGTGCCCGGTTCTTCCCCGACCACCGCGAAGGCGTTCTGGCACAGGGCGCCGAGTTCCTGAACGCCCGTGAGGCAGGACTTGTCACGGACGATCATGTCTTGGCGGAGATCGGGCACGTCCTCAATGGCGACACGCCAGGGCGCCTGGGCCAGGCGGACGTCACGATCTACAAGTCGCTCGGCTCGATCGTACAGGACCTTGCCTGCGCAGCCTATCTCGCAGGTGTGTGAACACACCCGCTCTCATTCCGGCCGGTGGCGATCGGACGAACTTTGCGGCCATTCGCAGCGCAGGAAAGGTTCGGGCAAAGCCGTCATGAGCTCATGATCTTCCGGTACCGCACTGGGCAAAGTTCGTCGATTACATCGATGGCTTCGAAGATCGGGGGGGGGGCCGGGCACACGCTGCTGAAATGGGTTGACGGTCGGCATATTTTGCCAAGCCGATCATGTCGGATAGCTGCCGCTCCGGCCACGCCGGGATGCGCGCGCGGTCTAACCTCCCACAATCGTGTGCGAGCGCGCGAAGAAGATGGGCGAGCGCGGAAGGTCGATAAAGCGCTGCTCGTCCTCGAACAGTTCGCGATTGGCGGTACGCCGCGCCGGGTCGTGGCCACTGCCGAGCAGATCGGCCTCGCTGTTCCAGCCGAGTTCGGCGACGCCATCGAAGGGCTGATCGGCCAGCCTTCCCTTGAGCAGGCCCCCGAGCACGGGATCATCGAGCCGGTGATGCTGGCGGTAAAGCGCCAGGCCGATGGTCGGCGCATGCCGCGCGACGAGCGGCGCGTGCGTTTCCAGCCAGTAGGTCTGGAATTCTTCGAGACTGAGCGATGGCAGCCGATGAAGGCAGAACAGCATCCGGATCATGGAACGACCCTATCGCGCCTTGTAGGCGATTGGCAGACGCTTCAGCCCGCTGACGAAATTGGAAGCGACCCAGGCCGGATCACCAGCGAGTTCGATCGCATCGACGCGCGCCAGCAATTCCTCGAAGAAGATGCGGATTTCCATCTTGGCAAGATGCTGGCCGAGGCAGAGGTGCGGACCATAGCCGAACCCTAGGTGACGGTTCGGCGGGCGCGAGAGGTCGAAACGGAACGGGTCGGGGAAGGCGTCGGCATCCCGGTTGGCCGAGGGATAGCACATCATCAGATGCTCGCCCGCCCTGATCGTCTTTCCGCGCAGCTCACAATCCTCGACCGCGGTGCGGAAGAAGTGCTTCACCGGTGTTACCCAGCGCACCATCTCGTCGACGCCGCCCGCGGCAAGGATCGCGGGATCGGCGCGCAGCCGCTCCATCTCCGGCGGGTTCTGCAGCAGCGCGAGCAGCCCGCCCGCGATCGTCGAACTGGTCGTATCGTGCCCGGCGGTTGCGATGATGATGTAGTAGGACATCAGTTCGAGCGTGCCGATTGGCTGCCCGTCGACCGTCGCGGTCGCAAGCAGCGTAGCGATATCGTCGGACGGATCGCGGCGCCGCGCCTCGGTCAGCTCGGCGAAATAGTCAAAGAAGCCCTTGATCGTCGCCGCCAGATCGGGCTTGGGGCCTTTGCGGATGTCAGGATCGTCGGGTCCGAAGATATCGCGCGTCAGGACGAGCATCCGCGCCTCGTCCGCGGCCGGCACGCCCAGGATACGCATGATGACGCGGAGCGGATACCAGACCGCGACATCATCGACGAATTCGCAGGTTCCGCCACGCTCCACCATCTGGCCGACGAACTGCCGCGCGAGCGCACGCAGATCCTCTTCGAGCGCCTTCAGCCGCGCCGGCATGAACCATGCCTGCGTCAGCTTGCGGTGCGCCATGTGATCGCGGCCGTCCATATGGACGATGTCGCGCAGCATCAGCGCGCTGCCGCCGGTCAGCTTGCGCACCTGTTGCTCGACCGAGACCGGCCGCAACATCATCCGCGGTGCGTTCAGGAATTGCGCGGCGTTCCGCTCCACGTCCTGAATATCCGCGAACCGGGTGACGCTCCAGAACGGTCGATAGTCCGAAGGCTCGGTCCAGTGGACCGGGTCCTCGTCTCGCAGCCGGGCGAAGAGACGGTCATAGGCATCGGGATCGGCATAGGTCGCGGGTGCGACGATCGCGTCGTCGTCGATAGGCGGCGCGATCGTCACCATCAGAAATTGAACCCCACGCGCACGCCATAGGTCGCGGGCGGCGCGGCGCGCGCGTTGCGGACGATCCCGCTGATCGGCAGGCCGCTGTCGAAGTATTTCTCGTTGGTGATGTTCGCGGCGTACAGGGAAACCAGCCAGCGGTCATCGGGCGCTGTATAGGTCAGGCTGGCGTCGACGAGTTGCATGCTGCGCGCCGTCGCCCCGCCCGTGCCCGTCAGATTCTCGGCGTCGAAATAGTACCCGGCGTTGTGCGATGCATCGACCGACAGCTTCAGTTCGCCATCACCGATCGGATATTTGACGTCCGCGCCCAGCGAGACGACGAACTTCGGCGCACCCGCCAGCCGGTTGCCCTTGATGAACAGCACCCCGGCCCCGCCCGCCGACGCCACGTCGCGATCATAGCTGGTGTCGAGGACCAGGCCGTTCGAGCGCAGGGTGAACATCGGCGAGACCCGCCACAGCAGATCATATTGCGCGCCAGTGATCTTGGCCCCGGTGCCGTTGACCAGGATGTTCGATCCGCTCGCGGAGTCCGTATAGGCAATGTGGATATTGCCATAGTTGTAGTGGAACGCGCCGAGATTGAGGCGCGCATCGGGCGACAAGCGGATCTTTGCGCCACCTTCGAACGAGGTGATCGTCTCGGGCTTCACCCCGGGGCTGAGCAGATTGGTGTTCGAAAGGGTCGCGCCCTTGAACCCCGTCGAAACGCCGGCATAGAGCAGGATGCTGCCCGTATCGTACTGGATGCGGCCGGTATAGGTGAACTTCGATCCTTTCAGCACCTGTCGACCCTGGTTGGGGATACCGAAAACGTTTCTGGGATCGGCAAGCGACAGGAAATCGGTGTTGGTATATTTCTCGTCGGTATAGCGGCCGCCGGCGGTTATGCTCAGCTTGTCGGTAATCGGCACGGTGATCTGGCCGTAGCCGGCAATGGACCTGTTCTGCCAGCGATTGTCGGCGGTCAGCGCCGACAGCGGCGGCAGGTCGCCGGTGAGCAACACATCGCCGGCAGCGTCGAGGTAGAGCATGCCGGCGATCCACTGAACGGGCGAATTCACCGAAGCGACCTGCAGTTCCTGTTGCCAGGTGCGCGACGGAAAATCCCCGGTGAAGCCGACGGAGCCGCCTTGAAAGCCCGCCGGATAGCTCTTCGGGTCCGCGAACAGAATCTCGGTCGCCGATAACGACTTCGCCGTCTGGTATGCCGTCAACGAGCTTATTTCTACCGACCCGAGATCGAGCGTGGCTTTCGCCGAATAGGTTTCGGCATTGAGCTGAACGAAGGAGCCCGCCGGCCCCGGCCGCAATATGCCGCGGGTCGATCCGTTGGCCTCGTTTTCGTAAGTCGCGCCATGTTCACCGCTGAAGCGCAAATTCGCCGCCGCGGCGAACGCATCGGCGGGCGAAACGCCGAAGCTCTGCAGAAAGCCGGCATAGTAAAGCTGCGATCCGTTGAGGCCCGTACCCAGCACGTTGAGGTCGAGCCCGACCGCCTGATAGCCCTGCCCCGACCGATCGTCGGATTCGAAATGTTGCGCGCGGAGCACGAGGTTGAACTGCTCCGATGGCTTGAAGACGAGAACCGCGCCGATCGATTTGGAGTCGCGATCGTAAAAGTCGGCGTTGCTCGTTCCCGCCCCCGGGGCGTTGAGATTCTTGATGTACCCGTCGCGCTTGCGGATCGACCCGTTGACGGAGAAGGCGAACATCCCGCCAAGCCCGCCCGAAACGATCCCCGACGCCTCGCGATTGTTGTAATTGCCGTAACCCGCGCGGAAACGGCCCGAAATGGGATCGCCCGGCCGTGGCGTCTTGGTCGTCACGACGATCGCGCCGCCGGTCGCATTGCGGCCATAGAGCGCACCCTGCGGCCCTTCGAGCACCTGGACCTGCGCGACATTGTCGAGGTCGAAAGCGGCGCTTGTCAGGGTCGCGATATAGACCCCGTCGACATAGGTGGCGACGCTGGCCGCCTGCCCCGCCCCGGTGACCGTCGAGCCGACGCCGCGGATGAACGGCGTGACGTTGCTCGCCTGATTCTGGACGGTCAGCGACGGCGTCAGCTTGGGCAGGTCCTGCAGGGTGGAAACGTTGCGCGCCTCGAGCACTTCGGGCTCGACCGCGGTCACCACGACCGGAACCTTCTGGAGACTTTCGGACCGGCGTTGCGCGGTCACGACGATATCGGCCAGTCCTCCGCTGTCGGCGGTCACACCGTCTTCCGCGGCCGACGCGCCGGCTTCCTCCGCCCAAGCCGGCGAAACGTTCATCGTGGCGATGGCGGCACTGGCCATCAGAACAGCCTTACGCATCTTCGTCTCCCTCCAGATCGTGAAGCTTTTCGCTTCATCTTTCCGCTTGCCAGTCCGAGCCGCTGTAGCTCATACCCCGACACGACAAAAATAGATATTCGTCGTATTTTATTCTGTCAACATGCATCTTAAATGCTCATTTAAACGGGCGATTTCGCAGGTTTCCGGCGAATTGGAGGGAGAGGGAATTGGCAAGCAACGCCCCGATTCGGACCCAGACGACAAGCTTCTGCCGGCTCTGCGAGGCCTTCTGCGGGACGGTGGTGACGGTCGAGGACGGCCGCCCGGTCAAGCTGACACCCGATCGCGACAATCCGCACACGCAGGGGCACATCTGCGTAAAAGGCGCAGCGATCATCGACATAGCCAATGATCCCGACCGCGTGCTGCGGCCGCTGAAACGTGTCGGCGGCCCCGGCGAATTTGCCGAGGTTTCGTGGGATCAGGCGCTCGACGATATTGCGACGCGGCTGAAGGCGATCATCGCCACGCACGGGCCTCAGGCGGTCGCGACCTATTTCGGCAATCCGGGCGCCTTTTCGACCGACACGTTCATGTCGAGCCAATGGTTCCTTGCAAGGATCGGCAGCAGCAAGTTCTACGCGGCAGGGTCACAGGACAGCACTTCGCGCCACCTCGCGAGCTGGATTCTCTATGGCGTCGCCTTTCGCAACGCGATCCCGGACCTGCCGAACTGCGATTTCCTGATCATGACGGGCGCCAACCCGCTGGTATCGCACGGCGGCCTGCTCACCGCGCCGCGGATGCGCCACGATCTGGACGCCATTGCCGAGCGCGGCCGGGTGATCGTGATCGATCCGCGCCGGACCGAAACCGCGAAGCGGTACGAGCATATCGCGATCCAGCCCGATGCCGACGCATGGCTTCACGCAGCGATGCTCAAGGTCATGATCGGTGCAGGCACGGTCGACGACGCCTTCCTTGCCGCGCATTGCACCGGCTGGGACGATCTGCGCACGGCCGTCACCCAGGTCGATCTCGACGAGGCCGCGACCGCCACCGGCATCCGGCGCGACACCATCGAACGCCTTGCGCTCGATTTTGCAGCCGCGCCGCGCGCCGCGATGTACGGCCGGGTCGGCCTGTGCCGCGGCCGTTTCTCGACGATCGCCAACCTGCTGCTCGATGCGATCAACATCGCGGGCGGCAAGTTCGGCAAGCCGGGCGGGTCAACCTTCGGCGCCTTTCCGCTTGCCGAGGGCGCCGAACCGCTTTCGGGCTATCGCGAGCACCGCACGCGGATCGGCAACCTGCCGGTCGTTGCGGGGCTGATGCCCGCCGCCGCGCTGCCCGACGACATATTGCAACCGGGCGAGGGCCAGGTTCGCGCCATGATGGTCATCGCCGGCAACCCTGTGCTGTCCGCGCCGGGGGGCGAACGGCTCGAACGGGCACTCGAATCGCTCGATCTCCTGTTCTCGGTCGATCTCTATGTGACCGAGACGAACCGTTTCGCGCACTATATCCTGCCCGCGGCCACCTTCCTCGAAAAGGACGACATCCCGCTGATCGGGCTGTCGCACATGGTGCGGCCCTATCTCCAGTACGCCCGCGCCGCCGTGCCGCCGATGGGCGAGGCGCGCGAGGAACTGGCGATTTTCAGCGATCTCGCCGCGCGCATGGGGCTCGGTTCGATTGCACCGACTCCGGGCCTGCGCTGGCTGGAGCGGCAGGGCATGGCGATCACCCCGCTGACGCTGGTCGAGCTTGCGCTCCGCCATGGCCCGCTCGGCAAACGGCGCGGGAACGAAGCGCTCAGTTTCGCAAAGCTTGCGGATATGCCGCACGGAACGATGCTCGACCTGCCCCTCACCTATGGCGGCTGGGCCGACCATGTCGCCACCGACGATCGCAAGATCCGCCTCTGGCATCCGATCGTCGCCGACGAATTCGCGCGCTTCGCCGCCCAGCAGGCCGCGACAACCGACGGCGGAGCGCTCAAGCTTTTCAGCCAGCGCAAGCTCAAGTCGATGAACAGCTGGATGCACAATCCCGAAAAGCTGGCGCGTTCGCAGAGGCCGGCGCTGCTCGTCCACCCTGCCGACGCCGCACGACACGGCCTCAGCAATGGCGGCCGCGCCTGCGTGGCGAACGCACATGGCGCCGTCGAAGTCGCGGTTGAAGTGACCGAAGACGTGATCGAGGGGGCGGTCTGCTATCCGCACGGATGGGGGCACAATGGCGGCTGGCGCCATGCCAATACCCTGCCCGGCGCGAACATCAACCTGTTGCTCGGGCTCGGTCCGGAAGCGGTCGAGCGCGTTTCGGGAACGACGTTTATCGACGGCATCCCGGTGACGGTCACGCCGATCGCGGCCTGATCAGCGCGCCATCACCGCCGGCGCCAGAAAGTCGCGGACCAGCGCGTCCATGCTGGCGCGATCGTCGAGATCCTCGGCGGGGCGCTGAAGCAGCGCGCGATAGACGAAGCTCAGCCACCATTCGATCCGCTGGACCGAAATATCGGTGCGTCCCCGTCCCGTCGCCGCGATCCGTTCGATCACCGGCGCCCAATAGTCGTGCATCATCCGCTCGATGACCTGCGAGTGCTCGGCCAGTTCGTTGACGTAGCCCATCGAGCCTTCCTCGAAGAGGCCTTCGAAGATCGGCATGGCGCGTGCCGCATCGACGAGCGCCAGCACCGCGGCCGACAGCAGCGCCTCCCCTTCCAGATTGTCCGGAATGTTGTTCTTCGCGCGCTCGTTCACCAGCGCACCCTCGCGCAGCAGTACCGCCGTCGCGAGTTGCTGCTTGTTCGGGAAGTAATTGTAGATCGTCTGGCGCGTGATCCCCGAACCCTTGGCCACGGCTTCCATCCGCAACCGCTTGTACCCGACCTTCGCGATCACCTGATTCGCGGCGTCCAATATGCGGGCCTGCGTCCGGCGCGCGACGTCAGTTTCAAGTTCGTTGTCCATCATCCAACCCGCAGAAACTCTCAAAATTTGACGAAAATTATTTTTTGTCGCATTCATCCCGCATAACGACATACCGGGAGAAATGTCATGTACGGATTCGACCTCGTCATCAAGAACGGGACGATCATCGACGGCACGCGCTTTCCGCGCTTCAGGTCCGACATCGGAATCAAGGACGGGAAAATCGCGCGGATCGGGTACATTGCGGATCCCGGCAGCGCGCGCGTCGTCGACGCCAACGGGCTGATCGTCGCCCCCGGTCATATCGACACCCACACCCATTATGACGCGCAGATCTTCTGGGACCCGGCCTGCTCGAACGCCGGCGAGAACGGCATCACCACCGTCGTTACCGGCAATTGCGGCTTCGGCTTCGCCCCCGTCCACACGAAGGATCGTGAACGCGCGATGCTCATGATGGAAACCACAGAGCAGGTTCCCGCGATCCAGATGCAAACCGCCCTCCCCTGGTCATGGGAAACCTTCCCGGAACTCGTCGAGGCGATGCGGCGGACACCCAAGGCGGTGAACCTCACCATGTTCCTGCCGCTCAACGCGGTGATGTTCTATGTGATGGGCGAGGACGCGAAGCACCGCCGCCCGACCGCGCCCGAAATCGAAGCGATCAAGGAACTGGTTCACGAGGCGATGGATGCCGGCGCGTGCGGCCTGTCGCTAAGCTTCATGGGGCACGAGAACAACCATGTCGACATCGACGGATCAGCGATGCCGACCGACATCATGCATCCGGACGATGCCGTCGCCATGGCAAGCGCGCTGCGGGACCGGCAGGAAGGGATCATCCAGGTCATCGCGCAGATCGGCCCGGTCGGCGACCGAAGCATCAGCGAAAAGCTGGCGCGCGAGACTGGCCGGCCGATCCTGCACAACGTGTTCTCGGTCAGCGAATATACTCCAGACCTCCACCGCCAAAGCATGGCGTGGCTGGACGCGATGAACGAAGAGGAAGGCGTCGAGATGTACGCCGCCACCGTCATCTGCCGCGCCTGGAACGAGACCGAACTCTTCAACTCACCCGGCTGTTCGCTCGACGCACTCGACGTCTATCGCGAGCTGACCTTCTGCAAGGACCCCGCCGACAAGCGCGCGAAACTGCTCGATCCCGAATTCCGCCGCCGCTTCAACGAAAGCTATGACCCGGTCATGTTCGAGGCGACCGCGGGCGGGCTGGCCGACTATACCGTGATCGGAATGGGCGAAGGCTCGAACGACGCGAAGGACTATCTCGGCAAGACATTGGGCGAGATAGCCGCCGCCGAAGGCAAGACCGAAGTCGATGCCTTTATCGACACCGCGCTCGAAAGCGATCTCCGGATAGAACTCAAGACGCCCGGCATCGCGATCGACCCCGCGAAAGTCGCCGATCTGTTGTCGAACGGCCGCGTTCTCGCGGGCGCGTCGGACGGCGGGGCGCATACCAAGAACTTCAGCGGAGGCCAGTGGACCACCGACCTGATCCTGTGGCTCGTGCGCGACAATCATTTCCTCTCGCTCGAGGACATGCACTACCGCCTTTCCTATCAGCCCGCGCGCGCGATGGGCATCAAGGATCGCGGCGCCCTGCTGGAAGGCATGGCCGCGGACATTCTCGTCTATGATCTTGCCGAGCTCTATTTCGACCAGGACCGGTTCGACGTCGTTCATGACCAACCCGGTGGCGACTGGCGGCGCAAGGCGCGCGCCGGCGGATACCGCCAGATCTTCGTGAACGGCGTGCAGACGTTCGAGCGCGACCAACTGCTGGGTACAGCCCCCGGCGTCTATCTTGGCGACGGCACCGCTCGGCCGCAGATCGCCCGCGCCGCCTGATCGCATGCTGCGGGACAGAGTCATTCTCGTCGTCGGCGGATCGACGGCGCGGTGAACAACGCCGGACGCGCTCGCCGATTAACGCGCGAGCAGCCCGCCAACGATCAGTTCGCTTACCGTTGCAGCGTAGCGTTCGACAAGGTCATGATCGAGCGAACCATCGCCCAGGATCGTGTGCCGCGACTGCACCGACGAAAAGAGATGCGCGCAGGCGCCGTCGATTGCGAAGCTCACCAGGTTGGCGTCGACCGCGCGAAACGCGCCGCACGCGATTCCTTCGGCGATGATCGCCCGCCGTGCCTCGATCACCGGCCGCACAAAGGTCGCACCGACTTTCGCCGAGGCTGCGGGCGACGCTTCACGCAGCAGTTTCTGGAGCAGGCGATTGAGATAAGGCCGTTCGAAGTAAGCCTCGATCAATCCCTTGATATGGATTTCCATCTTTGCCGCCGGGGAAATATCAGCGGCGAGCAGGCGTTCGAGATGCGCCGAGGCGCGCCGTGCATCGCCCTCGATGATCGCGATCATCAGCCCTTCGCGGTTGCCGAAATAATAGCTGACCAGCGCGACGTTGGTGCCGGCGCGCTCCGAAATGTCGGCGATCGACACTTCGAGCAGCCCGCGCTCGATCATCAGGCCGCGCGCCGCATCGACGATACGCTGCGCCGTTGCCGGCTGGTCGGTCACGTCCTCGGCCATGCTGCCCCTGTCATTGCTTCTTCAGCCCCGCGCGGATCCGGTCCGACTGTTCACCCAGCCGCGGGGCATGACGCTTGGCCGATTCGAGCGGCTTTGCAAAGCGCACCGGATGCTCCATCGCGAAATAGCCCCCTTCGCTCGGATGCTCCTGACGCGAGAAAAAGCCTGTCGCCGCCAGATGGGGATCGTCCATGATATCGGCGATATCGCGCACCGGCTGCGCCGGGATTTGCGCCGCATGGCATTTTGCGACCAGCTCGGCCGTGGAGAAAGCCGGGGTCAGCCGGGCCATCTCGCGGTAAAGCAGCGGCAGATTGACCGTCCGCGCCTTGCGGGTCGCGAACCGCTCGTCCTCCAGAAACTCGGAATTTCCGAGCACCGCGAATACGCGCGGCCACGCTTCGTCGGTATAGGGCACGATGCTGACAAAGCCGTCGCGCGTCGGGAAGGGTTGCCGGTCGGGATCTATCTGGCGGAAATAGCCCACGGGCGCGTTCGGGGGATCGAAGGTCAGCCCGGCCATATGTTCGAGCAGCATGAAATGGCTGAACGCTTCGAACATCGCGATCTCCACCTTCTGCCCCTCACCCGTCCGGAGTTTGTGGACCACAGCCGCGAGCACCGCATAGGCGGCATGGAGGCCCGCGACCTTATCGGCAATCAGCGACGGCAGATAGCGCGCCCGCGGATCGCCATCGACGCGCGGCAGCAAGGTTGCCGTCCCGGTCGCGGCCTGGATCACGTCGTCATAGGCCTGCAGGTCGGCATAGGGGCCGTCCTGTCCGAACCCGACGCAATGCGCATAGATGATGTTGGGATTGATCCCCCGCACCGCGTCATAATCGAGCCCCAGCCGCTCGACCGCCTTGCCGCGCACGTTGAGCACGAACACGTCGGCCTCTTCGAGCAGCGCCTTCATGCAGGCCAGATCGTCGGGCGCCTTGAGATCGAGCGCAACCGACTGCTTGCCGCGGTTGATGGCCATGAAGCCGGGGCTCATGCCCGGCGTCGCCGCGGCCTTGCCCGACCAGCGGAATGCATCCCCCGCGCCCGGCGCCTCGACCTTGATTACCTCGGCGCCAAGTTCGGCAAGGATATGCGTGCAATAGGGGCCGAAGACGACGCTGGTCAGATCGACCACCCTGATCCCTTCGAGCATGGGCTTGCCGTCCATTGCCATCATCACGATCCGCTCCATTCGGGCTTGCGCTTGGCGGCAAAGGCGCTGACGCCCTCGCGGAAATCGCGCGTGCGCATCAGGCGCCCGAAAATGCGGCTGTTGGCCGCCAGCGCCTCTTCGAGCGATTCCAGATTTTCGAGTGTGTTGAGCGCCTCCTTCGAGGCGCGGATGGCCGAAGGCGAATTTTCGAGCAGCCGTTCGGCGAGCGCCCGCGCGGCGTCCATCGCATCGCCTTCGACGGCATCGTTGATGACGCCAAGCTCTCGCGCCTCGGCGGCACCGAAATGGCGACCCGTGAGAATAAGTTCCATCGCCGCCTTGCGCCCGATCTGGCGCGTTAGCCGCTGGACGCCGCCCGCCGCCGCATAGAGGCCGACCTTCACTTCCGGCAGCGCGAAGCGCACGCTTGCCGTTGCAACGGCAAGGTCGCACGCGAGGACGATCTCAAGCCCTCCGCCCATTGCCACCCCGTTGACCGCCGCGATCACCGGCTTGGTCCGGTCGAAGCGCGAGCAGAGCCCCGCGAAGCCCGACGGCGGGATCGACATGTCTCCGCCCTTCGCCGTGACTTTCAGGTCGTTGCCGCTGCAAAAGGCCCGGTCGCCCGCCCCCGTGACGATCGCGACCCACAGGTCAGGATCGCGCTCGAAATCATCCCAGATTTCGTGCAGTTCGAAATGCGCCGCGCTGAAGAGCGCGTTCATGGCCTCGGGCCGGTTGAGCGTGACCTCCAGGACATGCCCACGGCGCTCGACCAGCACATGCGTGAACCGCCGTGCCGGCAGGCCCGCTGCCCGACCCGCTGCCGGTGGGGGCTCACCAAGCCGGCCTGCGGGTTCGACGAAGTTCACCCCCTTTTCGTGAACGATGCGAACGGACCGGCCGATCGCATCCTGTTCGGCAAGGCTCGCCAGTGTCGCGCGATGCCCCGTGCGAACCCGCGCCAGCATGCGCCCCGTTTCGTTCGAGGCGATGACATAGCCGCGCGAAGGCTGCCCCTTCTTCCAGGTCACCGTATAGCTGTCGATCACCGCATCGGTCGTTTCGGCAAGCAATGTCGGCGCGGGCGCATTGTCGATGGCGCGCTGCCCGCCATCGTCGCGGCGCGGTTGCCAGCCTTCGACCGGCTCGGTCGAATAGACGCCGGCGGCTTCCTTCGAGAGGAAGCCGCCATTGGCGAGAACCAGGCCGAATTGCCCGGGCGACGCGCGCAACCGCTCGGCCATCGTCGCGATGGCATGCATCGAATAATTGTTCCCCGCTCCGCCGAAGAACGGCAGCCCGCCGGTGACGGTGCAGGGGGTGTGTCGCCAATCCACCCCGAGCACCTCGGCCGCGAGCAGCACCACGCAGGGGAAGCAGCTATAAAGATCGAGCTGTTCGATGCCGCGCGCCGTCTTGCCCGCCATCGCGAGCGCGTCCCGCAGCGCCGCCTCGATGGCGCGCGAACGCGACAGATCGGGCCGCTCCAGGACCGGCCGGTCCTTCACCGCGGCATAGCCATGCAGATAGACCCATTTGGCCGGATCGATTCCGGCCTGCCGCGCCGTGCCGACCGAGGTGAGAATAACCGCGGCGCCCTGGTTCACCGCGTCCTGCGCGACGTGCCATTTGAGATAGGGCTCGGCGATCGGATAATTGCCGTCCCCCGGTGTTGCGAGGAAATCGCGCGAGCGGCTCTGCGGGAATTGCGAATAGGGATTCATCGCCGCGACGTCCGAAAAGCCTTCCCACAGCTCGGACATGAGCGCGACATAGCCGGGCCGATCCAATCCCAGCCTTGCGCGCAGCGCCTGCTCGAACGCCGGATAGGTCTGCGTCGGCATGCCCAGCCCGTTGACGCGCTCGTAGTCGGTCAGGAGCGACGGCCCCAGACCGCGGTCCTCCCACGGACCATCGACGCTGTACGACCAGTCGAGCGTCAGCCGCGCCTTCAGCGCCTGCTTCATCGTCGCAATCGCCTCGGACCCGGCGAGCAGGATCGCTTTGGCATCGCCCGCGAAGATCGCTTCCGCCGCTTCGTTCACCAACGCCTGTGGCTGGTCGCCGCCCACGACCGAATAAATGCAGCGCGCATCCCCGATCCCCAATCCCGCCGCCAGCGTGACCGGCGGGTTGGCGCAGCGGCCGAACGGATGGCGCACGCCCTCGATCGAGTCATGATTGGCGCGTACCACGACCACGCCATCGATCATCTGGCGCAGCGCTTCGCCCGCGCCGCTGTCGGCAAGCGCGCGCTCGGCCGCGGCGAGTTGAAGCCCCAGCGGACTCGGCGCGTCGTCGATGTCCTGACCGTCCCAATGGCGAACGATCTGGCCGACGCCGACCAATATGGGGGTTTGCGGATCGATGGCCATGGAGCGCCTCTCCTCGGTGCATTTTAAATGCTTGTTTAATCGAGCGCCTAAATGCTCATTTAATCCGAGTCAATTGGATCGACGGAGCAGGTCGTGATTTTCGACGCCAGCCATCTGGCGAGGCTATGCGGCGCGCGCGGCACCAGCCTAATGGAACGCGACAGGCACCACGAATGCCAATTGCGCCGCTGCCAGGCCGGCGGGCGGTGCGGGCATCGGACTCGCCTGCCGCACCATCCGCAAGGCGATCCGGTCGAGATTGGGATCGCCGCTGGACCCGGCAATGTCGCTCGCCAGCAGGGTACCGCCGCGATCGATCCGGAAGGCGATCAGGACCGTGCCCCGCAACGCGGAAGCGCGTGGCCTGCCGGCCCTGATGTGGCGCGAAAGCAGAGTGCGGTAAGCGGCCATCATATCGGCCGGCTCGGCGATGGGCGGCGGAGGCGGTTCGGGCTGGGCCACAACCGCATTCGCGGCGTGCGGCACAGGCAAAGGCGCCAAGGCACTGCCTTCGGGCGACGCCGGCAAAGCGGAAACCGGCACTGCCGACGCACGCGCGGCCGGAATGGCAGCGGTCTGCCGCTCCGGCGACCGTCGGGGTGCATCTGCCGGCTTGTGCAACGGCCGCACCGGGCGGGAGGGCGGCGGAGCGGAAAGGGTCATCAGCGTCAGCCGCAAGGGTTGCGCCGTCTTGCCTGTTTCGCGGGCTCCGTACGCGACCACCAGCGCCGCCACCGCCAGCGCGTGAAGCAGCGTGGTGGCGGCCAGCGCCACCACGCGCGGGGCCAGCGGGCCGAAGCCCACCAGCGACAATGGCCGAGGCCTGTCTCCCCCGCCACGCATGGTCAGAAGCTTACGCCGACGCCGACGTTGACCGAGCGCCCGCGCCCCGGAACCGGGCGCAACGTACCGGTGGCCTTGTAATCCCCCAGCGAAACCCCGCCCAGCGGCAAGCTGTAAGCCTTGTCGAACAGGTTCTCGCCCTCGACGCTCAGGCGCACCGGTCCCAGCGTGTAGGCCACGCGCAGGTTGACCAGCGCATAGGCGGCCGTGCGTGGTTCGTTGCGCGTGGCATCGACGCGGTTCTTGGCGGCGACCCATTCAAAATCGACGCCGGCTTCCAAAGCGCCCTGCCGGTGTTCCAGCCCCACTTTGATGTCGAGCGGCATCTGGTGGTAGAGCGGCCCGCCATCGCTTAGATTCTGGCCATGCACGTAGGCCAGCGAGGCGGTCAGCGTGGTGGCGTCGCGGTCCGCGCCCTTGCGCAGCGTGGCATGGCCGGACACGTCCACGCCGAAGAACTCCGCCCCCTGGTTGGCGAACTGCAACTGCACCCATGGGAAGGCCGTCATCATGCTGCCCGTCAGCTTTTTGACGAACACCGCATCGATGTAGTCGTTGACGTGGGTGTAGTACGGCGCAATCCGCAGCGACCAGTCCTGCGCCGCTCCCTGGAACTCGATCGCCGCGCTTACCGTGTCCGCGCGTTCCGGCCGGAGGTCGAGATTGCCGAAATAACCGTTGCCGTCGCCGTACCAGCCGATCATCCGGCTGGACATCGCGCCCCGGCCCCAGGTGTAGCGCTCGTAGATGTTGGGCGAGCGCGCCTTGTGGGCATAGCCTAGTTCGATCGCCACACCACTGGCGGGTGCGTAGCTCAACAGCGCGGAAGCGCTCCAGTTGTCGTTCTTGCGCGCATGGGACACCGCATTGAACGCCATGGCCGCCATCGCATCGTCCATGTTCATCATGCTGGTGGAATAGGGCTGAACATTGCCCGTGTTCATGGTGACGTGATCGAGACGAACGCCCACGACGCTGGAAAGACGATCGCTCCAGTGCCGCTCCCACTCGGCGAACGCCCCCAGCCGGTTGCGATGCGCGGCATTGACGTTGAGATAGGTGTTCGGCCCCATCATCATGCTGCCGGCGACCGGCGGCCAGTAATCGTTGAGCCACTGGTGATGATACTCGCCGCCAAGGCGCAGCGTTTCATGGCGGGAGACGGGGAATTCCAGCCTCAGCGCGGTGCTGAAGGTGTGCACTTCGGTGTTCATCGGCATGTTGGCCGGCATCTTGTCCTTGAGGAAGTTCATCTCGTGGTCGGTATCCCGGTAGTCCGCGGTGAACTTCGCCGAGCCCCAGTCGAACTCGCCCTCGTATCCGAAGTTGAGGAACCATGACGTGTTGGAGACCATGTCCATCGCCTGGTTGGCGAAGCCCTCGTAAGGCGAGAAGTGGTAGCCGCCCTTGAGACGGAACAGGCCGATGTCGCTCCGATAGGCCAGCGCGAGCGCCTGATCCGTCTTGGCGAATTCGGTGGAGCGGACAAGTCCCAGATCGCCCCCGCCCTTGTAACGGTCCGACTGGGTGTAGGAGCCGGTGTAGGTGGCGCTCAGCCGCTCGCCCGCAACGGTCAGTTGCGCCGCGCCGCCGAAGCCATCGCCGTTCGAGCGATAAAAGGCCGACATCGTGCCGGTCAGCAGCGTTCCGCCGCCGGTGGCGAAGCGCGGCGCGGCGCTTTCCACGGCGATGATCCCGCCGATGTTGTCCCCACCCATGCTGACCGGCGCGACGCCGGGCACGACCCTGATCGCGTGGATCGACTGGGGATCGGTGTAGGACAGCGGAGAATTCATGTCGTTGGGGCAGGCGAAATCGATCGGACTGCCATCCACCGTGATCCGCAGGCGCTGTTCGTTCAGCCCGCGGATGACCGGCATCGACGAAAAGCCGCCACCGCTGTTGGCGCTGACGCCGGGAATCCAGCGTAGCAGCGCGGCCGTGTCGCTGGTGGAAAGCTGGAGACGGCGAATGTCCGCCTCGGACAAGGTCCGGCCGGTAACTGGTGCTGAGGCGACGGCATCGGCCGGGGTGCCCGCCTCGACATCGACCTGGGGAAGCTGGCTGGCCTCCTGCGCGTGGACGGCAAGGGGCAGGAGCGCCGACGTGGCGCCAAGAAAGGCCCGCAGCGGGCGAACGCAAAACGACATGATATTCCTTTCAGGGGGCGGCCCGATAGAGGCCGGCAGCCCGCAAAACGCGCGGTCACACGCTCCGAAGAGCGGCGCGCAAAATTTTCGCTGACGGCGGCAGACGCCGGCAGCCTATGAGACGAACGCGGAAGAAATCAGGCGCGCGCGGGCGGACCGCGCAAGGGTGGCCGAATGCGATCCGCGCGCCTGCGTGCCGGCTGTCGGACCGGCGCGAAGCCCAGCGCCAGGATGAAGGCCAGCGCCAGTGCCAGAAGCACCGGCCCCGGCGCGGCCATCGACGCCATGGACAGCGACGAAAACGGGCATTCGCCCTTGTGCTGCTGCGGGGACGGACCGGGCCCGTCACGCTTCAGCGGCACGACCACGTCCTTCGCGGCATGGCTGCCCGTGCCGTCTTCGCACACCAGTATGGTGAGCACGGTTGCGCTTTGCCCAAGCATGTACCCCGCCGGCACCAGTGCCTTCAGGCACAGCGCTGCCGCGACCAGCGCAATGGCGAAGGCGCGGTGCCGCATCAGGAAGGAACGCACGAGGGTCATCGCCGGCGCGCATAACCTTGCGACGCCCCCCTGTCATTAATGCATATCAAAAACCCATCCCCAAACGACTTCCAGCACTCGCCGACACCCGTGGACCTCCAGCATCGGCACGAAAACGCGCGGCCATCGCTGACGGCCAGGTGTCACCTTACTGCCTCACATCTGGTCCATACCAGATGCATGATCCCCGCGAATCCCTCCCCCTCCGGTAGCGCGGCCAGCGCGCGTGCCACGGATTGGCCCATGCTGCTGCTGGGCGGACTGGCCGCGTTCAGCGCCTATTTCGCGATGTACGCCTTCCGCAAGCCGATCGCGGCGGCGACGTTCGGCGATGTCGGGCTGCATCCGCTGGGGCTGGACTACAAATCCGCGCTGCTGATCGCGCAAGTTCTGGGTTACGCCGTGTCCAAGCTGATCGGGATCAAGGTCATCGCCGAATTCGGCCGCACCGGCCGCGCCCGCGCCATCGCCGCGCTGATCGGCGCTTCGTGGCTGGCGCTGGTGGGCTTCGCACTGCTGCCGCCGGTCTGGGGCCTGCCCTGCCTGTTCCTCAACGGATTGCCGCTGGGCATGATCTGGGGGCTGGTGTTCAGCTATGTCGAGGGGCGCCGCGTGTCCGAACTGCTGGGGGCGATGCTCTGCGCCAGCTTCATCCTGTCCTCCGGCATGGTCAAATCGGTGGCGACGCTGCTGATGCAGCAAGGCATTACCGAACGCTGGATGCCAGCGGCGACGGGCGTGCTGTTCGTGCCCGTGCTGCTGGTGGCGCTGTTTATGCTGGAACGGCTGCCGCCCCCTTCGCCCGAGGACGAGGCCGAGCGCACCGCCCGCGTGCCGATGAGCAAGGCCGACCGCGCGGCATTCATGCGCGATCACGGCGTGACCATGGCGCTGCTGGTCAGCGGCTATATCCTGCTCACCGCCTTCCGCGATTTCCGCGATAACTTCGCCGCGGAACTGTGGAATGCGCTCGGCTATTCGGGATCGGCGGCGATCTTCTCGCAAAGCGAACTGCCGGTGGCGGTGATCGCGCTCGCCGGGTTGGGCGCGCTGATGCTGGTGCGCGACAACCTGCGCGCGCTGATCGCCATGCACGGCCTGATCCTGCTGGGCGCGGCAGCGCTGGGGCTGGGCACGCTGGCGTTCCGGGTGGGGCTGATCGGACCGCTGGCCTGGATGATCGTGACCGGGGCCGGCGTCTATCTTGCCTATACCCCGTTCAACGCCATGCTGTTCGACAGGATGATCGCCGCGCTGGGCCGCGCCGGCAACGCGGGTTTCCTGATCTACGTGGCGGACGCCTCGGGCTATGTCGGCAGCGTGGCGCTGCTGGTGTGGCGCAACCTGGCCGCCCCGCACATGGACTGGCTGCGCTTCACCACCGATTGCGCCTATGCCGCGTCGCTGGCGGTCGCGGTTCTGACATGCTGTTCGGCCATGACCTTCGTGCAACGGGCACGCAGGAGGCATGAGGCGAGCTATGCATGATGTGATCGTGGTGGGCGCGGGGATCGTCGGCCTCGCGCACGCGCTGGCGGCCGCGCGGTGCGGACGGCGCGTGCTGTTGATCGACCGCGATGCGCGGGCCAATGGCGCGTCGATCCGCAATTTCGGCTTCGTCACAGTGACCGGTCAGGAACGCGGCCGGGTGTGGGACCTCGCCCGGCGCAGCGCCGCGATCTGGCGCGAGGTCGCCGGGCCGGCGGGCATCCGCGTGGAGCAGGAAGGCCTGCTCGTAGTGGCGCAGCGGGCCGAGGCGGGCCGCGTGCTCGATGCGTTCATGGAAACCGAAATGGCCGAAGGCTGCCGGCGACTGACGGCGGTGGAAGTGGGTGAACTGTGCCCGCAGGCGAGCGCCCCGGCCGGCGCCTTGCACAGCACGATCGACTTGCGCGTGGAAGCGCGCGAGGCGATCCCCCGGCTTTCGGCGTGGCTGGCGGCCGCGCACGGGGTCGCCTTCCGCTATGGCGTGGCGGTCGCGCAGGTCGAAAGTGGCCGGGTGATCTGCGCCGATGGCGCCGTGCTGGAAGCCGAGGCGGTGTTCGTGTGCCCGGGGGACGACTGGGCGACGCTCTATCCCGCGATCTATGCCGAGGAAGGCATCCGCCGCTGCAAGCTGCAGATGCTGCGCCTTGCCGCGCCCGAATGGCGCCTGCCCTCGCCGGTGATGAGCGATCTCAGCATGGTACGCTATCTCGGCTATGCCGCGCTGCCCGAAGCGGGGGCCTTGCGCGCCCGGCTGGAGAGCGAGGAAGCGAAGGCGCTGGGCTGGGGCATCCACCTGATCGCGGTGCAGAGCGCCGATGGCAGCCTCGTCGTGGGGGACAGCCATGATTACGCGCCGACGCCCGATCCCTTTTCCGTGGAAGCGATCGATGCGGCGATGCTGCGCCAGTACGCGGCGGTGCTGGGCGCGCCACCCGCCGTTCTCGAACGCTGGACAGGGACCTATGCCTCCGCCGCCGGCCATTCGATCGTGCGCGCGCCGGCCGAGGGCGTGCGGCTGACCGTGGTTACCAGCGGCACCGGCGCCTCCACCGCCTTCGCGCTGGCCGAGGACGTGGTCGGCGATCTTTTCGACAGTCAGGGGAAAGCATGATGGTTCCGGGCCTTAAAGCGGTGGTGTTCGACTGGGCGGGCACGATGATCGATTTCGGCTGCCGCGCACCGGTGGTGGCGCTGTGCAAGGTGTTCGAGAACGCCGGCGTGCCGGTGATCGAGGCGGAAGCGCGCGCCGACATGGGCAAGGCCAAGAGCGACCACATCGCCTCGATCCTCGCCGCGCCGCGCGTCCGCCAGGCCTGGACCGATCGCCACGGCCAGGCGCCCGGCGAAGCGGCGGTGGAAGAACTGTTCGCCGCCGTCGGCCCGATGATGCGCGCGGCGGCGGCCGAGTGCGCCGAACTCATCCCCGGCGCGGCCGCTGTGGCGGGCGCCTTGCGCGCGGCGGGCGTCAAGATCGGTTCCTGCACCGGCTATACGCGCGACATGATGGTCGACATCCTGCCGCGCGCGGCGGAACAGGGCTATGCCCCCGATATGCTGGTCTGCGCGGGCGAAACGGCGGAAGGCCGCCCTTCCCCGTTGATGCTGTGGCGCAATCTCGTCGAACTCGGGGTCTGGCCGGCCAGTGCCTGCGTCAAGGTGGACGATGCGGAAGTGGGCATTGCCGAGGGGCTGGCCGCCGGAACCTGGACCGTTGGCATCGCCGCCAGCGGCAACGGTGTCGGCCTTTCGGCGGCGGAACTGGCCGCGCTCGATCCCGCGGACCGCGCGGAACGGATCGCCAGGGCGCGCGCCGGGCTGGAAGCGGCGGGCGCGCACGTGGTGATCGATACCGTGGCCGATCTGCCGGCAGCGCTGGCGCAATTCCGCTTCGGCTAGGGGAACCTGCTAGGGCCGCACGGTCAGGTCCACATGGACCCGGATCGCGTCGTGCCGCCAGTATTCCTGATCGTATTCCACCACGCGGCCCTGCGCATCGAAGCTGGTGCGGACGACGAGCAGGCCGGGCGTTCCCGATTTCACGCCCAGCCCGTCCGCCGCGTCGCGCACCAGCGCGCAGGGGCGCATGTCCACGCGGTTGCGGGTGACGGTGACGCCATAGACCGTAGTGAGGATATGCGTCAGCGACCCGTCCAGCGAATGCGCCAGCAGGTCCGGCGCCAGCGCCGGGTCCACGGTGATGCGCTCGACCAGCACCGGGCGCCCGTCGATCGTGCGGCGACGGTCGATCACGTGCAGCGGCGCGCCGGGCGCCACGCGGAAGATATCGGCCAGCCCTGACGAGGCTGGCACGCTCTGCTTGCTCAACGTCTCGGTGCCGGGCGTTCGGCCCTGTTCGCGGACGTAGGTCATGAACCCCGCCCAGCGTGTCGGGTCATAGGTGACGGCGGGCGGAGAAACATACCAGCCGCTGCGGTCGCGCCGGTAGATCAGCCCTTCGGCTTCCAGCAGGAACAGCGCCTCGCGGATCGTGCCGCGCGCAGTGCCGGTGCCGGTCTGGAACTGGCGCTCGGACGGCAGCCGCGTTCCGGGCTTCAGCCGCCCCATCTCGATGTTGAGCGCGATCTGGTCGCGCAGCGCGATATACTGCGGCCCGTCCGAAGCATCCGGCGCGCGGGTGATGTCCATGAGGTCCGTCTTGGGGCGCATTGGCTACAGCCATGGCAGCACCGGCCGCGCGCGGTCAACGCGGAATGCGGCGTGGTCAGAAATGGCGCCGTCCCGTCTCACCCGTCCTGCGATTGCATCAGCCTTGTGAACAGCGTGATCGCCTTGTCGGCCGACGTGGGCATGACACGGCGACCCGGATCGGTATCGATGATGCGCTGTTGCGCCTCGATCATCGTCTTGTCCTCGTTGAAGGCCATGATTGCCACGTCGATCATCGCCTGCGCCATGGCTTCATCGCCATGCTCGGCCGCCGGCCCCCAGGAAAAGTAATAGCTCGTCGTGCTTTCGCTGGTGGGAGTCACCGCCTGGCTGGTGAAATTGGCGAACAGCGAAGGCGCGTGCGCCGGGGGTGCATCGTACCCGAACGCCTCCGCGCTGCCGGTCGGGAACAGCGCACTGTACAGCAGGAACACGCCGGGCAGCACGAAATCGTAGGATGTCCAGATATCGACCCGCTCATGCTCCGCCGCCTTCCCTAGGGGCGGTGTTGGCGGAGTGCCGACGATCCAGCGCGACGAACGTACCCCTTCCGCGATCGGTTCGACCCTGGGGCGGTTGCGCGACCATGCCTCGTCCGCGCCGAAGCTGGCGGCATGGACATAGGCCAGATGGGTGAGATCGAGCAGGTTGTCGTTGATCAGCGAATAGTGCGCCCGATAGTGCAATTCGCCGGTCTTGAGCACCCACGCCGGATCGTCCAGCGCTTTCGACGGCGCGATCCGCGAAGGATCGGCGCGATCGGGATCGCCCATCCACACCCAGATCCAGTTGTTCCGCTCAACTGCGGGGTACGTCCGCACGCAGGCGGAATCGGGAATGGCATCCTGCCCCGGAATCTCGCGGCAGCGCCCGTCCGCGTCGAACAGCAGGCCATGATACAGGCAGCGGATCGCGTTCCCTTCGATGCGGCCCAGCGAAAGCGGAGCCAGGCGGTGGACGCAGCGATCCTCCATCGCCACCAACGCCCCCTCCTGCGTGCGCCAGATGACGACGGGTTCGCCCAGCAGCATGCGCTGGGTGGGCTTGCCCGCCTCGAACTGGTGGCTCCACCCCGCGACGTACCAGCAATTGCGGATCAGCATTTTCCATCCCCATTCAACGAAGCGGCCCGCGTGCGGGGCGGTCCGGGAACCTTGCCAGGCAGGTTCCCGGACCCGGCCGCGCACGGTCTCGCACCGACCCGCGCGGCCGAACCGCAAGACATCAGAACTTCACGCCCACTTTCGCGTACCATTCCGCCGGGCGGCTCCAGGTGCCGTAGATCTGCCCGCCGGAAATCTGCGCCTGCCCGGTCACGATGTAGCGCGTGTTGGTGATGTTGGTGCCGCCCACGGCCAGGTCCCACACCCCCGACGGCGATTGATAGGTCACGCTGGCGTTGACGATATCCAGCCCCGGCCGGCGCAGCAGGTAGGTGCGCTCGGTATCGTTCCACAGCGACGAGGTGCGGGTGTAATCGGCCAGCAGCACGACAGCACCGCCGTTGCCAAGCTCCAGCTTGTAACGCGGCGTCACGTTGAACTTCCACTTGGGCGTCTTGGGAAGAGCCCCGTTCACCACGGTCCCCGCCTGGAACGGGTTCGGCGTGACGATCGCCTGCGGCAGAAGGCTGGTGTAATAGGCATCGGTGTAACCGACCGACGCGTTGATCGTGAGCCCGCCCGCGGGCGCGATCGTGGCTTCGGCCTCGAAACCCTTGATCCGCGCGGTGCCGGCGTTCTGGACCGTCGGGCTCACGCCCTGCTGGAAATTGAGCTGGATGCCATCGTACCGGGTGGTGAAGGCCGCGAGGTTCAGTTGCAGCCGACGATCCAGCCAGGTCGACTTCACGCCGATTTCAAAGCTCTCCGCCTTTTCCTCGTTGAAATCCGGCGCATAGGGCAGCGGGTTGGAAAGGCGCGTGGTCCAGCCGCCGGTCTTGTAGCCGCGCGACCACGAGCCATAGGCCATCACATCATCGGTGGGATGCAACTGGATGCCGACCTTGGGCGCGAAGTTGTTGAACTTCTTCTTTTGCGTTCCGCCCACGTAATAGCGCAGCGGTTCGCCCTGCACGGGGAAGCCCAGCGCGCTCTGGCAGGGATCGCCATAGACCGGGCAATTGAACAGCTTGTAGTTGAACCCGTTGGCGTCGGACTGGCGGCCGATGAAGTCCTTGTCCTCGTGCGTGTAGCGCCCGCCCAGGGTGATGCCGACAAGATCGCTGATGCGCCAGTCGACCTGGCCGAACACCGCATAGTTCTTCGTCTTGAGATCGTTCGGCCCGATGATCTGGAGCAGGCCTTCCGAAAACGTGACGAAGTCCCGCATCTTGCCTTCCTCGCGGAAGTAGTAGCCGCCCAGCACGAAGTTCAGCTTCTTGTCGAGCGCGCTGCCGATCACCTGCACTTCCTGGCTGAACTGGTTCTGCGTCAGCGAGAACGAAGGCTCCAGGATCGCCATCGGGGAATTGTCGAGATCGAGGCCCGACGCCCACTTGATGTTGCGATAGCCGGTGATGGATTTGAGCGCGATCGTGTCGGACAGGTCGTAGTCCATCACGCCGGTGAAGCCATAGACCTTCATGTTGGAGAAGCTGTTGCCCGTGGCGTAGCTGGTATCCTTGTCGGTCGAGACCCAGCGGTTGTCATACGGCAACCGGTTGTTGTTCGGATTGCCGTCGACGTTCACGCTGGCGAGCGGGGGCAGGTTCGCGCCCGGGTTGAGCGGCGTTCCCCGCACCCCACACAAGGCGCCGGCGTTGCGCGCGGCAATCTCGGCGGAAGTGGCGCCGATGCAGAAGTTGTAAAGGCCGGCAAACAGGAACCCCGAGGTGCCGGTCGCCACGTCCAGCGCGGTGCCGGGGATGTTGTTCGCGGCAAGGCCGGCGAACGGGCCGGGCACGCCCGACGTCACCGCCAGCACCGAATTGGCCATCGAGGACTGGTCGATCTTCATGTAATCGCCGCCCAGCGTCACCTTGAAGCGGTCACTCGCTTCCCACAGCAGCTTGGCGCGGATCGTCCATTCGTGCTGACCGCCCTCGCGATCGGACGTCCGGTAGCCGCTCTGCGGGAGAGAACCCGCCCGGTCGGTGACGTAGGGCGTCGCCGCAGTGTAGGGGATGCGCTTCTGGTATCCATCACGGTTCTTGACGGAGAACGTGACCGAACTCTTCAGCGTGTCGCTCAACGGCAGATCGGCATAGCCACGCACGTCGATCCGGTTGTAGCGCCCGGTGGTGACATCGCCCTGGAACGCGGGCTTGTCGCCCGGCGTGCGCGTGACCACGCTGATCGCGCCGCCGATGGTGTTCCGGCCGAACAGCGTGCCCTGCGGCCCCTTGAGCACTTCGATCCGCTCGACATCCGGCAGATCGAGGTTGGCGCCGACCGTCCGTGCCAGATAGACCCCGTCGAGATAGATGCCGACACCCGGATCGATATTCATTGCAAAGTCGTTCGCGCCGATGCCCCGGATGAACGCCGACAGCACGGACGAGGAGCCGGAGAACGGCGTGCCCGCGTCCAGCGTGACGTTGGGTGCCGCATTGGAAAGCTGCGCTACATCGCCCACGGCCCGTTCGCGCAGCGCCGCTCCGCCGAATGCGGAAATCGCGATCGGCACGTCCTGCACGCTTTCCGCACGCTTCTGCGCGGTCACCACGATCTCCTGAATGCCGCCGGCATCGTTTCCGCCCGCGGATCGCCCGCCGGCTTCCTGGGCATGGACAAGGCCCGGCACGGCCATGGCGATGATACTGACTGCTGACGTGAAGCGCATGCGTTCCTCCCCTGCCAGACGCATTTCGGGGGCGCCGGCTTATGGAGGGAGTTTAGGTCGAGACGGTTGGCAACAAACAGGGCCTGCTGTGCACAAAATACGGGGTGAAACGTGCACTCGTGGCCGGTTTCGACCGATGGCGCCTTCGTGTTATTCCTTTTCCGGGAGAAATCGGGAAAAGCGAGAATACCCGGTGCAAGAATTACTGCACGTCAACACGGCGGATGCGCCCATCGGACAGCGCTGCAGCTTCTGGACAGGGCAGGTCGCCGCGCACCTTTCGAACATGCGCATTGATGTCGGGCGCAAGCTCGATTTCAACGCCAGCATTTCCATCCGCTCGCTCGGCCCTGCGCGGATCGCGCTGGTCGATGCCGATTTCCAGGCCATTTCGCATCGCGCAGACGGCAACGAGAACCGCTTCCACCTCAACCTTGTCCATGAAGGCGGCATGGTGCTGCATCGTTTTGGCGAAAGGATCGAGCTTTCGGCAGGCGATTGGTGCCTGATCGATGAGCGCGAGAGCTACGATTTCACCACATCGGAACGTTGTTCCTGCATCGTGATGCAAATGCCGGTGCCGTGGGCGAAGCGCATCATCCCCGATCCCGGCAAACCCCTGATCGCCAGCAGCACGTGTGAAAATCACTGGAAGACCGCCCTGTCGCACGGCCTGCTCGCGGTCGGCACGCGCGAGATCCGCTACAACGCCGTCGAGGACGGCATGGTTGCGGAACAACTGGCCAATCTCCTGTCGCTGGCACTCGGCCCACGATCGGACATGGTAATCGGCCGGCACAAGACCGCGCTCCTGCGCTCTCTTCGTCAGGTCATGAGCGAGCGCTTCACGGAAAATTCGCTCACCGCCCGCGATGTGGCCGCCGCAAACCGCATTTCCCTGCGCTATCTTCACCAGCTGTTCGCCACACAAAACACGTCATTCGGCCAGCAGCTTCTGGCGCTCAGGCTGCACCGCGCCGAACAGATGCTTGCGGACAGACGGCTCGCCAAGGTTTCGATATCCGAGATCGCTCACGCCGTGGGTTTCGCCGATTCCGCAACGCTGACCCGCCACTTCCGCCTGCACCTTGGCCTTACCCCGCGCGACTATCGCAAATCCAGGGTTTAGGGTTCGTCCGCTCCTGAATATCGAACGCCACCCCCTAAGGTGGAACCGCCATTGATCGTGCCGGTGGCCCGCCACCGGGCGACCGCTTCCGCATCGATGAAAGGCGCGCGGCCGAAAGCATGCATCCTCCAGGACCGGGAAATCCGATCGGCTCACGCAGGTATCCATTCCCCTTATTGGGAGGTGCTTTCCAGCCAGGCGAGTATCTCGTCGCGGTTCTCGTCGAGCCTGGGCGGCGGGGCATCGACAGAGGGTTCGCCCGGCACCATGCGGAACCCGACGCCCGGCAGGCGCACATCGCCATCCAGCGGCAACCCCGGCACGGCGAGCGACGCCAGGGCGCCCGGCCCGGCCAGCGCCGAAGCCTCGTCCACCCGGCGCACCACGCCGCACGGTATGCCGGCAGCGTTCATGCCGGCTTCCCAATCCGCCGCATCCCGCGTCGCGATCACGCCGGCCACTTCCGCCTTCATGGCATCGAAGTTTGCACGCCGCGCGTCGTCCGTCGCAAAGCGCGCATCGCGCAGCCATTCTTCCTTACCCACGAAGCGGGCCAGGGCTTCGAACTGGTTCGGCTGCACCACGCCCAGGGAAATCTGACGGCCATCGCGCGCGACAAACAGCGACGCCGTGGGCAATCCGCTGTAACCGGTGTTGCCCATGCGCGACATTGGCTGACCGGTGACGAGATAGGGCGTCAGCGCAGATGTCATGAACGCGAGGCTGGCGTCGAACATCGACACATCGATATAGCTGCCACCGCCGCCGCGTTCGCGCTGCATCAGGCCGGACAGGATCGCCAGCGCGGCCGTTTGACCGGTCAGTGTATCCACGATCGGGAACCCCACGCGAACGGGCGGATCGCCTTCCTCGCCGCTCAGCATCATCATCCCGCTGGTCGCCTGGACGATGTTGTCGATCGCCGGCCAATCGCGCTGAGGGCTGTCCTGTCCATAGCCGGATACGGAGCAATAGACGATATCGGGGCGCAGTTCGCGCACCGCATCATAACCGAGTCCCAGCCGCGCGATCACCCCCGGGCGGAAGTTCTCCAGCAGCACATCGCTGCGCGAAACGATGGCGCGGGCAATGGCCAGATCGGCTTCGTCCTTGAGATCGAGCGCGATCGATTTCTTGCCCGCGTTGGCGGCGATGAAGGCGGGCGCCATGCCGTCGAAACGGCGATCCGAGCCGTAGGAACGGAACCCGTCGCCGCGTTTGGGCTCGATCTTTATCACCTCTGCCCCCATCTGCCGCAGCAAGTGGGATGCGTAAGGCCCGGCCATGACGTGGCTGAAATCGGCGATGCGGATGCCCGCAAGCGGCTTGGTCATGGTTTCTCCGGAAATTGCTTGCGAACGACGGTCCAGCCCGTTCCCGCGCAAAGACCGCAGGGATCGCCCGCGAACATCGCGCCGGCGCGCTTGCTGCCCTTCAACTGCCAATCAAGCCAGGCCACCCCGACGCGCGCATATTCGCCCCCGTTGACCATTTGGTACGTGCCGCCATGCCCGGTCGGCAGGTTGCCGTAGAACACGGGAACGTGATCGATGCGATTCACGTCGTCCGTGCCGTTGGGATAGGCGATATCGGTCGGTCCGCCCAGGATATAGGCAACGGGCGTATGCAGCTTGCGCAGATCATCCTTGGTCACGGGAACGCCGCTGATGCCGGTGTTCCCGCGATTATAGACACCGCTGTTCATCACCATGACGGTCTTCACGCGCGGATCCGCGCCGGCGACAATCGCCTGCAATCCGCCGCAACTGTGCCCCATCACCGCGATGCGGGTCGTATCGATCCGCCCCTTGAACGATCCCGCCCGGTCCGCGCGCACGGCCCAGTCGATCGCCGCGACCAGCTGCCCGGCGGTCGTTTCGTCCGGCGTCGGACGCGGCGGCGGGAACGCGACCGGTGGGCCATCGGGCAGCCGATCCAGTGCGGGACTTTCCACACCCGGCGCGCCGTTGGCGATCACGAAATAGCCATGGCTGGCGATCTCGCGCAGGAAATGGCTGGCGGAAAGCCCATTGTTCTTGCACCCGCCGTTCCCCCACAGCACCAGCGGCAAACGCTGGCGCGGAAGGCGGGCCGGGCGGTAGATCGTATAGCCCGGCGCATCGGCGCGGCTTTCCGCGACCGCTGGCCAGGCACCGGCGCCCGCAGGCGCGCCGATAACCCCCGGCCCGTGTGGAGCATCCGCCGCTTGCGCGGACGCCATCGTCGCGACCAGCCCCGCCAGGACGATCAATCGTTTCATGATTTGCCCCCACATTCGATCCGGTCGCGGCCGCGCACGGCGGCGCGCGCGGTGCGAAACGCTCTCATTCCATCAAGGCCAAAACGCGCGAGCGCCCGGGCATTGGCTTCGGAATCCCGCAGATAAAGCGCATCGAAACGCGCCTGTTCGGACGGAGAAACGCCGCTGATCACGACATGCCGCGCGCGCGCCTCCTCCATACCCTTGTCCAGCGCGACACGGATTTCCCGCGCCAGCGCCGCTTCCCATACGGGTTGAGCTTCGGTCAGGATGGCGCGTTCCTCATCCGTCAGGCTGTTCCAGCGCGCAGCCCCCATTGCCCTTGCGGGATAGGCACCGCGCGGGACAGCCAGCGTGTTGTAATACCTGGCCACTTCCGCAAAATGCAAAGCCTTGAAGGTATCGCCTGGCGCGATCACGCCATCGATCACGCCCTTGGCCATGGACGAATAGACATCCGCCATCGGCATGTTGACGGGATCGGCTCCAAGCGATTCCAGCACCGTCAGCAATTCCGTCGGCGCCCGCAAACGCAGGCCGCGCAGATCGGCAAGGCTGCGCACCTGCCGGTTTGTCGTAACGATGCCAGCCAGCGATCCGCCCTGAACCGCCAGAACCTTGAGGCCCTGAAGCTCGCGGCCGATTTCAGGCTCCGCAGCGGCAATGCAGCGATAGAGCGCCACCTGCGATTCCACGCTGTCCGCGCCGCTGTAGAAGCCGGTCTGGATGCGCAGCAGATGGGTGCCGCCGCGCGCGTAGATCGGCGTTATCAACCCCACGTCCGCCACACCGTGACGGAGTTCCTCCATCGACATATCCGACGAAAGGAGCGCGCCCGACCAGCTGGGACGAATCCGGATACGGCCGTGCGAGCGCTTCTCCACGAACGCCATCCACGCCTGATCCGCTTTGCTGAACGGATGGTTCGGGCTGTACGGCGTTGCATAGGTCAGCTCGGTCACACCCGGCGAAGCCGGCCGCGCGCAGGCGCTGATCAGCATTGCCAGGGCCAGCACCAGGCGTTTCACGCAAGCCCCCGCGCGACCAGGAAATCGGCAACCAGCGTCACCATGCGGTCGTGATTCCAGTTCTTGGCATCGACCATGTCCGCGTCGATCGAAAGGACGGGGACGCCCGCCGCTTCCAGCGATTGCGCGGTGATCTTCGTGCCCGATTGCGAGAGCCGGTTGTCCGGCGGCAACAGCACGACGCAAGCATCGATCCCGCAGCGCTCCGCCTCGCTGGTCATCCAGCCGTTCATCCACGGCGGAAGGTGCAACACCTCGTTCATCGAGCAGATACGGCTGGCCAGGGCATCCATCGGGCGTCCGTGCAACTCGCGGATATACTGCGGCCCGGCGAACGGCATGTACATGGACCAGACGAACACGGCGCCGAGCCGCTCTTCCAGCGCCTGGTAGAAGCCCGGGTCGTGCCACACCCCGGCACCGATCCACATCAACCGGATCTTCTCATGCGCGGCGGTGCCCGCCCCGCTGGCGATGCGCTCCATCACTTCATCGCGGAAGCGACGAGCATGATCCACCGCCCAGTCCGATCCCCGGTGCCATTGCGGGATCATGGTGTTGGGCATCTGTTCGGCGATGGATACCGGGCACGGACGCGCGCGGCCGATCGCCTGCGCGGCCTCCCAGATATACCCTTCCTGCTCGTTGATCCGCTCCATCAGGTGATGGAGCCTGGCTTCGTCGAACTTGCGGCCGGTGCGATTTTCCAGCAGCGCGATAAGGTCGCGCATCTCGGAAACCATCAGCGCGATGCGGTCGGCATCGTAGATTTCCTGCCAGTCGTTGCGGGAATGCGCGAACCAGCGCGGGTCCTTGTGCTCCCACGCGGGCGCCTCCATCGGGAAGAACTCGCTACCCAGCGCCTCGGCCCACTGGCCGAAGACGTGCTGGATGCAATCGCAGGTCATCCGCGCGACCAGCACGGTCGGCTTGGGCAACCCGCCCCACGGCGCGGACTTGGGATCGTTGGCCAGCGTGCAGGCAAGACCCAGCGAACAATACTTGCAGCTATTCTCCGGAAAGCCATGGCGCGCCATCACTTCGAAGTACTGGTTCGAAAGCTGCTTGGCCGAAATGTAGGCCGACCACCACTGGTTGGTGATGATCGGGATGTCCATCACGTGAAAGATCTCGTGCGGCGTATCGGCCTGGACGATGGCGAAAGGTTCGCCTTCATCCACCACCCGGCGCTTCAGATCGATGCCGAACTGCTTCTGGTAGGCGTTGGCGGCGGCGGTGCAGGCCAGGTCCTTGCGGCTGCGCTGTCCGGTGGCTTCACTCATTGGAATACTCCTGCCGCTTCGAGTTCGGCGATGCGGGCTTCGGACAGGCCGCAAAGGTCACGGGCGATGGCGTGTACGTGTTCGCCCATGCGCGGTGCGCGGAAGGGCGCGGGCCGATCCCGGGAGAACAGGATCGGCGTGGCGATATGGCCAAATGGCCCCAGCAGCGGATGATCCAGCGTCACCAGCGCACCCCGCCCCGCCAGCTGCGGATCGGCATCGATCATGTCCTGACAATCCTGCACCACGCCGCACGCAATGCCGGCCGCCTGCAGTTCCGCCGCGATCGCCCGATCTTCCCGCACGGACGTCCATGCCGCAATGTCGGTGCCGGCGATCGCCGCCAGCCGCGCCCGGTCCTGTTCCCCAAAAACGGTGATCGCCACCCACCGGTCATCGCCCAGCGCCGGGAACACATCCTGGAACAGCACGCGCGGATCGGCATTGCCCGCCCGTTGGGGGCGTTCGCCACGCTTGGCTGCCGCGAGATAGTCCCGCATCTGCTGCACGCAGATTTCGTACATGGAGGCATCGATATGGCAGCCGAGGCCGGTTTCCCGCCGGTGCTGGAGCGCCGCCGCGACCGAGCCCGCCATCACGTATGGCACGATCACGTCACCATACGGAACGGCCCCCGGGATCACCGGATCGCGATCGGGATAACCCGTCAGGAAGGTGCGCCCGGAAAGCGCGCCGCCCGTGCCGTCCACGCCCCATTCCTGCGCCAGCGGGCCGGTCTGGCCGAATACGCTGCCCGATACCATGACGATACCCGGGTTGCGCGCCGCCAGCGCATCGTAGTCGAGGCCCAGCTTCTTCATCGTACCGGGCGAGAAGTTTTCGACAACGACGTCGGCCCAATCGATCAGCGGATCGATCAGTTCGCGCGCCTCCGGCTTCTTCATGTTCAAGGAAACACTGCGCTTGGACGAATTGAGATGCGCGAACCAGGGCTTATCGTCCCAGTTGCCGGCCTGCGATGCCGAAACCTGCACGTCCAGCCGCGCCAGATCGGGCCGCGTGCGGCTTTCGATCTTCACCACCTCGGCGCCGAGATCGCCCAGCGTCTTGGTCGTGATCGAACCCACCAGCGCCCAGGCGAAATCCAGCACGCGCACGCCCGCAAGCGGACCGGGGCGAGCGCCGGCATGGACGGCGGGCGCCGCTGGCGTGGCCCCCGGACGGAACGTCGCAAAGCGGTCGGGCAATCCCGATGGCGTGTCGAAGAAGGAGCGCGCGGCAAGATGGGGATCGGCCAGCACATCCGACGGCTCGTTCGCCACGCACGCGTTGATGCCGCGCCGCAGCCCCTCGATGGCGATTTCCCGCTTCGTGCGCGAACGGAAGAACGCGTCGATCGCGGCTTCCCAGATCGCCCGCGTTTCCGCTGGCAGCGTCGAACGGTTGTACGCCAGCCAGTCCGTGCCGCGCAGCGGGTTTGGCATACCGGCATCGTCGATCCAGTCGGACAGCGCCTGGTTGGCGGGCGCGCCCAGCCGCCCCGTCATCAGCGAATGGAAGCACCAGCCGTCCGCCAGCCGCCAGATCGCGCGGACAGTGGCCTGGCCATAGGCCAGCGCTCCACCAACGCGCGCAAGCTTGCGCCGGTCGAATTGCCAGCACAGCACGCCGTTGAAATTGCGGCTGAACGCGACCTGCTGGATCGAGACATCGACATGCTGCCCCTTGCCGTGCGTGCCGCGCGCATAATGCGCGGCCATCGCGCCGGACGCCGCAACCATGTCGGCGTGGAAGGTGCAGGCGTCGCCCGCCTCTTTCACCGGCGGCAGTCCCGGCTCTCCGGTAACGCGCAAAGCGCCGCCCATTGCCGAGGCAACCAGTTCCCCACCCTTCCAGCCGGAGCGCGGGCCGCCGGACCCAAAAGGCGTGACCGACACGTGAATGGCCGCGTCCGGCACGGCAACGCCAGCCAGCCCTTCCAGCCCGATGTCATCGATCACGAACGAGGCGCCTTCGACCGCGCCGCCAAGCTCGGCCCCAAGCGAGACCAGGAACCGTGCGAGAGGGCGTTCCGCCATGCCGCCGAGCACGGCGACACGATGGCCAGCAAGCGGCTTCATGCGGCGCCTCCCTGCAGGAAAGCGGCGATCTCGGCATCCACGCCATCGTTCGCGCGCCAATCGCGCCGCGTCAGGATCAGCGCGGGAATATCGATCCTTGCCAGGACATCGCGCTGCGCGGGCAGATGCCAGACGCGGGCATCGTCCTCTTCGGCGAACCACAGCACCGCCGCCAATGCGCCGCATTCGTCCGCCTGCGCTTCCAGCGCCTGCGCGCGATCGAAAAACGCCCGCACATCCGCGCGCCTCGCGTGAAGCTGACGAGCAAGCGCGGCGAACGGATCGCCAGTGCCTTCCTCGACCGGCGGCCCCGGGTCCGCCCACGCATCGCCCAGCGTTTCACCGGCCGCGATCCAGCCGGCGCGTTCGACCATGCCATGCAGCCGGCGATCCGGGGGCGGCGTACCCGCGATCAGGCAGACCCGCCCGGGCTGCGCATCCGCCGCAGCAGTCGCATTCGCCCGGCGAACGTTGGTTTCCGCGATGCCCCGCTCAAGCGCGATCTCACCGACGCCAAGACGCTCGGCCAGCTTGCGCACGCTGGCAACCATGTGCTGTGCGCTGCTGGCACGTCCGATCTTGGCGACATCGAAGATCAACGGTTCGGGGCCGCCGACCTCGCCGAGCCGGCGCAGCTCGCTGATGTAGTAGTAAAGGCGCTGCGCGCCATCGTCGGCACGGGAAAACACCACGGCATCCAGGTGGTCGAGCCGGCCATCCAGCCAGTCTTGCAGGACGGAATAGGTCCAGCGCGGAAACTTGCTCTCCAGCCAGCGGTCTGCGGCGGGCGTTTCGCGGTCGATGTCCCAGGGAAGCAAACCGGCATGCACGCCTGTGGCGGCAAGCAGGTCTTGCGGCAAATCCGGGCCGAGTGATGCAATCATGGTCATTGTCCGAAAAGGCCCGGCAGCCACAGGGCCATCGCGGGAAACAGGATCAGAAGAAGAAGATGGACCAGGTCGCTGGCGAGAAACGGCATCACCCCCTTGAAGATGCGGTTGATGCTCACGTCCTTGGCGACGCCCTGGATCACGTAGAGATTCATGCCGAGCGGCGGATGAACGAAGCCGATTTCCATCGCGCGGGTGATGAAGATGCCAAACCAGATCGGCGACATGCCCACGCTTTCCACCACGGGCAAAAGGATCGGCGTGGTCAACAGCATCAGCGCCAGGCCATCGAGCACGGAGCCGAGCAAAAGCAGAAGCCCCGCCACGACGATCAGCGTCGGAATCGTTCCCAGGGCAAGGCCGGTTACCCAATGGCCGACGGCATCGGTAAGGCCTGTCACGCTGATGAACGTCGAGAACACAAGCGCGCCGATGATGACCAGAAAGATCAGACCGCTGGTCCGCAGCGTTTCGGAAAAGGCGCGGAACAGCACTTCCCGCGTCAGGCGCCCCCGCCAGGCCGTGATTGCCAGAGCGCCAACGGTGCCGATCGACGAGGCTTCGGACGGGCTGAACCACCCCAGCACGATCCCGCCCAGCACAAGGCACAACAACCCGAGCATGTCCGCGATGCGCAGCATGGCCTGCCCGCGTTCGCGCCAGGTCGCCCGCTCGCTCGCCGGGGCGATCGAAGGCCGCCAGCGCACCAGCAACCAGACGACGAGGCAATAGAACAGCATCTGCGAGATGCCGGGAATCAGCGTTGCCGTGAACAGCTTCCCCACGGACTGTTCCGCGATGATGCCATAGACAATCAGCGCGCCGGACGGCGGAAGCATCTGACCCAGCGTGCCCCCTGCCGCGACCGTTCCCGTGGCGAGCGCGTCCGAATAGCCGCGCTGGCGCATTTCCGGCAGGGCCACGAGCCCGATCGTGGCGGCGGTGGCAAGGCTCGATCCGTTGATCGCGCCGAAGCCCGCGCACCCGCCGATCGAGGCATAGGCAAGCCCGCCACGTCTGTGCCCGACCAGCTTGGCCGCGGCATCGAACAGGTCGCGGCTGGCATTGGCCGAAAAGAACAGATGCGCCATCAGCATGAACAACGGCAGCGTGCCCAGTTCGTAGCGTGTCAACGTTTCCACCACGATCACGCCGGCCTTGATCAGCGCGGGTTCGAAGCCCAGCGCAACGATCAAACCGCCGGCGCCGACAAGCCCCAGCGACACGCCGATCGGTACACCCGAAATCAGCAACGCGAACAGCAGGACAAGGCCGATCAGGCCGGTTTCAGGCGTGGCGAACATCAGCGCTTGCGCTCCACCAGTTGACGCGCAAGCAGGACAAGCACGGCGACAAGGCCCGCGTTGAGGAACATCCTCAGCCAGCGCCACGGCACGCCGAGCAGTTCGCTCACTTCCTGGCTGCCCCACAGATCGCTGGCGAGCCACGCGGACCCGCAAAGAAGAGCGGCATAGAACGCCATCGTCAGCAATATCGAAAGGCGTTCGACGAGATGCGCTCCGCCGGGTTTCAACCGGTCCAGCACAAGGTGAACGCGCGCGTGATTGCGCGCCAGCGTTGCGGCAACGAGCGCCAGCGTCCCGGCTACCAGCACGCCCACCTGCACAAGCTCGATCGCGCCTTTCAGCGGCAGGCCCGTGTGGCGTCCGATAACCGACAACAGATTGAGCCCGGCCGCCGCGATCAGCGCGGTGCCGCCGGTCCAGATCATGATGCGCGCAAGAACATTCATGCCGCTACCTCTTGCACGCGCCCATCGGCATCGATCCGGATACCGGGCATCCCCGCATCGCGCGTTATGCCATCGACGTAGGCGCGTATTTCTGCGGCCCGATCCGGCGGCGCCAGAACCGGCCGCCCCGGCGCTTCGACATCGACCGGGATGATCGCCGGCACGATGGCGCCATCCGCGCCCCAATCTATCCGTCCCAGGAACGCGTTCACCGCCTGCGGGTGAAACGGCGCCAGCGTATAGGCCGGATCGGGTTCGAAACCGAACAGCGCCTTGCGCCGCTGCGCCCATTCGCGGCGGGCCGGATGATCCTGCGCCGGGCTGAGCGCGCGGGTGACGACGCACCCGTTGCCAAGGCCGTGAAAGATCAGCTTCCCGCGATAGAATTCGACGCCACGCACGATATGCGCATGATGACCGATCACGACATCCGCCCCGGCGTCGATCGCCGCATGCGACACGGCGCGTTCGTAGGGGGCCAGCCGCGCGGGCGTATGGACGATGCCCTTGTGCAGCGCCACCAGCACCAGATCGGCCACGGTGCGCGCGCGGGCAATGTCCTCGCGCAGGATCGCCACCGCCGCGTCGGTCAACGCGACGAGGTTCGCCGCGGGCGCGACCGGGCTTCCGTCCGCCGTTTCGATCGGCAACCACGCGCAGCCAGCGCGGTCCGGGCCGGCCCAGGCGCTTTCGGGACCGACGCAATTGTAGCTGAGCAACGCGATGCGCCGGCCGTTACGGCCCACCACGGCCGGCTTGCGCGCTTCGGCCAGTGTCAGCCCCGCCCCGGCATGGGCGATGCCGTGCGCATCAAGCCCGGCAATGGTATCGGCTATGCCTTCGGCACCGCAGTCGGCGATATGATTGCCGGCAAGGCTGACCATGGAGAACCCCGCCCCGGCGATCGCCGCGATATTTTCGGGCGGCGCGCCGGGCGCCGGGACGTCCCCCTTCATCTCGGCTCCGCGCGCGGTGTGTGGCACTTCCAGATGACCGATGGCGAGATCGGCGGCGCGAACCGCAGGCGCGATTCCGTCGAGCCAGTAGGGTGCGTCCGGTTCATCAAGAACGAGATCGCCCGCCAGCACGATGGAGATCGCCTCCCGGTTCACGCCGCCTTCCCCCCTCATCGCGATCGTCAGAACGCCTTGCGGACGCTGATCGCGAACAGCCGGCCGATCGGATCGGCGGCCGTGGCGTCATACCCGCCGCTGCCGTTGCCGCTGGGCGCCAGGTTCACATAGGGCGGCTTCTGGTCGAACGCGTTGCGCATTTCAAAGCCCAGAGTCATGCCCTTGTCAAAGAACCCCGTCGCCTTCTGATCGCCGATGCGCCAGCTGATCGAAAAATCGACCGGCGTGAAGCTCCCCACCGACTGCACGGGCACCGCGAGGTTGTTCTTGTAACCCCCGACGTGCGTGATCAGCACGCGCGCGCTGACCGGGCCATGATCCCACAGGATGCTGGCGCGCGCCTTGAACTTGAGCGGATTGAAAATCACGTTCAGGCGATCGACCAGCGGCGCCGTGGGCGTGACGGCGACGCGATATTTGGTGAGATAGGTTCCCGACACGTTGAACGTCAGCGTATCCCTGTCGGAAACGTCCTTGGTCCAGGTGCCGGTAAAATCGATGCCCCGGGTAATCGAAACGCCAAGGTTCTGGCTGCGCCCGTCCACGTACAGAGTGACGTTCGCAGGGTTGCCGCCGGGAAACGATCCGCTGGCCAGCGCCACGCCTTGCGCCAGCAACTGCTGAACCCGGGCGGCGGCGGCGGCATCGCGAAGAATGATGTTGGTGCCGGCATACTGCGCCTCGTTACCCAGAATGGTCAGGTTCGACAGGTTGGCGAGCACCTGGTTGCGATAGTTCACATCCCAGTACGTGATGCCGAAGTGCAGCGTCGGGGTGGGGTCGAAGTCGGCGCCGATGGACCAGGTGGTTGCCGTTTCAGGCTTCAGGTTAAGGTTGGGGCCGGACAGCGCATACCCCTGCAACGGCGCTCCGCCGGCCGGGTTCTGATAGCTCTGGCCGAACAGGTTGTTGGAGTTGCCGTAGATTTCGGGGATCGTCGGCGCACGGAACGACGTGCCATAGCTGCCGCGCAGTTTCAGGCCCCGCACCGGTTCCCAATTGATCCCGAACTTGGGATTGGTGGTGCCGCCGACATCACTGTACTTGTCGTAACGCACCGCGGCATTGAGTTCGAGCCGTTCAAACCCGGGCATCGCGTTGGCCGCACCGAAGACCGGCACGAACAGTTCGCCATAGACCGAATCGACCTTGCGTCCGAAATTGCGGAACACGATCGGCGTGGTCGGAGCGCCGCGCGCCGATCCCAGCCCCACGGTGAAATCCTGCCGTTCGTAACCGCCCGCCAGCTTCACTTCACCACCGGGCAGCGCGAACAGCGGCCCGTTGATGCGCCCTTCATACGTCTTCAACCGCCCGTTGGTCGGCGCGAGGAAGATCTGGTTGGCAAGGACAGCGCGGACCGCCGCGCTGGTGCGCCCCAGGCCATAGGGATCGAACGCGGTGGCCGGATCGCTGCTGGCCAGCGCGGCCGTCAGCGCGCCATTGTTCAGCCCGAAGTAGGAGCCGGAGAAATCGTGCGTCTTGCCATAGCCGAACAGTGCCTCGACTTCCCAGTTGTGCGGCAGCTTTGCCTTGATGCCGGGCGTGATCTGCCAGCTTTCGGCATAGCCGAACGAATCGTTGGTCGGCAGGTCGTTGCGGAAGTTGTAGTCCAGTGTGTAGCTGGTGCCGGTGAAGCCAGCCGGGCGCACGAAGAATGCGTTGGTCTGCGGAACCGTTATGCGGGCGTTGGTGAACCCGGACTTCCGGTAGAAATCGCGCTTGGAATAGAATCCGTCGTAAAAGACGCTCAACCAGTCGGTAAGGTCGTACCGCCCGGTGCTGTTCACGGAATCATACTTCTGCCGCGGCGCCAAGTCCTGGTTGGTCAGTTCGTCGCACTTGTTGAGCGTCCCCGCGACAAGCGCACCCGCGGTCGCCTGCGTCACGCCCGCCGCCGGTATCGCGTAAGTTGTGCCGTTCGCGTTGATATTGCCCGGCGCGCAGCGTGCGATGCGGTAATCCGCGCCACCGAACGGAGTCTGGTTGTTGGTGAAGAACGAACGGTTATCGCCGCTCAGGTTGGAGCGTTCGACATGTTCGTAAGCCACCATGATCTGGCCGCGCTCGAACACCTTGCCCAGCGCCGCACCCAGCGAATATTCGTGAAAATCGCCGCGACCGCCGATGCCCGCACGCGCGAACACCTCGCCTCCATCCAGCGACCGGCGCGGAATGAGGTTCACCACGCCGGCAACCGCATCGGAACCGTAGATCGCCGATGCGCCGTCCGCCACGACCTCGACCCGTTCGACGCCCAGCGAAGGCAGGACCGAAGGATCGATCGATCGGCTGTTGTTGGTCACCCGGTGGCCATCGATCATCACCAGCGTCGCATAGGGGCCGATGCCGCGCAGGTTGACCGAGTTGCCGTAAGTGATGTTGCCACTGCCGCCGGACTGGCCGCGCGAATTCTCCGAAACACCCAGATCGAATACCTGCGGTATTTCCTTGACCATGCGATCGACTGTTACCGCGCTGGACGCCTCGATTTCCTTCCGCCCCAGGGTGGTGACCGTGGAGCCCACCGGCGCCTCGCCGCGCACGCGGCTACCGGTGACGATGATTTCGGCGCTGCTCGGTTCGTCCTGCGCGGCGTCCTGGGCCATCGCGGGCACTGCCGCGATCGCCAGGCCACAGCTGCCGATACAGAACGCTGTCCGCAAACGCGTGATCTTATTGCCCTTCATGTTGACTTACTCCTTCCCCGCGGCCGGCTGCGCGGCCTTTCCTTCCAATGATGCTCAATCGGCGACTGGCAGGTCGATCCACGACGTCCCGCGCCCGCCGCGTTCGACGGCGATGACGGGCGCTGGCGTCTGCATGATCTGCTTGAGATTGCGCTGGCGCGGATCCGCGCCGGCGATCGTCACGCGCAACCGCGCGCCGGCCGGCACGATCCGTGAAACCGGTGTAAGGTCGATCGCCAGATCGGCCTGCTGCCCCACCGGCAGCGGCGCCACGTCGCGCTGCAGGCCGGAATGCCACGGCAGGCCCAGCGTGTTGTAAGGGGCGGCGGCCAGCTTGCGGTGCGACAGCGCCAGCCGGCCGAACGAGACGACCTCGACCTTGCCGTCAGCGGCCACTTCATCCAGATAGACGAACACGTTGGCATCCGGCTTGTCGGCCGAAACCTTCAGGCGCACCACCGGATAGCCGACCAGCTTCATCGCACGGGTCAAAGGTGCGCTGGTGTAGCTCAGTCCCTTGTCATCCATGGGCCTGGCCCAGAAAGCGAAGTAGTCCGGGTCGGGCAGGTCATAGCGCACCGTGAAGCGATCGGTGCCGCGATTGGCCGGCGTGGAAGCCAGCACGCCATCGTTGACCGACCGGGCAGAGCCGCTTCTGCCTCCGTCCAGGAACCATGAGACGGGCTTCACGCCCTCGCCCGGCAAGGACCGGGAACGGACATACCCGCCCTTCCCCTCCAGGCCTTCCACCCAGTAGGTCGCGCGCGGCTCGCGCTCGATGCCGTTGTCGACGCCCTTGAGGTAATGGTCGAAGTAGCGGCGGACTTCGCCGGTGAAATCGAACCCCGGCGGCGGCACGCAATGACTGCCGGGACCAGCCAGGAACTTCGCGCCGGGGAGGTTGGCCGCGCTCAGAATCGATTGCGCGGTCGGTTCGTCCTGCCAGTTGCTCCAGAAGTAGGTGGCGATACCGGCCCGCCGGATGGCGCCCATATAGTTGTAGACGCTGGCTTCGTTCCAGAAGGCATTGCCGGTCAGCGGCGAAACACTGTCGCGATAGGGCATGCCATACCACAGGGCTGCCATCGGCGTGTTGGCCGCATGCTGGGCGACGGCGGCCTTCAATTGCATGCCGTTGGCGTCGGCATCGACCGGGACGCTTGCCAGATCCTCGCTCAGCGGTTCGTCCGGCCGCGTGTTGAACTGCGCGGTTATGCCGCCTCGCTTGACGAACGCATACTTGTCGAGATCCGAGGCGCCGATGAAAACCGCCTTGAGCGATGGCGGCACCGTGGTGGCGGTGTGAAACGTAGCCCCGCCCAGATACGAACAGCCGATCATGCCGACCTTGCCCGTGGAGAACGGCTGGTGCGCCAGCCATTCCACCAGATCGTACCCGTCCCGGGCTTCCGTCCGGTCCTGGAAACCATGGCGGCTGCCGAAAGACGCGCCCTTGCCGCGGATGTCGGCCACGGCGACGACATAGCCCGCCGCGATGAGCGACCGGAGCGCCATCCGATCATTCAACGCCACCTCGTTGACCTTGCCGTCCTGTCCAACGAAGCGGGCACGGTATGGCGTGAACACGAAAATCACCGGTAGCGGCGCACTTTCCACCCCGCCGCCGCCCGCCGGACGATAGATGTTCACGGCAAGGCGTGTGCCATCGCGAACGGGCACATAAAGCGAGCTGCGCTGTACGTCAGGATAGTCGGCAGCGTTGCCGGGCACCGCAATTGCGGCTGCTGCCGCCACCGCTACCCACCGAATCGCCTGCATGGCGCCTCTCCAAATTGTTGACAATTTGATCGGCGATCCCGACGCCGCAGGCAACGGAAAAATCGATCACAATATTGTTGACAATATTGTCCGGGGTTGGAAAACGACGGATATGGTCGAAAATCCGTCTCTCCGGGCCCCCACCGGGTCCGAAATCGCCGACTGGGTCCGCGATCGCATCCGGGCTGGCCGTTTCGTCCCCGGCCAGCGGCTCGTGGAAGTCGACATCATCCGGCAGACCGGCGCCAGCCGATCGAAAGTGCGCGAGGCCTTGCAGCGGCTGGAAGGCGAAGGCCTGGTCCAGATCGAGGAATTTCGCGGCGCGTCGGTCAAGAATGCCAGTCTGGAAGAAGTACGCCAGATCTATCGCGCGCGCGTCGCGCTGGAAGGCATTTGCGCCGGCGATTTCGCGCGACAGGCAACGCCGGAGCAGAAAGAGCGGCTGTGCGCCGTTCAGGATGCCCTCGACCGCTGCGTGGAAGATCGGGCGCCCGAACGCTTCGGACGGCTGAACGTGGAATGGCACCGGCTGATCGTCGAAGGTTCCGGCAATTCGGTGATTGCCGACCTTCTCCAGCGATTGAACGTGCCCATCCATCGCCTGCTGTTCGAAAGCTTTTACGACGACGAACGTCTGCGCACCGCGAACGCGGACCACCAGAACATGGTGAAACTGCTGCTTGCCGGGGATGCGGATGCCAGCGAACAGGCCATGCGCAGGCATATCGAGGACGGCTTCGTCACGCTTTCCAAGATCGAAAGCGAATTTTACCGGTAGGCGCGGCGACGCGGCCCTGCCCCCCTCCGCCTTCAGGCGCTTTCGCGGGCGATCAGGCGAAATCCCACGTCGATCCAGCGTTCCCGCAATGGCTCGCCGCTGCCATGCTTGCGGATCGCGGCGATGGCTTCGCGCGCGATCCGCGCGCCATCGACTTCGACCGACGTGATCGTCGGCCGCATTTCCCCCGCGATCGAACTGTTGCCGAAACCCACCACGGCAATATCCTCGGGCACGCGCAATCCGGCCGCCATTGCCTCGACGATGATTCCCTGCGCCAAATAGTCCGAACCGCAAACCACCACGTCGGGCATGTCCGGCAAGCGCCGGATTTCGGCGAAGATGCGGCGCGCATGACCAAACCGCGAAGGAACCTCCACACTCGATTCCGTGAGAGCGCTGCCCTCGGCGGCCGGCCATTCGGCGAAAAAGCCATCGCGCCGCATCTGCGCGCGCGTGCCGCTGGCCGTCACCAGATGCGGCCGGCGGTAACCGCGCGACATCAGGAAGCGCGCCACATCGCGCCCCGCCGCCTCGTGCGAGAATCCGACCGCAAGGCCGATGGGCTCTTTGGGCAGATCCCACACTTCGATGAACAAGGCAGGCGACCGGCGGACCATCGCTTCGACTTCGGGCGTGACCGGGCCGGTAAAGATGATCGCATCCACCCTGCGGCTCAACGCCGCGCGAATGAGATCCTCGGTGCGCCGGGCCGACACGCCCGTAAGCCCGAGCATGACGGTAGTGCTCGCTCCCGACAGTTCTTCCACCATCGATTGGATCGTGTCGTTGAAAATCGAGTCCGTCAGGTAAGGGATCAGCACCGCGACCATTTTCGACTTGCTGGACGCAAGCCCCCCGGCGAGCAGGTTGGGAATATAGCCGGTGGCGGCGATCGCCGCGCGGATGCGGTCGGCGGTTGCGGGCGCAACCACCGACGGATTGTTCACGAAGCGGCTGACGGTCGCCGTCGAAACCCCGGCATGCGCGGCGACATCGTCTAGCGTGGGTGATCGGCCGGGAACGTCGTTCATCCGCCTTGCCTAGCCCGCCCCGCCCCCGGTGCGCAATCGCGTTACGCGAAGCGCAAGGGAACGGAAAGCGCACCGATTTCCGGCCAGCGGCTCACGGTTACCGGACCATCGAGCGAAAAGCTGTTCGTCGCACCGAGGATCTCCTCCAGCGCCACGCGCAGTTGCATCCGGCCCAGGTGCACGCCGGGGCAATTGTGCGGCCCCCGCCCGAAGGCGAGGTGCTGGGCGATGTTGGGCCTGTCGAGGATGAACGTGTCGCCTTGGGGGAACACCTCCTCGTCCCGGTTGGCGGAAGCATAGACGAGCGCGATGGCCTCGTTTGCCGGAATCGTCCGTCCGCCCATTTCCACGTCGCACACGGCGGTGCGCGCAAAGCCGCGATAGGGTGTGTAAAGGCGCAGGAATTCCTCGATCGCGGCCGGAATCAGCGAAGGGTCCGCCCGCAATTGCTGCTGCAACTCCGGGTCCCGCGAAAGATGGACGCAGATGTTGCCGATCATCACCATCGGCGCGACCATGCCGACCACCAGAACCTGACGCACCGTGCCGACCAGCAGTTCCTCGGGGAAAGGCTCACCCTCGTGCCGCGCGGCCAGCAGCGCGCTCGTCGGGTCGATTTCGGGGTCCTGCGGCTGCTCGCGCCGGATGGCGATCAGCCCGCGCGCCATTTCATACAGGCGCAAGCTGGTTTCCTTCATCCGCTCCGGCGTGTTGGAATGAACCGCCAGGATGAAGGCCCGGCCCGCGTCATGCAGGGTATCGAGCCAGGCATCGGGCATGCGCATCCATTCGCCAAAGATATGGACCGGCAGATAGCTGGAAAATTCGACGCAGATGTCGCCGCCACCCTTCGCGACCATGGGGGTCAGCAGCCGCTGCGCCAGCGCCCGCGCCTTGTCCGCGTAAGCTTCCGATTTTTCCAGCGAAAGCAGCGGATTAAGAGCCTTACGATAGGGCGTGTGCTCGGGCGGGTCGAGGTGAAGCGGAGGCCGGCGGCCCGTGTACGCCACCTTGGGCACCACGTTCTGCACAGACGTGATGAACGTGGAAGAATCCGAGGCCGCACGCTTGACATCGTCATAACGCGTCAACGCCCAGAAGCCACCCAGGCCATCGGTGTGCGCCACCGGACATTCCCGTCGCAAACGCGCATATTCGCGATGCGCGCTGTCGAAGTCCTCGGGCTTTTCTGGATCGAAATCCTGCGGAACGGTGGTTTTCATGGCGCGATGCATAAGTATCGACGAATGCATATGCAAGCGCTATCATCGCCCCTCACGGACACCGATGCCGCCGATAAAATGGGGAGAATGCGTGAAACAGCACCACGAAGCGCAGGGCGTGCCCGCCGTTGAACGATCGGTGGGTCGCAAGGTACTGCTGCATCTGGTCGTCCCGGCGGCGTTCTATGTGCTGATGGGCGCGATAGACCGCACGAACGTGGGGTTTGCCGCCCTCGATATGAACCGCGCCCTCGGCCTGTCGGGCACCCAGTACGGCTTCGGCGCCGGCGTCCTGTTCGTGGGCTACATGCTGGCGAAATATCCCAGCGTGCTGCTGTACGAGGCCATCGGGATGCGCCGCTGGCTCACGGCGATAACCGCCGCGTGGGGGCTGGCGTCCTGCGCGATGGCGATGATCTCCACCGAATGGCAACTGTATGGCCTGCGCGTGCTGATCGGTTTCGCCGAAGGTGGCCTTTCGTCGGGCACGATGCTCTATCTGAGCCAGTGGGCACCCGAGCGGTACCGTGCATCGATCCTCGCCATCCCCATCACATCCATCTCGGTGGCCCAGGTCATCGGCGCGCCGGTTTCCGGGTTGCTTCTCGATCTGGATCACCCGCTTGGGATGGCAAGCTGGCGCCTGATGTTCCTGGCCGAAGCGCTCCCGGCCCTCGCGCTTGCGGCATTCGCATGGCTGCATTTCCCGGATTCGCCGGACGATGCCCGCTGGCTTACGCCCGAGGAACGCGCGTGGATCCGCGGCAACATCAAAGGCGCGTCGAAGCCTGGCGCCATGCCGGACGCGCACGCCACCGGCGCGCGCTGGGCGGTGCTGCGCGATCCGGTCGGCTGGCTGTGCTGCGCCATCTGGTTCTGCATCCTGGCTTCCAACTACGGGATCATGTTCTGGCTGCCGCAGATCGTGAAAGGCCTTTCAGGCCTGAGCGCCGGCGCCACGGGGCTGGTCGTCGCGCTACCGTGGGCGGCCAGCGGCATCGGCCTGGTCCTCAATGCGCGCCATTCGGACAAGACGGGAGAACGCTATCTCCACGTCGCCGTGCCCGCACTTTTCGGCGGACTCGGCCTGCTTGTTGCCGATTGGGCCGGCGCCAGCCTGCCCGGACTGATCGCGCTGATCATCGGGGGCGCATGCACCGGCTGCACGGTCGCGGCATTCTGGGCAATACCGACGCGGATGCTGAAGCCCGCAAGCCTGCCAATGGGCATCGTCGTCATCAACATGGCCGGCAGCCTTGCCGGAGCCACCGTGCCCCCCATGATGGGATACCTGAAGGAAACAACCGGCTCGTTCACGCCGCCGACGCTCCTGCTGGTCGGCATCGCGGCATTGTGCGCCAGCCTGACGCTCATCGCCCGGACGGTCGCCGCGCGCGCACAGGCCGCTGCGTGAACGGTCAGGCCGGGGCCGCCACGGCCTGCCTACGATCGCCATCCTGGCGAGCGTGGCCGCGCTCGGATCGATGGCGATCCACATGCTGGTGCCGGCCCTGCCAGTGCTGGCCGGCGAACTGGGCCTGAATCCCGCACGCGCCCAGCAAGTTGTGAGCGTCTATCTCGGCGGCCTTGCCTGCGGCCAGTTGATCGCGGGGCCGGTTGCCGATCGCTGGGGCCGCCGCCCCGTTCTCCTGCTGGGCCTGGCCTGCTACATGCTGGGCGCGGCAGCCGGCGCGCTTGCCGCGAACTTCCCAATGCTGCTTGGCGCGCGGCTGCTGCAGGCGATGGGTGGAGCGGCCGGAGTCGTGGCATCGCGCGTCATGGTGGGCGATCTGTTCGATCGCGCGGAAGCCGCAAGCAGGCAGGCCACGCTGATGACGATCGTCCTGCTATCCCCGGCAATCTCGCCCGTTATCGGGGGACTCATTGTGACTCACAGCGGGTGGCGCATGATCCTGGGAATGCTGGCGCTGGTGGGCGGCGCCTCGTTCGCGTCATCGTGGCTTCTGCTTCCGGAAACGCGGGACAGGACCGGTGCGCCTGCCAGCGGCTCCTCCACCGCCCATCCGTCGGCCAGTTCCGCGAGGCTTCTCAAAGGGTATGCCCGACTCCTGTCGAACCCGGGATTTCTGCTGGCGACGGGAAGTCTCGCCTGCGCCAGCAGCAGCCTCTACATGTTTCTGGGAAGCGCTCCTTTCCTGCTGATCCGCCAGTTCGGACTGACCCCGGCGCAAACGGGCACGGCGCTGCTTGCCATCGCGGGCGCCGGCATCGCCGGAACGCGCCTGGTCGGCCTGACCGAGCGCCGCGGCGATGCGCTGCTGGCAGGCACAGCGATCGCTCTGGGTGGAACATTGCTTGCCACATGGCTGGCCTACCGCGGGATCATCGGACCGGTGCCACTCGTCGCCCCGATGATGTTGCTGGGCGTGGCCTCCGGCATGATCGGACCGGCCGCGATCCATGCCGCGATCTTTGCGGAGGAAGGGCTCGCGGCAACCGCGGCCAGCCTCGCCGGGGCGACGCAGATGCTTGCCAGCGGCTGCGCCATGGCAATCCTCGGCCTGTTCGCCCCGGTAACCCCGTTACGGCTGGCGTTGGCGCTGCTGCTGACAACCGCCTTTGCGTTCTGCTGCGCGCTTTCACGCCTCCTGTCGGCACACGAACGACGCAATCGCGCGCGCTGACGGACGCTATCGGGTCTACGGCGTGACAAAGCATCTATGCAAGGGCTTACATATGCGTTATCGGCCAACGCCACAAACAATTCTCATGAGGGTGAGGAAACCATGACCACCATCGCACGTGCGGCGCGCCCTGCGTTGTCCATCCTTCTTTGCAGCGTTTCGCTCCCCGCGCTGGCCCAGACGGCCGACAGCCCGCAGGACGACGGCGCGCTGCAGACCATCGTCGTGACCGCCGAACGCCGCACGCAAAGCCTGCAGGATGTGCCCATTTCGGCAACGGTCCTGTCGGGCGAGGATCTGCAGAGGAAGGGCGTGTCGAACCTCAACGACATGCAGCAGGTGGCGCCATCGGTGGCGATCAACACCTTCAACCGATCGACGTTCATCAATATCCGCGGCGTCGGCATCGCGCAGTCCGCCCCCACATCCAACCCGGGCGTCGCCTATTACATCGACGGCCAGTTGATCCCGCACGAACAGTTCATCGGCCAGAGCTTCTTCGACATCGGTTCGATCGAGGTGCTGCGCGGCCCGCAGGGCACGCTGACCGGCCAGAATTCAACCGGTGGCGCGGTCTACGTCCGCACGCCCGAGCCCGAGTTCGGCAGCAATTTCGCGGTGGGCGATTTCACCGCGGGCAATTATGATCGCTATCGCGCCGTCGTGGCCGCCAATATCGGCGGAGAGGACGTTGCCCTGCGCGTCGCCTACGTCCACGAACAGCGTGACAGCTACACGCGGAACATCGCCGCCAACGCCCTGAGCCAGCCCGGCAACCTCAACATGGACGCGATCCGCGCCAACCTGCGCCTGCGCGGCATGGATGGAAAGCTGAACGTCAACGTGCGCGGCGAATATTTCGACGTGCGGACCGACAACAACGCCGTGAAGAACCGGAACGACGCGGTCTCCTCCAACCCGTTCGTGATTGAGGAAGACGCCCCCTCGTTCCAGAACCAGGCCGGCTACCGGATTTCGGCCGAGGCGCGCTACGACGTGGCCGACACCGTGCAGGCGCGCGGGCTCGTTTCGTGGCAGGACGGCTTCACGCACGACCAGACCGACGGCGACCGCACCGCAACCGCGCTGCCGGTTCCGGCCAACCTGCCGACATCCGGCGCCAACACCGCGCGCTTCCCGGGCCGGGTCAGCAACGGCGATACGCGCTTCAAGACGCTGATCGGCGAAGTGAACCTGCTTTCGACCGGCAAGGGCCCGTTCCAGTGGGTGCTGGGCGCGTTCGTGATGGACGAGACCGTTCCGGTGACGCTGCTGCGCGATAACCGCAACACCACGCAGCTGCTGCAATCGAACAGCAGCATCATCACCACCGCCAAGAACACCTCGCAATCGATCTTCGGGCAGATCAACTATTACGTGACGCCGCAGATCGAACTGCTCGCGGGCGCGCGCTACAGCTGGGACAAGCAGGTCTACACCCGCTTTGCCGTTCCGGGCGCCGGCTTTACCCTGCCCTTCGTCAGCCAACAGGCCTCGAGCCAGCTGACCGGCAAGGTTGGCGTCAACTATCACTTCAACGGCAACGGGCTGATCTACCTGACCGCGTCGAAGGGCTACAAGGCGGGCGGCGTCAACCTCACGCCCAACACGCCCAACTTCAAGCCCGAGCGCAATTTCGTCTACGAGCTCGGTTTCAAGACGGAAGTCCTCGACCGCCACTTGCGCGTGAACGGCGACGTTTTCTATTCGGACTACAAGGACATCCAGCTGTCGAGCCTTGTCGGCGGCCTGCCCACCACACAGAACGCGCTGGCGGGGCGCTCCAAGGGCGGTGAACTCGAACTGACCGCCCAGTTCGGCGGCTTCGCGGCCAACGCCGGCGTCGGCTATCTCGATGCCAAGTTCAACAATTCGGCCTGCATCTCCGATACCAACGCGGCCGGCACCGATCCCGGCTGCCCCACCAACCTGCGCTTCGTGCCCAAGGGACGGGTGCTGCCCTTCTCTCCGAAATGGACGGTCAATGCCGGCGCGCAATACACGCTCGCGCTGGCGGGCGTGGACGTGACGCCGCGCATCCAGTGGTCGCATCTGTCGCGGCAGAATGCCACGCCCTTCCCCAGCGTGAACACCCTGGTTCCCGGACGCGACATCTTCGACGCGCGCCTGACGTTCGACCTGGGCAAGAAGTACAAGCTGGAAGCCTTCGTCAACAACCTGACCAACAAGACCTACATCGCCACGCAGATCCAGAACAGCTCGAGCGCGGACGGCGGCATCATCTATGGCGCCCCGCGCACCTACGGCCTGCGCATCAAGGTCGAGATCGGCAACTGACGGCAACGGACGGACGTGATGCGCACCGTGTTCAAGTCCATCCGGTTCCACCACGTCCTGCCCGCAATCGCCGTCCTGACGCTTGCCCTATCGGCAGGTGCGCGGGGCGGCGATGCGCCGGACCGCTGGTGGGCACCGGGCGAAGGCCGGGTGTTTCCGGCCGAACTGGACTACGACAACGCCAACGGCACGTTGCGCGCGCTGCTTGTCGGCGGTCCGATGCCGACGAAGGACCACCCGTTCTTCGAGCCCCTCGGCCCTAACGGCCGCGCCTGCGTGACCTGCCACCAGCCGGCCGATGCCATGAGCCTGTCTGCCGAAAGCGCCCGGCGGCAATGGGAGCGCACTGGCGGCAAGGACCCCTTGTTCGCGGCCTACGACGGCTCGAACTGCCCCACGTTGCCGCAGGCGGAACGGGCATCGCATTCGCTGCTGCTGGAACGGGGGTTGATCCGCATCGAACGCCCGTGGCCGGTGCGGCAGTTCAATGGCCAGCCGGTGACGCCGGACTTCTCGATCGACGTGGTGCGCGATCCGAACGGCTGCAACAGCGGTCCGCACTACGGCCCCGCGGCGGGCAGGATCTCGGTCTATCGCCGGCCGCGCCCGGTCGCCAACATGAAATACCTGCTGGCGGTCGGCTTTCCCTATGATCCCAAGCAAGGCTACGCGCTGCCGCTCGATCCCGATACGGGCAAGCCCGAATCCGGCAATCTCATGGCGGACAACCGCGCCGGCAACCTGCGCATCCAGATGGAAGACGCGGCGGCTAGCCACCTGCAGATGCTGCGCCGGCTGACGCCCGAGCAGCGCAGGCGGATCGAGGATTTCGAACTGCGCATCTTCACCGCGCAGCAAGCGAGCAAGGCCGGCGGTGCTGTCGATACGACCGGCGCCCGGGCCGGGCCGGCGCGTTTGCGGGATTCGCAGCCCGGCGCGCTTGGCAGCATCGGGGAACCGGTATGGAGCGAATTCACGGGGTGGGAAAAGATCAGCGCGGAAGATGCGCGCACGCTGACGCCACAGCAACTGGCCTTCCGCCAGTCCGTAGCCCGTGGCGCGCGCGTGTTTCGCGAAAAGATGTTTCTCATCACCGACACGGCCGGCATCAATTCCCGCATCGGCTTCGGCAATCCGGTGCGCAATTCGTGCGTGTTCTGTCACAACATGAGCCAGATGGGGAACGATGTGGCGCCGGGGCAGGTCGACCTCGGCACGACGACGCTGCCCTTCGCCGATCCCTGGGCCGATCTGCCGCTGTTCAAGGTCACCTGCCTGAAAGCGCCGCACCCGCATTATGGCCGGGTCATCTACACCTATGATCCCGGCTTCGCGCTGACCAGTGGCCGCTGCGCCGATGTCGGCAAGATCACGCTGCAATCCATGCGGGGGCTGTCCGCCCGCGCGCCGTACTTCTCCAACGGCTTGGCAAAGGACTTGCGAGGGATCGTGGACTATTACGAGCGTCGCTACTCCATCGGCTATACCGAGCAGGAGAAACAGGATCTCGTCAACCTGATGAGCGTGCTGTGATGAAAAGGATCGCGATTGCAGCCGGATGGTTCGTCGTGCTGGCGGCGCCGTTGTCGGCACAGGCGCAACAGGCGGGCGAACTTGTCCGCTTCATCGCCTGCCCCGTCTATCGTGATACCGATTCCGGCCGCAAATCGGGTTGCTGGTTGGCGGACGACCGCGAAAGCGGGATCCGCTATGACGTGAGCCAAAGCCCCTACAAACCCGACTGGAACCGCGAAGTGCTGGTGGAAGGCCGCGTTTCCGCCGATCCGCCCACTCCGTGCGGTGCAACGGTGCTGGACCCGGTGCGGACTTCGCGGCTGGATACGCCCTGCCCGCGCCACATGCTGCCGGCGGAAGGATACGCGGGCCGGCGCTACAAGCTGCCCCGCCGCAACATCGATCCGCTGTCCGTGCCCCGCAAGGTGCCGCCCGGCCCTTATGCCGAGCGCACATTCCCGGTCTATTTCGAGTTCGGCAACGACTTCCTCGTCTATCAGTACGACGACTGGCTGATCGACAACGCGGTCACCTGGATTCGCGCGGCTCACCCCCGGAAGCTTGTCGTCACCGGATTTGCCGCAACCGATCCGACGCCCGTGTCCGGCCGCACTATCGCGGAGCCGGCCGGCCTTGCCGCCGCGCGTGCCGCCAGCATCGCCGAAACGCTGCGGCGGCTTCTGCCGGGCATGATCGTGGAGACCCGCGCGCAAACGGGCGCCCTGCCCACGGACGAGCCGGAAGCGGACGGGCTACCCGGACAATCGCAACGCCGCGCGGAGATCCGCGTGCTGTTCTGAACACGGCCGATAGCGCGGCAGCCCCGCGGGACCGCCGCCTGCAAGCGGTTTGCGCACGATTACGCGAACAGGCTGCCCACGTCTTCGCAACGATCCAGCGTGAGGATCGCGGCCGCCAGACGTTCCGCCTGATCCCGGCCACGCGGCAACGCGGCATGGGCAAGGCAATCGACAAACTTTGCATGCTGCGCCGCAGGCGGCAGCGGGCGCGCCGGGCAGCCCAGCGCATCGGGTACCATCGCCTCCAGGAACGTCCCATCGTGGAGCCGGATGCCCATCGCCCCGCCGGTGCCCCGCTGCCAGGCCGGCGCCTTCGCAACACGCGGCCGCACCAGCGCCGATAGGGCCAGCACCTGCGGGTCGGCCAGCGTGTCGGCGTCGAAATCGTCGAGGCCGACGCCACCCCTTGTCAGCGCCAGCGCCGTCGTAAAGGGTATGGAAAACTTCGCGTCGATCGCGACCGCCGGCGTCTGCTTGCGCTCCAGCGGATCGACCAGCATGTGCTGCACCTCATCGACCTCCACATCGATGCCGGCGACTGCGGCCGGGGCAAAACCGTGCCGGCCGCGCAGATCAAGCGCCATTTCGATAAACGGATGCGTTCCCCGGCAACTCGGCCAGGGCTTGAACGTCAGTTCCGTACCCCAGAAATGCGTGCCCAGCCGATCGGCAAGATCGTCGGCCGAAAAGGCGCCACCGGCGTAAAGCGCGTAAAACCCGGCCCTGCCCTCCAGCGGGGCTTCGAACCCCGCAACCCCCTCTCTCGCCAGTAGCACCGCCGTAAGCGCGGCCTGGGCGGGAAAGGCCTCGCGCACCGCCCGCAGCACCGTCCTCCGGCTGTGTTTGATCTCGCCCGGCATGGTTGCCTGACACAGGACCATGGACAGCGCGTCCTTCACCTGCTCGGCGTTTAGCCCCAGCAGGTTGGCCGCCCCGGCGGCGGCACCGTAGGCCGCGACGATGGGGGGCGGATACCATCCTCCCTCCTCCATGGGCTGCCTGAGCGAAAGCGCCATCCGGCAGGCGATGTCGCCACCGACCGCCAGCGCCGTCAGGAAGCGCCGGCCATCCACCGGGCCTTCGGACTGCGCCAGCGCCAGCAGCACCGGGACGAGCGAGGCGTTGGGATGGGCCGGCGCGCGATCAAACGCGTCCTCGTAATCAACCGCATGGGCAAGGGCGCCATTCGCCAAGGCGGCGCCGACCGGCAGGGCGCGTATGCCGGTACCAAGAATGCTACACGGCCCCTCTCCACCGCGCGCGGCCAGCGTCACGAACGGCTGCGCTTCGTGGGCAAGGCCACTGGCGGCGTAGATCACCCCGGTTGCGTCCAGACATGCGCGGGCGGCGGCGGCGCGCGCATCGTCGGGCAAGCCGTCCCAGCGCATCGCGGCGATGTGCCGGGCCAGCGTGTCACTGATGCCGGTTTCGGGCGACGCCATCATCGCGCCGCCAGCCGGGGGGCGAGGGACAGCAACACGATCGCCGCGATCAGAATGCCGGCGCCCACGAGTTCGGCCGGGCGCGGCATCTTCAATCCCCAGAACAAGGCGAGCAGAACCGATCCGCCAACCCCGGCGACCAGGCTCGCGGCGCGTTCCAGCGGCACGCAATAGGCATTTTCGCGCGGATCCAGCAGGATCATGATCGCCAGCACCGAAATCAACGTCAGCGTGCAGCCGATCCAGAACAGCGGCCACAGCACGGGGTCCGTCCACACACTGACGAAGCCCCAGGCAAGCTCGCCCGATTGGCCGCCGATGCCGGACGCGGACATCAGCGCGAGCGCTGCCACCGACAAGGGCAGCGCGATCATCTTTTCCTCGACGAAGTAGCGTCGGACTGAGGCGGCATCTCCGGTCTTGGAAATCTTGGTCATCACTGCGAGCCGGAGGAAATAGCCGATGGTGTAGAGCACGACCGTCACGATCGCGATGGGCGGCAGCTTGAGGCCGCCCCGATCGGTCAAGGTGATGAGCAAGGCCAGCAGCACCATGGCCAGCGCCGCCCAGCTCCACCAGCGTACGCGGCGTCCGAATACCATGTCCACCAGCGGCGCGATAACCAGGACATCGCCGCGCATGATGAGCTGGATGAACGGGATGCTCACATCCCGGATCGTGAACGACAGCGGCACCGTGAACAGCACGAGCGCGGTCCCCAGCCCCGAAAGCAGCGTATAACGCGTCGGCACGGGCAAGCGCATGCCGGCCACCCGCACGGCGTGGGCATCGCGGTGCCATCCCGAAATCCAGATGAACGCCCACGTCAGGACCATGCTGATGATCAGCGAGGCCGGCAGCGTTTCCAGCCCGGTCAACGGCCGTCCCAGGCCGGGATGCGTTACCGAGGTGACCAGACGCGTGACGATGACGTTCGGCAGATAGGCCAGCAGATAGAGGAAGACCGTGGCTTCCATCGGAAAAGCGGCCAGCGACAACCGACGGTGGCGCGCGCTCATTGCGCCGCTTCCACGATGACCATGTCGCTTTCCACGCGATAGCGCGCGTTGAGCCCCGCCTCGTCCGTCACCGCAGCCATGTAATCGACCACCGCCGCGAAATCCGCGGTCCCCGGCGCAGGCACGCGCGGTACCGCGTCGCGGCCAATCACCAGGGGCAGGAAGCCGGCCTGCCGCACCCGGCCATTGGCGATATCCAGCCGCGCGATCATCGACAGGCGCGCGGCTTTGGGGAAATTGTAAAGGCTGTCGAAATCGGGCTCCCATTCCTCCGCCAGAACGCGGATTTCATTGAAGCTCTTCGATGCCGCATGCGCAGGGTCCATCCGCAGGTCGGTCGCGAAGTTGCACAGCGAATAGAATACCGGTCTGCCGTCGATCACCTCGCAGCCCTTCAGGATATGGGCATGGCCACCGAAAATGGCATCAGCCCCCGCGGCGATCGCCGCACGGGCAACGTCGCGCTGATAGTCCGCGATCACCGCGCGCACGAAATGAATGCCCCAATGGTGCGAAACAAGCACGACATCCGCTTCGCGCTTCGCCGCGCGGATATCCGCCTCCATCGCGGCAAGATCGGCACGATGGGGATAGGTGTGGGTGCGCGGCGGCGTGCCTGGCTGATCGTGTTCGATCTGTTCGTAGACCGTGAAGGCGCGCATCGGGGCACAGCCCGGCCGGCGCTCGTCCGCCCAATAGCTGTGCGGCAGAATACTGGAATAGGCGAGGAAGGCGACGCGCGTTCCGTCAGGAAGCTGCCGTAGCACCGGGCGGCGCGCCTCGACGATATTGGCCCCCGCACCGACCACACTGATGCCGGCCGCCTGCAGGTGCCCGCGCGTTTCGAAGAAGGCGTCGGCGCCCCAGTCCATCACATGATTGCCGGCCATGGAGATCACGTCGAACCCGGCCCGGCCAAGCGCTGCGGCGCCTTCGGGACGGGCCAGTACGGCGTGGCGCGCCTGCGGAAGCCTTACGCCCCGTTCGGCAAAGCTGGTTTCAAGCTGGCCAAACACAATGTCCGCGCTTTGCAGGAGATCGGCCGTGCCCGCAAAACAGGCGTCATAGTCATCGCGATCCATCGCAAGGTCGCCCGTGGCGAGAACGGTGTGGATCACGATCTTCTCCCGCAGGCCATGCGAAACGGAACTGGCGATGGCCTCTTTTCATCGGGCTACCGCGCTAACGGAACGAGCGCAAGCGCTTACATCATCGACGCCCGGAGGCTTGGCGCGCGGTTGCATCACCGCGCGCGGTCATCAGCCAACAAAACGCCGCCCGGCCAGTGAGGGAGCCGGGCGGCGTGGATGGCGCGGAGGGATGCCCCCGCGCCAGGTCCGGAAGGGTGGGTCAGTACACGTAGCTGGCGCGGAACAGGAACGTGCGGCCCGGCTCCATGTAGTCCTTCTGGTAGCTCGGGTTGTCGCCCTTGGTGGTGTAGTATTTCCACCCGCCCAGGATGTTACCCACGTCGAAGTCCAGCGCGAAGTGCTTGTTGAAGTTGTAGCGCGAATGGAAATCGAGGCTGCGGTTGGGCTGGACCCACTTGTCGACCGCGTTGTCGCGCAGCGATTCGATGTACTTGCCGCGATAGTTGTACGAGAGCTTCGCCTCGACGCCGTACTTCTGGTAGGTCAGCGCCGCGTTATAGATCAGGTGCGGCGTGTTGACGAAGCGGATCGGCTTGCCGGCGCGATAGGCAAGGCCCGTTTCCGCGCTGGACTTCTGCACGGTGATGTTGCCCTCGATGCCGAAGCCGTCGAACGGTGGCGTGATGCCCTGGAGCCCCTTGATGATGTTCAGCTCGACGCCGTAGATCGTCGCCCTCTGCCCGTTCTGTGGTTGGTCGATCACGACGGTGCCGACCGAAGTGTTGGCGTTGACCTCGTTCCCGCCGGTGAAAATGAAGTTCGAGATGCGCTTGTAGTACACGCCCGCCGAAACGATGCTGGTGGCATCGGGATAGGTTTCCAGCGAGAGATCGAGGTTGAGCGCCCGCGCCGCCTTGAGGTCCGGGTTGCCGCGCGAGATGCCGACCACTTCGCCCTTGGAATTGCGCGAAACCGACTGGCTGGCGGCGATGAACCCGTATTCGGGCGGGGAATAGCCGGTCCAGATCGCGGCGCGGACGACATTCTTGTCGTCGGGGCGCCAGATCGCGGTCACGCTGGGCAGCAGCACGTTGTAGCCCCGGTCGGTCGCGATGAAGCCGCTGCCGGCACTGTCGTCGGACCAGCCGACGTTGTGCGTCTCGCGGCGTTCGAAGCGCGTGCCGGCGATCACCTGCAGCGAGTCAAAGTGGAAATGAGCGAGGGCATAGGCGGCATAGACGCGCTCGGTGCCGCGCTTGCGCTGCGTCAGATCGGGCGATCCGCTGTCGGTGAAGCCGTTGGCCTTCATCGCGGCATTGATCGCGGCGACCACCTTGTCGCGGTTGAACACGTCGCCGTAATAGTACTGGCCGCCCAGCACGCTCATCACTTCCTTCTGGACGAGCCCCGACTGCTTGAGGTTGAGGCCATCGAGCGGCGTGCCCGAAAGATCGCCGCCGTAGCCGGGATAGTAATCGTACTGGCGCTTCGACTGGAGGAACTTGGCCCCGACCTTCACGTAATCGAGTACGCTGCCTTCGAAATTATAGCGCGCATCGAACCGGAAGGCGATGCGGCTGTCCTTCTGGCGGTCGCGCGATACGTTGAGCCCGTCGAACGGCAGCAGCGACGAGTCATGTTCGACATTAGCGGCGGGTCCGGTCAGGTCGACATGGGGAAAGCGCGGGTCGGCCGAGACCCAGTCCAGCCCCTGCGCGTTGAGCGGATAAGTGCACTTGTCGCAGTTGTAGCTGATCGAATAGCTTTCCGGCGTGGCGCGCGAACCGCCCGAATAGCTGGCGTCGTAATCGAGTTGGAGCCGACCGGCGTCGATGTGGCCGCCCAGGTCGATCGTGTAGAGCGTCTGGTTCTGGTCGATCGTCGAGAAGTTGCGCGCGAACTGGAACGCCTGCGGGTTCCACACCCCGGAACGGCCGTTGAGCGACCAGTACTGGCTGGAATTGCGGTCGGCATCGGTAATCACGCCATCACCGTCGGCATCGACGATCTGGCTGGTGGTATAGCTGTAGATGCGGCCCTTGGCGCCGGTGCCGATCACCGCCTTGTCGGGCTGGACCAGCGTAGTGTCATTAATGTTCACCTGCGTCAGCCGCGCAGTCTTGCGGCTGCGGTAGTCGGTCACGTCGTTGGTGCCGCGCTGTTCCTGGTGCGAATACTGGCCGCGCAGGTAAAGCTGCGTGTGATCGCCGTGATAGTCGAACGAGACGTTCCCGCCATAGCGCTTCTGCTGCAGGCGGCGGTAATCGAGATCGATGCCGGGCAGATGCATGTTGCTCTGATCGATCGCCTCCTGGCTGTCCTTGCGCCAGCGATAGGGTTCCCATTCGCCGTCGTTTTCGGTTTCCTGCCCGTTGCCGTGGTTCATCCCGTAGTTGGCGGAGATGAACACGCCGAAGCGGCCGTCGGCGAAGCGCTTGCCGAAATCGAGCTGGCCCTGATAGGTGCCCGCCGCTTCGCCCGCATCCTTCGCCTGCTGGTTGAAGCCGGCCGCGCCATAGGCGCGCAGCGTCAGGTCGTTCTGGAAATCGAACGCGGTGGGCGTGCGGAAATCGATCGAGCCGCCGATGCCGTCACCATCCTGGTCGGGCGTCAGCGTCTTGGTCACGCGGATCGAGGCAAGGCCGTTCGGGGGCAGCACGGTGAGCGAAACATCGCGGCTGCCCGGATCGGTCTGCGCCACGCGCACGCCGTTGATGTAGACCGCGTTGTACGTGCCCGAAAGGCCGCGAATGGCGACGTATTCGCCCTCGCCCGTGTCCTGGTTCACGATCACCGACAGGCCGGGAATGCGGGCCAGCGCATCGGCCACGTTGGCGTCGGGCAGCTTGCCCAGGTTGTCCGCCGAGATGATGTCGATAACGTTGTCGGCCTTCTTCTTCTCCTCGATCGCGGCCACCGTGCTCAGGCGCTGGCCGGTGACCGTGATGGAATCGGGCGCATCGGCCGCTTCGTCGGCGTGCGCGGCGGTGCCGGCAACGATCGACGCGATCGCCACAGACGCCCGGAACAGCGCGCGGCCCTGCCGCGCGCGCTTGTAACCTGCCATGTCGTTTCTCCCCAGGAACGCAAAAACCCCGACTGCGCCCCGCACCGGCGGGACGATCCGAAAAGGCAAGGCGCACCCGTTGCCGGAAGCGGAGAGCTTCCGGCCGGTGGGGCGTCTGCGAATCGATTTTTCAGTCAACTGGTATAAACCAGTTTGCCATTACATCGGCGTTACAGCTTTCGCGCCTGCATCAAAATATGGAACGGCCCCCGCGCAGGAGCCCATCGTCGCACCACTTTCAACCTTCGGGTAGCAGCAGACCCGCAAGCAGCGGGCGATATGTTTCCAGATCGGGAACCTGCCAGTCCTTGCGCTTGCCCAGATCGTCGAAGCGGCGAAGCTGGATCGCGTCCTCGAACCAGCGGTTGCTTCGGAAAGAGGCCACTTCATCGGGGTTCATCGCGCCGCCCTGCAGTTGCAGGCTGAGCAGCGAAGCGCCGCTGAGGCCTTCCGCATAACCCGGCTCGACCGCGCAGAGATAACGCTTGGCATCGACATGCAGGCGGACCGGCTCGGTCACGTCAGGCGCGAAGAACGGAGAAAGAAACGCAGCCCCCGTCACCTCGTGACGCGCATCAATGCCTTTGTGCTCCGCAGCATTTCCCGCGTCGTCAATGAATTGCCCGATATCGTGCAACAGCGATGCCGCGATCAGCGCCGGCGTGCACCCTTCAGTCCGAGCCAGGTGCCCGCATTGCAGAACGTGCTCGATCTGGGAGATCGCCTCGCCGTAGTGATGGTCGCCGAATTCGTTGATAATTCGGAAAATCCTGTCAATTCTGGTCGTCGTCATTCGGTTTCCCGTCATTCCTGCCGCGGCAATGCAAGGCCTGCACATGGCTTTATGCAGCCCGGCACCGCTCCGGGCGTCGTCAATCTGTAGCAGTTTTGGACTATACCAAAAATATGACTGGCTGGCGACATTTACAGACCGGCTGACGGCAACGGAGAAAGGCACGGGCATGAGCAGAAGCGGCGGCAACCGGCGCGATTTCCTCAAGGCGACGGCGCAGGCGGGCAGCGTGGCGGGCGCGCTTTCGGCAGGCGGACTGTGGTCGGGCCTGATCGATCGGGCGCTGGCGATCGCGCCGGCGGGCCACACGGGCTCGATCATGGATGTCGAGCACGTGGTCATCCACATGCAGGAAAACCGTTCGTTCGATCACTATCTCGGCATGTTGAACGGCGTGCGCGGGCTGGGCGATCCCCGCCCGCTGCGCCTGCCGGGTGGACGCGCCGTGTGGGCACAGCCTTCGGACCAGCATCCCGACGGGCATGTCCTGCCCTATCACGGCGATTCGCACACGACCCGATCGTTCACCGTCGACGGCGCGGACCAGTCGCACCGCGAGAACATGCACATCTTCCACCAGGGCCGCTACGACCGCTGGGGCCACACCGGCGAACTGCACAACCGGATGCTGCACTACACCGCCGGCGACCTGCCGTTCTACTATGCCCTGGCGGACGCCTTCACCGTCTGCGACGCCTATCACTGCTCCACCATGACGCAGACCTATCCCAACCGGCTGCACCTGTTCACCGGCTGCAACGGTGGCGGCACGGTCGGCGGTGATCCGGAAATGAGCAACTACGGCGAGGACGAGACGCCCAGCGCCGACATGGCGACCGACCAGCCGCTGCGCGCCGACGCCTATCGCTGGACGACTTATGCCGAACGGCTGCAGCAGGCCGGCATCGCGTGGAAGGTCTATCAGGAATACGACAATTTCGGCGACAACCTGCTCTCGGTATTCCCGCCGTTCCGGCCCTGCCCGCCCGATTCCGATCTGTACCGCCGGGGGCGGGCCTGGGTCAGCGAACATCGGCAGGGGCCGGACCGCACCCGTTCGGACGGCGAACAGCTCGTCGCCGCGTTCCGTGCCGACGTGGCGGCTGGCCAGCTTCCGGCGGTCTCGTGGATCGTCACGGCGGCGGACCTGTCCGAACACCCCAAGGCCGAACCGTCCAAGGGCGAACACGTCACCGCAAAGCTGATCGAGGCGCTGATCGATCACCCGGACGTCTTCGCCAGGACTGTGTTCATCCTCAACTACGACGAGGCCGGGGGCTTCTTCGACCACATGCCGCCGCCGGTGCCGCCGGTGGGTGATTATCGCGGGCACAGCACCGTGCCACTCGACGGCGAGATGAAGGACTGGTCGGCCGAAAGCGCCTGGGCCGCCGAACATGGCGCGCGCCACCCCATCGGGCTGGGCATCCGCACGCCGACGATGCTGGTCTCGCCGTGGAGCCGGGGCGGCTTCGTCTGCTCGGAACTGTTCGACCACACCTCGGTCCTGCGCTTTCTGGAGCGGCGCTTCGGCGTGCGCGAACCCAACATCAGCGCGTGGCGCCGCGCGGTATGCGGCGATCTGACTTCCGCGTTCGATTTCACGCGCGCCGATCCCTCGCGCCCGGCGCGCGCGCTGCCCGACACCGCCGATTTCCGCGACCGCGTGGCCCGCTCGGCGGCGGGCACCGCCAACGCCATTCCGGCGCGGCAGGAGCCCGCCGCGCAGATGCCCGGCCAACGCCCGCATCGCCCCCTGCCCTATCGCCTCGCGGTGACGGGTGAAGTCACGCCCGCGCGCCGCTTCCGCCTGACGCTGGCGAACACCGGGACCAAGGGCGCGGCCTTCACCGTCCACGACAACACCGACCGGCAGGAGCCATGGCACTACACCATCGGCGCGGGCGACCGCTTCGCCAGCGAGCAGTGGCACGATGCCCCCCTCCCCGCTGCCGACGCAACCGCCGACGCCTATGACCTCACCCTACGCGGCCCTAACGGGCTGTGGCGGCGCTTCGCCGGGCCACTTGGCGCGCACGTCGAGGCGCTGTGCATCGACCGGCCGGAAATGGATGCAGTGGAACTCGTGCTGGTCAATCGTGGAGCCGCGCCGGTGACGTTCGCGATCGCGCTCGATCTCGCTTACCGCGCGCAGACCGCGCCGATCCGCTCGGTGTCCGTGGCGCCGGGCAAGCGGGTGAGCGACCTGTGGCGGCTCAGCCCGAGCGACAACTGGTACGACCTGACCGTCCGCACCGACAGCGAACCGGCCTTCCTGCGCCGCTTTGCCGGCAAGGTGGAAAACGGGCGCGCCGGGCGGACCGATCCCGGGATCGGTCCGATGCGCATCGAGGCCTGACCGCGTGCGGCCCGGTTGGCTGGCGGCGGGCGTGGCGCTCGCGCTCGCGGCAACCTCGGGCGCAGCGCAGGCGCCTTACGTGGCGCCGGCGCGCGTGCCGGACGGGGTGGCCGTGCTGCCCCTTCCCCCCGCGCCGGGCAGCCCGCAGGACAACGCCGATCTTGCCCTGTTTCGGGCCACCCGCGCGCTCGAGGGAAGCCCGCGCTGGCGGATGGCGGCCGACGACGTGACCAATGCGCCGCTCGATCGCTATGCCTGCGCCATGGGGATGCGGATAGATGCTCGCCGCGCGCCGGCGCTGGCCGCGCTGCTCGACCGGATCGGCACGGGCGAGATGGTGGGACCGGTGAAGGAGCACTATCGCAAGGCGCGGCCCTATCTCGGCACGGATGCGCCCATTTGCGAGCCGCGCACCGATCATCTGGCGCGCAACGGCGATTATCCTTCGGGCCATGCCGCGAACGGCTGGCTGGAAGCACTGGTGCTGGTCCAGTTGCTGCCCGATCGCGCCACGCCTCTCCTCGCCCGTGCCCGCGCTTATGGCGAAAGCCGCGTGATCTGCGGTGTCCATTCGCACAGCGCGGTGCAAGCGGGCTGGCTTGCCGGCAGCGCGATGTTCGCGATGCTGCAGACCTCGCCTGCCTATCACCGCGATCTTGCCGCTGCCGCGCGCGAACTGGCAAGGCTGCGCGCGCATGCCCCGGTGCCGGACCCGACCGCCTGCACACGGGAAGCCGAACTGGTCGGGCAAGGACCCGGCCGCTAACCGCCGGCGCCGGCATCGTCCAAGCGATGCATACCGCGCCCCGAGGCTTCGCATCCGCCTCGCCCTTGACTTGCCGCACCAAGCTTGCCACACCGTTTGCATTCGAATGCAAATCCGAAGACGGAGAGTTGAGTGGCAATCTATCTCAAGCGTGGGGCGACGGCGGAAGCGAAGGCCGAGGGCGACCGGAAGGTACGCGATACGGTGGAAGCGGCGCTGGCCGACATCGAGGCGCGGGGCGACGTGGCCGTGCGCGAGATGAGCATCCGTTTCGACGGGTGGGACCGCGAAGACTATCGCCTGAGCCAGTCCGAAATCGATGCCGCGGTCGATAGCCTGACCGCGCAGGAGCGCAAGGACATCGAGTTCGCGCAGGCGCAGGTGCGCAACTTTGCGCAGATCCAGCGCGATTCCATGAAGGACGTGGAAGTCGAAACGATGCCCGGCGTGGTGCTGGGCCACAAGAACGTGCCGATCAACGCCGCCGGCTGCTACGTTCCGGGCGGCAAGTATCCGCTGCTGGCGTCGGCGCACATGTCGGTGATCACCGCCAAGGTGGCCGGCGTGAAGCGCGTCGTCACCTGCGCCCCGCCCTTCCAGGGCAAGCCCGCCCGCGCCATCGTGGCCGCGCAAGCCCTGGCCGGGGCGGACGCGATCTATGCGCTGGGCGGCATCCAGGCAATCGGCGCCATGGCCATCGGCACGCAGACGATCGACCCGATCGACATTCTGGTCGGCCCCGGCAATGCCTTCGTGGCCGAAGCCAAGCGCCAGCTGTTCGGCCGCGTGGGCATCGACCTGTTCGCCGGCCCCACCGAAACCCTGATCATCGCCGACGAGATCGGCTGCGACCCGGAAATGGCCGCCACCGACATTCTCGGGCAGGTGGAACACGGCCCCGACAGCCCCGGCGTGCTGCTGACCAACAGCGAGAAGTTCGCGCGCGAAACGATGGCCGAGATCGAGCGCCTGTTGCAGATCCTGCCCACCGCCGATCATGCCCGCAAGGCGTGGGAGACCTATGGCGAGGTCATTGTGGCCGAAAGCTACGAGGAAATGGTCAGGATCGCCGACGAGATCGCCAGCGAGCACGTGCAGGTGATGACCGCCGATCCCGATTATTTCCTGCAGAACATGACCAACTACGGCGCCCTGTTCCTGGGCGCGCGCACCAACGTCAGCTTCGGCGACAAGGTGATCGGCACGAACCATACGCTGCCGACGAAGAAGGCGGCGCGCTATACCGGCGGGTTGTGGGTGGGCAAGTTCCTCAAGACCTGCACCTACCAGAAGGTGCTCACCGACGAAGCGAGCGCGCTGGTGGGCGAATATTGCAGCCGGCTGTGCGCGCTGGAAGGCTTTGCCGGGCACGGCGAACAGGCCAACCTGCGCGTGCGGCGCTATGGCGGACGCGACGTGCCCTATGCCGGGCAGGCAACCCCGAGCGAACTGACGCGCGCCTAATGCTGCCGGTCACGCCGTCTTTCCGCCTGGACGGGCGCCGGGCCCTGGTGACCGGCGCCGGCAGGGGGATCGGGCTGGCGATGGCGGCGGCCCTTGCCGAAGCGGGCGCGGCGGTCACGCTCGCCGCGCGGACGCAAGGCGAAATAGAGGAAGCGGCCGCCGCCATCGGGCAGGCGGGCGGCGTGGCCGAGGCGGCCGTGCTCGACGTGGCGGACATGGGCGCGGTTGCCACCTTCTTCGAAGGCCGGCCCGCGTTCCACGTCCTTGTCAACAACGCCGGGACCAACCGCCCCATGCCGATGTGGCAGGTGGACGAGGCCGATTACGGCGCGGTGCTGGACCTCAACGTGAAAGCGGCGTTCTTCGTGGCGCAGCATTGCGTAAAGGCCATGCTGCGTGATGGCGTGAAGGGCAGCCTGATCCATATCGGCAGCCAGATGGGCCATGTCGGCGGGCCGAACCGCAGCCTCTACTGCGCCAGCAAGTGGGCGCTGGAAGGCATGAACAAGGCCTTCGCGCTCGACCTTGCGCCGCACGGCATCCGCAGCAACACTATCGCGCCAACTTTCATCGAGACGCCGATGACCAAACCGTTCTTCGAAGACGAGGCATTCCGGGCCAGCGTGCTCCAGAAGATCAAGCTGGGCCGGCTCGGCACCGTGGAAGACCTGATGGGCGCGGCGCTGTTCCTCGCCAGCGATGCCAGCGCAATGGTGACGGGCACCAGCCTGGTCGTCGATGGCGGATGGACGGCGGAATGACATTCAAGGCACGCTTGAACGCCGGCGATTTGCTGGTCGGCACGTTCATCAAGACCCCATCGCCCATCGTGGTGGAAGTCCTGGCGCTGACGGCGCTGGACTGCCTGTGCCTCGATGCCGAGCACGCGCCGTTCGACCGGCGCGATATCGACCTCTGCGTCGCGCTGGCCCGCGCGGCGGACAAGCCGGTTCTGGTCCGGGTGCCGGTCACGTCGCCCGAACAGATCCTTGGCGCGCTGGACTGCGGAGCCACCGGCGTGGTCGCGCCGCACGTCCGTTCCCGGGCGGAAGCGGAAACGCTCGTGCGGTACGCGCACTATGGCGCGGGTGGCCGGGGCTATGCCGGATCATCGCGCGCGGCGGGCTATACCACGCGGACCATGGCAGATCACTTGGCCACAAGTGCGGCCAATACCGCCGTGATTGCCCAGATCGAAGACCCCGAAGCGGTGGACGCCATCGACGAGATCGCCGCCGTGCCGGGCATCGACGCGCTGTTCGTGGGACGTGCGGATCTGACCGTCGCCTATGGCGCGTCCAGCCAGGACGACCCGCAGGTGATCGCCGCCGTCGAAAAGATCTGCGCTGCCGGGCGTCGCCATGGCCGTCCGGTGGGCATGTTCGTGGCGCGGGCCGAAGACGTCCCGCTGTGGCGGCAGCACGGCGCGACGCTGTTCCTGCTGGAATCGGACCACGCCTTCCTGCTCAAGGGCGCCGCTGCTCTTCTGGACCGCACGCGCGCGTGACCGGACCGCCGGCCAGCATAACGGCCGCGGCGATGATGCTGGCGCGTGGGGAAACCACCGCCCGTGCCTTGCTGGATCAGGTGCTCGAGAAGCTGGATAGGGACGGCGATCGCTTCCACGCGATGCTGGCGTTCAATCCGCACGCGGCGCGGGACGCGGCGGCCGCCGACCGCGCCCGGTCGCAGGGCACCGCAGCGGGGCCGCTCCATGGCATTCCGCTGGTGCTCAAGGACAACATCGATCTTGCCGGTGTGCCCACCACGTCGGGCTGCCGCGCGCTTGCCGGCGCGATGCCCCGGCGATCGGCCATAATCGTCGAACGCCTGCGCGATGCGGGTGCGGTAATCGTCGGCAAGACCAACCTGTCCGAATTCTCGTTCGAAATCCGCTCGCGCAGTTCGCTGGGCGGCGACGTCCTCCATCCCCGGGCTCCGCACGCCAGCGCCGGGGGATCGAGCGGCGGCACCGCCGTTGCCGTGGCTCAGGGTTATGCGCTGGGCGGGATCGGCACGGACACCGGCGGTTCGATCCGAATCCCCGCAGCCTACAACGGGCTGGTCGGATTCCGGCCCGCCCACGGCGCGCTGCCGATGCAGGGCATCGCCCCCCTCGCCCCGTCCACCGACACGGTCGGCCCGATCGCCCGAACGGTGGCGGACGCCGAATTGCTGCTCGCGGCGATGGGCCACGGTGTGTCAGTGTCCGCGCTGCCACGCCGGATCGGGGTGGTGCGCGAGGTGTTCGGCGCCAACGCCGCCGTGGATGCTGTATGCGCCACCGCGCTCGACCGGCTGGCCGAAGCGGGCGTCACGCTGGTTGACCTGCCCGCGCTGCCGGCCAACCTCAACCCCGGGCATGGCGAGCATATCGTGGATGCCGAGTTCGCGGCGGCCTTCGATGCCTATCTCGCATCGAACTTCCTGCCCGGCTCCGCCCCTGCCTCGCTCGATGCGATCGTGGCCGGAGAGGCGTTTCTGCCCGATCATGCCAAGGCGCTCGCTGCGCGGATCGCGGCGAAGGACCGCGAAACCGCCAGCATCCTGGCACGGCACCAGGCCCTGGCGGAGCATCTCGGCGCGGCCTGCGCGGCGCTAGCTATCGATGCCCTCGTCTATCCGACCTCGCAGGCCATTCCGGACGATCTGGAAAACCCCAAGGGCGGCTGGGCTCCCGAGCTGGCGGCCCGCAGCGGCTGGCCGGCGCTGACGGTCTGCGCCGGGTTCGCCGCGAACGGCATGCCCGTGGGCATCGAATTCCTCGCTCCGCCGGTCAACGAGGGCGCGCTGTTCGCCCTTGCCCGGCTGATCGAGGCAACGGCCGTCTAAACCCGGCGCTTCCGCCTCTCTCGCACTTCCGAATTTTGCCGGCTTCGGTTCGCCCCGTGGCCGGCGAACGGCGCTTGCCGCGCGCACAAAAAATGACCGGACCCGATCAGGGCCCGGCCAGAGGGAGAACAGACAATGACGGGGCGGGAACCTGTCCCGCCCCGCGTGAAGATCAGAACTTCGTGCCGACGCGGACGCCGTAGGTACGCGGCGCGCCATAGGAGACTTGCATGCGCTGGCGGCGACCGATCACGCCGCTCAGCAGGACCGCGCGGTTGGTGAGGTTGTCGCCATAGATTTCCACGAAGGTACGGTCGTTCTTGTCGCTCCAGCGCAGCGAGGCATCGAACTTGTCGTAGGACTTCTGGAAATCCAGCGGGGTGTTGCGGTCGGTGACGTAGTAGCTGCTCGAATGCAGCCAGGTGCCCATCGGCGACAGCGTGCCGGCATCGCCGAGATCGAGATCGTAGGACACCGCAACGGTCGACTTGAACTTCGGCGACTGCGGAATGGACTTGCCGGCAAGGTTCAGCGAGACCGGATCCGTACCATTCGACAGGCCAAAGAAGTTGTTGCCGCTGATATAGCTCGTGTACTTGGCGTTCATGAACGCTGCGGTCGTGTCGATGTGCAGGCCAGCCACCGGATTGAGACGCAGCGCGACTTCACCGCCATAGCTGCGTGCCTTGCCGGCCGAACCGAAGTACGAAACCAGCGGCGTGTAGACGTTGATCTGCAGGTTCGAGAAGCGGTTGTAGAACACCGACGCCTCGATCTGGCCCTTGCCGCCAAGGATCAGCGACTTGACGCCGCCTTCATAGGCCGAAACCTTCTGAGGCGCATAGGAAGCCGGGATCAGCGGGTTGCCGCCGGTGTCGTTCACACCGCCGGACGCGAAGCCGGTGGACGCGGTGGCATAGATCATCGTCGAACGCGAAGGCGTGAACTGGATGCCCGCGCGCCAGGTCCAGCTGTTGAAGCCCGGCGAACCCTTCGTCGTCACATAGGGCGTGACGAAGTTGTAGGTGCCCGGCGCCGCGTCCGCATAGTCGGAGAAGATGAAGGCCTTCTTTTCGTGGCTGTAGCGCAGACCGCCGATCAGCTTCAGCTTGTCCGGCACGATGGCGTAGCTGGCCTGACCGAACGCGGCATAGGCGTTGGTGGTGATGTCCGAATCCGCCTTGAAGCCATTGGTGGTCGCGCCCGGCGCGGTGATCTTCTGCTGATAGGTCTCGAAGATCGAGTCATGCAGGTAATAGCCGCCGATCAACCATTCGAGCGGAGAGCGCGAGTTCGAGGCGAGTTGAATTTCCTGCGAAAACGCGTTGGACCGGGTGTTGGGTTCCTGGATGCCCGAGCCGTAGCCATAGGCTTCGAACACCTTGCTCGACTGGTCGTTGTCGGCGCTGCGATGCGCGCGGAAGTGGGTGTAGCCGGTGATCGACTTGACCGTCGCGAACCCGAGATCATAGGCGATCTGGCCCGAAACGTAGTCTTCCTTGATGTGTTCGAAAGGCTGATAGTCCCAATCGTTGGTCCACGCGCCGCCGGTGACCGGCAGGCCCACATCGCGCCCGGCAACGTTGGGCGAACCGTTGGGCACCGAGGGGTTTACCGCCAGGGGGCTGCCGTTGATCGACTGATAGCCCGTGGCCGGGTTGATCAGCGTGCCCGCGACCTTGTAGCCATAGGAACCCGCGCCCGCATCGTCACGGCGCCAGGTGCCAGCCCGCAGCGTCACTTCCAGGCGGCTGTCGGGCTTCCACTTCAGCACCACGCGCTGCGCGTTTTCGTTGAGGTCGTTCAGCACGACGTCCGAGGTGGTCGAACGGACATAGCCATCGTGGCGCTGGAACACGCCGGACACGCGCAGCTGCAGCGTGTCGGACACGGGGATGTTGACGTATCCGTCGATCCGGGCCGAGTTGAAATTGCCCTTGTCGATATTGATACCCGCGCCAAGATCCTTCGTCGGATCGGACGTGACGACGCTGACGTTGCCGCCGAAGGTGTTACGGCCGTACAGCGTGCCCTGCGGACCGCGCAGCACTTCCACGCGGGCCACGTCGAACAGCGGAATGCTCTGCTGCTGCGTGCGGCTCTGATAGATGCCGTCGACATAGAAGCCGATCACGGGGTCGGTCTGGGCGGAAACGAGGCTGGTGCGGACGCCGCGAATGGCCGGGAACGAGTCCGAACCCTGCGAACCCCAGGTAAAGCCGGGCGTGGCGAATTCGACGCGCGAGATGTTGTTGGCGTGCAGCCGCTCAAGCGCCTCGCCAGACAGGGCGGTGACGGCGATCGGCACGTCGCGCAGGCGTTCGCTGCGGCGCTGCGCGGTCACGATGATGTCCCCACCCACATCGGCCGATGCACCGGCGCCGGCGTCAGACTGCGGCGCGCCCTGCGCCAGAACCGGTGAAGCGGCCAGCGCCGTCGCGATGGCGGACGCCCCGAGGCAGAATTTGCGATGCATCGATTACTCCCCTTTCCCTCATTGGAATTTGACAGGAACTTATCGAGCCCGCGCCAACCCGTCGATATCTTTTTGCATTCGAAGTCACATTTTGCGATTACGCATCAGCCTGTTCAAAATAATCCTTATGTTTCTGTATTTTAATTTCCATCAGCCGCACATATTGCGGCGGCACAACCTCGTTAAGACGCGCAGAAATGCCGCCCTCGTGCGACATTTTAACAACATATCTGATACCGAATGCATCGATCCGGTTGCCATCAGGCAAAGCGCGCCGATTCTCCGATGATCAGCTCGCCCGAGAACAGACGCTGTTCCGCCGGAACGGAAGGATCGTCGAGTCGCTCCATGAGCATCGCGACCGATGCTTCGGTCATCCGGTTGACCGGCTGACGGATCGTCGTCAGGCGGTAGCTTTCCCACATGGCGGGGCCGGACCCGTCGAAACCCACGATCGAAAGGTCCTGCGGTATGCGCCGGGCGCAATCCTGGCGCGCGCCGTCCATGGCGCCGATGGCCATCATGTCGCTGCCACAGACGATCGCGTCCAGTTGGGGTTGTTCCTGCAGGAGAGAGATCAGCCCCGCTCGTCCGGAAGCGTAGCTGTAGTCTCCGCGCACCACCGGAACATCGGTCATGCCGGCCGCCGCCAGGGTAGCCAGAGTGGCCTGGCGCCGTTCTTCGCCGACATAGCTGTCTTCGGGGCCGGCAATGACTCCGAAACGGCGATGCCCGCTGTCCAGAAGGCGCGTCACCAGATCGCGTTCGCCCTGGGCGGAATCGCACCGGATCGAACCGGCTCCGCCACCGCTGGCCATGCGGTTGTAAAGCACCACCGGAATGCGGTGACGGGCAAATTCCGCCAGCTGGTCGTCCGACAGACGCACCGCCGCGATCACGCCGTCCACCGAATGGCGCCAGATCTGGTGGATGATCTGGTCGACATCGCTTTCGCTGCGCAGGCTGAACAGAAGAACGCGCATGTCGCGATCGGTCAGGCTGGCGCACAAGCCCGCCAGCACTTCCGGATAGGTAAGGTTGGTATTGCTCGAGATCAGCACCGCCACAAGGTGGGTACGCTTGGAAATCAGCGCCTGCGCGAGGGCATTCGGCTTGTAGCCGATCTCCGCCGCGACCTTCAGGATTTTTTCGCGCTTCGCCTGCCCGATCGAGGCGTTGGGCGCGAAACACCGCGAAACCGCCGACTGCGAAACCCCGGCAAGGCGCGCGACATCGTAAGAGGTCGGCCGCCGCCCGGCCTTCGCCAGAAACGATTGAGCATCCGTGTCAGACTTGGTTTTCGCCATGAGATCCCGTCGCGCTTGCACTTGCGGCACTTCTAGGCTGTCGGTCGCAACAGGCAAGTTCGGCGTCGGATTAGGGCGGCGACACTGCCGCGCACAAGGGGCATGACAATTGCATTCGAATGCAATATACGGGCGCGCAGATTCCACCACAGGAGCGTATCCATGAGTGTCCCAGCCCCGCGCGGCTTCGAGAATCGCACGCGCTATGCCAAGGCCCCGGCGCGAGACCAGATTGCCGACAGCAGTTCGGTTTCGGATCTGGTCGCCGGCGTGCTGCGCGATGTGCGCACCCGCGGCGACGCCGCCGTGCGCCAGTATTCCCGCGAGTTCGACAAGGCCGATCTCGACCAGTTCGAAGTCAGCGCCGCCGATCGCGCCGCCGCGGTGGCGGAACTCGATCCGCAGACCCGCGCGGACACCGAGTTCGCGATCGAGAACGTCCGCCGCTTCGCCGAAGCCCAGTTGGGAACCATTCTTCCGCTGGAAGTCGAGCCTATGCCGGGCCTGCACCTCGGGCATCGGGTGATTCCCATCGAGCGCGTCGGGGCTTATGTTCCGGGTGGCCGTTTCCCGCTGTTGTCGGCCCCGATCATGACGATCGTCCCCGGCAAGGTGGCCGGCTGCAGCGAAGTGGTTGCCTGTCTTCCCCCCAACGCGCACCGCGCCATGATCGCCGGGTGCCACCTCTCCGGCGCCGACCGCATTTTCCGCATCGGCGGCGCACAGGCCATCGCGGCCATGGCGTTCGGAACCGAAAGCGTGCCGCAGGTCAACAAGATCATGGGCCCCGGCAACGCGTTCGTGAACGAGGCCAAGCGCCAGGTGTTCGGGCCGGTGGGCATCGACCAGCTCGCCGGACCTTCCGAAATCTTCGTGGTGGCCGACGAGACCGGCGATCCCGAACTGATCGCCACCGATCTGCTCGGCCAGGCGGAGCATGACATCCGCACGCGCGTGGGCCTGATCACTACCGACAGCAAGCTGGCCGAAGAAACCGTGGCCGCCGTGGAACGCCAGCTCAAGACGCTCGCTACCGCCGCCGTCGCCAGCGAAAGCTGGCGCGATTACGGCGAAGTGGTGATCTGCGCGGACGAGGCAGCGATGATCGCCTATTCCGACTACGTGGCTGCCGAACACCTGCAGGTCCACACCCGCGATCCGCACGCCTTCTCCCACAAGCTGCGCAATTACGGATCGCTGTTCATCGGTGAAAACGCCAGCGTGGTCTATTCCGACAAGAACGTGGGCACCAACCACACGCTGCCCACCATGGGCGCCGGCCGCTATACCGGCGGCCTGTGGGTCGGCAGCTACGTGAAGATCGCCACCCACCAGTGGCTTGACGATAGCGCGGTGCGCGCGGTCGCCCCGCCGGCGATGCGGCAGAGCGGCAGCGAAGGGCTGGAAGGCCACCAGAAGGCGGCCGCGATCCGCCTCGAACGCCAGAAGGCCAACGCCTGATTTCGTCCGCAGGCCGTCACCGCGAGACGCCTCGCGGTGACGGCCGGGATATAATCGGACCGACAGCCCTTCGGGACACGCAAAAAGGCCCGCGAACCACCAGGTTCGCGGGCCTTTTCACATGCCGTCGAGGGGCTCAGCCGAAGATCGGCGCCGCCGGACTGTCGGTTCCGCGTACCACAAACGCCTTGGCCGGCACCGAAGCGGTGTTCCGGAACGCATGGGCGAGGCCGGTCGGGATGGTGAGCGTATCGCCCGCCCCCAGCAGAAGCGCTTCGCTGCCCCAGCTTACCTCCAGCGTCCCTTCCTGCACGATCAGCACTTCCGCTTCGGCGCGGGCGTGCATCGGAACATAGGCACCGGTCTGCAACGTCAGCAGGCGCAACTGGAACCCGTGCGGCCACCAGCCCGCAATCGGGCCAGCCGCGAAACCGTCTCCGCTGGCGCCCACCGCGATCAGACCGGCCTCCTCGACGCCTTCGCGCGCGAGAGGCGAATCCGGGTTCGCCACGGCATCGCCCCAGCGGACGATGCACTGCATCAGCTTCTCGATCGGCGGGGTGGCGAGTTCGCGCAGTTGGTTCTCGTCGAGAGGGGCCTCAAGCTCCATCTGGCGCAGGGTGTGCTCACCCTCGCTGGTATCGATCAGTTGCCCGCCCTTGACGAGCTTCAGTCCGAATCCTTCGGCCGCCTCGAACACCGCCGGCGCCCAGGTGACCTTGCCCGGATCGTCCTCGCCCAGCACGGTGAACAGCATGCCCAGGCCATCGTCGATCTTTTCGAAGCCGCGGAACATGTGGATCGGCACCGACACGACGTCGCCCGGTCCGATGTCCAGCGTGCCATCCTCGCGGTTCGGCCCGAACAGCAGCCGCCAGTGCCCGGAATGGACCATGAAGACCTCGGCGGTATCATGGCTGTGCTGCGAATTGACGCAGCCGAAGGGCTGGCGCGCCGCCCCGATGTTGAAACCGTGCTTCTCGGTTATGTGCACGAACTGGTCGGTGCTTTCGGACACGCCCGGACCGATGATTGTGAAGTTCTCCTTCTCTGTCGACCCCGGCGTGCGGGTATCGATGAAGGCGGTGCGGCAAGGCACGAGATCGGCATAACGCACCAGGCGCTGCGCCATGGCCTCTCGGGTCCACTCGGTCACGATAAGCTCCAAACTTGATGTTGCATTCGAATGCAAATCTGGTAGGTCAAGACCGGGGAAAGCGCAAGGCCGAGTTTTCGCTTTTCGGATTAGGCCTGCACTGAAACGAGAAAAGAGACCGCCTTCGATGCTGCCGGCCGAGAGCACCGTACCCGTCCTGTTCCTGCCCGGAACATTGTGCGATGCGCGCGTTTTCGCCGCGATCTCGGGCGCGCTTTCCGCCGAACGCACGCTTCATGCCGATCTGACGCAAGATACGTCGGTGCAAGACGCGGCCGAAAGGCTGCTGGCGACGGCGCCGGACCGGTTCATCGCCGTGGGCTTTTCTCTCGGGGCCATCGTTGCGCTGGAACTCGCCGCCCGTGCGCCGCACCGGATCGCGGCCATGGCCCTGATCGCCGGCAACGCGCGACCTGTGCCAGAGGCCGATCATGCCGCCCGTCGCGCCGCGGTGGCCGGTGTCGATCCCGCGACGCTCGTCAGCGAACAGCTCTGGTCACGGTATGTCCACCCGTCGCGCAGCGAGGAAAAGTGCCTTCGCGCGCTGATCATCGCCATGGCGAACGCGTGCCCGCCGGGCACGGCCGAACGGCAGACCGAAATCGCGCTGTCACGCCCCGACAACCGCCCGCGCCTTGCCCGCATGGACATGCCGACACTCGTGCTTTCGGGCGCGCAGGACGTCGTCGCGCCCGAAGAGCTGCAGGCCGAAATGGCCAACGCCCTGCCCTGGGCGACATGGACCGAGGTTGCCAATGCGGGGCACTTCCTGCTTCTTGAGCAACCCGCCGCCTGTTCCGCCGCGTTTTCCACCTGGCTCGGGCAGGTCGATCTTCACCAATCGCGCGCAGAACGTCAGTGCGCAGACAACTCAACCTATTCCAACGCCTCGGAGGTATCGTGACCGAAAGCAATCCCAAGCCCGTAAAGCCGGTCGAATCCGCGAAAGCGGCCGCGCCCTCCGGCGGCAGCGTCCTCCAGGTGGAACGCCGCGATTTCACGCAGCTGGTGCCCGAAAACCGGCCGCGGGTGCAGTCGATGCGCGGGTTCGACGAATCCTATACCGACATCGTCGACTACATCATCCGCTGCACCCATCGCATCTGGGACGAGCGCGACGTGGGGCTGATCTACAGCCACTACACCCACAACTGCGTTGCCTACACCACGCTGGGCACGATGTATGACCGCGAGACGCATATCCGCGACACGATCCAGCGGCTTGTCGAGTTTCCCGACCGCCGTGGCATGGCGCAGCAGGTGATCTGGCGCGGCAACGACGTGGACGGCTTCTACACCAGCCACATGACCCACGGGCTTGGCCGCCACTCCGAGTTCGGTTCGTGGGGCAAGCCGACCGGTCGGACGTTCTGCACCCGCACGGTCGCCGAGTGCATGATCCTGGAAAACAAGATCTACAAGGAATGGATCGTCCGCGACAACATGGGGCCGCTGATCCAGGTCGGCGTTGACCCGCAGGTGTTCGCCGAAGGGCTGGCGCGGAAGAAGTTCGAAAACGGCGAGACGGTGCTGGACCTTGCCGAGAACCGGCGCCTGCTGGGCCAGTATCCGCCCGAAAGCGAAGCCGACCTTTCGATCGCCCACAACGAAGGCGAGGAACAGCTGCTCCGCTGGCTGCACCACATCTACAACAAGCGCATGTTCGGCCTGATCCGCGACATCTACGCGCCCAATTGCCAGTGGCATGGCCCCTTGATGCGCGAACTGGGCGGCGTTGCGGCGGTGCTGCAGCAGACGATGCGCCTGGTCGCCCTGATCCCGGATTGCGCCTTCGTGCCGCAGCATATCTGCTCGGTCGACAGCGAAGAGGGCGGCACCAAGTATGCCCTGCGCTGGACCATGGACGGTCACCACATGGGCTACGGCTCGCTCGGCGCGCCGACCGGCCACCACCTTTCCGTGATGGGCGTCACCCACTTCCACATTCGCGACGGCAAGATCGTCGACGAATGGGTTGTCTATGACGAACTCTCGATGCTGGTGCAGATCAAGCTCGCCGAACTGCAGCGCGCCGCCTGAGCGCATCCGTGCTTGCCGTGCGGCCCCCACCGCACGGCAAGCCCTCCCGCCCTCCCGTTCAGCGGACCGATCCCATGTCCATTCCCGCCGCTTCCGTTCCGCTGCCGCACTCCGATCCAGCCTCGGCCGAACCCGGCCTTGGGCGTCAGGTGCTGGTCTTCGTGCTGCTGCTTGCCTGCGAGTTCCTCTATGGCTGGGCCTGGAACACGGTGGACGTGCTGCGGCCCTACATCCGGGAATCGCTGGGGCTTTCGCTGATCGAGGCGGGCTCGGCCTATTCGGCGCAGGGCGCGGGCGCGCTGACCGGGGCCATCGTGCTGGGGCAGATCGCGGATCGCATCGGGCGGCGCCGCGTCCTGTCGGGGCTGGTGTTCGGCTACGGCGTGCTGCTGCTCGCCGGCATGATCGTTGCGAGCTACCCGCAGCTTCTGCTCCAGCGTTTCCTGCTCGGCTTCTTTGCCGGCGGCTCGTTTCCGGTAGTTGTCGGCATCTACATCAACCTGTTCCAGCCGACCTTGCGCGGCCGTCTTGCCGGCACGCTCAACGCCGCCTTCAGCCTATCGATCGTCGTGCTCGGCGTGGCGATGGGGCTGGTCGCGCCGGGCAACTGGAAGCACCTGCTGCTGATCGGGGGCATTCCTCCCCTCGCCCTGGCGCTGCTTGTCCTTGCCGCCATCCCCACCGGATCGCGCATGGATCGCGGGGCGCGCGGCGGGGTATCGCGCCTGCCGATCAGCGAACTGTTCGCGCCCGGCCTGCGCCAGCAGACGCTGATGCTGGCGACTATGGCCGGCCTCAATTTCTTCGGTTACGCGGCGTTCAGCGGCTGGCTCACGACCTACCTGACCGGCGAACGCGGGTTCAGCGCCCAGACCGCCGGCGCACTGGTCGCCTGGCAGTTCAGCGGCAATATCGTGGGCGGCTTCTTCTGGGGCTGGGCCGCCGATCGCTTCGGGCGCCGCTTCAACGCCATCGGCTTCCTCATCGCTTCGGGTGCGATCGCGGTCTATCTGCTGGGGCCTGCGGACCCGACGGTGCTGAAAGTGGCCGGGCTCATCTATGGCGCCGCACTGTGCTCCAGCGTGATCTGGGGGCCGTGGATGGCCGAACTCTATCCGCCGCACCTGCAATCGACGGCCGCCTCGATCTTCAACTGGGGCCGGGTGATCAGCTTCTTCGCGCCGATCATCACCGCGCAGATCGCGCAGTCCTTCAGCCTGGCAACCGCGATGCTGCTGGGTGCAGCGTCGTTCACAACGGCAGCCGTAATCTGGCTTATGCAGCGGGAAACGCTGCAGCGGAGCTAGGCGACAACCGACTCTTCTCCTCCCGCATAGCGGCGATTGCCAGACATGCAAGATAACGCTACCATGGCTGTCAATGCATTGATGCCGGAGGACGCGTAGCGCATCTCCCCTGCATCGATCGACGACAAGCGCGAAGGCGCTGCGCCCCGGGAGAGTGCAAGGAAGCCATGGCCCACATTCTGGACGAAGTCCTGCCGATACTGGGCGGAATCCTGGCGCCACACGGCCCGCCAGCACCGGGCGCGGCGGCCAGCTATGTGCCCGGCGACTTCAGCGTGCACTTCTTCCTCCAGCTGACCCTGATCATCCTGGCCTGTCAGGTCGTGGGCCGGATCGGGCAGAAGTTCCTCGGCCAGCCGCAGGTGGTGGGCGAGATGATCGCGGGCGTGCTTCTCGGTCCTTCGCTGCTGGGGTTGCTCGCGCCCGGCCTGCAGGCGGCCATCTTCCCTGCGGAAACGCGCAACGTGCTGTATGCAGGGTCGCAGCTTGGCGTGGCGCTCTACATGTTCCTGGTGGGGCTGACGTTCAGCCCCACGCACTTCCGCGCGAAGGCGCGCAGCGCGGCCGCGGTATCGGTCTCGGGCATCGCGGCGCCGTTCGCGATCGCGGTGGTCATCACGCCGTTCCTGCTCGACGTACCGGGCCTGTTTGCGGCGAACATCGGCCGGACCAGCGCCACGCTGTTCACGGGCGCCTGCATCGCGCTGACGGCCTTCCCGATGCTGGCGCGGATCATCAACGAACGCGGCCTGTCCGAAAGCCCGCTGGGTACGCTCTCGCTCACCGCCGGCGCGTTCGACGATGCCGCGTCATGGTGCGTGCTGGCGGTGGTGCTTGCCACGTTCGGCGGTGGCGCGGGAATCGCGGTCGTCGCCATCGGGGGAGCGCTTCTCTACGCGGGCCTGCTGTTCGCGTTCGGCCGGCGCCTGTTGGCCCCGCTGGGCCATGCGGTCGAACAGCGCGGAGAAATGAGCATGGCCGTGCTGGCCAGTGCGCTGATGCTGCTGTGCCTTTCGGCCTTTCTGATGGACGCGATCGGCATCCACGCCATCTTCGGCGGGTTCATCCTGGGCGTGTTCATGCCGCGCGGGCTTTTCGCCGAAGAGCTGAAGCGCAGGGTCGAGCCGCTCACGGTGGTGATGCTGCTGCCGATGTTCTTCACCTATTCGGGGCTGAACACGCGCATGGACATGATCGGCTCGTGGCCGCTGTTCCTGATGGCGCTCGGCATCCTGGCCGCGTCGATCCTCGCGAAGTTCGGGGCCTGCTACCTCGCCGCGCGGCTGTGCGGAGAGGACAATCCCACCGCGCTCGGCATCGGCGCGCTGATGAACTCGCGCGGGCTGATGGAACTGATCATCATCAACATCGGCCTGCAGAAGGGCCTGATCGGGCCGACGCTGTTCGCGATGCTGGTGTTCATGGCGATCGTGACGACGATGATGGCCAGCCCGCTGTTCGAACTGGTCTACGGCTCGCGCCGCATGGCGCGGCAGGACATCGCCGTGCCGGCCGAGTGACCGGTCCGTGCCAGGGTCAGGTCATGAGGCTGTCGTCGGCCAGTAGGTCGCATAGCGCTCGTGGGCGATCCTGAAATAGGGCACGAGGCGGACCGGCGCGCCCGTCGATGACGGCACGGTGAAGTGCAGCGGCTCCGGGCCGGGGCGAATCCGGCCCAGGATATCCTCCGGATCGCCAGCCAGTTGCGGCGTCGTGAACGGGCCATCGTTATAGGCGCCATAGAGGCGCTCGTTGACGATCACATCGGCCCCATCCTGCAGACCTTCACGGCCGAGCGCACCGGCCAGCACCAGCGGGCCGTAAGTGAAGGCCACGATGTCCGGCGCGGCGGGCGCGCGGTCGATCGCGAGGTGCATGGCCAGGACCAGCTCCACCTGATCGCCGTTCTCCCAGGCGCGGCGCACGTCAACGAAGCTGCCGGGATGCCGCGACCGCGCGACCGCGCGCCCGTTCACGAGCACGGTCGCCTCCTTGCTCCAGCGCGGGTGACGTAGCTTGAGCGTCGCTTCGGTCGGGCGCTTCAACGCCCATTTCAGCAAGGTCGACGGGCGCTCGGGGAAAGCGGTGGTCTGGGTCAACACCGCATCGCGTTCGGCCCAGCGCACGGTCGAGGGGATGAACAGGTTCACGACGATACTGTCGTCGCCCCGGAAATAGATCGAATCGCGATACTTGACGTGGTTCTCCATGCCCGTGCCGGTGCAGCACCAGAACGAATCCTCGGGCGTGTGGTACAGCTTCATGTAGCCCGGCCGTGCGCCCTGGAAATAGGTGACCATGCCGCTGTCCGGGTCCTGCGACGCAAGAATGCCGTTGTACAGCACGCGCTCGTAGTAATCGGCATAATCGGCCTGTGGATCGCGCAGGAACAGCGCGCGGGTCAGGCGGAGCATGTTGTGCTGGCAGCACGTCTCGCCGCCCTTCGCCGAGAACACGTGGCTGGCGAAATCGGCCATCGGGAAGAAGTGTTCGTTGTCGCCGTGGCCGCCGGTCGCGAACGAGCGGGTCTGCGCCACCGTCTTCCAGAAGAACGCGGCGGCATTGCGGTAAGCGGTGTCGCCCGTGGCTTCGTAGACCCGTGCGAAGCCGACGATCTTGGGGATCTGCGTGTTGGCATGAAGCCCGTCGAGATGATCGCGCTCCTGCGACAGCGGCTCCAGGATCGCCTTGTGCGAAAAGCGGCGGGCAAGGTCGCGGTATTCGGGCTTGCCGGTCATGGCATGGAGATCGGCGAAAACCTCGTTCATGCCGCCGTGTTCGGTATCGAGCATCGCCTCGAATTGCGCGTCCGTCAGCGGGGCGGTGGCGATCACCGCCCAATCGGCAAGGCGCAGCAGAACCTCGCGCGATCGGGCGCTCTCGGCCAGCAGCGCCCCGTCGCGCAGCCCCGCGAAGATCTTGTGCAGCGTGTACCAGGGCACGCCCGTGATCGGCTCCCCGCGCAGATGCGCCGCAACCAGCGCTGGCCCCTTGGCAAACGCGCAGACCAGGCCGGTGCCCGACGCCCGCTGGCATGCGGCCAGTTCGTCGGCGATATAGTCCACCCGCTGCCGGAAGCGGCGATCGCGGGTCGATCGCCACGCCAGCGCGCAGGCCGACAGATAGTGGCCAAGCGTATGGCCGTGGCAGTTGATATCCTCCCAGATGCCCGCGGACTCCCAACCGCCATAGACGGGTGCCCTGGGCGCGAGCCCCGCGTTGACCCGGAAGTTGTGCAGCAGCCGGTCGGGCTGCAGGCGCAGCAGATAGGCTTCGGTCATGCGCTGGGCGTGCAGGAACGGGCCTTCGCCCAGATCGACGTCAGCCAGATCGAACGGCCGCAGCGCCGGCGCGGGCACGCCTCCGGCCGGCGCGGGAGTCGCCCCTGCCACGGCGGCCGGCGCAAAACCGGCGGCCACTGCCGCCGTCGCGGCGGAACAGAGGAAGGCGCGGCGCGAATGGCCGCAGCAGGGAGCGTGGTTCATGGTTTTCCCTCGCACGGGTCCGAACTCAGTCCGGCCGCGATCCATCCGGGCGAAGCAGGGCGGCTTCCCCCCAGTTGACCGGAATGTCCGCGGCACTGGCGCTCGCCTGGCGGGTCACCAGCTCGACGATCCTGACCCCCGCGATGTCCGCCGACAGCGGTTGCGCCGGCTCGCCCCGCCGCAGCGGCCGCGATCGGGCCAGCAGCCGGCCATCGCCGTACACCAGGAACGTGACGGGCGCCGCATCGGGCGCGGCGGAATCGTCGATCCCCACCCGCGCGCGGAATTGGCGGTAGCCCCCGCTGCGCACTTCCAGCCGCGAATTGGCAAGCACGCCGATGCCGTTGCCAAGCCATTGCCCGGCGATGCGCTGCGGCTGGTCGAACGGCGTGCGGTCCACCCGCGCGCCGCCCCAGCCGCCATAGCGCGGGAAATCGCCCTTGCCGCGCGTGCCCTGCCATTGCAGCGGCGCGCGGTGGACCAGCGGGTCGGGTTGCGGCGTCCGCACCCCGTCCACCGCCGGATTGACGCTGCCGGGCTGCTCGGACAGGTAGACACCGTTCGCCAGCAGGCGTGTTCCCCGCGCGGTGAAGATCAGCGTTTCGCGCGACGCAAGGTGAAGCTCCTTCTCGCCGGTGAAGCGGGATTGCACGCCCGACCACAGATCGGTCAGCCCGATCTCCGCCGCATCGGCGAAGGCCAGGTGTGCGGCGGTCAGCTTCATGTCCACCGGACCGCTGCCCCGGTTGAACACCGCCACCGCCTTGTCGCCGCTCGCCAGCGTCTTGACGAAGATCTGCACCTCGTCGCTATCGAACGCGAGCGTCGCCTGGTTGCCGGCCGGGTCCTGATCGATCGCGATGATGCGTTCGTTGCCCAGCAGTTCCAGCAACGCCGGCGATGCGTGGCGCAAGTCATAGCCGATGAACAGCGGCGCGTTGACCATCGCCCACAGCGCGAAGTGCGATCGCGCCTCGGTCAGGTGATGCTCGTCGAAATCGCCGGTGCCGACGAACAGCATGTCGGGATCGTTCCACGAGCCGGGGTGCGCATAGAGCGGCCGGCGCGCGACGGTATCGAGATTGTGCAACATCCTGGCCCAGCTCGGCGCAATGTCCTCGCTGGTGCGCGACATGCCGCCGACATCCTTGCCCCAGGCGCGCACGTCGGCCGAGCCCCACAGGCAGATCGAGAAGATATAGTGGCCGTCGGGCCGGTAGCGCTGGATCGCATCGGCCACTTCGCCATAGAGGCGCCGCACCGCGGCCACGTCGGTCCGCGCCAGGCTATCGGAATCCACCAGCGGCGGCAGCGCGCGATAGCGCCCGGAGCGGACTTCGGGATGATCCGCCGGCAGCCCGCGAATGCCGCAGCCGTCCACCTTGATGAAATCGAAGCCCCAGTCCTGGAAATAGAGCCGGATGTCCTGATCGATATGGCCATAGAGGCCGACTTCGCGCTCCGCCACGCTGCCCTCGGGCTGGTTCGGCATCGTCGAGGTATAGACCTGCCCGCACGAATTGCGCCCGATGTCGCTGTAGATGCCGGCCTTGAATCCCATCGTGTGCAGACGATCGGTGAAGGGGCGCAAGCTGGGATCGCCCCCCGGCACAATGGTCGAGGGAAACTGGGCCGTGCGGGGCATCATCCGGCCGTCCGGCTGGCGCCGCTTGAGCCACCAGCCATCATCAAGGTTGATGTAGCGATAGCCTTTGGCGGCAAGCCCCGAACGGAGGATCGCCTCCGCCGAACCCATGATCTTCTCCTCCGAAATGTCCGAGGTAAAGGCATTCCACGAATTCCACCCCATCGGCGGCAGGGCGGCATCGCCACGTTCGTTGGCGGTCCACCGCCCGGTGGGGTCCAGTGGGTCCGCCGAGGCGGAAGCCGGGACATGGGCCAGCGCCAACGCGGCGATGGCGGGCGCGATCCGGTGCAACCGGCGCTTCACCGCTTCAATTCTCGGCCGAAGAAGGGCAACACCTCGTCCTGGAACCGGAAGGCGACACGGCTGACATGGGTGCCGGGATAGATGGTGAAGCTGTTCGCCACCCCGTAGCCATCGAGCAGGTCGTGGAGCTTCTGCGCATCCACCTTCAAGCTGTCCTGATCGCCCACGTCGATCGCGATCGCGCGATACTGGCGGAGGTTGCCGATGTATTGATCGGCAAAGGAGAGCGGCGCGTTGGCCGCCCACCGGGCGATGACGTCGGGCCTTGTCACGCCGTTCTCGACGGGCAGGTCAAGGTAGAGCGGCGGCTTCTTCGGATTGGGAGACCAGGCCGCCGCCACCGCGAACTGGGCGCGCAGCGGGAACGGAAGCTTCGCCGAATCCGCCGGCGACGTCACGCTGGCCAGCGCGGCCGCCGCTTCCGGGGTGAGCGGATCGGCGGCGCGGGCCGAAAGGCAGCACGGCGACATCATGTAGAGTGCGCCGAACGTGTCGGCGTGCTTCATCCCGATCCGCGCCGTGCCATAGCCGCCCATCGAATGCCCGGCGAGCCCGCGGCTCAGGCGATCGGGTATGGTGCGGTAGTGCGCATCGACGTAGCGGACCAGATCGCGCGAAACGAACGTCTCGAAATCGCCCGTGGTCATCGAGCCCGAATACATCGACCCGTTGTACGCGGTCTTGGCATCGGGGATCACCACGATCATGTCCGGCAGGCCCTTGGCATAGGCGTTGGCGATCGTCTGCGGCACATGGATCTCCTGAACCCATTGTTGGGCACCGATCGAATAGCCGTGCAGCGCATAGAGCACCGGATAGCGCCGCCTGGGCTGGGTGGCGTAGTTTGGCGGCAGCACGACGAGCACCGTCCGGTCCGCCGCCTCGCCTTCCAGATTGCCTTCGAGCGCCGCGCCGTGGACCGTGATGGTCTGCACCGTCAGCCGCGGCGCGCCAGCGACGACCGGCGGACTCTCGGTCACCGCCTGGGAAAACGCCGGGGACGCCGCGAAACTGGCGCCCATGAGGACAAGCCCGGCGAGAAGACCTTTCCGATTGGATAACAAGGATTTGCCCACGTTCAGTTCCTTTCCTTCACGACGCGCCCGGTGCCAGTTGCAGGCCCGGGCCGTTCAGTATCACGCTCTTCCCCGGCGCCAGCCGCACGCTGCGGCGCGCATCGCCACACCGGACGACCAGCGAACCGGGGACATCGGCGGTCAGCACCGCCCGTTCCAGCAGTCCGCCCCGCCACGCGATATCGACGCCAATCGCTCCGCGCGCGCGCAGGCCGCACACCGATCCGGACGGCCAGGCACGCGGCAGCGCGGGCAATAGCAGCAGTTCCCCGTCGCGGCTCTGCATCAGCATCTCGGCCACGGCGCGGGTGCCGCCGAAATTGCCGTCGATCTGAAAGGGCGGATGCGCATCGAACAGGTTGGGATAGGTGCGATCGGCCCCCAGCAGGAAAACGAGGATGCGATGCGCATGGTCGCCATCGCGCAGCCTGGCCCACAGGTTGGCCCGCCACGCCGTCGCCCAGCCGGTCGATTCATCGCCGCGCAGCTCCAGCGACCGCCGCGCCGCGCGCGCCAGCGCCGGGGTCGTGTCGGGATCGATCTGGCTGCTGGGAAACAGGCCATAGAGATGGGAGACGTGTCGGTGATGCGCATCGGGGGCGGCGGCGTCCCAATCGGCCTGCCATTCCTGAAGCTGCCCTTGCGCGCCGATCCGGTCGGGCGCCAGCCGCGCGCGCGTGGCGCGGAGCTGCGCCGCGAAACCGGCATCGGTATGCAGGATGGCGGCGGCCTGTGCCGTCCGGTCGAACAGGTCGCGCAGGATCTGCTGGTCCATCGCCGGCCCCGCGCACAGCGACGCTCCTTGGGGGTGCTCGTTCTCGGGCGACAGCGACGGGTTGGTCACGAGGTATCCGCTGGCCGGATCGGTCTGCAGCGTATCGAGGAAGAACAGCGCCGCCCCGCGCATCAGCGGATAGACCGCGCGCAGATAGGCGATGTCGCGCCCGTAGTCGAAGCGGTCCCACAGATGGAGGCACAACCACGCCCCGCCCATCGGCCACAGGCCGTATTGCGCGCCGTCGATGGGGGCCGTAGCCCGCCAGCCATCGGTATTGTGATGCGCCACCCAGCCGCGCGCGCCGTACATCGCGCGCGCCGTGTGTTCGCCCGTGATCGCCAGCTCGCGGACCAGCTGAACCAACGGCGCGACGCATTCCGGCAGGGCGGTCACTTCCGCCGGCCAGTAGTTCATCTCGGTGTTGATGTTGATCGTGTACTTCGAGCCCCACGGCGGCTGCGGCGCATCGTTCCACAGCCCCTGCAGGTTGGCCGGCGGGCCGCCGGGGCGCGACGAACAGATCAGCAGGTAGCGCCCGTAATCGAAATAGAGCGCCGCCAGCGCCGGGTCGTCCGTGGTTGCGCCGACGCGGATGCGTTCGTCGGTGGGGCGGTCCGCCGCCGGGGTGCGGCCCAGGTCCAGACGGACGCGGCGGAACAGCCGCCGGTGCTCGGCCGCCGCCTCCTCGGCGATGCGGGCAAAGCCCTTGGACGCAGCGCGCTCGATCTGCGCGGCCGTGGTGGTTGCGGGATCGCCGCCGACATCGTCGAAACGGCGGTAGCTGGTAGCCATCGCGACGAGGATGGTCACCGCATCGGCACCACGAACCGCCAGCCGTTCGCCCCGCGCTTCGGTCACGCCGCCCTGCGCCATCACGCGGACGGCCGTGGCGAAGTGCAGCGCGCCCGCCACGCCGTTCTCCGCCGGGCCTTGCCCGGCAAGCCGGATCGTGTCTCCGGTCGCGGTAACGGTGCCCCGCTGCGGCGTGGTCAGCGCCACGTCGAGGTCGATCCGCCCCGGCCGGTCGCAGGTCAGCTCGATCGCGATCACCTGGTCCACCGGCGAGGCCACGACCGCGCGGCGGTAGCGCAAGTATTGTGTGGCGAACCGCGTGGTGGCGAGCGCCGCGTCAAGGTCCAGCTCGCGCCGGTAATCGACCAACGGGCCAAGGCCGGGCAGGTCCAGTAGCAGATCGCCGATCGGCTGGTAGGACATCTGGCCCAGCGGCGTGGCCATCAGCCGCGCGTTGGCCAGCGCCTGCGCTTCCGCGAATTGCCCGGCGAAGATCAGCCGGCGCACTTCCGCCAGCGCGCCCTTTGCCCCCGGATTGACCGGATCGTAGGGGCCGCCGCTCCAGAACGTTGCCTCGTTGAGCGCGATCCGCTCGTGCGCGCCGCCGCCGAACACCATCGCCCCCAGCCGGCCGTTGCCCACCGGCAGCGCCTCGGTCCATTGTTCGGCCGGTTGCCGATACCACAGCCGCGCGGCCGGGATCGGAGGCTCCGCCAGGGCCATGCCGGGAAGAGCAAGCCCGGGAAGCGCAAGCCCGGAAACCGTAAATCCAGCGCCCAGCACGACCGCGCCTTCGATCAGGCCCCGGCGGGTGATGCCGCGCGCTTCGTCCGCCATCATGGTCCCGGCCTCATGGCCCCGGCTTCCGTCCGGCCCTACCGCAGGTCCAGCACCACCACCGACATCGCCGGCAAGGTCGCGGTGACCGCCCCGCCCGCGATCCGCGCGCCAGTGAACGCCACCGGCCGCACCACGTCGGGCGCCTCGAAGCTGTTGTGCGCGTCCATCGCCGTGCCGGTGACGATCCGCCCGCTCACCGTGCCCGCCCGCACGCCAGCAAGGCCGATCGACACCGGGATCGCGCGGTGCGGATCGAGGTTGACCAGCGCCACGTGCACCTGGCCCGCCGTATCGCGCACGGCCGAGGCGCTGATCGCCGGCACCGTGACGTCGCCGTTGCGGTACAGCGGCGATTGCAGGTCGATCGGCAAGGTCGTCGCGTCCTGCCACGGCTTGTAGAGGTCGAAGACCCAGTAGGTGGGCGTCTTGACCATCTTCGCGCCGTCGGTCAGCAGCATCGCCTGCAGCACGTTCACCATCTGCGCGATCGCCGCCATCTTCACGCGATCGGCATGGTGCGCGAAGATGTTGAGGTTGAGGCCTGCCACCACCGCGTCGCGCAGGCTGTTCTGCTGGACCAGAAAGCCGGGGTTGGAACCGGGCGCGGGATCGTACCACGTCCCCCATTCGTCGACGACCAGCCACTTCTTCTTCTCGGGATCATACTTGTCCATGATCGCCGAATGCCTGGTGATGTATTCGTCGATGCGCAGCGTGTTGCGCATCGTCGTCGCCCACTCGCTCTCGGGAAAGCCCAGCGCCGCGCCCTTGTCGTTCCAGTCCTTGTCACGCGGGCGGGTGTAGTAATGCAGCGAAAGGCCATCGATGTACTTGCCCGAAAGCTTCATCAGCGTCTCGGTCCAGGGATAGTCCTCGTCGCTGGGGCCGCTGGCGATCTTGAGCATCTTGTCCTTGCCGCCGGCCTTGGCGAACTGGGCGAAGCGGTTGGTGAGATCGGCGGCATATTCGGCGCGCATGTTGCCACCGCAGCCCCACAATTCGTTGCCGATGCCCAGATAGCGCACCTGGAACGGCGCGGGATGGCCGTTGGCCGCGCGCTCGCCCGCCAGGGTCGAGCCGTTGGGCGAGGTCATGTACTCGACCCATTCGCTGGTTTCGGCGGGCGTACCGCTGCCGACATTGGCCGATATGTAGGCCTCCGCGCCCAGCCGTTCGGCGAAGCCCATGAATTCGTTGGTGCCGAAGCTGTTGTCCTCGTCCACCCCACCCCAGTTGGTGTTGATCTTCACCGGACGCTTGGCGCGCGGGCCGATGCCGTCGCGCCAGTGGTATTCGTCGGCGAAACAGCCGCCCGGCCAGCGGACCACCGGCACCTTGATCGCCTTCAGCGCGTCCAGCACATCGCGGCGATAGCCGTGATCGTTGGGGATCGGCGAGCCTTCGCCCACCCAGATCCCGCCATAGATGCCATGGCCGAGATGTTCGGCGAACTGGCCGAAGACCTGGCGGTTCATCACCGGGCCGGGGCGGTCGGCCTGGACCGTGACGGTGGCCCCGCCGGTCGTCTGCGCCACGGCGGGCACCGTCATCGCCAGGGCACACCCCATGGTCATGAGCGTTCGGAGGTATTTGCCACGCATCGATAGTCCCCTTTGTGCAGAACGGTAGCGATTGCTGCCCCGGCAGAGCGCGCTCCGCGGATGTCCGGCCAGCGCGCGCGTCAACCGCGGGCGCGGATCAGTGGTTGTCGCGCGGCAGGCCCCGCGTCTGCGCGATGCGCTGGTACTTCTCGGCGCCCTCCAGAATCGCGCCGGTCGCAAGCTGGCCGACGCGTTCGCGCTGGATTTCCTGCCACGGCGTCTGCGAAGGCGGATAGGCATAGCCGCCCGCCGCTTCGAGCGCGGCGCGGCGCGCGGCCAGTTCCGCGTCCGGCACCAGCATGTCGGCGGTGCCCCGGCGCAAGTCGATGCGGACGCGATCCCCGGTCTTCAGCAGGGCCAGGCCGCCCATCGCCGCCGCCTCCGGGCTGGCGTTGAGGATCGAGGGGCTGCCACTGGTGCCCGACTGGCGCCCGTCACCGATGCACGGCAGGGCGGTGACGCCCTCGGTGATGAGATAGGCCGGCGCGCGCATGTTGACGACTTCGGCCGCGCCCGGATAGCCGATAGGCCCCGCGCCGCGCATGAACAGCAGCGTTTCGGCGGTGATCCCGGTGGCGGGGTCATCGATCCGCGCGTGGTAATCCTCCGGCCCGTCGAACACCACCGCCGGACCTTCAAATGCGTCGGGATCGTCCGGGTTGGACAGATAGCGCGCGCGGAATTCCTCGCTGATCACGCTGGTCTTCATGATCGCGGAATCGAACAGGTTGCCCGAAAGCACCACGAAGCCCGCGTCCGTCTTCAGCGGCTTGTCGAACGGCAGGATCACCCGCTCGTCCTCGATCTTCGCGTCGCGGCAGTTTTCGCCCATGGTCCGGCCGTTCGCGGTCATCGCGTTCTCGGCGATCAGCCCTTGCGCGATCAGCTGGCCGACCACGGCCGGCACGCCGCCGGCGCGGTAGTAGTCCTCGCCCAGATATTCGCCGGCGGGCTGCAGATTCACCAGCAGCGGCACCTTGTGACCCAGCCGCTGCCAGTCGGTCAGCGGCAGGTCCACGCCCACGTGGCGGGCAATCGCGGCCAGGTGGATCGGGGCGTTGGTCGATCCGCCGATCGCGGAATTGACGACGATGGCGTTGTGGAAGGCATCGAGCGTCATGATGTCCGAAGGCTTCAGGTCCTCGTGGACCATCTCGACCACGCGCTTGCCCGTGCGCCAGGCGCATTCCTGCCGATCGCGGTAGGGCGCGGGGATCGCGGCGGAGCCGGGCAGCATCATGCCCAGCGCTTCGGCCAGGCTGTTCATCGTGGTGGCCGTGCCCATGGTGTTGCAATAGCCGGTCGATGGCGCGGAACTGGCGACGAGCTTGATGAAGCCTTCCTCGTCCAGCTCGCCCTTGGCCATCAGCTCGCGGCCCTTCCACACGATCGTGCCCGACCCAGTGCGCTCGCCCTTGAACCAGCCATTGAGCATCGGCCCGACGGACAGCGCGATCGCCGGGATGTTCACCGTGGCCGCCGCCATCAGCAGCGCCGGCGTGGTCTTGTCGCAGCCGGTGGTCAGAACCACGCCATCGATCGGATAGCCATAGAGCGCCTCGACCAGCCCGATGTAGGCCAGGTTGCGGTCCAGCCCGGCGGTCGGCCGCTTGCCCGTTTCCTGGATCGGGTGGACCGGGATTTCCAGCGCGATCCCGCCCGCCTCGCGAATGCCCTCGCGCACGCGCTCGGCCAGCACGATGTGGTGACGGTTGCAGGGCGAAAGATCGCTTCCGGTCTGCGCGATGCCGATGATCGGCTTGCCCGACCGCAGTTCCTCAAGGCTCAAGCCGAAGTTGAGATAGCGCTCGAGATAGAGCGAGGTCATGTCGATGTTGTCGGGATTGTCGAACCAAGCGCGGGAACGCAGCTTCGGGGCGGGGCGCTTGCTGGAAGAATCGGTCATTGCGGCCTTCGGGTGCTGGAGGTGCGAAAAGGATCAGCGCGCCGGCGGCGCCTTGCTGACGCGGTAGATCATCACGTGGCGATAGGGTTTGCCCGGATCGACGCGCGCGGACAGGAACGACGGCTGGTTGGGCGCGTCCGGGAACTTCTGCGGTTCCAGCGCGATGCCATCGCCCATGCGATAGACATGCCCCTTCTTGCCGATAAGCGTCCCGTCGAGGAAGTTGCCGGTGTAGAACTGCACGCCGGGCTCTGTGCTCAGCACTTCGAGAACGCGGCCCGATGCCGGGTCTTCCAGCCGCGCGGCAAGCTGGGGCGTAGCGGTCGCGCCCTTGTCGAGCGCGAAGTTGTGGTCATACCCGTGTCCATAGGCGATCTGCTGGTCGGTGCCGTCGCGCAGCCCATCGGCCACGCGGCGCGGCGTGCGGAAATCGAACACGGTGCCGGCCACCTTGCGCCGCTCGCCGGTCGGGATCAGCGTCGCGCCGACCGGGGTATAGGTCGATGCCGGAATCGTCAGGCGGTGCCCCATGGCACCCATCGCCGAACCTTCCCCGGCCAGGTTGAAGATGGCGTGGTTGGTCATGTTGACGATCGTCGGCTTGTCGGTGGCGGCCTCGAACGCGATGGTCAGGTTGCCGCGCTCGTCGAGGCTGTAGGTGACCCTGGTGTCGAGCTTGCCGGGATAGCCCTCCTCGCCATCGGCGCTGACATAGGACAGCACCACGCTCGCCACCGGGCCGGACTTGAGCGAAACGACCTGCCAGTTGCGCTTGTCGAACCCCTTGGCGCCGCCGTGCAGGCTGTTGCCGTTGTTGTTCTGCGGCAGCTGGTAGCTCTTGCCGTCGAGCGTGAACCGGCCGCCGGCGATGCGGTTGGCATAGCGCCCCACGGTCACGCCGAAGAAGTTGGGCTTCGCCTCGTAGGACTGGACATCGTCGTAGCCCAGCAGCACGTCGGCCACCGTGCCATCGCGGCCCGGCGCCATCAGCGCTTGCAGCGTGGCGCCATAAGTTAGGACCCGCGCCGAGACGCCGTTCGCGGCCTTCAGCGTGATCGCGAACGCCTCCGACCCGTCGGCCAGCCGGCCGGCGCTTTCCTGCCGCGCTTCGGCCGCTTCCGCCGCCGGGGCCGCCAGCATCGCCGGCGCCGCCAGTGCCAGTACCATCAGGACGCCACCTTTCGACCTGCCCACAATCGTCATCCTCTCATCCTTTCGGAACGTGTCGTCACCGGCGCCGCCCATTGACGCGACCTTTTCCCGGATATAGTCTGACAAATACAGATTGCGCAAGACGGTAACAAGCCGTTGCCAGCGCAGAGCAGACGAGAGGAAGCCGAGACCATGCCGCCAGTGGCCTCAACACAATCGAAGGTGCCGGAAAACAGCAACATCTCGCCGGATAGCGCCGGTTCCCCCGTCCGCTACGGCCCGGCGCTGACGCTGCTGGCCAGCTTGTTCTTCATGTGGGGCTTCATCACGGTGATCAACAACACGCTGCTGCCGCATCTGCGCAGCGTGTTCGATCTCAACTATACGCAGACAACATTGATCGAATCGGTGTGGTTCATCGCCTATTTCGTGGCTTCGATCCCCTCGGCCAAGCTGATCGAGAAGGCGGGCTACCAGAAGGCGCTGGTAATCGGCCTGCTGGTCATGGCGGCGGGCGCGCTCGGCATGATGCTGGCCGCGTCGATCCCGTCCTACGGGGTAACGCTGGCCATGCTGTTCGTGATCGCCAGCGGCATCACCCTGCTGCAGGTGGCGGCCAACCCTTATGTGGCCGTGGTCGGCAAGCCCGAAACCGCCTCCTCGCGCCTCAACCTGGTGCAGGCGATGAATTCGGCGGGAACGATGCTGGCGCCGATGTTCGGCGCCTACCTGATCCTCGGCCGGTCGAAGGGCGGCACCGCCAGCGCCGACGTGGTGCTGACCCCGGCGGAGCGGCTGGCCGATGCCCAGTCGGTGATCCTGCCCTATGGCCTGGTCGCGGTCGTGCTCGTGGTTCTCGCCGTAGTGATCGCGCGCTTTCCGCTGCCCGCCATGGGCAGCGCGACGCTGCGCCTCGCGCCCGAGGAACGCCGCAAGCTGTCGTTGTGGAAGCACCGCAACCTGGTGTTCGGCGTGCCTGCGATCTTCATCTACCTGATCGCCGAAATCGGCGTCGCCAACCTGTTCGTGAACTTCGTCAGCCAGCCCACGATCGCCAATCTCACGCACGAGCAGGCAGGCCGCTATCTCACGTTCCTGTGGGGCGGCATGATGGTCGGCCGCTTCCTCGGGTCCGCGATAATGCAGAAGGTGGATGCCGCGCGGGTGCTCGCCGCGTTCTCGGTCGGCGCGTTCGTGGTCATGCTCGTCACCGTCTTTACCACCGGGCCGGCGGCGATGTGGGCGCTGATCCTTGTCGGCCTGTTCCATTCGATCATGTTCCCGACGATCTTCACGCTCGGCATTCGCGGGCTCGGCCCGCTGACCGAGGAAGGCTCGGGCCTGCTGATCATGGCGATCGCGGGCGGCGCGCTGGTGGTGGTGCAAGGGTGGCTGGCCGATTCCTATGGGCTGCAGACATCGTTCCTGCTGACGGCCGCCTGTGAATTGTACGTGCTGTTCTACGCCTTGTGGGGATCGCGCCCGACCGGCGAAACCGCCTGAACACTTAACTTACCACACCTCTTTGCGGAACGCGCCACCGGTTGCGTTCCGGCACCTCTGGCAATATGTCAGAGTAAATCAGGAGATTCCCATGACCGAATTCCGCTCCGTGGCTGCCGCCACGGGTGAGCCGACCGGCCCTGCCTTCCCCATCGATGGCCCGGCCGAAGTCGATGCCGCCTGCGCCGCCGCCGCCGCCGCCTTCGATACCTACCGCGCCACCGGGCGCGAGGAGCGCGCCGCGTTTCTGGAAGCCATCGCGGCGGAGATCCTGGCCATCGGCGACGAGCTGATCGAAGCCGCCATGGAGGAATCCGGACTGCCCCGCGCCCGTCTGGAAGGCGAACGCGGCCGCACCGTGGGCCAGCTGCGCCTGTTCGCCGATGTCGTGCGCAAGGGCGCGTGGCAGCAGTTGCGCATCGATCCCGCCCTGCCCGATCGCCAGCCGCTGCCCCGCCCGGACCTGCGGCTGCGCATGATCCCGGTCGGCCCGGTCGCGGTATTCGGCGCGTCGAACTTCCCGTTGGCCTTCTCGACCGCCGGGGGCGATACCGCCTCGGCGCTCGCCGCCGGATGCCCGGTCGTGGTCAAGGGCCACCCCGCCCATCCGCGCACCGGCGCGCTCGTGGCCGCCGCCATCACCCGCGCGGTGGCCGCCTCCGGCCTGCCCGCCGGCGTGTTCGGCCATCTGGTTGGCCCCTCGAACGATCTCGGCGCCGCGCTGGTGCAGGACCCGCGCATCACCGCCGTGGGCTTCACCGGATCGCGCGGGGGCGGCCTCGCGCTCGTGCGCCTCGCCCAGAGCCGCGACGTGCCGATCCCGGTCTATGCCGAAATGTCGAGCATCAACCCGGTCCTGCTCCTGCCCGAAGCGCTGAAGGCGCGGGGGAGCGCGCTCGGTGCGGCCTTCATCGGTTCGCTGACGATGGGTGCCGGCCAGTTCTGCACCAACCCCGGCCTCATCCTCGCGATCGAGGGCGAAGGGCTCGACGCCTTCCTGGCCGCCGCCACCGAGACGACCCGTGCTGCCGCCGCCCAGACCATGCTGACCGGCGGCATCTGCAAGGCCTACCAGTCCGGCGTCGCCGCGCTTGAGGCCACGCCCGGCGTCGAGAAGCTGGCCGAGGGCCTGGCCGGCGCAGCGATGCAGGGCCACGCCGCGCTGTTCCGCACCACCGCCGCAGCCTTCCTCGCCGAAAAGGCGATGGGGCACGAGGTGTTCGGCGCATCCTCGATCGTGGTCGTCTGCCGCGACGAGGCAGAACTCGTCTCCGTGGTCAAGGGGCTGGAAGGCCAGCTGACCGCCACGCTCCACCTGGATGCCGCCGACGAGGCGCTGGCCACGCGCCTGCTGCCGGTGCTGGAAGCGAAAGTCGGGCGCATCCTCGCCAACGGCTGGCCCACCGGCGTCGAGGTCTGCCATGCCATGGTCCACGGCGGCCCCTTCCCCGCCACGTCCGACCCGCGCACCACCTCGGTCGGCAGCCTGGCGATCGACCGGTTCCTGCGCCCGGTCAGCTACCAGAACCTCAGCCCGGCGGTGCTTCCGCCCGAGTTGCGCGATGAGGCGCGCGGCGATGGCGCGCCCCGCCTGATCGACGGCACGCTGACGCTCTGAACGCCGGACGGGAGATTTCATCCATGGCACTCCGCCTCCTGCAGCACCGCGCCGGCGACGGCACGCGCCGCGTCATCCTCGCCGATGGCGATGTGGCCCGTGTCCTCGAAGGCGTGGCGCGCACCACCGACCTGGCGCATCGCGCAATCGCGGCCGGCACCACGCTGGCCGTGGAGGCGCGGAAGTGCCCGGCCGGGCCGGCGATCGATCTCGCCGCCGAGTTCGAAGCGGGCCACTTCCTCGCGCCCATCGATCACGAAGACCCGGCGCACCTTGCGCTTACCGGCACCGGCCTTACCCACCTCGGCTCGGCTGAAGGGCGCGACAAGATGCACCGCGAAGCAGCCGCCGCCGCGCACCAGACCGATTCCATGCGCATGTTCCTGGAAGGGCTGGAAGGCGGCAAGCCCGCCGGGGACGGCGTGGGCCAGCAACCCGAATGGTTCTACAAGGGCGATGGCAGCCAGCTTGTCGGCCCCGGCGAACCGCTGGACATGCCGGCTTTCGCGCAGGATGGCGGCGAGGAGCCGGAACTGGCCGGGATCTACCTGATCGGCCCCGACGGCACGCCGTTCCGCCTCGGCTTCGCGCTGGCCAACGAGTTTTCCGACCACGTGACCGAGCGGCACAATTACCTCTGGCTCGCCCATTCCAAGCTGCGCCGCGCGGCGCTTGGCCCCGAATTGCTGATCGACGCCGCGCCGACGGACATTCGCGGCACCAGCCGCATCCTGCGCGATGGCAAGGTGCTGTGGGAAAAGCCGTTCCTGACCGGCGAGGACAACATGAGCCACAGCCTCGCCAATCTCGAACACCACCACTTCAAATACGACCTTTTCCGCCGCGCGGGCGACGTCCATGTCCATTTCTTCGGCACCGCCACGCTTTCGTTCAGCGATGCGGTGCGCACGCAGGTGGGCGACGTGTTCGAGATTGAGGCCGCGCCGTTCACCCTGCCCTGCCGCAATCCGCTGGCGCGGACGAGGGGCGACGCTTCGGTCCCGCTGAAGGTGCGGGTGCTCTAGCGCGATGGACCCGATCCGCATCGCCGTGGTCGGCGTGGGCAAGATCGCCCGCGACCAGCACTTGCCCGCCATCGCCGGCAACCGCGCGTTTGGTCTTGCCGCCACGGTCAGCCCGCACGATCCGGGCGTCGATGGCGTGCCGCATTTCGCCAGCCTCGACGAACTGCTGGCTGGCGGCCCCGCGGTCGATGCCGTGGCGCTCTGCACGCCGCCGCAGGTCCGTCATGATCTGGCGAGCACGGCGCTTGCGTGCGGCATCCATGTGTTCCTGGAAAAGCCGCCCGGCGCGACGCTGGCGGAAGTCGCCGCGCTGCACAGCCAGGCGGACAAGGTCGGCGCCACGCTGTTCGCCGCGTGGCATTCGCGCTTTGCCGCCGGCGTCGCCCCGGCGCGCGCCTGGCTGGCCGAGCGGCGGATCAAGCGCGTGGAGATCACCTGGCGGGAGGACGTGCGCGTCTGGCATCCGGGGCAGGCGTGGATCTGGGAGCCGGGCGGCCTGGGCGTGTTCGATCCCGGCATCAACGCGCTGTCGATCGTCACCCGCATCCTGCCGCGCCCGATCTTCCTTGAGGCGGCCACGCTGGAAATTCCCGCCAACCGCGCCGCGCCGATCGCCGCCGACCTGCATTTCCGCGATACCGGCAGCGCGATCGTCCACATGGACCTCGATTGGCGCCAGACCGGCCCGCAAAGCTGGGACATCGCGGTGGAAACCGATGCCGGCACGCTCCGGCTCTCCAGCGGCGGGGCGGTGCTGACCCTGCCTTCCGGCACCCAGCGCGACGAGGATCACGAATACCCCGGCCTCTACGCCCGCTTCGCCACGCTGATCCGCACCGGCCGCAGCGACGTGGATATCGATCCGCTGCGCCTGGTGGCGGACGCTTTCCTGCGCGGCACGCGCGTTGCGGTCGATCCGTTCGAGGATTGAGCGCGACGGCGGGGGACCGCCCCCGCGTCTCCACAATCGACTGGCACAACCCCACTGGCCCCAACCCCACATTTCAAATTGCCGTACCATTTAGGTAGCGCTATCATTACCCGAGCGATCATGCGAAAGGCCCGGGAAAACGGCCTGCAAGAGGATGTCCGACCATGAAGGCAAGAATCACCACCGCCGCGCTGTGCCTCGCCAGCGTCCTGGCCATCGCGGCCTGCACCAAAGCGGGCAACGCGGAGCAGCCCGGCAACGGCGGCGCGCCCGCCAGCGCGTTCCGCGATCAGCCGCTTGTCAGCGACATCTACACCGCCGATCCTTCCGCGCACGTGTTCGGCGGCAAGATCTACGTCTATCCCTCGCACGACATCGCCACGCCGACGCCAGACGACGACCTGGGCAACCAGTACGCCATGCGCGACTACCGCGTGCTTTCGATGGACAGGGTCGGCGGCAAGGTCACGGTCGGCCCGGTCGCGCTCGACGTGAAGGACGTGCCCTGGGCCTCGCAGCAGATGTGGGCGCCCGATGCCGCCTACAAGGACGGCACCTACTTCCTCTATTTCCCCGCGCGCGACAAATCGAAGGACCGGAACGGCCTGGGCGCCTTCCGCATTGGCGTGGCCACGTCGAACAGCCCGACCGGCCCGTTCGTGGCCGAGAAGGAGCCGATCCCCGGCTCGTTCTCGATGGACCCGGCGGTGTTCGTGGATGATGACGGCACCGCCTACATGTATTTCGGCGGAATCTGGGGCGGGCAGCTCCAGCGCTGGGCGACCGGCCAATACGACCCCAACGGATCGGACACCGATCTCAAGCAGGACGACAAGCCGGCGCTTTCGGGCAAGGTCGTCCGGATGAACCCCGACATGAAGACCTTTGCCGAGGCCCCGCGCGACGCGGTGATCCTGGGCGAGGACGGCAAGCCGGTGACCGGCGGCGACCACGAACGCCGCTTCTTCGAAGCCTCGTGGGTCTTCCGCAAGGACGGCAAGTATTACTACACCTATTCCACCGGCGACACGCACTTCCTCAACTATGCCATCGGCACCAGCCCCTATGGCCCGTTCCGCTATGCCGGCCATATCCTGAAGCCGGTGCAGGGCTGGACCACGCACCATTCGATCATCCAGCACGACGGCAAGTGGTGGCTGTTCTACGCCGACACCCAGCTTTCCAACAAGAACCACCTGCGCAACGTCAAGGTGACGGAGCTGACCTTCAACCCCGACGGCACGATCCGGACGATCGATCCGATGAAGGCGAAGTAACCACCCATGTTCCTTGGCATCGATGTCGGAACGAGCTGCGTGAAGGCGGTGGTCACCGCCGCGAGCGGCGAGGTGCTGGCGCAAAGCAGCGCCGACCTTTCCGTGGCGCGCCCCCAGCCGCTGTGGTCCGAACAGGCCCCGGCCGACTGGGTGGAGGCGGCGCACAAGGCGGTGCTCGGCATCAATACCGCGCTGCGCGGCGGCGTGCAGGCGGTGGGCCTTGCCGGGCAGATGCATGGCGCCACCCTGCTCGGTTCGGACGACCGGCCGCTGCGCCCGGCGATCCTGTGGAACGACGGCCGCAGCTTCGCCGAATGCGCCGCGCTGGAAGCGGACGAGCCGCGCACGCGCGCGATCACCGGCAACATCGCCATGCCCGGCTTCACCGCGCCCAAGCTCGCCTGGGTCCGCAAGCACGAACCCGATGTCTTCGCCGCCACGCGGACCGTGCTGCTGCCCAAGGACTACGTGCGCCTTGCCCTCACCGGCGAGAAGGCCAGCGACATGTCGGATTCAGCCGGAACGCTGTGGCTCGACGTGGCCGGGCGCGTCTGGTCAGGGGAAATGCTGACCGCCACCGGCCTCGACGAACGCCACATGCCGCGCCTCCACGAAGGCCCGGACGTGACCGGCGTGTTGCGCGAGGATGTTGCGCGCGATTGGGGCATGGGCCGCGTGCCGGTGGTCGCGGGCGCTGGCGACAACGCGGCGGGCGCGCTGGGCGTGGGCGTGCTGGACGATGGCCAGGGCATGCTCTCGCTCGGCACATCGGGCGTCATCTTCGTCGCCAACGCGGCATTCCGGCCCAATCCGGCGCAAGCCGTCCACGCGTTCTGCCATGCGCTGCCCGGCGTGTGGCACCAGATGAGCGTGCACCTGTCCGCCGCCTCGTGCATCGATTGGGCCGCGCGCGCCTGCAACGTGCCGGGGCCGGCCGAATTCTTCGCGCTGGCCGAACAAGCCGGCGCGGCCAGTGGCGGCGAATTGTTCCTGCCCTATCTTTCCGGCGAACGCACGCCGCACAACGATCCGCACATTCGCGCCGCGTTTCTCGGCCTTGGCAACGAAAGCACCACACCGCGCCTGGCCGCCGCCGTGCTCGAAGGCGTGGCCTTCGCCCATGCCGACGGGATCGACGCGCTGCGCGGAGCCGGCACGCGGATCGAGGAACTGTGCGTGATCGGCGGCGGCTCGCGCTCGGCGCACTGGGGCCGCATCCTCTCCAGCGTGCTCGGCGTCCGCCTGGTCTATCTGCACGGCGGCGAAGTCGGCCCCGCGCTGGGCGGCGCGCGCCTGGCGCAGATGGCCGCCACCGGCGCCAGCGCCGCCGAAGTCTGTACCCGTCCCCCCGTTCGCGCGGTGATCGAACCCGATCCCGATCTCGCCGCCCGCCTTGCGCCGAAGCGGGAACGCTTCCGCGCCGCCTATCGGGCGCTCAGCGCCATCAAGGAGTAAGCCTGCAATGTCCGCTGCCTATTTCGACGCATTCGACACCGTCCGCTACGAAGGCCCCGACAGCGCCAACGACTTCGCCTATCGCTGGTACGACAAGGACCGCGTGGTCTTCGGCAAGCGCATGGAGGATTACCTGCGCTTTGCCGTGTGCATGTGGCACACCTTCTGTTGGCCGGGCAGCGACGTGTTCGGCGCGGGCACCTTCGACCGCCCCTGGCTCAATGGCCCGCAGGATGAAGCCGCCGCGCGCGCCAAGCGCGAGGCGGCCCTCGCCTTCGTCGAAAAGCTCGACCTGCCGTTCTACTGCTTCCACGATGTGGACGTGATGGCGCCGGCCGAAAGCATCGGCGAATTCCGCGCCAGCTTCGCCCGCGCGGTCGATCATCTGGAGGAACTGCAAGCCGCGCATGGCCGCAGGCTGCTGTGGGGCACGGCCAACCTGTTCGGCCACCCGCGCTATCTGGCGGGCGCGGCCACGTCGCCCCGCCCCGAAGTCTATGCCTGGGGCGCGAGCCAGGTGCGCGACGCGCTGGAAGCGACGCACCGCCTGGGCGGCGCCAACTACGTCCTGTGGGGCGGCCGCGAAGGCTATGACACGATCCTCAACACCGACCTCGCTATCGAGCAGGAAAATTTCGGCCGGTTCCTCAGCCTGGTGGTCGAACACAAGCACAAGATCGGCTTTGCCGGCACCATCCTGATCGAGCCCAAGCCGCACGAGCCGACCAAACACCAGTACGATTTCGATACGCAGACGGTGTACGGCTTCCTCAAGCGCTTCGGCCTTGAGAACGAGGTCAAGGTCAACATCGAGGCCAACCACGCCACGCTTTCGGGCCATACCTTCGAACACGAAATCGCCATGGCGCGCGCGCTGGGCATTTTCGGCTCGATCGACGCTAACCGCGGCGATCCGCAGAACGGGTGGGATACCGACCAGTTTCCCAACTCGGTCGAGGAACTGACGCTGGCCTGCATCGAGATCGAGCGCGCCGGCGGCTTCACAGATGGCGGCTTCAACTTCGATGCCAAGGTGCGCCGCCAGTCGGTCGACGCGGCGGACCTGTTCCACGGCCACATCGGCGGTGTCGACGTGATCGCCAAGGCCCTGCTGCGCGCCGAGGCGATCATCACCGATGGCCGCATCGATGCCTTCCGCGCCGAGCGCTACGCCGGATGGAACGGCGAACTGGGACAGGCGATCAAGGGCGCGAGCCTTGCCGAAATCGCCGATCTCGCCGTGGCGCGCGATCTGGCTCCCAAGCCGGTTTCGGGCCGGCAGGAATGGCTGGAGAACATGCTCAACCGCTTCTGACGGCGATTGTCGGACGGGGTTACGTGGCTGGGGAGAGGTGATGATGCACAAGGCCCGCGTTCTTGGGGCAGCGTTCGCGCTGCTCGCCGCCAGCGCCGTGCCGGTGGCGGCGCGCGCGGCGCCGCCGCTGGCGCCCCACTTCACCCCTGCGACGGCGGGGAGCGTCGCGCCTGATGCCGATGGCTTCATCCGGCGCTGGCTGCTGCTGGAACCGATCGCCAAGCCCAACCGCACCAACCAGCTGTTCACCAGCACCTATGTCCGCGCGGCCTTCGCCGCGGACCGTCCGGCCGGGCTTGGTACCGGCTCTGGCCAGGCACTGCCGCGCGATGGCCAGACCATAGCGCACAAGGGCGCTTCGCTCACCTGGCACGCGCTCGATGCCACGCCGTGGGACGTCAAGCTATTCGGCTTCGCCCAGGCCTATGGCAAGCCGACCTACGGCGTGATCTTCTGGGCAGTGACGGTGATCGACGCCCCGCGCGACATTCCCGATGCGCATCTTGCCGCCGGTTCCAATTCCGCCTCGGTCTGGTGGCTCAACGGCGCGGAGACGGCCGCGCTGTTCGGCGACCGCCGCATGGTGATGGACGATGTCGTCTCGCCCGCCGTCGGCCTGAAGAAGGGCCGCAACGTGCTGGTCGGGGCGGTGATCAACGGACCCGGCCTCAGCGATTTCTGCGTCCGCTTCGTCGATGGCAAAGGCCAGCCGATCCGCGATCTTGCGGTGCGCGCGCAGTGAGGGGAATGCCGATGAAGCGCCACGTGTTCGCCGCCGCCCTCGCTCTCGTGCCGGCAGCGGTGCTCGCGCAGAGCAACCCCGTCGCCCAGCTGGAGGGCGAACCCTATATCCACGATCCCTCGACCATCGTGGAATCGGATGGCAAGTTCTACACGTTCGGCACGTTCGGCGGCGGGCTTGTCTCCAGCGACGGCTGGACCTGGAAGAGCGGCCCGGTGCGCCCCGGCGGCGGCGTCGCGCCCGACGTCATCAAGCTGGGCGACCGCTATTTCGTCGCCTGGGCCGTGGGCGGCGGCGGCATGAACGGCGGGCACAAGAGCGACGTCCGGATCATGTGGACGAAATCGCTCGATCCGGCCTCGAAGGATTTCGCCTTTCACGAGGTCGGCACGGTCGCCTCCAGCGACGGGGTGGAACTGCACGACGCCATCGATCCGGCGTTCCTGCTGGCCGAAGGGCGGCTGTGGCTGAGCTACGGCACCTATTTCGGCACGATCCGCATGATCGAGCTTGATCCCAGGACCGCCGAGCGCCTGCCGGAGAACCAGCCGGTCGATGTGGCGATCGACATGGAAGCCACCGCGCTGCTGTACCGCGATGGCTGGTACTATCTGCTGGGCACCCACGGCACCTGCTGCGACGGCCCCAATTCCACCTACAACATCCGCGTCGGCCGCGCGCGCAGTCCGCTGGGGCCGTATCTCGACAACTTCGGCGTGCCGCTGCTCAAGGGCGGTGGCAAGCTCGTCTGGGGGTCGAACGGGCGCGGCATGGGCGCGGGCCACTTCGGGCTGGTGGACCTTGGCGACGGGGTGGAGAAGTTCTCGTTCCACTACGAGGCGGACATGGACCGCGCCGGACGCAGCGTGCTGGCGATCCTTCCGCTCACCTGGAAGAACGGCTGGCCCGTGGGGCAGGAAAACCTGCGCCCCGGGACTTACGAGATCCAGTCCGAGCGCGGCGGCGCACTGCAACTGGCGGTGGATGAGGTGCGGCTGCCGTTCAAATGGACCGGCTTCGGACCGCCCAAGGAACCGCTGGTGCCGGTGCCCGACCAGACACTCGACCAGAACCGCGCGACCTGGCCGGCCGGGCCGATCCCGGTCGACATGGGCGATTACATGGTGCGGCCGCACCAGCACTGGACGATCGAGCCGGTGGCCGGCGCCGGCGGCTGGTTCGGCGCGCCCTATGTGCGGATCGTGATCGCCGGCACCAGCCGCGCGCTGGCGGCGACGCCGGCGGGCGATGTCGTGGCCGTGCCCGCCTTCACCGGCGCGCCCGAACAGCTCTGGCGGATCGACCAGCTTGCCGACGGCGCCTTCCGGATCATCCCGAAGTCCACGCCCGATCCGTTCAGGCCCCTCGCGCTGTCCGCCGTGGGCGCCAGCACGCCGCGCCTTGTCCGCTTCGATCCGGCTTCCGATGCGGGCAAGTGGACATTCCGCCGGCCCTGATCCGAAAGGACTGACAGATCGCACCGGCGCCCGGCATCATCGAACCGCTGGACTTTGGCGGAATTGCGCCCAAATAGGGGGAAGGGCAAGGAGTGGAACGTGTCGCGAAGCAAGGAACCGGTCGGGGACGGGATCGACAGGTCTGACAAATCGCTGCGGCTGCATGGCAGCATCGCGCGTGACCTTGGCATCGCCATCGTCACCGGCAAGTACCCGCCGGGCCACGTGCTGACCAGCGAAGTCGATTTTGCCGAGCGCAACCACATCTCGCGCACCGCCTATCGCGAGGCGATCCGCATCCTCGCCGCCAAGGGTCTGGTCGAAAGCCGCCCCAAGGCGGGCACCAAGATCACCGACCCCTCGCGCTGGCACATTCTCGATCCTGACGTGCTGGCCTGGACCTTCGAGGGCGAACCCAGCCGGGCGGCAATCGACGACCTGTTCGAGCTGCGCCTGATCATCGAGCCGGCCGCCGCCGAGATCGCCGCCACGCGCCGCACCGGGGCGCAACTGGCGCAGATGGGCCATGCGCTGGAGGAAATGGCCAAGCACACGCTCGCTTCCCCGCTGGGGCAGGCGGCGGACCAGGCCTTTCATTCCACGCTGCTGAAGGCCACCGGCAACATGGCGCTGATCTCGCTGGCCAGCACGATTTCGGCGGCCGTGCGGTGGACCACGATCTACAAGCAGCGCAAGCGCAAGCTGCCGCGCGATCCCCTGCCCGATCACCGCGTGCTGTTCGATGCCGTGGCCGATGGCGATGGCCCGGCCGCGCGCGCGGCAATGCAGACGCTGATCGAACTGGCCCTGGCCGATATCGACGCGCCCGCGCGCGCCTGATAGCTACCGCACCGGCGGCGTGATGATCCGGTACTCCCCGGCAAGGTGCATCATGCTCATGAGGTAGAGCATGCCGTCGAAATAACGCTGCTCGCCTTCGGGCATCGGCGTGTCCCACAGCTCCTTGACGAAGGCGCGCGCCAGCGGCTCGGGCGTGCCCGCCAGCCCGGCCACGGCCGTGGCCGCCACCATTCCCGGCGAATGGCGCTGTGACAGAGGCTTGCCGTCCAGCGTGTAGCGATCGGCGAAGCGATCGATCCCCTCGCCCGCCAGGAACGTCTGGATCGCGGTGCTCAGCGCTTTCTGGCGCGGGTCCTTGCCCCACCAGTTGGCATCGACCGACCAGTTGCTGGCGGTGCGCCAGCTGTCGTAGCCGAACGGATAGGGCTCGCCCGTGCCCGTCGTCATGGTGCTGCCGTCGAAATAGCTGTGATCGGGGGCCAGGCCGGTGCGCGCGTTCGTCACGCGCACGAAGTAATCGCGGCTGACGTCGGCGGCCGTCGCCCAGAACGCGCGATCCGCCTCCGGCCCCCAGCGCGCCCACAGTTCGTAGAACGCGGGCAGGTGGTAGGACGCGTCCGACCCCGGATAGCCCACGTCCGCCACGAAGCGGATCATCGCGTGGCTTTCCTCCATCATCGGCCCCACCGCATGGGGCTTGGGCGCGGGATCGCGCCATGGCGGCGGAGGCGTCTTGCCCTGCGCCGCCAGCGCCGCAGCCTCGGCCCGGTTGTTGATGCTGGGCCAGGGGCGATCCGGCTGCACGAACGGCGCGTCTTCGGGGTGGATGCGGAACGGCGGCGTCCCGGTCATCACCGCGCGATGGCGCATGGCGGTCAGGATGCGGTCGGCTTCGGCCTTGTAGTCGTAGATGCCGGTGCCGTTGCCCCAGCGGTTCGCCGCGAAATAGAGCGCCATGGCGAAGAATTCCTCGCCATCGGGCGCGGCCCCGGTGCTGCGCGCGCTGCCATCGGTGCCCATCGACCACGCGAAGTAGCCATAGGAAGGATTGGCCGGGTCGGTGACCTGCATGTAAGTCTTCGCCCAGTTCCACAGCGCGTCGAACTCGCGCTTGTGGCCCAGCTGGACGGCGATCATCATGCCATAGCTCATGCCTTCCGACCGGGCATCGTTGTTCGCCCAGTCGGTAACGTAGGCCAGCGTGCCGTTGGCGTTGGCGCCGGTTTCGAAATAGAGCCGCTGCTCCTGCCCGTCGCCATGGAAATAGGCGCGCCACGTCGTCTCGATCCGCGCCTTCACCTCTTCGCGCGGCACCCCGAGCAGTTCGCTGAACAGATTGCGGTAGGTGCCCGTGGCATAGGCGCCCTTGCCCTCGCCGGGATGCCGCGTCACCTTCCACAGCGGCGCTTCCTGATGCCGGGTGAAGGCAACGCCCGGCGGCGCGGTGGACGCCTCGGTAACCTGCGCCTTCTTCGCCGGCTGTGCGGCCGCGGGCGAAGCCGCCGGCAGCACAAGGACCGCGACCGTCAGGCCAAGGAGCGCGAATCCCCTCACTTCGGCAGATCCACCACGCGATCGACGGTGAACGCGGTTTCCGTGCCCGGCAAGCCGCTGTCCGGCTGCCCGCCGCCCAGGTTCAGGCGGTAGGCCCCGGCGAAGACCTGCCGCACGCCATCTGGCCGCACCGCCGAAAGGTCGCGCGGCGAAAGTTCCAGCGTCACCGCCTTGCTCTCGCCCGGCTTCAGCGCCACCCGCTGCAACCCGCGCAGGGCCACGCGCGGCGCGCCCGGCTGATCGGGGAAACGCAGGTAGGCCTGCACCACTTCCTCGCCCTCGCGCGCGCCGGTGTTGGTGACCTGCGCGGTCACGCGGATGCCGTTCGCGGTGCTGCCGTCCACCGGCTCCACCCGCGCGGGTCCATAGCCGAACGTGGTGTAGCTCAGGCCGTAGCCGAAGCCATAGACCGGCTTGCCGGTGAAGTAGCGGTAGGTCCGCCCCGCCATCGCATAGTTGGTGAAGGCCGGCAGGTCCGCCGTGTCCTTGTAGAAGGTCAGCGGCAGGCGGCCCGAGGGGTTGACCTTGCCCGAGAGCGCGTTGGCCACGGCCAAACCGCCCGCCTGCCCGGGATACCACGCCTCCACCAGTGCATCGGCATTGTCCCTGGCCCATGACAAGTCGATCGGGCTGCCGTTCATCGTCACCACGACCAGAGGCTTGCCCAGCGTGCGTGCGCGGATCAGCAGTTCGCGCTGGTCCATCGGCAGTTCCAGCCCGGTCTTGTCGCCGCCGTCGAAGCCTTCGATCTTGAGCGGCATTTCCTCGCCCTCCAGATCGGAGGTCAGTCCGACCACCGCCACCAGCACGTCCGCGTCGGCCGCGCCCCGCGCCAGATCGCCCCAGGGATCGTGGGTGATGCGCTTCCAGAACAGGCCCGGCCCCGCCGCGCCGCCGCCTTCCAGATCGAAGTGCAGCGGATAGCGCTCGCCCTTCTTCAGCTCGGCCTCGACATACTTGGGCGCTTCGCCCCACAACGAATAGTGATCCGACCTGACAACCGGCTTTCCGCCGATTTCCAGCGCGCCTTTCACCCCGGTCACGCCCAGCTTGTAGAGGCCGCTTTCCGGCGCGACGAAGAAGCCGTCCCACACCACCTTGTGCGCGTCGGAAACCTCTTTCAGCTGCATCGCGCTGCTCTGGAGATTGGCCTCGATCCGCGTGACCACCGGCCTGGCGGAGAAAGTCCGTTCGCCGCGGGGCTTCGCGGGATCGATCGCGTTGTAATAGACCGCGCGCAATCCGGGCTGGCCATCGGGCGTCAGGAAATTGCCGTCGGTGACGAGATCGCCGTCGGTGATCGACGGGGCGAACGGCACCAGCGTGACCTTCGCTTCGGGCATGGCCCGGCGCAGACCGTCGACCACCGAGATCGGCGGCGCCGAATTGGGCGAGGAATAGTTGCCGCGCAGCACGCGCGTGGCATCGCCCAGCGGCCCGATCACCGCGACGCGCACGCCGGGCTTGAGCGGCAGGACGCCGTTGTTCTTGAGCAGGACAAGGCTTTTTTCGGCCGCCTTGAGCGAAAGGTCCCATCCCTCGCGCGTGCCCACCGCGCTCACCGGCGTGGCGTTGGGCTTGCGCGCGGCGATCCCGCGCAGGTCGCCATTCCGGTAGCGGGCCGAGAACAGGCGCACCAGCACGCGGTCGATGTCGCTATCGGTCAGGTATCCGGCCTTGAGCGCCGCCTTGTAGCGGTCCGCCAGACCGGGGGCCTCGCCGATCGTGCCGGTGTGGCATTCGTTGTCCACGCCCGCCAGCAGGCCCGCCGCGACGCCCGATGCGGCATCGGGCGCGTACTTGTGACGGTCGTAGATATCGACCACCGCGTCGCAATCCGAAACGACATAGCCCTTGAAGCCCCACGCGCCGCGCAGCCGGTCCTTCAGCAGCAGGTCGCTGGCGCAGGCCGGCTGACCATCGACGCGGTTGTAGGCGCACATGATCGATCCGGCCTTGCCCTCCACGATCGCGGCGCGGAAGGCAGGCAGGTAGGTATCTTCCAGATCATGGCGCGAGACCATGATGTTGTCGGTGTGGCGTGTCGGCTCCGGCCCGGAATGGACCGCGAAGTGCTTGGGCGTGGCGATCACTTCGGGCAGGTCCGGGTTCGGGCCCTGGATGCCCTGCACATAGGCGACGCCCAGCCGGGCCGTCAGGAACGGGTCCTCGCCATAGGTTTCCTGCCCCCGCCCCCAGCGCGGATCGCGGAAGATGTTGATGTTGGGCGCCCAGGTATCGAGCCCAGTACCGATCTTGCCGAGATGCCCGGTCTGGCGCGCCAGCGTGTGCAGCCCCTGCAACTCGGTGCTGATCACGCGCGCCACGTCGTGCACCAGCGGCGGATCGAACGTGGCGGCAAGGCCGATGGACTGCGGGAAGTTCGTGGTCGGCACCGCGCCGCCCGCCCCGTGCAGGCTCTCGGTCCACCAGTTGTAGGCGGGAATGCCCAGCCGCGGGATTGCCGGCGCGACGTTGAGCAGCTGTTCGACCTTTTCGTCGACCGTCATCTTCGCGACCAGCGCCGAGGCCGCGCGATCGGCTTCGGTCCATGCCTCGGGCGCCGCCGAAGCGGCCTCCCGCGCCTGGGCTGGCGTGATAGTTAGCGCTACCAGACTTGCGGCGGCGAGCAGCGAGCGCGCATGATGGCGCGCGGGCATCGAACTCTCGATCACGAAGATGTCCTCTCTGGTCTTCTGGCCGGGTCGCACCCCGGCCGGCGTTCAAGCGTGGTCACACGGGCTGAAGGCCATATTCCACGATGCGGTTGATCAGGTCGCGGTGACGCGGCAGGGCCGTCAGCATCCGCGTGGTGATATCGGCGTTCTGCCCTCTCGCCCGCCGGGCATCGCGCACCTCAGGTTCCAGCGCGCGGGCGGAAACCTCGGAGCGGAAGCCCATGCCATAGAGCACGTACTGGTAGGAGGCCGAAGGGAACACCTCGTCCACCCGGTCGAACTCCTCGTGCAGGTAGGGTGGCTGCCAGCGCCACAGCGCCAGCAGTTCGCGCAGGCGTTCGGGGATCGTCGCCGGATCCATGTTGTCGCGCCAGAAGGCGGTGTCGCGGCGCTGGCTCAGTACATAGTGCAGCTTGAGGAAATCGATGATCCGCCCCCAGCGGTACAGCGTCTTCTCGTTGTAGCGCCGGGCGACGATGTCCATGACCTCGCGCGCCGGCGGCATCTGTTCGGCGATCATCTTCGCCGAAAGCTCGATCAGCACGATCGCCGAGGCCTCCAGCGGCTCGAGAAAGCCCGCCGCCAGCCCCACCGCCACGCAGTTGCCCTTCCAGAACAATTCGCGGTGGCCCGAACGGATATCGATCTTGCGCACGGCAAGGCTGTCGGCGGCCGGGCCGATATAGGCGCGCAGCTCGGCTTCGGCCTGTTCGCGGCTGATATGCCGGCTTGAATAGACGTGGCCGACGCCGCGCCGGGTCGGCAGACCGATGTCCCAGATCCAGCCCGCCGATTGCGCGGTGGAGATGGTGTGCGTGGCGATCGGCGCGTCCGGGTCGGGATAGGGCACCTGCACGGCCAGCGCGGTATCGCAGAACAGCACGTCGTTGCAGTCGCGGAAGCCCACGCCCATCGTCTCGCCCAGCAGCAGGCTGCGCATGCCGGTGCAATCGATGAACAGGTCGCCGGCGATCTCGCCCGCCTGCTCGGTCACGATCGCGCGGATGTCACCGCTCTCGTCCTGCAGCACCTGGCGCATATCGGCTAGCACGTGGCGCACGCCCAGCTTTTCGGTGCAGTGCCGCTGCATGAACGGCGCGAACTTGCCGGCGTCGAGATGATAGGCGTAATTGGCCTGCCCCTCGAACTCGGCATCGGCCATGGTCTTGGGTGCCAGGTTCTCGTCGCAGATGCGGCCCTGCGGGCATACCGCATCGCAGAACGTCTCGTCCGCGTCCTCATCTTCGACCAGCGTTCCCGCCAGCCAGTGCGGCGCGAGGTTCAGTTGCCCGAAGCGTTGGGGCAGCACCAGCGGGTGGTAATAGGCATCGTCCTCGGCGCCGGTGGTCCATTTGGCGAAGAGCGCGCCCTGCTTGAAGGCGGCATCGCATTCGCGGAAGAAATCGGTTTCGGAAATGCCGACGCTTTTCAGCGTGGAGCGCAGGGTCGGCCACGTCCCCTCGCCCACGCCGATGATCGGCACGTTGGGGGATTCGACCAGGGTAACGGAAAAGTCGTGCCCGATGCGCGGGCGATGCTTGGCGGCAATGATCGCCGCAGTCAGCCATCCGGCGGTCCCGCCGCCGACAATCACGACATCGCGCACTGCACGCACCATCCGCGTCCTGCCCCGTTGTTCGAACGACTATTGGTGGTGACGGCGCCGGCATGAGAACCGGCGCCGCCGCCACACCGCATCAGTAGTTGAAACGGGCGCCGAAGACAAAGCGGCGACCGTAGGACCAGGTATCGAGCGGCATGTTCGAGAACCGGCCATAGGTGCTGTAGGTCGAGTTGTTGAGGTTGGTGCCTTCGAAGAAGACCGAGACCTGCTTGGTCAGCTGGTAGCTGGCGCTGGCGTCGATCTGGAACTGGCGGTTCACGTTCACCGGTTCCGCGCCGAACGTGCCACCCTGGGTCTGGCCCAGGCTGAGCAGGTACTTGTCGCGCCAGTTGCCGGCGAGGCGAACCTCCAGCCCGTTCTTGTCGTAGAACGCGATCAGGTTGGCCGAATTGGCCAGCCCGGTGATCGCGAAGGCCGAACCCGAGATGTCGCTCGTGTCGAACGTGCGGTTGGTGCTGACCAGCGTGGCGTTGGCGTTGAAGCCGAAGCCGGTTTCGCCGAACACGTGCTGCCAGGCGATTTCCACGCCGCGCACCACGCCTTCCGGCCCGTTGACCTTGCCGTTCACCTGGAACTGCGCGGCCTGGCCGGTGAACGGATCGGTCACCCCGTTGATCGTCTGGGTGCGCACGCCGCCGACGATGAAGTTCGAGATGAACTTCATGAAGCCGTTGACCGCAAAGTACGAGTTGGAGCCGTAGTAGTATTCGGCGCCCAGATCGAGGTTATCGGCCAGGTAGGGCTTGAGGTTGGCATTGCCACCCGATGCCGCGAGGCTGCCCTTGCGCAGCGTACCCAGAGTGATCGTGGGGCTGAGGTCGTTCAGCACCGGCCGGGTCAGGGTGCGCGAAGCGTCGAAGCGCAGCTGCAGCTTCGGCGTCACTTCCAGCTTCACGTCCAGGCTCGGCAAGACGTAGTTGTAGCTCGTCTCGCGGGTGATGAGCTGGTCGGGGGTATAGGAGCCCACCGAGATCAGCGTCGGGTCGGTTGGGACCGTCACCAGCGTCACCGGGTTGCGACCAATCGCGCCCGAGGTCAGCTTGGTGTACTCGTCACGCACGCCGGCGCTGATGTGGATCGGCATGTTGCCGACCATGCTGTCGAAGTTGATGCGCAGATAGCCGGCAAAGGTCCGTTCGCGCACATTCAGCACGCTGGCCGGATCGAACGCGGGCGCAGTCGTGCCGCCACCGGTCGCTTCGAGAGCGCGATAGACCGCCACCGGATCGTAGGCGATGATCGCGGGCGCCAGGTTGCCCTTGTAGCCGGGGATGAAGTTGGCGGTGCTGATCGTGCCCTGGTAGATGCTGCTGGGCAACGGCGCCACCGCGCCGGTGCGGCCCGACGGCGCGCCATAGCCGCCGTAACGGAAGAACGTGCCATTGACGAACGGGCTCTGGTTTTCCTTGTGGAACTTGTTTTCCTGATAGCTCGCGCCGAAGTGGATCTTGATCGCGTCGCTTTCGTACTTGCCCGAAATCTTGATCTGCTTGACCAGATCCGTGTAATAATTGGGGAATCCCGCGATCACGTGGCTGCCGATCAGCGACGGGTCGGTGAACTTCCCGACGTTGCCGTTCGGGCCGACGTCGTGGATGCTCGGCAGATAGCCCGAGCTGGGGCCGCCGATGGTGACGCCGGTGTTGGCGCCCAGCACTGTCGAATAGCGGGTGCACGAGGTCGGCGGCGTGGTCGGCCCCGCGCCGGCCGGATAGGTACAGCCGGTCGAGAGGAACCCGCCGTTCGGATCGGCGTTGGTGCCGCCATAGCCGATGTCCATGGCGTTGGCGTACCCGTTCTTGCCGGGGTTCAGGACCGAGCGCGAGAGCGAGGCATCGACATCGAAGCTCAGTTCGTCAGTCGCTTCCCACTTCAGGTTGCCGCCCACCATGTAAGTCTGGTTGATGTCCCGCGCGAGGTTGGCGTTGAAGTCCATCGGCGTGCCGAACTGGTTGAAGTCCACCACGGTGCCGTTGCTGTCCTGCTTCACGTTGCGCAGGTCATCGCCGTTAAACCACGCGCCGTAACCGTAAGTCGCGGTGTGCAGCGTCTGGCGGGTGAAATTGCCGTCCAGGGTCACCAGCACCTTGTCGCTGGGGCGCCACTGGTAGGCCAGGCGGCCGTCGATGCGCTCGTCCTTGGTATTGACCTGGTTAGCGCCCAGCTGCTGCGGGAACCAGCCCAGCACATTCTTCTTGGCGGGCGTGAAGTCGCTGGTCTGGCACGCGGGCTGCGACTGGCACTGATAGAAGTAGTTGCCGATCCAGCCGGGGATGAAGACCTGGTTGGAGGTCGTGTCCGAACGCTTGTACGCGACATAGGCCAGGATGCCCATGGTATCGTCGGCAAAGGTCGTGCTGGCCAGCGCTGCGCCAGAGGGGACGACCCGGCCGCTGCGGTCCTGCACCGAACCCGATGCCTTCAGCGCCAGCTTGGTGCCGTTGCTGTCGAAGGGCTTGGGCAGCGCGACGTTGATCGTCGCGCCGATCGCGCTGTTGCCGAGTTCGACGTCGGGCGTCTTGTAGACCGAAATGTTCTGGACGAAGTCCGAACCGATCGTGGTGAAATCCACCGCGCGGTTGCCCGATGCGGTCGACAGGTGGCGGCCGTCGAACTGGGTATCGTTGAAATCGCCGCCGAAGCCGCGCACGGTCACGCCGTTGGCTTCGCCGCGCGCGCCCGACCGCTGGATCGAGATGCCGGGCAGGCGCTGCAACGCGTCGGCCACGTTGGCATCGGGGAACTTGCCGATGTCCTCGGCGGAAATCGCGTCGACCACGCCGGAGGCGCTCCGCTTGATTTCCATGTTGCGCTGGAGCGAACCGCGGATGCCGGTAACGATGATTTCGGAGCCTGGCTCATTGCTGACCTCGGCATCGGCCGGGCTTGCGCTTTCGGCCGGCGCCTGCTGCGCCACCGCCGGCATGGCGATCGCGAGCGCGATGGCGCCCGACGCCCCGCCCAGCAGGAACCGCGAATTGATTGAAGTCCTCATACCCTCTCCACTGCTCTGTCTGACGGCCCCCCCGCCCGGGAAGGAGACGACATCGCTCGCACCGTTCACTGCCTCCCGAACGGGCCGAAACGGGGAGCTCCAGGGTCGCTGAGGACAACGCCGTGCAACTGCGGTTGCCAGCCATCTCTCCGCCACGCCGGTGCTCTGCTCGTCACCTTGCCCATTTTGAGTAACCGATAAAGGTAGCGCTATCAACATGAAATTGTCTGCGCAATCAGACGGGTGCCCGGCAGTGTTGCAAAAAGCCCACGATTCCGGTTAGAGTTTCGATGGTAGCGCGCACATCGCGGCCCGCAATATCATGTAATAACCATCGCAAAACACGCGAGAATGCAGGAGAGGACGATTGGCGGAGCAAATCGAGATTCTGAACAGCGATGCCCATCGCAATCTTGCCATGCACCCGCTGGCGGGGCCGCATCCGCACATGGTGCAGATCGTCGTTACCGAGGTGACACGCGCCGCCGCCTGCTGCCCGGTCGTGCTCGCCAAGTCGCCCGAGACGGGCCGATTCGCGCTGGTGGCGCTGTTCGGATTCCAGCCGGGCGAAGTGCTGGTCGAGGGCGCAGAGGCCGGAAACGCGGCCTTTCTTCCGCTCGACCTGCAACGCCAGGGCTTCTTCACCGCGGACGACAATATCGCGATCGACCTTGCCCACCCGCGCTTCGCGCCCGGCGGCACGGTGCCGCTGTTCGACGCGATGGGGGGGCCGAGCGACGAGATGCGCCTTGTGCAGCGCGCGATCGGCCATCTCATGGGCACCGCCGCGCCGACCGAGCAATTCATCGCCATGCTCGTGGAGGAGCGGCTGATCGAACCCGTCGACATTTCGCTTTCCTTCGACGACGGGCAGACGATCGCGCTGAACGGCCTTTATTCGGTGAGCGGCGAGGCGCTGTCGGCGCTCGAGGATGCGACAATCATCAGACTATTCCGGCAGGGCTGGCTCCAGGCCGCTCTCGCCATCCACGGCTCGCTGCAGCAGGTTGGCATCCTGGCGCGCCGCCGCAACGAACGGCTCGCGGGCGGCTGGAACTGAGCCTGATGCTGGCGGAGCTTGCACCCGGCGCGCCCGAACTGGCGAGTGCGGAAAGCTTTCACGCCGGCGTGATCCTTGCGGGCACGCCCGTTGTCATCCGGGGCCTGTGCGCCGATCTGCCGGCGGCGCAGGCGGCGCGCGCATCCGCCCGCGCCGCGCTCGACCATGTCCTGTCGTTCGATACGGGGCGGCGGCCGCAGGTCTTTCTCGGCGATCCGGCGATCGGCGGCCGCTATTACTACAGCGACGATCTTTCCGGCTTCAATTTCACCCGCGTGGAACTGCCGCTGGCGCAGGCCTTCACGCACATGCTGCGCCATGCCGACGATCCGTCCGCGCCCACCGCCTATCTCGGCTCGCTGGTCGCGCCCGCCTATCTTCCCGGCTTTGCCGAGGCCAACGCGGTGCCGATCGTGCCGCCGCAGGTCGAAGCGCGGCTGTGGATCGGCAACCCGTCGACCGCCGCCACCCACTACGACGCCTATGAAAACCTCGCCTGCGTGCTGGCGGGGGCACGGCGCTTCACCCTCTATCCGCCCGATGCGATCGGCGATCTCTATGTCGGGCCAATCGATCACACGATGGCCGGCCAGCCCGCCAGCCTTGCCGCGGCAAGCGCCGACCCCGAGCGCTACCCCCGGTTCGCGGCGGCGCGGGACCGCGCGATCACGGTGGACCTCGCTGCCGGCGACGCGCTGTTCCTGCCCAAGCTGTGGTGGCACCAGGTGGAAGCGACCGCGCCGGTCAACGTGATGCTCAATTACTGGTGGGATGCGACCGCGATCGGCCCCGACGCCCCGCTGCTCGCCATGCTGCTCTCGATGATCGCCATCGCCGAGCGGCCGGAGGCGGAGCGCGCGGCGTTCCGCGCGTTCTTCGATCATTACGTGTTCCGGCCGGATGGCCACCCCCTCGCGCACCTGCCGGAAGACCGGCGCGGCGTGCTGCGCGACATCAAGGGGGCTGGCTATGGTCCGATTCGCGCGATGGTGCTGCGCGCCCTGCGCGGCGGCTGACTTCCCGACCCGCCTACAAAAATGAGGCCCGGAAAGCATGTGCCTTCCGGGCCTTCTCAGGTACTGCGGCGGCCCCGGGAGAGGAGGGATTGGGGCCGCAGCGAGGGAACGTTTGAATCAGTGCCCGCCCCAGCCTTCCATCTGCTCCAGCTCCTTGCCCTTGGTTTCGGGCAGGAAGGCCTTGACCAGCCAGAAGCTCACCGCCGCGCTCAGCGTGTAGAGTACATAGGTCTCGGCAAGGCCCAGGCCGCTCGCCATGGCCGGGAAGCTCTGCACCACGGCGTAGTTCGCGCCCCACTGGGCCAGCCCGCACACCGCCAGCGCCGATCCGCGCAGCTGGTTGGGGAACATCTCGCCCAGCATCACCCACATCACCGGGCCCCAGCTGACGTTGAAGAACACCACGTAGATATTGGCCGCGATCACCGCGATCAGGCCCAGATGCTGGTCCATCTGCAGCGCCCCGGCGGCGTCGAGCGTCCCGCGCGAGAACGCCCAGCTCATCGCGCCGAGCGATAGCGTCATCCCCGCCGAACCGATCAGCAGCAGCGGCTTGCGCCCGACCTTGTCGACCAGCGCCATGGTGACGAAGCAGGCCGCGATCGAAACGAGGCCCGAGATGATGTTGCGTTCCAGCGCCGCTTGCTCGGAAACGCCCGCCAGCTTCCACAGCGTTTCGCCGTAGTAGAAGATCACGTTGATCCCGACGAACTGCTGGAAAACGGCAATGATCAACCCCGCCCACACGACCGGGCGCAGCACCGTTCCCGGCGCCAGCACATCGGCCAGGCGCGGGCGGTGGTCGGTGGCGAAGGATGCGCGGATCTCATCGACCTTGCGGCGGGCCTCGGTCTCGCCGAACAGGCGCGAAAGCACCGCGTGAGCTTCCTCGGCGCGGCCGCTGCTGACCAGATAGCGCGGGCTTTCCGGAATGAACTGCAGCGCGACCAAGAACACCACCGCCGGAATCGCCTGCGCGATGTACATCCAGCGCCAGGCCGGAACACCGCCCAATTGCCCCAGCGAATCCCCTGCCTGCCGCGCGAGCACGTAATTGACGACGAAGGCCAGCGTCAGGCCGGTGATGATCATGACCTGCTGCACGCTGGTCAGCCGCCCGCGGATCGCCGCCGGCGCAACCTCGGAAATGTAGGCGGGCGACAGCACGCTGGCCGCGCCCACCGCCATGCCGCCGAAGAAGCGGGCGATCACGAACAGGGTGTGATTTCCGGTAAGGCCCTGCACCAGCGCGCCGGTGAGAAACAGGATCGCGGCCAGCACCATGATGCGCTTGCGCCCGAAGCGGTCGGCCATGCGCCCGGCGGTGAAAGCGCCGGCGGCGCAACCGACCAGCAGCGACCCCACGGTGAAGCCAAGACCATTGTCATCGAGCGCGAACGCCGCCTTCAGGCCCGCCTGCGTGCCGTTGACCGCGCCGCTGTCATATCCGAATAGCAGTCCGCCGATCGTGGCGACCGATACGATGGCGCCCACAAGCGCCATGTTCACCCGGTCTTGCTGCACTGCCGTCATTTTCCTCTCCCGACTCGTTCAATGCGCATTGATTGCCACGCATTTCGCCTTGCATCGACGGTCTTGCTTGAGCTGTCACCGGTTCTGCCGATGCCGCTCTCCCGCTCGATGATAGCGCTACCTCAATATCGCGCCGTTCGCGCCGCGCAAGCGTGAAATAGGTTTAAGTCTGCTTAAATGACAATCCCGCTTGCCAAGGGCGTGCCGCACGGTCAGGAAATCCGCAACGGGAGCAGCAAGAGATGAACGATATCCGATCGCGCCGTCGGCAGTCCGGGCGCCCCACGGTGACCGACGTCGCGCGCCTCGCCCAGTGCTCGCCGATGACCGTCAGCCGCGTGGTCAACGGAGGCGCGGGCGTGCGCGAGGAAACGCGCCTTGCGGTCGAAGCGGCCATCAAACAACTCAACTACGCGCCCAACCGCGCCGCGCGCAGCCTTGCCGGCGCATCGCAGCTGCGCATCGCGCTGCTTTATGCCAACCCTTCCGCCTCCTATCTCAGCGAACTGCTGATCGGCTGCATGGACGCGGCGACGCGGCTCGATGCCCACCTCATGGTCGAACGCTGCGATCCGGATCGCGATCAGGCGAAAATGATCGCGCGGCTGGTGGAAAGCGCGGTCGATGGCTTCCTGCTCCCCCCGCCGCTGTGCGACGACACCGCGCTGCTCGCCCGCCTGCGCCGCGCCGGAACCCGCGCCGTGCTGGTCGGCCCCGGCCAAGCAGAAGCGCATCACGGCGTGGTGATGATCGACGATTACCAGGCCGCCTACGACATGACGCGCCACATCCTCGATCTGGGCCACAAGCGCGTGGGCTTCATCATCGGCAACCCCCGCCAATCGGCCAGCGCGCTGCGCCTTGCCGGCTTTCGCGATGCCATGGCCGAAGCCGGCGTGAACGTGGACGAGGCGCTCGTCAAACAGGGGCAGTTCACCTACCGCTCCGGGCTGGACGCGGCGATGGACATGCTCGCCCTGCCCCAGCGCCCGACCGCGATCTTCGCCTCGAACGACGATATGGCCGCCGGCTGCGTGGCGGCAGCGCACCGCAACGATCTGGAAGTGCCGCGCGACCTTACCGTCTGCGGCTTCGACGATACCGCGTTCGCCTCCACGATCTGGCCAGAGCTGACCACGATCCGCCAGCCGATCCGCAAGATGGCCGAGACCGCGCTGGAGTTGCTCGCGCAGGAAATCCGCGCCGACCGCGCCGAGGAAAACCCGCAACCGCGCCTCGCCACGCTTGCGTACGAACTGGTTCGGCGGGAATCCGATGCCGCGCCGCCCGGCAAGGCCTAGGCCGCGCGGACGATCCTCATTCGCCCACCACGTCGAGTTCGAACCCCGGCACCGGTAGCCCGCGCGCGTCGAACAGGTTGACGACCGGGCTGTCGGCCCAGCCATAGCGGACCTTCGCAATCGGCCCGCCGTTCCCGGCGATCACCACCGCATCGCCATCGACCCGCGCCGGCGCGAAACGGCAGGCTTCGCCCGCGTCGCACAGTTCGAAGCCGATCGCCTGCGCCGCACTCAGCGCATGGAGCCCGCCTTCGATGCCGCCGAACGTCACCCGCACGGCATTGCCTTCGCGCCGCGCCGCCAGCGGCATCGGCACGGGCTTGCCCAGCGCCCCCAACGCCAGCCGCTGGCCCACCAGCAGCTTGTTGGCAGGATGGATGTCGGTCGGCTCGCCAATGTCGATCGCGCTGGCCAACGCGGCGTTGCCATCCTCTGCCACGATGCGCCGCTGCACATCGCGCGTCCGCGCCCAGTCGGATGATACCGGCTTGTCCGCTACCGGGCCGTAATTCGCCAGTTGCACGATGCCGACCTTGAGCGCCGGCCCGAAGCGCGCGCGCCAGCCCGCGATCAGCGCCTTCATCCGCCGCGCATAGTCGGGCGTGTCGACATCGCTTTCGCCCTGATACCAGGCCGCGCCGTCCATGGCGAAATGGCCGAGCGGGGCGATCATGCGGTTGTGCATCAGCCCGATGCCCGCGTTCGCATCCCATGGCGGACGCGGCGGATAGCGGCGCACGGGCGCGATCGTATAGCGCCAACCGGTTGCCAGCGGCATGCGCTGGCCGTCACCCGTCACCAGCGCCAGCCGGTCCGCAGGGCTCGCGAATCCGCCATCGGCATAGGTGTTGGTCACGGCGACCATGACCTCGTTCACCCCCGCGCGCAGGAACGCCGGCGGCAGCTTGTAGGCACGTTCCTCGTCCCAGCCGAAGGTGTTGCCCACCGCGTGGCCGTTGACGAAGGTCATGTCCATGTCGTCGAGCACGCCGAGCATCAGCGTCGCCCCGGCCCGCGCCTGATCCGCCGTCAGCGTGACCTGCCGCCGCAGCCAGACCGTGCCGGTCGCCTTGGTGGCCAGTGGCGTACCGGTCCACGCCAGCCAGCCGCTGATCGCCGGCACGGGCTGCCATGGCAGATCGTCGGGCCGGGTCCACGGCGCGCCACCGCCGGCCTCGCCCGCATACCATGCCTGCCAGCGCGGCGCGAATTGTGTCACGGCGGCCAGCCGGTCTTTCGCGAACAGGCCCAGCAGTGCCATGTCGCTGGCCCCGCCGATCGCGGCGCCGGCCTGCGGATCGAGCCACGGCGTCACTTTCGATCCGCCCCAGCTGGCGTGAATCGCGCCGATCGGCACGCCCCGCGCCCGGCGCAATTCGCGCGCCATGAAGTAGCACACCGCCGAGAAGTCCGCGGTCGTGTCCGGCCCGGCGGCGGCCCAGCGCGTTGGCTTCCCGAACGCGCGCTGCGGCAGATACGCCATCGCCTTGGGCACCTGCAGCAGGCGCAGGCCGGGGTCCCCCGACCGTGCCACTTCCATCCCGCCGTTCAGCGCGTGCGCAAGCGGGAATTCCATGTTCGACTGGCCGGAGCAGAGCCAGACATCGCCCACCGCCAGATCGGTGACGCGCAGGCTTTGCCCACCCGCCGTCACCGCCAGGTCGACCGGAGCGGCCGAGGCCGGCCGCGCGGCAAAGCGCAAGGTGAAATCGCCGGCGGCGTCCGCCTTGCCCTCGGCGCGTTCGGTGCCCAGCGTGGCGGACACCACGGCGTTCGGCGCCGCCCGCCCTTCCACCAGCACAAGCCGATCGCGCTGTATCACGGCATGGTCGCTCCACACCGCGCCCAGTTCGAGCGCGGGCGCCGCCAATGCGGGAGCAGCAAAGCCATGCGCCAGCCCCGTGAACGCCAGCCGTATCACGCGGGGAAGTCCGCCAGCGCCGGCGCCACGCCCGGCACATCGACATCGAAGGCGAAAAGATCGCCCGCCAGCGGCTGCGCCGCCAGCGCCGCCGCGTCCAGCCCCTTGCGCGCGGTGGTGACGAAGGCGCGCGTCATCTCCGCCCCGCCAAAGGCCAGCTTGGTCACGTTGGCGGCCGGCACCTCAACCTTTTCCAGCAGTTCGCCCTCTGGCGAATAGCGCGCGACGCCCCAGCCGTTCCACAACCCGGTCCAGACGCAGCCCTGCGCATCGCACACCGGCCCGTCAGGGTAAGCCTCCGGGAAATCGCGTGCCACATCGGCAAAGAGGCGCGCCGGGCCAACATCACCGTCGGCATCGACATCCGCCACCATGATCGCGCGTGCCAGCGTATCGGTGAAATAAAGCCTGGAATCATCCGGCGCGATCGCCGGGCCATTGGTGATGCACACCCGGTCGGGGCCTTGCGGCACGATCCGGCCGCCCTGCGCGCGATAGAAGCGCCCACTGGTGGCGGTCTCGTCATCGTCCATCGAACCGAACCACACGCGCCCGCGGCTATCGGTGCAGGCATCGTTCAGCCGGTTGCCCGCCGGTTCGCCCGGCACGTGCGCCACGTGCCGGGAAAGGCCGGTGGCGGGATCGAACAGATGCAGCCCGTCCTTCATCCCGGCAAGCAGCTGCCCGCCGCGGACTGGCAGCACCCAGCCCACCTGCTCGTGCACCGGATAGCTCTGGTGTCGCCCGTCCGCCGGATCGAAGCGGTGGATACGACGCTGTTTGATATCGGTGAACCACAGGCATTGGCGTGCCGCGTCCCACACCGGGCCTTCGCCCAGCGTGCAACCGAGCGCGAGCGCGTGCTCCACCCTTCGGGTCGCGTTCAACGCCATCCCCCGTCGACCCAGTATTCGTGGCCCGTGCAGAAGCGCGCGTCATCCGAGGCGAGGAACAGCGCCATCGCGGCGATGTCCACCGGTTGCAGCCGGCCCTTGAGGCATTGCGCCGCGACGATTTCCGCCTCCCCTTCGGGCGTGTACCAGCGCATCTGGCGCTCGGTCTGCACGTTGCCCGGAATGATCGTGTTGACGCGGATGTTATACGGCCCCAGCTCGCGCGCAAGGCTACGGGTCAGGCCTTCGACGCCGGCCTTGGCGATCTGGTAGAGCGCCAGTTCGTCGAGCCCCAGATGCCACGAAATCGAACCGAGGTTGAGGATCACGCCCCCGCCGCCGGCCTTCATTCCCGGCCATACGGCCTGCGAGGCGAAGAACTTGTGCTTCAGGTTCACCGCCAGCCGCTCGTCCCAGTAGGCCGGCGTCACGTCATCCAGCATGTGGCGGTCGTCGCTGGCGGCATTGTTGATCAGCACGTCGCAGCCGCCCAGCACGCCGGCCAGCGCGGTCATCGCGCCGGCCAGCCCATCGCTGTCCGATACGTCCTGCGCGCGGAACACCGGCACGTGCTCGGCATGGCCAAGCCGCTGCACAAGGCGCTCCCCTGCCTCGGGCAGGATGTCGACGAAGCCGACCTGCGCACCCTGCAGCACGAAAGCCTCGACAATGCCCTCGCCTATCCCGCTCGCGCCACCGGTCACGATCACCCGCTTGTCGCGGATGCTGGGGTACTGTGCCGTCAACGCGCGGCTCTCTGTCTGTGCAAGCACCTGCTTTCCCTTGATTTGCGGAGCAGCCCCGGATTCGGTCGACGTCACCGCGTTCACGCCCGGTCCACCAGACCGCGCGCGGCCAGGTTGCGCATGAAGGCGCCGATGCCCATCGCCCACTTGGGCGCATCGCGCGATGTGGTGACGGTGTTGGTCAGCGTGCCGAGCCGTTCGGAACGGATCGTCACGCGATCGCCCACCTTGTGGGTGAACCCCCCGCCGGGTTCGTCGCGGTCCTGCGTCGGGGCGAACAGGGTGCCGCAGAACAGCACGAATCCGTCCGGATAGCTGTGTTCGCTCAGCGTCTGGCGGACCAGCTCGAGCGGATCGCGGCTGATCTCGGTCATGCGGTTGGTGCCTTCCATGCGGAAGTTGTCCTGCCCTTCCACCACCAGTTCCACATCGGCGCGGCGCACGTCGTCGATGCCGAAGCCCGCGTCGAACAGGCGGATGAACGGGCCGATAGAGCAGGACGCGGTGTTGTCCTTCGCCTTCGACAGCAGCAGTGCCGAACGGCCTTCGAAATCGCGCAGGTTCACGTCGTTGCCCAGCGTGGCGCCAACGGCCTTGCCGGCCGGATCGACCACCAGCACGACCTCCGGCTCCGGGTTGTTCCAGCTCGAATCCGAACGCACCCCGATCGGCGCGCCATGGCCGACGGTCGAAAGCACCGGCGACTTGGAGAACACCTCCGCGTCCGGCCCGATCGCCACTTCGAGATACTGCGACCACATGCCTTGCGCGATCAGCGCCTGCTTCAGCGCCATGGCCTCATCGCTGCCGGGGACCACCGCGCGAATTCCCGCGCCGATCGTGGCTTCCAGGCCGATGCGGATTTCGGCCGCCGCGCCCGCGTCGCCCCGCGCGCGTTCTTCGATCACACGTTCGATAGCGCTAACGGCGAAGGTCACACCACAGGCCTTCACGCATTGGATGTCGATCGGCGAAAGCAGTTCCCAGCCTTCGGGCAAGCCGTCCTCGATGACGCCCAGGTCCTTGCCCCCATCGGGCACACCCCGCGCCAGCGCACCGGAAACCGTGCTCGCAATCTCGGTGATGTCGCGGATTCTGCCGCTTGCAAGGACGATCACATGCGGCCCATCGGGCGCTTGCGCACGACCGATGAAGGCCCCGTCCGTAAAGTCGTGCGGAAGGCAAGCCGTAAGGCTCATACCCATCAATGCATCCCTTGTTTCTCTAATTGATAGCGCTACCTTACGTGGCCGCACCGCCAATATCAAGTGCGGACGGACGCGCATTCGTTTTCAACGTACCCTCCGCATGGCTGTAGCGGCTTCGGGCCGCGCAAGCGCAGCGGCATGCGGCTGGCCCCTTGCCCCGGCGCTATGGTATCGCTACCACATGCGGCAACGGCGCGCCCGCCGATCCCCGAAAACAGGGCGCGCATCTTCAGGAGAGATGTCATGAAGCATGGATGCAAGGCCAAATCCCGCGCAACCCGGCACTTTCCGGCGCGTCTTGCCGTCACGAGCCTCGCGGCGGCGCTGGCCATGGCGACACCGCTCCGGGCTCAGAACGACGCTATGACGCCGATCCCCACACCGGCCCAGCCTGGTGCGATCGAACTCGGCACCGGCCCCTTGCCCGGCGCACGCAACCCCGAGACGTGGCATGCGCAGTATGGTAGCCGCTTCGCCCGCAATGTGACGATCGCGACGCTCACCCCGTACCTGCCCGATCCCGCCAAGGCCAGCGGGACGGCCGTGATCGTGGCGCCGGGCGGCGGCTTTCTCACGCTCTCCATGGAGAACGAAGGCTCCGACGTGGCAAAGGCGCTTGCCGCCAGGGGCATCGCCGCTTTCGTGCTGAAGTACCGGCTCAACCAGACCCCGGCGACGATGACAGAGTTCGACAAGTCCATGCGCGCCATGTTCGCGGGGGTGGCCCGCGCTTCGCAGTCTCCGGCACAATCCCAGCCGACCCCGCAAGAACGGATGGCGGGGCTTGCGCCGCAAATTGCCGATTCGCGCGCCGCTTTCGCGCTGATCCGCCAGCGTGCCGGCGAATGGCATATCGATCCCAACCGTGTCGGCATGGTCGGCTTTTCCGCCGGCGCGATGCTGACGCTGGCTACCGAATTGTCCGGACAGGATGCCCGGCCCGCCTTCCTCGGCCTTGTCTATGGCCCGCTTGCCCCTGTCACCGTGCCGGCCGATGCGCCACCGATGTTCCTGGCCATTGCCGCAGACGACCCCTTCTTCGCCAACAATGGCTTTGGCCTCGTGGAAAGCTGGCGCGCCGCCCGGCGTCCGGTCGAATTCCACCTCTACGAACAGGGCGGGCACGGATTCGGCATGTACCCCAAGACAACGACCAGCACCGGCTGGTTCGATGCGTTCGTGCGCTGGATGGACATGCACGGCTGGGTCAAGGCCGCGCGCTGAACCGGCGGAACAGGGTGACAACAGCAGTCACACTTCGATGTCACCGATGAACCGCTCGATCATGGTGTTGTCCATCGCCGGAGCGACCAGATAGCCCTGGATGCTGTCGCAGTGCAGCCGTTGCAGGATGTCGGCTTGCGCCAGTGTTTCCACGCCTTCGGCAGTCACCTTCTTGCCCAGCCGATGGGCCAGTTCGATCACGCTGGTCACAATCGCACAGTCGGATGGCTTGGTTTCCACGGAATCGATGAAGCTCTTGTCGATCTTGACGGTGTCCACGGGAATATCGCGCAGATGCCGCAAGGATGCGAACCCGGTGCCGAAATCGTCGAAGGCCGTTCCCACGCCTGCGTCATGCAAGCGGCTGATTTGCAGGATCGCCTCGTTCTGCTGGCTTCCAAGGAGCGTATCCTCGTTGATTTCCACGCAGATGTCCCGTCGGTCGATCATGCCGCTTTCGACAGCTTCGATGATCAGGTCGACATAGTCGGATGATCTGAAATCCGCGATCGTTGCATTGATCGAAATGGAGCGAAACGGCACCGCCGCATCGCGCCATGCGCGGATCTGCCGGATCACCGTGCGCAGGACGAACATGTCGGCCCTGGCGGCGAGGCTCTCCTCGATCAAGGCGTCCGCGAAAGCCGCAGCCGAAATCAGGCCATCGCGCGGATGCTGCCAGCGCAGCAGGGCTTCCATCGCGATCGGCGAACGGCCTTCACTCTCGATGATCGGCTGATAGAACACGCGTAGCTGACCAGTGTGCAGCGCGGTCTCGAAATCGGCCCGTATGCGCGCGCGCTGCAGCACCGCCTGGCGCATCTCGCTGTCGAACAGGGCGCTACGCGCCCGTCCGTTCGATTTCACGGAATAGAGCGCGATATCCGCACATTTCAGCAATTCGTTTTGGTCCCAGCCATCACGGGGGAAAATGGCGATGCCGATACTGGCGCAGATTGTCCGATCGCTACCCTTCACATGGACCGGCGGAGTTATGGCTCGCAACAGGGTGTCGGCACGTTCCATGGCCATCTTCGGATCGCCGCAGTCGTGCATGATGATCGCGAATTCGTCTCCGCCGATGCGGGCGATGCAATCGCCATTCCTGATCGCCGCGCGACAACGGTCGCCCACGGCGCGCAACACGCTATCGCCGGCGGCGTGGCCCAGGCTGTCGTTGATATCCTTGAAATTATCGAGATCGAGCATAGCGATCGCAAACGGAGCTATGCGTTCAAGGCCCTGGTGGATGCAGTCCTTGATTTCATTCATGAACCAAAGCCGGTTGGGCAACCCCGTCAGCGGATCGAAGTTGGCAAGATGCCACAGTCGATCCTCGGCCATCTTCTGGCGGGTGATGTCGAAACGGATCGCGATGTACCGTTCGATTTCACCATCGGCGCCCCGATACGGCACGATCGTGGTATCAACCCAGTAAAGCCCGCCGTTCTTGGCCCGGTTGCAGATTTCGCCATGCCAGATGCCGCCCTGGCTGATCGTGTGGTACAACTGGTGGAAGAAGGCGCGATCATGGCGGCCGGATTTCAAGACGCGATGGTTCTGGCCGATCAGTTCCTCGCGCGAATAGCCGGACAGGTCACAGAACTTCCGGTTTACCGACACGATCGTCCCCTTGCGGTCCGTCACCGCAACCACCGCCGCTTCGTCCAGCGCATGCTGGTAGAAGCGGCTGCGCATGCCGACTTGCGATGGCGTGTCGGGATCACGGAGGGGCGAGGCCGCGCCGTCGGAGACGTTTTTCGGCGCGGCCTCGCCGGGCAGTCCGTCACTGCCCGGGAAGTCGAAATGGCTGATGGAATATTCGCGCATGGCTAGGCGTCTTTCGGCTGTGGCGGTTCCGGCCAGCGAAACCGCGCAGTCCCGGGCAGATGCACGGCGTCATGGGCCGGCTGCCGCTTCAGAATTCCGACCAGTCCTCGGCCGTTGCCGTGGCCGCCATCCCCGCGGATTTCCGTGCTGCGGCGGGGGAAGGACGTGGAGTGGCCGCCGGTGTCTTGCGCCGGTCCTTGGCTTTGGCAATGGGCACGACCGCGGCGCCTGATACGTTGAAGCGCGAAACCAGCGTGGCCAGTTGTTCGGCTTCTCCGGCCAGACTGCGCGACGCGGCGTTCGATTGTTCCACCATTGCCGCGTTGTGCTGCGTCATCTGGTCCATTTCACGAACCGCATCGTTAACCTGCTGCAGGTTCAGCGCCTGGGCCTGCGCGAGATCGGCAATGCCCGTCGCCAGCGATTTGATCTCGCCAACGCGCGCCGCGATCGAACCGAACGCCTCGCCCGACTGCCCCACCAGCTTGACCCCGCGTTCGACCTGTTCGACGCTGCCGTTGATCAGGTGCTTGATATTGCTGGCGGCGTCGGCGGAGCGCTGGGCCAGCGCCCGCACTTCGTTGGCCACCACCGCAAACCCCTTGCCGGCATCGCCCGCCCGGGCCGCTTCGACGCCCGCGTTGAGCGCAAGCAGGTTGGTCTGGAAGGCGATTCCATCGATCACGTCGATGATCTTGCTGATCTCGGTGGCCGTGCGATGGATTCCGTCCATCGCGCCCACGGCCTCCTTGACCACGTTGCGTCCCTGCACGGCCTCGTGATCGGCTTCCGCCACAGAACCGGTCATGTGAACGGCGCCATCGGCCGCTTCGCGCACGCCGGTGGTCAGCTCCTGCATCGCGGCGGCTGTTTCCTCGAGTGAGGCAGCCTGCCGTTCGGTGCGGTTGGCAAGGTCGTCCGAAGCCTGGCGGATTTCGGCAGCGCCGGTGTTGATCGTCGATGCCGCCTCGGCAACCGACGCCAGCGCGCCACCGATTTCGAGACGCATCGTTTCGAAATCGGCTTCAATCTGGCGATAGTTTTCGGGCAGTCCTTCGAGCTTGGTGGAAAAACGCCCGTTGGCGACTTCCGCCAGCGCGTGTCCCAGCTGTTCGATCACGGCAAGGCGGGATTTCTCCTCGGCCTTGAAATAGGCGGACAGCGCGATTTCCATGTCGAGCAAAGCCAGCTTGACCAGCGTGGCTACCTGCCGGCCGGCGGCCTTGTTGCCGAACAGGCCCGAGCCCTTGTCGCAGATGGTGGTGATGATGGCCGAAAGGACGCGGGCATAGCCGCCGATGTACCAGGTCGGCTCCAGCCCGATGCGGGCGTGGACCGTACCGATCTGTTCCGCCTTGGCGATGTAGCTGCCATCCACCCGGCCCGAGAACAGCGCCGCCCAATGCGCGATCTGCTTGCCCTTGGCGTGATCCATCGCCTGCCGCGACGAAAAGAAGGCCGCCGTCTTGGGAGTCGCTCCGACCTTGTCGTAGAAGCGATCGAGCGCGGCGGGGGCATGACGGGCCAGCGCTTCGGCAATCTTGGCGAAATTGCCATAATCGGCATCGTCGATACCGAAGAAATCGACGCGCTCGTTCACGAATTCGTTTACGTTGATATTGCTCATGAGTGGTCCTTCGCGATCGGTTGAGACGTTTGCAGGTCTATTTTTCTGTGCAGGCCTTGATGGCTTCGGCGCCTATCTGGTCGGCTGGCAGTTCGTGCATGGCCGCGTTCAGGTTGATCGCCGCGGCGGGGGCCTCGGGCACGATGGCGTTGCCTCGTTCCTGCGCGAACGTTTCGGCGCCCGCGTTGCGCATCAGCAAAAGGCCCTTGGCCCCGTCCTGCCCCAGGCCGGACAGCATGATGCCGATGGCCGGCACGCCGGCGCGGGCGATCGTTCCGAACAGAAGGTCGGCCGACGGGCGAACCCCGTTGGCCGGCTCTCTCGCCAGAAGGCGCAACTGCGCCGGTTCGCCCGCTTCCAGCACAACGTGGAAATCCGGATCGGAAGCGATGTAGATGCCGCCCTGGAGCAGCGACGTACCGTCTTTTGCGGGCGTTACGGTGCAGGCCAGTTCGGTGTTCAGCCGCTGGATGAACGCATTGGCCACTTCGGGTTCCGCTTGCAAAACCACCACCGTCGGCGGGCAATTGGGCGGATAAGCGGCAAACAGATCTGTCAGGGCCTCGAACCCGCCCATCGATGCGTTGATGGCGATCAGCGTGCCGTTCCAGTGGAACTGCTCCTTGTGCCAGCGATTCACGTGGTGGGGCCGTTTTTGGCGCACGTTGCTGTTGGCGGCCGCCAGCACGATCTTGCCAAGCTTGCTGACGTTCTTGGCGAACTGTTCAGGGCTGACTTTCAAGGGCTTCGGAAAGCATTCCACCGCGCCCAGCTCGTAGGCCCGCAGCGTCGTCACGGCGCCGCTTTGCGTCAGGCTGGAAAGCATGACGACCGGCATGGGATTGCTGTCCATGATCTCTTCGAGAAACTCGATCCCGCTCATGCCCGGCATTTCCACGTCGAGCGTCAGGACGTTGGGACGCAGCAGCTCGATCTGTTCGCGCGCTTCGTTGACGTTAGCGGCGGTTCCCACGACCCGGACGTTGCGGGACTGTTCCAGCAGATCGGAAAAGAGGGCGCGCATCGCTGCGGAGTCGTCGACCACGAGAACCCTTGCGTCATGCATGGCATAAGTCTTTCATTTCAACGTATTGGTGGATTCGTCAGCCGCTAGGGCACGGGTCCCTTCTAACCATAAAAAGCAAGCAAACCGCTGCCGCCTGATCGTAGATTTACGATCCCCGAACAGGGCCTTGCGTTCATTACGTAGGGATAAACCCTGCACCACACCGCAAGTCCCGCGCGGCCAGATGGCGCTGTCGGGATGGGGCTGGTGCAGGAGGTCCGATGTTAGACTGGTTTGTCAAAGACGCGCCGATCCGCACGAAATTCGCCGTTCTGATCTCTATTCAGGCGGCGCTTTCCGGCGCTGGCGTGATTCTGGTGCTCGCCGCCGGCGGCAGCGCCCCGGTGATGGCAGCCGCGCTGGCCCTTGCGGTGACGGCGGTGGCGATCCTGGCATACGCGCGCGGCGCGATCTGCACGCCCTATGTCCAGACCGTGCAACGCATGGAGGCGTTGGCTGCGGGCGATGTCGATGCGCCGGTCCGCTTCACCGAATACCGCGATTGCGTTGGCCGGATGACCAAGGCGATGGCGATCTTTCGCAACAATGCGCTGGAACTGCGCAAAGGCCGCGCCGCCGAGGAGCGCGAAATCATCAACAGCCTCAGCGACGGCTTGGGGCACCTTGCGGCCAACGATCTGGAATTCCGTCTCGAGAAGCCCTTCCCCGGCGCGTACGATGCCGTCCGGCGGGATTTCAACGCGGCGGCCGAAGCCCTTGCCACGGCGCTCCAGTCGGTGCGGGCCGCAGCCTCCGGGGTGCTGGTCGGAGCATCGGAAATCCGGGCCGCGTCGGACGATCTTGCCCAGCGCAACGAACGCCAGGCGGCCAGCCTCGAAGAAACGGCGGTGGCCATGAACCAGATCACCGGCAAGATGGTGTCGACGGCGGAACGCGCCGGCGAAGTGCAGCAGACCATCGGGGCCGCGCATCGCGAAGCCAGCGAAGGCGGCGAGGTGGTGACGCGGGCGACCGAGGCGATGTCCGCGATCGAGTCGTCCGCGCGCGAAATCAGCCAGATCATCAACGTGATCGACGGCATCGCTTTCCAGACCAACCTGCTCGCGCTGAACGCAGGGGTTGAAGCGGCGCGCGCAGGCGATGCCGGAAAGGGCTTCGCCGTGGTGGCGAACGAAGTGCGGGCGCTGGCCCAGCGCTCCGCCAACGCCGCGCGAGACATCAAGGAACTGATCACCCAGAGTTCGCGGCAGGTTGCCGACGGCGTGATGCTGGTGGGTGAAGCCGGCGGCCTGCTTGAAAGGATCGTCGGGGGTGTCGGTGACATCTCGGCGCTGGTTACGGAGATTGCCGATACCGCGCAGGAGCAGGCGCAGAATCTGCGCCACGTCAACACATCGGTTGGCGAGATGGATCGCATGACGCAGCAGAACGCGGCGATGGTCGAACAGGCCACGGCCGCGGCGCGCAGTCTCGCCAGCGAAGCGCATGAACTGACCGCGCTGGTGGACCGGTTCCGCATGGGCGAAAGCGAAGACCGTCCCGCCTATCGCCCGGCGGCGCGATCCCAGCCTTCAATCCCGTCGATACCCAGGGTGCAAGGCAATCTTGCTCTCGCTTCCGAACCGGCGGCCGCTGTCGCCGACCAGGCAGACGACTGGTCCGAATTCTGAGCCGCGCCAGCCCGCAAAGGACGCCGTTTCATCATGCAGACATTTCCGCTTCCCCCCCGCTGCGATCGCGCGACTGTAGAGGCTTTGCTGCCCGATCTTGTCGCGGCGGTCGGCACAGGTCCGCTGACGATCGACGCCGCGCAGGTGACGCACGTCAGCCAGGCCCTGCTGCAGCTTGTCATCAGCGCGCGCAAGACCAGCGACACCGTTCGCATCGTGCCGTCGCAAGCCCTGTCCGAAATCGCGCGCATGGCGGGACTCGCCGCTATCCTGAACGAAAGTGAACCGGCATGACGAACGAGGAACTTCAGCAGATATTCTTCGTCGAATGCGAAGAATCGCTGGCGGCCGCCGAAGCCGGGCTTGCCGCGTGCCAGGCGGGGACGCACGACGCCGAGACCGTCAACGCGATCTTTCGCGCGGTGCATTCGATCAAGGGCGGCGCCGGCGCTTTCGGGTTTGCCGCGCTGCAGGCCTATACGCACACGTTCGAAACGCTGCTTTCGGATGTGCGTGAAGGGATGGTCGACCTGACGCCGGGTCTGGTTGATCTGCTCCTTCGCGCTCTGGATGTGCTCAGCGATCATGTCGCGGCGGTGCGCGAGGGGGCGCCGGATGTCGACGATGCCGCCGTCGTAGCGGAGCTGGCCGCCGCGCAGGGTGGCGGTGGCGCGAAGCCGGCAGAGGAGGCGGTGGCCGTGGCCGTCGATGAATGCGGACCGGCCGCCTCGGCAGACGATGCCGAGCTGGATTTCGACCTTGATTCGCTGCTGGACGACCTTGTGGGGGTGGATGAGACGGCAGCCGCGGAAGCGGGTGAAACGGCCGAGGGCTGGCTGTTGCATGTGCGTCCGCATGCCGGAGCCATGCTTAACGGCGGCGAACCTCTTCTGCTGCTGCGCGAAGTCGCAAGCCTCGGCGGGGAATGCATCCTGTGCGACACGGCGAACGTCCCGCCACTCGACCTGCTTGTCCCCGGGCAGGGATACCTTGGCTGGACGTTCCGCATGCCCGCGCATGTCGATGAGGCAGAGGCGCGTGACATCTTCGATTTCGTGGGAGACGATTGTTCGATCGCGATGGGTAACGATGCGGCCATTCCGGCGCCGCGTATCGAAAGCGCTTTGCCGGCGGTGAGCGTGAAGCAGGCTGCCGAATCCCGATCGCAGCCGGCCGACAGCGCCCCGGCGGCCGCTGCCGCAGATACAGCCGCCGCGGCGTCTCCGGCGGCTGTCGCAGGGCAGACCATCCGCATCGACCTGGCCAAGCTCGACCGGCTGATCGATTCCGTGGGCGAACTGGTGATCGCGCAGGCGATGGTGGCGCAGCGCATGGCGAACCAGGGGGTTTCCGCCAGCGAGGAGCTGACCCTGCTCGATTCCCTGACGCGCGACATCCAGGAAAGCGCCATGTCGATTCGCGCGCAGCCGATCGGCACGGTCTTCAGCCGCGTGCCCCGGATATTGCGCGAACTGGCGGCATCCACGGGCAAGCATGTCCGTCTGTCGCTGTCGGGCGAAGCGACCGAGCTCGACAAGACCGTGATCGAACGGCTGGGCGAACCCTTGACCCACCTGATCCGCAACGCGGTCGATCACGGTATCGAAAGCGCAGAGGAGCGGCTTGCCGCGGGCAAGGAGGCCGATGGCACGCTGACCTTGTCGGCCGAGCATCGGTCGGGCCGCATTCTGATCCGGATCGCCGATGACGGACGCGGTATCGATCGCGAACGCGTGCTGGCCAAGGCCGTGGCGCAAGGGCTGGTCTCGGCCGACGCGCAGCTTTCGCCGGAAGAGATCGACAACCTGATTTTCGCGCCCGGCTTTTCGACCGCCGCCAGCGTCACCAGCGTTTCCGGGCGGGGCGTCGGCATGGATGTGGTGCGTCAGAACGTGAAGGATCTCGGCGGTCGCGTGACGATCGAATCCCATTTCGGCAAAGGCACCACGTTCACGCTCACGCTGCCTCTGACGCTGGCCATCGCCGATGGCATGGTCGTCGGGGTTGGTGACGAGACCATGGTCGTGCCGCTGGCCCATATCGTCGAATGCCTGCGGCCGGAACCGGGCGATCTGCAAGCGATGGGCGGTCGCCATATGATCAACCTGCGCGGACGCTACATCCCGGTTCTGCCGGTGGGCGAGACGATCGGAATCGGCGGGTCCGCGCCGGACGGCGAACGGGGTGTCCTGGTCGTGGTCGATACCGAAGCGGCGGGCAAAGCGGCGCTGCTGGTCGACCACATTCACGATCAGCGCCAGTTCGTCATCAAGAGCCTGGATACGCACTTTCACCAGGTCGAAGGCGTCGCCGGCGCGACGATCCTTGGCGACGGACAGGTTGCGCTGATCCTTGATGTCGATGGCCTTGCGGCCGGCGCGATGAACATCCTTTCCGAAAGGCAGGCAGCATGAGCGCCGCGCACGCCGGTTTTGCCGAACCGCTGCCCGGTATCAGCCCGGCCATCTATTCGGTGGTCGACTTCCGGGCACTGTCCGATATCGCCTATGCCCATGCCGGCATCATACTGCCGGAAGGCAAGGCCATGCTGGTCTATTCGCGGCTCGCGCCGCTGGTGCGCGAAACCGGATGCGGCAGTTTCGGAAACTACGTTGCACGGTTGCGCACCGATGCGGCGGAAGAAGCGCGCGCGGTGGCGGCGCTGACCACCAACCACACGTTCTTCTACCGTGAACCGCACCATTTCGCGCATTTTGCCGAACAGGTCAGGCCGGCGCTCGTCGCATCGCTGGAAGCCGGGCGCGGCGTAAGGCTGTGGTCGGCGGGCTGTTCGAGTGGCGAGGAAACATGGTCGCTGGCCATGACCCTGCTGGGCAGCGAGCCACTGGCCGGACGAAGGCTGGCCGGGCGCGATCTGAAGATGCTGGCAACGGATCTTGCCCCGCATGTCCTGCGGCAAGCCGAAGCGGCGACCTATCCCGCCAAGGATCTGGAACCCGTGCCCCAGGAATTGCGCCGGTGCTGGACGCAGGAAGCCGACGGGATGGCGACCGTCAGCGACCTGACGCGCGCGCTGGTGCGTTTTCGCATCCTCAATTTGCTGGGGCCTTGGCCCATGCGGCACCCGTTCGACGTCATCTTTTGCCGGAACGTGATGATCTACTTCGATGCAGAGACGAAGGAGCAGCTCGTGGCGCGGTTCGCCGATGCTCTCGCTCCGGGGGGCTACCTTTACATCGGGCACAGCGAGCGCGTGACCGGACCGGCGGCGCGCATCCTACGGCCGGTAGGCCCCACTATTTACCGAAAGGCCGCGGCATGACCATTCGTGTCCTGGTGATCGATGATTCCGCCACGATGCGGGCCCTGCTGCTGTCCCGATTGTCGGGCGAAGCGGGGATCGAGGTGGTCGGCGCCGCCGCCAACGCTGTCGAGGGGCGCAACCTGATAAAGCGCCTGAATCCCGATGTGGTAACGCTGGACATCGAGATGCCCGGGATGAACGGGCTCGATTTCCTGGAAAAGATCATGACCCTGCGGCCCACGCCGGTCATCATCGTGTCCGGGGCGACCACCAAGGGCGCCGAGGTTACCGCCCGGGCGCTCATGCTCGGGGCTGTCGCCTGCTGTTCGAAAGCGGACATCACGGTGGACCGGACCGGTGGCGATGCTCTGCCCGATCTGATCCACGAGGCCGCGCAGGTCAGATTCAGCGAGGCCCGGCAAGCGCGGGATGGCGGGGTGATGGCAAGCCGGGAGGTCGCCCGCGGTGGTACGGCACGACCGGCCCTGATCGCGATCGGCGCATCGACCGGTGGCATAGAGGCCCTGCAGACGCTGCTTCGCGGCTTTCCGGCCGATTGCCCTCCCACCGCAATCGTGCAGCACGTCAACGCCCGGTTCGTGCCGGCGATCGCCAATTCGCTGAACGCCATTTGTGATGCGGAGGTGGTGGTGGCTGAACCGGACATGCCGATGCATCCGGGCCGTGTCTACATCGCGCCGGGCGATCATCGCCACATGCGCATTGGCGGAACGGCCACGCCATGCATCAAGTTGCGGACCGGAGATCCGGTTGCGGGGCACCTGCCCAGCGTGGATGTGCTGTTGCAATCGGCCGCGCAGACCGTGGGCGCGCGCGCTGCCGGCGCCGTGCTGACGGGCATGGGCTGCGACGGCGCGCAAGGCCTGCTGGCGATGGCACGGGCGGGCGCGAAAACCATCGCGCAGGACGAGGCGACGTCCATCGTGTTCGGGATGCCGCGTGCGGCGATCTCGCTTGGCGCGGCGCGTGTCGTGGCGCCGATCGAGCGCATCGCCGATCACCTGCTTGCGGGAGGCGCGGCATGACCATGCACCATGCTCCCTTCCCCCCGATGCAGGAGATGCGGCGGGTAACGATCCTGCAGGGCGATGCGCGCGCAACCAGCGATCCGCGTGACGAATTCAGCACCGTCCTGGGCAGTTGCGTTGCCGCCTGCCTCTTTGACCCTCTGGCCGGGGTCGGGGGCATGAACCACTTCCTGCTGGCCGAGCCGCCCAGCGCGCACGGTGGCGGCAGGATCGACGTGCATTACGGCACCTATCTGATGGAAATGCTGATCAACGAGATGCTGGCGCAGGGCGCCTGCAAGGCGGATTTGCGCGCGCACCTTTACGGTGGAGCCAACCTGCGAACCGGGATGAAAGCCATCGGCACGGCGAACGCGGATTTCGCGCGCAACTTTCTGGAACGCGAACGGATCGTGCTGCAGCACGCAGACCTTGGCGGCTCCAACGCCCGACGCGTCGATTTTCGTCCGGTGCGGGGACAGGTCCGCTGCCGCCATGTGGTGAACAGCCTTGCCCCGCACGAAGTGCCTGAAACCAGACCGCGCCGCGCCAACGGCGATGTCGAACTCTTCTGAAAGTGAGTCCCGCCCATGAACAAACAGACCCGCGTTCTGACTGTAGATGACAGCGCCAGCATGCGCGCGTTGCTGAACCACGCGCTGAGCAGCCACGGCTTCAGCGTCGTTCAGGCCGAAGACGGCCAGGCCGCGCTCGAATGGCTGGCCGCCAACGAGGCCGACGTCGTCATTACCGACATCAACATGCCGCGCCTTGATGGCTTCGGGCTGATCGAGCGCCTGCGCGCCGGGAGCCGGCATCGCGATCGGCCGATCCTGGTGCTGACCACCGAAAGTTCGGACCAGAAGAAGGCGCGCGCCCGTGATGCCGGCGCCACCGGTTGGATCGTGAAACCGTTCGACGCCGAAAAGCTGGTGGCCGCCGTGCGGCGTGTTGCTCATTGATGGACAGAAGGAGCGAGCCATGCATCGCGAACTGATTACTTTCGAAGTGGCCGGACAGATCTTCGGCATAGACATCATGGCGATCCGCGAAATCCGCGCCTGGACGCCGGCCGCCCGGCTGCCGCGCGTGCCGGACTATGTCGCGGGTGTGGTGAATCTGCGCGGAAGCGTGCTGCCGGTAATCGATCTGAGCGCGCGCCTGGGCTGGCAGGTTACCGACGCCTCCCCGCGCCACGCGATCATCGTCACGCAGGTGCGCGGCCAGGCGCGCGGGCTGATCGTGGATTCGGTGAGCGATATCGTGACCGTGCCGTCCGATGCGATGCAGCCGCCGCCGGCGGTATCGCTGGAGGCGATCGTACCATTTCTCGAAGGGCTTGCGACGGTTGGCGACCGGATGGTGATGGTGCTTAACCTTGAGGCCATTCTTGAGGATGCGCCGGAAGAGTTGGGGTGTGCGGCATGAACGGAGCATCGGGACATGCGCATGTCCGCGTCGCGGCGGACGTGCTGCTGGAGCTGAGCGAGGATGTGGAAGCGCTGGGAACACGCTTGTGCGCCGACGCGAACGTCATCGCCAACCACCTGCGCGAACTGCAGGCGATCGATCTGATCGGCCAGCAGTTGCGCGCCCTGTCCGGCCTGCTGGGCGATGCCGTCACCCCCGGGGGCACCCGCTTCATGATCGATATCGATATGTTGGCGAGTCGTTTCGAAGGGCCAGCAATTAACCAGTGAATTTCATAACGATCTCAAAAATAGACAGGGATTTTATGAGAAAAATCAACCTCATCGATGATTAATATTTCAACGTTTTTCCATTTCATTTAACCGCAAGGTGCGATTACGAATTCATTTCTTGCTTTGCGTATCCTGGCGGCGTGATGAACCGGAGAGGTGTTCCATGCCGACCGCAATCGACTTTCTGAAACCCGCCGAGTTGCAGCCCGGGACGATGACCGACGGGCCGCTGGGGCGAAGGGCATCGCAACGGTCCCATTCGGTGCTGCTGGTCGCAAGGCTCATTGGTGGCGATGCCGATGACATGTGCCTTGTGCGGGACGTATCCTCGTCCGGTGCCCAGATCCGGACGCAGCAGACGCTGCGCGTGGACGATCGGGTTGTGCTGGAATTCGGCGGCAGCCTGTCGGTGGACGCCACGGTGCGCTGGGTGCGGCCCGGGACGGCTGGCGTGCAGTTCGATTACTGCATCGACGTGGAAAACGTCCTGTCCGCGACGACGCCGAAGGATGCGCGCCGATCCACCCCGCGCATCCAGCGGTGCGCGCGCGTGCTGCTTTCGACCGCGGCGCTGGAAGTGGAAGCCAGTCTGATCGATATCACGCCGGGCGGTGGCGGCGTCACTCTGAAGACGCCACGTACATTCCCGCATGGCACGCAGATCATGGTGTCCATCAAGAACTTCCTGCAACGCCCGGCGGAAGTCCGCTGGCAGGTGGACGGGCGCCTGGGCTTTCAGTTCTACGAACGGATTCAGCTAAGCAAGCTCGATGGCTGGCTGGTGAATTCGGTGGAACTTTGCCGGGCATGCCCTAATCAGCGCAGTTGCCATACCGCAAATCGCCGTGACCCCCACGCCTCCGGGCCCATGTTCGCGCAAGGCCGCAGGCACGCGGGCTAATTCGGCGGGCCGTGCGCCGGATCACCCTCGCCCAGGATCATCAGCCTTTCACCGGTGGTCGAAAGGAAAAGACCGCCAGCGTCATCGCGCATCACCTCTGTGCCATCGCTCAGAAAAAGGCATGTCTGCGAATCTGCGCCTTGTCGCGCAGCGTCGGACGCCCGGGTTTCAACAACCTCCGCTACCTTGCCATCGACCCGTATTACTTTGAAAACTCGTAATTTTATCCACAAGGGCAATACCCTTATCCTGTGTGCAGAAAATCATAGCTCAAGTGACGGCGCTTACTTTGATCCACATCAATGACCGGGTGACGCGAACCGCGGGAGCGCTGATTCTGAAGAAAATATTGACGAAATAAAAAAGCCTTATCGGATGTTATTCTTGATAACGATCAAAGATTTCCCCGAAACGGACGATATTTGCGGATAGGTTGGGGGTTCGTAGGATTACTGTCACAATGCAGAAAATCTATGTTGTGGACGACAGGGAGGGGTGCCGCGCGCAGATGTGCAGTCATCTGTTCTCGCGCGGATTTCATGCCGAACCTTTCGATTCCGTCGATGAAGCGGTCCGGATGGCCCATGATGATGCGGTGTTCCTGGTCCATGATCGCAACGACATGATCGCCGATGCCGCGCTGAAGATAGCGATCAAGGGACAACGTTTGCCGATCGTTGCCTATTGTCGCGACATGGACGCCCAGCGCATCATTACGGCGGCGCTCAACGGCGCAAAATCCTACCTTGTCTGGCCTTTTACGGACGCCGAGTTCACCGGTGCGGTGGACGACGCAATCGCCCGGGTGAATTGGAATCACGCGGGTGATTCCATTGCGCAATACAAGGTGGGTTTGTTGTCCGAACGGGAAAAGAGCATCGTCCAGGGCGTCGTCGAAGGGCAATCGAGCCGGGAGATAGCGCAGCGGCTTGGGGTTAGCGCACGCACGATCGAGGCCTGTCGCGGCAAGATCATGAAGAAGTTCGGTGCGGGACGCGCATCGGAGATGGTGCGCATTGCCGTAGAAGGCGGTGTTACCCCGGGCGTCCGGGCCTGAACATCCGGGGCGTGTGACGCCCCGGTCGCGCAGAAGTTCCCTTCGTTTCGCCTCGCCTCGATCTCGGTTGCGGCCTCCTCCAATGACCAGAACCAAATCGCCTTCAGGCATTCGCCGCATTTTGATATGTTATCTTGTAACATTGCGACGATCCGGATATGCCCCCGCCCGACCCCACGTTTGCGATCCATGACAGTGAGAATGCGTTTGCTTGAAAGGACGCTGTCATGCGCTACCCGTTCCTCCTTGCCGGCGGCTCGATGCTGTCCGTGCTGCTGGGGACCTCCCCCGCCCTCGCCGATGATGCTTCCGCCCCGGCGAGCGGCACGGCCGATCCCGCGATCATCGTAACCGCCACCCCGTTCCGCCACACGCAGGACGAAACGCCTTCGATCCCGGCCAGGGTGGATGCGGACCAGATCCGCCAGGCCGGTGGCGCCAGCATTGCCGATGCGCTGCAGACCGTGCCCGGCGTCTCCGCCTCCGGCTTCGCTTCGGGCGCCTCGCGCCCGATCATCCGGGGCATGGATTCCAACCGCGTGCGCCTGCTGGAAGACGGCACCAGCATTTCCGACGTGTCCGACATCGGCCCGGACCACGGCACGCCGATCGATCCGCTTTCCGCGCGCAGCATCGAAGTGGTGCGCGGCGCGGCCACGCTGCGCTATGGCAGCCAGGCGATCGGCGGCGTGATCAACACGCTGAACAACCGCGTGCCGATGAGCCTTCCCGCCGATCCGCTCAACGCGGAGCTGACGGGCAGCTATGGCAGCGTCAACAACGCGGCGGAAGTAGCGGGGCTGGTCGATGCCAGGGCCGGCAATCTCGCGCTCCACGCCGATGGGTACTACCGGCACACCGATGATTACGACACGCCGCTGGGCCAGCAAGCCAACTCGTTCTTCCATGGCTGGGGCGGATCGGTTGGCGGCTCCTATTTCCTCAAGGACGGCGGCAGCCATGTCGGCCTGGCGGTGACGCACTACGACGCGCAATACGGCATTCCCAGCGACACCACCTATATCGACATGCGCCAGACCAAGGTGATCACGCGCGACGTGTTCGATCTGGGCACCGGCCTGTTCAAGTCGCTCAACATCGACGGCAGCTATGGCGATTACCAGCATCAGGAGAAGAACCCCGACGGTTCGGTGAACACCACGTTCAAGAACAAGGAATACAACCTGCGCAGCGAACTGCTGCTCAACCGCCTGGGGCCGATCAGCAACACGGCGCTGGGTTTCGAATACCAGCACCGCAACTTCTCGGCGATCGGAGACGACAGCTCCTACCTGTCCCCCGCCACGTCGGAAAACTTCGCCGGCTACCTGTTCACCGAAGTGGAGCTGGCAAAGCGCCTGCATCTGGAAGCCAGCGGCCGCGTGGAAAACGTCCACATCACCGGCACGCCGAACACCGACCAGTTCACTACGCGCACCTATACCCCGGTCAGCGGCGCGCTGGGCGTGCTGTTCACCGCCACCGACGGCGTGAAGCTGGGGGCCACGTTCTCCAGCACCGGTCGCGCCCCGGCGCTGACCGAACTGTTCGCGCGCGGCGGGCATGACGGTCCGCAGACTTACGAAACCGGCGATCCCAATCTCCGGATCGAGCGCGCCAATGCGCTGGAACTCAGCCTGCGCGTCAACAAAGGGCCGTTCCACCTGGACGGCAGCCTCTACAGCACATGGTTCCGCAACTACATCTACGGCGATCTCACCGGGCGCTCCTGCGACGACGACGGCACCTGCGTGGTCGGCGGCGGCAACGACTTGCGCGAAGTCTTCTATCGCCAGCAGGGCGCGCATTTCAGGGGAATCGAGGCAGAAGCGACCTATGACCTGCTCAAAAGCGGCAAGGGCGTGCTGACGGCGCGCATGCTGGGCGACTATACCCGCGCCACGCTGGATGACGGCAACAATGTGCCGCGCATCGCGCCCTATCGGATCGGCGGCGGGTTCGACTGGACCAGCCCCCGGTTCGACGCCGGAATGCTGCTGATCCATTACGGGCGCCAGAACGACTACGGCGCGTTCGACACCCCGACGGACGGCTACAACGCCCTGAGCGCGCATCTGACCGCGCGGCCATTCAAGGCGCATCCCGGGGTCGAGTTCTCTATCGTCGGCCAGAACCTGACCAACGACGTCCAGCGCTACGCCACCGCCTTCAACAAGGATCTGGTGGTCATGCCCGGCCGGTCCGTCCGCCTGGTCGCCCGGATCGCCACGTTCTGACGCGGAGCGCGGGTTGGTCCAACGGACGGCCGACCCGCGCCCTGCCCCCGCCCAAGGCCTGTTTGCGGCCGAGCCGAACGGGGCGCACGCGGCGACCATGCAGATCCGCGCCGCCTTGATGAATTCTGCCATGGCTGGTGCCCGGAAATCGCCGCAGACAGACCGTTGAAGTTAGCCCGAGGGCGTGAGCGCGTTTGGCGCGCATGGCTGCCCTCCCCTTCCCTCTTGGCATCCGTGCACGAGATGATACGATCTCATATTATGAGATCGGGTACACCGCACATCAGTTCGCTCAAGCGGACATTGGCAACGCTCGACGCCGTGCTGATAGACGGTGTGGGCCGGCCAATTGCGGATATCGCGCGCGATCTCGCCATTCCGCCGGCAACCGCGCACCGGCAGGTCGTAACTCTGGTGGCGGAAGGCTATCTCGCGCGGGGCGCGGGCGGAGGTTATGTCGCCGGCCCGCGTCTGCTGCGGTTGCTGCGCCACCTGGACGAAAGGCAGACAGCCGGCGCATCCCCTCCCCTCCCCTGACGATCGTCGTTATGGTGGCGCTTGCCGGACAAGCATTCTCCGGAATCTATTTCAGTATGAAATTTCCGGTGGCGTTAGATAGGGTTAAACGCCTTTAGAAGAGTTAAAGCGCAGAGCAGGCTTCCGACTCGTTGGTTCCGCGCGAGTCGCGTGATGCGTGCGTTCCCGATGTGCCGCTAATCCGTTCCCGAAGGAACGACATTATGTTCTCGAAGGATCGTGCTTGCGTTCCCGATGGATCGAAGGCTGCCGAACTCCTGTTCCTGATAGATCGAAGATCACCTACCGATTGATCCCTGCCGCGCAGGTTTGAATCAATTCCGGCGAACGAGTCCGAATCAAGGTTCAAAACCGCGAGATCGGCATGCGGGTGGATGGGGGAATGCGATGCCTGCCTCGACCCGCCCGACACTTCGGGAACGGGCATTAGCAAGAGCAATGCCGCGTTGGTCTGCGTTGGAAGCAGGGAGCTTGCGCCGAATCGGCGTTGTGGCGCGCTGGATCTGGTGGCGGCTCTTTCGCGGCAGGGTCGCGAATGGCGGAAGAACTGTCGGCCCGCTGAAGAAACCGAACAGGCCCCCTCCCCTCCCCCCCTTATCGCGCCATCGTGGAGGTGGGGCTGGAGGAGAAGCCGGGCGGGTGTTGCGCCCGGCTCGGAACTCAGCGCAGGCTGTTCCGGTTCTTGACGTGATGGCGTTTGACCCAGCCGATGAAGGCGCGCTGCCAGTTGGCGGGGGTACGTTCCGGGTCCGCATCGACCCAGCGTTCGAACTCCGCATGCAGGGCATAGAGGTCCCAGCCGGGGCAGGTTTCGCGCAGATACTCCGCGGTTTCGCCGGTGACGAAACCACGGGTCGAGGCGCTGGTCAGACCGGCAAGGGCAGTCCGGACGAGCGCGCCGGCATCGATCACCATGTCGTCGTTGCCGGTCGGAGCGATGCGATCTGGCGCTGACGGTGCGGGAGCCGTTGCCACTTTGGGGAGGGGGGAGGGCGAAAGCGGAGCAGGGGAGGGATGTTTCCCCGGGGAAACCATCGCGGCTGCCGGATGGGATGCCGCGCGGCTGCCTCCATCCTTGCCATCGGTACGCGTGGCACGCAGCAGCGGCTCGCCATTTTTGCCGGGCTCGATGGTCAGCGTGTAGCCGGGCAGGGCGTTCTTTTCCGCCAGCTTGACGATCTCGAACTTGAAGCGGCGGTATTCGCCTTCGGCGCCGCTTTTCTCGAACAGCACCGGCATTGAAATGGCAAACCCGTCATCGCCGGCGCCGCCTGCGTGCTTGCGCGCGACCTTGTAGAGCCACCGTTCGCGGCCCCCGGTAAGCTTGAAATAGGCGCGGTCTATCGACAGGACGCCGCCCTTCATCATCACGCCCTCCCAGAACCAGTTGGATAGCTCCAGGGTCATGCCGCGCGACCGTTCGGTCTTCTCGTCGACCAACTGGGTCCAGCCATCCAGCCACGAGAACGTGGCTTCACGCCGGTTTTCGGCGCGGATGTTGGTCTTGATCGTTGTGGCAACAAGCCGGTCGAGCGCCTGGCCCAGCAGCTCGTAGGCGCGTCCCGTGGTGGGCCGGTCGATCGCGCGCAGCAGGTCGTAGGGCATGATGTGCAGCTTGCGTGGCACGTCGTTCACGCCACGCCTGGCCATGTCGGCAAGCACGCTGGCGCAATAAATCAGGATGTCCGCATCCCAGATCGTTGCCATGCCGTAGTCCGGGTTGGCCGAAACATGCACCCACAGCTTCCCGTCGGGGGAGGTGTAGTCGATCGGCTTGAGGCGCTTCGACTTGGCGAGACTGAAGAAAGGCCGTTCCATCATCTCGCGCTGATCGCGCAAGGGGAGGTCGGCGATGTAGGGAAGAAACAGGTCGAACTGGTCTGACTCGCCAGACTTGCGCACCCGGCTCACGGGGAAAGTTTCCCCGGGGAAACCGGAGCGACAATGCGGCACGCATTCCTGCAATCAGGACGGAGCTGGGACCATCCGCGGGCCGACGGAAAGCGGTCGCACGGCGTCAAGCCTGTACGCCCTTGCCGTCCGCCGCCAGTCTTTCCAGCACATCGCGGATGCCCTTCAGCAGGTCTTCTATGTTCGATCCCGAACCCGCGTGCAGGCGCACGGTCGCGCCTTGCCGGTTGGACGACAGCACCGAAACCGCCGCGCGCTGCGTGCGGGGGTTGACCCATTCGGCAAGCGGTCCGGCGGGGCGTTTGTCGCCGACTGGAGCCGTGAGCAGCCGCTGAAGCACTTCCGCGGCGGGAAGCGTGGCATCGCCCGCCTTGCGCCGGGCGTCCTGAAGCCGGGCGAGCGCCTTGGCTTCGCGGTGAATGGCTTGCGCGGCCCCGCGATCGTCCAGCGCCTGCGCCAGCGGGTACGCCGGCTTCAACTGCACGTCGGCCGGGGAGGCGAACGCGGCGACCACGTCGTCGGGCAGGGCGGCGACTTTGAGCATCTTGGAAAGCCAACCCTTGGACAGCTTGAGGCGCTCTGCCATGCGGGACTGGTGGTTGCCGTAATGATCCTTGAGCGCCTGGGCGTAGTTGCGCGCGCGCTCGAGGTCCGAGACGTCCTTGCGCGCCCGGTTTTCCAGGTCGGCAAGGCGAAAGGCCGCCTCGTCGTCAAGCTGGGCGACCTGCGCGACGAACATCATGTCCGGATAGGAATGACGACGCAGCCAGGCGATCGACCAGTGCCGCCGCGTGCCGGCGATCACTTCGTAATCGTGCGCCGGATCGCCTTCGACGCGCCTGACCACGGCGGGCACTTTCTGCCCTCCTTCCGCCACGATCGAATCGATCAGTTCGCGGCAGGATTCCTCGGTCAGATGACCATAGGAACGGGCGTTCCCGGGCCAGATCCGCACCCGTTCGGGATTGAGCAACAGTTGCGTAACCTGCCGGACCTCGCCGCTCGCGACGCGGGCAAGAGCGCTTTCGCGCCCCAGCAGCGTGGTTCCGCGCAGCCGTTCGGCCCGTGGGGTCTCGATTGGGGCAGGCGGGGTGGCCGGCGCCCGCGATTCCGCTTGGATCAGGTCATTTTCCGATGATTTCTCAATCGGTTCATCGTCCGCGAGCAGTGCGGCGAGATAGTCGCTTTGCTTACGCGCCATGGAATTTCTCGCTGGATGGCGTCAGGCCACGGGGGGAAGGGGGATCATGCGGCATTGAGGACATCCTCCTCGCGCGCCGGGGCCACGCGGCCCCAGCCTTGCCGGACCAGCTGTTCGATCTGACCCAGCGCTTCGTCGAGATTGGCCTTGCTGCGCTTGTGCGTCTTCGGCGTGCCGATCGGCTTTTCGAGTTCGTACACGGTCATCATCCGCATCGCCGCGTGGCTGATCTCGGCGGATTCGAGGATCGGAACGGGAAGGAGGGCCGGCCCGAACGTCTGTTCCATGACCGTGCGGATCATCGCGTGGCTAGGGTCGTTGCTGTCGAACTTGGAGCAGATCAGGCGGACGAAATTGTAGTCGACGGTGATGCCTGCGGAGACGAGCTGCGCGATCACCTGGTCCATCATCGACAGAAACTGGACCGTCGAGCAGAAGTCCGGCGTCGTCGCCGCCAAGGGCACGAGCAGCGCGTTGGCCGCCTGCATCACGGCGAGGCTGATGGTGCCCAGCGCCGGCGGGGGATCAAGGATCACCACGTCGTAATCGCGCGCGAGGTCCATCAGGCCCGCCTTCAGCTTGCGGAAGCGCGCGGCGAGGACCGACTGCCCGTCCGCACCGCCGGCTGCCAGCTCGTATTCGACATCGAACAGCTCGAGGTTCGACGGAATCAGATCCACGTTGGGCCAGGGTGTGCGCTTCACCGCATAGAGCAGGTCCGCCTGCGTCGGATCGATCGAAAGATAGGGGTAGAGCGTTTCCTCGCGCGTGATGTTGAAGTGCGGGTTGAAGCCGAACAGCGTCGTGGTGGTCGCCTGGCTGTCGCAGTCCACCACCAGCACGCGGTAGCCCTGAACGGCGAAGTAGTGCGCAAGGTGCGTCGTCACCGTGGACTTGCCCACGCCGCCCTTGAAGTTCTGCACCGCGATCACGGCGGGGACATCGAGCGGCGCGCGGTGTGGCGCGGCGCCCAGCACTTCGCGCATGTTGAGCAGTTCCTCGACGGTATAGCCCACGCGCCGCCCATTCTCTCCAGCGGGGGGAGGGGGCAGCCGTCCGTCGTCCTCGGCCATCCGGATGCGGTTGGTGGAGCACCCCAGCAGTTGCGCCGCCTCGGCAATGCCGAAGCGCAAGTTGAGCCCCTTGCGGCTTTCGGGCAGAAAGGCCTTGCGACGCAGTCGCTCGATCATCTTTTCGCCGGCATCGGCAAGATCGCCGATCTGGGCTACGATTTCATTCATGGATTGCCCCGCGCGCGGATATGAAGCTTTGTTCAGAATACATGCATGAAAGTGCTTCAACAAGCAACGGATGATGCATTACGGGTTCAGGAAAGCGCGTTCTGGCCCGATACGCCCCCCTGTTCGCGCATCCTTCGGGCGAACATTGGCCTTTCCTGGCCGGATTTTGCCCTCAGAGCCCCGTAGAGCGCAAAAAGGCGTGCACCCTACACACGATTACCGGAAGGCGGATTTTTCGTCTCTACGGGGCGTTTCCGGGAGAGTTTGTTAACCGCTTGTAAACAAATACTTTTATCGGGATTGCCCGTCATCGGGCCATCGGCGCGTGCCGATCGAGCCGCCGGGACACATGAGAATCGATTCGGGCGCCGTGCGTCGCCGCGCCGATTCGGATTCCAGACGATGGATCAGGCCACTGGCGCGGCGCCTGCCTGGTTGCGCATGTGCCAACCCAGGGCGTCGATCTTGGTGAGGATGGCATCTGCCACCGGAGAGGGTTCCGCCAGTTCGTTCCATGCGCGATGGAAACACAGCAGCCAGCCCTCGATCTCGTCCGGTCCGATGGCCGCGACGAAGTGGCGCTGGCGCAAGCGGGGGTGGCCGTACTTGTCCGTGTAGAGCGGCGGGCCGCCCAGCCAGCCCGTAAGATACTCGAACAGTTTTTCTTCCGCCCGGGCCAGCGACGGCGGATGCACGTTCCGGCAGGCGGCGGCTTCGGGCAGGGTATCCATCAGCGAATAGAAACGGGCGCAAAGCGCGCGCACGAACGGTTCGCCGCCCAGCGTCTCGTAGGGTGTGGCGCTTGCGGGCGCGGGGATGTCCGTCATGCCGTGTCCTGTCCGTGTGCGACCGCGCATTCACGCGATGCCGCGCAGGAAATCAAGCGGCATCGTGGCGGCCTGGCTCCGCGCGCCGTGCGCGGAATGCGGCAAACCACGTGACGCAGATGTAACGTGCGCCGCACCGGCCCTGTTCGCTATGAGGAGCGGGCTTTCAGGGCAGCGGCCCGATCGACGGTGCACATGGCTTCCATTCTCGTCATTGAAGATGATGCCGAAACGGCGCGCGAGATTGCGGACGAATTGCGCGTGCACGGTCACACCGTCCACGCCGAGGCGGATGGACAGAACGGTCTGGAGCGCGCCCTGCGCGAACCGTTCGATGCGATCACGCTGGACCGGATGCTGCCCGGCCTTGATGGTCTGGCCGTCGTGGCGCGGCTGCGCGCCGCCGGCATCGTCACGCCGGTGCTGATGATCAGCGCGCTGGGTGACGTCGATGCGCGGATCGACGGGCTGCGCGCCGGGGGCGACGACTATCTGATCAAGCCCTTCGCGCCGGACGAGATGGCGATGCGGGTGGAAGTCCTGCTGCGTCGGCGCCGGCAGCTGGAAACGGCTGCCGCCATGCTGCGGGGCGGACCGGTCGAGATGGACCTGATCCGGCGTGAGGTGCGCGTCGATGGCGATCCGGTGCGGTTGCTGCACATGGAGTTCCGGCTACTGGAATTCCTGATGCGCAATGCGGGCGAGATCGTCACGCGGCAGATCATCTTCGAACGCGTGTGGGGGTATTATTTCGATCCGGGCGCCAACCTCATCAACGTGCATATCGCGCGGTTGCGCAAGAAGATCGATCGACCAGGGCACGCGTCGCTGATCGCGACGGTGAAGGGGGAGGGATACCGCTTCGATGCCGGGTGACTGGCCGCATCTGCGCGACATACGCAAGACCAGCACCTTCCGGCTGACGCTGGCACTGGGCGGGGCCGCGACCGTCGGCGTGCTTCTGCTGCTGCTGATCATCTACAGCCTGACCGAGCGCGAACTGAACGACCGTAGCGATCGCATCCTCCGCACGGAAATCGCGCGGCTGGCGGCCTTGCCGGAGGCGGACCTGCCGGGGGAAATCGACAAATCATCGGCGACGAGTGTCAGCGGTCTCAACCACTTCGGCCTGCTCTCTCCGGGCGGACGCTGGCTGGCGGGAGACATGGGAGCGAGCCCGCCCTTGGTCATCGGGCATCCCTATGAGCGCGATGACGGGCCGGACGTGCGCGGGCCGTTGCGCATCCTGGCCGCGCGAACCTCGGGCGGAGCCCTGCTCATGGTCGGCCGCGATGTGCGGCCCATCGTCGATCTGCGCGGGCGGATGGTGGAAATTCTCGTCCTCAGCGGCCTGTTCGTGGCGCCCTTGCTGCTGGCGGCGGGGTTCGCTGTCAGCCTTGGACCGCTCCGGCGCGTGGACCGGCTGCAGCGGGTGGCGCTGGAGATCGGATCGGGCCGGCTGGCGGCGCGGATGCCGATAGAGGGGCGCGGCGATGAACTCGACCTGTTTGCCGGAACCGTGAACCGCATGATCGGGGAGGTGGAGCGCACCGTCGACCAGGTGAAATCCGTCACCGACGCGATCGCGCACGATCTGCGCACGCCGCTGACCCGGGTGCGTAACCAGCTCTATCGCGCCAGCCGCGATCCGGACATGGCACCGGCCGATGTCGTGCGGATCGAGGCGGCCATGGCCGACCTTGATCTCGTTCTGGCGCGGTTCGCGGCGTTGCTGCGCATTTCCGAGCTGGAGGCGTCCGGCCGCCGCCAGGGTTTCGCGACGAGCCGCATCGATCGGCTGCTGGACGCGGTGGTCGAACTGTACGGCCCGCTCGCCGAGGAGCGCGATGTCGCGTTGCGATGGGACGGTGCCGAGCCGGTGCACTTGTACTGCGACGAGAAGCTGATCTTCGAGGCCTTCAGCAACCTTGTCGACAATGCGATCAAGTTCGCGCCGGAGGGTGGGTGCGTGTCCATCCGGCTGGCGAAGGACGATGGATTCGTGGCGATCGAGGTGTGCGATAACGGTCCGGGTATTCCGATGGACCAGTTGCAGGCCGTGCTGCGGCGCTATGATCGGGGCGTGGCGTCCGCGGCTGTTCCCGGATCGGGGCTGGGCCTCAGCGTGGTGGCCGCGATCGTGCATCTGCACCACTTCGCGCTGGAGCTTCTGCCGGCGGAACCGGGCCTGCGCGCGCGCATCGTCGCGCCTGTGGAAGCGCAACAGGCAAGGTGAAATTCATTTCACTGGCGCTCGGGCCGCGCCGGCGCGATTGAAGCGCCGGCCGGCGGCGCACGCAACGGGCGACCACGGCAAACTTTGGCGCTCGCGCAACCAGCCTCCCCCCTTCCGGCCCTGGTTGCGCGAGCGCGATTTGCGGAACTGCCATGCTGCAACTGGTCAAGCTTGCCTTGAGCAAGCCCTATACGTTCGTCGTCCTCGCCATCCTGATCGTGCTGTCCGGCTCGATCGCCTGGGTGCGGACACCCACCGACATTTTCCCCGACATCCGCATCCCGGTGATCGCGGCGGTATGGACCTATCGCGGCCTGCCGCCGGAGGACATGTCGGGCCGGGTCGTCTATTATTACGAACGCCAGCTTTCTACGACGGTCAACGACATCGACCATATCGAAAGCCAGTCGCTGAACGGGATCGGCGTGGTGAAGATCTTCTTCCGTCCCGGCGTGGATATCCGCACGGCGACGGCGCAGGTCACGTCGGTGTCGCAGACGGTGCTCAAGCAGATGCCGCCGGGCATCACCCCGCCGCTGATCCTGAACTACAACGCCTCCACGGTGCCCATCCTGCAAATGGCGCTGTCATCGAAAGGCCTGTCCGAACAGAAGATCTTCGATCTGGGGCAGAACTTCATCCGGCCGTCGCTGGCATCGGTACAGGGTGCGGCGATTCCTTCGCCCTATGGCGGGCGCGAACGCCAGATCCAGATCGATCTCGACCCGGCGGCTCTGGTCGCGCGCCACCTTTCCGCCACCGACGTCGGCCTGGCGCTGGCGGCGCAGAACCAGATCGTGCCCGCCGGGACGGCCAAGATCGGCCAGTACGAATACAATATCCGGCTGAACAACAGCCCGGAAGTGGTCGATCAGCTCAACAATCTGCCGATCCGCACGGTCGATGGCACCACGGTCTATATGCGCGACGTGGCGCATGTTCGCGATGGTTCGCCGCCGCAGCGCAACGAGGTGCGCGTGGACGGTGGCCGCGCCGTGCTGATGACGATCCTCAAGTCCGGCTCCGCTTCCACCATCGCCATCGTCGATCAGGTCAAGGCGCTGTTGCCCAAGCTCAAGGAGACGCTTCCCGCCGATCTCAAGGTGCAGCTGCTGTCGGACCAGTCGCTGTTCGTGAAGGCGGCCGTGTCGGGCGTGGTGCGCGAAGGCGTGATCGCGGCGGGCCTTACCTCGCTGATGATCCTGCTGTTCCTCGGTTCCTGGCGATCGACGGTCATTATCGCGACATCCATCCCTCTCGCGATTCTGGCCGCGGTCGCCGGGTTGTCGGCGGCGGGCGAAACGCTCAACATCATGACGCTGGGCGGACTGGCGCTCGCCGTCGGCATCCTTGTCGATGACGCCACGGTCACCATCGAGAACATCAACTGGCATCTGGAGCAGGGCAAGACCGTGCGCGCCGCGATCATGGACGGCGCGGAGCAGATCGTGCGCCCGGCCTTCGTGTCGCTGCTGTGTATCTGCATCGCCTTTGTGCCGATGTTCTTCCTGCCCGGCGTCGCCGGCTTCCTGTTCGCGCCGATGGCCAAGGCGGTGGTCTTCGCCATGATCGCCAGCTTCGTCCTTTCGCGCACGCTGGTGCCGACGATGAGCAACTACCTGTTGCGCGACCACGCCTCGCAGCACACGGCGGAGATCATGGCGAGCCACGACGCACTGGCGGGGCGCGCGCCGCGCGGCCATCCGCTGCGGCGTTTCCAGCAGGGGTTCGAGCACCGGTTCGAGAAAGTGCGCGCCTATTACGTGTCGGTTCTGGTGTTCGCGCTGGAGCGGCGCAGGGTGTTCGTCCCGGCCTTCATGGCGGTGGTCCTGGCATCGCTGGCGCTGGTGCCGTTCCTTGGCCGCAACTTCTTTCCGAGCGTCGATTCCGGGCAAATCAGCCTGCATGTCCGCGCGCCGGTGGGCACGCGGCTGGAGGAAACGGCGGCGCTGTTCGACCATATCGAGGACGAGATCCGGCGCACCGTGCCGAAGGACGAACTGGTGTCGGTGGTGGACAACATCGGCCTGCCGGTGTCGGGGATCAACCGCGCCTATTCCAACACCGGCGGCGTCGGCCCGCAGGACGGCGATATCCTCATCACGCTGGGCGAAGGGCACCGGCCCACGGCAGGCTATGTCCGTGCCTTGCGCGAACGGTTGCCCCGGGTTTTCCCCGGATCGACGTTCTCGTTCCTGCCGGCCGATATCATCAGCCAGATCCTGAACTTCGGTTCGCCCGCGCCCATCGACGTCATGGTGACCGGCCCGAACGTGCGCGAGAACGAAGCCTATGCGCACGAACTGGTGGCGCGGATGCAGCACGTGGGCGGCATCGCCGACGTGCGCCTGCAACAGGCCAGCAGTTATCCGGAACTGCGGTTCGACGTCGATCGCACCGCCGCCGACCGCGTCGGCGTGACCGAGAACGACGTGACGAAAAGCCTTTCCGTGAACCTTGCCGGCAGCTTCCAGGTCGCTCCCGCGTTCTGGCTCAACCCCCGCAACGGCGTGTCCTATCCCATCGTCGTCCAGACGCCGCAGTACCGGACGGACACCATCCCCGATCTCCAGAACATCCCGGTCAGCGGCGGCCGGCCCGGCGACGTGCAGCTTCTGGGCGCGCTCGGCACGATGCACCGCGAACCTTCGGCCGCCGTGATCTCGCACTATGCCGTCCAGCCGGCGTTCGACGTCTACGCGACGACGCAAGGCCGCGATCTGGGGGCCGTCGCCGGTGATGTGCAGAAGGTGCTGGACGCGACGAAGGCGGGCCTGCCCAAGGGCGCGACGGTGAAGTTGCGCGGCCAGGTGGAAACGATGAACACCGCGTTCGTCGGCCTGGTCCTTGGCCTGCTGGGCGCGATCGCACTGATCTACCTGTTGATCGTGGTGAACTTCCAGAGCTGGATCGATCCCACCGTGATCGTCTCGGCCCTGCCGGCCGCGCTGGCGGGCATCGCCTGGATGCTGTTCGCCACGCACACCCCGCTGTCGGTGCCGGCGCTGACCGGAGCGATCATGTGCATGGGCGTTGCCACCGCCAATTCGGTGCTGGTGGTGAGCTTCGCCCGGGAACGCCTTGCCGCCGTGGGCGATGCGGTGACCGCCGCGGTGGAAGCCGGATCGACCCGCTTCCGTCCGGTGCTGATGACCGCGCTGGCCATGATCATCGGCATGGCGCCGATGGCGCTGGGGCTGGGCGAGGGTGGCGAGCAGAACGCGCCGCTTGGCCGTGCCGTCATCGGCGGCCTGATCTGCGCCACGATCGCCACGCTGGTGTTTGTGCCGGTCGTCTTCTCCATCGCGCATCGCAAGGATCGCCTCGCGCCCGATGCCGCGCCCCATTCTTCCACGGGAGACCTTGTCCATGCAGAGTGAACGGCTTGCCGAAACGCCGGCCGCGTCCCCACGGGGGCTGAAAACCGCCGGGATCGTTGCCGGAGCGCTGGCGCTGGCCGTGGTGGCCGCCGGCATGATCAGCCGCACCAGCGACACCAGCCGCGCGCAGGCGTGGAGCGACGCGCGCTCGCTGCCCACGGTTCACCTCATCCCCGTGCGCGGCGCCGATGCGAACGGGCAGCTCGAACTGCCCGGCACGATGGCGGCGTGGAACACCGCGCACATCTTCGCGCGCGTGCCGGGCTACGTCCGGTCCTGGGATCGCGACATCGGCGCGGCCGTGGGGCTGGGGACGCCGCTGGGGCGGATCGATACGCCGGAACTGGATCAGCAGATCGTCGCGGCGCGGGCGTCCCTGGCGCGGGCGCGGGCCGGCGCCGGTCTTGCGCGCAGCACGGCGGCCCGCTGGAACGACCTGTTGACCGATCATTCGGTGTCGCAACAGGAGGCGGACGAGAAGAACGGCAATCTGGCCGTGCAGGTGGCGACGGTACGCGGCGCTGAGGCCGATCTCGGCCGGCTTCTGGCGATGAAGGCCTATGCCACCATCCGCGCCCCGTTTGCCGGCGTGGTCACCGCCCGCAATGCCGACATTGGCGACCTTGTCGGTCCCGGCGCTTCCAGCCAGCAACCGATGTTCACGATCGCCGACATCAGCCGCATCCGCCTCTACGTCAGCGTGCCGCAGAATTACGCGGCGGCGATGAAGCCGGGCTTGCAGGCGCGGTTGACCGTGCCCGACTATCCGGGCCGGCAGTTCACTGCGCGTCTTGTCGGCACGTCGGACGCGATTAATCCCCAGACCGGGACCCTGCAGGTCCAGCTTGTTGCCGACAATCCGGGGCAGGTGCTGCGCGCGGGGGGCTATGCGCAGGTCTCGTTCGATCTGCCGGGCAGCACGGGGGCCGTGGCAATTCCTTCCAGCGCACTGGTGTTCCGCGCCGCCGGCACCCAGGTCGCGACCGTGGGGGCGGATTCGAAAGTCCGCCTTGTTCGCGTCACGCTGGGGCGCGATCTCGGCAGCACGGTCGAGGTCCTTTCCGGCCTTTCTCCGGGCATGCGGATCGTCGACAACCCGCCGGATTCGATCGCCACGGGCGAAGCGGTCCATGTCGACGAGAGCCGCCATGGCTGATCGTCGCGCGCTGGCCGCGCTACTGGGACTTACCGCGCTGGCGGGTTGCTCGATGGCGCCGCCCTACCAGCCGCCCGCCGTGTCGGTGCCGGCGACGTATGCGGAGGCCGGCTCATGGACGCCGGCCGCGCCCGGCGATGCGGCGCCGTCGCAAACCTGGTGGACCGCGTTCGGCGATGGCACGCTCGATGCGCTGGAAACCCGGCTCGCCACCGATAATCCATCGCTGGCGGTGGCGGTCGGCCGCTATGACCTGGCGCGGGCCTATCTCGCCGAAGTGCGCGCGGGCCTGTTCCCGCAGATCGGGGCGCAGGCGACGGTCACGCAGAACCGCCAGTCGGACAATCGACCGCTGCGCGGACAGAAGCAGCCAGACCTCTATGCCGCCGATACGCTGGGCGCGCAGGTGAGCTACGAGGCCGACCTCTGGGGGCGGGTACGCAACAGCGTCGCGGCCGGTCGTGCCGATGCGGAGGCCAGTGCCGACGATCTGGCGGCCGTGCGGGTTTCGCTGCAAGCGCAGCTTGCGACGGATTACATCGCCCTGCGCGGCTACGATCGCGAGATCGATCTGCTGCAAAGGACGGTCGATGCCTATTCCCGCGCCGATGCCATGACGCGCCGGCGGTTCGCGGGCGGTATCGCCAACGGCATGGAAACCGGGCAATCGGCCACGCAGCTTGCCGAGGCGCAGGGCCAATTGGCCGATCTGCGCAACGCCCGTGCGCTGACCGAACATGCCATTGCCGCGCTCGTCGGAACCACACCGTCGGGCTTCTCGATCGCCGCCTCCTCCGCGCCGTTGCCCATGCCGGAGGTGCCGGTCAGCCTGCCATCGACGTTGCTGCAGCGCCGGCCAGACGTGGCGGCGGCCGAACGCCGGATGTTCGCCGCCAACCGCCGGATCGGCGTTGCCAAGGCGGCCTTCTTCCCTTCGCTTTTGCTGGGCGGGCAGGGGGGTGTCCAGAACACCGCGCTGGCGGGCCTGGCTAGCGCGCCCAACCTGTTCTGGTCGGTCGGTCCCAACGTCCTGCTGACGCTGTTCGATGGCGGTCGCAACCGGGCGCGCGTTGCCGAAGCGAGGGCCGGGTGGGAGCAGGCCACGGCGGACTATCGCCTGCGCGTGCTGGGCGCGATGCAGGATGTCGAGGACGGACTGTCGCGTCTGCATCACCTGGGAGACGAAGCGGCCGCCGAAGAACGCGCCGCGCAACAGGCGGCGCAGGTGGAGCAGCTGGCAACGCGGCGGTACGAGAAGGGCGCGGTGAGCTACCTGGACGTGGTGACGGCGCAAACCACCGCGCTGCGGACGCAGCGGCAGGCGATCGAGATCGACACGCGCCGGCAGCAGGCGACCGTCGGGTTGTTCAAGGCCGTTGGTGGCGGCTGGGCCTGATCGTGGCCGTCGCGCAGGAATCTGCTGAAGATTACCTAAAGTTAATTTTCCACACTGTTTCTGTAACGTGAATGCAAATTACTAAAGTTAGCTCCCGCGGTGTCGAAGGACTTGGGCGCAAGCGATCGTCGCAGCCCGTCCATCACCCCAGGGAGGAATTCGGAAATGAAGTTCCATACGTCGCTGGCGGCCCTGCCGCTGGCGCTTCCGCTCGCGTTCGCGCCCGCCATGGCGCACGCCGCTGACGATGCGACAACCGCCGCCGCCGCCGAGGCGGAAAGCCCCGACTCCGGCCGCGGGCTGGAGCAGATCGTCGTCACCGCGACCAAGCGCGAGACCAATCTGCAGAAGACCCCGATCGCCATTTCCGTGGTAACTCCCACGGTCATCCGCGATCGCCACGTGCAAAGCCTGATCGATCTGGCCGATGGCGCCATCCCGTCGCTGCGCGTGGCCACGTTCGAAGCGCGCCAGTCGGCGCTGACGGTCGGCATTCGCGGCATCGTGCCGTTCGACGCCAACCAGACCGCGCGCGACCAAGGCGTGGGCGTCTATCTCGACGGCGTCTATCTGGGTCGCCAGCAGGGGCTGAACGCTGCGCTGTTCGATGTGCAGCGCGTGGAAGTCCTGCGCGGACCGCAGGGCACGCTGTTCGGCCGCAACACCGAAGGCGGCGCGGTCAGCATCGTTACCGCGCAGCCCACCGGCGAGTTCGGCGGCCGGGTGCTGGCGGGCGTGGGCAATTACGGCAGCTATAACGGCGAACTGCACGTGAACCTGCCCGAATTCCACAACATCGCCTTCAAGCTGGACGGCGTGGTCCAGCATCAGGACCCGACCGTGAAGAACCCGCTGGCGGGTCAGGCGGGCTGGAACCAGTATCAGCGCGTCGGTGGCCGAGCCACCGCCCTGTGGAAGCCGTTCGACGGCTTTTCGGCCGAGTTTTCCTATGATCAGTCGCGCGATGAGAACACGCCGTTCTACAGCCAGTTGATCAACTACAACCCCAATGGCCTGCCGGTTGCCACGCTGGCGCAGATCCAGGCCAACGGCGGCAAGCTGCCCAAGGGCTTTATCGCGCCGCTTTCGCCGCTGGTGGTGGTGAGCGGCAACCAGCGCATGTCGGTTGCGGACATCGGCGTGCCGCAGCAGCCGAGCGTGGACAAGACCGACGGGTTCTCCGCCGTGCTCAAGTACAAGGTCAGCCCGGGCCTCGAGCTGCGCTCGATCACCGCGTGGCGCGGCGTGACCACCAACCAGTGGGACAATTCCGGCGGCGCGCACCGCACGGTGTTCCTGCCGAACGCCACGTTCAGCCGCTACAGCCTTTCCGACCTGCACCAGCGCCAGTTCAGCCAGGAACTGCAGGCGGTGGGCAGCGTGGCGCGTTTCGACTATGTGGTCGGCCTCTACTATTTCACCGAAAACGCCCAGGAATCGGCGGCGACGCCTTCGTCGAACACCTGGAACGCGGACGGCACCGGCTACATCATCAACAGCGAGATCGTGAACGGCGCGATCACCTCGTCGAACAACGGCTGGGCCTATGGCTCGCGCTTCATCCAGCGCGACAGCCATGCCACGGCCCGCAGCTATGCCGCCTTCGCGCAGGTCACCTGGTCGCCGATCGATCCGCTGCACATCACCGTCGGCGGCCGCTATACCAAGGACAAGCGCAATGGCGCGCTGACCACGGTTTCGGGCGTCGCCACGCCGTGGACGTTCCGGTTCGACAAGGACCGGTTCGATCCGATGGTCACGCTGGCCTATGACCTGTCCTCCGGCGTGAACGTCTATGCCAAGTATTCCACCGGCTACCGCGCCGGCGGCGCCAACGACCGGTCGAGCACGTTCGGCGCGTTCGGGCCGGAGAAGGTCAAGGCTTACGAACTCGGCGCGAAGATGGACTTCCTGGATCACAAGGTGCGCCTGAACCTTGCCGGCTACATCATGGATCGCACCGGCACGCAGATCGATTTCGACAACGTCGATACGCTGCAGTTCCTGGCCGATGGCTCGCCCAACCCGACCTACAACCTGCACACCGAAAACACCGCCAATGCGCCGGGCACCTCCAAGATCCGCGGCGTGGAAGCGGACCTGACGGTGCGTCCGGTCGAGAACATGACCCTAGGCGCGTCCTATGCCTATACCTACACCAACATCCCCGCCACGGCGAACCCGAACCCGGGGCCGACGTTCGGGCAGTTGACGCAGGTCTTCGTGGTGTACACGCCCCGGAACGCGGCTTCGGCCTACGCGGATTACGAAGTGCCGCTCAATGCCGCCGGCACCGCGCTGCGCTTCCACATCGATGCCAACTACGCGAGCAGCATGTACAGCTTCCAGTCCGAGAACGTGAAGACGGACGACAGCTTCATCGTCAACGGCCGGCTCGCGCTGGCGGACATTCCGATGAACGGCAACGGCCAGAAGCTGACGGTCGCCGCCTGGGCGCGCAACCTGTTCAACGAAACGCACATCTATCGCCGCTCGGGCGCGAACGATGCGGTGCTGGGCGATTACGGCAACTTCAACCCGCCGCGCACGTTCGGCCTCGAAGCCTCTATCAACTTCTGACGAGCTATCGAAGGGCGCGCAGGATCCTCACCCTGCGCAAAACTGGGGTGGGTGGCATGGCCATCCACCCCTTTTCTTCGATCAGGCCAGCGCCGCCTTCAGGCGCGCGCCGGCGCGATCGATATAGGCCACGGCATCCGGCACGAACGCGAACATCGAGAAGAAGCCGTGAATCATGCCCGGCGCTTCCTCCGCCTCCACCGGCACGCCGGCGGCCGCCAGCCGTTCCGCATAGGCGACGCCTTCGTCGCGCAGCGGATCGTATTGCGCGGTGATGACCGTCGCCGATGGCAGCCCGGAAAGGTGTTCGGTGCGCAGCACGGTTGCGCCGTGGATATGCCCGTCAGCCTCGGTTCCGACATACTGGTCCCAGAACCAGCGCATGGCGGCGGTGGAGAGGAAATACTGCCCGCCCCCGTTGGCGGCATAGGATGGCAGCGAGAAATCGGCATCGGTGACGGGATAGATCAGCAACTGGTGGCGCAGCGCCGGTCCGCCTTCGTCGCGCGCGCGGATCGCCACCGCCGCCGCCAGGTTGCCGCCGGCGCTGTCCCCCGCCACGGCGATCCGGGTGCCGTCCACTCCCAGATCGGCGGCATGGTCCCGCGCCCAGACGAGCGCGTCGTAGCAATCGTCGAACGGGGCCGGGAAGGGGTGCTCGGGCGCCAGCCGGTAGCCGATGGAAAGCACCGCCGCGCCACTGGCCCGCGCGAGCGCGCGGCAGGTTCCGTCGTGCGTATCGAGCGTGCCGATCACCCAGCCGCCGCCATGGTAGTAGATCACCAGGGGCGGGTTCTCGCCCGAACCTTCGGGAACGTAGAGCCGCGCCGGGATCGTCCGCCCGGCAAGGTCCAGCGCCAGGTCCTCGACGATCGCCACGGCGGGCGGCGGCCCCATCTGCATCGGTCGCTGGTCGTTGATTTCGCGCAGTGCCCGTGCGGAGATCGCGGCGAAATCGACGGGCGGCATCTGCGCGAACATCGCGAGCAGGGCTTCGACTTGTGCATTCAACGCCATGAAACCACTCTCCCCTTCCGCATCTTCATTTCTGTCGGATCGCGCCGCGGCGCCGTGTCCAGGCTAGCGCGTGATCATGCCTCCACGCGCACGTCGCGCACCAGATCGAGCACCTGTTGCGCGTGTTCCTTCCGGCAGATGAGCAGGTCGGGCATGTAGGTATCGCGCTGGTTGTACACGAGCGGGCTGCCGTCGATGCGGCTGGCATGGAGGCCATGGGCCAGCGCGACCGCGACCGGCGCGCAGGAATCCCATTCGTACTGTCCGCCCGAATGCAGGTAGATATCCGCCTGCCCCCGGATCACGGCCATGGCTTTCGCCCCGGCCGAACCCATCGGCACCAGGTCCGCGCCGAGCCGTGCGGCTACGGCGGTCGCCTCTGGCGCGGGGCGCGTGCGGCTGACGACCATGCGCAGCCGCGCGGGCGCGGGGGGAAGGGGGATCGGCCGGTCGGAGCGCAGTATCACCCCGGCGCCGGGCAGCGCCACCGCGCCCAGCACCGGTGCGCCGTCCACCGCCAGCCCGACATGGACCGCCCAGTCGGTCCGCGCCTCGCCATATTCGCGGGTGCCGTCGACGGGATCGACGATCCACACGCGCGCGGCCTCGAGTCGTTCGGGGCTGTCCTTCTCCTCTTCGGACAGCAGCGCATCGTCCGGGCGCTGTTCGCGCAGCGCGTGGCACAGGAACTGGTTGGCGGTGGCATCGCCCGCCTTGCCCAGCGCCTTGAGGCTCAGCATCCCGCTTTCGCGCACCGTGATCAGCAGCTTGCCCGCCACGTCGGCGAGGTGGGCGGCCAGTTCGGTGTCGTTCATATCACGGGGCTCCAGCTGCCGATCACGCGCTCGACGATGCGTTCGGCGGCATCTTCGGGTGTTTCGCGCGTGGTGTCGATGCGGATTTCCGGCCGCTCGGGGGCTTCATAGGGGCTGTCGATGCCGGTGAAGTTCTTGAGCTGGCCGGATCGCGCCTTCTTGTAGAGGCCTTTCACGTCGCGCCGCTCCGCTTCCTCCAGCGGGGTGTCGACGAACACTTCGATGAATTCGCCTTCGGGCAGCATCGCGCGCACCATCTCGCGTTCGGCGCGGAACGGGCTGATGAAGGCGGTCAGCACGATCAGGCCGGCGTCGGTCATCAGCTTGGCCACTTCGCCCACGCGGCGGATATTCTCGATGCGGTCCGCCTCGGTAAAGCCGAGATCCTTGTTCAGCCCGTGGCGCACGTTGTCGCCATCGAGCAGGAACGTGTGCTTGCCCGATGCGTGGAGCTTCTTTTCCACGAGGTTGGCGATCGTGGACTTGCCCGAGCCGGACAGCCCGGTGAACCACAGCACCGCGGGCGTCTGGTGCTTGAGCGCGGCATGCGCCTTGCGGGTCACGTCGAGCGCTTGCCAGTGGACGTTCTGCGCGCGGCGCAGGCTGAAGTTCAGCATCCCCGCCGCCACCGTGGCATTGGTGATCTTGTCGATCAGGATGAACCCGCCCAGCGCGCGGCTTTCGGCATAGGGTTCGAACACCACTGCGCGGTCGGTCGTCAGTTCGGCCACGCCGATGGCGTTGAGGTCCAGCGTCTTGGCGGCCAGCTGCTCCATGGTGTTGACGTTGACGGTGTACTTGGGCTGCTGCACCGTTGCCGAAACCGTCTGCGTGCCCAGCTTGAGCCAGTAGGCGCGGCCGGGGATCAGGGCCTCGTCGGCCATCCACACGAACGTTGCCTCGAACTGGTCGGCGGCCTGCGGCGGATTGTCGGCGGCGGCGATGACGTCGCCCCGCGAACAATCGATTTCGTCGGCGAAGCACAGCGTGATCGACTGGCCGGCGACCGCTTCCTCCAGATCGCCATCGAGCGTGACGATGCGCGTGACGGTGCTGGTCTTGCCCGAAGGCAGTACGCGCACCGCGTCGCCCGGCTTCACCGAACCGGTCGCGATCTGGCCCGAGAAGCCCCGAAAATCGAGGTTGGGGCGGTTGACCCACTGCACCGGCAGACGGAACGGCTTGGTCTGGTCGATGGTGGCGTCGACTTCCACCGTCTCCAGGTGTTCCATCAGCGCCGGCCCCTGGTACCAGGGCGTGTTCGCCGAAAGCGTGGTGATGTTGTCGCCCTTGAAGCCGGAGATCGGGATCGGCACGAAGGTTTCGATGCCGATCGAGCGCGCGAAGGCGGTGTAGTCCTTGACGATGCCGTCGAACACGGCGTGGTCGTAATCGACAAGGTCCATCTTGTTCACCGCCAGCACGATGTGGCGGATGCCGATCAGGTGCGCGAGATACGAGTGCCGCCGCGTCTGCGTCAGCACGCCCTTGCGCGCGTCGATCAGGATCACGGCGAGGTCGGCGGTGGAGGCGCCGGTCACCATGTTGCGCGTGTACTGTTCGTGGCCGGGTGTGTCGGCAACGATGAACTTGCGTTTTTCGGTGGCGAAGAAGCGATAGGCGACGTCGATGGTGATGCCCTGTTCGCGTTCGGCGGCAAGGCCATCGACCAGCAGGGCGAAGTCGATCTCCTGCCCCTGCGTGCCCACGCGCTTGCTGTCGGCTTCCAGCGCGGTGAGCTGGTCCTCGAAGATCATCTTCGAATCATACAGCAGCCGGCCGATCAGCGTGGACTTGCCGTCATCCACCGAACCGCAGGTGATGAAGCGCAGCATCGTCTTGTTGCGATGCGTTTCGAGATAGGCGTCGATGTCCTCGGCGATGAGGGCATCGGTCTTGTAGATGACGTCTGCTTCGGACATCAGAAGTACCCCTGCTGCTTCTTCACTTCCATGCCCGCGCCGCCCGCATCCTTGTCGATGGCGCGGCCCTGGCGCTCGCTGGTGGTGGTCAGCAGCGTTTCCTGGATCACCTGCGGCAGCGTGGCGGCACTGCTTTCGACCGCGCCGGTCAGCGGATAGCAGCCCAGCGTGCGGAAGCGGATCGAGCGCATCACCGGCTCTTCGCCGGGGCGCAGCGGGAAGCGATCGTCATCGACCATCAACAGCATGCCGTCGCGCTCCACGGTGGGGCGCTCGGCTGCGAAATAGAGCGGCACGATCGGCACGTCGTTCAGGTGGATGTACTGCCAGATGTCCAGCTCGGTCCAGTTGCTGATCGGGAAGACGCGGATCGATTCGCCCTTGTTCTTGCGGGCGTTGTACGTGCTCCACAGTTCGGGGCGCTGGTTCTTGGGGTCCCAGCCGTGGCTGGCGGTGCGGAACGAGAAGATGCGCTCCTTGGCCCGGCTCTTCTCCTCGTCGCGCCGCGCGCCGCCAAAGGCCGCGTCGAAGCCCCACTTGTCGAGCGCCTGCTTCAGCCCCTCGGTCTTCCACATGTCGGTGTGGAGCGCGCCGTGATCGAACGGGTTGATGCCCCGCTCCAGCGCTTCGGGATTGCGATAGACCAGCAGTTCCATGCCGCTTTCCGAAGCCATCCGGTCCCGCAGCGCGTACATGTCGCGGAATTTCCACGTCGTATCGACATGCAGCAGCGGGAAGGGCGGTGGCGAGGGATAGAACGCCTTGCGCGCCAGATGCAGCATCACGGCGGAGTCCTTGCCCACCGAATAGAGCATGACGGGGCGTTCGGCCTCGGCCACGACTTCGCGCATGATGTGGATCGCTTCGGCCTCGAGCCGTTCGAGATGGGTCAGCGAGGAACGGGGCAACGAACTGGACATGGATGACTCCGTGGGAGTGGCTGCCTGTCACATCGGCGTAACGGCTTGACCATGAAGCTCCCATATGGGAGCAAAAACAGATGGCATTTCTTTCGGCCGATCAACGCGAGCTTTTCCTGCCCTTGATCGAGGGCATTCACGAAAGCCCGCCATGGGTTGCGTTCATGCGCAATCTGGTGGCGCGCACCTATGCCCGGCGGGCGTTCCTGATCGTGACTCTGGCCAATGCGACGCCTGCGCAGGACCCCACGGTGCTTCATGTCGCCGCGCCTCGCGCGGCGCAGGAGCCGCCGCTCGACTTCCGCCGGCTCGACGCGCTGCGGCTGCATCCATACGGCGCGCTCCGCCCCGGCCGGGTCTATGCGCTCGACGAAATGCTGGACTACGACCATCCCGCCCGGCTCGCCGAACAGCGCGCGGCGCTGCACGACATGGGCATCCGCTATGGTCGCTGGTTGCGCGTCTCGGCGGGCGGCTCGGCGGATGCCTGGCTGCTGCTGGTGCGCGAGCGCGAGGATTTCAGCGCCACCGCCGTCTCCGCGCTGGCGGCGATCGCGCCGCACCTGACCGCCGCCCTGCGTACGCTGGGCGCGCTGACCGAGCAGCGGCTCCAGGCGGCGATGGCGCAGGCCACGCTGGCGCGGCTGGGCGTGGGGCAACTGGCGTTCGATGCTGGCGGGCGGGTCATGGCCGCCGATCCCTGGGCGGAAGCCCTGCTGGCGTTCACGCCCGAACCAGGGCCGGCGCCGGGCCGCCGGTTGCAGGTGCTTCCCGATGTCGCGCGCGCGCTCGATGCCGCCTGCGCCGCGCTGGCGGCCGGTCCGGCGGGCGGAACGCGCGTGATCCGGCTCGACGAGCGCTCGGCGCTCGACGTGTTGCTGCGCAAGTCGGACCTTGCCCTGGTGGAGCCTTGCGCCTTCCCGGCAGTGATCGGCACGCTGCGCCGCGAACACCGCGAAGCCGCGCGCGAAGCGGTCCGCACGCTGGCGGCGGTCCATGGCCTGTCGGATCGCGAAGCCGCGCTGGCGCACGCCATCAGCATGGGCGAAACGATCGTGGAGGCCGGCCGCCGCCTGCGCCTGACCAGCGAGACCGCGCGGAACTATTCGAAGCGCATATATGCCAAGACCGGGGCCGCCGGGCAGGCCGATCTGGTGCGGATGGTGCTGACCGGGCTGACGCCTTTCGCCTGAGTCCGCGGCCCGGTTCAGTGAGGCCGTAACGCCACGCGTGCGTGAAGCGCCGCGCGCGCGGCCTTCAGCGTGGCGACGGCTTCCTCGCCTTCGCCCTGTGCGCGGGCGAGAGTCATGGCGCCGACCATTTCGGCGACTATCGAGGCGGCAAGGGCATCGGCTTCGGGCTTTGGGTGGCCGCTTCTGACCAGCGCGCCGGCGATGGCATCGCGCATGGCGGAAATGCCGGCCTGGAAGCGGCGGCGTGCGGACTCGGGCATTCTCGGGGCCTCACCCGCCAGCCAGGGCAGGGGACAGCCAAGATCGTGCCGGCGCATGGCCGCTTCCGACAGGTAGTGGTCGATCAGCCCGCCAAGGTCGGGCCGGTCGCCCAGGAAGCGTTCCAGCATCGCGCGGCTGTCTTCGAACATGCGATCGACGGCGTGGGCAACCAGATCGTCGCGGTTCTCGAAATGGGCGTAGAACCCGCCATGCGTCAGGCCTGCGCGTTTCATCAGATTGGCGACGCTCAACCCTTCGGTGCCGCCGCTGCGCAGTGCGATGGCGGCCTCGTCGAGAATCCGGGCGCGCACTTTGGCCTTGTGGGCGCTCTTGTCAGCCATGGTGATCCGCCTCCTGCTCGCCGGGGCCGTAGCCGCCGCCCATCGCCCGTACCGCCGCCACCGAGGCGCGCGCAAGCGCTTCGCGATTCTGCGCGAGGCGATCGGTCGCCTCCAGCAGATTGCGATCGGCATCCAGCACGTCGATCAGGGCCACGATTCCCTGCGCGTAAGCTTCGCGCGCCTGATCGCGCGCACGGCGGAGCAAGGCGACTTGCCGGGCCAGTTCGTCCTGTTCCCGCCGGCCTTCGGCCAGCGCGGCGACCGCGTCCGCCACTTCGGCGCTGGCGACC
>NZ_BBXA01000012.1 GCF_001014975.1 Novosphingobium sp. MD-1 | reverse complement strand
TCGAGGCGTCCAAATGGCGAACATATCGGGCCGAAAGGCGCGCCGCGAAGGCTGGTTGCCTTTGCAAGCGCCTTTCGGTTCGAGATGGAAGCCATTTGGACGTCCCGCAGGGATTTGGCCAAAATGGCCCAGCGCTGCGTCGGAGGGACTTGAAATATCGACATATTCCTGCGCCCCTCCTCCTTGCGCCGGGCCATTTTGCCTCAAAC
>NZ_BBXA01000011.1 GCF_001014975.1 Novosphingobium sp. MD-1 | reverse complement strand
CCATGCCAGCAGCGGTGCTGCGACCGCTTCGGTGCCACCCCCGGCATCAAGCCAGGCGCAGTAAACGAACTGGGCGACGTCGGCCTGGCCATGCGCGTCGATCCATGCCAGCAGCGGTGCTGCGACCGCTTCGGTGCCACCCCCGGCATCAAGCCAGGCGCAGTAAACGAACTGGGCGACGTCGGCCTGGCCATGC
>NZ_BBXA01000010.1 GCF_001014975.1 Novosphingobium sp. MD-1 | reverse complement strand
CCCGCCGGCACGGTGTCCGCCTTCGGCTTCAAGACGCCGATCCCCTACCCCTTCGGCGACGAGCGCACCGGCTATCTGGTCACCGACATGGACGCCGCCATCGCTTCCGCGGTGAAGCATGGCGCGGTGCGCCGGCTCGATGCCTTCCCCGATCCGATCGGGCGCGACGTGGTGATCCAGTGGCCGGGCGGCGTGAACATGCAGCTCTACTGGCACACCGCCAAGCCGAGCTACGCGCCGCTCGCCACCGTGCC
>NZ_BBXA01000009.1 GCF_001014975.1 Novosphingobium sp. MD-1 | reverse complement strand
GCGGACCTGCTCGAGCAACGTGTCGAGCGCGGGCTTGGCGGCGATGGCCTGCGCCATGGCCTTGCCGAAGGGGGCCACGGTCGCGGTCAGGTCGTTCTGCTCGAACGCCTGCGCCAACTTCTCGGCGGGAATGTGGATGGGCACGAACAGCGCGAGGCTTTCCTCGTCCCGGGCAAACCCCTGCTGCCACAAGGC
>NZ_BBXA01000008.1 GCF_001014975.1 Novosphingobium sp. MD-1 | reverse complement strand
CACCTTGGCCACGCCCGCGATCCGCGCCGCCGCCTGGGCCACGCCGTCCACGCCCGCGCCCGCCACCAGCAGCGTCACCTCGCCCAGCTGCGCCGCCGCGCTCACCGCCGACAGCGTCGCATCCTTCACCGCCGAACCATCGTGTTCGACCCATACCAGTGCCTTGGTCATCTCAGGCTACTCCCAGTTCCTTGAGCTTGGCCACCAGCGCGTCCACATCGGCCACCTTGATCCCCGCCGACCGCACCGGCGGCTCCGATACCTTCAGCGTCTTCAGGCGCGGGCTCGTGTCCACCCCGTAATCCGCCGGCGTCTTATTCGCGAGCGGCTTGCTCTTCGCCTTCATGATGTTGGGCAGGCTGGCATAGCGCGGCTCGTTCAGGCGCAGGTCCGTCGTCACCACCGCCGGCAGCGCCAGGCGCACCGTCTCCAGACCGCCGTCGATCTCGCGCTTCACCACCACGGCGTCGCCCTCGACCGTCACCTCGTTGGCGAAGGTGCCCTGCGGACGGCCCAGCAGCGCCGCCACCATCTGGCCCACCTGGTTCGAATCGTCGTCGATCGCCTGCTTGCCCGTGATGATCAGACCCGGCGCTTCCTCGTCCGCGATCGCCTTGACGATCTTCGCCACCGCCAGCGGCTCCACCTCGTCGTCCGACTGCACCAGGATCGCCCGGTCCGCCCCCATCGCCAGGGCCGTGCGCAGCGTCTCCTGCGCCTTCGCAGGCCCCACCGATACCGCCACGATCTCCGATACCACGCCCTTCTCCTTCAGGCGGATCGCTTCCTCAACCGCTATCTCGTCAAACGGGTTCATGCTCATCTTCACGTTCGCAAGATCAACACCCGTCCCATCACCCTTCACTCGCGGCTTCACGTTGTAATCAATCACCCGCTTCACGCAGACCAGGGCTTTCATCGC
>NZ_BBXA01000007.1:0-2500 GCF_001014975.1 Novosphingobium sp. MD-1 | reverse complement strand
CCTCTTGCATAATGGGTCAGTGACTTAGTTTATCGAGCAAGCTTAAGCCGATAGGTGTAGGCGCAGCGAAAGCGAGTCTGAATAGGGCGACTGAGTTCGATGAATTAGACCCGAAACCCGGTGATCTAGGCATGACCAGGTTGAAGGTGCGGTAACACGCACTGGAGGACCGAACCGTTCAATGTTGAAAAATTGTCGGATGAGTTGTGTTTAGGGGTGAAAGGCCAATCAAACCGGGAAATAGCTGGTTCTCCGCGAAATCTATTGAGGTAGAGCGTCGGACGTATACCGTTGGGGGTAGAGCACTGGATGGATGCGGGGGTCGCGAGATCTACCAATTCTAACCAAACTCCGAATACCAACGAGATTTATCCGGCAGACAGACGGCGGGTGCTAAGGTCCGTCGTCAAAAGGGAAACAGCCCTAACCTACAGCTAAGGTCCCCAAGTCACGTCTAAGTGGGAAAGCATGTGGGAATCCCAAAACAACCAGGAGGTTGGCTTAGAAGCAGCCATCCTTTAAAGAAAGCGTAACAGCTCACTGGTCTAAATAAGGGTTCCTGCGGCGAAGATGTAACGGGGCTCAAGACGTGCACCGAAGCTTAGGGTTTGGACTTCGGTCCAAGCGGTAGCGGAGCGTTCCGTAAGCCTGTGAAGCGGTCTGGTAATGGGCCGTGGAGGTATCGGAAGTGCGAATGCTGACATGAGTAGCGACAAAGAGGGTGAGATGCCCTCTCGCCGAAAGACCAAGGGTTCCTGCTTAAAGCTAATCTGAGCAGGGTGAGCCGGCCCCTAAGACGAGCCCGAAGGGGGTAGTCGATGGGAACCACGTTAATATTCGTGGGCCTGGTGGTGTGTGACGGATCGCGTGTGTTGTCTGACCTTATCGGATTGGTCAGGCTTCGAAGCGGTTCCAGGAAATAGCCCCACCGTATAGACCGTACCCGAAACCGACACAGGTGGTCTGGTAGAGTATACCAAGGCGCTTGAGAGAAGTATCCTGAAGGAACTCGGCAAATTGCCTCCGTACCTTCGGAAGAAGGAGGCCCCACATATGCGCAAGCATTTGTGGGGGGCACAGGCCAGGGGGTAGCGACTGTTTAGCAAAAACACAGGACTCTGCTAAGTCGGCTTCAAGACGACGTATAGGGTCTGACGCCTGCCCGGTGCCGGAAGGTTAAGAGGAGGAGTGCAAGCTCCGAATTGAAGCCCCGGTAAACGGCGGCCGTAACTATAACGGTCCTAAGGTAGCGAAATTCCTTGTCGGGTAAGTTCCGACCTGCACGAATGGCGTAACGACTTCCCCACTGTCTCCAGGATATGCTCAGCGAAATTGAATTCTCCGTGAAGATGCGGAGTACCCGCGGTTAGACGGAAAGACCCCGTGCACCTTTACTGCAGCTTCAGAGTGGCATTAGGAAAGAATTGTGTAGCATAGGTGGGAGGCTTTGAAGCACTGGCGCCAGCCGGTGTGGAGCCATAGGTGAAATACCACCCTGTTGTTTTCTGATGTCTAACCCAGGACCGTTAGCCGGTTCGGGGACCCTCTGTGGCGGGTAGTTTGACTGGGGCGGTCGCCTCCTAAAGAGTAACGGAGGCGCGCGATGGTAGGCTCAGGCCGGTTGGAAACCGGCTGTTAGAGTGCAATGGCATAAGCCTGCCTGACTGCGAGATTGACGAATCGAGCAGAGACGAAAGTCGGTCATAGTGATCCGGTGGTCCCTCGTGGAAGGGCCATCGCTCAACGGATAAAAGGTACGCCGGGGATAACAGGCTGATGATTCCCAAGAGCTCATATCGACGGAATCGTTTGGCACCTCGATGTCGGCTCATCACATCCTGGGGCTGGAGCAGGTCCCAAGGGTTTGGCTGTTCGCCAATTAAAGTGGTACGTGAGCTGGGTTCAGAACGTCGCGAGACAGTTTGGTCCCTATCTGCCGTGGGCGTCGATACTTGAGAGGAGTTGCCCCTAGTACGAGAGGACCGGGGTGAACATGCCTCTGGTGTACCTGTCATTCCGCCAGGAGTGCAGCAGGGTAGCTATGCATGGACGGGATAACCGCTGAAAGCATCTAAGCGGGAAGCCTCCCTCAAGATAAGGTATCTTCGAGTCGTGATAGACCATCACGTTGATAGGCCGGGTGTGGAAGTGCGGTAACGCATGAAGCTAACCGGTCCTAATAACTCTGTTCATGCTTGAGAATCCCGCCATCAATGACAGGCCTGCCCTTGCAGGTCCCGTCCAACGATGACGGACGATACCAGCCAACTTAACAACATCGCAAAATCCATCCCGAAAAGATGGACCCAATGCATCGACACAATCCGTCGGCTCCATTGCCTGGTGGCCATAGCGTCTGTGAACCACCCGATCCCTTCTCGAACTCGGCCGTGAAACCAGTCCGCGCCAATGGTACTAACGCTCAAGCGTTGGAAGAGTAGGTCGCCGCCAGGCATTGAAGCCGACGGATTATAACAACATAAAAACCCATTCATGATGA
>NZ_BBXA01000006.1 GCF_001014975.1 Novosphingobium sp. MD-1 | reverse complement strand
TCGATCCCGGTGCGGTCGACCGGCCCGGGGGCGGGAGCGACGCCGGCGGCATAGGCGACGATGGGCTGGGCGAACAGGCGCACCGGCCCGGCATGGAGATCGGCATAGGGCAGCGCGCGCACCCACAGGAAGCTGTCGTCGGGCGCCTGCGCGCCGCCCCACAGCGCGTTGCGGTTGTTCTCGTTGCGCAGGCGCACCTCGATGCCCGTGGACAGCCAGGCATCATCGCCCAGCGGGATGTATTTGAAGGGGCCGGTCCAGTGGTGGGCGCGCTTTGCCGCGTCGGCCAGGTCCGACCAGTCCTCGTCATAGCGCGTGATGCTCAGCGTGGGCGCCTGCCAGGCTTCGGCGGTCTGGGCGGCCGCTGGGGCGGGCCGTAGC
>NZ_BBXA01000005.1 GCF_001014975.1 Novosphingobium sp. MD-1 | reverse complement strand
CTAGGCTCAGGACCCATTGATTGGCTGAGGGGGATGTGATTCAGGCTCCGCGAGGAGACTGAGCATGAGCGACCTGTACTGGCTGACGGACGAGCAGATGGCTCGCCTTTCGCCGTATTTCCCCAAGAGCCACGGCAAGCCGCGGGTTGACGACCGGCGGGTTCTGAGTGGGATCATCTTCGTCAACCGGAACGGCCTGCGCTGGCGGGATGCGCCAAGGGAGTATGGGCCACACAAGACATTGTATAGCCGATGGAAACGGTGGGGCGCGATGGGCGTGTTTGGCCGGATGATGGAAGGCCTGTCCGCCCAGAGGGCCGAACCTCAGACACTCATGATCGACGCGACCTATCTCAAGGCTCACCGCACGGCTTCCAGCCTTGGGGTAAAAAAGGGGATCTCGGGCGTCTGATCGGACGGACCAAGGGTGGCATGAACACCAAGCTTCACGCGATAACCGATGCCAACGGCCGCCCCTGAGCTTCTTCATCACGGCCGGCCAAATCAGCGATTACACCGGCGCAGCGGCCCTGCTCGACGACCTGCCCAAGGCACAGTGGATGCTTGCCGATCGGGGCTATGATGCCGAGTGGTTCAGGGACGCGCTTGAGCAAAAGGGCATCAAGCCCTGCATTCCGGGCCGGAAATCCCGCTCCATCCCCGTCAAGTACGACAAGCGCCGATACAAGCGGCGCAACCGCATCGAGATCATGTTCGGCCGTCTCAAGGACTGGCGACGCGTGGCAACGCGATACGACCGCTGTCCAACCGTCTTCTTCTCCGCCCTCGCACTCGCCGCAACCGTGCTCTTCTGGCTGTGATCAGTGAGTC
>NZ_BBXA01000004.1 GCF_001014975.1 Novosphingobium sp. MD-1 | reverse complement strand
CGGATGCACACGCTGCGCCAGGGCGGCGGCCTTTCGGGCTTCACCAAGCGGTCGGAGAGCGAATACGATCCGTTCGGCACGGCGCATTCGTCGACGTCGATTTCGGCGGCGCTGGGCTTTGCGGTGGCCAACAAGCTGTCGGGCGCGCCGGGCAAAGGCATCGCGGTGATCGGCGATGGCGCGATGTCGGCGGGCATGGCCTACGAGGCGATGAACAACGCGCAGGCCGCCGGCAACCGGCTGGTGGTGATCCTCAACGACAACGACATGTCGATCGCGCCGCCGGTGGGCGGGCTTTCGGCCTATCTCGCGCGGCTGGTGTCGTCGCGCCCGTTCCTGGAGCTGCGCGAGCTAGCCAAGCGGCTGTCGCGCAAGCTGCCGCGTCCGCTGCACGAGGCCGCGCGCAAGACCGACGAGTTCGCGCGCGGCATGGCGATGGGCGGCACGCTGTTCGAGGAGCTGGGGTTCTACTACGTCGGCCCGATCGACGGGCACAACCTGGACCAGCTGATCCCGGTGCTGGAGAACGTGCGCGATGCGGCCGAGGGGCCGTGCCTGGTGCATGTGGTGACGCAGAAGGGCAAGGGCTATGCCCCGGCCGAGGCGGCGGCGGACAAGTACCACGGGGTGCAGAAGTTCAACGTCGTCACCGGCGAACAGGCCAAGGCCCCGCCGGGACCGCCGAGCTATACCGGCGTGTTCGCGCAGGCCCTGCTGGCCGAGGCGCGGCGCGATCCCGCGATCTGCGCGATCACCGCGGCGATGCCTTCGGGCACGGGGCTCGACAAGTTCCAGCAGGCGTTCCCCGAACGCAGCTTCGACGTCGGCATCGCCGAACAGCACGCGGTGACCTTCGCGGCGGGGCTTGCCGCGCAGGGGATGCGGCCGTTCTGCGCGATCTATTCGACGTTCCTGCAGCGCGCCTATGACCAGGTGGTGCACGACGTGGCGATCCAGAACCTGCCGGTGCGCTTCGCGATCGACCGCGCCGGGCTGGTGGGTGCCGATGGCGCGACGCACGCGGGCAGCTTCGACGTGACCTACCTTGCCACGCTGCCCAACATGGTGGTGATGGCGGCGGCGGACGAGGCGGAACTGGTGCACATGACGCACACCGCCGCGCTGCATGACACGGGTCCGATCGCGTTCCGCTATCCGCGCGGGAACGGCACCGGCGTGGCGCTGCCCGAGGTTCCGGAGAGGCTGGAGATCGGCAAGGGCCGGATCGTGCG
>NZ_BBXA01000003.1 GCF_001014975.1 Novosphingobium sp. MD-1 | reverse complement strand
CCCGCCATCCGGTGAGCCGCCGCCTCGCTGGCGGGCCGGCCTGCGCCGGCCACGCCCGCGCCTCGGCGTACCGTGCAGGCGGGGAAGGGGGCTGCTGCTGGTCTTCCCAGCATGGAGGCGGATCGCGGCCGCCCTCAAGGATCAGCGGCACCTCCCATTTGCTGGCGCAAATCGGTTCCTCCGCTGCCCGCTCACGCGGCGGCTGCGCCGTCCCTGACCGCGGCCGCGATCCGCCTCCGCATGGGCCATGCCGTCGCGGCGGCGCAAGGCGCTGGCAATTCTCGCCTTGTGAACCATCTCATGATATGGAGACATTTATGGCCGATAACGTGACCAACGAACTGCTGCTCGAAACCCTCAAGGCGATCCGCACGGATATCGCCGGCCTTCGTGATGAGCTGATCGATGCCAAGGCCGATATTCGCGGCGTGAAGGCCCATATGGCTGCCTTCATGCAAAGCGAGGTGTCGCGAGACGGGGCGATCGCGTCGGTCCAGCAACGACTCGACCGGATCGAGCGCCGCCTCGAACTGGCGCACTAATTCATCACGCGCGCCGGGGCCTTGCGCCCCGGCCCTTATCGTTTGCGTTCTGGATGGGACGGACGTCCAGTGGCCCACATGGGCCACGTCGTCCGTCCCAGGACCCGTGCGCGCGATGTCCGGCTGAGGACGATGCTATCGCGGTCGCGCAGCTACGAGACTGCACTGGCCTCTTGCTCAGCTACGTTCCCGGCGGTGAAGGCAGCGCAAGCGTTGCTACGCCTGCCGTGTATCGCGACGGTCCTCTGGCCCGAAGGACGGGCACGCCCGGAATGACATCGATGCCGGCGTGCCAGTCGCCACAGTCTCCTGCTCCCGAGAGGACGCGGCCCGGCTTCGGCGCACCGTCCAACGGATACCCTCGCTGGTAGCTACCAGATACCAATCGGTGACGGACCACCCAGGCGGCACTGCCTTGGATTCAGAGCTGATGGGATGCACGCGATCCTCTGGCGTCCCTCGCGCCTGTGGCGGTCGCGTTGCTGTCTGACGCACGTGGGCGGCGCGGCCGACTAATGCGGAGCGGCCCTGCGGGCCTCAAGCGGAAAACCGGCCCCGGCGGGGCCTGCGGTTTCCACGGCGTGGACCCTCCGCTTTTCCGCTTGTCCGCGTCGGCCGGCCGCCCCCTCGATGTGCGTCAGCAACGACACCACCACAGGAGCAAGCACCATGCAGAACATCGCGGAATTTCGTATCATCGGCCGCATCGGCAAGATCACGGCGATGGAAAAGGTCACCTACATCGATGTCGCTTCGAACTACGCCCGCAAGGAGGGCGATGCCTGGAAGGACGATACCCACTGGAACCGGATCACGCTCTTCGGCCGCACCAAGGAACGCGCCGACCGGCTCTCGACAGGAGACCTCGTCCACATCACCGGGCGCATCCGCCAGAGCCGCTTCGAACGCGACGGCGAAACCCACTACGGCACCGACATCATCGCCGATCGCATGGGCGTCCTCCTCCGCAAGGGGCAGGCCAACGAACAGCAGGAGCCGATCGAGGACGACGACATCCCCTTCTAAGGGCGCAGGGGAGGGGCGGAGCGATCCGCCCTGGTCCCGTCCGGACGCTCGGCCTGCGGAACGCGGACGTAGAGGGCTATGGTGTTCCGGTGCCTGCGGCGGATTTCTAAATGCGCGAACGCGCAGTCGTGGGACAAAACTGCCATTCGCCGCCGCTACCGGAGGCGTCCAATTATGCCAGGGGAGAACGGCAGCCGATCAGTCCTGGTCATCGCCTTCATCGTCATCGGGCCGATCCTCATGCCAATAAACGTAGTTAAATAGTGCATCGAGTTCGGTGAAATCGCGAAGCCCGAGCGCCTTGCGCACAGCGTCCGCGTGATCGCAATAAAGCTGATAGATGTCGGGGCTCAGGCTTCCCTTCGATGGGTGAAGCGGAAATCCATCGTAGCCAGCGAGACGCAGGCCCGCGACCGAATTCTGATTCATTACCGCGAAACGTGTGTTGTCCAGCGTGTGCAAAATCTCGGTAAGGAGATTGATCCCAGCACCTTTGATGTTCGCAAACGCCGCGTGGAGAGTGGCGAACGCATCACGCGGCGACAAATCAGCGTGATCGATGATTGACGCCACCGCGCGGACAAAATCCTCTCGCTTGTCAGTAATGCGCGTCTTTGCGCGGTCGAGGCCGCCCGAATGGAATGACCCGATCAGATGCTCATATTCGGTCAGGAAGCCACGCGCTGTTTTCCCCTTCCACGCCGCGATGGAACGAAGCTGTGTCGGCGCAACCGCAAGATTGTTCCGTCTGACTTCCATCTGAGCATTGAACGGCGATGATGCGCCACCTTCCTTCATCATTCGCAGGAAACCGGCTAGGACATCGAGTGACGCTTCGCCGGAATCAACAGCGCGCGTGGCGCGACGCCTTGCAAAACGGGCCCATGCAGCGTTGATCGCATGATCTTTTGCATAATCGTCAATCAGCGGCTTCGTCGCCAGCACAATCTCATCATTGTCGGTCAAGTCATCGAAATGCTCTGTGATCTTTTCCATCATCGTGCCGCTCTCATCGTCGATGAGAACCGACGCTTCATAATTTTGAAGCAGTCCGCCTTGTGTGAAGTTCGCCGATCCCACGACGACCTTGCATTCATCGTCGTACTCGAATGCATAAATCTTGGGATGAAACGTACTCTCGGAATTGCTGAGGTATAATTCCAGATCGTGCTTCTTGCTCAACCGGAAGAGGGATCGAAGCAACGCGGGATCAGTGTGATAAAAATCCAGGCCAACCGCGAGCCGCGCTGTCATGCCTTTGGACAACGCCTTTTCCAGCGATGCCTTCATTTCCTTCCAGCCCGACATTTTTGCGAACGCGACCATGCACTCGAAACGCCGTGCGTTCTTGAACAGCGCGCCAATCTCCGTCCGGTGATCCGTGCAGTCGTCATTGAGCAGAAGTTGGATTGATTGCGCGTTTGCCATGATGCCCCCATGATTTCAGGGGGATATGTAACGTCTTAGCGCACAAACGAAAGAAGGCGGTGGCAATAGCTATGGTTCGTCATCTCCCTGTCACTGGCGAGCCTTTCAACCAAGGCGCCAGCGATCAGAGGCGAGGCGCCACACGTGACCGGTATTTCGCGTAACCGCACCTTCCCAGCGCTGCGAGTTAACGGCGATAGTTGGTCGATTGCGACCTCCATTTAGCTACACCGGGCACACACAGGCGCTATCTGGCAGGGCGATGCTCGGCGCCGAGAGGGTCGGGCCTGTGTTCTTGCGAATTCCATTTGAAGCGCGAATTCCCGTTGAGTGGGTAGCACTTTGCCGGGGGTGGGGCGAGCCCCACCCCCGGCGGCAAAATTCAGACCACCCGCGTGGTGGCAATCTGCTCGTCGAAGACTTCAGCCGGTGTTCGGAAACCCAGGCACTTTCTGGGCGTGCTGTTCAGCCTGTGGGTAAGGGCTGCCAGCTCATTCTCCGATAGCTTGCTGATGTCGGTATCGAGGGGCAGATACCGGCGGATACGACCGTTGCTGTTTTCGACACTGCCCTTTTGCCAGGGTGCTGACGGCTTGCAGAAGTAACTCGTCATACCGAGGTTGGTATGCAGGGTGGCAAAGGCTGCGAACTCCGTCCCGCGGTCGAAGGTGATGCTCTGCCGCAGGGCTTGGGGAAGGGGGTGAAGGTGGCGCTCAATCCCCTGCATGACCCCGCTGGAATGCTTGCTTGGGTTACGCGCCAGCACGACGAACCGGCTGCGCCGTTCCACCAGCGAGGTCAGGTTGGATTTCCCAAATTCCTGCTTGAAAGCAATGAGATCACCCTCCCAATGGCCAAATTGTGCGCGGTCGGAGATGGCCTTGGGCCGTTCGGCAATCGTGTTGACGAGCGGAATGTTGAGGCCACGAGGCTTGCGCGCATAACGGCGACGGCGCGATTTACGCTGACGAGGCAACTGGCTCCATAAGCCGAGCCGGCGGCCTTCGGAGCCATAGACATACTGGTAGATCGTCTCGTGAGACACCGCGATCGGATTGGCCTGTTCAAGGCGTAAACGGCCGGAAATTTGTTCGGGGGACCAGCATCGCGCGAGGTCCTGGGCGATGCGCGTTGCGAGGCTGGGATTGCGAGCCACCTTGCCTCCACGCACACGGCGAGCCGCCGCCTTGCTATGCGCTACACGTCCAAAATAGCCTCGGAAATATGCATCGTCGTCGTAGAAATAATTGCGGCGCAGCTCACGGTAAATCGTCGCGCGATGCCGGCCAAGCTCGACCGCCATACGCGATACAGGAACTTTCGCGTCACGCATGCGCATGATCTTTTCGCGCTCTGCAAGGGCAAGGTGATGATACGATCGTGGCATTTCGCGTCCTTTCGAGTGGGGCACACAATGCCCGGAAATCCTCGAAATTCGCGCTTCCAGTTTGAATCCACCCTCTTGGGATGTTCCAGATTGAGAATAGTAATTATGTAAACTCAATATGCTTCAACTGCGCGGCGCACGCTGAAGCAGGCGCCTTTCCAGCAGGCTGGCAAAATCGCGCCGGCTGTCCGCCACCACCGCGATCGTCACGACATCGCCTTCGACCGTGTAAATGACCCGATAGGGCCACAGCGAAATTTGCCGCCATTCCGCACTGCCCAAGGCATCGAGCTCTGGCGGATTTGGGCCGCGGAATGGATACTCGGACAGCGTTTCAATGGCGGCGTAGAGCGTGTCAAGGAGCGCATCGGCTCCGTCCGGACCATCCGCGCCGCGCTGTTTCAGCCGACGATTGTAGATCGCTTGCAAGTCGCCTTCAGCTTCGGCCGCAAGCTGAAGGCGCATCCTTGCGGGCATCAGCGCGTAGCACGCGCACGTATCCGGTCCTTGAGACCCTCAAGCGGCTGCACGCGGCCTGTGGACATGTCATCGCGTGCCATAGCGAGCAGCTTGAGCAACGCCAGCAACTCCTGCGTCTCGGCATAGCTGGTGACGTCCTGAATCACCACCTTGGCCTCGCCATTCTGCGTTATCACCAGGGGCGCAGCTCCCTCGGCGAGCTCCCGAATGACCTCGGCGCTGTGCGCTTTGAGATAGCTGATCGGCTTGACACGCGTTTCGAGGCCCATGGCAAACTCCACACTAAATTCAGTCTGAATTTAGTACCATGATCATCCCCAACAGGCAAATTGATGAGGCAAACGGGCCGATGCGTAGGCCGGCATTAGCCAATCGAAGCAGGTCCTGAATCCCCGCGATGGAGCGGAAGCCACAGCGACACTGTGGTTCCGCCATGCTTCCCGTTGGCAATGGACAACTGCGCACCGAGCGCGTGAGCTCTGGCCTGCATGTTGCTTTGCCCTTTGCCACGATGTGATGGCGCTTCTGCCTGCCTCGGGTTGGGCAGGCCATGACCATTATCTGCAATCAGTATCGCGATACCCGGAGTTCCGGCACGCGCGTCGGATTGCAATGCAAGCTTGACAATACTTCCTCCCGAATGACGGAGGGAATTGCTGAGTGCCTCTTGCAAGATCCGCAAGACATGCAACGCGTTCGCCGAATCCAGCCAGGACAAAGGCGGCACGTCCTCAACCCGCCATTCAAATCGCCAACCGGCCGCGGCCAGCTCGGGCTCCATCCGATGGCGAAAGCTGGCTACCAGCGGGGTTATGTCGCCATCGACTTGCTCAAGCGAATCGACCGCAATGCGCAGATCCGTCAAAGAGCGCCTGAGGGTCGCAACCGTGTTGTCCGATGCGACGCCATGTTCGGCAATCGCCAGCGCTGAGATCAGATTTGAGCCAACACTGTCGTGCATCTCACGCATGATCCGCTCGCGCTCGCGCTCCAGCGCGACTGCGATTTCCAGCTCTCGGATTTGCTTTTGCGAGCGCTCAAGTTCGCTGGTTGCTTCGGCCACGCGATCTTCAAGAATGGCATTAAGATTCTCGACCGTGCCCAGCGCGTCGATCAACCGACGTCCAAGCGCAAACGCAAAAACCAGGAAGATGACTACGCCAGCATATGGCAAAAGCGCGAAATGTGCGCCGGTCCATACTTTCATCCCCATACCAAAATCATGAAGAGCCGAAGCCACGCCCATCGTGGAGGCAACGAACATGGCAACGTTTTCGGGCTTGGGGCTGATCAGCGTGGCACGTCCGAAAACGACCAGAATGGCAAGCGACAGCGGGACGACCAGCAGGTGGCTGACAACATCGCTGATGCCGAGACTGGTCAGCACCAACTGGCTGATGATGGCGGTCGCGCCAATGCCGAGCGATACCATCGTCCACAACCGACGATTGCGGATTTCCAGGAAGCGAGCGGCAAAGCAGTAGAACACCGCCATCATGGCGAAGATGAGGTTGATCTGTATGTGCCAGTAAAGGTCGATCGGGATCGGCGGCGTTTCATAGTAATAACGCAGATTGCGGACAAACCACAGGCTACCCAGCAAAGCCAGCCAACCCAATGTCATGTCCTGCCGTCGGCGCAACCATAATAAAGTGGCAAACAACGCCAGAACGCCAAGCATCGAGTTGGAGACCAGCACACCCTGGAACTGGGTGACGTAACGCCAGTCATAGATGTCACGGATCGCCGCTCCTGGGCCGATCTCCATACGGCTGACGCCAAGCGTGTACAATTTGTCGGATTCGAGCCGGATGGCGACATCGTTCATGCCAGGCCGCAAGCTGGCGGCGGGTAGGGCAACAATCTGCGGCTTGAATGTCGACATCGGCAGCTCTGCCGGGTCTGAATAGTTGCGGTAAATCTCCCGACCGTTGAGGAAAAAGCGGAAGCGCTCGCTCATGTAGGCAGCGGTCCACGCCATCGTGGCGGTCGCCTGACCCGCACCTGCCGATCGCCCCGCGTCAAAACGGAAGCGTACCCACATCACGCGGGGAGCCGCTGCACGCGGAGTGTCGTAGAGGTCGATCAACGGCACCGCAGCCTGCCGCCACCCGCGTTGAGGCGGCATTTCGGCATCGGAATAGACATAGTCAGCGACACGGACGGGCGTCACAACCTGTGGTTCTGGCGAGGATGTGCTCGCAGCAAGGCCCTCGCTGCCCGGCAATGCCCAGGCCGCCATCAGCAAGGCCAGCAACACGACCGTCCGAAGACAGCTCAACAAGGCGGAGACGTTGACGATGGCAAACCTATTGCAACGAAATGATACCGCGCGAACTGGCTTCGAACACGGCCTCCGCGCGCGACCGCACTTCGAGCTTGCGGTACAGGTTCTTTACATGCGTGCCGATAGTCTGTGCTGACAAGTGCAGGATATCCGCGATTTCTCCGTAGGAGAACCCCCTGGCAAGCAGGTTCAGCACTTCGGTTTCGCGCGGTGTCAGGGCTATGTCAGGTTCATCTATTGCGGCGGTCGGAGCGAGCTGTCTCAGAAGCTGTCTGGCGATGATGGGACTGATCGGTGAACCACCGCCACGTACTTCGCGGATACGGTCTGCGCAGCCGTCGAGATTTTCGTCCTTCAGCAGATAGCCGCGCGCGCCCGCCTTGATACTGCTCAGCACTTTCGACTGTTCGGCGAAGATGGTGATTACGATGATATCGGCGTCCGGGTGCGTGCTGCTGCTGGCGCGGATCAGGTCGATTCCGCTGCCGTCGGGCAGACCAAGGTCGCACAGCAGCACATCATAACCCCCCGCCGCGACCAGCGGCAGGCCCTGCGCAACATTGGCGGCGGTGGCGACGACTTCCATGTCGTCCGGCCGGGCGAGGTATCGTTCGATACGCCCCAGGGTCACGGGATCATCCTCGACAACAACGATCCGGATCATTCCAAGCCCCGTCATGACTAATCGGCCAGCCATAGGCCAGCGGGCGGCAAACAGGGCTACCCAGTTCCGGGTAGATACGCCACCCGGTTCGCGCACTATCCGGGGTGATGCCAATCCCAATCACGGAGTCCGACATGGCATCACGATCCCTTTGTGCCGCAACCTGCCTGCTGCTGACCACGGCATGCGGTTCCGCGCCCGAGCCAAAGGCGGGGCAAAGCCAGGCGTCGGCCAATGGCAGCACTACGACACAGCGGCTGAACCCCGGCTTGTGGCAACAGACCGGAACGCTCGCCAACAGCGCCGGACCGGCGCAAAGCCGTTGCGTATCGCCGCAAGAGGCCGTGTCAGCCAATGGCACGGACACCCAGATCCGCGAGGCCCTGGCTGCACAAGCGGCCAAGGATGATTGCACAATTCGATCGGTCACCATCCATGGCCCGACCATTGCCTGGGTCCAGTCATGCGGCGGGACCACTCTGTCCATGTCGACCGAGTATCGCGGGGACAGTTCGACAACGACCATGAGCGGCGGCGGCCTGCGAGCGATGACGACGGAATCGGTACGCATCGGCGACTGCTGACCGGCGGGACCATTCCCGGGCGCAATCAACCAAAAATCCCAATCTCACAAGGATCAAGACATGATGACCAACACCCTTTTGCGCGGCGTCAGCCGTTCCTCGCTTGTCGCCGTGCTGGCCCTGTGCTCCGCAACCGCAGCGCATGCCGACGCCACGCCGGAGTGCAATGACGCGCTTGGACCATATCGAACCGAATGCGGCACCGGGTCCCATGCCGGCGCCGATGTCGCGACGGCTGTCGGTGCCAGTGCCGATGTGACTGCGGATGGCGACTCCGGAACAGCGGTTGGTGCCGCCGCATCGGTTGGCTTGCCATCCGGTGTATCGCTCGGTGCTGGCGCAGTTGTTGGATCTTTCAACGGGTTACAGCCAGTCAACACGGGCATAGGCGGCATCGCCATTGGCACCAGCGCGGCTTCGGGTCTGAGGTTTATTACAACCCGTCCCACTGCGTCCATACCGCTTGGCGGCATTGCCATCGGCTATGCTTCACGATCGCAGGGCGATAACAATGTCGCGCTGGGCAGCGCCTCGCTGATTGGGATGCCCAATAATTTCACACCGGTCTCCAACAGCACGGCCATCGGCGCATTCACGACGATCACCGCAGACAATGCCATCGCCCTGGGCCAGGGCGCCACCGTCACCGCCAATTCCGGCCTTGCCATCGGCAGCGGGGTGACGGTCAATGGGATCGGCACTGCCTTGATCAAGAGCAATGGCGACAATTCCGTCAACGCCACGGGCCTCAACAGCCTCTTCGTCGCGGATAACAGTGTCGCGATCGGTGCGGGCAGCGTCACCGAGCAAGCGGGGTCCATCGCTATCGGCCGCTCCGCGACGGTCAACAAGGGCGACGGTTTCGGCGCCATCCCTCAACGGGTGCCCGAGGTAGGATCGGCGGGCAGCGTCGTTATCGGTCAGCAGGCGGTGTCCAATGGCGACAACAACCTTGCCCTTGGCAACTATGCCTCCGCCTCCGGGCGTTATGATGCTGTCAACAATACCCTCCCCATCGTCAGCTACGCCACGGCCGTTGGCACAGGCGCGACGGTCGAGGCCAATCGCGGCACGGCACTCGGCCATGGCGCGCTGGTGACCGCGCCAAACTCGGTCGCCATCGGCGCGGACTCGGTCGCCAACGAGGCCGATACGGTCGCTTTTGGCACCATCGGCAACGAACGGCGCCTGACCAGTGTTGCCGCAGGGATCAACAATACCGATGCTGTGAATATGGGCCAGTTCAACGCGTTGAGCGCCGTTCTGTACAGCACCGCCATTTCGGCACAGCAGCAGATCGACAATGCGGTGGCCCGCACCGACTATATAGAGATCAACTCGGGGGAAGGATCGGTTCTGCCACGCGCAACCGGGCGGGATGCGGTTGCCATCGGCTCCGGTTCTGTTGCCGATAGTGCCAGCGCCGTGGCCATTGGCAACGGGGCGCAGGCAACCGACGGGAAAGCGGTTTCCATCGGCGCGGGAAACATTGCGTCTGGCAATGGCGCGGTTGCCATCGGCGACCCCAACACGGCGGTTGGCACGGGCGCTGTCGCGATGGGAGCAGATAATACCGCGACCGGGGATGGTGCTGTGGCGCTGGGAAATGCCTCCACCGCGCGCGGTGACGGTGGCGTAGCAGTCGGCAATCAGGCCAATGCCGGGGTTTCTTCGATTGCCATCGGCAATAATGCCGACGCCGGCCCGGCAGGCAGCGTCGCCATTGGAAATGGTGCGCAGGCCCAGCGTTACAATGAGGTGGCAATCGGCAACTCGTCCGCCTCATACACGTTTGCCGGACTGGCAAGCAGCGGAGAGGGCACAGCACAGCCGCCTGCTTTTATGACCGTCGATAGTCAGGGGCGTGTCGATCGTTCGTCTGTCGGGCCATCGGACATCGTGAATCTGCAAGGACAGTTTGCAACGCTTTCCGCGCAAACGGCAAATCTCACGGGCCAGGTTAGCACCCTGTCCGGTCAGGTTGGCACTCTGACGGGTCGCGTTGGGCAGATCGAAGCGCGAACGAATATTCTGGAGCAACAGGCCCGACAGGCCAATGGCGGCATCGCGGCGGCGATGGCGATGGGCAACGCCTTCCTGCCCGAGGGACAATCAGTCGCCGTGTCCTTCAACCTTGCCACTTATCGCGGCGAACAGGGGTTCTCCGGAACGGTGGTTGCCCGGGTCAGCCCACGCATCTGGGTAAGCGGCGGCGTGGCCGGTTCAACCGTCGGCGGCTCGACGGGGGGGCGCGCCGGGATAACTTTTGGCTGGTAACGAACCGATACGCGGCTCAACTCATGTGGGGTGTGGGCAGAATGTTTCTGCCCCGCCCACTTGGGAGCGCCGATGGTCCAGTAAAGCGTGACCGGCCAGTCCGTTCGGATTGTTAGTGGATTGACTCCTCCCTCGCCAGTGTTGGCCGCATATGGAGCGAAGCGGAACCGCAGGGCGACAGCGGCGAGGGAACACCGCCGATGTCCAGGACCGCGACGGGGGAGGTGCCCAACCTTCCTCTATAGCGGAAAGGCCCCAATCCATAACGGCGGCACAAGGCGGTAAAGAGCTGGCGTGCCCATGGGTCGGGAATGGAGAACTTGAACTCTTCGGCCGGTTCTCGTGTCCCGGTTTCGGCGAACTGGCGCCGTAAGCGCTCAGCGGCAGCGCCCGCGGCCGCGGCCGCCTTTTCGCCTGCGGTCGCGGCACCGGCAAACAGCGCCTCGATCTTGCGCAGCTTGTCGCGTAGCCGTTGCTCGGCATCCATTTCCGGCACGGCCGTCAATGTCCGGTGGACCATGGCGAGGTAAGACCGGGGAGCCCCTGCGTTCGCGCGCGGACGCAGGACAGAACTGCGGCATGGATTTCGGTTTCCATGATCTCGGTCATGGCGCGCAAATGCTTGATCGTTTCCTTGATCTGGGCGCGGTCCTCGGGCTCGCCTGCCGTTCGCTCGACAAGGTCGGCAACGCCGAGCATCATGGACCTGATATCGCCCAGATGCGTCACCGCTTCGTGCGCACGCTCGGGAAGGCCTGCCTCATCGGCTCCGTTGAACAGTCCTTCGACAAACCCTTCGGCCTCCTGACCGCGCACCAACCCGAGATGGCCAAGGTTAGCAGCCGTCGGTTCCATCGGTACCGGCACGGCCTTGAACGGCACCTTGGGGTCCTGATGCGACGCCAGTTCATTCCAGAGCCCCATCACCAGGGCGCCGAGGAGTTCATTGGCGTCGTCGACGCTGTTGAACGGCGGCAATTCGCCGCCCCACAGGCCGGCAATCACGGTCATGGGTTTCATGTCCGGATCGGGACTGGCGATAGCCCCCAGCAACCGGGTTCGCACCTCATGGTAGCCGAGCGGACATGCGTATTTGGCCAGCAGGGCGCGGATGACCCTTCCGCCGGGCAGTCTGGTTGCCGTTTTCGCCATTGCGATGTCCTGAAGGTGCTCACGATCCCGCTACGTCTACAGCAGCCCGGCTTCGTTGGGCCAGAGACAATCGCTGATCAGCAGGCGCTCCGATGCACCCGTTGGCGAGCGCGGGACGTGCCGTAATGACGACGCCCCAAGTCGATCGAGCGCCTGAATCAATGCGCGGCGAGTGATTCAGAATACCCGTTGGACGTGACGGCAATGTCCGTGAAATCTGCCGCCATGCCGGACGCCAGGATCATTCCCGTGGGATATCCCATCTGCCTTCAGGCCAGCGATCCGGCACGCAATATCGCGCGGCGCTACACCATCCTGCTGCAGCGCGATTTCTTCGGCGTGATTACCGTCGATTACAGCTGGGGGCGGATCGGCAGCACGGGGCAATGCCGGCGTGCCTCCTTCACGGACATCGACCAGGCCGAACGGTTCGCGCGCAAGCTGCTGACCCGGCGCGCGAGTGCCAGAAAGCGGATCGGTGTGCCCTACCGGTCTCTCTGAAGGGACAAGTGCGCCTGAGCAGGGCATGCCCGTCTGCGTCCTGCCCGACAGGCTTGCGCAGGCGGGCGCGTGCGAATAGGCAAAGGCAGCAATCCCGTCATGTCCGAGGGACGCATGAAGGCACGTCAAACCCGGCCAATCACCTCGCGAAACGGCCCAACGGCGCGTCGTGGCTGAGCCGATCCTGCGGCGTGCTGTAGCTGCCGATATTCCCGACATTCGCGCACTGACCATCCGCGCTTACACCAAGTGGCTAGCGGTCACGCCGCGGCCTCCCCGTCCCATGACCGCCGACTACGACCAGGCCTTTGCGGCACACCGTTTCGACGTGTTGATCGATCAAGACACGCTGATCGGGCTTATCGAAACCGTTGCCCAGGACGACGAACTTTTGATCGTCAACGTGGCCGTCGCGCCGGAGCAGCAAGGGCAAGGCTACGGGGTCCTGTTGATGCGTCATGCAGAACACCTGGCCCGACGCAGCGGGGCAAAGGGCCTGCGCCTTTACACGAACAAGCTGATGACCTCGAACATCGCGCTCTATGAGCGCTTGGGCTTCGTTTTCGATACGGAGACATACCATGACCAGGGCACGGTCGCCGTGCATATGGTCAAAGATCTACAGGGCATCCCATCTTTGGTTTGAGCCTGAAATGTCGCGGTCGAGGGCTCGCGCGATCCGGCGAACCGCCAGCCTTCCCGGCGGGCCGGCCGTTACCGGCCAAGCCCGCACACCTGCGCATCACCTCGTGGCATTCCCGCACTCCCAGGGGCAGTTCAGGGGCTGGTAATGGCTATTTGTGCCCCAGCGCGGAACGAGCATGGAAAACCGTGCCGTCCCGCTCCCTATGCGTCCCCGATACGGCGCAGAAGTGCGGCGGCATCGTGCTTCGCGATCGCCGCTGCAAGGCCCCTCGCTTGGGCACGATCCATCGCCCCGATCTTGACCTTTTCAAGCGCGGCAAGGAACACCCCTCGCCCGGCATCGCGCTGTGCTTCGCGCGCTGCCTTTTCGGCCGCATCGAGCTCGGCCATGCGCTGCTGCAGCTTCGCCCGCTCGCTCGCGATCGCGTCGAGATCGCCGCCGGCCTTTCGTGTTCTGGTCATGTTGTTTCCTGTCTCCATTGGGTCCGGCTCGCTGCGATCCATCCCGCCTGAATCCGACACCGGACCGGGCACGGATTTCCACGACGCGCAGTCCGGCTTCAAGCCCCCCGTTTGCACCAAAGGAGGGAGGGGCCTGCGGCCCTCTTCATGCGGACATGGGTTACCCATAGGCCTGCGCCGGCGTGTTCGAATTCGCGCTGCGCCCTATGGGTAACTCATGGCGCTTTGTGGTCGCTTTCCGTGAACTTCGCCCCGGAAAACGACAGGAGCGTTACCACGCTCGAAGCCTTTGCAGGTCCAACAACGGACCAGCGTAATCCGATCGCAGGTGGATGGCCCGTTGCGCCAATGGACGACCATGACGGGGACGCTGTCGCGCCCCGTCATGACCGGCCTGTCCATTCACGGGAACGGAACCTTGAGGTCCCCTTCCCGTGCTTCGCCATCCGCTCCACGGGGGTCCTTTGCACACCCCGCCACGGCTACGCCGGCGGGGGCGCAAAGCGGCCCCGTTCCTCTCGCAAAGCGATCAACGACTCGACGTTTTCCCATGCGCCCTGATGGACAATCCGGCGCACACTGGCGTCCCCATCACACCCCTTCCCCGGCCTCTGGTTACGCACGGCACGACCCATCAGGGCGCGTCTGTCCGGCGGCCTGCGGCCACCGGAGCCATCGGACGCCACACCGATGGCGTCGAACCGACTGGTACGGCCCTTCCCCTCGCCATGGCATTCGGCTTTGCCTCCTGCCCGGCTACGGGCAGGACCGCCCATTCGCTTCAAGATCTCCGCCCATGGCGGAGATCATCATGCGGTCTACAAGGGCAGCAACCGAATCGGTTATTTTCCTTGTAGTTCAAGCACACGGTATGCGTGCCGGCGCGTGTATCTTTGCTGATTACTGGCGTAAAATCAGTATATTAAGTGTGGTGCACATTGCACCACCGGTGGTGCAGATTACACCAGTCCCAGTGGTGCAAATTGCACCACGACAATACATTGAAACTACTTGTGTTTATCGTAATTCGAGTGGTGCAATATGGTGCAGTGATTTTCCGGTTCCTTCAACCGCATTGACACTTCGTTACCTCCTGCGGTAGGCAGATCACGCCTTACGCAGACCTCGCCAGCCCCCTCAAAGGGGCTGCCATGCAGCATCGGTATTTCCGGCAGTCGGTCTCACTGCCGGCGACAGTGCATAACGAGCTGACAACGCTCGCGGATAATCTCGGGGTTTCGCGTTCCGAGATCGTTCGCCTTGCCGTAGATCACTACCTCGCCTTCCACGCCGGCCGCGGCGCGAACCCCAACCGCGTCGCCGAGCTGGCCGAGTTCAACCAGCTGGTCATGGACCAGATCCTGCGCCGCGATTTCCCCGATCTGCGCGAGCAGGTGCTCGACGCCGTCGACAAGCGCCTCGGCAAGTTCCATGGCCGCTGACAGGCCACGCCTGCGTGCACCCGCGCCCTGGTCGGGACACGGCGAGGCGCGGCGCAACTCGGGTCACTTCACCCGCGGTTCGCAGCTCCTCGGCCACCAGTTCTCGATGTGGTGGCGCGGTGCGCGCCTGCCCTTCCTGGTGTGGGCCGCACTCTTCGCCCTGCTCCTCTGGGCCAGGCTCACCATCGTCCTCGACAACGGCGAGTTCCTGATGATCGGGCAGCGCGCCATGGCCTGGGTCTGGACCAGCATCGGCCTCTCCGATCTCAAGACCATCAACATCACCTTCGAGGATGGCCGCGTCTTCCAGACCTACATGGGATACGTCCCCTATGTGCCAGAGGTCGAAGCCGCATGGGCCAAGCTCATCCGCTCGCTTGCCGGCAGCTTCCTGTTCTCTACGATCGGCGCCGGCGCCTTCGCGTGGGCGTTCGTACCCTGGGCGATCCGGCGCAGCCGCGACATGCTCGAGGAGCACCACGAACGCGGCGCGGAACTCGCCGACCGCGACACGCTGGTCGCGCGAATCCTCGCCAACAACAACGAGAAGCTGCGCGCGATCGCCGCGCGCTTCTTCCCGGACATGACGCTCGAGGATGCCTGGGCGCTGCCCTTCGAGGAACGCAAGAAGAGCGGCCTCGTGCCCTCCTACGAGATCGCCACCGTGCCCTTCCCGCTCGACCGCGAGCAGAACCATGTCATCGCCTTCGGCACCACCGGCGCGGGCAAGACCACCGCGCTCCGGGACCTCATCACCCAGGCCCTCGCGCGCGGCAACTCGTGTGTCGTCTTCGACCTCACCGGCGCCTTCGTCGAGAGCTTCTACGATCCGCGCCGCGACTTCATCCTGAACCTCAACGACGAGCGCTGCGAGCACTGGTCGGTGTTCCACGACTGCGCCCATGACGGCGAGTTCCTCGCCGCCGCCGAAGCGCTGATCCCCGATGTCGATGGCGCCGATGGCGGCTTCTGGGAGAAGGCCGCGCGCACCATCTTCGTCGAGATGTGCGCGAAGCTCCAGGCCGAGGGCAAGGGCACCAACACACACCTCATCCGCGCGCTGATGACCGCGACGCTCGACGAGATCTACGCGCGGCTCAAGGGCACCATCGCCGACCCGCTGACCAGCCCCAAGGCCGAGCGCATGGCGAACTCGGTGCGCGGCGTGTTCAACGCCCATGCCAAGGCCCTCATGTTCCTGCCCGACGAGGGCAATCCGTTCTCGATCCGCGACTGGGCGGCGAAGTCGGGCGAGCGCTCCTCGATCCTGTTCGTGACCTCGCGCTACGTCGACATGCCGCTCAACCGGCCGATGCTCTCGATGTGGATGAACATCGCCATCCATGGCCTGATGGCGCTGCCACGCTCGAGCCATATCCGCGCCTGGTTCTTCTTCGACGAGCTGGGCGCGCTGCACCACCTGCCCGCGATCGAGGACGGCATGCAGTCGGCGCGCAACTACGGTGGCGCCTTCGTGCTCGGGGTCCACTCGCTCGCCTCGCTACGCGAGCGCTATGGCGACAACGGATCGACCAAGCTGATCAGCCTTGCCTACACCAAGCTGATCCTGGGCACCGGCGATCGCGACACCGCCGAGGAGTGTTCGAAGCTCATCGGCTATCGCCAGGTCCGCACCATGGACGAGGCCTATTCCTATGGCGCGCACCAGACCCGCGACGCCTCGACGATCAGCCCGACGCGCAAGGAAGAGGCGCTGGTCTTTCCCGACGACATCACCAACCTCGAGAACCTCACCGGGTACATCCGCTTCCGCGAAGGCTTCCCGGCCGCGTTGATCAAGATGCCCTACGTGGATTACCCGAAGAAGGCCGAAGGCTTCCTCCTGCGGCCCCCGCCATCGCACACCCTTCCTCCCCCGGCGGACCCTGCCGGCGACGGCGAGGAAGGCGGTGGCCGGGACGGCACCGACACCAAGCTCGCCGAGGACGAACAGCGGCGCGAGGACCGGGTCGCCGACGAGGCGCGCCAGGGCCAGGCCCGGCGTGCCGAACCGGGGCCGGACGCGGCGGAATGGCGCGCGCCGGAGGAGCCGCAGCGGCCCGACAACGTGATCCCCTTCCCCGCGCGAGCGCGCGCAGCGGCGGCGCAACCGGCACCGCCGGAGCGGCCGGTTGAGAGCGACAGGACGGTCCAGCGGGACGGTGATGGAAAGGCCCGCGCGGCCCGCGCGGACACTCCCGTCGCGCGCGAGGAGCGCCAACCGGATGCACAGCGCCCAATGCCCGAGACCCCCTCGCCCCGCCGTACCACGCTGGGCAGCGACGAAGAATTGCAGCGCCCCGAACCGGTCCGCGACAAGGGCGCGGTGCGCACCGGTGACGCCGGTCAGGATCGGCCGGGACAGGGCACGGAGCGCACCGCGCCGGGTCGTGACGGCGAGCGTGGCGACAGTGACCCCAACGGCGCCGATTCCAACAGTGCCGATTCCAGCAGTGCAGGCCAGCTCGCCCGGCGCGAAGCCGCGCTCGACTTCGGCAGCGACGGTGACACCCACCATCATACCCATCACGCGCACGACCTCGATGCCGGGCGCGACGACGATCAGGACCTTGGCCTGTGAACGATATCTCTCCCCCTCCCCGCATGACCCATGATGACGCCGGCGTTATCGGCGCGGCGCTGGCCCGCCAATGGGCGCTGCTGGTCGGAACCCCTGCGCCCGCGTCCGACGATCTGATCTGGGCCGACCTTGTCCAGTTCGTTCTGCGCCTCGCGCGCGAACGCCATGATGAGGGCGGCGCAGTTGGAACGGCGTCGGTGCCATGACCGTCTCGATCGGCCGTGTCCATTCCGCCGGCGGCGCGGCGACCTACTTCGCCTCGGACAACTACTATTCGACCGAACAGGGCGAGGCGACGTCGCAATGGGCGGGCGAAGGCGCCGCCGCGCTCGGGCTCACCGGCCGCGTCGATACCGCGACGTTCGAACGCACGCTCGATGGCCAGCTGCCCGACGGCAGCCAGGTCGGCGATCCCGCAACGCGCGACCATGGCCGCGACTTCACCTTCTCCATGCCCAAGTCCGCCTCGCTGCTCGCGCTGGTGTCGGGCGACCGGCGTATTCTCGAAGCCCACGTCGCGGCGGTGAAGGACACGATGAAGTGGGCCGAGGCCAATCTCGCCGAAGCGCGCATCAAGGTCGACGGCAAGGATGTCGCGGTGCGCACCGGCAATCTCGTCTACGCCCTGTTCCAGCACGACACGAGCCGCGCCACCGATCCGCAGAGCCACGTCCATGCCGTGATCGCTAATCTCACCCAGCTGCCCTACCGCTACCGCCAGGCCACCCGCATCGACGGGCGCACCGGCGAAGCCATCCGTGACGATGGCTGGCGTGCCTGGCACAATCCGGCGATGTATCGGGCGAGCACCCTGCTCACCTCGATGACCAACGCCAACCTGCGCGACCGCCTCGAACAGCTCGGCTACGCCACCGAAGTGACCGGCGAGCATGGCGCGTTCGAAGTCCTGGGACCGAACGGCGAGCGCATTACCGCCGCCGCGCTCGACGGCTTCTCCAAGCGCGCCGCCGATATCCGGGCCAGGGCCGAGGAACTCGGTGTGACCAGCCCCGAAGGCCGCCGCGCGATCACCCAGCGCACGCGCGATCCCAAGATCGATGCCGGCGATCGCGGTGAACTGCTGGCGCGCTGGCGCGCCGAAGCGAAGAGCTACGGCTACAATGGCGATGCCATCGTGCAGGCGGCGCGCGCGCGCACCCACGTCCGGGGCCAGGCACAGGGCCAGATACAGGGGTTCGACGGGAACGGTGCGGACACCCCCGGGAGCGCGGTGCGCGGGATCGAACGCGGCGTCCTGGCGGTGAGTGCGGCCATCCGCGAGGCGGCGGAAAAGCTCGCCGTCCATCTCCAGCGTCCCGAGGACCCGCTCGTCGACAAGGGGCTGGCCCGGCTAACCATGCTGCCCGCGACCGCGCGGACCCAGTATGCCACGGCCAGCGCCATCCGCATCCTCGGCGAACGCGAGGCGGCGTTCAGCATAGGCGACGTCGTCAAGACCGCGCTCGACCTTGGCCAGAAGGGTGTCACCCACGACAAGGTCGAGAAGCGCATCGACCAGCTGGTGCACAGCGGCGAACTCGTGTTCGGCAAGTCCACCCGCCATGACAAGGCCGTGACGCTCGTGACCACGCGCGCGGCGATCGCGCAGGAGAAGCGGATCCTCGCCGGTATGCGCGCGGGCGAGGGTCAGGGCCGGGCGCTGATGCCGGCCGATGTCGCGGCCGAGCGCCTGCAGGCGCTCGCCGGCGAGCGGCCGCTCAACGACCAGCAGCTCGCCGCTGCGGTGCAGATCGTCGCGAGCGAGGATCGCGTAGTGCTGGTCCAGGGCCGCGCGGGCGCGGGCAAGTCGACCATGCTGCAGCCCGTGGCCAAGGCCGAAGCGCTCGATGCCGCGGCGCGGATCGCCAGCGCCGAGGGTGTCAGGCCCGTTCTCCTTACCGCCGAGGTAAAGGGCGATGCGAAGGCCCTCGCCTTCCAGAACAAGATGGTCGCCGACCTCACGGCCGATACCGGGCTCGAGGCCATGACCGTGCACAGCTTCATCAGCCGCAACGAGCGCTTCCTCGAACCCGGACACTCTCCCGCCGCCTTTGCGGCGCGCAAGGGCGAGCTCGCCGGTTCCTACCTGATCCTCGACGAGGCCTCGATGATCTCCAACGAGCAGATGGACCGCCTCGTGGCCATCGCCAACCGCATGGAGGTCGGCCGCCTCGCGGTCATCGGCGACCGCAAGCAGCTGAACCCGATCGAGGGCGGCAAGTCCTTCGCCCTGATGCAGGCCGCCGCGCTCGAGGCGGGCCGACCGATCAACGCGGTCGACATCAACATGCGCCAGCGCAACGAACCGATGCGGCTCGTCGCCGATCTGGCCGATGCCGGCAATATCAAGGGCGCCTTCGCGGTGCTGGGCAAGCGCGTCGTCGAGACCGAAGACCGCGTCACGGACGCCGCCAAAGCCTGGCTCGCGCTGACACCGCAGGAGCGCGCGACGACGGTGCTGCTGCCCTCGGGGCGCGAGGCACGGGCCGAGATCAACGCGCTGATCCAGCATGGCCTCAAGGAGGAAGGCACGCTCAAGGGCGAGGAACGGGTCCTGCGGGTCCGCGAGCAGGTCAACCTGACCCACGAGGAACTGCGCTATGCGCGGTTCTGGCGCGCGGCGCACTTCCTCGAGGTGGCGCGCGGCGACAACAGCCTCGGCCTGCCGCGCGGGGACTACCGGATCGAGCGGGTCTTCGACAACGGCCGTGTCGGGCTGCTCGACGCGCAGGGGGAACGCCATCGTATCGAGCCCGGGAAGATCGATCCGCTCACACTGCGCGATGGCTTGCGCCTCGCGGTCGAGAAGGAGATCGCCATCCACGAAGGCGAGCGCATCCGCTGGACCGACAGCGACAAGCGCGAGGGGCGCGGCCTGCTCAACGCGACGATCGCCACGGTCGAGAAGGTCGGGCCCGATGGCGTGGTGGTGCGGCTTGCCGATGGCGCCGAACGTACCCTCGCCAAAGGCGATCCCATGCTGAAGCGCATGGACCTCGCCTATGCGATCAACACCCACATGGCGCAGGGCATTACCAGTTCGGTGGTCTATGCCGTGATGGGCTCGTTCGAGCGCAATCTCTCCAACGCCCGCTCCTTCCTGGTCAATCTCACCCGCCAGCAGGACGACGTGCGCATCTTCACCGACAACCGTGACAAGTTGATGGAGCAGATCGGCCGCAACCGCGGCGACAAGATGTCCGCGCTGGAGACGACCGGCGAGCTGGCCGTCGAGGCGCGGCTTGCCGAATACAGCGCCGCGCGGTCCGCGCCGCCGGGCGGCAGGGCCTCCGGCGCTCCCGGCGCCGGTGCACAGCTGGCCGGTGGCACACTGACCGCGGAAGCGCGAACGGAGACGCGGGATTCCCGCGATCTGGCGCTGGCAGACGCTGCGCCCTCCCCGGCAACCGCCAGCGCGACCGCATCCGCCGGCGCCGGCGTGGAGCGCGACGGGACCGAGCGGCAGGGTGATCCCGATCGCTTCGGTATGATCGCAGGCGCTGCGCCGGAGGCTAGTTCTGTCTCCAGCGGCAAGGGACCCGATGACGGTCCCGGAAGCGGGCCGGGGGGCGGTTCGGGTGGCGGGGGCGCGCCCGCGCCGTCCGCGGACCGCAGCGCGGCGGAGACCAGTCAGCCCGAGCGCGATCGATCGAAAGGGCTCGAGCTGTGATCGTGGGAGGCCACCATGCCGGATGACGGACAGGAAGTGCTGCCCGATCCTGGCGATCGCATGGGCAATGGGCCATGGCATCGCCGGCGGCCGCGCCGGCTTGCCAGCGAGGACGACGAGGTCGAGATCGTCACCGTGCGCTATGCCCGCGCCCGCGGGCCGGGGCGCAGCGATCCACGCGGATACGCGGACGCATGGGATGACGACCTCGCCCCTCCCCGCATGCCGCGACGCCGTAGCAGTGCCTTTGCGCGAGGCCGGGGCAGCAGCGCGCGCGGGCCTGTGCTGCTGCTCCTTGCCCTGGCCCTTGCCGTCCTCGCATGGTGGTGGTGGCAGGACAGTCATCGCGAATACCGCACCTTCCCGCCCTCGGGCAGCGTCACGGTGACGACGGCGCTGCGCCCCGGTGCGGCGACAGCGCGGCTTGGCATCCGCGCCGGATCAGCAAAGGCGATCGTCCAGCTTCTCGCCCCACAGAGCGGCGCCCATGTGCTCTCGATCTTCCTGCGCGCCGGCGATCGCCGGATCGTCCCTGTCCCGCCCGGGGCATGGCGCGTGCGCGTGATCGAGGGCCATGCCTGGGACGGCCCACGCCGCCTGTTCGGCCCGCAGACGCATATCCGCCGCTTGCCTGGCCTGCTGCGCCTGGCGCCCGGGCAGCACCAGGCGCTGTCGCTTGGCTCCCGGGAGTCTGGTTCATGAAGGGTTCGACATCCCCTACCCTGTTGCGCACCGTGCTGCGCGCGCCGCTAGTGGCGAACGCCGCGGTCGCCGGGGCCGCGCTCCGGGTGGCGCGCTTCCTGACGCAGATGGGTTCCACCCCCGCCGAAACCTTCTTCTGGCGCATGGGCGCCGGCATCTCCGCCTTCGGCGCCGGCGTCGTGGCCGCTTCGGAAGGCGGTCTGGTCGCCGCGCTCCTCACCGCGCGCGCGTGGCGCCTGCCCGGCGGGGCGATCGCGATCGGTCTCCATGGCCTGCTCGCCTTCCTTGCCGCCTGATCTGCCACCTTCTGAGTGGCCCAATTTCTATTTTAGAATTGGCCACGAAGGAGGAATGGAATGGCAAGGAAGCACAAGCCTGAGGAGATCATCGGGAAGCTGCGTGAAGCCGAGATCGTGTTGGCACAGGGCGGCACGGTTGCCGATGCGTGTCGCGTCTCAAGCAAGACAACTTCGCGGCCAACGGCAACAAGCCCCGCACGCAGCCATTGCGACAGTGGGCCCGCCTCGAGCCCAATCCGGCAAACCGACAGTTCCAGTCCGTTGAAATACCGCACCACTGCCTCGGGCTCACTCGCAACCTTGACCTCCCGGACGACCTTGCCCGCCGCGTCCACGACACATACGCTGCTCTCTATCAGAGAGACGTCGATTCCGGCATAATGCTCCATGGCTGTTCCTCTCATGATGCTTGGGGTCGATCACTCGGACCCCGTTTCCAACACCATCATTCTGAGGGACAGCCACCTACATGGCTACTCTTGAGAAGCCGGCCCATTACGGCATCTAGTTAGTGCCAAGGGCAGACGCAGATCTCATGCATGTAAGTGCAAAATCCCAAGCTTCGCTCTAAAGGAGATGTTGATAAAATCGGGTGATTGTCACAGCGCCATGTGATTTTCTGGGGCGAATAATGTGTTCAAATTGGATATATTAATCGCCCACGCCGTGCCGTTGACTTATTGCTTCCGACACTTCAGTGCTTATCCGCGAGTGCCGCATTGGCACTGCTGGGGGCAAGCGGCATTATGTCTTATGAAACGAAACGTCTGGTTTCCAGCCAGCCTTTTGCTCTCTTTTGTCACGCTCTCGAAATTCTGCCTGCCCGGCAGCAGGACCAAGTCCGGAGGGGATTGTTCCTGCCCAGCTTCGCCTGACGGGCCAACACCGGGACATGCCTTACCATCGTTTCCCAATCATCTTAGGCTTCGTCCTAGCCGCTTGCACGCTGCTCATCAGCGCTCACGCGCGACCGGCGTCAACGCGTCTCAACCCGGTTCACGAAGCCTATCCGGCGCCCAGGATCGCCTTTGAGGAAGAACCTGCCGAACCGCCTTCCGATGACAGCCTCGCCGCCGCAGTCGCAGACACATTCTCGTCCAACCCCGACCTCGCCGCCAGGCGTTATGATCTGCGTGCAACCGACGACGAAGTGGGCGTCGCCATGGCCCAGACCCGCCCACAGGCGCAGGTACAGGCCTCAGGCGGCTACACCCTGACGCTTCCGGGCACGACCACGCAATCGAACAGGCCTCTCTCGGACCGTCTTAACGACCCGAACATCGCGAAAAACGACATCACCTCGCAAATCGTGCTCGATCAGCCCCTCTATACGGGCGGGCGGGCGGCAAGCGCACTTCGAACAGCGATGGCCGCAAGCGCCGCTGGCCGGGAAACCCTGCGAGGTGCAGAAGGCGATCTGCTGGTCGATCTCGTCGCCGCCTATGCCGACGTGCGCCGCGACCGGCGGTCGCTGGCGATCCGGACACGCAACCTGCGTACGCTCGAGGCGACACTCGCGGAGATTGTTGCCCGGCGCGAGGCCGGCGAACTTACCAGAACCGACATCGCCCAGACCGAAACTCAGCTCCTGGCTGCCCGCGTTCAGGTAAATGCCGCGCAAGCCCAACTCGAAACAAGCCGTGCTTCCTTCATCGCGATCGTCGGCCGTGAACCGGGTAACCTTGCCCCCGAACCCGATCTGCCCGGGCTACCTGCCTCTGCCGACGAGGCATTCGCCATAGCCGAACTCACCAACCCCGAACTCGCCGCCGCGATCGCAACCGCAAGGACCTCGCGCGAACGCATAGCCGTCGCGCAGGCCGAAGGCCGTCCCGAATTTTCGCTGCGCGGCACTGCAGGTACAGCCGGCCCCTTCGTCCCGTTCGACCGGGCCGACCACGACGTGACATTCACAGGCCGCGCCACGCTCACCATTCCCCTCTTCGCCGGAGGCCGGATCCGTTCGCTTGTCGACCAGGCCCGCAACCGTGAAAGCGCAGACACGTTGCGCATCGAAGCCACGCGCCGACAGCTGGTCCAGGCCATCGTCAACGCCTGGAACCAATGGGTTACCGCCGATCGCAATACACGCGCGCAGGAACTGCAGGTCCGGGCAGCCCGTATCTATTACGAAGGCACGCTCGAAGAATATCGCGAGGGCCTGCGTTCGACATTCGATGTTCTATACGCGCAAAACTCGCTCAACGAAACACAGGTCGCGTTGCTCTCGAGCCAGCGCGACCGCTATCTCGCCCAGGCCATTCTGCTCCGTCGCCTCGGCCGGCTCGAAACCGAACGGCTGCTCGAACGCGCGCCGAACTATGATCCGGACAGCTACCTGCGGCGCTTACGGCAACGCAGCGCGGTACCATGGGGCGGTGTTGTGCGAACTCTCGACGGCCTCGTTACACCAGGCGGCAAACCGCAACCAATCAAAATGCCGGAAGTGTCAACCGGATCAAGTGCCGCTACCGCAGCGTCCGTTACCGCTCCCGACGAACTGCTGCACGGCGGCCGTCCTTCGGCAGGCCCTAACGCCCCGGCAAGGACCGACACGCATGATCGCTGACGAACAGGAGGACAATCCGCAAGTCGCTGCAGGGCGCGACGATTCCGGACTCATCGCCTATGCTACGCTGCTTGCGCTCCATCGTATTGCCGTCGATCCCGCACAGCTGCGCCACGGCTTGGGCCATGACCGGGCCGTCGATGCCGACGACCTGAAACGGATCGCCAAGCGACAGGACGACGTCCGCGCCAAGTCGATTCGCACCAGCTACGACAAGCTCGACCGCACTCCCCTGCCTTCCCTTGCCAACGGACCGGCGGGCTGGTTCATTATCGCCCGCGTCGGCGAGGACGAGGCTCTGATACAGCCCCCCTGCCACAGCAGCGAGGGTGTCCAGCCACAGGTCATTAAAATCGACCGCGCGGCGCTCGAGGCCATGTGGTCGGGCGAACTTCTGATGGTGACCACGCGTGAGGGCCTCGGCGGCGTGACTCGCGCCTTCGACGTCTCCTGGTTCATCCCGCAGATCGTTAAATATCGGCGCCTGATCGGCGAGGTTCTGCTCGTGACGCTCGGCATCAACCTCCTTGGCCTCGCCTCGCCGTTGTTCTTCCAGAATGTCATCGACAAGGTCCTGGTTCACAACACCCTCGATACGCTCACAATCCTGGTGGTCGGCTTTGGCGTCGTCTCGATCTGGGAGACGATCTTTGGCTGGCTCAGGACCAGGCTCTATTCCGAAACCAGCCAGAAGATCGACGTGGAGCTTGGCGCGAAGCTCTTCCGACATATGCTCGGGCTCAACCTCGCCTATTTCGAGGCCAGGCGCGTGGGCGACATCGCCATGCGCGTCCGGCAACTTGAGACGATCCGGGAATTCCTGACCAACACCTCGCTCACCCTCTTCATCGATCCCATCTTCACGATCGTGTTCCTCGTGGTGATGTGGTTCTATTCAAGCCAGCTCTTCATCATCGTGATCCTCGCCATTCCGGCCTATGTCGCGGTCGCCATATTCATCACCGGACCGCTCAGGGCGCGCATCGAGGAGAAGTTTGAGCGGTCCGCGGCGAACAACGCCCTGCTCATCGAAAGCATCGGCGGCATCCAGACGGTCAAGGCCGGCGCCGTGGAACCCCAGTGGCAGGACCGCTGGGAGCGCCAGCTCGCCGGTTACAGCTTCGCTTCGCAGAAAGTCATCAACCTCGGCAATACCGGCAGCCAGCTGATCCAGCTCATCTCCAAGATCAACATGGTGCTGATCCTCTATTTCGGGGCTAGGGCTGTCATCGACAAGGAGCTGACTGTCGGCGGCCTCGTCGCCTTCAACATGTTCGCCCAGCGCGTCTCGGGGCCCGTCATCCGCATGGCGCAGCTCTGGCAGGATTTCCAGCAGGTTCGCATAGCGATCGAGCGTCTGGGCGATGTGCTCAACCAGCCGGTCGAACCCGGGACCGGCAGCCGTGTCGCCCTCCCCTCCCTCAAGGGCGACGTGAAGTTCGAAGGCGTCAGGTTCCGCTACGCGCTCGAAGGCGCCTGGACACTCGAAGACATCGATCTCAAGGTGCCGGCCGGCACCTCGCTCGGCATCGTGGGTTCCTCCGGGTCGGGCAAGTCGACGCTCACCAAGCTTCTCCAGCGTATGTATGTCCCCGCTGCAGGGCGCGTCCTGATCGACGGCGTCGATATCGCGCAGATCGATCCCGCCTGGCTGCGCCGGCAGATCGGCGTCGTGCTGCAGGAGAACTTGCTCTTCAATCGATCGATCCGCGAGAACATAGCGCTCGCCAATCCGGCCATGCCGCTCGAAAAGGTCATAGCGGCCGCCGAGCTTGCCGGTGCTCACGAATTCATCGTGCGCCTTCCGCAAGGTTATGACACGCCTGTCGAAGAACGCGGCACCAACCTTTCGGGCGGACAGCGCCAGCGCCTCGCCATCGCCCGCGCGCTGGTTACCGGTCCGCGGATCCTCATCCTCGACGAGGCGACCAGCGCGCTCGACGCGGAAAGCGAGGAAATCATCCAGAAGAACCTCAAAGCGATCTCTGCCGGCCGCACCGTTATCATCATCGCCCACCGGCTCTCTGCGGTCAGGCAGTGCGATAAACTCATTTCCCTCGAAGCCGGACACATCGTCGAACGCGGTAACCATGAGGAATTGCTGCGTAACAACGGTCGCTATGCCGATCTCTATCGCCGCCAGAGCGGCGGCGGTCTCGCGGAAGGTGGTGTGCGATGAGCGGATTGCGGCATCATTGGGAGGTATTGAAGGAAGCGTTGCGAGCCGATCGGGAACGCACGAGGACCTTCATCCCCTCCCGCGAGGCGGACTTCCTGCCTGCTGCCCTCGAAGTCGCCGAGCGGCCGGTCTCGCCCACCGCGCGCATTGTGACCTGGGTGCTCCTTATCGGCCTGCTGTTCACGATCTTGTGGACCGTGTTCGGGCGAGTCGATGTGGTGGCCTCGGCGCCAGGCAGCCTGATCCCCACCGGCAACATCAAGCTCATCCAGTCTCCCGGCAGCGGTGTCGTCCGCGCGATCTATGTCCGCAACGGAGACACTGTGCGCAAGGGGCAGCCCCTCCTCGATCTCGATCCGACCATCGTGGGCGCAGACCTTGCCGCGGCCCGAAAGGCCCTCACCCAGGCGGAACTCGACATCGCGCGCAACAAGGCAATCGCGGACGCCCTGTCCGGACGCGGCCTTCATTTTGTCGCGCCGGAAGGCACATCCCCCGACATCGCCGATACCCAGCAACGACTTATCGCAGCGCAGCTCGCCGAGATCGACGCCACGGTTGCCAGCCTTGCGAATGCCCGCACGTCGGCCCTTGCCGACGCGAGCGCAGCGCGTGCCACCGCCGCACGGCTCGCCGACACCGTCCCAATCCTTGATCGCCAGCTTGCCCGGATGAACCGGCTTGACGCGAAAGGCTATGCGCCCGGCCAACGCCTGCTCGAACTCGAACGACAGCGCCGCGCCGAAGCCGGAGACCGTGAAGTGGCCCTCGCCCAGATCGACCGTGGCATGGCCGAATCCCGCAAGCTCAGCGACCAGATCCAGCAGACGCGCGAACAGGCGCGGCGCACAGCTCTGACCGATCTCGCCAAAGCGGAAGCCGACGCGATCCTGCGCAGTGAAGAGGTGACGAAGGCCAGCCAGATGAACCGGTTTCAGCGGCTTGTCGCGCCGGTCGACGGCACTGTGCAGAGCCTCGATGTCCACACCGTGGGCGGCGTGGTGGAAGCAGCCAAGCCGCTGATGACCGTGGTACCCGCACGAGGGGCGCTCGAAGCCGAAATCCGCATCCTCAACAAGGATGTCGGATTCGTGCGGGTCGGGCAGGAAGCGGCCGTGAAACTCGAGGCGTTCCCGTTCACACGCTATGGAACCATCCCGGGTCGTGTCCGGTCGATCAGCCGCGACGCCGTTCAGGACAAGGATCTGGGCCTCGTCTACGTCGCGACCATCGCGTTGGAGCGAAGTCACATCGATGCCGATGAACGGCGCGTCAACCTCGCCCCGGGCCTTGCCGCCACCGTCGACATCAAGACCGGAACGCGGCGGATCATCAGCTATCTGCTCAGCCCGCTGCAGACCAGCATAGCACAGGCTGCGCGGGAGAAATGACCAAAGAAGAGGAGAAGTGGAAGCCGGGCGTAAGCGACGAGGCAGATAGCCTCAACTTGAGGCTTTTTCTTCTTGCCGTAAGCCGGACGCTGCTTAAGTCTGCTGAATGGAGGGGTGAATGATGCGGAAGTCAGGTCTGGGTGCGGTTCGTCCTGATCGAAACCGGGGGCTACGCCTCTTTGCCGCCGGCCTCTTGGCGGAAGATGTGTCGGGCGTGGCGGCCAATCGACGACCGGCGCGTTCTGGTCCCAGGACCGGCGTGATGGGCCTTGCAGCGCTCGCGCTCGCATCGTGCGTGTCGTCGCCGGATCAGCTCAGAGATCAAACGGTCTGGGTGTACTCACCCTACCATGGCGGCCAATCGACGATGATTCCCGTCAATGTCCCCGGCGCCGCCTCCCGATCATCCGCGATTGCCGCTCAAGGAGATAGGCAAGCCATGTCACAAAACCAAATCAAAACGGGGCCGTTGCTGGCTGATCTCGAGCTTCCACAAATCGCTGAAATCATCATACAGCACCTGGCCGATAGAACGCAGAGCGGACTGAGTACGGCTTGGCTTTTAAGTGTGATCACAGGAAATGATGTCCCTCCGGGCACCGCGTCCGGCACGTCGTTTCCAAGTCGAGTCATCGTTCGTAATCATTCATGCCGCGCACCAAACGCCGGGATCGAGAAATTTGCTACCGAACACCTGTGTTACAACGGCGTCGATCGCTATGAAGAAGTGGTTATTCAAGATTTTAGTCACTGGAATATACTGACTGATTTGAAGTGCCGCGATTGCGTTGCTGAATTCGTAGCACGCCAACGCCAGTTTACTTTAGAGTCTCTGACGACAAATTTGATGACGAGTGGCTACAATTCGGTCGGCGTCGTGCAAAAGCAACAGTTCGAGCACGGCTTCCCATCGCCGTTTGTCTACAACGGCTTCGTACGCGACGGAGGACCACTCATCGCCGCGGGTCACACGCCGCAACGGACGAACACTGAGGGCGAACAAACCTCCTCTGTTCGCGAACTCCGCCTTTTCCTCCCGACACGAGGGTAAAGCCAAATGCCCACGCCCACGCCCACACCGACCCCGTCGCCGAGTCCACAAACCGTCTTCATTAACCAGGCCACCGCTGCGGGCGCTAACGCCGCAGTCGCGAACATGCTTTGGTCGTTGCGCGTCTCGGCGCTCACTCCGACCACTGCACCCGGCACAACGACACTGACCGTGACAGCGGTGGATCAATTCTTCAACGACCTGTTCGCCCGGAGTTCGTTGATTCAGTTATTCAACCAAACGCAAGTAAGTGGAGCGCTTCAGCATATAACATATCAAAATTCGTCGGTCGGGCGTTCTGCCTACTCCAGCGGAGAGCGATCGCAGCCAGGATCTGTCACATACATTACCTCGCGCGGAACGCGTATTGGCGTATCGAGCGTGCGCGCGATCTACACCGCCGGAACCAATCCGCATGTACCCGATGGCACGATCATGCTCGGCACGGCGCTCTTCGACGATCTCGGTGCTACGGGCGACTACCTTGGCCGCGAAGGCGCGCTCTACGTCGTGGCCCACGAACTTGGCCATGCCGTCAATGCTTTTACTTTCGACACCGCGATCAACGCCAAGATAAACGATGGCTTCACATACCTGACCCAACAACAGGCGGCAATCAACGCATTGCCGCCGGCGGATCGTGTCGGCAAACGCATTGATGTTACCGCGCAACTCGCCAACGTGCTTGACATCGCCGCGCGCGAAGAAGGCCACGGCAACTTGATCGCCTATAACGTTTGGGTCAGTCAGTTTAAGGCATCACACTCAAATACTTTGCCGACCGACGCCGACCGCGCCGCTGTTTTCAGCAGCACCAATTACTATACCTACGTTTTTGATACCGTTGGCAAATTGGCATCTGGGCTAACGATCGATGCAACGACCGGCGAAATCCAGAACACATCCGGTAACCTAGCGATCCTGGGTAACCGAAACCTCAGCATGCAGGTCGGAGTTCCGGCTTCGCACCAAGAAGTGTACGTCGGCGACGCCCTCGCCTTCTTTATAGCGCACGCGAGTACAGCGCCGCTCGAATTCAATGCCAACTCCTTGGGCTTCATCGAAACCGGCAAAACATTTAAGGACGTGCTGCAACGATGGGTCGTCCCCCGGGCGATCGGCACCGCAACCGTCATCGACACCTCAAATTCTTCGGCGCCGGTATCGCACACCATCACTACCACGGTCGTGAGCGGCCGTTACAACATGACAGTCATCTCGCCCCCAGACCCCAGCACGCCCGAAGTGCGACAGAACGTGTTCATCGGCTTGGGCATACAGGATGGTAGCGGGGCCGCATTCGATCGATCCTCAATCGATATCTCACTGCTTGCCAACGGATCGCTCCGAATTGTTCTGTCCGATGAAGCAGGCAAGACACTCACAATCTCCGAGGCCGATTTTGAACGGCAGTTCGGGGTCGCGGCACGAACGCTGCTCGCGCAGAATGGGACGGCGGGACGCACGCCATTGCGCGCGTTCACGCTAAGCCCGGACGGCGCGACGGGTGAAACGACAGTCCAGTTCTCCGATCCTGCGAGCTACATCCCCGGCGGCATAGCGCTGGTGCCGTCTGGCGACCGCTTCGTACCTGTCGACTACAAGGGACGTGAAGCCCGATATGTCTACAAAGATGGCGCACTGGTCGCGTATGCGGTTTCGGAAGCAGACGTTCAGATCATCACCACGCTCGACGCGAAACGTCAGCCGGTCGCGACCGAAATCCGGATAAAGGACAATCCGCTCGCATTCGACTTTTCCGACGTCGGCGGGGCCTTGGGCGCGCGGCTCGGTTTCCAGATCGCAGGTGACAACAAGATCGCAGGGGTCATCGAATCGGCGTTGTTCAAGACCCTGGGCAACAACCTTGGAGATTCGCTGGACGGGGTTATCGGCGGCCTATCCGCGCACGGCAGTTTCGAAGACGCGTTCCGCAGCTTCGGTCCAGAACTGCTCGGAAACCTGAAATCAGCAGGCATCGGCGCGATTTCATCCTATCTAACCGCTGAGTTAATCCGCACGACCGGTATCGACGGTATCGTCGGAGAGACACTGAACACGGCTGCCGGGGCAGTAATCAATCAGGTCATCACCAATATCACGAACAACGCCGCGATCTTCAACGGGGTCAACGTTTCGTTGGTCGGATCGGCGGTCGGGTCCTTCCTCGGTGTAAAGCTCGCTTCGCAGATCGTGAACTTCGATACGGTGGGAGGCCAGATTGGATCAGCGGTCGGATCGTCGCTTGGTGTCATCGGGGCTACAGCGGCGCTTGCCGAAGGCGGTAGCTTCGCCAGCCTCGGCGCGGAGCTTGGCGTGTTCGCAGGCCCGATCGGTGCCTTCGCCGGTGCCTTCCTCGGATTCCTCGCCGGCGGCCTGATCGGTTCGCTATTTGGCGGCACGCCTCGGTCAGGAGCAGACGCGCAATGGGATGACACGCAAGGCAAGTTCGTAGTCGCCAACGTCTGGTCGAAGAAGGGCGGCTCCAAGGACGCCGCGCGCAATCTCGCTACTTCAGCGGCAGAATCGTTCAATGCGGTGCTGTCGGCGACGGGGGGGACCTTGCTCAACGCCGCAGCGGTTCAAGCCGGCAACTACGGGATGCGCAAGCTGGACTACGTCTATCAGACCACTGCATCCAAAGACCAGAGCAACATTTCTTTCCGAATTTCATCGAAACAGCAGGACGCGGTAAATAAAGTTGTCGAATATGGCGTGTTCCGAGGGTTGAACGATCCCGATTTTCAGATCGCCGGCGGCGACATCTATGTGAAAAGAGCAATCTACGGCACGATCGAAAGCATCGGAGGTGATGCATCTAAGTTCACGATGAACACGCTCTTGGGTAACATCGCGTCAGCGCAGCAATACGAGAACTATCTCGACAATTATCAATTGATCGATGCGCTGGCCGCGGCTCAGCCGGGCAGCGTACTTGCAGCTCAAACTGTCCTGACTCTGGTCCAGGCCGAGGAACTCGGGCTCACGCATCGCAACCGAAGTGATTGGTTTGGCGGCTTCTCGTTCATCTTGAAGGAAGCGCAAGCGAACCCCGCAGACTTAGACTTCGGTTTCAGCGTGGACGGCGCGAGCGGACAGATCTACCGCGTCTTTAACTTCGGCGACCGGCTACTCACCGACACGATCAATGTCGCGCGGCAAACGACGATCGAAGCGTCGGCCGCCGATGACGTGATCGATCTGCGCACGGGTACACTTGCGAACCAATCCAGCTACATCGTCAACGGCCATCTGAACGATGACATCGCCGCCTCGGGCGGTGATTTTACCGCCAAGACCGCGTCGGTATCGTTCGCGGCTAATAGCCGTCGCGCAACGGTGGCCGTAACGGTGGCCAATGACGGTGTCGCCGAAGTCACCGAAAGCTTCCTTGCGGGACTCGTTAACGCCCCTGCCATGCGCATCATGGGCGGCGATGCCGTCGTGACCATCATCAATGGCACCGCCACTCTGCCCACGCTCATGGTCGGCGACAGCTACGCCTGGGAAGATGATGGCTTTGCTGTCTTTCGCCTGTCCCTCTCCAAGGCCGCCACAGCGGCGGTCACTGTCTCGCTCGCTCTTGGCGATGGCCGCGCTTCGGGCGCGGGTGTCGACTTTGGCAGCAGCGGTGCGACGAACCTTCAGATCTCCAGCGACGGAGTGAACTGGACCAACGCTACGAGTGCGACTTTCGCTGTCGGGACAAAGGAACTCTTCGTCCGTACGGCCATCGTCGCAGACAATGTCGCGAACCCCGCCTATGTCGCGGGCGGTACGGAACCCCAGTTCCTCAATGTCGAGGGCAATGAGCGTTTCAGCCTCTCGGCCACGGTAACCGCAGGCGCTTCGTCGGTGGCGAACGGTACCGCCACGGTGACGGGGACCGGCACGATTGTCGATGGCGCGGGAATCGAGCCGCTCGTCTGGATCGACGATGTCATCGTCGATGAGGCGACCGGCCTGGCAACCTTCACCTTGTTGCGCTCGCGTGCGCTTTCCACTGCCGCGACCGTCGATTTCGCGACCGCCGACCGGCGCGCTCTCACCATCGATGTCGCCGCGACCATCGATGGCGGCGACGGCAACGACACCATCTATGCCTCGAACCTGGGCGACAACATCTTCGGCGGTGCGGGCAACGACACGCTCTATGGCGGCCGTCTCGACGACTGGCTCCTGGGCGGAGATGGTAACGACACGCTCGATGCAGGCACAGTAGACCCAGCCGCGCTCGGAGGTGACGGCAACTATCTCAATGGCGGGGCAGGTAATGACACCCTGCGCGGCCGCGAGGGTTCAGACTGGCTCGAAGGCGGGGAGGGCGTCGACATACTCCTGGGCGGCGCGGGCGACGACATCCTGGCCGGTGGCGCCGGCGATGGCGACGACCTCAAAGGCGGTCTCGGTGCCGACCAATATCTTCTCCGCAAGGGCGATGGCCTCGACATCGCGGAAGAAGATGCAAGCGGCGCCCCGGCCGCCAATGGCGCTGGCGACGCAATTACGCAGCGTATGGCCGGAATCGCGCTTTGGAATACCAACCCCGCCGCAGCCGGCGCCGTCCGCCCTGACTGGGTCGGAAACGCAGCCGGTGTCCAGCAGGACGCAGTAGCGGGAGGCGAGGACGCCGTCGTCTTAGGCATCGGGATCGACATGGGAGACGTGCGCCTGCAGCGCTCGGGAACGAGCGGCTCGCCGGGTAGTGACCTCATCATCCAGGTGATGCAGACAGTAAACGGCGTCGAGACATTCACGGGTACACAACTCACTGTCAGGGACTGGTTTACCAATCCGTTTAAGCGCGTCGAATGGCTCAAGTTCGCCGATGGCAACGAAATCCGCATCGGAGACATCACCAGCTTCGTCGTCGGGGGCTCCGGCAATGACGTTCTGGTCGGTACGACCGGCAATGACTTCGTCTATGGTGGAGCCGGCAATGACAAATTGTACCTCCTGGCCGGCGACGATGTCGGCAATGGCGGAACCGGGAACGACATGGTCGCGGGCGACGCCGGCCGCGATCTTCTGATCGGCGGCCTGGGCAACGATGAACTCATCGGCGGCGCTGGCGCGGACGCGATTACCGGTGACGACGGAGCCGATGATATTTATGGCGGCGCCGATCGCGACACGCTCTCGGGCGGGCGCGGCGATGGCGACATGGTGGTCGGTGGCGCCGGCGACGACACCTTCCGCTATGCGCGTGGGGACGGCCAGGACATCTATTTCGATGATTTCGCGGCCTACTGGGATGTGGTGTGGACGTCGGCGGGCGGATGGAACAGCGCGGCGGGTTATGCCTATGATGCGGCGACCGGCGAAGTCACCGGGCCGGGCGGGATCGTCATTCGCAAGAATCTCGGTACGGTCGCCGATCCTGACCTCCAATGGCTCGGCCGCTACGACTATGACAGCACCACCCAGACGCTTAAACTCTTCAATCCTCCGGCCAACGTAACGATCTCCGCCAACGCTGGCACCGATACAATCGAGTTCGCGCCCGGAATCAATATCCAGGATGTGATCCTGCGCAAGTCAACCAACGGACGCGATCTCGTTCTCGCTATCAGCGACGAGGATGAGGAGCTGGGCGACACGTCGAAGTCCCGCGACAGCGTCACGATCATGGACTGGTATCTGGCCCCCGGTCAGATCGAAAAACTCGCCTTCTACCAGACCGGTATACTAGATATCAGTGTCGGTGCCACCAACCTCGTTGCGGGCACCGACGCCGCCGATGGAACGATCGCAACGCCGCTACAGGGCACGGCAGGCGTGGACTGGATAACCGGAGCGGCCGGCAACGATGTGATTGCTGGCGGGAGCGGCAACGATATTCTTGCTGGCAACAGCGGTTTCGACACGCTCAAAGGGGAAGACGGCGATGACATCCTTTATGGCGGGACAGGTAATGATACGCTCGACGGGGGCGCCGGCAAGGATATTCTGATTGGTGGCGCCGGACAGGACATTGCCTCCTATGCATCCGCTTCTGCAGCCGTACGCGCGCATCTGTCGGCAATCTGGGCCAATTCCGGAGATGCGACCGGCGATGAATACTATGGCATCGAGGACCTGACCGGCGGCAGTGGCGCAGATGTTCTGGGCGGCGATTCCTCCCAGAATGAACTGACGGGCGGCGCGGGCAACGACACCCTCATGGGCAATACTGGCGATGACACCTATGTGTGGAACTACGGCAACGGAGCCGACACGATACAGGAAGGTAGCTTCACAGTCCAGGAAGCGGTGACCACCGCTGGCAACCTTGCTTCGGGTTACTCCGTATCTATCTGGGCAGCGACCGGAACGAAGAACGGAAGCAATTTCTACTGGCGCTTACAGATAAAGGGCCCTGACGACTCAGTAGTCTATGATAATTCGACCTTCCTGTACAGCGCATCCTCAGGTGTAGCTCAGCCCGCTCCATCTTCCTATATCCAGAGTGGATGGCTTGGAGGTTTCGCGAGAACCAACGGCCAACAGGTTACTCGCCAGTATTTCGATACGTCATTGGATGGCGGGCAGGATGAACTCGAATTCGGTTCTTCAATCAGTCTCAATGACCTGACCTTTATCAAAAATGGCAACGATCTCGTCATACGGTATGGAACTTCAACGTCAGCACAAGTGACGATCAAAAACCAGGGAATCGCCAATAGTGCGATCGAAACGCTCAAATTCTACGATGGCCTCTCTGTTTCTCTTGTGAGCGTCCTCGTCGCGGCTAACAGTTCGCAGCTGATGGGGACCGGGGGCGACGATCTCGTCACCGGTCAGGTCGGCGCGCTCGATGATATTCTCTCCGGCGGCGCTGGCAACGATGTGCTGGTCGGCTATGCCGGCAACGATACTCTGTTGGGTGGCGATGGTGATGACGTCCTCGAAGGAGGACTTGGCGCCGACACGCTCGATGGCGGCGCGCATCTCACGCCCGCCAGCGAAGCAGGGGTCGGCGATACCGCCCGCTATGTGCGTTCTGCCGCCGCCGTCGTCGTCGATCTCACTCTCGCGTCTGCGCAGGCCGGCGCCACGACATCGGATTCCTATGGCGATATCCTGATCGGCATCGAAAATGTCACGGGCTCTGCATATAGCGATACTCTAACCGGTAACAGCACAGACAACCGTCTTTTCGGCCTCGACGGCAATGACACGATCCGCGGCGGCGCGGGGAATGACGTCCTTACGGGCGACGCTGGAAACGATATTCTCTATGGCGATGCCGGTGAGGACAATATCGCTGGCGGCGACGGGAACGACACCATCTATGGCGGCACGGAGAAGGATGTCCTCGACGGGGGCGATGGCGTCGACAAGCTCTACGGGGAAGCTGGTAACGATAGCCTCACGGGCGGAGCCGGCGGCGACACGCTTGATGGCGGCGATGGCGACGATCTCCTTTCGGGGGACGCTGACAATGATATATTGACTGGCGGTGCCGGGAACGATCTGCTTGCCGGTGGAACCGGCAACGATACGCTCAACGGCGGCGCAGGCGATGACCGCTTCGTGTTCGGACGCTCGACAGGCGTCGATACGCTCACCGATACGAGCGGCACCAATACCCTCCAGTTCGACTCCAGCGCATCCTTCGACCAGATCTGGTTGACCCGTGTGGGCAACGATCTGCGAATCGCGGTGATCGGTGGCGATACTGTCGTCACCGCCCTGGGCTTCTTCCTGTCGTCGGGCGCGAGCCGTATTCGTGCGATCGAAACGACGACACACGCGATCTTCCTCGACCATCCCGATACGCTCAACCTCGTCACCGCGATGACGTCGACGACCACGACGCCCGGTGTGACGCCAACGAGCATGCCCGCGACGATCGCCGCGCAACTGGCAACCTACTGGCACGCCGGCGGCAAGGCTGTGCCGACGGGTCCGGCGGGTCCCCGCCAACTTACCATGGCCGAGGATGGGACGATTGCCGTGGACGGCAATTACGGTGTCATCGATCATGACCAGAATCTGACCGGATATTCGGTCAAGCCCGGGGCTGGCCCTAGGCTCGGTTCGATCTCCGGCTTCAATGCTTCGACCGGCGCATTCACCTACACGCCCTCGGCGGACGCCAACGGAACGGACAGCTTCACGATCCTGGCTACTGATGCCGATGGCCAGGCAGTCGAGCTTCCTGTCGTCATCAGCATCACGCCGGTCAACGATGCTCCACGCAATCTTGCCGTTCAGGGTGGCGCCAGCCTGGTCGTCACGGAGTCCACTCCCGGTCATATCCTGACAGCCGGGACAGTCATTGGGCAGCTTGTCGCCACCGATCCTGAAGGCGACGCCCTTAGCTTCAGCCTGGTCAACGATGCCACCCAGCGCTTTGCCATCGACGCCGATGGAAAGCTCAAGGTCGCCAATCCCAACACGATCAATTTCGAGGCCGCGCAAAGCCACACGATCCGGGTTCGCGTCACCGACACCGCCGGCGCCTCGATCGAGCAGGACGTCATTGTCTCGGTCCAGAACGGCAACGAGGCGAACGCCCTCCCCGCAAGCTATTCGCTCAACGTCGCCGAGAATGTCGCCATTGGGACCGCGGTAGGCACGATCGCCGCGTCCGACATTGATCAGACAGGCGCTTATGCCAGCCAGCGCTATTACTTCCTCAATGGAACGAGTGCGACCGAGACTTCAAGCGATGGCCGCTATGCGATCAACGCGACCACCGGCCAGATAACCACCAACGCCACCCTCAATTTCGAGTCGGGAAGCCCGTCGAAAATCTATGAGGTCATCGCGCGCGACAACGCCGGCGCCACGCCCTACAATCAGGCGCAGAGCGCCGTCACGATTGGAATTCTGGACCTCAACGAGGCTAACAGTCTCCCCACGACCTACAGCCTCGGCGTCAACGAAAATGTCACTGTCGGAACCGTCGTAGGCAGCGTCGCTGCGACCGACCTTGACGGCGCTGGCACCACCGGCGCGCAGCAGCGCTACTATTTCTGGAACGGGACCACGGCAGGCGCCACGTCGAGTGACGGCCGCTATGCGATCAACGCCACAACCGGTCAAATCACCACCAATGCGGCCCTCAATTTCGAGGCCGGGACAGTGTCGGTAACCTATCAGATCATCGCGCGCGACAATGCGGGCGGCGCGGGCTATAATCAGACTCAATCCGCAGTCACGATCGCCGTCAGGGATGTAAACGAAGCGAACAGCATTCCGACGACTTATGCCTTCAACGTCAGTGAGAATGTGGCGACCGGCTCAATCGTGGGCTCGATAGCAGCAAGCGATATCGACCAGAGCGGCAACTTCGCAAGCCAGCGCTATTATTTCCTTAATGGCACGACCGCTTCGGCGACATCCAGTGACGGGCGCTATGCTATCAATGCCACCACCGGGCAAATCACCGTCAATGCAGCCATCAACTTCGAAGCAGGAACCCCTTCCCAGACCTACCAGATCATAGCGCGTGACAACGCCGGTGCCACGCCCTACAATCAGGTCCAGTCAGCGGTCACGATCGCCATCAATGACCTGAACGAAGCGCCGGTCAGCCTCAACTGGACGCTGTCCGTTGCCAGCGTTGCCGAGCGTGACCGCATAGCCGGCGGAACCAGCCGCCCCGCAATCGCCTTGGGAACAATTTCGGTATCCGACCCCGATACGGCGGGCCTGCCGAGCGCCAGCTACACTTATACCCTTTCCGATAGCCGTTTTGAGATCGTGGGCGGCACGCTGCGGCTCAGGCAGGATGCCTCATTCGACTATGAAGTGGGCGCAAGCGTCACCGTCACGGTGACCGGCACCGATCAGACCGGCACCCCCTTTACCATCAACCGGGCCATCGCGATTGCCGTCACCAACCAAGATGATATCTTCGAGGGCACCACAAGCGCCGACACGATCAACGGGCAGTCCGGACGCGACATCATCAGCGGCTTTGCCGGAAACGATGTGCTGAACGGCAACGCCGGAGACGACAACATCGATGGCGGTGATGGCGCCGACACGATCAACGGCGGCGACGGCAACGATACCCTGCTCGGTCAGTCCGGAGACGACATCATTTACGGTGGCCTCGGCAATGACACGATCCGCGGCGGCACGGAAAGTGATCGACTGTTCGGCGACGACGGTAACGACAACCTTTACGGCGATGACGGCGCAGACGGTGTTCGCGCCGTCGGATCCGACAGCTGGCGCGGCTTCAGTCAGGCCGGCCTGTCAGGCGGCGCCGGTGACGATCTCCTCGATGGCGGCAATGGCGACGACTATCTCGACGGCGGCGCGGGCGCGGACCAGCTCATCGGCGGAGCCGGCTTCGATGGCGTCGACTATAGCGGTTCGACCGCCGCTGTGACCGTCAATCTCGCCGCAGGCACTGGCACAGGCGGTTATGCACAAGGCGACACGCTGAACGGGATCGAACTCGTCAACGGCTCGGCTTATGGCGACACGCTTACAGGCTCTGCCGGAAGCGATGTGATCTACGGCGGCGCAGGCAATGATGTCATCTATGGCGGCGCTGGGAACGACTATCTGTTCGGTGGCGACGGCAACGACACGATCAGCGCCGAAGCAGGTGACGACATACTCGACGGCGGGGCTGGAGACGATATCCTTAATGGCGGCATCGACAATGACGTCTATATTGTCACCCTTTCGTCCGGCGCCGACACGATCAACAATTACGACCCGTCAGGCGACGACGTCGACGTAATCGGGTTCAACGACGTCATGGGCGCGATCGCCGACATGGATCTGTGGTTCGACCGTATCGGCGATGACCTCAAGATCAGCATCGTGGGCACGACCTCGAGCGTGCGAATTTCCAACTGGTATGTGATTGCGGATGCTAGCAGCCGGGCCAATCATCAGATCGATTTCATCATCGCCAACACCAGTTACAGCCGGACGATCAACATCGAGAACCTCGTCACGCTGATGGCCGGCAAGACTAGGCCGGCGACGATCGCCGAGCGCGATACGCTGATGGCCGACCTCACCTACAAGGCCAAATGGGCGACCTACTGGAACAACAACGCGACGCCGGTGATTACGGCAATTACGCAGCAGTCGACCAACGAGGACACGGCCAAAGCGGTCACGGTGACCGCGACCGACGACATCACACCCAACGCACAGATCCAGATGTCCGCCCAGGTGCTTTCCGGCTCCAATGTCGTGACCAATGCAGGGATCAGCTTCGGCGCGGCCGACGCCAATGGCGTACGCACGATGACGATCAATCCTGTCGCTAATGCCAGTGGTATGGCGCGCATCCGCGTCACTGCCACGGACGCGGGCGGCGTGTTCTCTTCCCAGGAATTCGATATCGTCGTCGCGGCCGTTGCCGACACGCCGACAATCACCCAATTCTCAAGCGTGGGCGGAACGTCCGGCTACGCCCTCGGCATCCCGCTCAACCTGGCTGCTAGCTTCCCCGACGCCGATGGGTCGGAAGTTCAGGAAATATGGATCACCGGAGTACCGGCAAGCCTGACGCTGAACGTAGGCACGTATGACAGCGCCAGTCTGACCTGGAAGCTGACAACCGCCCAGATCGCCAACCTCAAGCTGCTCGCGCCTGCGGGATGGTATTCGGACGTAACGCTGACCGCAACCGGCAGGGTCAGCGAGAACGGCCAGACTGCGATATCCTCCGCCGTCCAGATGACACTTGCTATCAACGCCGCGCCAACCGGTGCGACCTTCAGTGGCAGTGTCAACGAAAATGCCGCCAATGGGACGACGATCGGCACCGTCGCCGGCGTGGATCCCGATGGCGACACCCTCACTTACTCGATAGTCGACGGTGCGGGCGGGCGTTTCGCGATCAGCGCGGCCGGCGTGGTATCGGTCGGTAATGCCACGCTTATCAACTTTGAGACGACCACCAGTCACGCGATCACCGTACGGATCAGCGACCCTCGCGGCGAATACATAGACCGCAGCTTCGTGATCGCCGTCAACAATGTGAACGAGGCGAACAGCCTGCCCGCGGGCTATTCGTTTGGTATCAATGAGAATGCCTCAACGGGAACGCTTGTCGGGGCCGTCGCCGCGAGCGACCTCGACGCCGCTACGGCTGCCTTCGGCCAGCAACGCTATTATTTCTGGAATGGCTCCGCCACCAGCAGCACATCGGCCGATGGACGCTATGTAATCGACACCCTTACCGGGCAGATAAAAACCAATGCCGTCCTCAACTTCGAGGCCGCCAATCCCACAGCATCCTACACGATCTTTGCCCGCGACAATGCCGGCGGCGCGGGCTATCTGCAGGCCCAGACAAGCGTCACCATCGCGATCAACAATCTCAATGAACAGAACAGCCTGCCGGCAAGCTACAGTTTCTCCGTCGCGGAAATGCAGGGGATTGGCACGGGCGTCGGGACTGTCTTGGCAAGCGACCCTGACAGTTCGGGGGCGTTCGCTGATCAGCGCTACTTTTTCTGGGACGGCACCAACGCCAGTTCGCTGTCCTGGGATGGTCGCTATGCGATCAACGCTAATACCGGTGCGATCACGACGAACCAGATTCTCGACTTCGAGGCGGGTTCGCCATCGCGCGCCTATCAGGTCATAGCTCGCGACAATGCCGGCTCGGGAAGCTTCACGCAGAGCGTCAGCGCGGTGACGATCGGCATAGCCAACGTCAACGAGACACCAAACACGCCTGATAATGGTGCCACCAAATGGTCGTTCTTCGATGAAACCGGTCTCGGCACCAACCCCGCCAATGCCAATGCGATCGTTGGGGCGTTCTCATTGAGTGATCCCGATGGCACCACGCCATCACTCCGTTTTTCCGATGGCAGTACCTCGCAGGGATGGTTCTACATCGACAGCAACACCGTCCGCTTCAATGCGGGTTTCAACCACGATTTCGAATGGTTCCGCTCCAACGGGTACACTATCAACGACTGGAATGGCGACGGTCGCCTTGACGCACATGTGGCGGACGTACGCGTCAAAGCCTTCGACGGCACCGCCTGGTCGGGTGACGATCTCATGCAGGTCTTCATTTCCGATGTGAACGAAACCCCCAATGCCCCCGACAATGGGGCCACCAAATGGTCCTTCCTCGACGAAACCGGGCTAGGTGCCAATCCAGCCAACACTTACTCGCTGGTCGGCGCATTCGGGCTAAGCGATCCCGATGGCAATACCCCCGTTCTGCGCTTTGCCGATGGCAGCACCGAACAGGGTGCCTACTACATAGACGGCAATACGGTACGCATAAAACTAGGGAATAATTTTGATTTCGAATGGTTCCGGGCCAACGGCTACGGCATCAACGACTGGAATGGCGACGGTCGCCTTGACGCGCATGTCGCCGACGTCCGCGTCAAGGCCTTCGACGGTTCTGCCTGGTCGGGCGATGAACTCATGCAAGTCTTCATCTCCGACGTGAACGAGGCTCCCAATGCCCCGGACAATGGCGTGACAAAATGGTCCTTCCTCGACGAAACCGGATTTGGATCCAACCCTGCCAACACCCACTCTCTGGTCGGTGCCTTCGGTCTTGGCGATCCAGACGGCACGACACCACAACTGCGCTTTTCCGACGGAAGCACCTCGCAGGGCTGGTTCTACATCGACGGCAACACCGTTCGCCTCAACCCCAACCTCAATTTCGATTTCGAATGGTTCCGGGCTAATGGTTACGGCATCTACGACTGGAACGGAGATGGCCGCCTCGACGCGCATGTCGCCGACGTTCTCGTCAAAGCCTTCGATGGCACCGCCTGGTCAGGCAATGAACTCATGCAGGTTTTCATTTCCGACGTTAACGAACCACACACGCTGGTGAATGCATCAGGTTCTATAGCAGAAACAACCACACCGCAGGTAATCCCGACATTCAATCTGCGCCAACTGATGCTGTCCGACCCAGAAAACGGCAACGGGATCAGCTGGTCCTTTGCTGATGGATCGATGCAAAATGGATTGTGGACAATTTCACCGTCAGGTCAGCTCAGTCTTACCTCCGGAACAATTGACTTTGAGGCACTTACCACTCGATACCAGCCTTACTGGAACGGTTCACAGGTTATCAATGTGCCAGTTCGGGATTATTCGCTCGCGACCAGCGCGTTGAGCATCAAAGCTCAGGATGGTGCCTACATTTCATACGGAACTTTTACCGCCAGTATTACGAATGTTGATGAAGGGCCGATCCTGACCTCTTGGGCTAGCGGTTCAAAAACCGCATATTCCGATGGGATATATAAAATTTATTCCGGGCAGTCAGGTACCGTCGTATCCGTTCAAGGCGTGGATCCGGATGCCGTGGGGGCGTTCTCCTCACCTGTAACATACGAGATTACGGCTCCGATATTTACGCCTGTCTCCCCATACACATCCTACGATGGATATTACGGAACCAGCTCTGAGCCAATGGATACGCCATCCTGGCTGCGACCCAACATATCGATCAATTCTTCTGGACAGATATCGATCAGCTCAACCTGGTGGGGTTATAACTCTTACACAAGTTATTATGATGATGGATATGATAGATGGTCTTATAACTCATGGGAGTTTTATGGATCTTTCAGATACACGTTTAATATTATCGCAACAGATAGCACAGGCGCAAAAAGCTATAACCCCATTTCCATTCAATTTATGGATTATTCAGCCGTAAAACCCCCGATAGTTTTCGATCTTGACGGAGATGGGTTGGAAATTGTATCCGTAGTGCAATCATCGACAAACTTCGACGTCGACCAGGACGGCCTTAAGGATAAAGTCGGCTGGATCGGGCCTGATGATGGCTTTCTGGCTCTAGACCGGAATGGTAATGGCCTGATTGATGATCTTTCCGAAATTACCTTCGCCAACGATTTGGAAGGCGCAATCTCAGATCTTGAAGGACTGAGGGCCTTTGATTCGAACGCGGATGGGGTTCTGGACGATAAAGACATTGAATTCAGTAGATTTCTTGTCTGGCAAGATGCCAATAGTGATGGCATCAGTCAGACAGGAGAACTCAAAACGCTGCAAGAGCGTGGCATTTCCTCAATCAATCTAACCCTTACTCTATCGGAGCAGCACCAAAATCGCGCCGACAGCCATATTTATGGAACCTCGGAATTTTTCCATCAGGATGGCACCCGAAGCGTGTTAGGGGATGTATTCTTGGGATTTGAGCTTTCGCTCCCTCCCCCTGTGCTGACTTCCGATGTACAGAACCAAGTTTCCCCTTCCGTTCTCCCTGCCAATCAAGACGATGAACTTCCATCTACGGAAGATGGCGGCCAAGAACAGGGCCAGCCCGAATCCTCGTTACCTGCAACAACTGGCCTTGCCGCTCCAATCATCTTCGATCTCGATGGGGACGACGCAGGATTGCACGATCTGGACGTGAGCGACACCCGCTTCGATATGACCGGCGACGGCATTGCTGACACGACGGCCTGGATTGAGCAAGGCGATGCGTTCCTCGCCCTTGATCGCAATGGCAACGGCACGATCGACGGCATTTCAGAGATATCCTTCGTAAATGATAAGGTCGGCGCCAGAACAGACCTGGAGGGACTGGCTGCATTCGATACAAATGCAGATGGAGTTCTTGATGGCGAGGACGCACGCTTCGTTCAGTTCCGCCTATGGGTTGATGCGAATGCAGATGGGAAGACGGACGCTGGTGAACTTCTCAGCCTCGCCGAAGCCGGCGTGACCTCGATCGCCCTGACCGGAACGGCCACCGGAGAAACGCAGACCGCAGGCAAAAGCATCGTCTACAACAAGGGAAGCTTCACGCTCGCCGGGGGCGTTTCCGGCACACTGCTTGACGTGGGCCTTGCCTATAAGCGGCTTTCCGCGCTTCCTGAGATCACCTTCCAGGCGACGCAATGGGAAATGAAAGCCTCAAAGTACCGCCTTGTCGGCGGAAGCGGCGCTGTGCACGTCACACCGCGCTCAGCGCGGGGCGTCCTGTCTGCTGACGCCGGACAGATCGCCGGAGCGGCGCTGCTGTCATTCGGCGACAGGCAATTCGGGATGCTTTCCACCATCCTGCTCGATATCGACAGCGATGGCCTCGAAGCTCGCAAGGCCAGCAAATCCCGCGCAATGTTCGACATGGACGGGAACGGCATCGCTGACGACACGGGCTGGATGACCGGAGGCGATGGCATGCTGGTCATCGACCGGGATGGCGACGGAATGATCACCGATCCATCCGAGATATCGTTCCTCTCAGAAAAGACGGGCGCACAGAGCGCATGGGAGGGCCTCGCCGTGCTGGACAACAACAAGGACAGCAAGCTCACCTCGGCCGACGCCCGTTTTGGTGAGTTGAAAGTATGGGTCGATCGCGATGGCAACGGGATCAGCCAAGCCGACGAGATCAAATCGCTTGCCGATCTTGGAATAGCCGAAATCGGTCTCGGCAAGTCCAACCTCACCGACACGGTCAAGCCGGGTGAAAACCTCGCCCTTTCGACCTCGACGTTCAAATGGACAAACGGCCTTACCGCCACCATCGGCAATGTGGCCCTGGCCTTCACACCGGCCGTGACGCCGGTCGCACCCGGGGAAGCGAGCGCGGCGCTCGCAGCGGCTGGCCTCGCGCAGGCCATGAGTAGCTTTGGCGCTGACGTCTCCTCGGATGTCTTGCGCAAGTCCGACAGCGATGGGATGAACGTCCAGGACTGGTTGATGGCAAGCGCCGCGTAAGGACCAAATATGAACAGGAAATCCACACAACCGCAGTCCGACGCCACCGCAGGAAAGTCTGGAGCCCAGCCAGCTCCAACTGTCAGTCACCTCCTCGGTGAAATGACCTGGTTACTCACCCAATCGCCCCTGCACCGTGCGCTCAGCATCGCCGATATCGAGTGGCTGATCATGCCCGCGCTCGCTCACCGGCAATTCTACCTTTTTAGGGACGGGGATCGCCCTGTTGGACTGGCGATGTGGGCCAAATGCGCACCTTCATCGGCTGCCAAGCTCGAGCGTGGCATGATCGAACCGGAGAATCGTCTCTCGCTGGAAGAATGGGCATCCGGCGATCAGATTTGGTTGGTCGATCTGATCGCGCCGTTCGCCACGGACGAGAACCGCCAGCGAGAAATCATGCTCGCCGATCTTATCTCGAAACCGTTGAAGGGGGTCGAGTTTCACTTTCATCAAACCGAGCCTGCCACGGGGCGCCGTATAGTCCAGACCGTGAGATCGGATGCCGGCGATAAGCTCAAGGCTGCCATCGAAAATGCGGTTGGAGAAGCTGCCAGCGGAGATGCAAAGCAGTGAAGGGGTCGGTTCCGGCTGAGGGCGAAATGACATCTGTGGACGCCCCGCAGAAAGCAAGCGTAAAGTTGAGCATGCACAGGTGTCGGATACTGCCATCTGTCCGGCCTCGTGATACAGCTTGAGCGCTGCGGGCCTGTATGGGAGTTCGCGGATCGGATCCAAAACACTCTAGGCGGCGTGGACAAATTTGGGATTCTCAATCGTCGAGCGCCACAAGCAGGCACGCCCGAAAGGCGCCTTCCGCAGTGTTTGACGTGCCCCCCAGCTTTCCACCAGCTGGTATTAGAGCCAGGCTGTTTTGTTGCGCATGAGCGCGGGGTAAGCAATGGCCTGTGCAGCGGAGCCCGGAGGGCGTAGCGGAGCAGGCCATTGCTTATGCAACTCGGCGGCGAATGCCGCCGGGGTCTCGTAGCCAAGGGCTGAGTGTGGCCGTTCTTGGTTGTAGTCCTCGCCCCATGCGGCGATCTGAACGCGGGCATGGTCCATGCTGAGGAACAGCGTCTCGTTGAATAGCTCATCGCGCATGCGACCGTTGAAGCTCTCGACGTAGCCGTTCTGCATTGGCTTGCCCGGCGCGATATAGTGCCATTGCACGCCGGCCTCACCGCACCAGGCGAGCACCGCGTTCGAGGTGAGTTCCGTGCCATAGCACATTGGGAACCGGTCCCTTGAAGAGCCGGATTGCCTTGATGAAGCCTGCGGGCGCTACGCGCCGTCGAGTAGCCGCAGCAGATTACTCTGCTGCGGCTCTCACAGAACCGGACATGCGGGCCACGCATCCGGCTCTTTGGATTGGTCGATCAGAGAGCCAGCGTGATATTTGTGCACCCGTGGCAGACACTTACTGCTCGTTGAACACAAGATTGACCCTCGAAAATGTTTTTGATATGTTCCGATGTGGAGATTTGTGATGAGCGACGATTGGTATAAAACTAGACCGCGTGTTGGTGGCATCGATCTGCAGTCTGAGTTTCTCTATGGCAGACGGAATAGCTTCGATGAGCCAATCTACGGCAACCCCGAAGCCGCAGCCTACTGGGCAACGCTGTCGCTGAAGCAGAAGATTGTCGGTTCGCTGTGCAGCATCGCGGTCGGCGCCGCCGGCACCGGGCTGCTGATCGCACTCTTCGCGGTTCTGCACTGACCTGTTGAACTTGCGCATGGCAGGTCGGGAGGGCGGCGCCTAGCGACGCCCTTTTCCTTTGGGATCGTATTCGGTGTGCAGGTGGTTGCGCGACGGATCGTGCGGGAACGTCTCGAACACCACGTCATAGTCGGGGCCAAGCCTGCGGCCCACCATTGTCGCCATCTGCCGGCCCTGCGCGATCGAGATGTTGTTGCCACGAAAATCGAGCGCGTTGCCGGAATAATGCCGGCTGCCGCTCATGTGCTGGCCATCGCGGCCCGATGTCACGACCGGCGCAGGAAGATTGAGACCCTTCGCCGCCAGCGTCACCGTGTTGAACGCTGGCCACATCTTTTCCGATACGCCCGAGAGATTGACCCCGGGCTTGGCTGAAGCGCGCACCGCGGCGGCCTGTTCGCGCGGGGTAAGCATGGTAGTCAGCGGCATGGTGCCCCACAGCGAGGATGACAGCCGGTCTCCCACCGACTGGCGCACAATATCGGCTTGACGCCCGCCGTCACCCAGCACGTCGTTGCGCATGGAATCGCCATGCTCCTTCATGGCCGCATGAGAGGATGTGAGCCGATCGCCAACCTGACCGTCGATACTGTGATCGGCCGCATGAGAGGCGACCTCCACCTGCGGCCCCTGGCCAGCAACACCGGCCATGCCAGCACGCCCGATGCGCTGAATATCCTCGCCGTTCGAGAACGAGGGACCGGCGATCGTCTGCTTCGGCGCTTGTGGGATGAGCCCGAGTTCGGCCTGCATCGTCGCGATCTTGTTGTCCATGTAGCGCTTGAGCAGCGTCTGCTCGGTAGCGGCCTGGGTCGGTGTCAGGTTGATCAGGCCCGGGTGATAGCTCTGGTCGAGGTGGCGGTTGGCGGGATCGAGCATCTGCCCTTGTGCGAAGCGCACAAAGTCCTGGTTCTCGTTGCGTGACAGCGAGAAGCCATTGCGCTTGAACTCGGACTGCGCGTTCTGCCAGCGCTGGAAGGTGTCCTCGGCCCGCGAGGCTTCCTCGCTGGCGGATTGCGCATGTCGCAGATCCTGCGACACCTCCTGGCTCAGGCCGCGCAACTGGCTGTTCGAGGAAGAACTTGTCTGGCGATAGAAACTCTCGCGCGCCTCGCGGGCGGAATCTCCGCGTGATTGTCTCTCAAGATAGCTCAAACCATCCAGCAGCGACTGTTCTGTCCTCGCGCTGTCTTTGGAATCGCGTGATTGCTGAGAGGCCCATTTCTGGGCAACGCTACCGCTTCCTTTAAGGGCGGCTACCTTTTCCGGTCCAAGCATGGACGTGATCGCCAAATTAGCATCGAATGAACTAGAGGTAGACGCTTGCCGCGTAAGTTCGTCCGATTCACTTTTGGTGAAGCCATGGTTCGCCGTGAGCGTGGACGACCACTGCGACTGCACATCGTGCACCCTGGCGAGCGAGTTGTTGAGCCCCCTGCCCTCCTCGGTGTTGGACGAGGCGACGCGCTGGGCGGTGTCGAACAGGCGCGTCGAACTGCTGTTGCTGGTCGACCAGGCGTCGCTCGCGGCCTGCCGCTTCTGCTCGACGATACCTGCCCCCTGAGTGAGGCTCTGCTCCATGTTGCGCCCAAAGTCCTGCGAGGACTGCAGGCTGAAGGTCAGGGCCGAGACACCGCCGCCCACATCGTAGCTGGTGCTGCCGTCGCCGCTGACCCGGGTCATCCCGCCATCGGCGTTGCGGGTCAGGAACTGGCCGGCACCCGTGGTCCAGGTCGGCGCATCGTTGGACTGGTTCGCGGTCAGGTTGTGGAACTGGCGATTGCCATAGGCATAGTTGCCCGTGGTCTGCTCGGCCGCTGCCTGCTCGGCCGCGTTCTGACTTGGCGCAAGGAAGCTGGTCGAGTGCGACGCGATCGACATCGCCCCCTTCGCCATCCCTGCGGCGATGAACGGCACCGACATGATCATGAAGCCGGCAAGCGCGCCGGCGTCCTGGTTGATCGCCGAGACGCCGGCGAAGTTCGCGGCTGTCAGGCCGCCTCCGTTCCACGAGGCAAGGCTCGCCTGCCAGCGCGTCATGAAGATCATGTTGAGCACCACGAACAGCGGTCCCCACGACGCCAGGTAGAAGAACCCGGTGATATAGCCCTTGATCACGCCGATCCCGCTGTTGGGCAGCAGGGTCAGCAGGAAGATGATCGGGAACATCGCGTAGAACACGACCGTCAGCACGATGTTGAGCAGCGGCACCCATTTCATCGCGCCGGCGGCGATCGTCGCATAAGTGTTGCGGGTCTGGATGTCGGCGCGGTTCGCCGCGAAGGCGTCGACCGTGCTTTGCGCCTGGCTGTTGCTGAAGCTCGAGACCGCGTCCGTCATCGCGTTGACCATCATGGCCTGGCGGGTCAGCGCCTGCGCGCTCGTGCCCGATCCGCCCAGGGCCGCCGCGCCAACACCTCCCACGTCGTTGGCAAACCGGGTCTGCGCGGCCGACGCCCCTATTCCGGGGAAGAACTGACCGGCAATGTGCGGCAGCGCTGCGTTGTAGTAGGTGTTCCAGCTGGCGACGATCAGGGTGTAGGCCGACTGGCACGACTGGATGTTCGAGGACCCGTCCGGATAGCGATAGACCTGCGACAGCGACACCGAGCCCGGACCCATGGCCGCGAGCAGGTCGGGGGCCTGGGTGAGCGACTGTATCGTCTTGCGGCCCATCAGCACGTCGTAGAACACGCATTGCCGGAAGTGCTCGTTGACGTTCATGGCGAGCGTCGGATCATCAACACGTAGCCCCTGCGTCGCATCGAGCAGCTTGGCGCCATAGATCATGCCCCCGGTCGAATAGCGCAGCGCTGCCGGCATCACGAACACGGTCTCGGCCGAGGTCGTCAGGTAATCGCCCACCTGGCTTGTGAAGCTGGCGATGCCGGCAAGCCCGATCGGCACGTTGGCCACGACCGCCGGGGCAAGGCCCGGGTTGGTGCGGTCGGTGACCTTGACGCTGGTCGTCGGCACCATCAGCACCATGTACATCAGCGTCGCCTGCATGAACCAGCGGATCAGCGCGCGCGGATCCATGTTCCAGGCCGTCGTCATCAGCGCCATGGCAAAGGCCATGACCATCACCACCCGCAACAGCGCGCGATAGCCTCCCGCGCCCGACCATGCCGCGATCGCGTTGAACACGTTGACGAGGTACTCCCCGCCTCCGACCGTGAAGACTTCGACCGTGGATCCCGCCATGGTGCTCACCCCTGCCCGTTGGCGCATAGGAGCTCCCTGCCGTATCGACGACAGGGAGCCTTGCGCGGACGGTTAAACGTAGTTACATATAATTTGTGGAAATCGAGTTCGATCCAGCGAAGGACATCGCCAACCGGCGCAAGCACGGTCTTTCGCTCGGGGACGCCCGAAACCTCACGATTGAAAAGGTTGTGCCCGACGAGCGTTTCGACGGTGAGCAACGATACCGGATTTACGGGACGCTCGACGGCAAACCGTGCTGCCTCGCCGCGGTCCTGCGCAATGGCATCGTCCGCGCCATCAGCTTCAGACGCGCGCACGAGAAGGAGTATCGACGTCATGCCCGATGAACGGCCCGTGGTTTTCGACGACGACAATCCGGAGTGGACGGCCGAGGATTTCGCGCGGTCCAAACCGCTTGAAGCCTTCCCCGAACTGGCGAGCGCCCTGCTCGGCCGCCCCGGACGTCCCTCGGGCTGGCGGAAGGCAAAAGCGAAGCAGTCGGTTACCATCCGGCTCTCTCCGGATGTCCTCGAGAAGTTGCGCGCCAGCGGCAAAGGCTGGCAAACGCGGATCGACGACATGCTGCGCCACAATCTCGGGCTGTAGCGTCCAGCAGGGCCAGAAGTCAGCGGCGCCATCTCACCCCTTCCTTAGGGCCTGAGGCCCTGCGCCGAGAGCGCGCGGGAGAAGTTGAGCGAAGCGGCAAGCCCCGGCGCCATGCGCGACTGCAGCGTACTCTCGATGCGCATCGCCCTGTCGACGATGTCGAACGTGCGGTTGACCCGGTCGGTCACGCCTTTGGCGCGCTGGGCGATCTGGCCGCGCACGTCGCGCAGCTGCGCCATGTACTGTTCGACGTTCTCGCGGTTGCTCTGCGCCACGAGCCCACCGCGCGACGCGCTGACCTGGTCGAGGAAATGGGTGACGATGGAGTCAAGCATGTCGATCGCGACGATCTCGGCGAGGGAATCGATCTCGGCGTCGGACAGGCGGAAGCCCGAGGCGGCCTGCACCGCGAGGATCTTGTAGACCGGAACGCTCGCGGTCCCGAGCAGGTTGCGCTCCTCTGCGGTCAGGGCGGTTTCAGTGGCGATCTTATCGCCCATCGACTGGATCAGCGCCTTGACGTGCGGGCGCAGCGCACTCGCTCCCAGCGCGGCGACGGTCTGGCCTCCGGTCTGGAGCCCGAGGCAGTCGGTGCTGTCCAAGCACTTGAGGATATTGACCGACTGCGAACCGTCGAGCAGCGCATCGAGGACCGGGCCGACCTGCGGTCCAATGTACTGGACCTTCGGCTCCTCGCTGTCGCTACCGCGCGCCGGCACCACGATCGTTCCGGTCAGCGTCATCATCAGCTCGCGCATCTGCTGGCTCTGGTCGGCGAGTGGCGAGGCCTGGATGATCGACCAGGCGTAGTTCTTCGGCCCGGGCAACTGCTGCTTCAGCGCGCCATCGGCCTGGTTGTTGGTCGAGGTCTGCTGGCCACCATTGCCGCACCCCTGGCGGCTGCGCGCCCAGTCCGAGAAGATGCCTTTCGAAGTGCCGACGGCATTGCACACCGAATTGCTCTTGACGCCCATCTCGCCGGCGATGCCACCAACCAACGCCGAGGCCGCCTCGCAGCTGCTGATGTTGAACTGGTTGAGGTCCTGGACCGCCTTTTCGAGGTCGCCTATGACCTTGTCGATCTGCGGGCTGATCGCCTGGATCGCGAGATGGAAGGCGAAGCCGATCGCGTTGTTGGCCACGGCCTTGGCCATGGCGACGAACTGGTCGGAATTGATGAACGAGAACGAGCCGGTGAACATGTCGATGCCACCGCAGCCGGCGGTCACCTTGGGCAATTGCAGGTTCGCCGGGTACACGGTCTTCTGCGGGAAGCGCGCCCACATCGATCCCAGCGAATAGTAGCCTGCCGACTGCCCCTGGTACGCGACCGGACCCGTTGCATTGGCGGCGACGCCCATATCCGAGAAGGCCGCTTCCATATCCGATCCGACCCCGGCATCGGCCGGCGCAATCGCGCCGCACACGGCCCAGGCCATGGCCCCCGCCCAGAGGGATGTCCGCGACAGGTATGACCGGCGAGACAGACACGACCGGAGAGACAGGCGTGCCCGCGCACGATCGCGGTAAACGATGGCCATCAGAAGCCACTCCCCGGTTTGGTGTTGGTGAGGACGAAAATGCGTTCGGTGATCTCGTCGGCCGAAAGGATGCCGGTGCCGATCGGCACGGGCCGTTTGGTCACGGTGTCGTAGAGCACCAGCGCCGGCGTCGCGCGGGAGGTCAGCCCCATGCGGGCGTACTGGCCGGTGTCGACAACATAACGCGGAAAGGTGCGGTTCGGGCCGCCGTCCATCGAGACGGCGACGACGTCGAAGCCACCCTTGTCCGAGACCGCCTTGAGGATCGGCGCGAAAACCTCGCAGGCCCCGCAACTCTGGGCGTAGAAATAGAAGATGCCATAGCGCTGCGACAGGCGGCGCAATGTCGCTTCCTCGTCGGCCTTGCGGTTGTCGAGCCAGGCCCGCTTGCCGAGCGTCGAGACCGGACGCTGGAGCGTGTAGTCGAGCGTGGGATCCTGCCAGACCGCGCGCTGCCAGACATCGGAGAACAGCGAGGCGCGATCGAGCTGCTCGCGCTGGTAGCGGATATAGGCGGTGACGTTGGCCTCGGTCGGCTCGAGCACGGCGCGCGCCTTCAGCTCGTCGAGCCGCTGCGTGATCGCCGCCAGCTGCGCCGTGGCCGAGCGCGTGGACGCGGGCGGCGCCGCGCGATCGGGCGCGGGCCGCTTGCGACGATCGCAGTAGAACCAGGTGCCGAGCTTGCGCTCATGGCAGTAGAAGGCATCGCCCGTCACGTCTTCGCTCCCCGGCCCTGCCGCGCCGGCCGCGGACGACGCGGGATCCTGCGCGGCCGCTGTGGCGACACTGTCGGCCCCGTCGTCGCCTGCCGTCTTGTCCTGCGCCTGCAGCACGGAGGCGGACAGCAGGCCGGAGGCCAGCATGACGGTGATCATGATCCTGCGCATCGTCGCTATCTCCTGTCTGGTCTGTGATCGGGGGGGCGCCGGTCGCCACGGCGTCCGCCGGAACCCGGCTTGGGCAGGGATTGAAGTCCGCCCTCGTCGCCGAGGCCCTGGGGGATGCTGTCCTTGCCGGTAAGGCGGAAGACGCCGGCGAGCATCAGCGGCCGTTCGGCCGCGGCGAGCACTTCCTCGCCGAGCAGCGTGGTCTGGGCATAGCGCATGCCCTCCTCATCCTGCGTGATTGCAAGCCAGCCCTTGTCCTCCTGGCCATAGATGAGATCGGCGAATTCCTGGGCGGAGAGGAACGGCACAAACCAGCGATACATCGAGGCGACCAGCTCATCGACGGGAACCGGGCGATCGGCACGACAGCGCACCAGTGCCGCCCATTCCTGCACGGTCACCGTGGGATGGCCGGAATGGGTGTTGATACTGGCCTCGATCTTCGCCTCGAATTCGGCGCGCTCCTGAGGTGTCATGTTCTCAAATCGATCGTCGTCATGCATTGCTGGTATTGCCCCCCGTGTCGGTGTGCGTGTCGCCAGCGCGAGTGTGATGGGGCTCAGGGCCAGCATCGGCGGTGGAGGTGCGGCGACGGACGCGCATCAGTTGCCCCCACCGGGGTTCTGCCCCGACCCGGCATTCTGGTGGTAATAGGCCTTGATCTTCGTCTGGATGTCGCTCGCCATCTGCGCCTGGTCGGGCAGCTTCACGGACTCGAGAAACTCGGAGTAGATCTCCGAGAAATCCATCTTCGATAGATCGAGGCGCGAGAACTCATCCAGCGTCAGCCCGGCGCACTGCTCGGTCTTGGGCGGCCCCCATGGCTTGTCGATCTGTGGCCGGCCCTGCTCCTGGATGATCCGGGTGAGCTTCGATTCAAAGCAGCAGTAGGTCTTCTTCTTGGTCGTGCAGACGCCGAGAAAGCTCGAGGAGCAATAGCTGCCGACGAAGTGGCAGAGGCCGAGGCGGTCCTTGACGTCGAGCTGCTTTTCATTGTTGGCGCACAGGAACGTCGTGAGGAACTGCGTGGCGATGCCGGCGATCGCGGTCGCGCCACCCGAACCCAGTGCCGCCCAGGCCGACACCGCGGCGCCGCCGGTGAGCAGGCCCGAGACCTTGCCGGCGCAGCAGTTGACGAGACCGAACACCGGCTTGTGACAGGTCTCGCGCGTGCCCGAGAACATCTCGAGCTTGTCGGGATCGAACTCCTTGTGGGCCTGGTCGATCGCGCCGAGCGCCACCAGCGCATCCTTGAACTCGTTCGAGGCATCACGATCGACCTGCTGGCAGGCCCCGCCCGCGCAGTAGACATCGCCTGCGCAGACATATTCGCGGTTGGGCGGCCCCTGCTCGCCCGGAACCGGGCAGCTGTAGGTCCGTTCGGTGACCTTGCACGGTCCGCTCAGGGTTTCATCGAGGCAGGTGTCGCGCTGCCAGGTGCATTGCGGATTGGATTCGAGCGCGCTGCATTCGGTCTTGTGGTCGATCGTGACACAGGCCCCGTCGATGAGATCGCCGCCGTTGGGGCAGATCTGGATCGGCGTCGCAGGCTGCTGGAGGACCTGCGTACAGGTCTGGCCATCGAGGACGAACCCCGCAGGGCACGACCAGGACGAAGGCGTCGCAGCCTGGCTCGCCCGGCACAGGCTGCCAGCGAGCGTATAGCCACCCGGACATTCGTAGGTCGGGCTCGCCGAGGCGGTCTCGGTGATCAGGCAGGTCGAGCCCGAGAGCGTGTAGTTCGTCGGGCAGGCGTAGATTGGCGTGCCGTTCTGCGTGGTGGTCTGCGAACAGGTCGTCCCCGAGAGGCTGTAGCCGGCAGCGCAGACATAGGTGACACTGGCCGAAGCGGTCTCGACGGTGCTGCAGGTCGTTCCGGACAGCGATCCACCGGAAGGGCAGGTATAGTTGACCGACGCCTGCTGGCTCTCGGTAGCCGAGCAGGTTGTACCCGACAGGGCGTAGCCCGCCGGGCAGGAGTAGCTGACGCTTGCGGGCTGACTCTGGGTCGAGGTGCAGGTCGTACCGCTGAGGGCATAGTTGGCGGGACAGGTATAACTGACGCTGGCACTGGTCGTGCTGGTGGTGGTGCAGGTCGTACCCGACAGCGTGCCGCCACTGGGGCACGAATAGCTGGCATTGGCGTTCTGCGTATAGACGATCGAGCAGGTCGCGCCGTTCAGGTTGTACCCGTTGGAGCACGTGTAGGCCTTGATCGGGTTGTAGAGGCAGGAATCATAGATGCCGGTATTCTTTAGCCGGCGTTTGTCGTGGAATTGCATGCCCTTGTAGGTTGGCGACGCGCAGTTGAAATTCGCGAAGTACGTTGACGAAATCATGCAGTAGTCGGCTTCGAGATTATAGGGCGACCCACTTCCCTTCTTCAGCAACGTCCCTTGGCCACACTGCAATTCCTGCGTCGCTCCGGTCGTCGCCGTCTGCGAACACGTGGTTCCGTTGAGGCTGTAGCCTGCCGGGCACGAGTAGGAGGCCGTCGCGGAATAGGTGCTGGTCTGGATGCAGCTCGTCCCCGAGAGCGAACCGCCCTGTGGGCACGAATAACTGGGCGTCGCCGTCTGCGAATTGGTCTGGGTGCAGGTCGTGCCGTTGAGGCTGTACCCGCCAGGACAAGAGTAACTCGCCGTCGCGCCCTGGCTCTGCGTGCGCGAACAGGTCGTGCCCGCGAGCGTGAAACCCCAGGGACAGGAATAGTTGGGCGTCGCCGCATATGTCGTGCCACGCACGCAGCTCGTGCCCGACAGGCTCCAGCCACCGGGACAGGCATAGACCGGCGTCGCCGCAGCGGTATTGATCTGCGAACAGATCGAACCCGACAGCGTGAAACCCGCCGGGCAGCTGTAGCCAGAGACACTCGCCCCGATCGTCGCGGTGCGCGAACACACCGTGCCCGACAGCGACCAGCCATCCGGGCAAGTCCAGGTCTTCACCGTTGCCTGGATTACCGAACTGCAAGTCGTGCCCGAAAGGCTGTAGCCGGCGGGGCAGGAATAGCCGGTGACTGTCGCGGTCCGGGTGATCGTCTTCGTGCAGGTCGAACCCGACAGCACAAAGCCATCGGGACAGGTCCAGGCCCCCACCGGCTCGCTCGAGGACACCGTCTCCCCGATATCGCAGGTCGCATCGTAGAAGACCTGCGTCGCGGGCTTCAGGATCTCCTGGCATTGGCCCTGCGTGGCGCTGGTCGCAAGCCCGGTGTCCGCTGTGCCGGCGCTGGCATTGATCGCCTCTCCCCGCGCCTTGATGTCCGCAAGGCTCGCCGCATCGATGCGCGAACGGTTGGCGTCGGCGCCTTTCATCAGGTTCCAGGAATCGTTGCCGACCGCGCTCGCCGACGCACCCGACAGCGCCTTGTCGTCAACCCCGTAAAGGCCCGACAGGCTGTCAGGAGCAGACTGGTATCCGGGAATCGTATCCCCGTTGACCTGCTGGTCGGTAATGCTCTCGGCCGCAGCCTTCTGGCCCTTGGCGAACGCCGTCCCGTCGTTGTTCGCCGCCTGGACATCGCCCTGCTCGAGCGGACGTGTTTGCCCCGCGACCTGGGCATCCGCCACGCCGTTGTTGACCAGCAGCGCGAGCGCGCCGAGCATGCACAGGGTGTTGTGGAGAAGGCGGCCCATCATGCCCCCTTCCCCTGGCGCAGACGCGCCAGCGCTTGCGCTGCGATCGATGCGCCGGGACCGTCGCCGGCGGCAATCGTCTCGAGCGCAAAATCCAGCGTGACGTTGCCGCTGATCGAGTCGAAAGGTGGCACGGCCGTGGTGCAGTCGAGCCCGTCGCAAGGATCGAAGTCGGAGGTGACCACCGCCACGGCGGGAACCGCCGTCACATGGAACGCGCGGAACAGCCTCGG
>NZ_BBXA01000002.1 GCF_001014975.1 Novosphingobium sp. MD-1 | reverse complement strand
CAGCCCCCTTCCCCGCCTGCACGGTACGCCGAGGCGCGGGCGTGGCCGGCGCAGGCCGGCCCGCCAGCGAGGCGGCGGCTCACCGGATGGCGGGAGACTGGCGTGCTCGAACCGGCGAGGCGTAGCCGGCGGCCCCTGTGCCGCCGCGAGCGAGCCGAGACCAGGCCCGCCCTGACGCGGGCCGGCGCGTGGGACTGGTCCGGCCGCAAGACGGGCCAGAAGGGTCCCGCGCGCCCAGGGCGCCGCCCTCGCCTCAGGGGTGGGGGACCGGTGCGATCCCCCCTGCCCTCGCTGCCCTTCCCCGGTCAGGTGACCTCCTTTCCGCGATCGCCAGCAAAGTCGCTGTGCCGGAAGATGGTGACGGGCACGCCAGCGGCCCGGCACCGCTGCGCAAGGTTCGCCTGAATGCCGCTGCCCTCGCAGATGATCGCCTCGATCGGGCGCAAGTTCACAAGCTGTTCGTTGCGCTTGAACGCGGCGCGGTTGCCGTGGCGGCGATCAAGGCGGAAGCTCACCGAGGGGACGCCCCGCGCCGCTGCCCAGCGCATGGCGATCATGTCCGCGCCCTTCTGCTGGGCGGTGGTGGCGAGCACCATGGCGGGGATGCGCGCGTGGATCAGGTCAAGCCGGTTCCAGATGGCATCCACCTCGGTCCAGTTGCCGCCCCCGGAAACCACGACAAGCGGACCGCTCGGCGCGTGGGCCTCGCGCCGCTGCTGCGCGCGGGCGGCGAGGAAATCGCGCGCCTCGATCTGCGAGGCGGTCAGGGCGCGGCTCGTGCGGCTGCCGCCGGTGGCGCTCCATGGCCTGCCGGTCTCGACGCGGTAGACCTCGGCGGCATGGTCGCGCATGCATTCGATGGCGGCCATGGCCTCGTGGAGCGACTGGCACAGGCGCTGGCTGTCCTCGACCTGCGCCGCGTGGATTTCCGAAGGGTCGCTGATGCGGGCAAGGTCGCCCAGCGCGCGCGCCGCGTCGTCCTCCTGCGCCGCCAGTTGCTGGGCCACCTTGTGGAACGAGTTGACCATGCCCCATGCGATGCGCGGGGCGAGCGCGGCAAGGCGGGTTTCGGCAAGCAGGGTGAAAAGGTCGCGGGTCATCTGCTCGACACAGGCCCGGGCCTGCTGGTCGTCGGGCATGTCGGCGCTGGTCGGCTGCTCGACAATGGAAAGCTGCGCGCTGGCGATGTCGGCGGTGAAAGCGGCGGGAAAGGCCCCGGCGCTGGTGAGGTCTGCATAATGGGTGGCGAAGTCGTGGAAGTTGTCAAAGCCTGCCATGGGAATGCCCCTTGTGCGTCGCCCCGGATATTCTGTAAGCGTCGGGACGAACATAACCGATGTTCAGCCATGGAGCCGGAAAGGGTAAGCCTCCTTCCCGGCTCCACTTGGTTCAGGCCGGGATGTCTGCGGCGGCCTTGCGGCCCTTCCCCTTCCCTGCCCCTGCCATTCCGCCAAGCTCCGTCATCCCGGCAAGGAAGCTGTTGTCGCCGGCGGTGCTGCTGCCAAGATCATCGTCGGCATGATCGCGGGCTTCGTCGCTGGCGGGTGGCATGTCCATGCCCTCACCACCGCCGGGCAGGTCCTGCCGGTTGCGGCGGCGGGTCCATGCGATGTTGAAGCCCTCCTCCCCGTTGGGAAAGACCGCGATGTCCATGGGCCGGGCCATGCTCGGATCGTCGATGCGCCCCTGAAAGAAGCTTTCGCCGGAGCTTTTCATGGTCTGTTCCCACAGTCCGCCGATCGGCACCCATGTCCGTGCAGCGGTGCGCGCAAGGATTTCGAAAGTGGGCGCGTTGGGATTGTTGGACTGGTAGGGACGCAGGCCGACAACGTTGCTGAAGGCGAGCGTTTCGATCTTGCCGATCAGTGCGCCCCGTTCGTTGCGATTGAGATAACCGATAGTTGCCATGGTGAATGTGCTTCCTGTTACTTCGGGCAAGGCCCCTGTTGGTGTGCCAAGGACTGTTTCCGCCTTGGCCTTTACTTGATACAGGCTGCGGCAAATGCGGTCTATCACATTGATTTATTGACACAAATCCCATCGTCTCTGGTGAGCCGGAGCATCAGGAACCCTGCGCGGGCAGCGCAGGCCCCCCACCCCGCCCGGCCCCGACGAGGGGCCGGTTCCGCCCTGGTCGCCCGCGCGCAAGGGATCGGGTTTCCTGTCCATCATCTCCGGAGCCGCCGTCGCAGGCCCCAAGGCGCGGCGTGGGCACTTGGCGGGCAAGAGGCACGGGAGGGGCTTGGCGGAGCTTGGCGGATCGGAGCCGGCGCTTCCACCGGGAAGCAGACGCCGGCGGCCCCGATCCGGCTAGCGGAGCCTGGTCTCGACGCAACTCCTTGCCTGCCGAAACCACGCTGCAACGCCGGGAGCCTGCAAGGGGGGCGTAGGAGAGGATGGACAGGACCGGCGTGTGGAGACGCATCGCCGTCCGTCCCGGGCGGCGATGCCCTTACCGCGACGGGCGGTGAGCGCTTGCGCGAGCGACCGATCGCGGCACGGCGCGCGCGGCCGCAGGCGGCGCTCCGCTTTACAGACTGTCCGGGCGGAACGGGCCGCCCTCGCGGGGGGAGGTTGCCCTCTTCCCCTACCCCTGACCGTCACTCGGATGAGACGAGACCCGCAGCGCGGGGCTCGGGGAGCCGGAGCGCGGGGCTGGCCCACCGGGCCGGGCACGGGGTCTGGCGAGTAGGGCAGGTTCCGCTTCGGCCACAGGCCGGAGCGGGGTCCATGGTGAGGGGTCGCTGGAAACTTTCATGGTCCGGAAAGGGGGACACTCCGGAACGGCGGGTTCCGGACATGAAAGCGGGATAGCCGACATTCGAACGCTTCGGTGTCGGTTTCTAGGGTCGACCCTTTTCGGTCATTCCGTATCAGAATTTTGCCCCCCGCAGCGGATCGTCAGCTAAGTCGGGAGAAGAGTACCGGTGATTTCCAGCACGGATCAAAAGCGTCTTTTCTGCGATAGCCCGATATGCCATTCTAACCTCAAGGTATTCGGGGGGGGATATGCAGAAGTTGCAGCTTGTTGGCGAGGACGACTTCATTAAGGAGGGCGTCGCGCGCGAAATCAAAGAACGCCTCTCTCAAGAACTCGTCATCGCGCTAGTCGGCCCAGTTGGTTCCGGTGTCTCGACGGCGGCAAAGTTTCTCCATGACGAACTGGCCAATGAGTTCGGCTACGATGTTGCCCCAATCATGAAGCCCAGCGATGTTATCCGCGCCCAGAGCAGCCTAGTCGGGATGTCCGCACCGGCGAACGCAAAGACAGCGACCTATATCTCACAGATGCAAGACGCAGGAAATCGGCTGCGCGAGAAGTTCGGCAACAACTACCTTATCGAAAAACTCATCGAGAAGATCCGCGGCTTCCGCGCCGCTAATAAAGGTTATGAGGGGGAGAACGAAGTACCGGGCCGGCGGGCCTATATCATCGATTCCCTCAAAAGCATGGAGGAGCTGGAGCTGCTTCGTGACGTGTATCGTGAAACACTGTGCGTCGTCGGCGTATTCGCGCCCGACAAGCTCCGGGACGAACGCCTCAAGAATCTGGACTATCCTGAGGAGGAACGCGCCAAGGTCATGGCGCGCGACCAGGCTGAGCTGGCGACCTTCGGGCAAGCCACACGCAAACTCTTCGTCCATTCGGACTTCTTTGTGTGCAACGACCGCCGGCCCGAGGATCTCGAATCGAGCCTGAAGAGGTTCCTCGACATCGTCTTCGACACTGCGATCCACACCCCGACGCGCGCGGAGGCGGCAATGTATAAGGCAAACGCCGCAGCTGCCAACTCTGCCTGCATGTCCAGGCAGGTTGGCGTCAGCATAGTCTCCGCCGACGGCGAATTGATCGCGGTGGGCTGGAACGACGTGCCGAAGTTCGGCGGCAGCCTATACACCGAGGAGGATCGCGAGACCTTCGACGACGATACGAAGGCGATCGTAAACAAGGATCACCGATGCTACAATTGGGGTGGCAAGAAATGCCATAACGAGGTCAGGCGTCACGGACTGATGGACAAGGTCGCGATAGCGGTGTTCGAGTCCGGACAGGTCAAGGCATCGAAGCGCGCCGACGTGCGCTCGGCCATAGGCAAGACCGACATCAACGCGCTCATCGAGTTTTCCCGGTCCATCCATGCTGAGATGGAAGCCATCCTGTCCGTGGCGCGAGAAGGAAAACACTCCCTTGTAGGAGCGACCCTCTACACAAACACATATCCATGCCATAATTGCGCGCGACACATCGTTGCGTCGGGCATCAAGGAGGTCGTCTACATCGAGCCGTATCTTAAGAGCCTGGCGATCGAGCTGCACAGCGATGTGATCAGTGAGATGCCTGATGCGAAGAATATGGTCGTATTTCGTCAGTTTAACGGCGTAGCGCCGACAAACTACGTGAAGCTCTTCCGTCCAAAGGGGGAGCGGAAACAGAATGGCTATCTGATTCGTATCGACCGCAAGGATGCCATCCCTGTGTTCCGGGTTCCGCTCGACGCCCGCCGGGAATATGAGGACAAGATCATCGTAGAAGTTGCCGCCAAGGAAGGCGTTCAGTTGACCCAGCCAGGAGACCCACAATGAGCAAGCGTAGCGATGGACCGCAACTCGACCTCGACTTCTCCGGCACTCCGCGCCGAACCGAATCCTGCAGTCAGAATCAGTCGGGCAGCGTAGCGCAGTTCGTCGACGCCGCGACTCTTCAGATCCGACGCGATGCCGCGCGCCGGGTCGCCGCCAACGGCATATTCTCCGTCCCGACCAACTTTCGACGGGGATAACCCTTATTAATTATGCATGATCCGAACGGCCGGTGCGGCCGGAGGGCATTCGTGAAGATAATGCGAGACATACCCGAACACTTCCATTATGTTCTTTATTTGTTCTTAAGGAGGCGTGTGTGTGGCGCAGTTGACGCCGATTGAGTGGACCGATGTCACGTGGAATCCGGTGGCGGGTTGCACAATCGCGACCGCTGGCTGCACGAATTGCTATGCAATGCGGATGGCCGCCCGGCTCGAATCCATGGGCATGCCGAAATACCGGGGACTGACCCGCAAGAGCGGAGGGCGCTACGTCTGGACCGGAAAGGTCGTACAGGACGAACGTGCCCTGTTCGCCCCGTTGAAATGGCGTGCGCCCCGCACCGTTTTCGTAAACTCGATGTCCGACCTTTTCCATCCGGATGTGGGAGAGAACTTTATCTTCAAGGTCTGGAGCGTCATGCAGCGGACGCCCCAGCACACCTATCAGATCCTCACCAAGCGGCCGGAGCGCATGGCAGACGTGCTATCCCAAAGCGCCTTCCCCGTGCTGCCCAACGTTTGGATCGGCACGAGCGTCGAGGACGACGCGGTGCTGGGCCGCATCGATTTCCTTCGCGCGACCCCGGCCGCTATCCGCTTCATCTCTTTCGAGCCGCTGATCGGCTCCGTAGCCGATGCGAACCTGAGTCAGATCGACTGGGCCATCGTGGGAGGGGAGAGCGGCCCCCGCGCGCGCGCCATGCCCGAGGAGTGGGTCGTCGAGGTCGAGGAGATGTGCCGGGAGAGCGGGACGGCCTTCTTTTTCAAACAGTGGGGTGGGCGCAACAAGAAGGCAACCGGCCGCCTCCTTAACGGCCGGACCTATGACGAGATGCCGGGCCGAATTTCTTCAGCGTCGCCCGAACCCCTTTCTCTATGAGGTCGATCGCCCGGTCGCTGCTGCTATTCGACAGACAGAACAGCGAGAACAGGCGGCCACGCCCGTCTGCTATCAGCGGCAACGGTTCCGAAACGTAGCGGAACAGGGTCCTCAGACGCGTCCTTGAATATTCTTCGATCTGCGCCTGCGTCACGTTCCTCGTGGCGGTGCTGATGGTCTCTGCGAACAGGTCCGTCACCACCCGCGTATCGTAGAGTTCGTCGCGCCAGTCAGATGTACCAAAGATGTCGTCGAGCCTGTCCTGCTTGTAAGCGTCCACCCTGTTCAGATCGACGGATAGTTGCCGCGTCACGGCCTGGAGGGGGAAAAGATACCATACATCGATGGCGCGCGTCGCGGCGAGCATACGCAGAGTGTCCCAGGCAACATTCATCCCATATGGATCTAGGAAGACGACCGCCCGTAGCTTGCTGCGCTCCCGAACCGGCCCCGACCAGGGGGGGCTTGAAAGTATCGACCGCAATTCCGTGTTCGCATCGCCATGCCGGCACTCGATCCTCTTCGCCGGATACTCACTACGCAAAGTCTCCAGTTCGCGAAAGCGCGACGCATTTCCCTCGATGAAAACGTGCCGCCCGAATGGCGGATCTACGGAGAGCGCCCGCATCACAGATCCGGCCATCTGCTCCGAAGATGTTTCGATTGGCGTGCCGTCGAGGAGGCCACCTGTTTCTCGCATCTCGATGCGGCTGCCCGACCCCGCGAACGCGTCGATATACCACAATTCAAATGGCATGGTCCTCAACACGGTGGTGAAGAAGCCTAGATAATAGTGGACGGCGTCGAGCTTAAGCTCAGTCCATGCACCGCCAAACCGATGTCCCTGCTCAACAAGCGTCGTCACCAGATCCTCCGATTCGCCAAAGGCCGATCGAACGAATGCAGAACAACAAGAAGAGCATGGGCCGTCAACCCGAAATTGGCAGTCACCACAGCCAAGCCAGAATGAAGTAAGCGCCCTAGATAAACCCTTCCCAAATAGGGCCTAGCCTGTCCCGGCCCCTTGCCGGTCGTTCAGTCGCGCGTTTTTCAATACCGAGGTGGAAGAAGGCGCTTTTCGATCTGCCTCTGAACCCATGTAAAGGTCATTCCGTCCCATCTTTAAAACAAAGAAATCACGAAAATCAATTTGCCTTCGCTCTGCTCGCAATTTCGCTACTGTATCCGCGTTAATGGCCGTTTTCCTTTATTTATTCACGAAGCAGGCAGACCCAAAATGCCAAATCAAATCAATAAAGCAGGCCGTCGATAAAGTTCCAACGATGGTCGATCATGGGTGAGAGTTATCCCTTAATTAAAGGCAAATTTCGATTGCACAATCCGGCCCTCGGAACGACAACTATTGAGGGGGCATTACAGCCCACCGGCGTAACGCGACCAATAGCTGTCGATCGCCTCGCCCTATCCCCCGAAGAGAGATGCGATTTTCCGCAAGACCTTCGCGAAAGTTGTCGGAACCCAACTCGTCCAGGTCGAGCGCTTCGTCTCACGGTTTGCATGGCGAGCAATCTGATTGCGCATTACCGAGGCGGCCAAAGCTTCCGAAAACGCCGGCAGCATCTCGACATCGCCCGCCGTCACCACATAGTGCGCCTTGCAGCGGGCGTCACACACTGAGATCGAAGGCCGAATAGTCGCCATCCCGCTCTCAGAGTACACCTGATGGCTGTCAGGAACGAGTAGCATTACCCGATGTCCGCAACCACACGCGCAAAGGAGCGCTGCGACCTCGAATTCCTCGCTATGGTACACCACACCTTCGGCAAGTTGCTTGGGGATGCGTTCGACGGCCTGATAGGCGAACCTCATGCGACGGGCCTTTCAGAGTCCATCTCCAGCGTGGCTGTGTCGACGATATAGGATGTCGCCTCGTCCAAGCGGTCCAAAAGGCCGAAATGCTGTTTGAAACGGATGACCGCCATTGCGGCGTTTAGCGCGTTCAGCTCGGTGATCTGCGCTTGCCGACGATACTCATCATTCTCCGCGTTGCCAATCGGCAGCCGAGCCGTTCCGACATTGCTGTCAAAGGCTTTGCGGTCCGTCCCGGTGATGCGAACAAAACCGCTCAATCCGACCGCTGAACGACTTAATCCCATACCGCAATCAACATAGGGAATGCCCCTAGTGCTCAGCCAATCAATAATATGCTGACGTGCGGGTCCGTCGTCCACCGAAACGAATACAAAATCAAATTCACCGAGTCGTTCGATATTCTCTGCCGTGACGCGCTCGGACACGGGCTCCAAGCCTCCGTGCCAGTTCGCATATTGCCGCGCCAACGCCTCGACCTTGTGCTGTCCGATCGCGCGCGGAATAAATCCCGGCATCCGAAATATCGTGTGAACATGCACCTTATCGTTATCGAAGATAGTAATCCGCTCAAGATGGGTACGCGAAATGAAGTCGAGGATGTATGAGCCGGTTCCCCCAAGCCCAATAATCGCAACCTTCTTGCCTTTCAGAATGAAGGAGATGTCGTTCATATGATAACGCGATGACATAGTGTCCGGAAACCGAAGCGGGCTCTCCTGTGCGGCAGATTTGATTTCGATACCGCGCAAAGGGGTTGCATCGGGATATGCGGCAAGCGCCGGTGCCGTGATCACGTCGAGGTAAGTCTGAACCTTTTCCTCGAACGAGCGATAGGCACGCATCTGACCATTTTCCATGAGTTTGAAGGAAAACGACTGGTCGGTGACAAACTCCGGCGTCACCGTTACGGCGTGAACCCCGCCACCCAGGCGAAGCTCTCGCCCCTGCTGGTCACATGGGCGAGTGCCACGCCACCACGCCTGATGATTGCTCGGCGGATCGATGATCGCGCCATTGAGATCCAGCGGGCTTGCCCAATCGCCATGATTGAGCGCACCCGCCCCGTCGAGATATGGCAGTCCGTAAATGACGAAATGAGCGCCGATAAAATCGACATGATAACCCAGATCGTCGAGATCCCGAATGAAGGGATTACGACTCGCCAGTTCCGGCAACCCTAAATCGCATGTCATCTTTCACCTTCACCTTCTGACCAGGAGCCAAAGTGCCACGGGGGTTCTCCGACGGGCCATGAGAATATTTGACCAGATATTCATTCGAGGGCTGGCCACCGCTGCCGAGAAACAATTCGACGACCTGAAGATAGGTAATTTGCTCTTTCTCAGTCTCGTGCTCATCCCCGTTGACGAAGATGATCGTGGCCTTCTGGCTATAGAAATGATCGTCCTGCACCAGGTGGACGGAATGATCGTTCCGGTGGATCAGATGGTCTTCGGCGTTGCCTTCCGTCTCACGATAGAGCTTCTCGTGCTTCCCGATCTCGCCAAGATCGTAGAGCGCATCACCGGTGGTCGGATTGGGCGACCGGTAAGCCTCCCGGTTGATATGGATGCGGACTTCGGACTGTTTTTCGTGTTCGCTCATCTCGCTCTCGCTTTGCTGGTCAGCCACGCGGCGGGTGGGGATCGTGACCATGGCTGTCGCTGCTGGCGATCTTGCCGTCACGATTATGGATACGGAACTCGGTGCCCTGATTGCGGCTGATCTCGCGCCCGCGCGTCACGGCCTCCGCCTTGGTGTTGAAGTGACCGCTTGCGCGCTCACCACCGCCACGCTTCACGTCCCAGCCTCCACTGGCATTGGGGACGACATGATGGGATTTCGGACCCTTTGCCATACGAACCTCGCTTCCAACATTGCGATACAATTTATACCGATACTCCGAACATATCTGGAGAACTTGCCATTCGCTTGTCAAGGGCATAAAGTGCGCCTACACCGAACACATCCTTCAGGAGGAAGATGACCCCGACCAACCCCCTCGGCGACCGCATCCGCGCGCTTCGCAAAGAGCGCGGCCTCACGCTCGATCAGCTTGCCGAGCAGAGTGGCTCCAGCAAAAGTTACATTTGGGAGCTGGAGAACAAGAACCCGCCCCGGCCGTCGGCTGAAAAGCTAATCAAGATAGCCGACAAGCTAGGGACAACGATCGAGTTCCTGTTAGAGGGCGACGCGTCCCAATCGCCCGATGCAGCGGCCGATGCCCATTTCTACCGGAACTACCAGAAAATGGATCCGGTCGTGAAAGCGAAGATCAGACGCATGGTGGAATTGTGGGGTGACGACGAGTGAACAAACCGCCGTCAGCGAACCGATGGGCAGCCGACCTCACGCGCATGCTTGATCTGGTTTATGCCGGCGGCATCGATCGCTTCCCGGTCGATGTAAAGCAGGTCGCCAGGGATCTAAGCGCGCAGCGTTTCCCCGGTGATGCCGTCACAATGGTCAAGGGCGCCAGTCTCGGACGCTTCGACGGAGCGCTCTACAAGGCGCCCACCGGCAAGACCGGGTGGGGCATTATCTATAATGATGCCATCGCCTCTAAAGGGCGCATCAATTTTACGCTGGCGCATGAGTTCGGGCATTATCTCCTGCACCGCCTTGCTCATCCCGACGGCATCGAATGCGGGCAGCAGGATATGGTCCGTTGGGACAGCGCATATCGTGAGATCGAACAACAGGCGAATTGCTTTGCGGCGGGATTACTCATGCCCCTCAACGATTATCGGGCGCAAATTCCCGCCAAAGCCAGACCTACTCTGGACGACATCGGCACCTGCGCCGATCGCTATGGTACCTCTCTCATCGCTGCCACCCTTCGCTGGCTAGAATATGCCGAGCGGCGTTCGCTTCTTGTCGTCTCGCGGGACGGCTACGTCCTGTGGTCGCGAGCGAGCAAGAGCGCATTGCGGACGGGAATCTATTACAGGACGTCCGGGCGCCCGCCGATACCCGTGCCTGTCAGTTCCCTGGCTGCTCAAACGCCGATAGGGGCTGCTACCGTCGATCACGAGGACGACGTTTGGTTCAAAGAACCCTGCCAAGAAATCGCGCTTGCGTCTGATCGTTACGACTTCGTTGTCTCGCTTTTGCACTTCGATGAAGCGTCTTGGAGGGGCTTTGCGGAGCAAGACAATGAACCAGTACCGGATGCCTTAGCGTTTATGATAGACCGTTTTCCTCGCCGTTGATCTTTTCTTTCTAGTTACTTTTGTTAGCATCCCGTGATATAGGTTATTAATACGCAGGTTCATTCGGTTGTGACTTCTGCACGGGAGGGATTTGCTCGAAAGCTCCGGCACAAGCAGAGACACGATGCACGCTATCTGCGCCGTCTGAACCAAAGTCGGCAATTCGCGCTCGATAGCGAGGAAGCGGCAAGAGTGCGATTGGCCAGACTTCCTAATACAGGATGGCAAGAAGACACCGCTATCGAGCGTCGGGTTTTGGCAACGGCGGGCATTCGAGTTACCGCTGCGGAATGTCGGGATGCCCCAGCCCGCGTCATTCAAGCGCCCCACCGCGGCGGTGAACGAAAGACGGGTTCCGATGCCCCAAATTGGATCGCTTAACGTCCGGAATTAAGGCGAAAGCTGAAAGCGCAGCTGGATCAGCGCTTCTTCTTGGCAATGGTGGCCGTGAAATCAGGATCCTTGTTTGCCACCCAATCGACGAATTTGCGCACAGCGGGGTTAGCGAGCAGACCCTCTACGTCCATACCGTGGCGTTGCAGTTCGGAATTGGTAAAATTGGTGATCAGCGTCTGCTGACAAATGGCGTGCATGGGCACCACATCACGCCCGCCCCGGCTCTTGGGCACGGGGTGGTGCCAGACAATGGTCTTGCCGGTCGGTCGGCCACAGAGCCAGCAGGGCACCGCGACCTCGGGCGCCTCTTCTTCCTGACGTAGGTCCTCGTAAGAGCCGTGCTTTGAATGTTTGCGAGCCATTGGTCTGCCTGAATTGCCTGAGCTTGCGGTGGCCGCTTCATAGCGGACGAAGTCAGCATTACCACACCCGCGTCTCCAGCCCGCCTGATTGGGCTGATTCAGGGTGGGGGCTTAACCGCAGCATGGTATAGTGCATGATGTCCAATGAATGGCCTGCTGCCGGTTTGGTGGACACCGAGATAGGATGTTTCCACCTATCGGAGGTCCACAATGCAACGAAGGAAGTTCAGCCGCGAGTTCAAGCTTGAGGCGGTGAGGTTGGTGCGCGAGCGCGGTGTCGCGGTTGCGCAAGCTGCTCGCGATTTGGACGTGCACGAGAACGTGCTGCGCAAGTGGGTGAAGGAGTTCGCTACCGATCCGGGTCACGCATTTCCCGGGCATGGGCAGATGAAGCCCGAGCAGTTGGAGATCGATCGTCTCCGTCGCGAAGTGGCCAAGCTGAAGGCGGAGCGCGACATTCTAAAAAAAGCCGCCGCCTACTTCGCGAAGGACTCGATATGAGGTTCGCCTTCATCGCGAAGCACCGGGGGATCTGGCCGGTGGCATGGATGTGCGGGGCGCTCGGTGTCTCGCGAAGCGGGTTCCATGCCTGGCTCACCCGATCGCCGTCGCAGCGTGCCCGCGACGATGAGGTGATCGGCTCCAGGGTCAGAGCAAGCCATGTTGGCAGCTACCGCACCTACGGTGCCCGCCGTGTCTGGTACGACCTGCTCGCTGAGGGCATCTCTTGTGGCCTGCATCGGGTCGAACGGCTCATGCAGGCGCAGGGGCTGCGGGCACGGCCTCGTCGTCGCGGACTACCCAAGGATCAGGGCGAACGCTCGGTCATCGCCGGCAACGTGCTGGATCGCCAGTTCACCGCCGACAGGCCCAACCAGAAGTGGGTGGCTGACTTCACCTACATCTGGACGGCCGAAGGATGGCTCTACGTGGCCGCCGTCATCGACCTGTTCTCGCGCAGGGTGGTTGGCTGGTCGATGAGCGACACCATGACCGCCCAGCTCGTCACCGATGCGCTGATCATGGCGATCTGGCGGCGCGGCAAGCCGGACGCCCTGCTGCATCACTCGGACCAGGGGCAGCCAGTATACCAGTGAGCAGTTCCAGCGACTGATGGCCGACAATGGCGTCACATGCTCGATGAGCCGGTCCGGCAATGTCTGGGATAATGCCGTCATGGAAAGCTTCTTCTCGTCGCTCAAGACCGAGCGGATCGGGAAGAAGGTCTACCGCACGAGGGCACAGGCCAAGGCGGACGTGTTCGACTACGTCGAATGCTTCTACAACCCAACCCGGCGTCACTCGACCCTGGGTTATCTCAGCCCTATCGACTTCGAAAGAGAAGCTGGGGTAGCATGAATGAGCTTATCTCGGTGTCCGCCAAACCGGCAGCAGGCCATATCTCGGCGAGATCTCGGACCAGTTCAGGGGTTGTCAAAGCCTCGGTCCGGGTTTTCGCTCAGTGACCTGACGTCCTCGTCTGGCACAGGTTCATTCTGAAGGGCTGCCATGTCGGCAATGATGCGCGTGCGTTCGCGGCGGGCGTCGCGCTGTTCGGCCAGAAGAGCTACAGCACTCCATGCCTTGGCCGCTCTCTCAGCCACGAGGCGAATGTTCCCCAATATCGCGTTGGCCGCGCGATCACGCTGGACGGTCTCCTGCATACGGCAGAAAGTCGATGAAAGTTCCATTGGACGTCCTTTCAAAAGCTTTGATATTCAGGTCGCAATAGTCAGGAGGGTGGCTTATCGCGCTTTGCTTGGGCAATGGCGTCGCTTAACTTTGAGTAGCGATAATCCTTGTAACAATACTGATCGGCCGGGATGCGCGTGATACCGTAAAGAGCCATTTGCTCGGCTGCGATGGCTTTGTCGAGTTCAGAGGGGCTGCTCACGATCGTTGCTCCTATGAATGAAAGCTGGCGCACAAAACATCGAGCTTGGCCTTTTGCTGGCGAAGAACGCGCTAGCGATGCGCGTAGGTGTGGTAACGCATTCCCACTCTTCCATCGGCAAAGTCGCTAGCCAGAGTGCTTTCCATGGCATTCGCCTGGGCCTCGAATGCTTCAACATCGCTGGCTGAAGTGAGGAAAGATGCGATCGCGGAACTCGGACTGGCGATACGTGGCATTCGCCATGCGGTTTTCGGTATCGCTTGCATGATCAAGGTCGGGGCAATCGGAAGCACCGTTTTCGCACTCCGGTTGCCCCGAGATCATCAGCCCTGTTGGGCTCGAGCTTGTTCCTGCTGGATGTCAGCTTCGCCCTGCTGATGCAGATTGATCGCGTATCGCTTGCCGCCCTCCGCGTCCTTCACGTCATAACCATAACGCTGATCCTGCTTCGGCTCCTGGGCCTGCTGCTGCAGATCGGACTTACGGAAAGGCAGGGCATCGCCTCCCCGCTCGGGAGCGATAGTGCCGAGGCCTTTGTTGCTATCATAGCTCTTGATCTTGCCGAAATCGGTCATGGAATCTTCCTTCGTTAAAAGGCAGCTGACCAGAATTTGGCCGCAACTGCGACTAAAAGGCGGAACTGAAGGATGTGGCATCTCTTGAATGGATGCCCGAGACCGTCGATCACGACTGGTAGATGCAACTTATGTGGCTATTCTGTCGGCGTACTACAAGGTCACAAAAAACAAATCGAAGTGAACCGCACCGCGCCGGTATTGCCAGAGGGTTCAGCTCTGGATCATCGGATGAGCGAAGGCCCGCTTTCAACGATCGCGAAGGGAGGCGTGAACGGCAGCTTCAGGGGCAAGCCGGCACGGTACAAGCGGCGTGCCCGCTGATCCTGATGGGGACGGTCACAGACTACCGCGCGTTCAGTCCCGGACGACATGCCAGTCCGACCACCCCGAACAAAGGTTTAGTTGCGAACACGAGCCATACGGAGGATGCTGCGCCTCACCCTACAGAATCAGTGCCTGAATACGCGTGAGGCGGGCGATCTGGAATGTTTGCTCCGGTTTCTAAATTGCCCGGTTCTGCCAGCAGAACAGCCACCAAGGACGATTTCATGCTACTGAGCGGCAACTCTGTGCTATCGCGCCGTTATCGCGAAACTCCTGTAGAGTCACTTCGCGGCTGAGGGATGGAATGCGCCCCCGCTTTAAGGCCGGAGCGCGATAGGCCCCGTCATCACTTTCTGAGGGCAAAGTCAGCCCGGCATGCCCCCCCCGGCTTGCGGCATGATCCGCTCGGCACCGTCAACATTGATTTGCCAACATCATCAAAAGGATCAAATACCATGGCCAAAGCGCAAAAACGCAGCAATCGTGAAATTCGCAAACCCAAGTCCGCCAAGGACAAGCCGGCACCCGCGGCCCCGAGAATCGCCTCGTCGCCGGTGCTGGCCGCTACCCGCAAGCCGAAAGGCAAGCTGTAAGACAAGCCATTGAATACGGGCATGCGCGTGGCCTTTGTGGGCAATGCCTTGCCACGGCGCTGCGGTATTGCCACGTTCACCTGCGACCTTGAGCTCGCAGTGCGCCATTTGCCGGGGGTGGCGCAAACCGCGATCATCGCCATGTGCGACCCGGGTGGGCAATATGCCTTTCCCCCGCAAGTGCGCTGGTCTGTCGCGCAGGAAGACCGTGGGGGTTACAGCGCCGCTGCCGATTTCATCAACGCGCAAGGCTTTGACGTTGTCTGCCTCCAGCATGAATTCGGCATCTATGGTGGTGAGGCAGGGGATTACATTCTCGATCTGATCGCGAAGCTGGATGCGCCGCTCGTCACCACGCTGCACACCGTGCTGGACCAGCCCAACGCCGCCCAGCGCCGCGTGATCGACACCATCATTGCGGCATCGTCGCGCATTGTGGTGATGGCGCGCAAGGGGCGCCGCATCCTCATCGACCATTATGGCGCCGATCCTGCCAAGATTCTGGTGATCGCGCATGGCATCCCCGAAGTGCCGCTGGTGCTTCCCCAATATGCCAAGGAAAAGCTGGGTTTTGCCCATCATCGCATAATCCTCACCTTTGGCCTGATCAGCCCGAACAAGGGCATCGAGACGATGATCGAGGCGATGCTGGTGGTGCTGGCAACCGCGCCCGATGCGCTATACGTGGTGATGGGGGCAACTCACCCCGCCCTGCTGCGCGCCGATGGAGAGGCCTATCGCGACAGTCTGCGCGCCAAGGTGACGGCGCTCGGTCTTGACGGGCATGTGGTCTTTATCGACCGTTTTGTCGAACGGCCTGAACTGCTCGATCATATCGCGATGTGTGATGTCTATGTCACCCCCTATCTGGTGGAGGCGCAGATGACATCGGGCACGCTGGCCTATTCGCATGGGTTGGGCCGCCCGGTGGTTTCCACGCCTTACTGGCATGCGGCGGAATTGCTGGAGGATGGATCGGGTCTGCTTGTGCCTTTCGGAGATCCAGATCGTCTGGGGCTTGCGGTGGCCGACCTGCTGGCCAATGACGAAACGCGGCTGGCGATGGGGCGCAAAGCTTATGTTGCCAGCCGGGCGATGACATGGGCCAATACCGCCGCGCGCTATGGCCAAGCTTTTCTTGATGTTAGGCGGCATGTTGCCTTTGCCCTACCGACGATGGCGCTGGGGCATCTGGCGGTGATGTGTGATGATACCGGGCTGTTTCAGCATGCCGTTTTTGGCGTTCCCGATCGGCACCACGGCTATTGCATTGATGACAACGCCAGAGCGCTGTTGCTGTGTTGCACGCTGGGCGGGCGGGCGATGACGCAACCCTTGATCGACAGTTTGCTGCCACGCTTTGCCGCTTTCCTGCAACATGGTTGGAACCCGGGCAACCAGCGATTCCGCAATTTCATGGGCTATGATCGCCGCTGGCTGGAGGCAACCGGATCCGAAGACAGCCATGGTCGCACGATGTGGGCTTTGGGCATATGCGCCGGATACCGCGAAGATGGCGTGATGGCGCAATGGGCCAGCGCGCTGTTTACACAGGCCTTGCCTGCTGTTGCCCGCTTCACCTCGCCTCGGGCTTGGGCGTTCACCTTGCTGGGCCTCAAGGACTATTGCCTTGCCCACCCGCGCGATGAGATCGCGCTGCGCCAGCGGAGCAATCTGGCAGAGCGCTTGCACCAGCGCTTGCAGGCCTGCGAAACGGCGGATTGGGTGTGGTTTGAGGACCGGCTGACCTATGACAATGCCCGCCTGTGCGAGGCGTTGATCGTGACCGGCAGAGCGGTGGGCCGAGAGGACTGGACTCAAGCGGGATTGCGGGCGCTGTGCTGGTTGGTCGAGCGGCAGACGGCCCCTGCGGGCTATTTCCGTCCGGTGGGCTCGCAAGGGTTCCTGCTCGTCTCGCGTAGCGCGCCGATGCCTTTTGACCAACAGCCCATCGAAGCCTGCGCTACCGTGGCGGCCTGCCTTGCAGCCATGGCTGTGGATGCGAGTCGGCCTTGGTTGACAGAGGCCCACAAGGCCTTTGCATGGTTTACCGGTGCCAATGATCTGGGACTGTCCCTGATTGACCCGCTCGATGGCAGTTGCCGCGATGGGCTGCACCCCGATCGTGCCAACGAGAACCGGGGCGCCGAATCGGTGCTGGCCTATCTGCTGGCCCTTGCCATCATGGAGCAGGCAACGCAGGCGCACCCACCATCCACGCACGCGCCGGGCATGCTGGCATCGCTACCCATCCAACTCCTTTTATCCTGACAGGACGGCCATGCCCGATCATTCCTTTCTGAACCGCCATGCCCTGCATCTGCGGCCCGATCCCTCACGCGTGGTGGTGCGGGCTTTCCGCCCTTCGGTCGAGCCACGCGATTACAACCCGCTGGACAAAACCCGTGCCAACCACATCGTCGACCGCGTCCTCGCGCTGGCCCCGGCGGATGCCGAAACTGTGCTAGCCGCGACGCTCGAGAATTTCGATGACCGCCATCGAAACCTACCCGCTACCTTCGAGCGGCGCGCTCAGGAGATGGAGGACGCCTTTTCCAGCCATTGCTGTTTCACACCCGCCCAGTTGCAACTGGTGGGTGCCTATTTCATGCACGAATACAGTTTCGAGGCAGCGGCACTGTTCAACCCCAGCATCGTGCCCCATCCCAGCCAGACCGGCGTTGCACCGGGTGGCGTCCGTTTCGTCCTGTCGCTGCGGGCGGTGGGCGAAGGGCACATCTCCTCGCTCACCTTCCGATGCGGCACTTTCCTTGCCGATGGCACGCTGACCATCGATCCCCCAACGCGGTTGGCCAGCCTGCCCACTGTAACCGTACGCCTTGGCGACAGGCTGGATCTGGCCTTCGAACCAGACAGCGACATCACCGAAAGGGTGATCTTCCCGGTCACCGAGGCGCAGGCCAATGGCATCGAGGATGCCCGTTTCGTGGCTTTTGTCGACGAGAGCAAGACCACCTACTACGCCACCTACACTGCCTACAGCGGCCAGTCGATCCGTTCGGAACTGATCGAAACCTGCGACTTCCAGACGTTCCGCCTCGCCCCATTGCGGGGCCCAGCAGCAGGGAGCAAGGGCATGGCCCTGTTTCCGCGGCGGATCGGGGGGCGCTATGCCATGATCGCTCGCCACGACAATGAAAGCCTGCATCTGGTCTATTCCGACAGCCTTCTGGAATGGGGTCTTGGCACTCCCATCCTCAAACCGGAATTTCCCTGGGAGTTCATTCAGATCGGCAATTGCGGCTCGCCAATCGAACTGGATGAAGGATGGCTGTTGCTGACCCATGGCGTTGGGCCCGTGCGGCACTATTCCATCGGTGCCGTGCTGCTGGACAAGGATGATCCCAGCCGCGTGCTGGGTCGGTCGAACGTGCCGCTGGTTCAGCCGGAAAAATCAACGCGCGAGGGCTATGTGCCCAACGTCGTCTATTCCTGTGGCGCGATGCGTCATGGCGAATGGATCATCTTGCCTTACGCCATCTCGGACACATTTTCGACGATCGCCACTGTGAAAGTCGCCAGCCTGCTAGCCATGCTAACCCGGTGAGTTGCATGGAAGTCGAAGAACAGTGTCGCTGGAGCAGCGAGAACAGGCGGGTCGCGTCTATGTCATGCTCCTCGAGAAGGACAATCATCAGCTAACGCGGAAGGTAACTTTTAAATTTCTGATGAATGAATGGGCGCTTTGGACGCTCGTTCAAGAGCGCGTGAACGTCTCCTTTTGCGGCGGCAGCCGATAAAACTATCGGCTTGAACTCAACGATCTCTCTTGCGGGCGGCCAAGAAGGCAGCGTTCGGCTGCGATAGGATCAATGGTCCTTGTCTATGGGGACAGGTCTGCAAGCTACGCGCCGGATTGCGCAAACTTTCCGCCGCTCGTTCAACGAGTTGGGACAGTCAGAAAGACGCTTCAACTTTACCATGGGGTGCTCAGCACGGGCGGTTAGCCTGAGAGGCTACGTCATTCTGCGGTCCACCCGCCATCGACGATGAGGCTGGCTCCGGTGATGAGGGATGATGCGTCGGAGGCGAGGAAGATAACCGCGCCCATGAGGTCTTGGACGGTGCCGAGGCGGCCGAGCTTGATCTTCTGGAGGACGCTGGCCCTGAAGGCTGGGTCTTCGAAGAAGGGTTTGGTCATCGGGGTTTCGATGAAGGTGGGGGCGATCGTGTTGGAGCGGATGCCGTGGGGGGCAAGGTCGAGCGCCATGGCCTTGTTCATGCCTTCCAGCGCCCACTTGCTGGCGCAATAGAGGCTGCGGCCAGGGCCGCCGACGTGGCCCATCTGGCTGCCCATGTGGATCAGGCTGCCCTGGATGCCATCGGCGATCATCCGTCTGGCGCAGGCCTGCGCCACGAAGAACGCGGACTTGAGGTTGAGATCGAGCACCGCGTCGTAATCGGCCTCGCTCACCTCCCACACCGGCTTGGGCCGGTTGGTGCCGGCATTGTTGACCAGCACATGGAACGCAGGCCGGCTCTCGAAGAACGCGGCCACCGCGGTCAGATCGGACACATCCAGCACTGACGCCCGCGCATTCGGCCCGATCGCGGCGGCGGCCTGCTCGATCTCCGGTGCCGTGCGCGCGGCCAGCGTCACCTCGGCCCCAGCCTGCGCCAGCGCCGCCGCGCAGGCGAGGCCAATGCCCCGCCCCGCCCCGGTGACGAGCGCACGGTGCCCGTCGAGCCGGAACGAGGGCGTTTGCGGCAGCGCTTCCGCCATCAGGCCACCGTCAGTTCGCTGGGTTCGGCCTGCCCGGCATAAGGCACCTCGCGATGGCCATAACGGCGCACACGCACATTGGCCTGCTCGCCATGCCCGGCAAAGCCTTCCAGCGCGCACAGGCGGCTGCAATATTCGCCGATCAACGCCGATGCCGCATCGCTGGTCACGCGCTGATAGGTGCAGGTCTTGAGGAACTTGCCCACCCACAGCCCGCCGGTATAGCGCGCCGCCTTCTTCGTTGGCAGCGTGTGGTTGGTGCCGATCACCTTGTCACCAAAACTGACATTGGTGCGCGGGCCCAGGAACAGCGCGCCGTAATTGGTCATGTTAGCGAGGAAGTAATCGGGATCGGCGGTCATCACCTGCACATGCTCGCTGGCGATCGCGTCGGCGATGCTGACCATCTCCTCATAGCTGTCGGCCACGATCACCTCGCCAAAGGCGTCCCACGCCTTGCGCGCGTGATCGGCGGTGGGCAGGATCTGCAGCAGCCGCTCGATCTCGACCATGGTCGCGCGCGCCAGCTTCTCCGAATTGGTCAGCAGCACGCCGGGGCTGTCCGGTCCGTGCTCGACCTGGCCCAGGATATCGGTCGCGGCCAGTTCGGGATCACAGCCCACCTCGTCGGCGATGATCAGGGTTTCGGTCGGCCCGGCGAACAGGTCGATGCCCACCCGGCCGAACAGCTGGCGCTTGGCTTCGGCCACGAAGGCGTTGCCCGGCCCCACCAGAATATCGACCGGATCGATCGTCTGCGTGCCCAGCGCCATCGCCCCGATGGCCTGGATGCCGCCCAGCGCGTAGATCACATCGGCCCCAGCCATGGCCTGCGCCGCCACGATCGCGCGCGCAGGCGTGCCCTGGAACGGCGGCGCGCAGGTGATCACCCGCTTCACCCCCGCCACCTTGGCGGTGATCACCGACATGTGCGCGGAGGCGAGCAGCGGATACTTGCCGCCCGGCACATAGCACCCCGCCGCGTTCACCGGCACGTTGCGGTGGCCCAGCACCACGCCGGGCAGCGTCTCCACCTCAACATCTTTCACGCTCTCGCGTTGGATCCGGGCAAAGTTCCTGACCTGCGCCTGCGCGAACTCGATGTCCTTGCGCTCCTGCGACGTCAGGCTGTCCACCGCCGCGTCGATCTCGGCCTGCGACAGGCGATAGTCCTCACGGTCCCACCCGTCGAACTTCACGCTCATCTCGCGCACCGCCGCATCCCCGCGACGCTCGATGTCCGCCAGCGCCGCCTCCACCACGTCACGCACCCGGCGATCCGCATCCACCTTTGCCTCAGCACTCGCCCCGCGCTTCAAATATTGCGCCATCGTACTGCTCCGACTTTTAGCCTGTGCCTGATATTCTGGCCTCAAGCGACGACGCGATTTTCTATCGCGCCAATGCCATCAACCTCACACCGCACCACGTCTCCCGGCTGGAGAAAGCTAGGCGGATTCATGGCAACGCCAACGCCTTCGGGCGTGCCGGTCGCAATCAGATCGCCGCTTTCGAGCGTGAAGGCCGTCGAAAGATAAGCGATTTGCTGCCAGAGGTTGAACACCATCTCCGACGTGTTGTTTTCCTGGCGAAGCTTGCCGTTGACGAAACAGCGCAGCGCCAGATTGTGCGGATCGTCGATCTCGTCGGCAGTCACGATCCAAGGACCGATCGGGCCATGCGTGTCGAATGACTTGCCCATCGTGAAGGTCGGCGAATGAAATTGCCAATCGCGGGCGCTTACGTCGTTGCAGATCAGATAACCGAACACGTGACGGCGCGCATCGTTCTCGCCTACGCCCTTGGCCGGCGCGCCGATGATCGCGCCCAGCTCAACCTCGTAGTCGAGCTTTTCGGTAACCCCCTTGACGATATCGTCAAAAGGGCCGGCGATGCAGCTCGTCTGCTTGTTGAACCAGTATTGCTGTTGGGGCTTGGGTACGCCGAGCTGTTCGGATTCGGCAATGTGCTTGCGGTAGTTCATGCCGATCGCGAGAAACTTTCCCGGCCGCTCCATCGGCGCCAGAAGCTGCGTGCCTGCACTGGGGCGGGTATGTTCACGTGCTGCGATAGTGTCTCTGATCCGGGCCAGTGCCGCATCGCCCCCGGCAACGATCGACAGCATGGTGGGGTAATCGGATTCGATCGGGCTCAGATCGATAATCGTTTCACCCTCAAGGGCGCCAAGATGCACCTTGCCGCCTTCGGAATAACGCAAAAGCTTCATAGAAACGCTCCGGAAATTTGTTCGAGGTTACCAGGCCGTGGTCCCACCATCTATGCGGATATCGGTCGCCGTGATGAACGAGCTTTCGTCCGAACCGAGGAAGACCGCCAAAGCGGCCACTTCCTCCGGCAGACCGGGCCGCCCCAGCATGATTTTCGTCAGCATGGGATCCCTGAAATCGGGATGCTGCAACAGATCCCTGGTCGCACCGGTTTCGATCAGCCCAGGCGAAAGCGAATTCGCGCGAATGCCGTGATGGCGCCCTTCCATGGCAAAGTGCCTAGTCATTGAAAGGACCGCGCCCTTGCCCGCCGAATGCGCCAAGCCGGGCAAGGCCTCATATCCGATCCAGGCTGATGCCGAGGCCATGTTGACGATCGCCCCGCCCCGCTCCGCAAGGGCCGGCCACGCGGCTTTCGTCAGATTGAAGACGATGCTGACTTCCGCATCGAGCGTGTACGCGAAATTCTCATGCGTTAAATCGTCAAGCCACGCAAAATGGGCATCCGCCGCACAGTTGAAGAGCACGTCTAGCCGGCCGAAATGCGAAAGCGCGCAATCCACCAGCGCCTGACACATCGAGGGATCGCGCGGATCGCAAGGGTGGATCGAGACCACTTCCCCCCCCGCATCCCGGACGCTTTTGACGCAGGCCTCCGCCGCTTCCGCGTTGATGTCGCATCCGACCACCTTGGCCCCCTCGCGCGCGAACATTTCCGCCGAGGCGCGGCCAATGCTCCCGCCCGTTCCGGTGATTAGGCAAACTTTTCCTGCAAGACGTCCAGCCATGTGCTTCGTCCTCGTGGCTAGGAGGGCCGGGCGAAACCGGCTCTTCGGCCCAGATCCATCAGTAGTTGAATGTCAACCGGGCGCCGAACGTCCGGGGAGGACCAAGCTGCGTGGCGGTGGGACCGGGGATACCGCCCAAGGCCGACGATCCGGGAACGGCCTTATCAAACAGGTTCTTCCCCCAGATACCCAGGCTCCAGCGATTGTTGTCGCTGTAGTAGGTGAGCGAAGCGTCCGCGAGCATGAAGTTGCCGAGGCGATCGCCGGGCACGTGCGCGAAATCCCCCCAATAGGACGATTCATATCGAGCATCGGCGCGCGCGCGGATATAGCCCGAAGGCAGGGCAAAATCGTGCGAATAGCCCGTGGTGACCGTCCATGCGGGGGCGAATGCGATCGAATTGCCGCTGTAGCTTGCACCGTTCGGCTGGACGAAATCCTCGTAGATGCCGTGCAGGTAACCCACCGAGAGATTCAACTGATCGGCGGAAGCGGGTTTTACGATGAGATCAGCCTGCACACCGTAAATCTCCGTGCGCTTGGCGTTGAAGATCGGGTTGAACGCCGCGCTGATATCATAGCTCTGCTGAAGCAGGTCGTTGTATATGTAATAATAGCCTTCCAGATTCAGCTGAACCATATCGTCCAGGAACCGGGACTTCACCCCCACCGAGAATGCATCGAGCGTCGATGGCTTCACCGCATTGTCAAACGTGGCGGATTTCGCCTTCTCGTTGAACGTGCCGGGCGTGTATCCGGTCTGGAAGCCGGCATAGGCCAGCACCTTGGGCGTGATATCGTAATCTGCCCCCACCTTGAAATCGACGTGCCGGTAGCTCTTGCCAAAATCGTAGAGCACGCCGTCATAACCCAGGCCCGCGCCTTCACGCTTGAAATAGCTGGCGCGTGCGCCCGCCGTGAAGCGGAGGCTGTCGCTCGCCGAATAGGTTAGCTGACCGTATGCGGAAAGGTTATCGAGGCGATCACGCGCGACATTGCTGATATAGACGCCGCCGCCGAACAGGGCGAACGCTCCGCTATTGGTGAGGCGCGATCCATACAGCCCTACCAGCCAGCGCAGGGGGCCTGCCTCTCCGAGCAGGCGGAATTCCTGAGAAACCTGCTTGTAGCGCGCAGTGATTTCCGCGGGGATCGAGGTCAGCCAGAATTTCTGGTCTGAATCGATGTATTGATAGGATGTGATCGAGGTCAGCGTGGTGCTGCCGAAATGGGCATCGAGCTGGGCGCCGACCGAATAGTTTTTGTAACGCTGGTCCTGTGCGGTAATTGCACCGAACGGCGCCAGAGGAGCCAGCGCCCCGGTGCGCGTGTCATCCCAGGGGTCGCCCGGATGAAGGTAGGCCCCGTTGCTCAAACCCCCGGTCGCCACATCGAATGACCGCGTGACAACGTTGATCGGATGGCCATCCTTTGTCGCGGCCGATCCCCAAAGATGTAGGGATACATTGTCGGACGGTGTGTAAAGTGCCGAAAGTCGGCCGACGAAGTCCTTTTGGGAATTCGCGCCGCTCTGCTGGTAGCCGCTATGGCCGGCGTAATCGACGGCGCCCCGGATCGCCAGGTCCTTCGAGACCGGAATATTCTGAACCGCGGTCACATGGAAAAATGCGTAGTTCCCGCCCTCCAGCGTGAGCTTCGTCTGATAGTGATCGACGGGGCGGTTGAAGTTGATGTTGACGGTGCCCCCCATCGCGGTTCCGCCATAAAGCGTGCCTTGCGGCCCCGGCAGCACCTCGATCTGGGCGACATCGAGGAAGCCCGCGCTCGCACCTTCGCGTGGCACAGACACGCCGTTCAGGTTCAACGCGACAACGGGCTGCACATTCGCGAAATCGAGCGAAGCGCCCACTCCGCGAATGAATACCTGCACAGACTGCTGCTCGATCTGGAAGCGCGCGCTCGGCACCAGTGCCTGCGCGGCGGGAAGATCATTGACCCCGCGTTCCGCAAGCGTTTGCCCCATGATCGCGGTGATCGCAGCGGGCGTCCTTTGCAACAGGGTGGAGCGCTTCTCCGCAGTCACCACAATGTCCTGAACGCCCTGGCTATCCTGGGGGCCATCGGCCGCGTCCGCCTGCGGCGGCGGAGCCTCCTGAGCGAACGCCGCGTTGCCGCAGGCAAGAGCCAGAGCCGATACACAACAAGCGAATGTCCGCTTCCAGACCATCGCAGCCTCCCCTTCCAAATGATTTTGAGATTTTCAAATTCGGCTAAAACGAATTCATTCTGTGGAAAATTACGAACAAAAATTCGTCATATTATTGATATTTATGCATCACTATTATCGTTGATCTGACAATACTAAGGAAAGTAATTTGTCGTATTATGCGTAATCGCTGATCAGAATCTTGGCTGATCGTTGAGGTCGCCAGCCTCCGAGATGTATGTTCCGATGCGATTGCCCTTCACGATGGGCACAAACAGGGCCGAGGGGTGCTCTGCATCGTGATGAATGGTCACCCAGGAGGGGCGCTGCTGCACGACGTGCCCCTTGCCCAACCGATCGAAGAAGGAATCCGATCGATCAGTGTCGCTCGAACTCACGCCTAGCGCGAGGCGATATCCCTGCTTGAACACATTCGCCGTCGGGATCAGGTTGATATCGAAACGATGTGGGCGATCGGCAGCGAGTGCGGCTTGCCCGGAAAAGGGATGATGCCAAAGCCACGGCCTCGATCGATCTTCGTCGCATTCCCTCATGCTCCCCCGCAACCAGCCGCGGGTCAGGAGCTTGCGATCTCCATCAGGCGCGATCTCCCACAGGGTGAGAAACAGAAGAAGTTCGGGCTGGGTGCTTGATGCATAGATCGTTGCGGTCAGCGGTCCGACAACTTCGGTTTCCTCGACCATCGGCGGCGTGGTGAACAAGATGCCGCCCCGCTCGTTGTAACGGTTATCCTCATAGCTGGTGCCGCCCTCGTGCGGCCAATGCTCATGCTCGGACAACAGGCCCTTGAAGTGGAGGTAGAATGGCTGCCAGACCGTTTCCGGCAGCGGCCAGGAATGGCTCTGTTTCCAGTTCCCGCCGCTCCCCATCATATAGAGATTGACCGCAGGCTCATCGAGATAGCCCGTGTCGTTACCCTTGAGCCAGTGATCGAACCAGCGCAGCGATTCCAGAGCATACTGGTAGATCGGTCGATCGAGATACATCGGCGGCCCGACGATGAGCTTCTTGGGCGCCGAAAGCTTCTCCCATGCCCTGAACTCACCCGGCAAATGCAGCATGTACATGTCCCAGGAGGCGCCGATCATCATCGGAACCTCGATGTCCTCCAGGCGAGGATTGCGCTCCTGCCAATAGGGCCCGTCATGCGCGTTGATGAGGACGTCTATGATGAGCGGGTTGCCGCCCTCCTCAGGCGCCCTGATCGCATTCGCCAGGGCGGGAACCGTCATCAGATCCTGGTCCGCACGCAGATCCTTGAGGCGGCGCTGATACTCGTCCTCGCCCAGGGCATCGCGGGACCAGCCCTTGATCCTCGATCCGTCGAGATGCCCGGCCCAGCTCGTTAGAAAGCCGGCGGCGAGGATGCCGCCGTGATAGAACTTGTCCCGATAGAAATCGTTGTAGCCGTACAGCCCGAACACGGCCTTGAGCGCGGGGGGATTGCGGGCTGCAACCTGCTTGGCGCAAACCGAGAAATAGGATGCGCCGAACATGCCCACGTTGCCCGTGCACCAGGATTGTTCTGCGATCCAGGCGATGATTTCGACGACATCGTCAACCTCACGCGGGCTGTAATGGGCGTATACGCCCTCTGACTGCCCCGTTCCGCGAGCATTGACGATCACATGGACATAGCCACGCCGAACATAGAAGTTCGGATCGCCGGCCTCGGCCTGGGCATTGGGCAGGTTGATCGCCTTGGGAATGGACGGAGCCGATTGCATGGCTTGATCATAGGCGTGGACGCCGACGATTGCCGGAAAGCGGCCGGTCGATTTCGGGCGGAACACATCGATCGAGATGTGGACGCCATCCGACATCTCGACCCTGACGTTGCGCTCGATCGTGACCCCGTGCTCGCGGGGCGAAACCTGCCAATTGAGGGAAAACATGCGTCAGGCCTGCAAGCCGGCGATCGCGGCTTCGGCGACCTTCAAATCCAGTTCCGCGGTGGCGCCACTCACGCCGACAGCCCCGACACAAACCCCGTCCACCAGGATCGGCACGCCGCCATCAATCACCGAGAAGTCTGCAAGGTGAGGCATGGAAAGAGATGAGCCTTCGTCGGAGGCAATGAAGGCGCGTACGCCGGTGGTCGGCGCGCCGGTAGCGGCGGCTGTCCAGGCCTTCTTGAAAGCCACCTGATAAGGCAGCACGCTTGCACCATCCATTTGGGCAACGGCTTTGACGTGCCCCGATCGATCGACCGCCACAAGAGACATGGGCACGCCCATCTGTTCGGCCGCGCTCACACCCGCCGCCAGCATCTTCTGCGCAGCCTTCAGCGACAGCATCGGGCAAGGGACCGCAATATTTTCCAAATCCGTCATGAGTCATCTTTCCAGGTCAACTGAATTGATCGAAGCGATGAATGCCAGATCCTGTAAAACGGGGAGCAGTCATTGGCTGACTCACAAATAACCACGGCGAGAATGACCGAAAATTGTTATTTCTTATGGTCTGTATTGGAGAGAATTATCGAATACGCGCGGCGCCTACATGCGGGCGATCAGCGCCGCGCAAACCCCGCCGGGGGCGTTTCACCATCAGGCATATCGTGGAATATCAATGGCCGATGAAGGCGGATGATCGCGAGAAATCTCTTAGGAAATGGCGCAGCCAGATGTGCGCGGGATCGTTCTCGTTGCGGCGATGCCAGATGAGCTTGTGATTGAGCGGCGCAAGTTTGAAAGGCGGCTCGAAGATGGCGATCCTGCCGGAGTGCGGCGACCTCTCCGCCACCTGGCGCGGCACGACGGCCGTCATCGATGTGCCGATCAATGCATCGATCGCCAGCGCGTATGTCGAAACGAGAAGCGGGGTCCGCGGTCGTTCCGGCATCGTGCTCAAGGTGCGCTCGACCGTGCTGCGAAAGTCGCCCCCGAACCGTGTTTCGACGTGGTCGGCAGCGCAGAAGGCCTCAAAGCTCACCCCGTTGCGGAAGCATTGGTTCGACTGATCGACGACGACGACATATTCGTCGCGAAACAAGGGCTCGCTGGCCAGCGATTCAAGATCGGTGATCGGATCCCACAAACCGGGCTCGTAAAGCTGCACGGCCAGATCGATTTCACCATCCTGAAGCCGCCGGAGCAGACCTGCCGTCACGAAGATATCGATCTGGCAGCGGAGATTGGGCGCCGCATCCCTGAGGCTGCGCATGGCCGGATTCCCGAAAATCTCGGCGACCGAACTAGACATCAGAAGACGAAAATTCCGGCTGTCGGTGGCCGGATCAAATTCGGACTGCCGATTGAGCACCGAACGAATTTCAAAGATAAGTTCTTTGACGGAATCGGCCAGTTGCTGGCCGAACGGCGTCACCTCCATCTGGCGACCAACCCTTTCCAGAAGCTGGTCGGAAAACTGCGTCCGCAATTTGCTGAGCGCAATGCTCATCGCGGGCTGGGTGACGCAAAGCCGAGATGCAGCTCGTGTCACGCTCCGTTCACTGAGCAGCGCATCCAGCGCGACCAGCAAATTGAGATCCATCCCGTCGAGGTGCATCCTTCTTGCCTTTCCGCGATTTCGGCCGGCGGTTCGCCGCAGGGATCAAAAGCCGTTTTCGTGTTACCGCCGCGTTTACGGCCTAGTTGACGAGATAACCACCATCGACAGGCATCGCGGCGCCATTGATGAAAGAGGCATGGTCCGAAAGCAGCCAGGCCACGGCCTCCCCGATTTCACGCGGCGTGGGGAACCGCCCCATCACATGGCGATCCTTCGCCCGGCCCAGGAATGCCTTGAACTCAGGCTGCTCTGCCAGGCGTGAAATCAGGTCGGTCTCCACAATTCCCGGCAACACGCTGTTCACGCGGACGTTTCTCGCTCCAAACTCGACAGCGGCAGCGCGGGTCAGCCCCACCACACCGTGCTTGGCGGAGACATATTCGGCGGCGTTGGCGATCGCGATCTGGCCAAGGCCGGAAGCCGTGTTGACGATCGCTCCTCCACCACTCCGCATCATCGCCGGAACCTGGTGCTTGATGCATAGAAATACGGCGGTGAGGTCGATCCGCAAGGCACGTTCCCACTGTTCCAGCCGCAATTCGGTGAGCGGAACATTGCTCTGCTCCACCCCCGCATTGTTGAACGCCCCGTCAAGCCGTCCGTAGTACGCCAGTGTTTCATCCACGAGTCGCGTGATCGCCGCTTCGGATTCGAGATCGGCTGCCAGAAAGATGGCTTCGCCACCCGCGCTGCGGACACTTTCGGCGGCCCGTTCCCCTGCCGTCTCGTCAATGTCGCTCACGACAAGGCGCGCGCCGTGCTCGGCCAGGACGGCGCAGGCAGCAGAGCCGATTCCCCCGCCCCCGCCGGTCAGCAGGATCACCTTTCCATTTAGCATCTTTTCCATTGATCATCCTCTTCCCGAATATTGCCGACGGGTTCAGCGCACCACGATTTCGGCCGCCAGTTCGATCTGGCTATTGAAGATCGCCAAAACCTCGTCGGCGCTGACAACACCAAGAAGGACGCGCTCATACGCATCCCCCAGCGCCGCCCAGAAGAACGCCCCGGCGCGCAATCGCGCTTCCTCAGGGCTAAATAGCTTGGCCAGGATCCTTTCGATCACCGAAATCGCCTGCCCAGGGCCGCCCTGATAGAACACGCCTCCCAAGCCATCGAAATGATTGATCTCACCGATCATCATCCGGAAGAGCATGACGATGTCGCGGCGCGTAATAAGATTCATGGCGACGTGACCGTAGTCGATCAGCATCGCCTTCGCTTCGTCTAGCGAATCCGCGCTTTCATAACGATCCGGCATGAGCATTTCACGGCACTGATCATTCATGCAGGCAATGAACAGTGTGCGCTTGTCGGCATACTGACGATACACCGTCATCTTCCCCACACCGGCTTCCTGCGCGATCGCATCCATGCTCGCGCGCTCATACCCACTGCGGAGAAACACGCGCTGCGCGGCCTGGAGGATTTGCGCCCTCTTTTCAGCCATGCGCGCGAACCGCTTGTCATCTGCGCTCCAAAGGCGGCGGTTTTCGCTTTTCATGTTGATACGATACTGTCTTGTATCATATTAAATCAAGTCCTATTTAGATGCCGACTCGCGGCGTGAGAGAGAGAAATTGCACCAGGCCCACGACCGCGGGCGAGCACCTCCAGTGAAACGAATACGACAACGGCGGCCACCCATATGACCAAGGGCAAACCGCGAAAAACAAGGAGATGGATCGTGGGCACATTGGTTCTCGATACGGACAGCGGCACCAACCTTCCTGTTCAACGAAGCGCCCGGTTCGCAACGCGCGCGGCAACGCTTCGTGATCTTATAAAGTCGGAAGCCGACAAACCGGAAAATGCCGGCGCCACATCGCTGAACGTGGTCGAGGCCATGCGCGAGGCGGGACTCTACTGGCTGCTGGTGCCCGAATCCATCGGCGGCGTGAACACGGGCATCAGTGAGTTCACCGCGCTGGCCGAAGAGGTTGCGAGCGCGGATTCATCGACCGGCTGGTCGCTCGCCGCACAAGGCATAGCCACCATGGTCGCGGCGACCTTCTGTTCGGATGCTCACGTCGAGCGGATGTTCGGCGGCGCACGCCTGCCGGTCATGAGCGCCACTTACGCACCGACCGGCAAGGCCGTGCAGACGGGCGACGCTTACACCGGCAGCGGCCGTTACAGTTTCGGTAGCGGTGTTTCCCATGCCGACTGGGTGTCTTCCGCCTTCGTGCTGCAGGACGGCGGCAAGCCGGTGATGCAGGCAGATGGCCAGCCGCGCGTGGTCGGTGCCTTCTTGCCCGCGGACAGGGTCAATATCCTGGGCAACTGGAATGTTGCGGGAATGGAGGCGACGGGCAGTTTCGACTATGAAGTTGCCGAGCAGACTTTTCCCCTGGATTGGACCTTCAACCAATACTGGACCGAACCGATGCGGCCATCACGCGCCGCAACGATCGGGACCCTGGTTTCGGTCTGCGCCGGGCATACAGGTGTGGCGCTGGGAATCGCCAGGCGCTCGCTTCACGAAGCCGCGCATGCCGCAAGTTTGAAGAAGCGCCTCTATGCCACCGCGTCCATTGCGGACACGCCGACCTTCAAGCTCGACTTCGTTCGGAACGAAGCGATATTTCAAGCGGCCCGCGCGCGCGCCTATGAACTCTTCGCCAATGCCGACCGCAAGGCAAATGCGAACCAGCCGCTGACCGAAACCGAGATTCAGCAAATTCGGCAGGTCACGACCTGGACTCACCAGATCTGCCGCGATGTTGCGGTTACGGCGTTCAGTTCGGTTTCCTCTTCGCTGCGCCGGCCGAGCATCCTGGCGCGCAACCTGATGGATGCAGCCGTTGCTGGCCAGCACTTCATCGTCAACGACATGAGCTTGTTCGACGCAGCGCCTTGCATCATCGACCAATGGGCCGACGAAAGCGCCCAGAGCGCGGGAGGCACATGGTGACCGGGGCGGTGCTTTCCCAGCCGGAAGCGGCAGGCATCCATTCGCTCGACCATTTTGCCTTAACCGTGCCCGACCTAGACGAAGCAAAGCGATTCTTTGAGGCGTTTGGCCTGGACGTAAAGGAAGAAGGCGGGGCGCTCGTACTCCATACCTTCGGTTCACCGCATATGTGGGCTAGGTTGTGCGAGGGGCCGTCAAAACGGCTGCGCTATTTGAGTTTCGCGGCCTATACCGAAGATCTGCCCCACTTCGAGGATCGGCTGAACAAGCTGGACATCGATCGGATCGACGCCCCGCAAGACGCACCGGACAACGGCGGTCTTTGGTTCCGCGATTTGAATGGTGTGCCGATACAGATCAAGGCGGGCGGCAAGAAAACGCCGGACGCCAAGGAGGGCAACGGCCAGCTTCCCAGCCCCGCAGGGTGCCGCAATGCGCCATTGCGAGGAACGCAACCGCCGGTCCACCCATCGCGCCTGTCGCATATCCTCCTACTCGTGCCCGACGTACCGGCTGCGGTAGAGTTCTATGCGAACGCCCTGGGTTTGCGGCTTTCGGACAAATCCGGGGATGTCGTTGCGTTCACCCACGCCAGGCATGGATCCGATCATCATTTGATCGCCTTCGGGAAATCCAGCGGAACAGGATTGCATCATTCGAGCTGGGATGTCCCGTCGATCGATCACATCGGCCGGGGCGCCGCACAGATGCACCTTGCAGGATATGAACATGGCTGGGGCCTAGGGCGCCATGTGCTTGGCTCCAACTACTTCTACTACGCCCGCGACCCGTGGGGCAGCTATGCGGAATATTCGTACGACATAGATTACATTCCCAAAGGCGTATCGTGGGAACCTACATCGCCGCCCATAGACAATTCCTTCTACCTCTGGGCTCCACTCCCGCCCGAGGATTTCACGCATAACTACGAAGATGCGCTTTCAGTCGCGCCTGCCGTGCATGTCTGATTAACAATGGGCAGGTTTCAGGGAGCAGCGCCTATCAGTCGAATGACCGCTCTTAAGGCGGAGCGTGACGCCGCCACGCTGGCGAAGGCTATCGCCATCCCCGCGCAAAACCTGGCTTGGCGGACACGATAACATTGCGGCCATTCGTTTTTTGCGTAATTCATAGCCTCATGAATTGGCCATCGCTCCCAACCCAAGGTTTTCTGGCAGGTCGATCCGCGAAAATGGATGACGTTGACCAAGGTAACGCGGTTTTCTGCCAGCAATCGTCGCAAGGGGCGCAGCCTTAGCGCTCTTGACGTTTTGATCCCGCAGTACGCTTTGTGGCGCGGAGAAGACGGCGATCGGCCAAGCATTCTCGTTCAAGCCGAGGCACATATTCATAACCCACAAGGCGATCCCATTTTCGGGCTGAGAACTTTTGACGGCAACGCATTGGTCGCAGATGGCAGCGAGGTGGTTTTGCTGGGGCAGAATTTGCCGGATTAGATAGCGGAGCGTCCGCTGCCCCGCCATTGGCGCCGATCGGCGATGCTTACGGCTTCGTTGTAAGCCGCCGCTCGCCGCCTCTCCCCAGAAGATGAACGAAGGAGCGGTTTCGTGGCCGGCCTCCAGGCCCTGCAACATCTCCTCTTGCGGCGGCATTTTCCATCACAGCGCACAGGCGGCAGGCGACCAACTCATGCCCTTCGATTGCATTGGCGGGAATGTCGGCTCACGTTCCGACTGGCCATTCGCAAGTTGGAATACTGCCGAGCGCAGAGGCGGGGCCGCGCGGTCATTCGACAGACCGACAGCAGATGCCAAGGGACTTGATGATCGCGACGCAATCACACGATGATCGAGACGCATTGCTGGCCGCCATCGTCATCGAACTCGGCAGCGGGAATCGGTCGGCCGGCGTCGCGCGCACGGCACACTTTTCGCGAACAACGCGCTCCAATATGGCGCGTGAACTACAGCTTCTGATACAGTGCCTTCATGAGCAAATGGATATTCACGACAAAGAACAAGGGCGACGTCGAGATCGAATGGACCGACGACGACGAGGCGATTGTCAGGACCCTCGCGACCCCTCCCGAACTGATTGGCAGCATCACCTTCAGGCACATCGAAGGCGCGGACCGCTATGACGAAGATCACTTCGTGGTCACCAATATGTATCTCGACGGACCGAAGGGCAGGGGCGACTACATTAAGCAGGGGATCGGACAGGAGATCATCTCGAGCAGTCCGATCCCAGTCACCTTCCATGTCGATGACGGCAACCGGCGCGACGATGGCGGACATCTCACCGGCGACGGACCGGGATTCGCCCGGAAAATGGTCGCGAAGGGCCTCGCCCACTGGGAGCAAGGCGATGAGTGAACTGGCAGCACCGACGACGCAAGCCGACGGGTCGGCGGAGAGCGGAGTGCGGCCGCGGGTTCCCACGCGACGGCCTGAGCAGGAGGTGTTCGACGAGATCGCGGAACTGACCGCCACCCCCGGCTACGCACACGTGATCGCCTTCCTGTGCGTGCGCGACAACTTCGTGTGGCATCGCCGCGACGGGATGAAGGCCGAGGACATGCAGCATCTCTATTCGAGGTCGCGGCTGATCCGGACTGAGATGTCCACGCTCATCGGGCTAATGGTGCGCGCCGGTGGCGATCTGGCCGCTCCGGCACCCACCGACGTCGACGCGCTCGTCAAGCGGACCGACGCCCTGATGGAGGAACTGCACCGGTGCATGGGCGCGCCGACGCTCGACGGCATGTTCGCGGCGTTCGAGGCCGGCGAGACCCCGCCCAACCCTTGGGAAAGCGGCGGTGCGATGCGCGAGCCGATCTTCTATGGCGGCGAAGGCGCTTTCTCATTCCAGAACTGCGACTTCGCGATCGAGAAGTATGCGGCCGACGACCCCTGGCTGAAGAAGCATCGGAAGGCCGGAATCGCCGATATGGTCGCCTTCGCTAAGGCCGCCGCCGACATCCAGAACGGCAAGGTCTCTGGCGCGATGGCGGCGGGCGCAAACACGCCAGGCGATCCGCGCCTTCTCGAGGCGTTCACGCTGACCGCCGCCGAGATCGCTCCCGTCGCCGGCCTCGGCGAGGATACCGCGAGCGCCTGCATCGACGCATTCACGCTGCCGGTGGGCCGCGGAAATCCGACCTTCGCCACGATCAGCGACTTCAACGCCGTTAACGGGTCGCCGGTGCTGGAGACGGGCGACGGGCGCCACCTGCTCTTCCACTTCAACGCGCTGGCGGAGGCCGTCTACGAGTCGCCCTTCTACTGGATGTTCGAGGACAAGCCCTACAGACCGGCGATGTCCGACCACCGCGGCGACTTCACCGAGGCGTTCGCCGTCGATCGCCTGTCTCGAGTGTTCGGTCCGGCCCGGGTGCACAGGGGCGTGAACGTCGACCGCGCAAAGGGCGACCGCGTCGGCGAGATCGACGTGCTAGTGCTGTTCGCCGACCGGGCGATCGTGCTGCAGGCCAAGTCGAAGCGCCTCACTCTCGCCGCGCGCAAGGGCAACGACCTTCAGCTGCGCGGCGACTTCAAGGGCGCGGTCCAGGACGCCTATGATCAAGCCATGGACTGCTCCGCCGCGCTGTCGGACCGTTCGCTTCGCTTCAGCACCGCCGACGGCACAACGATCGAGATCCCACCCGGGATCTCGCAGGTGTTCCCGGTGTGCCTGGTGTCGGACCACTACCCGGCGCTGGCCTTCCAGACGGACCAGTTCCTGGTGCGTCGGGAAGAGCCCAAGGTCCTCGCCCCGCTCGTCATCGACGTCTTCACGCTGGACGTTATGGCCGAGATGCTCGAGCGGCCGATCCGCTTCCTGAGCTATCTCGAGCTGCGCGCGATCCACGGACCGAAGGTCCTCATCCATCACGAGATCACGCTGCTGTCCTACCACCTAAAATACAATCTGTGGCTGGAGAAGGAGCACGACATGGTCGTGTTCGAGGACGACTTCGCGGCCGACATTGAGATCGCAATGGGTGTGCGGAGAATGGGTCAACCCGGCGCGCGGACGCCTAGGGGCGTGCTCACCGTAATCGCCGGATCGAGACTGGACAGGCTCATTCGCGCGATCGAAGCGAACCCGACCGGCACGCTGACCGACACGGTCATGCTCGCCTATCAGCTCGCCGAGAATGGCATCACGGAACTGCGCGACAACCTGGAGACGGTGGTCGCGAAGGCCGGGTGGCGGGGGGAGTCGAACTTCGTACTCGGCTTCGGCGGATCGGGCATCGCCATACACTGCAACGCTGACACCGACGCCAACAGTCTGGCCAGGATCGACGACCACATGCGCGCGCGCAAGTACCGCGGTCGCGCGGACAGCTGGTATGGTATCGTTATCGCACCCGGCGGAACGCTGCGCTTCGGGCACAAGGTCGAGTTTCCCTGGAAGCACGATAGCCGGGCCGAACGCGCCGCCGATAGGATCATCAAGCGCCCAGTCACGACCCTCGCCGCACCGCGGCCCGCGCTGGCCGGGCGGAACGCCCCCTGTCATTGCGGCAGCGGCCTGAAATATAAGAAATGTCACCTGAATCTTGATCAATTCGGGTGAAAGCCGGCAGTCGGCTGTTGGTTCAGTCATTCGAGCACAACATCCGTGCGAGGCGGAGCGTCTGCTTTCGCCCAGAACCGCAATTTGCGTCGCGAAGCGGGAACGACGGCTTCGTCGAAGGGTTTCGGGCGCCGGCAGGCGTACGAAAGTCTTACAAGTACGACCCGCAGTGAGGCTCGCACAGGTCTATGGGTAAAAGGACATTGGTGTGGATTGGGGTGACTGAAGCGAGCCTACCGGCCAGCCCGTGACGGGCGGAACAGCATAGAAGTCAGTTGGCCATTGTGCTCGTAGCGCCGCTGATCCTGCTGGCAACGAGCGCAATTTTGACGGTGCTGGCGGCGTTGGCACACCTACACCCATGGGCCGGGTCGCAGTGTCCGCGGCCATCATGCGGGGTAAGCCATGCCGGGTCATGACGTGTTTCTCCGGGCGGGCGGCGCTGGCGCGGGTGGCCCGCGCGGTTGGCACCAGCGGGTGAAGGCCTCAATGATGGTCATATGCCCGCCGCAGCAAGGGCATGGCGGCCGGTGATCGGGCGGTTCGTCGGGTTCGGTGTCGGTCTCCTCAAGCGGCGCGGCGACGCCCAGCAGTTTGCGGGCCAGCACCATGGCTTCTTTGTGCGTTGAACTGGCGAGCAGGCCATAGTGCCGGATGCGGTGGAAGCCGCGCGGCAGGACGTGGATCAGGAAGCGGCGGATGAACTCGTCGGTGGCCAGCGTCATGACCTGCTGGCGTTCGGTGCCATCGCGGCGATAGTCCTTGTATCGGAACGTCACGCCGGTCTCGTCGAAGCCGATGAGCCGCCGGTTCGAGATGGCAACGCGGTGGGTGTAGCGCGAGAGATAGGCCAACACGGCCTGCGGTCCGGCGAAGGGTGGCTTGGCATAGACCACCCAGCGCTTTTTCCGGATCGGCGACAGATCCCGCAGGAAGGCCTTGCGTGTCGCGAGGTCAGCCAGGGTGCCGAAGAAGCCCAGCTTGCCGGCGTCGAACAGCGCCAGCAGGCGGGTGAGGAACAGCCGGCGGAACAAGGCGCCCAGCACACGCACCGGCAGTAGGAACGCGGGGCGCGATGATATCCATCGCGTGCTGTCGAGCGCGATGCCACCGCCAGGTACGATCATGTGCACATGCGGGTGGTGGGTCAGCGCCGATCCCCACGTGTGCAAGACAGCGGTGATCCCGACCCGCGCGCCGAGGTGCTTGGGATCGGCGGCGATGGTCAGCATGGTGTCCGCAGCAGCGCGGAACAGCAGATCATAGACCACCGCCTTGTTCTGCCAGGCAATGTCGGCGATCTCGGCAGGCACGGTGAACACCACGTGGAAGTAGCCTACCGGCAACAGGTCAGCTTCGCGTGCCGCCAGCCAGGTGCGCGCGGCGGCGCCCTGACATTTGGGACAGTGCCGGTTGCGGCACGAGTTGTAGGCGATCTGCCAATGCCCGCAATCGTCGCAGGCCTCGACGTGGCCGCCCAGCGCGGCGGTGCGGCAATTCTCGATGGCCGTCATGACCTTGAGCTGGCCAAGGCTGAGATGCCCGGCATGGGCTGCGCGATACGCGAGCCCGGCGCTACGGAAGATATCGGCGACCTCGAGCGAGGCGCGCACCGGCTCAGCCGGGAGGAGCCACCTGCGCCTCGAGCAGCGTCGTCAACGTGTCCAGCGGACTGATGACCGCGCGCACCGTTCGGGTTGCGACCGTGGTGTAGAAAGCGGTGGTCTCGAGGTTCGCATGCCCGAGCAGCGCCTGGATGATCCGAATATCGACGCCGTCTTCCAACAGATGCGTGGCGAAGCTGTGCCGCAGAGTGTGAGGGCCGACCCGCTTTTTGATACCCGCAGCCTCGGCAGCATCGACAACGATCCGATGGAGCTGCCTGGTACTAAGCGGCTTGAGATAGTGCATGCCCGGGAACAGCCAGCCATCGGCGTGCATGACGCCTTGCTTGCGGCCAACCGTCCACCACTCGCGCAAAAGGGCAAGAAGGTCAGCGGGCAGGAGCGCATTGCGATAGCGCCCGCCTTTACCGCGCTCCACGCGCAGGAGCATGCGCTTGCTGTCGACATCGCGGACCTTCAGCATCGTCACTTCGGCGGCGCGCAAGCCAGCGCCATAGGCAACGGACAGTGCAGCCTTGTGCTTCAGGCAGTTGGTCGCGCCGAGGAGAAGCACGACCTCTTCGCGGCTGAGGACAATGGGCAAGGAGCGCGGATTCTTGACCGTGTAGAGCTTGCGGGACAGATCCGGGCGATCAATGGTATGCGTGAAGAAGAAACGCAGCGCAGAAACGATGCTGTTCATGGTCGGGATCCCTATGCCCGCCTCACGCTGTTCGACCTGGAATTGCCGGAGCTCTTCTGCCGTCGCAGTATCGGGAGGCCGCCCAAGATATGTAGCGAACCTCGCGACATGCCGCACGTAATCAAACTGGGTCTTACGCGTGAACCGGCGCATGTTCATGTCTTCGATCATGCGCTGACGCAGGGAAGTGACGGGAGCATCAGACAGAACATTGGTCATGATACGACTCCTTGGTTGAAAGGAGCCGCAATCGTCTGCCTACCTGGACCAGACCTCAACTTAGACCCAGACCGCCGATCACTGGCCAGGCCTCAAAACAAGCGCCACTCCCGCGCCAGCGGGTTCGTACTTGTCCCACGATGCCGCGTTCGCCTCCGGTAGAAGGCAACCAAAACCGGTCCGTCGCCCGATAGACTTCTGGCAGTGGGCTAATCGGCCATGCCGCCCGTAGTCTTGTTCTGGATGCTTTATACTTACCGACCGGCCGCTTCATATGCGTAGATTTTCGAACCGCGGCTGTGCATTATTGACCATGGCTTTTGGCTAACGGGGCAGCGTAAGCGAGGCTTGGAGTTGCCTATGCGGGCTGGACACCCTGCTCAACATCGCAAAGGACAGACGGTTTCCAACGCTCAGACGCCAGTAGGCAGCGATCTGTTAAATAAGGTGAATTATTGCCAATCTGGTAAACTTCCGGATTGTCTAAAACCTTATATATTGCTGACAAATCAGGTGCTTTGCGGTAATGCGCGGTATGCATATCACTCCCAAAGCCAAGTTGCTGTCGATTAAAACGGTGGCGGAAGAGATCGTCAAGGATGCCGTAGCTAGCAGTCTCAAATTTGGCAGCGACTATGCCACCCTCACAACGCCCTCTATCTTCCCTTCTTCCATGTTCACGCTTAAGGCTGCATCCAAGCCTAATTCCTACGCAAAGATGGCTTGGAATGATCCGACTGCGATTAAGGCGTGGTCTGGAAATACGGGCGTCGGGCTGGAGATCGGTGACGGCAAAGCGGCTGCTGGCTACTCACAAAACGACATCGTCGTCATTGTCGGCGGTGCTTTGTGCCACGAGATGACTCACATGGCTCAGCGAAAACACGATAGACTAGCATCTGATGCGGCCGCAAGCAGTCAACGGAACTGGCAAAATACTAGAATGCCTTCGGCACATAGTGATGAGTGGCTCGGAGCATACTACGGCTGCCCATTGGAATTCGAAGCCCATGCCGAGCAAATTGCCTTCGAGTATTGGCTGTATGAAACCCTTCAAGGACGCACACCTAACAAAACCCTTTCTCTGCAAACCGGCATTCCGGGCGAAGCGTTCATCCGCATTGAAAAACGTCTTGGCACTCGTGGCACCGGCACTCCTGACATGAACAATTGGTTCGACTTCTTGGAGCAGAGGGTCGGGTATGCGCTGAATTCGTGGTAGCGGCTCGCTCGGATCAATTCCGAAGGGCGAAGGCCGACAAGCCCACCTTCTAATCCGGTCGCCATAGGCCCGGTTTGTAAGCGAGCAACGGTCAATTTTGACCAACTCTTGCCATTCCGCAGCCGAGGCCTGAAAGTGCTCATGGCTAAATTGGTCCTAAGTGCCCAGAGGCCGGACAGCAGCCGAATCCCAAGAGGCTCAAGCTGCATGCTACAACGGCAGGTAAACAACGAGAGCCAATGGACATGCAATCGAAGATACAGAATCCGCCGTGGCGCCACCATTTTATCCCACAGTTTTTGTTGGACGAATGGGCAACGGGTGGTGAGTTGCTTCGCTATTATCGAGATTGGCGCGGCGACGTTCATTGCGAGCCAAAGTCACCAAAAGGCGTCTGCTTCGGCCGTGATCTCTACAAAACCGAGGGGTTTCCTTCCGAGCATGCGCAGCAAATGGAAACGATCTTCATGCAGCGAATCGATAACGCTGCGGCCAATGTTCATGCGCGCCTGCTTCGGGGTGAAGTCGATGCTCTGAGCGACCAAGAATGCACCGAGTGGGCACGGTTTATCATGTCGCTGATCTTCCGGACCCCGCTCGACATACTCGGCTTACGCGAGGCCGTAGCGCTCCAAGCTGAACGGGCTCGCCCACTCATGGAGGCCGATGGCGAAGGCGAGGAGCTTCCTCCGGTTGCTGTTCAAGACCTGCAGATGAAAATACTGAGGCACGCAATCGACGATCACGAACGTGGATCGACGCTAATCAACATGCATTGGCGCGTACTAAAGACCTCAAATTCGAGAGAACTCTGGATTTCGGATTGGCCTCTCGATGTGCCAAGAAAGGCAGCTTGGCTTGGCGATCCATCATCTTATATCGGGCTACCAATTGCTCCAGACGTTTGGTTTGTGGCTGCTGGCACGAAATCATTTGCCGATCGGCTTGTGGCGCGGCCACAGCGGGAACTCATTCTCACACAGAACCGGGCTACCGTCGGCCATGCTCAGAACTTCGTGGGGGCGAAGACGCCAAAGGCTGGACAATTCATCAAAGCGAATTTCGGTGGTCTGCCGCGCTTCTCCGTCACACAGAGCATGGCAGAGAAATATCGGATAGCAGATGAGGCCACCCAAGAGTCAGCCTCAGACGAGTAACCCTCCTATCCTCGTCGCGTAGTCCGTCGAGTTCGCCGCAGTCGTTGGCGGCACATTATTTGTGTCTGCCTCTGCCGGAAGCCGACCCTCGCCACCGGGTTTGCAAACGGCAGTAAAGTCCCAGCCCAAGTCTTTCGGCATTACAGCAGCCAGATGAATGTATGGCCGGTTCCGATGCCCTGACCAAGGGCCCAAACGTCCGGTGTCGCGGCGATAGCCGTTCCATCGGGCGGTTGATCAGGGCGCACTGTCCTCGCGGAAGCGATCCATCTGGTGCATTCGCTCGTGCAGGATCGTCGCGATGCCGACCGTGCCATCGGCGAACTGGCGCCAATATATGTAGTGATGCGCGTGCCGGCAGTAGAAGCCGTCCACACCAAACTCGGCCGGTATCGCGCGCCAGACCTGATCGCGGCGCACGATACGGTCGAAGCACCCGAAGAGCCCCCGCACATAGGTTTCCGCCTGCGCTTCCCCCCAGGTGTCGCGAGTATAGGCGTAGATTTCGTCGAGGCGTTGTCCGGCTATCGCGGAGACCGTGAAGCCGGTCATGTCAGCCCCGACGGTTGCGCGTGATCACCGCGTCCGCATCGAGCGGCGCATAGCTGGATTGGGGCGCGGCGAAAGCCCGGGTCAGCTCAGCTTTGAGCCGGTCGAATTGCTCGGCTTCGGTTCGCTCCTTGTCGCGGCGGATCAGGTCGCGGACATATTCGCTGACATTCTCATAGGCACCCTGGTCGCCGACATTGGTGGCGACGAAATCGCTCAGCGCTCCGCCGATGCGGACATTGAGGGTCATGGGCTTGTTCACTCGTCTCAATATAGTGGAAGAATGTGGACACGCAAGGCGCTTCGCACGGGGGGCGATGCGAACTATCGATCAGTCACTCACCCAAAACTGGGGCGACTGCTCTCGCCCGTTCGTAGCGGGCGAAAGCAGCCCTTCGCCTCCCGATTTCCAATCCATTCCGGTTGCGCGGCCACGCTGCGGCTTGCCCGCCCTATTCGGTACAGGTAGGGAACAAACATCCGTCGCTAGCCGGCGGAAACTGTCCCCTTCGGGTATCATCTCAGAGCCAGGGCCTTCGGCCAGTCATCGGCGAGCGACGCCTCGCCAGCATTCCGGAACACCGATCACACCATCCGCTTTGGTGCGCGGCAGAGGCTTGCCTGCGTGCCTTGTAGCGGATTCAACCGATGACAGGGATATTGGCAATGACACACGACTGGCTTCACAACCTCAACATCGATCTCGGCCTGATCGAGGTCCGCGACGATCCGGACACCTGCTGGGAACGGCGAGCGCTCGCCGGCGCCAGCGTGGGCGTCGATCCGCAGGCCGCGCTCGTCGAGGCCTATGCCCTGTGCTGCACTATCGACCGGCTGCTTGCGGGCGATCCCGATGGCAAGCGCGAACTGGCCGAGATCCTCGGCGACGATCGCAACGATTACCAGCGCTGCCTGTGGTACACGCTGGCGGGCCGCCATACGTTCGCGATCGCCACCGACCTGCGATGGCTCGTCGCCCTGCTACGCGCACGGGACGACCAGTGGGAGGCCGCCCGCAAGGCCGGGCGTCCGGTGACGAAGGAACCCGAGCCCTACGTCAGCGACCGAGCCGATGGCCCACTCGGGCTGTTCGACCAGACCTTCGATCTGGGTCCACAGTGGCAGGGCATCGCGGAGGGCGTGTGACGCAGCGCTACTACATAACCGATCGGGAAATGGCGGAAGGCGAGCAGGGCTTCGAGGCCATGCTCGCCCACGCCTATGCGCAGAAGGAGCGCGTGCGCTGCCTGTGCCGGCGCGATGCCGATCTCGATCTCTACATCACCCGGCGCCATGACCAGCATGTGCTGGCGCGCTGGCCGGGGACCGGCGCGTTGCACGCGCCGCATTGCGATCACTACGAGGCCCCCGATCACCTGACCGGGCTCGGCCAGGTCCGCGGCAGCGCCATCCTCGACGATGCGGAAACCGGCGAGATCACCTTGCGGTTCGCGTTCCCGCTGTCGCGCGGAGCCGCGCGCGCCGCGCCGGCGGCGCTGACCAACGACAAGCCGGACGTGAAGGCGACCGGGCAGCGCCTGACAATCCGGGGCCTGTTGCATTACCTGTGGGACCGGGCGCAGCTCACCCACTGGCATCCCCGGATGGCGGGCAAGCGCAACTGGTACATCGTGCGCCGCCAGCTGCTGCAGGCCGCCCACGGCTGCAAGGCGCGGGGCATGGCGCTGGGGGACGTGCTCTACGTGCCCGAGACATTCCGTCTCGACGATCGGGACGCGATCGCGGGCCGCCGCCTTGGCGTGCTGCAGCCGGCGCGGGCGTCGAAGGACGCGATCATGATCCTGATCGACGAGGTCAAGGGTATCGAGCCCGCGCGTTATGGCGAGAAGATCATGATCCGGCATCTGCCGGACTGGCCCTTCCTGATGGACGAGGACATGGCGCGGCGCTTTCACAAGCGTTTCGCGGTGGAAGAGGAGCTATGGCGCTCGGACGAGCGCGAGGGGCACCTGATAATCGCGGCGAGTTTCGCGATCAGTCCGTCCGGGCTGCCGCAGCTGATCGAGAGCGCGGTGATGCCGGTGTCGCGTGCGTGGTTGCCCTACGAGAGTGTCGAGGATCTGGCGCTGGTGACCAAAGCGGTGAGCGACCGGCGCCGGTTCGTGAAGGGGTTGCGCTACAACCTCGTGTCCGGCACGCCGATCGCGAGCCTGACGCTGACCGATACCGGGAGCGAGGCCACGGCGATCCATCTCGCGCGGAGCCTGCCCGATCCCGCCTATGACGATGCGGTTGCCGTGCTGATGAAGACCATCGGTGTCACGCATCGCGCATGGCGCCTGGGCGATCCCCTGCCCGCCTCCGCTCCGCATGGCTCCCATACGGCGACGACAGCCCCTGCCCCTTCTCCACACCCGGGGAGCGTACACTGAGACTTTCAGGCGTCAGCGACTTCACCGTCAGCGGATTGGTGCCCCGCGCCGTCGTCATCATTGCGGGGCGTGCCGGTGGCGCTGCCTCCCGCGCAAGGACCGCGCACCCCTTCCCGGCCCGGCCCGCGCGCGCGGGCAGCGTCCGGTCGATCCAGGTGAACGGTGATGACGCAAGGCTCGCCGGCATAAGTTGGCTGCCGGCTGCATCCGGCCGCGCTGGATAACAGCACCGCTGCCAGGCAAAGGCGCGCGATCATTCCCACAGCGGGTAGACCTCTGCGGTAACCGAGGACACCCAGCGCAACGCGATCTCGGGATCGGCGCAGATCAGGGCGACGATGCCGGGCTGACTGGCGAACGCCTCGACCACATAGGGCCGGCCTGGATCGCCCGTGCGGACCAGCGCATAGTCGCGGTCGTGATCGTCGGCCAGCGCGCCGGCGACGCGCATGGCATTGTCGAAGGTCGCAAGATTGCGAGTCATGAGGTGCGCCCTGTTTTGTCGGATGTCTGACGTCATGAAGCCGCTCTGGCAAGGTCACGACGTGAGGGGGATGGCCATGCCCCCGATCATCTTGTGCTGGCCGGGAGCCGGATTGCGCCTGCGAAACGGCGCAGCGCCCCTTCCATGGCCCCGCGAACGGCCTTGCGACGGGAGACGAACACCGCAGGGGCGAGCTCGGCACCATCGCAGGCCACATAGCCGGCTGCCGGTGTTCCGGTCGCCGTCAGCGTGATAGCGATCCGGTGCCCTTGGGCATCCTTGCCGGTGTAGGTCGCGGTCAATTCGCCAAGGCGGGCTACCAGGCCACGGTTGACCTTCCCCCAGCGGATGTGTCCGGCAGCCCTGCTTTCGCCGGCACACAGGCCCCGATCGAGCCACAGGGCGAACTGCGCGCGCTGAAGCGCCGCCGTATGGCGCAGCCGCTCCTGGTGGCGGGCTAGTGGCAGGAGAGAAGCGTGGGCATCGATGACGGCGAGGTCGGCGCCTTGCGCGGCAACGAGAATGTCGTCGACATCACGGTCGGCAAGCAGGGCCGGCAGGTCCGCCGGCGGTGGGGGCCAGGTGCTGGCTGTGACGCAGGATTCCCGATCGACCAGGACACCGCCTGCAACGATCAGGATGATCGTGTCCGCCGCACCTTCGCGCGCCAGCAGCGTGGGCAGGACCATGGGGCAATCGGCCTCGCCGCTGGCAAGGCCGGCTTCCGCGGCACCCAGGATAATGAGGCGTCGCGACCAGGGTGTAGGCCTGCGGGCGTCATCGGGCTTGGGCCATGTACTCGGCAAGGGTCTGGCCAACGCGGGTTCGGCAGGTGTCTGCCGGGCAACCGCGACGCGCAGCGCGCGCCGGGCGGCATCGAAGATATCGCCGGGATCGCCACCGCCCTCGGCAAACCCGCGATCGTAGGCGTCCCGTTCCTCGCCAGTGCAGTGGGGAGCATAAGCCCGACCGCCTCGCGCGACCATCAGCCCCTCGGCGTAACGGACCGACGGCATCCACCGGTAGCCATGGCGATCACGTCCGGCGAGGATCGCCCGGTCGCGATCGTCCCCGACGCCTTGCGCGATCCGGGACGCGGTGTACGCGAAGTTGCGGATCTCGCGTGCCTGTTGGTTCCGGCGATCGAGCGCATCGTGAAAGGCACGCATGGCCATGGCCCGATCGCGCAGGCGCCGCATCCGGTCATCGGCAGGGGCTGACGCTGGAAGGTCGGGATACCGCCGCCAGATCGACGCGAGCCGTGCTGCGTCCGCCGGCGGCCGCCCGCGCGCCATCCAGCTGGCGGCCTCGGCCGGGTCGAACGGGGTGACCGTCTCGACCCGCGCCATCACCAGTCCTCCGGCAGGAGAATGGTGACCACACGGGTGGTCAGGACCGGGTCGGCGGGATCGTCGGAGCCGTATTCGAGATTGCGATCGTAGCTGTCGATCTTCACCCAGACGGTGTGTCCATCGATCGCGAACACGCCGAGGTCGCGTTCGGGGCTGTCGGCGCTGAAGGTGCAGCTGCGCGCCGCGGCCATGAGCCGCGCCTGGTTGAGCATGGCGACCGGCCCTTCGATCGGTCCCAGCGTCGCGAGGCAATTGCGCGTCACCACGATCCGCGCGGTGCGGTCGAGGCCGAGACGGGCACGGTCGTTGAGGTGGGCGATCTGTTCCAGGCGCGTTGGCGCGCCCGCCGGCGGGGCGATTGTAAGCATGGGTGTACTCCCGTTTAGGGATGTCAGACGGCGGGCGCGTCGAGTGCGGCCAATGCAGGATCGATGGCGAAGCCCAGAGCCCTGGCGAGATCGAGGGCTGCCTCGATGTCGTCGGCGGTTACGTTGAAGGCGCTCGCGAAATCGCTCAGCGTCTCGTGCGCCATCGGCTTGACGGCGTGGAGTTTGCCGGCCTCCTGCGTGACCGCAAAGGGCCAGCAATGGGCAACGCCGACGACGCCCTCAGGCAAGATCAGCAGTGTATCGCCGCTGTCGATCTTTTCGTCGGTCTGGGTAGCGTCATAGGCGTTCCCGGTACTGGAAAAGCCATGGATGCGCCGGGGAATGAAGGCAAAACGATCGCTGTCGCAGAGCATGGGGTTCGGAACTTTCTGGCGAGCGGAATTGCTCGCCACTCCCCTTCCCCCTCTGCTTTCTTCTCGCCGACCGGCGATGCGCCCTCACCAGGCGTATGTCGGCAGGATGGACAGGGCGTCGGCATCGCGATCGAACATGATCCAGTCGCAGTTGAGCGCCCTTGCCTGATCGAGGCATTCGGCGAGATCAGCGGGCACATCTCCGGGTGTCGAGTCCGGGACGTGCACGAACCAACCGACATCGCCCTTCGGGTAGGCGACAAGGGAAGCGTGGTGCAACCAGGTGTTGCAGGTTCCCTTGGTGAGGTGCGCTGTGGAGAACACCAGCATGGTTTCCATCATGGACGTGGCTTTCCTTCGGCCTGGGCAATGGCGGCGATCAGCTTGTCGTGCGCGAGGACGTCGTAGCCTTTCACGCGCGCGGTGCGCTGGTCGCTGAGGGCGCACAGCGCCATGCGCGCGGCCTCGAGAAGATCCTGCGCCGCGCCCTCGACCACGAGCCGGGCACGCTGCTGATCGATGACCGCGATCCGCACGGAATCGGTGATCGCGAATTCTTCCAACCGCACGTCTCCACAGGTGTTGCACCACTGGTTGTCAAATTCGCCGAGCAGCACGCTGCTTTGCGTGACCACATCCCAACCAGCGTTGGCGTCGTTGCCTCATTCTTCCGATCCGCAGACCGGGCAGCGATACGCCAGATAGGGCGCAGTCATGACAATACCTCGAAAAAAGCATGGCGTGGTGGCAATTGCATCCAGACCGCGGGCGGAGTGTGCAGTGGCAGCGTGACGCTGGCGCGATCCCGTTCCTTGTAGACCGTGGCGGATTTCAATTCGCTCCAACCGGCTTCGGCATTCCAGAACGACAGGCCCTCTTCGTGAGACGCGGCGATCACCAGGGCATGCGCGTCAATATCCTCCCCCATATCGGCCAGATGGACGATCCTGTCGGCCCGCACTTCGATCTCGCCGCCACTTTGTGAATCGAGATGCATGCGCGACGCTGTGCAGGCGTAGCCGAAACGGAACGGCAACGACGACGGTGCGACGACGCGCAGCATGTTGGCGATCTCCCAGGGATCGGCCTGGTTCCCTGAAACATAAAGGTCCACCTCGGTATCCTCGGAGCCCTCCGCATAGATCAGATCGGCGGATATCACCGGATAGTCCGGGTCCGTGAACAGGGATCGCACACCGGCGAAAGGCGCTTGACGATCCCGCATCGGAAAGAGCGTTCGGAATGCGTCCGACATCCCGGAATACCGCTTCGCCTCCTGGTCGGCCGTCACGAGGCCATTGCCGAGATCGGCGCACAGCTCCTCGACTTCCCGCAGAAGCGCGGCATCGATGGCGTTGATGCGGACACCGAAGCACAGGCTCGTATAGTAATCGGTCATCTATCGTACTCCCAGGCGTGGAATATCCGTATTCCGGCCGTCACCGTCCTGCGCCGCCCCCAGCGTGCGCAGCACTGCATGCAGGGCATTGCGATGGTCGAGCAACGCCGCGAGGCAGTCTGCCGCGCTGTCGGCGAAGGTGTCGTCTTCGGGATCGCTCATCGCGATGACGCCGGCGACGGCTTTCAGTAGGCGCACCATCTCGGGCACCAGGCCGACGGCGGAAAGATTGGCCTGCGCCTCGCCGATCGGACGGCCGCCGGCCTGGACGAGGCGACCGACATACTGGTGCCGCCGGCACACGGGATCGATCGCGGTGATCTCGGCGGTCCAGTCAAATGGCCAGGTGGCCGATGTTGGGCGCAAGGGACTGGCGCGCCAGGCGCCACGGGTGATCAGGGTCATCGGGATTCTCCGGGGGACGAGGTTCGTCAGGCGGCCAGCGGCAGGTCGGACAAGGGAGTGGCGCGCGGGCCGAACACCGCCGCGAACGTCGCCGCGGACCGGTCCAGCCATGCGCGGGCCGTCGCCCCGACCTCGCCCCATTCGCAGCGAAGCCGGAATGCCCGATCGCTGCGCCGCGCCATCCAGATGGCCGCGCGTCCGTCATCCGTGGTCACGCCGATATCGGCGAAAGCATTGCGCAGGATCACGCGCGCGTTGCAGTCGCGCCAGCAGTCGACCGGGTCGAAGGAGGGGAATGCGCATGAGGCGCGGTCACGCACGTCATCGACAAGGCGGGCATAGTCGCGCGCCCAGGTCGGCGCATCGGCAGCGTCGAGATCGTGAAAGGCGACGTGCGCGCCGACGGGAAGCGAGGAATACAGGAAGTTCATGCCGCCAGCGCCTCGGCCAGGGGTTGCTGTTCCCACATCCAGTCGGCCGCCTGCTGGGCCTTGCTGGCGGCGGTGAAGATCGCACGCGGATCGCTGGCCAGCACCGACAACCACGATGACAGGTAGGCCGCATGATCGGGACGGGGATGATGGGCGATACCGAGATCGGCGAGTATCAGGCCGCTCAGAATCTCGACCACGCATTCTTCCGCGGCATAGGACGCGGAGCCGAAGCGGCCCGAAAGATCGCGGGCCAGTCGATGACTGGCGCCGGAGGCATGCCCACATTCATGAATCCAGACCCCGTAGAACGAGGCGGTATCGCGGAAACACGCAAAGGGCGGCATATGCACCGTGTCCGTCGATGGACGGTAAAAGGCCTGGTCGCCTCCAAATTCGGTCGTGATGCCAAGACTGGCGATGAATGCCTCCGCGTGGGCATGGCGCTCGCTTTGCGGGAGAACCGGAGTTTCGGGAGCGGCGTACCCGTCGACCTGGGCGATGTTGAAGACCGAAAAGGCCCGGGCGAACATGCGGGTCCTGCCCGCTTCGTCCTCATCGGCGCCGGCGTCATCGTCAACGCTCTCGAACTGCTTCCAGAACACGACCGTCGTGGCCCGTTCACCCTTTCGGACCTGACCGCCTGCCGCCGCCCACTGCCTATACGTGCCCCACAGGCCCGAGGTGTAATTCCTGGCCATTGCCGCGACCCAGAGCGCCACCGTGTTAATTCCGCGATAGCGCTTGCCCGATCCGAGGTTCGTAGGACGCGCGATGGCGCTGCCGTCGTGATGCCAGGGCGCGCGCCATTCACCTGCGCCGTTTTCGATAGCCGCGATGATTTCCGCAGTAACACGGGCATAGACGTCGGCGCGGGTTGATGCGGGTGACGATGCCATGGGGATTCTCCTCTTCAAGCGAGCCTAATGCTCGCCCTCCCCTGCCCCCCCTTTCCTTTGCCGGATGGCTTCGGCCGAACGGCCGTCCTGCCCTGACGCCTCAGGGTGCCGTTTCGTCTGCCTGCGACAGATCGGCGTGGTAGTAGCTGTGCACGAAACCGCAGATGGAATCGGGCGCGTGCCACCCCGCCGCGGACATCAGCGTGCCCATCTTCGGGGTTACCGTGACCGCGGGGACCGACACGGCATCGTGGAACGTCCCGTTCCACGGATCCCACGTCGCCACGGCGGCCCTGCTGAACGTCATTGCTCGTGCGGGGTCGATATCGAGGAGCTGGGTGATCGGCACCATGGCGTAGAGCACGAAGAGGAAGTTGGTGGAGCAGGCGTTGTCGACCACTTCGCGAAGGTCGTCCCAGATGCACAGGGGCACGCGGCGCCGGACAAAGTCCGGGCGCGCCATCCGGCGGCGGCCGCGCGGCACCTGGCTGACATGGGCATTGCCGCTGGCCTTGCGATACTGCCCCAGCGTGTAGCCCATGGCCGCCAGGGCATGGACGAGATCCTCGGTCACGCAGAGTTCGCCAAACTCCGGCCAGGGCCTGTGGCTGGTGATGCTGGCATCGAGCGCGTGCTTGCCAGTGGGAGAAAGTACGAACAGCACTTCGGCCCGGTCGCAGCTGCCGAAGGCGTCGCGCGGCCGCGACGTGTCGGCATCGATCAGCACGGGCTCGATCCGTTCGGCGAGCGCCGTGATCAACCCGGCATGGGCGCGTCGGGTGAGGTCCTGGAGCGCGGCGTCGTGACGGGCGACAAGATCGCGGGCGAGGTCCCGCGCGCAGGCCCAGGGATCGTCGCGCACGATCAGGCACGAGCGGGCAAGGGCCGCATCGCCATCCTCGCCCTCGGCACGCGCTTCGAGAATGACGCGCGCGAGGGCATTGCCTTGCTTGAGGTCGAGCACCTCGCGCGAGGGCTCGAACGCGTTGAACCAGGCACTGGACGCAGCGCTTGCGACGAGCTGCTCGAGTGTGGCCTTGTCGTCATGGGAGAGGCGCGAACCATCGGGATCGATCGCGAGCGAGAGGAGCGCGCCGGCATCGGCGTCATGAACAGAAGTGGGCATGGCAGTGTTCCTGAACAGCAAACGCCCGACCCCGGCGCGAACCGGAACCGGGCGTCTTCATGAGCAATCGGGGGCGGGGTCAGGCGGCGGCGGCGAGTTCCACGATCCCGTCGTCATCGTCGTCGGACAGGACGGACTCGTCCTCGTCGCCGGCACCATCTTCGGCTTCGGCCTCGATCTCGCCCTCGACCTCGAGCGCCCCTTCACTGGTCTCCTCGAGGTCAGGGACCGGCGCGCCGGTGCCGAACAGCATCGGCTCGGGCGTCCAGGTGATCGCGCGCGCGCGGATCGCCGGTTCGACAATGGCGTCGCCCGCGCACAGCTTCGTCGCGGCGCTGGCGAGTTCGCCCTTCTTGGCGAGCGCGTAGCGTCCCGGCATCGCGGGATCGATCGCGCCGAGGATCGCCAGGATCTGGCTCTTCTTCAGCCGGTCGAAGAACCGCTCCGCGCCCGGTCGCCAGTGCTGCGCCACATCGATGCCCAGCGACGCGCCAAGCTGCGACTGGAAGGGGTTGCGGCGCTCGCCGGTGGCAAGGCTCGCCTGCAGGCTCTGGCTGACGGCATAGGCAAGCCAGCGGGCGCGGGCATCCTCGTCGAGCGCGCGGAACGCCAGGAACGAGGCGAAGCTGTCCTCGACCAGCGCCCAGTCATTCGGGAGCGCAACGCGGACCTGTTCGAGCTCCTCGAGCGCGCGACCCGGGGGAATGTCCTTGAGGCCGGCAGGCTCGAACCGGTCGGTGATGCGGATCGAGCATCCGGTGTCGTTGTAGCCAAAGTGACCGGCATGGTCGCGGGCGAGGCTGAAGATCGCGAGATCGAGCGCCAGCGCGGGGTCGTGCGCGACGTGAAGGGCGAGGATGTCGCGGCGATCCTTGGCCAGCTGCTCCTCGAGCGTGCGGGGCAGCGTGTCCGCCGGGGCATCGTGCCCGTCGGCTTCGATGCCGCTGTCGTTGTCACCGGCCCCATCGGCGCTGCCCTCCTGTCCGGGAGCATGATGGCCCGATGCGCGCTTCGTGCTGGTGTAATACTGCGGCGCCAGCGTGGGCCGACCTTCGCGGTCGAGCAGCAGGAACGTCCCGATCAGGGCAAGGTCGTCTTCGGGGATGATCGGGTCAGTCTTGCCGAGCCGGTCGTGCTCGCCGGAGAGCTGCTCCTGTTCGTCATAGAGCGCGTCGGCTTCCTCCTCATCCTCGATGCGATCGAGCTCGTCCCCGATCGCGTCCAACCGCATCTGGATCTCGGCCATGCGCGCCTGTGCTTCGACCGACGGTTCGGAATACTGCGGGTAGTAGCCATGGAGGTCCCTGGTTTCGTCATAGGACACGCGGGTAGCGAGCACTGGCCTGACCCAGGCGAGTTTTGTCGCGAGCTGGGCCACTTCCGCCTCGAAGGTCAGCTTCTTCATCGCAAGATCCTGGGCGATGGCGACATCGGTCCAGGTCCCCTCGCCTTCACCGGCGAAGAGGTCGCGTTCGATACGCCCGCCGGCAGCGGTGTATTCGGCTTCGCCAACGAAGAGCGCGATCGGATCGCTACCCGACAGACTTTCCGCAGCGACCATGCGCCGGATGGCTTGCGGATTGTCGCTCTGCCACCCGTTCGAACAGCGCTCCCAGGCCGCGATCTGGCGCGCGTGATCGGAAACCGCGCCATAGGCCATCGCCACATCGAGCGTGATCTCTCCTTGCGCCAGCGCCGCGAAGATCGGTTCGGCGAGGTCGGCAAGCCGCAGGCGGCCATGGACATGGCGCACGGTGACGCCAAAGCGGCGCGCGACATCCTCGGCGCTCGCCCCTTCGGCAACGATGTCACGGTAGGCGGTGCATTCCTCGGCCGCGGTCATCGGCTCGTGCAGCAGGTTCTCGGCGAGGCTGAGTTCGCGCGCGGCGGCGTCCTCGTCCTCGCACAGCCGCACGTCGACGGGATGATCCTTCGCCAGCGTGCCCTCCTCGACCAGAAGGCCAAGCGCCGCCAAGCGGCGGCCGCCGGCATGGACATCGAAGAGCGTCTTCTTGCCCCGGGCGGGCGATACGATCAGCGGCTGCAGCAAGCCATGGCCCGCGATCGAGGCGGCCAGCGCCGCGAGGCCTGTTGCGGAATAGGCAGTGTCCTTGCGGACATTGGCATCGGACGCACGCAGCTTCGCGAAGGGAATGGTGGTGGTGATCATGGGAGGTACTCGCCTTGTCATGCAAGGCCCGGATCAGGGGAACTTTCCGCTCCCAGGGGGCCTCGCCCCCTCCCTTCCCCCTTCCCTCTTTTCGCGCGGCCGCGCAGCGGACGGGCGGGGCAGAGGAATGCTCCGCGTCAGATCAGTCAGCGGACCTTTGGCAGAAGGGATGCGATCGCCCGCTTACAACCCGCCAGAGTCGATATGAGTGTCGGATCCGACAAGCCTGCATCGAACGACTTCATATAGTAGCCTCGCACACGAGGATCATCGGAGTGCCCGTATTCATCAAGAAGCGCATCGGAGCGAGTGGCACCAATCTTCGATCGACAGGCCCCAGCGACCATCATCAAATCACCCCGCGCCTGGATTTGTGGCGTTTGCCAACTTGCCAGGCCACCGGCCTCCAGCACAGCATCAGCGGCATAGATCGCGGCCTTGTCGAGATCATAGTTGGCGGGAGGAACGATAAGTGACTGGAAGATTGGATCGGTACTCGCGGCCATGCAGGTGTGGCCAAAGCCCGATAGAACGGCCTTCAAATTGCGAAGCTGTGCATCTGTCTTTGCTTCTGTCGCAGTCTTGCCGAGATCGATCCCGAGCATTTTTCCCTGCCGGCCGACGGCCTCATTTTTGAGGCGTTCGCGCAAGTGCGAATCGATTACCCACGAGGCCATTTCCGCATCGAGCCGTGCTTCAGCCCTGGCGGGCAAGTCCGGCGCCAACACCATTCCTAACCGCTCACACATCGGCGCGGTGACGACATATTTCGCTACCAGATTTAATCGATCCTGCTGGTCCTGCGTCTGCGCAAGGACATGAACAGGGGCAATCAACATCATCGCGATAGCGGTTATGGGCACCATGCTTGCCATACGCGACAGCTGCCGTCGCATCATCCAGCCTCAGGCCGCATCCTGCAGACGGCGGATCGGAGGCTGTTTGTGCTGCATCGCGCGCCACAGATCGTAGCTCGCCTGCATCGCAAGCCACGCCCGCGCCGTGCTGGCGCCCGCCTGCTCGAGCCTGACGGCAAGGTCCGGACTGATTCCCGCCTTCCCGTTCAACACGCGCGACAGCGCGACCCGGGACATGGCGAGACGGCTTGCTGCCTCGGTGACCGAAAGATCGAGCGCATCGATGACTTCATCGCGCAACAGTTCGCCGGGGTGAGGAGGATTGTGCATCATCGTCATGACCTCAATGGTAGTCCTGATAATCGACCAGTTCCGTGTCCGCGCCGACAAAACGAAATGTTACGCGCCAATTGCCGTTCACCCAGATAGACCAGAATCCCTTCAAGTCCCCCTTCAGGGGGTGGAGCCTGAAAGATGGCAGATTCATGTCGTCGGGACTCGTCGCCACATCGAGCATTGCGAGAATATTCCGGAGCTTCTTCGCATGCGCCGCCTGAATCCCGCGCGTTGTCCCGGAACGATAGAAGGCTTCTATTCCCTTATGTCGGAAGCTCAGGATCATAAATCAATGTATCGCGTAACGATGCACGATGCAATCGATTCAAGAGCGCCCGCCGCTACATGTGTCCCCTTCCATTCTGCTCTATCCTCTCCACGAGATAGTCGGGCGGCGGCTCGGCCCAGGCATAGCCATGCCTGTCCATCTGCCGCGCGATGGACCGCCGATAGCGCTCGGGCCAATCGCGATGCCGCTGCAGCCGGCGACCGATCCGCAACGCCTGACCGGCGAAAAGGCCCCGCCGGATGATGAGCGCGGGATCGATGAAGTTGGCGCGCCGTTCTTCGAGCACGCGCACCGCGGCATAAGCCTTCCGGTATGCCCGCTCGATCTCCGCCGCGTAGCTGATGAGCCGGGCATCATCGTGCTCGATGGGTGGGTGGCCACTCCCCGGGCAGCGCGGACCGCCGACGCAATGGTGCACGACGGTCCCGTCCTTGCGCAGATGCTTGCGGCGCCCGCAAATCTGGCAGCGGAACGCGCTCACGCTGCCATCTCCGTGATGGCCTGGGTCGCGACAGCGACGGGGAGGAACAAGCGGGTCTGGAACTGGATGATCTCGGTATAGGCGCCCCGGGCTTTCCAGCTGGCGAGGCCGCGGGGATCGAAGCCGACCACTTCAAGGCGCTGCTCGCCGTTGACGCGGCTGCGCTTGAGCGACAGGCCACGCGCGGCGTGGATGGGTACGACCTTGCCGGCCAGTGCGGCGCGCACGAGTTCGTCGGCGGACAGGGCGATCTGATCGGTAATCCCGAGTTTGGCCAGCAGATCGTTGACGGCTTCGGTCGGGACGATGCGGCCGAGGAACGAACGCCCCTCCTGCGTAACCACGCGACGCACCTGCGCTTCGTCACCCAGCAGGTTCCAGATGGGAAGTAAGCGCCCGGTGGCAAGGAAGAAGCGCTCGATGTGCGGATGCGCGGCCGCCTGCGCAACTTCGGCCTGCCAGAGCGCATCGAAGGTGGCGGGATCGACGATCTCCCAGTGGCTTTCATCGAGATCGTTCTGCGGGACCAGCATGGTCCGGCCCTGCCGGTGGGCTTTCCAGACCGGAACCGGGTGACCGTCCTCGTCAAGCCAGGGCCGATCGGGAACGAAGAGCGCGACCTTGCCCGATTTGCCGTTGCGCATGGCGCGCGCTCGGCCCCCTGCCCGTTCGCAGCGCGCGGTGATCTCGGCAAGACTGGTGATCCTGACCGCCCATTGGGCTTCGAGCGTGAGCAGCTGGGTGGTGGCCCCGCCCCTGTCGCGGAACAGATCGCGCTCCTCGACGATGGTCAGCCTGTCCGCGACCACCGTCTCGACGCCGGCGTCGAAGGTGCCCGCCTTCTTCGCCGCCTCGATCCGCGCTTCAACGAGGCCAAGGAATTCGTCGAAGATGGCGTTCTGCAGGGCGATCGGCAGCGCGAGGATCCTGTTGAGCCAGCGCTGGATCGGCGGCAGCTGCTCGACCAGGCCGCCTTCGTGCTCCAGCTTCAGCCCGGTCCGGGTGCAGAACGCCGCGAACGTCGTCGAGGTCAGCTTGCCGGCGTAGAGCAGGCGATACCAGATGGTGAGCGCCTCCCTTGCGTAATTCGATTCCAGATTGTCCGCCGCGTCGAACAGGTTCTGCCCGCCGGTCTGCCGCTGGCCACGGGTAAGCGCGCCGAGCGCATCGAGCCGCCGCGCGATCGTGGAAATGAACCGGCGCTCGCCGCGGCAATCGGTCGTGACCGGGCGGAAGATCGGCGCCGAGGCCTGATGGGTGCGGTTGGTGCGGCCAAGGCCCTGGATGGCCTTGTCGGCCCGCCACCCGGGTTCGAGCAGGAAGTGGACGCGACGCAGCTGGTTCTGCGCGGCAAGGCTCGCATGATAGGACCGGCCCGTGCCGCCGGCGTCGGAGAAGACGAGGATCCGCTTCTTGCCGGCCATGAACAGATTGGCGTCGGCGATCCCGGCGGAGGCAGAGCGTGCTTGCAGCTTCTGCGAACCATCGGGCAGGGTCAGCAACCGCCGCGTCCTTCCCGTCACTTCGGCGACGGCATCGACCCCGAAGCGGGTGATGATGGCATCGAGCGCTGGTGCGATCGGCGGCAAGGCCGCCAGCAATGCGATCATGTCATCGCGGATGCGCAACGCCTCCGCGCTGTGGACCGGATTGCCGTCCGCGTCCACGATGGGCCGCGAGCGCTCGTTGCCATCGTCGTCGAAGAAGCTTTCCATCGCCCGGGTCGGAAAGGCATTCTGCAGGTACAATAACATCGCCTCCTTCGGGCTGAGGTCGATCGCCAGCTCGGCGCGATCGGCGTCATCGAGACTGGCAAGCCGCCGATCGAGCAGGGCTTCCGACGTGGAGACGAGCTGGATCACCGCGCTCATGCCGTTGTCGAGGGCCTCGCCGATCGCCGGCAGCAGAGTGGGCAACTTCATGGCCAGAAGCAGCTGGCCGAAGAACCTCTGGGCAGAACTGTAGAACCGACTGCGCGCGGCGGCCAGGGCCTGCCCGTTGAGTGTCTTGCCCTCGAGCGGATCGACAACACCGGACGCCGCCAGCGCTTCTTCCATATGCCGGAATATGATGGACCAGGCCTCGCTATAGGCGTCAAAATCAGCGATCTGGCTCTCGGTGAGCTTGTGCTCGAGCACGTCGTATTCGACGCCGGCGTAGGAGAGCGAGCGCGCCACATACACGCCCATCGATTTTAGCTCTCTCGCAACCAGTTCCATAGCCGCAATCCCGCCCTCGCGGATGCGCGTGGTGAACGACACCCGGTCGGGAAACTGGGTCCCCTCCCCCCACAGGCCAAGCCGGACCGCGTAGGCAAGGTTACTCACGTCGGTGGCACCGGTGGCCGAGGCGTAGATCACGCGCGCGCGGGGCAGGCGGTTCTGCAGCTCGACGCCGGCCAGGCCCTGCTGCGATCCCCTGGTCGCACCGAAGTGCCCTTCTCCACCGGCGACCCCACCCATGGCGTGGGCTTCGTCGAACAGGATACATCCGTCGAAATCCGAGCCACACCACTCGACGAGCTGCTGCAACCGGGTCTTGCCACCTGATGCGCTGCGCAAGGTCGCATAGCTCAGGAACAGGATGCCTTCGGCAAGCCCGATCTTCGCCTCCGGCCGGAACTTTGCCATGGACTGAATGTCGATCGGCAACCCGCCCAGCGCTTCCCAGTCGCGGATTGCATCCGCCTGCAGCGCTGAATTCTCGCTCAGCCAGATATGGCGACGGTTGCCGCGCAGCCACTGATCCATCAGGATACCTGCCAGCTGCCGGCCCTTCCCCGCACCGGTGCCGTCGCCAAGAAAGAAGCCCTGCCGGTAGATCTGGCCTTCGGCATGCGCGATCAGGTCGGTGCCCTTGTCGGGTAGACGGTAGCGCCCGGCCAGATCATGCTCCATTGCATCGAGCGCCTGCACGACGGTTTCGAGCTGGGCGGCGGACAGGACCTGGTTGTCGAGTACCCCGCGTGGTAGCCGCGGAACGTAACACGGCAGCGGTGGCAGCACCGAAGCCATGGCGGCGGACTCGACGAGAGCGGCGGGATGCTCCGCGGCCCCTGCAAAGGCGATGCGCTGCGGCCGCCACGACGCATAGACGCCGGCAGACTGCTCGGCGTCGTCGGGCCGGTCGATCACGGCGTAGCGGGCTTCGCCCCAGATCGGGGCTGGCGCCGCCGTCGGCGCGTGCTGAGATGTGCGGCCCGGCATCGCGCGCGTGCCGATGGATCGGAACAGGCCCCCGCTCGCCTTGGCAGCGACCAACGGATGAGCGGCTACAGCGGATGGCCTTGCGCCACGCAGCGGCGCGCGCGCCGGCAGTTGCTCCAGGAAAGGGATGAGGTCGACCAGACTGGACCGCTGGATCACGGCCGTCGTAAGCTTGCCGGGCACCTTGTCGATCGCCAGCAACCGCACGGGCACTGATGTGCCATGCGCAGCAAAGGCCCCTTCAAGGCGGATATGCTGGATGACGCGGTATCCCTGAAGGGCGCGCGCGAAGATGTCAGCCCCCTTCCCCGTGCCGGTGAAGCTGTCCGGCATCAGTGCCACCAGTCGGCCGCCCGGGCACAACGCGCGGACAGCGGCAGCCAGATGCCGCGCGGCCGCAAGACGATCCTCGCCGCCAGCGGCGTTGCGCGCGAAAGGCGGGTTCATGACGATGACGCTGGGTCGCACGCCCATCGGATCGAGCCGGGCGGCATCCTCGCCGGAGACGGACGCCCAAGGAAACAGCCGGCGCAGCACCTCGGCGCGAGCCGGATCGATCTCGTTGAGGTGGAGCGCCCTCCCCTGCCCCAGCCATTGCGCAAGCATGCCGGTCCCGGCACTGGGCTCGAGGACGATGTCGTCTGGCGTCACGCCGGCGAGCTGTGCGGCTAACCAGGACAGCGACAGGGGCGTCGAGAAATGCTGGTGAGCGATCTGCTCCTCGCTTCGGACCGTCTGGGTGGGCAGCAGGGCTGCGAGCGCCGCAAGCGTACCCAAGGTCTCCGCCCTTGCCTGCGGCAAATCGATCTCCCGCAACCGTAGGATCAGGGCGATTTCTGCGGCTATGAAGCTGTCACGCTGTGTCCAGGCACCGGTCGCTGCGGTGGCGCCGAAAGCGGTCGACATCGCCGCGTTGAGCAGGCCCCGATCCAGGCGAGACGATGCGCGCAGGTGGCCGGCAAGCTGCTGGGCGGCATCGAGGAGACGGCCGACATGGAGGTGCGAGGATGTTGGCGGACAGTGCATGGGAAGCGGACCTTTCTTTGCGGCCTCTCTTGGCCGCAGAGTCCTCTCCCCCTTTTCTCCCATTACATTTTGAAAGACGCCCAAGCGCAGCGCGGGAGTTTCTTTGATTCAAGGATTCTAGGATTCAGGGAGGCGAAAGCCGCAGAAATCAGCGGAATTTTACCATTCCATGTGCGGTCCTGGGCGTTTCAATATGTGTTCTGGGGCGCTTCAGTGTGCGAGATGTGGTGGTTCCAAATGCGGCGCCGGGCGTTAATGTGCGGAATGGGGCGGCCCGTGGTTTAAGGCCCATAAGAAGCTCGGATGCCCTCAATTTCAGCGTTTCATGTCCCTGTTTGAAGTCTGTTTGATATCTTCTGGCGTTCTTAATGTGTGGAATGGGGCGGCGGGTCCCTTGTCAGAATGCAGGATTCGTGACTCTGCGCGATACAATCCGAGTCTATGTGCGGAATGGGGCGGCCTGAATTTCTCCTTTATATGCGGAATGGGGCGGATAACATGCGTTGCTCTCTGTGCGGGCCACATATAAAACAACGCATATGGATGACGGGAATCGATCTCTAGACCCGAAGATTGATGCTTCGACTGACCTGCCAGTTGGCAGAACTCTGAAGGCTGCGTACCGCGCACAACGCGAAGGCGGTAGGGTTTTCCCAAAAGCTGGTGAAATTGTTGAGATGGATTTTGCGGTCGGATCGTTGGGTCTGGCCGCGAGGAAAATGCTTCTCCTATTGCTTCAGAAGGCAGGTGGAGACGCTTGGCAAGATCGCACTTTCTCAATTACAAAAAAGGAGCTTCGCGGCTCCCATGAAAGCAATGATCGCATCAGTGACGTTTTAGACGAACTGATGAATGTGAAGGTTAAGCTCCGCACAACATCAATTAGAAACCGCGAAGCTATTATGACCTCCCCGCTTATGGAGTGGAATATCGAGGAGGTCAGCGAAGATGGTATGAGCATTGTTGAGTACAGATTTTCAGAAGCTGCGCGAGTGGCCATTGCAGGATCTGATTATTATGCTCAAATCCGTATGGCTGTGGCCATGGCATTCAAATCCAAGTACGCGTTTTCTCTGTATGAACTGGGCAGTCTTTATCTGAGGCGTAGGGATCGGCGCTGGCGAGGAACAATTTCTGATTTACGGCAGAAAATTGGTGTTCCTGCGGATATTTACACGAACTTTGCGATTTTTCGTCGCGAAGTCCTTGCCAAAGCCAAGGCGGAAATCGATCAGTTATCCGATTTTGTGATGACATGGACTGAAATTCGCGGTGACGGTAAGGGGCGCCCTGTCAAAGAAGTCGAAATTTCGTTCGAACCGAAGGAACCGGCCGCCATTGAGGAAGCAGCCGATGAACTTGAGAGACCTCAGGTTGGTCGCGTCGCTCGTCGGGATGGCAGTGTCGAGCGGATCGTTCCAGTTGCTCACAGTCTACCAGATGCCCTGCCCTTCCCCAGCGGATCTTTGCATTTTTCCACCGATGCGCGATTGAACGCGATCGTGGCGGATAACGGTGGCGGTTGGGATCGAGATGTCATTGCTGAGGCATTTCGCAATCATCTCGGTTCCAAGTTGGACACACTGCGGGGACCTGCCCTGTACAAAGCCTTTGAAGGGTTTTGCATTTCATTCGTCAGACTGCGGGGTCGCACTTGATTCCACGCCGCCCCATTCCGCACATTAACGTTTGGCACATGCTCTCTGGAACCAGGAGATTATCCGGTAAATAGATATACCGGATAATGCATTTCAGCTTATCGCCTGTATGCCATCCAAGCTTCTTCGATGATAACGCCCTGCGTCACCCCTCGCCTTCTGGCTTCCTCGGCAATTTCCTCGGCTATGTGGGGTAGCACCTTTGCATGAACCTGCCCGGTCCGCGGGCTTGGCTTGCGCCCTCGCCTGCCCTGCTCCGGCCTTGATACGAACCCATGATCTTCAGCGATGGCATCCGACGCCGCTATGCGTGAGGGTGAAACTTCCTTCGATCTGGATTTCAGACTGCCGAGGTCGATCTTGAATGCGCTGGAGTCCGTCATGCTTGATCTCCCTGGGGTTCCGACAGTTCATCAAGGAGGCGTTTGAGGACAGCTTGTGCAAAGTGCGAAGCGTTGTCCTGGGCGGCCTTGGCGTTGCCCTGGGCTGGCATGGAATAGAGGTCGCCGCCGAACTCGAACAAACTTGAGAATGCGGTTCGTTCCATCAAGTCAGGCTGGATGATATCCACCCCCTGCCCTCTTAATGACGAGTCGATTCCTGAGTGCTGCTTTGAACGGATGGCTTTAGTCATCGTAAATACGATCGCAAAAGGTATTGGCCTACCAAGAGCCTCTTCTTCTTCTTGAATTAGATGAAGCGTCCTTGCGCCGACGGTGGCATCAAGTGTTGTTGCTCTCATAGGCGTGATTACGAGATCGGCTTGCGATATTGCGCGCGACATCAATCGTGTTGCTACGCCCTCGAGGTCAACAATGACGATTTCGCCATCCTGATCGTGGTTTTTTATCGTCTTTATGATTTCCGATTCTGATATGTCGGAAAGGACTTTAATCCTCTCCGGTATTTCGCCCCTGGACGCCCATAGGCTGAGAGATCTGTTCGGGTCACAATCGAGCATGGTAACGTGCGCCCCGGCATGAGCTAGCTCAGTTCCGAGGATGACTGCCGTAGTGCTCTTTCCTGAGCCCCCCTTTGGTGAGGCGATGGCTATTGTGGGCATCTGCGCGTCTCTTTATCCGATTTGTAGATTTACCGGGTCTTATCGTATACCGGATTAATCTGTATACTAGGTGTATGTCAATACCGGATTATATGGAATATCCGGTAAAATCTATTATCAGATTTATGCCGCCGCTTTCGTTGAATATCCGATAATTTGAATTACCGGATTAAGCGTAGGTCCACGACACCGAGACTTGATACCCAAATTCAGTACCCGTGGGCATCGAGCCAGCTTGGTTCTGCACATTCAGACGACGTGTTGATGGCCTGCCAAAAATGTGCACCTTGGCGATTGCCCTCTGATGACAGGATGGCGGCGAGATTGGCGAGGCATTATCTGGTAATACTGAAAACCCGATAAATAGCATAACCGGGTTAGTGGAAATATCCGGTATGTCTATAAGTCGGGTGATCAAAAATGGGATCTAGGCCATGTGCAACCGCTACGACAGCCCGACGCTCGAGGAAATAGTCGAAGACTTCGACGCCAAGCCGGCGCATGCCTTCAATGCCGGACCGGCCACTGTTCACCCACGGGATCCCGCGTATGTCGTAATCCAGAGGGAAGGGGGGCTGGTCGTCGAACACATGACATGGGGCTTCCCGGTACTCCTCAAGGGTCACACCAAGCCTCGCCCGGTGAACAACGCCCGCTTCGACAAACTGAATGCGTTCTGGCGTCGCTGGGCTCAGGTGCCCGAACAACGATGCGTGATACCTTGCAAGCGTTTCGCCGAGGCGGTCGGAGAAACCGGCCGCATGACCGAGACCTGGCTGTCGGTCAAAGGCGAGCGCACATTTGCCTGGGCGGGGCTGTGGCGGTCGTCAGCGGAGTGGGGTGACTGCTACACCGGCGTCATGACTGATGCTGCGCCAGAGCTGATGGAAATCCATGATCGCTGTCCGGTCATTCTCGCGCGCAGTGAATGGCGGACGTGGCTGGAAGCACCACTGGAGGATCTGCGCCGTTTCGATCGGCCCTGGCCAGCAAAGGACATGCAAGTACAGCCGACAGATCGACGTTGGTCTCGACGCGGGGGAGGGGAGAGGGGCGGCGCATCTTGACGGAAGGCGCCTCATGTTCTCATGATGTTCTCATCACGCGAATCGAGAACGACACATGCCCACCATGCTGGAAATCCCACCTGAAGGCGCACCGCGACGCGAATATGAGCGGGTCATCGCTCTGCTGAACAGCGTGACCATGACGATGGACCAGGTCGAGCGCGGCTATGACGCCTATCTCCGCGCCGATCGAGCCGGTGGTTACGATCAAGCCAAACGGGAGCAAGCGCTCCTTGCGTTCTGCGAAACGGAAGGGCTGGCACCGGCGTCGGCCGCAGCACTGGCCATTATCCTGCGCGCTGAGGTGTACATCAGCGCACTGAGCAACGGGTACGACATTAAGAACGAGGATCCTGAGAGGTTCGAGATGATCGCCACGGACCCGTTCACGCTGTTTCACAACTACGACTATCAGATCGTTGTCGGAGAGATGAGGGTGATCGGGGACGACGATTCCGAACCGGACCCCGACCAGTTCGACTTCTTCCCAGCGCTGATCGGCTGAACGGATTAACACCGGCGCGGATGGCCGGGTGAGGGCCTATGCGCAAGCCGACCACGATCGAACATCTCTATCTGGATTTCGACGGCTTCTTCGCCTCGGTTGAGCAGCTGCGCGATCCGCAGTTGCGTGGACGACCGATCGGCGTGGTGCCTTATGTCGGCGGCCGCTCGACGATCATCGCCGCGTCGCGCGAAGCGAAGGCGAGGGGGGTCAAGAGCATCATGCCGGTTGAGGAGGCGAGGGCGCTTTGCCGGGACCTGGTGCTTGTTCCTCAAAAGCCGGATCTCTATCGCCGCGCGCACAATGCCCTGGTTTCGGAAATCTCGTCCGTCATCCCTGTCGACCAGGTAAAGTCGATCGACGAGGTTTCGTGCTACCTCGATCCCTCGCAACGATCGGAACCGGTCGATCTCGCGAACCGCATCAAGACCACGATCCGCTATAACATTGGCGCCACCCTGACCTGCTCGATCGGCTTCGCCGCCAACCGGCACCTGGCCAAGATCGCGAGCGATACCCGCAAACCCGATGGGTTGACGATCTGGCACCCAGAGGACGTTCCGGCGCAGCTTGCCCGACTCAAGCTCGAGGACATTCCTGGGATCGGCCGATCGATGATCCGTCGGCTTGGGCTCGCCGGCGTCGTCGATGTCACCGGGCTGCTGGCGTTGCAACCCAAGCACGCGCGCGCGCTCTGGCGGAATGTCACCGGGGAGCGCCTGTGGTATGCGCTCCACGGCTACGCGATCGAGAGCCCGGAGACCGAGCGCAATATGTTCGGACACGGCCGCGTCCTGCCACCCGATCAGCGTTCGCTGGGGAACGCGCGGGCCATGGGCCGCCTCCTGCTGACGAAGGCCGCCCGCCGTATGCGGCGATCGAACTTTTATGCGTCGGCGCTGTATCTCTATCTTCGAGGATACGAGCGTGGCTGGGGGGACGTCCACCCGCTCGGGGAGGTCCATGACGATATCGCGATCCTGCAGGCCTATACCAGGCTGTGGGACCATGTCGTTGCGGTCGTGCCGCCGCGGACACAGATTCTGCGCATCATGGTGACGCTCGGCGAGCTGACCGGTGCTGATGCGCGACAGCCCGATCTCTTTGCTGACGACGATCGCGATCGGCAACGCGCAGAAGAATTGATTCGGGCGATGGATGGCCTGAACGCGCGCTACGGACAGACTGTCGTCAGCGTCGGACCTTGGGAGCCGCCGGCGGGAGGCAATGTCGGGACCAAGATCAGCTTCACGCGGATTCCTGAAGCGGAAGACGACTGGTGAGCTGGCTCGATGCCCTCCAGCTGGGCGACCTCGATCCGGCGACGCGCATGGAACTGACGTGTCGGCGCTGCGGCAAGGTGCGGTTCGTCAAACCGTCAGAGCTCCTCGCGCGAGCGGACTATCGTCGCCTGTGGCTTTCTGAGGTTCAGGCCCGAGCGCGCTGCCGGCAGCCCGGGTGTGGCAGCGCCATGCGCCTGGCGCTGCCCGCGGGAGGCAGCGCCAGGGGATTTGTTGGTGGCATTGCATGAGCGGATCATTTGTCGGGTGAGGGCACCGGAATCTGATTGGACAGCGGTCGCGGTAAAACCTGGCCGATCAGTTTCTGTCCGGCATCGAGCATGAACATCGTAACCGCTTCCGCCTTGACCGGGCTGCTGACGTCGGTCAGCTGGTGGCGACACACGAGATCCTTGAACCTTCTGGCGATCGTCAGGCGGACGGTATCGTCCTGTGGCCGCAAATCGCAAACGGTGCTGATGACGGCGACGAGCATCTGCTCGTGGGCGATCTGAATGGCCCGCAACTTTTCGGCGGCGGAAAACTCGGTGTCAGACATTCACGACCTCGGAGCGACCGGCATGTTTGGAGGGGCAGGGGTTCAGAGGGTATTTCACTGGCTTGCCATTTCCTTTCCCAGCAGTTCGTCATTCCAGTCCTCAAAGCGGGCAGGGGGGAACACGGTGTCGACCGTGAGCCCCAGTCCTTCGAAATGCTCCCCGGCTTTGGCAACGGCCGCGCGGCCAGGCGCGTTGTTGTCGCCGGCGAGGGTAACGTGCTCGACGATGGGCGGGAGTTCAACAAAGGGCATCATGCCGGTGCCGAGGGTGATCCAGATCGGCACGCGGTCCTCGCGCAACCGCAGGGTCAGGCCGTCTTCGGGACCTTCGACCAGGATGATGCGCCGTGCTGGGGGTGATAGACGCACGGCACAGCCGCGGATCTGGCCCAGACTGCGCTTGGCTTTGCCGCGCGGCAGTTTGCGGCCGTCTTCGGTGAGAAAGACATGCTGGATGCCACAGATCGCACCGTTCCGATTTTGGGCGGCAAGGAGCAGGGCAGGGGAGCGACGGCCGATGGCTCCTGTTTCCCGGTTGCGCCAGAGGGGCACGCGCCCGAACTTGACGGACCAGGGGAGAGAGCCGGTGATCCCGCGCGCGGCAAGATAGAGTTCGGCAGGCGTTCCGCGCACCGACCGGGCGCTAAGCCATTCGGACCGCGCGTCCTCGATTGCGGCCTGGCGCTTGGCGGAGACTTTGGCAGCTGTCCGGATTGGATCTCGCCGGGAAGCGGCGGGTAGCGCTGCTTCGTCGGACAACGCCCGAACTGCGTCCGGAAAGCTCAACCCCTGTTCATCCATGAGAAAGCGGATGACATCGCCGCCGGCGCCGCAGCCGAAACAATAGTAGAGGCCCTTGTCATCGTTGACCCGGAAGGACGGGGTGTTCTCGTCGTGGAAGGGGCAGAGCCCCACGAATTCGGCCCCGGCGCGGCGGAGTTTGACCTTGCGGCCGATCACGGCGCTGAGAAGGGTCGATGCCCGCAGCGCGTCGAGGTCGTTCTTACTGAAGCGCATTCCACATTGCATGATGAGCCTCCCGGCTTCGGGTATAGCATACAATTACATGTTTTTATGATCGATGTAAGGGCGGAATGTCGCGCGCGCTCGGAGTTCAGGAGCAGGCCAAATGAAAAAGAGCGGCCCCGAACCGATGGTTCAGGGCCGCCCCGGCGGAGAGATCAACTGTGGATGGAGACTAACCGCTTGGCGTGCAAATGCCTATGAAATAGGCGTTTGGCAAGAGTGCCGGCCCTATTTTAATTGATCCCTTTTGGGTGTGTTGCGGTCAGGTGATGCGTCGATGGCCGAAAGAGAGTGTGTCGGATGGCGTGAGCATCCGTCATTTACATATATGCAAATGCATGGATGTATGGGCCGATTTGCAACTGGCGGTCGGGCATTGGCGTTTGCTGCAGCGTACGCAGATTGCCAAAAATCAGGGATGAAAGTGCCGTACCATACGGAAAGCGCTGAACGGGTGCGGCCGAAAAGTCAGGCGGTTAGCGCGGTATGGCCCGTGTGTGGAGCAGTGGCCTTGACCGTCCGGGCAATCCACTGGTCTATATCCGCAATCTCTGGCGCCCCGGTTCCGTAATAGGGCCGCAGGTCGCTGCGGGGAGACTTGGGCGCTTCGACGTCGCCATCGTCATCAAACACGGCTTCGGCCGTCGTCGGCAGTGCCGCAAGCCAGGAAAAATGCTCGGCAGCTGGCGCCAGGATTGAGCGCACCGCCATTTCCACGCCTTGCGCGGCCAATTGGGCTTGCCCGGCCAGAGCGAAGTTCACGGCGTTCTGGAGCTGGCTGCAAAGCCTTTGCAGATCCGCACTGGTCAGCGCCTGAAGACACATTCTGCGAAGGCCCACTGGCACGTGATGATCGAGCGTGGCCTCGGCATGGTGGACGTGTGACTTTGCGCCGATCACGTGGAGCGTTACCAGAATGCCCGACAGGACAAATTGCATATCGCCTGAATCGGTGCGCCCTTCCTCAAAAGCCGCGTTCATCAGCGTGTTGAGGCGGGTCTTATGCAGCGTATCGGCGCGTTCGGCAAAACGAAGAGCGGAATATCCCCATATCGTCGCGCCCAGCGTCCAGGCATCGACGAGATCGTTTTGGGACCAGTTGCGGACGTAGTGACGGCCGCGGGTATCCTGCGTGAAATAGCCTTCCAGGCGCAAGCGGCGCATCGCCTCGCGTGTCGGGGTCGTTCCGCATTCGAAGAAAGAGAGGACCGACGCCGTCTGGATCAGCTGCCCGCCACGCAACCGGCCATCGAGAATGCGTTTGCGCATCTCGAGATAGAGGCGGTCGGTCGCCGTTTCCGCGAAAGATTGGTCCGAAGTGGCATTCATTTGCATCATTCTTTGCCCCAGACTCCCTTGCCATGCAAGATCGCATGGCTATGGGACACCGTGTGCAGCGTTTCCTCAGCTTCCCCGTTCCCCGGAAATATCTTGTCTGGGCACTGGCTTTATCCTTCCTGGTCTCCGCGCTGGACATTTTCGCTCCGTTGGAAACGTTCCACTTTGCAGCCACGATCCCGTTCAGGGAGAGGACGCTCGACAATTACGTTCTGGTCGAGGAAAGCCACGGCTTCGACAATCGTTCGCTGGGCGATCAACGGTTGTTGCTGGCAAAGGCATTGACGGAACTCGACAATGCCGGTGCGAAACGCATCATTATCAACGAATACCTTGATCAGCCATCGACACCAGAGGCCGACACCCGCCTCGGCCAAGCGATAGCCCGGCTGAGCCGTCCCGTGATCGCGGTTCTGGAAGTATTTCCCGCTAACGACGGCCCCATGACGGAGCGGTCTGCGGGTTGGTTACCGGCACTGTCTCTTCACGCGGAAACCTTTCCGGTCGTCCGGGAGGATCCGCCGCTGCCGCAATTACGAAAGAACATCCTTTACGGGAATGCCCTCACGTATTCGCTGTTTCGCAGCCCCAAGGGGTCGATGTCACCCTGGCTACAAACCCGGCAAGGCGTGATCCCGCCAGTGGCCGCGTTGGCCACGGGTGCGACACGGCATTTTGATACAGTAACCCCGGTCAATCCTACGATTGATGGTGATGCCGTCGAAAGATTGTCACTGCTCGATGTGGCATCGGCACGATTTCCGCGCGAGAAAGTCGCCGGGCGCCTCATAATTATCAGTCAAACGGACAGTGCCGGGGTGGGGGCAGGTGGTCCGATTTTCAGCTTCGGCATCAATCGAACGGCACCTGCGCAGCTCATCGTCCAGATGGAGACATATCGCCATGGCGTGCCCATTCAGATTGGGTGGTTGCCCATCTGGTTGGCCGCTCTGGCGCTTCCGCACTTCATGTGGGGGCTCGGTCGACGTGCGTTCAGGTTTCGCCACGCTGCCTACTTCTCGATTGGAGCCTTTTTCACCTTCGGCGCGCTAGCGCGGTGGGCGGTCGATCTGGAGATTGTTCCTGGCATCCTGCTGGCCTGGGTCTATGCCGGGTTGATGCGCTGGAAGCTCGATATCCAGCAGGCCGGCGATGCGTTCCGACTGGTTGACGGCGATACGGGCCTCGCCAACCGCGCGGCATTTGCCGAGGCGGCGATCGCGGCGGGAACGATGGGCGTGTGCTGCATGCGCGTCACATGTCTTGCCGACGACGATGCCGTGCGGGCGCTGCAATCGGCGGCCGAGCGCATCCGGGACCATGGGCTCGCTGATGTGGTATTCCAGACGGCGCCGGAGACGTTGGCGTTTCACGTCGATCTCACGAACATTCACCGGTTGCGCGATACGTTGTACACCGTCGCGTCCGAAACGGGTGTTCCGGGAGGATTGCCAGTCGACACTATGGTGTCAGCGCATACGGGCATTGCGTTTCTCAGCGGCGGAGACATGGCCACGGCCCTGACCAGGGCGGGCGAAGCGGCGCAAAGTGCACAAGCCAGGCGGATCCCCTTTGCTATCGCGCGCTCGGCCCCGACGCAGGAGGCAAACGGTGGGAACAACGTAACGGCTTTGCGTCCCTATCGGCCGGTGCTGAACCTGATGACCGGTCAGATCTGTGGAGCGGAGTTTACGCAAACCATCACCCGGGAAAACAGCGCGCAGGTGATGGTGCAACTGCGCACTGTTCTTAGCCCTCAGGAATACGGCCACCACGATATGCGGCTTTGGCTGAATATCGAGGCGGATCTTCTCGACGATCCGCACCTGTGGGAAGATCTTGGTCATGTCCTTGCTGGCAAACCCGATGTCGCGCAGCGCCTGACTATTGGCGTGGATCGTCTAGAATCGGTCGAGCGTGGCGGCTTGCGCGACAGCCAGCTCATCCGTCTGCGCAAGCTTGGTGTGGAATGTTCGCTGCTTGGCCTCGGACTTGCGAGGAATATGGATTTTGCAACGCTGCGTCGCCTGCGGGCCACCCAAATGAAGCTATCGGAGACCTTTTCCGGTTTCAGCTATATTGCGGGTGAACGCCTGCTACGTGCCAGCGTGGATCTGGGCAGGGATCTTGGACGGTCGATCCTCGTACCCAACCTCACCTCGGCAGCCGATCTTGCCGCGGCCAAAGTTGCCGGGATTGACTATGGTCTCGGCAAGGCGGTTGGCGAAGTCATGGCGCTGGAGGAACTGCTGGCAACCATCGCGCGGCAGCGGAGGGTTTCGTAGACTCGCTTTCGGTAGCGACCACTGCTAGAGCCTCGCGCATCTGCTGGACCAGGGCATAGGCCTCGACGGCAAGCTCGAACGTCCCCCAGGTTGCCTCTTCGTCATAGTATGGATGAGCGGCGGATGGGGCATGTTGCGGCGGTGTCAAAGTGTGCTCTCGTTCCGGATCGATTGGCAAGGAATACAGGCTCTCCCATTTCATGGCAAATGCTGGCTACACCGTCGCCTATACAAGGAACCAGTTTGCCTACCTTGTCGAGGCATTGGCCAGATTCCAGATCGAGAAAGTGAAGCTGGTCGGCTTCAACGCGTTCCTGAGGGCCCTTCTGATCGAGTTTCCCTGGAACGATCCGGCTATGCTGGAAACCGTGATCGGCGATGACTACCTGTTCGAAAAGGCGAGCCATTCCGGAATCAGGTTCGCGGTGCGTTTCGACGATCAGATCGGTGTGTCGTTGCGAGAGGCGCGCCGGATTTATGCCGAGGCGCTGGGGACCCGTATATCCATTTCCACGACACTTCTGGTCCTTGCGCTTTCGTACTTGCGGTCGCCGGAGTTTGCCGAGTGACGGCCCCGCATGATGCGGGCCGCCACATCGACGTCGAGTGCAGGTGCGTCAGCTGTAAAGGTAGCGCAGGAGTGCGCTCCAGAAACTTCGCGTAGCCGGCCTTGGCGCCGGCCGCGGCGCGCGCTTGTTTTTCATGATCAGTGCTCCATCCACGGTTTTCCGCCAGCGTTGTAAAAAACATCGTTAACGGAAATTTGACCATCCACGGATGCACCCTGCTTGGCAAGGATGGGAACGGGGAAACCGGCAATACGGACCGATTTGAGTGTCCAGAGTGTCGATTGAAATGCCGCAAGCGCCCCGTCTTGTGTGACCTCGCAATCCTCATCCGCCCATGTGGTTGTTCGCCTTCTGGCGCTCGCCCCAGATTGACCTGTCGAGGTCAAGCATCCCGGCGGCGGCCTTGGTCACCATCCCGTTGAAGTAGGCGGCGGGTGTCGCATGGATTTCTCCCCGTGCGGATCGCTGGCAGACGATAAACAGGCTCCACATGGTGCGGGCGATCCCCATGGTCTCGAAGCCGCGCCCGAGCAGGCGGGGATTGATCTTCAGCGCGTCGGACAGCCGCGACGCGGAAATGACAAAGGCTTCGTGATCGCTCGATGCCGGGATGAACAACGCGCCCGCTGGAAACAGATGCCGTGCTTCGGCCGGAGTGATGCCGCACGTCATCTCCTCCCCGACCAGCAACCTTTCCCTCACCCCAGATATCGCCGTCGGCGCGCCGTCCTCACCGCTACCCCCCTCCTGGATAGCCGATACAAGAACAGTATCATGTTGCTCGGCTGTAATATGGGGTCCGGAATTTTTTCGGGACTGGTCCGGATTCAAATCCGGACAAGGGGCCTCTGCGCAGCCGATCTGCAGGCGCTTTTCCACATCGAGTGATAGCACAAAGGCCTGGTGCAACAGGGATGTCGCTAAAGGAGCGCTGGGGCGGCCACCGGCAGCGCGCATCTCGTCGGCGATCGATGCAAGGCGTTCGTGCAGGCCGTCATCGGGAGCGGCGGCGAGTTGGCGGCGCATCTGCCGTATCAGCGCGTCCAGTTCGAAGAGCTTCGCGCGGACAACGACCGCCTCGTGCTCGAGCCGGCGCCCTTGTTGCGAGAATTCCGGAAGACGGACGAGCAAGGGCTTGAGCGAGTAGCCTCGGCCTATCCAGGACGTGTGGCGGTCGCGCCGGGCGACACGGCGGTGGTTCTCGGTCTGGTTGTGCGGAATGATGAGGCCGGCGCGCTTCAGCGCGCGAAATATGGTGGTCATGGTGTCGGGTCGGACACCGAGGCGCTCGGCGTACCAGGCGTTGGAAGCGCCGAGCAGGCCGCCACTGGCGGCGAGGTCCTCGGGGCGGACCAGACTGACCAGGCGGATGAGGTGACGCACGTTCGCGCGGGATACATCGAGCGAGCGCGTGTCGTAGCGCGCCAGCAATTCGAGAGCTTTCAGAATGTCGGAGCGCAGCTTTCGCGCATCGTTCACCGGCGGCAGGCTGCGCCATTGCGCGGTGATGGCGGCGGCATAACGCACGGCGTCGCTGGCCGGAGTTATCACGGCATCCGTCGCTTCTGCGTCGTTGGTAATGGTCATGGTGTCAGCCTCCTCACGAGAGGCCGTTCACGGGGCAAAAAAGTCCCGTGGCGCGAAGCGCGCATCGTTGACAGCAATGTCGAGGAGAGCTAGCCAGAACCCACGCCTTAGGGTTCGGTTTGAGCACGCCAAATGCTCAGGCAATCAATCCTGCGATGCCCGGCCTCGTGCCGGGCTTCGTTTATCCGCTCACGGCGTTCTCCGGTTTATCGCAATCGAACAGGGAACCATGGGCCTTGACGGCCCATGGATCGGGAAGGGCGTCGAGCAGGGCTTCGAACGCGTGGTAGCGCGAAAGGCCATGGCGTGATTTGATGCGATCGAGGAAATTGCGCGCATCCTCGGAAATCATCACGTTGCACTCGACATAGTGCGTGGACCGCGAATGGCGGCGCGGCATGACAAGGCTCGCGATGTTCACGCGCTTTTCCGCGGCTTCGAGGTAGGCCGTCGCTATGGCGTGGAGGCTGCGGTAGCCGTAGCGATCGCGCAAGCCGATAACCATGCGATGAAGATCCCTGTGTAGCAGCAGCCTGACCGGGACCAACCCGGCGTCCATCTGGCGCTGGCGATAGGCGTCGCTGTGCCACCCTGATCGCGACCGTCCATGAAAGACAGGGAGGGCATCGAGCTCCTTGCGCATGGCCTTGTGCGGCCTGTCCTCTGCCCGCCAGGTGTTTTGGTGCGAGTCAGGCTCTTGAGCAGGATTTGCCTCTTCGCGATGGTCCACCCATGCCACATCATCGTCTGTTTCTGATCGCCGGATGCCTTTTGCTGTCGACGTCAGCGCATGCGCGGCCTGCGTCTCGTGCCGTTGCGTTGCTGGACTTTTCGGCTCCGGCGGGACCGTCATACGGCTCAGGCATTCCCGCCGAACCACGAACGGCAACTGGTCCCTTGGAAGTGCCGCGCCCTGGCGCGGTGATGCTGCAAGACTGGTCGCGCCCGGAGGCTGTGGCTCCATCTTCATTCTTGCGAATCCCTCGTTGGATGAGGACTGGGGAAGCGCCGGTGGCGATCACGATGCGACCAGTCCTGTCGCCTGCGATCGGCGCGTGTGGGGCGCGGCCGTGGCGGCCGTCGCAACTGATGGGGCAGACCGGCGAGGAGCGCCGGCGCCTGCTCTATCCGCTGATGCAGCAGGTCGCCTGCGAAGCCGGCCTGCCGGTCGGCCTGTTCGATGCGATGCTGATCCAGGAGAGCCGCTACAATCCGTTCGCCGTCAGCACGAAAGGGGCATTCGGTCTTGGCCAGCTGATGCCGGGCACGGCGAGACATCTTGGTGTCGATCGCTATGACCTGCGCGGGAACCTCACAGGGGCCGCACGTTATCTCAAGGCCCATCTCAACGAGTTCGGTCGCGCGGACCTCGCGTTGGCGGCGTACAACGCGGGTCCTGGGCGTGTCCGGACCTCCTATGCCGTGCCGTCTATCCGGGAAACCCGAGGCTACGTTGCCAACATTCTCGCAAACTGGAGCGCGCTTGAGGGACGCACCAGGCCCTAGACACCCGTTTCGGCGGGGATAATTGGGACGATTGCCGCAACCCATGGGAGTTCATGCTCGTCCCAGGGAATAGCGCTGCTCAAACAGGGCATTCTGGCGCGCTTGCCGCTTTTCGACGATCTGGATGAGATATTTCGCGATGTGTTCGGAGATCATGCCCGTTTCGTGGGTACGGAACGGATCAGCCAGATTCATGTCCTGCGACATGAGGTATTCGACCAAGGGAGGCAGGATGTCGGCAATCATCTTGATCGCGGGATTGTCATAGCTGTCCGGGTCCTGAAGGACTTCGACGGCGAGGACGGATCGCAGCCGATCTATCCCCGCGGCGTCAAGCAGCGCTACGAGATGATCGTAGCGCATTTTCCCGCCTTTGAACGCGAAGTGGCTCAGCGTCGATTGGTGCAGTTTGGCGCGGATTGCGATTGATCGCGTGGAGACCGGGTTTTGTCCCATCTGGTTCAGGTACAATTCCCGATAGCGATCACTCAAGGGCATGCGGTCCTCGTTCGATAAGAATACATGCAAATACATGCTTTCCTATGGGTAGGCGATGCGCCTGCGTTGGGCAAGCGTGAATCCGTATGAATTGAAGAGCGCGTGCTTCGGCTGCGCCGGATGGCGGATAAATCCGCCACTCCCTCTAATAAATCCGGCAGAATGATGAATTAATTCGACAGAGTGGCGGAAATTTCCGCCATAAAAATACGTAAAAATGCTGCATGAGAGACATTTTATAGAATATCTCCTACATTGATCTCCAATGCGGCCAGTTCCACCTTGCAAATTCCGGTCCATCTCTTTGTCTGGAATCGTCGTTAATACTGACGGCAAAGCAAATAGGGACATGCTATGGCATTTACGGCTTCACTTGCCAGGTGGGATGGCTTCAAGAATACGGTCTCCGACCGCAAACTGGAGAACCTGCTTTTCGCGCTGCTGATGGTGGCCCTTGCGGTCGCCCTCTTCGCCGTACCGGCGCTGGCCGGCACGGACACGACCTTCGACACCGCCTTCACCAAGTTCTCGGGCTTCCTCGAAGGTTCGGGCGGCAAGATCATCACCCTGATCTCGCTGGTCGGCGGCCTGATCGGCCTCGCTTCGGGCCGGTTCTCGATGGCCCAGATCGCCATTCCCGTGGGCGTCGGCATCGGCGTCGGCACGGGTATCCCGATCGTCACCTCGACGATCACCGCGATCATCTGACGTAATCCGGTGACGATCGCACGGGGGCTGCGCCTCCGCTGATCGTTCCGGGGGAGAGGGGCGGCGATGGATCGCTATGTCATTCCTGCACGGCTTGATGAGCCCGAGCGGATCGGCCTGTGGACTCTCGACGAGTTCGCCTGCCTCGCGATCCCGTTCGTGGTCGGCATCATGACCGAGCATGTGCTTGTCGGCATTGCATTGGGTTTCCTGGGTTGGTGGGGTCTGCGAAAGGCAAAAGCTGGTCGTGCCACGTCCTGGCTTCTTCATGCATGCTACTGGTACCTGCCGCAGGGCATGACCGGCCTTCGCGCCGTCCCGCCTTCCTACCTCAGACTCATGGCGGGATAGTCTCATGGAAATCGGCTTCAGCCAGGCGCAGGCGCAGCGCGTCCTCAAACAGCGCAACATGCTGGTCCTCACCAGCATCGGCCTTGGCGTCGTCGCGATGCTGGCGCTGATCGCCGCCTCGGCGCGCGACCGGCAGGTCGTGCTGCAACCGGTTCTGACGCGCAGCATCGAGATCTCGAGTGCGAGGCTTGGCAAGGACTACCTCGAACTGGTGACGCGCGACGCGACCGTGCTCATGCTCAACCGCACGCCGGCGAACGCCCAATACTGGATGGATTCGGTGCTGCGGATCGTCCACCCCTCGGCCTACGGCCGGATCAAGGGCGAGCTGCTGCGCATCGTCAACGACCAGCGCGGCTCCAGCGTTGCGCAGTTCTTCACGATCGAAGCGATGAAAGTCGACCCCGAGCACCTGACGTCCGAAGTGACGGGCGTGCTGCACACCATGGTTGGCCGGCAGGAAGTGGCGGCGCTCAAGCGCACGTTCCGCTTCGACTGGAGCTACACCGGCGTCGAACTGCGCCTCGTCGGCTTCGGCGCGGTCAGCGCTCCCGGCGCGCCCGTTGAAGCCGCAGCCGAAGCTGCGACCGCGGCGCCCTCAACAGGAACACAGCCATGAACGGATCGGCCGATTACGCCTGCCTTGCCGGCGGCGCCATGCTGCTTGCGCGCCTCGACAACCGTGGCGCGCAATGGGTGGGCTGCACCCTCTTTGCCGCCGGCGTTCTCTTCGCCACCCCTGCCTGGGCCGACCAGACCCTGATGGTCGAGGACAATGCGCGCGTCGAATGCGTCGCCTCGCAGAAGGACCTCACGCGTATCAGCCTTGTCGACGATGCCTTCGCCAGCGTCTCCAAGGTACAGCCCGACAATCCGCTCGAGGATTTCTCGGTCGTCAACGAGCCGACGCGGGGTGACATCTATCTTTCGGTCCCGGGCGGGTTCAAGGCGAAGGCGCTCTCGTTCTTCGGAACGTCGAAGAAGGGTTTCGTCTACAAGTTCGCCTGCCGCATCGACGCTGTCGAGGCGCAGCAGATCTTTCTCTCCAATCCCGGAGCGGCAGCCGCTGCAAAGAGCGCGGATGCCGACGAGGGGGACCAGCAGGCGCCCGATCTCGACGAGACGGCGGTGCGGCTTGTCCAGGCCATGGCGGGACAGAAGGTCGTGCCCGGCTTCCATATGGAAAAGGCCGCGCTGGTGCTGGTGCGGGCAGGGGATGTCACCGTCCAGCTCCTTGCCCAGTACCGCGGCCTCGACCTGATGGGGCGGGTGCTGCGGATTGAGAACACCGGCAAGGCGCCGGTGGACCTCGAGGAGGCGCAGGTGGCGCCGGCTGACGCGGTCGCGGTGTCGATCGCCTCGCCCCGTCTCGAGCCGCGCCAGGTGACGACAGCTTATGTCGTCACGCGCCGCACCGTGCCGGGATCATGAGCATGGACGGTTGGCCCCCCCTGGACTTCCCGTCCCCGGCCCCGCGACCGCGTCACGGCGGCGCTATTGAGCAGCACGAGGTTTTGCAATGGCATTGAGCGATCTGTTTCAGCGCAAGGGCGCACGCAGGGCGGCGCCCGATCTCAACGCCGCCCCGATGCCGGCGACGGACCTCGCCGGCAACGACGCCGTTCTGCGCCGGCAGCGCATGGCGCTCTACGCCGGCGGCGCGGTGGTGGTCGTGCTGTGTGGTTGGTGGCTCTTCGCCGACAGCGGAACAAAGCCGACCGGCCCCGAGACGCCCAAAGGCGGCCAGCAGATTTCCGTGTCCACCGACGATCTCGGCGCGCGCAACCTCTCGGAGAAGGAGTGGATTGCGATGTCGGAGAACCGCCTGCAGGCGCAGGACAACCAGTTGCGCCGGATGGCGGGGCAGGGCGACCAGCTTGCGCAGCTGAAGACCCAGCTCGACGCGCTGCGTTCGGAAAACTCCAACATGGCGGCCGATGGCACCAAGGTGGTCTCGGCCTACGAGGACGAGAACCGCAACCTGCGCCAGCAACTGGCGGCCGCGCAATCGGGTGCGGCGAGCGCGGCGGCGGCAGGACCGCGCGCCCTCTACGGCGCCGGTGGTCCATCGTCATACCAGGGCTTTGGCGCGAGCAGTGTTCCGGGCGGGTCCCCGCTGGCGGCTGCCCCACGCTCCGAACTCAAGGTCATCAGCTTCACAGGCTCGCCTGCCGGCGCCACCGGCACCGCCAGGCCTGCCGATCGCGGCAACACGATCTATACGGACAGCCCCAACTACCTGCCGGCGAACAGCTACGCCAGGGCGCGCGTCATCGTTGGCGTCGATGCCGCGTCCAATGTGCAATCGCAGTCCGATCCCCTGCCGGTGGTCCTGCGCATCACCGGCCCGGCGCGCTCGGTCGCGCAGAACGGCAAGGTGCTGACCACGCGGATCGACGGCTGCCTCGTCAATGGCGCGGCGCGCGGCGATCTGTCCTCGGAGAAGGTCTACGTCCGGCTCGCGAAGATGACCTGTCCGCAGCCGGGGGGCCGCTTTGCGGAAAGCGAGGTCAAGGGCTTCGTCGCCTTCGGCGGCAAGACCGGGGTCCGCGGCCGCGTGGTGAGCCGCGAGGGCAGCCTCACGATGCAGGCGTTCTTCGCCGGCCTAGTCGGCGGGGTGGGCAAGGGCTTTTCCGTGAACACGCGCGCCTACCTCACCGGCGCGCAGACGGTCGTCAACGGCGAGCGCCCGAAGCTGTCGGCCGGCGATATCGCTCAAGGGGGCCTTGGCGAGGGCATCGCGCAGGCCGGTGACCGGCTATCGCAATACCTCATCGAACGGGCCGAGCAGTATCAGCCCGTCATCGAGATGCCGACCGGCATCGATGTCGAGATCGTGTTCCTCGAAGGCACGTTCATCCGCAACTGAAGGTTACCTCAGCCATGAAAATCCCCAGCAAGCTCAAGAGCGGAACACTCAAGAGCGGGACACTGGGCGCCGGACTTCTCGGTGCCCTGGGCGCGCTCAGCGTTTCGGCAGGCGTCTATGCCGCCGATCGCCACATCGATGCCCGCCACGTCACCGACCTCCTGAAGACCCGCCTGCCAAAGACCGAGGTCGGCACGATGGACTGCGACAAGGTTGGCGGGCTCTGCGAGGTCGTGGCCGGCAAGAGCCTGTTCTACGTCGACCACGGCGCGCGCTACCTGTTCATCGGCCGCGTCTATGACATGCAGACGCGCCAGGACCTCACCGCCGCCAAGCTGCTCGAGATCAATCCCGGCCTGCTCCTGGGCGGAGCGGCCCATGCGGGATCACGCGAGGAGGAGGGCGCGGAATCGCCCGCTGCGGCCATGGCCGCGCATGGCGGCGTTCCTGCTGGCGCGGTGGCAGGCCCAGGGGCAGGCGCCGGGCAGGCGGCAACCGCGCGCCGGGTGGACCTTTCGAAGCTGGGTCCGGCGGGCGCGGTGGTCTGGGGCAAGCCGGACGGGACCCCGGTCACGATCTTCACCGATTTTCATTGTGGGTATTGCCGCGCGCTGGTGAACCAGCTCGAGACGATGAACGTGCGCGTGATCGAGCGGCCGATCTCGACGCTTGGCAGCCGCGACATAGCCAACCGCGTGCTCTGCGCGCGCGACAAGGGGCGTGCGGTCCGCGCGGCCTATGCCGGTGAGGCGCTGCCGGCAGCCACGTGCGACACCAGCGGGCTTGACGCCAACGAGCAGTTCGCGCGCGTCAACGCCTTCTCCGGCACGCCGGTGATCGTGCGCTCCGATGGCGAGATGCTCGAGGGCTACCGCTCGCGCGACATTCTCGAGCCCTGGCTGAAGGCGGCGCGGCGATGAACCGGCATCGGGTCACGATCGCGCTGTTGATCGGTGTTGAACTGGCGGGTCTGGCGGTGCTCTTCGCGATCAGCAGCCAGGCGGTGACGGCGCTCGGGCACTCCGATCCCGTCGGATGGCGGCCGATGTTCGTCGCACTCAAGGCCTTGTCCGCATGGGCAGGCCTGATGGGCCTGTTTCTTTCCGGGGGAATGGCGTTGCGATCGAACCGCAACCCGCGGCCTGCACCCGTAACGATCAGCCGGAGCATCCTGCCATGAAGCGTATGGCCGCTATCAGCAGCGCAGCCGTATCCTGCGCAATCCTTGCCGGCTGCGTCAGCCTTGGTGGCAACGTCAAGGGGAACTTCGTGTGCCGTGCCCCCGACGGCATGTGCGCACCCACCTCGAAGATCGACGACCAGGCGCTGACGGTCATGGGCGGCGATGGCTCCGCGCCGGCCGGATCGCCGGATGCGTCCCCGACCAGTTCGACGGCGCATTCGGCGCACGCGCTGAAGGTCGTGCTGCCGGCACGCGCGGACCGCTTCGGGCGCTGGCGCGGGCAATCGGTCGTCTATGTCGAGCCCGACGCCATGGCGGGGAAGGGCGCGCCAGCGCCGGTGCAACAGAGCACAGCGGCACCGGCTCGCCTGTCCTATGCGGAACTTGCCGCCGGTGCCCCCGGCCTTGCCGCGTTCGACCAGGCCCTCACTATCAATGGCGAGAGCGCGGCAACGGTGTCTCCGTCAGCATCCATCCGCCAACAGGTCGAGCAGACGCTGGGCAAGTCGACGGCGGGAGCGGGCGCCACGGCGCCAGCTACTCCGGCGCCCTCGGCGTCCACGTCGGCCGCCGCCGCACCCGTCCGTGCCCCGTCCTTCCCGGCCGCCACGACCACGATCGCGGGAGAACACTGATGGCCTTCTTCGACGGTCTTGTCGCGGATCTCTTCGGCGGCCCCCGCAAGGTCGATGCCGCGCCGCCCGAAGCCGCGATCCCCATGCTGGCGCACTGGCTGCCCTACCGCAGCTTCGATCCGAAGACCCAGCTCTACTACAACAACGCCTCGCGCGGCTTCATCCTCGAGATCTCGCCGCTGGTCGGCGCGGACGACCGCACCAGCGAGATCATCGCCCAGTTCCTGTCCGAAGGTATCCCGGAGCGCACCTGCGTCCAGATCGTGCAGTGGCAGAGCCCGCGCGTCTCGGGCAAGATCGGCATGTGGTACATGCCGCGCAGCGATGCGGGCGGCATCTACGAACGCATGGCGCAGCACCGCTGCGATCATATCAAGGCCGGTGTCTGGGCGAGCCTGTCGCGCGACGCCCCCTTCCACTTGCGCTCGCATCGCGTGATCGTGTCTCTCGGCGTTCCCGAAGGATCGAAGACCACGGACGTGGAACTCGTGGCCTTGCGCGATTCGATGATCGCGATGCTGCGCTCGATCGATGTGCACAGCATGGTCATCGATCCGGTCGGCCTGATGGCGCTGATCGACGACTTCACCTCGCCCACGACCTCGGGCGTCGAGGACGTCACCGACTACAACCCGTTCGATCCCATCGCCGACCAGGCCGTGCGCCGCGATATGGAGATCCGGGTCGAGCCGACGCGGATCGTGCTGAGGACCGAGCGGTTCCGGGCGATGGGCAACCTCACCGACGGCACGCCCGATATCGGCGAAGTGCGCCCCGATCACTTTGACATTCGATCCTATGCGGTGCGCAACCTGCCGCCCCGCTGGACGGCGTGGGATACCGCGCGGCTGATCGGCGATCCGTTCATCGACAAGCTGCGCATGCCGTGCCCGGTCGCGACCGTGCTGGCGCTCGAATATCCCGACGAGCAGGCCGCAACCGCACGGGCGAGCTTCAAGTTCATGCGCACCACCAGCCTTGCCGATTCCCGCTCGGCCCGCTGGATGCCGCAGCTCAAGGACCAGAGCCGCGAGTGGGAATATGTCCAGGAGCAGCTGCGCCAGGGCCAGAAGCTCGTGCGGGTCTATTACGGCGTCACCAGCTTCTCGACCTACGGGATGGGCGATGCCCACGAGCGCAACCTCAAGGCGATCTACAAGTCGGCGGGGTGGGAGCTGCAGGACGAGCGCTACATGCAGATGCCGGGACTGCTCGCGGTCATGCCGATGACCATGGCCAACGGCCTCGCCCGCGACTTCGAACGGTTGAAGCGCATGCGCACGATGCTGACGACCACTGTCGCCAACATCGCGCCGATGCAGGGCGAGTACACCGGCTCGGCGGTTCCGCACATGCTGCTGCTGGGCCGGCGCGGCCAGCCCTTCTTCTGGTCGCCGTTCGAGAACGCCGCGGGCAACCACAATGTTGCGGTCTTCGGCAAATCCGGGTCGGGCAAGTCCGTGGCGCTGCAGGAGATCACCGCGGCGCTGGTCGGCGCCGGCGCGAAAGTCATCGTGATCGACGATGGCCGCAGCTTCGAGCACTCGTGCAAGCTGCAGGGCGGGGAGTTCGTCGAGTTCACCATGAACGGCGGGTTGCGCCTCAACCCGTTCTCGATGATCGATGCGGCCGAAGCGGACAGCAACGACGACTACAAGCTCGACTCCATTTCCATGCTGAAGGCGATCGTCGGCCAGATGGCGCGCCCCTCGAGCCGGCTCGACGATACCGAGGCGGGCCTGGTCGATGGCGCGGTCAATGCCGAGTGGGAAGCCGAACGCGACAACGGTTCGATCGACGGGGTGATCCGGGCGCTCGAGGCCTCGGGGCATCCGGCGGGCCAGGCGCTGGCGATTGGCATGCGCCCGTTCTCAAGAGCGGGCACTTACGGCAAGTTCTTCACGGGCCGCGCTTCGCTGCGGATCGGGGCAGCGCTGACCGTGTTCGAGCTGTCCGACCTCGCCTCGCGCGAGGAACTGCGCTCGGTGGTGCTGAGCGCGATCATGTTCCTGTCGAGCCAGGCGATGCGCGAGGACCGCGCGACGCGCAAGGCGCTGCTGCTCGACGAGGCGTGGGCCATGCTCAAGGGCGGCTCGATGGCCGACTTCATCGAGGCCTATGCCCGCACCTGCCGCAAGTACGGCGGATCGCTGATCACCGCGACGCAATCGCTCAACGACTACTACAAGTCCGATGGCTCGGTGGCGGCGCTGGAGAACAGCGACTGGTCGATCGTGCTCCAGCAGAAGCCCGACACCATCTCGGACTTCACCAAACACGGTCGCTTCGACCTGAGCGATGGCAGCGAGGCGCTGATGCGCTCGCTCAAGCGCAATGGCACCGAATATTCCGATCTCATGATCCGTGGCCCGGAAACGCTCGCCCTGGGCCGGCTCGTGCTCGACCCCTATTCCGCGACGGTGTTCTCCTCGAGCTCGCAGGTCTTCGCCGCGGTCGAGCGGCTAGTCGATCGCGGCTTCCCGATGGCGCAGGCGATCGAGCGCATCGCCTATCCCGATGATCCGGGCAAGTGGACGCCGCTTGAGGGCATCGAGGGACTGGAGGCGGCGGAATGAGGGCTCCGGCATCTGCGCCCGGGCCTGAGATGGAGGCAACGCGCTCCCCGCGCCAATCTCGGCGCTCGTCGTTCTTCTACTGGACGATCGCGCTTGGCGCATGGGCCTTTATCAACGCGCTCGCCGCGCTCGGCCTTCTGATCGGCCTGTTCATCCTGATGGCGAACGCGAGCTTCGAGGGCTTCTTCCGCGAGGGCCTGAACCTTTCGGAGCATTACCTCTCCGCGCCGCACGCCGCCCGCGCCGAGTTCGCGATGGTGGTCTTCGTCGCGTTCGATCTCGTCTTTGCCGTGCTGTGCCTGTCGCGCCTGTCGGCGCTTCGACACGCCGCAGCGTCGGCGATCTCCCCTTCCACGCCTTCCTGAAAGTAGCTTCTCCATGGCCACTACCGCACCATCGTTGCCGGACCGCGACCCTTCAAGCACCCAGGCCGGGACGGATACCCCTGTTCCGGACATCGCACCGGCCAAGCGCCGGCGTGGCTTTGCCGGTTTCAGCTGGGGCCAGATCCTCGGCGGTGCGGCCGTCGCCGGCGCCCTGCTGTGGGGCGCCTGGATCACGCGCGATGTGCATGCGCTCAAGGACAGGCGGATCGTCTCGGTCAATCTGGCGGCGATGGCCAACGACTTCGTGATGGCCGAGGCCCGGGCGGGCAACAGCCCCGAGCAGACCGAGGCCGACACGCGCCAGTACATGGCGGCGCTGCAGGCGGTGCTCAGGCACCGGGCCGCTACGGGCGAGACCATCCTTGTCGGCGAGGCCGTGGTGTCCTCCTCCACGCCCAACATCACGGCCGAGGTGCGCAAGGCGGTGGGCAAGGTGATGCTCGCCAATCCCGCGCCGCGCGTGGCCTCGCCGCCGGCGGGCGGGGCCGCGCAGCCAGGCACCGGCAATGCCGGTGTCCCAGGAACGGTCGGGCAGGGTGGCGTGATGCCGTCCCAGATCCCTTCGTCGGGTGCAATGATCACGGGATCGGGCAATGGCGTTGCTGGCCAGTAATTCGTCCCCTCCTCATTCCCGGGCCAGTTCCTCGCGGAAGCGGTGGATCGCCGGCGCCGGCCTTGTTGCCGCGCTCGTGCTGTGGCGCGGCGTCGACGACTTCGCGCGCGCGCACCTGTTCCTCATCAACCGCTCACCCTCGCTGCCCAACTGGGCCTACTTCGTCGAGCGCGGCGCCTTGCCGGCACGGGGGCAGGTTGCCTTCTTCCTGCCGCCCCGGAACGCACTCGTTGAGGCGCACTTCGGCAAGCGGCCATCGCCATTCGGCAAGATCGCGCTTGGCATGCCAGGAGACGTGATCGAACACCGCGGTGACGACGTGGTGCTGATCCGTGCCCCATCCGGAAACGACCCGCGCCAGGGCACGAGGTCGGTGATCGGTCATATGAAGCCGCTTTCGGCCGCCGGCGAAGTGCTGGCGCCGGGTCCTGTCGGACGTATCCCCGAGGGCTGCTACTACATGGGCAGCGCTCACAAGGACGGCTTCGACAGCCGCTATGCCGCGATCGGCTTCGTGTGCCGCCGCCAGATCGTCGGCGTTGCCAGGGGAGTCCTGCTGTGATGCGGGGGAGGGGCCTTGCCGCTCTCGTAGCGTGCGTGGGCGCAGGATCGGTCGCCGTTCCCACATCGGCAAGGGACTATGGCCAGCACGGCGCGGTCTTCGCGGTCGTTGAGCCGGATCTTCTCGCCGTGATCCGCAACAAGCTCACGCACCTGCAGACGACGGGCGCGCTCGAGCGGATGAACCAGGAGTTCGCCCGTCGGAGCGAGGCGCGCATTCGCAGGCCCGATCCGGTGGCTGGCATTGCTCTTGCCACGTGGCCGCGCAGCTGGACTTACGATCCGGCGATCACCATCGATCACGACATCTTCGATACGAAGGGCAACGCGATCGCGCGCGCGGGCCAGCGCGTCAATCCGCTCGACTTCGTGACCGTGCGCCAGAGTCTCGTCTTCATCGACGCGGACGATCGCGACCAGTTCGACTGGGCAATGCGCCGCTATACCGATGTCACCGCGAAGATCGTCATGGTCAAGGGCGCGCCGCTCGAGGCGATGACGCGCTTCCAGCGCCGGTTCTACTTCGATCAGGGCGGATACCTGACCACGCGCTTTGGCATCCGCGCGGTTCCCGCGGTCGTCGAGCCCGCCGGCAAGGTCATGCGCGTTTCAGAAATCCCCGTCAGCGTCGGCAGGAAGTGATCATGATGCCGGTCCGAATATCCATGCCGCTCTCGGTTCGGCTCCCTGTGCGGTTTGGGGCGGTCGGCAGGATCGTCACCGTGGCGCTGCTCGGTCTCGCGTTGCTGGTCAGCCTGCCTGGCAAGCCCCGCGCGGCCGATGCCGTGACCAGCGCCAGCGCGCCCGCCAAATGCACCGGCCGTTTCGTCAATCCGATCACCGACGTGTGCTGGTCGTGCCTCTTCCCGCTGTCGATCGGCGCGCTGAAGATCTTTCCGGGGGACCGGCCCGATACCGACAATCCCTCGCTTCCGGTCTGCGCCTGCGGCTCGCCGCTCCCGCGCATCGGTTTTGCGTTCGGCTTCTGGGAGCCGGTCCGCCTCGCTGACGTGACGGTCAAGCCCTGGTGCTTCTCGAGTCTTGGCGGCACGCGCATCGCCCCGGGTTTCGACATCGGGTACGGGCGCGCCGCGTCCTCGCGCGATGGCCGCAACGGCGGCGCCAAGTGGAACGTCCACTGGTATGTCTATCCGCTCCTCTACTGGATGGAGATCCTGACGGACGTCGCCTGCATGGAGCAGTCCTCGTTCGACATTGCCTATGTCACCGAGATCGATCCGCTCTGGCAGGACGATACCCTGACCGCGCTGATCAATCCCGAGGTCGCCGTCTTCGCCAACCCGATCGCGCAGGTGGCCTGTGCCGCCGACTGTGGCGCGGCGACGCTGAAGCTCCCGCTCGATCCGCTGTTCTGGTGCGCGGGCTGCCTTGGCTCGATGTACCCGATGGACGGCAATATCGCCGAGCATGTGGGCGAGGTGCAGTCGAGCCGGCTTGCCCTCTCGCGCTTTGCCTACAAGCTGCACCGCGAAGGCGTCGCTTGGGGGACGATGGGCTCGAAGGGCCTGTGCGGCAAGTACGTCATGCCGATCATGCGCAAGCAGCAGTACCGGTTCCAGGCGACGATTCCCTCGCCGATGGTCAAGGGCCGTTACGCCTGCCCGCCGATCGGCTCCTCCGACATGAAGCCCGGCTCGGGCAATGCGATCCCCGCGACGGGTGAGGACATGGGCTACCTCGTGTGGCGCAAACGAAACTGCTGCGTCCTGTGAGGAAGAGCATGACAACCATCAAGCGCATGGCGCTCTTGCCGCTGGGCCTCATCGCGCTTGCCGGCACCGGCTATGCCGTCGCGCAGAACGTCGAGGGCCTCGACATCCAGGCGGTGCTGGCGCGAGGCAAGGCCGGGGAGGACGACGCGCAGGCGCTGGCCAGTGAAGTCTTGCGCCGCAGCGAGGCGTTGCGCGAGGATGCAAGGGCCACGGCTGAAGCCGGCCAGCGCGCCATGACGCAGAGTCTGCCCCGCCTCGGCGGTGGCCCTGCAGGTCTCGTCGATTTCGATGCGCTGGTGAAGACGGCTGCCGACACCGGCGCCGACCATGGCCGTGCCCCGCAGCTGATTGTGTTCGCATCGTTGGCGATGCCGCCGCAGTCGCTGAAAGCGCTGATCCGCGACACTGCCCGCGCCGGCGGTTCGGTCGTCTTCAACGGGTTTCCGGGGAACTCGATGAAAGCCTTTCAGCAAGGCATCCTCAAGGTCGTCGACAACCAGGACGACTATGGCAACATCGGCATCGATCCGAGGCTGTTCCGCGCGTTCCATGTGACGGCGGTTCCCGCCGTGGCGGGGGT
>NZ_BBXA01000001.1 GCF_001014975.1 Novosphingobium sp. MD-1 | reverse complement strand
TGTGGATCGGCGTGCAAAAAGGACCCCGTTAGCGGGGTGATCGGCGTCTAAAAGGGACCCCTCATTTCGATAGCTTACACAGCCGCGTGGAAGTTCATGCGGCGAGATCGGGATGTTGGTTTTGGAGACAGTGGTTCGTATCCGGCGTGAGTATGCCGGCGGGAAGGCGATCAAGGCGATCGCGCGTGATCTGCATGTGTCGCGGAAGGTAATCCGCAAGGCGATCCGGGCGCCGGAAGGCGCATTTGATTATCGGCGCAAGGTTCAGCCGCTGCCGCGGATCGGTCCGTTTCAGGATCGGCTGGATGTGCTGCTGGAAGAGAACGAGTTACGGGGCCGACGTGACCGGCTTCGGATGACCCGTATCCACGACCTTCTGGTGCGTGAGGGTTTCGAGGGCTCTTACGATGCCGTGCGCCGCTATGCGGCACGGTGGAAGATCGAGCGGCGCAGGGATGTCGGAGACGGGACGACTGCCTTTATTCCGATGCTGTTCCAGCCCGGCGAGGCCTACCAGTTCGACTGGAGCCACGAGGATGTCGAGATCGCCGGCAAGCCGATGCGGGTAAAGGTCGCGCACATGCGGCTGTGCGCATCGCGGGCTGTGTATGTCCGGGCCTATCCACGCGAGACCCAGGAGATGCTGTTCGACGCGCATGCGCGCGGCTTTGCCTTCTTCGGCGGCGTGCCCCGGCGCGGCATCTACGATAATATGAAGACGGCGGTGACGAGCGTGTTCACCGGCAAGGACCGGGTGTTCAACCGGCGGTTCCTGATCATGGCCAACCATTATATGGTCGAGCCCACGGCCTGCTCGCCGGCGGCGGGATGGGAGAAGGGTCAGGTCGAGAACCAGGTGCAGACGATCCGAGGGCGCTTCTTCCAGCCCCGTCTGCGGTTCGCCAGCCTCGAGGAGCTCAATGGCTGGCTGGAAGCTGAGTGCCGACGCTGGGCCGAACGGCAGGCCCATCCTGAGCAGGGCGACCAGACCGTGGCGCAGATGCTGGAGATCGAACGTCCTGCATTACAGTCGATGCTGGGGCCGTTCGACGGCTTCAACGAGAGCGAGCACGGCGTGTCGGGCACCTGCCTGATCAGCTACGATCGCAACCGTTACTCGGTCCTCTCGACAGTGGCGCGGCGCACTGTGCAGGTTCGGGCCTATGCCGACCGTATTGTCGTGCGATGCGGCGATGAGGTCGTCGCTGAGCATCCCCGCTTCTTCGGGCGGAACCGCACCATCTATGATCCCTGGCACTATCTGCCGGTGCTGGCCCGCAAGCCCGGCGCTTTACGCAACGGAGCACCCTTCCAGGACTGGGAACTGCCGCCGGCGCTCGCCCGATTGCGACGCAAGCTGGGTAACGGCGATGATGCCGATCGGCGGTTCGTGCGCGTGCTGGCGGCCGTGCTGACCGATGGCCTGGAACTCGTCGAAGCCGCCGTGCGGGAGGCACTGGCAACCGGCACGGCGAGCGACGACTTGATCCTCAATATCCTGGCACGGCGCCGCGAACCGCCGCGACCGCTGACGATCGTCACGTCGGAGGACAATGCCCTGCGGCATCCGCCGATCGCCGACTGTGCCCGTTACGACCAACTGAGGAACTTTCATGCAGCGGCATGACATGATCGACGCGATGCGCGGGCTCGGACTCAAAGGGATGGCCGGCGCGTTCGATGAGACCGTCACCACAGGGCTTCAGCGCCAGCGCACGACGATGGAGATACTGACCGATCTGCTGCGTGCGGAGGCAACGCACCGCCACGCCGCCTCGATCCGATACCGGATGGCGGCCGCCAAGCTGCCGGTGGTGAAGGACATTGATGCTTTCCACTTCGAGGGGACGCCGATCAACGAGGGGCTGGTCCGTTCGCTGCACGGCGGGGCGTTCCTCCCCGCACGGCGCAATGTCGTCCTGGTCGGTGGCACCGGCACCGGCAAGACCCATCTGGCCATCGCCATCACCGCCAATGTCGTCCGCGCTGGAGCGCGGGGGCGTTACTTCAACACCGTTGATCTGGTGACCCGCCTCGAAGAGGAAGCCCGGATCGGCAAAAGCGGCGCGCTTGCCGCCCAGCTCTCTCGCCTCGACCTCGTCGTGCTCGATGAGCTTGGCTATCTTCCCTTCGCCCGTTCAGGCGGGCAGTTGCTGTTCCATCTGGTCAGCAAACTTTACGAGCAAACCAGCGTCATCATCACGACCAACCTGGCGTTCGGAGAATGGCCGACGGTGTTCGGCGACCCCAAGATGACCACCGCTCTCCTCGATCGCGTCACCCATCATTGCGACATCATCGAGACCGGCAATGACAGCTGGCGCTTCAAGAACCGAAACTGATCCCTGCCGCACGCAGGATTAAGGTGCCTTGCGCTGCGCGCGCCTCCGGTCGGGCTCCGCCCTCCCTACGCCGCGCGCAGCGCAAGGCGCGTTCCTCGACCGTCCTGCCATCGTTGAGAGGGGGTCCCTTTTGCGCGCCGATCGGGGGTCCCTTTTGGACGCCGATTGACAG